>NZ_CP094544.1:0-7236 GCF_024605785.1 Acinetobacter sp. YH16040_T | reverse complement strand
AAACTTAATGATCAAATTTCAAATATAGATCATCAAATTTCTGAAATATCACGCAGAGAAACTGAGTATCAAGAGTATGTACGCGATCAAAGACTGGAGATCATAAATAGTTATATATTTGAAGAAGATAACTATGGAAATAAATACTTTAGTCCTCAAAATGGTGAAAAACAAAAGCGACTATATGCAGAAGAAATGGAAGATCTAAAAATCCAAGAATTGCATGCGGCTTTTACAAAAAAAATTGAGACCGAAGCGCAGCAAGAGTTTTCCCAAAAAATAGCAATACAGCTCGAAAACGACCGAAAAGATCGTGAATCTAGAGAACAGCAGTTACTTAAAGAACGAGAGCAACAAGAACAACGCTATGCACAAGAACGAGAGCAACAAGAACATTTGGCATTTTTAAGACGCCAAGAACAAGAAAAACAGCAGAGAAATGAGCCTAAAAAGCCAGAAAATGACAATAACCATGACTACACGCCTTAGCAATCCCATTTAAGCGCAAAAAAACGGGGGTTTTAGCGACTTTTGATAGAAATACAGTAAAACTATAGTTGATAAAAATAAAATCGCTTAGAACGCAAATGAGAGCCTTTTAGCGAGTGTCTACGAGCGACACAACGAAAGGTTGCTTATTCCCCCTCTGAAAAACCGTTTTTTATTGAATTACTGGGGACAGTGATTAGCGAGTGTCTACGAGCGAAGTATTGATGCTTTTGCTCGTCAAAAAGCATGAGCATAGCGAATGCATTATTCATGTTTTGCTTTTTGAATCCTTGATCATATATGCAAAAAACTGCCCCCACGAAGCGAGTGAAACGAGCTTCAATAGAGTACGAGCTTTAGCGAGTACCAAGGGCAGTTTTAATAACTCACTTTGGAAATAAATTCCCTTTTATTCTTTTAAAAAGCTTTTAAAAGCTTTTAGACCCTCTGAAAACCTTATGCAGCAATAGTTTCAAGCGTTAAAAGGGTACAAATAGCATGATAAAGGGTACAAATAGCATGATTTTATCGTTTAAAAGGGTACAAATAGCATGATTAAAGGGTACAAATAGCATGATAAAGGGTACAAATAAATTATTGTACCCTTATGTTTATTGGTGTACATTGTTTTCTCATAAGGGTACAAAAATCATGTTCATTTTTTATAAGGTTTGATATCTGAATGAATAAAGAAAATAGTTATGATAAATCTTATCCAGTAACAACAATGGCTATTCAAAACAAAGTTACTGAATGCTTTAAAAGCATGTCTGTAGATGAAAAAAGAATTTTAATTATGGCTTCTCCGATTGCTAGAAATATCGATGCAAGTGAACAAGATCAAATCTTAATATCTGCTCAACAATTTGCTGATGACTGTGGTATCAAAGTCAATTCTGCTTATAAACAAATTGAAAATGCGTCAAAAAAACTAGTAGATCGGTCCTTTTCATACGTTAATGATAGGGGGAAAAAGGTCTACTCTAACTGGGTAATTGATGCTACTTATGAAGATGCAGGGATATCTTTAAGGTTTACATCTATTGTTTTGGT
Organism: Acinetobacter sp. YH16040_T; assembly: GCF_024605785.1. Taxonomy (NCBI): domain Bacteria; kingdom Pseudomonadati; phylum Pseudomonadota; class Gammaproteobacteria; order Moraxellales; family Moraxellaceae; genus Acinetobacter; species Acinetobacter sp. YH16040_T. The sequence continues at coordinate 5,694 of NZ_CP094544.1, read as the reverse complement.
GATGTTGAAAATTTTAGATAAATACAATCCATACACTCGTTATAAAAAAGATGTAGTTCTAAAATTAAAAAAAGACTACTCAATAGACTTTTACCATTTAGCGAAAAAAAATCAGGCAAAAAATGGCTTTGAATTAACGCTAGATGAAATGTTTACAGAGTTTGGTTTACCAGAATCTTATAGAGATTTGAGGAACTTAAAACGAAGAGTTTTGAAGAGCTCATTAGATGAAATTAATGAATTTACCGATGTAACAGTTGACTATAGTCCAGTTAAAAAAGGACGTTCTGTTGTCGGCTTTAAGTTCACTGTGAAAGAAAAATCTAAGCCAAAATTAATAGCTCCTGAGCGAGATCCAAAAACAATAGATATATTCTGCAACCTGTCTGATGCTCAAATTAACAAGTACAGTGCTATTTTATCTAAACTTTCTGAGCTATCAGACCTAAGTAACTTCCAGGACTATCCTAGTTTTGCCCTTTGGATTAGTGGCATCTTACGAGATCCGAAAAGTGTAAGAGAGGAAACAGCAAAGCGGATTTTTAAAGCTCTTCATAGCAAGACGGATTTTAAACCATGAAAACTAGAGCTGAATTAGATGCAATGAGCCATCAAGAACTCAAAGACTATGAGCAAAGTTTACTTGCTCTGTGGACACCAAGAATGGCTATTGAAAGTGACATTGAAAGGTTAAGCACTAATCGCAACGAATTATTAGAAATTTTTAATCAATTAAAAAATCCTGATGCTCCTGAAAATGAGCGTTTAAAAAATTCTATTTTATCGCTCAAATATAAGATTGAAGATTTAGAAGATAAATTGGATGATCTTATTCAAGATAATCGCTTAAATCGTGCAGATTGAATTATTCAGTTTATTTAATTAAAACCGTGAAACATTGATCAAAGAATAGGCGTGGAACGTGAATAGTCACAAAAAAGCCGTTCCAGTGCGCTGAACCCTGGAACGTCTTAGTATAAGTTTATGATTTATATCGAATAAAAAACAGTATTTCGTATAAGGTGTATTATGTTAATTTTAGAAAATCTTCACTACTATTATTTTAAAATAAGCCTTATATCCAAGCATAAAACAAGGTTGTCTAGACTTCTTTTAACAGTAAAGTTATCATAAAACTGAATTTTATTTTTTAGGTAAGTTTATGCATTCTATCCGCATTCGTTAAGACACAACTATTTGCATAGTGACACTATTTTATAATGGTGGGCTTTTGTTGTGTCTTTAAGAATATATGCGGATATATAAAGTAAAAGTATGCTTAATTTATAAGTATGCTTTTAGTGCATAGTTTCCAGTTATAACTTAATTGACTAGCTATTTGTCCACCCTGTGGATGAATAGCTTTTTTTTTGGGAGGACACTGTGATGCTAGCTTTTGTTTTCACCTAAATCCTGTTTGCTGCATAAAAAATTTCAAGAGCTAAACAGGAGTAAATAAAAATGAGTTTAATTATTAAAGCGAGAAACATACGCTTGGATTATGCTGGGCGTGATGTTTTGGATATTGATGAATTGGAAATTCACTCTTATGACCGTATTGGTCTTGTGGGTGATAACGGAGCAGGAAAGAGTAGTTTACTCAAAGTACTTAATGGCGAAATTGTTTTAGCCGAAGCGACATTACAGCGTTTTGGTGATTTTGCACATATCAGCCAACTGGGCGGAATCGAAATAGAAACGGTCGAAGACCGGGCAATGTTATCTCGCCTTGGTGTTTCCAATGTACAAAACGACACAATGAGTGGCGGAGAGGAAACTCGTGCAAAAATTGCTGCCGCATTTTCCCAACAAGTACATGGCATTCTAGCGGATGAACCAACCAGCCACCTTGATCTCAATGGAATAGATCTACTTATTGGTCAACTTAAAGCATTTGATGGAGCATTACTTGTTATCAGTCATGACCGATATTTTCTTGATATGGTTGTAGACAAGATATGGGAGTTAAAAGACGGTAAAATTACGGAATATTGGGGTGGTTACTCGGATTACTTGCGTCAAAAAGAAGAAGAGCGACAACACCAAGCCGTAGAATATGAGCTGATGATGAAGGAACGGGAGCGATTAGAATCTGCTGTGCAAGAAAAACGCCAGCAAGCTAATCGATTAGACAATAAGAAAAAAGGAGAAAAATCCAAAAACTCTACCGAAAGTGCTGGACGACTTGGGCATGCAAAAATGACTGGCACCAAGCAAAGAAAACTGTATCAGGCAGCTAAGAGTATGGAAAAGCGTTTGGCTGCATTAGAAGATATTCAAGCACCAGAGCATTTGCGTTCTATTCGTTTTCGTCAAAGTTCAGCCCTAGAACTGCACAATAAGTTCCCGATTACGGCAGATGGTCTGAGCTTAAAATTTGGTAGCCGTACTATCTTTGATGACGCTAACTTTATAATACCGCTTGGCGCTAAAGTCGCTATAACTGGATCGAATGGAACAGGGAAAACGTCCTTGTTAAAAATGATATCAGAACGTGCTGATGGATTAACCATATCTCCAAAAGCTGAAATTGGCTACTTTACACAAACAGGATATAAATTTAACACGCATAAATCTGTGCTCTCCTTTATGCAGGAAGAGTGCGAGTACACAGTTGCGGAAATTCGTGCAGTATTGGCTTCAATGGGGATCGGAGCGAATGATATTCAAAAAAACTTATCCGACTTATCGGGAGGTGAAATCATCAAACTGCTTTTATCCAAAATGCTTTTAGGAAAATATAATATTTTGCTTATGGATGAACCAGGAAACTATCTTGACCTAAAAAGTATTGCCGCATTAGAAACAATGATGAAGTCCTATGCAGGAACTATTATCTTCGTATCTCATGACAAGCAATTGGTCGATAATATTGCTGACATTATCTACGAGATCAAAGACCACAAAATCATCAAGACTTTTGAGAGAGATTGTTAATGATAGCCAATCTAATCCGAACATTAATTATTGAACTCTTTAAAGGAAATTAAAAATGACAATTCAAGATATTCAATCACTTGCTGAAGCACACGGCTTGTTGCTTACGGACAAAATGAATTTCAATGAAATGGGCATTGATTTTAAGGTCGTTTTTGCTCTTGATACAAAGGGGCAACAATGGTTGCTGCGTATTCCTCGTCGTGATGGCATGAGGGAACAAATCAAGAAAGAAAAACGCATTTTAGAATTGGTAAAAAAACATCTTTCTGTAGAGGTTCCTGATTGGAGAATTTCATCTACAGAATTAGTGGCTTATCCCATACTTAAAGATAATCCTGTTTTAAATTTGGATGCTGAAACCTATGAAATAATTTGGAATATGGACAAAGATAGCCCGAAATACATAACATCTTTGGCAAAAACCTTATTTGAAATCCATAGTATTCCTGAAAAAGAAGTTCGGGAAAATGATTTGAAAATTATGAAACCTTCAGATTTAAGACCTGAAATAGCAAACAATTTGCAGTTAGTAAAATCTGAAATTGGTATAAGTGAGCAATTGGAAACCCGCTACAGAAAATGGTTGGATAATGATGTTCTATGGGCAGATTTCACCCAATTTATACATGGCGATTTATATGCTGGGCATGTACTAGCTTCAAAGGATGGAGCTGTTTCAGGCGTTATTGATTGGTCAACAGCCCATATAGATGACCCAGCGATTGATTTTGCTGGGCATGTAACTTTGTTTGGAGAAGAAAGCCTCAAAACTCTAATCATCGAGTATGAAAAACTAGGGGGTAAAGTTTGGAATAAACTATATGAACAGACTTTAGAAAGAGCAGCGGCCTCTCCTTTGATGTATGGTTTATTTGCCTTAGAAACTCAAAATGAAAGCCTTATCGTTGGAGCAAAAGCTCAGTTGGGAGTTATATAATTTAAAAATATGATTGCTGAGAACTGCCTTGTTTTGAAACTTGGTTGGCTTTAATTAGTTTTTAGTATTCTTTATAGAAAATGCCTCGATCAAGGGGCATTTCTAACAATCATTTAACATAAAATTTCTTATGCGAAATTTAGGTCTTATCCCAAATAAATCCATTAAAAAGATCTTTATCTTTCTGCTTATTTTCTTCGGTCTTATTTTCCGTATTTAAAAATTGCTCAAAATCGGCTAATTGCTGTTTAAACGATTCATCATTTTTTAATTTATTTAAAGCCCAAGCTCCCAGTAGAATTTTACGTCTCGTATCATCTTTACGTTGCTGATCAGAAACTTTCTTTTTTTCACGAGCAGCAATAGCTTGTTTTTGTGCTTTTAGTTGTCTTAATCGTTCTTCTTGCTTTGCAATTTTTTGCTCTAAAGTTTCAACACTCATACCATCACCATCTCAAGGAATCCCCCTCAAGCATAGGTCTGTTTGAATTGAAATTCAAGACAGCCCATGCTATCGTGGTTTTCCCGAAGGGCGCACTTAGCCATTGGATTTCATCCAATGGTGCGACAAGGGGTAAATCCCCTTTGTAATCCCCTGACCAACATATACATGTTGGTAATTTCGATAAATCGAAATAAAGAGCAAAAGCAAAATGGCGATATATCATTTTTCAGTTAAAACGATTAGTAGAGGTAATGGACGATCGGCCGTTGCTTGTGCTGCATATCGTTCAAGTGAAAAATTGGTATGCGATTTTTATGGAAAAGAACAAGACTACACAAGAAAAACTGGTGTCGAATTTACAAAAATCTATGCACCTGAAAATACAAATACTGAGTTACTCAAGCGCCAAACACTTTGGAATGAAGTCGAAAAGGTTGAACGTAGAAAAGATGCATTACTTGCAAGAGAGTTTGAGATTGCATTTCCCAGTGAGTTAAACGCTGAACAGCGTGAAAATATGCTCAATGAACTTTGCCGAAACCTCGTTAAAAAATACGGTGTCATCGTTGATGCTGCTATTCATGCACCTCATACAGACAGTGGAAGTGATGAACGCAACTACCATGCACACATCATGTTCACAACCCGAAGTATTAATGAGCAGGGTGGCTTTTCAGCAAAAAAATATAGGGACTTCAGTCGTGACAATGGCACAGAAACTGTAAGCCACTGGAGAGAATCATTTGCAGAGTTATGCAATCATCACCTGGAACAAAATGGATTTGATGAACGTGTCGATCACAGAAGTTATGAAGACCAGGAAAGTGACCTAGAAGCAACTCAGCACGAAGGTCCTCAAGCGACATACCTCCGGAGACGAGGGATATTTACAGAAATTAGTCTGAAAAATGATGAAATTAAGCTACGTAATTTAAAAATCAAAAAGGTCATCGCACTGGATGAAAACATCAAAGTATCTGAGGATCTTGTTCAAAAAGTACGAAGTGAGCTTCAGTTTCAATACTCTCAAGCTGAGTATTCAGAAAAAACTTCTCAGAAACTTTATGAATTCCAAAATGAAGAATTATCAAAATTAACAACAAAATTAGACACGATGAGTTCTGCAATATCAGAACTACGCAAAAAAGAGCCTTTATTTTTTAAAACAAAATGGATCAATCAAATAAATGACCTGATCGACCAACACAACACCCAACTAGACATCCAAAAGCATATTTCTGGTCTTAGTGAAATAGAAAAAAAAGAGAGATATTCTGATCATTTAAATAAATGGACAGAAGAAAATCAGCTGCTCCAGCCTAAAAAGTCTTTTGCAAAACTTGACGAACCGAACATCACTGTTAAACAACGA
>NZ_CP094543.1:0-7295 GCF_024605785.1 Acinetobacter sp. YH16040_T | reverse complement strand
ATGTTCTAATTCTGCTAAAAGCTCTTTTTCTTCTGCTTCGGTTAACTGAAGTTCGTTCTCTAGTTGGGTAATCTGATCTTCTAATCGACTTGGAACAATAATTTCTTGATCAAGGCCCTTGATGATCTGTTGGTATTCTCGTGCAGCATCTAAATTTTTGGCTTTGATGGCTTCATTTTCAAGTGCAATTCTTGGTAGCACAATTTCAGTGTTACGTTCGTCAAGCGGTCTTTTTTGTTCCTCATCATATTGTCTGCGAAGTGCTGTAGCTTCATGCCCTTCATGATGGGTGGGTTCAAGAAAGTCTAAGCCCTGATCCTTGTAACTCCGGTGGTCGATGCGTTCATCTAGTCCAGCATTTTCCAATACTGTGTTTACAACATTGGCAAAAGTTGCTCGGCTGTCCTTCAGGATCTCGGGACCATGGTCGTTGAAGATTCTTTGTTTCTTTCCTAATTCGCCTTTTTCATTGATGAGTCTGGTCGTGAACATGATGTGTACGTGATAGTTTTTATTATTGGTTTCATCGTTATGTTCATGTGGTGCATGGATGCAGGCATCGACAATAACATTGTGCTTGTTCACAAAGTCTCGGCAAAAGTCATCAACGATTTTTATGCGTTCTGCATCTGTTAATTCATGTGGTAAAGCACAGATATATTCTTTGGCGAGTCGTGCATTGGCTTTCATTGAGCCATTGGCATTGAATTCTTTTTTTTCTACTGTATTCCAAAGTGTTTGACGGTCTAAAAGTTTTGTATTGGTATGTTCTGGTGCATAAATATTTTTGTATTCAAGTCCCTTTTTTTTAGTGTAGTCCTGAGTCTTTCCAAAAGTCAGATCCTCTAATTTTTCACAGGCACGATAAGCAGCACAAGCAACGGCTGAACGTCCGTCACTTCGTGAGATGTTGCTTTCATTCAAATGAAAAATTGCCACTTTAAAAACCTAAATTTCTGCATACCGTGGTTTTGATTTTTGCAACTTTGAAAAAGTTGCTGACCATGCTAAAGCGAGGTCATGGGGTACAGGGGTTTCCCCTGTCGCAACGTCCACTTTTGAATGAAATGATAAAAGTGGGTAAGTGCGCCCTTCATTTCATTCCGGGAAAACTCCGCTTCGCTACGTTTGATATTGCTCGCTTTGTTTTTTGACTCTATGATGATGTTTGATTATTGATCATCACGGTTTAATACTATGTCAGATATTCAAGAAAAGAAAGATGCAGTTTTAAAGAAGCTCACTAAAGCACAGCAGAAGAAGTTATCTCTACAAGAGCAAATTGAGTATTTGAAAAAAGAACAAGAGCAGATCTTAGAACAGGCAAAACAGAAACAGAATGAGCTTAAACTTAAGCAGCAAAAACTTTTAAGTGAAGCCAAAGCTCAAGAACGGAAAAATGAAACTAGACGGAAAATTTTGCTTGGCGCTTGGGTTTTGAATAAATTTAAGAATGATGAATCTTTTAAACATCAATGGGCTGATTTTGAGCAGTTTTTAAGTGCGGAAAGTAAGACAGAAGAAAATAGACAGAAAGATAAAGAGCTTTTTAATGATCTTTTTAAGGGATAAGTTCTAAATTTCATATAAGAGATTTTATGTTAAATAAAGGTTAACTACTATGAAATGCTAATGTTTGTATTACAGGAGAGGTAGCTCAATTTGTTTGAACAACTAAAAGCTTATTTAAAGTTGAAATTGGCGTAAAATATATAAAACACTCACTTTGTTGAACTGGTATTTTAAGAATGCGAGATGGTATTTACTTCCTTGAATTTCAAGATAATTTTAATGATTTTGGTAATGGAGTTTTTGTAGTACAAAATAATATAATAAATGGTGGAAACTATGCATTTTCCTTTCAAGGTGAAATCATTAATCAAAAATCGAAAGTTATTATAAAACAACATGATAATAGTATAGAAAAAGCTATAAATGAAACTTTAAATGTATCTATTAAAAAGACGAATTATGATTATGAATTATTAGGGAGTATTACTAATAGACCTAATTTAGTCGTTTATATAAAAGCAAAATTTATAGGTGACTTATTTCTAAAATTAACATAATACACGTTATGCGAAGTCAAAAATGGGAGCTCTAAGCTCCCATTTTTAGTCTTTAATGCGCTTTTTCGCTTCGTCATAAACTATGCTGTCAGCTCGTTTCCCAACCGTAATGAGCAAGATAACTACCTGATCATCTTTAACTTGATAAACTAGTCGGACTCCAGCCTTTAATAATTTAATTTTGTAGCAACCTGCAAGATCACCTCTAAGCATATTCTTTGGAATATGTGGCTGCTCTATGACCTTGGCAAGTTTTTTCTTAAATTGATCTCTTATAGCACTAGGAAGCTTTTCCCATTCAGCTGTGAAGTCCTTATGACGTAAAAGCTTATAAGTCATCTAAAGTAATTTCCTCAAACATTTCTTTAGGATCATTAATACGTTTACGAACAATCGCTAATAGCTCGGTATCCTCTTCTGAGAGTAAGGCTTTTTGTACAGGGAGTTTCCCAGTCGCTGCAATGTATTCAAGGACATTTGTAAAAAACTCAGTAGGTGCAATACCTTGTTCTCTTAGAACTGAATAAGATTTTTCTTTAAGGGCTTCATCGACCCTGAAGTTAACAGTAGCCATTATTTTTCCCATTTATTGAATGCATAGGAATATTGTAATGCAAGTTGCATTACGTGGCTAGTTCGTATAATCCGTATTATGTTAATTTCAGAGAAACTATTACAAATAGAATATTACTTTTATATTCTCAAATGAGCCGCTATCTTTCTTAAAAAATACTATAAATAACTGTTATTACTGATTATTATTTTTTAAATCAGGGCGAATTTTATAAATATTATTTTGGAGTTCAAAAATATGACTGAGAGCTTTTCCTATCAGTAAGATATTTTCTCTATTTTCTAGTGATGGATCTGATTGAATCTTACTAGGAATACTGTCTAATAATATTGCAGCTTGATACAAATCATCATTTATTTTTTTTAATTGATCCATTTTTCTCTTCTATATATGTTGGTAAGGATCCCAATCATATTACATTGAGATCCTGATTTATTAGGCCGTGGTATATCTTGTTGTAGCTTCTCTAGTTTCTGAACTAAAAAGGTTTAATAATCTATCCGATGATGGTACAGGAAGATTTGGTGGATTCCAATCACCTGTAGTGATGCATGTATTTAAAGAGTTTCCACACTCTGACATTCCACCGCTACCAGCAGACCCATAGACATCAATACAGTCTGCATAATATTCTGCACACATCACAATTCTTTCGTTAAATAATATGAAGGCGTTGTAGGATCATATGCAAGAGCAAGACTACTAGTTATTATTGTACTAATTAGAACTATTTTTTTTAAGAACATAAGAAAATTGCAAAAGTGCATATTCTAAAAGCGGACATTTTTACTTTGGAGAAACCGGACATTTCTACTTTGGGCTTACATCTAAGTTTCGTATAACCGCCATTATGTTAAATCGATGATAAAAGGCTCGACTCATAGAATTATTCATTTAGAAGTTATAGGGTATTCATCATGAATCTGCAAAACAAAGTCATTAAAATCAATTAATTGATATATCATTCTCTGCTTGTAGAATAAAATATTTACTTCTATATATTCAGCTTTATAACATTTTGTTCTATCCATTTTTTTTATAAAATTTGGAAATTGCTTCTTAAATGGAAAATAGGGTCTAACTAAGTTCTGGCTCTTTAAACCATCAACTAAAAAATAATAACTATCTATCGAGATATATGCTCCTGTAGATTTTCTTGAATGGGGCTTATAACCTAGATAACACATTTCTCCAACTTTAAAGTTTCCCTGTTCATATTGTTTATCTACCATTTTTGATACAAAGATAGAAAATAAAATTTTAAAAATTAAAAATAAAAAAAATAATAAAAGTGCTCCAATTAAAAGTACTCTTCTATGATAAAGATCCATCTGCATTCCTTTTAAAATTTTATTTTTAATATTTCTAAAATTAACATAATACCAATTATACGAAATGCGTTATAATTATCCTTATAATTCAACGCTGTAGTTTATAGTTGATAGCCCGAGTTTCCATGACCGGGCTTTTTTTATGATTTTTCACGTTCCACGCCTACTATTTAATCAATGTTTCACACTTTTGATTAGCTCAATTGAATAATCAGGATGCCTGGTCTTTTTCTTTTTGGCGTTTATCCAGCTCTTTTTTCAGCTCCTTTTTATCCTGGTACGATGCGATCAGCATGATCGGGATCAACAGTGGGGCCACAATAATGCCTAGGGCAATGTCTTTCAGTTTCGGCATGATCTTTCTCCCTTAGTCATTATCAAAAACAGCATTCAGTACACGGCCAAATAAGCCACGTTTTTTCTTTGTCTCATAATGCGTATTTGGTACGTGTTTTGGTGTTTCATTAGGGCGTGTCACCAATGTCTCATGGGATGTTTTAATTTCACTATCTCTATTATTATCAATAGTTTCACTTATTCCATTATTGTTGTCGCATGGTGCATCATTGGAATGTGTCACTGGTGTATCATGAGACATTTTTTCTTCAGACTCTTTATGCCCTAATAGCAATTGAAAGCGGTCTATTTGATCTAAATAGCGTTTCTCACGATCTTTGTATGACTCAATTTCCTTTTTCATAAAATCAACAAGCTGACGTAAATCAGCATCATCTTTAGACTGATCCACTTCTTGTTTTTGTTCATGCTTTTTGATCGGCTCTCCAAAGCATCGGATGACTTCTGCAATATCAAAAAGACCATCAGCGCTTCGAGATATACGCCCTTCTTTTATGGCCCTATATAGCGTAGAACGACTGACGTTAAAGCGGTTAGATACTTCACTTAGTGATAATTTAGCCATTTACTAAATCCTTTTATTTAATGGCATATATCCCACTTTTTTTAGGTATGGATATAGTTCTTTGATTTTTTCAGGATCGTGAAGCATCTCAGCAATACGAATAGCAAATTGTGGATAGCTTTCAGTTCCCTGGGAATACCGACCCATTTCCGGTAGCTCTGAAAGTTTATTGGCAAACATGTGGCGTTGTGCATCGGTCATTTGGGTAAAGAGATCTACCGTGTTTGGATCTCTTTCTGAAGGTATCGAATCAATTTTTTTATGCTTAAAAGTGAATGATAAGCCTGAGATAGATCTTCCTGTTTTGTACTGTTCGTATTTTACATGTATATCAGTCAGCTCATTGATTTGCTTTATGGCTGGTTCTAAAACACGACTTTTAAAATTAACCATTTTTTGATATTCATTCATCTCAAGTCCTAATTTTTCTCTGAACTCAGATAAAGAAATAACAGGTGTTTTTCCTACGTCTCTCCAAGCAATTAGAAACTCATATAGACGAATAGCATATTTGCTAGTTAGTTGCGCAACCTGTTTAAGTTGATAGCTCGTAAAGTGCTTTTCCAATCTTGTAATAAGAGGAACAACATCTGGTGCAAAGGTAACTTCTAATGTAGCAAGGTCATCAACATATGCAATTCGGCTAACCCAGCGGGATTTGACTACAATTTCTTTGTTTGTATCTTTATGAATTTCCTTAAAAGAGAACTTTCTTTCAAAAAGATTATTAACTGCATTTTTTAGAGCGTTATACGCAGCTTCTTTGGTGACATCAAAGCGAGAAGCATAATCAGAAGCATGGATTTCTAATTTACTGTCGGATGAGATCCCTTGGCCTGTTTCTCTTGCTCTTATTATTGATAAAAGGATAAGCCGTTGCTCGGTTACTTCGAGATTATAACTGGCATTAATTAAGGCATTATCTTTTACTACTAAGTCATTTTTCATAAGACTGCATAGGTTATAAGTGTTATTAAGACTACATTAGCATTCGATGTAATCAAATGCAAAGAAATTGTAGTCTTATGACAAAGAAATTGTAGTCTTATGACAAAGAAATTGTAGTCTTATGACAAAGAAATTGTAGTCTTATCCACCTTGAAAGCCTTGCAAACAAAGGTTTTCAGAGAGTCTAAAAGCATTTAAAAACTTTAAAATAATTAAAAGCCCAGGCAAGGAAAAATTGCCCTTGGTTTTCGCTGCGCTCAAACTCTATTGAATCTCGCTTTCGCTCGATTCGTTGGGGCAATTTTTTGGCTCATTGGGTTGTGACTTTAAAAAAAAGCAAAAGCAGCTCGGAATTCGCTTCGCTCATGAGCTTTTTACTCGCTTCGCTCGACATAAAGCCATCGTAATCAGTTCGCACCCATTCGGGATGCTCTGATTCTGAGTTCTTGATACACAGGGGAGCCTGTAATCAGGGAAAAACAGGTGAAAAAATTTAGATCCCTGTAGTTCGCTCGTAGACACTCGCTAAATGCTCTCATTTGCGATTTAAGAGTTTTTTCTTAACTCAACTATAAATCTACTGTGGTTTAGCAAAACATCGCTAAAAACCCTATTTTTTTGCGTTTAAACAGCATTCACCAAGGTCGGTAATCGTTTTTATTTTCATTTTCTGGTTTTTTAGGCTCATTTTTTTGCTGTTTTTCCAATTCTTGCCGTCTTAGAAATGCCAAATGTTCTCGTTCGCGTCTATCTTGTTCATAGCGTTGTTCTCTTTGCTCTCGTTCTTTACGTAATTGCTCTCTAAATTCACTTTCTCTGCGATCATTTTCAATTTTTCGTTGGCGATCCACTTCCGCTTGGCGTACTTGCTGCATTCTTTCTTGTTCAATTTTGAGATCATCTGCCCGTTTTTCGACAAGGATAGGTTTCATATCATCATTAAAATCATGCAGGGTATCGAAAGAGTGAACGTACTCTCGTTTTAGCTTTTGCCAGAAAGTGGGTTTTATCGTTGGTCGTTCAATCCCATTATTTTGCAGTATCTCTGAGCATTGGCCTAAGCGTTTGACGACATTCTCAATATCGTATTCTTTAGCAAGTTGTTCGACCTCGGTTGCGTATTCTCTCCAGTTCTCATTTTTTGCCTGTTCTACTGATTTTTCAGTCGCATAAAAATCAGGTTTTTTTATATCTCTGTAAGTATGATGGTAAGAGTCATAAAACAAATTATCGTTACGTAGGTAAAAATCGCTTTTGTTTTCTGCTAACCATCGTTTTGTCTTGGTGAGATTTGATTCAATCTGTTTTTGATTATTAGCAGCATTGCTTTGAATGGTGTAAAACTGACTAGCAAATTCTGCATAAATATCCTGGCAACGAATGAAGTCATCATATGCGTTGTCAATCTGTTGAACCTGTTGTTCTTGCAGGCGTTCTTCTTCTAGGTTGAG
>NZ_CP094542.1:0-87435 GCF_024605785.1 Acinetobacter sp. YH16040_T | reverse complement strand
TTATATTGCTTTAGCGGGTGCAATTTATACATTCTACTTGGCTATAAAAATGATTAGGGCGAATGTAGAAACAACTCAACAGCAAGAAAGCCATCTAACATTCTTAAATGGCTTATTTATTCAGTTATTAAATCCAAAAGCCATTCTCGTCATTCTACCTGTTACGACAATTATGTACCCTGCAGCCAAAATCACAGGAATCATGATCTTGATAGTTTCTTTACTGATTTCACTTGGTGCTGTTGGCGCACCATTCACCTATGCTCTGGTTGGAAAAGTATTAGGCAACAAAATTGCTAATCCTATCTGGTTTAATCGGCTAAATAAGCTGATGGGTATACTCTTGATTTTATCAGGGCTTTTTATGTTCAAAGATTTTCTTAATGGAATAAATCTGCTGTAGGACAAATTAGCCGTTCAAATCGAACGGCTATCTTTTAATATTTATCATTTTCCATTGAGTGGGAGTTAAACCAAATGTTTTTATAAAATGTCTGGTCATATGACTCTGATCAAAAAAGCCTGCATTTAAAGCAGCATTAACAATAGACTCCCCTTGAGCAAGGTAGAACTTAACTGTTTCTAAGCGACGCATGATCATATAACGGTGTGGGCTAGTTCCAAATAATAATCGGAAATCACGAGAAAGGCTCCAGCGGTCACGATCAGCATGTTTCTCTAAATCTGACAAACTTAAGTTTTCATGTGGATACGCCAAAATACACTCACGCGCTCTCTCTGCTGCCTTGTAGTCAAATTTTTTGTTTTGGTTAGATGAAGTATCTGAAATTTCACACAGTGTAGTTGCCAAATCAAATAGAGCATCTTCCTCTTCTAGGGTATCCATATAATTATTTATATTATTTAGAAAGCTATCCATTGCCCTAAACAGGCGAATATCATTACTTAAGCCATGTCTGATAAAAGGCAAAGGTTTACCCTTTAAAATGGTTTGGATCATCGCTGGTTCGATGTAAATCATTCTATAGCGATAGCCATCTAATGTTCCTGATTCACCATCATGCTTTTCATCCGGGTGTAGAACCATAGTCATGCCTGGCAAGCTATGTTGCAATGTACCTTTGTAATGAAAGTTTTGAACTCCGGAAAGAGTCCTGCCAATAGCATAAGTATCATGTCGGTGAGGTTTATAAGCATAATTGGAAAGAAATGCTTCAATTCTTTCTAATTTATGATTTTGAGTGGGGGATCTCACAATCCAATTATTTCCACTGGAGAAATCAGGCATAATTGATGGCCAATTTTTCGTAGATTCTATTGTAGATTATTTTTCACTTTTCCTAAAATTAACATAATACACGTTATACGTAATGCTTGATATTTCTCTTTAAATATCATTATATTAAAGCAAGCCGTTCTGAAATATAGGGCACCAGCAGAGCGGCTTTTTATTGATTATTCATGTTCCACGCTTAAAATTCGAACAGTGTTTCATGATTTTTATAAGTTAAACTAAATTTAGTTGCTAATCCCAATAAGCTATTCACTAACTTGTAAATATCGGTATACCGCCTGACGACTAATCCCAAAAGCTTTCCCTAATGCCATTTTCGATGGATACTTCCCCTCCTTCCATGCTTGTCGTAAAGCTTCAGCTTGGTCAGGCTTTAGTTTATGCACCCGACCTTTGTACTTCCCCTGAGCAGAGGCGAGTTTTATTCCTTCCTTTTGCCGCTCTAAAATGATCTCACGTTCGAACTGTGCAAAAGCACCCATCATTTGAAGCATCAAATTATCCATCGGGGTGGATTCGGCTGTAAAAGTAATATTTTCTTTTACAAACTGGATGGCGATCCCTCGTTTGACCAGTTTATCTACTTCAGTGACCAAATCTTTTAGGCTTCGCGCAAAACGATCCATTGAATGTACAATCACCCTGTCCCCTTCCCGGACATAGTTCAACATTTCCTGAAATTTAGGTCGGTCAGTATTTTTACCTGAAGCACGGTCAACAAAAATCCGGTCGACCTCAATTCCTTCAAGTTGACGTCCAGTGTTTTGCTCGACAGAACTTACCCGGACATACCCTACTTTTTGGCCTTTCACTTTTTCACGCCCCAATTGGATAAAAATGAACAATTTCGTAAATTATAATTCTTTAACACTAAAGTTACATGTTACTTATGATTAAAAATCATTTAAATGATACATAATTTCATGAACTTCCAGATTGTAACTTTAGGGTATACTTTAAAGTTACACAAAACATCTATATGAAGACTAAAGTCCAAATTAGTGTTTATGTTGGTTCAATGTATTACATTTCGTATTTTCTATTTGTAACGTAATTTCAGTAATATTATGATTATGTTTTAGAACTTCTAAGGCCTTTTGATAGAGTTGATCTGTATTGCTATTCGGAGCAACCAAATGAGCAGTTAAATGAATATTTCTTGAGGATATAGCCCAGACTTTCAACTGATGAATCCCTTCAACGCCCTCTAGCTTCAATAAATCATTTCTTAACGACTCAATATCAATCTCATCAGGAACTCCTTCAAGCAGAATATGAATACTTTGTTTTAATAAAATCCAAGTTCGAGGTAAGACCCAGAAGCCAATTAACACAGCGATTACGGTATCAACCCACATCCACTGGGTAAAATAAATAACTATTCCTCCGATAATCACGCCTATCGATCCTAGAGCATCACTAAGAACTTCTAAATATGCACCTTTTATATTTAGACTTCCTTCAGCACTAGCAGAAAGGATTTTCATTGAAATCAAATTTATGACCAAACCAATGACCGCGACAATCATCATTCCAACACTTTGAATTTCAGCAGGATTCGTAAAACGTTGATAAGCTTCATATACAATATATATTGCTACCACAAAAAGCATCACCGCATTAAACAGAGCCGCTAAAATTTCAAATCGCTGATAGCCAAAAGTTCTTTTATCATCTGCGGCTTTTTTACCAATTTTGATAGCGGCAAGAGCAATAGCTAAAGCGGCTACATCAGTAAACATATGAGCTGCATCAGATAACAAAGCCAAACTTTGGGTAATAAAAGCAGCGACAACTTCTACTATTAAAAAAGTAGTCGTTAAACCTAAGGCAACCATTAACTTCTTACTATTTTCTTCAGTAACAACCGCATGGCTATGATCATGATGTTCTGACATAAAATATTTTCCTTATTCTATTTATGATGAGCAGAGATATTGGATAACAGCCAATATCTCTGCTGTAAATCGACTAATCTATTGGATTAAGAAACTTTCTTTTCATTTATCCAACGATAAAGCACGGGTAACAGCACCAAAGTTAGTAATGTTGAAGAGATAATCCCGCCAATCACTACGGTTGCCAGTGGCCGTTGAACCTCAGCCCCTGTTCCGGTTGCCAGCGCCATTGGTACAAAACCCAGTGAAGCCACACAAGCTGTCATCAACACTGGTCTTAAGCGCAAAATAGCCCCTTGCCACACGGCTTTATGCACTGGATATTTGTCCCTTAATTCCTTAATAAAGGTCAGCATTACCAGTCCATTGAGGACTGCAACACCAGATAAGGCAATAAAGCCAATTCCAGCTGACATCGATAATGGAATATCCCTTAGCCAAAGGAACAGCACACCACCGGTCAAGGCAAAGGGTACCCCGGTAAAGACCAATAGACTTTCTTTGACATTGTGAAAGACCGCCATCAGTAAAATAAAGATAGTGATTAAAGCCAGTGGAATCACGATTTGCATCCGTGCTTTGGCTGAAGCCAAATTTTCAAACTGACCGCCATATTCTATCCAATAACCACTTGGCAAAGTGTATGCTTTGAGCTGTGTCTGTACATCAGAAACAAAAGACCCTAAATCACGCCCTTCAACATTCGTTGTAACCACAACTCGGCGTTTACCATTTTCTCGACTGACTTGGTTGATTCCTTCAATGGTCGAGACTTGCGCGACATCCGACAATAAAATACTGCCACCATTTGGAAGCTGAATAGGTAACTGGGAAACAGATGCGACACTACGGTCTTGCTCTCCAAGACGGATAACAAAATCAAAACGACGATCGCCTTCTAAAATCTCTCCCACGCTTTGTCCACCAATACTGGTTGCCACAAGGTCTTGAATTGAACGCACACTCAAACCATATTGTGCAGCCAAAGTTTTATTTACCTCGACATTCAGTAATGGCAAACCTGAGGTCTGCTCAACTTTCACGGCACTGCTACCCGATATTTGCTGAATGATTTTGGAGATTTTAGTCGCCTCAGTATTGAGGACATTCATATCATCACCGAAGATTTTCACACCAACATCACTACGCACACCTGAGATCAATTCATTAAATCGGAGTTCAATCGGTTGTGAAAATTCACTATTATTGCCTGGAATCGTGGCTAAATACGTCACCATACGGCCACGTAATTCATCTAAACTTTCTTTAGGATTTGGCCATTCTGAACGAGGCTTTAACATGATATAGCCATCTGAAATATTGGGTGGCATGACATCTGTTGCAACCTCGGCTGTACCCGTTCTGGCAAATACTGCCTTAATTTCAGGGAAACTCTTTAAAAGAAGTTTTTCAGTATTCTCCTGAATACGTAAAGACTCTTCTAAGCCTGTACTTGGTGAACGTAACTGTTGTACCGCAAAGTCTCCTTCACTGAGCTGTGGTGCAAATTCACTGCCGAGTTTGGTACTGATAAATCCCGTAATCACTAATACACACAGTGCAAAAGTCAGCACAACTGCTTTGTATTGATACGAAATATCAAGAGTTTGCTGATATTTAGCTTTTAGCCATAACATCCAACGACTTTCTTTTTCTTGAATATCGCCTTTGACCCACAATGCCACAGCAGCAGGCACAAAGGTGATCGATAAAATAATGGCTGCAACAAGGGCGAGTACCACTGTCAATGCCATCGGATGGAACATTTTTGCTTCCACACCACTTAAAGCAAAAATCGGCAAATACACCACCAAAATAATAAGCTGACCAAAAATAAGAGGACGACGTGCTTGGCGGGCAGCCAGAAAAACTTCCTTAAAGCGTTCACTTTGTGTGAGAGGTCGTTTTAACAGTTGCTGTGTATGGGCTAAACGCCGGATACAGTTTTCGACAATCACCACAGCACCATCGACAATGATGCCGAAATCGAGTGCACCTAAACTCATCAGATTGGCACTGATATTTTTCTGTGCCATCCCGGTTAAGGTAAACAGCATAGAGAGTGGAATGACACAGGCAGTAATCAAGGCAGCACGGATATTCCCTAAAAACAGGAACAGAATGATGATGACCAGGATTGCTCCCTCTACCAAGTTTTTCTGAACGGTTTTAATCGCCTTCTCAACCAAGGTAGTACGGTCGTACACCGTTTCAATCACTACCCCTTTAGGCAAACTATTCTGAATATCTTGAAGCTTGGCATCCACAGCTTTAGAAACAGTCCGGCTATTTCCCCCCATCGCCATCATGGCAATCCCTAAAACGGTTTCTTTGCCGTTATAGGTTGCCCCACCGGTTCTTAAATCATGCCCAATAGAGACTTGCGCAATATCACCAACCCGAATTGGGCTGCCATTTGGGCTACCCAGCATGGTGTTCTCAATATCAGAAAGCCCATTGAATGTACCCGGTACACGTACCGTCAGTTGCTGACCATTGTCTTCAATATAACCTGCACCTCGGTTCTCATTATTTTGCGCTAAAGCCTGTTGCAGTTGTTCTAATGAGATATTCAGTTGCTGCATCCGGTTTAAATCGGGAGAGACCACATAGGTTTTTTCAAAACCACCAATACTGTTGACCTCTGCAACTCCCTTAACACGTTGCAGTTGAGGACGCACAATCCAGTCCTGAATCTCACGTAAATCCATCGGCGTGTATGCAGTTCCATCCGGCTTTTTCGCATTCGGATCTGCCTTCAGTACCCATTGATAAATCTCACCGAGACCCGTAGAAACGGGGGACATCGTCGGTGCGATTTGTGCAGGCAACTCAGATTGCGCCTCCTGTATCCGTTGGTTAATCTGCTGACGGGCCCAATAAATATCAGTCCCATCTTTAAAGACAATGGTGACTTGAGAGAGTCCATAACGGGATATGGAACGGGTAAGCTCCAGATCCGGAATGCCAGCCATGGCATTTTCAATGGGATAGGTAATCCGCTGTTCGACTTCAAGCGCAGTAAAACCCTTGGCTTGAGTATTAATCTGGACTTGGGTATTGGTAATATCGGGTACAGCATCAATCGGGAGTTTCTGATAGCTATACACCCCGACCGCAATCCAGGTACAGACAAAGAGCAACACCCAAATCGCATTTTGTATGGAAAACTGAATGATTCGTTCGAATAAACCTTCTGGTTTTGGCAGATCAGAATTAATGTTCATGGCCTGCCTCGTCTTTTTCTAATTCAGATTTCAACAAGAAACTGCCTTGAGCGATATACTTCTGCCCTTCAGTCAGCCCAGAAATCACTTCAAGCCATTGTCCATCACTTGAAGCCTGCCCCAATTGCACTTTCTGTGCTTTTAAGTGGACTTGACCTTTTTGTTCTGAATCTACGATGAAAATACTGTCTTCACCTTCAATACTTTGCAGCGCAGACTTTTGAATCCGAAGGGCTGATTTTGCTGTAGCTTCCGGAATCAACACTCTCACTAACACATTAGAACGCAACTCAGTAGCTTGCGCATCGAGTTTTGCGCGCACCACCAGACGCCCTGTTTGTACATCTGCCTGAGAGGTTAAGCTTTGTACAGTAGCTTTATAGATTTGATCTGAATCATTCACTTTAAAGTCAATTTTTTGCCCGGCTTGCAGTTGACCTGAGAATTGATTCGGCAAATTAAACTCAAGCCATAAATCTTTCAGCTGTTCAATGACAAAGAGCTGATTAGCCAGTTGCACATTTTCACCGACCACAATATCTTTTTGACTGATCACCCCAGAGATCGGTGCTTTAATCAGAAAACGCCCATTGTTATTGCCACTTGCACCTAATGCATTTAAACGTGCTTGTGAGGACTGGACAGTAATCTGCGCTTGACGGTAGGCATTTTCGGCACGCTGGTAATCCTGTTTGGCAGAAATCCCCTGTGACCAGAGTTGCTGTTCGCGCTGGTAATCTTTACGGGCCAAATCCAGATTCACCTGTGCCATACGCAGATTTGCCTGTTGGTCGATCAGTTCAGGCACGATTAGTACAGCCAGCGTTTGTCCTTTTTGCACGCTCTGTCCTAAAGCCACATTGACCTGCTCGACATGACCACTAAAATTAGGCGATATATGCGCTTGTTGATCGGTATTCACCACCAATTTACCTGGCAGGGTTGTCAGCTTTTCAACCAATCCTGTGGATGCAACAGCAACTTTTAAACCTTGTTCAACCATTTGTTGGCTGGTCAGTTGTATTTCGCCTTCTTCAGCATGTCCTTCTTCAGAACTATCTTCATCAGAATGTTCGGCATTTCCCTCATCATGACCATGCCCCTCAGATTCAGTTTTTTTTGAACTTAACCAAATAACCAGACTGACCAAGACCGTAATCAGAATCAAAATTGCAATCATGAGAGACTGGGATATTTTTCCGTTTTGCTTGGCGTTCATTTTATCGTGCTCCCCCATTGATTAAATTTTGCGATGCTTCGACTGCCTTTTTATTCAGTTGTGTATAGGCATCCGAACGGCTAATTTCTTCATAACTTGTGCCAATACTGAGTGCCTCAGCTGCGAGGGCAGTTTGCCAAGCTTGACGTAGAATTTGTAATTGACCCAATCGAAGATTCTGCAGTTGGGTGGTTGCTTGCTGAACGTCGGTAATGGACAGTTTCCCTGCCTGAAACCCTTGTAAAGTACGGCTCTGAACTTTGGTCGCCAAAGTAACTTGTGCTGTTGTGGCATCGAACTGGCTACGTAAACCTTTGAGCTGATGCATGCTGTTGGCAATATTGAGTATTTGTTGCTTCAGCTCACGCTGCTGCTGTTGGTTCAGCAATATTTGCTGTTGCTGGACCATCGGGATCGCATATTGCTGGCGGTTAAAAATATTCAGTGGAATAGCCACGCCGATTGCCAAAGTCGTATCGTTGCTTTCATTAGGGGTTTTGCTACGTTTCATGCCTACATTTAAAGTCGGATTGGGACGTGCCTGAATTCTTAAATTTTCAATTTGATGATCCGATTGCTGAATGTTCAAGGCATAGAATTTTTCTAGCCACCCTTCAGCAATATACCGTTGCACAGTTTGGAGACTTTGCTCTGGCCAAGGGATAGCGGTTTTATTCAATTGAAGATGTGAAGATGTTTCTCCCCCCCACAAATTAGACAGCTGACGACCGGCAGCTTGTTTATTCAGCATCGCTTGCTGATAAAGTCGTTGGATTTCTAGCGCTTCAATTTGGGTACGCTCAAAATCAACCAGGGCAATACTGCCTGCCTGATAGCGTTTCTGGGCACTGTCCAGATTGGCTTTACTTGTTTTTAACTGTACTGAATAAGCAGACTGCTCAACCTCAGCAAGTGCAAATTGCGACCATGCAAATTTAACAATCAGTTGGCTTTGTGCCTTCCATAATTGCTGTTGCAATTGGATTTGTTGATTCGAGGTATTGGCAATCACCCGGTTCAGCTTACGCTGACCAAATAGATCTAGAGGTTGACTAACGCCAACATTGAATTCCTGTTCTTGACCTGAGCCAAAGCCAGACTGTTCTAAACTTATACTTGGATTCTGCCATAACCGACTTTGCTGAATATTCAATTCAGATATTTGCTGAACTTGTTGCCACAGCTTGTCTTGAGTCTGGTAACTTTGTACTTTTGCTAAAGCGGATTCAAAGCTGGTAACGTTTTCAGCATAGCTATATTGCATAGCCGCTGCACATATACAAGCAACCAAGCTATGACGCAAGAGTATAATTGATTGTGAAGACATGATTTTTCCCACTTATTTAAATAATAAAAGTGGTGGGAATGTTTTAGGCTACCCCACCATGAGCGGGGAAAATTCGGGAGGTGGGCTTTGTTGAAACAGGTCAGGAGCCTGATAGCTGTTTTTCCAATGAAATTGTGGATTCACTTTAACTTCAGAGCTTGGATGAAACACATCTACTTTTTCATTTTGTACAATCAAATGCGTCATCGATGGTAGATGATCTTGATGATCTTCACCGATTTCTAAATCGCTACTGAATGTTTTTATGTTTTCTGACTGTCCATTATGATCGTGTTGACGACTATCGCTGGCACACAAGGTATTTTGGTGATGACCAAAATGATAACTCTGCTGTGATTGAGGCTGTTGTTCATGGACACAAAAGGCCGCCGCCACATTCCAAAAGCTTTGGAACATGAACAATCCAACCAAGACTGTAATCCATGTAGTAGAACGCATCATCATAACAATCGAAAAATTTGTACCAAGTATAAGGCTTAGAGCCACTCCAAGGTCAAGCTTAATAAATTAAATTAAACATTCAATGAACACTGAATAGCCGGCACTTTTGCAAATTTACCTTGTCTCTATAAGCTCACATCAATTTCAGGTAAGAATAACAATAGATAGTGAACCGTACCGGGTTTGTCGGAGACTTTTTATTTAAGTTAGGCCACCTGACCTAACGGGTTAATCTTATCATTGTACATTGCTTCAAACTCAAAAGGCGATACATTGTCAACGGCATTCTAAAATTGACCCCTTTTACCTTACAAATGGCAAAGTAAAATTGCCCCCTGAAATCAGAGAAAGAGCGGTTCAATTATTGATTGAATCTGAAAAAGATTATCCTTCTACTTGGGCAGCAATCACAGCTATTGATCCTAAAATCGGTTGTACTCCTGAAACATTGCGTGTTTGGTATCAAAAATATTTAGATCAACAAAATCCTGTCAAAGTACAACAGATATCTGATCAAAAAAAAATGAAGGGTAATCCCCCCTAAAATACTAGCTCTTTAAAAGAGGCAGTATTATGCTTTTACAACATGGTGTTTAACTTGAGAAACTGAATTTAAAACAATCTACTGTAACTCTTCCAGACAGATATGAAATTAATCCACCCCTAACCCTTTAAACACCGCATCCACCGGATCTGCATAAAAGCTGGTCTGGAACTTGGTAAACAGTTCCACAGGAATCGTTGGGATATCTGCCGCACTACTCATTGGTAAAGCAACCTTCTTGGCACCCGCATCAAAAGCAACTTGCAGACATTCGGCAATACTTTCCACCGGTGTCACTGAACCACCCAAGCTCATATCACCCAGTACCACCATCTGACTTTGTACCGATCGTCCTAAGAGGCCAGAAGCGAAAGCCACTAAACTTGGCAGAGCAAGATGGCTGAGCGGGCCGGTATTCTGTAATTCCACCACATGTAAGTGGAAATCATGTTCCAGCACCTTACTGCCCCCCGAGATCCGGGATGCATTGGCCTTGAAGTAATCAAAAGCAATCTTGACCTGTTCTTTGGCACTACTTGAATTCCATAAGCCAGATGTCGCCAATTTTCCTGAACCTTTAGTGACTTGAAGTTCTAAGCGGTATAAGCCTGGCATGCCCTTATTACTGAGGCCAATGGTATACAGGAAGCCTGGTTTAGCAGGACCTTCGGGAATAAGTCCACCTCCACCCTGCTCTTTTACCGAAACAAAATGCTCTTCTAGGGTGTCATTGTCGATATAGCTAAAATGCACATCATAGAATTCCATCCCCCCAATTTTTTTCAGCTGTTCTTTGACCCGACGGCGCACCTGCAGCGCATATTCCAGGCATTGCCGTACATCTTCTTTGTTAAATTGACCATGTGGGTAGAGCAGCTTCATCAATCCAGAAACCGTCTTGCGAACGGCAATCACATCACGCTGATTCAGGTTATTCCCTAGCTTAAAGTACTTCTCAATGGCATCCGCAAAACTACGCTTACGCATTTCCCGGAAGAACTCAGCCAGATAATCAACGATCAAGCCATAACGGTTGGTAAAGAATTCCGGGCGCATTTTCGGAATTTCCCAACCCGGGATATAGGCATGAAAGCGATCAAAGAATGCTGAATCGATCATGGCTTCAGGAAAAGGAGCCAATAAGTGGCTAGTCTTCACCAAGGATTCAACACTTTGGTTAATATTACCCACAAAAACCATCGAAGCTGAGGCTTCCATCTGTTCACGACCACGGGCAAAAGATCCTGAGGCCATGTAGTCTTTCATGATCTGTACGCCATCTTTGTCCTTAAAGGAAATACCAGCAACTTCATCAAAAGCTACCACATCCCATAAGCCCACCAGACCAATACGGCGGCTACTCATGTTATAGAACAGGTTGGCGACAGTCGTTTGTCCACCGGAGACTAAAATACTATTCGGTGAACACTCTTTGTAAATATGGCTTTTCCCGGTACCGCGTGGTCCCAGTTCACAAACGTTATAGTTATTTTCAACGAACGGAACCATACGCGCTAATAGGTGCCATTGCACATCCTCTTTTAACGAAGCCGGTTCCATGCCGATCGAACGGATTAAACTCTCGCGCCACTGATCAGTGCTTAATGCTGCTCTGCCACTGAAAAGTTCATCCATATTCATATTCGGCATTTGAATCGGCTTGAGTAAGCTCACGCCAAATGGAGAACTAGTCTGTCCTTCTTCAAAATAATAACTGAGCGTAGCAATGACCCAGATACCACCAACAAGTAATTTTTCATACTCTTTGACGATGCCTGCCGAGATTTCGGCATCTTTGATGCCAAGATTACTAAATGATGCTTCGTATTTGTCTTTACGCTCATTCAGCTTTACAGTCACCCGATCAATGACCTTATAACTGCCCCGTTCACGGACCAGGGATTTCACCTTCTCGGCTTCATCCGGTCGGACGTAGTTCTCAGCCAGTACGGTCTTTACGTTACGTAGTCCCTGTTCAATGATCTCTGGATCATCCGAGGCACAGTACATCCCCAGCAGGTATTCGAGTACATAGACAGGGACATTGGCCCCTTCTTTGATCAGTTTAGTTAGATCCTTACGTACCACCCGCCCAGCAAAGTGTTCATTCAGCAGCTGATCCAGTTCTTTATCGTTAGCAGATTCCATGTAGGCTACGCTCTATCGTTAATTCGTTATTAGAAGAAGTCATCGGTAAATGCCAAATCAATGGTGACCTTATAGCGTTGCATCTCGATATTCAGGTCTTTGTCTTTCAGTACCAGGAAGTAATCTTTCTTACGGTCAAAATCAGTGCCAGACAATGACAGTCTGACCTGTTTGACCCGATCGGCAACAGAGTCGGTAGTGCTATCAAAAGTCAAAGTTTCTTCACTGGAAACTTTAAGATCCCCATCATAAATGGCAATGGATAAAGTCACTGGCATGACCAGCTCACTGACAGCTTCGGTTTGCATCAAATCAAACTTCTGGATGTTATTGACCATCTTCAGCGTGGATTTGGTAGAAATGACCTCAACTTTACGCTTGGTCCGCTGTCCAGCCTTTTCACCACGTAGCTGTTTTACCATCAGTACCGGTACCACAATTTCCTGAGGCATGATGCCGCCATGCACGAAACGTGAGCCTCCTACGAAATGGAAACGGTTCGCCCCTTTTGGAATCCAGAAATCAGTCGCAGATAATGTGCCTGCCGTAGCTTGGGTTGAGCCTTTCCAGGCTTCCTTGCTCTCTGGTAAACCATGCCCAATCACATAGCGTTTTTTGCTCTTCAATGTATTGGCAGGTTTTTCAGTCAAGCTTGAACGATCCGCAGATTCCAGTTTACTTTGCTGGAACAGGAAGCCATGGTCGGCTGTAATCAACAGGGTAGAAATATTGAAGTGCATTAAGATTTTGCGGCTGAGTTCGGTCAGCTCTTCAATAGCATGTTCTACCGCCATAAAGGTTTCTGATTCTGTAGAGGCACTGTCTCCCCGAGCATCAATCACGTTGTGATAAACGTAAATCAAATCATGGTCTTTAAGTGCTTCACGGCCTTCATCACGCGACCAACCTTTTACCGTTTCAGCGGTAACCGCCAATCCATTATAGGCAGCCAGAATTTTGGATCGTGCTGCAGTCCCTTTGCTGGACTGCCCATCTACTAAAACATCATCACCTGCGGCCTCTTTGTACTCCAAAGTCTGATGCGGCAACAACGAGGCCATGCCAAGTGTGGTGTAACTTGGGACAACGCCCAGCTGTGAAGACAATGTCGCTTCAGAATAACGCTTTTCATTGATACGATCACGCAGCTCTACCGCAGCTTCATAGCGAAAAGCATCACTGATGATCACCACAATACGGCGTTTCGTTGCAGAATTCAGCAAGGGTCTGACATGCGTATCATAGAAATTCTGCTGATTTGGGATATCCGTCATTTTCCAAACATTCAAGCGTTGCTCAGCTTCTACACGCTCGCCCCAGTTGCGTGCCAAGTGGTCAATAAACCAGTAGGAATAGCAATTTTCGACTTCTTCATCGAGTTTTTTCAGGATATCGACATGAGCGCGTTGAGAAGCAGCACTGTAGTGGCGATAGGCCATATCAAAGCGATACAACTCCTGCTCGTAGGCTGTATACAAGGCTTCACTGGAGTCGAAATAGAACCCAGAATCAAACTGCAGTCGCAGGCTGAACAGCTCAATCGCTGACTGCAACGCTGTATAGACAGTGCGATATTTACGGCGGGTTGCATCGTCCTTATGTTTGGAAGCCCAATAGCCATCCAGACGGGTAGAAATAATCGTTCTGAAATGTTCCAGTTCAGCTTTGGCTACTGCGGGGATATGACTGGCCAAATCAACAATGATCTTTTGTTCAATCACTTCAAAGGTCATGACATCCAGCAGCTGCTCCAGATCAAAAGCCCCGACCTTTTCTTGGATCCGCAGTGCATTGGCCACGGTCTGGGAGAGTGTATCGAAGGTTGGGTAGTATTTGGAGCTGTCTCTCCAGCGCGACAAAAAGGCTCTGGCTGTTGCACGGGAGCTGACAGATGACATCACCAGTTCTTGAGCCCATAGCGGTATATCGCCCAGGCTTTCACAGAAACCTGTAGTCATCAAACGGATAAAGAACGTACCGAGCTTGAATGGTGCTTCCCCATTCAATTCTTCAACCGATGCTGGATAACCAATTTCCGCCTGTAATGCGGTGACCAAAGCTGGCACCAGTTGGAATTTTTCCAGTTCAGCAAAGGAGTCTGGATTGACTTCCAGAGCCAGGTTCTGCTGTACCATTTCATCTGCCAGTGCCAGAACGATATGCATGAGTTCGGCACTGTCGGCCTTGACCACAGCTGCAATCATGGCCATATCCAGATTCTGTTCATCTGCATCAGGCTGGGTATAACGTTTTAATGCGCTCAGACGGGCTTTGGCTTTGAGGAACTCTTCACGTTTGGCCAGATGTTCTCTTAAACTTTGTTGCTGTAGCCCAAGCTCATTGAAAATAATCGAGAAACGATCGGCATAGAAGATGCGTGAATAGAGCTTGATGTCCAGTAACCAGTCTTTTTCAGTTTCAGGCTCAGGACTTGGAAAATACAGCAAGTATTTGCCCTGCTGATCCTCAAGTTCCAGTTTAAGCTTAATCGCAAGGCTGGATTCTTCTGCCATATTCAGAATATGAACATCATTCAGTTTTAACGCCTTTACTTCTTCGCTAAAGGACTGTTCCGCATCGTACCAGAAGACAATCCGGTGCTGTTCAATATAAAAGGCTTGTTCCAGACCTTGTTGTAGTTGACTTAAATTCATGCAACGACCTCATCAAGGTCTAGTACCGGAGAAAAAGCATTCATCATTTCTCCCCCGTAATCGCTTTGACTTCAGCCAACAAGTCCCCAAACTTGCCATAATTGACTTTCACCCCATCATCCAGATCTAACGTAATACGCTGATCGGCATAATGACGCAGCTTTTCTTCAAAAGTACTGAGTTCAGCCTGTTGCTTATGCAAGTCTTGCAGTTTTTTCTCGATGCGTTTGATTTCAGCCGCAGAGTCACTGCTTTCTTTTGCTGTTTCCAGAGAATTAGCATAGGCGGACATTTTGGAAATCAGTGGCATAACATATTCGGTACGCATACGCGCCAAGGTGCTTTCGTTATAACGATGCAAATACACCAACGCCTGGAAAGCCCCCTGTTTACCACTGCTGAATAGCCAGTAGATCGGGCGCTTTTTATAGGTCTGCATGTGATCTTTATAGAACTTGCTGGCGAGGTAACGGCGAATGGTGTCTTCAGCCGTTTCACTGGCTTTTTTATCTAAGCTTTCTGCGAGCCACTGCATATTGGCATCCAGTGTCTCTTTCCCCCAAACGGCAGTTAAGAACTCTCGAATACGGTGCGTTGCATCATCTTCAAACCAGTGCATTTCGGTCAATGGAATAATACCGTCAGCATCTGCCGGGAATGTTTGATAACGGCTAGCATCAAAGTCTTGATTACCTGCATGGGCATAGATCAGACCTGGTTCATCCAGACTATAACGCCCCATCATGCAGCCAAGTGCATAAGAGACTAAACGCTGGCTGTCTTTTTCACGGTCGGCACGAGTTAAAGTGATCTGTTCATCTGGTACGTCTGGTGTAAGTTCATCCTGTAAACCATAAGCATCAATAAACAGCTTATTGTTTTCTTCTTCCAAGCGTTTCATTTCAGCCACGGCGTCAGTATTTTGCTGTTGCCATGTGTTAAACGCTAGTTCTAAGTTTGGCTGTTGGCTACGAATAATGGGGTTTTGGGTAAAGTCCCATGAGGTTTCGTAGGAGTCCCAATCATATTTAGATAATTGAACACAAACCTTAATATTTTCTTCATTAGCTGCTTGTACATCAAATGGAAGTTTATTTATTTCGCCAACTCCAAAATGTAAGGTAGGATTCATAAGATTCATATAGTAGAAAACAACTTTTGAATTTAATAAACCTAATGTTGTTATTAAATTATTTGAAAAAACCATAGAACCTGTATTTTCAAATATAAAGCCTTCATCTACTAATCTTGCACAAAAAAAAGAACTCGAAATATCTGTCCAGGTTACGCCAGCTTTAAAATAATATGATGGATTTCGAATGGTAGAATTACGCTGCTGTTTAATTGCAAATCCATTTTTTTCCCAATTAATAATATGATTTCTGTTTCCATACCATTTTCTTGCAGTACCACCATCATTATGTGGGAACCATTTATTTAAATTAATTTGATTATTTTTGGCTACAAAATTGATCTTAGTATGATTGACTTCATACCACTCTCTTACAAACCTAGGTTTATCTCCGCTTGTTAGTCCACTTTTAGCATTAGCTATATCCGCTAATGCTGGCATTTTCTCAAAATTATCACGTATAGAATTACCTACCCAATATGCTATAGGACTACATGGTATTTTTTGGAAATCTTCTTGAATGGTTGTATCAAAGCGATTTAAATTATTTTTTAATAGGTATTGTTTTTCCTCATGATTTTTATCTACTAATCTGAAGAAAGCCGGCTTTACACCCCCTATATGTTTTTTTTGACCTACGAATGCTACAGTCTGTACAACTTCGCCTGATATCTCTGGAAAAGCTCGGGCTCCCAAATGAGCCATAGTCCAAATTGAATGATTTAGAAGTAATTTTTCCCGCATGTTTTGATATGATGTTAAAAACATCCATCCCTGCATTGTTACCATACTACTAGCACCAGATTCTTTACAAAAATCGAAACCACGTTCTATAAACATGGCAAAGAGGTCTGATTTACTATCAGGATAGTAATCTTTAGCGAATTCTTTTAAGTTTGTAATTGTATTCGCACCCATATACGGCGGGTTAGCGATTACAGCATCATATTTTTTCGCTAAAAGTTTTGCTTGTATAACCAAAGGCAATAATTTTTTAGCAGCGGCTTTCTGTAAGGTATCGCCCTCAATAACCAAGCCTTCTAAGGTATTTTGCAAATCGATAAAATCTTGTTCTGGGCTATCCATACAAATTAAAGAACCAAAAGTTGAGGCTTCTTTAAACTTAGCTAAAACTTCCTGAATCAGCTTAAAACGTTCGTCATTTTCAGGACTGCTTAAATCCTTTTGATCATTGCCAAACAGATCGACATGACTGCCTTTTTGCCATGCTTGGTTTAAGTTGAGATCTTTCCAGATTTGATCTGCATCTAAATCCTGACTGTCTTGTAGCGCAATAATATTCAGCTTCGGTGGATTGCTAAATAAACGGCGGTCATCCTCACGCGCTTTCATCAATAGCGCAAAACTGGCTAACTGCGCGGCACGGGTATCAATATCAATCCCGTACAGGTTGTTTTCCAGAATCAAACGTGGAATATCACGACTGCGGTAACCACGTTCCAAATAAATCGCTTTTAAGCAATCGTAGGCTTCCACCAGAATATGCCCCGAACCACAGGCCGGATCCAGTACCGTAATGCTTTCAGGGTTTAAGCTATCGCCATCTTCACTGATCCGTACATCAATCAGCTGTTTTAACTGTGCATTGACTTCATCGCTTTGCTCAGCCGGCTGAATATAGTATTCCCACCCACTGGCAAGCATACTTTCTGGCTGTGCCATCATCCATAGACGACCAACACTGTTCTGTACCAGGTATTTCACAATCCAGTTTGGGGTGAATAATTGTGTCGCGGCAGGGATATCTTCACTTTTGACAACTTTACCAATCACCTGGTCTTTCTTTTCAGAAATATAGAACTGATACAGCCAGCCAATAATCTGCACATCCGACCAGTCTTCTTCTGGAATACTGCTGACCAGATCACGGATCAACGAATCGGTTTTGGTCAGGTTATCCGGTAATAACAGTTCTGACTCATCAGACACCTGTTCGAACAGGAGTGGCATCACCTGATTCAACGCATGACACTGCGCCAGTAACAATTCACGATAGAGTTCTTCGTCTTTATTGCCATCCAGCTTGAGTTCAGCCACACGGCTGGCATCTAAACCCGGTAGCTCAATGTCCAGACATTCTTCCAGAATCTGCGGCAAGCCTGCACTACCATCGGCACTGCTCAGCACACGGCGACCATGATCCAGTAAGCCTTTGCATTCCATGTAGCGAATGGCACAGAGACGGTTAAACCAGCTATAAGCGATATAATCAATCGTCTGCTCAAAACTGCTGGTTTGAATGCGCTTGATCAGCTTCTCACGTGGTTTCATGACTGATAGCGGAAAAACCTGATCGCCAATCAGCAGCAAGTCCCCTTTCTGTTCTGCCGGTAAAATGCGGTCTGCGGTGATGCCATATTTAGCGGCTTGCTTGCGCATCGCTGCGATAAAATCATTTCGTGCTTGCGGTGCGTATTTTTTAATATTACTGGTATTCATCTTTAAACCTTTAATTAATGACTGATGCCGATATCCCTAACCCGAGTTAGCGGATACGCACACGCTTTTTATCACTCACGATTTTTTTCAGTTCAGCTTTGAGTGCGTCTACAAACTGATCCACTGATTCTTCTGTTTCCAGATAGACACTACTTGAGCTTTTGCTGTAAATGCTGGCGACATCAACTTCGACAACAGGTTTCGGTGGCACTACGGCTGTCACAGACTGTACCGGACTCGCAGCAGGTGTTGATGTAACTGGGCTGGCTGTAGTTGCTGAACTCGCCACACTCTCGGCTTTGCTCTGAGCCAGTTGTGCCGCTTTGGCCTGACGCTGGATTTCCGCCTGAACTTCGCTTTCCAACTCATACAAGGCTTCATCAAAACGCTCGACGCTGGTTTGAGTTTGCAACATATAGATGGTGGACAGGCTAGTTTCCACTTCAATATCCGTTTTCAGCAGTTGTAGTGGGCGTAATAGCTTGTTACTCAGCTCAGCGGTGGCAATACCACTGTTTTTAATCTCGGCTTCTAACTGTTTGATCTTGTCATCAATGTGTTCTATCGCCTGATTGCGCTTCTCAGTCAACAATTGCTCATTGACGCTTTCCACTGTACGAACCAAATCAGCCACTTTATTTAACAGACCATAGGGCGATTCAAGGGTGGAAATGCGATGTAATTCAGAGAGGGCTTTTTTTGCCACCTCATCACTGCCCAGCGCCTGTTTGTTTTTCTCAAAATGACGTAAGGCCTGTTGCAGTTGTTGCCAGCTTGGCATCTGGTTGCTGAAGAATTCATGAATATCACGATAATCTTCTTCCAGATCCAGATAGTCGTCCTTGTTCTCGACCACGGCCTTAAAGAAATCGAAGCTGTCGCTATTCGCCAGCAGACGTTCCAAAGTCAGAATAGACTTTTCAATCACTTTCTTACCCGGGAACTGCCCAACATCAGTTTTACTCTTATACGACTTAAAGTTGGCTAACCAAGTCTTAAGATGCTGCAAATAGAATTCAAATAGCTCTTTCTCAGTCGCTGGTCCCATCGCCGAGAACAGTTCTTGGGTGAGTTGGCGTGCCTGTTTCAATACCTGATCATCAGTCTGGCGTTTTTTAATGATCGACACATCACGGCGACGGCGGCTGTTTTGTAAAGGCTCAAAGGCATCTTTTAACTGTAAGCTGCCGCCATTTAACTGTAGTGAAATCCGCCCCATCGCAGCCAGCTGACCCACCAACAGTAAAATCTCGGCATCTGGCCAGCCATAAGGACGTTTGGCAAAACGATCCACCACATCTGACACCAGAATACGCTCTGTACCGGTGGCCCGTAGTGCAATGTACTGCTCCACTTCCTGTAGGGCTTTGGGATTGCTCTGACCGCCATCCAGAGACAATCCGAGCTGCGCCATATCATCCACAGTCAAGACGGCGTTCAGTTCACGCCAGGCATCCTGCTGATAGACCTGCAGATAGCTCAGTTTGGTATAAGTGTTTTCCAGCAAATAACGACAAGCCTCATCCAGCTTGGTGGTTGGACTTGAAGATGAAAGTTGTAGATGTTGACCCAAGGCATAACTTTCCGCGTCCAGCAACATTTCTTCGACCCGGACACGCAGGCGTTTTTTACGCTCCTGGTTCTCACGGCCACGGTCTGCCAGGATACGGGTGATATCGGACTGAGTGCCATCATCATTTAACCGAATAAATTTATTGGTTTTCAGCCAGGTGCGCAGTTCATTAAAGAACTGTTTATCGTCTGCCAGTTTAAACAGGACTTGTCCTTCGGCCTGAGTACTTTTACCAATACAGTAAGCTTCAGTATAGAGGTTGTATTCCGTATCCAGCGGAGAAATGATTTCAACTTTCAAATCGCTCTCATACTTGCCATCCAGGCTATGACCATCCAGAAAACGACCAATCTGATAGTCCATCTTGTTGGCTTGATGGCGGTATTTGTTCTGATCGCGCAGTAAATCTTTAAAGATCAGGTTGGCTAACTCTTTATTTTCTTCTGAAGCCGCTAAGTCTGTGGCTTTAATTTTTCGGGTAATATCCCGCTCTTCATTGGTTAGGAACAGGAACTCATCACCATTCCTAGTAATCAGGCTCTCTTTTTCCAGACGCTGCAGGCTCTCTTCAATCCGCTTGCGCAATGCCAGCTTATCTTCATCAATTTTCTCAATCGACAAAGTCACCAGGTTATCCAGCGTACCTTTGATGATATCGACATAGCGGATCATGAACAGGGTACGCAGCATCTGCACATCAAAACCATCCAGGGTCTTATTCTGCCCTGCCTGGTCGATGGTACGCTTCACTGCTGTATCCAGAAATCCTTCCACTGAAGTATAGAAGCGGTGGAAAGGAACCAGGGCACCGACTTCATCTGTAGCAATCGCATTCGCGGCCATCTGGAACGCATCCAACATGGACCGTTCACCATAGGCCAGGTGTGCACCGGTCGCACCGACCTTACGGATTTCTTCAAATACTTTTTGTACCAGCTGAAAATGGTACGGCGCAAAAGGATAGTTATGGATAAAGCTGTCTGGCCCCTCATAGTTCTTTAGGGTTGGGCCTGAACGGTCAAAGGTAATCTGATTTTTTAAGATATCGCCCTTTTGCTCAAACACTGATCTGAGCAATGCTTCTGCTTCTGGGGTTTTACGTAATAAACGTTTCTGGATGACTTCATCGGTATTGGAACTGGACAGTGATAACCGGGTTTTAAAACGACCAGCAATCTTGGAGAAGTCATTGGCTTTGGAAGAAGACATCTCACCTAAAACAGCATCGATGTCTGCCTGTGAGGTGACGATAATCCAAGCGCGGCCTTTACAGATCGTACCCAGGTTTTCAGTAATGGTTTGCAATGTCAGCATCAAGCGGGTATCGCTGCCAATAAACTGCCCCACTTCATCGACCAAGAACAACATGCGTTGCTGGGGTCCTTTGCTGTCCAGGTATTCTTTCACCCACTGACAGAAGTTTTCAACCGAAACACTAAAGGTCTGCTCAGAATCCTCAAACCACTTGTGTGCAGCTTCTGCTGATAGATTCAGTGCCTGAGAAATCGCAGTTTCGACATCATCCTGATAGAACTGATATCCGTCACGTTCTTCTAGCCAAGACATGCCGCTGGATTCCTCAAACGCCTGTTTAAAGCGTTCATACACCCCTTTCTGGCTCAGGTGACGTTCCATATGGGCAATATGTGGATGGTCAGCACTAAAACCCTGATACTCGTTAAACACACGTAAAAACACATTCAGGATCGGATTGCCATCGTCATTGGAACTGGCTTTACTGTCAATGTTAAACAGGATGACATCGGCATGATGGCTAACGGCCTTGCCAATATCGGCACGGATAAATGCATCGCGGATTTTAGTTTCATCAAAGAATTCTGCGGCGCTACGCTCGTTACCTTGCGCATCACGTACCACTTTATTGGCCAGAATATACGACAAGGTTTTCAGGAAATGTGATTTACCTGAACCAAAGAAGCCTGAAATCCATACGCCGACACGGTTGGCAATCGAAGGATCGCTCAGGTCTGTGCCATAAGACTGGAAAAAGTCCCGAAAATGCTTTTCCAGTTCATTGGTGACCACATACTCATCGAGTTCCTGATAAACCGTAGTATTGTCATTCTGGTCTGCTTTTACGACCCCGTTAATCGCACGATCTAATGGCTTATAAAAAAGTTCTTTAATGTTCATCTCAATCCATTCCCCCGAATTCTTATTTCTATTTGCCGTGTTAAGGCACTAATCTGAATGCTCTGTAGTAATTATTGCTTGGAATTTTTCCAAATAAACTCATCGCTTGACCGTCGTAATAACCTGGGTAAAACAGCACCACTGGCTTATGCCCCAGTAACGAATGCAAACTGTTCAATAAGTGATGGGCACGTAACAGTGGCCAAACCGACCCTACCCCAGTCATCAACACAATATCTTGTGCATTGGTGGCATATTTACTCACCAGATAGGGCGCGAACTTATCCATATGCAGTGGGCCTTTCAGCGCTTTGAGCAGCGCCTCATCGCCTTTGGCTTTTTGCATTTGAATGGCTTTATCGATGAAGTTACGCTCAGACAGATAATCCACCACGGCTTGCAGCAGGTTGATATTCACCACCTTCAGCTGACTGTGTTTTTTCTCCAGCATCCCGTCTAGAAAATGCAGATATTCGCGCACCTTCAACTCATCTTCAGGTGCATAATCAAAAATCCAGAAGCCAATTTCATTGCCCAATCCTTGTCCAGTGAGAAACTCGGTTGAAAGTATTCGCTCTGGAATCTGGTTCAGACGCTCATGTATTGTTTGACTCATTGCTGCCCCTCTACAACTAACGCGTCCATACCGACACTTCCATAGATCTTTTAATGCGTTGTTTATAATGTTCTTCCAACAGGCTACGCAGCTCTGCTCTGACGATCACGCGCTGCAACTCCAGCTTACGGGTACTTTTTAAATAACCGGCTTCTGCCAGCATGCGAAACACCACCTGCCCCATTTTTTTCTTGCTGGACTCTTTCCAATCACAGATATCCGGATCACGTTGTGAGCGTTCATCCAAAAAATCTGACCAGATATAACTGTCCAAGTATTGCGCCTGGGAGATATAGGCATCCCTCATCACCGTTTCCATAAACTCAAGCAGCAACAGGTTGCGTTCCAGTGCCCCACAAAAAGCCACCTGAGTCGCCAGCTCATCATCCCCATCCCGCAAAGCTTTCCAGAAATCAGGCTCTAAGCGCTCAAGACGCTTACGAATGGCAGTGGCGTTACGTTGGGCTGAAGCAGGCGTTCTTTTTTGCAGAATATTGTCAATCTGAATGGCCTGATGCCATTGTTCTGGAGTCGCTTCTCGTAATAACAGATCCGCGATCAGCCGGCTTTCACGCACCATCAGGGAACCGCCAATCAGGTCACTGTCATAATGAAATTGTTCTAACATAGCCAATCTCCTATGACGCCTGATCAAACAGGTAAGACGACAGCTTTTCGATATCTGAGCGTTGTAGTACCAAGGGATATTTCAAGGCATCATCCGCCTCAGCCAGCGTGATCGCGGCCTGATATCGCTGCAAAGTATAGTGAGCCAGGGCTTTTTTCACCGGAATCTGTAATCTGCCATCAGGCATGCCGAAGTCTTTTTCGACCAGCGCTTGTTGTGATGAGTTCAATTTTGGATTAGGGATCAGCGTCAGTACAATTTCTTCATGCCATTGCTGATCCTGAGCAGGGCCTACTGACTCAATCGCCATCACAACAGGTGTGCGATCAATTCTGGAGAGTAAAAAGTCCTTAAACTGCTTGCTCTGATGGCAATAGGCACGGACATGCCAGCGAAAACCGGTATACACCAGGGTGTGTGGGGAAATGATGCGTTCATGCCACTGCGGATTCTGCATCGAGGCATAAATCATTTTTAAAGTACTTTGGTTGCGGCAGGCACGCAAAACTTCCCGAATCACTTCAGGACGTACACTGCGATCAGGTAATTGAACTGCTGTAAGATTCGGTTCTGGCATCGCAATAAGGGCATGCGATTCACTGACCAAGCCCGAGAGCATATTGAGATATTCATTGATATGCGCTGTAGTCAGTACAGGCTGGAAGCTGGCCTTAGGCACATAACCCTTGACGGAGGGGTCATGAATCAAGGCATCGGGGTTATACAGCGTATTGTAACGCTTGATATCCGCAGAAGCCTGCTGTCGACTGAGCCCAAACCAGCTCATCAAACGATTGGTAACCAAACGACCTTCCCAGTAAGCAAGCAACTCGATGGCTCGCATTCGAAGAAGCACTTCATGCTTATCTGTCGTCATATACCAATCAGTCAATAAATAGCAGCTTTAAGATTACCCTACAGCAAATATACAGTAAATATTTTTGACGGTATTTAAAGGTAGTATTGCAATCATCAGATAAAAAATATACTAGTATCCTGATGATAGCCGTCAAAGTACGATCTCTAGCAGATCATGGATCCTGGTATAGCGCGTGAATTGAGCTAAGTTTTAGAATGAGAGAAATATGGGTTTTAGATTTCGTAAAAGTATTAAATTATTCCCGGGTTTTAAAATTAATCTGACCCATAAAGGCATCAGCAGTGCCAGCATTGGCAAACCTGGTGCTTCTCTAAATATTGGGAAAAAAGGTACGCGAACCAGTGTCGGCATTCCAGGTACGGGACTATCTTACTCTAAACACCAACCTTACTCTAAAAAGACCCGTGTTCCACAACCGACATCGCTAGAACACACGGAATATAATCCTCAGAATTTAGAACAACCGAAGGCAAAGATATGGCCTTGGATTATTTTTGGAATATTGTGTTTTATGGTGGGTGCCGTCATTTTTTAGCAAGAACCGCATTGTATTTTAATCAAAAAAAAAATGCCCAGATGGATGAATGGGCAAACTAAGGAATTAATATCCTTCAGAAACTCCAGCGCAATTCTCGCTACTTTCAGTAAGCGACTCTGGCTCAATCATGATAGTCTGACTCAATCGAGTCGAGGTAAATCGATCCATCACAATTGGAGCAGAAATTATGCTTGATCACACTCTTGGTTAATGCTGAAAAGTCTTTGAGTTTTAATTAATAAATAATAGTATCCATGTCTACCCTCAACTTTACTTATTTTCAGATAGCAACCAATCGAGAGCACTCATTTTTACAATACCATTATAATTCGCTTCAGTCCCTATCGTGTCTAATGTAAGCAAATACTTGGGATACGAATCAGAAATTTTCTGTAATGGACGTAACTCTCGGCTGAGTGTCTCCTCATTGAGCGTTTCTAATGCCACCTGATAATAAGTTAAATTCTGTAAAGTATCGACAGCAACAAAATCAATTTCATATTCATCAACCCGCCCTACATAGACCGTATAACCTCGTCTGACAAGCTCAAGATAAATCACATTTTCTAAGATATGACCTTGATCAGCATTAGCATCAGGCAACATAATCCGGCGCAATCCGACATCAACTAAATAGTATTTTTCAGAGGATTGTAATAACTCACGCCCGCGTACTTTAAATTGTGCGGCACTATAAAATAACAAACTGTCCTGTAAGCCCTGAATATAGCGTTTTACTGTTTCAAATGAAATTTTAACCCCACTTGAAACAAAGGTATTTTTAATTTTATTGATGGAAATAGCTGAGCCTGTCACGCTTGCCAAATATCTTGTGACACGCTCGAGAGAGTTAATATCGGCAGTATTCAAACGTGGAATAACATCTTTAAACATTACACTGGCATAGACCGCTTGCAAGTAATCATAAGTTTCCTGCTGGCTAGTCATGGCAAGCGTATAAGGGAAACTACTGCGCGTATACATGGCATACAAATCACGATTTGATAATTGTTGGATGATCGGATTATTTTCAATATGCCACTGTTTAAATTCTTGGAATGAAAGGGGTAAAACATGTTGCTCTATATAGCGTCCTGTAAGTAAAGTCGCAAGTTCTCCACTTAGAAAGAATGCATTTGAGCCTGTAATATATAAATCGATATAATCCCGAACATATAAAGAGTCGACTACTTTCTCAAAATTTGTAACATGTTGAATTTCATCTAAAAAAACATAGTTTTTTTTACTTTTATCAACTTTGGATAATACATAATCATGTAGTTTACGGTAATCGGTGAGTTCTTCAAATTCCATAAATTCGAAGTTGATGGCAATGATGTTTTCGGCTTGTACGCCCTGTGCTTTTAGGTCTTGTTGAAACATCGCCAATAAGGTGGATTTTCCAGAGCGACGTACACCCGAAAGCACTTTAATGACATCACGGTCTTGCCATGTATTCAGAAATTTTAAGTAGCCATCACGTCGAATATTAGCGCTTCTCATTATTTACACTTAGAATCTAAAGTTTTAATAAATTCTATCAAATTTTAGAATGTATATGTAAATATATTTAGTTTTAAGAAAAGTTTAAAGGTTAAGTGAAACATTCAAAGCTGCTGTAGAAGCATGTAAACATGCAGATCTGATCAAAATCCAAATTCTGTCTTTTTGATTATTTTCCATGTCATGTTATGTCATTTATGCTACGAGTTAACTGCTATATAAATTAAGTGAAAAGTAAATGGAACTAAGTTGTTAACTAGAGTGGAACTCATTTTTGTTGTGCTGATGGTCTCAGCCTTAATCCTAATTGCTTATGAAATGCTAAAAGGTTTATTTTAGAGCATCTATACAATTTTTGATCAAAAAAAGCCCACAGAGGGAATCTATGGGCGAAACTAAGGACCTTGACGGTCATTCAGAAACTACAGCTAGTTTCTGGTTGTGATTCTGGACTGAATTAAAAATAACCATATTGGCTGAATGTATCAAAAGTTAAATCATGTGATTAATCATTGATACTTCTGCAAAAATGAGCTCATCGCTCTGTTGATTAATACAGTAATTCACCAAACAAATCCGCTCTAATCTCTTCCAGGCTCAGATCTGATTTCATCCTATTACAGATGGGATGAACCAGCAGACCATTCTCTAGAACACCTTGCCCACCTACGGCTTTGGCAATCCGATGATCCGATTCAGTAGAATCAAGATAGATCAATCCATCACAAATGAGGCAAAAGTTATGATTACCCACCAGAAAATTGTGCTTAAGCAGACTCTTGGTTAATGCCGAAAAGGCCTTGGGCTTTGACCGAGAAATTGGACTAATCGACTCCACATATCCCACTCTATTGTAAACAAGACATTTTTATCTTTTATATTCAATGGCTTATTTTCCTGCTAATTGGTAATACCATGAAAAATACCATGCTCAGAAAAGGCTTAACAATATTTTGAAAAATTGCCTACTGAGCGCTGCCGCACAGCTCCATAGGCCGCTTTCCTGGCTTTGCTTCCAGATGTATGCTATTCTGCTCCTGCAGCTAATGGATCACCGCAAACAGGTTACTCGCCTGGGGATTCCCTTTCGACCCGAGCATCCGTATGAGACTCATGCTCGATTATTATTATTATAGAAGCCCCCATGAATAAATCGCTCATCATTTTCGGCATCGTCAACATAACCTCGGACAGTTTCTCCGATGGAGGCCGGTATCTGGCGCCAGACGCAGCCATTGCGCAGGCGCGTAAGCTGATGGCCGAGGGGGCAGATGTGATCGACCTCGGTCCGGCATCCAGCAATCCCGACGCCGCGCCTGTTTCGTCCGACACAGAAATCGCGCGTATCGCGCCGGTGCTGGACGCGCTCAAGGCAGATGGCATTCCCGTCTCGCTCGACAGTTATCAACCCGCGACGCAAGCCTATGCCTTGTCGCGTGGTGTGGCCTATCTCAATGATATTCGCGGTTTTCCAGACGCTGCGTTCTATCCGCAATTGGCGAAATCATCTGCCAAACTCGTCGTTATGCATTCGGTGCAAGACGGGCAGGCAGATCGGCGCGAGGCACCCGCTGGCGACATCATGGATCACATTGCGGCGTTCTTTGACGCGCGCATCGCGGCGCTGACGGGTGCCGGTATCAAACGCAACCGCCTTGTCCTTGATCCCGGCATGGGGTTTTTTCTGGGGGCTGCTCCCGAAACCTCGCTCTCGGTGCTGGCGCGGTTCGATGAATTGCGGCTGCGCTTCGATTTGCCGGTGCTTCTGTCTGTTTCGCGCAAATCCTTTCTGCGCGCGCTCACAGGCCGTGGTCCGGGGGATGTCGGGGCCGCGACACTCGCTGCAGAGCTTGCCGCCGCCGCAGGTGGAGCTGACTTCATCCGCACACACGAGCCGCGCCCCTTGCGCGACGGGCTGGCGGTATTGGCGGCGCTGAAAGAAACCGCAAGAATTCGTTAACTGCACATTCGGGATATTTCTCTATATTCGCGGTTCAGCAGGCATGTCCCCTTTGAGGGCGACCCGACGACAGGATAATCGACCTTATGGTGCGCAAATATTTCGGCACAGACGGTATTCGTGGCAAAGCCAACGAAGGCGCGATGACGGCGGAAACCGCCTTGCGCGTCGGCATGGCGGCTGGCCGTGTCTTTCGTCGCGGTGACCACCGCCATCGTGTCGTGATCGGCAAGGATACGCGCCTGTCGGGCTATATGCTTGAACCCGCGCTCACAGCCGGTTTCACCTCGATGGGCATGGACGTATTCCTTTTTGGCCCGCTGCCGACAACGTAATAGGAAGAATAAACGCCCTTTTCACCCAAGTCCAAATTAATTTGCCGATTCCATAATCAGGGTGTATTACAATTCCATAGAGTTTTTCAATCCAGGTGGTTTAGCTGATAACTTAACGATTGATCAGCTTCTTCGTGAAGATTACTCGCCATGGGCGCGCAATAAAAGGATATCTGCCACGTTCAAAGAAGCGCATTTTATTGAAAAATATGGGTCAGGCATCAAACGAATCCAAGAAGGCTTCGCATCCTATGGTCTGCGTCCCCCTGTCTTTGAAAATTTCCAGCACGGTTTTCGAGTTATTGTCTCATCAAAGCTACTTTTCGAATCTAATGAGGGAGTAAGTGAGGGAGTAAATCTACTATTTAATCAGATAAGAACTAATCCAGGAAAGCGTGCACCATTTTTAGTAAACGAGCTATTAGTTCCTGTCAAGATAGTAGAGCGGTGGCTCAAAATCTTAAGAGATGATCATAAAATCGAGTTTCGAGGAGCTCCTAAAAGTGGAGGATACTGGCTAAAATAGAAATCAATGATACTCTTAAGTGGCACCAATCGAACTCCTATTTTAGCATTTAAAAAAGTATCCTCACATCATTTTATTGAACAATACCTAAGGCTGCTCTGGCGGCATTGATATGATTATCGTCGTTGCACTCTACCGCAAAAGCGCCATATGCTAATGGAGCTGCAGCAGCCCTCTCTATAGATTGTTCGTAGAGCCTATCCCATATCGTTCCGCCTTGTTTAGCATACTCCGTTATCAAACTCTTCAGGCTATCCTCTCCAAAAACCGATACGTGACCAGAAAAGTCCAGTGCAGGATCACCCATATGCGCAGTAGACCAATCTATGATACCAGAGGTCTTACCTTCCTTCGAGGTTAAGACATGCCCTGCATAGAGATCGCCATGGATGAAACAAGTGAATTCAGGCCACAAAGGGTCATTGTCCAACCATCTACGGTATCTGTTTTCCAACGGCTCGCTGATACCTATCTCAGATTTCACCAAGTGGATACGGTCAGCTATTTCGGTCCTCAATTCACTTGGAGTCATTATTTTCAAGTTGCTCTTTCTCACATCGTCAGCTGTAATACGATGTAATTCGGCCAATGATTTTGCCAGAGACTCCACATAAGCTATGCTATCGCGATCTATGTTCCAAGAAACCTCATGTGTTATCGCATCGAATGTCAGAGCAGGCGCATCCTCCAGTAAAGGGTAGGCTATTAGGCGCTCCGATACAATTTTCCAATCAGGGACATTGATCGACAGGTTTCTTTTGGCTAAATCCAATATTCTACTTTCATTTTCGATTTGTTCAAGCATATCGCTTCTTCGAGGTATACGGAGTACCCAGTTCTCACCGTTTACTTCCTTTACAAAGGCAACTCTAAAGTCGATGCCCATCTCATTGACGCTCATCTCTTCCGAAATTCTCAGCCCATGCTCTAGGGCTAATGTTTGCATATCTTCGATTGTCATTTCTATACTGTTTTCTTTTATTAAATTGGTACCAGTTCCCCCGACAGGACATTCTGAATGTCATATACAGGTGTAACACTTTACCCATATTCTTTTCGTATGGATAACACTTCCCATCAGGGAACAAAAATCTGATACATGAATTAATTGTGAGACAGTAGACCTACTGTCGCATTGAAGCCATCTCGGCGACTATTTGATTAGGAAAACCAAGGCTTTGCCATCATAGCCTTATCATAGAAGTATAACATAGTTGTAAAGATAGAAAATTATTTTTTATTCATCCATGATGTTATTATTTTATAATAACATCATCTAAACATGTCCTGTCGCTCTTTTGTGCTGTGATATTTCATACCTATTAACTGCTTTCGTTTGAATTATACGACGTTCTACTCACAATAGGGCAAGGGTTACTCATTCCGTAGGATGCGGTTCACGTATAGGAAGAATAAACGCCCTTTTCACCCAAGTCCAACAGCTTTGGACCGCAGTTGACTCTTTCGACACCCCTGCGATGCAACCCAATCCGGCTGACGGGGAGCCAGCAACGCTGAAAATTTACCCTCCTCTTTCCCACTAGCGGCTCCTTTTCCGACAACCAGCACGGCGGATCCCTGCC
Organism: Acinetobacter sp. YH16040_T; assembly: GCF_024605785.1. NCBI lineage: Bacteria > Pseudomonadati > Pseudomonadota > Gammaproteobacteria > Moraxellales > Moraxellaceae > Acinetobacter > Acinetobacter sp. YH16040_T. The sequence goes on along the minus strand of NZ_CP094542.1, from coordinate 56,813 downwards.
GCGGCGCTGTGAACGCAGCATTTTGATTGGTATCGTTGGCCTTCAGGCTCGTCAGTCAAACAGACCCAGGAGCAGCTCAGCCGGTGGCGCCCGGCTTTCGGGTAACGCCCTGGTCCCGCTGGTTTCGGCTTTGTGCTTCAGGTGATCAAGGATCTGCTTGATCACTATAGGGTCTTCAATGCAGGCGATGACTTTCATGGCGCCGCCGCAGCCGCTGCAGGTCTCGATGTCGATATTGAAAACACGCTTGAGCCGTTGCGCCCATGTCATCGACGCTCGCCGTTGTGCTGGTGTTGCCGGTTCATCAGCCACCCTGACCTTGTTGCCCCTGCCCCGTTTTGCCGGCGTGACCAACGCCCGGTGCCGACTGTTGGGTGCGAACACCCCGTGGAAGCGGGTTAGGTTGACTCTGGGCTTCGGTACCAGGGCGGCCAGCCTTGCAATGAAATCCAATGGTTCGAAAATGACGTGCGTGGTGCCGTCCCGGTACGGCGTCTTGAGCTGGTAGCGCACGTTGCCGCCTCGTGTTAACGACAGCCGCTTCTCGGATACCGCCGGGCGGCTGATGTACCGGCACAGCCGTTCGAGCTTCTTGCGTTCATCGGCCCTGGCCGCCACGCCGGCGTGCAGGCTGGACCCGGCTACCTTGCCAATCCCGTCACCGAACGGATCACCACTGGTCGGCAGAGTTTGCAAAGTGAACACCTTTCGCCCCGCCTGTGAACCGACAGCGATACGGTAAGTGATCGAGTGCCCCAGCAGGGGTGTCATCGGGTCGTCATCCACCGCATCCGAGGCCAGATAGCTGTTTTCGACATCCCGTTCCAGCAGGCCTTGCCGTTCCAGATAGCGACCCACCCGGTGGGCGATGGTGTGCGTCAGCTGGGTGAGCTCTGGGCTGGTCGGCGCCTTGACCCAGCGGAAACGCGCTGAGCCGTGGGATTGCTCGACATACACACCGTCGAGAAACAGCATGTGGAAGTGAACATTCAGATTGAGCGCCGATCCAGAACGCTGGATCAGGGTGACCGCGCCCGTCTTGGCCACTTGGTGGGTATGGCCCGCTTTCTTGACCAGGTGCGTGGCAATGACGCGGTAAACGATGCCCAGCACCCACCCCATGATCTCGGGCCGGCTGGCAAACAGGAAACGCAGCTGAAACGGGAAGCTCAACACCCACTGACGCATGGGTTGTTCAGGCAGTACTTCATCAACCAGCAAGGCGGCACTTTCGGCCATCCGCCGCGCCCCACAGCTCGGGCAGAAACCGCGACGCTTACAGCTGAAAGCGACCAGGTGCTCGGCGTGGCAAGACTCGCAGCGAACCCGTAGAAAGCCATGCTCCAGCCGCCCGCATTGGAGAAATTCTTCAAATTCCCGTTGCACATAGCCCGGCAATTCCTTTCCCTGCTCTGCCATAAGCGCAGCGAATGCCGGGTAATACTCGTCAACGATCTGATAGAGAAGGGTTTGCTCGGGTCGGTGGCTCTGGTAACGACCAGTATCCCGATCCCGGCTGGCCGTCCTGGCCGCCACATGAGGCATGTTCCGCGTCCTTGCAATACTGTGTTTACATACAGTCTATCGCTTAGCGGAAAGTTCTTTTACCCTCAGCCGAAATGCCTGCCGTTGCTAGACATTGCCAGCCAGTGCCCGTCACTCCCACTCGATTGTAAACAAGCACACAAAACCCTTTAGTGACAACAATTTGCAAGAACTATCAGGCTCAGTGCCATGAAAAATACCATGACCAGATCATGAGGTTGAACACGGCTTGCGCCGGCAGCGTTCACGCTCCTGGTCGGCGATCTCGCCCGGCTGCAATGCTAGCTCAGCATCGGTCATGCGCTCCAGCACGTCGCGTAGGCGGATGGTGCAAGGAATGGGCGGCAGCTCGAACTCATAGCCGCCGGCGATCATTTCGGCCGCAATCTCCTCGGTGATGAAAAACGGCTCGTCGTCTTGGTTCGGCTTCTTCATGCCCTTTCCTCCTGGCGCTCATCCTGGCCGACAGCGGCCAGGGCATCGGCTTCCGTCAATGCGTCCTCCACGAACGCGCCGTGCTGCTTCGCTTCGGCCTGGCTGACCTCGGCCCATATCCGTTTCACCTGGGCCGCACTGTACCCGGCCAGCTCGGCGGTCTTGTTGATGCTGTAGCCGGACTTGCGCAGCGCGACAACTTGGGCGCGGCGCTTCGGATCAGCACGGCGGCCCTTGTACCGCCCGGCCTGGCGGGCCAACTCAATGCCTTGGCGCTGGCGTTCGCGCCTGTCCTCGTAGTCGTCGCGGGCCATCTGCAAGGCCAGGCGAAAAAGCATGATCTGCACGGCTTCCAGCACGATCTTGGCGACGCCCTGGGCCTCGGCCGCCAGGTCGGATAGATCGACCACGCCAGGGACGGCCAGGCGTGCGCCTTTGGCCTGTATCGAGGCCACCAGGCGCTCGGCCTCGGGCAAAGGTAGGCGGCTGATGCGGTCGATCTTCTCGGCAATGACCACCTCGCCGGGCTGTAGGTCGCCGATCATGCGCAGCAGCTCAGGCCGGTCGGCGCGTGCGCCGGATGCCTTCTCACGGTAGATGCCGGCGACGTAGTAGCCGGCGGCCTTCGCGGCCGTAGTGATCGCCTCTTGGCGTTCCAAGTCCTGCGCGTCGGTGCTGACGCGCAGATAGACCCGCGCCACCATCGGCGCGGCTACTGGCTTCGTCCTGCGCATACTTGCGGGCTCCTTTGGGCATACTCAAATGCACCCATCTTAAACTGGCAGCTAATGTACAAAAGTTGATAGAAGCACACAAGTTCAATTTTGCACTTCTGCCCCACTATTGCAAAACTGCTTGTTAGTAGCCGTTTTTTCTTACTGTTTATAGATTCAATAATTTTTGAAACGAAAAATTGGGACTAAACATTTCGGTTTCGTTTTCTGTCGATTCGTCCTGCGTATCTTTTGCATAAACAAACATTTGTTGTTCGTAGTTTTCGATGGCATTTTCAATACTTGTAAATTCTCCGTTTGTAAGGTTTTCAGACAATATCAAAGCATCCAATAATCCCGTATTTACACCCTGTCCTGCAAAAGGCGACATCAAATGAGCAGCATCGCCAATCATTGTTATGGGTAATGGACGGTTACTTTTCCAATCATTGTTCAAAGGAAATTTCCTTGTGGGCAAGCATTGAAATGTTGATACCGAACGTATTAATTGTTTGTAAACTTCACTCCATTTGGAAAATCTTTTCAATAAAAAATCGGCAACGCTGTTTCTGTCCTGAAAATCTAAGGGAATTTTATTTTTCCATTCATCGGGCGTTTTAAAACTAATTCCTAAATACAATGCACCATTATTATTGGGATTGGCAAACAATAAAATGCCCTGATGTCCCGCCATTAATCGGTTGCCGTTGCATAGCTGAAAAAATCCGGGACAGTTTATTTCCGGTTGAAGAATATCAGCTTGGATGTTGAAAGTACCGGTTTCTTCAACTTGCGTGTCGGTAACAAAGCTCCTTATTTTCGACATTCCACCATTGGCAAGAATAACCAAATCTGCTGTTTCACTCGGTTTATTCTCAAAAGTTAGTGTCCACTTCTTCTTACCAGGTTCAAGCATAACAAGTTTTCTATCCCAAATAACCGTGTCGTTTTCTAAACTATTCAACAAGATAGCCCTTAAGTCATTTCTGTTTATTTCAGGATTGTCAAATCGATTTTCGGGCTTTACATTTTTTGTGGATAAAATATTGCCTTTTTCATCAGCAATATTTACACCCATTGGTAAGGCTAAGTCATAATAAGTTTGTAACAATCCCGCTTTTTTCATTGCTTCCTGACCTGAACCTTTGTGTAGGTCAAGGGTTCCACCAAAAATTCTTGCCTCTCGGTCGTTGTCTCTTTCGTAAACTGAAACGTCTATGCCGTTTTGCTGTAATAATTTTGCCATAGTCAGTCCAACGGGTCCACCACCAATTATTGCAACGTTCTTATCACTAAGTAAATTCATTTGTTTGTCCGTATCTATTCGCATTGTCATTCAAAAATGGCACATAACAAGTGGCTATACGCCAAATGGCGTATATATCCACTATATCTTATTTTGCTAAACCTTTCATTATCAGTGACAAATCCGTTTTCAACCGTTTACCGTTCGTTTCTACTCTCTCAAAAGGATTTATATTCATAGTGCTTTTTGTTAAGTTTTGCTCAAATATACAAATCCTTTCTATATATCTAACAAATCCATCGGACTTTTTAATTGTTCCATTCCCTTGGTGGTAATATGTGTATAAACCTCAGTTGTTTTACTGCTTGAATGACCTAACAACGATTGAATATAACGTAAACTCGTACCATTCTCAAGCAAATGCGTTGCAAAGCTATGTCGTAAGGTATGTACAGTAACTTCCTTTTGAATCTTTGCTTTTAAAACAGCTGCTTTAAAAATGTTTTGAATACTTCGGCTTGAGTATGCGCCACCTTTTTGACCTTCAAATAAATAATCTTTTGGTTTATATTCCATAAAGTATGTTCTTAAAATAATTAATGTTTTCTCAGATAAAATGGTATAACGATCTCTTTTTCCTTTTGACTGTTCTATACGAATTTGCATGCGCTTGGAGTCAATGTCTTTTATTTTCAGGTTTATACATTCAGAAATGCGCAAACCTGCCGAATAAATAGTCATCAGAATAGCCTTGTGTTTCACGTTTTCAATAGCGCGTAGTACCCGAATGGTTTCTTCTTCACTCATCACAACAGGAAGTGTTTTTTCTTTTTTTGGTCTTTCGATGAAATATGTTTTCCGTTGTCCACCCAAAACACGTTCGTAATAAAACTGGCACTGTTGCAAAGTTAGCGATGAGGCAGCCTTTTGTCTTATTCAAAGGCCTTACATTTCAAAAACTCTGCTTACCAGGCGCATTTCGCCCAGGGGATCACCATAATAAAATGCTGAGGCCTGGCCTTTGCGTAGTGCACGCATCACCTCAATACCTTTGATGGTGGCGTAAGCCGTCTTCATGGATTTAAATCCCAGCGTGGCGCCGATTATCCGTTTCAGTTTGCCATGATCGCATTCAATCACGTTGTTCCGGTACTTAATCTGTCGGTGTTCAACGTCAGACGGGCACCGGCCTTCGCGTTTGAGCAGAGCAAGCGCGCGACCATAGGCGGGCGCTTTATCCGTGTTGATGAATCGCGGGATCTGCCACTTCTTCACGTTGTTGAGGATTTTACCCAGAAACCGGTATGCAGCTTTGCTGTTACGACGGGAGGAGAGATAAAAATCGACAGTGCGGCCCCGGCTGTCGACGGCCCGGTACAGATACGCCCAGCGGCCATTGACCTTCACGTAGGTTTCATCCATGTGCCACGGGCAAAGATCGGAAGGGTTACGCCAGTACCAGCGCAGCCGTTTTTCCATTTCAGGCGCATAACGCTGAACCCAGCGGTAAATCGTGGAGTGATCGACATTCACTCCGCGTTCAGCCAGCATCTCCTGCAGCTCACGGTAACTGATGCCGTATTTGCAGTACCAGCGTACGGCCCACAGAATGATGTCACGCTGAAAATGCCGGCCTTTGAATGGGTTCATGTGCAGCTCCATCAGCAAAAGGGGATGATAAGTTTATCACCACCGACTATTTGCAACAGTGCCCGAAATTGTGAATAGTCTGAATGATCGTGGTATAACCATTATTTTTCATAAAGAGAATTTGACCTTCAGTCATGATGTAGCACAATCGGCAATAAATAAACTCATGTTTCAGATGCTTGCTGCATTTGCAGAGTTTGAACGCTCCATGATCCGTGAGCGTCAAAAGGAAGGAATTGCAAAAGCCAAAGCGAAGGGCTTATATAAGGGAAGAAAGCGGAAGGTTGACTATGTTGAAATACGAAAAGCAATGGCTGAAGAAAATTCAACATTTAGAGGTGTTGCAGAAAAGTTTAAAGTAGGGATAGCAACAGTACAAAGAGCTTTAAAAGAAGAAACTAATAATCAATAAGGTTGATTAATGAAGACGCTTAGATATTCAAATTTAGAAAAGATCATGACCATTTATACTGAAATTTCTACTTATATTACATTTCATAATGCGACTGGTTTAACAGATATAAATAAATCAATGGAAGATTTTTGAACCGTACCGGGTTTGTCGGAGACCAAGCTTTCTGAGAGAATGTCCCGATGAAAAAAGTAAAATATACCCCTGAAATCAGAGAAAGAGCGGTTCAATTATTGATTGAATCCGAGAAAGATTATCCATCGAATTGGGCTGCGATCACCGCTATTGCTCCCTGAGCAGTATACTGCGCAAGGGTTGTACTCCTGAAACACTACGTGTTTGGTATCAAAAATATTTAGATAAACAAAATCCAGTTAAAGTACAGCAGCTTTCAGACCAAGAACGTATCAAACAACTCGAACGCGAAAATAAAGAACTGCAACGCGCCAATGAAATTCTACGTAAAGCAGCCGCTTTTTTCGCCCAGGCGGAGCTCGACCGCCCACACAAATAATGGTGGATTTTATCCATAATAATAAAGAGCTGTACGGAGTCGAGGCGATTTGTAGAATTTTACCGATCGCACCTTCAACCTATTACCGGACTCTAGATCTCTGTGAAAATCCAGAACATCGAGCAAAGCGAGATTTACATGACTTGCATCATGCTGAGGAGATTAAACGAATTTGGAAGGAAAGTTCAGGTCGGTATGGTGTACGTAAAGTCTGGCAAAAACTGAAACGTGAAGGCTATATTATTGCGCGCTGTACTGTTGCTCGATTAATGCAAAAGCTAGGTATAAAAGGTGTTTGGCGTGGTAAGAACAAACAAACCACCCGTAGCCGAGATGATCAAAAACGAGCGGATGACTTGGTAAAACGTAATTTTACTGCTGATCATCCTGACCAACTGTGGGTGAGTGACTTTACGTATATTCAAACAAATTCAGGCTGGGTTTATACTGCATTTATTATTGATGTGTTCTCACGAGCAATTGTTGGATGGAAAGTATCGACACGGATGAATACAGATATGGTGCTCGATGCATTGGAGCAAGCATTTAGGGCGGCAGAGGGGGCTGGAACGCTGAGTGCGCCCATGCCGCATTGCGAAGCAAAAGATAATCGGATAAAATGTAGCAATTCATATTCGTAAGCGTGGAGTAATCAGATGGGAAATTCCAAGTCAGCAGACAAGTAAGCCGCAACAACCAGTATTGTTGTTGCGGCGCTCTGTAAGGCTAGTCTCATCTGATTGCTGACGAGCAGACGTCGCCCGGTATTCCTTAATCGAGGGTTGATTCGTCATGACCACCACACGCCCCGCGTGGGCCTATACGCTGCCGGCAGCACTGCTGCTGATGGCTCCTTTCGACATCCTCGCTTCACTGGCGATGGATATTTATCTCCCTGTCGTTCCAGCGATGCCCGGCATCCTGAACACGACGCCCGCTATGATCCAACTCACGTTGAGCCTCTATATGGTGATGCTCGGCGTGGGCCAGGTGATTTTTGGTCCGCTCTCAGACAGAATCGGGCGACGGCCAATTCTACTTGCGGGCGCAACGGCTTTCGTCATTGCGTCTCTGGGAGCAGCTTGGTCTTCAACTGCACCGGCCTTTGTCGCTTTCCGTCTACTTCAAGCAGTGGGCGCGTCGGCCATGCTGGTGGCGACGTTCGCGACGGTTCGCGACGTTTATGCCAACCGTCCTGAGGGTGTCGTCATCTACGGCCTTTTCAGTTCGATGCTGGCGTTCGTGCCTGCGCTCGGCCCTATCGCCGGAGTATTGATCGGCGAGTTCTTGGGATGGCAGGCGATATTCATTACTTTGGCTATACTGGCGATGCTCGCACTCCTAAATGCGGGTTTCAGGTGGCACGAAACCCGCCCTCTGGATCAAGTCAAGACGCGCCGATCTGTCTTGCCGATCTTCGCGAGTCCGGCTTTTTGGGTTTACACTGTCGGCTTTAGCGCCGGTATGGGCACCTACTTCGTCTTCTTCTCGACGGCTCCCCGTGTGCTCATAGGCCAAGCGGAATATTCCGAGATCGGATTCAGCTTTGCCTTCGCCACTGTCGCGCTTGTAATGATCGTGACAACCCGTTTCGCGAAGTCCTTTGTCGCCAGATGGGGCATCGCAGGATGCGTGGCGCGTGGGATGGCGTTGCTTGTTTGCGGAGCGGTCCTGTTGGGGATCGGCGAACTTTACGGCTCGCCGTCATTCCTCACCTTCATCCTACCGATGTGGGTTGTCGCGGTCGGTATTGTCTTCACGGTGTCCGTTACCGCGAACGGCGCTTTGGCAGAGTTCGACGACATCGCGGGATCAGCGGTCGCGTTCTACTTCTGCGTTCAAAGCCTGATAGTCAGCATTGTCGGGACATTGGCGGTGGCACTTTTAAACGGTGACACAGCGTGGCCCGTGATCTGTTACGCCACGGCGATGGCGGTACTGGTTTCGTTGGGGCTGGTGCTCCTTCGGCTCCGTGGGGCTGCCACCGAGAAGTCGCCAGTCGTCTAACCGACGACTGGTAGCAGGCCCGCTCCGATGCGGCGCACTAACCATCGAAACCTCGTGAATGTCGGTATCCTGTCTGGCAGGATACCGCTCATTTCCCTTGTTCAGTTCATCGCCGTCGCCGAGCATCTGAATTTTCGGCATGCGGCCAAGGCACTTGGTATCAGCTAGTCGAGCGTCAGCGCGCGTGTGAAAGCGCTGGAGGATAACCTTGGTGTCCTGCTATTTGAGCGCCATGCGCGGGGCGTTCGGCTAACAGACGCAGGCAGGCACTTCATGGGGCACTGTTGCAAATAGAGATTTGAGTCGATGATGTTCCCTTTAAAAAGTACTTAGAGACCGAAAACCCTGTTGATTAGACACACTTCACCCTGAGGCTGACCATAATAAAATGACGATGCTTGTCCTTTACGTAGTGCACGCATGACTTCAATACCTTTAATTGTGGCATAAGCCGTCTTCATAGATTTGAATCCTAATGTGGCCCTGATGATCCGCTTTAGCTTGCCATGATCACATTCAATCACGTTATTTTTATACTTAATCTGCCTGTGCTCAAGGTCTGGTGGACATTTACCTTCCCGTTTTAACCGTGATAAAGCACGTCCATATGTGGGTGCTTTATCCGTGTTGATCACTTGTGGAATTTGCCACTTCTTCACATTATTTAAAATTTTTCCAAGAAAACAATAAGCTGAATGGGTATTTCGTCTAGCAGAAAGATAGAAATCAAGAGTATGGCCACGTTGGTCAACTGCACGGTATAGATATGCCCATTTGCCATTCACTTTTACGTAAGTTTCATCCAGATGCCATAAATGTCGATCTGTAGGATTACGCCAATACCAACGTAAACGTTTTTCCATTTCTGGAGCATAACGCTGAACCCAGCGATAAATTGTGGTGTGATCAACATTCACTCCACGTTCGGCCAGCATTTCCTGAAGTTCACGATAGCTGATGCCATATTTACAATACCAACGAACAGCCCAAAGAATGATTTCACCTTGAAAGTGCCGACCGTGGAAGGGATTCATCTGCTGTATCTCGAAATAAATAAGATATTTAGCTTATCATGTCAGCCTATTTGCAACAGTGCCGTTCTATGCACTGGATTTTTCTATCTGGGGCTTACAGTTCAAATTTCGAATAAGAGATTTTATGTTAAATAGGTTCGATTAAGCAGATCGTCTTCTAATTTTGAACATTGCTCATCATCAATGACTCCGGTAATACTTTGTAGCCACAACCCATCTGCTGCTAAACGAAGTAACTCTAAATCAGGATGACTATCCGTTTCTGCATGTTGAGATAATCTATTTTTTAGCCATTCCATCCAAATTTTATTAAAGGTAGGCTCTGTGATCATAGTCATTGATAACGCTGACCAAGCAGAAACCACCCCATCTATTTGATGGATAAAAGAACTATGAATATAAGCTCGTGTGAATTTACCATATTCTGTTGGATCGCGTTTAATCAAGTATTCAACTGTTTGATCTAAATCAAGAATTATTTGATTGAACATTTCTTCTATCAAATTTTTTTTATTCGGGAAATGGTGAAATACCCCCCCTTTTGTTATACCTACTGCTGTAGCAATATTTTGAATAGAAACACCAGAAATACCCTTTTGAGAAACAAGAATAGTTGCCTGTTCAAGGATGCGCTTTCGAATAACCTCTGGTTGCTTCTTTTGTTGCCGAATTTCTTTCACTTAATGACCTGCTGATTGCGAAAATAAATTAATAATTATTACGCCAGATACGATAAAACCAATTCCAATTAAAGCAGGATTATCTAGTGTCTGTTTAAAAACAAAGTAGCCAACTACAGCAGTTAGAACAATCCCAACACCAGCCCATATAGCGTATGCGATACCTAAAGGGATTGTTTTAATAACTTGTGATAATAAATAAAATGCCGTGCTAAAAAAAATAAAGACCATCACGCTTGGAAAAAGTTTTGTAAACCCTTCCGATTTAACTAAAAAACTACTTCCAATCACTTCGGAAACTATTGCAAATCCAAGTAATACATAAGCGAGTAACACACTGTTCATAAGTAATCATACCTAAAATACCAATCGGAAGGTATGTTAAATTTTCAAAAAAAAATTATCAATAATTATTTTAGATTTTCTAAAATTAACATAATACACCTTATACGAAACGTGTTATAATTTACTTTGAAATTCATATACTTATTTCAAAGTTTATAGCCCATCTTCCCCAAGTTGGGCTTTTTTTATGATTTTTCACGTTCCACGATCAATAAATAAACAATGTTCCACGGTTTTGATTAGTCTGATTAAATAGTCCTATCATCCATAGGGCTTGAAAAAACGGCTCCAGAAGCCCCTTTTTTCTGGTTCTGGCTCAATATGTTCAGGGACTGGAATACGCTTATTCTCGATAACCTCTGATTCCTTAGGAGGCATAGCTATGACGTCATCTTTCTGGTCTGGTTCTAGTTTAGGATTCTCTATCATCTCAGAATCAACTGGAGGAACAACTTTGTGCTCTTCTACCCCTGTTTTTGGTTGTTCAAGCTGACCTTTAAACTCAATTCTATGAGTCAAATCTTCTATGTGTTGCATCAAAGCCTTTTCTCTGTGATTGGCTAAGTCCAATTGATTTTTAAGTAATGAAATTTGATCTTTTAATACAGTTTCGACTTCTGACTGGACGTGTACATGTACATCCTTCTGTACGTGTTCAGTGCGTGTACTGGACTGAACACCTGAAGGATTTCCGTAGACTCTGATAAGTTCAGATAGATCTATAAGACCATCATGATCCCTTGATAATTCACCATTTTTTATAGCTTCGTATATTGTTGTACGTGATTTTTTAAAGGCTTTACTAGCGTCCATAACGCTAAATTTTGTTGTGTTCAATGGAATCCCTCAGTGCGTGTACAAGGATGTTCATCTGAACATTCTACCTAAACATGAAATTTATTTTGTATTAAAGCCTACTTTCTTTAGATAGGGGAGTAGCTCTTCAATTTTTTTGTTCAATAGTAAGGTCGACATTGAATTCTGCTAATTTTTCAATCCATCTATTACCTTCGTTGTTCTTAAAATCAGTTTTTATTCTTTCTACTAATTCGTCTGTAGTCTCACCAGATTCTTTGAATCTTAAGCTCAATTCTTCACTTTGAATTATCGTTAAATAAACCATTTTTGCAGTTATTTTATTTTGCTCTTGGTTACTACCAGTTTCACTTTGTTGATTAGCTCCAATAGTTTTCTTTTTTCTAACTATAAAATTAACATGACTAGCTTTGCGTCCTTCTTTCTTGACTGCTTTAAACTCAATAGTCAGTTCTGTTTTAGAGTTAATGTCATCAATATGAGGTTTAAGAATAGTACTTTTGAAATCTCTATATTCTGGGTATGAATTTTCTGCTAGACCTAAAGCACTTTTTAATTCTTTAATGGATACATCGAAATTAGAACGAAATTCATTTTGTACCAAGAATGGGTAAAGTTTTAAACCGTGACCATGTAAGGCAACAGCCGACTTAACTTTAAATTTTGTATACGAATTTTGTTTATTAAAAACATACATAATGTATAGGGCAAAATGCGTGAAAGAAATATAAAAACATCCATCCTTGTATGAGCATGTACTAATGAGTCTTGTTCGAATTTCTCGATCTTTTCCAGGATGATAAAAAACTACACTGTGGTCGTAGAGAGCATCTACTACTCGGTTTAAGGCTACATAAGCACTGCTTGGCTTTAAGCCCGTCAATTCAGCATATTCTTTAGCTGTTACAGTGAATTCTGTTGTTTCATTGGGATCTGATGCTAGCCGAACTTTAGGGCTAAAAAAGAATAGCAATTTTAGAATATCGTCTTTTGGTGATTTCTCATGCTTCAATTGCCAGAAAATATTTTGAAAGACAGCATAGTCTTTTGGATAACGTTTGGCAGGTGCTGCAAGAGGAAAAAGAGATTTGTCATGTTCCTCAAAATTTTTAATTTTCTTTAATGATACAGCCATCTAAAATCACTATTCTTCTATTATGTGGTGGTGTTTTTAATACTATTCACCCCCACTTATTAAGTCAAGCATATCTTGATTACAACCTAACATTTCGCCCCCACTAACCTAACATTTCGCCCCCACTAACCTAACATTTCGCCCCCACTAACCTAACATTTCGCCCCCACTAACCTAACATTTCGCCCCCACTTAAAGTCAAAAACCTAACATTTCGCCCCCACTTAAAGTCAAAAACCTAACATTTCGCCCCCACTTTAGTGTCTGAAACACTGGTATAGCAACACATTGAGACTAGTCGTAAAGCTTTTTAAAAGCTTTTTAAAAGCTATTAAAAGCTTTTAATAAAGCTTTTAAAATTAATAAATGAAAAATTGCCCTTGGTTTTCGCTACGCTCAAACTCTATTGAACTTCGCTAAAGCTCAGTTCGTTGGGGCAATTTTTTGGCTAATATCTGGTTTAAATCATAAAAAGAAAAAGAACTAGGAATTCGCTTCGCTCATAAGTTTTTTATGCTCGCTCCGCTCGGTCTAGGTGCAAATATCTGCATGTGATTTACGCTTATTTAGGCTTCTCAGCCTAAAAAGCTGTTTTTCAGAGAGTCTAGGCGCGAATTTTTGTTGTGTCGCTCGTAGACACTCGCTAAAACGCTCTCATTTGAGTTTTAAGACACTTTGAATGCAATGTGGTACATCTATATATTTTCTGTTTAATGCATAAAATTCGAGCAATCAGCGCAAAATAGAGTATAAAATAAACCTCCGTTTGGAGGTTTTTTGTTTTACATATCGAAATCAGGACCTTTTTTGTCATTTTTCGGCTTGTATGTGCTGTTATTTTCAAATTCTCGCTGTCTGTCACGTTGTTTGAAATATTCAAGTTCACGCTTGCGTCTGTTTTCTTCTTCAAGCGCATTTTTTTTCGACTGCTCAAGTACATGTTTTTCTTCTTCAATGCTTGCGTTATAGCGTGATACAAGTGATTTCGATTCTTGAATATCATGCTCTTTTATAATCGGCTCAAGAACCATGACGAAAGTCTCTTTTGCTGTGTGATAGTTTTCGAATTTCTGAAAGCCAATTTTTTGCAAGAAATTGCTTTTTTCTATCGGTAATTCGATGCCCTGTTCAGTCAAAAATTTGGCGTGTTTATCCAGCTCTGCAAAGACTTCACTAATATTTTGCTGTTTTGCTAACGTCACAAATTTTTCAGTACGTTTGCGGTCGAGTGATTCAATTTTAAAGTTCGCTTTGTGTGTCGAAATATAAAAGCTGGGTGTTTCATCACGATATAAACCTTCATGTTGTGAAAAATAATTTTCGCTAAGATTCTTTCTAGAAAGCCACTTTTGTGATTTCGAATGATGCTTTTTGATGCTCGCAATATCTGCATTTGTGCTGTCATTGATTGACCTGCAGGACTTCACATATTCAATTGCAACTTTCTGCAGCTCACTAAATTTTTCATAAGCTAAGTCGATTTCGTTTGCTTGTCGTGCAAATTGTTCAAGCTCAAAATCAATATGATTTTCTGCGAGATCAAGCTGCTCGATTTCTTTGAGCAAGTGACTGTAATCAGTTTGAGAAAGTAGTTTTTCAGAAACAATAATTTCTTGATCAAGTTCTTGTAATTTCTTGATCTCAGCATTTTGTAATTTGATTGCATCATTGAGTTTAGCAACTTCTGAGTCAATACCCTTTCTTCTCATTTCAGTTACAGCTGGGCCTTCGTGCAAAGTGGGAGTTAAGCCATTTCCTTGCTCGACATAAGATCTGTGATCGACTCGGCTTTCAACGCCTGCATCTTCCAAATGACGGTTTGTAATTTCTGCAAATTCTTCACGCCAAAAGTTGACAGTTTCACTTGAGCATTCTTTGTTGAAGTCTCGATATTTCTTTTTCGCAAAAAATCCAAAGTCTGGGTCAATCGAGCGAGGTGTAAACATGATGTGTGCATGATAATTCTTGTTATCTTCTTCGCTGTTTTCATCATTCTTATTTCTAAATTTATGCGGCTGGTGAATTGCTGCATCAACAATCACGCCATATTTTTCGACAAGTCGAGTGCAGATCTCGGCAAGCATTTGTTGTCGTTGTTCGGCATTCAGTTCATGCGGAAAAGCTATTTCAAATTCACGACCAACCACTGCATCTTTTCTGCGTTCAGCTTTTTCGACTGTATTCCAGAGTGTGTTTCTGTCGAGTAATGATGAGTCGGCAAAATCAGGAGCAAAAATTTGACTATGCTCAACGCCTGATTTTCTTGTGTAGTCTTTTACATCCCCAGTTTTTTCACAGACAAGTTTTGAGCCAGAGCGATATGCTGCAGCTGCAACTGCAGAACGTCCATCTGATCTGCTGATTGTCTTCACTGAAAAATGATAAATCGCCATCTTGCACTCTCGGCACTAATCTAATTTTGCTAACGCAAAATTACCAACCTGCATCGGTTGGTCAGGGGTCGTAAGGGGAGGACTCCCCTACCGTACTTCCATTATAAAAAAATCGAAGATTTTTTCAATGGTAAA
The DNA here is from genome assembly GCF_024605785.1 of Acinetobacter sp. YH16040_T. Taxonomy (NCBI): domain Bacteria; kingdom Pseudomonadati; phylum Pseudomonadota; class Gammaproteobacteria; order Moraxellales; family Moraxellaceae; genus Acinetobacter; species Acinetobacter sp. YH16040_T. The sequence continues at coordinate 41,753 of NZ_CP094542.1, read as the reverse complement.
GTGCGCCCTTCGTTTCACTTCGGGAAAAATCACGATAGCAGAAGTGGGAGTTTGCTGCAAGATTTGTTGGGCCTTGTTTTTTTTGTCGGGATATTGGATATTCAAACTATCAATTTTTCTTCTAAAGGTGAAAAATGTTTGAATCAGAGCTTGAACAGCAAAAAGAGCAAGTAAAGCGGAAACGTAAAACACTTGAACAGCAACTTGAGGAAGCAAAAGCAAAAGAAGCTGCGGAACTTAAACGACTTGAGCAAGCAAAAGAGAAACGCAAACAGCTTGAACAACGTCAGAAAAAACAGCTTTCTGAAAGTGAGCGCAAAAACGATACAAGACGTAAAATCTTGCTAGGTGCATGGGTTCTTAATAAGCTAAAAAACGATTCGAATTTTAAGCATGAATTGTCAGATTTTAGACAGTTTTTAAATACGGAAAGTAAGACAGAAGACAACAGGCTCAAAGATGCTGAGTTGTTTAAAAGTATTCTATGGGATGACTAATTTTCGAGGACATCTATCCAAGTAAACAACCTGGATAGATCCGCAGAAAAGTAGGCATCATTTAACTGACTTATCGTATTTTATAAGTTTTTTTTGTATCTTTAGAGTATAGCCTAACGGAACAAAATAAAGTCTTAAAAAGCAACTCAAAAACCGTATTTATAGACTTAATATTTAATTTCGGTACAATATGTATTTAATTATCTAAACTCTAACGGTACAGAATGCCTAATCAGGTCGGATATATTCGAGTCAGTTCAACTGAACAAAATACTGAACGTCAATTAGATGGAATCAGCCTGGATAAGACCTTTACTGAAAAGGCAAGCGGTGGTAGCCGTGAACGTCCTCAGTTAAATGCAATGCTCGACTATCTGCGTGAAGGTGATACGGTGCATGTTCATAGTATTGATCGTCTGGCACGTAATACAAATGATCTGAACGAAATTGGGCACTGTTGCAAAGTTAGCGATGAGGCAGCCTTTTGTCTTATTCAAAGGCCTTACATTTCAAAAACTCTGCTTACCAGGCGCATTTCGCCCAGGGGATCACCATAATAAAATGCTGAGGCCTGGCCTTTGCGTAGTGCACGCATCACCTCAATACCTTTGATGGTGGCGTAAGCCGTCTTCATGGATTTAAATCCCAGCGTGGCGCCGATTATCCGTTTCAGTTTGCCATGATCGCATTCAATCACGTTGTTCCGGTACTTAATCTGTCGGTGTTCAACGTCAGACGGGCACCGGCCTTCGCGTTTGAGCAGAGCAAGCGCGCGACCATAGGCGGGCGCTTTATCCGTGTTGATGAATCGCGGGATCTGCCACTTCTTCACGTTGTTGAGGATTTTACCCAGAAACCGGTATGCAGCTTTGCTGTTACGACGGGAGGAGAGATAAAAATCGACAGTGCGGCCCCGGCTGTCGACGGCCCGGTACAGATACGCCCAGCGGCCATTGACCTTCACGTAGGTTTCATCCATGTGCCACGGGCAAAGATCGGAAGGGTTACGCCAGTACCAGCGCAGCCGTTTTTCCATTTCAGGCGCATAACGCTGAACCCAGCGGTAAATCGTGGAGTGATCGACATTCACTCCGCGTTCAGCCAGCATCTCCTGCAGCTCACGGTAACTGATGCCGTATTTGCAGTACCAGCGTACGGCCCACAGAATGATGTCACGCTGAAAATGCCGGCCTTTGAATGGGTTCATGTGCAGCTCCATCAGCAAAAGGGGATGATAAGTTTATCACCACCGACTATTTGCAACAGTGCCAAAAAAGATGAGGGATTTATTGTTTGGTATGAAAGCACGTGCTCAAGAAGAGATTATTCAACATAAATGGCAGGTGCTCGCCTCTTGGATGGGGCATAGCAGTATTGAGCAAACGGCTTCAAATTACCTTCATGTTTTGGATTTATTAGCAGTCGATCGAATTTATAATTCGCCGTGTATCATTTCAAAAAAAGTATTAGAACAGTGTTTTAGTCCAGTGAAGTCAAGTACAGACTACATAAACCTAAATCGTTATACTCAGCAGCAGAAATGGTTTAATTCTTATCAGCAAACACAGCCAGTTACGATGGCTGGCCGACAAGAAAAGAAGTTTAGTATAGAGAAGAGTACTCTGACACCTTTTCAACGTTTGATAAGTTTTAGAGAAGGTCGATTAAGCGAAGATACCCAAGCTCAAGAATGGATGCAACGATGTCAATGGATGAGCACTAAATGGATGGATCGCCAAAAATTTAATTTAAAAACGAATTATGTTTATAGTAAGAATTTAGAAGAGAGTTGGTTTGATGAACTTTACGAAAAGGCTAAAAAACTGACTCGTCCAGATGAAATAATTCCTCTCCTTGATTTTCATTATAAAGATGATAGGCAGCAAGATGCACTGAAAGAAAAGAACATGGTTAAGGCGCTTAAAATATTATTATTATTTGGAAAACTGCGTAAGAATTTTCTACATTTTCAATGCCGAATGAAAGGTGATGAGCAACAAATTGTTAATTTTATTACTGGTATAGAGCCAATGTTAGGAGATCATCTGTATTTAGAAAAACAAAACTACCCAGTTAATTTGGATGCTCCTGAGCGAACCGTTAAATTTAGTTTTCAAAGAGTTGTCGGCTCTAACAAAAAAAATGTTACTCCGCTGGTTATATTTAATTTAATGTTAAAAATGATGCAAAAAGATGAACTCTGGATCAAATAGCCTAAGCATGTTAAAGGGGAATTGTTTAGAAATTTCCCTGTTTATAAGTAAACTGCCTTTATGAAAAGCACCATGCTGACTTGGATTAATAAGCGGAATGTAGTATCACAGTTTGATCGCTGGATTTACGAAAATGGTGTGAAGATTAGCGGTATGGTAAATCGATGAGCTAAAGTGTTGTAGTCCAAACTCGATCTGACAATTACCCATTTTTTAGTGTGCCCGTCAGGTTAAATTTGAACTGAATTTTTCTCAGCCCAAATTCATTTCCAATCAAGTTATGTTTCAAGTGGCGTGCGAACACTGCACAATTTAATTCACGGTGCCTAAGACAGGTATCAACTTCGGACCAGCCATTCTAGCTTTGCTAATGATTTCCACCAGCTCATCATAAGTCAGTTCAAACTTATCCTCACTATCAAATACATAGACCATATTCTTGCCTTCATGTTCAGGTGGAGTAGGTGGTACAAATCGTTTCGGGATAAGAATTTGTGCGAGTTGTTCGTCAGTTAATTTAAATAAGTGCATGTTTTTATCCTACTGTTCCTTAAAATGTATTCAAACATACTCAAGGACTAATTCGCACTCTGTTAATGTCTTGTTGCCAAGCGTGTAACTAGAGCCTGAGTCGGTCAGTTCCGACTTGTAGCGGTCAGTCCGTTCTTGCAATATACGCTTTACAGTTTTGTAAGGCGTATAACGACTTATCTCATTGTCGTTTAATCTTGCAAGCACGTTTCTCGCAGCATTCCAATCAGCTTGCACAACTTCCCCATTGAAACGGTGAAAACGATCTCCCTTACGTGTACCTATTAAAAGGCCATGCAAGAAAGAATCACTTTGCGAAGTATATGCAGAATTGACTAGATGCACCGTAGAACCTCTACGGTGAGATATAGAAGTTAGGGCATTAGCTAACAAACCTTTAGCCCATGTATTTAAGCGTCTATTGGTGTTTTTGCCATAGTTGCGTTTACTTTGAATTGGGGATGTTAAATCTTCCGCAACAATCACTTTGGCTTTATCAACCAACTTGTGAGTTGCTGTAAATATTAATGTTTTGAGCTTTGCTTTTTGAGTATCTTGTCGCTTATCTAGTTTTTTTCGACCTAGATTATTTAACTCAATTTTCTGTTTCTTGTGTGGTTTAGCTTTAGCAATCGCTCTGAGCTTGTTTCTGTGCTTGTACTTTTGATTTAAATAATCTGATTCACTTGAGATCAGCTTGCCTAGACCACTCCCATATACATCGCCATCAGAGTCCACAAAAGCTTCTGAGTACCCTTTATCAACACCTACGGTTTCCTGACCACAATCCTGTGTTTCAACTGCATCATAAGTTGAGTGAACTTCAACATTACCGTTTTTTAGAATGATTCTAAGTGTGCCTTGTGGCGCAAAATCAACAGTCGTATTTAATGGGATTTTAATGGTTTGTCGAGGGATTAGGCTTGGTACTTTAAGCCAACATTGACCATTTAACTCAAAGGTTTTACACATATCCGCACGAACAATAATTTGATTATGTGTGTGATTAACACCATGCTTAAAGTGATTACGCATTTGACGATGGAGGAAATTATCAGTCATCCATTCATCTTTTTTAAGCAAGGTGTATAGTCTTTTTTGTTCATTATTACAGGAGGTGCGTTTTCGGATCGCCTGCTTTACTTTGTCTTTTGATGCTTCTCGATAGGCTTTAATATCACCTATGCAATCACGTAGCGTTTCTTTCCACGCATTTGCAGAAACACCAAAGTCACGACTTTCTTTCATCCACGCATCACGAATAGCTCTGTCACTGATATTCAAACCTGAAATAGCACCATATTTAGCCCACACCTCGCTACGAATACGACCAAGTAAAACAGCTTGTTTCTCAAGCTGTTTGTACTTTTGCACATTCAAGTTTTTACAATGGTGGATGCGTGTTAATTTCACAAAGTCATGCCTAGGTTAAGGGATTGGATAATCAATAGATATGGATGCTAATATACCAAGACACTCACCTAAAATACAAAAGATAATCATTTAAATCTCTAATAAATACCCACCTTGCCACTACTGAATCGACATAGACAAAATGAGAACTTATGCAAATATTTGTCTATATTTTTAGTTATAGTTAATTACTCTCGTAAAACAGCTGACGAAGTCCGAGATAGAATCATTGCGTCAAAACAAACGTGATGCTTATGCACTTATGATGAAAATGAATTAATTATTATTTAATTAAGTTAAAAGACTGCTATATAGCGGTCTTTTTTGTTTTTGAGCTCTACAAATTTTAATGAGTACATATAGTTACTTTTATAAAAATGATAATAAAGGGTAGAGGAGGTCATCTAAGAATTTAAAGCACAAGACTTATTTAACATTGATGACAGAAAAAGTGAGTTGTTGGGAACTTAAAGAAGAGGTGGTACTTATAATGGTTACTAAAATACAAATACTTAAAATATTAAATATATAAAACAATATATTACAAATATATATGATGCGTAGTGTACGCATCATACATAAAGCGTTCTATTTTGATATAATTGATCCAATCAACCCATTGTTAGGTTTCATTTAAATTCCATGAGTCTTACTGAAATTAAAGTTCGCCAAGCTCATTGTAAGGAAAAAACCAGTTTTTTATCCGATGAAGATGGGCTTAGCCTGAAGATTGAGCCGAGTGGAAGAAAATCTTGGTGCTATCGCTATACAGATCCACAAACTAAAAAACGTCGACGCATTCAGTTAGGTCGTTATCCTGATTTATCGCTGAAAAAGGCACGACAAGTCAGAGATGACTTTAAAGACAATGATTTCTGTTTTGAACAAGATACTGCCTCTAATGTCATCACCTTTGGTAAGGTCGGGGAGGAGTGGTTACAGTTCAAACTGAAAAATGCCTTCAACGATCTACCCCGCTGTGGTGTACTACAGTTAGCAGAAAGATGCTTACAGCAAGATATTTATCCAGACCTTCAGGATCTACCTTTTCAAAACATCAAGCGTTATGACCTGGTTTCAGTAATCAAAAAAATAGAGGGACGCCAAGTAAAAGAACCTGTCAAGAAAGCTTGTAGTTATTTGAACCAAATTTATGACTACGCTGTAGCGATGGGTTATTGTGAATTCAACATCGCGCATGGTTTAAATAAAATCGCCATTAACAGTAAAATCAAGAAAAATTATCCGTATTTGAAAGCGGAGGATATATCTGATTTTAAGTATAAATTACAAAAATTGGATGCCCATCCGATTATTAAAAAAGCACTGCTGTTCAAATTACATACTGGCGTGCGAGGGGCTGAATTGTTATTGGCTGAGCCTCATCATTTTGATTTAAATGAAAAAGTCTGGAAAATACCTGCCTTGCATATTAAACAGTTTCGACGAAAAGTCATATTAGGCCATGAGATTCCCGACTTCTTAGTTCCACTTTCAGATCAGGCTTTAGATATTTTAAAAGACGTCATGCAATGGTCATACGGTGAAAAGTACATTTTTGCTAGCCCACGGAAACATAATCAACCGATTCATTTTAATACATTAAATATGGCTATACGTAAGATGGGCTATGGAAAACATCAATTATCCTCTCATGGACTACGTTCCACTTTTAGTACCATTTTGAATGACTCAGGTTTGTTCCAGGATAACTGGATTGAGGCACAACTTTCACATATTGATAAGAACCGTACCCGTGCCAGCTATAATCACGCTGACTATTTAGCCCAGCGGACTGAAATGATGCAGTGGTGGGGTGATTATTTAAGTACTGCTAAGTGAAAATCGTACTTTTATACATAGACTTAAAACATTATGGGGTTTCAAATGGATAGTAAACAATATACTTGCCGTGTTACATGGTCAGCAGAATATAATGAGTATGTTGGGTTGTTCGAACCACAAGCACTAGCCATTTGTTGTAATTCAGCTTTAAGCGCCCTTAATTCTTTCATGCGTTTATTCACTAGTGCAAGTTGCTGATCAATTAATGCATTAACGCTAGAGCAGCTTTCTTCTGGCTTATTTTTTAATTCGATAAGACGTTTAATATCATTGAGTGATATATCTAGGCTGCGACAATGCTTTACGAATTCCAATTGTTTAAGTGCTTTGCTATCATACAGCCTGAAATTACCTTCTGAACGATTTGGATTTAACAGTAATCCTTCTCTTTCATAATATCTAATCGTTTGTATTGAACAGCCCGATTTTTTTGACAATTCGCCTATTTTCATCAATTTCCCCCAGACATTTGACTCTATAGTTACTATAGAGTCTATAGTATAAGTATGCAACGAAAAGGATATATAAAAAATGACTGAGAAATATTTAAACAATACGAATATCGTTAATTTTGAACACAAAGATATCCAATCCTTGATCGATCAACGTAGGTGGAAAAACTTGGATAACTTCAACAAAATTGGTGCCGCTTATCAGTTTGTAAAAGATGATTTTTGTGGTTATGGTGTTGCAACAAAGTGCTTTTCATCACCAGATACAGATTGGCGTGGAGAAAATACCTATATTCAAAAAGAAGGTATTCATGATGACTTTGGGCTTTATGATTCCCCTGATGAGTTCTATCTCGAAAAAGGGACTAACTTGTCGGGGTTCAAACGCTGGATATATCAACGCTTGATACGTCACTTGATTAATATGAATGTATCAAAACTAAGAAATAGAAAAGTACTAGAGGTACAAAATGCACAACCATAATCATAGTCATCAACATGGTAAAGATGACCGTATTGGTTGGGCATTTTTCCTTAATGTGACATTCACTATTATCGAATTTATAGGTGGTTGGCTCACTAACAGTACGGCGATAATGGCAGATGCAGTTCACGATCTTGGTGATAGTCTTTCAATAGGTTTTGCGTGGATTTTAAGTCGTTTTTCAGATAAAGAAGCATCAGATAAGTTTAGTTATGGTTATCGTAGACTTACTCTCTTTGGCGCATTGATAAACAGTATTGTTTTAATCATTGGCTCAATTTGGATTTTATTTGAAGCAATTCCAAAGCTGTCCAATCCTGAAATGCCTGTAGTCGAGGGGATGTTAGGGCTAGCGATACTCGGCGTTGCCGTTAACGGATATGCTGTATTAAAATTAAAAGCGGGTGAAACATTAAATGAGAAAGTGCTGACATGGCACCTTCTTGAAGATGTACTTGGATGGGTTGCCGTTCTTATAGTCTCTATCGTACTGTTGTTCGCTGAACTGCCGATATTAGATCCCCTTTTATCAATAGGGTTCACGCTGTTCATCTTGTTTAATGTTTTCAAAAACCTGAAATCAACACTCGTTTTATTTCTTCAAGCTGCACCCGATAAAGAGACTCAAAAGCGTATTAAACTATCACTAATGGAATTTCCTGAAGTTAATGGTATCCACCACATGCACTTTTGGTCACTAGATGGTGAAAGTCACGTTTTAACAGCGCACCTTGAGCTGAGTGACAACTTTGACGTTAAAGAATTAATTAGGCTTAAACAAGAAGTTGCAGCTAAATTATCTTCCTATCATTTATCGCATACAACGATAGAGTTTGAGTTTTTAAATGAAAATTGTCGGGATGAAGCGCAGTAAGCTTTATCAATAAAATGTTGGGCATACAATATTAAAAGCAGCTTAATTAGGCATAACCTAGTAATTAAGCTGCTTTTTTTGATTTTAAATTTCGTCGGATTGCTGTTTGCTACTCTCAGAGCCATGCGCCCATTGATATAAAATAGGCAATACAAACAAAGTTAAAATTGTAGAAGATACAATACCGCCGATAACAACTGTTGCTAGTGGTCGTTGTACTTCTGCACCAATTCCAGTGTTTAACGCCATTGGAATAAAACCTAAACTTGCGACCAGTGCCGTCATTAAAATAGGTCTTAAACGAATGATGTGCTGAGTTTCCATCATTGTCTTGGCTTGATGCGGATCAGTCTAAAGCATTCTCAGGAATAGAGGAGCTCGTTGCTGATGTTGTCGCTGATATGATTAGCAATAATGAAAAAGTTCCTACACCACTCTCCGGGAAAATATAGTAGGCAGTTTGTTGTCCTTGTTCTCAGTGGTTCAACAAAAACTAGCCCTCGAAGCCGCAGAACGTGGCGTGGACATAAATTGTTTAGTATCAGTAAAAAGAGCGATGTAATTTTAGTACGAGTGAGTGATAGAGCAGGAACCTATGCTTCATATATTCAGTAAATGGTATGTTTTTGAATTAATAGGTATTTTTAAATAAAGCTTTCTTTGATTTAGTGCTTTTTATTTAATAAATTAATTTTAAAAACAACTTAGGCTAATTGATAAACACTATCTGGAAAGATTAAAAGAAAATATTTTTTAATTTCTGCTAATTCATTTAAGGCAGGTTCCCTTTCAAGCAGTTGAAATGTCCAAATAAGTACAGCCTGATGATTATCATAGCAAGTATTTACTCCAAGAAAATTAGCCATTCCATAACTTCTATTGATGTTCATTTCTTTAATTAATTGATTTCCTAAGTCACGAGCTTGCTGGCTGATCAATAACTCATTTGGTAACACGGCGGTCATCTCCACAAAATAATCTAATGCAGGTTCAATCCTTATATTTAAAAAGTTATAATTTAGTTGAAATGGATAAAATATACTTTCTATAAGTTGTAATAACCTGCTGTAGGTTAATTTTAGCAAAGTATTACTCAGTCAACAACTTCAAATAACCCACAGCAAGTTATTTTTTGTAAATTAATTTAAATATGATTACTTGTAAGTTATCTAGCCTCATGGGCGATAGAAAAATTTTAAAATTAAGTGAAGTGGTGCATGCAACAGGTATCAATCGCAACACGCTCACAAGTATGTATTATGACCGTGCTGTACGTATTGAATTACCAGTCGCCGATAAGTTGTGTAAGTACTTTAACTGTACGATGAATGATTTGTTTGAGTTTAAGGAAGAAGTTGAAGAAAAAGATTAACTTAATACTTCGTTTGATAAGTTTTTCGAAGAAAAAGACTAGCCAATACTTAGTTTGATAAGTTTTTCTCTGCAGATCTAATATTGAATTTTATAAAATATCATTACAAACAGAGGTGGTTCCACTTGTTTGAACAACTAAAAGCGTATTTATAAGTGATATTCCGCTCTAGTTAAGCCACCTTGTTTTGTTGGGGTAGCTGATCATAGTAAAACTCATTTGGTGTCATTTTGTCTAGACTCGAATGAGGTCGTTTCAGATTATAAAACTCAAAATATGCACTCAATTGCTTTTTCGCATCTGTGACACTGCTATAAGCTTTGAGATACACCTCTTCATATTTAACGCTCCGCCATAATCGTTCAACCATCACATTATCTACCCATCGACCTTTACCATCCATACTGATTTGAATGCCATTTGATTTCAATACATCAATAAATGCATCACTGGTGAACTGACTGCCTTGGTCTGTATTCAATATTTCAGGTGATCCATATTTTTCAATCGCTTCATTTAAAGCCGAAATACAAAAATCCACCTCCATACTAATCGATACCCTATGCGCAAGTACCTTGCGGCTATGCCAATCAATCACAGCACATAAATAAACAAAGCCTTTTGCCATAGGGATATACGTTATATCCGTAGACCACACTTGATTACTGCGCTGAATAGCCAATCCTTTGAGCAGATATGGATATTTACGGTGAGCTTGATTAGCCTGGCTTAAATTTGGTTTGCAATATAACGCCTGAATACCCATTTTCTTCATTAAAGTACGTGTATGACGTCGTCCTATATGATGCCCTTGACGATTCAACAAATCACGCATCATACGACTGCCTGCAAAAGGATATTGCATATGTAATTCATCAATACATCGCATCAGCTTCAGATCTGATGAGCTAACAGGTTTTGGGCGATAATAATAACAACCACGAGAGACTTTCAGTAACTTAGCTTGTTTAGATACTGAAATCTGAAGTGAGTGATCGATTAACTTTTGTGGTTGAAGCGGCCCAGTTTCTTCAACACACCTTCTAAAAAATCAATTTCTAATGCCTGCTCACCGATTTTTGCATGTAACTTTTTAAGATCAATGGGAGGTTCTGATGGAGCTTTTGATTGATCGAAAGCTTGTGAGGAAGCTGAGATCAATTGATTTTTCCAGTCAATAATTTGGTTTTGATGAACATCAAACTCAGAACTCAATTCAGCAAGTGTTTTTTCTGCTTTGATCGCAGCAAGTGCTACCTTAGCCTTAAAGTCGTTTGAATGATTTCTTCTTGGTCTACGTGCCATAAAATACTCCATATATTGATGTTTATAACATCATTTGAGGAGCAGAGTATCACTTATAGGAGTTGTTCAAATTTCCGGATCCATCTCTAAGTGAGGAGGAAATGACTCTTACTATTCAGATGTTGTTTCAAGCTTTTTTTGATTGATAGAGTTTTATGTATTAAACTCTATATTGAAAGTAAATATATTGTAAAAATAGTATGTTATTTACTAATTGATTAAATTATTTACACTTATTCTGTATAATGCTCTATGAATTCATTACTTATTTTTTTAAATTAAAAATCATATGCAAAGCTTAAATGATGAAGAGTGTCGCCAAGTTGAAAGTGTAAAACAGCTTTTACAAAAAAATTTTAAAGATAAGCTTTATGCTATTTATTTATATGGTTCGTATGTTGATGGTGGTTTAAAACATAAAAGTGATCTTGATATTTTAGTTATTATTGAACGTGAAATTACCGATCAGGAAAGAAAACAATTAGCGCAGAATTTTCTAAATATATCTGTTCCGATTGGTCATGCTACAGCGCGTGCCTTAGAAATTACGATATTAGAAAAAGGGAGTATTACCAATAAAAATCATCCATATACATATCAGCTACAATATGGCGAGTGGTTGAGAGAAGAATTACTCAAAGGTGAATTACTTTATAGTCAATCTGATCCAGATATTAGTATTTTACTTAAAACTGCCCAATTACATAACATTACTATCTTTGGACCTGATATTTGCGATTGGTTAAATCCAATTAGCTATGAACAATTAATATTTGCCATGCAAAAAACTTATCCACAAATTATTGCTCATTGGAAAGACGATCAGGATGAATGTAATCAAATTTTAGCGCTATGCCGTATAGCTTATACATTAGATCATAAAACAATAGTTGCCAAGGATGTTGCTGCGACATGGTTTTTAGAATTCTTAAGTCAGATAGATCAAGACATTTTGCAACTCATAATAGATGAATATATTGGGCAAGGTCATGAGCAATGTTGGTTAGTTTTACATGATCAGCTTGCTAAAATTGTTAAAGAATTACAGCATAAAATTGAACCACTACTTTTTAACTGATGTGGAAGTAATGGATATGCTTCTTAGATTATTACCTCACTATATCTCTAAATACCGAAGAGACTTGATATTGCAAAGGGGGGCGTGGTTGGAGTTGCATGAAGATTTTAAATAAAAGCGGAGGAACTAGGGTAAAAGTTGCCAAAAAGTTTCTTCTGAAATGACTTTTATATTATGACGTTTAAGCAAAGCGGAGGTAACTCCATTGCCATAGATCTTATTCCCATTAAATTGACCATCGTAAATCATTGAACTACCACATGAAGGGCTATTTTCTTTAAGCACTACCAGAGTAGCTTTTAATAATTGAACTTTTTTTAAAGTTCTATATGCCCCTTCAATATAGATTGAAGTCACATCCTTTCCTGATTTTTCAATTACACAGGCTTTTCCATCTAAGACATCATCGCCATTACCTCCCGAAATCTCGGCAGGTTCGCGTGGTGTTGATAAACCGCCAAGAATCTCTGGACATACCATAGTAGCTTTTCCATCTTTGACTAATTTTTCGATTTTTTCGTTTAAGCTATGCGTCCCGTTATAACGTACCTTTAAGCCAGCCAGACAAGAACTTACTAAAATCATATTTCCTCTATGAAAAAGATATGTATCGATTTGCTATTTAGCCAGTACCTATTATTTTTTAAAATTAATAGGTTAGTGCTATGGATAAAACAAGAATTTAAATATGATCAATGCAAAGTGAGTTATTTTTTTTCTAACCCACAAAGCTTATAGATTAGTTTGATCCTTTTTGTTTAGAAAATTTATCAACAGTGATGTGTGCTGAATTAGCAGGAGACTTTCACTTGGGAGATTCTAGGCAGCTAACCGATAAAAGTCTTCTGCCATTTGATTTGGTGTCTTAAAATCCAAGCCTTTTTGAATTCTTCGCTGATTATAAAATAACTCTATATATTTTGTAATATCCGCTTTGGCTTCTTCCCTTGTTTTGTAGTTGCGATGATGGACTAGTTCATTTTTGAGTATGCCCCAGAAACTCTCTATCGGTGCATTATCAAAGCAGTCGCCTTTTTTGCTCATTGAACCCTGAAAATCAAATTTCTCAAGTAAGTTTCGATATTCATTACTGCAATATTGGCTGCCTCTATCTGAATGTACAATGAGATCTTTAGCAGGTTTCTGATTGCGAATAGCCATATTCAATGCATCACAAACAAGCTTGGCTGTCATGCGCTCATTTAAGCTATAGCCAACAACCTGTTTCGTGTAAAGATCTTTGACAGCTGCCAAGTACAACCAGCCCTCAGCCGTCCAAATGTAGGTAATGTCACTCGACCACGCAAGATTAGGCTTCGTCATTGAAAACTGTTGCTTGAGTAAATTGTCATAAATAGAACGGTTGTGATCACTGTTCGTGGTTCTTTTGAAACGCTTATGGCGCTTACAATACAACTGATTTGATTTTTTTATTTGGCGCACAGCATACGTACTTATTTTGATACCTTGCGCTTGTAAATGCTTGGTTAATCGAACATAGCCATAGCTTTGTTTGGTTTCTTCATGGGCTATTTTGACCAAAATTGTCTGCTGATTTCGCTGAATTGATCTTTTACTCATGCCTCGCTTTAGCCAATCATAAAAGCGAGAAACGGATACACGAAGTAATCGAGCCATTAAAATAATCGGAAATAAGTGGCTTTGCGATTTCATATAGGCGTACCTCACTGACTTTCTTTGGCAAAGTACGCTGCTGCCTTTTTTAAAAATTCACGTTCCATTTCAGCTGTTTTGAGCTGTTGTTTAAGCTTCTTATTTTCTTCGAGTAAGGCGTTTAGATCGGGCGAATACTGTTTTGTGCCTGCTAAAGTTCCAGCCTTTGCTTTGTTATTCCAGTTCGAAAGGGTTTGCATTGAAATGCCAAGTTGTCTAGCGGATTCCGATACATTACCTTGGTTCTCTTCAATGGCTTTTATGGCTTCAGCTTTAAATTCTGCGGTGTAAGTCTTCTGTTTCTTGCTCATGGTAAACTCCTAATGAGTATGTATAGTTTACCAAGTTAAACCCTCCTGTTTTTTAAGCACACATCAATAGAGTGGGAGTGACGGGCACTGGCTGGCAATGTCTAGCAACGGCAGGCATTTCGGCTGAGGGTAAAAGAACTTTCCGCTAAGCGATAGACTGTATGTAAACACAGTATTGCAAGGACGCGGAACATGCCTCATGTGGCGGCCAGGACGGCCAGCCGGGATCGGGATACTGGTCGTTACCAGAGCCACCGACCCGAGCAAACCCTTCTCTATCAGATCGTTGACGAGTATTACCCGGCATTCGCTGCGCTTATGGCAGAGCAGGGAAAGGAATTGCCGGGCTATGTGCAACGGGAATTTGAAGAATTTCTCCAATGCGGGCGGCTGGAGCATGGCTTTCTACGGGTTCGCTGCGAGTCTTGCCACGCCGAGCACCTGGTCGCTTTCAGCTGTAAGCGTCGCGGTTTCTGCCCGAGCTGTGGGGCGCGGCGGATGGCCGAAAGTGCCGCCTTGCTGGTTGATGAAGTACTGCCTGAACGGCACTGTTGCAAATAGTCGGTGGTGATAAACTTATCATCCCCTTTTGCTGATGGAGCTGCACATGAACCCATTCAAAGGCCGGCATTTTCAGCGTGACATCATTCTGTGGGCCGTACGCTGGTACTGCAAATACGGCATCAGTTACCGTGAGCTGCAGGAGATGCTGGCTGAACGCGGAGTGAATGTCGATCACTCCACGATTTACCGCTGGGTTCAGCGTTATGCGCCTGAAATGGAAAAACGGCTGCGCTGGTACTGGCGTAACCCTTCCGATCTTTGCCCGTGGCACATGGATGAAACCTACGTGAAGGTCAATGGCCGCTGGGCGTATCTGTACCGGGCCGTCGACAGCCGGGGCCGCACTGTCGATTTTTATCTCTCCTCCCGTCGTAACAGCAAAGCTGCATACCGGTTTCTGGGTAAAATCCTCAACAACGTGAAGAAGTGGCAGATCCCGCGATTCATCAACACGGATAAAGCGCCCGCCTATGGTCGCGCGCTTGCTCTGCTCAAACGCGAAGGCCGGTGCCCGTCTGACGTTGAACACCGACAGATTAAGTACCGGAACAACGTGATTGAATGCGATCATGGCAAACTGAAACGGATAATCGGCGCCACGCTGGGATTTAAATCCATGAAGACGGCTTACGCCACCATCAAAGGTATTGAGGTGATGCGTGCACTACGCAAAGGCCAGGCCTCAGCATTTTATTATGGTGATCCCCTGGGCGAAATGCGCCTGGTAAGCAGAGTTTTTGAAATGTAAGGCCTTTGAATAAGACAAAAGGCTGCCTCATCGCTAACTTTGCAACAGTGCCATTTTAAGCGTTATGCTAAGCCCAGGAAGCCGCAGGATCTTTTGAACCACAACTGCATTAACGTCCGCTATTCTGATACGAGTGGATTGTACGCCTGGGAATTCGAGAAAGATGCTCAGAAATTCAGTCTGAAAGTCAAAGGGCAATATATTGCGAACAGCACGATTCATCAGCTCGATGCAGCATTAGACGGGCTGGGGATTGCCTATATTCCCGAGTATGTTGCAGATGGATATATCAAAAGCGGCAAGCTGATTGCTGTTCTGACCGAGTGGTGTCCATATTTTGACGGCTACCATATTTATTATCCTCACCGCCGACAGGATTCTCCTGCGTTTATGGCTTTTCTGCAAGTTTTGCGTGACAGGTACAATAATGGAATAAGATAAATTTATGAGTAAAGGATTATGTCCACGATAAGCACCTGGGTCGATTCCTGGGAGGCGGCCATGAGGGTAGGGAAGCGCCGTCCCGTCAAGTCAGCGTAATGCTCTGCCAGTGTTACAACCAATTAACCAATTCTGATTAGAAAAACTCATCGAGCATCAAATGAAACTGCAATTTATTCATATCAGGATTATCAATACCATATTTTTGAAAAAGCCGTTTCTGTAATGAAGGAGAAAACTCACCGAGGCAGTTCCATAGGATGGCAAGATCCTGGTATCGGTCTGCGATTCCGACTCGTCCAACATCAATACAACCTATTAATTTCCCCTCGTCAAAAATAAGGTTATCAAGTGAGAAATCACCATGAGTGACGACTGAATCCGGTGAGAATGGCAAAAGCTTATGCATTTCTTTCCAGACTTGTTCAACAGGCCAGCCATTACGCTCGTCATCAAAATCACTCGCATCAACCAAACCGTTATTCATTCGTGATTGCGCCTGAGCGAGACGAAATGCGCGATCGCTGTTAAAAGGACAATTACAAACAGGAATCGAATGCAACCGGCGCAGGAACGCTGCCAGCGCATCAACAATATTTTCACCTGAATCAGGATATTCTTCTAATACCTGGAATGCTGTTTTCCCGGGGATCGCAGTGGTGAGTAACCATGCATCATCAGGAGTACGGATAAAATGCTTGATGGTCGGAAGAGGCATAAATGCCGTCAGCCAGTTTAGTCTGACCATCTCATCTGTAACATCATTGGCAACGCTACCTTTGCCATGTTTCAGAAACAACTCTGGCGCATCGGGCTTCCCATACAATCGATAGATTGTCGCACCTGATTGCCCGACATTATCGCGAGCCCATCTATACCCATATAAATCAGCATCCAGGTTGGAATTTAATCGCGGCCTCGAGCAAGACGTTTCCCGTTGAATATGGCTCATAACACCCCTTGTATTACTGTTTATGTAAGCAGACAGTTTTATTGTTCATGATGATATATTTTTATCGGCACTGTTGCAAATAGTCGGTGGTGATAAACTTATCATCCCCTTTTGCTGATGGAGCTGCACATGAACCCATTCAAAGGCCGGCATTTTCAGCGTGACATCATTCTGTGGGCCGTACGCTGGTACTGCAAATACGGCATCAGTTACCGTGAGCTGCAGGAGATGCTGGCTGAACGCGGAGTGAATGTCGATCACTCCACGATTTACCGCTGGGTTCAGCGTTATGCGCCTGAAATGGAAAAACGGCTGCGCTGGTACTGGCGTAACCCTTCCGATCTTTGCCCGTGGCACATGGATGAAACCTACGTGAAGGTCAATGGCCGCTGGGCGTATCTGTACCGGGCCGTCGACAGCCGGGGCCGCACTGTCGATTTTTATCTCTCCTCCCGTCGTAACAGCAAAGCTGCATACCGGTTTCTGGGTAAAATCCTCAACAACGTGAAGAAGTGGCAGATCCCGCGATTCATCAACACGGATAAAGCGCCCGCCTATGGTCGCGCGCTTGCTCTGCTCAAACGCGAAGGCCGGTGCCCGTCTGACGTTGAACACCGACAGATTAAGTACCGGAACAACGTGATTGAATGCGATCATGGCAAACTGAAACGGATAATCGGCGCCACGCTGGGATTTAAATCCATGAAGACGGCTTACGCCACCATCAAAGGTATTGAGGTGATGCGTGCACTACGCAAAGGCCAGGCCTCAGCATTTTATTATGGTGATCCCCTGGGCGAAATGCGCCTGGTAAGCAGAGTTTTTGAAATGTAAGGCCTTTGAATAAGACAAAAGGCTGCCTCATCGCTAACTTTGCAACAGTGCCTCTTTTTTGCTTTTACCCAAGGACAATCTGTGTAGGTCTTGATCATTTCTTTTGAACCGAGCAAAGTTATTGCTAGATAGTTAGCAGCACTGTGGCGTAATGTATGAAAACTAAAGCCATGATGCATACCTAATATTTGACTAAACAAATCTACTGTAATTTTGCTGATACATTGATCAGTTAATACACGATGATTCACACTAAAAAGTAGATCATCCTGCTGATTAACCAAATATTGCTCATAACGATGTTGTATGTAACGTTGTACTACTAAAAACTCATGTTCTGACAATGCAATTTTCAATGGTATTTGACGATTCGCACTTCGCGTTTTCAGACGGCGATATGAATTGTCTTGGATATGAAGCGTGATATTATTAAAAACTGTATTTTCTTTTTCTTTATAAAGTAGCTCTGGGCAAATAATATCTTGTATTTTAAGACAACGAACTTCATTTAATCGAAGTCCAGTTCTATAACTTAGTAAATACATCAGCTTTAAACAACTCAGATGATCGACCCACTCTGATGCCGTTGGCTCTTGACTTAAATTTTCTAGTTTTTCCAATAATTTGCCAAATAGCAAAGGACTCACTAGCCGTGCATTGCAAATTTGTAAATGCTTAAAACTTGAATTCTGTAACACCAATACCCCTGGAGCATCATAATTCTCTATACAGAATTGATGAAAATCTTTTAGGCGACCAAAACGGTATTCTGCGCTTTGGTGCATCTTACGAGAGGTTTTTCCTTTCACCGAATCTCGTTGAACTGCTTTTTCATCACGTTCACTGCTGTATTTCAATAGCTGCCGATATAAATCCTCATAGTCATCTATGGATTGTTGCTTTAAATCTAATTTATTGAGCCAAATCTCAAATATAAATTCTTTGCCAAACGATCCTAAGTAGCTTTCAATAGTTGATAATTGAAGCCCTCGTTTTTTTAAATGCATTAACCAGTGAATTAAGCGTAGTTGAGCATCAATTAAAGACTTTTCCTCCGTATTAGCATCAACTATCTTCTCCTCTAACACCCTTCTAGTTTCTTGCCAAAAACGTAGCGTGCGTTCTTCTTTATTCCTCTTTTTATCTAAACGCTCAACTTTTTGACCTTTACGTTTCTTTTGACCAAACAACATCAACTCATACGGAATCGTTTGTAATTTGCTTTGAACAGTCGGAACTTCAGGAAGTAACTGCTCTTGTTCAAAATGAATAGGGCGATTATCTGGTTCTGTGACTTGATTGTAATCATTATTCCACAGCAATCTAAATTCGGATGGCCTTAAAGCAACAGTATTAATCTCTTGCTGAAGCACATTACTCAAAAATATATCTATGCTGAGGTTTGGATTAAATTCGAGTACCATTTGCACATCATTAAATGCACGAAATCCACGGCGTTTAATTTGATATTGCAGATCCCCAAGACTTTTTTTCCTGCCTATCTTACTCAAGCTTTCTAAAATACAATCTTCAACTGAATGTTGCAGACAAAATTCTTTCTGAGCAGCTTTCAACTTTTTTAAATATTGCAAAATGAACTGCGCATATGGGTTAAAAAAAACATGTTTCCATTGGTACAACTTTCCCTGTTCTACATCGTTGCCATATTGAGAGTTTTCAACACGATAATGTAGTAACAATGGATTAGTGATTTTTTTGTAGTCCGAATGGTATAACCGAAAACAATTCAGATCTGTACCAAGCTCAATGGCCTCCTGCAATTGCTTCTGAATAGCAATCAAATGCTGTTCATCTGCACAGCCTGAAATATATATAAAACTTAAGCATAAATTTCCCCATAAGTACTTTGGTTCATTCCAATATTCAAATGAATCTTGCCAATACTGCCTTAATTCCTTAAGTACATGGATATGTAGATGCCCCTGTTCTAACCGTGACTCTGTACTCTCAATTTTTCTAGGCAGTACGATCCGTTTAGTATGTGGATTTAGCTTAATTCTGTATGATTTTTTATCTACATTCTGGTTGAATTGCTTCCTTCTTTTATTAAATTCATCTTCAGTAAATTGCATCAGTTTTGATTGTTCGTCTCGGCTCAACTTTTGACTCAAACAATCAACACTATCTTTAATGTCATGCCATTTTTCAGCGATCTGCTGATCAAGTTTTTGCTGCATTTCTTTCGTCAATACTTCAGGTGGAGAAGGCTGTCTATCTAGCGACTTTTTCACCATTTTATGAATATCAACAAATAGATCATCTAGTTGTGGTTTTATTAGTTCTTTGATTTTTTGCATACAACTATTTTCGCTCTAAGTGTTTAATCGATAAAGATTTGACATTATCTTGCAATTGCTGGCGGGCTTGCTGTACATAGACATTCGGGATAAGTGAAGAATGCGGATGAAAAGCCTCTCGGTCACGTTGGTCATGACCATACAGGGCCTGAATTAAGTGAAAAGCTAATGCTGGTTTACCCTCTTGCTGCTCATGCATCAAAAAGTTCATGTCAAAATGACGTAACCAATTCGAATACATATTCTTTGGAAAGACTCCTTGCATATATGAATTCACCCATTTTCTCGATAAAGGGATTAACTTAATTTTCCTGCTCTGCCATTCTTTGACAGTTATCGGCAAGATATCTTTACTAAAAATGACCTTACCAAAAAGATCATTTACAGTTATCTTCTTCTTTGCAAAGACTTGTCTAAAAAATGAACCGTACGCTTCAATAATTTGTTCTAAAAAGGCAGTGTAATTTTGCAGTGTTTTTATGAAAAAATCAGATAAAGGGATAAAACGACCATCTTTTCTTGCTTTACTATTTTTTTTATCATTCACATATAAAAGCTTGAGCTCAACACAATAATCATCCAAATTCCCCAACAGGTTTTTTTTAGGCCGACTTGCCAAACTCAACAAACTGATATGCCACATCCAACACGCATATGCATTAAGTTGATTAATAATGTGCTTATCTTCTTGGATGTTTTCGTGACAATGTCTATGTAAAATATGGAATTGCTCTTTCACAAAATTGGGTTAGAGGTGGTCCCACTTGTTTGAACAACTAAAAGCGTATTTATAAGTGATATTCCGCTCTAGTTAAGCCACCTTGTTTTGTTGGGGTAGCTGATCATAGTAAAACTCATTTGGTGTCATTTTGTCTAGACTCGAATGAGGTCGTTTCAAATTATAAAACTCAAAATATGCACTTAATTGCTTTTTCGCATCTGTGACACTGCTATAAGCTTTGAGATACACCTCTTCATATTTAACGCTCCGCCATAATCGTTCAACCATCACATTATCTACCCATCGACCTTTACCATCCATACTGATTTGAATGCCATTTGATTTCAATACATCAATAAATGCATCACTGGTAAACTGGCTGCCTTGGTCTGTATTAAATATTTCAGGTCGACCATATTTTTCAATCGCTTCATTTAAAGCCGAAATACAAAAATCCACCTCCATACTAATCGATACCCTATGCGCAAGTACCTTGCGGCTATGCCAATCAATCACAGCACATAAATAAACAAAGCCTTTTGCCATAGGGATATACGTTATATCCGTAGACCACACTTGATTACTGCGCTGAATAGCCAACCCTTTGAGCAGATATGGATATTTACGGTGAGCTTGATTAGCCTGGCTTAAATTTGGTTTGCAATATAACGCCTGAATACCCATTTTCTTCATTAAAGTACGTGTATGACGTCGTCCTATATGATGTCCTTGACGATTCAACAAATCACGCATCATACGACTGCCTGCAAAAGGATATTGCATATGTAATTCATCAATACATCGCATCAGCTTCAGATCTGATGCACTCACAGGTTTTGGGCGATAGTAATAACAACCACGGGAGACTTTCAGCAGCTTAGCTTGCTTAGATACTGAAATCTGAAGTGAGTCGTCGATTAACTTTTGTGGTTGAAGCGGCCCAGTTTCTTCAACACACCTTCTAAAAAATCAATTTCTAATGCCTGCTCACCGATTTTTGCATGTAGTTTTTTTAGATCGATGGGTGGTTCTGTTGGAGCTTTTGATTGATCGAAAGCTTGCGAGGAAGCTGAGATCAATTGATTTTTCCAGTCAATAATTTGGTTTTGATGAACATCAAACTCAGCACTCAATTCAGCAAGTGTTTTTTCTGCTTTAATCGCAGCAAGTGCTACCTTAGCTTTAAAATCATTTGAATGATTTCTTCTTGGTCTACGTGCCATAAAATACTCCATATATTGATGTTTATAACATCATTTGAGGAGCAGAATATCACTTATAGGAGTTGTTCAAATTTACGGATCCATCTCTGTTCAAGTGCCAGTTGGCTCCCTATCCTTCCTATAGATAATGCAGATTGCACTTTGAATTGTTGTTGCAATATTTTTAGTTCAGCCGTGTCTTCAGTAAAATGTGTGGAATGTGGTGTAAGTGCTTTTTCTAAAAAGGCTAGATATGTGCTACTGAGTTGAGTTTTCGGTAGCCCGCCATAATAGATACCAGGCATGTGATGCTGACTATCCCGCCCAGCAATTACATGAGCAAGATATTCATTATATGTTTCATAATATATATGAAAATATAATTGAGCCTGCAGTTTTTCTACAGTGATCGAACCTACAAACCGATTATCAAGCCAATTCTTAAGTTTCGTATTAATGTGTGTTGATGAAATTAGTGGATTCGATGCTTGTTCTATATAGTCAAACCAAGCAGAAGGTAAATGTAGTTGATGTGTCATCACTTCATTCCACCGCACATGATTTAAGCTCTTAATCTTCTGCTCTGTAATTTTAAGATTTAATTTGAGTAAATATTCGCGACGTCTACTTGAACCATTCTGGATCAAAATTCCATCTTGAATAAGCTCGTTAAAATCCATCAGTGCGACGGGTGATAATCCCGTCAAAAGTGACAATAAACATGCTGCAGCGATTGCAGCATCCCTCCAGTGCCCGGATAACTCGGTTCTCAACACATAAACAATTTGCTTCAGTATATCTGGCGCCAAATAATGTGGATTTGTAACAAAAGGAGCATGACGGCGCTGGCGATGCCGCATTAGATGCGTCGCATTATCGCTGAGTATATAATTTAAATTTTTAGACTTTTCATCTTCTGAATAAAACTCCATTTCAGGATCTAATAGATCAACTTCACCCTCTTCATCTTTGTGAAGAGCGGCATCATAAATACTAATCTTTGCGTTATGTCCAATATCTACTTGCTTACCCGTTTTAATTTCACGAAATTTTTTGAGTTCATTTTTCGTCGGCCATTGCAAAACTTTGCTTTTTTTTGACTTACGCTGACGATGAACTACACGACGATCATCTAGTCTTTTAAAAATTATTAATAGAGCCGATAAATACTCTATGACTTGTACTTGTTCGAAATCTTTAATATTAAAAAGTTGATTACGATCCTCTTTTTTCAAATTACGTTCGTACGTGACATAACAATTTAGCAGCTTACTACATTCATGAAATAATTCAGCATGATTAGAATCCAGCACATATCGTGAGACATAGCGTAATAGGTCACAAACATGTTTTTGCTTATTCTCAGCTTTATCAATTTTTGCAAATTCTTGATACTGCCGATATGTTAAAAAACTCGCTTGTAGAATCAAATAACGTTGCGATGACAGCTCTTGTGTATTACTAGAATCTGGACATGCAAAAAAACTCACAGCAGCTAAAAAAGAATACTTACCGATCTGTCTGGAGCCTGATATATAGCTATAAATTTGTTGTGCTAATTTGTATAGAGCGTAGACATCTTTATACAAATCATCTGATAGATCGACAAATTGTGTATTTACAATATCATCACGTAATAGACAATAATCTTGTTGATATTTTTCTGCTAAATCTAAGAATTGCTCTTGTGTTTCAATGTTTGGCATATTCATTTTCGCTTAATATTTTTATCACGTTGCATTGTTTAAATTCATTGTGATCAGAACGATTTGGTAAAAGTTGATCCTTTATTGAATTCTTTGTTAGCTTAAAAAATCTTGCAAAAAATTTAGCATCCAGTTCTTTCTGAGCTTTTCTTTCAAAGCACAAGTGTTGTTGTGATTTTTCGATAAAATCATCAAGATTATGTATCAACTGTAAGATTGCAACATAATTAGAATGCACACGTAAGCCTGGCTCCGTTTGCATCAATAGCAAGATTTTTTGCCAAATTTTCACATAGATTATTTTGAACTTTGCTTGTACTACTACTTTCTGACTCTGTTTAATCTTTTTGATTTTCAGTAGTTCTGAGTTAATTTTTACTATCTCAAGTTGAACATTTTTTCGGTCAAAGCAAAAGGGCATGATAAATTGCCCCATAAAAATTTCTATATTTTTTACCAAATAGTCAAATCTTAACATTTTTATCGATTTAAAAAATGAGCATATCTTTGTATATGAAACTTCATTTAATTTATCAACTAAATTTTCTCAAAATTACAATTCTCAACAAATACATACGGTTTGCTTATCTATGACGGTCTAAATTTTAAGAATTCTTCCACTTTTTTTTAGTTTTCTGTTATTACATGAAACAATACCGTTGTATTACATTTTAGAAATGCTGTGTATGCAGCATTGATCAAAAAGATTCTCTGCTATACTTACTTCACGTGTAGCATCAATGGAGTTTCGAAATGCTCAGAACCACTGAACAGAAAAGAAAATATATTCAAGCGACACGTTCGCAAAACTATCAAGCCAGCCTAAAGCTTGAAGGCATTACAACGACAGCTCAAACAACTCAACAAAGTAAAGCTGAAATCTTGCAAAAATATAAGAAGTATTCGCAACCCGAATCTTAGTCAGGTGCATGTATGGATAAATATGGGGAAATGGGTGACAGCCTGTATTGTTACCCTGGCACAAATATCCTAAAGAACAAACTCAATATTCGTGATGAACAAATTTTAGAACAAGCTGAACTAGAACTGTCTGGATTGGCAAGTAACTTAATTGAATATGCTGAACCACCTTACGACTTACAATACTTAAAATCAATTCATGCGCAGCTCTTTGGCGACTTATACGACTGGGCAGGAAAGTTAAGACAAATCGATATTTCCAAAGGTGACACCCGTTTTTGTAATTTTTCCCGTATTGAAATTGAAACCAATAAACTACTCAAACCGCTTCAAGAAAAAAAATACTTTCAAGGCTTAGCACCACAACAACTGATTCCTCAACTTGCCGACTTGTATTGTGAGCTTAATGTCATACACCCATTCCGTGAAGGTAATGGACGTACACAACGGATTTTCTTTGAGCATCTGATTGCTCATTGTGGTTATGGTATTGATTGGTCTCGCATTGACTCTCAACAACAATGGATTCAAGCCAATATTGAAGGTTTTTATGGTAATTTAAATCCATTAATTAAGATTTTTGAAATATGCTTTATTCAAAATACCTAAAATTTAAGTAGTCGAAGCCCACAATCCTTAATGAGCCATCATCTTTGCTTCAATCCACTGATTAATTTCCCAAATAAACCAACAATCACGATTCTTAGAAATCTTAATACTCTTCGGGTAATTTAGGATCGTAATATTCAGATTACTTATCCAGAATTGAATAGATCGTTAACTTAGATAGACTTTTAAGCAATGTAACTTGCCGCATGTTTATCAACATATGTCTCAAAAAAGTCTGCCCATACATAGATTTATGGTGTTTAGTGCTTAAATTTCAGATTAATCTTCGTCTGATGACCTGAATGGATGTTACAGATTACATGCAGGTGAATTACTCTGTGGCTGTATCATGGCTTTTGTGCAATCCAATCCATTTGATCCGAATGTTCTCTTTTGCAATAAAGCAGCCTCTTCTGCTTTTCCTGAACCAACGAACTATGTCATTGATTTGATTCAACCGACAACAGTGATGCTGAATCAAATCTCCAAAGAAGGGATTAAATGCAAGAAATGTGGTAAGAAAAAGATAGGGGATGGAAGTTATTATCCGTCTAATTGGAACCATGATCCTAGACAGTATCGTGGACAACAAATCCCTCTAAATTCTTAAAATATTTCTGTTCAAAGGCTTCTGGGCTTAACCAGCCGTTTGCGGAATGTCTTCTGACCCGATTGTAATAAATCTCAATATAGTCAAACAAGACTGTATTCGCTTCTTTTCGAGTGGCAAACACACTGCCATGGACCACATGACCTTTCAATGTATGAAAGAAGCTTTCGGTCACTGCATTATCCCAACAGTTTCCCCTGCGTGACATACTTTGAACGCAGTTATTCGTCAATAATAGCGCCCTAAAATCACGACTACAGTACTGTGAGCCTTGGTCCGAATGCACCATGACACCCATTGGATACCCCTGACGAGCCATTGCATAATGAAACGCATCACACACCAATTGACGGTCTATTCGATGGCTGGTTTGCCAACCGACAATACGACGGCTGAATAGATCCAGCATCACACACAAATACAGCCAACCTTGCTTAGTACGGATATAGGTAATATCCGTTGTCCAGATCTTATTGGGTTCATTGACCGTAAATTGACGATCCAACAAGTTAGGCGCTGTAGGCAAACGATGGTTTGAATCAGTCGTATACTTGTATTTACGTGCAATCCTGCTACGTAAACCAAGCTTTTTAAGCATTCTTCCAACGGTTCGTTCGCTCATGCTGTAACCTAAATCATGCATGTCATGTACCAATGAAGGTGCACCCAATCGTGCATGATGCTGCCAATATACGGCTTTTAAATCATTATATTTCTGCGCTGGATTGGCCTGGCGTTTTCGCCAGGCATAATAGCCTGAAGTGCTGACACCCAGGCATTGACAGGCAGAAGATACAGTGACTTCATTCACATCCAGATCTTGAATTACCGTGTACTTTTCTTGGCATGATCTGTCAGAAAGTACACATGCGCTTTTTTTAAGATGTCATTGGCTTCCCTGAGCTGTTTGACTTCTTTCTCTAATTCTAAGATCCGCTGTTGTTCTGGTGAAAGTTGACGTTTGCTTGAACCTACTGGATTGGCTTCACGAATCCATTTGTCTAAAGTTGAATAACCCACACCTAATTTCTGGGCGATTGCAGCTATAGGTTCGTGGGAGTTTGAAAGTGCATAATCAATCGCTTGCTGTTTAAATTCAGGACTAAAACGTTTAGCCATTTCTTGAATCTCCAAAGATTAAAGTTACGTTATCTTTAGAGGGACGTGCTGTCCATTATTTTGGCTAGGATCACCAGCCCATGAGTCGAGATCAGTTGAGTAAGAATCATTTTAAATGAATAAGAGAAGGATGGCTTACCTCACTTCTCCGAATAACAATGCTATGCTTTTCAACCAAGGTTATAAATTGGCAACTACATTTCATTCTTCTTCATGCTGGTCCTATAGCCTGTAGACAATTACTACATCATTTGCATTCAATGCTCAATACAGCCTGTCAGCAGAACCGCAGCGATACTTTTTTTCGTGCATACATGTAGTGTTTAAATCCATTCATTTTTCAATGATCCTCTGCCGTTTATCACATTTATGGTCGATCTTTAACCTTGTGAAAAATGCACATACCGATCCCTTCAAACTGTCAAATTTATGTATGCATGACATTTAAAGAAAATTATCTGATCAATTTTTTTAGGTAAAATTCATCAAGAAAAAAGTTATTATTATTCATAACATCACCAATAACCACATAAAAACAATAATTTAATAAATTATTCTTCCAATTTTTTTATATTTAGTGTTATTACCTCTAAATCCATGTTTACCACCTTCTATTACATAAGTAATTTAGAAGTATCCACGATATAAATTGCTTGCCCTCACACCTCTCCCCTCTCACGCCCAAAAAATTTATACTGAAAGGCAGATTAAGCCCGTTCGAGTTACATATAGCCGCATGCTATATTGAAAGCATTAAGAAAATATCCTCAATATTTATAGGATTTTTAAAGTATGAACTAATTTTCGAAGAACCCTTTCTAAGTAATGTGACCTATTAGGAAAAATGAAAATACTGAAATCTCCGTATCAACAATCAGTCAAAGTACATCCTGATGATTTTCTGTAACCGATACCCAAGGACTATACCTACCCTTCTGATGTGCTGTGCAACAAAGCCCTCCTTAGCCACACTATAGCTATAGATTAATTCCATTATTTTGTGATTTAATTAAATTATTCATTCTTAAGACCCAATTTAATGGATTTATATTTCACTAAACCAGAAGAAGTTGTGACTCTTTTAGGTGAGCGTTTACGTAAGCAACGACTCTTTCTGGAGATGTCTCAAGCTGAGGTAGCAGCACGCGCTGGTGTCGGCGTGAATACAGTTTCGAATCTTGAAGCGGGACGAAATGTATCTGTTGAAAATTTAGTCCGTATTGCAATGGTCTTGGGTCGATTAAACGAACTTCAGGAACTATTTAAACCTCAGCTTAACAGTGTGAATGACATTCTTCGCTATGAGAGTCAAAGTAAGCGCCACCGTATTAAGAGGAAGGGATAATGCTCAATAGACTTAATGTTTATTACAACGGTTGGGGCGAATCATGGTTATGGGGAACGCTGATTAGTTCAACAGCCACGACAGGTAGACCCACCATTGCTTTTGAATATAGTCCAGAAGCAATACAGCAAGGTGTTGAGCTCTCTTCTTACTTGCTGCCTTTAAAAGGTCTACCATTCAGACAAGGTTTTCCTACTCATCAAATGGGACTCCCAGGTCCAGTCTATGACGCTTTACCAGATGGTTGGGGCATGATGTTGATGGATCGATATTTCAAAAAAATTGGCTTAAATTCAGCACGAATTGGACCTTTGGAGCGTCTGACCTATATTAGTAGTCACGCAATGGGTGCCCTCTCCTTTGAACCTTGTGTTGCTGACATGCAAACCTCAGAAAATATCCCTTTACAACAACTGGCCCAGGAAGTTCAAGAAGTACTCAAAGGTGAAGGTGGTGAATTTCTACAGCATTTATTGGTCATGGGTGGCTCCCCTCAAGGTGCCAGACCAAAAGCGTTGGTTTACCGAGATCCTGTCAATTTAGAGTTTTCGACTCAAGATTCTGATCAACATGAAGCCTGGCTGATTAAGTTTCCTGCTCAGCAAGAGCATCCTGAAGTCTGCGCCATTGAAGCCGTCTATGCAGAATGTTTGCGACTTTGTGCAATTGAGACTCCAGATACCCATTTCTTTAATTTGCCCAATGGTTTAACGGCTTTTGCTTCTAAACGATTCGATCGTCAAAATGGTATGCGGATTCCAATGCAGAGTTTGGCTGCATATACAGGAGCAGACTATAAAGTTCCAGGTAGCCTAGACTATCGCAATTTTCTCCGGGCAACCTTGATGTGTACGCAAGATGTACGAGAAAGATTGCATGCTTTTAAACGTGCTGTGTTTAATGTGCTTTTCAATAATCGGGATGACCATACTAAGAACTTTTCATTTCTCATGGAGAAAAATGGTCAATGGAAATTGGCTCCAGCCTATGATGTGACCTTCTGCGAGGGTCCAGGTGGTTATCATCAAATGGACATTATGGGAGAAGCGCTCAATATTTCCCGAAATGACATACATAAACTCGGTACTTCAGAAGCTAATCTGACTACTCTAGAAGTCGATGAGATCATCTTGACCATGCGTGAAATTGCACTTCAATTTAGTCAAATTGCGCAGCGCCTGTATCCCCATCAAATTCGAGAATCTACCCTACAGATGATTCAATCACGGATTCAACAGAATATTGATTTTTTAACTGAAACCTAAGCGTAAATATAAACTAAGCGCCAACCATCAACTGCAAATAGACTTTGATATAGTTAGTCGCTACATAATCTGTAGAACCTGTGAATTAGCTCTCTTTATAATCACGAATATTAGATGGATCACCGCCAAGATATATTCTGCAAACGTGAAATCACTACATCCAGATCGAAAATCACTAAGAAAAAACTGTCACCAAAAAAAGGTCTGCACTATGGATAGATGCAGACCAAACTCTGGATAACTACCAGCACGAGAAATATGTCGCAATTTTGCATAGACATGAATTTGATAAAATCAGCCCAGAAAGCCAGAAATTCATAAAAACTATTTCATCAATCCCCTATAACTTAATCACGTTCATGGTCGATCTTAAATCTTGTGAAAAGTACTCATGCTGACCTAGCCAAACTGTAAAACTCATGTATTCATAGCCTTTAAATGAATCTTTCAATCGGTATATTTAAGGTAAAAACTAGTAATCAGAAGTTATTATCACCCCCATATAAAACAAGGATCAACTTAAAAACAATAACTTAGTAAATTATTCTTCCATTTTTTTTATATTTAGTGTTATTTACTGTAGTCATTAGAACACTCTTCTTTGGAATACTCTGAAGAAAACTGTAAGGTTGTAAACAGACCAAGTTACAGCGAGTAACTGATTCAGAAAAAGGCTGGTTGTATGGTGAAAGTTTAGAGTTACTGTTCTAATGTTTTAAACAAATGTTTTGTTAAAAAGGAGCAACATATGAAATTTCACATCGCTAATATGACTTGTGGTGGTTGTGCACGCGGCATTACTACCGCAATTAAAGAGCTCGACTCGAATGCCTCACTCGATATTGATTTACAAAACCGTATTATTGAAATCAACACAACGGTGAGTCAGGATCAAGTCATTGCCACTCTCAGTGAGCGTGGATTTACAGCTGATCCTGCTTAATCTCTGTTAGAGTAACAGTGGGAATTCCTTACCACTTTTACTCTCTTATTTTCCTCATCGTACAGATAAAACCTGTACTTGCTTGAAATAAAAGTAATCCCTGAATTCCACCTAATCTTGGTTCGAGCTGATCTTCGCATATAGAACTCAGCATATCTAAATGATAGAGATCGTATATGAGTACCGAAATGACTGATACGCCACACTACAGTGAAACATTAGAGATTGAGGGGATGACATGTGCTTCTTGTGTAGGCCGTGTGGAAAAAGCTTTAAAATCTGTTGAGGGTGTTGAATCGGCTCATGTAAATCTGGCTACCGAAAAAGCAGTCATTTATGCGCATCAACCACTTGATCGCGCTACTTTAATTAAAGCCGTAGAAAAAGCAGGCTACGAAGGGCTTTGTTGCATAAATATGTAAGCATCTGATTTAAATAAATTTAATTTTGGATCAAAAAACAATCAAAACTTTTAAAATCATATAGTTATGAAATCTTTGTGCAACAAAGCCCTGAATCCATAAGAGTTCCGATCAGCAGTGGTCTCCGCGATGGGTTCCAAAGCCAGCAGATGGAGCGCCTGCATGGCCCGGCATTTCATCGTGGGTATCCCGAGAGGTCTCATCTTGCCATTTTTCTTCGGAATAAGGACTCTCCGAAGCGGAAGGGGCGTGTAACCTCGCCTCTTCAACGACATCATCGCACCGGTCTTGGCCTTGGGTGTATTCCAAGTCACCTTGTCGACCCCAGCCGTGTTTTTGCCTTTGTTTTCAGACACTCGTTTGACGGCCAATGCTTTGCCACTAAACGAGTGAGTCAGCAGCCATTGCAAAGCTTTCGCCTTGTTATGCCTGCCGTCTTGTACCGCCTTCACAATACGCGCTTGCAGCCCTCTGACATGACGCTGTACAGCAATCCAATCGATGCTGTCCCACGATGTGCTGGAAGGTGCACACGCTGATACTGCTGCATTCATTTGCTCTCCCTCCATTAAAAGGGTTCTACACACTCTCTTGTGATGAGAGACCATAAGGACGTCAGCCCGCTTTCGCGTGGGGTAATGTTTCAACCTCTATCCAACCCATTACAGACTGGCATTCGCTTTTTCCTCGTTCCTTCGCCCGCATCACCATGGGCAGTTTTTGCAAACTGCTTTCCCAATGGGAGTAATACGGGATTTCCACGTTCCGCTTACTGAAGTACATCGGCTTAGGTGCCTGCTATCGACCGGGAGGCGTATGGGTCACGAATGCGTAGTCGAAAGACGCAATTCCCACCTCCATTACCGTTTTGGTTCGAGCGTATCAGCCATTTCCGCTCGTTCAACTTGACGATCGTTACGCAGATTCACATGTGTTCACCATACCGATTATCTAGCCCTTGTCCGGCTATGGCTGCCAGAAGGGTACGCCTCTCACGATTGATACCCCGCACCTTGCGGTGCCTCGTTACATTGTCGAAGGCGCTCTTTATTCAGCCTTCTAGATTCACCCGGTGACACGGGTGGTTCCCGCAGGGGGAACAACTTCATTAAGCGACTTCGTGTCGCACCTCGACCCAATTATTGCAAATCGGTAGATTGCCATCATCCAGATAGCGGCTTAAAGCTGGCCAACGCTTCAGAGTGTAATTGATGGCCTTGGCGGTGGGAGAACTCGATGGCACTGTCAGATGATGTTGGTTGAGCCATTCATATAGTTGTTGCATCACTGGTTGACTATGCTGTTGTCGGTATTCGCGGCGGTCTTCCGCTGTACCATCGGTCTTTTTCCTGAGCTCTGCTTCTATCGCATACAGTTTCTGAATCAGCACTAATGCCTGTTCAGCGACCTGACTTTTCCCAGTTACATGCAGTTCATGGAATTTACGACGTGCATGCGCCATGCAGCCCACCTCAATGACATCGCCTGATTTAAAGCGTGCTTTATAACCACTGTAATCATCACAGACTAGATAGCCCTGCCAGCCTTTCAAGAACTCTTCAGCATGCTGGCCTGAACGACTATCCTGAAAGTCATAGATCACCGCCTGAACTGGATTGTACTGTGTAGTGGCATAGGCCCAGACATAACCTTTCTTCGGTTTTTTATTATTCTCACCCATCCGCATGATGGTGACCGGTGTTTCATCTGCATGCAGCACCTGCTGTTGTAGTACCACCTCTTTTAAGGCATTGGCCAGAGGTTCCAGTTCTACACCGCAGCGACCTATCCAGTCAGATAAAGTTGATCTAGAAAGTTCGATTCCCGCCCGCTGATAGATCAGACATTGACGGTACAGCGGCAAATGATCGGCATACTTCGATACCAGCACATGGCTGAGCAATTCAGGTGAAGCAATGCCTTTATCAATCACATAGGCGGGCATCGCTTGCTGAGTCAGAGTGTCACACTGATCACAGACCCATTTACCACGCACATGCTGTTCCTTATAGAACTGTGCCGGTCTGAAATGCAGTTTTTCACTGACATCTTCGCCGATACGACGGAGTTGGCAGCCACAAGCACATTGGGTTGATGCAGGTTCATGCTCAATACGGATGGTGTGTAGATGATCTGGCAGTGGTCGACGTTTAGGTTTATTGGTTTTGGCTTTCTGTGTCGCTGCATTAGTTTTATCTGCATTTAGCCGTTCCAGTTCTAGATCAACCGCGGCAATATCTTCTTCAACCGCTTCATCCCACAGATGGATTTGTTTTGCCGTTAAGTGTTCATTCTTTTGGGCGAATTTGTGCTTTTTAAACAGCGCCAGTTCATGCTCGTATTTTTGATTGAGAATAGAAAGATGTTGAACTTTAGAATCTAATTGCTGGTTTGATTGTGCTAGAGACTGATGCTGCATCGCCAACTGCCGGGTAAATTCCAGCAGTTGTTCATGGGTCAGTTGGCTTAAGTCAGGCAGCGTATTCATGACCGCAGTATGCCTGAGGTCATGAAGAGAATGAAATAGAACGTTTGGAGAATAGCAGAATAGCCGAGCTTGGTTTAGAGCATTGTTACCACTTGCTGTCGTCCAATGCGCTGCCAGGGCAAACCCTGGATTAATGCCTGTAACTGTTCCGGGTTGAGGACCACGGTTTCACCTTGGTGAACTTGAGCCCAGTGGAATTTTCCCTGTTCCAGCCGCCTGGCACACAGCCAGATGCCCAGTCCATCATGTACCAGCACTTTCATACGATGACCACGTTTATTACAGAACAGGTAGGCGCAATGCGGTTTGATGTAGCCAAAGGCTCTCACCACCTGAGCCATGGTCGTATCCATACCTGCACGCATGTCCATGGGCTGGGTAGAGAGCCAAATTTCATTGATACGGATCATGTTGCCAGTGCCTTGAGTAATTCTGCCAAGGCAGGTATTTCTGATGTCTGCCATTTTAGCTGAATATCATTATTCGTATGAGGCACGGTGATACACAACGTGATCCTCTCATCAATAGGTTGGCTGATTGCAGCAGTGTAAGGCAAAGCAATAAATGCTGGATTCACATGAGTAGGATCCTGCACGGCACCATCATGATGGCTGAAGATCCTGATCCAACGACTGACAAGGTTGGCATTAATACTATGTTGCAGTGCGACCGAAGCGATCGAGGTATTAGGATTTTTGCAGGCATTGACAATACTGAATTTGAATTCTTTGCTGTATGTTCTGCGTTTTTTAGCAACAGGAGGTGTTGCTGAATATATATCCATGTTCATAGATTAAGTCCCCACTTGTTTTTAGGTGGGAACTAAATTAAGGCTTATAGGATCGCTTGGTAAGGCTGTGTTAGCTGGATGCTTACTTTCTTTTACCTTAATAACGTATTTTTTTAACGGCAGCATACCTTTTGAAACACCACCAAATTATTTATGTTCCACCAGCACATATACTTCCCTATCGAAAAATCTGATAAGAATTGATTATTTTGATACAAAACCTGAAAACTGGGAGTGCTTATATGGACATATATAATATTTCCGGATAAATATAAAACTACTCCACAAGAAGAAAGGCAGAATTTAATCTCAGTCCGAAGTAACAGTACTCTCAAAGACCAAATGTAAAGAAGCATACTTAAGAAAATAAATTTCAATAATGCATGAGGATGTAATTAGTTTCAGGGTGCTAAGAAAGTGTAGCAACTTGCTACACTTTTTCGCTTTTTTGAATCAGCTGTTTTAAGAAATCTTCTAATTGTAAGAGACTGGCTTCGTCAATTTCCGAGATATTCAGAGAAACCTTAAGCTGTTTTTGATTCAGTTTGATATTCCCCGCAATCTTACCGGCATATTCAATTTTTCTGACCACGGATGTTGTGGTCAGTTTTTCTGGATTCTGACTCAATAGTTTTTCAGCATAAGTAGTAACTTTGCTTTGCTCGAGTTTTTTGTCTTTTAATTTTTCCCAAGCTCCGAGTAAGGCCACTTCGGCTTCAGAGAGTTGTTCAAGATGATCCGATAGAAATTTTTTGAATGCAGTTGCAGCAGTACGGCCTAGCAAGCCTGGTTCCACATCAAGGTCATTTAAAATTGCTTGCGGCAGTTTTTCGTATGCTAAATACTTGTACATATCTTCGCGATTTAAACCCAGTGAATTGGCTAAACGTTGCTTGTTTTTCTTTAATTTCTCATCAAGTGAGTTCAGGCCAATAAAAATCTCATAATCTGTCAGATCCTGACGCTTTAAATTCTCTGCCAGGGTTAACAAAGATGCTTCTACATTATTTGCATCAATTATAATGGCTTCAATCACAGACTTTCCGAGTAATTGATGTGCCCGTAAGCGTCGCTCGCCTGCAATCAGTTCATATTTCAGATTATCCAGTTTACGCACTGTAATGGGCTGCAAAAGGCCGATTTCATTAATAGAATCCGCCAGTTCTTTTAACTGTGACTCTTCAAATATTTTACGCGGCTGGTTTGGACTTCGGCTGATATCCTCAATAGGGACATTACGTCTAAACTCTTTCGGCTCTTTAATATTGTCTTTCTGTGCTTGCTGATGTTTTTCTGTATTCTGTTTCAGTTTCTGAGCTAAAAGCTCTTTGGTGCTTGCCATAATGCTCTCAGGTTTTAATTTTCACTACAATTTCATTGGCAAGGCTTTCAAAAGCCTTACGTACTTTTGAATTTTTTTCTACTTTCAAAAGTGGTTGTTGCAGAATCGCTGCTTGATTGACTTTAGTACTTTGAGGAATTGTGGTTTCTAAAATTTTACCTACCTGTTTCAAGGCTTCATCCCGAATCAGCTTACAGACATTCTGACGTTCATCATGCTTAATTAGTAAAGCGCCTAAAAGCTCTAAATCTGGATTAATACGTTTGATTTTTTCAAGATGATTTAAAAGATCTGTTACCCCATACAATCCATATTGTGATCCTGATTCGATAGGGATAATGACATGTGTTGAAGATGCCAAGGCATTGCTTGTTAATAATTTAAGGCTAGGTGGACAGTCGATCAATATAAAATCATAAAGATCTTTTAATAGTTTTAACTTGATATTTAACTCTTCAGAAGGACGGGGAGCTTCTTCTTTTAGTTGATCTTCAGTTTTTCCTAAATTTAAGGAACCATAAATTAATGATACTTTTTCAAAGTTCGTTTCTTCTTGTAATGCATCTGCCAACAACGAAATATCGCCCACTAGTAATTCTGCTGTAGTGACAGCAATTTCGCTTGGATGTTGGATCCCAATGTGTAAACTTGCGTTTGCTTGAGGATCTAAATCAATGACTAAAACTTTGTAGCCAAGATTGGCAAGTTCTGAGGCTAGGTGTACAACAGTCGTTGTTTTGCCACATCCGCCTTTATGGTTAGCAACAGTAATAATTTTTGCAGACATGCGTGTCAGATGCTTCCTTATTTCAATGTTTAGTAATATAAATAACTTTCATTCATCTTACTATAGTTTTTAAATTTATAAATCCTATTTATTCAGCTGTAAAACAACTTAAAAAATAAATTTTTAACTAAGCTAGCTTAATTAAAAATTAGAATAATTAGTTATTTAGCTAATTAATAATTAGGATCATATTTTTATTATATAAAACAAGTGCTTGTAACTTTAAAAGTGGAAGGTTTGTCACTATAAAGTGGAAGGTTTGTCACTATAAAGTGGAAGGTCTGTCACCGTAAAGTGGAAGGTCTGTCACTATAAAGTGGAAGGTTTGTCACTATAAAGTGGAAGGTCTGTCACTAGGGTGGAAGGTTTGTCACTACTATTTTTATAACTGCTATTTTTATTTAAAAATAATTTAAAAAACAAATATTTAAGCTGTTAATAAAGTCTCATAACTAAGCTTTAAAGGTGGAAAGATTGTCACTGTATCTTCTTAACCTGTGGATAATCTGTTTTTATTGGATATTTCCTGATGATTATATGTGCAGTTATACCTTTTAAATCTAACAAAAAGGTGGAAGCCTTGTCACATCAGGGTTTTTATCTGACTTAACCTAACTAGACCTGAATGAAAAAAGTAAAAATAGACCTTCTGAACTGTAATTTCGAGACTAAAGGTGGAAGGTCTGTCATCATGGGGTGGAAAGATTATAATTAATTCCACTTTAAGTGCAGGAAATCGGCTAAAATGCTTCTTTTTGATGACAAACTTTCCACTTTTAGAATATTGTGGTGAAAGTCTTGAAAGTTTTTCCACTTTTGTATATAAAAACTAAGTTAAATTATAAATATCACGGTTATGACAGAATCTGAACCATTGCAAGAAGAATCGAATTATATTCCTTACTGTATAGGCAACATTCGCCATAATGGCGTTGTCAGTACCAGTAACCGTTTAATTCGCCCAATCGAATTATCAGCCAATGAATATAAGGCACTTTTATATGCAATGGCGGTTGCGAATTATAGTGAGAAAAATAGGGTAGATGGTGAAATTACCGAACAAACTTATATTTATTTGTATAAGGATGATTTGGCAGATTTACTAGGATTAAATAAACGTAATTCAATTAATGTTGCAATAGATCGGATTTATAAAGAGCTTTCATCCCGGGTAGCTCATTTTATTATTGAGGAGCCAGCTGATAATGGTAAGAGAAAGACTAAAAAAGTACATTCTGTCGTTCCCATTATCCGTGAGTTAAGATGGGAAGATGATTCTAAAAATGCGATTCAGATTCGTTTTACCAGTGAGGTGTTGCCGTATTTCACTCAACTGGCTGGGGGTAATTTTACTACCTATCAGCTAAAACATCTTTTTGCCCTAGATTCTGTTGCCAGTATGAGTCTTTATACTTATTTCATTAAAAACGAATTTAAGTACGCCAATCAAAAGAGTTATGAAGTGCCATTACTTTTAGAAAACTTGAAAGCACTGATTGATATTAATGAAACCAAATATGATCGCTGGGTAGATTTTAGACGCTATGTATTAGACAAAATAGTGGCAGAAATTAACGAAAATACAGATCTACAGTTAGAGTATGAAACCGTTAAGAAAGGCCGTCCAATTGTAGGTGTGAATTTTAAACTGCATCATCGGATTGCTGATAAGGCACTGGATGAATTTGCAGTGATTGAAAAAATCTATCTTGATGTTCCATTTGAAGACAATGCATCCGTAAAAGAATTAGGGGCTAAATTCGATATGAATGTACGTTCTTGGTATATTTTTAATAATGATGAAAATTATCAGCAGTTCAAGAAGTGGTTTAAAAAAGTAGGATGCCTCACTGACTCTCAAGCAAATATTGTCATTAATGACACTTTATTCCAAATGGATTTTGCTGAAATTGGTATGGGGTTGAATGACTTTAAACGAAATATGAAGCATAAACTTAAAAGTAATCCGGAATTCGTCCATAGTATTCGTGAAAGACTGAATGATATTTTTGGTAAAGAGTTGATCTAGCGAAAAGTGTAGCAACTTGCTACACTTTTTAGATATATGTTCGTAAAGAATACAAGTGGTAAGGACCTTAGGATAAAAACGACTCTGTTGCATAAA
The DNA here is from genome assembly GCF_024605785.1 of Acinetobacter sp. YH16040_T. NCBI lineage: Bacteria > Pseudomonadati > Pseudomonadota > Gammaproteobacteria > Moraxellales > Moraxellaceae > Acinetobacter > Acinetobacter sp. YH16040_T. The sequence goes on along the minus strand of NZ_CP094542.1, from coordinate 3,452 downwards.
GTGTGAAAATTGAGACTGAACCGTACCGGGTTTGTCGGAGACCAACTTTCTTGAGAGAATGTTCCAATGACAAAACCAAAATATACCCCTGAAATCAGAGAAAGAGCGGTTCAATTATTGATTGAATCTGAAAAAGATTATCCTTCTACTTGGGCTGCAATCACAGCTATTGCACCTAAGATTGGTTGTACTCCTGAAACATTGCGTGTTTGGTATTTAAAGCATATGGATCAACTAAATCCTGCCAAAGTACAACAGATATCTGACCAAGAAAAAATGAAGCAAATGGAACGTGAAATTAAAGAATTAAAACGTGCCAATGAAATTCTACGTAAAGCAGCCGCTTTTTTCGCCCAGGCGGAGCTCGACCGCCCACACAAATAATGGTGGATTTTATCCAGAACAATAAAGATCGATATGGTGTTGAAGCGATTTGTAGAATTTTACCGATTGCAGCTTCGACCTATTATCGGGCTTTAGATCTCGTTGATAACCCAGAACATCGAGCGAAACGTGCTCTGCATGATTTATATCATGCAGAGCAAATCAAACGTATTTGGAAAGAAAGTTTAGGTCGATATGGTGTGCGTAAGGTCTGGCAACAATTGAAACGTGAAGGTTATGTTATCGCACGTTGTACAGTTGCTCGATTGATGCAGAAGCTAGGTATACAAGGTGTTTGGCGTGGTAAGAATAAACAAACCACCCGTAGCCGAGATGATCAAAAACGAGCAGATGACTTAGTAAAACGCAATTTTAATGCAGATCATCCTGACCCTTGCGAAGCAATGCTTCTCAGGTCGCTGACTTCACGTATATTCAAACTCATTCAGGCTGGGTCTATACCGCCTTTATTATTGATGTGTTCTCGCGAGCAATTGTTGGATGGAAAGTATCAACACGTATGAATACAGATATGGTGCTCGATGCACTGGAGCAAGCATTGCATGATCGAGGCATGCCAAAGAACGTGATTCATCATAGTGACAGAGGCGTGCAATATCTTTCCATTCGTTATACCAATCGTTTAGAAGCAGCAAATTTACGAGCATCAGTCGGTACGACCGGTGATTCATACGATAATGCTTTGGCTGAAACGGTGAATGGCTTATACAAAACAGAGGTGATTGAATATTTAAAAGCGGATTGGCAAGGTTTAGCAGATGTACAACTTGCGACACTAAACTGGGTAGATTGGTTCAATAAAGAGCGTGTACACAGTGCACTGGGTTATGTATCACCTTTTGAGTTTGAAGCAATGTACTATGATAAGATTAACCCGTTAGGTCAGGTGGCCTAACTTAAATAAAAAAGTCTCCGACAAACCCGGTACGGTTCAGTTCACAAACTACATTACAGGTCAGTCTATTTTGACAGATGGTGGAATGGTTTACCGTTAACATCAATATAAGGAATACAAAATGAAAGCAGCTCGTTTTTATGACCGAGGGGATATTCGAATTGAAGATATCCCTGAACCGAAAGTACTTCCAGGGGCACTGTTGCAAATAGTCGGTGGTGATAAACTTATCATCCCCTTTTGCTGATGGAGCTGCACATGAACCCATTCAAAGGCCGGCATTTTCAGCGTGACATCATTCTGTGGGCCGTACGCTGGTACTGCAAATACGGCATCAGTTACCGTGAGCTGCAGGAGATGCTGGCTGAACGCGGAGTGAATGTCGATCACTCCACGATTTACCGCTGGGTTCAGCGTTATGCGCCTGAAATGGAAAAACGGCTGCGCTGGTACTGGCGTAACCCTTCCGATCTTTGCCCGTGGCACATGGATGAAACCTACGTGAAGGTCAATGGCCGCTGGGCGTATCTGTACCGGGCCGTCGACAGCCGGGGCCGCACTGTCGATTTTTATCTCTCCTCCCGTCGTAACAGCAAAGCTGCATACCGGTTTCTGGGTAAAATCCTCAACAACGTGAAGAAGTGGCAGATCCCGCGATTCATCAACACGGATAAAGCGCCCGCCTATGGTCGCGCGCTTGCTCTGCTCAAACGCGAAGGCCGGTGCCCGTCTGACGTTGAACACCGACAGATTAAGTACCGGAACAACGTGATTGAATGCGATCATGGCAAACTGAAACGGATAATCGGCGCCACGCTGGGATTTAAATCCATGAAGACGGCTTACGCCACCATCAAAGGTATTGAGGTGATGCGTGCACTACGCAAAGGCCAGGCCTCAGCATTTTATTATGGTGATCCCCTGGGCGAAATGCGCCTGGTAAGCAGAGTTTTTGAAATGTAAGGCCTTTGAATAAGACAAAAGGCTGCCTCATCGCTAACTTTGCAACAGTGCCCATATTTAAGATTAAGTTGTTGTCTGCTTAACATGGCTTGCATTTGCGCCACATCGGCTTTTGCTTTTTGATAATCTGCTTCGGTATTGTTGTATTCCTGCTGACTAACCGCATTTACTTTTACTAATTCAGTGTAGCGTTTTAACAGCACCTGCAAACGTGTCACCTCAGCTTGTGCACGGTTTAAAGTGGCTTGATTGCTTTTTACATCTGCCTGAAATATTTCAGAATTCAATTTAAAAAGCGGTTGACCTGCTTGCACATAAGAGCCTTGCTTAAAAAGTACTTTATCAACAATTCCACCTACTTGCGGGCGAATTTCAGCAATACGGTAAGCGACAACACGGCCTGGAAGATTTTCAATTAAATTCATGGAATGCGGTAATACCGTGATGGTACTGACAACCGCTGGTGGCATTTCTGTTGGGGACTGTTCAGCATCTTTGGCTTGTGTACAGCCGATTAAAAGTACAGTTGTAATAAGTATTGAACCTATTAAATGATAATGTGTTGACATGCTTTTTCAGAGGGGGGGTTTTAGATACTACTATTTTGAAATAGCAGTGTTTATGAATTGCTGATGTTGTGTGGAGATTGTGTGGAGATTGTGTGGAGAGATTAAAAGATTTATTTTTTAATGACACGCTTAAACAGCGTGGCTTGTAAATTAGTATAAATAATTTTGTTGTTCTACAATTTTGATCGTATCTTAGTTTTTTCTCATAGTTCATGAACTTTAAAATTCTAAACCAAGACTAATATTTATATAAGCAATTGAAAATACAATACATAGTTTCTTTATACACTTATGAAGTGAACTTTAGGTGAACATAAGTTAAATAGAAATTTTTAATTAGTTCAGCACAAACGTACAATCTTTAAGGCCTATAACTCGATACCGTTCTCTCTTTGATGTTTATTGCTATCTAATTGAGTGAACTCTGTGGAAATATTTCTTTATACATTAAGCGTTATGTATAGCCCAGGCCCTGTAAATTTTATGGGGCTAAATTCTGGCCTTACAGGTCAATTAAAAAAGACTATAGGATTTTACCTAGGCATTGGTTTCGCCATGTTGATCTTATTCGTATTGTTTGGCTATATAGGTGAAGCTGTTATTCCACATGGATTGATTCA
>NZ_CP094541.1:0-3447265 GCF_024605785.1 Acinetobacter sp. YH16040_T | reverse complement strand
GTGAAACCCCTATTTCAGTCCATTGTACGTAAAAAAATAATTCAACCCCACCTAAGCGGGCAGCCATTCTAACCATCTTATCCACATCTGTCATGAACAAATCAGTCGAAATCGATCAAAAAAACGCAAATTGAGTTTAAATTTAAATTTAAATCACGTGTGGATAAGTTTATCCGCAAGCTGTGGATAAATTGTAGCACAAAGTTATCCACAAACTATCAAAATTATAAAAACATCGTTATCCACAATGTAATCATTTGTTTTTTAAATCTAAAAATACGTTTTCCACAGAAAATATCAACACTAATAGTAATAAATTTAAATTTTAAAATTTGAATTTATTTATAAGACCGACCCATTCTGGGGATAACTTGATGGTTGGTTTAAATTCAAATTTAAATTCATAAAAACCAATTCACAAATTTGAGGTTGTGGATAAATCTGTGAGTAAACTTGAAGATAACTTAAATAATTAATATATACAATGATTTAGTTTGTGAATATTTTAATTTAAAACTTTCTGACTGATTTCTAATCCTTATATTATCTTGATATATCACAGCCTAGATTTTGAAAGAAAGCGTGTTTTTCATTGACAGCTCAAGCAATGAGCACTAAAATCGCGAACCTTTACTGAAAGATCATTTGTGGAGTTTCGATATGAAACGTACTTTCCAACCTTCTGAGTTGAAACGTAAACGCGTTCATGGTTTCCGTGCTCGCATGGCTACTAAAGCTGGCCGTCAAGTATTAGCGCGTCGTCGTGCAAAAGGTCGTCACAGCTTAACTGTTTAATTTCAGTTAAGACTGTCAAGACTTGGGTGTTATGACAACACTTTACGGCTTTAGCACAGATGTGCGAATACACTGTGCTGCCGATTATAAAAGTGTGTTCGATGGTGCGCTTTTTAAAGTGCATCAACCCCATTTCTTATTTCTAGCAAAAATCTCCGAACAGCCGAATAGCCGTTTGGGTATTGTTGTTGCTAAGAAAAAAGTGCGCCGCGCACATGAAAGAAATCGAGTAAAACGACTTGCACGCGAAAGTTTTCGCCTGCATCAACAGCAGTCTAATGTATTAGATATTGTCGTTATGCCAAAAATGGGCATAGAGGCGGTACCGAATGCAGAGTTGCATCAGCAATTACAATTTGCTTGGCAAAAATTGCAGCGCCTTGCAAATAAGCATAAAAAAATAGCTACCTCCCCACAAGCGTAGAGATGACCAATGGTTCGTTTACTGCATTGGCTCATTCGTTTCTATCAGATTGCGATTAGTCCTTTATTGGGACCACGCTGTCGTTATATTCCAACATGTTCTCAATATTCTTTGGAAGCAGTCCATCAACATGGTGCTGTACGTGGAGTGTGTCTAGCTGTTCAGCGTATTTGCCGTTGTCATCCTTGGGGCGGTTCAGGCTATGATCCTGTTCCATCAAAAGCAATTCGTTTTATTTCATTTCAGCAAATAGATTCTCAAACGCTTCACGTTGCTGTACCCTTTCGTGAACGTTTATTGAACCAAAATCACTCTAACCACTTGGGGTAATACCTATGCAACAATGGGCCAGGATTGCAATTCTAGGGGCCATGTTTGTTGTCGCATATTTGCTCATTTTGGCTTGGCAGAAAGATTATGGAAATGCGGAACAAAAACCTCAGCAAAATGCTGCGGTGGTAACGCATGAAGTATCTGCCGATTTACCAAATGGCCAGACAGCTACGGCTGCTACTGATGTGCCGCAAGCAAATAATGCTGCTACACAACAAACAACAGATGCCACTGCACCTGTTAGTCAACAGTTAATTTCAGTACAAACTGACCTTTACCATCTTTGGATTAATCCAAAGGGTGGCGATATTGTTCGTATTGAATTACTCAATCATGACAAAAATAAAGACAGCGACGAACCGTTTGTAATGCTTGAAAGCGATGCAAAACGGACTTATGTTGCTCAGTCTGGCTTAATTGGTCTTAATGGCCCGGACAGCAATCCGAAAGGACGTCCGACGTATGAGATTGAAAAATCTTCATATACGTTAAATGACGCAAAAACTGTGAAGGGTAAAAATGGCCAAACAGCAAAAGTTTTGTCAGTACCAATGGTTTATAAAACAGCAGATGGTGTAGAGGTTATTAAAACCTTTAACTTCACTGAAGGTGAATACCCTGTTGTCGTGAATCATAAAATCGTGAACCGCAGTGCTCAGAACTGGCAAGGTCAGATGTTTGGTCAGCTTAAACGCGACAACTCTGAAGATCCAGGTAAATCTGATCAAGGTATTTTCACTTTAGGTACATTCCTTGGTGGTGCATGGGGTTCGCCTGAAGAACATTACAACAAACTTAAATTTGCCAACTTCAATGAAGAAAAATTGAATGTTGAAGCAACTGGCGGTTGGGTTGCAATGGTTCAGCATTACTTCGTGAGTGCGTGGATTCCTGGACAGATCAAATTAACGCAAGCCAATGGTCAACCGTATGCTGCGAAACTTGAGTCACGTAAATCTACTGATGATATGAACATTATTCAGTTCACATCGCCTGCAATCAATGTTCCTGCAGGAACTGTGGCAGAAGTAGATGCAACGTTCTATTCAGGTCCAAAAATCCAATCTGAATTGAAAGAATTGGCGGTTGGTTTAAACCAAACTGTAGACTACGGTTGGTTATGGCCTATTGCGAAATTATTATTCGTCGGTCTTGAGTTTTTCCACGGTTTAGTGGGTAACTGGGGTTGGTCAATTATTCTATTGACGATTCTGGTGAAACTGATCTTGTGGCCATTGTCGTCGAAGAGCTACCGCTCTATGGCGAAAATGCGTGTGATTGCACCTGAAATGCAACGCATGAAAGAAGAGTTCGGTGAAGACCGTATGCGCTTCTCGCAAGAAATGATGGCATTGTATAAACGTGAACAAGTGAACCCACTATCAGGTTGCTTGCCGTTATTGCTCCAAATGCCGATCTTCCTTGCTTTGTACTGGGTATTGATGGAATCTGTTGAACTACGTCATGCGCCATGGTTAGGTTGGATTCAAGATTTATCTGCGATGGATCCATGGTTTATTTTGCCGCTATTAATGGGCTTGACCATGTTCATTCAGCAAAGTTTGAACCCACAACCGGCTGATCCAATGCAGGCGAAAGTCTTCAAAATCATGCCAGTGATCTTTACGGTATTTATGTTGTTCTTCCCTGCGGGCCTTGTGCTTTACTGGATCTGTAACAACAGTATTACTATTCTTCAACAAGGTTTGATTAACAAATCTGTTGAAAAAGACCGTTTAAAACGTGAAGCAGCTGACTCAGCAAACTAAGCATTGCTGATGGGCTGAATAAATCCGCTTAAGATGGTAATCTTAGGCGGATTTTTCTTTATCTGTCGTTTGAAAATTTTTAGGTGAATTTTATGTTAAACCGAACCACCATCGCAGCAATTGCCACACCGCCGGGTCGTGGTGGTGTCGGCGTGATTCGCCTGTCTGGTCCCAAATCTTATGCCATTGCAGAAGCATTAACGCAGCAATCCTTACCACAAGCACGTTTTGCTGGTTTCCGTAAGTTTTATGATGCATCGAATGAAATCATGGATGAAGGTTTGGTGATTTGCTTTCCAAATCCGCACTCCTTTACGGGTGAGGATGTGGTGGAGCTTCAAGGTCATGGCGGCCCCGTTATTCAAAATGCATTATTGGCACGGTTACTTGAATTGGGTGCTATTGCTGCAAAAGCGGGCGAATTTTCAATGCGCGCCTTTGAAAATGGCAAAATGGACTTGGTGCAAGCCGAGGCGATTGCTGATCTGATTGATGCCACCTCACAAGCTGCTGCACGTTCAGCGGTACGTTCATTACAAGGTGCTTTTTCGAGCAAGGTCAATACGGTGTTAGAAAAACTTATCCATTTGCGTTTGCATGTGGAAGCAGCGATTGATTTTCCTGAAGAAGAAATCGACTTTTTGGCGGATGGTAAGATTTTGGGCTTATTGGATGAAGTGGCAAGCTCGGTCCATGCTGTGCAGCAATCTGCTCGTCAAGGTCAGCTACTGCGTGAAGGTCTACAAGTGGTGATTGCCGGTAAACCCAATGCAGGTAAGTCTTCTCTACTTAATGCTTTGGCAGGTGTTGAACGTGCGATTGTGACGGATATTGCCGGTACGACACGAGATGTTTTACATGAAAAAATCAGCCTCAATGGTTTGCCGATTACCTTGACCGATACCGCAGGTTTACGTGAAACCGGTGATATCGTCGAAAAAGAAGGGATTCGCCGCGCAATTAAAGAAATTGAGCAAGCTGACTTGTTACTTTTGGTCTATGACTTAAGTCAGGGCGAAGATCCACTGCAATTGGCTCAAGCGTACTTCGCCGATCATATTGAACCGAAGCGTTTGATGCTGATTGGTAATAAATGCGATTTGACGGGATCTACCGCAGAAATTACCGATTTAAACGGTTTTCGACATATTCGTGTTTCGGCTAAACAAGAAACCGGCGTTCAAGCGCTTATTGATGCGATTACAGCGCATGCAGGCTTTCAACCAGAAGAAGATACCTTTATTGCTCGAACACGCCATTTAGACGCAATGAAGCGCACGCAGCGCTATCTTGCAGAAGCACGTGAGCAGTTGGTGGTTTATCATGCGGGTGAGTTGGTAGCCGAGTCTCTACGTTTGGCGCAAAATGCCTTAGGTGAAATTACGGGCGATTTCAGTGCAGATGATCTACTCGGTAAGATTTTTGGATCGTTCTGTATCGGAAAGTAATAAAACGATTGAGCTCCTCATTTCACCTATGGATAGATCCATCCAAAGCACGATGTTCGAAAACATCGTGCTTTTTTGCATGGCTTTAGCGTGGGTTTGAGCCAAAAATGATTTTAAAGATTGTTCTCAGCACATCTTTTATTTTCATCCCATAAAAAGGATTAATTGCTGCTCTTTTCGATACAGCCTCAACTTTGACTTTGAGTGTTGCATAGTCTGGAAATTGTTGCTGTTGCGAGGATTTTTCGACCGCTGACAAAATATCAATTAAAAATGCACGATTAATTTTTGAACTTAATGGAATGGATTGATACCACTGTTTTTCAAAGCGACGATCTAAAAAGATATCGGGAATTTCGGGGCTAGTGGCATAAAACATGGCTTTGGTGCGCATACATTTACTGCATTGACCACAATTTTTTGGTCGAGCCCTATAGTCCACACAGATCGACAGGGTTTGTAAATCTAAGTCCCATTGGCTTAGAAGTGCGGTTTTTTGTGATCGCGTGACATCATCGTCGAGGGTGATTAAGACCCCGGATCGGTTCTTCATCAATCGGTTGGATGCCGTATTTGAGCCATAGGGATGAACGAATAATTGTTGATCTAAACGGTAATCGGCTGAAATTCGATATTGCTGGTAATGTTCAAAAATCGAAGCGCAGGAAAACAGCGAAAAGATATGTGTGACATGCGAACCTTTAGGGTTACAGCCATATTTACTGTACAGCGTGTAAGCATCGGTTTTTACCACGCGACTTTGCTTAAAAACTTGGCTTCTAAAGTCATGGGTCTGATCCATTAAGGCCTGAAATTTTTTATGGTCATCAAATTTATAATCCATTCCATGCACAGTGAGACAATCAGAGTCTTGCCCATTTTCAAGAAAAGCTTTGTATGTACTATAAGTGGAGTCAATCCCACCGCTAAAAAAGCTTAAATTTTGAGTGGGTTGGTTTGCCGGTGGTGTTTGGATAATCGATGCAGCACTGAGCATGACTGGTTGATATAAATCAGGTAACCAAGCGGCCCAGACCGTTGAAACCTCCCGTGCGGAGTGGAGGGTTTGTATTGAAATAGGTCCTTCTACATGCAGCGGGATGCCAAGGCGCATGGCAATGGGTAAAAAGCCCCAAACGATAAAATCATAGGTTTCTAATTGCGGTAAGGATTCAAACGGTAAAATATAGTGAATATTCCCGTATTTGCTGCTGGCGATGATTTGATTTTCCGCAGTGTTAATTTGACATTGAATTTTTAGCATTTTTTTAAATTTTTGAATCACATCACACAAGATCTTAATTTAATTTGATTGATTTTTATAGGGTTTCTTAATTGCTTTTGGGTTTAAGAAGCACCCAATACAAGATGCTTCTTGAATAAGTTCAATGGTTAATTGGTGTTCAGACTGCGGTGCCAAAACAATAAGCCGATACACAATAAGCCTACGCCAATACAAAAACCTAAAACACCGACCATTAAGCCGAAATGATCAGATAAATAGCCGGCTGCAATAATTGGAATAATGGTGCCTAGATATCCAATAAATAAATAGGTCGAGATCACCGCAGCACGGTTTTGATTGTTGGTCATTTGATGAACTAAGCCAAATGCGCCTAAAAGCCCCAGACCATGCCCGACACCGACTAAAACATCGCTAATAAAAAACAATGCGCTCCAATGTTGGGTCATACATAGGGCAAGGAGCGCATAGCTCAGTATTAACACTATTAAGCCGGCATTGACACATTTTGCAGAAGGAATCGATTTCGCCATAAATTGCACGACAGCGGAAACCAGCAAGATACTTGCAATGGCACTACCACTGACCAAAGGGCCATGCCATGGGATTGCATCTTTGACGAAAGAGGGTGCGAGTGATGCAAATAAGCTAAAAGAGCCAAAGGCACAAAAGGCAGTTAGTCCGGCGATATAAAATCGTGAATGATCACGCTTTTCAGGCAATTCCAAATGTGGTGCCACTGAAAAAGGCTGTGGCTCAAAGTTCGGTGTGCGAATAAAAAACAACCCAATTAGACATGCCAAACCCCCAAAGATCACAGGGATATAAGGGGTGACTAAAGGCTGTTCCGAAAATTGGGCAATCACCCCACCAATAAATGGGCCAAGACCAAAACCAATCACGGTAATGATTGAACTCAGCTGCGGTGCATTATTTTTATGCTGTTCAGGAATGGTATAGACCAAGCCAAGCATGGCTGAGGTGCTAATTAAACCCGAGGCAATCCCGATAATAAAGCGCCCGATAGATAACCACAGTGCATTACTGGCAAACACTGATAAGCTTAAACCTAAGATGATGCACGCCATACCGATTTGCAGGGTTCTTAAAAAACCAAAACTGTTACTGGTACGACCTAAAAACAGCAAGGTCGCTAGGCAACCAAACATGTAGGCAACAAAGATATAGGTGATATGACTCGGCAGCAGTCCCCAAAGTTGTTGATAAATGGGATACAGAGGACTAGCTAGCGCTGTACCAATAGTGCCCATACAGAGTGCAAGGCTCACCATGATAAACGGTCGCCAAGAGGGAGATGTGGTCATTTTAAAGTCGCAGAGGTACAGCCAATAGGGTCAATATTGTGCTGTATGAGAAAGAAGAATATATGGACTCAGTTTAATGCCGATTGTTTTCCATGGTCAAATCACAGTTGTAACGTTATCCATAGCGTTTAAGCAGTTTTACAAATTCTTCCAGTTCTGCTTCATTGATTTCAACATCTTGAGGCAATACATGATGGCGTAAATGTGCTTCGATTAATTCATTCATTAATCCATTTACAGCACCTTTGATGGCCGCAACCTGTTGTAATACCTCAATACACCCTGCTTCGGGTTGCTGTAAAGCCAGTTCAACCGCATTGACCTGACCTTGTAGACGTTTAACCCGATTTAAAATCTTTTTGTCCTGATGTAAATGACTCAACACTTTCTCCAGAAAATAAATATACTATGGGGGAGTATATTTAAGCATAGAACCTAATGAAAACTTCCCCATCCATCCGAATTCATCATCATCAATTTGATGAAGGTAATCCACTCGCACAAAAACGGATCTTAATTGCCACTATTTTAACGGCAGTCATGATGTTGTTAGAAGTTATTGGCGGATGGATTTTTAATTCGATGGCATTATTGGCAGATGGTTGGCATATGAGTTCACATATGTTGGCATTAGGCTTGGCCTATTTTGCCTATCGTGCGGCACGCCACTATGCCCAAGACACTCGTTTTAGCTTTGGGACTTGGAAAATTGAAATTTTGGCAGGCTATAGCAGCGCGATATTATTGATGGTTGTTGCTGCATTTATGGCTTTTCATTCGGTGGAACGCTTATTCAACCCGGTCCAAATTCATTATAACGAAGCAATCCCTATTGCGATTTTAGGTCTGGTGGTGAACTTGATCTGTGCTTGGTTATTGCATGATGACCATCACCATCACCATCACCATCACCATCACCATCACCATCATGAGCATAGCCATGAGGAGCAGCATGATCATCATCACGACCTCAATCAGAAAGCAGCCTTCATGCATGTGGTTGCTGATGCGGTGACTTCTGTGTTGGCGATTGTGGCCTTATTTGCCGGAAAATGGATGGGCTGGGGTTTTTTAGATGCGCTATTGGGGATTGTCGGTGCAGTTCTAGTTGGCAAATGGGCCATTGGCTTGATGAAAGAAACTGGACAAACATTACTGGATGCGGAAATGGATCACCCTGTCGTTGATGAGATTCGAGAAGTTTTAATGCAATTGCCTGTCGACGTCGATGTGACCGATTTACATGTGTGGAAAGTGGGTAAAGGTCAGTTTTCGTGTATTGTGGCCTTAGAAACCAGTCAGGCATTGAGCGCAGATGAAGTGCGTCAAGCGCTGTCGATTCATGAAGAAATTGTACATGTGTCTGTTGAAATTAATTCACCTGATGCAGCTTAATATGTTCCACGTGAAACGGCATGTAGCTATTGCGTAATGAACTGAAAAAAGCCCAAGACTTTCACGTGTTAAGGCTTAGAATGCTGAATCAATTAAATGTTGAAGTTCGGTCTATGTTGAAAAAAATATGTGCGTTGGCGTTGAGTACCACCCTTTCGACTTTTGCTTTGGCAGATGCAGCACAGGTTCAAAAGCTCTTGGCAGAAAAGCACCCCAGTTTAAAAATTGAAAATATTCAAAGTACAGAAATGCCGGGCATATATAGCGGTTTTGTTGAAGATCAAGTTTTGTATTTGAGTGAAAATGCGGATTATGTGATCGCAGGTTCTATGATCCGTTTAAAAGATCAAAAGAATCTGACCAAACAATTGATCCTCGGTCAGCAAAAAACTGAGTGGAATAAACTTCCATTACAAGATGCGATTAAAACAGTCAGGGGGAATGGGAAGCGCCAAATCGCGATCTTTTCTGACCCAAATTGCCCATATTGTAAGAAGCTTGAAGTAGAACTGGCAAAACTCAATGATGTGACCATTTATACTTTTGTCACAGCGATAAAACCGCAGTCGTTGGCGCCATCTAAGCAGATTTTTTGTGAGTCAAACCCTGTTATGGCCTGGGATAATTTAATCAATAAGGGAATTCAACCGAAGTCAGCGAAAAGTTGTGCAAACCCCATTGATCGAAATTTAAAATTAGCTAAAAGCTTAAAACTAAGTGGTACACCGGGAATCGTATTTGCCAATGGTTCGATCTTAACCGGTGCTTACCCTGCTGCTGAATTAGAATCGATGTTAAAAGAGATCAAATAATTTCAGCTGTACGTCATGAATAAAATATAAATAAAAAAATACCCGTCTACAGGCGGGTATTTTAATGGTGCTATAAAAATTAGACGCGGGTTTTTTTCGTTACAAGGTTATAGATAAACAACACGATGATCGCACCAATGACGGAAGCGATAAATCCTGCAGCAGAATTTTCTCCATATAGACCTAATAAACGTCCGCCATAGGTCGCAAGTAAGGAACCTGCAATCCCGAGAATGGTGGTCATGATGAAACCGGCTTTGTCATCTCCAGGATGGATCGCACGTGCAATTAAACCAGCAATAAAACCAACAACAATCGCAACAATGAGTGACCACATAGTAACTCTCCTTTTGTTATCATGTATTTGTTTTTTACGACTTGTTCAATCTTTATCTTTAATCAAAACTGCGCAGAGCTATAGCCTAAACATGCAAAAAACTGTTGTTTTTTTGTTCAAAATAGCCCAAAAAATAAAAAAAAAGTGGCCTTCGGCCACTCTTAAGTATCTGATCTGGCTTAGAGACCAATTTCGCCAATAAATGGAATATGACGATATTTTTGATCATAGTCCAAACCATAACCCACGATAAATTTATCTTCGACTTCAAAACCTAAAAATTTTACATCGAGGTCAATTTCACGACGTGAAGGCTTGCTGACCAAAGTACAAAGCTCGATTGAGTTTGGATTACGCGTCTGTAAAATTTCTAAAACTTTGCTTAAGGTATTGCCTGAATCGATAATATCTTCAACCACCAAGACATCTTTATCTTTAATGTCGCCGTCTAAATCTTTTAAGATTTTTACATCACGAGTAGATACGGTCCCACCGCCATAACTTGAAACGGTCATGAAATCGAGTTCATGCGGTTTTGAAATCGCGCGGCAAAGGTCAGCCATAAAAATAACGGAACCACGTAATAGACCGATTAACACCAACTCTTTGCCGCTGTTAGCATAGTGTGCATCAATTTTTGCGCCAAGCTCTTTCACTTTAGCTTGAATTTCTTCAGTGGAAATCAGTACGCTCATTTGAACAGACATGGGTAGATACCTAAAAAAGCAAATCAAAAAAATAAAAAAGGTGTTGACTTGCAACACCTCTAAAGATGAACCAATTTTAATACATCTGGCTCGCAGATGCATCTTTTTTGCCGTTGAAAATGTAATCAGTTTTTCTTGAAAGTGCTGTCACGCTTGAGTAAGCACAAACAAGCGACGGCAATCAGTCCAATTTTCAACGTTGTTTTTCCTCTCGGTCGAGCCGTTTTATGCTTTGACATAAGCACATTGTCCAAACACATAGGTGGCATGGATATTACGATCATCCCCCATCAGCATCAGGGCAAATAAAGCATCTTCCAGATTTTTGGCACGTTGTTGACGTAGGGCTTGTAGCGCAGTGGCTTTTAAATCGAGTACCACAAAATCTGCTTCTTTGCCTAAATCAAAGTTTCCAAGTTTGTCCTGTAGGTCTAAGGCTTTTGCTCCCCCTAACGTGGCATGGTACAGCGCTTCAAATGCGGACAGTTTATCGCCTTGAAGTTGTTGAACTTTGTAGGCTTCATTGATGATTTGTAGTTGGTTAAATGAGGTGCCTGCACCAATGTCTGTGCCTAAGCCGACTTTCACCTGTTTTTCCCATGTTTTCTTTAATGGAAATAAACCACTGCCTAAGAACAAATTCGAGGTTGGACAAAACGCAATGGCAGAGTTGGTCTGATGCATACAGTCCCATTCAGCATCTTCCAAATGCACACAGTGTGCAAACACGGAACGTGATCCGGTCAGACCATAATGATGATAAACGTCTAAATAGCCGTTTTGCTCAGGGAATAATGATTTGACCCACGCAATTTCATTTTTATTTTCACTCAAATGCGTATGTACATAAACATCAGGATACTCGGCTTTTAGCTCCCCTGCCCGTGCCAATTGTTCAGGCGTTGAGGTTGGGGCAAAGCGAGGCGTGATGGCATAAAGGTTACGGCCCTTGCCATGCCACTTTTCGATGAGTGCTTTGGAGTCGTTATAGCCACTCTCTGCAGTGTCACATAATGCTTCAGGTGCATGTCGATCCATCATCACTTTACCGGCAATTAAGCGCATCTGATGCTGTTCTGCAGCCTTAAATAAAGCATCGACCGATTGTGGATGAACGGTACAAAAAACCAAGGCTGTTGTGGTTCCGTTTTTGAGTAACTCGTTTACGAAGAACTGTGCAATTTGCTCTGCATAAGCCGGATCTTCAAATTGGATTTCGGTTGGGAAGGTATAAGTATCAAGCCATTCCAGCAGTTGTTCACCATAAGCCCCCATCATTTCCGTTTGTGGATAATGGATGTGGGTGTCGATGAAACCCGGAACAATCAATTGATCTGGATAATGCTGTACGTCAACCTGATCTGGGAGATGGTGTTGTCCCTCAGACCATGGACCGAACCATTGAATTTTTCCGGCTTGCGTAATCAGCAAACCATCTTCGAAATAGCGCACTTGGTCGTGAATTTCACGTGCTTGGGCAACTGTATTCTGAATATCTAGAAAGCGACCACGGATCGCTGTAGATGCGATAACAGAAGACATGACATACCTGCAGTTTAGAATTTTTTCGGTTGATTGTAGCTTAATTTGGCTAGAAAAGGCGTTGTTGTAATTAGAGGATCATGTTCTAAAATATCGAACAGCCATTAATGTATGTCGAGAGCATGTCATTTTTTCAAAGCGATTGATTAAATCAATGCGCTTGTGTCAGGCTAAATCGAATCAAAGAATAGAATTCAACCGTGTATCTATGTCCCATCCAATGCATCCTGTGAATCAATCACAGCTTGAAGCCACTTATGTTGAGCGCTTGCAGCAACTGATTCAGCAACATGACGGCATCATGTCTATTTTAAAGCAGCTTTATTTGGTGGATGCCAGTGCGTATATTGCCGCAGGTGTCATTCGAAATATGCTGTGGTCAGTGCTACACCAACACAGCTATACACTGTCCCATACTGAGGTGGATATTATATTTTATGATGCTGAGGATAACGGTGCTCATAGTGATCAGATCCAAAAAGAAATGCAGTCTTTCTTTCCATTGATACAGTGGGATGTGACCAACCAAGCTTTGGTGCATCATTGGTATCGTTTAGACAATGGTGATTCTATTTTGCCCATAACATCGATTTCCCATGCCCTTTCTTTGTGGGTTGAAACTGCAACGGCTGTTGCCGTCCGTTTAAATGAGCTTGATCAAGTAGAAATCGTGGCACCATTTGGACTAGCTGATTTATTTGAATTAAAACTGCGTTGGAATTCAACCTTAGTTAGTCGAGCGACTTTTTTGCAACGTATAGAAGAGAAACAATTTTTACAACGTTGGCCGAAACTCAAACTCTTGATGACGCCTGAAGCTTAGTTCATGGCTTTGTTACAAAATAAATAAAAGCCTTCTCGAAAGAAGGCTTTTATTTATCTAAGCGTTTTATAACGTGGTTTGATGGTACTTCTTACTGTGTCGGATTGATAACCATGCAGTAATGGTTAAGGTCACCACAATAAAACCGAGTGAAATCCAAATTGGCATGTGGAACACATCGAGCAATAGCATCTTAGCGCCAATAAACACGAGGATAATGCCCAGACCATATGGTAAGTAATGCATTTTCGATGCAGCACCTGACAAGAGGAAGAACATTGCACGTAGACCTAAAATCGCCATTAAGTTTGCCGTCAGTACAATGAATGGGTCAGAGGTAACCGCAAAGATCGCTGGGATTGAGTCAACCGCAAAAATGACGTCCGATGCTTCAACCAAGATCAACACTAAAAAGAGCGGCGTTGCCCATAAGACACCATTTTGACGAACAAAGAATTTATCTTCATGCATCTGAGGGGTAATACGCATGTGTTTACGTAGCCACTTCAAAATCGCCATATCTTCGATATCTTTATCTTCTTCGTCTTGGCCTTTAAGGAATTTAAAGCCGGTATACACTAGGAATGCACCGAAGATGTACAGCACCCAAGAGAATTCTTGAACGAACCATGCCCCAATAAAAATAAAGATAGTACGGAGTACAATTGCGCCGAGTACACCGTAGAGCAATAGTTTGCGCTGCAAAGCAGGTGGAATGGCGAAGGCAGCAAAGATCATGAGCCAGACAAAAACGTTATCAATTGCGAGTGATTTTTCGAGCAGATAACCAGCGAAATATTCCATGACTTTGGTGTTTGCAAC
Source organism: Acinetobacter sp. YH16040_T (assembly GCF_024605785.1). Lineage (NCBI taxonomy): Bacteria > Pseudomonadati > Pseudomonadota > Gammaproteobacteria > Moraxellales > Moraxellaceae > Acinetobacter > Acinetobacter sp. YH16040_T. The sequence continues at coordinate 3,433,490 of NZ_CP094541.1, read as the reverse complement.
AGCGACACCAGCGGTTTGCTGTAAGTAGAGCCACAATGCACCACCGAATAAGGTAGCCACAGAGACCCATGCAATACTCCAATAGGCAGCGGTTTTGACTTTGATTTCTTGGCCTTTGTTATTTTTAAAGCCTAAAAAGTCGATGAGTAGCATGATGGTGACTAAACCGAAAAATGCCAGATATAGCCATAAAGAGCCAATCGTTTCCATGTGTATTCTCCACATCTAACAACCAGCCATAAAAAAACCTCGACCAGTTGCCAGACGAAATAAAACGCCTGAGACAACATGATCAAGGTCTTGCCTACATCGTACTGTAATGATTTTCAGCAGCGATGCTCAGATACCGACTTTTTGCAAAGTGTAATGACGATATTCTGACACGTAAAACAAGGTTTACGTTTGGAGGAGGCTACTCCCCTTGTTCAAATTTTGTTTTGGACACTGTCCAAATATGCTGCAAAGCATGACAGTTTTTAGTACAAAGTGCAATCGGCAATTTGCGAATTCATTTAATGTGCCACAGGAGGGTTAAAATCACCACGGTGTGCTAACGCTAAGGCTAAAAGTGTGCCGATCACGGCGATGATTCCTCCGATCACACCAATATAACTCAAACCGAAATGAACGCTGACGATACCGCCCAAGAGTGCACCACCGCCAATCCCGACATTATAAAGTCCTGAATAGATAGCCATGGCGACATCGGTGGCGTCGGATGCGAGATGTAGTGTCTTTGACTGTAATGCGAGACTAAATCCAATGATACTCATGCCCCACAATAAGCACACTGCACTTACACCTGCAAAACTGAAAGAAACAGGAAGCAACAGCAGCATGGATAAAGCCAGTGTGGCTGTACTCAAAGGAATCGCAACTTTGGGATATTTCCCACCAAATTTTCCAAAGAGATAAGAACCTAGAAAGCCTGCTGCACCAAAGATTAATAACAACGTGGTGGTTTGCATGGAGCTGAATGCAGCAATGTTGAGCGAGAATGGTTCGATATAGCTATATGCGGTAAATTGCGCGCTAATTACGATAATGGTTAATGCAAAGACCATCATTAAGCTTGGACGGCGAATAAACTGTTTTAGGCTGCTCAGCGAGCCAGAGTTCAAACTCGGCAGTATCGGCAGCGTTTTGGCTAAAATCAGGCAAACGATACTGGCGCCAATGCCAATCAGAGCAAAGGTATTTCGCCAACCATAAGCTTCTCCAACCATCCGCCCAAACGGAATACCGAGAACCATTGCCAAAGCTGTGCCTGTGGCCAAAAGACCCAAGGCCTGAAATTCTTTGCCTTTCGGCGCAACACGAACTGCCAGCGACGCAGTAATGGACCAAAAAAGTGCATGCGAGAAAGCAATGCCAATTCGACTGAGCAATAAAGTATTAAAGCTCCATGCGAAATACGACAGAATATGGCTGACAATAAACACCATAAATAAGGAAATCAGGAGCGAGTGACGTTCAATATTTTTGGTCAATAACATGATCGGCAAAGAAATCGGCGCAACCACCCATGCATAGAGCGTAATCATGATGCCGACATCGGTCGCGGCTAAATTAAAGGTTTTGCCAATATCGCTGAGCAACGCGACAGGTACAAATTCAGTGGTATTAAAAATAAATGCTGCGAAAGCCAAAGCAATCACAGCCGTCCAAGAGCCAGAAGAAGCCGTTTCGGAGGGAGAGGCAGACATGAGTGTCTTCAAATAAAAAAAGTGGCATATTTTACTATGCTCTATACACAAGCAGGAACCGATTTAAGCCCTGTACATGCGGTTTAAATTAATACAAAAACAACAGAGTTGACCTGCATTACATGCCAATTTATAAAAAAATGGAGGAAATTTAAGATGTTTGTACAACAAGATGATGATCAAAAAAAAGGAGCTTTCTTTGTTGAGCAAGATGGGGAGCGTTTGGCAGAGATGACTTACTCATGGGCAGGCGATGATAAATTTATTATTGATCATACCGATGTCAGTGATAGCTTGCGAGGACAAGGTGTTGGACGACATCTCCTCGATGCAGCAGTGAATTTTGCTCGGGAAAAGAACGTGAAAATTATTCCGCTCTGCCCTTTTGCAAAATCTGTATTTGATAAAGATGAATCGATTCGTGATGTTCTGCGCTAATACGCTAAATTGTATAGCGTGATGTGAATTAATCATTTGGATAAATAAAAAAAACAGCCTGATGGTATTGCAATCAGGCTGTTTTATTTGAAATCTAGTTGTGAAGTTGAATTAAGATCGTGATTTATACAGCGATACAACCAAGCATGCTGCAGCAATGAGCAATACAAAGATAGCGACGAGATAAAGGTCCACAATAAAAATATCCGGCAAGTGTGATTTAATTGTTTTTTAATTAATGTGAAAGGTGTACGGATTTATTATCACCTACAGTTGAATATAGGTCGTTTAAGTTCTGTACCAATCACTTTCTCGTTTGTTACACGGTGTATTTTTTCATAAAAAGGAAGAAAAAACAGTGACTATGCAACATCAAGATAATGGTCAAAAAGGTGAATTTTTTCAGTTAAATGCTGAGGGTGTACGCCTTGCAGAAATGAGTTATCTATGGCGTGATGAACACACTATTGTGGCAAATCACACGTGGGTAGATGATTCCTTACGTGGGCAAGGGGTTGCTCGTGTGTTATTGGATCATTTGGTGGAGTTCGCTCGTGAGAAACACTTAAAAATTATTCCAACCTGTTCTTATGTAGAGGTGATGTTTCGTCGAGACCAGACATTAGCCGATGTTCAAGCCTAAAAAAGCCCGCGATGCGGGCGTTTTTATCTGTATGAAAGTTTAAAAAATGAGTGGTGCTCAATTGAGTTTGAGTTTCAACAGCGTTGATGGTGTTTTGACGATATGTGGCCACAATTGGAACAAAATCGAGCAGATCAATATTCCTAAAACCAAGCTTAAACACATGATATTTAATAATTCAAAGTCATTCAGTACAAAATAAATACTGCCAATGGTCATCATCATTAGTAAATAAATAAGATAGTGAGGAATCACGGTGCGCAGTGTTATTCCTAAAATAAATGAGCAAATAACGACATTTAAAAAATCTGAAACGCCAAAATTATTCAGTATGATCAAGGCAGCAAAATATACACAAGTGATCGATAAAAAAATGAGTAAATTCTTGAGCATGGTAGGCCTCTTTATTCATCTTCAAATGGAAATAATTTCATTGTTTTAATATGTATGAGTTTAAAAAAATGAAGGTGATATCGGTATACGTGATCTTGGTTTTCTGTTGTAAGTTAAAAAGCACATTTGATTAAAAAATATACAAATATTTACTCATCCTGTAGCGCTTTCTACGTTAAAATCGTGCAAATACTTTAAGAATAAACACAATGATACAACTCTGTTATGCCAGTACACGTGTAGAACAACAATTTGATTTAATACAAGATTTAAGTGATATTTTGGTGAGAGCCCGCAGCTTTAATACTGAACAGCGTATTTTTGGCGTGCTGTACTATGCCGAAGGTCGGTTCTTCCAATGCCTGCAAGGTGAGCAAGCGGCTCTCGAACAGCTTTTTCAGCATATTGCGAAAGATACTCGCCATCGGGATATTGTGCGTTATCCTGATCAAAATATTGATCAAATCGATTTTTCAAAATGGTCGATGAAATATGTCAACCGACATAGTGAAATTGCTAGTTTGTTTCAGCGCTTTGGACATTCAAGCTTTCAACCCGACGTGCTCAATCTAGAACAAATTCAGGCGCTTTTAACGACCTTGTTAAGATTAGAAAATGTTGAACAGCCGGTTAAGCTGGATTCAGGCTATAAAAACCGAGGCTATCAGCATTATTTTTAAGCTGAGTGTGAATAAAATAAAAAAAGCCCGCTTCGCGGGCTATTTTTATTTTATCTAGTGGGTTTAGGCTTTTAATGCACTGATCAACTTCTGATGTAAACCACCAAAACCGCCATTCGACATAATCACCACGGCATCGCCCTCGCCTGCCTCATTTACGATAGTTTGAATGATGTCATCCAGTGAACGCGCCACGACGGCTTTATTCGCAGCAGCTTCAATCACAGGCTGTAGATCCCAATCCAAACCTTCAGGTTGATACCAAATCACTTCATCCGCTAAGCGTGCAGAATGTGCAAGGCCATCTTTATGGCTACCCATGCGCATGGTATTAGAACGTGGCTCGATTACTGCCCAAAGTTTACGTTGACCCAGACGCTTACGCGCACCTTCTAACGTGGTATCAATCGCCGTTGGGTGATGTGCAAAGTCGTCATACACTTCAATGCCACGGACTGTGCCCAAAAGCTCCATACGACGTTTGACACCGCCAAAGTTTGAAAGTGCTTCACACGCCGTTTCAATCGAAACACCGACATGTTCAGCCGCAGCAATGGTTGCCAAAGCATTGGCTACACTGTGTTGCCCAGTCATATTCCATTTGACTTCGCCTTTCACGACACCATGTTGCAGTACTTTGAAATGTGAACCGTCAGCAGACAATTGCTCTGCATACAGTTCAGATTGGTCATTGGCATCTAAAGATGTTCGCACCACAGGTGTCCAGCAACCCATTTCCAAGACTTCATCAATATTTGTCTCTGTGATGGGCGCAATGATACGGCCTTCACTTGGAATAGTACGCACTAGATGATGGAATTGCTTTTGAATCGCAGCCAAATCATCGAAGATATCGGCATGGTCAAATTCAAGGTTATTTAAAATCGCTGTTTTAGGATGGTAATGTACAAACTTAGAGCGTTTGTCGAAGAATGCTGAATCGTATTCATCGGCTTCTACACAGAAATATTGACCACCGCCTAAACGTGCGCTTTCACTAAAGCCTAAAGGTACGCCGCCAATCAAGAAGCCTGGGTTTAAACCGGCTTGATCGAGCACCCAAGCGAGCATGGTCGTTGTTGTCGTTTTACCATGAGTGCCTGCAACACCTAAGACATGTTTGCCTTGTAGGACGTGATCCGCTAGGAACTGTGGGCCAGAAATATAAGGCAGGCCTTCGTTCAGCATGTATTCCACAGCATCAATGCCACGTTTCATGGCATTGCCGACAATCACGAGATCTGGGTGTGGTTGAAGGTGGCTACGGTCATAGCCTTGCATTAAGGTAATGCCTGCATTTTCCAATTGGGTAGACATTGGTGGGTAAACGTTTTGGTCTGAACCCGTCACCTTATGTCCTAAATCACGCGCCAAGAGCGCCAATGAACCCATAAAGGTGCCACAAATACCCAAGATATGCAGATGCATTCGTTCTAACTCCACTGCTTTTATCGACACATCACTTTGTTATTGTGGTGTTGTCATTATAGATTTGGTTGAAAAGGTTAATTTCATTTGAGAGCAACCATAGCAAGGGTCTTAGCGAAAAGATAGATTTTTTTGTATGAGATCGTGCAAAAAGATTGAGCTCGTAACTGATCAAATGTACGCAATTTTCTTGAGGATAAAAACACGGAAAATAGGCGCGAAATCATGATAAAAAACGTACAATATGCGCAATTTTTTGCGATCTTGATTGCTTATGTCCCTTGCCCTGTTTTTATTGATTATTTCCAACTGTTTTATGACTTTGGCCTGGTATGGGCATTTGAAGTTTTTACATGATGCACCGCTTTGGCAAGCGATTTTATTTGGATGGGCGATCGCGTTACTCGAATACAGTTTTATGATTCCAGCAACGCGACTGTTGGCCAAACATGGGTGGTCATTGGGCCAAATGAAAATCACACAAGAAGTCGTGACGCTCTTGGTCTTTGTTCCATTTATGATTTTCCTTTTTAAACAACCCTTTAAGTTGGACTATTTGTTGGCAGGTTTATGCCTTTTTGGATGTGTCTATTTTGTATTTCGCAGTGCTTAATTGATTCAATACCGCATGGGGCTGATCATTTAAGTGAGGCGTGTTTGCAGGCATTTTTGAGGACTTTACTAAACTCACGGTCTCGTGGAGTGGGATCTTCATAGTCAAAGGTATAATCACTCTCATTGGTTAGTACAGTCTTTGACCGTCTGCTTCAAAGTCCATGAGTGCAAAACCAAAGCTTTGGTCATCACAATACACACGATATTCTGAAATTGAATACATGTTATCATGGCCATCATCTGCTTTGTAATAGCCTGTCATCTTGACCGGCTCACGTTCATCAATGATCGATTTTCCGGTGACTAAAAATTTTTCGTGGATGTAGCCATTACTCTTAATTTGGCCGTTATAGCCTTTTTGTTGCTATAAGAGGTTAAAGTCTTTTTCAAATTGGCTTGTATTGAGTTGAACGAGTTGGGCAAAACTTTGAGAGCTTAGGGCTAGAGTGAGCAGGATGAAGATCTGTTTCATCTTTAAAGTGTCTTATAAATATTGATTTAATAAAAGTTTTTATAAAATTGAAAAAAATAAAAATAATTTTATAAAAATATTATGGAGTTTTCTCTTTAAAGACAACCGTTAAATTTTATCAAATGGAGCTTAAAACTCAGTCCTTCAGGTCAGAGATATAAGCGACACGACATGAAGTGTCGTTTGATTTAACTAAGGACTATTTTCCTTGAGTTTTGATTGTTAATATAAGTACATGAAAACCCTTAAATTACGTATAAAAGACAAACATTGCAAGGTGTTAGACCAACTAGCATCAGAAGTGAACTTCGTCTGGAATTATGTCAATGATTTAGGGTTTAGGCATTTGAAGCGGAAAGGTGAATTTCTCTCTGCTTTTGATATTGCCAAATATACGAAAGGCACATCCAAAGAATGTAATTTACATAGTCAAACCATTCAGGCTGTAACTGAAGAATTAGTCACCCGAAGAAAGCAATTTAAAAAGGCAAAGCTGAAATGGCGTGTCAGCAATAAAAAATCAGCAAGGCGCTCTTTGGGATGGGTTCCCTTTAAAAAGGTGGCTATCAAATATGCCAATGGATATGTCCAGTATGGAAAACACCAATTTAAGCTTTGGGATAGCTACGGTTTAAGCAAATACACGTTAAAAACAGGTTCATTTGTAGAGGATAGCCGTGGGCGTTGGTATGTATGTCTTGTTGTTGAATCGCCTAAGCAAGATAAATCGACAGCAACCAAAGCGATTGGTATTGATCTAGGCTTAAAAGATATTGCCACCTGTTCTGATGGCACTGTAATTTCAAATCCAAAATTCTATCGAAAATATGAGCAGAAATTAGGTATTGCTCAGAGAGCCAGGAATAAGAAGCGTGTTCGTGCATTACACGCCAAGATTGCAAATAGTCGAAAAGATCATTTGCATAAAGCAAGCACCAAGCTTGTGAATGAAAATGCATTGATTATTGTAGGTGACTTGAGTGCTAAAAAATTAGTAAAAACCAAAATGGCAAAATCTGTTTTGGATACAGGATTTTCTGCACTAAAAACAATGCTCAAGTATAAGTGCGAGAACGCAGGCGTATTGTTTGAAGAAGTCCAAGAAGCCTATACCACCCAAATCTGTTCGTGCTGCGGTGAGATCACCTCAAGTAGTCCAAAAGGTAAGACAGATCTTGGAATAAGAGAATGGGAGTGCATGAGCTGTGGTACAGCTCATGATCGAGATATAAACTCAGCTCTAAACATTCTTGCGCTTGGGCATAAGCGTCTAGCTGTAGGAATCATCCTCTTTTAAGGGGGTGAGGATGTCAATGAGATGAATTTTCAGTCTATAATACGGGGCTCTTATTAAAGCTTGGCTCTAGTCGAGATTTACTCTCTCTTACTTTAATCTCTGGAAACATTGCAATGAATGCGGCCGCTTCACAAGACACTCCTCTCGTTGGAATTATCATGGGTTCTCAATCGGATTGGGCAACGCTAGAAAACACTGCCAATATGCTCAAACAGCTTGGCGTCCCATTTGAAGCGGAAGTAGTATCTGCACACCGAACTCCAGATCGATTATTCGAATATGCCGAAACCGCACGTGATCGTGGTATTCAAGTAATTATTGCCGGTGCTGGCGGCGCAGCACATTTGCCAGGCATGTGTGCAGCCAAGACTGATTTGCCTGTACTCGGCGTACCGGTAAAATCATCGATTCTAAATGGTGTTGATTCACTGCTTTCAATTGTACAAATGCCTGCAGGGATTGCTGTCGGTACTTTGGCCATTGGCCCAGCGGGTGCAACCAATGCGGCGATCATGGCTGCACAAATTTTAGGTTTAACACGGCCTGAAATCGCAAAAAATGTTGCAGATTTCCGTGCTGCGCAAACCGATAAAGTGGCGAGTAAAAATATTCCGGGTCAAGCTTAATTAAGGGGCATTTCTCATGGATAAAACCATTGGTATTTTTGGTGGTGGCCAGCTTGGTCGCATGATGGCGCAAGCGGCATTGCCTTTAAACATTCAATGCACCTTCTTTGAAGCGAGTACCGACTGCCCTTCTGCAGCGCTGGGTCCAGTGATTTCGACTCAAGCTGAAAATGGTTTGCAAGATTTCATTCAGAGCGCAGATGTTTTCAGCTTAGAGTTTGAAAATACTCCGCTGGCAGATGTTGATGTGCTGACCAAGAACAAAGCACTGCACCCGCCGCGTCAAGCTTTAGCGGTTGCACAGCATCGTTTGTCTGAAAAAGCCTTGTTTGATGAGTTGGCCATTCCCGTTGCACCGTATAAGGCCGTAACGTCTTTAGAGAGCTTAGAAACTGCTGTTGCGGAGCTGGGCTTACCGATCGTGCTGAAAACATCGCGTGGCGGTTATGACGGTAAAGGTCAATTTGTGCTACGTAGCGCTGATCAAATGGATCAAGCATGGGCTGAACTGGGCCCTGCTGGTGAATTGATTGCGGAAAGCTTTGTAACCTTCTCACGTGAAGTCTCAATCATTGCGGTGCGTGGTCAAGACGGTGATGTGAAAACATGGCCATTGGCGGAAAACCACCACCACAACGGCATTTTGTCGCATTCGATTGTGCCTGCGCCAAACAGCGCAGACTTACAACCAGTTGCGCAAGACTACATTACTCGCCTGCTCAATCATTTGAATTATGTCGGTGTTTTGACGCTAGAGCTGTTTGTGACAGATAAAGGCTTATATGCCAATGAGATGGCGCCACGTGTGCATAACTCTGGGCATTGGTCGATTGAAGGCGCAGTGTGTTCACAGTTTGAAAACCACATTCGTGCTGTAGCAGGTCTACCTTTGGGTTCGACTGAAGTTGTTCGTCCAACGGTCATGGTAAACATCATTGGTCAACATCCGAAATCTGAAGATGTATTGGCACTGAATGGCGCGCATTTGCATCTGTATAACAAAACAGAGCGTGAAGGTCGCAAAATTGGTCACATCACTTTAATGCCGAACGATACCGCTGAATTAACAGCTTTATGTCGTGCTTTGGCGAAAATTTTGCCGAATCCATTGGCACTTAGCGAAGATATGACCATTTAAACCTGAGTTTGAATGATAAAAAAGCGGTCATGCACATGGCCGCTTTTTTTATTGCTGTAGTTCGGGCATCATTGCGCCTCTTTGCAAAATCACACCGTTTATCGGTGAAACGATAAGAAACTATTGATCATAAAGTGTTCGTTCGTTTATAAATATTCTGCGCTAATCTTCGTATGGTTTTTTCTGTATCAATGGCCTGCGATGTATGTGAATCAAAATCAAAAATAACTAATGCGTTTTGAATTCGAACTGTGTTTTTAAATTTAAACTATGAATTTGAATTCAAAAAATCCTATACCAAAAACAATGAATTCAAAGTTTATGAATTTAAATTTGAAAAAATGAATTCATTTCGCTGTGTTTAAATTTAAAAAATTTGAATTTAAAAGTTGCGTAGAATTATTGGATCTATAGAGAGTGTATTTAAAACCTATAATATTTTGATTATTAACAATAAAAATTAATTTTCACGCCATTTTAAATTTGTGGATAACTTTTTATGCACGTAATTTATTTTTAAATTTAAAAGTTTTGAATTTAAATCGCTGTTTGGATTGTAATGAATTTAAAGTTGGGTTGTGGGTAACTGCTTTTGAATTTAAATTTAAAAAATGAATTTAAATAAGTAGAAATTATGAATTTAAATTTACGTTTTGAACCTTTAACTTTTGCTTTGAGCTGCTATTGTTAAAGCAACAATTTAAATTCAAAAAAAGATCAAGGGTATGAAGCATCACTTAGGATTTGTTTTCGGGACTGCTTTTTTGGCAATAACTCAGGCAAATGCCGAGTTGATTATTAATGGTCAGTCTGTCAATGCGTCGAGCATGCCTGCAACAAGCAGCATTTCACCACAAAATAACTTTCAAGGCTGTTTAGCCAATTTGCGCTCGCAAGCAATGAATGCTGGCGTGAGTGCGTCCACTTATGATCGCTATACACAAAATTTAACACCTGATTATTCTGTGATTGAAAAGCTCAACTATCAGCCTGAGTTTTCAACTCCGATTTGGGACTATTTGTCCGGTCTGGTGGATGAAGAGCGTGTACAATTGGGTCGGCAGAAATTGGCACAGCATCGTGATGTATTAAACCGTGTCGCAGCGGCTTATGGTGTACCTGCTGAAACCGTGGTTGCGGTTTGGGGTGTGGAGAGTAATTTTGGTGATATTGCGGGTAGCTATCCTTTATTACAGTCATTGGGCACTTTAAGTTGTGAAGGCCGCCGTCAAAGCTATTTCCGTGGTGAGTTTTTTGCTGCCATGCGGATTTTGCAGCGTGGTGATTTAAATGAATCACAATTGAAAGGTTCGTGGGCAGGTGCATTTGGTCATACCCAATTTATGCCGAGCACTTATGAAGAGCTGGCCGTGGATTTTGATGGTGATAGCCGCCGTGATTTGGTATCGAGCACCACAGATGCGTTGGCTTCAACTGCGAATTTCCTGAAAAAGCGTGGTTGGCAAACTGGTCAGCCGTGGGGCTTTGAAGTAAAAATTCCCGAAGGAATGTCGATCAGTGGTGAAAGTCGCCGTAATAAAAAGTCATTAGACAGCTGGATGAATCGTGGTTTGCAGCGTGCCGATGGTACGCCGTTAATTCAAGGTAACCTTTCTGGATCGAGCCAAGCAGGTTTAATGGCACCGGTTGGGGCAAGTGGGCCTGTGTTCTTAGTGTTTAAAAATTTCGATGCAATCTACAGCTATAATGCGGCAGAGAGTTATGCATTAGCGATTGCGCATTTATCCGATCGCTTGCAAGGCAAGGGTGGCTTTAGTACGACATGGCCAACCGATGATCCTGGGACTTCACGTGCGGAACGACGAGAGATTCAACAGTTTTTACTTAACCGTGGCTATGACATTGGTAAAGTGGATGGATTAATTGGAGATAAAACCCGTCAAGCTATTCGACAAGAGCAAAATCGACTGGGTTTAAGTCCAACAGGACGTGCAGGGCAACAGATTTTACGCGCATTTCGCAATGAAAATGCGAAAAATATGATGCGTTAATTCATCAATAATAAAAAGGTCTGCAATTGCAGACCTTTTTTATATGTTTTTGACTCTTAAACCGCAGTGATTGTACCTAAGATACGATAACCAGCAGCACCCGTCACACTTGGTAAATTTGCACTAAGCTGATTGACAAAGCGCATCGCCAACCAAGCAAAGGCTGTGGCTTCCACCCATGTTGGGCTTAAGCCTAAATCTGCGGTACTTTGCACCGTCCATTCATGTTTACGTAGACGCCAGCGCAGTTGTTCTAAAAGGTGCGAATTGTATGCACCACCACCACAGACATAGACTTCACCAGTATCCATATCAGAACGGTAAATGGCTTTTTTAATGGCACGTGTGGTGAGTTTCATTAAGGTTGCTTGAATGTTTTCTGGCGTATCTTCGAGTTCGTCATATTCGAGATCTCCACGCCAATCGAGAATCTGTTCATCTAACCATTCTAGATTGAAGTCTTCACGACCTGTACTTTTTGGCGGTTCTTTAGAGAAAAACTCATGCGCTTGTAAGCGGTCGAGCAGGCTGCGAATAGGCTGACCATAAGCCGCCCAGTTGCCATTTTCATCATACGGTTGACCAGTATAACGTTCGCACCATGCATCCATTAAAATGTTGGCAGGGCCTGTATCAAAGCCATAGACATTTTCAGGTTTGCCTGCAGGTAACATACTGACATTGGCGATGCCGCCCAAGTTTAAAATCACACGGTGAATGGTGTCATGTTGGAAAAGCGCTTGATGGAACGCAGGAACTAAAGGTGCGCCTTGACCACCCGCAGCCATATCGCGGCGGCGAAAGTCTGAAATCACAGGGATTTTAGTGAGTTCGGTAATAATATTGGGGTCGCCAATTTGCAGGGTAAAACCATGTTCAGGACGGTGGCGAATGGTTTGTCCATGTGAGCCAATAGCCTTGATTTGACTACGATCTAGCTGATTTTTCTCGATCAATTCGTTGATGCCATGACCGATCATTTGAGCTAATGCAACGTCTGCCTTACCCATGCGATCAATTTCGTTATCATCAGGCAAAGTGAGCGCCATCAGTTCATCACGAAGGTCTGGGTCAAAGGGAAGTGTGAGCGTCGCATGAATCTCTAAAGGATCAAAAGAAGCAGCAACAATATCGACACCATCCATGCTTGTGCCGGTCATTACCCCAATGTAGATCGCTGTCATGATGATTCTTAAGCCTGCAATGTGCTGAAAAAGTGTTAGTATATCGCACAAATTGTATAACTGATCTATTTGGATTTTGTGATGTCAAATTTCCTGCCGGCTGAAGAACAACTTGCCCTCATCCAACGAGGCACACATGAGATTATTTCTGAAGAAGATCTTCTTAAGAAATTAAAGCAGAATCGCCCATTAAAAATTAAAGCGGGTTTTGACCCGACTGCACCTGATTTACATTTAGGTCATACGGTTCTGATTAATAAATTAAAAGTTTTCCAAGATTTAGGTCATGAAGTTTACTTCCTGATTGGTGACTATACAGCCATGATCGGTGACCCAACGGGTAAGAGTGCTACGCGTCCACCGTTGTCACGTGAAAAAGTTTTAGAAAATGCTAAAACGTATCAAGAACAAGTATTTAAGATCTTAGATCCAGCGAAAACTAAAGTTGTGTTTAACTCAGAGTGGTTTGGTCAAAAAACTGCTGCTGACTTGATTCAGTTGGCTTCACAGCAAACTGTGGCACGTATGTTGGAACGTGATGACTTCACTAAACGTTATAACAGCCATCAACCGATTGCGATTCACGAGTTTTTATATCCATTGGTGCAAGGTTATGATTCAGTTGCGCTAGAAGCGGATGTAGAGTTGGGGGGTACAGACCAAACCTTTAACTTGCTGATGGGTCGTACATTACAAAGCCGTTATGACCAAGAGTCTCAAGTGTGCATTACTGTGCCGATTCTTGAAGGTTTAGACGGCGTAAATAAAATGTCTAAATCTTTGGGTAACTATATTGCTGTATTTGATGCACCGGGTGCGATGTACCAAAAAGTGCTGTCAATGCCAGATGATTTGATCGAACGTTACTTTGACTTGTTGAGCTTTAAATCGATTGAAGAAATTCAACAGTTGCTCAAAGAAGTGGCTGAAGGCCGTAATCCACAAGAAGTGAAGAAAATTCTTGCACTTGAATTGGTTGAGCGTTTCCATGGCGCAGAAGCTGCGGCAAATGCACACAAAGGTGCAGGTAACTTGATTACTGAAGGCGAACTTCCAGAAGGTACACCAGAAGTGACGATTTCTCGTGGTGCATTTGGTGGTGAGATTTTCATTACTTCTATTTTGCGTGAAGCGGGTTTGACTAAAAATGCTGCTCAAGCAAAAGATGCAATTGGTCGTGGCGCGGTGAAAGTGGATTGGGAAGTGGTTGATGCAGGTTATGCTGTGTCAGAAAACAAAACTTTGATTATCCAAGCGAGCAAAAAAGCGATCGCAAAAGTAACTTTTACCGACTAATAAATTCTTGAATTTTTAGTTAAGTTATTGAATTAAAAGCAGGCTTTGGCCTGCTTTTTTTTACCAATTAATATATTAATAATATAAATAAGCAAATTCAAAAAAAACCTTATAAAAACAACACTTAAATTTTGCCAAATGTGTTGCATTTCTTGAATTTTATGTATAAGATTTATTCATCTAGAGATATATATACCATCTAGAGGGCACATAACGATAACTCCACTTTTTATAAGTCTCTTCCCCAAGGGACTCTTTTTTTAGTGAGTTAACAAATAACTATAATAACTACACGATGGATCGACTAAAGATTCAATTCTAAGGGAAAGATTTTGGGAGAGATCTTTCCCTTTTTTATTTGTAAAATTGAGCTATTCCTTTCAAAAATCACACTCATTTCTGTATTAAAGATTTTAATCGCGCCAGAAAAAAAGCCCGATTCAATCGAGCTTTAAAATGTCTCTCTACTAAGATCGATGTTCATGGAGTTTTGTTTTAGGGCTTAGAGCCAAATTGAATGAAGCTTAATTTAGGTAAGATCCGCTTAACTAATGTTCCCACTAAAAGTGCGGTAATAATGGTGCCTTCACGGACTCCGATGACTTGATGTAAGATCAGCCAACTACTGATAACCGCAATACTGACCAAGAGGATGTCGCCATAGGTTTTACAGTTGCCAAAATCAAGGCGATAACGAACAGCAATGGCTTGATAGAGACCTTCTGCGGCCAAGAGGACTAGACTGGCTTTGACCACTAAGCTCACACCTAAAGCAGTAATCAGGCAACTTGCCAAGCAAGCTAGGAGTTGAAGTGGGTAACTTTCTATGCTCCAGCCTTGGGTCAGCCACATTAAACCGTCAATAAATGCACCAAACAAAATTCCCACGGGTAATTGCAGCCACTGTATCCATTGAAAGCGTGATTTTAAGATCAGCATTTGCAGCAGGATCATGATGATATGCATTAATACTGTTAATGTGCCGACGGTGAGAGGAAAGATATAGCTAAAGCTGTAGGGCACCGAGGAAATAGGGGATGTCCCTAAATTTGAATGTATAGAGAGTACGACACCAAAAGCCAAAAATCCTAATCCGCCTAATAGTAAGAATAAGCGTGGAAAAAACTGTGTTGGCATCCTGCACCTAAAAAATAAAAAGAGTGTACGTAAAACGCAGCCTGCGCTCTATGCGTCTAAAGCCCAAAAATAGTGGCTTTTTATGACTGTGATCGTTAATAGTGATTATTCAAATAAAATAGGCTGTATTTTTATCAGCAAAAATGACTAAGCATGTAATTAACCTGAATCGCGGATAAGAAATTAACTTGAAAAAAAGGTGACTGAAAACCATTAGGGAGTTACCACACAACCTAAGCCTTCAGCCACCATGTTCGATTTTACATATTTCTTCTGCATCGTTGATGACTTTTTTCAGAAATTTGAAGCAAGCTATTGGGAATTTTTAAAACACAACAACAAGCGTTTGAGAATGCGGTCTTCTCAATTGAAAATTTCAGAAATCGTATTCATCGCAATTTGGTATAAATGCTCTCATTTCAATAACTTCAAAGCATTTTTCTTTTCATTAAAGCACAATCATAGTCAACTCTTTCGATATTTACCGTGTTACCAACGAATGGTTCATCTCATCAGAGCACATCAATTGGCACTGCATGCTTTACATTTTGCCTTAATGAAAGACTGTCAGAGTCAGTATTTATGGATCGATTCGACCACACTACCTGTATGTAAAAATCAGCGGATTCAACGGCATAAATCTCTAGCAGCAATTGCAACACGCGGCAAAAGCTCAATGGGATGGTTCTTTGGCTGTAAGCTGCATTTAATCATGAATCAGTCAGGAGACATGGTCAGTACAGCTTTATCAAATGGGCATACAGCAGATATTAAAATGGTTGAACAGTTGGTAGAAGGATTAAAAGCCAAGCTCTATGCTGATCGTGGTTATATCAGTCAGGAATTAAAGAGTAGATTAAAAGTACAAAGTACTGATTTAATTACCTATCACCGAAAGAATATGAAATCTGTACAACTCTCAACAGCAGATGAATATCACTTAAAGCAGCGTAATAAAATAGAGACTTTATTTAGCCTGTTAAAAGGGAAATATCATTTGGTGACGAGTAAAGCGAGAAGCATTGAAGGATACTTAGCTGGAATTTATGCATCTCTATGTGCTTACCAGTTATGCCATCAAAACAAGCCAACCATTCGAGTAATGGAATGATTGGCTTAAGCAGGATTCAGGTTAATTAAAATGATTTTTGCAAAAACAGGCCTTATGGAATAATGGTCAAAAATCAAAAAAGAGCAACAACATGGCGTATTACAATACCGATAATCATGATGAACAGATTGATCGAATCTTGAGATATTTATTTGATCACCAAACCACACAGTATAAGCGAGCATTATTTTGTGAGGCGCAGCAACAATTACATGATTTGGATATCGCAGCACAGTACCAACTATTTGCATTGGTACGAGAACAACTCCCTCGACGTGCCAAGCTGCTATTTTCTGCCGAGGATTTCCGTGGAAAGCAACAAGTCATCTTGGAAGTCATGCAACATTTAGCATTTGAACGTTAAAAAATGCTTGGAAATATAAAAATGCACGCAAAAAAATGTCTATAAAGCTTGAATAGGTGTGATGACTGAAAAAAATGATGTGCTTTGAGGAAGAAAAGTAGACTAATGATCAATAAATAATCAAAGCTACTTTTATTAGATTTAAAAGCGCTGAAAAAGATTTGCTAGATATAAGAAATTTACTTAATTAAATATCGACTATTTGCTAAAAATTTATAAAAAATGCCTCTGTACACGACAAATTTCATAGGATCCTTGTCCTATCAGGCTTTTTCTTTCTTAAAATTGCTAGCACTTTCTTAAATTCTTCTTTTTTTCCAAAACCAATCAAACGTAGAATAGCCATTTGAACATAGTCCAAACCGTAGCGAAATAAACTTACTGAAAGTCGTCCATGCTTCTTTATTTTTATCGCTTTTTTCCGATCATGTTGCCATTCACCTGTTAAATAGCACCAACAGAAACCGATAGCTAGCACTGCTATCAATTTCTTGACTCGTCTAGGGTGGGTCTGTTAAACGAGTATTTTCAAGATTGAATCCACGTCCTTTGAGACAACTAAATAACGTTTCGATTTCCCAGCGTAATGCATAATCACGAATAGCAGAAGCATTAAACATAGGAGAAACAACAAGTAAAAGTTCTCCATCTTCTAATCGTAGCGCACTAATATACAGTTTCACTCGACCAACCCAAATACGTCGTTTACGACATTCAGTTTGACCAACTTGAAGATGACGAAATAAATCACTAATTTTATGATTCTTGGCTAAGTGATTGGTCACAATAAAGTTTTTTTAACACGTATACAGAAGTTAATGTCATTTTCAATTAACCATGTAAACCATTTCTCACCGATAAATTCTCTGTCTGCAAACACATTCACAATACGATCTTTACCAAAAATGGAGATAAAGCGTTGAATCAAAGCAATACGCTCTTTTGTATCTGAATTTCCACGTTTATTGAGCAATGTCCAAACAATAGGTATCGCTATTCCACGATAGACGATGGCTAACATCAAGATATTAATATCTCGTTTTCCCCATTTCCAATTAGTTCTATCCAAAGTTAATTGGACTTTATCGAATGAAAATATATTGAAAATTAACTGAGAAATTTGACGATAATCGAAATACTGATCTGCAAAGAAGCGTTGTATACGTCGATAAAATGATTGTGGTAAGCACTTGATGGGTAAGGCTTTAGATGCAGAAGAAAGATTACATGTCTGTTTTTACAATTAATGCAAGCATAATCAGTGTAAAACATTTTGCATGTGACTTGTTCCACTTTAGATATTTGTTTAAGATGAGATGTAACTCATTGAAATGTGTCATCATATTCGTCGTCAGAAAACAAGTATTATGCCATTATTTCAATGAGTTATCTTTTTTTGTCGTGTACAAAGATATTTTTTAATGATAAATAAAAAGCCTATTTTTAAAGAAATTTAGCATACGGCATAGTGAAAACAACAATAGAGCAATTACTCAACAATAAACATTAACATCAATTATTTAGATCATATTCAATTTTAATAAAAAGACAAATGTGTATTAAAAATAGCCATCATACGTCTATTTTTGATTACAAAATATAATGAGGGGATTGCTTCCCATTTCATACATTTTTCATATATAAAAAGACATACTATTTTTAAGGTTTTTCTAAACCAATTTTTTTACTTCATAATTTTTAACATCATAATTAAAGGTGAACCATGCAAAATAAGAAGCGCACCCCATTAGACGCGCAACAGTCCCATCTTTGGATTATTGGTGGTGGTATCGCAGGTATGGCTGCTGCTGCATTTGCAATCCGTGATGCCAAAGTCCCTGCCAAAAATATCCATATTTTAGAAGAACTCGATATTTCAGGTGGTTCGATGGATGGTGGACATACACCGCATGCCGCGCAAGCTTGGGTAACACGTGGTGGGCGAATGCTGACCGATGAAACTTATTTGTGCCTATGGGACTTATTTTCCAGTATTCCATCTTTGGAAAATCCAGACATTTCGGTGCGTGAAGAATGTCGTGAGTTTAATGAAAAAGTGAAAACCCACGCCAATGCACGGTTGATTGATGCCGAACATGTCATTGCGGATGCAGCAAAGCTTGGTCTGAATACGCTACATCGTGCACAGATGCTGCGCCTATTAGCTTCAAAAGAAGAAAAAATTGGCAGTCGCCGCATTGATGAGTTTTTTGATGAAACCTTTTTTGAAACCAATTTCTGGCGCATGTGGCGCACGACTTTCGCTTTTCAAAAATGGCACAGTGCAGCAGAGTTAAGACGCTATTTCTTGCGTTTTATTCAAGAATTGCCACGCATTCATACCTTAGCGGGTGTGAAACGTACCAAGTACAACCAATATGACTCGATGATTCTGCCCCTACAGCGTTGGTTAGTCGCACAAGGCGTCGATGTGCGTTTTGGACACTATGTCACAGATGCAGACTTCATTACCAATGCTGAAACTCAAGAACGCTACGCTTCACGTCTATATGTACAATTGCCTGAAGGCTCAGAGCAAATTAATCTGAAAGCCAATGATTTAGCTATTTTCACTTTAGGCTCTATTACAGCAGACTCACGTTATGGCGGTAATCATGACGTGCCTGCCCTTATTCGTCATCGAGAAGATCATGGCTGGACGCTTTGGGAAACGCTGGCACAAAAAGCCCCAGACTTTGGCCGTCCAATGACTTTTTATGGCAATGTCGATGAACATAAGTGGGAGTCTTTCACTCTGACCATGAAAGATGACGTGCTACTTAAACGTATTATTGACTATACAGGCAACGAACCAGGCACAGGCGCACTCATGACTTGGTATGAGTCGGGTTGGCATTTATCCATCGTGGTTCCTGCACAGCCACACTTTGCCGACTTACCTGAAGGTTTATATACCTTATGGGGCTACGGTTTCCAAATTGACCATATAGGCGATTACATCAAAAAACCAATGTCCGAAGCCACGGGGCAAGAAATCCTAACAGAACTGATTAAACAGCTCGGTTTTGACGACATTTTAGATCATGTTTTGGCAACGACTGATGTTACTACCGCCATGATGCCATACGCCTCTGCCCTATTCGCCTGCCGTAAACCGGGGGACCGTCCACAGGTAATTCCACAAGGCTCACAAAACTTTGCTTTCCTTGGACAGTTTGTGGAAATTGAAGATGACGTGGTCTTTACTGTGGAATATTCAGTTCGTGGGGCGATGCTTGCCATTTATGAATTTTTTGGGGTGGAACGTGAAATCCCTGAAATTTACAACGGTCTACTTGATCCCAAAGTGGGTTTAAAAGCTTTAGAAACAGTGTTCCACTAAGTTTTTAATATATAGCGATAAGAGCACCTTTATGTCGCCACTATTACATAGTTTAATTTAAGCAACGTTTGGATACACGAGTGTGGCAGGGATGCCACACGTTATCCATCATAATAGGGATGTTATGTATGGGTAACAATCGAAATACTGATCTGCAAAGAAGCGTTGTATACGTCGATAAAATGATTGTGGTAAGCACTTGATGGGTAAGGCTTTAGATGCAGAAGAAAGATTACATGTCTGTTTTTACAATTAATGCAAGCATAATCAGTGTAAAACATTTTGCATGTGACTTGTTCCACTTTAGATATTTGTTTAAGATGAGATGTAACTCATTGAAATGTGTCATCATATTCGTCGTCAGAAAACAAGTACTATGCCATTATTTCAATGAGTTATCTTTTTTTGTCGTGTACAAAGAAAAAATGCTTAAAAAATAGGTAAAAGTGCAATTTTTTTAGCAAAAACGCTTATAAAAAATACATACGTGAAAAATATAGTGAATTGGGGGTTGCAATGATTCTGAAATGCTCTAGAATGCACCCCATACCGACGAGATAGACGGAAACGAACGAAGCGTTGAATTGTTGAGTTTATCGAAGTCCAGCTTTTAGCATTGACGAAATGTTAGAAAGATCATTAAGAGATTATGAAGAACAACTTGTGTGGATTTTTACTGGTTGATCGATCGAAATTATTTTCATTGATTGATGGTAGAAATTACTCGAAGTTTATTTGAGCAAATTTTTGTCAGTAATTGATGAGCCAAGATTGGTACACTATATGTACTATTGATTTTAAACTGAAGAGTTTGATCATGGCTCAGATTGAACGCTGGCGGCAGGCTTAACACATGCAAGTCGAGCGGGGGAAGGTAGCTTGCTACTGGACCTAGCGGCGGACGGGTGAGTAATGCTTAGGAATCTGCCTATTAGTGGGGGACAACATTTCGAAAGGGATGCTAATACCGCATACGTCCTACGGGAGAAAGCAGGGGATCTTCGGACCTTGCGCTAATAGATGAGCCTAAGTCGGATTAGCTAGTTGGTGGGGTAAAGGCCTACCAAGGCGACGATCTGTAGCGGGTCTGAGAGGATGATCCGCCACACTGGGACTGAGACACGGCCCAGACTCCTACGGGAGGCAGCAGTGGGGAATATTGGACAATGGGGGGAACCCTGATCCAGCCATGCCGCGTGTGTGAAGAAGGCCTTTTGGTTGTAAAGCACTTTAAGCGAGGAGGAGGCTACTTTGGTTAATACCTAAAGATAGTGGACGTTACTCGCAGAATAAGCACCGGCTAACTCTGTGCCAGCAGCCGCGGTAATACAGAGGGTGCGAGCGTTAATCGGATTTACTGGGCGTAAAGCGTGCGTAGGCGGCTTTTTAAGTCGGATGTGAAATCCCCGAGCTTAACTTGGGAATTGCATTCGATACTGGGAAGCTAGAGTATGGGAGAGGATGGTAGAATTCCAGGTGTAGCGGTGAAATGCGTAGAGATCTGGAGGAATACCGATGGCGAAGGCAGCCATCTGGCCTAATACTGACGCTGAGGCACGAAAGCATGGGGAGCAAACAGGATTAGATACCCTGGTAGTCCATGCCGTAAACGATGTCTACTAGCCGTTGGGGCCTTTGAGGCTTTAGTGGCGCAGCTAACGCGATAAGTAGACCGCCTGGGGAGTACGGTCGCAAGACTAAAACTCAAATGAATTGACGGGGGCCCGCACAAGCGGTGGAGCATGTGGTTTAATTCGATGCAACGCGAAGAACCTTACCTGGTCTTGACATAGTAAGAACTTTCCAGAGATGGATTGGTGCCTTCGGGAACTTACATACAGGTGCTGCATGGCTGTCGTCAGCTCGTGTCGTGAGATGTTGGGTTAAGTCCCGCAACGAGCGCAACCCTTTTCCTTATTTGCCATCGGGTTAAGCCGGGAACTTTAAGGATACTGCCAGTGACAAACTGGAGGAAGGCGGGGACGACGTCAAGTCATCATGGCCCTTACGACCAGGGCTACACACGTGCTACAATGGTCGGTACAAAGGGTTGCTACTCCGCGAGGAGATGCTAATCTCAAAAAGCCGATCGTAGTCCGGATTGGAGTCTGCAACTCGACTCCATGAAGTCGGAATCGCTAGTAATCGCGGATCAGAATGCCGCGGTGAATACGTTCCCGGGCCTTGTACACACCGCCCGTCACACCATGGGAGTTTGTTGCACCAGAAGTAGGTAGTCTAACCGTAAGGAGGACGCTTACCACGGTGTGGCCGATGACTGGGGTGAAGTCGTAACAAGGTAGCCGTAGGGGAACCTGCGGCTGGATCACCTCCTTAACGAAAGATTGACGATTGGTAAGAATCCACAACAAGTTGTTCTTCATGACGATGTATCTGAGGGTCTGTAGCTCAGTTGGTTAGAGCACACGCTTGATAAGCGTGGGGTCACAAGTTCAAGTCTTGTCAGACCCACCACTACTGACACGTAAGCAATTGCAGAGTAAACGGAAATCAGAAACATTGACTTATTGATAAGCTGGGGACTTAGCTTAGTTGGTAGAGCGCCTGCTTTGCACGCAGGAGGTCAGGAGTTCGACTCTCCTAGTCTCCACCATACATTGCTACGCAATGTATAGAGAACGAAGCTAAAATAAACAATCAAACGATTGTTAGCTTAGTCCTTAATCGATCAAGTGTTTAGGTTATAGAGCTTAGCAACAAAGTGGCGTATGATTCGCTCCATTGTTATTAAGCTCTGTGATTTATCACAGTTTCCTGACCTGACGAAGGCTGGAAAAATCATTAACAGAATATATTTGAGTTGAAATAATTTGTTCATACTCATAACTGACATTAACACTAACAGTGATTTATTACTGTGATGTGAAGATAAAAGCTATGAGTTACTAGCGAAATTAACTGAATCAAGCGTTTTGGTATATGAATCTAATTGAAGCTGTACAGTGATTAAGTTCACGAGACTCTAACTGTGGCGATTAAGTTCGCAACGCAACATCTTCACTTGTAGGAGATGGGCGACTGTTTGGGGTTGTATAGTCAAGTAATTAAGTGCATGTGGTGGATGCCTTGGCAGTCAGAGGCGATGAAAGACGTAATAGCCTGCGATAAGCTCCGGGGAGGCGGCAAATATCCTGTGATCCGGAGATTTCTGAATGGGGAAACCCACCCGCTATAAGGCGGGTATCATAAACTGAATACATAGGTTTATGAGGCGAACGAGGGGAAGTGAAACATCTCAGTACCCTTAGGAAAAGAAATCAATTGAGATTCCCTCAGTAGCGGCGAGCGAACGGGGAAAAGCCCATTAAGTTATCTAAGCTTTAGTGGAACGCTCTGGGAAGTGCGACCATAGTAGGTGATAGTCCTGTACGCGAAAGGGCTTAGATAATGATGTCGAGTAGGGCGAGGCACGTGAAACCTTGTCTGAATATGGGGGGACCATCCTCCAAGGCTAAATACTCCTGACTGACCGATAGTGAACCAGTACCGTGAGGGAAAGGCGAAAAGAACCCCTGTGAGGGGAGTGAAATAGATCCTGAAACCGCATGCATACAAGCAGTGGGAGCCAACTTGTTTGGTGACTGCGTACCTTTTGTATAATGGGTCAGCGACTTACATTCAGTAGCAAGGTTAACCGATTAGGGGAGCCGTAGAGAAATCGAGTCTTAATAGGGCGTTTAGTTGCTGGGTGTAGACCCGAAACCGGGTGATCTATCCATGAGCAGGTTGAAGGTTGGGTAACACTAACTGGAGGACCGAACCCACTGTCGTTGAAAAGCCAGGGGATGACTTGTGGATAGGGGTGAAAGGCTAATCAAACTCGGTGATAGCTGGTTCTCCCCGAAAGCTATTTAGGTAGCGCCTCGGACGAATACCATTGGGGGTAGAGCACTGTTTCGGCTAGGGGGTCATCCCGACTTACCAAACCGATGCAAACTCCGAATACCAATGAGTACTATCCGGGAGACAGACTGCGGGTGCTAACGTCCGTAGTCAAGAGGAAAACAATCCAGACCGCCAGCTAAGGCCCCAAAATTATAGTTAAGTGGGAAACGATGTGGGAAGGCATAGACAGCTAGGAGGTTGGCTTAGAAGCAGCCACCCTTTAAAGAAAGCGTAATAGCTCACTAGTCGAGTCGGCCTGCGCGGAAGATGTAACGGGGCTAAAACTATATGCCGAAGCTGCGGATTTACACATTAGTGTAAGTGGTAGGGGAGCGTTCTGTAAGCCGATGAAGGTGGATTGAGAAGTCCGCTGGAGGTATCAGAAGTGCGAATGCTGACGTGAGTAACGACAAAACGGGTGAAAAACCCGTTCGCTGAAAGACCAAGGGTTCCAGTCCAACGTTAATCGGGGCTGGGTGAGTCGACCCCTAAGGCGAGGCCGAGAGGCGTAGTCGATGGGAAATTGGTTAATATTCCAATACTTCAGTGTAATGCGATGAGAGGACGGAGAAGGTTAAGTCAGCCTGGCGTTGGTTGTCCAGGTGAAAGGAAGTAGGCATGTATCTTAGGCAAATCCGGGGTACTCTATGCTGAGATCTGACAGCAAGCTGTACTTGTACAGTGAAGTGGCTGATACCATACTTCCAGGAAAAGTCTCTAAGCTTCAGTTACACTGGAATCGTACCCGAAACCGACACAGGTGGTCAGGTCGAGTAGACCAAAGCGCTTGAGAGAACTCTGCTGAAGGAACTAGGCAAAATGGTACCGTAACTTCGGGAGAAGGTACGCTGCTTTTGGTGATGGAACTTGCTTCCTGAGCTGAGAGCAGCCACAGAAACCAGGCCCCTGCAACTGTTTATTAAAAACATAGCACTCTGCAAACACGAAAGTGGACGTATAGGGTGTGATGCCTGCCCGGTGCTGGAAGGTTAATTGATGGGGTTAGCGTAAGCGAAGCTCTTGATCGAAGCCCCAGTAAACGGCGGCCGTAACTATAACGGTCCTAAGGTAGCGAAATTCCTTGTCGGGTAAGTTCCGACCTGCACGAATGGCATAATGATGGGGGCGCTGTCTCCAGCAGAGGCTCAGTGAAATCGAAATCGCCGTGAAGATGCGGTGTACCCGCGGCTAGACGGAAAGACCCCGTGAACCTTTACTGCAGCTTGACATTGAACTTTGATCTTACTTGTGTAGGATAGGTGGGAGGCTTTGAAACCGAGACGCTAGTTTCGGTGGAGCCAATCTTGAAATACCACCCTGGTAATATTGAGGTTCTAACTCTGTCCCGTTATCCGGGACGAGGACCATGTCTGGTGGGTAGTTTGACTGGGGCGGTCTCCTCCTAAAGAGTAACGGAGGAGTACGAAGGTGCGCTCAGCGTGGTCGGAAATCACGCGTAGAGTATAAAGGCAAAAGCGCGCTTAACTGCGAGACCCACAAGTCGAGCAGGTACGAAAGTAGGTCTTAGTGATCCGGTGGTTCTGTATGGAAGGGCCATCGCTCAACGGATAAAAGGTACTCTGGGGATAACAGGCTGATACCGCCCAAGAGTTCATATCGACGGCGGTGTTTGGCACCTCGATGTCGGCTCATCTCATCCTGGGGCTGAAGCAGGTCCCAAGGGTATGGCTGTTCGCCATTTAAAGAGGTACGCGAGCTGGGTTTAGAACGTCGTGAGACAGTTCGGTCCCTATCTACCGTGGGCGCTGGAAATTTGAGAGGATCTGCTCCTAGTACGAGAGGACCAGAGTGGACGAACCTCTGGTGTACCGGTTGTGACGCCAGTCGCATCGCCGGGTAGCTATGTTCGGAAGGGATAACCGCTGAAAGCATCTAAGCGGGAAGCCTACCTCAAGATAAGATTTCCCTTGGACTTTATGTCCACTAAAGAGCCGTTGAAGACTACGACGTTGATAGGTTGGATGTGGAAGTGCGGTGACGCATGAAGCTGACCAATACTAATTGCTCGTGAGGCTTGACTATACAACACCCAAACAGTTGTATGTAAAGCATCAATTGATTCGATATTAAGCAAAATAACTTGATTTAGTTAACGCTTAAGAACAAAATATGCAACTTAGATATGATCTGTTAATAACTCATTTGACCAAGCAACGGCACTGAAAAGATAAGACCAAATGCAAAGTCATAACAGTTGTGCTGGCGACAATAGCAAGAGTGAACCACCTGATCCCTTCCCGAACTCAGAAGTGAAACCTCTTAGCGCTGATGGTAGTGTGGGGTTACCCATGTGAGAGTAAGTCATCGCCAGCTCATTATTCAAAACACCCCCTGATATCTCAGGGGGTGTTTTTTTATGCAAGGAGAAAAAAGGAAAAAGGGAAAAGGAGAAAAATATAGATAAATTGATGCTTGAATCATCTAAACATGGGTGATTATTAGACAATCAATGCATTCAAAAAATCATCAATTTAAGGAATTCTCAGCTTTAAATGCCGTAAAACCTGAATGTAAGTAAGCCAAAACAACCGTTTAAATGCCTAATTATCGACTTAAGTGATGGCTGATGACTTATGATTTCGAAATCTACGACTTAGATCGTAGAACTGCGATTTTTTTCTATAAAATTTGAGTTTTATTCTGACAATTTTCATATCAAATAATCTATCGTCTGATTGTGATTTAGCTTCTAATAACGCATTGATAATTAATCATTATTAAAACTAGACCCGCAGTTCATCGACTTTTGTATGTATAAATATTTCAAAAATATTCGAGTTTTTATGACATTTTATTCCCAAACAACATGGATATATCTGAAAGGTATGGATCTATACCTTTGTAATTTTGGACAATTTACATTGAAAAACGGCATTGTAGCGAAAAATAAAACTCACAATTGGAGGTGAGGTTCAATGTCTGCAAGCACAATGAATGTGAATAGCGTTGTCGATAACGCTAAGTTCACAAAATCGCATTTCAGCATCATGATGTGGTGTCTAATTCTTATTTTATTTGATGGTTATGACTTAGCGATCAATGGTGTTGCGCTGCCTTTATTGATGAAAGATTGGGGATTAACAGCTGTTCAGGCAGGCATGCTTGCGAGTACAGCACTTGCAGGGATGATGTTTGGTGCCATGATGTTTGGTACTTTGGCTGATAAGATTGGCCGTAAGAAAGTCATCATGATCTGTGTATTTTTATTCAGTACATTCACATTTCTAGGCGGTTTTGCATCAAATCCTACTGAATTTGGTGCTTTACGTTTTATTGCTGGACTTGGCATTGGTGGGGTATTACCGAACCTTGTGGCATTGACATCTGAATATGCACCTAAGCATCTACGCAGTACTTTAGTGACCACTATGTTCAGTGGTTATGCAATGGGTGGCATCATGGCGGCTCTCTTTGGTTCATGGTTTACTGCGGATTATGGCTGGCAAATCATGTTCTTCATTGCGGGTATTCCACTGTTACTGTTGCCATTTGCTTGGAAATTTTTACCTGAATCGCTCACATTTTTGGTGAAGGTGAATCGTCATGATGAAGCACGTCGTATGATTCAAACCATTGCACCTGAACAAACCGTGACTGCAAATACTCAACTGGAACTGACTGAAGTTGCGGTTCCGGGTGGAACATCTGTTAAAGCGTTGTATAAGCAAGGTCGTGGCGTAAGTACGATGTTGTTTTGGCTGTGTTTCTTTATGTGTCTATTAACGCTTTATGCATTAGGCAGTTGGTTACCAAAACTAATGATGGCCGCAGGTTATTCATTAGGTAGCAGTTTGACCTTCCTATTGGCGATGAATATTGGTGCCGTAATTGGTACGATTGGCGGCGGTATTTTAGCGGACAAATTCCACTTAAAACCGGTGATCATTACATTATGTCTCGCAGGTGCTGTGGCACTATCTTTACTCGGCTTTAATTCACCACAGCCTGTGATCTATCTTTTGGTTGCTGTCGCAGGTGCATCGGCAATTGGTTCGCAAATCTTGCTGTATAGCTATGTTGCACAGTACTATCCGTTGTCTGTACGTTCGACAGGTATTGGATGGGCATCTGCAGTCGGTCGTACAGGTGCGATTGTTGGCCCTATTCTGATAGGCTATTTATTATCACAAGAATTGCCACATCAAATTAATTTTATGGCTGTGGGAATTCCAGTAGTCATCGCAGCGATTGCAGTGTTCTTTATTCGCAAAGCGCAAACGGATGAAGAGGTTGCCGCTTTAGAAAATGTGAATAAGACTTCAGTGAAAACACAGCGTTCGTATAGCTAAAACATAGATTTAAAAAGCCCGTCATTTGATGGGCTTTTTTTATGTTGTACTCATAATTCTTATCATTGAATTTAGGTTGAATGATTTATTAAAAAATTGATAAATAATGAGATTTAATATTTTAAATAGCTTTTCTAATTTAATTTCATCGTTATATAGAGACTCGATCATACGGTTTTCAGTGCAAGCAGAGATCTGAAAATAGGGGATGAAGTTTAGGGCGTATAAGTAATCAAGTTTGAGGCTTGTGGTTCATTTTGTTACTTAAATATAGTGAACTCTGTGCTCAGTCAGCGCATGATAGAGGGCATAGATTTATTCACATTTATCAATAATGTCTCAAGATCATGGAAATATCGTCATGTCCAAAGCCGTACAAGATATAAAAGATTATCCGCTCTATGTTGCAGGTAAAGCAGCGACTACCGATCAGTGGTTAGAAGTGAATCAAAAATATACCCAAGACGTATATGCACGCGTTGCACTCGCAGATGCTGCAACCATTGAAAAAGCCATTGATTCAGCGGTTAAATCTAGCGCTGCAATGGCGGCATTGGAACCTTTTCAAAAACAAAAAATCTTACTGCACTGTGTTAAACGTTTTAATGA
Organism: Acinetobacter sp. YH16040_T; assembly: GCF_024605785.1. Taxonomy (NCBI): domain Bacteria; kingdom Pseudomonadati; phylum Pseudomonadota; class Gammaproteobacteria; order Moraxellales; family Moraxellaceae; genus Acinetobacter; species Acinetobacter sp. YH16040_T. The sequence continues at coordinate 3,404,782 of NZ_CP094541.1, read as the reverse complement.
AATGCGTGCAGAATTGACTGAAATTTTAATTGCGGAAGGTGGAAAACCGCATAAAGCCGCAGCTGCTGAAGTTGAACGTTTAATTAATACCTTTCAAATTGCTGCCGATGCTGTCACACAGATGGATGATGGTCGCATGATCCCATTGGCGGTTACCGCAGCGGCATCTGGCTATCAAGGCATGGTCAAACATGTGCCAATTGGTCCTGTATCGTTGATCAGCCCGTTTAATTTTCCGATCAATCTGACTGCGCATAAAATTGCACCTGCCATTGCCGCAGGCTGTCCATTTGTTTTGAAGCCTGCAAGTTTGACGCCTATTTCAGCTTTAAAAATTGCGGAAGTTTTGGCAGAAACGGATTTACCTAAAGGTGCTTTTTCAGTTTTACCTTGTCCACGTGAACATGCAGATGTCTTGGTAACAGATGACCGATTTAAACTGCTCAGCTTTACCGGTTCCGATGTTGTCGGCTGGGATATGAAAGCGCGTGCGGGGCGTAAAAAAGTGACTTTGGAACTCGGTGGCAACGCTGCTGTATTGGTTGAGCCTGATACTGAAATTTCAGCGGCATTTATTGAACGTTTAGTCGGTGGGGCGTATAACCATGCAGGGCAGGTGTGTATCAGCGTACAACGCATCTTGGTGCATGCCGATATCTATGCCGATGTGAAGAAAAAACTCGTGGCGAGAATGAAGCAGCTTAAAGCCGCTGATCCTCATTTGGAAAGCACCATGGTCGGTCCAATGATTAAGGAAGCAGAAGCAACACGCGTACATAAATGGGTCGATAAAGCAGTAAAAAAAGGTGCTAAAGCATTGGTTCGTGGTGAACATCAGGGTGCATTGCTCGATCCAATTTTATTGGAAAATGTCGATGAATCGCTAGAAGTGTATAAAGATGAAATCTTTGGCCCTGTAGCGATTTTAGAGAAATACAAAAACTTTGAAAAAGGTATCGCCAAAATTAATAGCAGCCGTTTTGGTTTACAGGCGGGCATCTATACGCAAAATTTGAATAAAATGTTGTATGCGTGGAATCACTTAGAGGTTGGTGGAGTGATTATTAATGACATTCCGTCTTTCCGTGTCGATAACATGCCATATGGTGGCGTAAAAGATTCTGGCTTAGGCCGTGAAGGGATTCAGTCTGCCATTCGAGATATGCAAGAAGAACGCGTATTGGCGATAAAACTGTAGCAGTTTAAACTTGGGCTTTGTTCAGTATGGATCTGTTCGAAGCCCAGTTTTTGAATCATTGCAAAAATCTAAAGTGAATAAGAAAAAATGAAACGAATTTTATTATTGGTCAGTTTGATGACCGTGAATATGGCTGTCTTTGCCTTTAACGCCACTCAAATGGTGACGGATGCACGCAGTCAAATAGGGAAAACCTTATATTACGATCCTGCGTATACTGCACTGCGTTATCCGATGGGAGATGTCCCTTTAATCAAGGGTGTTTGTACCGACGTGGTAATTCGTGCATTACGACAGCAAGGAATTGATTTACAACAAGCCATTCATGAAGATATGAAAGCCAATTTTAAGCAGTATCCACAAAAATGGGGCTTAAAAAGTACTGATAAAAATATTGATCATCGGCGTGTTCCCAATATTCAAACCTGGATGCTACGTCAGGGCTTTGTTGTCAAAGATAAGCAGTATTTGGCCGGAGATATTGTCACTTGGGACTTAGGGCGTGGTTTAGTGCATATCGGTGTGGTTTCAGATCGTAAAGTGAAAGGTAGCGATGTTCCGCTGATCATCCATAATATAGGAAAGGGCACACAGGAAGAAGATATTTTACATGCCTATCAAATTACCGGACATTATCGAGTGAAATAACTTTAAAAATTTAATAGGAAATAAAACATTCCTAAAAGTTATATTATTGATAACTTAAATTGTATGAAAAATAAGCTGATTAAATGAACATTTAAGCCTAAACACATTATAAAAATGGAATATTTGCCGTAGAAATTACAGAAAAACTTAAAAAAAGTGAGTATTGTTAATTCATACAAAGGGAAAGTTATTTGTGGTGTTTTTAACCAAAATGCGCATGTGATTTTTCTGTTTGCAATTTGGTATAGACGCTCACAAGGTATCTCACCAGATCAAACACCCAGAATTTTATTTTTATGGTTCTTTTTTTGCTCGCGATATAACCATAACAAGCAGCAGTTAAAGATGCCTGAGGTTTAGGTGTTCTATGTCAGATAATCGTGAAAACTGGTCGGCACGATCAGGATTTATCATTGCCGCTATTGGTTCCGCTGTAGGTTTGGGAAACATTTGGCGTTTCCCTTACGTGGCGTATGAAAATGGTGGCGGTGCATTTTTAATTCCCTATTTAATTGCAATTTTTGCAGCAGGTTTGCCTTTATTGTTCTTAGATTATGCAGTGGGGCATAAATTCCGAAAAGCACCGCCAACTGCATATAAAAAACTTATGAACAGTGAGGCATTAGGCTGGTGGCAAGTGATGGTGACACTCATCATCGGGATCTACTATGCCAGCGTATTGTCATGGGCCGGCAGTTATATTTTCTACTCAATCGGTCAAAAATGGGGTGAAGATACGCAAGGCTTCTTCTTTAATACCTACTTGCAAAATGCCGATGGAATTGCCTTTGGTTTTGTACCGACCTTATTTTTTGGATTGGTGATTGTTTGGGCGATTACCATGTTCATTTTATATGGTGGTGTGAAGAAGGGTGTAGAGCTTTCGAATAAAATCTTTATTCCATTGTTGGTGATTTTGTTCTCGATTTTAGTGATTCAAGCAGTGCGTTTACCTGGTGCTACAGAAGGTTTAAATGCATTCTTTACGCCAAACTGGGATGCGATGACTGACTATAAAGTATGGTTAGCAGCCTTTGGTCATATCTTCTTCTCGTTATCGATTGGTTTCGGGATCATGTTGACCTATGCATCTTACTTAAAAGCAAAAACCAACTTGACCGGTTCAGGTGTAGTCGTTGCATTAGCCAACTCATCATTTGAAATTTTAGCGGGTATTGGTATTTTTGCGGCATTGGGCTTTATGGCGCATAGTGCGGGCGTACCTGTAAATGAAGTGGTTTCAGGCGGTATTGGTCTTGCGTTTATTGCTTTCCCGAAAATCATTTCGAGCTTGGGTACGGGCGGTGATTTATTTGGTTTCTTGTTCTTCTCGTCACTGGCTGTAGCAGGGATCACCTCAATGGTGAGTATTTTGGAAGTGCCAATTGCGTCGTTCCAAGATAAATTCGGCTGGTCACGTAAAAAAGCTGTAACGATTGTTGCGGGTGGTTCTGCCATTGTATCGACTTTAATTTTCTCAACCCACAGTGCGATTACTTTCGTTGACATCATTGACTACTTTGCCAATAACATTGGTATCGTGGCGGGTGGTTTGTTCTCGATTATCTTGGTGTCGTGGTTCCGTCGTCCATTGCTTGCGCAATTACGTGATCATGTGAATCAATATTCAAGTATCAAATTGGGCTTTGGTTGGAACTTCTTATTAACGGTTGTTACTCCGCTTTCATTATTAGTAGCTTTAGGATTAACCATTAAAGACGTTGCATCTAAAGGCTATGGTGGTTATCCAGTAGACGTGTTATTGCCTGTAGCCGGTTTAGTCATTGCGATCTTTGTGCTTGGTGCAATTGTATTTAGTTGCATGAAAGACAAAAAACCTGAGGAGAAATAACATGAATACATCTGCATTAATCATGATGATCATTTCAATGGTTTTACTTTGGGGCGGCTTGATCTTAGCGTCGATCCATTTAGCAAAACATCCAGATGAAGAAGATTAAGCTTCATCGCTGATAAAAAAGGAACCCTCGGGTTCCTTTTTTATGTGGTGCTAAAAAGCAAATTCTATTGCAGATTAAGCTGTTTTTTGAATACGACAGTAGAAGAAGCCATCGCCATAACCCGCTTTCGGGAACAGTTGACGACCATGAATTTGTTCAACACCCCAATCCGCTTCAATTTTAATTTCTTGGGCATCGGCATGATTGGCAAAGAACTCAACCATTTGCTGTTCATTTTCAGCTTTTAAAATCGAGCAAGTGATGTAAAGCAGCGTACCGCCAACTTTAAGCTGCTTCCACATGTTTTCCAAAATTTGCTTTTGTAATACTACTGTTTTCGCAATGTCGCCCGATTGACGTAGTAAACGAATGTCAGGATGACGACGCATTACACCGACAGCAGTACATGGCGCATCGAGCACGATACAATCAGCAAGTTCAGGAGCAGTATAGGTGATGGCATCGGCAGTTTGAATTTCAACATGTTTACCATCGAGATCCAAACGATCTAGGTTTTCAACCACACGTTTTAGACGCTTTTCATCTTGATCCAATGCAACGAGTTTCTTCGGTTGGAAAGTCTCTAAAATATGTGCGGTTTTACCGCCCGGCGCAGCACAAGCATCAATCACAAATTTACCATCGAGATTTGGTAATAGTGTTGCACACAGTTGAGCATGTTCATCTTGTACCGAAAAACCACCTGCTTCAAAGCCCGGTAAACTTGGAATATGTAGGCTTTCGTCCATCACAATACCGACATTAGAGAGTTCACAGCGATGTGCATCGATGCCTTCATCTTCCAAAATATCAAGGTATTCATCACGGCTCACTTGGCGTGTATTGACACGTAAAGTCAGTGGTGCAATTTGCTTAAGCTCATAGCTGAGCTCGTCAAATTGTTCGCCCCAGTCTTTTTTCAGGCGTTTGGTTAACCAACTTGGTAGATTTGTGGCTTGTTCAAGCACGTCGTAGAACTGTTCTGTTTCACGTGTTGCACGGCGCAAAATTGCGTTGATTAAGCCACTTAGACTTCCCATACCCAATTGTTTTGCAGCTTCCACCGTTTCAGAAATTGCAGCGTGAGCCGCGACACGGGTACACAATAATTGGTACAAACCAAGGTATAAACAGGTTTCAACCACTTGGTTATCTACTGGTTTAGACAGTAATGGTAAAGTCAGTTGTTTCAATGCGTACCATTGACGTAAACAACCAAGCACCAATTCATGGAATAACGCACGGTCTTTATCTGACACGATATTCATTTGCTGCGCGAGTACCGATTGCAGCGATTGACCATTTTGGACAGCCAATAACGTCTTCACTACCTGAGCACGTAAATTAAGGTCTCGGGTCGAGGCGTTGGGAGATTGCTTCATTATAAAATTTGTCCAATAGTCAATTTTTGGGTTTGTAAAATTTGTACAGGGTTGAGTGGTTTAGCGCCTGGCCATTGTAAAGAGGTCAAAATAATCACGCTGCCATTGGCACAGGCAACGTGTATGCCTTTTTTGTCGATGGCAATGATTTCACCTGCTTGAGCGTTCGGTGCAGACACAGCAGAAAGTTCAGAATGCCAAACACGTAAGTTGTTTTGTTCATCCAACTGAATAAAGGCTACCGGCCACGGATTAAAGGCGCGAATATTACGATCGATTTGTATGGCATCGATGGACCAATCAATTTTTGCTTCGGCTTTTGAAAGCTTATGTGCATAAACCGTTAACGCTTCGTCTTGGACTTCACGGCTATCCAGATATTGCTGCAATGTTTGTTCAGTGTCTAAAACGGCAGCAATTGCAGTTGCACCTTGCTCTGCAAGTTTGTCATGCAAAGTTGCAGAGGTATCCGTTGCTTCAATCGGGCAGATGGTTTTATACATCATGTCACCAGTATCTAGTCCGGCTGCCATTTTCATAATGGTGACACCTGTTTCAATATCACCTGTTGCGATGGCACGTTGAATCGGTGCTGCACCACGCCAACGTGGCAGCAATGAGCCATGAATATTTAGGCAGCCATATTTCGGGGTATCTAGCACGACTTGCGGCAAGATCAAACCATAGGCTGCAACCACCATAACATCGGCATTTAAGGCCTTTAATTCCGCTTGTGCGGCTAAACCTTCTTCAGTCGATGATTTGAAATGAAGGGGTTGGTAAACAGGAATATGGTGCTCTAAAGCCAATTGCTTTACGGCAGAAGCTGTGAGTTTTTGTCCACGTCCAGCTTTGCGGTCAGGTTGAGTGTATACCGCAACAATTTCATGTTGTGTGTTGAGCAATGCAGCTAGTGCTGTTGCGGCAAATTCTGGCGTACCGGCAAAGATGATTTTCAAAATGAATGAACCGAATCTGTGTTGAATATGTGGATTATAGCAAATGATTAATGCGTAATTTAGAACATTAGAAATTGATTTTTGCAACTTTGAAGCTGTCCAAGCTCAATGATTTCATAACCCAAAATCGCAAATTTGCAATTTTTAAATAAATTATATTTATATAAAAATTAAAAATTATTCATGAAAGTTTTGTATTGTGCAGCCATTGATGGCGGTATAGTAGATTTCAGTTAAAAGATTTTTGTCGTCAAATCACTCGGTTTTATTTATAGACACATCTGCCCAAATCTCAGCTTAAAAAGCCATCTTTAAAAACAATGGCTTGGTGTATGATAGGTTTAAAATTCGACTGATTTTACATCATTGTCAGTATGATTTAGCCAGAGTGAATCTGTAGGATTCATTTCAAGCTCAAACTTTGTTGGAAATATAAAATGCCTGACTATCGTTCAAAAACATCGACACACGGAAGAAATATGGCGGGTGCGCGCGGCTTATGGCGCGCAACTGGTATGAAAGATGAAGACTTCGGTAAACCAATTATTGCCGTCGTGAACTCATTTACTCAATTTGTACCGGGTCACGTTCATCTTAAAGACCTTGGTCAACTCGTGGCGCGTCAAATTGAGCAAGCAGGCGGTGTTGCTAAAGAATTCAATACCATTGCAGTCGATGACGGTATTGCGATGGGCCATGATGGTATGCTGTATTCATTGCCTTCACGTGACTTGATTGCAGACTCAGTAGAATACATGGTGAGCGCGCACTGTGCCGATGCCATGGTATGTATTTCCAACTGTGACAAAATTACTCCAGGGATGTTGATGGCGGCAATGCGTTTGAACATTCCAGTGGTATTTGTCTCTGGTGGTCCAATGGAAGCGGGTAAAGTTAAAATCCGTGGCAACGACAAAGCCATCGACTTAATTGATGCCATGATTGTGGCTGCAGATGACAACTATACCGATGAAGAAGTAGCAGAATACGAACGCTCTGCATGCCCAACTTGCGGTTCATGCTCAGGTATGTTCACCGCAAACTCAATGAACTGCTTAACAGAAGCATTGGGCCTGTCTTTACCGGGTAATGGTTCTACGCTTGCAACCCATGCCAACCGTAAAAAATTATTTGAAAAAGCTGGTCAATTGATCGTAGAAATTACCAAACGTCACTACGAACAAGATGATTACAGCGTATTGCCACGTGAAATGGTAACCAAAGCATCGTATGAAAATGCCATGACTTTGGACATCGCAATGGGTGGGTCAACCAACACCGTTCTGCATTTATTAGCAGCTGCAAATGAAGCTGGTGTTGATTTCACCATGGACGACATTGACCGTTTGTCTCGCAAAGTGCCTGTTCTATGTAAAGTTGCACCTGCGAAAAACGACGTGCATATGGAAGATGTACACCGTGCAGGCGGAATCATGTCAATTCTAGGTGAATTAGACCGTGCAGGCTTGCTTGATACTTCTGTTGGTACAGTTCACGAAGCTTCACTAAAAGATGCTTTGGATAAATGGGACATCATCCGTACTGAAAATGAAGACGTGTATCAGTTCTTCCGTTCAGCGCCGGGTGGTGTTCCAACGCAAACAGCATTCTCACAAGATCGATATTACCAACGACTAGATGGTGACCGTGAAAATGGCGTGATCCGTAATGCTGAACATGCGTTCTCGAAAGATGGTGGCTTAGCTGTGCTTTACGGCAACATTGCGCTCGATGGTTGTATCGTAAAAACTGCGGGTGTAGATGATTCAATCTTGAAATTCAACGGTACTGCACGTGTGTTTGAAAGCCAAGATTCAGCAGTAGAGGCGATCTTGGGTAATGAAATCAAAGCCGGTGATGTGGTTGTGATTCGCTATGAAGGCCCACGTGGTGGTCCGGGTATGCAAGAAATGTTGTACCCAACCAGCTACCTGAAATCGAAAGGTCTAGGCAAAGAATGTGCGTTATTGACTGACGGTCGTTTCTCTGGCGGTTCGTCAGGCCTGTCTATTGGTCACGTTTCACCTGAAGCAGCAGAAGGTGGTGCAATTGGTTTGGTGGAAGATGGCGATTTAATCGAAATTGATATTCCAAACCGTACCATCAACTTAGCTGTTGATGAAGCAACCATGGCCGCTCGCCGTGCAGCGCAAGAAGCAAAAGGCTGGCATCCAGTTGAAGAGCGTCCGCGTAAAATTTCGAAAGCATTGAAAGCGTATGCAATGCATACCACAAGTGCAGCGAAAGGCGCAGTACGTGAAATCTAAGCTTTAGATTTTTAAATAAAAAGCACTCCAAATGGGGTGCTTTTTAAATTTGCATCTACATAACTTGCATTGGATACGAGGAAACGTCATCCGCAACTGTTTGAGGCAAACGGTAATTTAAAAGTGAATGTTTCTGCGATCATTTTTTTAGTTGCAATCAGTTGCCGAGTTTTGCGGATGACAAATGGTTTTGGTTACTTTTGCCAAAACAAAAGTAACATACGAGCTCCGAAAATTTGCTTTGATAGAGATAAGACTCCGTTATAACCAGCTTTTTAATGAAATAATGAGCAATTATTATTTATTTTAAAACTCTTGATCTGATTGAAAATAGAACCAAAGATCACAGCCTTGGATAGTAGCTGTAAAATATATGGCTTTTTGTAGGCATTCCCTTACTTTTGAAAGATCAAAAGTAACAAAAATCTTTTGTTCTCCTGATATGGCATCCCTGCCATATAGGAAAACAGCGACATCCATGTCGTTTTGTCATGTGATTGAATGGTATTGCATGCGCTAAAAATCTTTTTTGTTGAGATGTAATTTCTTTTACATGCCGAGCGCTTTCTATACAATAAATTTAAAAGAACCCGCCAAAGCTGAAGCCAAAATCAGCCATCGCCAAGGAACAACAATGAGTAAAAATAATATCCGCGAACATTCTGCTCCTGTTTATGAAGGCATAGAGAATGCGCCTGCACGTTCCATGATGCGTGCCACGGGCTTCCAAGATGCAGACTTTAAACGCCCATTTATTGGTATTGCTTCGACTTGGGCCAATGTCACGCCGTGTAATATGCATATTGATGGCTTGGCGCGTGAAGCTGAAAGTGGGGTGAATGCTGCAGGCGGGAAAGGCATTATTTTCAATACCATCACCATTTCTGACGGCATTTCCAACGGTACAGAAGGCATGAAGTATTCATTGCTATCGCGGGAAATCATTGCCGATTCCATTGAAGCTGTGTTGGGCTGTCAGGCCTATGATGGCGTAATTGCCATAGGCGGCTGCGACAAGAATATGCCAGGCTGTATCATGGGTTTGGCGCGATTAAACCGTCCGAGCCTGTTTATTTATGGTGGCACCATCAAACCCGGAGCAGGGCATACCGATATGATTTCGGTATTTGAAGCAGTCGGTCAGCACGCCAAAGGCGAAATCAATGAAATTCAAGTGAAGCAGATTGAAGAAGTCGCGCTGCCGGGGCCGGGTTCGTGCGGCGGTATGTATACGGCCAATTCGATGGCTTCAGCGATTGAAGCCTTAGGCATGAGCTTGCCAGGTTCATCGGCGCAGGAAGCAGTTTCAGCAGATAAAATTGAAGATTGCCAACGCGCAGGTGAAGCCGTGATGAACCTGCTGCGTCTCGATATTAAGCCGCGCGACATTATGACCAAAGCCGCTTTTGAAAACTCGATTAAAGTGCTGATTGCTTTAGGCGGTTCAACCAATGGCGTACTGCATTTGATTGCCATGGCGCATACCGCAGGCGTGGAACTGTCTTTGGATGATTTTGTGCGTATTGGCAAAGATATTCCTGTGGTGGCCGATGTGCGCCCATCGGGTAAATATTTAATGTCGGAACTGATTGCCATTGGCGGCATTCAGCCGCTCATGAAACGCATGCTGGATGCCGGCATGCTCGACGGTTCTTGCCTCACCGTTACGGGCAAAACTTTGGCGGAAAACTTAGCCGATGTAGAGGATTATCCTGAAGGACAGCAAATTATTTTGCCGTTTGATGCGCCAATTAAAAAGGATTCACATTTGGTGGTACTCAAAGGAAATTTGTCGCCGACGGGTGCAGTGGCTAAAATTACCGGTAAAGAAGGGCTGTATTTTGAGGGGCCTGCGCGGGTATTTGAGGGTGAGCAGGGTGCCATGCGCGGTATTTTAGATGGCGAAGTACAAGAAGGTGAAGTGGTGGTGATCCGCGGTGTTGGGCCAAAAGGCGGGCCGGGTATGCCGGAAATGTTAAAACCGACTTCAGCGATTATTGGTAAAGGTCTAGGCCAATCTGTTGCACTGTTGACTGATGGGCGTTTCTCGGGCGGCAGCCATGGTTTTGTGATTGGGCATGTGACACCAGAAGCCTATGAAGGAGGCCCAATTGGCTTGGTTAAAAACGGCGATAAAATTTCAATTAACGCTGAAACCCGTGAAATGACTTGGCATGTGGCTGAGGATGAAATTGCTGCACGTCGCGCGGCCTGGGTCAAACCGAAACCAAACTATACCCACGGCGCTTTGGCTAAATTTGCCAAGTTGACCTCTGGTGCGGAAAAAGGTGCGGTGACTGACCTAAATCTAGACGTCTAATCCATTGTTAAACATTGAACATTCAGCCCTGACTTGATATAAGTTTTGCACAAGGCTTATATCTCATTTAAAACAGCTTCATAATAGAAGTTGAATTTAAGCATGTGCTGGCAGGTTCGGCACAATTCATCATTTTGAGGCAAAAAACGCATGTCACTGTTACGCCGTTGGTTCGATCCAATCCGATCGAGTTGGTTTTATCAGAAACCGACCCGACAAGCGGTGTTACCCACGGAACAAGGTCTGAGTGTTTATCTTCGACTGGATGATGTCTATAGCTATTTGGCTGCTCAGCAACTGCCTCAATTAGAAGAAATTCTCAGTGATGAAATTAAACCACTGAAAGTGATTATTTGTCGTCAGAGTGCTGAACCTCCTAATCAAATGTCATCGATAGAATGGCAACAATATTGTCTGAATGATGCCCAAATTTTAGCGCGGCAGCATCGTTTTAGTTTCCATGAAACACCTGAACAGCCTACCGCTGAAGCTTTAGAACAAGCCGAAATCATTCTAAAAAATACCCCATTACGCGGCCAAGATTTTCTTTATTTACTTGAAGATGTGTTCCACATGCTGTGGCAAAAGCAGTATGGCAAGCTGAGAACACTGTATGCGATGGCCAGTCGCCATCACAAAGCACAGGATTTTCCAGAACGGATCTTTTCTGACTTACCAATTTTGACGGGCTATTTTGAGTTTGGTGAACGTAAGTACCATGCTGTAGATGATTTACTGCGTTTAACACGCCGTTTAAAACAACAAAAACTCCTGACAGATAACCCGATCTTTATGATCAATCATATTGAATGGCGTGAGCACCTGATCAGTGATGCAGAAGAGTTGAATGAAATTCAGGGACTCGATCCTGAGCTTGATCTCTACATCGCGATGGAAGATCCGATTTCATGGTTACTGTTGGCTTATATTCGTGAGGAATTGGCGGAATATTATAATATTCAGCTGAATGTGTATCCATTGTCGTATCACGGTCGTGATCTGTTTGACTGGAGTTTGGCAACACGTCTGTCTAAACGGACAGAAGTTAAGTTCACGCCATTTTGCCGGCCTACAGAAGCAGCGACATTAGCTATGTCACAGCTTTACTACAGTGCGCCCGAAGAGCAGCGTATTGATGTGATGTATCGCATTTTGGAGGCCGTATGGATCAAAGGGCGTGATTTATCCTTCAAAGCACATTTTCAGGCTTTACAGTATGAGTTAGAGATTTCTGAACTGACTACTGACGATATTGCTGAAAAATTAAAAGAAAATGATATGCACTGTGAGATGAAGTCACAGCCCGATTTTCCTGTTTTAGAATTACGTATTGCAGGTCAAAGCTATGTATTTAATAGCTTATACCGCGTATGGATGATTGAAAGTATTTTCAGTAATGTGTTAGAAGAGAAGTATAAAAGTGAAAACACCGCTGAAAGTGAAGCCAGAGAAGATGAAGAAAGAAAAAGTTGAGTCATTAGAGCAAGCCCGCGCACAGATTGATGTGATTGATCAGGGGATTATTGAGCTCATTGCTGCACGTCAGTTTTATGTTGATCAAGCGGTGCGTTTTAAGCGTTCAGTACAGGATGTTCAATCACCAGAACGTGTCGAAGCGGTGATTAGTAAAATTCGTCTACAAGCCACAGAGCACGGTGTAAATGCAGATATTGTGGAACGTTTATACCGCGATATGATTCAGCATTTTATTCAACGTGAGTTGAAAGAGATTCGACCATAGTTAGGGCGGATTTGATGTTATTCCCAAGTAGAAATGTCCTACCTAATAACCAAATAGAAATGTCCTATATGGACATTTCCAAGTCAAGCACAGGATTTAGATTTCGTTGTTCAATCGCTGTTTTCTGTGCTTGTCTACGTGGCATCTTTTGAGAACGATTGCGTTTGTTTTGGTGTTCCAGTTGTTCATGCTGTTGTTGAATATGTGCCAGCACAGAACCCAAACGTTTATTCTCAACGATCTCTCTCTGGTTGAGCTGACTTAATTTATCAAAGATGCTGTAATTGATTTTTCTTCCCTGATATTCAATGGCTACAGTACCATCCGGATATTCCAAGAACTCAAGATACTTGCCGACCAATCTTTGATTTTCTTCGCTGTTTTCCAAGATATATACGCATTTATCATAAGTAATCGTCAAGCTGTTCGTGACCCTGCGGGGTTCACGCCAGGTAAAAACATCATCTAATTCTTCGGCTGTTTCAGCGATAGGCCGATGTAGATCCTTGGGATTAAAAGCCATCTTGGCGAATTTACGATTAAATTGCTCAATAAAGCACGGCAGCCACTTATTGGCATCTGCAATTGAACTGATGCCTTCTAAACGCATCTCCTTAATCAGACGATCCTGAAGTGTTCTATTCGCTCGTTCTACACGACCTTTGGCTTGAGGGGAGTTAGCGAAAATGATATCGATATTGAGAGTGCTCAGAACACGTCCAAACTGGGTAATCTTGGTGTCTTTCTTGCTACTTTGATTCACCCTAAAAACTGAATGTTTGTCACTGTAAAATGCCAATGGCTTACCATGCTGTTCGATATATAAACGTGTCGAAATCATATAGTCAAAGGCTGACTCTGACGCACAGAAGCGTAAATGCTGCAAGTTTCCTGTGGCATCATCGATGAATACTAGCAGACAGCATTTAGGTGCTCGACCTTCAAACCAATCATGGTGTGAGCCATCAATTTGGATCAATTCACCATAACAATCTCGGTTATAACGAGGCTGATATGGTCGTTTCAGGCGCTTGCAGCGAGGGATCCATAAATCGGCTGCAATCATCCAAGAACGTAGTGTTTCCACTGAAATATCAAATCCATGAACAGTGGTGAGCTTTTCATGCGCTAAAGTGGGTCCGAAACCATAAAGTTGATCTGAAACAATATTGAGACACTTAAGTCTGAGTTCTTCAGGAAGTTTAGAATTGCTGATTTGGCCACGAGCGGCATGGGCTAATGCAGCGGGACCTTGAGCTTTGTATTTCTGCAGTAAGCGTCTGATCTGACGTTCTGAGATATGAAGTAGCTGAGCAGCCTGAGGTTGAGTTATGCGTTGATCGCAGATTTCTTGCAAGACCGACAATCGTTTAAGTTCTTTATCCGACATAGACACCAACATATCAAACCGTCCGCTTCGATAATCGCAAAAGCGCATATTCTAAAAGCGGACATTTTTACTTTGGAGAAACCGGACATTTCTACTTTGGGCTTACAAAAGCATTTCGTATAACCTCTATTATGTTAAATAGAATAGAAAACCTTTTAAATTTAGTGTCAAATTATAGATAAATATTTTTTATAACTTGATAAAAAATATAATGTTTAATTTATTATATTGATAATTAATTTAATAAGCTTTAAAAAAATATGGATTTCGATAGTACTACTCAATTACCCACAAAATTCTTAAATAAACTTTCTGAAGTTATTTCAGTAGATCCTAGTGATATTGTTAAAGATGCACAGTCTAAAGGGTTACCTATTGCGAAAATAGAAGACTTTACAACAGAGATTATTTGTAAAAATTATCGACGAATTGAAGATATTTCTAGCTCATATGGTAACTATGCAGCAAGAAATAGTGCAATAACTGGACTAGCTTCTGGAGTTGGTGGTGTAGCAACAATGGTAACCATTGGTGGCGTTGATATTGTAAATATGGCAGCGCAATTGTATAGGCTGAATCAAAGAGTTGCATATTTGAATGGCTTTGATCCTAATAATCCACATGATGCAGAACTAGCCAGAGAAATTTATTTATTTTCATTGGGATTTGATAAAGCTGCTGTTGCAGGTGTGCAAGCTATGATGAATAGGGCTGCTCAAATTGCAGGAAAATCTGGAGCAAAATCAAATCCAGTTCTTAAACTGATCATGGTCGTTGCATCAAAATTAGCACCCAAAATGACAACTAAACAAGCCGCAAAATTTATTCCTGTTGTTGGTGGTATCTTGGGTGGGGGTATTAATTTTGCATTTGCTAAATATGCATCAAGTGAAATTCAGAAAAGATATAAAGAAGAGTTTTTTAGAAAAATGCAAACAGAATCTATAAATTCTTAATTTTATAAGTTCATACGTTCTAGGAGAGTGAAAATGGGGTTTTGGAATAGTGTTTCTAGTCTTGCAAAAGGTGCAGGTCAAGCTATGCAGGAAAAAATGAAAGAACAACAATATGAGGCATGGCGAAAGTTTCAAAGCCTTCCAGCAGAAAGGTTAATTGATTATATAGGGCAACATGAAGGTGGGACATCAAGAGCATTAGCTATTTTCTCTGTACACGACAAAAATAGATAACTCATTGAAATAATGTCACAATAATTGTTTTCTAACGACGAATACTATGACACATCTCAATGAGTTATATCTTATCTTAAACAAATCTCTAAAATGGAACAAGTCACATTTAAAGTGCTTTGCGCTCATCATGCTTGTGATTATTTTAAAGCAAACATGTAATCTTTCTTCTGCATCTAAAGCCTTGCCCATCAAGTGCTTACCACAATCATTTTATCGACGTATGCAGCGCTTCTTTGCAGGTCAGTATTTTGATTATCGTCAAATTTCTCAGTTGATTTTCAATATGTTTTCATTCGACCAAGTGCAACTGACTTTAGATAGAACCAATTGGAAATGGGGAAAACGAAATATTAATATCCTGATGCTCGCAATCGTTTATCGTGGAATAGCGATACCTATCCTTTGGACATTGCTTAATAAACGTGGAAATTCAGATACGAAAGAGCGTATTGCTTTGATTCAACGCTTTATAGCCATTTTTGGTAAAGACCGTATTGTGAATGTGTTCGCAGACAGAGAGTTTATCGGTGAGCAGTGGTTTACATGGTTAATTGAACAAGACATCAACTTCTGCATTCGTGTTAAAAAAACTTCATTGTCACCAATCATTTAGGAAAGAATCATAAAATTAGTGATTTATTTCGCCATCTTAAAGTTGGTCAAATTGAATGTCGTAAACGACGGATTTTGGTTGGTCGGGTGAAACTATATATAAGTGCACTACAGTTAGAAAATGGAGAGCTTTTACTCGTCGTTTCTCCTCAGTTTAATGCCAATGCTATTCAGGATTATGCATTACGCTGGGAAATTGAAACCTTATTCAGTTGTCTCAAAGGACGCGGGTTTAATCTTGAAAATACGCGCTTGACAGACCCTAGACGAGTGAAAAAATTGATTGCGGTGTTAGCTATAAGCTTCTGTTGGTGTTACTTAACGGGTGAATGGCAACATAATCAAAAAAAAGCGATAAAAATAAAGAAGCATGGACGACTCTCAATGAGTTTATTTCGCTATGGTTTAGACTATGTTCAAATGGCGATTCAGCGTTTAATTGGTTTTGGGAAAAAAGAAGAGTTTAAGGAAATTTTGGCAATTTTAAGAAAGCAGAATCCTGATAGGATAAGGGTTCTGTGAAATTTGTCGTGTACAGAGAGCTATTTTAGCATTATCATTAAAAAATCGTTCTGCCGCACAACGTTTTGTAGATGATAGTACTAAAAGCTCACTTGAGCACATGAGAAAGAGGTTGGCTTTAGAGGAGCATAAGGATGCTGAAGAACAGCGGCGTGCTATTGATTCATTATTTAGAGGGTATTAAGACTATTCAACAATGGTGTTTTAGTTCTTCTAAAATTAACATAATACACGTTATGCGAAGTCAAAAATGGGAGCTCTAAGCTCCCATTTTTAGTCTTTAATGCGCTTTTTCGCTTCGTCATAAACTATGCTGTCAGCTCGTTTCCCAACCGTAATGAGCAAGATAACTACCTGATCATCTTTAACTTGATAAACTAGTCGGACTCCAGCCTTTAATAATTTAATTTTGTAGCAACCTGCAAGATCACCTCTAAGCATATTCTTTGGAATATGTGGCTGCTCTATGACCTTGGCAAGTTTTTTCTTAAATTGATCTCTTATAGCACTAGGAAGCTTTTCCCATTCAGCTGTGAAGTCCTTATGACGTAAAAGCTTATAAGTCATCTAAAGTAATTTCCTCAAACATTTCTTTAGGATCATTAATACGTTTACGAACAATCGCTAATAGCTCGGTATCCTCTTCTGAGAGTAAGGCTTTTTGTACAGGGAGTTTCCCAGTCGCTGCAATGTATTCAAGGACATTTGTAAAAAACTCAGTAGGTGCAATACCTTGTTCTCTTAGAACTGAATAAGATTTTTCTTTAAGGGCTTCATCGACCCTGAAGTTAACAGTAGCCATTATTTTTCCCATTTATTGAATGCATAGGAATATTGTAATGCAAGTTGCATTACGTGGCTAGTTCGTATAATCCGTATTATGTTAAATGGAGAGAAAATTAGTCTAAAATTCTTATATATTCTTTTTGTACCCCAGTTAAGATACTCACAAGTTGTTTCTTTAAATTATCAGCATCTTCTTTATAATCAGTATTCCAATCATTCCATTCAGTTGGTCTGTTAGCTAAATCCCAATCGCATAAAGCTAACCCATTTATTACTTCCATATCGAAAATTAAAGTACCTAATTGCTCCTGCATTTCTATAGGGAAATTATCTTTAAAACCATCGTAAATATTTTCAACATTTTTCGTAAATTCAGCATAGTGGTAATGAGTTTCTGTGGATCTCGAATAGTTCTGTACAAATTCTAAAAGTTCATTCATTTTATTTTCCCTTACCATCAATTTTCCCATGCGATACTGTAACCACATCGCCTCGTTTATTAGTTACCACTGTGACTGATGGTTTTGCTGCAACTCGTGGTGTGCCACTATTTTCTCCACCTGCTCTACCCATGAAAAAATTTATCAATGGTGTATTAATAGAAACAGCATTCCAAAATCAATTTAATGATCATAGGAATAACGTAAATTGAAGAAAAAAATTGGAATTTTTATCATCCTTATAGGCCTAATTATGGTAATAGCTGCTAATTTTGAAAAGAAATATGAAACTCAGATCAGTATTGACTTAGATGAAGATATAAGGAAAGATAATTTAAAAATAATAATAAATACATATGGTTATTTACTAGATGGTTATGAGCCAAGTAAACATATTGGTCAGACAAATACGTATTTATTTTTATATAAGGATGCTCAGATTCAAGATTATAGAAATACTAAAATCAATAAATATAGTGATTATTATATCTACGCTAAATATGGAAATAAGTATGCAAAAATGAAGTATACAAACTCTTTAGTTATGGGAAATAATGAAACTTCTATAAAAATTTTTATTAAAAAATTTAATAATTTATATTACATTTCTTCAAGTAATATAACACCCAGTATTGAAGCTATTTCAGAAAATTCCTTTAAAGACATAGATGCTTTCAAGAGTAATAAGCATGACATTAAGATGTTAGGCTATCTAGATAAGCCTTAATTATTATGTTTACCTTAAGTCTAATTTATGAATTTTTTTATAAATGCTTAATATTAATTTCCTGTTGGAAAGCCATGAAACATCCATTGTATTCCCCATAAGATTACTAAAATGAGGATCACCCAAACAATAATCTTTAACATATACATTTTGTAAGTTTTCCTAAAATTAACATAATACACGTTATACGAAATTCTTGAAATTTTACTATAAGTATCAATATCTTATTGAAAACCGTTCCAGTAAACAGCATATTGGAACGGTTTTTATATTACTATTCAACCAATACGCTTATAACTTATTCAAAATCAGAAGAGTTTGTTTAGCCCATCTACGCTATCTGCTTTAGACGCTATAACCTAGCCTCAACTTTTTATTGAGGCTCTATTCCAAAAACACTGATTTTTCAAAGCGCCTGAATTGCATAGCATAGAACCAATTCTTCAGCGAGTTTCGCCATGATTTGGTTCGTCATCACAGTTTTTGCAATTGCAGGTCTGATTAAAGGCACGATTGGGTTAGGCCTGCCTGCGGTATCGATGGGCTTACTTACCATTGTGATCAGTCCATTTCAGGCAGCCACATTATTAATCATTCCATCTATGGTCACCAACTTTTGGCAACTATTTGCTGAAGGGCAGGTATTGCGCCTAATTCAACGCTTTTGGCCCTTGTTACTTGGGATTATCGTCGGTTCAATTTGGAGTATTTTTCCAACTTTAGGACATGGTGAATTTAAAAGTGAAGCTTTACTGGGGGGCATGTTGGCACTATACGGACTGTATGGGCTTTGTGCCAAAAGCTTGCCGAACTTTGCACCACATGAAAAATGGCTATCTCCAATGATCGGTTATCTTGGTGGAGCGCTGACTGTTGCGACAGGTGTGGTGGTGATCCCTGTGGTGCCATATTTGCAAGGTTTGCAACTGAAACGCGATGATCTCGTACAGTCACTCGGTTTGGCCTTTACCACGTCGACTATTTGTTTGGCAGTGTTCTTACAGCAAAATCCTGTGGAAGATCTTCCGATTGATTATGCCATGTCAGCCATGGCACTGGTTCCTGCGCTCATTGGTATGTGGGCAGGGAAAAAAATCCGTTACCGCATTCCAGAACAAAAATTCCGTAAGGTGTTTTTTATCGGGTTGATTGCCCTCGGTGGCTATATGATGCTGCACCAGTTTGGCGTGATTTAAAGCCTAGACTTGGCCATCTAAAGTAGATTTTTGTGACAGTAAAAACTGACTAAAATGCTGATAATTTAAGGGTAAATCATCAAAATTACGTGCGGTGAGGAGCAATTTTCGATTGGCCCAGTCACCGCTGAGCTCAACTTGTGCAAAGGCATACAAACTTATTAATCGTTGGGCCGCACGTTTTGGCATGATGGCAATGCCCACACCATTCGCCACCACTTGCGCGATCGCGGCAAAGTTCGGCAAACGTAGCCGATACTGAATTTCACAGCCGAATAATTTGGCTTGAGCCTCGATCGATTGTTGCAAGGAATGATATTGCATCAAACCGACAAAGGAATAATTTAAAATCTCTGCGGGTTTGACGCTAGATATCGAGGCCAATTCATGAGTTATAGGACAAATCAGTACCAAAGGATCATTTGCAAACTCAAGTGTTTGTAACTTTTCGGATTTAAAGAAACCCGAAATTAGACCTAGTTGTGCATTGCCTTGTTCAATCGCTGCAATGATGTCTTTAGACTCGGCTTCATGCAGCTCAATTTGTGTGTTGGGATTTTCAAGCAAATAACGTGGTAACAAGACCGGTAAATATTCACTTTGTGCAGATGAATTACACCATAAGGTCATATTGGAACTTAACCCATGGGCAAAGGGCAGCATCGCGTGTTCTAATTGTTGCCCCTCACCTAAGATGCGCTGTGCATGTTCAACCAAGGTTTGACCGGCAAGAGTCAGTTTGACCCCTTTGGCTTGGCGAGTGAACAGGGCTGTGCGGTAATGCTGTTCGAGTTTTTTAATTCGTTCACTGGCTGCTTGTAGCGAGATGGCAGAACGAGCAGCGCCTTTGGTCAGACTACCGCTGTCTACAATGTGCAGTACCAATTGAAGGTCGAACAAATCCAGTCGCATACGGTGCATTCCTTGGCTAATGCCTTATCTTACCGAAAGAGTAGCTATAAAAAAAAGCGACCTTTCGGTCGCTTTTCAAATGAATGTTGTATTCTTTTTTAAATGTCTTGGGGCTTATTCTGATTTGTCGCCCAAGCTAAAGAACCAGTTCAAAATCAGCGCTGCAAATGTAGCAGTACCAATACCACCTAAGTTGAAGTTACCGAATTGAAGTGCAAAGTCACCTGTACCTAAAATAATCGTGACTGCTGCCACCATCAGGTTTTTATTTTTTGAGAAATCGACTTTGTTTTCAATCCAAATTTTCGCACCTGCAATGGTAATTAGACCAAATACAACAATCGATGCACCTGTCAAAATGGCTTGCGGAATGGTATGAATAATCGCACCAAACTTTGGAGAAAGACCAAGGAAGATGGCGAATACCCCTGCAAATACAAACACGATGGTCGAGTAAACACGCGTTACTGCCATCACACCAATATTTTCGCCATAAGTGGTCATACCCGGACCGCCGACACCGCCTGAAAGTGTGGTTGCAACACCATCTGCAACGAAGGCTTTACCAATGTGCGGATCGAGATTTTCACCTGTCATCGCGCCCACAGCTTTGATATGACCAAGGTTTTCTGCAACTAAAATCAACGCAATCGGTGCAATGATCAGCATGGCATTGAAATCAAAAACAGGCGAATGGAATTGAGGAACACCAAACCAAGCTGCATCTTGTACTGGAACGAAGTTGATTGGTGTGCCATGACCCATGACATTGGAAATGATGTAATACACCAAGTAAGCGAGTAGAAGGCCAACTAAGAGTAATAGACGTTGTAATAAACCTTTGGTGAACACAGCAATCGAACCCATACACAGTACAGTGACTAATGCCATCCACATATTAAAGTTATTACCGGCAACCCCTTTAATGGTCACTGGGGCAAGGTTCAGACCAATAATCATCACCACTGCACCTGTAACGACAGGCGGCATGAGTTTTTCAATCCAACGTGTACCCGTTGCCATCACGATAAAACCAAAAATGGCATATAAGATACCGCAGGCCATGATCCCGCCTGCTGCCATCGCGATATTGGCATTTGGCGCGCCAGTACCTGATGCTGCATAACCGGTTGCCGCGATCACCACACCAATAAAGGCAAAACTAGAGCCTAAATAACTTGGTACACGACCACCTGTCATAAAGAAGAACAGGATGGTACAGATCCCCGACATTAAAATCGCAAGGTTGGCATCAAAGCCCATCAAAAATGGCGCAAGGACCGTTGCACCAAACATTGCAAAGGCATGTTGTATCCCCAATACAACACTTTGCACCGGAGGTAGGTACTCATTTGTACCTACAGGACGTGCATCAATATTGCCTTCGTACGGGCGCCATTTGGGAAACCAATTGGACATAAAATGAGCACTCAATAGATAAATTGTGCACATCATACTCTTGTTTTTTAGAAGATTTAATCTCTTTTAAAAATATTTTGTTCAAACTAATTACATGACTTTACATGTAAATTTACCAAATGGTAAAAGTTTTAAGGGTGTAAAAAAGGCATTAAATCATGCAATTAATCAAATAGGATAAGAGTCAATACTTCATAAATTTTTCTTATTTTATATATTCCAAAATAAATTAAAACCAATATGACTGGTCAAAAAAAAAGCACACGGTTCTGTGTGCTTTTTGAAAACTTGGAAGATTTAGCCAGTGTTACGCAAACCTGCCGCAATACCCGCGATGCTGACCATCAACGCATGGTCGACTGGGGTATTTTCAGCTTGACGCTCGGCAAGGTATGCACGGCGGCGTTTCATTAGCTCGGCTTGTAGTAAATGTAGCGGCAATAAATAAGGCTTACGCACCTTCATGGATTGGTCGAGCACATCGTTACTGCTGAGTAATTTCGATTCACCTTTGAGTGCTAATAGCGTTTGTACCGCATCACGTAAACGCTGACGTAACTCTTCGCCCAACTGTTTGAGGTCTGCGTCATCAGTCAGATGAGACTCATAATACAGCGCCACATGACCATCGGCTTTGGACAAGACCATTTCCAACATATCAATCAGGGTTTGGAAATACGGCCATTGCTCTAACATTTCTTCGAGTGTCTGCTTTTGACCTTGATCAATCACTTGATTAATCGCAGCACCTGTACCAAGCCAAGCAGGTAGCATCAAACGGATTTGCGTCCATGCGAACACCCAAGGAATCGCACGTAAAGACTCAATCCCACCGCTAACTTTACGTTTGGCTGGGCGTGAGCCGAGCGGTAACATTTGTAGTTCCAGTTCTGGCGTTACAGTCCGTAGGTATTTTACAAAATGCGGATTTTCACGCACGGTTTGACGATACACCTGTACCGACAGATCCGTCATGCTGTGCATGAGCTGACGCCATTCCTGTTTCGGTTCAGGCGGTGGCAATAAGGTCGCTTCTAAGGTCGCAGCGGTGTAAATTTCCAAGTTTTGTAAGGCAATGCCTTCTAATCCAAACTTGAAGCGAATCATTTCCCCTTGTTCTGTGACACGGATCGCCCCTGAAATCGAGCCAGGTGGCTGTGAAAACAGCGCTTGCTGTGTCGGCGCACCACCACGGCTGATTGAACCGCCACGGCCATGGAATAATGTCAGTTGTACATCATGCTTTTTCGCAACTGCGGTTAATTCTTCCTGTGCACGATACTGCGCCCAGTTTGCCGACATAAAGCCCGCATCTTTGGCTGAGTCTGAATAGCCAATCATCACCTCGTGTTTACCCTGAATATGCTGTTTATACCAATGCATATTGAATAGGGTATTCATGGTACGGGCTGCACCATCCAAATCTTTTAAAGTTTCAAACAGTGGCACGACACGTAGCGCTTGTTTGATGCCCGCTTCTTTTTGCAGTAACAATACGGCCAAGACATCACTCGGATGTTCTGCCATGGAAATAATATAAGCCCCTAAACTTTCAGGTGGTTGCTCTGCCAAAGTGCGCATGGTTGCAAAGACTTCTTGCACATCTGGATGTTCAATCAGGCTTTGTTTTGGCTCATTTAAAAACTTCGGTAGCAGTGGTCGTTTGCTTTGCAGTTCCTGAATCAAGAAGTTTTGACGGGCTTGCTCCGTCCATGTTTCAAAATTACCTAAACCTAAATATTCAGTAATGGCTGAAATGGCTTGGCGATGACGTGTGGATTCCTGACGAATATCGAGTTTGAGTAATTCGATACCGAAACAATTCACCCGATGAATAAAGTCGAGTAACTGACCATTGGCAATTTCAGGTAAACCGCTGTCGATCAGTGAACGGTAGCAAACCAATAGTGGATCGAGCAGCTCATGGCGGCTTTTAATGACTTGGCTATCGTCAGCATCTTCACCACGAAGTTTCAGTGCCAACCAGTGACGAGTGGCTTTAAGGCGTTCACGTGCATCACGGAGATATTCACGATAGGGTTCAGGGTGGAAATGACCCAAAGCGTCACTGAGTTCTTTACTGCATTCTTGAATAGAGAGTTCCCAACGCAGGTCTTCGATATCGCGTAAATACAGGTCGGCAGCTTTCCAACGTGAAAGCCAAAGCACTTCTTGAGTAATATTATGGGTGACGTTTGGGTTACCATCACGGTCACCGCCCATCCATGACGCAAAGCGCACAGGGGCAACATTTAAAGGCAAGGTCTTGCAACAATGATCTTGGACCATGCCATCCAATTCACGCATGAATTTGGGTACAGCATTCCACAAGGTCTGTTCAATGGTCGTGAAGCCCCATTTTGCTTCGTCGACAGGCGTCGGGCGATGTTGACGAATTTCATCCGTTTGCCATGCCGAGCAAATCAGTTGTTTTAAATCATCCAGTACGGCTTTGCGTTCGCGTGGCGTAAGTTTTTGTTGATCCATTTTAAACAGGCAATCATTAATCCCATCATATTTTTGGATCAAGGTACGGCGGCTGACTTCAGTTGGATGTGCAGTCAGGACCAGTTCAATTTTTAATTCACAAATTTGTTGGAACAGTTGTTCCGCACTGATGTTATTGCTTTTAAATTTTTCAAATAAATGATCGAGTGGATTCGGTGAGGGTGCCTGCTCATCAAACTCACTTTGGCGACGGCTGCGCACCACATTGTATTGTTCGGCAATATTGGCAAAGTTGAGAAAGTGTGTAAATGCACGGGTCAGTGGCAGAATTTCTTCATCTTTTAAATTTAAAAATAATTGTTCTAACTGTTTTTCGGCTTCAACTTGTCCATCGCGCGCGCCTTTAGACAAAGCACGAATTTGCTCTACCTGATTAAACAAATCTTGTCCTGCATGCTGCTTTAGGGTTTCACCCAATAAATTGCCCAGTAAGCGCACGTCTTCACGTAATGGAGCATCAATTTGTTGAATCATTTGTTATTTCTCCGTGTATTCCTGTCTCGACTATACCCCGAAAGTGCTGTGGCAAAAGGGGGTACAGACAAAAGTCGGATGACTTTTCTAGGTAAATGAGCAATAGCTATGCCATTTGTTTCAGTTTAGCGTTGAAATATTTCAGAAAATGCTTAGCTCTGCGTGCTGAGTTGATATTTCAGCATAAAGATTTCGATGGCAGAGTGAATAATGGCTTGCCGCTCTGCTGCTTCAGGTACTGGGCGCATGCCCAATAAAACCTCTTGATGGCGTAGTCCCATCAGTAGCGACACAATCAGTTCAGTTTGTCGGGCAGGGTGATCCTGCTGAATGAAATTTAAAGCTGCTGCATCTTGAAAAAAGTTTTCCCAGACTTGGCGCATTTTTAAATGTGAGGCACGGAAAAACTGTTCCACCAAAGGACTGTGTTCGGCAGCCAACTCCAAAAGTAATAAATCCAGTTTAATGGCTTCAGGCAAATTCATGATGTTCAGCCCCAACTCACAAATTTCAACGAAAGCCTGCATAAAATGACTTTCGCTGTGCAGATGTCGCGGGCGGGTATTCAAAATATATTCACAGGTGTCTTCAATCGCACTGGTAAATAAGGTGGCTTTGTCCTGAAAATGATTATAGACCGTCAGTTTGGTGACCGCTGCATGTTGGGCAATCTGATTCATGCTGCAACCGTGATAGCCCATTTCTAAAAATAATTGTTTTGCAGACTCTAAAATCCGTTGTCGTTTTTCTAAGTCTTTTGGGCGGCCGACATTCATTTGCTGAAAAAATTCCAAAAAAGGCGAAAAGGTCATTGATTTAGGATAATTAATCTAATTAATGTACCGCATGGTTTATTAATTAAAAAATAACCAAATTAATTGAATAATATTCTGCCCTAAAAAAGACTTTTTATTAAGAGCGAACTTCATGAGTACGATTAAGATCACAGTTGTCAGCATGATTATCGTTTGCAGTGTGACCTTATGGGGATGCAGCAAGGATAAAGCCCAAACGGAACAGGAAGTGCCATTTGTGATGGTGACTCAGCCGGGCGCCACACATTTTGAACAAAAAAGTTATGCGGGTGATGTACAAGCACGCCAGCAAACAGCTTTAGCGTTTCGGGTTGGCGGTCAAATCACTGAGCGCTATGTCGATGTTGGAGACCAAGTCCGAGTCGGGCAAGTCTTGGCAAAATTAGACGTCAAAGATGCACAGTTGCAACTGAATGCAGCACAAGCGCAGCTTGAAAGTGCGCGTTCCGCTGCACAAATTGCTGAAGATGAATTAAAACGATTTAAGCAATTATTGCCAGTCAATGCTGTGAGTCGTTCGCAGTACGATGCTGTGGAAAACCAATATAAAGCGGCACAGTCGAACTTAAAGCAAGCCCAATCAAATTATGATGTGAGTCGTAATCAGACCGGTTATAACCAATTAATTGCCAATAAAACTGGGGTCATTACTGAGCGCAATATTGAGATTGGTCAAGTGATTGCAGCAGGACAACCGGCATTTCAATTGGCGATAGCAGGTGAACGTGACGTGGTCATTGGTGTGCCTGAACAAGCGGTTACTGAAATTAAAACAGGGCAGGATGCATGGGTCACCTTGTGGTCGAAACCACAGGAAAAATTTGCAGGCTATGTGCGTGAAATTAGTCCTGCTGCCGATCAGTCTCGTACATATAGTGTCAAAGTGGCATTACGTGAAGGCAATAGCACCATTCAACTGGGGCAAAGTGCACGGGTATTTTTAACCAAAGCACAGCAGAATGTTTTGCATGTGCCGTTATCGAGTGTATCTGCGAGTGGTCAGCAGGCATATGTGATGGTGGTCAATGCAGATAATACGGTACGTAAAGTTCCAGTAACTTTAGGCGAATACGGACGTGACAGCGTGCCCGTACTTAGTGGTCTGCAAGCAGGGGATTTTGTGGTGGTTGGCGGCGTGCATTTGCTCCGTGAAAAGCAAAAAATACAACCCGTTGATCGTGAAAATCGTGCGGTACACATTCAGACAGGAGTTAAATAATGAATTTTAACTTGTCTGAGTGGGCACTGAAAAATAAAGGTTTAATCCTTTATTTTATGATTCTGCTGGGCATCGTTGGGATATTTTCCTATTCCAAATTGTCGCAGAGTGAAGACCCGCCATTTACCTTTAAAGTCATGGTGATTCAAACCTATTGGCCTGGTGCAACAGCCAAAGAAGTTTCGCTACAGGTCACCGATCGAATTGAAAAAGAACTGATGACTACGGGGCAGTATGAACGCATCATGGCGTATTCACGTCCGGGTGAATCCATGGTGACCTTTGTGGCCAAGGACAGTTTACGTTCGCAGCAAGTCCCCGATGTTTGGTACACCGTGCGTAAAAAGGTCAATGATATTCGCCATCAATTACCATCTGGGGTGCAAGGTCCTTTCTTTAATGATGAGTTTGGTGACACCTTCGGTAATATCTATGTGCTGACCGGCAAAGACTTTGACTATGCCACCATGAAGGAATATGCCGACCGTTTACAGCTCCAGTTACAACGGGTCAAAGACGTTGCGAAAGTGGATTTGATTGGTCTACAAGATCAAAAAGTTTGGATTGAAATTTCCAACACCAAAGCTACGCAAATGGGCATACCTGTGACGGCGATTCAACAAGCCTTGCAGCAGCAAAATACGGTTGCTAGTGCCGGCTTTTTTGAAACTAATTCAGACCGAATTCAAGTGCGTGTCAGTGGTAATTTACAAAACATTGATGAACTGCGTCAGATGCCCTTATTGGTGAATGGACGAACGATTCAATTGGGTGATGTAGCAGATGTACATCGGGGCTTTAGTGATCCACCACAGCCGCGTATGCGTTTTATGGGCGAAAATGGTTTAGGCATTGCCGTGTCGATGCGTAAAGGTGGCGACATTCTGGCTTTGGGTAAAAACCTTGAAACAGAATTTGCCCGCCTGCAAAAAACCTTGCCCTTGGGCATGGAACTGAAAAAAGTGTCGGATCAGCCTGTAGCCGTGAAGCGCAGCGTCAATGAGTTTATGAAAGTTCTCGCTGAGGCGGTGATTATCGTCCTGTTGGTGAGCTTCTTCTCCTTGGGTTTCCGTACAGGATTAGTTGTGGCATTTTCCATTCCATTGGTCTTGGCCATGACTTTTGCTGGTATGCAGATGTTTGATGTCGGGTTGCACAAGATTTCTTTGGGGGCATTGATTCTCGCACTCGGTTTATTGGTGGATGATGCAATTATTGCCGTCGAAATGATGGCGATTAAAATGGAGCAGGGCTATAGCCGATTACAAGCCGCCGGACATGCATGGCGCACCACCGCATTTCCAATGCTGACAGGCACGCTAATTACTGCGGCAGGCTTTTTGCCGATTGCCACAGCCGCATCGAGTACTGGGGAATATACTCGCTCGATTTTCCAAGTGGTCACTATTGCATTGGTGGTGTCATGGTTTGCAGCAGTGCTGTTTGTTCCCTATTTGGGGGATAAATTACTGCCCGATTTCAACAAAGATTTGGTACAAAAAGCCCCGTGGTATCAGCGCCTGTGGGCACGTTTGCGCAAACAACCTGAACCTCAGCCGATGGTGCATCATGCCGGCGAACATCATGATCCTTATCAGTCTCCGTTTTATCAACGTTTCCGTGGTTGGGTCGACACTTGTGTGACCTATCGCAAGACGGTGATTGCCGCGACGGTTGGCATTTTTGTGTTATCGATTTTAATGTTTAAAACCGTACCACAGCAGTTCTTCCCACCGTCAAACCGTGCTGAAATTTTAGTGGATTTAAAGCTTGAGGAAGGCGCCTCACTGAAGGCCACAGAAGCGGCCGTAAAAAAAGTCGAAGCGTTCTTGTCGAAAAAACAAGGCATTGATAATTTTGTGGCTTATGTGGGGACAGGTTCGCCGCGGTTTTATTTACCTCTAGATCAGCAGTTACCCCAAGCCAGTTTTGCTCAGTTTGTGGTATTGGCTTCATCTTTAGATGATCGCAATGAGATCCGCCAGTCATTAGCAGAAGAAATTCGTAAGCTCTTACCTGAAGTACGTACTCGGGTTTCACTTTTAGAAAATGGGCCACCTGTGGGTTATCCATTGCAGTTCCGCGTGTCGGGTGAAGATCTGAGCTTGGTGCGTGAGTGGGCACAACGTGTGTCTGCAAAAGTCAGTCAAAACCCGAACACTACCAACGTGCATTTGGATTGGGGTGAGCCAAGCAAAGTCATTAAACTGGACATCGACCAAGATCGCGCACGTCAAATGGGGGTTTCCAGTCTAGATCTGTCCAATTTCCTGAATAGTTCAATCAGTGGTGCAGTGATTAATCAGTATCGTGAGAAACGAGAGCTGATTGAAATTCGGATGCGTGGTGATCAAGCGGAGCGATTGGATGTCGGTTCGCTCAGCAGTTTGGCAGTACCGACCAGCAATGGTGGTTCAGTGCCATTGGCGCAGATTGCGAAAATTGAGTATAGCTTTGAAGAAGGTTTGATTTGGCATCGTAACCGTTTACCGACCATTACTGTGCGCGCGGATATTCGCAGTAAATTGCAACCTGCAACGGTGGTGGGTGAGTTAAAAGATTCATTTGATCAGCTACGTGCAGAGATGCCGAATGGTTATCTACTCGAAGTAGGCGGCACTGTGGAAGAGTCAGCACGAGGTCAAACTTCTGTAAATGCGGGCATGCCATTATTTCTCGCAGTTGTCATGACTTTGTTGATGATTCAATTACGCAGCATGTCACGGGCGATGATCGTATTTTTAACTGCGCCTTTGGGCATTATTGGCGTGGTGTTATTCCTGTTGTTGTTCAATAAACCCTTTGGTTTTGTGGCGATGCTCGGCACGATTGCACTGTCAGGAATGATTATGCGCAATTCACTGATTTTGATTGATCAGATTGAACAAGATATTCAGTCTGGGGAGTCGGCTTGGGATGCGATTATCAATGCGACGGTACGTCGTTGCCGTCCCATTGTGTTGACTGCATTGGCCGCTGTATTGGCGATGATTCCACTTTCTCGCAGTATTTTCTTCGGTCCAATGGCCGTGGCGATTATGGGTGGATTGATCGTGGCGACCCTACTGACCTTGTTCTTTTTACCTGCGTTGTATGCACAGTGGTTTAAAGTGAAAAAAACTCAGCAGAATCCTTAAAAGTGTCATAATATTGGGTGCGAAATATTGAATTTTTCTCTATAGTAGCACCTGATCTACAAAGACATTTTTAAAAAGTAAAACAACCACAAGTGCAGCGCGGCATATTGTGGTGTACGGGGTTGAATCACAGATGACAGCAGAGAGTTTAGCTAAGTATCGCCGTTATATTGCGATTTCTTATGTCTTCATGTTTTTCGCTTTATTTACCCTGATTAGTGGTGTATTTGCCTACGGCTTTGCACGCAAAGTAACTCAAATCGATTCTGCAGAAGTTTGGCTCCAAGCCCAAGCGCTTTGGGTCATGCGCACCGTCGTGATTTATTCCATGATGGCCATTTTTGCCGCACTGTGGTTTATTCCTTTATTTTTCTATTATTGGGACACCTATCTTTGGGTGACTGCATGCACGGTAATTGGTGTGATCTTTTCTGCGATTGCCTTTTTGTATCTATTAAATGCATGGATCCAAGGTCTATCCAAATTCGTTAAAAATAAGGCCGTCTTCTAAGTCGATTTATTTTTTTCCTGCCTACCCCTTGAAAAAATGGTTTGATTCCCCAATTTCAGACCACAGTTAAGTATTAAATTAAATTCCGTGAGGAGCATCGCCAGACATGGCTAAACGTGATTATTATGAGGTTTTAGGTGTATCTAAAACCGCAAGTGATGATGAAATTAAAAAAGCCTACCGTAAGTTGGCGATGAAGTATCACCCTGACCGTAATCCAGATAACCCAGAAGCTGAAGAAAAATTCAAAGAAGCTGCAGAAGCATATGAAGTTTTATCGGACAGCGAAAAACGTAGTATGTATGACCGTATGGGACATCAAGCTTTTGAAGGCGGCATGGGCGGCGGCGGTGGCTTCGGTGGCGGTTTTAGCGCAGAAGATATCTTTAGTCAGTTTGGTGACATATTCGGTGGCGCATTTGGCGGTGGTGGACGTGGTGGTCAGCAACGTGCACGCCGTGGTTCAGACTTACGCTATGTTATGGAGCTTACCCTTGAGGAAGCTGTAAAAGGCGTGAAAAAAACCATTACCTTTACTGCACCAGCGCCATGTGATGCCTGTGATGGTAAAGGATCTAAAAATCCAAACGACGTCGAAACCTGTAAAACTTGTCATGGTGCAGGTCAAGTGCGTATGCAACAGGGCTTCTTCTCTGTGCAGCAAACCTGTAGCACCTGTCGTGGTCAAGGTAAAATTATTAAGAACCCATGTAATAAATGTCATGGTTCAGGGGTTTCTGACCGTCAGCAAACTTTAGAGGTGACCATTCCTGCAGGTGTGGACAATGGCGACCGCGTACGTTTAAGTGGCAAAGGCGAGGCGATCCGTGATGGCCAAGCAGGCGACTTATATGTAGAAGTGGTGGTACGTGAACACGAAATCTTCCAACGTGATGGCGCTGACCTATATATGGATGTGCCTGTAAGCATTGCAGATGCTGCATTGGGTAAAGAAATTCAAATTCCGACACTCGATGGTCGTGTGAGCTTGAAAGTACCTGAAGGGACTCAAACTGGTAAATTGTTCCGCTTACGTGGTAAAGGTGTGAAGCCTGTACGTACCAGCATGACCGGTGACTTACTCTGCCGTATCGTGGTGGAAACGCCTGTGAACTTAACGGCTCGTCAACGTGAATTGTTGAAAGAGTTACAAGACACGATGGATGGCGATGACAATAAATCATCTCCGAAGAAAAAATCATTCTTCGACCGTTTGTTTGATTAATTGAAATGATTTGCTTGAGTTCGCTGTGATGTGAACTCAGGTATAAAAAAGCCTGCATAATTGCAGGCTTTTTTATTGAGCGTTTTAAGGTTTCGGCTGTGCTGTAGGCGGTAATAAACTCTCATAGCTCATGTCGAGCCTATAGATATTTTTAAGACGCTGTAGCTGATGACGTGCTTCAGCCTCACGACCATTAAATGCCAATAAACGTGCATATTTAATGATGTGGTATTTCGCTGGATAGCTGCGAACCAATTTTTCAGTATCCTGAATGGTTTGTTCAGAAACGATGGAATATGGATTTAAACGAATAATCGCTACCCGATGTCTAAATTCCGTGAGTAAATAGATCGGCGCATGGTTGGTGATTTTCTCCGGTGTTTTTTCATATTTTGATGCCTGACCCAGCTGAATCGCTGCATTGGCATAATCGCGATAAATCACCGTAATCAGCACGGCGCCAATCACGAAAACAATGCGGATAAACCACGGAGACAGACTCAATGTAGCCGTCTGTGATTTCGCTGCTTGAAGAATGCCGATAATAAAACCCGCAGGCAGTAAGAAGTATGCGTAGTTTTGCGGAAACTCCAACATGGCATGAATAACGAAGACACCGACCATCAATAGGCCAATCACAGATAATGCAGACTTGGCTAACTTCTGTAATTGGATGCCCCAATAAGCGAAATAGGCCAAGAACGGCACACCAATAATGGCGCCATTCCACAATAAGAAATCCAAAATAAAGTTGTGTGAGCTACGAATCCATACAGGCCCTTGTACCGTGTCCGAGATCGAGACAAACGCGCTACTGGTTTGATGCCAACCATAGCCAAACCAAGGCTGTGCAGCTACGGCATGCGCCATTTGTTGCCAAATGGCTAAACGAGACATATCTCCACTAGCACGTTCGGCTACGTCACGACTTTCTTGAATATTCATGTCGGATATTTGGCTCATGATTTGACTTAATTTTGGCATCAATACAATCAGTGCCACAAAGCCCATAAACCAGGCCAAGCTGTAAAACCAGCGAAGACGGATATAATCTTTGTACTGTGCATAAGCCAAATAGACTAGGACACAGATACTTGCCACCCAAGAGGTGCGAGATTGGCTGAGCGCGACCCCAATTAAAATAGGAATTGCACAAGCGACCAAATAGCGGGTTTTAACTTTTTGCTGTTCATAAACATATAAGCAGGCTAACAAGGACATGAGCAGAAACGTGGCCATGTTATTTGGCTGAGCAAAGTTTGCAAATGGGCGCGTAGTTCCACTAATTTTCATCACAAAAGGAAGAAACGAGTCGAAATCTAACCACTGACATATTGCGATGAGCCCCGTCATGACCCCAGAAGCAACAAAGGTATAGCTCAGGAATAGGAAGGTTCTTTCGCGTTTTTCCGTACCTTGCGAGAGGCTAAAACCAAGATTGATACACAGCCAAAAGCTGAATACAAACAGCATACAGAGCAAGGCGATACTAAAATAATATACCTGCCCAAAAGCCAGTTGGATGAAGGGGATCAGCGCTAAGAGCAACAGGGGCAAGGAAATTTTTGCCACCATGAGCTTTTCTTTAAAGAACGTTGCCGCTAAAGCAAACAGGGCAAAGAAGGTATAAAGCTCACCGGTATACGTGGCCCAAGGTCGGTAATGAATCGGAATCAGCCATGCCAGTGCAATACAGACTGCCGCACAAAGATACAATAGGGTTTTCATGAATATTCAAGATCAATAGAACGCGCCTATCATACCGTGAAAATGCCTAAACTTGGTGAGGGAATAGTCAGCGTCTGTCGTAGAAGTTGATTTGCACAATGACTCCAGAAAATGCAGGATTTTTTTGTTTGTAACTTAGCCTGCGCATGGAGTTTTGATATAGTAAGACCAATTTCGAATCAACATTAGGAAAATGTTATGTCAGCAGCTCCACGTATTGGTATCTTGGGCGCAGGCGGTCGTATGGGACGCATCTTAATTCAAGCGGTTCAGCAAGCTGGCTATCAATTGGCTGCTGCGGTAGAACGTCCTGAAAGTAGCTTGGTCGGTGCGGATGCTGGTGAACTTGCAGGGATTGGCGCGGTTGGCGTAAAGGTTGTCGGTAACCTTGCTGAGGTTTTAAAAGATTGTGATGTCGTGATCGATTTTACTGCACCTGCAGCAACGGCACAGCATCTTAAACTTTGCCGTGAAGCAGGCGTTGCGATTGTCATTGGTACCACAGGTATGAATGATGAGCAAAAAGCTTATCTCGATGAAACAGCAACAGAAACCCCAGTAGTCTATGCAGCGAACTATTCTGTCGGCGTAAACGTTTCAATCAAACTTCTTGAATTGGCATCAAAAGTATTTGGCGATACTGTAGATATTGAAGTGATTGAAGCCCATCATCGCCATAAAGTTGATGCACCATCAGGTACAGCGCTAATGTGGGGCGAAGCCATTGCCGGTGCTTTAGGACGTGACTTAAAACAAGATGCTGTGTATTGCCGTGAAGGTCATACGGGTCCACGTGAACGTCAAACCATTGGCTTCCAAACGATTCGTGGTGGTGACATTGTCGGTGAACATACTGCGATGTTTATTGCGGATGGCGAACGTGTTGAAATTACCCATAAAGCGACTAACCGTATGAACTTTGCCTCTGGTGCAGTACGTGCAGCTGCATGGGTAGTTGGTCGTGAAGCACGTAAGTACGATATGAAAGATGTACTGGGTTTTAACGATATTGACGTATAAAAGCGCGTTAAAATCCGTTATAACAACAGCATAAAATTAAAATAAGACGATCAATGGAATGAAAAAAGTCATCTTTATGGCCTGTGCTGTCGCATTCACTGCGGCAGTACAAGCGAAAACTATGGATAATGCCAAACTCACGATTAATAAAAATAATATTAAAGTTTGGACCTACCAAAATGCTCAAAATCCTGTCTTTCAATACAAAGCTGAAACCAGTTTTGATGTGCCCATTGAAAAAGCGGTTTCCCTGATTTTAGATGTGGAAAATGCAGTGAATTGGGTCCCTTATATGGGCAGTGTCAAAGTATTATCCCGCGATGACCAGAAAGGTGAATTCAGTTTATATATGGTGTTGGATTTTCCTTTTCCCTTGAAAGACCGTGATTTGGTGGTACAAGGCAAAATGCGTAAAGATGCACAAGGCATTATTAGCATCCAAAATAAAGCGGTGAAAAAAGGTTATCCGATCAATCCCAATTATGTACGCCTAACCGACTATGAGGGCGATTGGACCTTCCAGCGTTTAGGCAATCAAAAAGTCAAAGTTTCGACCTATGGCTACGCCAATCCGGAAGGTTCCATTCCGCTCAGTTTCGTGAATATGTTCGTGCAGCAACAGCCTTATCAAATGCTACAAAAAATGAAAGTGCAGCTGGGTAAAAGCAAAACTGTTGAGACCTTTCCCGAAATTTTAAAATAAGCACCAGTAATGATTCAGTTCAATATGAACGATCAATGACTTCGCTACTCAGGCAGGCGAAATGCAGTCAACTGCTGCATGTGTTGTGTTTCTGGAAGTTCGATACTGAGTAAGGTCTGTTCTGGAAATTGATGCGGATGTAACTTGATTTGAAATTGCCGCGCAGTCAATTGTTCACAGGCAAAGCGAAGTTTGGCTTGCTGCGGCATGATATTCATGCCGTTTTCAGATTTGGCTTTATAAATATATAGCTGCTGATGTAACCCGCCGCTAGTGATCGGTTGGATCTGCTCAAGTTCATATTGCGTCAGTTTTTGGGCACTCAAAAAACCTTGAATTAAAGATTTACAGATAAAATTTTGTTGGCTTTGAGCTTGAGTGTGCTGCTCGGGTTGGCACGCCATAAGCGTGAGTGTACTGATGATGATTAAACCCGCTCGAAACTGCGTGAAGTCATTCATTTAATTGTCCCCCTATCGTTATTTTTGAGATATCAACCTGATGCATTCAGCTTAAATCTGTTAACTTAATGGGTACAGATACAAGAATGATTAAAAAAAGGGTACAGATGGCTTTTCAATATCAGCAGCTTGCGCAGCAGTTGGCACAGAAAATTTATAGTGGTGAATTGGCCGCAGGGCAGCGTCTGTATGCGCTACGTCAATTTTCACAGCAGCATCAGATCAGTTTAAATACTGCGAAACGCTGCTATGAATTACTTGAAGCCAAAGGCCTGATTTATGTCAAAGAAAAGTCTGGTTATTTTGTGAAATCCTCACAGAAAGCCCAGCAAATTGCCGTGCCGAATCATCCTGATTTTGATTCCCGACCTCGTGAAATTTCGAATTTAGAATTGCAAATTCAGATCCATGAAGCATCTGCAAATAGTCGCCTGATTCATTTGGGTTCAATTCAGTTGTCCCCCAATTTTGTTCCTGTTGAAGCAATCAGACGTTCAATCCAAAGGGCATTAAAGCATTGTAAACCAGAAGATTTTTTATATAACAATCGGCAAGGTCATCCACAATTGCGTGAAGCTTTGTCGGCACATTGGGCTGAAGATGGTTTTTACATGCCTAAGGATGATATTTACATCAGCAATGGTTGTATGCCTGCTTTGTCAGTGATGTTGCAAAATCTAAGTGCGGAAGGGGAGAGTGTCATTGTTCCGACGCCGAACTATAACGGGCAATTGCAATTATTGGCTTTATTGAAGCGGAAAATTGTTGAAATTCCTGCCAATACGGAAGGTTTTGATTTAGATCGTTTAGAGCAGGCGATGCGGGATTCAGGCGCGAAAGTATGCTTATTGACTGCAAATTTTCAAAATCCTTTGGGTTTTTGTTTAAGTAATGAAGATAAGGAACGAATTGCACAACTGGCTGAAAAATATCAATGTTATGTGATTGAAGATGATATTTATGCTGAGTGTAGTTTCAATGCAAAGCGACCATTGCCTATCAAATATTGGGATCGGGCGGGCTACGTGATCTATTGTGCGTCGATTTCAAAATCTTTATCGCCTTCTTATCGGGTGGGGTGGTTTTGTCTTCCACCACATTTGCAACATTTGCGTCCGAAATTACTTTTGCAAAATGATTCGGTGAATACGCCTTTGCAGTTAGGACTTGCCGATTTGATTTTTAGTCGTGCGTATCGCCAACATCTTGCTGAATTGCGTCCTAAATTAATGGTGCAAGTCGAGCAGTATCGTCAGTATATTTACGATGCTTTTCAAGGGGTTGATATCCGTCTAAATCGGCCTCAAGGCAGTTATGCTCTGTGGTTGCAGATGCCTGAACAAATAGACAGTTTGGCGCTGTATTACCATGCGCAAAAACATGGCATCAATATTGTGCCAGGTTTAATTTTTGGTGAGGACAATCGTTATAACAATTGTATTCGCCTAAATGCAGGGCATGAGCTATCGACAGAAATTCAGCAGGCCATTTTGTTGCTTGCAGATTGGGTGCGTAAGGAATGCAGAAACACAAATGTCATCTAGATTAATGAGTCCATAAAGCATACAAAAAAAGCCTGCATGCAGCAGGCTTTTTGGGCTTAGATTTTTAGCGTTAAAAATCAGCTTTCAGCACAATTCGATAACGCACATTTCCTGAATGCAAACGTTCAATCGCTTCATTCACCTGAGACATTGGATACATTTCAATTTGAGGTGCAATATTTTGACGTGCGGCGAATCGAAGTAATTCACGCAGTGCCGCAGGAGAGCCTGTTGATGAGCCAGTGATAGATTTAGCACCACTGATCAGCATACCTGCGGGTATTTGCATCGGCTCAAGTGCTAGGCCAAGCATGTGAACGCTTCCATTCGGTGCCAAAGTTGAAAGATAGGCTTGCCAATCCAACGTTACATTGACCGTGCTTAAAATTAAATTGAACTTACCACGTTGTGCTTTAATCGCGGCAAGATCACGACTATTCACCACATGGTCAGCCCCCATAGCTTTAAGTTCATCGGTTTTATCTAAATTTGAACTGAACGCGGTAATTTCACAGCCCCAAGCTTTCAGCAGTTTAATCGCCATATGACCTAAACCACCAATGCCGATCACGGCAACATGGTGAATGGCCTGAATTTGGTGCTGTAAGATGGGATCAAATACTGTAATCCCACCGCAGAGCAGAGGGCCAGCACTGGTTGGATCGAGATCATCTGGAAGGGGAATAACCCATTGCCAGCCCGCACGGACTTTGTTGGCAAAGCCACCCGCATGACCGACGATTGTCGCCGTCTTGGTTCCAGTACATTGCACTTGGCGACCATCGATACACGAGTCACAGTGTTGACAACTTTCTGCTGTCCAGCCTATGCCCACACGTTGTCCGATTTTCAGTCCTTTGGCTTCGCTGCCGAGTTGGGTAATGGTTCCAATCACTTCATGCCCTGGGACCACAGGATAAACCGAAGATTTCCAATCATTTTGGATAATAGAAATATCTGAGTGACAAAGACCGCAATACTCGACTTTGACTTCAACCTGATGGGCTTGTAATTCACCTGCATCAAATTGGTAGGGAACAAGGGCTTCACCACTGTTCATTGCTGCATAGGCATGGATTGTATTGTCACTCATTATTCTATCCTTTCTGTTTTTGAGGTCATTCTGCGTGCGTGTATTTAAAGTCACAGTGATTTTCATGATCGTTAACCATGCCAATGGCTTGCATCAGAGCATAGCAAGTCGTTGGGCCGACAAATTTAAAGCCATGCTTTTTTAATGCTTTGGACAAGGCCTGACTTTGAGCGGTTTGTGCAGGGGCGCTGCGATATTCAACGACATCATTATTGGCAATTTGACCTTTGACAAAATTCCAAAGAAATTCCACAGGATGAATCCCTTGGGCTTTTAACTGTTGCCATGCTTTTGCATTATCTCGAATGGCAGTGAGTTTGCCGATATGGCGAATCAAACCTGAATCTTGTAATTTTTCTTGTAATTGTAGGTCACTCAACGCTGCAATTTCGGCAATGGGATATTGAAAAAAATGCTGCTGATAACAAGCCCGCTTTTTCAGCACAGTGATCCAAGACAGCCCCGCTTGTTGTCCTTCAAGACACAGCATTTCAAAGAGATGCTGCTCATCAAAACTAGGTTTAGCCCACTCAGTGTCGTGGTAGGCAATATACAAAGGATCTTCGGAGCACCAAGCACAGCGTTGTATCGTCATGTTGAATGCTCCTTTTGACTTAAATTTTAAAAGCTGTCCATTGGTCGTTTTTATTGTCCCAATATAACAGTTCCGCTTGATCGAGATCGGCAAATTGAATCCATACATCTTTACCTGATTTGTCTGCGTAGCCGGTGCTGATGAGTAATGCTTCTTCAGTGATCTCCATGATCCAGCCCTGATAAGACTGTCCATTGAGGCTGATTTTTTGTTGATTACCAGATTCTGCAAATTCCACCAGACGATTGATCAACGCTTCTGACATGTATGTTTCCTAAAATTAACGTAAATATGGATAGGGGTTAACGGCATTGCGACCTTTACCACCCAAGTAAATGCCATAATGCAAATGTGGTGCAGTATGTCGAGCATTGCCAGTATTACCTACATAGCCAATGACATCACCTTTTTTGACATAGTCGCCGACATTTAAGCCACGTTTATGACCATCAAGATGCGCATAATAATGCCAAGAACCTGCGGGCCCCATAATCCATATCACTTTACCACCCAAATTGTTATTACGTAAGTCAGCAACTAAACCTTCTGTAGCACTGAGGACTTTTGTTCCACGTGGAACAATAATATCAATACCTTCGTGGCTTCGTCCTTGGCTACGCGCTGCGCCCCAAGTATCCTTGAGCGCACTTCGTTTGACTTGATGAACAGGAACAGGCAATTGATTGGATAAACGCATGTTTTGTAATTTTTTCACTTCATGTGCAGGCAATGTACTGCCAGATGGTTTGGGTGGAGTCGACGTACAGGCGCTGAGTAAAAGCAAAATAAAACCAATACCGCCGAACAACCCTCTGCGAAGCTGAAAAAATCCTTGAGTCACATTTGTCCCTATTCAATTGATGAGCAGTTCAAAACTATGGCATAGAATGGCTTTCGAGTTCTAGCGTAGAAATGAGTTTTTTCATGGCAGTAGGAATACCGAGAGCAGTGGCTTGTATCGGTGTAAACCACTGTGCGTTGCATTCAATGGCTAAATGCTCTTTTTGATCTGCGGTAACGGTAAATACAGTAGTCTCTAAAAGCCAAGTAAAGTGGGTAAAGCTATGTGATATTTGCACTTGAGTGGTGGTAGGTTTCAGATCAAGCTGTTGAGTGAGGGATTGAAACTCATGGGGTTGATCAAAAATAGGTAAACACCACAGACCACCCCATAGCCCGCTATTCGGACGTTGTATCCACAGCCATTCTCCTGCAGATTGAATCAGCATGACTTGAGCTTCTCTTACAGGAACAGGCTTTTTAGGCTTTTTATAAGGTAATTCAGTTTCTAAACCTTGAGCATGTGCTTTGCAGTGCTGTTGCATGGGACAATATAAACAGAGCGGCTTTTTCGGCGTGCATACCGTTGCACCCAGATCCATAATCGCTTGGGTATAATCGTGGTTGCGTTCAATGGGGCAGAGCTCTGTCGCCAGTTGCCACATGGCCCGTTCATGTACAGGTTTCGATAAATCATCTTCTATAGCAAAGAAACGAGACAATACTCGCTTGACGTTGCCGTCCATAATCACGCCATATTGTCTTAAACCCAAAGACATCAGCGCACCCGCGGTAGACGGGCCGATGCCCGGTAGTTCCATCCACTGCTCAAGATTGCTTGGAAAATGTCCCTGACGTGCAACAATTCCTGCGGCTTTGTGTAAGTTCCGAGCCCGTGCATAGTAGCCTAAGCCAGCCCAATAGGGTGCCACATCATCCCAAGAGGCATGGCCTAAATCTTCAACAGTCGGAAATCGTTGAATAAATCGATCAAAATATTGTAAGACGGTTTTGACTTGAGTCTGTTGTAGCATAATTTCTGAAACCCATACTTTGTAAGGGTCATCCTTCACTTGCCACGGTAAGTCATGACGACCATGGACATCAAACCAGTCGAGAAGGGCATCAGAAAAGTTAAACATGCAATACAGTCAAAATTGAAAAAACCTGCCTAGTATACATCTTTCAATAGGCATTCTTTTTGTTCAAAACGAAAACTGTATATCAGGGGAAATGCAAAAATAGTGGCCATCAAAAAAGGAGCCGAGGCTCCTTAGTGAGTGTAAATTTAAAGTTTAGCTTTTAAAGCCCCAGCGGGTATCGAGCGCCAATGTTTGGTTTTCATAACGTGGAATAATGTGAATATGCACATGTTCAGTGGCTTCGCCAAAAACTTGTCCATCATTAAACCCAATATGAAAGCCAGTAGGTTGATAGCGTAAATTTAATTCATTACGCGCTTGTTCAAGTAAGGACATTAAACTTTTACGTTCTTTATCAGTAATTTCAAAAAATGAACCAACATGACGTAGTGGGACAATGACAGCATGCCCTTTAGACAGTGTATGTGGTTCAGGAAGTACAACACCAAAATCATTTTTTGCAATCACGTCATATTCGTCAAAATTGCAATATGGACAATTGAGTTCTGTCATTGTGCTCTCCTCATTTTTATAAATTAAATATTGGTATTGGTTCTTAGCGCTTTAAGAACTAAGCTGGCGTGCTAACAAGGCATACATGGCCGCTAAGCTTTGTTGTTCTGCAGCAGCGTTATAAGCTAAATCTACGCCGTTTGCTTTGGCGCGTTCATCCGCCATCGGGTTGCTAAAGCCATGTTTTGCACCTTCAAAAATATTGATTTGATACTGCACTTGGGCAGCATCCATTTCATTTCTAAAGGTTGCAACATCATCTAAGCTCACCATCGAGTCGAGCTCACCATGTTGCACTAAAATCTCTGCTTGGACTTGTCCTGTTTGTGCAGGAGTCGCTGTAGCAAGTGTTGCATGGAAGGTCACCACAGCTTTTAATGCAGCACCTGAACGAGCTAAATCCAGCACGACTTTTCCGCCATAGCAAAAGCCTATAGCTGCGAGTTTATCTGCATTTACTTCTTTTTGCTGTGCCAAAGTGTGTAATGCAGCAGACGCACGGGTCACAATGGTGTCGGCATGATCAAAAGTTTGCATCATCCATTCATAAGCTTGCTTGGCATCTGTGGTGACTTTTTTGTCACCATACATATCCAAAGCGAAAGCAGCATAGCCTTGTTCAGCCAATTCGCGCGCACGTTGTTCGGTATATTCATTGCGTCCCCACCATTCAGGGGCAACTAACACACCTGCGACTGCAGTGTCTGACTCTGGTGCGGCAAAATAGCCAAAAAGTTGAGTTCCATCAGCTGCTGTATATTGAATTTCGCGAGTCTTAATTTTAACGGTCATGGTCAAATCCTTATGTGCGGCTACGCAGTTGATGAAGACTCAAGATAAAGGGAAATTGGTTTTTGTGAAATAAATATAAGATATCAATGTGAATTTTAAGTCAAATCAATCAAAAAATTGTAAAAGAAAATAATGGAAAGAAGAAATATTGAGGAGCACCGAGATTTGTCGATGCTCCTAAAGAGAGTATTGTTATTTCGGGAGAACTTCAATGAGCTCTACATCAAAAATCAGCGTGCTATTTGGCTCAATGACGTCTGCTGAACCAATTTGACCATAGCCTAAATTTGCAGGAATGAAGAAGCGATATTTTGCACCTTCTTTCATCAACTGTAGACCTTCTGTCCAACCCTGAATGACTTGACTCACTTGGAACATCGCAGGTTGGTTACGTGCAATTGAACTATCAAAAACAGTGCCATCAATTAAGCGACCTTCATAGTGAACTTTCACTGTTGAATTGGCTTTGGGTGATTTACCTTTGCCGGCTTGAATGACTTGATACTGCAGGCCAGATTTCGTGACTAGAATGCTCGGTTTTTTGGCATTTTCAGCAAGGAAAGCTGCACCAATGGTGGCATTCGCATCCGCTTTTTGTTTCAGTTCAATCAGTTGTTTCGCTTCGGTTTGCTTTTTATATTGGGTTAAGGCACGGGTCATTTCTTCATCTGTTAGTGACGAAGCTTGACCTTTAGATGCTGCCTTTAAACCTGCAACAAATGCATCAATATCTAAATCCTTAATGGATTCAGCATTACTGCGTCCCATTAAATAACCAAAACTATAACCGACTTGTTCTGCAGCACTACTTTTATTACTGACATCTTTGGCAAATACAGTGCTTGAGCAGAGTGCCAAACACAACATACTGATCTGTAATTTCATGACCGAGTCTCAAAATAAAGCAGGAGAGCGAAAAGCTCTCCTGTACCGGTTTTATTATTTAACTTCAATGAGTTCTACATCAAAAATTAAAGTACTGTTCGGTGGAATCGTTCCCGGAACACCTTGAGCACCATAACCGAGGTTTGAAGGAATATACAAAGTGGCTTTGCCGCCTTCTTTCATTAACTGTAGACCTTCAGTCCAACCTGGAATTACTTGGTTCAACGGAAATTCAATTGGCTCGCCGCGCTGTACTGAACTATCAAATACTGTGCCATCCACTAACTTACCTGTGTAGTGAACTTTAACAACTGATGTGGCTTGCGGTTGTTTACCTGTACCTTCTTTCGTTGTTAGGTACTGTAAACCAGAAGCAGTGGTTTTAACCCCAGCTTTGCTTTTATTTTCTGTTAAGAAATTATCGCTGCTACTTTGTGCTTGCTTATTGCTTTCGAGCTGCTTGTTTTGCATTTCTTGCTGGAACTCAGCATATGCTTTTTGTAATTCTTCTTCAGTATATGCAGGTTTTGCACGAGCATGACCCGCACGAACGCCAGTGACAAAGCTATCAATATCTAATTCTGGAGGCGTTTGATGGGCAACTTCATAACCAAGTGCATAACTGATTTTAGCGACAGCAGAAGCATTTGCAGCTGGTTGAGTTGATGTTGCTGATTGCGTAGCAGGTGTTTTAGTTGCATAGTAAACAGGAACAAGTGCGGCACCGCCGAGTAATACAGCGACAGCGATAGGTAGGGCCTTACTCATATATTTTCCCA
Source organism: Acinetobacter sp. YH16040_T (assembly GCF_024605785.1). Taxonomy (NCBI): domain Bacteria; kingdom Pseudomonadati; phylum Pseudomonadota; class Gammaproteobacteria; order Moraxellales; family Moraxellaceae; genus Acinetobacter; species Acinetobacter sp. YH16040_T. Next base: position 3,361,185 of record NZ_CP094541.1, on the reverse strand, counting down.
CAATTATTTTATATGTAAAAAGTTGCTGAAATTCTAGCAGACTTTTCCTGTTCAGCGCTTACCTATCTCTATGATCAGGTAAGGTGCAGGAAAGATCATCATAGTCATGTTCTTATTTTTATACTATAACGGTATGAATATATAAAACATTTTTTATACAGAATGATGCATGCAACATAAATTTCGAAAATAAAAAAAGCCACCGTATTCGGTGGCTTTTTTGAATAGGCTTGAATTAGTCTTGGTCTTTTGAAGCTTTATAACCATAAGAATAGTTATAGCCATAACCATAACCATAACCAGCTGAGCTACGTTGAATGTCGTTTAAAATAATACCATTGACCTTCACACCCACTTGTTCAAAGCGGTTCACGGTTAACTCTAGTTCTTTCAACTGAGTTTTGGCATAACGAGCAATCACCAAATTCACACCAGCATATTGCGAAATAATGATACCGTCTGTCACCGCAAGTACAGGAGGGGTATCAATGATCACATGATCAAACATCGGTGAAATCAAATCTAAGAATTCTTTGAATTTACCAGAACTTAAAAGCTCAGATGGATTAGAAGGGCTTTTACCACGAGTAATCACACTCAAATTTGGAATTTCAGTGGTTTTAATGATGCTGTCTAGATCACGCTGACCATTTAAATACTCAGAAAGACCTGGTTGGTTGTCATGATTGAAGTATTTGTTCAAATAACCACGACGTAAATCGGCATCAATAATTAAAACACGTTTATCGCTTTGCGCAAGAATCGTAGCTAAATTGGTTGAAATAAACGATTTACCAACTTCTGGTGCTGGCCCCGAAATCATGATCAGGTTATTTTTTGCAGATGTCAGTGCAAAGTGAATGGCAGTACGCATACTGCGCAAACTTTCAATTGCAATATCATCGCTATTTTTAACCGCAAGTACAGGAATGGTCTTTTTCTTCTTCAGTAACTTGATGCGACTTTCTTGAACAGGCGAACGTGGCACAGTGGCATAAACCGGAAGATCCAGATTATTTTCAATTTCTGATGAATCTTTGATCCCTGAGCGTAGCATATTGCGAACTAAAGCAATGAGTACACCAATAAAGCCACCGACAAATAGCGAGAGTATAAGGACAATTAACTTTTTAGGTTTAATAGGTTCAATTGGCTCTACTGCAGTATCCACAATACGGACATTACCAATTTCACCAGCTTTGGCAATACGAAGCTGTTGGTAAGAATTCAACAACGCTGTATAAAGTTGTTGTTTCACTTCAACTTCACGATAGAGCTGTAAATAACGACGTTGTAGGTCTGGTAATTTTTTTAAGGTGGCATTTAGTTCAGCAATTTTGCTATTGATTGCACCCAATTGAGCATTCATTTGTTGCATCACTGGATGCTCACTGGTGTACTTCGCAGAAGCTTCAGCAACTTTTTGCTCTAATTCAGCTTTTTGAGTTTCAAGAGTGACACTTTGAGTTAAATAGAGTTCAGATTCTTTAGTGACATCGACAGTATTAAACTCTTGACGGAATTTGTTAAATTCGCGTTCCGCAACATCCAGTTGTTGTTTTAGTTCAGGTAGTTGCTCATCCAAAAACTTTAAGGTCTGCGCGCTTTCAGCTGAACGGCGTTCAATATTTTGCTGGCTATAGGCTGCTAAAATTGAATTGAGTACTTGGGTAATATGTTCTTTATCTTGACCTTGGTAATTTAGACCCAGTACACCCGTCATTTTCCCTTTTTCAGCTACAGAATAGTTTGCCAAAATATTCTCTACTGCGGCAGGCAATGACTGCTTTTGAATTAGGTAGTGATCTTTTAACTTGTCGCGGGTAAAAATCGAAATATCCCACTGTCCGTCAGCGGTGCGTAATGAATTATCTTGGTTTAATTTACCCGTTAAAATGATTTGCTCAGTTTTAAGATCAGTTAATGTAAACTGATTATCTTTAAAGCTGAGATCAATATTTTTATCTCGATATACTGCTGGAATATTAAACTGTCGAATATCAAAACTTTTTTCATTGTCTTTAAAAGTTACTGATTTATTTTTATATTCTGTGACATATTCATGCGGGGAAAATAGGCGATCAATAAATGAATTCTCTGTACCCGAAACTTTAAGATCAAGATGCAAATTTTGAATCACAGTACCTAGAACTAAGCGTGATTTTAAAATTTCAATTTCTGCTTGAGCCGGTTGCTTTTGATCAATCATGCTTGATAGATCACCCAAGAGTGCTGCTGAAGTTCCTTTACTTTCCTCAACCTGTACCAGTGCATTTACTGCGTAGGTATCAGGCGTGGTTCTTAAATAAAGCAGGGCACAAACGAGACTTAAAATTACACATAGAGCAATTAACTTCCACTGTGCAATCAGAGAGAAAAATAATTCTTTTAAATCAATTGTATCTTCTGTATTGATATTTTGGCTCATAATCGTACATCAAAAGTTAAATTTGTTTAGTCCAATCTGCAACGCAAGATTGGATCAGTTCTGAGATCTGGTCAAAAAAAGCTTGATCGTGCTGATATGGGTCAGGCACATTTTTACCTTGCCAATGACCTAAACGAAAAGTCTTTCCCTTTGCAAATGGCCATGTCTGTTCAATATGCTTTTGTTGATTTGAACTCATGACCAAAATTAAATCTGATTTTTTGATCAGTTCAGCATTTAATTTTTGGGCAATATGTCCACTCATATTGATGCCAATTTTTTGCATACAGTATTGAGCTTTTTCATCTGCTGCATGTCCAATCATACCTGAGATTCCAGCTGAATAAATATTCAGGTCGGGATGATCTTTTTTTAGGAGATACTCCGCCATAGGACTTCGGCAAATATTACCTACACAGACCACCAAAATATTTTTAAATAACATTATTGGCCCAATCTGTCCAAGTTATAGATGATATTTGAGAAAGGAATCACTTGATTGATTACACGCTGCCAGCGAGCTAAACCAGATGCATCAACATAGACAATATCATTGCTGCGCATTTTGAACTGGTTAGCGAGACCAAAATCACCAATACTGGTTAAATCTAAATGGTAAATTTCAGTCATCGGGCTATTTACATCGCTACGCACTACGTAGATTTTACCTCGACTTGCGGAAAGCGAATTTACCCCTAAGCTCTCTCCGAGGACATCACTTAAGCTCATGCCTTGTTCACGCATTGGTAAAGATTGGTTTTTGCCAGACTCTCCCATCACATAAATTTTTTGGTTTTCACGTGAGTTGACATAAATTGTGTCATTAGGTTTGATAAGTAAGTTGTGTAAAGAATATCCAGCTTTTTCAAGTTCAATACTATTGAGTACATAACTTTGACCATTTCTAACTAAGGTTAAAGATGCATTGTCACCAAATTGACTATTTACTCCGCCCGCCATACCTAATGCAGTATAAATACTTGTCGGCTGATCGGTTAGATTAAACTGACCACCTTTCATCACGTTACCTTGAACAGAAAAACGTTGGCCTTGGTAGGAAAGTACCCGAACAATCACATCTGGGGTTTTTAAGTAACGAGCAAGTTGACTGCGTAATTCCTGATTGACTTGTGTCAGCGATTTTCCGGCAGCTTTATATCGGCCAATAATAGGGAATTGGATATAGCCACTTTGATCAATTTGGTAACCGTTTGATTTAATCGCTTCCGCATTGCTTATTGTATTTGTGGGTGGGGTTATTTCAGGATATGCCCATAAATAAATAGATAAAATATCACCCGGATTTAAACGATAACTTTTTTGTTGTTGATTGAATAGATGGGCAAAAATTTGCTGATTTACTTGGGCGGGTTGAACAGCAACTAAATTTTCTTGAGTTAGTTTAATAACATTGACTGTCGAGCCTAAATCAGTCTGAAATGTGCCTTCTTTAGGAAGGTCATAGGTTTGTAAGCCTGAAGTAATGGCACAACCCGTCATACTTAGGCTCAAAGCTAACATACAGCTATAACGATAGTAACTCACTCGAATACAAATCCTATTTATAAAATATTTGAATCATTGAAATACGGGTTTAAGTACCCAAATTACTCATTTTAGAATGTTAAGTTTATACTATTCACCTTGTAGAATATAGCTTTACATTTGTTTTAAATCGTAAGTTTAATCAAGACTTGCATGGATGAATTTCTTTTTAAAGATCTTATTGTTATTTGAATTTTTTTAAATATACAAAGTTGGTTTTATAGGGTGAATTGTTTAACTCTATAAATATTTTTGATTAAAATTACAGGCCTCATAGAACATCATTACACAATCGAAATTTGATTTTCTGATATAATTTAACGCTATTTACAACATAACGATGATTGATGATTCATCGATGACATAGGCTTCAGTATGTTACAACTCTCCGAATTAAAAATTGCCATAATCGGATTAGGTTATGTCGGTTTACCGCTAGCTGTTGAGTTTGGAAAAAAAGTTCCCGTGGTGGGCTTTGATATTCATCAGAAGCGTATTGATGAATTACGTAGCGGACGTGATCATACCCTAGAAGTTTCTCCTGAAGAATTAGCACAATCAGCTCAATTAAGTTACAGCGCAAATTTAGAAGATTTAAAAGACTGTAATTTCTTTATTGTTACAGTGCCAACCCCGATTGATGAATATAAGCAGCCAGATCTAACGCCATTAGTGAAAGCCTCAGAAAGCATTGCAAAAGTGTTGAAAAAAGGTGATGTGGTTGTTTATGAATCGACCGTTTATCCGGGTGCAACAGAAGAAGTCTGTATTCCTGTTTTAGAGAAAAATTCAGGCTTAATATTCAATCAGGATTTTTATGCAGGCTATAGCCCTGAACGAATTAATCCGGGTGATAAATTACACCGGGTAACTAATATTTTAAAAATCACTTCGGGTTCAACACCAGAAGTGGCTGATTATGTTGATGAAGTCTATAACCTGATTATTGAAGCGGGTACTCATAAAGCAGCTAGCATTAAGGTTGCAGAAGCAGCGAAAGTGATTGAAAACACTCAGCGTGATGTGAATATTGCCTTAATTAATGAATTGGCATTGATTTTCAATAAAATGGGTATTGATACCGAAGCGGTATTACACGCAGCGGGAACAAAATGGAACTTCCTTCCATTCCGTCCGGGTTTAGTCGGTGGTCACTGCATCGGTGTTGACCCGTACTATTTAACGCATAAAGCCCAAGCGATTGGTTATAACCCAGAAATTATTTTAGCGGGTCGCCGTTTAAATGATGGTATGGGGGCTTATGTGGTGACTCAGTTGGTGAAAGCTATGCTGAAAAAACGCATTCAAGTGGAAGATGCCAAAGTCCTCATTTTAGGCTTAAGCTTTAAAGAAAACTGCCCGGATATCCGCAATACCCGCATCATTGATATTGTGAATGAGCTGAAAGAATACCATATTGATGCCGATATCTATGATCCTTGGGTTGATGGCGTTGAGGCTGAACATGAGTACGGCATTAGCCCAGTACAGGCGCTGGAAAATGGCAAGTATGATGCTGTAATTTTGGCTGTTGCTCATCACCAGTTTAAAGATATGGGCGTAGATGCCATCCGTGCTTTGGGTAAAGCTGATCATGTGCTGTATGACTTGAAATACGTGTTATCTCAAGCCGAATCTGATCTTCGTTTGTAAGAGGGCCATACCAAAATGAATCAATATCAACAGGTATGTGAAAACCTTAAAATAGCGCCTAAAACATGGCTGGTAACTGGAGTTGCTGGATTTATTGGTTCAAACTTGCTTGAAACTTTATTAAAGCTGAATCAAACCGTAGTGGGTTTAGATAACTTTGCCACAGGTCATCAGCATAATTTGGATGAAGTGCAAAGTTTAGTGACTGCTGAGCAATGGGCAAAATTCAGTTTTATTGAAGGTGATATTCGCCAATTTTCCGACTGCCAAAAAGCCTGTGCAGGCGTGGATTATGTCCTGCATGAAGCCGCTTTAGGTTCTGTACCGCGTTCGATTGCCGATCCGATCATCACCAATGACACCAATATTAGCGGTTTCTTAAATATGCTGACGGCTGCGCGTGATGCAGGTGTTGCCAGCTTTACATACGCAGCCAGCAGTTCGACTTATGGTGATCATCCTGCATTGCCAAAAGTAGAAGAAAATATTGGTAAACCACTTTCACCCTATGCAGTGACGAAGTACGTCAATGAGTTATACGCAGACGTATTTGCGAAAACTTATGGGTTTAAAGCAATTGGCTTACGTTATTTCAACGTGTTTGGTCAGCGCCAAGATCCTAACGGTGCTTATGCTGCGGTGATTCCGAAATGGACGGCATCAATGATCGCGGGTGAAGATGTCTTCATCAATGGTGATGGTGAAACCAGCCGTGATTTCTGTTTTATCGATAATACAGTTCAAGCCAATATTTTGGCGGCAACTGCATCTGATGACGCCAAAAACCAAGTGTATAACGTGGCTGTGGGTGACCGTACTACGTTGAATGAGTTATATCGTGCCATTCAGGTGGCACTTGCTGAAAATGCGGTGAACTTTGAGCGTGATCCTGTGTACCGTGAGTTCCGTGCAGGTGATGTGCGTCATTCACAGGCGAGCATTGCCAAAATTGAGCAACATTTGGGTTATGCACCTGAGTTTAAAATTGCTGAAGGCATTCAACTCGCAATGCGTTGGTACGTCAATAACTTAAAATGATCTTGAGCAGATGATTGCGAAACTGTTCGCAAAATATCAGTCCATTGGACTGATTACACTCAGTTTACTGGTCGGTGCGATAATGACATTTATCGCACTTCCTGTTTTAACGCGCCTATATTCTGTTGCTGATTTTGGCGCGTATGGTATTGCTTTGGCGATTGTCAGTGTTTTATCGACCGTTGCTAATTTACGTCTCGATCAAGCTTTATTGGTCGCGGACGAGCAAGACAAAAAGAGTCTGATTTTTGAAGGGGCGGTGTTCTCAACAGGCATTGCGATTCTTAGTGGCATCGTCATTAGCTTTATTTTAAATGTTGAAATGGCAAGTGCAGTCGCCACAGGCGTGCTTGCCAACACTCTGATTCAGAGTCTGTATAATTATCAATTTGCTGCGCATAAGGAATATTTTTGTGCAGGCTTAAATATTTTTAGAAGTGCGATTGTCGTTGCGGTGCAACTGAGTTTGCCACTGTTTATACAGATCAGTCTGGTCAATAGCTATAATGTCAGTTCTATCCTGATGATCGTGGCGATGTTGCTCTACATCTTGAAGTATCAGCTCTATCAAGTCAGTTGGCAGGCGTTTAAAAATTATCAAGATTTTATTTATGCCAATACCCCGCATGCCTTGCTGAATAGTTTTTCACATAACTTGCCATACTATGTGGTGTCGCATTTTGTCGGTGTGCAGGCGATGGGTTTTTATGCCATTGTCGAGCGGACTTTGCGTGTCCCGATCAATCTAATTTCACAAACCCTGCGTCAGTTTTTTATCCGTAAGTTTAAAATTACAGATTCAAACAAAAATGCGTTAAAGGCAAGTTTGCTTTTAAGCTTAGTGTCACTGCCATTATTTGCCTTGGTCTTTGTATTGCCTGAATCGGTATATCTTTGGATTTTCGGTTCTGAATGGGTTGGCATCTCAACTTATTTCCAAATTTTAGCTTTGGGCTATTGGGCGATTTTCTGTAATCCGCCAAGCTCAGCTTTTCTGATTGCTAAGCGCAATAGCCAAGTGCTGTTTAAGTTGCAAATCGTAGAACTCATGATTAAGTTCGCTTTATTTGCAGGCTTCTATGCAGTCTTTGCTGATAAAGTATATATGTTGCTTGCGGTGCCTGTAGCACTGATCATTTATAACTTTGCCATTTTATATGTGGTGTGGAGAAACAAAAGCTGATGTTTTTTAAACTGTTAAAACTGATGAATTGGTTCACTGCACAATCCCGTCAGCAATTTTATAATGTGGCTTTTGGCACCAAATTTCGTTATTTCGGCAAAGCCTGTACGGTCGATATTAGCGGACAAGTGAAGATTGGCAACAATGTTTATATTGGCGATCATGTCAGTTTAATTGTCGAGCAAGGTGCGAGCTTAGAAATCGCGGATAACAGTTTTATTGGTGAAAACTGCTATATCAAATGCTTTGGTGGCAAGGTGTCAATTGGTAAAGATGTCAGTATCAATTCTAAGTCCTATATCAATGGCTGTGGAGGTGTGAGCATTGGCGATAACACCCGTATTGGCACGCAAAGTATCATCATTGCCAGTAATCATAAATTTGGTGAACCTGACGTGTTGGTGAAAGACGCAATTACCAAACAAGGGGTCAGTTTGGGTGAAAATATTTGGCTTGGTGCACGGGTGACGGTACTTGATGGTGTGAAAATTCCAAGTGATTCGGTGATTGGCGCGTGCAGCCTTGTGTCGAAACCTTTGGACGAATCAGGTGTCTATGTCGGTAGTCCTGCCAAAAAAATCAAATCGCTCTGATCTTATTTTTCATCCTGCATCGTGACTGCGGTTTCCATATCGTAAAGTGGATTTTCAGCGTAAAATAGCTGACTTATTTTCCTCCTTTTAAGTTGCCTCGCCTCATTCAGGTATTGTGTATGTCATTTATGGTTTCTGCTTTTCGACAGCTGTTTGATTTGGCTTATTTTATGGCAAAAGGCAGTGTGGCTTATGCACGTAAGAAAGGTGTGACAGTCGGGGAAAACTGCCGAATTTATATTAAAAGCTGGGGCTCAGAACCATTTTTGGTCAGCATTGGTGATCATGTGACTGTGACCTCAGGGGTGAAATTTATTACTCATGATGGCAGTACCTGTTTAGTCAAAGATGCGCAAGGTAAACGCTACCAACGCTTTGCACCAATTCAAGTGGGATCGCATGTGTTTATTGGGGTCAATACTATTGTAATGCCGGGTGTAAGCATTGGCTCCAACGTGGTGATTGGCGCAGGCTCGGTGGTGACCAAAGACATTCCTGATCACAGTGTGGCGATTGGCGTACCTGCCAAAGTGGTATCCAGTTTTGTCGACTATCAAGCCAAAATTCAAAGCACCTGTGCCAGTGATAGTGAGCTGGCAGGTATCACGGATTATCGTGAGCGTGTTGAGCGTGCCATGGCGATTCAAGCCTCAAAAAACCACTTTTAATATTTTCCCATTTCATAAAATTTAGGTCTGCATATGTTGAATAAAGTCATGTTCTTTTTGCCAAGCTTGGGCGGTGGCGGTGCAGAACGTACGGTCATTCAACTGGCGAACAGTTTTGCTGAACAAGGACTTAAAATTCATTTAGGCGTATGTGACCTGAATGGTGATAAAGCTAAACTTTTTCCTGAAGTTAGCCCGAAAATTGAGTTGGTCAATTTTAATTGCGGTCGGGTGATGAATAGCATCACGCCTTTAAAAATAAAAATGAAAGCTGAGCAATACGACTGCTTAGTCGCAACACAAACCCACACCAATATTGTGGCAGGTATTGCGAAAAAACTCGCAGGTGTTAAAACGCGATTAATCTTCCGTGAAGTATCTACGCCGTCCAAAAACTTAAAATTGCAAGGTCTTGCCAAATTTTTGCTGAAAACTTTGGTGAATTGGACTTATCCCATGGCACAGCAAGTGGTCTGTGTTTCCAAAGGGGTTGAAGCCGATTTTCGTGAATATTATGGCTATAAAAATAATAATCTGAGCACGATTTATAACCCTGTATTGGACGATGCCTATTTTGAAAAACTCAAAGCGCCAGTCACACACAAATTTTTAAATGGTGACCATAAAGTGATTTTGGCAGTGGGGCGTCTCACTGAAGCAAAGAACTTTGGTTTTCTGATCCGCTCCTTTAAAGCCTTGCATGATCAGCATCCTGAAACCCGATTATTGATTTTAGGTGAGGGCGAACTGCGTGCAGAGTTTGAAGCTTTGGTATCTGACTTAGGTTTAAAAGATGTCGTGGATTTACCTGGCTTTGATTCAAACCCGTATGCCTATTTTAAATATGCATCGCTATTTGTTTTAAGCTCGAATTGGGAAGGCTTGCCGGGTGTACTTATTCAAGCCTTAGCCTCTAAAGTGAAAGTGGTGAGTACCAACTGTCCAAGTGGACCAATGGAAATTCTAGAAAACTCTAAGTTTGGTTTATTGGTCGAATGCAATGATCAAACAGGTTTGACGCAAGCCATGCAACAGGCGATTTTTGCCGATTATGTACATTATTCAGAAGCTGATTTTGAAGCGCATATTCAGCAATTCCACAAAGCAACGGTATTGAAGCAGTACTTAAACATGATGGAGTCTGCAACATGAGCAAACCGTTGATGGTGCATGTGATCACCAACTTTGCAGGGGTGGGCGGTGCAGAAATGATGCTGTCGCGTCTGATTCAATATACTGAAAACCAATATCAGCACGTGATCATCAGTTTAATGAAAACATCGAGCATCTATCAAAGCACGCTCGATCGTTGTCAGTCACATTATGCTTTAGGCTGGAATGGCATCAATACGCTGAGTACGATTCAAAAATTACGTAAATTGCTGAAACAGTTACAACCTCAAACCGTGCAATGTTGGATGTACCATGCCAATGCATTGACCAGTCTCAGTGTTATTGGTTTAGCGAAAAAACCAAAGGTCGTATGGGGTATTCATCATTCTCTTGCTTCTCCTAAAGATGAATCAATCAGCACCAAGATTGCCTTGGGCATAAGTAAAATACTATCACAGCAACCTAGTGCTATTATTTATTGTGCGCATTCGTCTATGCAGCAGCATCAGGCCTTCGGCTTTAAAAATGGCAATAGCCAAGTGATTGCCAATGGCGTGTTTCTCGATAAATTTCAGCCTAATCCCCAATTGCATGAACCAATCGTGATTGGTTTTGCAGGGCGTTATCACACGGCCAAAGGCTACCCCTATTTGTTTGAAACGATGGGCTTACTCAAGGATCAAGACATCATCTTTAAAATTGCAGGTAGCGGAGCGAGTTTAGAGAATCCTGAAGTAAAGGCTTTATTCGATCAATATCAATTGGATAGTCAAAAAGTCCATTTATTGGATCAAATCTCAGATATGCCTGCTTTTTATCAATCGATTGATGCATTCCTCATGACTTCAATTACCGAAGGTTTTCCGAATGTGTTGGTCGAAGCCATGGCATCAGGTTTGCCTTGTATCAGCACCGATGTTGGTGATGCGCAATATATTGTGCAAGAGCTTGGCGAAATTGTACCGCCGCGCAATTCGGCTGTATTGGTGCAAGCAATTTTAAATTATGTGCAGCAAAGCAATGATCAAAGATTGCAGTTGAAACAAGCTGTGCGTGAGCGCGTAGAAGCACATTTCAGTATTGAGAAAGTGAGTCAGCAATATATGCAAGTTTGGGAGCAAAGCCGTTGAAATTTCTGATGATCAGCAGTTTTTTGCCTTCTGTTTTAAATTTCCGCGGGAAACTGCTGGAAGCTATTCATGCACAAGGCTACGAAATTCATATTATGGCGCCTGAATTCGCATCATTCCCTGAAGAACAACAGAAATTGGAAGCACTAGGCTATCATTTACATGAAATTCCAATGCAACGGACTGGCACCAACCCACTGGCGGATTTAAAATTACTGAAGCATTTATATCAAAGCATTTGTCATATTCAGCCTGATTATGTGCTGTCTTATACCATTAAGCCTGTCATTTATGGCACGCTGGCGGCATGGTTGGCAAAAGTCCCACATCGCTTTGCTTTAATTACCGGTCTAGGTTATGCCTTTCAAAATGTTGAATCAGGTAAACGCAGTCTGTTTCAAAAAATGGTGCATGGTTTATATGCGCAAGCATTGAAACGTAGCGACAAAGTCTTTTTCCAAAATCCAGATGATTTAAAGCTATTCCAAGACATGCATTTGCTTGATGCCAATAAACCAACGGTGGTGGTGAATGGTTCAGGGGTGAATGTGCAAGACTTTGATGTCATGCCTTTACCAAAAAATGAACAAGGGCAGGTCAAAGCCTCTTTCTTACTCATTGCACGTTTGCTCGGTGATAAAGGCGTACGTGAATATGCCGAAGCCGCACGGATCATTAAAGCACAATACCCTGAAGCTGAGTTTCATTTGGTCGGTTGGATTGACGATAATCCATCTGCTATCTCGCAAGCCGAACTAGATAGTTGGATTGCCGATGTTCGCCTCAAATATTGGGGTAAACTGGGTGACGTACGTCCTGCAATTGCAGAAAGCTCAGTTTATGTGCTGCCATCCTACCGTGAAGGTACGCCGCGTACAGTTTTAGAAGCGATGGCGATGGGACGTGCGATTATTACCACTGATGCACCTGGTTGCCGTGAAACAGTATCGCATGGAGTGAATGGTTATTTGGTCGGGGTGAAATCAGTCGATGAGCTGGTGCAATACATGCAATACTTTATTGAAGATCCAAAACTGATTGAGTATATGGGACAGCGTTCGCGGGAAATTGCGCTGAATAAATATGATGTGCATCAAGTGAATAAACATATGATGGCTGAAATGGGTATCCATTAAAGGAGATTCGCCCAATTTAAGAGATGATCCAAATGACCTTAAAATATATAAAAAGTGATTTATACCGCTATACCGGTAATCTTGGTTTTAAATCATTTTTAAAAACTTATTTATTTAATCGAGGCTTTAATTTTTCATTTTGGCTGCGTTTGGCCAGTGCAAAATCGTTTTGGGCGAAGTTGGCTTATCCCATTTATTATTATAAAAAAAAGCATTACGGCATTGATATTCATACCACAACTCAAATTGGATATGGTCTGTTTATTGGTCATGGCGGGCCGCTGGTTGTTAACCCTACGACTGTGCTTGGCAATAATGTAAATTTATCGCAATTTACAACGATTGGTGCCAATGGCGGCCGTCAAGCAGCAGAAATTGGTGACAATGTTTATATTGGGCCGAATGTTTGCATCATTGAGCATGTCAAAATTGGCAATAATGCCACTATCGGTGCGGGCAGCGTCGTGACCAAAGACATTCCTGAAAATGCAACTGCGGTAGGAAACTACGCGAAGGTGATCAGCATGAATAACCCGGGTCATGCAGTCAATCGTCGTTGGACCGATCTCTAAACGACTATATTTTCGGGATCTTTTGGAATGGGCAATACTTGAGTCCCTTTGACGGTTGAAATATTTTACAAATCTGATGGTCTCGAACAGGGTATAATCATTGCTATAAATGGATACCATTCCCCCATTTTCATCTAATCTTAAGAGTGAACCATGTTAAAGCGCTTATTGGATATTGTTATTGCATCATCTGCGCTGGTGCTGCTGTCTCCTGTTTATGCTTTGGTGGCTTATAAGGTGCGAAAAAATTTAGGTTCGCCTGTTTTATTTCGTCAGCTACGTCCGGGTCTGCATGGCAAGCCCTTTGAAATGGTGAAGTTTCGCACTATGAAAGATGCGCTCGATGCGCAGGGTAATCCATTACCTGACAGTGAGCGTTTGACGCCATTTGGAAAAATGCTTCGTGCCACCAGTTTGGATGAAATGCCTGAACTGTGGAATGTGATTAAAGGCGATATGAGTATTGTCGGACCACGACCATTATTGATGGAATATTTACCGCTCTATAATCGTGAGCAAGCCAAGCGTCATAACGTGCGTCCGGGCATTACAGGTCATGCTCAAGTGAATGGTCGCAATGCCATTTCATGGGAAAAAAAGTTTGAACTCGATACGTGGTATGTGGAAAATCAGTCTTTATGGCTCGATTTTAAAATCATGCTAAAAACCGTGAAAAAAGTGATTGCCAAGGATGATATCAATGCCGAAGGCGAAGCCACCATGACAAAATTTACCGGCACACCGGAACAAAAATAATGACAACACTCTATGCGATTTATGGGGCTTCAGGTTGTGGGCGTAGCTTGATGCCTGTCGCGCGTCAGCAATTGGTACGTCAAGGTGATGCGTCTGAAATTATCTTTATCGATGATGCTTTAACAGACATTGCTTCGGTCAATGGTCATCGCGCCATGAATTACCAAGCTTTTTTAAATGAATTTGCATCGACAAAATACGTGCAAATTGCGATTGCCAATAGTCGTGTGCGTGAAAAAATCGCTCAGCGTTTAGAAGCGGATGGCATTCAGCTTTGGTCGATCATTGCGGATAATGTAGTTTTAATGGATCAAATTGAACTCGCTGAAGGTTCTGCTTTAAGTCCTTTTGTCAGCATTGGCTCAAATGTCAAAATCGGGAAGTGTTTTCATGCCAATTTATACAGTTATGTCGAGCATGATTGTGTGATTGGGGATTTCGTTACTTTCGCGCCAGGCGTAAAATGCAACGGCAATATTCATATACACGCGCATGCCTATATTGGCGCGGGTGCGATGATTAAGCAGGGCACACCTGATCAGCCTTTAGTGATTGGTGCAGGTGCAATTGTGGGTATGGGTGCTGTCGTGACCAAAAGTGTACCCGCAGGCGTCACTGTGGTCGGTAATCCTGCCCGAATTCTGACTTCAAAATAGATTTTTAAACTCGATTTTTAGACTGGGAAAATTCCATGTTAAACAGTGCATTTGAGCCTTGGCCAAGCTTTACCCAAGCAGAAGCCGATGCGGTGTCAAAAGTCCTATTATCCAATAAAGTGAATTATTGGACAGGTCAGGAATGCCGTGAATTCGAAAAGGAATTTGCACAGTTTGCAGGAACTCAGCATGCAGTTGCCGTTGCCAATGGTACAGTCGCACTCGATTTAGCCCTCAAAGCTTTAGGGATTGGTGCAGGGGATGACGTGATTGTCACCTCACGGACTTTCTTGGCGTCAGCAAGTTCAATTGTCACCGCAGGTGCCAATCCGATTTTTGCCGATGTGGAACTGGATTCACAAAATATCTCACGCCGTAGCATTGAAGCAGTGATTACACCAAATACCAAAGCCATTATTTGTGTGCATTTAGCAGGGTGGATGTGTGATATGGATCCGATCATGCAATTGGCTGAGGAAAAAGGCATTTTTGTAATTGAAGACTGTGCCCAAGCACATGGCGCGATGTACAAAGGTAAATCGGCAGGTTCAATTGGTCATATTGGGGCATGGTCATTCTGCCAAGACAAGATTATGACTACAGGCGGTGAAGGCGGGATGGTCACCACCAATGATGAAGGTCTTTGGAAAACAATGTGGTCGTATAAAGATCACGGCAAAAACTTTGATAGCGTCTATAACAAGCAACATCCACCGGGCTTCCGTTGGTTGCATGATTCATTTGGCACCAACTGGCGCATGATGGAAATGCAAGCGGTGATTGGTCGTCTGCAACTCAAACAAATGTCTGAATGGACGGCAAAACGTAATACCAATATGGCGCGTATCCAAGCCGTATTTGAAAGTAGCCCTTATTTTACCGTAGCGAAACCGTCAAATGATTATGTACATGCCGCTTATAAATGCTATGTGCAAGTCAATGTTGATGCTTTGCCAGAAGGCTGGTCACGTGACCGCATCATGGCGGAAATTTCATCTCAAGCTGTTCCATGCTTTAGTGGATCATGTTCAGAAGTATATTTAGAAAAAGCCTTTGATGGCACAGCATGGCGTCCAAAACAATCATTGCCACAAGCAAAACAACTCGGTGAAAGCAGTTTGATGTTCTTGGTACATCCAACATTGTCGGATGCCAGCCTGCAAAAAACCGTGGATGTCATTACGCAAGTCATCGCAAAAATCTAAACCTGAAAAGCGCGTATAATAATACGCGCGAATATTCCCTTGACCTGATTCGAGCACGTTGTGAAAGACATTATCCGATCTATAGCATCATTACCGCGTCGCCAAAAGCAAATTGTTTTGGTGCTGATGGATATCTGTGTTTTACCGTTGATGATGTGGCTGGCGTATGCCATTCGTTTGGCGCGTCCGAATGTACAGGTCATGCAAGGCTTAGACGCTTGGTATATCTATGTCGGTATTTTTGGCATTGCTATTTTTGCTTTGCTCGGGATTTACCGCGCAATTGTCCGTTCTTTTAATGAAGACTACTTGCTGCGGATATTAATCGGGACATTTATTCAAATCGTGGCCTTGTATACGATTAAAAAACTGAATGTTGCTTTTATACCTATGAGTATTCCACTGATGTATGGCTTTATGCTTTTTTCATACATGTGGTGGAGCCGTGCAGTCATTCGTTATGCAACATTAAAAACCTTTGCCAAAAAGCAAAGCCGTAAGCGCGTGGCAATTTATGGTGCAGGCTTAGCAGGTCAGCAAATTGCCGCTGCTTTAAACCGTTCAGATGACTATTTACCAGTGTGTTTTATCGATGATAAACGCTCTTTAAAAGGACAGTCATTAAGCGGTTTAAAGATTTATTCACCCAAAAAAGCACAAACTAAATTGGGTAAATTTGGTATTGAAGAAGTCTTACTTGCCATGCCTTCGGTCGGACGTGCACGGAAAAAAGAGATTATTGAGTCTTTTGATTCGGCAGATGCCAAAATTATGGAACTCCCAGGGGTCACGCAATTGGTCGATGGTCAAGTCCAAGTTTCAGATATTCGTGAAGTGGATATTATTGACCTATTAGGCCGTGATCCTGTACCGCCGAAACCTGAACTGTTAGAAAAAAATATTAAAAATAAAGTGGTCATGGTGACAGGGGCTGGAGGGTCGATCGGCTCTGAACTTTGCCGTCAGATCGTGAAGCATCAGCCGAAAATGTTGGTGCTGTTTGAAATGTCTGAATTTGCTTTGTACTCGATTGACCGTGAATTGCAGGCTTCTGATATACAAATTATTCCAGTGCTGGGTTCTGTCACCAATCAGCAAAAATTAGAACGTATTATTCAAGAATACAATGTGCAAACGGTTTATCACGCTGCGGCTTATAAGCATGTGCCACTTGTAGAAGCAAACCCATTTGAAGGCATTTACAATACCTCAATTGGTACGCAGCGCAGTGTAGATGCTGCAGTGAATCAAAATGTTGAAACCTTTGTATTAATTTCAACGGATAAAGCCGTGCGTCCAACCAATGTGATGGGCGCTTCTAAACGTATGGCAGAGCTGTATTGTCAGGGTTTAGCATCGACCAACCCAAAGACTCAAATCAGTATTGTACGTTTTGGTAATGTGCTGGGTTCATCAGGTTCTGTGGTGCCATTGTTTAAAAAGCAAATTGCACAAGGCGGACCTGTGACGGTGACGCATCCTGAAGTAACGCGTTACTTTATGACCATTCCAGAGGCAGCACAGCTGGTGATTCAAGCAGGGGCAATGGGTACTGGCGGTGATGTATTTTTATTAGATATGGGCGAGCCTGTTAAAATTGTAGACTTAGCCAAACAAATGATTCGCTTGAGTGGTTTTAAGCCTGTAGATGAAAAAGGGCTTGGGGATATTAAGATTGAATTTACAGGGCTAAGACCAGGTGAAAAACTGTATGAAGAATTATTAATTGATGCAGAAAATGTTGAAAAAACAAAGCATGAGCGGATTTTAAAATCTTTTGAGCAATTTTATAGCATTAAAGAAATGAAGGAAGTTTATGTAAATTTTGAAAAGATACATAAAGATGAAGATAGGTTGAGTTTATATAAAATCCTTGAAAATCATGTGGATGGATTTTTTAGGTAAAAATACAATCTGATTATATTATAATGAGAGAATTATATTTAAATAAAATGAAGCGTATTTTTCGCAGATTTTGTAAAAAATATGTATAATTCCTCGCGTTAAAATTTTTTGAATGATTATTTTATAAGTTATGGCAATTATTATGCCTACTATTTACTTTGAAACATAATGTAAATGAATGCCAATGGAATAATGGGACATGTGCATATATTTAACCAAGAAGAGCGGTGAGGACGAATGTCTAAAATAACAGTAGTTGGTACGGGTTATGTGGGGCTTTCAAATGCGATGCTTTTCGCAGAGAAACATGAAGTTACTGCATTAGATATAGATAAACATCGTGTAAATTTGTTACAACAATTAAAATCACCCATCCAAGATGAGTTAATTGAACAGTATCTCACTAAAAAAAATATTCACTTTAAAGTGACGATGGATCAGCATGAAGCTTATGCTATGGCTGATTTTATTATTGTTGCAACACCAACAAACTATGATGAGAGCACAAATTATTTTGATACAAGCTCAATCGAGCAAGTATTAGCTCATTTAAGTGAAATTCAAAGTAAATCGATCATTATTATTAAATCTACAATACCAGTTGGTTTTACAGCAAAAATGCAAAATCAATATTCAGATTTGCATATTTTATTTGCCCCAGAATTTTTGCGTGAAGGCAAAGCACTCTTTGATAACTTGTACCCATCGCGGATTGTCGTTGGTGAAAAAAGTGATGTTGGTGAGACCATCGGGCTTTTATTTAAAAATTCTTGCTTAAAAGATGATGTTGATGTTTTGTTGATGGACGCAACGGAAGCAGAAGCAGTTAAATTGTTTTCAAATACATATTTGGCAATGCGTGTAGCTTATTTTAATGAGCTAGATAGTTATTGTGCACTTCGTGGTTTAAATTCGAAAGATATTATTCAGGCTGTTGGTTTAGATCCACGCATTGGTTCGCATTATAATAATCCATCATTTGGCTATGGTGGTTATTGCTTACCTAAAGATACCAAACAGCTTTTAGCAAATTATCAAGATGTACCTCAGAGCTTAATTTCTGCCATTATTCAATCGAATACCACACGTAAAGATTTTATTGCAGAAGAAATATTGAAAAAATCACCTAAGGTTGTTGGAATTTATCGTTTGGTGATGAAAGCGGGCAGTGATAATTTTAGGCAGTCTGCAATACAAGGTATTATGAAACGCCTTAAAGCAAGAGGCATTGAGTTGGTGATTTATGAGCCAGCTTTGCATGAGGGCGCATTTTATAATTCAAAAGTATTAACCGATATTCAGGAGTTTAAAGCCACTGCTGATATTATTATTGCAAATAGAATAGTGGCAGATTTGGATGATGTGTTAGATAAAGTGTATACACGTGATTTATTTGGCGATAATTAATACCATTTATATTTAATAACTTGATTGGAATTTAACGATGAAAAAAGCACTGATTACGGGGATTACAGGTCAGGATGGTTCTTACCTTGCAGAATTTTTATTAGAAAAAGGTTACGAAGTACACGGTATTAAGCGTCGGTCTTCATTATTTAATACACAGCGTATTGATCATATTTATCAAGACCCACATGAGTCTCATGCCCGTTTACACTTACATTATGGTGATTTAACAGATACATCAAACTTGACGCGTATTTTGGCGGAAGTTCAACCTGATGAAGTTTATAACTTAGGTGCACAGTCACATGTGGCGGTGTCATTTGAATCACCAGAATACACTGCAGATGTAGATGCGATTGGTACATTGCGTTTATTGGAAGCAATCCGCTTTTTAGGCTTAGAAAAGAAAACTAAATTTTATCAAGCTTCTACTTCTGAATTGTATGGTTTAGTCCAAGAAATTCCACAAAAAGAAACAACGCCGTTCCATCCACGTTCACCGTATGCAGTAGCTAAAATGTATGCCTATTGGATTGCAGTGAACTACCGTGAAGCGTATGGCATGTTTGCATGTAATGGTATTTTATTTAACCATGAGTCACCACGACGTGGTGAAACCTTTGTAACACGTAAAATTACCCGTGGTTTAGCCAATATTGCTCAAGGCTTAGACCAGTGTTTATATATGGGTAATTTAGATTCACTGCGTGACTGGGGCCATGCTAAAGATTATGTGCGTATGCAATGGATGATGTTACAGCAAGATCAGCCTGAAGATTTTGTTATTGCGACAGGTGTTCAGTATAGCGTACGCCAGTTTATTGAATGGTCAGCGCTTGAATTAGGCATTACTTTGGAATTCACGGGTACAGGTGTGGATGAAAAAGGTATTGTAGTTAAGGTAGAAGGTGATAATGCGCCTGCAGTGAATGTTGGGGATGTATTGATTGCTGTAGATCCGCGTTATTTCCGCCCTGCAGAAGTTGAAACATTACTTGGTGACCCATCTAAAGCAAAAGAAGTCCTTGGTTGGACACCTGAAATTACAGTACAAGAAATGTGTGCTGAAATGGTGGCTGAAGATTTGAAAGAAGCACAACGAATTGCACTTTTAAAAGCCCATGGCCATAACGTATCTGTATCTTTGGAGCACTAAAAAATGTCAGTTGATTTAAATCAACGCATTTTTGTGGCTGGCCATCGTGGGATGGTCGGCTCAGCAATTGTGCGCCAGCTTCAAGCCAAAGGCTACACAAATATTATAGTAGCAACACATGCCGAACTTGATTTATGTAGTCAGGTAGCAGTAAATGACTTTTTTAAAACACATCAAATTGATCAGGTGTATTTAGCTGCAGCAAAAGTGGGTGGTATTCATGCCAATAATGAATATCCAGCGGACTTCATTTATCAAAATTTGATGATAGAGGCAAATGTAATACATGCTGCTCATGTAAATGATGTACAAAAGCTGATGTTCTTAGGGTCATCATGCATTTACCCTAAAATGGCACAGCAACCTATGGTTGAGTCTGAACTTTTGACGGGTGTCTTAGAAAGTACCAATGAACCTTATGCCGTAGCAAAAATTGCGGGTATTAAGCTGTGTGAAAGTTACAACCGTCAGTTTGGACGGGATTATCGTAGCGTAATGCCAACGAATTTGTATGGTCCGCATGATAATTATCACCCTGAAAATAGCCATGTAATTCCTGCATTACTTCGCCGTTTCCATGAAGCGGTAAAAGACAATGCTGAAGTGGTAACCATTTGGGGTAGTGGTAAGCCAATGCGTGAATTCTTGTATGTAGATGACATGGCAGCAGCCAGCATTCACGTAATGGAGTTAGATGCTGAAACGTTTAAAGCCAATACGCAGCCAATGTTGAGTCATATTAACGTTGGAACAGGTATTGACTGTACAATTCGTGAACTTGCTGAAACTGTTGCTAAAGTTACTGGTTTCCAAGGTCGTCTTGAGTTTGATGCGACTAAACCTGATGGCACACCACGCAAGTTGATGGATGTAAGTCGTTTAGCTGATCTTGGTTGGAAAGCAAGTATTAGCTTAGAAGATGGTCTACGTGATGCCTATCAGTGGTATTTAAATAATATTGATTCTGCACGGTCTTAAATATGTGGTTGCCAGACGAAACATTTAAAAGTGTCATTCAACATACACCTCTGATTTCGATTGATTTAATTGTTCGAAATGAGCAGGGTGAGGTTTTATTGGGTAAACGAGTTAATGCCCCTGCAAAGGGTTATTGGTTTGTACCTGGAGGACGTGTTCGTAAAAATGAAACTTTGGATGATGCTTTTATTCGTTTGGTGCGCGAAGAGCTTGGTATTGAATCGGGTATTACTCGTGCAGATACCAAGTTTTTAGGCGTGTTTGAGCATTTTTATGATGATTGTGCTTTTGGGGGGGATATAACAACGCATTATATTGTCTTAGGATATGAGTATGTTATTGATTTAGGGTGTGAAATATTAATAAAAGATCAACATCTGGAATTTAAATATTTTAATGTTGCTGAGCTACAGTTAGAAAAAAATGTACATGCTATGACTAAGTTGTACTTTACTACGTATAAAAGTAGTTGAAATATGAGTAATACTAAAATTTTTAGAAATGCATTCTATTTGTTAACTAGAACAATAGTTGTTTTAATAATTTCACTCTTTACAGTTCGTGAATTATTAAATGTTTTAGGTGCTGATAGTTATGGTCTTTTTAATTTAATATTTGGTATTGCTGTTTTATTTACATTTATTAATGGTGCTTTAACTGTTTCAGTACAAAGATACTTAGCTGTAAAAATTGGTGAAAATGATAATAATGGTTTACGGGATGTATTTTTAACAAGCTGTATAATTAATATTGGAATGGGATTTTTAATAGCTTTAATGATGTTGGTGTTTAAAAACATAATCATATATGAACTATTAAAAGTTGCCAATAGTTTTTATGTTGCAGAACGTCTATATATTTTAGCAATTTTTAACACCTTTATTATATTTTTGCAAACACCTCTTATTGCTTTGATTAATATTTATGAAAAAATGAAGATTATAGCCTATGTAGGAGTTATTGATGTATTTCTGAAACTTTTTTCTGTTTACATTTTAAGCAGTCTTTCTGGGTCTGTTGTAATAAACTATGGGATTTTTTTTACTGTAATTACTTTTTTTATATTTATTGTGTATTTCTTTTATTGTTTTATTAAGTTTAGGCAACTATTTATTTTAAACGAATTTAGATTAAAAAGTCTCAAAGAAAATTTATACTCAATTAGTAGTTTTATGGGGTGGACATTAATTGGGAATTTCTCTTGGATGAGTAAAAACCAAGGAATTAATGTTCTTTTAAATATGTTTTTTGGGTTGGTAGCAAATGCTGCTTATGCTATATATAATAATGTATTTAATTCAATTAATAATTTATTAAATTCAGTAACTAATGCAATTAAGCCTCAAATTTTTATTAGCTATTCAATAAATGATATTTCTAGGTTTAATAATTTAATACTGTATGGAACTAGATTTTTTACTTTAGGTGTGGTTGTAATTGTTGTTCCAATTATTATTTTTAGCAACGAGATACTTTTGTTCTGGTTGAAAAACCCACCTCAGTATGCTGTCGACTTTGTAAGCTTAGGTATGCTGGTTTTAGTAATAGAATCATTATCTATTTTTTTAACAATCGGTGTACAAGCTGTAGGAAAAATAAAGATTTATCAGATAGTTTTAGGTACACTTTTGTTATCTAATATTCCAATAATATTTTTGCTATTTAAATTAAATTTTTCAGTAAATTCATATATGTATGTTCTTATGATAAATGCACTAATATGTTTTTTCTCTAGATTGTATTTTTTAAGAAAATATGTTTTTTTTGATGTTGTTAATTTTATTAAGATGTGTGTATTAAGGTTGTTAGTGTTGTTATTGATTACGCTTTTTTTTAATAAAATTATCTATGAATTTTTATTATATCAAAAATTTAATTCGCTAACTTATATTTTAATAATACCATTTTTGATATTGATTAATTTAATTTTGGTTTATTTTTTTGGTTTGGATAGAAAGGATAAGTTGGATATTAATGCTATTGTAAGCAAATTTTTAGCGAGGAATTGAAAGTGTTTTTTACTAAAAAGAGTTTTAACTCGAAAGTTTATGGTTGGTCTCGTAAAGATAAAATGCCTAATGTAGGTGATGAGTTAGCACGAAAAATAGTGAAAGAAGTCGTACTATTTAATGATATCAATGAGGTTGATTTCTCTAGTCGATACAAAAATAAAAAATTAATGTCTATTGGTTCTGTTATGCATTTTGCTAAGACAAATGATTTGGTTTGGGGGACGGGTGTTAATGGAAAGGTTAATACCGATTTACATCAATTTAAACAATTAGATGTGAGAGCTGTAAGAGGACCACGGACAAGAAGTTTTTTAATGGAGCGGTGTATCGAGGTTCCTGAAATTTATGGGGATCCAGCTTTATTGAGCTCAATTTTTTTTCCAAAAAGTGCATTTACTAATATAGAAACACGGAAGCCATTTTTGGTAATTCCACATATGAGTGAGATAGATACATATAAAAAGAAGTTTTTAGAAGATGAAATTTGTAGTCCATTACAACACCCATATCAGTTTCTTCAGAAAATTTTATGTGCAGATAAAATTTATTCTAGTTCTTTACATGGGATTATTTTGGCAGAAGCATATGGGATACCTGCTGTTAGGATTAATTCGGATAATGGTGAGGATGAATTTAAATATATGGACTATTATGAGGGTACTAATAGATGTATTCCAAGAGAGTTTGGCGAGTTTTGTGGTTTTAAAACTGAAACCTATGATCAAATTGTTGATTTAGAAAAAATTCAAAAAGATTTAATTTCTTCATTTCCTTATGATTTTTGGAATAATTAAAATGAAAAATTTAAACATTTACTATACTCCATATTCAAATGGGATTAATTCTTATACTAATAGGATGGTTGAAATTTTATCTAGACAAGGTAATGTTGTTAGATTAAATAGAAAAAATTTGTTTAGAAAATTTTTAACACTAAATTATAATGATGTTATTGTGGTAAATTGGTTAGAAAATAATATAGTTTCAAGAGGTGGAAAGATAAGTTATTGGGGATTTATATCTACCTTATTTATGTTTTTATTTTTTAGATTGTTTTTTAAAAAATTTATTTTTGTAAAGCATAATCATTATCCACATAATTGTAATGAGAATGATATAGATTTAGCAATTAGAATGGTTTGTTTTTTGGAGAAAATTTCCACTATTAGTGTTGTTCATTCTATGGTTGAAGAGACTGAAAATAGGCAGTACATACCTCATCCATTGTATTTTGGGGGTGAAATTAATACGGTAAAGAACAATAATGAAACTAACGCCTATATAATTTTTGGAAGTATCTCAAGGTATAAAAAAATTGAAAATATTTTATGTAAACTACCTGAAAATATAAATTTAATTGTAGCTGGAAAATGTGTGGATTTAGAGTATTTAAAAGAGCTAAAAGATCTAAGTTTTGGGCGAAATAATATAGAGTTTATTACAGACTATATTGCCGATGAAGATGCTATAAAATTAATTAAAAAATGTAATGGTATGATTATTTGTCATAATGATAAAGATATGATTGTATCTGGAAGTTTTTTTTATGCTATCTCTGTAGGTAGTAAAGTTTATTGTCTAGAAAATTCATTTTTTAAATGGGCGAGTCTAAACCTTGGTAATGAATATATTGAAATTTTCGAAAACACTGATAGCATGCTTCAAAAAATAAGTGATGTAGGTGATTCTTCAATTTGTGTTTTAGAAAATAATCTTAGTCCATTTAATCTATTTAATGATAGGATAATTGGTGAAAAGTGGGAAAAAATTTTAAAATAGTATCTTAATGTGGAATCAAGTTAGTGCTTAAATTAGAGAAACTGTTACATTTTCTTATCATTATTTCTTTATGTATTCCTGGTAAAATTAAGTTTGGTGAGTCTGCTCCTCATTATGGTGGGGCGGAATTTGCTTTGGTTGCATTTGATATTCCTTTTATTTTTCTTTGTTTATTTAAGTTTTTAACTTTATCAATTCAACCTTCAAAATTTTCTATTATAAACAACAGTTATTTGAAATTATTGTTTATATATATATCTTTAAATATTTTAATATTGCCTTTTTCAGAAAGTTTAAATTATTCAATATTTGAGATAGTAAGATTAATTAAGTACTTTGTATGGTTCTTGCTATTATCTTCATTTATTCGAGTGTTACGTAATCTTGATACTGTGCTATACGCATTAGCTTTTATTGTTATTTCTCAATTTTTAATTGTATTAATTCAGAGCTCATTAGGGGTTACTATCTCAGGTTGGAGAAATAATGAAGTAACCGATTTGAATATGATTGGCGAAACAATGTTCCGGGCTTCAGGTACTTTTGGCCATCCTGGTATTTTATCGCAGTTTATAGTTGTAATTTCCCCAATTTTTTTGATGGCATTTAGGAGTTTTTCTGGGATTAAAAGTAAATTTTTCCTATTAATTTCAATTTTTTCAATCTATATTGTTGTGCAAACTTATGCTCGTACAGGTATTTTTATCTTATCTGTTATTTTGTTTGTTTTTTATGTTGCTTATATTTTTGATCAAAAAAGAATAAAAAATAAAATTTATGGATTATTTTTAGGATTTATGTCGGCTGTTTTTCTGTTTAAATCTTTTAGCGATCAAGTTATGTATCGGTTTAATAATGCAGACGTAAGTAGCTCTAATACTCGAAATCAGCTTAATAATGTGGCATTTGATATGTTTTTTGATAATCCATTTTTTGGTGTTGGTTTAAATACATTTACTGAGGTTTTATCTCGTTATGATTCATTTAATGTTGTTTCTTATTTAAATTATCCAGTTCATAATATTTATTTGTTAATATTATCTGAAACGGGTATGGTTGGTTTTGTATCGTTTATGATTATTAATTTTTTTGTGATTATAGACTTGTATAGAATTATGGTTTCTCAATACTTTATTTCTATCGGAAACTTTGCTTTTAGTTTTCTTTTAGCATATTTAGCAATGTTGCTCTTTGCATTTTTAGGTTGGAGTTGGCGTATTGATTGTATGCAAGGAATTTATTTTTTGCTATTAGCCTGTGCTAGTACGTTAAGATATAATTTAAACTTAAAAGTTGAGTCTAAAGACAAATGAAGAAAAAAATATCTATATTATATCATCATTTTCCTCATTATCGTGCACCAGTAATGAGAGCGTTATCCAAATCAAAAAAACATCAATATGATTTTTATGGTTCTACTGATGATTTTGAGGGTATTAAGGCGTTTAAAGGTGATGATTTTGTCACAATAAACCCTATTTTATTTACTTTTGATAATAAAGGTAAAATGGATATTTCTGGATATGAGAAAGCTATTTCTAATGATTATGATGCTACTATAATCATCGGTAATATCAACATGAAAGGAACTTGGAAAGCTCAAAAAGAAGCAAATAGAAACGGACTAAAAACTTTATATTGGGCTCATGGGTGGTTAAAAAAAGAAAATTTCATTAAAGCTAAAGTCAGAAATTATTATTTTAAAAAAGCTGACAAAGTGCTTACTTATGGTAGTCGTGCTAAAGTTATTGCTACGTCAACAGGTTTTAATCCTAGTAAAATACAAGTAATTTGGAACTCTTTAGATTTTACTAAACAAACAGAATATTTTGAGAAATATAAAGATATTGAACGCTTTGATTTAAGAAATAATATTGGAATGCCTAACAATAAAATTATGCTCTTAACAATATCACGCGTAACAGATATTTGCCATTATGAATGGCTAATAGATGCAGTAGCGTATTTAAAAAACAGTAAAAATTTAGATTGTGAAATTTGGATGATTGGGGAAGGTCCTGCTTTAAATGGATTAATTGAATTAGCAAAAGATAAGAACGTAAAATTAAATTGCCAAGGTGCATTATACGATGAGGAACTTATTGCTCAGCATCTTATGTCAGCAGATATAGTAGTAAGTCCTGGTAAGTTAGGCTTAACAGGTATGCATGCTCTAGCATACGGGACACCTGTTGTTACACATGGAAATTTTGATTTACAGATGCCAGAAGTTGAAGCTGTAATTGAAGGTCAATCAGGCGTGTTCTTTAAGTACGGAGATCCTACAGATTTGGCGAATAAAATATCTGAGTTTTTACCACAAATTTGTTCTTATAACTCTATTCGAGATATATGCCGTAATTCTTTAATTGGGCGATTTACACCAGAAGATCAAGCTCGATTAATAGATGAGGCGATTGACGAGGTTCTAAATGAGGACTAATAATTTTAATAAACGGTTAACATCAAGCATTAATGAAAAACCGTTAACAGTAAAAGATGAGATTATAGAATTATGTAAGTCACACGTTGAGCCTAAATGGAAAGCTGGCCTCCGTTTATTCTTAAATATGTATTTATCTCGTAAGATGAAGCTAAGTTCATATGGTATTGGTTGTCAACTGGGTAAGCATTCTAAAGCATCAAGTACTATTTTAGGGCGTTATGCTTCTTTTGGCCCTTATTGTGAGTTTAATAGTCCATTAGTTATTGGTGATCTTACAATGCTCTCTTCCGAGGTTCTGGTAATAGGACAGGACCATGATGCATTCAACTCTAAATTACCTATGCGAATAGCATTTCCAAAAAATGATCGGCCAATAACAGTGATTGAATCTGATTGTTGGATAGGTGCTAGAGTAACCATTATGGAAGGTGTGCGAATTGGCCGAGGGTCTGTAATTGGAGCAAATTCTGTCGTAACAAAATCTATCCCTCCATATTCAGTAGCGGTAGGGGCACCAGCCAGAGTTATTAAACAGCGTTTTAATAATGAAGATATGAAAGAATATGATAGATATTTATACGGAGATGAATTTGAGGTGGTTAATTAATGAATCTACCCTTACAAGCATCTGAAAAAAAAGATCCATTTAAAGGTGCAGCATCCTTTTCATTGAGTCATAGGCTGACTCGCATATTGTGGTATTTTACATGGGCTTTACTAGCCTCTTGGACTCCTGCACCTTTGCATCGTTGGCGTGTTTTCTTACTTAAGCTTTTTGGTGCCAAAATACATACAACAGCACATGTCTATAGTTCAGTAAAAATTTGGTATCCAGCAAATTTAATTATGGATGAGCATGCTTGCTTAGCTCCTTATGTCAATTGCTATAATATGAATATTATTCATATTGGAGAAAAGGCGATTGTCAGTCAGTATGCAACGCTTTGCGGGGGTACTCATGATATTCGTGATCCAAAATTTCAGTTGATCACAAAACCAATCATCATTGAAAAGGGTGCATGGGTTGCTGCTAATGCATTTATTGGCCCAGGCGTGACTATGGCCGAATATTCTGTAGTCGGTGCTTGTGGTGTAGTATTTAAAAATACGGTACCAAATGGGATTTATGTTGGAAACCCAGCCCAATTTGTCAAAATGAGAGAGTTTAAAAATGACTAATAAAAATTTGGCAGTTGTGATTTTAACGCATAATGAAAGTATGCATATTCAACGTTCCATTGAATCTGTTAAATCCATTGCATCAGAAATTTTTGTCATTGACTCTGGATCTAAAGATCAAACGGTAAAAATAGCAGAAGAAAATGGAGCAGTTGTTTTACACCACTCATTTGTAAATTATGCAAAACAATTTCAGTGGGCTCTCGATAATGCACCTATCACAGCAGATTGGACGATGCGTTTAGATGCGGATGAAATTATAGAGCTGGATTTACAGGAAGAAATTCAAGCAAAACTACACCATCTACCTATGAATGTAGTTGGAGTAAATTTAAAACGTAAACACATTTTTATGAACCGCTGGGTGAAACATGGTGGACGGTATCCGCTCGTTTTACTTCGTATTTGGCGTACGGGGCATGGCCGTATTGAAGATCGCTGGATGGATGAACATATGGTGATTTCTGGTGGTGAAACGGTTACTTTTAAAGGAGGCTTTGCTGATCATAATCTAAATGATCTAACATTCTTTACAGATAAGCATAATAAATATGCAACACGTGAAGCAATTGACGTTATTAACCAGAAGTTAAATCTATTTGCACGTGATGAATCGTTAAATACAGAAAGTGCTTCTTTCCAAGCATCTATTAAACGAATTGGTAAGGAAAAAATTTATAATAAAATACCTTTTACCATAGCTGCTTTCTCTTACTTTATTTATCGTTATATCTTCCAACTTGGTTTTTTAGATGGGCGTTCAGGGCTCGTTTATCATTTTTTACAAGGTTATTGGTATCGCTTTTTAGTTGGTGCGAAAATTATGGAACTTGAAAAAGCGATTGAGGGTATGAGTGATAAAAAAGAAATTTTAAAAGAAATTTCAAGGCTAACAGGGCATAAACTGGCAGATGACTAAATGAAAATATTGTTTTACGGTATTAATTTTGCTCCTGAGCTTACTGGCATTGGTAAATATACAGGGGAAATGGCCCAGTGGTTTGCAGAACAAGGCCATGAAGTACGAGTTATTACAGCACCACCATATTACCCTGCATGGAAAGTCTCTGTAGGTTACAAAAATGCCTATATCACTGAGCAATGGCAGGGCGTAACAGTATATCGGACCCCGCTATGGGTGCCTGCACAGCCGAGTGGTGTGAAACGTTTAGTTCATCTCGCTTCTTTTGCACTAAGTAGTCTTCCAACTCTGTTTAAGCAATGGTCCTGGAAACCGGATGTCATTTGGACTGTAGAACCGGCTTTAATGTGCGCGCCAGCTACAGTCGCTTTTGCAAAAATGAATTGTGCAAAATCTTGGTTACACGTGCAAGACTATGAAGTAAATGCAGCCTTTGATATGGGATTAATCAAAGCTAAATGGCTTAGAGGTTTTGTGGAAGCATGTGAGCGTTGGCTAATGCGTTGTTTTGACCGTGTATCAAGCATATCTGGACAGATGCTAAAACTTGCACGTTCAAAAGGTATAGATAAGCAAAATATTATTTCTTTCCCAAATTGGGTAGATATCTCAGCTATTCAGCCTTTAAAAGGCGTTAGCCCATATCGGAAAGAATTGCAGATTAGTGAAGATAAAATTGTTGCCCTTTATTCAGGTAATATGGGGGGTAAACAAGGCCTGGAAATTTTAGCTGAAGCTGCGAAAATCATTTCAGATGAAAAAAACGATAATATTCAGTTTGTGTTCTGTGGTAATGGTGCAGGGCGTGCAGATCTAGAGCAGGCATGTACAGGTTTAAGCAATGTCATATTTATAGACTTGCAGCCTTTAGAGCGTTTGAGTGAATTGCTT
Organism: Acinetobacter sp. YH16040_T; assembly: GCF_024605785.1. Taxonomy (NCBI): domain Bacteria; kingdom Pseudomonadati; phylum Pseudomonadota; class Gammaproteobacteria; order Moraxellales; family Moraxellaceae; genus Acinetobacter; species Acinetobacter sp. YH16040_T. The sequence goes on along the minus strand of NZ_CP094541.1, from coordinate 3,330,834 downwards.
GGTTTGGCCGATATTCACTTATTACCGCAACGCGCAGATGCTGCAGATTTGGTTATGCCGTCAAAACTTACAGGTATGTTGGCAAGTGGCAAGAGCGTGATTGCAACAGCTACTTCTGATACTGAATTAGGTAGCGTGATTTTAAATGATGCACAGTGTGGTTTGATTGTAGAACCCGAAAATGGTCAGGCATTGGCTCATGCACTTATTGAATTATCGCAAGATTCAGAGCAGCGTAGAATACTAGGTTGTAATGGCCGTCAATATGCAGAAAATTCACTATCAAAAGATAAGATATTAAAAAAATTCGAAACGGATTTATTAAATTTAATTTCTTAATAAAAAAGAGCGGCTGATTAGCCGCTCTTTTTTATATTTTTTATACACGTCCGTATAAATCTTCAAAACGTACAATATCATCTTCACCCAAATATGAACCTGACTGAACTTCAATCAGTTCTAGTGGTACTTTTCCGGGGTTTTCAAGCGCATGTGTTTCTCCGAGCGGAATATATACCGATTCATTCTCAGTGAGTAAGAAAGTTTCTTTACCTTTGTGAATGCGAGCTGTTCCACTGACTACAATCCAATGCTCTGCACGGTGGTGATGCATTTGTAAAGAAAGCTTTTGGCCAGGATTCACTGTAATGCATTTCACTTGGTGGCGTTGGCCATTATCAATGGAATCATAGCAACCCCAAGGGCGATATACTTTACGGTGAGTATCCACCTCGGTACGTTCATTTGATTTTAATTTTTCTACAATCTTTTTAATGTCTTGGACTTTATTTTTATTTGCAACTAAAACAGCATCAGGTGTTTCAATTACAACTACATCATCTAATCCAAGGACGCTAACTAAGCGACTGTCAGCGTGAATTAAAGAGTTGGATGTGTTTACAGCGATGATATCGCCACGGCAAACATTGCCATTTTGATCTTTGTTGCTGACTTCCCATACACTTTTCCAAGCACCTACATCACTCCAGTTGGCTTTAAGAGGCACAACAACAACCTGATCAGATTTTTCCATTACGGCATAATCAATAGAGTCATCAGGTGATTTTTTAAAACTTTCTTGATCTAAGCGTACAAAATCTAGATCATTTTTGCTGAGTTTGAATGATTCTTTAGCTTGATTTGCAATCGCTGAATTAAATTTCTGTAACTCTTGTAAATACACAGAAGCTTTAAACATAAACATGCCACTATTCCAAAGATACGAGCCTTGGTCTAAATATTGTTGGGCAGTTTGAGCATCTGGTTTTTCTACAAATTGATCAACTTTACATGCTTTTATTGCTTGGTCTGTAGAAATTGTGTCTGATGCTTTAATATAACCATAGCCGACTTCTGGTGAAGTAGGAACAATACCAAAAGTCACCAGTAGACCAGATTCAGCTGCTTCTAAGCCCACTTTAACAGCATCATTAAAAGCTTCTTGTTGCTGTATAACGTGGTCTGCAGCAAGTATGAGTAAAACAGGATCATCTCCATAAGAGAGGGCAAGTTCTGCGGCGGCAGCAATAGCAGGTGCAGTGTTTCTAGCAACAGGTTCAAGTAAAATTTTTGCGTTGATTTTCTGTTGCCTTAGTTGTTCGGCAACAATAAAGCGATGATTTTCATTGGTAACAATAATAGGGTTTTGAAAGTTATCAAGCGCATGATTTAATTTTGTAATTCTTTCTAAAGTAAGCTGAAATAATGTTTTTTCTTCAGTAATGGGTAAAAATTGTTTAGGATAGTTAGATCTTGAAAGTGGCCAAAGTCTCGTGCCAGAACCACCAGATAGAATCACAGGAATCATATTATGGGTCTCTCATAATTTTATTATTGCTTATCCTACATGAATATATATATAAATCAAAATAAATACAGTATTTCGTTCGATATTCAATAATATAGTAAACAATGATGAAAGTAATTTTAGAGTTTAATTGTCAAAAAATGATTGCGTGTTTATAATGCTGAAGAAAATATTAATTAATTATTTTATTGATTTTTCAAGACTTGGGATGGACTTTCTAAATAAATCAAGAATCTATGCAAAGGGTTTCATTGATAAGAATGGCTGTTTATATAATAAATTAAGCGATATGGGGAAAAAATGGCTTCTCGATTAAATGCGTCTTACGTATCAATTTTACAAAGATTTTGTGATGTGGTAGCTATTTATTGGGCTTTGTATGCTGTTTTTAATTTAAACTCATTAGCGATCAGCCATCAGGCTATGCTTATATTTTTAAGTATGGTCAGCTTTTTTCAATTGATTGGTGGATTGACCGATTTTTACCGCTCTTGGCGTGGTGTAAGCCTATTTGATGAATTGGTTGCTTGCTTAAAAAATATCTTCTTTAGCGCTTGTTTGCTTCTTCCATTTTGTCTTTTTTATTCTGATATTAGTTTAATGGTTCTGGTTCAATATTTTTGTGCAGTCTTAGTATTTATGGCAGTATTACGGATTTTTGTTCGTTTAATATATGCGATTTCCTTTAAAATATTCAAAAAATCTCGAAATGTAATTGTTATTGGTGATTCTGTTAAAGCACATAAGCTTTTTACTGATTTAAAAAAATCAGAGTGGATTGGATTTAATCCGCTGGGTATTTATTCATTTAATGAAAAAGCAGATCAATATGATTTTAATGGTAATGTAAATGATGCAATTGGCATTATTCATTCAGAAGAGATTAATCAAGTCTATATTGTGACAAGTCAGGAAAATATTCATCAAGTCGATAACCTATTAAAAATGCTTTCGGATACAACATGTTCAACAGTTATTGTCCCTGAGTTATTTAGTTATGATTTTTTATATTCTCGAGTAGAAGATATTAATGGGACTCCAATTATTCCAATCATCGATACACGTATTAAAGGAATAAATATATTTCTTAAGCGTGTCGAAGATATCTGTGTTGCTTCAACTATTTTAGTGCTTATTTCCCCCTTGTTATTGTGTATTGCGATTGCGATTAAGCTCAATTCTAAAGGTCCTGTATTCTTTAAACAAATCCGTTATGGCTTAAATGGTAAACCAATTTTAGTTTATAAATTCAGAAGCATGTCTGTTATGGAAAATGGCGCTAAAGTTACACAGGCTGTGAAAAATGACCCACGTGTGACTAAGGTTGGTGCATTTTTACGAAAAACATCTTTAGACGAGCTTCCTCAATTTATTAACGTTGTTTTAGGCAATATGTCTGTTGTTGGACCTCGACCACATGCTGCTGCACATAATGAAGAGTATCGGAAGTTGATTACTGGCTATATGCTGCGCCATAAGGTTAAGCCTGGCATTACAGGATTGGCTCAGATCCGCGGTTGGCGGGGCGAAACAGATACTTTGGATAAAATGGAAAAACGTGTGGACTGTGATTTGGAATATATCCGCACATGGAGCCTGTTGTTGGATTTAAAAATTATATTTTTAACTATTTTTAAAGGTTTTATTAATAAAGCTGCATATTGATGCCAATTAAAAACCGAAAGCTAATGTTTTATGGATTTATTAAAATCTAGCTTAGACTTTAATAAATATGATGGTAAATTTAAACTTAGAAGTGTGATGTAATGATTAAAAAAGCAATTCTTCCTGTAGCTGGTTTGGGTACACGTTTTCTTCCTGCAAGTAAATCCATTCCTAAAGAAATGGTCACTGTCGTTGACCGTCCGGCCATTGAATATGTGGTCAAAGAAGCAGTTGCTGCAGGGATTGAACAGATTATTCTTGTTACCCACTCTTCAAAAGCCTCGATTGAAAATTACTTTGACCGTAATTTTGAGCTGGAAACCACTCTAGCACATAAAAAGAAATTTGATTTACTCAAAGAAATCACTGAAATTTTACCACCACACGTGAGTGTGATCAGCGTACGTCAACCACAGCCACTTGGTTTAGGTCATGCAGTTTTATGTGCTAAATCTGTCGTGGGGAATGATGATTTTGCTGTGCTATTGCCAGATGTTTTAGTCAAAGATCCATCAGACCAAAACGATCTGAGTTTGATGATTCAACGTTTTGATGAAACCAATGCATCACAAATTATGGTGGAAGCTGTACCTGATCATTTGGTGGATCAATATGGCATTGTAGATGTTGCTTCTACACCTGCAGAAGGGCATAGCATCGTCATGCAAGGCATTGTGGAAAAACCGGCAGTTGGAACTGCACCATCCAATTTATCCGTAGTCGGCCGTTATATCTTACCTGCCAAGATTATGCAGTTATTGGAAAACACACCTAAAGGTGCAGGTAATGAAATGCAGTTGACGGATGCTATTGCTATGCTGCAAGCGACAGATACGGTTGAAGCTTATCGTATGAAAGGACAAACTTTTGATTGCGGCAGTAAAATTGGCTATTTGGAAGCGGTTTTACATTATGGTGTAGACCATCCCAAGTTAGGTGATGAGTTTAAAGCACTGATTAAAGAGTTAGAGTTATAAAAAAAAGAGGGATGAGCCATGAAAATCGCAATGTTTGGTACAACGCTGTATGCGGGTGTTATCTCATCATTACTTGCAGAGAGTGGACATCAGGTCTTTATTTGTAATGATTTACAAGATCATACAGCGCTATTCAATCTTAGAGATCAAGATGTTGTTCGTGCTTTAGAAAAACAACATCAAAGTGGTTTTCTAAGTTATTGTAATTTTGCGGCTCTTCCCTTGGATATTGATGCGTATTTTTTTAGTTTCAATCCAACTCAAGAGGCTGAGGCACTTGATGTTGTACAGAAATTAAAAATGCGCACGATTATTCATCCTAAATTGATGATTAATGCCTCTACTTTTGGTCTTAATGGTACTGAAAAATTAAAAGCCGTATTAACAAAAGATCATTGGGTTTATTTCCCGGATATTATTCAGGAAGGTCAAGCTTTTAAAAGTGTGACGAGTGCCTCTAAAGTGATTATTGGCTGTGCTGACCAACAAGCACAGGGTGACTTAGAGGAAATGTTGCGACCTTTATTCCCACGCCAGCAACAATATTTATTTATGCCTGTTTTAGATGCTGAATTTACCAAACTCAGTATTTCAGGCATGTTGGCGACTCGTATCAGTTATATGAATGATTTGGCAGATGTTGCTGAAAAGTTGGGTATTGATATTGCCCATGTTCGAGATGGAATGGCAGCAGACAGTCGGATAGGTGAATCGTATTTATATTCAGGTGCAGGTTTTGGTGGTGAAAACTTTTCACATGATATTTTGACTCTATCGCATACCATCAGTAATACTGGAACAAAAAGTCAGCTATTGGGACAGGTTTGGGATATTAATGAGCAGCAAAAGGAGTTTCTTTTCCGTAAGCTGTGGAATTATTATCATGGAAATTTAGCTGGAAAAACGATTGCGATTTGGGGGGCTGCTTTTAAGCAACATACCTCAAGTACCAGCTTCTCACCTATTCATCCGATGCTTGCCGCACTGTGGGCGCAAGGTGTGACTGTTCGTTTGCATGATCCACAAGCCTTAGAAGAAATATACACAATTTATGGTGAACGTGATAATTTAATTTTATGTGAAGATCAGTATGACGCGGTGAATCAGGCACACGGTTTATGCGTTCTAACTGCATGGAAGCAATATTGGTCACTTGATTATACGCAATTAAAACTTAAATTAGCCCATCCTTTGATTTTGGATGGACGTAATATTTATCAACCTGATTATGTTAAAAGTCAGGGTTTTGCATATATGGGAGTAGGAAGATAATGATAAATTTAACTATTTTTCCTAAAAAAACGCTAGCAACAACACTTGAACATTTACAACACTTAAGTAAAACCATTGGCCAGAAGCACTTAAATACTTTTTTTGCCGAAGATGACCAAAGATTTAAGCATTTTTCTGTTCAATATGATGAAATCACTTTTGATTTTAGTAAGCATCGTGTTGATGAGTCCGTAATAAGCGCATTGATTGACTTTGCACAAGTTCGTGATCTCTCTACATGGACTAAACGTTTATTTTCAGAAGAAGAAATTAACTATACAGAACAGCGTGCAGCTATGCATTGGGCGCTTCGTTTACCGAAACATGATGAGCAGCACCCTAAATTAGCTGGGAAAGTACATGAGCAATTAGAGCGAATGTATGCATTGGTTGAGAAAATTCATGCTGGTCAGTACCGTGGTGCAACAGGTGAAGTTATACAAGATGTGGTTAATATTGGTGTGGGTGGGTCTGATCTAGGGCCATTGATGGTGAGTCATGCTTTGTCTGATTTTAAAGTTAATACGATTAAGCCTCTGAAGGTGCATTTCGTGTCAACGATGGATGGCACTCAACTTTCAGATCTGTTGCATCAGTTACGTCCAGAAACGACATTGTTTATTATTTCATCCAAATCCTTTGGAACAATTGATACACTCTATAATGCACAAACTGCACGTCAATGGCTTGAAAAGCAATTGGGCCAATCAGAAGCGGTGGATCAGCATCATTTTATTGGGGTATCGACTAAGCCTGAAAAAATGACAGAATGGGGTATAGCACACCAAAATCAGTTTTTGCTCTGGGACTGGGTTGGTGGGCGTTACTCTTTATGGTCATGTATTGGGTTGCCGATAGCATTAAATATTGGTGTACAAGGCTTTAAACGTTTACTTGCAGGTGCTCATGCAATTGATGAGCATTTTCAAAATGCTCCTTTGCGCCAAAATATTCCTGTTCTTATGGCTGTTTTGGGAATATGGAATCATAACTTCCTAGAAATTCAGACTCAGGCTATTTTGCCTTATGATGGTCGTTTAAAGTATTTTTCGGCATATCTACAACAGCTTGAGATGGAGTCGAATGGGAAGTCGATTCAGCGTAATGGTCAGAAAGTTGAGTTGGATACTTGCCCTATTGTTTGGGGTGAAGTGGGTCCAAATGCACAACATGCTTTTTATCAGTTGTTACACCAAGGTGCACATAAAGTAAGCTGTGAGTTTATTGCGCCAGTGAATCGTTATGCCGCTAACCAATTTACCTATGTAAAAAATGCCAATGCATTGATTAATCAACACCATTTAGCGTTATCAAATTGTTTGGCTCAGTCTCGACTATTGGCCTTTGGTAATCAGGCACTTGATGCTGAAGAGGTGGCGGGTCTAGAGAATTATCAAAAATATGAAGGTAATCAGCCTAGTACAACCATTTTGCTCAAAGAGCTTAATCCTTATACCTTAGGTATGTTGGTTGCGTTGTATGAACATAAAGTATTTGTGCAATCTGTACTTTGGAATATCAATGCTTTTGACCAATGGGGTGTTGAAAAAGGTAAACAAATTGCGAATCAAGTACTTCCAATTTTGACTGGTACAGAAAAAGATTATGTTGATTTTGATAGCTCTACCCGTGGTCTATTAGATATTTTACTTGGAAAATAAAATGGCAAAAATATTAGTCACCGGTGGGGCTGGTTATATTGGTTCACATACTTGTTTGGAATTATTGAATGCTCAACATGAAGTTGTTGTATTGGATAATTTATCAAACAGCTCTGAAGTGTCATTATCGAGAGTTCAAGCTTTAGCAAATAAAAGTTTAACTTTTATCCAAGGTGATATTCGCGATGCGCAGATCTTAGATCAGATCTTTGCACAGCATCAGATTGATGCGGTCATCCATTTTGCAGGTTTAAAAGCCGTGGGTGAAAGTCAGAAAGAGCCGCTAAAATATTTTGAAAATAATATTTCGGGTTCGATTAGTTTGGTCAAAGCCATGGAACGTGCACAAGTGTTTAAGCTGGTGTTTAGTTCATCTGCGACGGTTTATGATGAAGCCAATGTATCGCCATTAAATGAAGACATGCCTACAGGTATGCCAAGCAATAACTATGGCTATACCAAACTGATTGTTGAGCAGTTGTTGGAAAAACTCTCGGCTACAGATGAGCGTTGGTCGATTGCATTGCTGCGTTATTTTAACCCGGTGGGCGCACATCAGAGTGGTCAGATAGGTGAAGACCCACAAGGGATTCCGAATAACTTAATGCCTTATGTCACTCAAGTGGCAGTTGGTCGCCGTGAAAAATTAGCAATCTTTGGCAATGATTATGACACGCTAGATGGTACGGGTGTACGTGATTATATCCATGTGGTCGATTTGGCCAATGCACATTTATGTGCCTTAAATAATCGTTTAAATGCACAAGGATGCCGCGCTTGGAATATCGGCACAGGCAATGGGATTTCGGTTAAACAAATTCGAGATACCTTTGAGAAGGTGAATGGTGTTGAGATTCCATTTGAATATGTACCGCGCCGCGAGGGAGATGTAGCAACGTCATTTGCCGATAATGCCCGTGCAGTCGCAGAATTGGGTTGGCAGCCACAATATGGCTTGGCTGATATGTTGGCGGACAGTTGGAATTGGCAAAAGCAGAATCCAAATGGGTTTCATAAGAGTTAAATCTCAGCTTTGAGATTCATCTAAGAATATATGGCTAATGCGATAGAGCTTTAGTCATGCAAAACACTGAATATCATGCCCGTTTGAATTTAAAATCAAATTGTGTATGGATTGTGCAAACAATCATGTATTTATTCCCTTATTTTAAAAAACATCGCTATGATGTTTTTTAAAAATGAACTTAGATGAAGAATATTTATGAGATATCAAAGTATTAGATTTTTGTCACTTGCGGTTTTATCTGCACTTTCTTTGCCAGCAATTGCACAAGGAATTGTTTTAAATAATGAAGACTTACGAACTGATTTAAATTGGTTAAATCAACAAGGTGTGATTCAAATTAGCACGTCTACATGGCCTTTAAGTGGTGATGAAATACAACGTGCTTTATCTAATGCAAAGATTGATAATCAAGTTCAGCAGCAAGTCTTGGATTCCGTGCAAGCTGCTTTAAGTGCGGAAAATACAACGGCCAAAGCCAGTTTATATGCTGAATCTGATCCCCAAAATGTACCGCAACATTTTGCAGATGAACAAAAATCACAATATCAAGCGGCTGTTGAGTTCAATGCTGGTGGGGCGCAATGGGATGCAAGACTGCGTATTAATGCTGAAAAAGACCCTATTATTGATAATGGGCATGATGTGAATGTTGAAGGCTCATATCTGGCTGGAAAATTGTGGAATCAATGGATCATTGCAGGACAGATCCCAACCTATTGGGGGCCAGGGCATGATGGAAGTTTGATTCGAGGAGATGTGAGTCGTCCAGTGTATGGCGTAACATTACAAAGAGCGGATCAAACAGCATTTGAAACCAAGTGGTTATCTTGGATTGGACCTTGGCAATATCAAGTATTTGCTGGTCAGTTAGATGATTATAAAGCTGTTCCTGATGCAAAATTAATAGGAATGCGGCTCACTATTCAACCATTACCCTATTTAGAGATAGGTGCTTCTAGAATGTTGCAATGGGGGGGAGAAGGTAAGTTAAATAGTTTTAGTTCTTTATGGGAAGCGCTGAAAGGTAATGATAATTTCGATGATCGGTCATTAGATAAATCAAATCAGCTTGCGGGGGTAGACGCTCGCGTAAATCTAACCCGTTGGTTTGATATACCTATCAGTTTATATACACAAGTAATAGGTGAAGATGAGGCAGGATATTTACCTTCTCGAAAATTTTATTCAGCTGGTGCAGAGTATTCATCTAGTTATAGAGATTTACCTGTTCAAATATATACTGAGTGGACTGATACGCGTACTAATGGTGAAGTATGGGGATACACCTACAGACATGGGGATTATAAGGATGGTTATTATCAGCACGGATATCCTTTAGGGCACGGCATAGGCGGGGATAGTCAAATGTACTCAATTGGGGGAAATATTCGGTTTGATAAAATGAACCGTGTATCAGGGCGAATTTTATCTGCCAATGTCAACCAGTCCAGTTTATTAATTAACCAGCAATTTCCAAATAAAGATGAGATTCAAGCGTTAGAATTGACATGGACTCATTATATTCAACCGACTATGCCTTTAAAAATTAATGGGTGGGTAAGCGATTCTGATCTTCTGGGACAGGATAGTGGCTTGTCAGTCGGTATTGAATTGCCATTAGATGATTATCTATTCTAGTTTTTTTATTTAAGCCTCTAATCGACTGATCCATAGGTTTAAGTCGATTAAAGGTTTCTATAATGAAATTATGATTGAATAAGATTGGATAATTCATTCACATAGTGTTGAATAGGTAATGGATTCAAGCTACTACGACTCTCAATATTTAATCGCAATAACGGCTCGGTATTCGAAGCACGGATATTTAAACGCCAAGCACCGAAATCTAAACTAACACCATCTGTACGATCGATTTCAGGTTGCTGATCCGCATAATGATCAAAGATTTTTTGAATAGTTGCTTGGGTATCCGCTACCTTAAAATTGATTTCACCCGAACAAGGGAACTTTTCAATCATATCTTCAACCAGTGAAGACAATGTTTGCTGGGTTTCTGAGAGTACAGAAATTGCCAATAACCAAGGAATCATACCGCTATCACAATAAGAGAAATCACGGAAATAGTGGTGAGCAGACATTTCTCCACCATATACAGCATTATGTTCGCGCATAACCTGTTTAATAAATGCATGTCCTGACTTAGACTGCACAGTTTCACCTTTGTACTGTTCAGCAATATCCAAGGTATTCCATACTAGACGCGGATCGTGCACAATTTTTTCGCCTGACTGTTTCAGCAGGAAGGCCTGAGCCAATAGGCCGACAATGTAATAGCCTTCGATAAATTGCCCCTTTTCATCGAATAAGAAACAGCGGTCAAAGTCGCCGTCCCAGGCAAGGCCCATGTCTGCGCCGTGCTCCAAAACTGCATTGCGAGTGCTATCACGGTTTTCGACTAGCAATGGATTAGGAATACCATTCGGAAAAGTACCATCCGCTTCATGATGTATTTTAATAAATTTAATAGGAACATTCAGTGTTTTGAACTTTCCTTCAATTGCATCAATAACATGCCCAGCAGCGCCATTACCGGCATTTACTACTAGCTTCAACGGAATAATTTTTGCTGGATCAATATAGGTCATCAAATGTTCGATGAATTCAGGCAGGATATTGTATTTTTCAGTTGAGCCTTTCACCGTAGTTTTAGTAAATTCACCAGATTCTGCCAATGCTTGAATCTCTTTTAAACCTGTATCCGCACTAATTGGTCGTGAGTTCTCGCGAACCAGTTTCATCCCATTGTAATCCATAGGGTTATGGCTGGCCGTTACTTCAATACCACCTTGGACATCTAAATGGAATGCGCCAAAGTAAACTTCTTCTGTACCTGTCATACCTAAATCTAAAACATTCACACCCGCATCATTTAAGCCACGAATGGTTGCTTGCTTTAAATCTTCACTGCTTAGACGAATATCGCAGCCCACAACCACGGTTTGGGGTTGATAAATTTGCCCATAAGCACGGCCAATTTTATAAGCAATATCTTCGTTCAGTTCTGTACCGAGTTTGCCTCGAATATCGTAGGCTTTAAAACAAGTGAGTTGTGTCATCTGAATTCTCGAAATAATTCCTGAGTAGTGAGGGAAATGTGATTATAGAAGGAAAATAGCTTCTATATGCCATGTTACTGTTTAACTTTTATATCGATTTTGCTTTTGCTAAGATCCGTTGAGCCCAGTCAACATAATAATTTACATCGTCTAGTTGTTCCTTTTTTGAAGGATGATTAATTGTAGTAAAGGCGGTAATACCTCTTACTTCAGATATAAACTTTTTAGGCCAACTGAGTGATTGAGAAAGTATTGAATTGTTTAATTTTTCGAAATCTATCTCAATTAATAATTGAGTTTTTTCTTCATATCGGAGTAATAGTGTAGAGATGTTCTTTTTTCCATCTGATGTATCAATTTCACATAGATAGAATTGTTCATCATTTTTTGTGTTTATAATTCTATAGACATAAAAGTATCGTAGTTGATTGGCGTTAGAAAACTTGTGGCCTCGGAAACGTTTATATTTTTTAAACGGTGAATTCTTAATTTCTTTGATTTCATATCCTTTTTGTTCAATTTTGTCCAATACCTTAATCAAGTCTTTATGAGTGACTCGCTCTAGTTGAATATCTGATTCTGTTGTAACTCCAGGCAGAGTACCCTCTATATCTCCTTCTCCGCCAGCAAATCCTTCTTCTTGATTTTGGTCTTTATCCATCTGCTTTCGTCTTTGCCGTATGGTAGTTTCGGAAGGGGGCGTCTCTAAAGAAATTTTTAATTCTTCTATCGTATAAATTTTTCCTGGGAGGTTTCTTAGTTTGGCTATTAGTTTATCGATATCTGCATCAGCTTTTTGATTTAATTTTTCTCTAGGTGGACATGTTGGTGTTGACTGCTTGGGATTTTGTCCTTGAGCATTTTTTATTTGTTGTATAATCTTTTTTGAAGTGAAATGAAATTGAATAGGGCGGTTGATAGCTGTATCAAGATTTTTGAAAGACGTGATGCGCTCAATTCTGTAAATACCTGTTTTTTTATTAAAAATACCCTCTACTGTTAGGTTAATATTTTTGATATTAGGAGCTTCCATATCAAAATTAAAGCTTTTAACACCTTTTTGATCAACAATTGTTTTTTGATAAATACTAAGGAAGGCCTTATTTAAGTCCGGCTGTAATAAAATTAAAGCTAGCTTCTTTAAAAAATGAGGATCAGAGATATCAGCTCTCATAATTTTTTTGTTTTGCGCAATATTAATATGTATAGCATTTTCATCATTCATATCCACTAAAATATCTGTTGAATAATTTTCTGCAAAAAGTGCTGCACGTAAAAGATAGGGGTGTGAAAAAAATAGATCCCGAGCAAGAATAAGCTTAGGTAAAAGAATTGTCATATTTTTCTTTAATATGGGTGAATCATAATTAAACTCAAAGTATAACTGACCGTTATGCGTTTTTTGATAATTGTTCTTGGATAAATCTAAAACGTTGAGCGCTGAAAAATCCACTGATTTCAGGGTGTGGTTAAATAATTTCTGTGGATCAGGATTGGCAATTGGAGTTTTATGGTAATAAAGAAGAATACTTTCAATTGGCAATTTAAGATGAATATACCGTTTAATAAGAGGGTTAAATAAACAAGTATCAATATCAAACCGAGTTTGACCATGTCGACTAATTTTTTTCGCAGTATAATAAATCATATCTTTCGGTAAATATTCGATCAGACAATCACTCATTTTTAATTTCACCCCCAAATACTATTAAAAAATCTACGAGCTTCTGGCGTTAATCGTTCAGGGCTTAATCCGGATAGTCGAAGAAAAACACTCGGTGGATAGAACTGATTTTCAGTGTATTGGCGAATAAATGTTCGTGTAAGACGGCGTATTTGATAACAATCTGCAGACTCAGCGTAACGCTCTAGAAAGGCGGTGGTGAGTGGTAAAAACCTCCAGTTTTTTTCAATCATACTTACCGAGCCAAGTTGCTTAATAAAAAACTTTTTTGTCCATTGTGGAGAGTCGAGATCTTCTAATAATTGATCCCGGATTTTGATGAGTTGTTTAATCAATTGTTGATCTCGCTTTTTCCAATCTACACGTGGCTTGGGAATGGCTGAAGGTAATACCACAGCAGATTTATTTGTCAGTAATAGCCAGTTCTTATGATTACGATATAACCGAGCGTAAAGTGCAGGATCACATTGACGTGCCTGCTTAACAGAATTTTTCTGAATTAATTTTGTCCATTGTTTTTGATCTTCAGATAATATCATATCTATTTTATTATTAACCCATACAGGGGGAGCTTCGTGCTGCTGATCTAAGTTTGTTTTTTCTATAGATGCTAAGCTAACATATTGCTTATATGTTTCAATTGGTTTTTGCTCTGGAACCAGCGATTTTAATACAATGCAATGCTCAAGATAAGAAAATGCTTTACGATGTTTCCTGCACATATTTTTGAGCCAGCAGTTCTCAGAAAGAAGATCATCTAAATGATAGTATTTAAGAAAGCTTTCGCCCCAGTAATCTAAGACAAGGTGACGAATTTTTTCGTAGTTGATATTTTTTTGACCTGACAGTAAGCCTCTGTCTTTCAATAGATTGAAGTAGGCATTTGATAAAATCGAAACATCTTGTACTGCAATATGGCTAGATTGAATAAGTAGATCCTCGATTATTTTTGCTAACTCTAGATGACGCTTTAAGTCTTGTGAATTAATAAAAAGTTGTGAGGAGTCAATAAGGACATTTAAATGAGCATTATAAAATCTTCGGTCTAGCCCATTGCAAGGAACAGAGCTGACAAAAAGGGCAGATTCATGCTTTATGCAATATTCATATCCTGTAATCTGCCAGCTGCGTTTCCAGTAAACTTCACCATATTGCTCCATCTGTTCTTGCCAGCAATGAGGGCAGAACCGAAAAAAATTTACAGATTTGATTCGTGACGCATTTTTTCCCAACTTGGTATGTAATGATTGATACTGTTCACCCTGTAATACATGTACAGCATAACGCATCACTGTATCAGGTTGAAATGGTTGATAAATTGGTAATAAGGTGTGGTGGTTGATTAAATAGAGTGCATCATAGCAATCGGGTAAATAACTAGCCAATTTTCCTATATGAGATGGTAAATCGTAAGTTGGCGTCAAATTTCTATTATTGAATAATTCTTCAGTAAGGTATTTGGGACTTAAAATTCCATTGTGAATAGCATAACGTGCAATCACGCTGTAAATTAACTCATCTGGATATGGTATTGGAAAATTTGAAATCATAATACACTTACTCTCTATTTTTTGTTTAATGCAACACAGGAGAGGTGGGATCAAACAAATAGTGAGATGATTTTAATAGCTCATAAACATCTACTTCCTTTTCTTGTGCTTGACTGAAAAAATTCCGTAAGTCATTGGCTTCAGTGCTCTTCCATTCTTCTGCTTTCATGACTTTGCGTGATGTTCTTGGTTTTCTTACCGAAGTTGTGGTCTGAGGCTGGTCCAATTTATCTTTTGCTACAGAGCCGTCTAATACTTCCAGAATATGCTGGAGTAGTACCTGTAAGTTCTCGTTTGGATATTTTTTTAATGCAGAAGTGACATGCAGATCTATTGTAGCAGCCGGGTGACCAAAGGCTGTCAGCATACCAATGAGGGTAGAATAATGCGGTCCTAAATCTTTATGCTGTTTTTCCATTTTTAATTCAGATTTAAAACGTTGTTTTTCAACATATTCTTCAATTTGAACTTGAGGGATGGTTAGGTCAGAATACCGTGCAATACGTGCGGGATTGCCTGAACGCAGTGCATCTAAAATGTCGTGGACTGGCTGTAATTGTTCTTCATAGACCTTTTTAAATAATTCTGAGGTGATTTTTTCCAGGCCGATGGTGATGGCGTGAATTTGTACCAGACAGAACAGCTTAACCACTAAATCTGGAATGCCCTGCGTATAATAATACCAAGTGTTTCTTAATTCATCGGTCAGTTCAGCTGGTTGTTGAATCCATTGATATTGCCACAGCTTGTTGGTAAAGGCATACCATTCAGAAATGATCATTTGATCAGGGTCGCCAGGATCGGGAATAGGCGCTTCATTTCGCATAGGTTCCCAGATTAAAGAGCCTAATCCTGCACTGCGTCTAGCTGACCTTAAGTCTTCTTGCAGGATTTCATTCGCTTTAGGTGTCCCAATCATCACGATAGGGATCGATGCCACATTCACCAGCGTGACAAAGAAATTAAGAATGATCTCAGCCCCGCCAGATTTTTTTGTATTCAAATGCTGGATTTCATCAATGATCAGAAGTCCAATAGAATAATTATTTGCGATAATTTTCATCTGTTGCAGCATTGCATTCACATTTAAGCGGCTTCTGGTGAAACGATGCTCAAAGTTAGTATCTCCTAATGCTAAATCTACTGCTCTAAAAAAGTTTGAACATAAGTTTTTTAAAGAGCTGTCATGCGGGCAATCAATTTTAAGGAAAACAATTTGTTTTAATCCTAGCTCTTTATGCTCAATCACTTGCGGGTAATAACGCAAAATCTTGTTCATCGTCGTTGTTTTGCCGCTTCCTGAGCATCCTATAATTGACATGCTGGTCGCAGTTGATTCTGGAGGTGCATATCGGTAAGAACTTTCATTTGATGGTTCAAGTTGTTGAAAAGCGGCGTGTAAATGCCTTTGTCTATCACCATTATTGATGTTTCTACTCACGTAACCTTGCCGGATCATGATAGAAATTTTTTGTTCCAGTGATAGATGTTTGGTCAGTGGTTGAAAAAAATCATGGGGCAGCTGAGCAATCAGATGGATTCTTTCTGGTTGGGGTAAGAAACGTTGTTCTGGAATAAATTTCAGTTTTCCCCGTAGGTGTTTAATGACTGACTTTGTATCAAGGATAGGCGGTAATTTAGTAATGAGAGGATTATCCCCATAGATGTCTTGTATCGATGTATTAACTACTATTTCATTATTATTCATTCTTCATCGTCCTCTTCAAATAATTGTCTCATTAAGTCTGGTTGACTGGTTAAATCCAGATTGCTGCTGTCAGATTGGGATATTTGAGAATTGTCTTGGTTGGGATTGATAGTCTGGATAGAATTGCTGGGTCTGTTCTGGAGATGTTCCGCACGTTCCACTTGGATAGCTTCTTGTTTATTCTGACGGATATCCCGAGTACGTTGTGCTTTAGAAAGTTGGTGTACTCCTACTTGAGCCTGCCGACTCTGTGCTGCATGAATGATTTTGTCAGTAAAATCCTGCAATTCACTGATGGCTACAGACTTTAGTTGCGAATGCTGTTTTTCAACAGTTTTGATCGCTTTTTGAATTTGTTCAGCTTCCCACCAGGTCAGATGCTGATATTGACGTGAGGCATCACTTAAGTGGGCTTCCCAGTATTCCAATTTATTTTCATCAAAGAAAACATAAATGGTATTTACTGAGTATGGGTCAAAACCAATCCGCAACTTTTTCGGGCGGGATTTGGTCGTGTTACGAATAAACCAGCCTTGTTGATGCATTTCCAAACATTGATAGACTAATCCTTTGACTTTAAGTCCTTTATCACTTAAGGATGCATCGATCCTAGGTAGCAAGCCAACATATAGTGATTTGTTATCCACTTGTCTCAACATCCCAGTACGGTGCTGTAGACCCCACTGCCAGAGCTTAAGGGGGGTAGAAGGCAGGTCAGTCGGCATATCGGCACTACGATCGTATTTCGTCAAAATATCAAAATTATTGCGTAACAAGACGCAGCTTAAGATGATTTTTCTGAACTCTTCCAGAGTTAGACAAGCTTCTAGTCGATAATCATGTCCGCCTTTCTTTTTTTCCTTGAATCCAGAAACAACACCAATATTCTCGTAGGATTTAAAGCGTGACTGAATGATTCCAAAAGCCCTCTCCACAATACCTTTGGCATCGCTTCGATACGGTGGCGCATTTTCAATACGAACAGAAAAGTTTTTTTCAAGAAGTTCAATTTGATAGCCAATTAGTTCACCGCGGTCTGCAAGTATGGCACCAGGTAAACCATAAATAGGCCAGTCTTCTGGTTGTATTTGCAAGCCATAACTCTGACAGAATGTCACTTTATCTTGGATTGCAACGCTGAGGCATTGTATAGCTGTGTTAAATGAACTGTTTTCCATACCGACATAAAGTCCAGTAATCATCCTGCTGAATACATCGATAACAATATATACGGTAGGTCGGCCAATAATCTGTGATGGATCTCGTGATGATACTAGATAGATGTCAGCGACTGTTGAATCTATCTCATAACGTGCACCAGGACCATTTGCTTGCTTGGTCGCTGTTGAAGTCAGAGGTTTGTGATCTTTCAGGGTTTTCTGATTCTTCAGAATTTCCTTGGAATTGTTCTTATTTCTATATCGCGTATTATAAAAGTAGTAGAATTGAGCATACGTTGGAATATCTCCAGCTTGCACTTGATGAAAGTGCTTGGAAAATAAATTTTTAAACCGAAGATAAGTTTCGTTAATGGATTGTTTTTTGACAGGAACTAAATACTCTTCGATGGCTTTCTTAAAATATAATTCAACCTGTTCAGTGACATTCTTACCTTCACTTGATTCATAGATTCGTGGTCTGCCAATCTTTTTATTACCTATAACTCTTTTTTGGCCTTTTCCACCTGAGTTTTCATAGTCAGGTACCAAAGCATTTATCGTTTGACCACGCTGCCAGTAACGTCTTAGTAGTCGTAGAATTTTATTAATTGATACCTCTTTTTCCAGATGTATCATTTTAACTTTTGCTGTTCTTATTTTTGCATTGATAAGAACTTGTTCATCATTAATTAGCTCTTGAATAATTGAAAAGTTTTCCTCTCTTTTTTTGAGTTGAATAGAATCTTCACTCAAGTTTAATCGTTTTAAGTATTCATAAGGATCTTGTGCTGGTATCAGGCTTTGATCATCTGAGAGAGTTTGAAGCTCCTTGGACAAAATGAGTTCAGGGAATGCATTTTTATTATCAATAGAAATCCATACCGTATGCTGCGGTAGGAATTTGAGTATTCGGTATTGTGTTGAATTCAAGATGTAAACTGAATTAATTAGTTGCATGGACTGTATTCTCATTCTGGAGCAAATTACTTGCATGAATATCAGAGAGTTTAAGCTCCAAGTACGAAATTTCTAGATTAAATTGCAGTATTCGCAGTGCAAATAGTTTTCTGAACAATGCGAGCGTCGTTCCGATACCCAGTTTTTGAGTTTGGTCAATATGCTTGCAGAAGGTGATTAAGGAGCTTTGAGGATACTGGCTAATTTCTTCCATAAGATAAACTGCTTGATCAATCATGTGATTCGTTATTTCAAGATCATTTTTTTCTACATACAACCATTTAATGTTCTCTAGTACCGTAGCAGGAATGTCTTTTTCAGTAATCAACTTGAACGGCGTATTGTGCTCTTCTTCCCAGTAGCGACGTTTAATTTCTAATGACTCAATAACATGAGCTTTATTCAGATCTTTGCTGTAAAGAGTGTCAAGGGCTATAGAAAACTTACCAAAATCAACTAAAAAATCTGAAGATAGGGTAAAAGGTATATAGTCAATCGACACTTTTTTCATTCGGAAACGAGAACAGATGGAGTTAAGATCATAGATATCCAAAGGATAATGCTCGCGAATATCTGTAACGTTCTGATTCCAGTCAAGCAGTAAAAAGGTAGATAGCTCTAGATCAGAAAATAAGTGATGAAGACGTTTACTAACACGGCCTTGTACTCTGTGAGAGCGACCAATTGAACTGAAGTTTTGAACAGTTTTACAAGGTTTATAATCGCGTCCATGGCCCTGGCCATACCCTTCTGTTACTAGTTCTTCATAGTTTTTTATAATTTTTGCCATACAGAAGACCTGTGGGTTTTGGTGGATAATTAATCATATCTGAAGCGGGTTAATTTTGTATTTAGCAAAAACATACAAACTTAAATATATTTATATACAAACAAAATTTTATAATTTTTATTTAATTATTTATTTAATTCAGCAACTTAATAATTAATATGGTATTTTAATACTCAATTAATGAGTTTAAAAAAACGTTGATGATAGGCAAAAGTATTCAAATTACATCTTAGTAAACATCGTTGCATATTCTTATGTAAACCAATTGCATATTCAGACTCAAACCCGACCATTCATTTTGGTTCATAGTAAAATGCTTATTTTCTATTCCAAATATTTTAGAACAAAATATGTAAATTTGGATCTTAAAGTACTACCTTAATCTGCTATAATTTGTACATCATTATGATGTACAAATTGGTGGAAAATATGGCTAACTTAGCAACAGAACGAATCAATGTTCGTTCAACCGTAGATGCAAAGAATGTAATTGAGCAAGCTGCGAATTTATTGGGTCTTAGTGTGAGTTCCTTTATGATCCAATCCTCATTTGAACGAGCAAAAGAATTACTTAAATCTAATCACGAGTTAAAAGTAAATAATGCTGATCGTGATATGTTAATGAATTTGCTTGAAAATCCACGCCCTGCAAATGATGAGATGAAAAATTTAATGAGTTTATTGGATGAAAATTGAGGTTTTACAAGCCCATCATCAGAAAAAATCATTTAATTGTGGGCAAGATGATTTAAATAAGTTCATAAAACAATACGCATCCCAACATCAGAAATCAGGAACAAGTAAAACCTATGTTGCTATTGATGATGCACAGGTGAGGGGATTTTATTGTCTATCAAGTACCTCTATAGGATTTGATGGGGTTGATGCTGTTCTCACTAAACGATTACCTCGTTATCCCTTACCTTGTGTGGTTGTGGGTCGCTTTGCCGTTGATCAAGCAGCACAGGGGCAAGGAGTTGGAAAAGTACTTTTAGCACATGCTCTTAAACAAGTTTCAAAAGTTGCTCAAATTATTGGCGTAAATTTTGTTGTAATACATGCTAAGGATCAAAAAGCTATGGAGTTTTATCAGCGGTTTGGCTTTATCTCATTAACATCAAATCCATTAACATTAATATATCCAGTGAATGAAATACCTCATTTTAAATAAGGTGGGCTGCTAGTAACAGGAATAGCTAATAGACTTATTCAGAGTTTGCACATATTTCCTTATCCCTTATTTTGCTTTATGACCAAATACTGCGTCTAATTATGGTAATTTAATTAAGTTTGTTTTATTTTTTATCTTAAGTTGTTGATATATCTTATTCATTATTTTTTATTTTTAAAATTAAGTTTGTATTAATATTTACTATCTTTAATTCTAGATGAAATTAAGTTTGCATAATATTCTTCCGCATTTAAAATGCGAATTCTTGCGCAGAAAGGCGAAGCATACTTTAAATAAAAATGAAATTTTTTCAAGGTGAGGTCAAAAAGGAATGCTTTTTGAATCTAGGGTGAGATTTTTATATATCTATCTAATTGAATATATTAGTAATAATTTTATATTTCTGGTTTGACTCTAATTTGAATTTAATTATATTAAAAACCCTGTAGACTTGGTGAAGAATCACTGGTTCTACAGGGTGGGGGTTATTCGTTTACTTCATTAATATCCAAACTTAAATAATTAAATCTAAACTTAATTATTTGGTACAAACTTAATTATACGAACACAATTCCAGCCCTTGATCAAAAATTATTATTCCACCGTCACTGATTTTGCCAAGTTACGTGGCTGATCGACATCTGTTCCACGCAGCACGGCAACATGGTAAGAAAGTAATTGCACGGGTACGCTGTATACGATTGGTGACAAGATTTCATTCGCACTTGGAACATAAACCACGTGTTGACGATCTTTGGCTTTGATACCGCTATTTTCATCAGCGAAAACAAATAACTCACCACCACGTGCTTGCACTTCTTCCATGTTCGATTTGAGTTTGTCCAACATGTCATCCTGTGGAGCTAGAATCACCACAGGCATATCATTATCAACCAGTGCCAATGGACCATGTTTGAGTTCACCGGCAGCATAACCTTCTGCGTGGATATATGAAATCTCTTTAAGTTTCAAAGCACCTTCAAGTGCGATAGGGAACTCAGTTCCACGACCCAAGAATAGGCAGTGATTTTTTTCAACAAATAATTCTGATAGACGTAGAATCTCAGCATTATTTTGTAAAGTATCTAAAATCACTTTTGGTGTATGCCAAAGCGCTGCAATAATTTCAGAGACACGGTCAGTTGAAATGCTTTGCTTAATTTGACCAATTTTCAATACCAATAGCATCAATGCCGCAAGCTGTGTGGTAAATGCTTTGGTCGAAGCAACACCAATTTCAGGGCCTGCAAGCGTCAACAAACTATAGTTGGTTTCACGTACCATTGACGAAGTTGCGACGTTGCAAATGGTCATGGTGGTGATATTCAAGCTTTTCGCTGCTGCACGTTTTTGCGTATCACGCAGTGCAGCTAAAGTATCGGCTGTTTCACCTGATTGAGAAATACAAACATACAGTGTGTTATTCACAATCACAGGCGAGCGATAACGGAATTCACTGGCAATTTCGACTTGGCAAGGCACGTCAATCAGTTGTTCAAACCAATATTTGGCAATCATGCCAGCATGGTAGCTAGTACCACAAGCGATGATTTGCACTTGTTGAATTTGGCTGAAATCTTGAGCTGCATTGGCAAGAAAATCATCACGAAGGGCATTACCATTTAAGGCTTGAGAAATCGTTTGTTTAATCGCTTCAGGCTGCTCATAAATTTCTTTGAGCATATAGTGTTTATATTCACCTTTTGAAGCATTGCTGACAGTCGCATCAAGCTCTTTGATTGGACGATTCACCAATTTACCATCGACGAATACTTCAATAGTATTACGAGTTAAACGTGCAATATCACCTTCTTCAAGGTAGATAAAACGGTTGGTAATTGGTAAAAGTGCCAATTGATCCGAGCTAATAAAGTTCTCGCCAATACCGACACCAATCACGAGAGGTGAACCTTCACGCACCGTGATTAATTCATCAGGATGGTCGGTATGTACGATACCCAGTGCATAAGCACCTTTGAGTTGAGGCACGACACTTTTAACTGCTTCTAAAAGACTCGGAGTGCTTTTTAAAGCATCATTGACTAAATGCGCGACAACTTCTGTATCTGTTTGTGAGGTAAAGACATAACCAAGTGCTTCAAGATCATCTTTAAGCTCTTGATAGTTTTCAATAATGCCGTTATGAACTACAGCAACATTGCCTGAAATATGCGGATGGGCATTATTTTCAGTCGGTTTACCATGGGTTGCCCAGCGCGTATGAGCAATACCGACTGAACCTGCGATATCTGCTTCTTCAACGGCTTGTTCAAGATTTGCAACTTTACCTACGCGACGTTCACGTAGAACGTGGCCTTTATTAATCAGCGCTAAACCTGCAGAGTCATAGCCACGATATTCAAGACGCTTTAAGCCTTCAATTAAAATATTGGTAATACTACGTTCTGCAACGCCACCGACAATACCGCACATAATTTAATCCTCTTATTTCTTCAATTTTTGTGGACGTTGATAGTTTTCTTTGGCAAATTGCTTCGAACGTTCTACCGCAAGGCTATTGTCTGCCACGTCACGTGTAATGGTTGAGCCAGCACCCACTGTTGCACCATGACCAATGGTGACAGGAGCGACTAATGAGCTATTTGAGCCGATAAAGGCTGAGTCACCGATAATGGTTTTAAATTTGTTTGCGCCATCATAGTTGCAGGTAATGGTGCCTGCGCCAATGTTTGAACCTGCACCGACTTCTGCATCACCTAAATAGGTAAAGTGGTTGGCTTTTGAGCCTAAGCCGACAGTGGTATTTTTAACTTCAACAAAGTTACCAATATGCACTTCATTGGCCAATTTTGCGCCTGGGCGTAAACGTGCAAATGGACCGATTTGAGCTTCTTCACCAACAATGGCGCTGTCAAAAACGCTATATGGTTGAACTTTAGTACCTGCCGCAATCTTGGTGTTTTTAATGATACAACCTGCACCAATTTCTACGTTATCACCGAGTTCAACATCACCTTCAATAATCACGTTGATATCGATACGGACATCTTGACCAACAGTCAATGTACCACGTAAGTCGAAACGTGCAGGATCAATCAGGTGAACGCCTTGTTGCATCAGTTGTTTAGCTTGGAATACTTGAAATTCACGTTCAAGTGCAGCTAACTGTACACGGTCATTGACACCTTCCACTTCGAAAGCGCGTTCTGGCTCAACAGATGCCACTTCGAGACCGTCAGCAATTGCCATAGCAACGATATCGGTCAGGTAATATTCACCTTGCGCATTGTTGTTGCTTAATTTTGGCAACCATTCATGTAATTTGGCATTACTTACGGCATAAATACCGGTATTAAATTCTTTGATTTTACGTTGTTCTTCAGAGGCATCTTTGTGTTCAACAATGGCTTGAATTTTGCCATTTTCACGTACAATACGACCATAACCAGTCGCATCATTAACCGTTAGGGTTACTAAGCCAATACCTGTTTGAGCAGATGCATCTAATAGTTTTTGTAATGTTGCTTCAGTGATACAAGGCACATCACCTGAGAGAATCAAAGAAATCCCAGTTTTTGCTAGGACAGGCAGAGTCACTTTGACTGCATGGCCTGTACCCAATTGTTCTGCTTGTTCAACCCATTTGACATTTTCATGTGCAAACGCGTTTTGAACCAATTCACCGCCATGCCCATAAATGGTAATTATTTCTTCTGCATTTAGTTTTTTCGCCGTGTTGATGACATGGCCAAGTAGGGGTTGTCCTGCGAGTGGTTGTAATACTTTGGGTAAACGAGAACGCATACGTGTCCCTTTACCTGCAGCAAGAATAATAACGCTAGTAGACATGTTTAATCCTAGGTGTTTCTATTACATAGACAAAATATAAAAATAAATACAGATGCAAAGCGCGGCCCAAAGACCTGCAATGATGTCGTCAAACATGATGCCAAAGCCACCACCGACTTGACGGTCAATGACACGAATTGGCCACGGTTTCCAGACATCAAATAAACGGAATAAAGCAAAACCAATCAATGCCCAAGTCCAGCTCATTTGCCCAAGATATAAAATTGGGAGGAAGGTAATGGACTGACCGGCAAATTCATCCCATACGATGCGGCCATCATCATGAACACCCATGACTTTGGCGGTTTGACCGCAAATATAGATCCCAATAATCGACATGATGATCATGACTATAATGGAGTTGAAAAAGCCGATTGCAAGCCAACCTGGAATAAACAACAAAGCAAAAGCAGAGCCAAAGGTGCCCGGTGCTTTGGGTGCAAGACCCGAGCCAAATCCCACGCCACAAAAGGCGATGACTCGGTTAAACCAAGACATGGATTTAAAGTTAATGGCTGGCTTATGCAAAATGCTGGTATCCCTTAAATTTTATGACTTGGTCCACACCGTGGTTGTTATAACGGATTCCCAAATTTGGGGTGATTTGACCGATTTTACTAATGTTTACATCTAATTTTAGTTGCAGAAGTTTTTTATAATTCTGCGGACTTATTGTAAAGCATAACTCATAGTCATCTCCACCCGCGAGGGCGTATTGCCACTGCTTTTCTTGTTGTAATTGTTTTACATCGGGATCGATAGGAAGTTGATCTAATTCAATTTCTGCACCGACATGTGAAGCAGCGAGGATATGTCCTAAATCTTGTGCGAGCCCATCAGAGACATCAATCATACTGTTGGCTAAGCCTTTGAGCTGTTGGCCCAGTAAGCAACGGGGTGTGGGATAATCTAAACGGTGCTGTAAGCGATGACCTAAATGGTTTAAGCCAAATGCTGCGTCACCGACTTGTCCGCTGACGCAGATATAATCACCGACTTGGGCACCTGAACGTGGGACAGCTTGTCCTGATTCTACCCAGCCGAGTGCTGTGACTGAAATCGTCAGATGAGGACTTTGTGTGGTATCGCCACCAATTAAACTCACACCAAATTGATCGCAACAATCATATAAACCCTGACTAAAGCCTTTGAGCCAGTCATGATCAATTTGGGGTAGGCTCAATGCCAATAAAATACTGTGTGGTTTGGCGCCCATTGCAGCAATATCAGAGAGATTGACGGCAACAGATTTCCAGCCGATGGCATGTGGGTTTGTGTCGAGGGGGAAGTGACGCCCAGCAACCAGTGTATCGGCACAGATGACCAATTGTTGCTGTGGAGGAGGGGTGAGCAAGGCTGAGTCATCACCGACCCCTAAATCGACAGAATTAATATTCTGACGATTAAAATAGGTATCAATGATCGAGAACTCAGCCATACAACGTACTACTTAAAAAATTAATTAGCTTGTTGTTTTTCTGCTGCACGCAATGTAGTCGCTAAACGATCCAATACACCATTGATGTATTTATGGCTGTCTGCACCGCCAAAATGTTTAGCTAACTCGATCGCTTCATCTAACACGACGCGATATGGAATCTCAAGATGTTCTTTGAGTTCATATGCACCAAGACGAAGTGTTGCAAGTTCAACACCATCTAAAGCGTCCACTTCACGATCGAGTACAGGGATTAAAAGCGCATCCAATGCTTCATGATTGGCAACAACCTCGGTCAATAACTCGTGGTAATAGCCGAGGTCGACCTTGTGCATGGCATTATCCACACGTGTACGTGCTTCAATCTCATGGACAGGATTGCGGCTCATTTGCCATTCATAAATTCCTTGTACAGCAAAGCGACGTGCTTTACGTTTTGCTGCATAAGTTGCTTGAAGTGTTTGCGACATAGCGTTAAATAGCCTTTAACAAGTTAACCATTTCAATAGCAGTCAAGGCAGCTTCACTACCTTTATTGCCTGCTTTTGTACCTGAGCGTTCAATCGCTTGTTCAATACTATCCGTAGTCAATACACCATTAATTACTGGTAAGCCAGTGTCTAGACCAACAACGCCTAAACCTTTGGCACATTCGCCAGCAACAAAATCGAAGTGAGGCGTGCTACCACGAATCACTGCGCCAAGCGCGATGATGGCATCGAAACGATCTGAAGCTGCAAGTTTCTTCGCAACCACAGGAAGTTCCCAAGCACCCGGTGCATGAACAACAGTGATATTATCCTCTGATACGCCATGACGTTTCAATGTATCAACGGCACCTTCTAGCAAATGTTCAACAACAAAGCTATTAAAACGACCAACTAAAATCGCATAACGGTCTTCGTTCGCGAGATGTAACATACCTTCAATACGGCGAACTGCCATAGCAACCTCGATTATTTCTCTGATGTTTGATTTGCGGTGATGTATTCCACCACTTCTAAGTTAAAACCTGATAGTGCATTAAAGCGTAGTGGCGAGCTGAGTAGCTTCATTTTTTCCACGCCTAAATCACGTAAAATTTGTGCGCCGACACCAATGGTTTGATACTGCTGAGACAGTGCCGCATTGGATTTAACATTTTTCGGTGCAGTTAAATTTTCTAAAGCAGGGCCTAAGTCCTGTAAATGACGCTGACCGATCCACACTAAAACACCACGATCGCTGGATGCGATTTCTTTGAGTGCTTTATCGAGATTCCACGCCGGAGCGCCATCTTGTTTATTGAGTTTTAATAAGTCACGAACCGGGCTGAAACCATGTACACGGACTGTGGTTACGCCTTGTTTCGGTTCGCCTTTAACCAGTGCCAAATGAATGTCTGGGTTACCAATTTCACGGTAACGGAACAATTCAAAAGTACCATATTCAGTATCTAACGTTTGTTGATCAATGCGCTCAACGGTTTGCTCATTGGTCATGCGGTAGTGAATTAAGTCCGCAATCGTCCCCATTTTTAAGCCATGCTTTTCAGCAAAAACTTCAAGATCAGGGCGACGTGCCATGGTGCCGTCTTCATTGATGATTTCACAAATCACCGAAGCTGGTTCAAGACCTGCTAAACGCGATAAATCACAACCGGCTTCAGTATGACCTGCACGGTGAAGGACACCACCAGGCTGTGCCATCAGCGGGAAAATATGGCCTGGCTGTACGATATCAGCCGGTTTAGCATGTGCAGCCACCGCTGTTTGAATGGTGTGTGCACGTTCTGCAGGTGAGATGCCTGTTGAAATGCCATTTGCTGCTTCAATCGACAAGGTAAAGTTGGTACCGTGCTGTGCACCATTGGCATCAACCATGAGTGGTAGATTTAACTGTTGGCAACGCTCTTTACTGAGCGTTAAGCACACAAGACCACGCGCATGCGTAATCATGAAGTTGATATCTTCAGGGCGTACGTGGGTCGCAGCGATAACAAGGTCGCCTTCATTTTCACGATCTTCATCATCCATGAGGATGACCATTTTACCTGCACGAATATCAGCTACAAGCTCTTCAACAGTATTGAGCGGCATCAATCTTCACCTTTTTTTGTCTCGAATGACATTTACTTGCATTGATTGTTGCATAGTCTAACGTTTTTTTGCGTTCTTTGCCTATGCTTATCATTTTCCTTTAATGGCTCATTGTTATACACAGTCGTCAGAACCTTGAAAAGAGGACTTTATTTGAATTGTGCCATTTATGCTTAATCTTTAAACACTTGAAAAGCATAAAAATGGGTAAGCTTATACAGATTTTAAATAATTCAAATGAAAGAGATGAACAGTTTGTCGGAAAACTGTCAGTCTTTAACTCCATGAACTGTCACATAAAAATCAATCACGTTGATGCAGCCACATGACTCTCTAAATATTGCCGAATCATCATCTTATTGGCGTTTAAAATAGTTTTTTGCAAATGTGGATCTGCGGCTGCACGCGCAATTAAAATGGCACCGGCAAGTTGGCAGATGATGGCCCAAGCTTTTTCTTCACTCGCCAAATGTGCGCTAAATAAAGCATGACCGCGCAGTAATTCCTTTTCATAGGCCTGTTTAATCGTGTCATCTGCACGCGCTATTTCACTCGCAAGCGTGGGGAGTGAACAACCTTGCTCGGGATGCTGAACATGTGCAGGGGTTAAATAGCGGTCAAGCTCAAATTCAATCCAATCTTGCGCATTATCATGTGGATTGTTTTGCCACATATCAAAACTGTGTTGTAACTCATGTTCAATTAAGGCTTTAAGTAGCTCTTGTTTAGACGAAAAATGTGAGTAAAAGGCGCCACTGGTGACGCCGGCGGCTTTCATGAAACCATCCACACCTGTTGCGGCAAAGCCGTCTTTTTTCGCAATTTGTCCGCTGATGGTTAAAAGTTCTTGGCGTTTTTTTTGTTTGTATTCGGGTTTGTAGCGCATCTGCAACACCCTTGAAAATAAGATTGACGATAAATTAACCATAACATAGTATTCGTTATAGTAACGATCGTTATTTAATAATGTGTGGTTTAAAACCGACGCTTAAATAAAATGAGCATGGAATAAAAATAAAACAGCAATGGAGTGAGACTATGCAACAACTCAATCGGACTTCGTCAAAAGTCGCTTTAGTGATTGGTGCAGGTGATGCAACTGGTGGTGAAATTGCCAAGCGTTTTGCGCGAGAGGGTTATATTGCCTGTATGACACGTCGGAATGCAGACAAATTACAGCCTTTAATTGATGAGATTGAACAACTGGGTGGTAAAGCCTATGGTTTTGCTTCTGATGCTCGAAAAGAAGAGCAAGTGATTGAACTCATCGAGCATATCGAATCAAATATTGGCCCGATTGAGGTGATGGTCTTTAATATTGGTGCCAACGTCCCTTGTAGTATTTTGGAAGAAACCGCACGTAAATATTTCAAGATTTGGGAAATGGCATGTTTCTCGGCATTTTTAACGGGTCGGGAAGTGGCGAAGCGCATGGTGAGCCGTGAATCTGGCACAATTATTTTTACGGGTGCGACGGCTGGGGTTCGTGGTGCCGCAGGCTTTGCCGCTTTTGCTGGCGCAAAACATGCGCTTCGTGCCTTGGCACAAAGCATGGCGCGTGAACTTGGGCCTAGAAATATTCATGTGGCGCATGTGGTGGTTGATGGGGCGATTGATACCGACTTTATTAAAGATACTTTTCCCGATTTGTACGTGAAAAAAGCGCAAGATGGTATTTTAAATCCAGTACATATTGCAGAAAATTATTGGCATCTCTCACAGCAACCACGAGATGCATGGACGCATGAATTAGATCTGCGACCGTGGATGGAACGCTGGTAAGCACTGATTTAAAAATATTAGGAAAATAAGCAAAAAAAGGACGAAAAAATGAAAGTCATTGAATTTTATTTTGATGTCGGCAGCCCATATAGCTATATCGGTTTTCATCGCATTCAACAGATTGCACAGCAGTATCAAGCAGAGCTGATCTGGAAGCCGATGCTACTCGGTGGGGTGTTTAAAGCCACAGGCAATAGTAGCCCGATGGCGGTACCTGCGAAGGCACGTTATTCCATGATTGATCTTCAACGTTGGGCAAAGCTATGGCAGATACCCGTACAGATGAATCCTTATTTTCCAATCAATACCTTACAATTGATGCGCTTACTCACAGCCGTTCAGCTGTTTCAGCCTGAAAACTTCGTACAAGTGGCGACGGGTATTTTTGATGCCATGTTTGGGCAACCCCGTAATTTAAATGATCTCACCATCTTCATTCAACTCATGCAAGAACTGGGGTTAGATGCAGAACAAGTGAAACAGTGGTTGGATGATGAAAAAGTCAAATCTGAGCTGAAAGTGGTGACCGAAGAAGCCATTGAACGAGGTGTTTTTGGCGCACCGAGTTGGTTTGTGAATGATGAGCTGTATTGGGGTGTGGATCATCTACATTTCGTAGAGGATGCGTTACAAGCGCAGTAACGCTTGGTGATACATGCCTAGATCCATTCAAAAATTGAAATAAAAAAGCGAACCTCGGTTCGCTTTTTTATGGTCTGGATCAAATCAAGATTTAGAAGAAGCCCATTGGTTTGGTGTTATAGCTCACCAACAAGTTTTTGGTTTGTTGATAATGATCAAGCATCATTTTGTGGTTTTCCCGGCCGATCCCTGATTTTTTGTAGCCACCGAATGCTGCGTGTGCAGGGTAGATATGATAACAGTTGGTCCATACACGACCTGCCTGAATAGCACGACCCGCACGATATGAAGTATGCGCTGAACGCGACCAAACCCCTGCACCTAGACCATAAATCGTGTCATTGGCAATTTTAATGGCATCATCAAAGTCTTTAAAGGTTGCTACTGAAAGCACAGGGCCGAAGATTTCTTCTTGGAAAATCTTCATGTCATTGGTGCCTTTGAAAATGGTTGGTTCAATATAGAAACCTGTACCGACTTCATTTCGTGGGTCACCACCAGTAATGAGCTGTGCACCTTCATTTTTACCTGTCGCGATACAGCCCAAGATTTTGTCTTGCTGCTCTTGCGATGCCTGTGCACCAATCATGGTATCGGTATCGAGTGGATGACCCGTCTTAATACGTTTCACACGTTCTACTGCCATTTCCAAGAATCGATCAGCAATGCTTTCTTGTACCAATGCACGTGAAGGACAGGTACAGATTTCACCTTGGTTCAGCGCAAACATGGCAAAACCTTCGAGCGTTTTATCTAAGAATTCATCGTCTTTGTCCATGATGTCTTCAAAGAAAATGTTCGGTGATTTACCACCGAGTTCCAATGTCACAGGAATGATATTTTCAGTGGCATATTGCATGATCATTTGACCCACAGCGGTTGAACCTGTGAAGGCGATTTTTGAGATGCGTGGATTGGTCGCCAATGGACGACCGACTTCAACACCATAACCATTCACAATATTCAGCACGCCCGGTGGGAGTAGGTCTTGAATGAGTTCAGCCAAGACCAAGATGCTGACAGGTGTTTGCTCCGCAGGTTTCAACACGATGCAGTTACCCGCAGCCAATGCTGGAGCTAGTTTCCAAGCTGCCATTAAGATTGGGAAATTCCACGGAATAATTTGTCCGACCACACCAAGTGGCTCATGGAAATGGTAAGCAATGGTATTTTCATCAATTTCAGAAATGCCGCCTTCTTGGGCACGGATACAGCCGGCAAAATAACGGAAGTGATCGATACAGAGTGGAATATCAGCGGCTAAGGTTTCACGAATCGGTTTACCGTTGTCCCAGGTTTCTGCGACCGCAAGGAGCTCTAGGTTTTCTTCAAGTCGATCGGCAATTTTTAATAAAATATTTGAGCGTGTGGTTGGGGAAGAGGCGTTCCATTGGGCTTTGGCTTTATGCGCTGCATCCAAAGCCAATTCAATATCTTCAGCAGAAGAACGTGGCACTTTGGTAAAAACTTTACCGTCTACAGGGGAGATATTTTCAAAGTATTCACCTTTCACTGGCGCGACCCATTGGCCACCAATCAGGTTTTCATACTGAGCTTTAAACTGAACTTTTGAACCGGGTTGATTAGGATCGACATAACGCATATGAATTTTCCTTTGCTTGTTTATTATGATCTTGTTGGGCTGCCCATCTGTGGCAATCTACAGCTTTGGTATAAGGTACTTTTGTACATTATTTGATTAGCATAGCCTGTATAAGGTTGGAAAAAGGTTGGAGACAAGAAGGTTTACAATATTTTTTTTCAGTCTTAAAAACAAAAGCCAGGAAACGGATTTTTAGTCATGAATTGTTGTGAGAATAATGAATGATGATACAGAAGGATTTATCTGAAAAACGACAGAATGTCGAACGGTTAAGGCAGGGCATGAGTCTGTCAAAGCAGCAAACTTCGCAATTGAATGAGAGCATTGCGAGTTCTTGGCAGCGATCGGCGCAGGCGGAAATTCCGGAAAATCGGAGTGCTGCGCCTTTGGTAAATTTAAGCCCTCAAAGTCAACAACAGTCGGCATTGCATCATGCGTTGCAACATTGTGCCGAAGATTTAAAACACATTGCCGAACAGTCGTCGATGGTACTTGCCGTGGGTGATGTGGGTAGCACGATTATTTGGAGTGCGTCGAGTCGGCAAATGCAAAGTGCTGCGGAAAGTGTGCATTTTATTGCAGGTGGGCAATGGCGCGAAGAATTGGTCGGAACCAATGCTTTAGCGTTGTCTCTAAAAACCCAACAGTCGAGTTGTGTGTTTTCAAATGAACATTATATGCCGTCTGTACATGAATGGGTCTGCTATGCAGCACCAATTATCGATCCACACACGCAGCAAATTTTGGGCGTGGTTGATTTATCCACCGTGTGGAAAAACCACAATAGTTTAGGGCTACTTGCGGCTGAACGCTGCGCTTCGATTATTCAATCGGCTTTACTCGATTTTCAAAAACAGCATTTGTACATTCGGGCCTTTGCTGTGCCGCAAGTGTTATTTAATGGCAAAGTGATGGTGCTGACCCCACGGCAAATTGAAATTTTGACCATCTTGGCGCTATGTCCGCAAGGCATGACCTTAGATACTTTGCATCAAGCCTTATATGGTGAACGTAAGGTGAGCGTCGGGACTTTAAAAGCAGAAATGTCTCAGCTACGCGATATTTTGGGCGGCATGTTAGGCTCACGTCCTTACCGTCTATTGGCACAAGTCGAAGCCGATTTTTTGCAAGCCGAGCAAGCCTTAGATGCTGGTTATCTCGATTCGGCGTTGAAACTATGTTCAGGGGTTTTCTTGGCCAAAACCGAAAGTCCTTTTTTAGGGGCATGGCGTGATTGTCTTGAGTCACGATTGAGCCAAGCGATTTTTAATGCCAAGGAAACGGATGTTCTACTCAAACATGTCGCGCGTTTCCCTGAAGCTATCGATGCGGTTGAACGCCTGATTGAGCTGATGCCGAGATCGCATCCCGTACATCAGACCTTGTTGAAATTAAAACAGTAAGTCGCAACATCATACAGGCTATTAAAGGCCTTTATTGGCCAGCCATTCAAAGAGCTGGGTATAGACTTGTTCACGCGCGGTTTTTTCCGAAAGCACTAAATCATGCAAGCCATTGTGTATGCTTTGAATGGTGACATCGCCCTGAATTTTCTTGGCATATTTTTGGATGTCTTTTACACCTAAAATCACATCACTGGTCTGCGCTGCTTTACCCCATTTTTTGGGATTTTTAGTTTGATGCGAGTGCATGACCAAGACCGGTACATCTAGGCTGATACCTCGATGAATCTCTTTTTGAGCCTCATAAATTGTCCGCACGAAACTTAAATACACCATTGGATAGCGGGTCTTTTTCCAGTCTAAATTGAAGTCCCATTCACCCTTGAGTTCATGGTGTAAGCTGGCGGTGTACCATTTATTCAGTTCACTCGGAAATTTTAAATTGGGAAAGGTTTTTGCCAATTTACTCAGCTGTGGAATACCCAGTGCGCGTTTCACTGGATTCATGTTGAAATCATAAAATGGGCTGTTAACCCAAAGGGCTTGAATTAAAGGATGATTTTGATGATGTGCCGCATACAAAGTGGTGGTTAATCCACCGGTTGAATGACCACAAAGCAGTAAGGCATCATGACCTTCATCTGCAATGATCGTTAGGGCTTGATCTATTTCGGCATCGTATTCAGACAGTGCATGCACATTATAGTATTTTTGATGCGGGCGGATTGAGCGACCATATTTTCTTAAATCTAAGGCATAAAAGTCGAAACCGTGCTGATTGAAGCGTTCGGCCATTTCAGTTTGGAAAAAATAATCGATAAAGCCATGGATATAGAGCACCGCTTTGGAGGTGGGAGCTGTGGCTTTTTTGCGAACCAGTGTGGCAACCACTGGGCCTTCATAATCATCCGGGAAGGTCAGCGTGGCTTGTTCATAGCCTGCGCCCAAAATGTCAGGCTGATACTGAATATGTGAATGGCTCATTATTATACTCATCAATATTATTGGACATTATACTTTATCCTTGATGAGCCATGAGCTTTTGTCAAATGAATAATCGATGCTGTTATGCGAACTAAAAAAGAGTGACCTCAGTATGAAAACGACCAATCTAGAGTCGCTTCCCTGAAATAAAAAGTGAAATGGATTCAGTTGAGCCTACATCACCAGACTCAAAGGGTAATGTAGGCACTTAGGTCACTTAAACATGAAGACCTTTGAGGGCTTAACTTAAACAGCCGCTTTGAAGTCGACCACAGAAGCATTGGCTTTAAGCGCTGCCTTGAAAATATCAACCACTTGAGCATGATTCGCTTTACGTGGGTTGGTGAGCATACAGGCATCTTTTTGCGCATTTTCAGACATGATGCTGAGGTCTTGTTCTTTCACACCAAGTTCAGAAAGGCTCGATGGAATGCCAATCGAAGCAGAGAGTTCACGGATTGCTGCAATCGCTGCATAAGCCGCTTCAGTCACCGTTAAACCGTCGGTTGGCACACCCATGAGCTGTGCGATACGTGCATAGCGGTCAGGGCAGGCGATCAGGTTAAATTCGCAAACGTGTGGTAGCAGCACGGCATTACATACGCCATGTGGCAAGTTGTAGAAGCCACCCAGTTGGTGTGCCATTGCGTGAACATAACCTAAAGATGCATTGTTAAATGCCATCCCTGCTAAGTACTGTGCATAGCTCATCGCATCACGTGCTTCTAGGTTTTCGCCATTGGCTACGGCAGGGCTGAGCCATTCACTGATCATTGCAATGGCCTTTTCAGCACAAGCATCGGTAATAGGATTGGCTGCTGTAGAAACATAAGCTTCGACCGCATGTGTTAATGCATCCATACCGGTTGCTGCAGTGAGCGCCGCAGGTTTCGCAATCATCAGTTTCGGGTCATCAATAGCGATAAGTGGGGTACAACGCCAATCGACAATCGCCATTTTAACGTGGGTGTCGGTATTGGTAATAATACAGAAACGGGTCATTTCTGATGCCGTACCTGCGGTGGTATTAATCGCAATCAGCGGGGTCATTGGGACTGTGCTTTTATCGATGCCTTCATAGTCACGAATATGGCCACCACCCGCAGTGACTAAGCCAATGCCTTTGGCACAGTCATGAGAAGAGCCGCCACCGAGAGAGACAATAAAATCACAGCCATTGTCATTGTAGGCATCTACACCGCTATGTACGTTGGTGTCAGTTGGGTTGGGTTCTGCGCCCGGGAATATATGACTTTCTACGCCAGCTTCAGTTAAATATGAGGCAATGGTGTCTGCCACACCAAATTTGTAAAGACCGGCATCGGTCACGATAAGCGCTTTCTTTGCGCCAAGATTTTGCGCTTTTGCACCAATTTCTTTAGCACAGCCGGGGCCAAAAAGTGAAACACAAGGGATGTAAAAACCGTTTGTTTGATCTGCAATATTTTTAAAAGCCATGGTGCGATTCCTTCTACCATTCATTGTCATTTGTTATGGGTGATACTCACCTAAACTGAGTATTGCGAGGGATGTTTTAAATTCACACCTACCAAAGACCTACCAAATTTAGGGCTTTGTATTGAGTTTATTTAATTGACTGAAATTTAATCATTAATTATTTTTGCTATTTTCTAAAATTCGCTAAAAGTCGTATATGTTTAAGCCAAAATAGGCGTTGCGATGATTGGATGCATGATCGAGTTATCAGATTATAAAATCTAACTAAAACTACTATCAATTTACTAAATGCCCCAAAGCGCTCGAATCAGGATAGGCTATAACAAATAACGAGATAGTCACTTTTGTGCATTTCGCTTTTTGCAGTGCGAAACAAAAGATTAATTAAACGAGTTAAATAATGCCCAGTGAAAATTTGAAAACGAAACGACCTTTATATATTCCTTATGCCGGAAATACACTTTTAGAACTCCCACTTTTAAATAAAGGTTCTGCGTTTAATGAAGATGAACGTAAGAGCTTTAATTTACACGGTTTGATTCCACACGTAACAGAAAGCATTGAAGAACAAAGTCAGCGTTCTTATCAACAATATTGTGCATTTAATAGTGATATCAATAAGCATATTTACCTGCGCAATATTCAAGATACCAATGAAACATTGTTCTATCACTTAATTGAAAACCACCTTAGTGAGATGATGCCGATCATCTATACACCAACAGTGGGTGAAGCTTGTCAGCGCTTTTCAGATATTTACCGTCGTCATCGTGGGATTTTTATTTCATATCCTGACCGTGATCATATTGACCAAATTATTCATAACGTGAATAAAAAGAACGTGAAAGTGATCGTTATTACGGACGGTGAACGTATTCTTGGACTTGGTGACCAAGGCATTGGCGGGATGGGGATTCCAATTGGTAAGTTGTCGCTGTACACCGCATGTGGTGGGATCAGTCCAGCTTATACATTGCCGATTACTTTAGATGTCGGAACCAATAACCAACAGCTGTTGAATGACCCGATTTATATGGGATGGAGTCAGCCTCGTATCAGCGGTGAAGAATATTATCAATTTGTCGATGACGTGATTAAAGCCATACAACAACGTTGGCCTAAAGCGCTGATTCAATTTGAAGACTTTGCACAAAAAAATGCGATGCCTTTACTGGAAAAATATCGCGATAAAATTTGCTGCTTCAATGACGATATTCAAGGGACAGCAGCAGTGTCTGTCGGAAGTTTAATAGCAGCATCACGCGCAGCAGGTAAACAGCTCAAAGATCAAATCGTCACCTTCTTAGGGGCGGGTTCAGCAGGTTGTGGGATTGCAGAACAGATCATCAAGCAAATGGTGGCGGAAGGTTTAACCGATGCTCAAGCGCGTGCGCGGGTGTTTATGGTCGATCGCTTTGGTTTAATTACTGAAAATCAGCCGAATCTTTTAGATTTCCAACGCAAACTTGCACAAGCACCAGATAACGTTGCTCATTGGGCAAATGCAGATTCGGTTATTTCACTCTTGGATGTAGTTACACATGCCAAACCGACTGTATTGATTGGGGTTTCGGGACAACCGGGACTGTTTAGCCAAGAGGTCATTGAAACGATGGCTGCGAATTGTGAACAGCCTATTGTGTTGCCACTGTCTAATCCAACATCGCGTGTCGAAGCGGTGCCTGCAGATATTATCGAGTGGACCAAAGGTAAGGCTCTGATTGCGACTGGTAGTCCATTTGCACCAGTGAATTATCACGGCAAGATTCATCATATTTCACAGTGCAATAACTCCTATATTTTCCCGGGGATTGGACTGGGTGTGATTGCATCTGGGGCGAAACGTGTGACGGAAAATATGCTGATGGCATCGAGTACGGCGTTGGCAGACTGTTCACCAAAATTGGCAGATCCAAATGCCGATTTATTGCCAAGTTTGGATTATTTACAGGATATTTCGAAGAAAATCGCATTGAAAGTGGCATTAGCTGCGATTGCTGATGGTGTTGCGCCAAATGTCAGCATTGAAGTGCTCGAACATGCGATTGAAGCGAATTTCTGGAAACCTGAATATCGTGATTATGTCCGTGTGACCTATTAACGCAATTTTAATTTTTATTCATATTTGTGGAACCTGACTCAAACCATGTTCCACATACTGAATAAATATAGATTGATTTTGATTGGTGTAAGCGATAGATAAAAAAGCCCCCATCTTTCGATGAGGGCTTTTTGAATTTGGAGCGGGAAAGGAGACTCGAACTCCCGACCCCAACCTTGGCAAGGTTATGCTCTACCAACTGAGCTATTCCCGCGGAGTCTATCCTGTTTTTTTACTAAAAAACTGAATCGAAAAAAATTTGGAGCGGGAAAGGAGACTCGAACTCCCGACCCCAACCTTGGCAAGGTTATGCTCTACCAACTGAGCTATTCCCGCGGAGTCTATCCAATTTTTTAAATAAAAAACCGAATGAAAAAATTTTGAGCGGGAAAGGAGACTCGAACTCCCGACCCCAACCTTGGCAAGGTTATGCTCTACCAACTGAGCTATTCCCGCATAGCCACGTATAATACATTAAGGATTTTTCAGGTCAATAACTTTATGAAAATCTGTGCATCGTTTGCATAAAATAAAAACAATTTGTTTGAAAATTGGAAGATTTTTGCAGGTCGAAGGCTTCCATTTTGATGAAATCATGCAATTCAGGCGGTTTCAGCAACTTTGCGACACAAGAACTTCAACAAATACAGGCTATACTAAGACCAGTTGAACCTTTTTTGAATTTGGGAGAGCCGTTTTGAGTTTAGAACAGCAATTAATTGAGCGTCTACAGACATTAGCGCCTACACATCTTGAAGTGGTGAATGAGTCCGCAGGTCATGGTGGTTATTTCCCAGGTAAAGAGTCGCATTTTAAAGCGGTGATCGTGAGTGAGGCTTTTGCAGGTTTACGTTTGGTGCAACGTCATCAAAAAGTCTATGCCGCAGCAGGTGATTTACTCAGTCCGGGGCAAATTCATGCCTTGGCCATTCATGCGTTTTTACCCGAAGAATGGAAAGGTCAAGACATCACTAGCCCTGAATGTGCGCATGCACCTAAGTCATCTTAAGGTAAACCATGGAAACGCAATTAATCATTAAAATCATTCATATGTGTGGCGTGGCTTTAGGCTGTGCTGCCATTTTCATTCGTGCTTTTACGCTGTTTAAAGGGACGCAGGGCAATTTACCGAATCCATCAGGTCGTAAGTTTTTTGTTGCATTGCAACATGGCTCAATGGCTTTAATTGCCGTGACGGGAATTATCTTATTGTTTATGAAGAACTTTGATGTGCAGCCATGGTTCTATGCCAAAGTTGTACTATTTCTAGCGTTGCTGTCTTCTTTATCTAAAGCGTATAAAAAAGATGACAGTGTTTTATTGGTTCAGCGCCGTGCGGGCTTATTTATTGCAGCTGTTGCACTTATTTTCATCATGACATTGGTTATAATTAAACCAGTTTTTGGATAAATGGCTTATCCACATGGCCGATTTCAAGGCTTGAGTAAAAAAACAAAGATTAGAGGGTTTTGAATGCGTACGCGTGTGGTATTTAACCAAAAAGGTGGTGTGGGGAAATCGAGTATTACGGTCAATTTAGCTGCGATAAGCGCGCACCAAGGTTTAAAAACTTTGGTGATTGACCTCGACCCTCAAGCCAATTCAAGTCAATATTTGTTGGGGGATGATGCGACGTATTCGGCAGATAAGCCTGCACTTGAACCCAATATTGAAAATTATTTTGAAGAAGTCTTGGGGACACAACAAAGTAAAGGTTTGTTGGGAAATGCCATCGGTTCGATTTTGAAAGGTCGTGCCAAAGGTTTGGAAAGCTATGTGCATGCATCACCTTATCCACGCTTAGATGTGATTCCTGCCAGTCCAAATTTAGGCGCGTTGGCACATGCCTTAGAATCTAAGCATAAAATTTACAAACTCCGCGATGCTTTGCAGCAGATGAGCGGTCAATATGATCGAGTGTTTATTGATACACCGCCGGCCTTTAACTTTTTTACCTTATCTGCGTTGATTGCGGCAGATCGCGTGCTGATTCCATTTGACTGCGATGTGTTTTCAAAACGTGCCTTACAGACCCTGATCGAAAATGTGTTAGAAACGCAGGATGATCATAATGATCATTTAGAAATTGAAGGCATTGTGGTCAATCAATTTCAGGCACAGGCGAAGTTGCCGCGTGAAGTTGTACAACAACTCAAAGATGAAGGTCTTCCTGTATTGGACAGCATGTTACCGCCTTCAGTGCTGATGAAAGAATCGCATCATAAAAATCAACCTTTAATCCATTTGGCTGCAGATCATAAATTGACGCAAGCCTATCAATCATTGTTCAATGAAATTGAGCAAAAGTAGTATCGAGAAAAGTATGAATGCACTTAAATGTGGTCTAGTTGCTTTCACTGCTGTTGTATTGGGTGCATGTGCAAGTACGCCTAAACCAAGCTATGTTTCACCTACACAGTATCAGTCTTTGAGTTGCCAACAATTGCAAAGCGAATACAACCGAATCCACGACTATATTCAAAATGGTGTAGAAACACCGAAGCGCACAGGCGTTGGTGTCGGTGTTGGCCTCGGTGGTGGCTGGGGCAGCCGTGGAGGTTGGGGAATTGGTCCGAGTATTTCGGTCAATATGGGACAATCTTCAAATACCAAACGTACCGAGCTTTCACGCGTTCTAGGTGAGCAAGAAGCGATTGTACAGGCAGCAAAATTTAAAGGTTGTCCGATTATCGTTCGCGCAAATTTGGCTACCGCAGCAAAATCATAAACGGATCATGAGCAGGGGCTCAGGCCTGTGCTATGAGAAAAGTGTAATAAAATTTGTCAGTAGGCGAGGCGTCTATTGGCATTTTTTTTGAGCCAAATAAACTGCACTATTTAGAGCCAATAAAATATTTAAATCTATGAAAAAATTAAATTAAATATTATTGGTGTATTTCAATACCTCCTTCTGGTATTGAACATTCAGCGTGAGTGCATTGACTTGTACAAGGATAAAACTGACCTAGTGCGTACTTGTTTTTTTAAATTCATTTCGGCTAAGGTGTGCGCTTTGAAACATTGTCTGGGTATTTATGATTGAGAGTTGGCTTTTTGTATTGGCAATGATTGCGGTGATGATGACGCCGGGACCTAGCAATGCACTAATGGCAAGCTCTGCACATCAACAAGGCATTGCAAAGACGTGCATGCTGATTCCTGCAGAATTATTGGGCTATTTCTATGCCATAAATTTGTGGGCGTTGATTATTCATTTAAGCGCTCCAGTGTGGCCGAATTTAATTCACTTGCTACATTTTCTCAGTATTGCCTATGTTTTATGGTTGGCTTTTCATTTGTGGAAATCGACGCATTTACACCAGTACAATCAAAAACATCCTTCAATTCAACCA
This sequence comes from Acinetobacter sp. YH16040_T, assembly GCF_024605785.1. Lineage (NCBI taxonomy): Bacteria > Pseudomonadati > Pseudomonadota > Gammaproteobacteria > Moraxellales > Moraxellaceae > Acinetobacter > Acinetobacter sp. YH16040_T. The sequence continues at coordinate 3,289,676 of NZ_CP094541.1, read as the reverse complement.
CGTGAATTATTCATTTCCTCATTAAAAAATCCGAAAGCGTTGCTTTTTGCTGCAGGTATTTTCCCGATTGAAACTTGGGCAAGCCCATTAAATTTTATTTTGGTTTTCGCTGTATTTAGCGTGGTTTTGCTGCCTGTTGCGTTGTTTTGGATGTCATTTGGCCGGACGATTTTGGCGGGTAAGACTCAAAAAATTAAGGCCGATCTTCTATATAAAGGATCGGCCCTGATGCTGATTTTATGTATGTTCCCTGTGGTTTTACGCTTTTTTGCTTAAAGGCGTTCACCATATCAGTTTACTTTTTTAATTTTGCTCGAATAAAACCAATCACACCCGGTAAAACACTAATAATAATGATGCCGAAGATCAGATGGGTGAAGTTATCTTTCACGATTGGCATATTGCCAAATAAATAACCCAAAGTGATAAATGAGCCAACCCAGCAAATCGCACCAATCATGTTAAAAGTCAGGAAGTACTTGTAGTTCATGCTGCCTGCACCTGCGACAAAAGGCGCGAAGGTTCGTGCAAAAGGAATAAAGCGGGCAAAAATAATGGTTTTACCACCATGCTTTTCAAAAAACTTTTGTGTGTTGACTAAATGTTGGCGGTTAATAAAGCGGGAATCAAGTTCAAAGACATGCGGGCCAATATATTTACCAATATGATAGTTCAGCGTATCGCCTAAAACGGCGGCTATAAATAACAAGGCAATGAGTGCCCAAGGGTCCATTGCTCCGGTAGAGGCAGCTAAGGCGCCCGCAGCAAAAAGTAAACTATCGCCCGGTAAAAAGGGCATGACCACTAAACCGGTTTCAACAAAAATAATCAGGAACAGAATTGCATAAATCCATACGCCATAATTGGTAATGAACTCGAGTAAATGGTCATCAACATGTAGTATAAAATCAATCAGTTCCATGGGGCGTATATGCGTAAAATAGTGGTCTGATGCTATCAGTCTGGGGCAGCAAAGTCAGTATTAAAACGTAATTAATTATCAATAAAATCGTTCTATATATGAAATGATGAGTATTATAAAAGCATATTTAAAGAGAATAAGAAACGACCTAATCTAAGCACATCTTTTGAACAGTATTAAAAATAGGTTTCAGTATGTTTAATCCAAATTTGATGGTGAAAAATCTGAGTCAACAGCCGCAAATCAATTCGGTAGTCAGTCTCGTTGCACGTATTTTGATGTCTTATATTTTTATTGTGGCAGGTTGGGGCAAAATTACGGCTTACACTGCAACCGCAGGTTATATGGAGTCAATGGGTGTACCGGCAGGGCTACTTCCGATCACCATTTTAGTTGAGTTGGGTGGTGGCTTAGCTTTATTGTTTGGTTTTCAAGCACGTTTTGCGGCATTGGGTCTAACCGTATTTAGTTTAATCACTGCATTTTTATTCCATGGTGGTGCTGAAGATGGCATTAACTTTATGAAAAACTTGGCGATGTCTGGCGGCTTATTATTTCTCATGCTGCATGGTGCTGGTCAATTTAGTTTTGATCATTGGATTGAAAAATCAAAATAAAGTGGTCATGAGTCCGAGCATCCATCAAAGCGGTGTTCTGCCGCTTTTTTCATGTCTACGGCTGATTGAAAGCGGATGGGTAAAGTCCTGAAATGTGTTGTAAAAAACACCGTTTAGCTTGGGATTTTTGCCCCTGTCCGAATAGTGTGCGAAAGTCCAAGAAAAATGTTAGAATACGGCGCTTATATTCGTTGCCTGCATAGTTGTTTGCCATGACTACCAATACCCAAATTACTGAAGACCGTATCCTGATTTTGGATTTCGGTTCTCAATATAGTCAGCTTATTGCACGTCGTGTACGTGAAGCTGGTGTTTATTCAGAAATGTACGCATTTGATATGTCTGAAGAAGACATTCGTGCATTTAACCCAAACGGGATCATTCTTTCAGGTGGTCCAGAAAGTGTTCATGAAGAAGGTAGTCCGCGCGCACCACAAGTTGTATTTGAACTTGGTGTACCTGTTTTAGGTATTTGCTATGGTCTACAAACCATGTCAGAACAGCTTGGCGGTAAAGTTGAGCCAGGTACTGTGCATGAATTTGGTTATGCAGAAGTTGATATTAAAGTCCGTGATGCTTTAATTGGTGATCTTGAAGATACCAAAGACCAATTAAAAGTGTGGATGAGTCATGGCGATAAAGTGACTCAAATTCCTGAAGGTTTCCAAATCACTGCAAGCACACCAAGCTGCCCAGTAGCGATGGTTTCTGATGAAAAACGTCGTTTCTACGGTATCCAATTCCACCCAGAAGTGACACACACTGCGAAAGGTGCTGAGTTATTGTCTAACTTCGTACATGGCGTATGTGGTTGCCGTAACTTGTGGAACTCAGAAAACATCATCGATCTTCGCGTAGAACAACTTCGTGAGCAAATTGGTGATCAAAAAGTTCTATTGGGTCTTTCAGGCGGTGTCGATTCATCGGTTGTAGCTGCACTTTTACACCGTGCGATTGGCGACCAATTGACTTGCGTATTTGTAGATAACGGTTTACTTCGTTTGAACGAAGGCGAGCAAGTGATGGACATGTTTGCGAAAAACATGGGTATCCGCGTGATTCGTGCCGACGCTGAAAATCGCTTCTTAACAGCACTTGCTGGTGAAGTTGATCCAGAGAAAAAACGTAAAATTATCGGTCGTGAATTCATTGAAGTGTTTGCTGAAGAAGCACGTAAGCTTGACGGTGTGAACTTCCTTGCTCAAGGTACCATTTACCCAGACGTAATTGAATCTGCGGCAAGCAAACAAGGTAAAGCGCACGTGATTAAATCACACCACAACGTGGGTGGTTTACCAGAAGATTTAGCATTCGAATTGGTTGAGCCAATCCGTGATTTGTTCAAAGATGAAGTTCGCCGTTTAGGTACAACACTTGGTCTTCCATTTGAAATGCTTTACCGTCATCCATTCCCAGGTCCAGGTCTAGGTGTACGTATTCTTGGTGAAGTGAAAAAAGAATATGCTGACATCCTTCGTCTAGCAGATGACATCTTCATGCAAGAACTTCGCGCAAGCGGCTGGTATGACAAAACTGCACAAGCATTTGCCGTATTCCAACCTGTGAAATCTGTGGGTGTCGTAGGTGATGGCCGTCGTTATGCATGGGTAATCGCGCTTCGTGCTGTAGAAACTGTGGACTTTATGACTGCACGTTTTGCACACCTTCCTTATGATCTTGTAGACAAGATTTCTACACGTATCATGAACGAAATTGCTGAAGTTTCTCGTGTTGTTTATGACGTATCGTCTAAACCACCAGCAACGATTGAATGGGAGTAAAACTGGGGTTTCACGAAGCACTGCTTCGTGCCAGTTTTACGCCAAGAGCTACGCTCGCGGCAGTGAGGGATTTCAAGAAGCGAAGCTTCTTGCCTAAATTACGCCAAGAGCTATGCTCGCGGCAGTTTTGGATTTCAAGAAACAACGTTTCTTGCCTAAATTACGCCGAAAGCTATGCTTGAGGCTATTTAGGGAAACCTAGATATTTCTAATAAAAAAGGACGCCTCGGCGTCCTTTTTTATATCTCAACATTCTATTTATAAACAATTGACCAACTACTATCGCTTTCATTATTCGGTTCAGCTTTAGGCTTCGCTTTATGGGTAAAGCTTTGCCATGACTTCGTCGATTTACGTTCGGGTTTCATGCTTGAATCATATCGCTCTACACGGTTACGGCCATTTTCTTTTGCCTGATATAGTGCAATATCAGCTTGCTTAATCAGTTCAGTTAAATTTTGTTTATGTGATTTAAGCTGTGAAACACCAATGGAGACGGTAAATTGGATCGGGTGATTTGCGACATTTAGCAATGATTGATTTTGAAGCGTTAAACGAATACGTTCTGCGATTAACATTGCATCCTGTATTTGCGTTTCCGACAGCAGCACAATAAATTCTTCACCACCAAAGCGAGCCAAGACATCTTTTTGGCGCATTTCTTTGCGGGTGGTTTCAGCGATACATTGCAGTACTTGGTCACCAACATCATGCCCGTAATTATCATTAATATGTTTAAAATGATCGACATCAAACATCAATAAGCAAGTACTTGCAGGCGTTGGCCATTCATGGATACGGTGCTCAGCCAACTGAACAAACTGACGACGGTTGTATAACTGGGTGAGCTCATCTGTATGCGCTAAATTTTTCAGTGTATGCATATTCCAGTCGTCAAGTAGGGTACGTAAAAAATGACGACGTGCATTGAGTGTATTGTTCCAACTCATATGCAGGCTGATCATCCAAACAGGAATAGACACCACCACAAAAATCAGTGCTTCTTGCCATGATAAAAGCTGACTCACCGCAAAATACACCAATAGCGAAATGAGGCCCGAACAATACAAGGCTGGCTTAAATTGTGTTTGTACGCAGACATTGGCAATTAAAATAAAGATCGACGCACCATAGATATAGGACGAGACCATTGGGCTATTTGAAGCCAGTAATAAGCCAATCCAAATCGCGGTACTGCAGACTGTCCCAATCGGTAAGATCATGTCGAGCACACGAATATCTTTTTTGTATTTAAACAGATAGAAGCTGACCAATAGGGCAGCAATAATCATGGCCACTCGAGAAAGACCTGACCAAAAGAACATGTCAGGGATAATAAAAATGTCAGCAAAGAAATAAAGAAGAAACGTAATCTGCGCCATGTAATTCACTTGACGTAAATAAGGTAACTGATGGGCATACTGATGTTGTAGAAAATAGTTTCTAAACTGCGTAGGAATACGTGCAAAAGGATCTGCAATGGCTTGTTCAATCTCGGCACGATTGGCAAGATCACACTCAGAAAGTTTCAAAGTATGATTATGATTTTTACGAACTTCCTGAGCAGACGAATTAGTCCGAGAACTCATTCGTACATCAACAGACATGTCCCTTCTCCATAAATGGCTTAGGAAAATTATGAATAAAAAACATACAAAAATATCTACCTGAAACTTGGGATTTTTCGAATGAATGATAAAAAATCGTCTGTTGAATGTTACAAAATATATTATTAACTTGCTGTTTTATAAGTTGATATTTGATTTCTTCCTGCAGATTTTGCTTGGTAAAGTGCCTGATCGGCCATGCGAATTACACTTTGTAAATCTCGGTTTTTTTGACCAAATTCGGCAACACCAATTGAAACGGTAAATTTAAGTTTTTGTAGTGTATCAAGTTCTAAATAATCATCGGCTATTGCCCGTCGCAGACGTTCGGCAATATCTTGAGCCTGACGCAGGTGTGTCTGCGGTAAAAGGATAATAAATTCTTCACCACCGAAGCGGGCAATGATGTCTTGGCTACGTAAAGTATGTCGGCACGTTTCGGCAATTTGTTGTAAAACATGATCACCAATATAGTGCCCAAACTGATCATTAATATTTTTAAATTTGTCGACATCAAAAATCAGTAATGAAAGTGGCTGTAACGGTTTGGACTGATGCTGAATATGATAATTGGCAAGTTGAATAAATTGACGTCGATTGTTTAAGCCGGTCAGCACGTCGGTATGCGCCATAATATTGAGCGCTTCTCGGTTCAACTGATCGAGTTTACTGTGTAAAAACACAATTCTGGATTTTTGTGTTGAATTCCAACTGATATACAAACTAAATAACAATACGGGCGAATAGATCAATATAAACAGTTGCAGTTGATGGATATTGCCAGAAATGGCGAAATACACCCCAATCAGTAAAATTAGACTGATACATAGAGAAATGAGCACAGCAGCCTTAAAGCGGATTTGCACACATAAATTGGCTAACACAATAAAAACCAAAGATGCATATAAATAGATCGGCACATCGGGGCTATTGGATAAATTGAGTAGGCTAAACCACAGGGCAGAAGCGCCAACGATCGATAGGGGAAGCATCAAGTCAAAGAGTAAAATGCTCTTGCTATATGTATAAATGACCCATGTGATGCCCATCATCAGTAAGGTATAGGCCGTTTTTAAGCCTATCGCGAGCAAACCCACATCGGGCAACATAAACCAATCCGCTATGGCATAAGAGAGATAGGCCAATTGTGCAACGATGTTGACTTGGAAAAAGAATTTAAAAAGTTGACGACGATGGTAGTGGAAAAATTCTTGACGAAATTGAGCAGGAACGCGAACAACGGTTCCTTTCAAGGCTTTTTGGATCAGTGCACGTGATTCTTTCTTATACTCATTGATCATGCAAGATTACCGACGGGTGAGCATGGTTTGTATGTAATTTTATGTAACTCAAATAATCTATATCATTTTTGTTTAAAATTAAACACGTTATTTCAATGATTTGTGAATTATTTGGTATTGTTTGGTCAAAAGTGAGTGTTAATTTATGTTACTTAAATTTACATTTCACGTGATTTGAACAAGTAATTTCGCATTGGATGTTGTCTAAATAAGCATCGAAAACTGTTATGCTGTATGTCATATTAGGCAACAAAAAAACGATTGTCCTATCTCTGTGATTCAGCGTATTAATGACAGCTGAAGAAGATTGAGTTAATGCAGATATAATGGAAAAAATGCATAGCTCTAGCCGATAGTCCTTGCATCGGCTTAGCCAAATTTAGGGTAAGAATATGACCAATACCAATTACACAGAAATATCTCATTCCGACGATTGTGAAAAATACGTCAATCAGTTCATTCAAGAATTTCCACTGCGCCGTGCTGAAATTGGTCAAGGCACAGTGATTAAACGAGCTTTACCAAGTCGTCATAAACGAATGATTGGTGCATGGTGTTTCCTTGATCATGCTGGTCCAGTGCATTTTCCTCAAGGTGATGGCTTAGATGTTGGGCCGCATCCACATATTGGTTTGCAAACATTTACATGGATGATTGATGGCACCATGATGCATACCGACAGTTTGGGCACACATCAGTTAATCCAGCCCAAACAAGTCAATCTCATGACGGCGGGTTATGGTATTTCGCATACTGAGGTTGCTCCAGAGTCTGAAACGCAAATGCATGCTGCGCAGCTTTGGATTGCATTGCCAGATGACAAAATCAATATGGCGCCCCAGTTTGACCATTACCCAGAGTTGCCTGTGGTGACACAAGACGGGATTGAATTGACGGTCTTGGTGGGTGAATTTTTACAGACTAAATCGCCGGTAAAAGTACATAGTGAATTATTGGGGGTCGATCTGCGTAGTTCGGAAAGCCAAAGTACCGTCTTGCCGCTCAATCCAAAATTTGAATATGGCTTTATGGCCCTCGAAGGGACTGCCAGTATCAATGGTCACGAGCTAAATGAAGACAATATGGTGGTACTTGAGCCGGGCTTAACCCAAGTCAAAATTGACCTACATGCAGGTGGCCGTGTTTTATTATTAGGAGGCGAACCTTTTGAATCACCGATTCTGCTGTGGTGGAATTTTGTGGGGCGCACACAAGAAGAATTGAATATTGCCCGTGAGCAGTGGATTAATCAGGACGAACGTTTTGGCTCTATTCCAGACTATGATGGTCCACGACTAGAAGCACCGGCTTTCCCTGATAAAATGCGTCCATCACGTTAACTTGAGAATAAAAATGAACAGCCGTACCCGTGGTGAACATGGTGCGGCATAACCAAGAGGGAGTCATTATGGGTATCGTCGCAACGGCAACAGTAAATACCTTAGAAGCACCGTGGTCAGGTGAAGTTCAGAGTGGAAAACATCAACTTATTACCGATAAGCCCGAATCATTTGGTGGCGGGGATTAAGGTTTAGCACCGTATGATTTACTGTGTGCCTCCTTAATTTCATGCACCATGATTACCTTGCGCATGTATGCAGCACATAAACAAATCCAATTGGGGGAGTTTCGTGTTGAGGCAGACTTTTGTGCGAACCGTGAAGGTGCTGAATGGGTTGAGCGACGCCTGCATTTTCAAACATCCTTGGATGCAGAATTAGAGCAAAAGATCTTGTCCATTTGTGAAAAAACTCCAGTGACAAAAACTTTATTGCGCAGTGTAGACATTAAAACCACTCTAGTTTAATTTAAAAGCAGGTCGCTGCTGTACTGTGCAAAATTTAGTTTTGATATAGCCCTAAGCAGTGATCTGACACTTTTTATGATTTAAGTACTTCAAAATAATAATGGCTTGCTAGAAATAAGAAAATTTTAGACTTCATATAGGAGATGAACCCATGCGGGTGCTACATCATCTAGAAAAATCTCGTTCATTTCGTATTTTATGGGCAATGCAGGAATTAGGACTGGATTATCAGGTTCAGTTTTATCTGCGCCAGCCAAATTTGTCTGCTCCCCCTGAGCTTAAAGTCATCCATCCTTTAGGGAAGTCGCCCATATTGCAGGATGATGGACTGGTCTTGGTAGAATCTGCAGCGATCTTGGAGTATTTACAAGAGAAGTATGATCGCCATGATTTTTTTGCAGCCAAGGCGGAACATTCAAAACAACAATATCGCTTTTGGATGCATTATGCCGAAGGTTCTCTAATGCCGTTGTTGGTGATGCAGTTGGTCATGAGCAATGTGCCACGCCATGTACCTTGGGTCATCAAACCCGTAGCTAATCGCATTTGTGATGGGGTCAAAAAAGGTTTTGTACGACCTCGCTTAAAAGAACATATCGAGTTTTTAGAAAACCATTTAGCGGAAAATGAATATTTTGCGGGACCGTTTAGCTTTGCGGATATTCAGATGACGTTTCCATTAGAAGCCGTCATGACCCGAACGCAAGGGCGATATCCACAAATTCAGGCTTTCTTACAACGGATGCAACAGCGTCCTGCATATCGCCGTGCCAAACAACAAGAACAACAGTTGGAAGCACAGCAAGACCGGCAGGATGATTCTGCTTAGCTCACATGATACAAGCGTTCTTTAGGGAAGACCACCTTAAACAGTGAGCCACGATTTTCTTTGGACTCAATTTCAAGGTGTGCCTGATGTTGCATTAAAACGTGTTTTACAATGGCAAGACCTAAACCTGTGCCCCCCGTTTGGCGGCTACGGGCGCTATCCACACGGTAAAACCGTTCCGTTAAACGGGGTAAGTGTTTCGGGTCAATCCCGATACCCGTATCTTCAACGGTAAAATAACCATGCGTACCATCATCATGCCAACCAATGGTCACAGTACCGCCTTTCGGGGTGTATTTAATCGCATTGGTGATGAGGTTACTAAAGGCACTCGCCAATTCCATATCTGATCCGATTAGGTCACAGTGACTATCAATCTCGAGATTCAGTGTATGTCCATAATCCACATTGTAAGCATGTGCATCGTCATATAGTTGGTTCATTAGGCTGGGCATTTCAATGATTTGATTTTTAGCAACTTTTTTATCATTTTCCAGACGAGATAATAATAACAAGTCATTAACCAAAGCATTCATACGGCGGGTTTGAGACTGCATTTGATCGAATGCGCGTTTCCAGCGTGGATTTAAATCTTCCTGATCGGTAAAGGTTTCGATATAGCCACTTAAAACCGTAAGTGGTGTGCGTAGCTCATGTGAAATATTATCGACAAAGTCTTTACGCATTTGCTCAAGGTTATGCATGCGCGTGACGTCATAAGCCACCAATAAACGACTTTCGCGACCAAAACGGGTTAATTTGACTTGTACATAATGGTCTTCAAGTACCGATGATTTCATTTTTAAACCATCGGGGGCTAAATCGATATTGGTAAAGTATTCGATAAAACTGGGCTGTCTTAAAATACTTAAAATATTGCGCCCTTGATCGAGCTGTTGAATCCCCAAAAGCTTTTCTGCGGCAGGGTTCCACCATTCGATTTGGTGTAATTCATCAATCAATACCACCGCTTCAGCAAGTGCCACCAAGGAAGATTGAGCGCGGTCGATCAGACCAACCATTTCAGCTTGTACAATGCGTTCTTGACGCTGCGCACGGTATACATTAAAGAGCAAAGCCCCCCAAATACCGTCTAAATTTGGCGGGACATCATAGGGACGATTTGAAATCCATTCGTTGACCAAGTACAGCGAACGCATTTGCAATGCAAAGAACACTGCAAAGGCGATTAAGATGCAGATCCATAAGTACCCGATACCAAAGCCGATGAGTGCCGCAATGAGTAGGAAAAATGCCAGAAGTCTCAAATCCTGCTTGGCAAAAGTCCATAAACTGCTGTAACGGAATTTTTTATGTTCACTGGCAAGTTCAGGGACGGGATACGGTTCGTACATAGAAAATTAAAGACCTAAAATGACTAACCCATCACAGCGTCTGCACGGGTAGAGAAACGGTAACCTGTACCACGAACAGTTTGGACATAACGATCGGCTTGGAAAGGTTCAAGAACTTTACGCAAACGACGAATATGCACGTCAATGGTACGGTCCTCAATATACACGTTTCCACCCCAAACCTGATCTAATAATTGAGCACGGGTATAGGCACGTTCAGGATGAGTCATGAAGAAGGCCAGTAGACGATATTCAGTCGGTCCCATATCTAAAATGGTGTTACCAAAGCTGACACGTTGGCTGACTGGATCGAGGATTAAACCATTGGCATCAATGGTTTTTTCACCACCCAATGCATTTGAGCGACGCAGCACCGCTTTAATGCGTGACACCAACTCACGGGTGGAAAAGGGTTTGGTCATGTAGTCATCTGCGCCTGCGTCTAGACCTTGGACTTTATGGTCTTCTTCACCGCGAGCAGTGAGCATGATGACTGGAATTTCTGACAAATTTTCATCGCGTTTTAAACGACGACATAGGTCTACACCACTCACGCCACCAGGCATCATCCAATCTAATAAAATCAGTGCAGGACGCTGATCCACAATCATTTGGTGCGCTTGTTTGGCATCTTCAGCTTGCTGACATTGAAAACCAGCCATATCCAGTGAAGTATGGATCATTTCCCGAATCGGGAGTTCGTCGTCGACGATTAAAATATAGTCATCTTTCACAGCGCAATACCCTATTTTATGTAAACGGTAGACCGTTTTATATTTATGACAGGCTTATTACAAAGATTAATTATGACAGTATCATTGCAAAAATGATCTTTCATTGGGGTTTAGAAAGAAATTGTGACAATTTAAATCCTGAAATATTCAACAACATGGGCTTTGCATCATGCTGTTGTCACAAAAAAATCATTCAAAAAATTGTAAAGATCAATGTTGAGGACAAAATTTATTTCCTGGGTTTTTCATAAAAAGCATCCAACAAGGCCAAAAAGACCACGCTACATGACGATAAAACTTCATCAATCGGCTGTTTATAACCACTCATGACCCAGCGAATCGCGATTTGGGTGACATAACCATTGAGACCTGTTGCGACCATTGAAATTTCGCGTTCTGAACGATCAATATTTGGCATCATGAGCATGACAAAGGCATGAATCATACGGTCAAAGCGCATCATGGTTTCATGAATCGTGGCTTGGTTATGTAGCTCTTGTACCAACATGGCATCGATATAAATGATGCGCGCCATGCGAGGATTATTTTTTAAGGTTAACAATAGGGCGGTTAAACCTGCTTCAATCATTTTTTTAGAATCGGTTGATGCTTGCATGATGGCTTGCATCACGTTTTGTTGCAGTTCATCGATTAATTTTAAAAAGATGGTCTGGAACAGTTGCTCACTTTTCTTAAATGATTCGTAAAAATAGCGTTCGGTCAGCTTGGCTTCCAAACAAATATCTTTCACGGTCACGGAAAAAAAGCCATGTGTACCATAGGCTTCTATACCGGCTTCAATCAGTTTTTCACGTCGCGCTTGCTTACGTTCACTGAGAGAAAGCCCTTTAAATTGACGTTCCTTCACATTTTTTGCCTGTTGTTGTTCTGTGTGATTTGTTGCATCTGTCATGAAAATATACGCTGAACTAAAGCAGAATTTTGTCTTATTTTAGCAATAATTTCAGTTTAAACCTATGTTTAAGCATTGGCGATTTCAACAGCTTAGCACGTCCTAAGATGACATTGACAATATGTATTGTCAAAACTATATTAAGTCGACGAACTGCACACATTGGCAAATGAGATCACGCTGTGATAAAGCCAAGCGGCAGCATAAAGGAATAAGGAATCACAATGAAAAACTTCAAAAATAAAGTGGCTGCCATTACAGGTGCAGGTTCAGGTATTGGTCAGCAATTGGCTGTGCTTTTGGCTAAACAAGGCTGCCATCTGTCTTTAAGCGATGTGAATGAACAGGGTCTAGCGGCAACCGTTGAATTGGTTAAAGCCAGCAATGTACGTGTAACGACGCAAAAACTCGATGTGTCAGACCTTGCAGCAATGAAAGCATGGGCAGCACAGACGGTTAAAGATCATGGTTCGGTGAATATGATTTTTAACAATGCGGGTGTGGCATTGGGCACGACCGTTGAAGGCGCAAGCTATGAAGAACTGGAGTGGATTGTCAATATTAACTTCTGGGGTGTGGTTTATGGCACCAAAGAATTTTTACCGTATATCAAGCAAAGTGGTGAAGGTCATATCATCAATATTTCCAGCTTGTTTGGCTTAACAGCACAGCCAACACAGTCGGCATATAATGCCACTAAATTTGCAGTACGTGGTTTTACCGAATCTTTACGCCAAGAATTGGATATTGAAAATTGTGGCGTGAGTGCGCTATGTGTACATCCGGGCGGTATTCGTACCAATATTGCCAATGCCGCAAAAATGAATGACAGCTTGAAAAGCTTAGGTATGAACCCGCAAAAATCGGCACAGTCCTTTAATAAATTCTTGCGTTGTCCACCTGAAGAAGCGGCTCGTCAAATCATTGCAGCAGTACAAAAAGATAAGCGCCGTTTATTGATTGGTAATGATGCAAAAGCGATTGATTTAATTCAACGTTTGCTACCGACGGGTTATCAAAAATTAACAGCGATGGCGACTAAATTTGGTCAATAAACGGTAATTAAAATCGATTGAAAAGAGCCCACGTCAGTGGATTTTTTTATGCTCTAGTAATATCAGAAGCGCAATTTGATCCAAATAAAAGAACGATACGCGGTAGTGTCATCCGCAATTGTTTGAGACAAGACGACTTTTAATCAAAAATGTTTTTACGATCCTTTGAATCATTTGATGGTATTGAACGAGTTTTGTCGGTGAGGTGTATTGCACCGCAAGATGGTTTCCTTGCGAAGCACGCTTCTCATTTTGTCGAATGAGAAACAACGTTTCGTAAGAGTACCTCCAGCCGAAGGCTAATCCCGTTATTCAATCCCTAGATGTAAGACTCCATCGAATAGATTTAAAAATCATTTTAAAAATCCGAAATTACTTTGATAGGCGTAACATTAGTTATTAAAAGCCCAAAGCGTATTTCTTATTTCATAAAATGAGATATAAAAATGGAGATATCTGATGATTTGAAATAAGCAACTGTTGAATAACCAACAGTTTTTTGGCATTAAAACCAACAGAATTTATCGGGTTTGAATAATAAAACTTTAAAAAATAACTACTTAAGATGTTGGCACAGTTGTTGCTATATTAGAGTGAACAAAACTCACCACTGTATGGAACATTTATGAGTACTTTTACGCATCGATATCTTTCTGCTTTTCGTGTCCTACAACAGGCATGTTGTTGTGCTATGACACTCGCGATGATGCGCGCTTAAATTCTAAAAGCTGTCTTCGAGTTTCGGTCGTGCATAAGTTGAATAAAACCTACGACCACTCAGATTAATTTTTAAAAAACCCACGCAGTACATTCACTTCATGCACCTTGCATGGGGTTGGGGGATTTTGCGCTTTGGGAAAAATGTTAGTGAAACCAAATCATGAAAAAAACCACATTAACCGTTGCGGTCGGACTGATTTTATCCGCAACCAGTCAGCTGAGTTTTGCTTCGGATGAAGCACTTCAGCAAGAACTGAGCAGCTTAAAACAACAAATTGAGAGTTTGCAAAAACGCTTAAATGCAGTGGAATCTGGTACGACGAAAAGCCAAGTCGTCGAAACGGCCACTGTGACGACAGAAGATACGAGCAACGCCGCTGATGTTGAAGGTGAAACGCAGGTTGCAGAAGTGACCACAGCAACATCCGAAGATATCGACGGCTTACGTGCAGATATTGAAAACTATAAGTACGATCAGTCACGTCAATATGAACGTCAAACCACCAAATCGACCCGTGACACAACCCTGTATGGCACGGTTCAACTACGTGCCAGTGCGCTCGATGAAACGGGTGTGTTGGGTTCAACCAAATCGACATTTGATATTGGGACTGCGCTGATCGGTGTACGCGGGAATTTATTCCGTGATTATAACGAAGGCAAAAACCTCGACTATCAATTGTCCTTTGGTTATGGCAAACGCAATGATGGCACCAATAACAGTAACTTTAACTTACTAGATGCCTTTGTTCGCTATAACGCTTTTGCCACCAATGCGGGCCCTGAAACTGCCAAACTCAACTTTACGCTCGGTCAGCAGTTATTGCCCTTTGGTCTAGATGTGCAGTCTCCTGAAGATTTGCGTCCGACCATTAATACCGCTGCAGCTTCGACCTTTCTAGGACTGTTTAACCGTCAAAATGGATTTATCGTCCGTGGAGATGCCAAACCTTTTGTCGACTTTGCATCGAACTACCGTGCGCCGCTATTTGAGTATGCCTTAGGGTTGACCAATGGGAACGCCAGTAATAAGGCAGATGACAACAATGGCAAAGATTATATCGGTCGTGTGGCTTTTACATTGCCAGTGGACTACGCCAGCATTTTCCGTGAGTTAAAGTTTGGGGCCTCTTATATCAAAGGTGAATCGAAAATTTCAGCCGGCGGAATAACTGATAATGCTGCAAAACGCGATCGTTTGGGTTTCGATATTTATTATAACCACGCTCCATTTGGCGTGACCTATGAATATCTGCAAGGCAAGACCGATTATGTCGACACTGTAGCCCAAGACATCAAAGAAGCCAAAGCGGAAGGACATACTTTTACCGCTTTCTACACCTTGGGTGATCAGTTCTACAACAGTATTAAATCCAACGCCAAATTTGATGATTTCTGGCCGAAGTCAGTCCAAGGTTATTACCGTTTTGACCGCTATAACCCGAATAAAAACAACGCAAGCTATCTCGATACCGCGAGCGGTCGTATTGGTGAATATGACATTCACTCTTTGGGTTTAAACCTATTTTTTGCGCAAACCACAAAATTCCAATTACAGCTGAATCACTATCTGTTTGATGTCGAAACGGCAAATCAAAAAGACACCAATGAGCTGCAAGCTCAAGTTCAGTACACCTTTTAATTCAAAAATTTAAATCATTAAGGACATTCGATATGAATAACTTTTCTAAAAAAATCGCAGCCACATTCTTGGCACTTTCAGCACTTGGTTTAAGCGTTCAATTGCATGCTACCAATCCCAAAGAAATTCGTATTTCTGTATCAGGCGCGGGTGAGGGGGGTAAACCACGTGTAGGTGGAGGCTTTTTAGCGACAGCCCAAGCGCGAGGGGTGTTGGAACAAGAGTTTAAAAAAGACGGCATTAAGGTGACTTGGCTGTTCTTCCCCGGAGCAGGACCAGCGACTAACGAAGCTTTAGCCAATGGCAAAGTGGACTTTGCAGGACATGGCGATTTGCCCTCATTGGTTGGACGTTCAACGGGATTAAAAACCAAAGTGTTGTTCTCGACAGGGCGTTTTGGTCCTACCTATGTGGTGGTGCCTGCCGGATCAAATGCTAAATCCTTTGCAGATCTAAAAGGCAAAAAATTCTCCGTCTTTAAAGGCACCAATCGTCAGATCGTCTTTAACCGTGTATTAGCAAAATACAATTTAACTGAGCGCGATTTACGAGTGATTTCGCAAGATGCCTATTCGGCGCGTACTGCGTTAGCGACAGGTGATATTGATGCCACGATTACTTCACCGTTTAGTTTGCAAGCGCGTGGTGTGGCGAAAACATTACTAGAAATTAAAGATCCCAAAGTTGCACCGATTGCGCACTTTTGGGTGACAGAAAGTTTTGAAAAACAATATCCAGAGGTGGTGCAACGTGTCGTGACGACACTGATTAAACAAGCGCAGTGGAGTTCTCAAGAAGCTAACCGTAGTGCGCAATATAAACTTTGGGCACAAAGTGGCATTCCGTTGGTGGATTATCAAAAAACGTGGGATGGCTGGAATTTAAAAGACCGTACTACACCGCTATTAGACGAGTTCCACCGTTCACAAATTGACAGTGCTTTAAAAATTGCCAAAGACGCTCGTTTAATCCGTCGTGATGTAGATACCAAAACATGGTATGAGCCGAAGTATCTAAATAATGCCTTGAAAGAGCTGAAGTTAGAGGGTTACTGGCGCCAATTTAATGCTCAAGGTCAACCGAAGTAAGTCGCAGCCATGAGTCGTCCGATTGAAAGCAATGTGATTGCCAGTCCATTAACCACCAAATTTATGAGCAGTTTTGTGCTGCTCACGATTTTGGCTGGACTAGGGGTAGGCATAGCACGGGTATTAATTTCCTTGTATGCCGTGCATTTAGAAGCCACCGAATTGCAATTGGGGTTAATTTCAGCAGCGCAAAATTTTGGCATTTTGATCATGGCATTGCCGATTGGCGTGTTGGTACAGCGCTTTGGATCTTTGAAAATATTCTGCATCGGCAGTGTGTTGGGCGCTGTGGTCTATAGCTTAACGCCACTCAAAGCCGGTGCATGGTATCTCTTTGCAGTCACAGCCTTAGTAAGTTTTGTCCTACCCATGCGCTTTGTTTCGATCAATACCGTTTTTTTGAGCAACTTAAAACGTTTAGGTCCAGCCCGTGCGGGTTGGTTTCGCGGTTCGCACATGATGGGATATTTCCTGATTGCGCCTGCATTGAGCGTGTTGTTGATCGAACATTTCGGCTATGGCGGAAGTTTTTATGTGGTGTCTTTGCTTTTTTTAGGCGCCTTGCTGTTGGCTCCGTGGTGCTTTCAACGTAGCACTCCGCAAGCGACGAATCGCCCGCATTTTCAATGGCGGGATATTGTGGCGCCTTTGGCACTCATCAAAACCCATGCCTCATTACGGATTGTTTGCACATTGGAATTTTTGAGCAGCGTGGCAAATAACTACTTTGGCTTTTTCATTGTGGTGATTGCTATCCAAAGTTTTGCACTTTCAGAGCCTATGGCGGTGATGCTGCTGACCGTACAAGGCATCGTCTTTGTGGGGTCTCTATTCAGTATGGGGGGGTTGGCTGAGCTGATGGGTTATCAAAAGTTTTATTTAATTGGCCTAAGCCTGATGGCAACGGCATTACTGATTTTAGCCCTAACCAAGATCACGCTGTTGATGTGGCCTGCTTCGGTCATGTTTGGACTAGGGCTCGGTATGTTGCATATCGCCAATTTTATGTCTTTCGCCCGAGTGGGTGAGCAAACCGCGATGGCAAAGATTTCTCCAATTTTAGCCCTCGTCGGACCTTCGGGTGGATTGTTGGGTGGCTTGATAGGCGCCGTATTTGGCGCACAGGTTGGACTACAAAATTTATTTTTACCGATCGGGCTGGTGTTTATTGGTCTGATTATTTTGATCAGCAAAGATCAGGAATTTATTCAATTTTTAAAACCTGATGTCTCAGAACAGAGCGTAAAAGGACAAGAATTATGAGCCTTACGGATGTATCTGCACATTCGGTTCCCTTGCAAAGTGACCGAAGTGCGTTGGATTTTTTTAAGACCTATTTAAAACTAACTTTGCAAGTGGCGTGTGGACTCCTGATGCCAGTTTTGTTGTTCGGTCTATGGTATGTGGCAACACTTAAACAGTGGTTGCCTGAGCAGATTTTACCTGCACCGAGTCTGGTGTGGCAAAGCACAGTCGAATTATGGCAAAGCGGTGAATTGAGTTTTCATTTTGCCATCAGTGCCAAACGTATTTTATGGAGTGTCTTGCTTGGTGCCAGTGTCGGGATTTTGCTTGGTACTGTGTTGGGATTAGCAAAGCGTAGTCGGGACTTTATTTTTCCGACGGTGAATCTTGTTGCGCAATTTCCCATAGTTGGCTGGATTCCATTATTGATGATTTTCTTGGGTATAGATGAAGCTTTAAAAATTGCAGCGATTTCTTTAGCGGTATTACCACCGCTGCTGATTGCAACTTATAAAGGTATTACTCATGTGCCGAATAGTTTGATGGAAGTGGCAGAGGTTTACCAATACAGCAATTGGCAGAAACTCAAAGAAGTGATTTTCCCAGCTGCACTACCCAGTGTGATCAGTGGTTTACGTCAAGGCATTATGCAGGCGTGGTTGGCATTGGTTTTTGTCGAGTTATTAGCAAGTAGTGAAGGAATTGGTTATCTCATGGTGTGGGGACGTCAGCTAATGCAGATGGACTTGATCTTCATGGCGATCATTCTGATTGGTATTACGGGCTATGTCTTAGATACCTTGCTGGCTTGGTTAGAAAAAACTGCGCGCTTTCACGCAACCCGAGTAGGAGGCAACTCATGAGCATTCTTTCATTACACGGGGCAGCGCACCAAGTCTTAGTTAAAGCAGCAAAAGCACTCGTTCTACCTGTGGCATTTATCGCACTGTGGGCTGTGGCTTCACAGCAAAATTGGGTTGATCCAAAGTTGATTCCTAGTCCATGGCTCGTGCTGCAAAAAGCAGTAACCGTGCTCCAACAACCGAGCTTTTTGACAGGCTTTGGCGAAAGTTTGGCGCGTAATTTTATTGGCTATGGCATAGGTGCGATAGCGGGTGTGTTATTTGGCATCTTGATCGCGAGTTCACGCCTTTCGAATTGGTTATTTGCACCGAGCTTTCATGTATTGCGTCAAATTTCGCTGTTTGCATGGTTGCCACTAATTTCGACCTTTTTAGGTGAGGGACATGGCGCCAAAGTGCTGTTTATTACCTTATCGGTGTTTTATCCCGTGGCGCTACACACCTTTGAAGGTGTGAGCAGTATTTCGCATAAATATCGTGAAGTGGCCGAAGTCTACCAATTTCCCAAGATATACGCGTTTCGTAAATTGATATTACCCGGTGCTTCGGCGCAGATTTTTGTCGGTTTACAACTTGGGCTGATTTTCGCATGGCTTGCCACCATTGGCTCTGAATTTTTATTGGCGAACTATGGCAATGGTCTGGGCAATATCGTGATTCAAGGGCGTCAGGCTTTTGATGTCGAACTGATTATTTTTGGCATGTTGCTGATTGGTGCTGTAGGCGTGTTGCTCAATACGGTACTGACTTGGGTTGAACGTAAAGTTTTAGCTTGGCAGCAGGTTGGATAGGAGAACATAACAATGAAAAAAAAGACAATCCATAAAATTCCCCAACTCTGGCGTAGCCTATTTTTAGCTGCCTTGATCGGTGGCACAGCCTTGGTTGGTTGCAGCACACAGCAAGTGGATGAACCTCAGCAAGTGGCTTTAAAAGAACTACGCTATCAAAGCTATCCGGGACTGGTATCTTTGCCTGAGTTGGCACAAGACTTGGGCTATTTAGGCGACATTAAACTCAGTTATGTCGGCACAGTACAAGGTGGGCCACAAGATTTACTCACCTTGGTGGCAGGAGATGTTGATTTCGCTGGAGCCTTTAATGGCGCTGTGGTGAAAGTTATTGCCGCGGGTCTAGATGTGGTCCCCGTAGTGGCATCTTATGGCAGTGATGCTGAACAAAACGTGGGTTTCTACGTGCTAGAAAATAGTCCTATTCGTAGCCCACGAGACTTTATTGGCAAGAAAGTCGCAGTGAATGCCTACGGGGCGCATTATGACTTTGTGGTGAAAGACTATTTGGCCCGTCATGGCTTAACTGATGATGAAATCCGTCAGGTCGAACTGATTATGTTGCCACCGGTGAGCTCAGAACAAGCTCTACGGAATGGGCAAATTGATATTGCGGTGTTCTCAGGCATTTTGGAAAAACGGGCCTTAAAACATGGTGGTGTACGTAGCATCTTTAAAGATATTGATTTATACGGCCCCTTTACCGCAGGGAGTTTTTCGATGCGTGGAGAGTTTATTCAAGAACATCCTGAGTTGGCTCGTACTTTTGTCAGTGGCGTAGCCAAAGCACAGGAATGGTTACACAACACACCGAAAGAGCAAATCATTGCTCGTATGGAAAATATTATCGAAAAACGCCAACGCAATGAAAATACAGCACTTATTCCATATTACACAGGTACAGGTGTTCACGAAGTCGGTGGTGTGCAAAAAGATCAGGATTTTGCCCCATGGGTGAGTGCCTTAGAAAAAGAACACAAATTAAAACCGAATCAAATTGAGGTCAGTCGTATCTATAGCAATGAATTTAATCCCTATGCGAAAGACCAAAAATCAAAAGGAATATAACAATGACCAGTGCATTACATTTAGATCACGTGCGTAAGGTATTTTCTGCACAAAACCATGTCGGCAGTAAAAACTATAAGCCTGAATTTGTTGCCGTAGAAAATGTCACTTTGGATATTCAGCCGGGTGAATTTGTTTCAATCGTGGGGCCAAGTGGCTGCGGAAAATCTACATTATTAGACTTAATTGCGGGTTTAACCAAACCGTCGACAGGGCAGATTTTACTGAGTGGCAAGCAGATTACTCAACCGGGTTTAGACCGTGGCATTGTGTTCCAGCAATATGCGCTCTATCCATGGTTAACCGCACTGGAAAATATCGAATTTGGTCTAGAAGCCAAAGGCGTAGCAAAAAAAGAACGCCGTGAAAAAGCCGAATACTATTTGCAGCTTGTGGGTCTCAGTGGCTTTGAAAAGCATTATCCAAATGAACTTTCAGGTGGGATGAAGCAGCGGGTTGCGATTGCCCGAAGTTTGGCTTATGAACCAGAAATTTTATTGATGGATGAACCTTTTGCAGCCCTAGATGCGCAAACCCGAGAAACCTTGCAAGCCGAGTTGATCAATATCTGGAAAAGCTCGAAAAAAACCATCGTTTTTATTACTCACAGTATTGATGAAGCGATTTATCTGAGTCAGCGCGTGGCGATTATGACCTCAAGACCGGGGCGAATTAAGGAAGTGATTGAAATTCCTCAAAGCCTGCGCAGCTCCAGTGAAGATGTCCGTTCATTGCCTGAATATGGCCGAATTCGCCATAAAATTTGGTCATTGCTCAGTGAAGAAGTGATTAAAGCGCAAGCCCTCGAAAAACATAAACAGCTTGCACATAACTAAAATATTCAGAGGATTTATTTATGTCATCGACTAAACAAGCCATCAGTTATACGCAATCGTATAACGACATTAAACCCAGACTACAATTCACTTGGTTAAACACGGTCTTTAAACGCACCATTGCCATTGTAGCTTTTTTCTTGCTGTGGGAGATTCTGCCGCGGAGTGGTGTGGTCAATCCAGCCTTTTTACCGCCGTTATCTGTGGTGTTGGAAACCACATGGCAGCTATATCAAAGCGGGCAATTAGGCATCCATTTCTTGGCCAGTATAAAGCGTTCCATTATTGGTTTCATTTTGGCCCTAGCGATCGCCATTCCTTTGGGTCTCATCATTGGTTGGTACAAGCTCGTGGCTGAAACCTTAAATCCATTGTTAGAACTGTTTCGTAATACCACAGCACTGGCGTTAATGCCGTTGTTCATCTTATTTTTAGGCATTGGTGAAACCTCAAAAATCAGTTTGTTGGTGTATGCATGCACATGGCCGATTTTATTGAACACCATTACAGGCGTACAAACAGTCGATCCTTTACTGATTAAATCGGCACGAACCATGGGCCTAAAACCCTATCAATTGTTCCGAAAAGTGATTCTACCTGCATCCGTACCCACGATTTTTGTCGGTATCCGTCTAGCAGGGGCGATTTCGATTTTGGCCTTAGTGGCAGTAGAAATGTTTGGTGCCAAAGCAGGTCTGGGGTATCTGATTATTTATTCGCAGTTCAGCTTTGAAATTCCACAAATGTTTGTGGGGATTTTAGTCATTACTCTTGTAGGCTTATCCTTTAACTACTTCTTGATTGGTCTAGAGAAATACTTCACAGCGTGGAAACGTAACCCCGTGGAATAATCTAGACGAAATAGAAAAATAAAAAAACCTCGGGATATACCGAGGTTTTTTTATTGCTGATTTTTTATATTTAAAATAATGCAATGAATAAAAAATAATGTGGATGAATATTTATTTATCATTTTTGTATGGATTATTATTTTAATGTGGAGAAAATAAAAATATGACTTATTTATAATAAGCCATATTTAATCAGGCGAGTACGAATCACGTTGCGTGTCACTCCAAGCAAACGAGCCGTATGCACTTGATTGTATTGACAGTGCTGATATGCACTTCGGATAAATTTTTCTTCAATCAGCTCATTAATATTGTCTTGCTTAAGTTGATTTGCGGCTTGAAAAATTTGTAAAAAGGTCTGCTCAAGTAACTGTCCAGCATCTTGAATATCCTTGATATTGGCTACAGCCGAGGTGGCATTTTGTAAGTTAAAAGGTTCTGCACGTGAAAATGACGATGCGCTTTGAATACTCGAAAAACTAATATCTTCCGGTTCAATCACACCTTTTTCACTGACTAAAATCGCATGTTGAATGGTATTTTCTAATTCGCGAATATTGCCCGGCCAGCTATGTAAATGGAGTTTCTTGAGCGCCAATGGGCTGAGGCGTAATGGTGTGTCATGTGGGTTGGTTTGATAGACCTGAATGAAGTGTTTGACCAAAGGCAAAATGTCGCCACGACGCTCTGCGAGACGTGGAATGCGCAGCAAAGCCACATGTAAGCGGTAGAATAAATCTTCCCTGAAACGCCCGTCTTGTACGGCATGCTCTAAATCGACATTGGTTGCGGCTATGATCCGAACATTAATCGGAATGGATTTGAGGGAGCCGACTCGAACGATCTCTCTTTCTTGTAAAACACGGAGTAATTTGACTTGCATCGGCAAGGACAGATCACCAATTTCATCTAAAAATAAGGTGCCATTATGGGCTGCTTCAAACCAACCGACACGGTTGTTAATAGCCCCTGTAAACGCTCCTTTTTCATGTCCAAATAGTTCGCTTTCGACCAAGGATTCGGTAAAGGCGCCACAGTTCACCGCGATAAAAGGACCTTTGGCACGATGGCTCAATTGATGAATTTGGCGTGCAACCAACTCTTTACCTGTGCCCGTATCACCAATGATGAGTGCATTGGCCTCACTTGGTGCAATTTGTTCAATTCGAGACAACAACGCTTGCGATAACGGGTCTGCAAAGACCGTCGCTGTTGCCCGTTTATGTTTCAGTGCAGAGGGCACTGCAGGGTGGGTCAAAATAGACATATCGTTTCTTATAGTTGTTGAAAATGCAGATCATGATGAAAGATTTAAAAATAAAAGATAAATAATAATTCGATATTTAAATATCAGTTTCATCGATAAATTCATGTATGGATTATTTATCTGATTTTAAGATAAATAAAATCGGGATAACTAAAGGATAAATCAAGATATAGCAAGTGATTGAACTGTTTTATAGTAAAGCTCTCTTAATAACAAAAGGCATAATTAAAATGGCGATTACTTCAGTAAATGTGCGAAACCAATTCAAAGGCGTGATTAATGAAATCGTAGAAGGTCCAGTGGTTTCAGAAGTTGATGTGGAAACCAAAGCAGGCTTTTTTACGTCCGTGATCACGACGCGTTCGGTGAAGGATTTAGACTTAAAAGTAGGTTCAGAGGTGGTGGTGTTAATTAAATCGACGGAAGTATCACTGGCTAAATTCTAAGGTTTAGTCCAGCAAAGTTTGTCAGCACAAATAGAGAATAATGATATGAGCGTAGAACAAGCTGGTTCGGTTTCTATTCAGCAGCTAACGAAACATTATCCCACACAAAAGCAAGAAGACCTAACCGTACTTGAGGACATTAACCTGAATATTCAGCCGGGTGAGTTCATTAGTATTGTGGGAAGTAGTGGCTGCGGAAAATCCACATTATTACG
Organism: Acinetobacter sp. YH16040_T; assembly: GCF_024605785.1. Lineage (NCBI taxonomy): Bacteria > Pseudomonadati > Pseudomonadota > Gammaproteobacteria > Moraxellales > Moraxellaceae > Acinetobacter > Acinetobacter sp. YH16040_T. The sequence goes on along the minus strand of NZ_CP094541.1, from coordinate 3,265,723 downwards.
GTTGTTGGTTGGTCTAGAGCGTCAGTTTCAGGGCCAGATTTTGGTTGATGGTCAGCCTATACAGGGCACGAGTTTGGAACGTGGTATCGTGTTTCAAGATCATCGCCTGTTTCCATGGTTGACGGTAAGAGAAAATGTACGGATTGCATTGCATAAAAGTCAGTTTAGCCGTGCAGAAGAAGATGTATTGATTGATGAACATTTAGAGTTGGTCAAATTAACCCAATTTAAAGATGCTTATCCTTCGCAGTTGTCTGGTGGGATGAATCAACGTGTGGCGATTGCCCGTAGTTTGGTGAATCGACCACAGATTTTATTACTCGATGAACCCTTTGGCGCACTCGATGCATTGACGCGGCAAAATTTACAGGATGAATTACAGCGAATCTGGCAAAGTGAAAAAATCACCATGATTATTGTCACCCATGATGTCGAAGAAGCGGTATTTTTGGGCGATCGAGTGGTGGTCATGCAGCCGCATCCGGGACGAATTAAACGTATTGTAGATATTCATTTAGCCCATCCGCGTAAACGCGAAGATGTCCGTCTGACCAATATTAAAAATGACATTTTGACTGACTTTAGTGATCCAGTAAAAGATCAGTTGCTTGAACCTTTATCTCACCGATTTGCCGATTATAAATTTGCATGGTAAGTCTGAATTGACCATCACCTAAACTTTTCAAAGCCCTGAATTCAGGGCTTTTTTTAGGCTTATCAAATATAGGTCAGTATGATCATCGCTTAAGTTGGATCAATATCAGTCCATAAAAATGCCCCTGTTGAGGCATTTGTTTTTCAGTTTTATCAAACGTTGGTTTATGAGGCTTGGGAGGTATGTCTTTTTTCTAAAACATATTGGTTTTCAGGTCGTTTTAAACCTAAGTTTTCTCGTAAGGTCTTGCCTTCATAAGCCGTTCGGAATAGACCACGACGTTGCAGTTCAGGAACGATGAGATCGACAAAGTCATTTAACCCCGCAGGTGTTGTTGGCGGTAGGACATTAAAACCATCGGCAGCGTCATTCTCAAACCATTCCTGCAGTTGGTCTACGACTTGTTCAGGCGTGCCGATCAAGGTCCAATGTCCACGGGCTGAAGCGATATATTGATAGAGCTGACGAATACTAAAATTGTGCTTCCGGGCAATATCAATCATCATCTGCTGACGACTGGAGAAATTAATGTCTGCATCTTCTATTTTCGGGAAAGGGGCATCTAGATCAAATTTGGCCAGATTAATGCCACCTGCCAAAGCAGACAATAAACTTAAACCCACTTCTGGGTGAATTAAACTATTTAAAAAGTCATATTTTTCTTGGGCTTCTTGTGCTGTCTTGGCAACAAAAATCGAAACCCCCGGCATAATTTTCAGGTCATCTGCATGGCGGCCATATTTCACTAAGCGGTTTTTGACATCACGATAAAAGGCTTGCGCATCTGCTAAGTTCTGCTGTGCTGTAAAAATCACTTCGGCATATTTACCGGCTAGTTCACGACCATCTTCAGATTGCCCAGCTTGAACAATCACCGGATAGCCTTGCGGTGGGCGAGAGACGTTGAGAGCACCCAGTACCTGATAGTATTGGCCCTGATGATTGGGCTGATGTTGTTTTCGGGCATCAAAAAATTGCCCAGTTTCTTTGTTGTAATGGAAGGTATCATCCTCCCATGAGTCCCAAAGTTTTTGAGTCACCTCAATAAATTCATCGGCACGTTCGTAACGCTCTTTGGGTTCAGGGTGCTGCTGAATGTTAAAGTTTTTTGCGGCATCGGCAGAGGCTGTCGTTACTACATTCCACGCAGCACGACCTTTAGAAATATGATCTAAAGAAGCGAATTTTCGCGCCAAAATGTAGGGGTCTTCATAAGTCGTGGACGCTGTGGCAATAAAGCCAATATTTTGCGTCACAGCAGACAGGGCTGCAAACAATGTGACGGGTTCAAAGCCGACGCCTTTATCGCCCAAACCTTTCTCACCTTCGACAGCAGAACTCCAACGGACAGATAGACCATCGGCAAGAAAGTAGGCATCGAATAGACCACGTTCTGCGGTTTTTGCCAGTTCAATTGCATAATCAATATTGAGATGATCTTGTGGGCGAGATTCTGGGTGGCGCCAACCCGCGACATGCTGTGAGGTGGTTGGAATAAAAGCCCCAAGCTTTATTTGACGTTTAGACATAAAAAATTTCTCATCCCAATTATTCTTAAAAGATAAAAGGGATAAGAACAAAATCTATGCCAAACCGTAATTGTTTGAAAATATGCAATTTTTAATTTTAATTGGTTCTAGGTGTAGATAAATCAACAGGATATAAAACCAAATGTTGAAAAATAAACAGCAGTTTAACGGCAAACTTTATGCATGGATCTGTACAAGATTTTCCATATGTAAACTTAAAGCGTGTATTGGCATTGAACGCTATTAGCAAACTTTATAGCAATACTTTGATGGCTTTTTGTCTCCATACCAGTTGGTAATACAGCCCTTGTAAAATACATAAGCTGACAAAAGCCAAAGCATAGGCATACCAAATGCCTTTTAAGCCCCACCATTCACTGAATAGGTAGGCACACGGCATTTCAATGCAAATAATCGCCATAATATTAATAATCATCGGCACGGTCACCGTTCCGCTAGCCCGCATAATGGAAGCAAAAATAGCACTGGCACCAAAAAATAAAATCGACCAAAGCACAATGAACAGCAATTCTTGACCGAGAACCACAACTTGAGGGTCTGTAATAAATAGCGCCATTAAATATTTAGAGAACAAATAGCCCAATGCCACCAAGATGCCAGTAATAATGAAATTCATCCCGATGGCCGTACGTTTCACGCGATTAATTAGTTCAGATTGACCCGAACCGATGGCTTGCGCGGCAAAAATAGAAGCTGCAATCGCGATGGACAAGGCCGGGAATTGGATATAGTTCAAAACCTGATTGACCGCGCCATATGCAGCAGTGGCATCAGCACCATGGCGGTTAACTAAACCGACAATCACGAGACCAGCCACAGAGGTCGTGACCATCTGTATACCCGTAGGAATGCCTAGTTTTAAGATAATTTTGCTGAGATCATGTTGATGGCGAATATGACGAAGCAATTCGAAGTCAAGTTTGAGCGGATGATCTTTCTTTTTTAAGTAGAAATATAAAAATACCAAGGCAATTAAAAAGCCGATATGACTGGCAATGGCAGGGGCAATAATACCTAATGTTGGAAATCCAAATTTTCCTGCGATTAGCACCGGTGTAATGATCAGTCCTGAACCAATGGTCATTCCTGACGCTATGAGCGGTGTTGTACTGTCACCGACCCCACGCAAAATCGAGGTGTAAATAATATAAATAAAGAGCAGTGGACTACCGGCAAGCATCCATTGCACATAAGGCAAAGATAAATGCATCACGTCAGGGGCTGTGCCTAAGGCCAATAAAATGGGCTTGGCAAATATCACCCCTAAAAAGGCAATGATGCTGCCACCAATCAAGGTCATAAAAAGGGTGGAACCCACCACAGTACGAACTTTTTCAAGATTCTGCGCGCCCCAAGCTTGCCCCACCAACACGGTTGCACCTGCCGAGAGTCCAATCACAAAAGCCATTAAACAGAACAAGATCGGGAAAAATACCGCAACGGCTGCAATGGCATGCACCCCAAGCATCTGACCGACAAAAACGGTGTTAATGGTCCCAGATAAATTCTGCAAAATATTGGTGGCGATCAAAGGCACCAGAAAAACTAAAAACGTTTTCCATAAATTTTGCTGAGTAACGAGGGACTGTTGTTTTGACATGCTCAGGTCCTAGACGCGGCTTTTTATGATTTTAAGTTACTGATAACACTATCATGTTGGCATTCAAAAAAGCCTTAGTTTTTGAGTAACCAAGGCTTCATTATTTCTACATGTCTGTTTTAAAAAAACGTTTGGGCAGATACGGCTTTAAACCGCGGAGAGAATCTCTGCAGCTCGATCTAAGGTGGCATCTTGTTTGGCAAAACAGAAACGTAATAATCGTAAATTTTCCGGCGGTTTTTCATAGAATACCGAGACAGGAATCGCCACGATTTTATGTTGTTCTGCCAACAACTGACACATTTCCACATCGCTTAAATTTGGGCGTATGGCACTGTAATCAAGGTTTTGGAAATAGGTACCTGCCGATGGAATCAACTCAAATCTCGAGTGGCTTAAGCCCGCATTGAAACGGTCACGCTTGGCTTGGTAAAAATCGGCCAATTCAGCAATGTGCTCAGGATGTTCTGCCATAAAGTTAGCCAATGCCATTTGTACGGGCGTGACACCGCAGAAATTTGCAAATTGATAGATTTGGCGAAACACTTGCATCAAGGCTGGCGCTGCAATGCAATAACCGGTTTTCCAACCTGTGACGTGAAAGGTTTTACCAAATGAGCCCACGACAAAACTGCGTTCACGCAGCTCAGGAAATGACAAAGCAGATAGATGCTGACGACCATCAAAAATTAAATGCTCATAAACCTCATCCGACAGCACAATAATATTTTTATCTCGAATCAGTTCGATCAAGTTGAGCCAGTCCTCACGATCCCAAATAGCACCTGTTGGATTGTGCGGTGTATTGACAATAATCATCCGGGTTTTATGGTTAATTGCAGCGGCAACACGATTCCAATCCACAGTAAAATGTGGCGTCTCTAAGGTAATATGAATGGGTTGAGCCCCAACCAATTTTACACTGGGCGCATAACTGTCATAGCTCGGATCAAAAATAATCACTTCATCATCCGTATGAACCACGGCTTGAATGGCACTAAAAATACCAATGGTTGCACCCGGGGTAATGGTCACTTCGGTGTGAGGGTCAATATTTAATTGGTCTCGATGGGCAAACAGTTGGACCAATTGTTCACGCAAATGTATCAGTCCATCGCCGGGTGAATATTGGTTAAAACCTTGTTGCGTCGCATCACTTAGCGCATTTAACAGCGCTGGAGGTGCAGGAAAATCAGGAAAACCTTGAGATAAATTCAGTGCATTTAGACGCTGCGCCATTGCGCTCATGACGCTAAAAATAGTCACACCTTGTGCAGGCAGTTTGGATTCAATTGTGATCATGGAGCTTAAAAATTTTTAATAGGTTGCATTTTGAGTGTAGCAGCATCTCAGCGACTGCGAAAAGTTAGATCCGTAAAATTGATCCTGCATTGATGATCCTATTCACTTGAATACTAAAGTGTTGCAAAAGCCAAAAAGAAGAATTCAACAAATTATTTGCAAAATGGGGTAGACGAAAAAACAATCATTTCCTAAAATGCCGTCATTAAAAAATTAAATACATAATAACAATGCTTAAAAATATTCACGCCATGGTGGAAAACTTTGGCTTTAGCGTACAGAAACGTGCGCTACACATTCATTTCTCAAATGAACACCTAAATTCTGAAGTTTTTATTCAACGGATTGAAGGTCAACACCGTATCAATCAAGGCTTTCGTGCGGAAATTATTTGTCTCTCGACCAATGCTCATCTTGCTTTAAAGCAGTTTATAGGCGGCCGAGTGGCTGTCGATCAAGTGACAGATTTGGGACAACTCAGTCGCCTGACTGGTGTGATTACTGGGGCTAGCCAAGGTCAAAGTGATGGTGCACTGACCGTTTATAAACTGGTGATTGAGGATGCCACAGCACTCTGGCATAAGCGTCGTAACAGCCGTGTCTTTATGAATAAATCGGTAGGGGAGATGACCGAGATTATTTTTAGTGAATGGCAGAAAAAAAGTGCGCTGTTTGCTGCCAGTTTAAGCTTGAACTTAGAGGGACTGGCACGTACCTATGATGTGCGTCCATTCACCATGCAGGCGAATGAAAGTGATTATGCATTTTTGACCCGCCTTTGGCGCAGTGAAGGGATCAATTGGTTAATTGATGAAGCGGAGTTATTTGTCGCATTTTCGGCTGCACCGATGCAAGCACAGCAGCTGCGTTTAATTGATACGAATCAGGCTTATAGTGCTTTGGAACGGAAAAAGATTCGCTTTCATCGTAGTCATGCCACGGAACGTTTGGACACAATCACCAGTTTTGTGGCAGAACGCTTTTTACAATCGACCACGATTCAAACGCAGCGTTGGCAAGCTCAACATTTGGCACAAGACCAAAGTAATCCGCTCTTAAGCGCCCATGCACAGAGTGAGCAACAGCACAATGAAACCTTAAGTTTAGAGCAGGCTTGGACCGTAAGTTCGGCTTGGACAACTGACCTTAAAGGTGCAGATCAGGCGACCACTTCAAATACACAGCAATTGGATCAGTTGAATCGGCAACTCAATCAATATCAGGAATTACAAGCCAAATATTTTACCGCCAGCAGTAGCGTAAGGGATGCACAAGTTGGATATTGGTTTGAATTAGAAAATCATCCTGAAATTGATCAACATCAAACGACAGATCGTGAATTTCTCATATTGGGCAAAGCATTTTATAACCAGAATAATTTACCCAAAGATATTTTGGTTCAATTAGAGAAGTTACTTGCCGCGAGCCGTTGGCTATCTTTAGGGGATGAACGGCAGGCCAATGACCTATATGTGGTCCGTCGGCAAATTTCCGTGGTTCCTGAATATGATCCTTTATTACATCGGCCACCTGCGTTTCCACAGCGTGCCAAAGTGGTCGGTCCAGAAGGTGAAAGTATTTATGTCGATGCTTGGGGGCGTATCAAAGTTCGGTTTACGTTCACCCGCAGCGATGACCACAGTCATGATGGTGGAGCAGGGAGTAATGATAATGACAGTGACTCGGCATGGGTTGATGTACTGACCCCATGGGCGGGAGAAGGTTATGGCGCACGTTTCCATCCTCGTATTGGTGAGATTGTGGTCATCGACTTTTTTGAGGGAGATGTGGATCGTCCCTTTGTTGTAGGACGAATACATGAAGCTGAACGCTCTCAGACCATGTTTGACCTCAAAGGTCAACTTCCTAAAACCAAAAAACTCAGTGGTATCCGCTCGCAAGAAGTTGCGGGAGCAGGCTTTAACCAACTACGCTTTGATGATACGACGGGTCAGATCAGTACCCAATTACAGAGTAGTCATGCAGCGACACAGCTGAATTTAGGTAATCTTAGCCATCCTAAAGAACAAGACAGTAGCCATGGCCGTGGTGAGGGTTTTGAGCTGCGAACGGATGCTTGGGGGGCAATGCGTGCAGGTAAAGGTTTACTCATTAGTACCTATGCACAGGATAAAGCAGTTGCCGATCATCTTGCTGCTGCTGAAGCTCAGTCTCTTTTAAATCAAGGGCATCAGAGCATGAATATGCTGAGCGGTTTAGCCGTAAAGCAACAGACCGATGCATTGAATGTGATTAACCGTTTGCCGAAGTTAATAAACTCTTTAGAAATCAAAAGTACTACTGAAGGTGTCAAAGCGACTTTAAATTTGTTCAAGGAGGAGCTAAGTCGAGACCCATTGGTAGCGTTAAAGAACTGCAAAAGTTTTGTCAAAGAAATGGGCTCAATCGCACATGATGTCAAAAGTACTGTAAAAGAATTTAAAGCATTTTTTAATGATGCCGAAGATGCCTTTGATAACTTAAAGTCTGTCATAGATCATATTGAAGAAAATGGTAAAGATATGATTCAGGGGAGAGTCGCAAGTCTGAAAAGCAACCTAAAAGAAGATCCATTAAAAGCATTAAAAGATGTGGGTAAATTGATAGAGGACATCAAATTTAACCCCGATGATTTGTTGAATAATGGTGGTTTTGGTTTGCCACCAGCGATGACACCCATAAAAGCATTAGAAAAAGTACAAGGCTTTATGGAAGGCTATGCGCAAGGTTTAGAAAAATCCAATACAGCGGCAAAACAAGAACAAGGCAAATTATTCCGCCAAGCGTTGATGTTGCTTGCATCACCTAATGGTATTGCACTCACTACACCGGAAGATATTGTATTACAAGCCTCACAGGATATTGCAGAAAGTGCACAAGGTTCGATTAATTTCAGTGCTCAAAAGAATATTGTTGGTCATGCACAAGACAAAATCAGTTTGTTTGCGGCTCAAAAGGGCCTGAGTGCTTATGCCGCAAAAGGGAAAGTTGAATTACAAGCCCAAGATGATGCTATTGAAGCAATTGCACGAAAGGTGATTAAGCTCATTTCAACGGAAGATAAAATTGAAATTACCAGTCCTAAAGAAATCGTACTGACCGCAGGGGGCTCGCAACTGAAAATTAATGGCAGTGGAATATTTACAACAACAGGCGGCAAGTTTGAGAGTAAGGCGGGGCAGCATAGTTTTGTGGGGGGAGCGACTGTAAATGCACAATTGCCTAAGCTGCCTGAAAGTGGGCTGTATAGTATGAGATTTGACTTAAGTCAAATATTTGATACTAATATATTAAAAAATATGAAATATAAACTTATTAACCATTCTAAAAAAATTGAAGCTGAGTACCAGTTTGAGCAACAAAGTAGTGCACGTATTTATAGTGATGCTATTGAAAATGTAGAACTGGCATTAGTACCAGGTGCTTATATAACTCTATATCAAAAAAATGCAGCAATGGATGCAGAGTCTTTAGATGAAGAAATTCAAGGTTGCGGATGTGATGACGAAATGCATCTTTGTGATGAAATTAATTTAGAAATATAGAAGGTATTATCTTGAATAAATATATTTTAATTGGATTGTTTTTGATAAATTTCTTTTCTATCAACAATATAATATACGCCAAAGGGCCTGATTTTGAAATAGTTTCAAAATGCACAGACGAATATGAATCAAGTTGCAATATTTACAGAGTAGTTGATGGGGACAATAAATTATTGCTAGAAGATGTTAAGTCTCCAATTATCACAAAGATTAATAGTGATATATTTAGGGTTAGAGTTTCGTGTGGATCTCCATGCCAAGTAAACTTTTTTTATGGAGAAACTAGTGAAGATTCTACTAATGAATTTATTGCTTTTAATGAAAATAATCATTGTTTGATAGAAAGTGATAGTGTTAAGAAGAAAATATATGCAAGGATAATTTTCACTGGTAGGAAAAAAATTATTGCTGATTTAAATGATAAGGAATACTTGGGGTTAAATCAAAGATTTGATTATTATAATTATTTTAAAAAGAAAAGTAAATTTTTAGAAAATGGTAATTTAATATTGTTGGCAGATGATTATTCAAGTTTATTAATTAAAAAAACAATAATAAAACCATGCGGAGAAAATAATGAAGTATTCAGATGAATTTATAGCATTTGTTGCAACAATCTCTGGAGAAGCAGGTGTTTGTAGCATTACTTCAAAAAAAGCAGTTGCACATTGTATTATGAATCGATTAGGGTTTGGTGAGTGGGTAGGTCATCCAAGCATTATACAATATTTATATGATGATTTTGATGCTTTAACTGAACAAACGGCTGCTGTAAAAAAGGTTAAAGCTGAAATGAATTCTAATAAGGTTTCAAAGGATACTCAAGATATTATAGATGCTGTGTACCCTATTTACATGAGGGAAGAAGAAGATTTCACAAATGGAGTGGTATTATATTATAGCCCAAAAGCTCAAAAATTTTTGAATAATAAGGACCCAAAAAATTATAAATATCCACCAAATTTTGTCAACGAATTAACAGAAGAAGTGAAAATAAATGGTACTGAAAATGATGATATGTGCTGGATAAGGTATAAAGGAACTTCACGATTTTTTATTAAATTCATCGATCAATCTGCTAAAAAATTAATGGGATCAAGAGTCAATGTAAGTTATAAGAAGACAAAATATATTCCAACAATGAGTAATTTGTTAATAGATGAAGAGGGCTTTATTAGATCTATTTTAGTAAAGGGTGGATGGGGAGCAAGATTTTCTGTTGATGGTTCATCTGTGAAAGATGAAAATAATAAAGAATTAATGTTGATTGCTGATGGAAAAAACCATCATGTCATAATTGTAGTAGATAATGGAATGGGTGGTATAAAAACACGAACAGATAAACATAACCAGGAGCTACCACAAAATAATAAAGACGGAAGAGGAAATACTGAAAATAGTAATAATCAAGAAAATAATTCTAATAAATTGGATGTAAAATTTGATCTTAGAGTTTTAGATAGTGATGGAAAACCGATTTCAAGAATTTCTTATTTTTTAAAATATAAGGGAAAAGAGAAAAAACACTCAACTGAAAATGATGGTGTTGAAAAAGGTATTCAGGCAGAAAGTGGAGAAAAAATCGCAGTTTTAGTTAGTGGAAGAGATTCCAAACAAGAAGTTGGAATTTTCACTGTATTAAATGATAAAAAAATATATGATATACAAATTAAGTTACATAAATTTGAAATAATTTTTAGGCATAAAAAAAGTGGAAAATCTATAAAAAATTTAAATTTAGTACAATGGTACAGAGGTAAAGAATACCCTAAAAAAACTAATGATGAAGGTAAGATAATTGTAAATGCTATGCCAGGTTTTGATTTAAATTATAAATTAAGAAATGGTCAAAATTTATTAACAATAAAAGTCGATAAAAATAAAACTATTAGATTCATAGATGTTGACTCTCAGGTGTTGGAACAAGCAAGTAAAGATTTAGATTTGATAAATGCTGAAAAAAAATCATCAAAAACCAAAAATACTAGCCAAGAGCAACAAACTCGAGATGAAACTCCCAAAAGAGATCAAACACAAGCAACAAGTCAAGATGGACACCCAAAAACTACAGTTAATGACAATAATGAAGAAGCAGAGTTCAGTGTTCTTACATATGATAAAAAAACTGATCAGCTATTTAGTGGTGGTAATTATTTAATAGAATATAGAGGTAACAAAAGAAATCATTCAAGTGGTACTCATGGATTAGGAAAAAAAATACATAAAGCTAATGTTGGTCAGAATATAAAAGTTATCACACTTGAATCTGAAAAGGAGATAGTCCATTTTAATGATGTAATCAGAAATGGAATGAAAGATATAGATTTAAAAATAGATAAACCTTCAATACCATTGGCAGTACAAGGAGTTAATGTTGGATTTAATGGTGTAGCTGAACAGTGGAGGAAAGATATTGTTAGTCAAAAAACAAAAAATGTACTAGCGTATCTTGCGAAGGAAGCGGGAATGAAAGAAATTCTGATCACAAGTACTATAAGAACTCCAGAATCACAAGCAAGAGCAATGTACAACACAACTATTAGTTACAGTGCACCTGGTGAGGCAGTAAAAAGAGTACGTGATGATTGTAAGAAAAAAGGCTTATCTAAAGATGCTACCATAAAAAAAATGGTTGAAAAAATTATTGAGTTTCAAGGTAAAGGACTAAGAGTTTCGCTGCATTGTGTATCTCAAACTCAGTATGAAAAGATGAATGTAGTAGACATTGGATTAAATAGTAATGGATTTGGTTCGAATACAAACTTAAGTAATTTAGGGCAAAAATTTAAAAATGTCTGTATTAAAGCTAAGTCTGAAGGAAAAATTTCTGGATTTATTCCGGGTGATGCAAAAGGTGAGGGCGCTATGCATATTGAGATTATGCAATGAATTTTTATCATATAATAATAGCTTGTAGTTTGTTAGTAGGATGTAATTCATCGGATCGCGAACAAAATATTGATTTAAATGCAGTTAGTAATAAAAATGAGAAAATATATGAAAGAGTTGATTTTTATTATGCGTTTAAACAATGCAATGTCAAACGGAATTGCAGAATTCTTAAGCCTAGTGTGCTAGATGAAAGTTATTTTCTAAATGCTTACAAACCAAATAACGATGAGTTTTTTATCAAAAAAAATGGTGAAAATTACGAAATTTTTTACAAAATTTTTATGATAGAAAATATTGAGATGGGATGGGCCAAGTTAACTCGGTTAAACAATAATGAAAATCTGATTTTTAATGTCGATAAAATATTTCAATCCTATGGAAAGATGAACCCAATAGGAGGAGGTGATTCTTTTAAAGATGTTGAATCATCTAAATCAAAAGAAAGTATTTATTACCTTAATGAATATTATGATGAATATTCATTTAAGCAACCGCAAAAAATTATTTTGGAAAAACAAAAAGACAATACTTACTTATTGGATTGTAATTCTTATATGAGTGATTTAGATCCAAAAAACAATTTTTCCGGAATTTTTTATAGAGTGTGTTCTGAGGGAGAGAAAATTTATTTTAAAATAATTTGATTTTCTAAGAATAAAAAGCCGACTCTCGTCGGCTTTATTTATTTAACCTTCTAAAACTTCTTCTAATAACTCTTCACTCGGTGCAAAGTAATACGCTCCGTCCATTGGCGTAACAAAGTGAAGTAAGCGGTCATGAATGCCGTCACCACTGGTGCCAAACATACGTACTAGCATGCTGTCGATAATGCTTAAATCATTGGTATATGCCACAAAGAACAAGCCTTGATCGCCACGGCCATCACCATAAGGGAGTGAATGACGCAAAATCGCCATTTCTTCACCTTCACCATCTTCTACAACTGTACGTGATACATGTGAGTTTTCAGGCTGTTCATCTTCATCTAACTCAATAGACTCAAGTTTAGTACGGCCAATTACATGCTCTTGCGCATCGACTTTCAGCTTTTTCCATTTATCCAAATTATGCGCATAACGCTGTGCAAAAATAAAAGAGCCATTGGCAAATACGCCAGCTTCTTCAGCTAGTAATGCTGTTTCAGCACGATCATCTGGAAATTGCGGATTTTCAGTTCCGTCAATAAAGCCGGTTAAATCACGGCCATCAAAATTGCGGAAGCACACACGTTCATCCAGTACGTCAACTTTATCTTGAATACCATCAAAGAATGCTTGGCTCAGCGCAAAGCAAATATCTGTACGCTGTGCTGCAATATGGATAAATACATCTGCTGGGGCTACAGGCATGTTAAATGAACCTTGAATTGGATCAAGTTGTTTAAAGCCTGCCGGGGATTGACTGTAAAGTTGTGCCCAAAGTTCTGGTCCAAAAGCCACAGCCGTTTTAATCTGTGCATTTGGATGTTGGGTAATCAGACGATCACGAGTATTAAGTAAGTCTTCAAGTTGTTCTTTTAATTCGCTAATCGTTAAATCTTTTAAACGTAAAACAATAAAACGAGCATGATCTGAGGGTAATGGCAAAATTACAGATTGAGCAGACATTCATGGCTCCTAAAAATTATAATTTCTGAGTGGCTGTGTGTATTGTGCCTTAAGCAGCGCTGAGAGTGTAGCCTTCATTTGGCCTTTTAGCGTGCATTATTGTCATGAAAATAGAGTAAATGTCATATAATACAGACCCATTTCAAACTTGAGCTAATGATGTCCTATCAAATCTGGATTGCATATATGTTGGCATGTTGGGTGATTAGTGTTTCCCCAGGTGCAGGTGCAATTGCGTCTATGTCGAGTGGTTTGAATTATGGGTTTAAGCATGGGTATTGGAATGCAATCGGCCTGCAATTGGCACTTTTGGTTCAGATTGCCATTGTTGCAGCTGGGGCAGGAGTCTTATTTGCGACGACACCATGGGCATTTCTGATCGTGAAATGGTTTGGTGTGGGCTATTTATTGTATTTGGCTTATTTACAGTGGACAGCGCCAACACAGTCAATTGAAATCCAACAAAATTTACCAAATAAATCACGTTTAAAATTAGTTGTACATGGCTTTTTGGTCAATATGAGCAACCCTAAAGCGATTGTATTTTTGTTGGCGGTTTTGCCGCAGTTTTTAGATTTATCCAAACCCCAATGGATTCAATATGTCATTATGGCGGCAACGATGATTAGCATCGATCTGATTGTCATGGCGGGGTATACTGGTCTCGCTGCAAAAGTGCTGCGGTTATTAAAATCACCTAAACAACAAAAATATTTGAATCGTACCTTTGCAGTTCTATTTGCTTGTGCGGCGAGTTTATTGAGTTTGGTGCATCAATAAATCCAGTGAGATGATTCTGAGCATCGTATTTGACGTGCAAAAAAAAGCCATGCAGTTGCATGGCTTTTTCATTTTGATATGTCGCGAATTGAACAATGAACTGTGCTACTCAAGCGACTTTCTTAAATTTTTGCATAATAAAAATCAGGGCAAAGAGCAGCGCCATGGTTAATACAATAGTCAGTCCTGTAGAGGTGTTTAAACCAGCACTTGACCATAACCCCACGGTCACACCGACTTGGGCAATGATGAAAGACCACAGCACCATTTGTTTCGGGGAATTTGCCAATAAACGAGCGGTTAATGCAGGAATCACTAACAATGCACCCATCAGCAATGAGCCGACAGCACGTAAAGCTAATACGGTAAATAATGCCAGTAATAACATAAAAATCAGGCGTTGCAATTTGGCACTGACACCTTCACTGACCGCAATATCGGGGTCAATGGCAATCTGAATCTGAGATTGCCAACTTTTATACAGCACGGTCAGTGCTACAATGATCACTGCTGCAAAGATATGCAAATCTGACCAAGAAATGGTGAGCAAATCACCAAATAAATAGCTGAGTAATTCAGGTCTTAAACTTGGCAAATGTTGAATGAAGAGTAAGCCTGAGCACAGGAGTGTTGCAGAACATAGTGCGAGCAAGGCGTCATTGGGTAAGCGAGGGTCGTGTAACACCCATAAGATTGCAACCAATAAGAGCGCAATCAATGTAACGCCTGTCCAAAGTGGTAAACTCATTGCACCGGCAATGGCGACACCGAGTAAAGTGCCATGTGCCATGGTATCCGCAAAAAAAGACATGCGACGCCATAGCATCAAACAGCCGAGGGGTGCAGTCAGGAACACCAGCAAAGTGCCCATGATCCATGCTGGCAAAAGGAGTTGTAGCCATTCCATCATGGATTATGCTTCCGGTTCAGGGTGAATATGGGGACGAGAGTCATGCTGGCAAGGCGTTGCACTATCGCCATGCGCACAGTGATCGTGATGGTGTTGATAGAACACACGATTTGTTCCAAAGATCGCTTGATATTCAGGATGTTGCTGCACATTTTCAGGCAAGCCACTGCAACAAATATGTTTGTTCAGGCAAACCACACGGTGCGTGCCTTGCATGACCCACTGTAAGTCATGAGAAACCATCAAAACTGCACAGCCATATTTTTCAGGCAAGCTACGCACGTAGTCATACAGTTCCGCTTCAGACTGGATATCCAGACCTTGCATGGGTTCATCTAGAACCAATACATTCGGTTGACGCAATAAAGCTCGTGCAATCAGAACGCGTTGACGTTCGCCGCCCGATAATTGCTGAACTTTAGATTGTTGTAACTTGGCAATGCCTGTATCACGAATAATTTCTTGCTTAATGCTGGCATCACATTTTTCTAGGGCCAATAAATCACACACACGTAGCGGTAAGCTGTGTGATGGATTAAATTTTTGTGGCACATATGAAAATTTTAATTTTTGTGTGCTGATCACTTTACCAGATACAGGTTTTACAATACCCAACAACACTTTGATGAGCGTGGATTTGCCTGCACCATTGGGACCAATCAATGTGACAATTTCTTTTTCGTGTAAGGCGAAATCTACATTTTTTAAAATGTCACGTTCATCGATTCGGACATGAACATGCTCTAAAGCCACAATGGGCTTCATATTTAGTGTTTGCTGCGGCACTGCTGACAGATCCCTGAAATTTCAATAATACTGTGATGTGCAGTAAAGCCATCGGATGCAGACAATTCATCGAGTTGCGCCATCAAGCCTTGAGCAGATGCTTCTTTGACTATTTTACAGTCTGTGCAAATCAGAAATGCTGCTTGATGTCCTTCGCGCGGATGGCAACACGGGATGTACGCATTAATCGACGTTAGACGGTGAATCAAACCTTTTTCAAGCAGAAAATCCAGCGTACGGTACACTGTCGGTGGCGCTGCAGGTCGGTCAGACTCACTTTTGATTTTAGCCAAAAGGTCATAAGCGCCCATTGGTCCTGTTGCATTTAAGATCAGTTCTAATACTTCTTTACGCAAGGGCGTAAGTCGAGCACCCGTCGCACTACAGAGACTCTCAGCTTCAGCAAGGCGCTGTTCGACATTATGATGATCGTGTACACCATGCAAAGCATTATGATGTTCGTGTGAACATGCGCTCATAGCCAACCTCGAGTACGAAACTGTATAAAGAAAAAGACTTTAAATCTTAACATGAAGCGTAAGGACTTACGAACAGACGTAGGTTTTTTTACGATTTTGTTATATTATAACACTATTCATTTTATGGTGCTCTCTCCCCATGTCCCGTGTAATTCTTTTTTGTAGTTTGGCTTTATTTAGTGTGATGAGCTGGGCGCAAGGCCTCGTTGTTTCTACACAACCGATTTATCTAATCGCGAAGGATGTACTCAAGGGTGTAGAGCAGCCAAAACTATTGCTTGACCATCAATCTGGACATGATGTGAGTTTGACGCCTGCACACCGTAAAACCGTGCAAGATGCCAATCTCGTTTTATGGTTAGGCCATGCACACGAAGCACCTTTAGCAAAAATGTTAGGTGAAAGTGGCAAAAGTATCGCTATTTTAGACTCAGGCATTATCAGTGCTTTGCCTTTGCGGGATGTTCGTGGCAATGCATTAAAAGGCACAATCGATACACATGTCTGGCTTGAACCAAACAATGCGGTTCGAATCGGCTTTTTTATTGCTGCTTTACGTTCACAACAGTTTCCAGAACATCGTGAAAAATATTGGGCTAATGCGCGTGCATTTGCGCAGAAACTCTTGATCACAGCCCAAAAAACAGATGTGTCGAGCCGTGCTCAGCCTTACTGGTCTTACCACGATGCCTATCAATATCTTGAGCGCTCACTGAATTTGAAATTTACCGGTGCGTTGACCGATGATCCACATGTCGCACCGACATTGGCACAAATCAAATACCTGAAAGACCATCGCGCGCAGCCAAAAATATGCTTACTTGCAGAAGCACATGCCAGCCAAAATCAGTATCAAAAGCTCGGTGGCATCGTCTTTCAGCCGGTGGACGAAACGATGAGTGGGGCAGGGGATTTTGTAACAGCATGGAAGATGTTGGCTGATGAAACCCTGAAATGCACACTAAATGCACGAAAGTAAAGTAAAAAATAAACAACTATTGATTAGTTTGAAAGCAGTTTGCCAATTTAAAAAAACACGACTAAGGTCGGGAAAAGATTGCAAGTTAAGGGGTGTAACTCTATAATGCCTGCGATTAAAAATAATCATCAGTTAAACTTGTCAAGCAGAATTGCTGTGAGTGAACAAAAATGAGTCGAACTAGTCGCATGATTGATCGACGATTAGCGAAAGCTTTAGTCATCTTACAAGCAGTAATGATTCCTGTTTCAGCCCTGATTGGTTGGGTCCTTAAAGACACAATCACAGCATATAGTGCAGCTTTGGGTGCGTTGGTATGTTGGCTAGCAAGTAGCTACTTTTCATGGCAGTCGTTTCGTGCGGCTGGTGCCCGTGCCTCTAAACAGGTGCTGTCAAACATGTATCGTGGCTTAATGGGCAAGTTTGCAATCGTGATTGTTGGATTCATTTTGATTTTGATCAATGTCAAGCCGTTGTCAGCGGTGGCATTGTTTTGTGGTTTTATGCTCGTACAAAGTATGTCGTGGGTCGCTCCTTTTTGGGCAACACGCTTAAAAAAACGAGTATAAACACAACAAAAAATTGAAAAGTTTTTTGGAGAGTAACGAGATATCAGGCAGCACGCGATATTCGTTTTCTCTATTAGTTTTGACATTGACCAGGTGTGATTTATGGCTGCTGAAGAACATGCCCTTACTTCGACCGAGTACATTCAGCATCACTTGACTAACTTGACCTATGGCAAAATGCCAGATGGTACTTGGAAGTTAGCTGAGACTGCTAAAGAAGCTCAAGAGATGGGGTTCACTGCTATTCACTTGGATTCAATGGGTTGGTCTATTGGCCTTGGTATTGTTTTCTGTTTGTTGTTCTGGGTTGTA
This sequence comes from Acinetobacter sp. YH16040_T, assembly GCF_024605785.1. NCBI lineage: Bacteria > Pseudomonadati > Pseudomonadota > Gammaproteobacteria > Moraxellales > Moraxellaceae > Acinetobacter > Acinetobacter sp. YH16040_T. Next base: position 3,247,757 of record NZ_CP094541.1, on the reverse strand, counting down.
GCGAAAGCTGCAAACTCTGGTGTTCCGACCAAGTTCCAGTCTGCAATCGAAATGATTATCGAGTTCGTTGACTCAAGTGTCCGTGACACTTTCCATGGCAAATCGCGCTTAATTGCGCCGTTAGCGTTGACCATCTTCGTGTGGATTTTCCTCATGAACTTGATGGACTTGATCCCTGTTGACTGGATTCCTTATACAGCTCAATTGATCGGTGCTAACGTGTTTGGTATGGATCCTCACCACGTTTACTTCAAAATCGTTCCATCTACTGATCCTAACATTACCTTGGGTATGGCATTATCAGTATTTGCGTTAACTATTTTCTATAGTATCCGTGAGAAAGGTCTTGTCGGATTCGGTGCAGAATTTGCACTTAACCCATTTAACCCAAGTAACCCAGTTTTAAAAGCATTACTTATTCCAGTAAACATTATTCTTGAATTAGTAACTTTTATTGCACGTCCAATCTCATTGGCTCTTCGACTGTTCGGTAACATGTATGCGGGTGAGTTGATCTTCATCTTGATCGCATTACTACCGTTCTGGATCCAGTGGGCGTTGTCTGTGCCTTGGGCGATCTTCCATATTCTTGTTATTACGTTACAAGCATTCATTTTCATGATGTTGACTATCGTATATATGAGTATGGCTAGCGAAAAGCATTAATGGTATTGCTCAACTGTCAAAGGGTGGTTGGGCACACAATTTTTTAACTTAATTTGGTATAAACCTAACCTCTGAGGAATTATCATGGAACTCACTTTAGGTCTAGTTGCAATTGCATCTGCTATCTTGATCGCTTTTGGTGCTTTAGGTACTGCGATTGGTTTTGGTCTTCTAGGCGGCCGTTTCTTAGAAGCTGTTGCTCGTCAACCAGAATTGGCTCCACAACTTCAAACTCGTATGTTCTTAATCGCAGGTCTTCTTGATGCTGTGCCTATGATCGGTGTTGGTATTGGCTTGTTCTTCATCTTCGCTAATCCATTTGTAGGTTAATCAGCTTAATTCCTAAATTAAACTATTGAGGAATAGCAATGAATATCAACCTCACATTGATTGGCCAAGCGATTGCATTTGCGATTTTTGTCGCATTCTGCATGAAGTTTGTATGGCCACCACTAATCAATGCGATTAGTGAGCGTCAGCGTAAAATCGCTGATGGCTTAAACGCTGCTGAAAAAGCAAAAGCTGACCTTGCGGATGCGCAAGCACAAGTGAAAGCTGAATTAGACGCGGCTAAAGCACAAGCGGCTCAATTGATCGAACAAGCGAACCGTCGTGGTGCGCAATTGGTAGAAGAAGCGCGTACTCAAGCTGCGGCTGAAGGTGAGCGTATTCGTCAACAAGCGAAAGAAGCTGTTGATACTGAAATCAATGCTGCTCGCGAAGAATTACGTCAACAAGTTGCTGCTCTTGCAGTTACTGGCGCAGAAAAAATTCTGAACCAGCAAGTTGACGCAGAAGCTCACAATGCCATGCTGACTCAGCTGGCTGCTAAACTTTAAGAGAGGCGGATTATGGCTGAACTCTTGACGTTGGCACGCCCATACGCTAAAGCAGCATTTGCTTACGCTTCTGAGCAAAATGCAACTGACGCTTGGTCAAATGCATTGAACTTGCTCAGTGCTGCGGTGCAAGACGAAGCATTTTCAGCTTATCTAAATCGCCCTGAGCTTACTCCTGCTGAGCAGGTAAGTGTTTTCGCAAAAGTTTTAGGTGAAGACCAGACTGCAGCAGTGTCAAACTTTTTGACATTGCTTGCCGATAATGACCGTCTGGCACTTCTTCCTGAAATTTCAGAAGAATACGAACAGCTCAAATCACAGAATAACAATACTGTGGATGTAGTGATTGAATCTGCATTCCCATTGACTTCTGTACAAGAACAATTACTTGCGCATGCATTAGAGAAAAAATTCGAAGCTGCCGTAAATGTTTCTGTAGAAGTTAACCCAGCGTTAATCGCGGGTGTAGTTATTCGTGCAGGCGACCAAGTGATAGATGATTCTGCGCTTAACAAGCTTGAAAAAATGCGGACTCGTCTTCTTGCTTAACAGCTCGAAGACTGAACTTTAAAAAGATTGAGGTATAGCGCAATGCAACAACTGAATCCATCCGAGATCAGTGCGCTCATTAAACAGCGTATCGGCGATCTGGACACCAGCGCGACCGCTAAGAACGAAGGGACCATTGTTATGGTTTCCGACGGTATTGTGCGCATTCACGGCCTTGCTGATGCAATGTACGGTGAAATGATCGAATTCGACGGCGGCTTATTTGGTATGGCACTGAACCTAGAACAGGATTCAGTGGGTGCCGTTGTCTTAGGTAACTACTTAAGCCTTCAAGAAGGTCAAAAAGCTCGTTGCACAGGTCGTGTATTAGAAGTTCCGGTTGGTCCAGAACTTTTAGGCCGTGTAGTAGATGCTTTGGGTAACCCAATTGATGGTAAAGGCCCTATTGACGCAAAACTTACTGATGCTGTTGAAAAAGTAGCACCAGGCGTAATTTGGCGTCAATCAGTGGATCAACCTGTACAAACTGGTTATAAATCAGTAGATACAATGATCCCTGTTGGTCGTGGTCAACGTGAGTTGATCATCGGTGACCGTCAAACTGGTAAAACAGCTATGGCGATCGATGCGATCATCGCTCAGAAAAATTCTGGCATTAAATGTGTATACGTAGCAATTGGTCAAAAACAATCGACTATCGCTAACGTTGTGCGCAAGCTAGAAGAAACTGGCGCTATGGCGTACACAACTGTTGTAGCAGCTGCTGCAGCTGATCCTGCAGCGATGCAGTATCTGGCTCCGTATGCTGGTTGTACAATGGGTGAGTACTTCCGTGACCGCGGTGAAGACGCGCTTATCATTTATGATGACTTGTCTAAACAAGCTGTTGCTTACCGTCAAATTTCATTGCTTCTACGTCGTCCACCAGGTCGTGAAGCATATCCTGGTGACGTATTCTATCTACACTCACGTTTACTTGAACGTGCTTCACGTGTATCTGCTGACTACGTTGAGAAATTCACTAACGGTGAAGTTAAAGGCCAAACTGGTTCATTAACTGCATTACCGATTATTGAAACTCAAGCCGGTGACGTATCTGCATTCGTACCTACTAACGTAATTTCGATTACTGACGGTCAGATCTTCTTAGAAACATCATTATTCAACGCAGGTATTCGTCCTGCTGTGAACGCGGGTATCTCTGTATCACGTGTTGGTGGTTCTGCTCAAACTAAGATCATCAAAAAATTGTCAGGTGGTATCCGTACCGCTCTTGCGCAATACCGTGAATTAGCTGCGTTTGCTCAGTTCGCTTCTGACCTTGACGAAGCAACTCGTAAACAGCTTGAACATGGTCAACGTGTAACTGAGCTTATGAAGCAAAAACAATATGCTCCATACTCAATTGCTGACCAAGCTGTTTCAATTTATGCATCTAACGAAGGCTACATGGCTGACGTAGAAGTGAAGAAAATCGTTGCATTTGATGCTGCGTTGATCTCTTACTTCCGTTCAGAAAATGCTGCGTTAATGCAAAAAATTGACGAGACTGGTGCTTACGATAAAGAAATCGAAGCAGCAATCAAAGCAGGTATTGAAAGCTTTAAAGCGACTCAAACTTACTAAGATTCAACTGTGTTGAATCTGGTTTTGGTTTGGTTCACGGATCAACCTTCGGAAGCTCGAAAGGGCTTTCGAATACTAGGTTAAGCGTATGGCAAATTTAAAAGAAATTCGCGCCAAAGTAGCTAGTATCAAAAGCACGCAGAAAATTACTCGCGCGATGCAGATGGTAGCAGCTTCTAAGATGCGTCGTGCGCAAGAGCGCATGGCTCAAGGCCGTCCGTATGCCGAAAATATGCACCGTGTAATTGCTCATTTGGTACAAGCGAACCCTGAATACAAACACCGTTATATGGTTGAACGTCCTGTAAAGCGCGTTGGCTATATCATTGTTTCTTCAGATCGTGGCCTTGCTGGTGGTTTGAACATTAACTTGTTCAAAAAAGTGGTAAAACACGTACAACAGCAACAAGAGCAGTCAATTGAAGTTCAATTTGCTTTAATTGGTCAAAAAGCGGTTTCGTTTTTTAAAAACTACGGCGGTAAAGTTCTTGGTGCAACTACAAACGTAGGTGATGCTCCGAGTCTTGAACAGTTAACTGGTTCTGTACAGGTGATGTTAGACGCGTTTGATAAAGGCGAGTTAGATCGTATTTATCTAGTGTCAAACGGCTTTGTCAACGCCATGACTCAAAACCAAAAAATCGAACAGCTTGTTCCTTTAGCAGCTGCTGAGGAAAGCGAAGGTCTAAACCGTCAATACGGTTGGGACTATATCTATGAACCAGAAGCTGAAGAGCTTTTAAATGGTTTATTGGTTCGTTACATTGAGTCTATGGTTTATCAAGGTGTGATTGAAAACATCGCATGTGAACAGTCTGCTCGTATGGTTGCAATGAAAGCTGCAACTGATAACGCGGGTGAATTGATCAAGAGCCTACAACTTATTTATAACAAGCTGCGTCAAGCCGCGATTACTCAGGAAATCTCTGAGATCGTTGGTGGTGCCGCTGCCGTTTAACATTATTAGTTTGAATTGAGGAGACAGCAATGAGTAGCGGTCGTATCATTCAGATCATCGGCGCGGTTATCGACGTCGAGTTTGAACGTAACAGCGTTCCTAAGATCTATGACGCTCTCCATGTTGATGGTACTGAAACTACATTAGAAGTTCAGCAGCAACTTGGTGATGGCGTAGTTCGTACTATTGCAATGGGTTCTACTGAAGGCCTTAAGCGTGGTCTTACTGTAACTAACACTGGCGCGCCTATCTCTGTACCTGTAGGTACTGCATGTTTAGGTCGTATCATGGACGTTCTTGGTCGCCCTATCGACGAAGCTGGTCCTGTTGGTACTGAAGCTCGTTTACCAATTCACCGTCAAGCGCCTTCTTATGCAGAACAAGCGGCTTCTACTGACCTTTTAGAAACTGGTATTAAAGTCATTGACTTACTTTGCCCGTTCGCTAAAGGTGGTAAAGTTGGTCTGTTCGGTGGTGCCGGTGTTGGTAAAACTGTAAACATGATGGAGTTGATCAACAACATCGCGAAAGCTCACTCAGGTTTATCTGTGTTTGCTGGTGTTGGTGAACGTACTCGTGAAGGTAACGACTTCTATCACGAAATGAAAGACTCTAACGTTCTAGACAAAGTAGCAATGGTCTACGGTCAGATGAATGAGCCACCAGGTAACCGTTTACGCGTAGCGTTGACTGGTTTGACTATGGCTGAGTACTTCCGTGACGAAAAAGACGAAAACGGTAAAGGCCGTGACGTTCTATTGTTCGTCGACAACATCTATCGTTATACACTAGCGGGTACTGAAGTATCAGCACTTCTAGGTCGTATGCCATCTGCAGTAGGTTACCAACCGACTCTTGCAGAAGAGATGGGTGTTCTTCAAGAACGTATTACGTCTACTAAGTCTGGTTCTATTACGTCAATCCAAGCGGTATACGTACCTGCCGATGACTTAACAGATCCATCGCCTGCGACTACCTTCGCTCACTTGGACGCGACTGTTGTATTGAGCCGTGACATCGCATCTTCTGGTATTTACCCAGCGATCGATCCACTTGACTCTACTTCACGTCAGTTAGATCCACTTGTAGTGGGTACTGAGCATTACGAAATCGCTCGTTCAGTTCAAAACGTTCTTCAACGTTACAAAGAATTGAAAGACATTATCGCAATTCTTGGTATGGACGAATTGGCAGAAGAAGACAAACTTACTGTATACCGTGCACGTAAGATCCAACGTTTCTTCTCTCAACCGTTCCACGTAGCTGAAGTGTTTACTGGTGCTCCTGGTAAACTTGTACCGCTTAAAGAAACAATTCGTGGCTTTAAAGGTCTTCTAGCTGGTGAATACGACCACATTCCAGAACAAGCGTTCTACATGGTTGGTGGTATTGACGAAGTTATTGCTAAAGCTGAGAAACTTTAATTAGTTACCTAATTTAGGAGATTCTCATGTCAACTATGCAATGTGACGTTGTAAGTGTTAAAGAGTCTTTGTACTCTGGCACTGTAACTATGCTAATTGCTAAAGGTGCTGGTGGTGAGTTGGGTATTATGCCTGGCCATGCGCCACTAGTAACTTTGCTCAAGCCGGGCGCAATCCGCGTTCTGCTTGAAAATGGTACAGAAGAATTAATCTATGTATCAGGTGGTGTACTAGAAGTTCAACCGCACGTTGTTACTGTACTTGCAGATACTGCAGTACGTGCTGACAACCTTGATGAAGCAGCAATTATTGAAGCTCGTAAACAAGCTGAACAATTGTTAGCAAATCAAAAGAGCGACTTGGACTCAGCTGCTGCTTTGGCTGCTCTTGCAGAAACTGCTGCTCAGTTGGAAACCATCCGCAAAATCAAAAACCGCGCTCAATAAGACGCTGTTCGAGATTGAAAGAGCCACCCGAAAGGGTGGTTTTTTTATGTTCAAATATACAACTTAAATCGAGATGGATATAATATTTAGCAAATAAATCTTGATATAAAAAATAAAATGAAACTCAATATTAAATTAACCAATGAAGATTTTTATGTATTTCAGGTGCTAAACGAAGAGCTTATTAATCCTGTTGTATATGACAAATTCGAAGTTAAGTTTCTCAGATTAGTGTTTAAATTTTTTATACTATTAATAGTCGGTCTCTTTATTTTTATTTTCTTCAAAAATGACTCTTCACTTTTGAATTACTTGATTTTGTTGGTCGCTCTTTTATTGGGATTGTTGCCCAAAGTAAACTCTATTTTTCAAAATATGTTTAAGATACGATATATCGATCAAATGGCTGAAAATTCGAAAATTCTTATTGGGGATAAAGAAATTGAGATTACAGAGAAAAATCTTATCGAAAGTACTGAGTATTACACTCAAATTTTTTCATGGAGTTTAGTATCAAATATTGAGAAAACGCAAACTCATTTAATTGTTTTCTTCGGTATGTGTATAGGGATTATTTTGCCCTTAGACCAAATTAATAATGACGTAGAAAAGATAATACAACAATATTGCCCAAATATTGAGTTCAAAGAACATAACTGGTAAGTAAATTTCATTTGATTGTCTTTGATGAATTTGAAGTGATTTATTTGTAATGAATAATTGAGAAATTTCTATTCTCCATAATATTCACATCAAATCTCTTATCAAAATTTTCCCCTAAACTTTTCAGCTCAGGCTTTATATCTATCACCTAAAGTTGAATATATTTTATTCAATACAATCTTTATAGTGATTAAATTCAATCAGCTAGCATTGCACCATGAATCTTATCGCCTATGAGCCGCATTTTTGGGAACTTTATCAAGACTTTGATCAATATTACTTGAGCATTGCGGTTGATCTCAGTTCTGTAGTGTCATGTTGGGATGTTGAACTCACCCATGAAGAAGTTCAACAATATGAACACCGTGGGTGCGTGAGTATTCAAGAACTGGCAAAATCGATGGTTGCTGCTGCCTATAAAGGTGATTTTGCTTCATTAGAAAGTCGTTTAGTGAAACCATATGAACGTCAGGCCATGCAATCGGCTTTTAAAAAATGGCAAGATAGCCAAAAAGCAGGTTAATGGTTGTTATTCATGCATGGGTAAAATTGAAAACTCGCCGTGACTGATAATTTTAATTTTAAAAATTAGATCAAAGCCTTCATCCTGTGATGGAACTTGAAGTTTGCGATAAGTAGCACGCACGCCAACTTCTGGAATATGGGCTTTGCCTTCACGAAAACTGTTGCGTTTTAAGGTACTGTCCAAATCGGTTTCAAAATAATAAGCAATCACCTCAAAACCTGCATCAATTGCACGTTGGATATAGCGAGCACGAGCTTCCCGATCTGGGTTGGTATTATCAATCACCATTTTGGTTTTGGATGCCAAACCAGCTTCAAAGATCATATTTTCCCGATGTCGGGTTTTCAACATATCCAAATTAATACGTAAATGGCTATGATATAAATTCAACATGTAAAAGGTGGATTTGCCAGAGGCTTGAACGCCTGTAAAAATAATCAGCTGCATGGTGTCTGCAATGAAAGCATGGAATGAATAATAGAGTATTAAATCAGCAACGCAGTTTTGCTACAATCGCTGCAAAATGAATAAGAACAATTTACATAGGTCTGTATGCTCAAATTTTTTACCAGTTTATCGCTGTGTCTTTGTTGTGGTTTGCTCCTAGCATGTCAAAGCCAATACGTCACGACACCCAATCTTCCCACTGAAGCTGCACTTGTCGCTGAATCGGTTGATAATGGCATCAGTACGGAGCTTGAGATTCCATATTTGACCGCCTTTCGAAATCTGCGACAAGCCTATAATCACTGTGTTGCGTTTACCGCGAACAATCGCTACGTCTATACCGATAATCGTTTAGAAGAGCATTTGGAGCAGGGGACATTGATGGCACGGACTGAACATGGGGCGTATTTGCATAAAATGTTGGTCGAAAGTTTAGATCCACAGACGACACGTATTACCTTATTTTTGCCGAAGCAATATACCTTTGCCCAAGCACGTTTTAAACAAGATGTTCAGCGCGCACTTGGACAAGATAAAAACTGTAATACCTATGAATTTGCTCAATCCAACTAATTGAACTTTAAGACGCTTGTGAGTTTTCCTGCTCTGGGTGCTCTACACGTTTACCGCCCTCATAACTGGCAAATCGAGCTTGATCACGTTTGAAGACCGGTGCTGGTGTCGGCCAAGGCCAATCGCCAAAATGGGTTTCACGATAGCGTTTAAAAGCGGCATCGAGTTCTTCAGTGGTATTGAGCACAAATGGACCGCGCATCGCCACGGGTTCATTAATCGGTTCACCTTCTAACCACAGAATCCGTGCTTCTAATCCGCCTGCTTTGAGATGGACGTCGGCATCTGATTGGAGTTCAACCAAATGCTTCATCTGAATGGTTTGACCTTCTATTTCTAATGGATTGCCCTGATAAAAATAAGCAAAACGGTTTGAGCTACTTGTTGTTGCGGGAATCACCAACTCTGCACCTGCTTGCATGGTGATTAAATAAATATTGACCTTATTTTCTGCGGCAGCCGCCCATGAGTGTGTCGGTCGGGAAATGGCATCGGTGGATTTGAACTGCCCTGAAATCACGCGAATATCCGATTTTTTTCCTTCACTATCGGTTTCAAAGACGTGAGGAATCTCTTCACGCCAAAACATTTTATAGTCGGCATCATGGGTTTTCTGTTCAGCCGATGAATTAAACCAAATTTGGAAAAGTTCAAAAGGATTGGCTTTATCTTCATGCAGTAGGGGGAACATTTCACAGTGTTCAACGCCATTGCCTGTGGACAGTCATTGCACATCACCAGCAGCATAGCGTCCGCCATTGCCTAATGAATCGAAATGATCGACATAGCCTTGTTCGACCAAGGTAATGGTTTCAAAGCCAGTATGTGGATGCTTTGGAAAACCTGGAACCACATCGCCATAGTACATATTGAATTCATCTTTCTCGGCGGCTGTTTTTGGCCCCATGTCTGTATTCGCAGCAGGAAAATGATCAATATTATGGGCAGTAAATAAGAAAGGATCTTTTAAATCTAAACGAAAGGTAATGGGTGTAATGTTATAAATCACAGCGTTTGACATAACTGTTCCATCATTGGCTTTATTATTAAGCATTAATCTAAAAGGAAAAACAGTCGTGTTCTATAGCGGAACTGTAAGAAAAAAGCGTTAGCTCAAGGTCTAACGCTTTTTTGATTTACAACAGGTAGAATGCAATGGAAATGCTAGATTTAGCTATTTATTCAGTTTCAGTGGGTGCATTAGATGAGCTTTTAGCTGCTTGGTCTTGGATCAACATACCTGCTAATTTCAGCATTTCCGCTTGAATATTGCCCATTTGATTTTGAATTTTCTGAAAATCAACTTTGCTTAAATCGACTTGTCCATTGAGAAAAGGTGAGGCCAATACTTGCTGATTCGCTGCCTGTAGATTGCTGCGAATATCATTAATCTCAGTGCTTTTTAGATTTAAATCATTCAAAGCTTGATTGAAACCTTTGAGCTGCTGTTGCAGCTGGGTTGCCGCTTTTTGCAATTGGAGATGATCTTGGTTGCTGACTGCGGCTTCTAAATCGACCTGCGTTTGTTTGAGTTGTTCAACATAATTGCCGGCTTTAAGTTGCATATCCGCAACATCGCGAACGATATAAAATATATTGCCGCTTTTTAATTGGTTTTGATCGGTCGCCTGACTTTGTGTCGCGGATTGATTTTCACTTGTTGGTGCAGTTGCAGGATGATCATTTTCTGCAGCGATTTCTTGTTCCTGTTGCGGTGCTGTAGCAGGTTCACAACCAATCAGCACCAAAACACCACTAAAAATGGCAAAAGGGAGAAGAGCATTCTGCACGAGCTTTTTCATTCAATCATCACTATGTGTTAAGTCTATGCTTTGAATATAGGGGCAGAATGTGGATTAAAAATAGATTGTTGCAAAGCAATAACAAAATAATCGCTTGAACAAAAAAAAGAGGGCATTTGCCCTCTTTTGATGTTTTGGTGGGTTTAACCCGCAATGATTTTGATCATGGCGTGGCTGACGGCATTCATTAAAATGTAGTCGCCATTCACTTTAATCCATTGTTGGTTTTTGCCTGGTTTAGACAATTTTTTGTATTTGGTGTGGTCTACTTTGTAGCTATGACCACGGTATTCAGAAGGTACTTTTTGTCCAGAACGCCAATCATGTGAAGGATTTACGGCTTTTTTCTTGTTCTGGCTTTGGTTTTTTACTGGTGTGTTTTGTTTAGTGTGCTGTTGAGCTTTCGTATTTTGATTATGCGCAGGTGCATGTTGTTGGCTATTTTGCGGTGCAGCCATTGCTGGAGCAGCAACAAGTGCTGTCGAAATAGATAAAACGATAGCTTTCATTAATGTATTCATAAGTTCACCTGTTTACTGCTGGATGTGATTTGATAAGACTCATCATAATGAGTATTTACAGGGAAACTTTGAACAATGTATATGTGAAATATTAAAATAATGGATAAACTATGTAAATTATCAATATGTGATAATTATTAAATATTATTGTGATAATTTAAAATGATTAATCTCAGTTAAAATCACAATAATCTTAACTGAGAGATTGAGATATTGTCGAATTATTTGGCTAACTCAGCGTTGATGGCATCGACAATACGTGCATCATCTGCCTTGATATCAGGCGCAAATCGAGCCACAACTTCGCCTTGTTTATTCACGAGGAATTTTTCAAAATTCCATAAAACTTCAGGCTTTGGATTTGGTGTTAAACCGTATTCAACTAAATCATCCCACCATGGGCCTTCACCAATGCGTTCAGGAATGGCTTGGGTTAAGGTTTGATAAAGTGGGTGTTTATCTGCGCCTGCCACAGAAATTTTTGCAAAAAGTGGGAAATCAACCTTGTAGTTGATCGAGCAAAATTCTTGAATTTCAGCTTCAGAACCAGGTTCTTGTTCTAAAAAGTTATTGGCAGGAAAACCTAAGACTTCAAAACCTTGTGATTTCTTCTCTGTATAGAGTTTCTCTAGGCCTTCGTATTGTGGTGTTAGCCCACATTTAGAGGCTACATTGACCAATAATAAAACCTTGCCTTGGTATTGATTGAGTGTGGTGTCATCACCTTGGATGGTTTTTACCGGGATATCGTAAACTGAAGCTGACATATTCGTTCCTAATTGAAGTTGTGCCTTTCATCCTTGTTTTAAAGGGAAATCTGGTGAACAGCAAGCTTTTATCGATAGGCTTTTCGCATAATTTTTGTAGTAGTTTGCAGAATTCGAGCTGAGGCTTGCTTGAGTGCTTATCGTTTAAGTAGTGGCACGGTGTTGGTTTGGGGTTTTTCCTGTATAGCGTTTAAAAAACTCAATAAAGCTTGAGCTGTGTTGATAACCCAATTCATAGCTGAGAGCTTTAATAGACTGACCAGCGCGGAGTTGTTGAATGGCATAAATAATTTTTGCACGGTTTCGCCATTCAGAAAGGCTCATTTGCAGTTCGTTCTGACTCAGTCGCAATAACTGACGCTCACTCAAAGCAACATTGGATAAGCATCGCTGTAGGCTCAAGCTAAAATGATCTACATCTGCGAGCTGCGCCAAGATCGGCTTTAACACCGCATCATGGCTTTGCGGTAAATAATGTTGATGTTTGGGTGCTGTTTTTAACTGGTCGAATAAGACCTGTAGCAGGTGTCGATAGGGTGGTGTGGTATGTTGCTCTGTAGGAAAGGCCAAAATTTCTTGCGCCAATAAACGAAAGAAAGGCTGGATGCTAAATACTTCAGTCTGCTTGGGGAAATCTATGCAGAGATCAGGTGCTAGACGGATTGCCACATAATGAATAGGTTGCTCATCAATTGCGACTGAGCAATGTTCTGTATGTGGAGGAATCCACACCCCATAACTGGCAGGTGAGAGATGGTGTTGCCCTTGTATCTCATATTCGAAAATACCATCGAGACAAAAATTAAAATCACCCCAAAGACAACTGTGCGGGTAGACCGTATCTAATGCTGTGTAGTGTGCTTCAAAAAGTTCGATCTGTTGTTCAATTGGTGGTGATGTCATATAAGCCTAAGAGTCAATGTCGGAACTACAATATAAATGTCTGAAATCATGTATTTCAATTAAAACAGACATCACTCAAAATACCTAGACCAATCTTTGCACGATATATTGAGGAGTCAGACATGTTGCTTCAAGCGCGTTGGGCGAAATTTGCAATTTGTTTGCCTCTGATCGCAGTATTTATATGGTCGTTAAATATTACCGTCACCCGCTATGTAACTGATTATATTTCACCAGTCAGTATCAGTTTTTATCGATGGTTTATTGCATTTTTGATCCTAACCCCCTTTATGCTCAAAACCGTTTGGCAGCAAAGACAGCTTATCGGGCAGCATTGGCAGCAATTGGCTGTGCTGAGTGCTTTTGGCATGGTGTTATATCAAGGCTTGGGCTATACCGCTGCGCATTATACGACGGCGACCAATATGGGCATCATCAATGCCTTTATCCCTGTTTTTACGATTGCCGTTGCATTTTTCATACTGAAAGATGTGCCTAATCGCTATGCCATCTTGGGCTGTGCGATTTCATTTACGGGGCTATTGTTTGTCATTGCGCAAGGAGATTTCAGTCAATTACTGAATATGGGCGGACATTTCGGCGATATCCTCATGATCTTCGCAGTGTTCTTTTATGCCTTTTATGGGGTGTTTTTAAAAAAATGGCAATTGAAACTTCCGCTACTGTTGAGCTTATATGTACAAATTTTCTTTGCCGTTTTATATCACTTGCCATTCGTATTGTATTTAGGCATAGACGCGATTAATCCTGCCAATGCGCCAAGTGTATTTTATGCGGCAATTTTTCCATCACTGATTGCACCGTTGGTATGGATGTTGGCTGTACAACATCTCGGCCCGAATCGCACCAGTATTTTTATGAATTTGATGCCGGTATTTACCGCGATCGTTGCCTATTTCTGGTTGGCTGAGCAGTGGATGTTTTATCATAGTGTCGGCACAGTGATGGCGATTACTGGGGTGATCTTGGCGCAGCGTAAGTAAATCCAGTAAAAAGTTGAAAATTTATGAGAATTTTTGATTAAAAAATAAGCAAACAAGCTTATTTTTTTTATAGGGCAAATCTTTTGAAAATGGATTTTTGAGTGTAAAACTGAATTAAAAAAACAAATGCTCATCTTAAAAATCAATCAAAAATAGATACATATTTTGACTAAGTGGTTATAAAATCACAAATAAAGTGCTTATCAGTAGTTTTATTTATATAAAAAATCTATTTGTTAAATTTAAAAAAATATTACATAATACTTTCATCGTAAATGATGAAGTAATTCTTAATAATTACTTGATATTTACCCAGAGATTGTAAGACCCTCTGGATGTGATTTTATACACATCCTTTTTTATGCTCAGCCATCCCTATATGGCTGAGCTTTTTTTTGCCTGTATTTTCCCGAAAGGCAGGTGTAGACAGGCATACGAGCTTATGCGCGGATGATTTCACCTGTTTCAGCATCAATAATTTTACTTGGTTCTTGGCTTAGGCCGAGATCACCATTTAAGTAATTTAGTTCATTGGCAAAATACTGATTGGCTTCTTGTAAGGAACGGGCAGGGGTTAATCCTGCAGGATTGGCGCTGGTAGACACAATAAAGCCATTAAAAGCTTGGCATAAAGCCACACATAAAGAGTGGGTCGTCACACGGACTGCGACTTTTGGATGATTGCCTTTAATCCATGTTGGAATATGGTCGCCAGCCGGTAATAACCATGTGGTTGCACGTTCATTGGGTTTACGGTTGGTCCAGGTCGCAATGACTTGCTGACGCATATCTTCTGTTAAGCCTTGAAGCAGGTGTTCAACTTGAGCGACATTGGCAGCCAATAAAATCACGCCTTTTTCAATGGGACGTTGTTTTAGGCGCAAAATTTCGAGAAAGGCTTGCTCATTGTAGGGATCACAGCCCAATCCCCAAACAGCCTCTGTAGGATATGCGAGAACCTGACCTTTTTTAAGACAGGAAGCTGCTTCTGCAACAGAGGTGGTAATCATTTCTATAGACCTTATCTGATTCGACAAAGGACTATTGTGAACCTAATTTACCCATTCGACAACGTAGGTAGTGTCCGGCTTGTTGTGTGGCATAGCCCATTAACTCTAATTCCATCAGTTGACTGGTCAATGTCGCGGTATCAATTTTGAGTTGAATGGACAATTGATCAAGGCTTTGGCCGACCCAATCAAGCTGCCGATACAATGCAACTAAATGGTCCGGTATGGGTTCGGGTGGAGGTGTGTCCGATGTTGCTGTTTTTGGTGTGGCTATTTCGGTGGTTGTTAAGGTTTCGGCAGCCTGTGATTGCCACTGTGTGGCTAGTGCCAAGTCTTCAATAACCTGTTGTGGATGATCAATCAAAATTGCACCTTCGCGTATGAGTTGATGGCAACCTTGATGTGACTCACTATAAATATGGCCTGGGATGGCAAAAATAGATTTGCCTTGTTCGGCAGCGCGTTGAGCTGTGATCAGTGAGCCACTTTTTAATGCCGCCTCCGCCACGATGACACCAAGACTGAGCCCACTGACGATACGATTTCGATGTGGAAAATGGTGTTGCAATGGGGGAGTGTGTGGAAGAAACTCACTGATTACGGTTCCCCCATGTTGGATGATTTCTTGTCTTAAACGCTGATGTGCGGTCGGATAAGTTTGATCTAAACCTGTACCCATCACGGCAATGGTTCTGTGGTGTTGTATGGCAGCGCGATGTGCCGCTTCATCAATTCCTTGTGCTAAACCGCTATTGATATAGAACCCTTGCTCACTCAGATAATAAGCAAAATCATAAGCAATTTGCCGACCTTGGGGACTAGGTTTGCGGCTACCAACAATCGCAATTTGGGGTTGCATCAAGGCTTGGGCATTACCTTGCCCAAATAGAATGGGCGGCTTGTCGCTATAAGGTAAAAGCTGTTGAGGATAGTTCAGGTCTTCAGGAATCAGTACAAAGTCACTGTATTGTTCAATATCCTTGAGACATTTTTCAAAGCTAAGCTGTCCACTTGGACTATGAAATTCTTCAAAGCGCTGTAAATGATTTTTATGCAGTCCTAATTTTTGCCATGTGGTGATTTGATCAGGCTTAAGGGCGTGGTGTAGGGCAGGATAGTGCTGCTGAATTTTATAGAAACTACGAAGTGAGTGTTGCACCACAAACCACAGGCGAATGTAATCTAAATGCAAGTCAGTCAATGAGTTGAGCATAATGAGACCTTTGAATCTGTCTTCTTTTTATGGTTTAAAATTATCAGTGATATCGTTGTTGGATAATAAAAAATGAGGCTGAAATACAGCCTCATTTTTATGGATTTGGTCTTAGTCATCCATCAGTGGTGGCTGAATCGTTGCACCTACTTTGATTGGTAATTCGCTTTCAAGTACATAAGCATAGCTTAGGTTATCAAACGTTTTGAATACCATAATGTTACCAATACGTTGTCCTGGAAGTTGAACACGTTCTTTGGTTTTTGGATCAGTCACGATTTCACCTTTTTGGTTCACGCTAAAGACTTGACCAGATTGAACGCCTTGCAAGCTACCACGGTCGATCGTCACAACACTGTGAACCGCTGCAGTACCAATCGAGCCCATAACACGAACTACACTACCGCCAGCAGTGACATTTTCTGCATTGGTTGGATAGAACAGTGTTGGCAGCATTGGGTCATATTCAGGAAGAACACGATCGCCACGACGAACTTCAGCATTATAAGTATCGGTCAGTTCTAAATTGGTAATATCATTTTCACCACGAACGGCAACACCTGAAGCGACTTGAGTCAGTTCTAAGCCTGCGTTGTATTTTTTGCCGTTTGCATCGGTAAAGATGTACGGTTCGCCTTCACGGTAAACAGCATATCGTTGACCGACTTGCATGCCTTGGCCGCGTGCATAAACTGTTTGGCCTTTGGCTGCCAATACACGTTGATCAGCTGTACCTAAAATGTAAGGTGTGCCTTCCACAGAATCAGCTGCAACAATCATGCTGCGCTCAAGCCATTGCTTAATATATTCCAATGGAATAACAGGAATCGCACTGTTGAGGGATTCAACACGAACTTGTGGTTGAAGTTTAGTGCCACCTGTATAGCGACGAATAATACCTTCACAGCCATCACCTTCATCTTTACCGATGATTGGGCGGCCATTGTAGGTACACATTAATAGGCGGTCACCTGGGAAAATCCAGTGCGGATTTTTCACGTGTTTATTGCTCGCCCAGATTTCAGGCCAGCGCATGGGATTTTTTAAGAAACGCTTGGAAATATCCCACAACGTATCGCCTTTTTTCACCACATAAACTTGAGGCGCACCTGCCTTCAATGATGGTGGATTGACGTTACGAGCAGGGGCAGCTTCTGCAACACTGACCATTCCCATCCCCACACTTACACAGACTGTAAGTGCCAATAATTGTTTTTTAAACCCCAAGGCACTAAAAGTTGGCATGCCCTTCAAAACCTTTTTCATTATCATAATTCCTAAAATTATGTATGTAACTGCGTTATAATAACGATATTACACACAATTTTTTGATGAAGCATTCCTTCATTTTGTTTTTTGATCAATGGCATAAGTGAGGACGTCGTATGGCCTTATTACCTATTTTAAGTTTCCCTGATCCCCGTCTTCGTACCATTGCAAAACCAGTCGAAGAAGTTACTGATGAAATTCGTCAGTTAGCAGCCGACATGTTTGAAACTATGTATGAAGCACCGGGAATTGGCCTGGCAGCAACACAGGTAGATCACCATATTCAGCTGATAGTCATGGATTTATCTGAAGAAAAAGATCAACCCATGGTGTTTATTAACCCCAAAATTACGCCATTGACGCAAGAGACGCAGCCCTATGAAGAAGGCTGTTTATCAGTGCCTCAAATATACGATAAAGTTGAGCGCCCGTCACGTGTAAAAATTCAGGCAATTAACCTTGAAGGTCAATCATTTGAAGTGGAAGCGGACGGACTTCTCGCAGTTTGTATCCAACATGAAATGGATCACTTAAATGGTAAGTTATTCGTCGACTATCTATCGCCTTTGAAACGTCAACGTGCACGTTACAAAGTGGAAAAATTGGTTCGCCAGCGTCAAAAAGATAAAGTCGCAGTTAAGCGTTAATTGATCGCGGTAAAAAATACCTGAGACAAGCCCAATTTCGATTGGGCTTTGTTATACTTGGGTCAGACAAATGTTAGGGTTTGCCTGTATTGTTTCGTAGTGGAGTGCTGCTGTCCTTTGCAGCCGTTTTTTTGCAGATTGCTGTTTTTTTACAGCCATTGTTGCCCAAGCAATATCAAGTTGCTCCGGTCTGCGAAACCATTACGCGTGCACTTTTACTTCCCAATGTTCATACTGAACATACCGCACATTCACACCATTCATCTTCCGCTCACGCTGAGCAAGTTCAAGTCGATCATACTGCCCATGAACATGATGCCAGTCATCAATGTCAGTATTGTACGGTCTATGGCAATTTGGTTTTGCCCCCTGAACTTGATGTAAAAGAAGTGCTTGATCGAATTCAAGTTCGTTTAATTGCTTTTCAAAAAGCTTTCAAGCATGTCTGGTTTGTTCTTCAACAACTCTTTTTACTTCCGCAAGGTCGAGCCCCACCACTCGCTGCATAAATCCGACGTTTTTTTTAACTTGGGTCGTTGAGGACTCAGGTACGCCTTTATTTATGTATTTTGTGAGATAAACATGGCTCAGCCTAAATTTTTTCTACAGCCTCTTGCGGCTGCAATTTGTGTTGCCTGCTATTCAACTACGGTGATGGCTGACGAGATGTCCGTAGAGATGACGGAAACCAATGCGGTACAGACTTTGGCACCGATTGTGGTGACATCACATCAGGGGAATGATGCCAATGGCCTGATTGTTCGTGCCAATCCCAAACAGCCGATTCAACCGATACCTGCCAGTGATGGGGCCGATTATTTAAAAAGTATTGTAGGTTTTAGTGCTATTAAAAATGGGGGAACCAATGCAGATCCAACCTTCCGTGGCATGTTTGGTTCACGCATTAAAATTTTGACCGATGGCACAGAAAATCTAGGGGCGTGTCCGAGTCGTATGGATGCACCAACTTCTTATATTTCCCCTGAAAGTTATGACCGAATTTCAGTGATTAAAGGACCTCAAACAGTTCAATATGCCAATACAGGTTCTGCTGCAACAGTCTTGTTTGAACGCAAACCGGAACAGTTCGATGCTGATAAAAATTACCGTGGTCAAGCCAGTGTGATGATCGGTTCTTATGGTCGTTTAGATCATAATGTCGAGGCGGCTGTGGGCGATGAACATAAATATGTCCGTCTAAATGCCAGCCGTTCAGTTGCAGACAGTTACCAAGATGGAGATGGCAATACTGTGCCGTCAGACTGGGAGCGTTGGAATACAGATTTGGCTCTCGGTTGGACACCAAACCAAGATACTTGGATCGAACTTACTGGAGGTAAAGCCGATGGTGAGGCGGTATACGCAGGCCGTTCAATGGATGGTTCGCAATTTGCCCGTGAAAGCTTAGGCCTTCGTGTCGAGAAAAAGAATGCCACAGAGGTGATTAAAAAAATCGAAGCACAGGTCAACTATAGTTATAACGACCATATCATGGATAACTTTAGTTTGCGTGAGCCACCTTTAGCTGAAATGAGCCATCATGGTATGACTATGCTCATGCCGAATCCAATGGCGATGCAGGTTACACGCCGTACATTAAATGCACGTATGGCGGTAACCCATGAATGGGATAAGCTGCAGTTCATTACTGGACTGGATATGCAGAATAATAAGCATGCCGGCAGCATGACGTCGAAAATGATGCCTTCGATGAATAAGCCCTTAACGCAAGATATGGCATTTCAGTCATACGGAGGTTTTGGAGAAGTCAGTTATCAATTGAGTGACAACAATAAGTTGGTTTCGGGACTTCGTCTCGATCAAGTGCAAGTGAAAGATGAGCGCGCCGCTTCGAAAGCGAGTGGCTATAACACGGAGCTGAATGAAACATTGCCAAGTGCTTTTATTCGTTTTGAAAATAAGCACCCTGAACATGACAATGGTAAAACCTATATCGGTCTAGGCTATGTAGAGCGCATGCCAGATTATTGGGAATTATTCAGCCCAAAATCAGGAAATGGTCATAACAATACATTCAATCATATTGATACAGAAAAAACGCTTCAGTTAGATATGGGTTATCAACATGAACATAGCGCTTTGAATTCCTGGGTATCGGCTTATGCAGGTTTAGTGAGAGATTATATTTTAACAAGTTATAAGTCTGGATCAGGAATGATGAAGGGTATGGAAGCACATAGCCGAAATGTGGATGCCACCATTGCGGGAGCTGAAGCAGGGATTGGCTATCAATTTACAGATGCGATCCAAGCAGATGTCAGCGCAATGTATGCGTGGGGGGAAAACACCACGGATAATACGCCATTACCACAAATCTCACCTTTAGAAGCTCGGGTAAATTTACGTTATATCCAAGATAATTATACTTTGGGAGCATTTTGGCGTGTGGTTGATGGGCAAAATCGTATCAGTGCGTACCAAGGCAATATCGTGGGTTATGACCTGAAAGAAAGTGCAGGTTTTGGCACACTGTCATTAAATGGTACTTATCATATTGATGAGGGTGTAGATGTATCTGTGGGTGTGGATAATCTCTTGAATAAAACTTATACCGAGCATCTGAATAAATTGGGTGATGCAGGGACAGGTTTAGCGACCGATCAACAGTTTAATAATATTGGTCGCAATTATTGGGCACGCATATCGATGAAATTCTAAGTTCTGATATTTGTCATCCAAAAAGCAGAGCGATCGCTCTGCTTTTTTTATTGGTGCATACTGGCCAGTTGTTTGGCTTTACTTTGATACGGTGCTAAACCGAGTTTTTGAATTGCACGGCCTTTTTGCTGTAATTTTTGATTTAAACTTGGGAGATGCTTAGCACCTGAATACAGGACGAGATTTCTAGCTAATAAATAATAGGCAAACCATGCGGCGGACTGGGGTTTGAGCCCTAATTTATGCATGCGTTTTTTGCCAATAAAAAATTGTGTCAGCTCCAGATGTTGTCGATAAGCCAGTTTTTGCTGAAATGGTCGGAGGTATTTGTATTGTCTTTCAAAAGGTTCTTTAGATAGACTTGCACCGAGAGCCATACTGCTTGCATCGGATTGAGGATGTACAAATTGCATCCAATACAGCAGTTTCCAACCGTCAGATTCTTTTTCAATTAACCATTTTTCATCAATACCCATCAACCAGCCGACATAGCGCCAAAAATGCAAAAAGCTTTCAGTTTCTTGTTTTGATGGGAAAATCCCTAAAGCGCGAATGCCCAAAAGTACCACACTGCTAAAGGCAAGATTGGTCATCGCTAAGTCAAATTGATTGATCGGCACCCCCCACGTTGCAAAATCCCAGTCTTTGCCTTTTTGGAGTTGATGCCGTACCACAGCATGAATAAAACGCACATAAATTGTCGATGTAAATCCTGCATGCAAACGTTCGAGTCCGCGTTCTTCAGTGATATCTACCCACCATTTAGTGGTTTCAGCCAGACGTGTACCGGCTTGTTTATTTAAAGCACCGGTCAGCATGAGCGGCTGATTGAAACCGGGGAAAAGATAACCGACCATAAGTGAAAGATCGCGCAAAATAAAGCCATTATTAATCCCTAGCCGATGGGTGAACTCAAGGGCTTGCTGTATTTTTTCTGGCTCTAGCCAGGGCGGTATTTGTTCAACATGCTTAAAAAAATGTTCGAGTTCAGGAATAGGAAAGGGAAGCTGTTCTACACCTTTAAATAAAGCAATTTCAAAATATTCACGATGCTGCTTAGGGTTCTGCATCATCCACGTGAGCACTTTTTCCATCTGTGGATCACCACATTGCAGGGCTTTATTGAGGGCAAGATATTGAGGGTAATTCGGCTGTGCAGCTCGACCCGTCAAATGAGACAACAGAAAACTCAGTAGATTAGATTGCTGCGTGGCCTGAAATGAAGCCAGTCGGGTATTGAAGTGAGTGGTCATGTTTTGATCTTCAATGTTATTGTTGCATACCACACTAATATGAATATTTATTCGCATTCAATTCGCATAACACTATCGCATTGGAGAGCAAAAGAATGAGAAAAAGACCACAACAACAACGCGCGAAAATGATCGTGGAAAGCATTTTGCAAGCTGCGCAGTTGTGTATTGCAGAACAAGGTTTACTGGAGCTGACGACGCCCAAAATTGCGGAAAAATCTGGCGTGAGCGTTGGGTCAATTTATCAATATTTTGAAAATAAAGAACAAATCGTAGAAGAATTACTGCTCCGAAAATCAGAACAATTGGGGTTGGCACTAAAAAATATAGTCGTGGAACAAGAGCAGCACAGTATTTATGAGGTGATCCCACTTTGTATTCAGTTTGGCTTTGATATGTTGAAAGCTGATCGTGGCTTCTTCATTGAGATCTTAAAACATTGGCATCAATACAGTCATTCAGATGCCTCTCAGGTTTTGGAAAAGCATTTTTTTGAAGTTGGGATGTATTTATTTAATCGCTATTATTCACATTGGAACTTTGAAACTTTGAAACACCGCTCTTTTGTAATCATTAATAGTACCTTATTTACCATGATGCGCTATGTGAGCAATAATAGTTTTTTAATTACAGAACAACAGCTTAAAGTTGAATTGTCAAAGATGATTTTGGCGTATTTAGATAGTGAATAACACTGAAAAAAATAAATTTGTCTATTAAAGAATCTAATTAATTCAGATCCAAGATATGTGAAGATAGATCAATAATAAATCAATAACTTAAGATAATAAATCAGGAACATCATGATGGTTTCTTTGAGCTTGCAGCAACTGTCCAAATCTTTTGCGGGAAAACGTATATTTTCAAATTTAAATTTAGAGTTAAGCGAATTCGGAATTGTCGCTGTTGTTGCTGAGAATGGAGTAGGGAAGTCCACCTTACTTGCGATGATTGCGGGGATGTTGGATTTCGATACAGGCAATATTTTGATTAATGATCAGCAATATGCCCCTCACAACAATCAATACAAGAAACTTGTGGCCTATGTGCCAGATAAAAGCCCTATTTATGATTTTTTACAAGGGCAGGAGTTTCTGAATTTAATATGTAATATTCGAGGGATAGCGCATGAGCAGTATCAAATCTTCATTGAAAAATTTAAATTAGAAAACTATTTAGCCACGCCATTTGCTGACATGTCTTTTGGTACAACCAAAAAGTTTTTATTGGTTGCTGCCTTAATGACTTCGGCACCTTTACTGATTTTGGATGAACCGAGCAATGGCTTAGATCAAAATGCCTTGGCTGAATTAACAAGTATACTTTTACAACAGAGCCAATCAAAATTGATTCTATTGTCTTGCCATGATCCTTTATTTAGAGACAG
Organism: Acinetobacter sp. YH16040_T; assembly: GCF_024605785.1. NCBI lineage: Bacteria > Pseudomonadati > Pseudomonadota > Gammaproteobacteria > Moraxellales > Moraxellaceae > Acinetobacter > Acinetobacter sp. YH16040_T. The sequence goes on along the minus strand of NZ_CP094541.1, from coordinate 3,224,624 downwards.
TCTTGCAGCAAAAATCATCGAGCTGGATCGGCTAAAGTCCAATGAGCAGACGGCATGAATAAACAAAGACATGTTGGGCAGCGAACAATTATAAAAACGCTTTTGAAATACCGATGGACATACTATGTCAAGACCACAGCAGACGCAGTTGCACGGCAAAAGCATTTACTTATTTTAGTCACATTAATTCTCGGGCCAATGCTATTCGGACTGCTCTTATCATTAGTGCAGCCCATGATTGATTTGGTTTATTGCAAATCATTAATCACAAATCTGTTTCTTTGGACTGGCTTTCTTGCCTTAAATGTATTTTGGTGTGCGATACAGCGTAAAGCTTTGAGCGGTGGAGAAGGGTATCGCTATCTAGCGCTATTGCCAATCACGCTCAAAAGTCGCTTTGCAGTGGAAATCAAATTTTTAGGCAGTTTAAGCTTTTTGATGTTATTGCCATTTGTTTTGGCGCTTTTATATGTTTGGGTTGAGTATGAGCTTTTGGCTTCCATTGGTATTAGTGTATTGATGCTTCTTTGGATCTTTAATTTATTAATCATACAAATGCTGCTTTTACAACAGAATCAATATTGGGTTTTAGTCTGCCTTTTGACATATTTGCCCATTTTGAGCCTAGCGATATTGGAAGCTCAACTCGTTGCGGTGTTGTTATCTACTTTCATCTGTATAGCGGCAATAAAATTCTGGCTGCTCGGTAGGAAATCCAAACCAATAAAGCTGCAAGTACCTAGCGTATTTGTGATACAGAAATATAGCCCACTTTGGCTCAACCAAAATAAACTCATTATTCGTCAGGCATTTCATAAAAGATTTCTAACCCACCGTATTGTCAGTATCGGTATTTCGGTTACTGCGGTCGTGATTTTGTATTGGTTCGCCACACAGGTGGATACTTGGAACATCATGAGCCTTGATTTCACTGCTTCACAATTATTCCAATTAATGTGTGCCGTCTATATTGCACTGAGTTTATTCAATCTAGGCGTAATAAAAATGGACTTAAAATCAAATTTTGAATCTGTAGAACAATTCTGGATCATTCAAGGGTTCACACGATGGCAGCTCAGAAAATACGAATACTGTTTTTTATTGATAATTGGCTTAATGATGAGTGTGCCAGTTTTGCTGTGGCTACTGCTGAAAGGTGGATTGGTTGATGTGCTATTGATGGTTACATTATTTGGTATCGCCATTCCATTTATTCAATGGCTGTATAGAAAACCTGAAGAAGTGCACGGTGTTATGCCAGTTTTAATGTTTATCTTATGGGTGCCTGTGGCATATTGCATGCTTTCTGTACGCTAAAAACACTTTTTTAAGTAAAAAATACTAATTTAGTAGAATAAATAAACAAACGTAATGAAAAATTAAAAATAAATGGAAAAGGGTGTTGCAACGGATGTGAAATGCTGTAGAATGCACATCCATCGGCGGTGATGAAGATTAAAACTTCTGATAAAACAATGACTTGGTTGAATTGATTAAGTTGGGTTTTATTTGATAAGTTTAAAAATAATTTAAATTACCGGTTGACTCTTTAGAAATAAAGAGTAATATAGCCGACCTAGCTTGCTGGTGACGAACCAGTAAGAAGATCATTAAGAGATTATGAAGAACAACTTGTGTGGATTTTTACTGATTGATCGATCGAAATTATTTTCATTGATTAATGGTAGAAATTACTCGAAGTTTATTTGAGCAAATTTTTGTCAGTAATTGATGAGCCAAGATTGGTACCCTTATAGGTACTATTGATTTTAAACTGAAGAGTTTGATCATGGCTCAGATTGAACGCTGGCGGCAGGCTTAACACATGCAAGTCGAGCGGGGGAAGGTAGCTTGCTACTGGACCTAGCGGCGGACGGGTGAGTAATGCTTAGGAATCTGCCTATTAGTGGGGGACAACATTTCGAAAGGGATGCTAATACCGCATACGTCCTACGGGAGAAAGCAGGGGATCTTCGGACCTTGCGCTAATAGATGAGCCTAAGTCGGATTAGCTAGTTGGTGGGGTAAAGGCCTACCAAGGCGACGATCTGTAGCGGGTCTGAGAGGATGATCCGCCACACTGGGACTGAGACACGGCCCAGACTCCTACGGGAGGCAGCAGTGGGGAATATTGGACAATGGGGGGAACCCTGATCCAGCCATGCCGCGTGTGTGAAGAAGGCCTTTTGGTTGTAAAGCACTTTAAGCGAGGAGGAGGCTACTTTGGTTAATACCTAAAGATAGTGGACGTTACTCGCAGAATAAGCACCGGCTAACTCTGTGCCAGCAGCCGCGGTAATACAGAGGGTGCGAGCGTTAATCGGATTTACTGGGCGTAAAGCGTGCGTAGGCGGCTTTTTAAGTCGGATGTGAAATCCCCGAGCTTAACTTGGGAATTGCATTCGATACTGGGAAGCTAGAGTATGGGAGAGGATGGTAGAATTCCAGGTGTAGCGGTGAAATGCGTAGAGATCTGGAGGAATACCGATGGCGAAGGCAGCCATCTGGCCTAATACTGACGCTGAGGCACGAAAGCATGGGGAGCAAACAGGATTAGATACCCTGGTAGTCCATGCCGTAAACGATGTCTACTAGCCGTTGGGGCCTTTGAGGCTTTAGTGGCGCAGCTAACGCGATAAGTAGACCGCCTGGGGAGTACGGTCGCAAGACTAAAACTCAAATGAATTGACGGGGGCCCGCACAAGCGGTGGAGCATGTGGTTTAATTCGATGCAACGCGAAGAACCTTACCTGGTCTTGACATAGTAAGAACTTTCCAGAGATGGATTGGTGCCTTCGGGAACTTACATACAGGTGCTGCATGGCTGTCGTCAGCTCGTGTCGTGAGATGTTGGGTTAAGTCCCGCAACGAGCGCAACCCTTTTCCTTATTTGCCATCGGGTTAAGCCGGGAACTTTAAGGATACTGCCAGTGACAAACTGGAGGAAGGCGGGGACGACGTCAAGTCATCATGGCCCTTACGACCAGGGCTACACACGTGCTACAATGGTCGGTACAAAGGGTTGCTACTCCGCGAGGAGATGCTAATCTCAAAAAGCCGATCGTAGTCCGGATTGGAGTCTGCAACTCGACTCCATGAAGTCGGAATCGCTAGTAATCGCGGATCAGAATGCCGCGGTGAATACGTTCCCGGGCCTTGTACACACCGCCCGTCACACCATGGGAGTTTGTTGCACCAGAAGTAGGTAGTCTAACCGTAAGGAGGACGCTTACCACGGTGTGGCCGATGACTGGGGTGAAGTCGTAACAAGGTAGCCGTAGGGGAACCTGCGGCTGGATCACCTCCTTAACGAAAGATTGACGATTGGTAAGAATCCACAACAAGTTGTTCTTCATGACGATGTATCTGAGGGTCTGTAGCTCAGTTGGTTAGAGCACACGCTTGATAAGCGTGGGGTCACAAGTTCAAGTCTTGTCAGACCCACCATTCTGACTAACGAAGTATTTGAATAAAATACGGAAGCAAACAGAAAATCAGAGACATTGACTTATTGATAAGCTGGGGACTTAGCTTAGTTGGTAGAGCGCCTGCTTTGCACGCAGGAGGTCAGGAGTTCGACTCTCCTAGTCTCCACCAGAATACTTTTTAAAGCACTGCTTTTAAAAAGTATGCAAGACAAGATCACGAAGTGATCGCGTAGTTGTCTTGTGGGTTAAGCCTTAATCAAACGGTTTGATAGCTTATAGAGCTTAGCAACAAAGTGGCGTATGATTCGCTCCATTGTTATTAAGCTCTGTGATTTATCACAGTTTCCTGACCTGACGAAGGCTGGAAAAATCATTAACAGAATATATTTGAGTTGAAATAATTTGTTCATACTCATAACTGACATTAACACTAACAGTGATTTATTACTGTGATGTGAAGATAAAAGCTATGAGTTACTAGCGAAATTAACTGAATCAAGCGTTTTGGTATATGAATCTAATTGAAGCTGTACAGTGATTAAGTTCACGAGACTCTAACTGTGGCGATTAAGTTCGCAACGCAACATCTTCACTTGTAGGAGATGGGCGACTGTTTGGGGTTGTATAGTCAAGTAATTAAGTGCATGTGGTGGATGCCTTGGCAGTCAGAGGCGATGAAAGACGTAATAGCCTGCGATAAGCTCCGGGGAGGCGGCAAATATCCTGTGATCCGGAGATTTCTGAATGGGGAAACCCACCCGCTATAAGGCGGGTATCATAAACTGAATACATAGGTTTATGAGGCGAACGAGGGGAAGTGAAACATCTCAGTACCCTTAGGAAAAGAAATCAATTGAGATTCCCTCAGTAGCGGCGAGCGAACGGGGAAAAGCCCATTAAGTTATCTAAGCTTTAGTGGAACGCTCTGGGAAGTGCGACCATAGTAGGTGATAGTCCTGTACGCGAAAGGGCTTAGATAATGATGTCGAGTAGGGCGAGGCACGTGAAACCTTGTCTGAATATGGGGGGACCATCCTCCAAGGCTAAATACTCCTGACTGACCGATAGTGAACCAGTACCGTGAGGGAAAGGCGAAAAGAACCCCTGTGAGGGGAGTGAAATAGATCCTGAAACCGCATGCATACAAGCAGTGGGAGCCAACTTGTTTGGTGACTGCGTACCTTTTGTATAATGGGTCAGCGACTTACATTCAGTAGCAAGGTTAACCGATTAGGGGAGCCGTAGAGAAATCGAGTCTTAATAGGGCGTTTAGTTGCTGGGTGTAGACCCGAAACCGGGTGATCTATCCATGAGCAGGTTGAAGGTTGGGTAACACTAACTGGAGGACCGAACCCACTGTCGTTGAAAAGCCAGGGGATGACTTGTGGATAGGGGTGAAAGGCTAATCAAACTCGGTGATAGCTGGTTCTCCCCGAAAGCTATTTAGGTAGCGCCTCGGACGAATACCATTGGGGGTAGAGCACTGTTTCGGCTAGGGGGTCATCCCGACTTACCAAACCGATGCAAACTCCGAATACCAATGAGTACTATCCGGGAGACAGACTGCGGGTGCTAACGTCCGTAGTCAAGAGGAAAACAATCCAGACCGCCAGCTAAGGCCCCAAAATTATAGTTAAGTGGGAAACGATGTGGGAAGGCATAGACAGCTAGGAGGTTGGCTTAGAAGCAGCCACCCTTTAAAGAAAGCGTAATAGCTCACTAGTCGAGTCGGCCTGCGCGGAAGATGTAACGGGGCTAAAACTATATGCCGAAGCTGCGGATTTACACATTAGTGTAAGTGGTAGGGGAGCGTTCTGTAAGCCGATGAAGGTGGATTGAGAAGTCCGCTGGAGGTATCAGAAGTGCGAATGCTGACGTGAGTAACGACAAAACGGGTGAAAAACCCGTTCGCTGAAAGACCAAGGGTTCCAGTCCAACGTTAATCGGGGCTGGGTGAGTCGACCCCTAAGGCGAGGCCGAGAGGCGTAGTCGATGGGAAATTGGTTAATATTCCAATACTTCAGTGTAATGCGATGAGAGGACGGAGAAGGTTAAGTCAGCCTGGCGTTGGTTGTCCAGGTGAAAGGAAGTAGGCATGTATCTTAGGCAAATCCGGGGTACTCTATGCTGAGATCTGACAGCAAGCTGTACTTGTACAGTGAAGTGGCTGATACCATACTTCCAGGAAAAGTCTCTAAGCTTCAGTTACACTGGAATCGTACCCGAAACCGACACAGGTGGTCAGGTCGAGTAGACCAAAGCGCTTGAGAGAACTCTGCTGAAGGAACTAGGCAAAATGGTACCGTAACTTCGGGAGAAGGTACGCTGCTTTTGGTGATGGAACTTGCTTCCTGAGCTGAGAGCAGCCACAGAAACCAGGCCCCTGCAACTGTTTATTAAAAACATAGCACTCTGCAAACACGAAAGTGGACGTATAGGGTGTGATGCCTGCCCGGTGCTGGAAGGTTAATTGATGGGGTTAGCGTAAGCGAAGCTCTTGATCGAAGCCCCAGTAAACGGCGGCCGTAACTATAACGGTCCTAAGGTAGCGAAATTCCTTGTCGGGTAAGTTCCGACCTGCACGAATGGCATAATGATGGGGGCGCTGTCTCCAGCAGAGGCTCAGTGAAATCGAAATCGCCGTGAAGATGCGGTGTACCCGCGGCTAGACGGAAAGACCCCGTGAACCTTTACTGCAGCTTGACATTGAACTTTGATCTTACTTGTGTAGGATAGGTGGGAGGCTTTGAAACCGAGACGCTAGTTTCGGTGGAGCCAATCTTGAAATACCACCCTGGTAATATTGAGGTTCTAACTCTGTCCCGTTATCCGGGACGAGGACCATGTCTGGTGGGTAGTTTGACTGGGGCGGTCTCCTCCTAAAGAGTAACGGAGGAGTACGAAGGTGCGCTCAGCGTGGTCGGAAATCACGCGTAGAGTATAAAGGCAAAAGCGCGCTTAACTGCGAGACCCACAAGTCGAGCAGGTACGAAAGTAGGTCTTAGTGATCCGGTGGTTCTGTATGGAAGGGCCATCGCTCAACGGATAAAAGGTACTCTGGGGATAACAGGCTGATACCGCCCAAGAGTTCATATCGACGGCGGTGTTTGGCACCTCGATGTCGGCTCATCTCATCCTGGGGCTGAAGCAGGTCCCAAGGGTATGGCTGTTCGCCATTTAAAGAGGTACGCGAGCTGGGTTTAGAACGTCGTGAGACAGTTCGGTCCCTATCTACCGTGGGCGCTGGAAATTTGAGAGGATCTGCTCCTAGTACGAGAGGACCAGAGTGGACGAACCTCTGGTGTACCGGTTGTGACGCCAGTCGCATCGCCGGGTAGCTATGTTCGGAAGGGATAACCGCTGAAAGCATCTAAGCGGGAAGCCTACCTCAAGATAAGATTTCCCTTGGACTTTATGTCCACTAAAGAGCCGTTGAAGACTACGACGTTGATAGGTTGGATGTGGAAGTGCGGTGACGCATGAAGCTGACCAATACTAATTGCTCGTGAGGCTTGACTATACAACACCCAAACAGTTGTATGTAAAGCATCAATTGATTCGATATTAAGCAAAATAACTTGATTTAGTTAACGCTTAAGAACAAAATATGCAACTTAGATATGATCTGTTAATAACTCATTTGACCAAGCAACGGCACTGAAAAGATAAGACCAAATGCAAAGTCATAACAGTTGTGCTGGCGACAATAGCAAGAGTGAACCACCTGATCCCTTCCCGAACTCAGAAGTGAAACCTCTTAGCGCTGATGGTAGTGTGGGGTTACCCATGTGAGAGTAAGTCATCGCCAGCTCATTATTCAAAACACCCCCTGATACGTCAGGGGGTGTTTTTTTTGCAAGGAGAAAAGGGAAGAAAAAGAGGAAAAGATAAAGTAGAAATATAGAAGAAAAGCTTCATTCATTTTTATGTGATTTATAAATTAAAGACTGAAAGGCGTATACTATCCGTGTCATTGATGGAAAGCTCATGTCTGATTTAGCCTCAAATTCTCCTTATATTGAATATGGCACACGGCCATTTCTTGCCATTTTATTTTCTTTATTTTTAGCGGGCTTCGCAATTTTTTCATCGTTGTATTGTGTACAACCGATGATGCCCATTTTTGCTGATTATTTTCATGTCAGTCCGACACATAGCAGCTTTCCATTATCTTTTTCAACCATTGCCTTAGCGGTAGGGCTGCTGTTCACTGGTTTGATTTCAGATCGATTCGGCCGTAAGCCTGTCATGGTCACCGCTTTATTTTTGGCAGCGTCACTTTTAATAATCAGTTCTATATTTCCGCTTTGGGAAGTATTTCTACTGAATCGCGTGTTGATTGGTTTAAGTGTGAGTGGTGTTGCTGCTGTTGCAATGACTTATATTGGAGAGGAAATTGCGCAAAAAGATATAGGCTTTGCAATGGTGTCAACGGCATTCTAAAATTGACCCCTTTTACCTTTCAAATGGCAAAGTAAAATTGACCCCTTTGATCTCGTATTAAGTTTCAACCTGGGGCTGAATCCCAATTCTTTTTTTATCCTTCAAACGATAACTCTCACCCGATATTTGTACCACATGACAGTGATGCAATAACCGATCTAACATCGCAGCGGTCAACGTGACATCATCTGCAAAGGATTTGGACCACTGGCTAAAGGGTAAGTTACTCGTCAATATCGTACTGCCTTTTTCATAACGCTTGGCAATCACGTTAAAGAACAGATTCGCTTCTTCACGTCCAAACGGTAAATAACCAATTTCATCGATAATCAGTAACTTTGGTCCCAGTACCGCACGTTGCATATAGGTTTTCAGTTTACCTTGCTGATAGGCTGTACTCAGTTGCAGCATGAGATCGGCGGCGGTAATGAACTTGATCTTAATGTTGTTCATGATGGCCTTATAGCCTAATGCCATAGATAAGTGCGTTTTTCCTACTCCGCTAGCCCCGAGAAACACCACATTTTCTGCTCTAGCAATAAAGCTCAGATTGAACAGTTCAATCACCTGTGATTTAGGGGCCCCTAGGGCATAATTAAAATCATAGTCTTCCAGGGTTTTGACTTGAGGCAGGCCTGAGAGTTTCATCAGTACCTGCTGACTGCGCTGTTGCCTGGCAGCATATTCATGCGTCAAGATCGCTTCAACAAAGTCGGCATAACTTCCATCTTGACCTAATGTTTGTTGTGCATGATGTGACCATTGTGATGCGATGGCAGGCAGATTGAGCTTTTGGCAAAGTTGCTCTATACGGTCGTATTGCAGATTCATCAGGAAACTCCCAGCAACTGGTCATATACCGATAAGGGATGCTGCAAACTCTCGTAGGGCATGACATGCTGTGCTGCTGCAACAGGTACAGTGCCAGAACCCGTATCTGATTGCGGTAATGGCGTAAATTTTTGCTGCTCCTGTTGCAGTCGAACAGCCGGTTTTTCTTGCGTGGTGGCATGAATCCGCTGATTGGCGGTTTCATGCAGCCACCGGCCAATGAGGGCATTGGCGACATCAACATCTAACAGTAAACCCGAAGTCTTCAGGCTTGCTTTCAATGGCACAATAAAGCTTGATTTGAGGTATCCATTAAAGCGTTCAACTTTGCCTTTGGTCTGTGCACGGTAGGGCTTACATACGCGAGGACGAAAGCTGTATTTCTTGGCGCAGTCGAGCAGTTTGGGATTCCATTTATGCTGCCCCTCCTGATAGGCATCCCGTTCAATCATGATCGTTTTAGCGTTATCAAACAGTATTTCCTGAGGTACTCCTGCAAAGAACTGAAATGCATTTTCTAGACCATCGATCCATGCATCGGTACGTTCATGATCATAAAATTTCACGAAAGTCGCTCTGGAATACCCTAATGTTGCGAGGCTTTGTTGCATAAAGGCTTTAAAGATAGAGTTTCCCTAAGTAACTCAAATTTAAGTGACAACTTGGGTATGAGGGCGACCTAATTCTGTGAATTTGTTCAAAACTGCTACACGTGCATGAATCTCATTCACCTGACTAGGAAAACTCCTTGCTGTTAATTTATCGCCCAATAATTTGATGCAATGCATCTTGGTTTCAACCAAACTTCGATGATGGTAGCCTGACCATTTTTTCCATAGCGTCCTACCTAGATGTTTAACAGTACGAAGTAATTCATTTCGCTCTAGCGAGCTGGTCTTTTTATCTTTCCATGGCTTCGCATTTTTTCTAGGTGGAATCACCGCATGTGCATCTCGATCTGAAATGACTTGTCGGCAGAGCTTTGTGTCATATGCGCCATCAGTATAGACCGAATCAATTCGTTCATCCAAGGGAATTTGAGAAAGTAAATCATCGAGTACTTGCGAATCGCTCACATTATTTGTAGTAAGCTGTACTGCACGTATTTGAAGGGTTTCAGCATCTATAGCAATATGAAGCTTGCGCCATTGACGACGATATTCAGGTCCATGTTTCTTACGTTTCCATTCACCTTCACCTAGAAATCTCAAGCCAGTGGAGTCTACGAGTAGATGTAGCCCATCACTACTTTTTTGATAGCTAATCGCAATATCAATATGCTTTTGTCTACGACAAAGGGTGGAGTAATCCGGAGCTGTCCAATCTAATCCCCAAAGCTTAATCAGGCTTTGAACAAAACCTGAAACCATGCGTAAAGAGAGTCGAAATAGGGATTTAATCATTAGGCAACATTGGATTGCTATATCAGAATAGGTTTGATTTCGACCTTGTTTGCCCTTTGCTTGTGCATACCACTGAGTTTTTGAATCAAACCAAATGGCAATATTTCCACGATTAATAAGTGCGCGGTTGTATGTAGACCAATTGAGAGTACGGTAAATTTTAGGTGTGGGCTTATTCATTTGAAAATTATATTGTGGAATAAGCCCTTAACGATAGGTTTGTGCAACAAAGCCGATCAATATTGGTATTAAAATTAAGGCGATTATGAAAAATATAACTATTTTAATGATGGCTTTATTTTTTATCTTAATTTCAGCTTGTGTAAGTACCACGAATTTAGGGACAGCTGGTGCAGAACGTAAACAGTTTTTTATCGTTCCTCAAAAATTATTAACTAAACAGGCGGACAGATCTTATCAACAATTTATTCATCAGTCTAAAGACAAACAACTTTTGATCATTTATCCGAAATTGGATCAGGTTTTAAATAAACTCAAAAAAAATGCGGAGTTTTACCGTCAAGGTTCGAGCCAATGGGATTGGCAAGTCAGTGGGAATCTCAATAAAGATTTAAATGCACATGGTTTTCCAAGTGGGAAAATTGTCATTAACACGGGTTTGTATTGGAGTTTAAAGCTGACTGAAGATGAATTGGCATTTGTGATGGCGCATGAAATGGCACATGCATTGCGTGATCATCATCGTGAAAAGATTTCTTTGCTGTTTGCTAGTCAGGTGGCGATGATTTCTTCGACTGCGGGTATCGGCGCGCTTGCAACGGCTGCCAGTAGTGTGACTGGGCAAGCGGTTTTTCTGCCTAAAGTTTCAAAATTTGAACTAGAAGCTGATGTTCTCGCACTTGATCTTATGTCGAAAGCGGGCTTTGACCCAAATGCAGCATTGAGTTTTTGTCAAAAATATCAGCAGGAAACGACACGCCGTCAAATGCTTGATGTAAAACCATTGATGACTCAAGACAGTATAGATAAGCGTAAGATTTATATTGAAAAATATTTACCTGAAATGCACATCAAATTTCAACAGGCGCAGGCTTTAATGTTGAATAAAATGCGATAACTCATGGCACATTCTAGGTTGATTTAAACTAAAGCAAAGTTACAAATGATTTATTTAAATCTTGTTTTATAGTCGTGCTACAGCACTATTACATCTGATGTCTATATAAAACAATTCAATGATTCTGTAGCTATTGTATAAATTATAATCAAGCATGATGAATGGAATTCATGGTAAAATGATCGGCTTTCATCTTCTTTGATCTTTTTTTAGATCATTCCATCTGCCAGCCGAGAATTGCTAGCCATGTCTACTGCTTATACTATGCAGACTGCGCCAAAAGCGTTGTTTGATTACGACAAATATTGGGCGTCTTGTTTTGACCCTGCGCCATTTTTGCCGATGTCACGCGAAGAAATGGATCAACTCGGTTGGGATAGCTGCGACTTTATTTTGGTTTGCGGTGATGCGTATATCGATCATCCATCATTCTGTTCAGGCATTATCGGCCGTACCCTTGAAGCACAAGGTTTCCGTGTCGGGATTATTGCTCAGCCAGACTGGACCAATGTAGAAGCCTTCCGTGTATTGGGTAAACCAAATATTGCTTGGGGCGTGACAGCCGGCAACATGGATTCGATGATCAACCGTTATACAGCTGACCGTAAAATCCGTTCAGATGATGCGTATTCTCCGGATAATCAGCCGAATAAACGTCCAGACCGCGCAGCAACAGTCTATTGCCAGCGTGTGCGTGAAGCTTATCCAGATGTGCCTGTATTATTGGGCGGTATTGAAGCCTCGCTGCGCCGTATTGCACATTATGATTATTGGTCAGACAAAGTCCGCCGTTCAGTATTGATGGACTCGAAAGCCGATCTATTGATGTATGGTAATGGTGAACGTTCAATCACGGAAATCATGCATCGTTTGGCTCGCGGTGAAAAAATCCAAGAGATTACGGATGTCCGCGGTACTGCATTTATTGTGAATAAAAATAACCGGGCTTCAAAAGCGAAGTTTATTGAAATCGCATCAAATGATGTCGATGCGATTGGCCGTGTCGATCCGATCATTAACCCGTACGTGATGACTGAAGACCTTGAAGGCTGTGAAATCGAGAAAGGCAAAGACAGCGTTACGCAATATCAAGGCTTCCAAAAAGAAGCGGTAGCAAATCCGATTGTTCGTGAAGGTGATAACTTAGACGCCGATACGCAAATCGTGCAGCTGCAGCCTGCATCAAAAGCCATTAAGCATAAATTGCCGCCGCGTGAATTGGCGGTGATTCGTTTACCTGCCTATGAAGATGTGGCGAATGATCCTGTGCTGTATGCACATGCCAACCGTATTTTGCATTTGGAAACTAATCCGGGCAATGCGCGCGCGATGGTGCAAAAGCATGGTGAACGTGATGTTTGGCTGAATGCACCGCCGATTCCATTGACTACAGAAGAAATGGATTATGTGTTTGACTTGCCGTATGCACGTCTGCCACATCCTGCGTATGGTGAAGCGCGTTTTCCTGCTTTTGACATGATTAAGTTCTCTGTAAACATTATGCGTGGCTGTTTTGGCGGCTGTACCTTCTGCTCAATTACAGAGCATGAAGGGCGTATCATTCAAAACCGTTCTGAAGAATCGATTTTGCGTGAAGTTGAAAAAATTCGTGATACCGCACCGGGTTTTACCGGGATCATTTCTGACTTAGGCGGTCCAACGGCCAATATGTACCGTTTGGCATGTAAAGATCCTGAGATTGAAAAGAACTGCCGTAAGCCGTCGTGTGTATTCCCGGGTGTGTGTCAAAACTTGCACACAGATCATGCGCCTTTAACCCAGTTATACCGTAAAGCGCGTTCATTGCCGGGGATTAAAAAGATTCTGATCGGTTCTGGTTTACGTTATGACCTTGCAGTGTTAAACCCAGAATATGTCAAAGAATTGGTGACACACCATGTGGGCGGTTACCTGAAAATTGCACCTGAACATACCGAAAAAGGCCCATTATCGAAGATGATGAAGCCGGGGATCGGGACCTATGACCGTTTCAAACAAATGTTTGATCGTTTCAGTAAGGAAGCAGGGAAGGAGCAGTATCTCATTCCTTACTTTATCGCAGCGCATCCGGGTACGACTGACTATGACATGATGAACTTGGCGATTTGGCTGAAGAAGAATGGTTTCCGTGCCGATCAGGTGCAAACCTTTTATCCATCACCAATGGCGACCGCAACAACCATGTACTACACCGGTAAAAACCCGCTGGCTAAAGTGGCGCGTTATACCGAAAATGTCGATATCGTGAAAGGTGAAAAACGCCGCCGTTTACATAAAGCCTTCTTGCGTTACCATGATCCAAATAACTGGCCATTGCTGCGTGAAGCGCTCAAAGAAATGGGCCGTCAGGATCTGATTGGCAACTCAAAACAGCATTTGATTCCGACGTATCAACCGGCGGGCAGTGCTGAGGGCCAATACCAATCTGCACGTAAAAAGAACTCAAGCATTGCGGGTGATTCACAAAAACGTACAGGTGAACAAGGTAATCGGACGAAGGCTGCTCAATCGCGTCCTTCAAATACCAAGAAGCGTCCTGAGCGCGGTCAAATCTTGACGCAGCATACTGGTCTGCCGCCGCGTGAAACGGGTGATGCGAAAAAACCTTTTGGCGGTCCGAAACCCAAAGGAAAATCGAAGTCTAAATCACGCGCTTAAAATGGATAGATAAAAAAAGACACTTCGGTGTCTTTTTTTATGGGTGTTATGCTCGGCAGCATAAGAAAGTTTGCATTTTTATATGCTGTTACAAGCTCAATGCCATATGTGTGTCGGTTATCTCAATGAAATACGAGCAAAATTTGACAGCTTATCGGAATAGTCTGACAGTGAGAGGAAATGCACTTGCTGTCGTTTTAGCGAATGATCTAAAGTATCTGTATATAGCAATGGATGCTATTACTCTGAACGAAGTGGCATGTGATGTTTGACGCTTTAAGTTTGCAACTTTTTGTCAGTTTAAATACGTATTGTGTGAAAGTTAGAGTTATTTTTTTTAATAGGAAATTAAAAAAATAATACTGGTTGTATACTTCGTCTTCAAAAGAAGTATGTCAAAAACCAAAAATATAAGAAATATAAAGGATTATGAGATGACTATATACATAGTAATAGGGAGTATTTTACTCTTCTGTGTGCTCATAATGGCTTGGAAAAGTTTAGAAAGTGATTCTAAGCAACAAGATAGCGCATTGAAACAACGTGCTATTTTCAACATTAATGAGCAATTAACTTACACGCGTTTAAAAGAAATTTTGCCTAAGCATACGATCCTTGCGCATGTATCTTTTGATGCACTGTTGACCACGAAATATTATCGTACGCGGAACAAGTATCGAAATATGGTGGCGGACTTTGTCGTCCTCGATGAACAGCATCAGATCTTGGCAATCGTCGCTTTAGATGATCCAATGGTGCTGAAACGGATGCAGCAGTCGCAATATCAAGATGCTTTGCTCGCTTTGGCAGGCTATCGGGTCATTCGTTATGATGATGTGCCTGAGTACGTTCAATTACGCGAAGATTTCTTAAATGAGCAGCGTGTACAAGCGCCATTTGTACCGGTTAATGATTTGAAAAAATATCATTTATATTCAGATTTGGAACGTAAAAAGATCAAAATTATTGGATCTTAAGGATTCAAAGAGCCAAGTCTTTTGCAAAAAAAAGCATGTCTTTAGACATGCTTTTTTTATTGTTATTCAGGCTTAATGGTTATTCAGGCTTAACGGCTACGACAGTTAATTCTACCCGTACACGCGGGTCGTATAATTTGGCTTCGACACAAGTTCTGGGTAATGCTTCAATGTCTGACACCCACGCATCCCATACTTCATTAAATGCGGCATAATCCTGTTCAATATCTTTAAGATAAATGGTCACTGACATAATCTGGCTTTTATCTGTGCCGGCATCTGCAAGGAATTGATCAATGATCTCAAATGTTTGCTGTGTTTGTCCTTTGATGTCTAAATCAAGGTCTGTTGCCAATTGACCTGCCAAATGGACCAATTGACCTGAAATAGCGATTTCGGAAAAGCGTTTTGAAACATGCAGGCGTTGGATGGTCATGCGGAATATCCTGAAAGCAAAAAGGTCACTTAATCTTGAGTTTTAGGCATTGTAGCTGCAACCAAGGCCGTCAATAAACAGCCAACAGCAAGGTAGATTGCTACATAATGCCATGAACCATCACCCCAAATCACCAAAGCTGCTGCAATCATTGGGGTAAAGCCACCACCGATAATACTGGCTACTTGATAGCCGACACCTGCGCCACTGTAGCGATAGGCGGTACCAAACAAGGAGGTAAAAATCGGCTGGTGTACACTCACCACCATATCATGGGCAATATTGGCAAGGAAAATTGCACCGACAATAATTAGCCAAGTATTTTGTGCATCAAGGGCCATGAAGAAGGGAAAAGCTGAAAGCGCACCAATCAATCCACCCAGCACGCACATTTTACGATGATCAAATCGATCTGCTAGCCACACAAAGAGGGGAATGCTGAAGCAGCTAATGGCACCAACCATTAAGGTGATATTGAGGAAGAACTGTTTGTCCATGCCCAATTGAGCGGTGGAATAATTCAGTGCAAAGTTCGTCACCAAATACATGGTGAGTAACTCAGTCAGGCGCAGCGCAATAATGTAGAAAAAGGCTTTTGGGTGTTGGCTAATCGCTTGCAGAATCGGTAATTTTTGCGGCGTTTGTCGAGCTTTGACCACATTGTCGATGAATTCTTGTGATTCGTCTTGATCACGTCGAATCCACATCGCGATAGCCAGCAAGACAATACTGGCAATAAAGGGAATTCGCCATGCCCAATCAGCAAAAGCATCTTCACCCAAAGTGGCAATAATCAACGACACAGCGCCTGTTGCCAGAACGAGTCCGACGCCATAGCCAATTTGTACACCACTGCTGTAAAAGGCTTTTTTGCCTTTCGGGGCATTTTCCACGGCCATCAGGGCAGCGCCGCCCCATTCACCACCGACGGCAAAACCTTGTATTGCTCGAAGTGTCACGAGCAGGATCGGGGCCCACCAACCGATGGCCGCAAAATTGGGTAATAAACCAATGCCGACCGTCGAAATACCCATCAGGATGACGGTGAGCACCAACATTTTCTTACGACCCAGCTTGTCACCAAAATGTCCAAACACAATGCCGCCTAAGGGGCGGAACAAGAAGCCAACGCCAAAGGTCGCCAAGGCAGCAAGTGTGCCCATATTGTTGCCAATACTGGGGAAAAACTGATCTTTGAAAATGAGTGCGGCAACAATGCCATAAAGTAAAAAGTCGTACCAATCGACTACGGCACCAATGAAGCTACTTAATGCGGCTTTACGAGCGCGTTGTTCTTGATTTTGTGAAATATTTTGAGGATTTGGAGCGGATTTTACAGAAGGCATACAGCGGGGTATTCCATGATTGACAACAGAGTTGCCCTGTAATATTCGGATTTGATCGTCACGCCAATCACAGGACAGCATGCTGAAAGTAAAGGTGATTTTCAGCATCTCAGCGCATACACGGATAATGTAGTGCGCTGATAGAGTACTCTAATTTTAGGCTTTGTGAATAGCAAATTGCTTTAATTTTGTTCTTCTGCCTAAATCTTAAGCAAATACGATCTTCTTGAAGTTTTTAGAGCAGCGAAAGTTGTGCTTCTTGGTTTTGCGCACTTAATTGATAGACACCTACGCCAATCAGACGAAATTGATCGTCCTCAGAAAGATGCATTTCATGCAGTAATTGCTGCAATACATGCGCAAGGTCTTCACGATGATTCAGTGACGTTTTAAAACTTTTACTGTGCTGTAGCACTTGGAAATTCTTCAGTTTTAATTTGGCCGATACACCGCGCGCACTTAACTGCTTTTTTTCTAAACTAGACCAAACTTGGTCAATCAGTTTGGGCCAATAGGGCTGACATTGGCTCAGAGTGAGATCATCATCAAAAGTGGTTTCTTTCGAGATCTGTTGACGTTCACGTCTAGATTGGACAGGTCGCTCATCAATCCCTTGTGCATACAGATAGAGTTGTCGGCCATATTTACCGAAATGATGAATCAGAACGGTTTCTTCAATTTGTTGTAAATCACCCAATGTATTAAGTTGCATAGCTTTTAATTTTTCTTGAGTCACTTTTCCCACACCGGGTATTTTTTTCAGTGCCAAGTCATGGATGAAATGCAGGACTTGTGAAGGTTTGATAATACAAATGCCATTGGGTTTGTTCCAATCAGAAGCGACTTTAGCCAAAAATTTATTGGGCGCGACACCTGCGGAGGCAGTTAAACCAGTGCTTTGTAAAATCTCTGCCTGAATTCGCATAGCGACTTCGGTGGCGCTCGGAATGTGTTGTAAATTTTCTGTGACATCCAAATAAGCTTCATCTAACGATAGCGGTTCAATCAGCGACGTATAGCGTTGAAAAATGGCATGAATTTGCGCCGATACAGCACGATATTTTTCAAAATTCGGTTCGATCACTACGACTTGTGGACAGAGTTTACGGGCCTGTGCCATCGACATTGCAGAACGTAAACCAAATTCACGTGCAGGATAGGACGCAGCGCAGATGACTGCACGAGGGTGATGTGAAGACACAACAACAGGAAGCTGCTTGAGTTCTGGACGTTCCCGCAGCTCTACAGATGCAAAAAATGCATCCATGTCGATATGTATGATTTTCCTCATGCTTAGTTAGATCAGTGCCTAAAAATTGAATTTCAGTATCGCACAGTCAATCTAGCGCTTTCCTGAATTTTTTAACTCAAACGACACAGGTTGACTGAGTAAAACCACCTTGGTGTTTTGAGCTGCTGCCGACTGTATCAATAGATTTAGGCTTTGAGGGGTGTCATCGGCAAAACGGGGCAAAAATTCGAGCTCTGGATTCAGTGGTTTGAAAAAATTATCCCAATGAATTGGAATCACGGTGATGGGTTGAAGAGTCGCTAAGGTTTCTTTGAAATATTGCTGTTGAAACGCTGCCGTTTGCTTGGAAAGTTGGGCGATGCCTAGAAATAAAGTATCGACTTTTAGTTCTTGCAACTGTTTGGGCACAGCACTCGTACTGGCTTTGACTAAACTGTAATGCGGCCCATGTTGGATGAGATAATCATATGATCCACCTTCTTTAAACTGGCTAAAATGTGCAGGGAGTTGTAGTGGCTGCGAAATTTCTTCCCCTAAATCATCATTAACGGCCGTTGGCGGAGTATGTTGCGAGGGGATGGTAGTAATGGTGAATTTACCGATTTTCATCGGTTGCCATGCTTGAACTTCGTGTAATTGTGATTCAGCGATTGGCATCGCCCGTGCGATATTTAAGGTACTTTTAGAGCCGACAATCATGGCTTTAGGGAGCTGGTGGGCCAACATTGGAATATCGAGCGCATGATCATAATGTGAATGAGTCACGAAAATAGCACGTGTACGTTTTAAGTCGTATTGGTCGATATAGCTTTTTAATAAAGGCTGATCACTTTGAATCTGAGTGAATATGGTCTGACTGAGCGATGGACGAGTAAAGAAGCCATCGATGAGGAGTTGCTCTTGGCCATCGTCAAAAAGTAAGGTCGAAACACCAAAGAACTTCACGTGATAGGGCGCTGCTGAGTGTGTATATGTAGTGCTTTGTGCGGGATGTTGATAATGCCACGTTTTAAACACTGCCAAGGTCCCTGAAGGTTGGATCAAGTAAACCAATATCCCGATGGCGAGGATTATAAAGACTGAAAATATAATAAGAAAAATTTTTAAAATACGCATCCTGCGACTCAGTTTTCATGGATTATTTTGTTCGATGTTGTCCTGAGTCGGTGAATAAATCAACGGGGTTTGATCGGGGAAACGCCATTTTTGTCTAAAAAATCAGCCCATGCATTGGCATCACCTGAAAATACATTTAAATCGACGGTGGTCGAGATGCCTTGAATTTTTCCTTGATTGGTATGTTGCCAAATCAGCCATTTCGGATTGTTTTTTAGATCGGGTGGGCCTTTATACTCACGGACCCACAGCGGTGTGTGTTTAAACTCGCCTGCTAAGACAATATTATAAAAAGACTTCGAAGTATAAAAAATCGGTTGTTTGCCATAATGGTGGTGCAAGCGATCATGCATATAAGTGATTTCTTTGAGTAACTGCTCTTTGCTGTAGGTGTTAATGCAGTTGGTGTCATATTCCAAATCAATCACTGGGGGAAGGGCATCGGCTTTTTTCGGCACGGAAGCAATAAAATTTTCTGCCTGAATCCTGCCATCACGGCACAGACGGTAAAAATGATAGGCCCCAACTAAAAAGCCGTTTTCCCGCGCTTGCAGCCAGTTATCTTGAAATTTCCGATCTTTAAAATCACCACCTTCTGTGGCTTTGAGATAAACGAATTGGTATTTTTTAGGTGAAATTTTTGACCATTGAATATCTTTTTGATGATGGGAAACATCAAAACCTTTGACTGGATATTCTTCTGCAGATGCAGGGCGATGCGGCATAACGGCTAAATAACCCAGTCCTGCCACCACCAAGACGCCGCTGATAGCGCTGAGTGCAATAATCGGGCTGTATTTTTTGAGTGAACTTTTTGTGGTACGTGATTTGGCTTTTTTAGGCATGAAAATGTATCCAAGTATCTCTTTTATCATAACCCTTTAATGGCTGATCTGTCATAGATTTGCCCGATGACACGGATTTAGACATCCACATGTTTAGGAATCTGCCAAAAAATCGCTGCGGTAATCAGGTTAATGCAGCCGAGTAAAATCAAGGTGCTATGGAATGCCGTTTCGATTTGTGCAGGACCATAATAGGCCGTAAACACGTTGACTAAAGTCCCTGCCAAAGCCACACCGATACTCATCGACACCATCATAATCATCGACAAGAAACTGTTGCCACTGCTGGCATCTTGTTGGGGTAAATCTTTGAGGGTTAAGGTATTCATCGAAACGAATTGCAGCGAGTTTAAAATACCAAAAATAAAAAAGTGTAAGGCACGTAACCAAGTGGGGGTTTCAGCCGTAGAGAGTGCAAAACTGCAAATACAGGCACCGACCAAGAAGGTATTTACCAATAACACTTTGCGATAGCCAAAGCGTTGAATAATTTGACGAATAATCGGTTTTGATGCCAATGAACCGAGTACCGTCGGTATCATCAATAACCCTGTGATAAATGGCTCAAAGCCAAAAGCCACTTGTAGCATTAAGGGAATCAAAAATGGCATGGCATTGCCGCCAAGGCGGGCAAAGAAGTTGCCGATAATGCCGATAGCATAGATCCGATTTTGAAATAATTTACTGCGAAACAGCGCATTGGCGTGGGTATGTGCATGAAAGGCATAGATCAAACTGGCGATGATGCCTGCAGCGACCAAAAGCAGGCTCCACCATAGCGGAAGATGAGGGCTAGCAAAGTTTTCAATGCCTAACGATAACCCCACCATGGCGACGACCAATAAGAAAAAACCCATAAAGTCGAAGCGTTGTACGCTCGGTTCGGTCACATTGGGCATGGCTTTAAAGGTAATAAGAACCCCTAACAGCCCCATTGGAATGTTTATTAAAAAGATCCAATGCCATGTTGCGACTTCCACCATCCAACCGCCAAGGGTAGGACCAATTAAGGGCCCCATTAAACCAGCAAGGCTCATCAGACTCATGGCCGATAAAAACTGTGTCCGAGGAATCACTTTGAGCATCGCCAAACGCCCAACAGGTAGCAGCAACGCGCCACCTATGCCTTGAATTACCCGATAAACCAATAGCTCATTCAGGCTATTGGCCATACCGCAGCCTAGTGATGCTAATGTAAAAATAATAATGGCTGTGAAATAGGTATTTCGTACACCAAAACGATCGGCCAACCAACCACTTAAGGGAATACACGCTGCGACAGACAAGACATAGGCCACGACCACACTATGCATTTGAAGCGGGTCTTCGCCCAAACTTCTTGCCATCGCTGGGATTGCGGTATTGACGATTGTCGTATCCAGGCCTTGCATAAAAAAGCCAATAGAGACCAATAGCACTAGAAGTCTAAATTCGGGTTGTAAAGCCTGATGCGTTGGCGTGCTATTCATAAGTCAATAAAGCTGAGATTTTTAAACAGTTTAAATGAATATTGCCATTCGGATGTAGTAAAAGCTTTGCATAATTGAGCCAAAAAATTGCAAGAAAAATGCAATGAAAGTTTCATCTCTATGCAACCTAATGTTTATAACTTGGTCATATTTTAATAAAAGACGAATGAAAACATGAAACTACAAATTTCGGCACTGATGTGATTAAACAAGGCGATGTGGGACCTGAAGATCTGATTTTTATTGCCGCCAAAGATTCGCCCAATGCTCAACCTTTGTTGGTTGTTAGAAATGAAGTGAACGGTAGCACTGCAGTTTATCAGATTAAATTGAAATAATTAAATTTTAAATTTTTGTTTTATTTAAAGTTTTTATTTTGATGTCGAGAAAAGCAAGGCACAAAATTGTATGAACGCCAGATAAACTGTCATAATGCGCTCAAGTCCTTCATTTATTGGAGGGCTTTTTCTTTATGGCAAAGGTGTTTTGTTTTCATGACAATCGAAATTCTGATGGTCATAGGCTTCTGTCTCGCGGCCTATTCTATTGTCGGTAATGATGTGCCACAGACATTGGGAACCTTTATTTCATCCAATGCGCATCGCCCTTGGTGGCTGTTGTGGATCTATGTCAGCAGTATTCTAGCTATTGTATTGGTTTATGGTTGGTACAGTTCTGGCGTGGGGGATGCATCTTATGGTCGTTTAGAAACGATTCCATTTCCCGCAGAAGGGGTCACGTGGCTCTATATTGTGCCACCGATCTTACTGATCATTTTGACTCGCTACGGAATTCCGGTCAGCACCACATTCTTAGTGTTAACGATTTTCTCTCCGAGTAGTCTTGGGTCGATGTTAACTAAGTCGATGATGGGTTATGCGGTAGCTTTTGTTGTTGCGATTATTGTTTATCGATTTGTGATTAAAGGCATCTCGGTTTATTTCAGTAAAACACGTGATGAAACCCCCTCGAATATTTGGGTGGGACTACAGTGGGTTTCGACGGCATTTTTATGGAGTCAGTGGCTGATTCAGGATTTGGCCAATATTTTTGTCTACGTCCCTCGTCAGGTGCCGCTGGAGTTCCTGATTTTTGCAATTGTGGTGTTTATCGTACTGCTTGGGATCATTTTGTACCAACGTGGCGGGGCGATTCAGGGCATTATCGACACCAAAACGGGTGTGGCTGATATCCGCTCGGCAACCATTATCGACTTTATGTATGCCTTGATTTTATTGGTGTTCAAAGAGTGGAGTAATATTCCAATGAGTACCACTTGGGTGTTCTTGGGCTTACTCGCAGGACGTGAATTTGCCATGTCCATGCATTTACATGAAGTGAATAAATATCGAACTTCACGAAATGTCAGCAAAGATGCGATGAAATTGATGCTTGGTTTATTGATGAGTATTTTCTTAGCGACAACATTGCCATGGTTCTATCGTGTGGTGTCAGGTTAAGTCGGCACGATCTCGATTTGAAGTAGGATATCGAGTAATAAAAAAGGGGAATAATTTATTCCCCTTTTTGATATCTAAAATACAGTTAGACCACGAAATTTTTTGGGCAATCTAAATTTTTTAGTGCACTAAAGATCTGCTTCGAAGAATTACATACGATCAATTTGGCACGATGCTGCGGCGGCAAGAAACCTTCAGCGACCGCATGGTCTAATTGTGCAATTAGTGCATCATAGAAGCCATTGACGTTATAAAGCATCATCGGTTTTTGGTGTTGATTCAACTGTCCCCAAGTGGCGATTTCTAAAATTTCTTCAAATGTGCCAAGACCACCGGGCAGGGCAACAAAGGCACTTGCACGTTCTGCCATCATGGCTTTACGCTCATGCATACTGCGCACGACGTGTAATTCAGTCAAATGATTATGTGCAATTTCATAATCCAACATAAACTCAGGAATCACACCCACGGCTTCGCCGCCATGTTCGACCACAGCGTCAGCAACTTGACCCATCAGGCCAATACTGGCGCCACCATAGACCAGACCAAAACCATGTTCAGCCAAGCCTTGCGCTAATGCGATGGCTTTTTCTTGATAAATTGGATTGTTACCAGAGCGGGAGCCGCAATACAGTGCGATTAAAGGTTGTGTTGTAGCAGGAGAAGGATTACCACGTTTTTCTGTCATTTTTAATCCGCTATTCATTACGTTTTAATTTTACCTTAGCATGTTATTTTTTATGACACTACATTGGCAGCTAAATATGACGATTTAATGTCATCACTGGGTTTAAATTCTTCCATACAGAGATTGTACTTTGGTAAAAAAGGGTGAATTTTTACCTTAACTTGCTATACTTAAAACTTCATTTCAAGCTAAAGAACCGTCATGGGTAGTGGTTGTTGTCACTCAGCACACATCAAAATATTAGAAAGAACGCCATTAAAAGCGTTTGCGCATGTCCAATGCATTTCATCTTCAAATCAGCATGATCTACGTGTGAATAACATTCAGGAGATACAATTATGATCTTTGAATGGATGTCCGACCCATCTGCATGGGTGGGTTTATTGACACTGGTGGTGCTTGAGATTGTTTTAGGTATCGATAACCTGGTTTTTATTGCGATTCTTGCGGAAAAATTACCGCCAGAACAGCGTAATACCGCACGGATTGTCGGCTTATTGCTTGCACTGTGTATGCGATTGGTCTTACTGGCTTCGATTGCATGGGTGGTGACTCTAACCAATCCACTGTTCCATATTTTCGACCATCCATTCTCCGGTCGAGACCTAATCTTACTGTTTGGTGGGGTGTTCTTGCTATTTAAAGGCACCATGGAACTGCGTGAACGTCTTGAAAACAAGCCTATGCTAAAGGAAGAAAATCCTGTGCATGCGACGTTTTGGATGGTGATTGTGCAGATTGTGGTGCTCGATGCTGTGTTCTCGCTCGACAGCGTGATTACCGCTGTCGGGATGGTGAAACACCTGTCAGTCATGATGATTGCGGTCATTATTGCTGTCGGCATCATGCTGTGGGCATCTAAGCCTCTGATGAACTTCGTGAACCGTCATCCAACGGTAGTGATTCTGTGCCTGTGTTTCTTGATGATGATCGGTTTCTCGCTCTTAGTCGAAGGCTTTGGTTTCCATATTCCAAAAGGCTACTTATATGCAGCTATTGGTTTCTCCGTACTGATTGAGTTTTTGAACCAAACCATGCGTCATAATCAGGAAAAAATGGTGACAACCACAGACTTACGTTATCGCACAGCCTCAGCGGTGATGCGTATGCTCGGTGGGAGAAATGTTGCAGACAATCAAAATGAAAATGAAGATGTGCTTGCAACACGTGCCTTTGCCGATGAAGTCTTTGATGAAGACAACGGGGTTTACCACAGTGTCATGGTACAAGGGGTACTGGGTTTATCTGAACGTCCAGTGAAGTCAGTGATGACACCTCGTCCTGAACTAGAATGGATTGACTTGGATGAAGCGCCTGAGGCGATTCGTGCTCAATTACTCAGTACCACGCATTCACGTTTGATTGTGGCACACGGCGAGTTAGACAATATCGCGGGTGCGGTACTGACTCATAAAGTCATGAATGACTATATTGAAACAGGCGTACTTGATTTTGAAAAGCATCTCCGTGAGCCTGTAGTGGTGCATGAAAATGCACAAGTCTTGATGGTGATGGAACAACTGCGTCAAGCGCCGTTGCAAATGGCCTTGGTGTTGAACGAATACGGTTCAATTGAAGGGATTGCAACACCAATTGATGTCTTAGAAGCGATTGCTGGTGAGTTTCCCGATGAAGATGAACCGGAGACAGCAGCAGAAAGTCTCGATGATGGTTCATTGTTACTCGATGGCTCAACTGACATTCGTCATGTGTCTTTATTGTTGGGTCGTGACTTGGTGGATGATGCTGAACAGTATTCGACATTGTCCGGATATATCTTATTTCATTTGGGCCGTTTACCAGCCAATGGTGAAAAATTCAAAGCGGATGAACACATCTTTGAAGTGGTCACAATGGATGGTCATAAGATCGAAAAAGTGCATGTCATTCCCATGCCAACTGAAGATTAAGTTGCGTATCGGGGGGTAATCTATATAGATCACTGATGTTACGCACGTAAAAGTAATTACGCATTTTTAAAATGATTTTTAAGTCTATTCGACGGAGTCTTACATCTAGGGTTTAAATAAAGGGATTAGCCTTCGGCTGGAGGTACTTTTGTTTCGGCAAAAGTACCCAAAACCATTGTCATCCGCAAAACTCGTTCACTACCGTCAAATTATTCAAAGCATTGCAAAAACATTTTTGATTAGAAGTAGTCCTGTCTCAAACACTTGCGGATGACCTTACCGTGTATCATTCTTTTATTTGAATCGATACGGATCTACTGATGAAAATTGTGTGGAAAGATCCGTTAAAATAGCCTGCATTGTCAGGCTATTTTTTTATGGAAACAAACATGTCACAAGTCCAGTGTCCGTGTGGCAAAGGTGAATATGGTAGCTGTTGTCAGCCCTTACATACGGGGCGTGAAAATGCACAGACTGCAGAGCAGTTGATGCGTTCACGTTATAGTGCTTTTGCACTGCATAAGATTGATTATATTGTACAAACAACTGCGTTTGGACAGCAGCAAGCCTTGGATGTCAGTGCCATTGCAGCGTGGAGTCAGGCCAATCAGTGGTTAAAACTTGAGGTGGTACAGGCTCAAGAAAAACTCGATAAAAACCATGCTCAAGTTGAATTTAAAGCCCATTATCACGATGGGCAGCAAGCGCAGGTACATCATGAAATTTCACACTTTGTGAAGTTCGAGCAGCGCTGGTATTTCCTTGATCCGACCACAGAGATGCAAATCACCATGAAGCAGCCCTGTATTTGTGGTTCTGGACGAAAATTTAAACAATGTTGTGCGCAATTTTTATAACATTTGAGCAGATTTAGCTTAGAATAGCGCGCATCTCAACCCTCAGTGGAAGAAGGGCGATGTTACTTACCGTTATTTATATTATCGCAATCACGGCAGAAGCAATGACAGGTGCATTGTCTGCGGGTCGGCGGAGTATGGACTGGTTTGGGGTAACATTGATTGCCTGTGTCACGGCACTGGGGGGCGGTTCGGTTCGTGATGTGCTACTTGGGCACTATCCACTGACATGGGTTAAGCATCCTGAATATCTCATGCTGACTTGCTTTGCTGCATTTGTCACCATCCTGATTGCAAAGTGGATGCGTCATCTTCGTAATATCTTCTTGGTTCTCGATGCCCTTGGTCTCATTGGTTTTACCATTATTGGCTGTCAAATCGCTTTAGAAATGGGACATGGTTTTGTCGTTTCTGCGGTAGCAGGGGTGTTAACTGGGGTCTCTGGCGGTATTTTACGAGACATTCTATGTAACGATGTCCCGCTGGTGTTCCGTCGTGAACTTTATGCCAGTATTTCTTTTGTGTCCGTGATTTGTTATTGGCTCTGTATTGAGATTGGCTTATCGCTAGAATTAACCGTCATTGCGACTCTCATTTTCGGTTTCACCTTACGTCTGATCGCCATTTACTTTGGCTTAGAAATGCCTAAATTCATTTATAAAGATGATGATGATCAGTCGGTATCTTCAAAAGATTTGTCGTAACCGCGTTGCTATAACATCACATTAAAATGCTAAAAAGACGGATCAATGGTCGGTCTTTTGCATGGATCTATACTAAAAAACGCAAAATCATACATCCTGTTGGGAAAGCAGTGTTTATCCTTCCACCAGTTCAGAGATCTTGTTATGGACTTAGTCTCACGTATACAACGCTTACCCATCGGTAAGTTTCACTACACTTTACTTTGGGTTATTGGCCTTGGCTGGATGTTTGATGCCATGGATACGGGACTCATTTCCTTCATCTTAGCGAAAATGGCTGAAGATTGGGCCATGACGCCAAATGATAAAAGTTGGGTGGTCTCGATTGGTTTTGTTGGGATGGCGATTGGCGCGGTGTTTTCTGGAGGACTGGCAGATCGCTTCGGCCGAAAAACAGTGTTTGCATGGACATTGGTGATTTATAGCTTAGCCACTGCTGCATGTGCGTTTGCACCTAATCTAACTTGGTTATTGGTATTTCGTTTTATTGTCGGCTTAGGTTTAGGGGGACAACTCCCAGTCGCGGTGACTTTGGTCAGTGAATATATTCCAGCGCATGTACGTGGACGTTTTATTGTCTTACTGGAAAGTTTTTGGGGACTGGGCTGGTTGGTTGCTGCATTGGTCTCACGCTTTATTATTCCTGATTTTGGCTGGCATGCAGCGTTCCTGATTGGCGGTATTCCTGCGTTATATGCGATCGTGATTTGGAAAATGGTGCCCGAATCGGTGCCTTATTTAATCAACCGTGGACGTTTTGATGAAGCACATGCATTGGTGAAAAAGATTGAAGCCAAATGTGGTGTGCAAGTTGTTGAAATTTTTGAGGTCAAACCGGTTGCAGAAAAGCACAACATCAGTTTTTCACAGCTTTGGTCAGGCATTTTTGCACGACGTACTTTAATGCTGTGGCTCATTTGGTTCGGTATCGTCTTTTCTTACTATGGCATTTTTACGTGGTTACCAAGTTTATTGGTCAAAGAAGGCTACACCATTGTTCAATCCTTTGAATATGTCTTGGTCATGATTTTGGCACAATTGCCAGGTTATATTGCAGCGGCATGGTTGGTCGAAAAATTGGGTCGTAAAGCTACTTTGGCGGGCTTCATTGGGATGTGTGCCATTTCGGCATATTTCTTCGGACAGTCTGGCAGTGTGACAGAGATCGTGATCTGGGGCTGTTTAATGTCCTTCTTTAATCTCGGTGCATGGGGCGTACTTTATACCTATACACCAGAACAATATCCGGCCAATATTCGTGCCTTTGGTTCGGGCTGGGCGGGTGCCATTGGTCGGATCGGGGGCATTGCCGCGCCTTTTGCTGTGACACATATGATGGATATGGATCATGGTTTTAGCTATGTCTTTATGATGTTTACTGCAGTCTTAATTGCCGTTGCCGTGGTGATTTTGGTTTTAGGTGAAGAAACCAAAGGCAAAACTTTAGAATCCATTGGTCTATAAAGACTGTTGAATTTTTAGTTGATCATGGTGAATAAAATGGATATTTTTACGCCATAAGACACAATTTGTCGCAGAGTGTTAGATCATCCCCTTGTATAGGGGACACCTGCGACATAGCATAAGAACCCAATAAAGAACGAACAATTTAGGATTACAGGTTGTTATGACAAGCCTTGCGCATCATGCGACAGAAAACCGTTCCGTAGCAGAATTTACCGAACAAGCATATCTCAACTACGCCATGTACGTGATTATGGATCGTGCATTGCCACATATCAGTGATGGTTTAAAACCCGTTCAGCGTCGTATCGTCTATGCGATGAGCGAACTCGGGCTAAAGCCAACGGGTAAGCCAAAAAAATCTGCACGTACGGTTGGTGATGTACTGGGTAAATACCATCCTCACGGTGACTTAGCTTGTTATGAAGCCATGGTCCTCATGGCGCAGCCGTTTAGTTATCGCTATCCATTTATTGAAGGTCAGGGAAACTGGGGCTCACCAGATGATCCGAAATCCTTCGCAGCGATGCGATATACCGAAGCAAAACTGTCTGCTTATAGTGATTTATTATTGTCTGAGTTAGGACAAGGGACTTGTGATTGGCAGGATAACTTTGATGGTTCGATGAAAGAGCCAGTGAATTTACCGGCACGTGTTCCAAATATTTTACTCAACGGTACAACGGGTATTGCTGTGGGTATGGCAACCGATATTCCACCGCATAACTTACGTGAAGTGGTGAAGGGCACCATCGCCTTAATTCGCAATCCAAACTTAACCGATGAGAAAGTCGCAGAATATATTCCTGCACCTGATTTGCCTACACGTGCGGAAATTATTACCTCTCCAGAAGAATTACTTAAAATTCAAACCACGGGTCGCGGAAGTTATCGAACTCGTGCTGTGTACAGTATTGAGAAAAATGAAATCGTGATTACGGAGTTACCGTATCAGGTTTCAGGTTCGAAAGTGATCACGCAGATTGCAGATCAAATGCAGGCGAAGAAGTTGCCATTGGTCACGGACTTACGTGATGAGTCAGATCATAAAAACCCAACACGTTTAGTGATTGTCCTGCGCTCAAACCGTATTGATGCTGAATCGGTGATGAGTCATCTATTTGCAACCACTGACTTAGAGTCGAGCTATCGTGTCAATATGAACATGATTGGCGCTGACGGTCGTCCGCAAGTGAAATCGATCCGCCGTATTTTGTTGGAATGGATCGAAATCCGTAAAAATACCGTGACACGTCGTTTGACTTATCATCTGAATAAAATTGAAAAACGGTTACATATACTTGCAGGCTTGATCATTGCCTATCTGAATATTGATGAAGTGATTCGAATTATTCGAGAAGAAGATCAGCCTAAACCTGTGTTAATGACGCATTTTAATATCGATGAAATTCAAGCCGAAGCCATTTTAGAACTCAAGTTACGTCATTTGGCAAAACTTGAAGAAATGGAAATGCGCCGTGAACAAGAAGAATTGGAAGCCAAAGCTGCCATTATTCGTGAACAATTGGCGAATCCTGAATCATTAAAAGCATTGATCATTAATGAACTTAAAGAAGATGCGAAGAAATTTGGTGATGACCGCCGTTCTCCAATTGTGAAACGTGCAGAAGCCCATGCGATTAATGAACAAGATATGCTTCCTGCAGATCCTGTGACTGTGGTGTTGTCTGAAGCGGGTTGGATTCGCTCGGCGAAAGGTCATGAAGTCGATGCTGAGAACTTAAATTTCCGTGCTGGTGACCAATATCTCAGCCATGCGCAAGGTAAATCGAATCAACGTGTTTATGTATTAGATGATGCCGGTCGTAGCTATGCTTTGGGCATCAATACCTTGCCATCTGCGCGTGGTTTAGGTGAGCCTCTGAGTTCTAAACTTGCACCTGCAAGTGGTGTCGGCTTTAAACAAGTGTTTATTGCCGAAGATGAAACAGAAGTCTTGGCGATGAGTAGTAAAGGCTATGGCTTTAAAACCCAAGCCAAAAACCTCGATACCAATGCAAAAGCAGGTAAAGCCTTCCTTAGCTTGTCCGAAGGGGCGGCAGTTATGAATTTAACGGCGATTGAGAATGCAACACATCTTGCACTCCTCAGTTCTGCGGGGCGTTTGCTGTTGGTTGAACTTGATGAATTACCAGTATTGAATAAGGGTAAAGGTAATAAATTGATACAACTTGAGGCAAAAGATCAAATTGTATCCATGACAACTTTGAATTTAGATGAAATAATTCAAGTGCTTGCAGGAAATCAACAATTAAAGCTTAAAGGCGACGATCTGCAAAAATATGTGGGTAAACGTGCATCGAAAGGCGTGTTGTTACCACGTGGATATCAAAAAGCAAATAAACTGTTCATTCAAAGATAATACTAGCATCCATGGAACGAAATACGTTATATATGCTGTTATTCGTGAAATGGATGCAATATTAAGCACAAACAAGTTAAATAATGACCGCTTAATATTGAAAAAAAACAGTTGGATTATTAAGGATTACGACAGGAGAATTGGGCGTTATGGAAAAGATTTGGTTCGCTGAATACCAAAAGACAGGGATTCCAGAAACTGTAGAATTACCCGCAGAAAATACCTCATTGGTCGATATTTTTGAGCGTAATTTTCAGAAGTTTGGCTCAAGAGATGCCTTTATCTTCATGGATAAAGTCTTAACTTTTAAAGAACTTGATGAAGCAAGCCGTAAATTTGCAACCTATTTGCAAAGCTTAGGTTTGGCTAAAGGTTCACGCGTTGCAGTTATGATGCCTAACGTTCTTCAATATCCTGTTGTTGCATTAGGTGTATTCCGTGCTGGACTGGTATTGGTCAACGTGAATCCACTGTATACCTCTCGTGAACTTGAGCATCAATTGAATGACTCTGGAACAGAAGCTCTTGTTATTATTGAAAACTTTGCATCTGTTTACCAAGCGATTATTGGTAAAACCCCAGTAAAACACGTGATCGTGGCATCTGTGGGTGACATGCTTGGTACGCTGAAAGGTACATTGGTTAACTTTGTATTACGTTCAGTACGTAAACAAATTCCAGCTTGGAACATTCCAGGTCATATTCGCTTTAATGCAGCAATGTCTAAAGTGAGTGCAAACAATTACAAACGTCCAAACTTAACTTTAAGTGATACTGCTGTACTTCAGTATACCGGTGGTACAACTGGCGTATCTAAAGGCGCAGAATTGACCCATCGTAACCTTGTGTCAAACATGTTGCAGTGTGATGGTATTTTCCAAAGTAAATTTGGTCAGAAAGATGGTCAGCCAGATGATCGTATCTTCTGTGCATTACCGCTGTATCACATCTTTGCATTTATGGTGTGTGCACTTTACGGTATGTACAAAGGTCAGGCAAACGTATTGATTCCTAACCCGCGTGACCTACCTGCGGTAATGAAAGAATTACGTAAATACCAACCTTCATTCTTCCCAGCAGTGAACACATTGTTCAATGCTTTGGTGAACAATGAAGAGTTCAAGCAACTTGACCACAGCAAGCTAAAAATGGCGATGGGTGGTGGTATGGCAGTACTTCCTTCGACTGCAGAAGCGTGGAAGAAAGTTACAGGTACCAATATTATCGAAGGTTATGGTTTATCAGAAACTTCACCTGTTGCAACCGCAAACCCTCCAGCATCAATGGAATTCAGCGGTACGATTGGTATTCCATTGCCACTGACTGAAGTTGCTATTTTAGATGATGATGGCAATGAAGTTGCTCAAGGTGAGCAAGGTGAAATTTCGATTCGTGGTCCTCAAGTCATGAAAGGCTATTGGAACCGTCCAGATGAAACTGCCAAAGTAATGACGGCAGACGGTTTCTTCCGTACAGGTGACATTGGTGTCATGGATCCACGCGGTTATGTGAAGATTGTAGACCGTAAAAAAGACATGATTTTGGTGTCTGGCTTCAACGTTTATCCTTCTGAAATTGAAGAAGTTGTTGCAAAACATCCAAAAGTGCTAGAAGTTGCTGCGATTGGTGTTCCTGATGAAAAATCAGGTGAAGTACCTAAATTATTCGTTGTGAAAAAAGATCCATCTTTAACAACTGAAGAAGTTTTGGCATTCGCAAAAGAAAACTTAACTGGCTATAAACGCCCACGTTATGTTGAATTTATGGATGAATTACCAAAATCAAACGTTGGTAAAATTCTACGTAAAGATTTGCGTAAAACCGCATAATACGATGCATAAAAAAAGCGCCTTCGGGCGCTTTTTTTATCGCTTTAAATTTAGCTCATTAAAGCTTGCCTTTATTCATCGACCAGCGATCAAAGTAGCGACGTCCTACACCAAAAACACCCAAGAAAATAAACATCGCGCCGAACTGACGACTAAAGCCGGATTGGTTATAGCTGCCATAGGTTAAAATATTGTCGACTAAGCAATATAGGGCAATGACAATGACCCAATGCCAAAGGGGAAGTTGCTTGATGGAAACTGCATAGAATGCAATCCACATGATGACAAAGCTGAAAACAGTCGACCAGACATTTAAGTTGGCGCAGATCACAGCAAGTAAAAATGCAGTCACTGGAATGACGATTTTTAAGACACGATCGACGCGAAGCAGATGGCGTTTTTGCTCTTCAAGAACTTCAAATAATTGATCTTGATCAGAAGTGCTCATAGAGGATCCTTTCATCTGCCGATTATAAAAACACTATATTTAACAAAAATTATTCACGAAATGCCATGGTATTATAGCAGCCATAAAATCTTCCTGAGAAAAAACACATGCACAGCATCAGTGGGATCATCTATCTCATTTTGGCCGCTTGTTTATTGCCATATGTATTTACATTTATTGCGAAGCGAGCTGCAGGTTTTAAGTCGAGTGATAATCAAAATCCACGTGAGGTTTTAGCGCGCTCTACAGGATTGGCGAGCCGCGCACATGCAGTGCAGCAAAATAGTTTTGAAAGTTTACCTTTATTTATTGCGGCTATTCTAATGGCTGAATACATGGTGATTCATCAACAATACATCATGACCTTTGGGATTGCCTATCTCGTTTTACGCGTCATTTATGGGCTATGTTATTTAGCCAATTGGGCAACTTTACGTTCAATTATTTGGACCTTGTCGATGTTATGCCCGATTTGCCTGATGTTATTGGTCATTAAATTAAGCTAAATGTTCTGCTTGATGATTAAATTATCAGCATGATCGCTTAAATCACAAAAAAAGCGATAAAACCGTTATAATTGTGCCGGATTAAAAGATTTAACTTTGTTTAAAGAGTGATGCTATGAGCTACAGCAATATCCCAGCGGGTAAAGATGCACCAAACGACATCTATGTCATTATTGAAATTCCTGCAAATGCAGCACCAATCAAATACGAAATCGATAAAGATTCTGATGCGTTATTTGTAGACCGTTTCATGGGTACTGCAATGTTCTACCCAGCAAACTATGGTTATGTTCCAAATACATTATCTTTGGATGGTGACCCACTAGACGTACTTGTGGTAACTCCACATCCAGTAGAGCCAGGTTCTGTAATTCGTTGCCGTCCTGTTGGTAAATTGAACATGGAAGATGATGGTGGTGTTGACGCAAAACTCGTTGCTGTTCCACACGACAAATTGACTCCGCTTTATAAAGATGTTCAAGAATATACCGATCTTCCTGCATTATTGATCAATCAAATTGAACATTTCTTCCAACACTACAAAGACTTAGAGCCTGGTAAATGGGTTAAGTTAAGTGGTTGGGAAGGTGCTGATGTTGCGAAACAAGAAGTACTTAGCTCAATTGAAGCTTACAAAACTGCGAACAAATAATATTGTTTTAAGCTGAGCATCGTTTTTAGATGAAATCGATGCTCATAAAAAAAACCTGCACAGTGTGCAGGTTTTTTTTCTATCTTAGAGTAGCTGCGAAATTAAAATAATTTCACAGGGATGTCTAAGAATAAACGCCATTCGTTTGTATCACCGATATAGTTACCAGCTTGGTAGTTATCACTTGCGCGGTAGTAAGAATGACGTACACGTAAGCTTGCGTCCTTAGCAAAACCAGATTGAACAGTATATTTCACTTGGTTAAAGAATTCGCGCTCTTGACCTTCTTTTGCTGAATTGTTGACTTTAATATCCCAGCCATAAACGAATGCAGAAGTCCAGTTCAAGCCTGGCACACCATAATCAGTAAAGTTTAAGTTATATTGAACTTGTGCCGATTTTTCATGATTACCGATAAAGTCAGATAGATAAGAGTTCGCGACATAAATAGATTGAGCACCGTCAGCATTTTCACCATAGTCATAGCCAGTGTTGCCCGTATTTTGTTGGTAAGCCAACATTACAGAATGAGCACCTTGGTTCAATGTACCAGCAAGCGACCAAATGTTATTGCTTCGGTCAGCAGGGTCTACATTTGGAGATGTTGAATAAGTACCTGCTTCTTTATCCCATTCAGTGTGATAACCATTAAAATCTAAAGTTAAAGAACGCTTTTCAGCCAATGGTAATGTGTAATTTGCATTGATGTAGTGACGTTCGAGAGCATCTTCACTGTCTAAGCCATAATAAGATGCATTGAGTTGGTCATTAAATTTGTATTTTGCGCCCCAAACGATCGCATTATCTAAATGACGACCATCAGAGTTAATTTGGTCTGAATATTGGTTTTTAGTGAATTTACCAGCAATCACTTCTAAGTTTTCAATTTCATGGCTAGTTGCTAAAACACCTGTGAAATATTCAGGCACCATACGTGCAGTATTCGATGCAAGCACTGGAATATCAAGAACTTGGGTGCCGTATTCAACAGTTGTATTTGATATACGTGCTTTTACACTGGCACCACCACGTGCCCAATGATCATAGGTATCACCGATGCCTTTTTGTAATTCACCTTTATCATTGATTCCAGTTTCACGAGGAATCATGCCATTGCCAGCATTATTATTACTGCCTAATTTGAATGAAGCATCACCAGTAATGTTTACACCAAAACCAACCACACCTTGAGTAAAACCAGATTCAAGTTTTACGATCGCAGACTGAGCAGTTGAGCTTGTGTCAGTTACACGTTTTTCTGCACCGGTACCATTTTCGATATAATTTGTTTTGTCACGATGTAAATAACCTGTACGGAACAATACAGAGCCTTCGGCATCTTCCACAAAGCCTTTAGATTCGCTTTGTTCGCTAGCAAAAGCAGTAGAAATAAGAGCAGCGTTTACTAATACTGCAAGTGTTAGTTGTTGAGCTTTAAGCATTGGGAGAGAGCCTCATGCAAATTTGGTTAATATGTAGTGCGATTGTATATTTTTTCTTAAAAAAATCACTATTTTTAATGCGCTTATTACACTAAAGTTAGAAAACATTCAGATCATCGGTCAATCTGTAATAAGCAAATGTTTCGTATGTTATTGTTGTTTAACAAATAGTTTATTTAAATTGAATATATATTAAGCTAAAGAGAAGTTTATTCATTGCTTATCATAAAAAAATATAAAAAATTTCATTTAACTTGCTGATTTTTCATTACTCTTCGCGACAATTTGTGCTGAATTTAAATTGGTATTTTGATCAAAAAGTATAACAATGATTGAGGTGCATGGCATCACTGTTCAGGCACAGTAAGCACCGTTGGGGTGTATTTTGTAAATAGAGAATGACTTTTAGCGAAGTCGTCAGAAATGTTTTCCTTAAAAATACATTTCAATAAAAAGATGATATTAATCGTGATAAATATATATAAATGAATGCATTAAATTGTTGTTAAAGACTTGAACACGATAAAAGATATTTTATGAATCAAAAGCTTATTTTTTACTATTTTATATAATAGATTTCTTTCATAAGTCATTTTTCACTCAGCTCTAAGTTATAAATTCCAGCAATTAGATTGAATCTCAATGCTAGTCTTTTGCCTCGATTGCGATATCGCTCAGCAAGAATTTTGAAGGTTTTCAAACTGCCAAATACATGCTCAATTCCAATTCTTCTTTTATTGATTTCCTGATTATAGATTTTTAGTTCGGAATCCAGTTTACAGCGCTTCTTTGCTTTTAATGGCAACAAGCTATTTGGATACACTGTATAAATTCCCTGATAACCCTTATCCGCAAGGATAAATGCACCTGCAGGAATCTGATTCAAGTTACGTTTGAAGAGTTCGAAATCATGTACGGCACCACGACTCGTACATAAACTCAGGATTTTTTGAGTTTGATAATGAATGATGGCCTGTACTTTGAAAGTGTGGGTCTTTTTCTTGCCGCTATAGCTTTTCTTCTGTTTTTTTAGGCCTTTGGATTGGAATTTCTGTGGCATCCACGATCACAACATTCCAATCGATGCCTTCGCCCTCGGGTAAATCTTTGGGTAAATTAAAGAGATTGGACCGAATCAGGCAGTCTTCAACATGATGGACAATTCTTGAGGCTGTGGGCTCTGAAACCCCG
Organism: Acinetobacter sp. YH16040_T; assembly: GCF_024605785.1. Taxonomy (NCBI): domain Bacteria; kingdom Pseudomonadati; phylum Pseudomonadota; class Gammaproteobacteria; order Moraxellales; family Moraxellaceae; genus Acinetobacter; species Acinetobacter sp. YH16040_T. The sequence continues at coordinate 3,187,808 of NZ_CP094541.1, read as the reverse complement.
TAGCTCGTCGCAACGTGAAATAAGGTTCGGTATTCCCGCCAATAGCTTAGACAGAGCAGAACCTGGTCTTCCAGGCTTAACTTGGGCGGTCTGCCTTTGGCAGGGACATGTTTCTTCAATTGCTCAACCATCAAATAGAAAGTTGACCATGAGATGCCTGTGTATCGCTTGAACTGAGGATCAGAAAGCTTGTTTGAATCGATGTATTTCATCCGCAGATTATGCACGAATGCTAAGAAATCCGGAGTGCAAATATTAACCAAAAATAAGATCGTTTTTTGATTTATGAAAGAGATCTAATCTTAGCTTTGTTTTTAAATGATTTAATTTATCAAAATAAGAAAAAAGGGGCTATACAGGGCGGTAAAATCGATTAAAATCGGCGCTAAATTTTACTCAACCCAATCCACGATCGATCCGATGTGGGGACTAAACATGATTCAATTTTATAAAAAAGCAATTTTAAGTATTTTAGTGACCCTAGGCACAGTCCCTGCATTTGCAGAACAAACTGAACAAGCCACAACTGCACAAGGGAATTGGTCTGGAAGTTTGGGCGTGGTAAACAAATATGTGTACCGTGCGAGTGAAGAAAATGATCAAGCGGCATTACAAGCTGGACTTGAATATGCACACAACAGTGGGCTGTTCGCGGGCTATTGGGGTTCTACACTCAACTATGATCCTACGGACGACAGTCAGTCGCATGGTTTTGAACATGATTTCTATGTCGGATATGGACGTGAACTGAATGAAGATTGGAGCTATAAGTCACAAGTGATGGCTTATGTCTATCAAGGTGGAGGTTCTGTTTATAACGACGACCGATCTGAAAAGCGTCGCACGACAGGCGTCGAATTTATTCAGGACATAAGTTATAAAGATTTAACTGCAAGCATGGCTGTATTGTTGTCTGATGTTAATTATGGCAACGCAGGCGATGTATATCTGAACGCTACTTATAGCTATGCATTACCGTATGATGTTTCATTAAATTCATCGCTCGGCGTTTCTGTTTTTAATGACAGTCACGATGACAGCCTATTAACAACCACAGAAGATGTAGTATTCACTGAAGCACGTTTGGGCTTAAGTAAACCGATTGCAGATACTGGATTTGAAATTGCTGCTGACTATGTATGGGGCGGTAAAGATCGAGAAGGCGAGCAATTAGACGATAACGTTGTGGTTGGATTGACCTATTCTTTCTAACATTAACGAGTTGATCGTATTCAGTCATATTCTTGAAAGTGCATAATGGTGATTGTGCACTTTTTTTATGCATTTTTGAGATCGGTGTTGAAAAAATATACTCAAAAAAGCGCATTTTTAAAGTCCTGTTACATCTATCAACCCGAAGATTTAAATAATCTAAATAGATGAAAATCTGCATTCTAAAATAAATTAAAGAGAAAAAAGGCCAAATAGGATAATTAAAAAATAATAAATAAAAACAGTAATATATTGGTTTTTCATAAACCAAAATGGTGACTTTTATAAAAAAAATATGCGCTTATTTTTAAACATGGCACAGCGCTTGCTAATACCTCATTGAGTTCAACGAAATAACCAAAAAATACGTCGTCGCACGATGTGGGGGAACAAACCATGAAATTTGTACTTAAAGCTTTATCAATCGCTGTACTAGGAGCAGCATCGACGTTTACTTTTGCTGAAGCACCTGCTTCTGAGCATTCTGTATCTGGAAATATCGGCGTACTGTCTAGCTATAATTTACGTGGTATTACCAATGTGCCTGAAAATAAAGATGCGACAATCCAAGGTGGTTTGGATTATAGCCATGCATCAGGCTTCTATGCAGGTTGGTGGGGTTCAACATTAAACTATGGTGATGACCTACCGAATGGTTTTGAAAATGATTTTTATGCGGGCTATAACGGTTCAATTAATGATGATCTTGGTTACACAGCAGGTCTAACTTACTACTATTACTATGATATTGATACAAGTGATGCAAACGGTTTAGAAACAATGCTTGGGCTAAGCTATAAAGATTTTGGCTTAACAGCGCAAACTTTGCTTGAAGATGTTTCATGGGGTAATGCAGGTGATACTTATATCAAAGCATCATATAGCTATGCACTTCCTAAAGACTTCAGTCTAGATACCGCGCTTGGTTTATATGCATATCAAGATTCAGGTGATTTTGAAGAAGATTTAGGAACAACAGAAAGCTTTGGTTTCCGTCACTTTGATATTGGTCTAAGCAAGCCTTTAGCAGATACAGGTGTTACCGCAAGCATGAATTACACAGTTGGTGGTTATGACCGTGCGGATGAAAAACAAAAGAATAAAGTCGTATTTGGTTTGAAATACGAATTCTAATTTTAAAGAGCATTAAAAATGGCGACCTTAGGTCGCCATTTTTTTAAGCATTGAGTTGGCTTCGATAGGACAGTGCTTCAGAAACGTGTTGAGCTTGAATGTGTTCACTTTGAGCCAAGTCGGCAATGGTTCTGGCAACACGTAACACCCGATGATAGGCACGCGCAGATAAATTCATTCTCTGCTGGGCTAACTGTAAAATATTCTGTGCAGTAGCATCCAAAACTGCTTGTTGTTCCAATTGCGTCGGCGTCAGTGCCATATTGGATTTTTGCTGGCGATCTATTTGTAACTCATAGGCACGAATGACACGATGCCTAACCGTACTTGAGCTTTCAACCTCTTGCGAACTTTGTAATTCATGCGCTGCCAGTGGCGGGACATCTATATGTAAATCAATACGATCTAATAATGGACCTGAAATACGGTTTTGATAGCGTTTAATACTTTCAGCACTACATTGACAGCGGCTGTCTTGGTTAAAGGCATAGCCACAAGGGCAAGGATTCATTGCTGCGATCAATTGAAAATTTGCAGGGAAAGTGATTTGACGAGAAGCCCGTGAAATCACAATTTCTTTGGATTCGAGTGGTTGCCGTAATACCTCCAACACCTTTCGATCAAATTCAGGCAGCTCATCTAAAAATAAAACCCCTAAATGTGCCAAGGTGATTTCACCCGGTTTAGGATTTGATCCTCCACCGACGAGGGCAATCGCAGATGCCGTATGGTGCGGCGCACGAAATGGACGCTGCCCAAAATGATGATTTGCACCTGCAATGGAATAAATACTCGCGACTTGCAAATTTTCTTGCATATCTAAGGGCGGAAGAATGCTGGCTAAACGCGAGGCGAGTAGAGTTTTACCTGTGCCTGGAGGGCCACGAAATAGCAGGGAATGACCGCCAGCCGCCGCAATTTCTAAAGCACGACGTGGTCTCAGTTGACCTTTCACATCAGATAAATCAAAAGGGTAACTGTGTTGATTGGCTGACGATGTCGAGGGGTGGCTGCTGATTAAGGCTGAACGACTCAAATGTTCACATACATCCTTAAGATGCTGAGCAGGAAAGACTTGGAACTCCGGCAGTTGCGCCGCTTCATCGGCATTGAGTGCCGGTAGAATCAGATGATGCCCGATATGCTGACAGGCAATGGCTATACTTAAGATGCCACTGACAGGTCGTAAATAACCATCAAGTGCCAATTCTCCAATAAATTCAAAACCATCTGCTGCATTTTCAGGAAGTTGTCCCGACGCGATCAGAATCCCTAAAGCAATGGCGAGATCTAAACGTGAACCATCTTTGGGTAAATCTGCGGGTGCTAGATTAATGGTCAGACGTTTGGTCGGAAACTGAAAGCCGCTATTAATAATCGCAGAGCGGACACGGTCTTTACTTTCACGGACGGCGGCCTCAGGTAGGCCCACAATGGTCAATGACGGTAGGCCTTGGCTGACATGAACTTCAACTTCAATTTGGGGTGCATTTAAGCCGAGCAAACCCCGAGTATAGATTTTGGCAAAAGACATATTATTGTTCCGTTATGGTGCATTATTTTTAATCGTTATGCGTCTTTTGTTGCACTAAAAAGGTGCTTATTTTTTGTTCTGAATTTTTTGTTCGAGTTCTTCGACGTGTTTCAACAATTCATTTAAACGTAAATTGGCATTATTCAGTGCAGTACGTTGGCGTTCGATTTCTTCTTTCGACACGAGATCCATTTTGCTCACAGCTTCATTGAGTAAGCTGCGAAGATTATGTTCGACGTCTTTTTTCGGCTGATCGATTTGTTCTAATATCGCTTGTAATAAGGTTTCAATCATTGTTTTGACCATCCTCAGTGAATTGGTGGCAGCAGTTTAACATCGCCACATTCATGACCATAGTGCTTTTATTTAAATATGCGTTTAATCGATCAGTAAAATCGTAATTCTTCTAGTAAAAACGTCTATTTTTATAAGCATACGCAAGATTATCCGTATAAAATAGGTTATAAAGAAATCTCATGCTGGGCTGACTATTTTCCCCCGACTGTAGTCATATTGGCATGAAAATTGAACATAAAACCTTACAGGTGAAATAAGCCGAAGGAAAACAAAACATGAAGCTCGTAACTGCAATTGTAAAACCTTTTAAATTAGATGACGTGCGTGAAGCACTCTCTGAAAATGGTGTTCAAGGGATCACTGTCACTGAAGTTAAAGGCTTCGGTCGCCAGAAAGGTCACACTGAACTTTATCGTGGTGCTGAATATGTGGTTGATTTCTTACCAAAAGTAAAAATCGAAATCGCAATCAGTGATGAAATGGTCGATACCGTAATTGAATCAATTACTCGTGTTGCAAGCACAGGAAAAATTGGCGACGGTAAAATTTTTGTAAGCAATCTGGAACAAGTCATCCGTATCCGTACTGGTGAAACAGGTGCAGATGCCGTTTAAAAAATTGGCATGAAGTTTGCTGAGTAGCTAATAACTCAGAAAATCAGGTCGGGGGATACGAATGAAAAAAATGCTAATTGCACTCGGCTTGTCCAGTGCACTTTTAGGTGGTTCTGTTGCGTGGGCTGAAGAAAGCGCAACAGCACCTACAGAAGAAGTCACAGTAGTTGATACTGCAAATACAACAACGCTAAATACAACAGAAGCTGCAGTTCCAGTTGAAGCAGCGCCAGCACCTGCAGAACCAGCACCTACAGAAGAAGAACCTAAGCTCGATACAGGTGATACAGCATGGATTTTAGTATCCACTGCACTTGTTCTACTTATGACAATTCCCGGTTTAGCATTGTTTTACGGCGGTATGGTCCGTAAGAAAAATGTACTCAGCACCATGGCACACAGTTTTGTTGCTGCGGGTGTCGTGAGTTTAACGTGGGTGATTGTGGGTTATACCTTAGCATTTGGTGAAGGCAATGCCTTTATCGGTAGCTTAGACAAATTTATGTTGTCGGGTATCACTACAGAAGCGTTGACGGGTACGATTCCAGAGATTCTTTTTGTTATTTTCCAAATGACATTTGCCATTATTACCGTTGCCATTATTAGTGGTTCGATTGCAGAACGTATGAAATTCGGTGCTTTTGTTGCGTTCATCGCAATTTGGAGTGTCGTGGTTTATGCACCAATTACTCACTGGGTATGGGGCGGTGGTTGGTTAGGTAACGACGGTGCGCTTGATTTTGCGGGTGGTACAGTAGTTCACATCAACTCGGGTGTTGCGGGTCTCGTTGCAGCGTACATGCTTGGTAAACGTATGGGGCTTGGCCGTGAATCTATGGCGCCACATAACCTAACTTTAACCGTCATCGGTGCAAGCCTTGTATGGGTAGGTTGGTTTGGTTTCAACGGTGGTTCTGCACTGGGTGCAAATGGTTCGGCTGGTTATGCATTGGTGGTAACACAAGTTGCAGCAGCGGCAGCAGCAGTGGCATGGTTAATTACTGAAAAAGTGGTTCGTGGTAAAGCGTCTGTTTTGGGTGGTGCTTCTGGTGCAGTAGCAGGTCTTGTGGTGATTACACCTGCGGCAGGTTTCGTAACAGTTGGTGGTGCTTTAGCGATGGGTCTGATCGGTGGTGTGGTTTGCTTCTGGGGGATTACTGCGCTGAAACGTGCGTTGAAAGCGGATGACTCTTTGGATGCGTTTGGTCTACATGGTGTCGGTGGTATCGTGGGTGCGATCCTTACAGCATTCTTTGCCAGCGAATTCATCATGGGTGACAATGCACCGAGTAACTTAATGCATCAATTATGGGTTCAAGTCGAAGGTGTACTAGCGACCATCGCTTACTCAGCAGTGATGACATTCATTATCTTGAAAGTGATTGATCTAGTGATTGGCATCCGTGTTGAAGCTGATGACGAACGTATGGGTCTAGACTTAAGTCAACATGGTGAACGTGTAGAATAATAAGATCACAGTAAATCAATATATTGTGTAAAACAGCCCGAAAGGGCTGTTTTTTTTCCATATCTAGCGTAAAGCTCTACAAATTTCAAAATTTTTGCTACACTCTAAATCCATTCGGATTTGTTCAATTTAACCGCTATGCATTGTCCATTTTGCAACGCTGAAGACAGTAAAGTGATTGACTCACGTCTTGCTGCTGAAGGCTGTCAGATACGCCGCCGCCGTGAATGTATTAGTTGCGGTGAACGTTTTACAACTTTTGAAAGCTATGAAGTGGTGATGCCGCGTGTCATCAAGTCTGATTCAAAGAGTGAACCTTTTGATGAAGCCAAGCTCCGCCGCTCGCTCATGCATGCCTTGCAAAAGCGTCCAGTAACGCAAGAGCAAATTGAAACGGTACTCAGTGATATTCAATTGCAAATTCGCCGTTTGGGTGAACGTGACGTGAAATCACGCACCATTGGTGAAATTGTCATGCAGTCATTGTTCGCTTTAGATCATGTGGCTTATGTACGTTTTGCTTCTGTGTATCAAGACTTCCAAGATGTAGAAGCTTTTCGTCGTCAAATTGAACAAATGCAGCAGCGTGAGCACTAATGCACATCTGCTTCCATTTTTATGATGAGTGATTACATGTCTGAGTTAGATCAAGTGACTTTGCAGCAGCATCAACAGTGGATGCGGCGTGCAATTGCATTGGCACAGCAGGGGCAATACAGCACTCGTCCCAATCCCAATGTGGGCTGTGTGATTGTCAAAGATGGTCAATTGGTTGGTGAAGGCTTTCATCCCAAAGCGGGTCAGCCGCATGCAGAAGTCTTTGCAATGCGTGATGCAGGTGAGGCCGCTCGTGGCGCAACTGCTTATGTGACTTTGGAGCCTTGCGCACACTATGGACGTACGCCACCTTGTGCCAAAGGCTTGGTAGAAGCAGGCGTTGCTCAAGTCGTTGTGGCATGTCCCGATCCGAATCCATTGGTTGCGGGTAAAGGTGTACAAATCCTACGTGATGCTGGCATTGAAGTCATTACGGGTATTTGTGAAGCAGAAGCGCATCAATTGAACTCGGGCTTTTTAAAAGCCATGGCGAGGGGCATGCCTTATGTCCGCCTCAAAGTCGCATCGAGCCTTGATGGGCGAACAGCCATGGCTTCAGGTGAGTCTAAGTGGATTACGGGTGCAATGGCGCGACAAGATGTACAGCATTGGCGTGCGATATCAGGTGCTGTGATTACTGGGATTGAAACAGTATTAGCCGATGATTGCTTACTCAACGTACGTCAGCTCGATGACGCTGTTGACATGCGTAACGTGGTTCAGCCGAAACGTATCGTGCTAGATCGTCAAGGCCGCTTGCCATTAAGCGCAAAAATATTGCAGCAACCTGAAACCGTGATGGTCATGGGGCCATATCGTCAGGAACTTGCTGACTTGGGCGTGGTACAATTTGAAATTCAGCCTTTGGCCGATCTGTTAGCAGCATGCGTTCAACAGTTTCAAATTTATGATGTACTTGTGGAAGCTGGTGCGACACTTTCGACCGCTTTCTTACAAGAACATTTGATCGATGAAATGATCAGTTATGTTGCACCGACCTTGTTGGGTCAGTCAGCACGTGCGATGTTTAATGCGGAATTTGACCGCATGGCAGAGCAGCTTCGATTTAAGCTGAAAGATGTCACTCAATTGGGTGATGACATCCGCTTAAGGTTAATCCCTTCTCAAGAGACGCTATGAATTCAGAGTCTACGGTTTATCACAAACGTCGTCATGCGGCTCGTACCACAGACGAATATCTTTTCCATCAGTTGGTTCCTTATTTGGGAAACAAACGCCGCCTATTACATCTGATTTTAGAAGCACTTGAGCAAACGGGAACCTTAAAACGCGAAGATGGTCGTGCGCCGATATTTGCAGACTTTTTTGCAGGTTCGGGTGTGGTATCACGGTTGGCTCGTCAAAACGGCTATCGTGTTATTGCCAATGACTGGGAACCCTACAGCCATGCCTTGAACAGCGCGATTCTCTCTTGCGTTGAAGCACCTGCTTTTAAAGAGTTGGGTGGCTATCAGAAAGCGATTGATTATCTGAACCGTTTGCCAGAAGTTAAAGGTTGGGTGACCCATAACTTGTGTCCACGTAATGATGAAATCTACGATCCGGCACGTGACCGTTTATTCTTTAAACGTCGTAATGGTATGCGTATCGATGCGATTCGTCAGCAAATTGCAACTTGGCAGGCTCAAGGCGCGATTGATGATGTGGAAATGAGTGCTTTGTTGGCACCGTTATTGTATTCAGCAAGTTTTGTCAGCAATACCAGCGGTGTATTTAAAAGCTTTCATCATGGTTGGGGTGGTAAAACCCAAGCAGCCTTAGATCGTATCGGTTCATTGTTATGGCTGACCCCAAGTCGTTTTTGTGAAATTGGTGATCCGAAAAAACCCGCTGCTGAAATGTGGTGTGTCGACGCACAGCATTTGGCCAATCAAATGAGCGGCTTTGAAGTAGATGTGGCTTATCTCGATCCACCATATAACCAACATGCTTATAGCAGTAACTACCATGTGTTGAATGCCTTAACGTTATGGGATCAGGTGGATTTACCAACACCAGACACCAAGGGTTTTAAGAGCGGAATCGATCGTGCATGGCGAAAAGAGCGTCCAAGTCCATATAATTCTTCGAAGCATGCGAAAGAAGCTTATGAAAAATTATTAGAAACCATCAATGCACGTTACATCCTGACGAGCTATTCAACCGATGGTAATATCAGCGCCACAGATTTGTTACAAGCCAATTTAAAACGTGGTCGAGTAAGCTTATTGACGCAAGATGTGCCACGTTACCGTGTGAGCAAGCAGCGTCAGTCTGAACGTGCGCGCGTACTAGAGTTTATTGTCATCACGGATACGCATGCCAAATCAGGTCCACCGATCCGTCAGTTGTTGAGTCAATTGCACCATTTTGCAGAATTAGGTGGTGTCGATACCTCTGGTGTGAGTACGCAACTTGATTTGTGGTAAAAATCATCGCCCCATATTTTTCAGGGATTGAACATGTTTACAGGCATTATTGAAAGTCTAGGTAAAGTTGAAAGCATTCAAAACGTGGGTGGCGATGTCCGCTTGCGTATCCAGACAGATTTAGACATGTCGGATGTGCATTTGGGAGATTCTATTGCCACCAATGGCATTTGCTTAACCGTGATTGACTTTGGCAGCAATTGGTATGCAGCTGATGTATCACGTGAAAGTTTAAATCGGACCACCTTGGAACACTGGAAAGCAGGGCAGGTAGTAAATGTGGAAAAAGCCATGTTGCCGACCACGCGTTTTGGTGGACATATTGTCAGTGGTCATGTCGATGCAGTGGGTGAAATCACTCAAGTTCGTTCAGATGCACGTTCAATTTATTTTGAAGTGACCGCACCGAAAGAAATTGCACGCTATTTAGCAGAAAAAGGCTCTGTGACCGTGGATGGTATTAGCCTGACGATTAACCATTTACGTGGCAATGTGCTGAGCTTAAATTTAATTCCGCACACGGCTGAACGAACCAATATCGGTACGTGGAAAGCTGGGGCTAAAGTGAACTTGGAAGTGGATGTTTTAGCACGTTATATTGAGCGTTTATTGCTCGGAGATAAAGCCGCTGAGACCACAGCGCAATCTAAAATTAGCTTAGATTTTCTCGCTGAAAATGGCTTCTTGAAATAAGTTGATACCGAAGAAAACCAAACAGTCTGATTGAAAAATTAGACTGTTTTTTTATTTTTGGTGATAATGCGTCGCGGAATGACATATATGATGAATAATCAGACAGGTGATAATGATTGATTTCTTACTGAATCTGGAACAGTGGTTACCCATGTTATTGGAAAATTATGGTGTGTGGATTTATGCCATTTTATTTCTGGTGATATTTTCAGAAACGGGTTCAGTATTTATGTTCTTCCTGCCGGGAGACAGCCTGTTGCTTGCCATTGGCGCATTATGCTCAACGACGGAAGTGGTGCATTTACACACCATGGGGCTGATGTTATTTGTCGCATCGGTCTTGGGCTACTGCGTCAATTACTATACGGGCAGCGTGTTAGGCATTAAGTACTTTAATAAGCACACACGTTACTTTAAGCCCGAATATATGGTCAAAACCAATAAATATTTTATGAAGCATGGCGGTAAAACGATTTTAGTCGCACGCTTTGTACCCTTTGTGCGTTCTTTTGCGCCTTTTGCTGCTGGATCTGCACGCATGAGTCTTGGCACATTTATGTTTTATAATGTGCTAGGTGGTTTTATCTGGATTGGATTATTACTCGGTATCGGTTATTTCCTAGGACATACCGTTTCTGCAGTTGCAGATTTGGTCTAAGCCAAACTTAAACATAAAAAAAGCCCACTGTTGTGGGCTTTTTTTATGGAGTCGATGGCCACTTAGTGTTTTGTAACGGTCACTACATCAAGGGTTTGAAAAATCGAGCTGTGGGGCAGTTGCTGAATGCTAAAACCACCTTTTTCTGATTCACGGCTGAGATAAACCGAAATACTGTGAAAGTCTGAATGACTCAGCCAAAGATCTTTGGCACGAATGTCCCATTGTTCTCCAGCAGATAGAGAGGATATTTTCTGGGTAATCTGGTGAATGATGTCCATATTGAATTCCCATCTGGATGCATGATTATATTTTTAGGATGCCTGAAGCATTGTATTTTGAGGGACAATGCTTCAGTCATATGAACATCATGTTGCAAATACATGTCAGTTTAATGACAGTGACCAGATTTCGATGCACGGCTTAAGATGCTTGGGACGATGTAGATTCTGTCGAAAAATTAGAGTTTTCTAAGATATAATCAATTTCTTCTTGTGCGGCTGCTTTCAATTTTGCACGGAAATCACTGACGGCCATTTCGATTTGCGTTTCTGCTTCAAGTTCCAAACGCACGCGTACACTTTCGAGTTCTGACAACATCTGTCCTTCGCTCACCGATAAGCTTTGACTTAATCCCGCTAAACCCGTTTCAGGGTTTTTATGATAGCGAGCGGCATAGTATTGTACTTCACGATCAAGATTATGCTGCATCATGGTGAGCGCTTGCGTTTGTGCAGCAAAGCGTAACTCTTCGTCGCGTCTCAGTTGTTCTGCATAGGCTTGTTCAGCTTCACGTTTTTCTTCTAAGGCTTTTTCTAAAGCCAATTGTTTGCGAATACGAGCATCTTCTATCAACTGTGCTTTTAAATCTGCATAGGCAGACTCAATTTTGTCAAAAGACACTTGCTGTTGCTGTTGGTCATTGACTAGCCATTGTTGAATGTCTGTACTGGGATTGAGGACATCGCAAACGCGACCAAGGTCATCAATAAAGGTCTGACGAATAGCTTCAGGTACTTTTAACCAGCGCTGTTTAAAGTCTGGACCGACATTCAATGCCATGGTGCATCTCCTTGCAAATAGGGTAAAACCAATATCACGTTAAAGTTTATGGGTCTGTGGTTGAACGCCCAAACGTCGATATTGTTTATATTTTTCACGCCCGATAATTTTAGCGGGTTCGTTATTTTCAATAATTTCGATAATGTGACTAAAACTTGCGAACTGTTCAAGTGCTTGATCGTTAAAATTAAACACAATCCAGTCGGCTTGCTCAGGCAATTGGGCAGAAATACAGACCGTTGCCTCGGGTTGATCGATACCATGGGGAATGAAACCTGTGTGATCGAAACTCCACAGGCGTTCATCAAGTTGTTGCTGTAAGTCTGGGTCAGCACAATGTAGCCAAATACGTACAGGCTGACGCAGGATCTTACGGCATAAACGACAAGTGCTTTCGACTTGTCGTTCAGGACTTTTTTCAAATAAATAAAAGCTAACTTTAGCCATTCGATTGAGCACGATTCGCTAAGAATTGCATTAATAATGGTACAGGACGACCTGTTGCGCCTTTATTTGCACCTGAGTTCCATGCAGTCCCAGCAATGTCTAAATGCGCCCAACGGTATTCACGCGTAAAGCGTTGAAGGAAACATGCAGCGGTCACAGAACCTGCTTTTGGACCACCAATGTTGGCAATATCTGCAAATGGAGAATCAAGTTGTTCTTGATAATCTTCAATCACTGGCATGCGCCATACGCGGTCAAAGCTATGTTGACCCGCAGCAGTCAATTCAGCCGCCAGTTCATCATCCGGAGTGAACATACCGGTAAGGACTGAACCTAATGCCACAACACATGCACCAGTGAGGGTTGCAATATCAATCACCAGTGCAGGATTAAAGCGTTTTACATAGGTCAAGGTATCGCACAGCACCAAACGACCTTCGGCATCGGTATTTAAAATTTCAACGGTTTGACCGCTCATGGTGGTCACGATGTCGCCCGGGCGAGTGGCATGACCAGACGGCATGTTTTCTGCAGCAGCAATTGCGCCGACCACATGAATCGGTAATTTCGCTTCACACAACGCACGGATGGTACCCAAAACTGATGCAGAACCGCACATGTCGAATTTCATTTCGTCCATGCCCGCACCTGGTTTAAGTGAGATACCACCCGTATCAAAAGTCACGCCTTTACCAACAAGCACTACAGGGGCTTCTTCACGATTTGAAAGGTATTCGATGGTAATAATACGGCCTGGACGGTCAGAACCTTTACTCACAGCAAGGAAAGCACCCATACCGAGATCAGCCATTTGCTGTTCATCGAGTACAGTCACTTTGAGTTGATCCGGAAATTCAGCTGCAAGCGCTTGAGCTTGTTCGGCTAAATATTCAGGGAAGCAGATATTGCCCGGACGGTTACCTAGGTCACGAGTAAAACTTTGACCTGATTGCACTGCAGAAATTAATTCAAGCTGTGCAGTGGTTAATGGACTTTCAGCAGCGATTAAATGGATCTGCTCCAAAACAAATTCATTTTTCTTAGACTTGTATTCATCAAATGCATAAGCCGCTTGCGTCAGGCTAAGTGCAAATAAATAATGTTGTTCTTGTGGTAGGGCAGAGATATCGACACTGATCTGTTTGAATTTTTTTTGTGACGCTTTAATAATGGTTTGTGCAATTTTTGCAAATTTATTGACCTGTAATTCAGCAACTTTGCCGAGGCCTAAAAGAGCGCTATTGCGACAAGCGGCAATGTTCGCCACCAAAGGCAGGCTTTCATTGAGTGCTGCTTTAAATTGAGTTGCTTCAATTAAATTATCTAAATCATTGATTTGATATGAAGTAGCTGCATTTGTAACGTGCTCAGAATCTACTAATATCAACAAATATTGGCTGGACGCATTCGCTTGGAATGACGTATTAATAGAAAGTTTCATGTGCGGTATTTATGCCTTTTTAAATTTATAAACCATTAAACCATTGAAACATTTATATGAATAGAGTTTCAATGAGCAACAAGGGTATAGGTTTTATATTTTCTACATTCGGGTAAACTAACGCTAGTTTTTATTGGCCCTATTTTTGGAAGAATTAATTTGATTATTCGGCGTTATCTGGTCAAGCAAGTGGTGTCGACATCACTGGTTGTGATTGCCTTATTGACCTTGATCATGATGGGTGGTCGTTTGATCAAGTACTTTGGTGTGGCGGCGCAGGGTCGTTTAGATGCAAGTATTTTATTTAGCATCATTGGCTACCGTTTGCCTGAGTTTTTAACTTTAATTCTTCCGCTCGGTTTCTTTATTGGTCTGATGTTGGTCTTTGGTCGTCTGTATGTCGATCATGAAATGGCTGTACTCAATGGTAGTGGTGTCAGTCGAAATCAATTGTCACGTTTATTGGTGCCAATGACCGTGGTCTTTATGGCTGTTCAAGCATTTTTGATGCTGTGGGCTTCGCCTTGGGGCATCCGCCAGTTTGAAGCATTAACGACTTCACAAGCGGTACGAACAGGCTTTGACTTGGTTCGACCAAAAGAGTTTATTTCCTCTGGGCCCTATACTATTTATGCAGGCGACTTGTCAGAAGACCGTAAAAACTTAAAAGATATTTTCTTCTATCAGCGTGCAGAAAAGGAGGGTAAGCCTGATGTCATTATTTTGGCAAAAGAAGCGACCCGCGTCGAAGTGCCCAATGATAATGCCAATGTCGTTGATTTAGTTGAAGGTCGCCGTTACGAAATCTATCCAGGACAACCGCGCTATTCTCAAGCTGAATTCCAAAGTTATCGTTTACGTTTAGAAAATGATAAAGAAGCAAAATTTGAAAGTACCGAAGTAGAAGCTTTGCCAACCTCGAAGTTATGGGATAACCGTCATGATCCTGTGGTTGTCAGTGAACTTGGTTGGCGAATTTTTGTGCCGTTCGCTATTTTGGTGGCGTTATTGCTTGCCACCGCTTTGTCTGAGGTAAGTCCTCGTCAAGGGCGTTACCTAAAACTGTTCCCCGCCTTACTTATTTTTGCCAGTTTAATCGTGGCTTTAATGGCGATCAAAACGCGGATCAGTAAAGATGAAATGGGCATCTGGGCTTATCCACTGGTCTTAGTGATTTACGGCATTGCAGCAGCATTGTTCTCGCGTAAACAAAAATTAGCGCCCAAAATTAAGAAACAAATTCAGCGAGTGAGGTCTTAAAATGTTGGCACGTCGTATAGTTGCAAAACATGTGACCAAAACTACTGCTTTAGCCATGCTTGGTGCGACCGCGGTATTGGCTGGCTTACAAGTGCTTTTTACTTATTTAGGTGAATTGGGCTCGCTGAAAGAAGGCTATAACGCATGGAATGCTTTGCAGTATGTGTTATGGAGTTCACCGAATTATTTATATGAAATTTTACCGATTTCAGCCTTGATTGGCGCGGTACTGGGTTTAGGTACTCTAGCTTCAAATAGTGAATTGATTGTCATGCGTTCGGTCGGCATCAGCCTTTGGCGGATTGTGGGCTGGGTGATTCGTTCGGCACTCATTTTGGTGGTTTTATCCTTTGCATTAAGCGAATGGGTCATTCCCTATACCAATGAACAAGCCAAAAGCGTCAAAAGTCACCGCACTGCGGCTGAGTTGGGTGAAGTCAAAGGCTATTGGTCGCGTGAAGGTCAGCGCTTTATTTATATTGACTATGCCAATTCGCAAGGTCAAATTAAAGATGTTCAGGTTGTTGATTTTGATGAAAAATATCGTTTGCGAGGCACTTTGGATGCGGAGCAAGGGAATTTTGTTAAAAATGGCTCTTGGTCGCTACAAAATTCAACCCAAGTGGATCTATTAGCGACGGGTGATGCTGTAGCGAAGCAAAATGCTGAACAGCCGCTTTCATTGGCGTTGCAACCTAAATATGTGCATATGGTTACCATTGACCCTGAAGACCTATCACCGAGTCAATTGGTGAGCTTTATGAGCTATATGCATGAATATAGCCAAGTCCCGAAGACCTACCAATTGGCATTTTGGCAAAAGTTTGGTTCGCCCTTTGCTTTAATTGCCTTGGTGGTGATTGCTTGTTCATTTATTTTTGGACCTTTACGTCAACAGTCGATGGGTTTCCGCTTGGTGATTGCCTTATTTGCTGGACTGGGCTTTTACTACTTACAAGATTTCTTGGGTTATGCCAGTTTGGTGTACGCACCATCGCCTGCATGGTTCGTCTTTATACCAATTATTTTGATGTTTGTAGCGGGTGGCTATCTGCTGCATCGCGCACGTTAAGTGCATGCAAGATTGAGTAAAACAATGTTGATGACCTAGATAAACCATGGTTGTCACATAGAGTCTTCACCGAAAATTCGGTAAGATAGTATGATTAATTTATAAACGAAAGAGTGTTCATTATGACGGATGCAACTGCTGGCAAAATCCCACACGTATTGGTAATTATGGATGGTGTGGGTCATCGCGAAGCGGTCGAGGACAATGCCTTTTTAGCAGCAAAACGACCTAACTTGACTGCAATGCAGGAAAAGCATCCGCATGGATTGATTTCAGGCTCTGGCGAAGACGTTGGTTTACCTGATGGTCAAATGGGTAACTCTGAAGTGGGCCACATGAACCTTGGTGCAGGACGTGTGCTGTATCAAGACTTTACTCGTATTACCAAAGATATTCGTACCGGTGCGTTCTTTGAACATGACGTTTTAGTCGATGCGGTTGAAAAAGCCAAAGCTGCAAATCGTGCTGTACATATCATGGGCTTGTTGTCTGAAGGTGGTGTGCATTCACATGAAGATCACATTGTGGCGATGGCTGAATTGGCATTAAAACGCGGTGCAAAAGTGTATCTTCATGCATTCCTTGATGGTCGTGATACGCCACCAAAAAGCGCACAACCTTCGCTTGAAAAATTAGATGCGCTGTTTGCTCAGTATCCGGGTCAAGGTCGTATTGCCACCATGATTGGTCGCTACTTTGCAATGGATCGTGACAACCGTTGGGATCGTGTTGAGCAAGCCTATCGTCTTTTAACTGAAGGTGAAGCAGTGCGTACAGCAGCGACTGCTGTTGAAGGTCTAGAGCAGGCTTATGCTGCTGAAGAATCAGATGAATTTGTAAAAGCGACGCGTATTGGTGATTTAGCACCGATCCAAGATGGTGATAGCGTTGTGTTTATGAACTTCCGTGCTGACCGTGCGCGTGAAATTACCAAAGCTTTTGTTGAAAAAGATTTTGCAGGTTTTGAACGTAAAGTGGTTCCCGCTTTATCAAAATTTGTCATGTTGACCCGTTACCAAGCAACAATTGATGCACCTGTGGCTTATATGCCAGAAGCGTTGCATAACTCGATTGGTGAATACCTGTCTAATTTGGGTAAAACACAACTGCGTATTGCTGAAACTGAAAAATATGCACACGTGACTTTCTTCTTCAGTGGTGGTCGTGAAGATGAATATCCGGGTGAAAAACGTATTTTGATTCCATCACCAAATGTTGCGACTTATGATTTAAAACCAGAAATGAGTGCTTATGAAGTCACTGATGAATTGGTTGCCGCAATTAATTCAGGTGAGTACGACTTACTGGTGGTGAACTATGCCAATGGTGATATGGTTGGCCATACCGGTGTGTTTGATGCAGCAGTCAAAGCAGTTGAGGCCGTAGACACGTGCTTAGGTCGTGTATATGAAGCTGTGATGGCAAATAAAGGTCACATGCTCGTGACCGCCGATCATGGTAACGTAGAGCAAATGCAGGATTACCAAAGTGGTCAGGTGCATACTCAACATACCACTGAACTTGTGCCGTTTATCTATGTTGGCCCGACCAATGCAACAATTGCAGAAGGTGGTGTTTTGGCTGACGTAGCGCCGACAATGTTAACGCTTATGCACATTCCTGTACCAACAGAAATGCAAGGTCGTAACTTGATTACTCTTGAAGCTTAAAATGTAAGGAAGCATGAATGACTAAAGCACACTGGACGTCAGTTGTAAGCCTTACAGCCTTGCTGCTGTGTTCTAGTCATTCGACATGGGGAGCCGACAAAGCAAAGTCGGCTTTCGATGAATTTGATGGCAGCTATGAACAAAGTTATGCCGAAGTACCTGTCGAATCGATCCAACAATTTGTTCAAATCTATGGCATTGTCAAAGAAAATTATGTCGTTGAAAAAAATGACGATGCATTATTCCAACAAGCCATCAAAGGCATGGTCAGTGGTTTAGACCGCTATTCACGATATCTTTCACCTGAAGACTATAAGCAGCTTTTGCAATACACTGAAGGGGATATTGCGAGTGTCGATTTCAATTTGCGCTTTGATGTAGGTTTACAGCAATGGGTCATCACCAATTTAAAGCCTGATGCCGATTCAGCAAAGCTAGGTCTGAAAAATGGCGCGGCGGTGTTTAAAATTGATGATCAAGAACTCAAAAAACTTAATCAAGATCAAGTGCGACACCTGCTCACAGGCAGTATCGGATCGACGCTGAATCTACAGTTGATAACTGCAAGTCAACCGGTTAATTTGGTCAGAAACACTAAAGTTGAAACAGATATAGAATCTAAATTATTAAATAATCAGGTTTTAGTTTTACACGTAAAAGTTTTTCAACAAGATACAGCCAATGAAATTAAGCGTTTAATTGAAAGTCACGGTTCACGTGTCAAAGCTGTATTGTTTGATTTAAGAAATAACCCCGGTGGGTTATTGTCCGCAGCAGTGGAGTCTGCCGATTTATTTTTGAATCAGGGCATTATTGTGTCGACTCGAAGTCGATCTGAGGGTGACCAACAGTTTCAGGCTTTACCGAGTTTTGAATTTCAAAATATGAAAGTTGGTATTTTAATCAACAATCGTTCTGCTTCTGCCGCAGAGGTCTTTACCGCAGCATTAAAAGAGCATAAACGTGCATGGGTAGCGGGTGAGAAAAGTTATGGTAAAGGTGTGGTTCAAAAACTATTTCCATTGAGTAATGGTGCGGCTTTACAAATGACTGTGTCGCAATATCTGACACCGAATGGCAAAATGATTGAAGGAATTGGAGTGCAGCCAGACTATAACTATCCGCTGCAACATGATGCACGTGAAGATCACTATGTCGATCATGTTGCAGAGTTATTGCTGAATCAAAAATAAACAGCAATACGCTGGAAAACTTTTACTCTTCGTCTTCGGTATCTAAACCGAATTTTTTCAAACGATAGCGCAATGAACGGAATGACATGCCTAATTTTTTTGCGGCAAGGGTTCGGTTCCAGTGGGTGATGTTCAACGCATTCATGAGCACTTCTTTTTCGATATTTTCTAAAAAGAGCTCTAAGCCTTCTTCAGGTAGTTTGCGAGGGACCACACTCTGTTCGTTGCTGTTTGCACCTAGCTGAGCGGATTCATTCGTTGTTGGAGCGGAATTGAACTGAGCACTTGGTTGTCTTAATGGCGCACTTTGCAGATGTTGAAGATCAATCTGATCATCATCGCAGAGGGTCATAGCGCGTTCGATAATATTGCGGAGTTCACGCACATTACCTGGATAATATTGGCTGAGCAGGAAACTCTTCGCACGTTCAGTTAGAGGCTTAGTAGCAATTTCCCATTCATGGCTAATTTTTTGAATAAAATGTTGAGCCAATAAGAGGATATCGTCGCCACGTTCACGTAAGGCAGGCAACACTAAATCCATCACATGGATGCGGAAGAATAAATCTTGGCGGAAGCGACCTTGTTGGACGAGTGCTTCTAAGTCCTGATGGCTGGCGCTGATCACACGGAAATCAACGTCAATTTCACAGTCTGAACCTACAGGACGAATACGTTTTTCCTGTACTGCGCGTAGCAATTTAACTTGCATGGCTAAAGGTAGTTCGGCAATTTCGTCCAAAAATAAGCTACCGCCATGTGCAGATTGAATCAGACCTTGTTTGTCTTGGGTGGCACCACTAAAGCTGCCTTTTTTATGGCCAAAAAGTTCACTTTCCATTAACTCTGTGGGAATTGCCCCGCAGTTAATGGCAATAAAGGGTCCTTCATTACGGTTGCTTAAACGGTGAACCAAATTGGCCACGACCTCTTTACCCGTACCAGATTCACCCGTAATAAAAACAGGTGCTTGTGAACGTGCAATTTTCTTTAGAGTTCGACGCAATTGCTGGATTGGAAGCGATTCACCAATCAACATTTTATGTTCTAAAGCATCTTGCGAAGTAATGTCTTCGGCCAATGGCTTATTCAGGGCTTTTTGTAGCAGTTGTTCAAGATGTTTGGGATTGATCGGTTTGCTGACAAAATCGAATGCTCCCGCCTTTAATGCGGCAATGGCAATGTCCATGTTGCCATAGGCTGTAAGCACAGCAACGGGCAGGGCAGGACAGTGTTCATTCATCCAATCTAAGAGCTGTAGACCATTACCATCGGGTAAGTTGAGATCGGTTAGGCAGGCATCGTAGCTATAGGTAGACAAGGCTTTTTTAGCTTCGTCGAGGCGATGTGCAACATGCGTTTTAACCCCCATCCTTGATAAAGACATCTGCATCAGCATACATAAGTCTTCTTCGTCATCAACTAACAATACCAGTGGTTGTGAATCCACAGTTTTCCCCTAAAAACAATTAAATAACAGCTTGTAAGCACTCAATCCTAAAGCAAGCTCCCTGTTTTTTTTCTACATAGGAAAGCTGTGCTTGATTCGCTTCACAGAAGCTATGAGCAAGATATAATCCTAAACCAGTTCCAGTAATTTCGGTACTAAAAAATGGTTGAAATAACTGTGCGCGGTTTTGTAAAGCAACCCCATGACCGAAATCTCGGACATCGATCTGGACTTTTTTCTGATCCGTACGCGCCACCACTTCGATATACGACATGTCCGGATTGTTATGGCGAATCGCATTACGAATTAGGTTGATTAAAATTTGTCTGAACTGTGCCTCATCAAAATCGATTAAAGTCTTGGCTTGTACATTGAGCCGAATGTTCTGTTGAATGTCTGCCAGATCTTCTTGCAGGAATAACGGTAAAAATTTTTCTAGATTCAGACGAGTCGGATGGGTTTCCTTATTGCGCACCATATTTAGGGTGTCTTGAATAATTCGGTCAATCCGCACCGCTTGACGTGAAATCATATGATTCAACATGTGCTGTTGTTCGGTATCACTTTGCGGATATAAATCATTGGCATGCACAATTGCGGCTAAAGGATTACGAATTTCATGTGCAATACTGGCGGAGAGTTGCCCTAAAGCGGCTAATTTTAGTTGTTGCACTTGCTGATTGAGTTTTTGTGCATCTTGTAAAATCAGCAAGGTCAGCATTTGATGCGGCACAACGAGTTTTTGTACGAGTACCTGAATGTGGTATTGGCTTTGTTGGGATTCAAATTGGAATTTTTCACCGCTTTTTAAATCTTCAAATTTGAGTAATTCAAATAAATCGGGCTGCGTGGTATACAGTGGATATTGATCATGATGATAAAAATTTGGCATGCCGAGTAAATGGCAAGCAGCAGGATTACTCAGCACCACATGACAGTTTTCATCCAACACCAAATAGCCCGTATCAATCTGCTCCAAGATATAGCGGTTAATGTTTTGTAGTCGATGTAGCTCTAAGGATTGCGAAAAATTCAGATTTTCTAGTAACTGGAAACGTTTCACGGCAATTTGCGCACTGCCATACACCACACAAAATAAAAAAGCCAAAATCGCACTGTTGGTTAAATTTTTGAGTGAGGTAAATTCAAGAATTGAACCTAAAAACAGTTGATACACCACGCAAATCACAGCGATGAGGGTGATGACCAAGGCTTTTTGGGCATCTAATAACAGGGATGCTGCAAAAATCGTAATCACAAACAGCAAACTCAAATGTAAATTGGGTCCATCGATGGCTAAGGTCAGTAAGCTCAGCGAAATGACATCTACAATGAATAACAGCAGTAACTGGTTTGGAATACGGACTTTGAAGCGTCCAAGCGACATGAATTGAATGCTGGTAAACAGCAAATAAATCGTCAATACATATAGGTATAAACGTGGGTATTCATAATCTGAACTGAATTGAGTGTAGGTCAGTAAAAAGACCAGTAACAGACAGGCACTGATGATAAAGCGATAAGCACTGTACCAAAGGCCCAAATGATACTGGTTCAATTCACTATGGATTGAACGCTGTGTCATAGTAACAGGATGTACGTTGTGTTAAGGTTTGATTAACCCGTAGCGAATCGCCAAGTGAGTTAGTTTGACATCACTATCAATATTCAGTTTTTCAAAAATACGGTAACGGTAGGTATTCACCGTTTTAACGCTAACGAATAATTTATCAGAAATTTCTTGTGCACTAATACAATTGACCACCATCATGGCAACTTGCATTTCACGCTCAGACAGGGCGTCAAAAGGCGATTGTTGTGTATCAGACAAATATGAGCTGGCCAGTTGTTCTGCAATGTCTGCACTGAAATATTTGCCGCCTTGCATCACTTTATTAATCGCACGGACCATTTCAGTAACTGGTGCACCTTTGGTGATATAGCCTTTGGCACCTGCTTTTAACAATAAAGACGGATAGGGTTCTTCAGCAAGTCCACTGACTGCGAGGACTTTTGTATCTGGCGCTGTTTGAAGTAGGCGACGTGTGGTTTCTACACCTCCGATCCCCGGCATATTGACATCTAATAAAACAACATTTGGATGGTGTTGGCGAACAAGTGTAATCGCATCTTCACCAGATTCGGCTTGTCCAATGACTTGGACATCTGCATGGTCTTCGAGCATACGGCAAATACCAGTACGGACTAATTCATGGTCATCTACCACCAAAACTGTGATCACCTACACTCTCCCTCAAATCAAAATCTGTTTTTTTTGTTACATAAAGCAAAATAAGCTTGCAATGAAACGACAAAATTAGCAATCCTATTCTTATATGAAATGAAAAACTTCATACACAATGTGTGAGCAAAAAATGTTCGTAGTTGTGACCAATGTACGGCATATTGCTGGTCTTGCGCAAATGTTTAGTATCCTGAGTTGAGTGAGCAATGGTGAAAAAATTAAATAAATCCTTCATGCACGTTTTGGGCATGTCAATTTTATTCAGTATGAGCAGTTTCAGTTCTGCTGAAATTGTGATGAATAGTGCTGCAAATCAGCAGTCAAATATTAGCTGGTCATCTGAAGATGCAAACCAGTTACTCAACGGTGACGTGTCTTATAGCGCTGAAGAGCCATCTCCTCAAGGGTCAACTAAAGTGACTACTTCTGTACGTAGTACAGGCGGTGTGGTACAGACAGCACCATCGAAAACGGTCCGTATTATTGATACCAATCAATACGCAGGTCAGCCTTCTGTAAATGCGCGTGCAGCACTGGTTATGGATGGTCAAACTGGTGAAGTGCTATATAGCAAAAATAGCAATACCGCTTTACCGATTGCATCAATTACCAAACTCATGACAGCAGTAGTGATTTCAGATGCCCGATTAAACATGTCTGAAAAGATTACCTTACAACAGTCTGATTTCTCATGTTCAGGCTGTAAAAGCTCAAGTTCAACGCTGCGTGCTGGCGACAGTATGAACCGCGCAGAAGCTTTGCTATTTGCTTTGATGAAATCTGAAAACCCAGCGGCTTCGGCATTAGCACGTACTTATCCAGGTGGTCGTTCTGCATTTATTTCAGCGATGAATGCGAAAGCACGCTCATTAGGGATGAACTCGACTCATTATATGGAATCGACTGGCTTGCACCCAGGCAATGTCGCTTCGGCACGTGACTTGGGGATTTTGGTGAATACCGCTTCGCAGTATGGTTTGATTCGTCAATTTTCAACCACACCAAGTTATGACTTTAATTTGGGCTACCGCGTGTTGAAATCAAACAATACTAATGCTTTAGTGCGTAATGGTGGTTGGAATATTAATATTTCAAAAACAGGATTTATTAATGAAGCAGGGCGCTGTGTTGTGATGCATACCACACTGAATAACCGTCCAGCGGTGGTGGTGTTATTGGGTGCGGATTCTTCAGTGGCACGAACCAATGATGCGACTCGTTTAATGAACTGGGCGAGCCAGTTACCAAAACGTATTTAACAAGATTTCAGATTTTTCATTCTTTCAGTATTTAGATTTACTCAACGTTTAAATGCTGAAGTGAATGCAAGATATAAAAAAAGCCCTGCAAGAGCAGGGCTTTTTTTATTCAGTCAGCATATAAATTACATATTTGACAGAATTGAATCACGAACTTGATCCATAGTTGCATCAATCGACAACATTACGGCATCTTGGCATTGCTTGATGGCAGTGTCAGGATCTTTTAAACCGTTACCTGTTACAGTACATACGATCACAGAACCTTCAGCAATTTTACCTGCTTTGATGTCACGAATCGCGCCACCGATAGAAGCTGCAGAAGCAGGTTCTACGAATACACCTTCGTACATAGATAGTAGACGCTGTGCTTCTAAGATTTCAGCATCTTGCAGTTCGTCAAACCAACCTTCTGAGTCGCGGACTACGGCTTTAGCATGGTTCCAGCTTTGTGGATTACCAATACGGATCGCAGTTGCTACAGTTTCAGGGTTTTCTACAGGTGCGCCGCGTAGGAATGGTGCCGCGCCAGCAGCTTGGTAACCCACCATTGTTGGTAGACCCGCAGGTTTTGGACCTGTGAATTGATCAGTTTCAGGATCATAAACCACTTGTACAAATTCTTCTTTAGGCTGATTCGCCACAGCTTCGGTATAACCCATCCAGTGTGCTGTGATGTTACCCGCATTACCTACAGGTAAGCAGTGGTAATCTGGCGCACGACCTAACTCATCCACGATTTCGTAAGCAATGGTTTTTTGACCTTGCAGACGGTATGGGTTGATTGAGTTTACAATCGTAACTGGTGCTTGATCTGCAACTTCTTTTACAAGACGCATACCGTCATCGAAGTTACCGTGAATTTGCATTGTTACCGCGCCATACATCATCGCTTGTGCCATTTTACCCATGGCAATTTTGCCTTCTGGGATGAGCACAAATGCTTTAATGCCTGCACGTGCAGCATAAGCAGCCGCTGCAGCAGATGTATTACCTGTAGATGCACAGATAATTGCTTTAGAGCCTTCTTCAACTGCTTTTGTTACAGCCATGGTCATACCACGGTCTTTAAATGAACCAGTCGGGTTTAAGCCCTCGTACTTCACATAAATTTCAACATTTTTGCCAATAATGCGTGGAATGTTCTCAAGCTTAATCAGTGGCGTATTACCTTCGCCCAAAGAAATTGCGCGAGTAGTTGCAGATACGGGTAAACGGTCGCGATAGCGGTCAACTAAACCAGTATAACGATTGGCATTAGACATGATGATGTTCCAATTGTGTGTAGAGCTTGGCGAGAGGAACTGAAATATTCCCCTCGACCCGATTAATTATCAAGCGATTCTAAACGAATTCGTACAATTTCGCCATGAATGACAGGCAATGCTTGAATTTGTTGAAGTGCTTCATCCATTTTAGATTCTTTGACTGGATCAGTCAGAATCACGATAGGAATAAGATCTTTTAAGCGCGGCTGTTGCATGATCGCATCGATGCTGATTCCTGCACGGCTTAAAATCGTAGTGACATCAGCAAGAACGCCAGTTTGATCTTCGGCATTAATACGGATGTAATAGCCTGTGGTCATTTCTTCACGTGGAAGAATTGGTAAATCAGTTAGGGCTTCAAACGCAAGCTGTGGAATTGTACCTGCGCCATCTTCGGTATATGAGATGTCACGGACAATATCGACAACGTCAGCAACCACGGCTGATGCTGTCGGGCCTGCACCTGCGCCTGCGCCATAGTAAAGCGTTGGACCAACGGCATTGGCTTGAACCAATACAGCATTTTTAACGCCATTTACATTGGCAATCAGTTGGTCTTCAGGGATCAGCGTTGGATGAACACGAAGCTCAATACCCGTTGCAGCACGACGTGCAATACCTAAATGTTTAATACGGAAACCAAGGTCTTCAGCATATTTCACATCTTGCGCAGTGACTTTGCTAATGCCTTCCGTGAAGACTTTGTCAAATTGGAGTGGGATACCAAAAGCAATAGAAGCCAGCAATGTTAACTTGTGCGCCGCATCGATCCCTTCGACGTCGAAGGTTGGATCTGCTTCGGCATAGCCGAGTTCTTGGGCTTCTTTGAGAACGTCTGCAAAGGCACGACCTTTTTCACGCATTTCAGTCAGGATAAAGTTACCTGTACCGTTAATGATGCCAGCCAGCCAGTCAATTTTATTCGCCGCCAAACCTTCACGGAGGACTTTAATAATTGGGATACCGCCTGCGACAGCTGCTTCATAAGCAATCTGAACGTGATGATCATCGGCCAATTTAAATAATTCATTGCCGTGTTCAGCTAATAAAGCTTTGTTGGCTGTAACCACTTGTTTGCCATGAACGATTGCTTCACGAATTACTTCATACGCAGGGTGAATGCCGCCCATAACTTCAACCACAACGTCTACATCGGGTTGACGGACGATATCTAATAAATCAGCACTTTGCTTCACTGAAGCAGGTAGTTCTAAATCAGGACGAGGGCGACGCGTACCCACATGGGTAATTTCAATTTCACGACCGGTGCGACGTTTAATCTCAGCAGCATTTTCTTTTAGTAGTTTAAGGGCACCACCACCCACAGTACCAAGACCGAGGATTGCCAGACGAACTGGTTTCACGTCACACTCCATTTATTTCATCATTGCTTTAAGTGAGTTTAGATCATAGCTAAAAAAACGTTCGGACTCTAGGGTAGAAATCACTTTATTCCCACCCATAAAAAACATTCATTTAGCCTATAAAAATTAGTTATTTAAGCGCACTTTCAAGTTCGGAAGCCGACATGTAAGCACCGATGTGTTTGCCTTCTGCGTTATAGATCGCTGGCGTACCATTCACACCAATATTTAGACCCATTTCATACATGCTGCGCACTGGGTTTTTACATGATGCTGGCTCGATTTGCTCACCGGCAATGGCTTTATCAAATGCGGCACGACGGTCTTTGCTACACCAGATAGTTTCCATCATTGGCATGTGTTGTTCACCACGTGGCCAAGCGATGTAACGGACTTCAATGCCACGGGCATTAATATCATCCATTTGTTCATGTAACTTATGGCAATAAGGACAGCTGACATCGGTAAACACATAAACCACGTGTTTGGTTTTACCTTTGGCTTTATAGATTAGTAAGTCTTCGGTTTTTAATTGATCAAATAGTTTTTTGTTGGCGTCTGCTTGTAGCGTATCGCCTACATTAAAGAGTTGTTTTTCACCCAAACGAACCACGTCGCCTTGGAAAATGTATTTACCATCAGCTGTAGCATAGACCGCAGGCATGCCTTCAAAGCTTACCCAAAACAAATTAGGAACTTCAGTCGCTTTCACCCCAGTGACTTTGGCATTGATATTGGCTTTTTGCAGATTGGATTGCAAAGTATCAATTAAACGCTGCTGAGCATTACGTTCAGATAAATTCGAAGCTTCACCAGTTGCAGGCGTACTTGCCGTTAATGTCGCATCTTTCTTTTCGTCATTATTTGAATTAGAACAAGCCACTAACGCCATACTGGCAACAAGTGTCGATGCGAGAAAAATTTTTGAACGGGTAAATAACATAAACAACCCTTTTCTTTTAGCTTTATCAAACAGGTGAGTAAGCATAGCAAAAAATATCGGGCACAATAGAACTTCTTGGTCTGATATTTCCTGCCGTTAAGCTCTCGGATGATAGTCTGCATGTAATTTTTGCATACGAACCTGCGCAACATGGGTATAAATTTGTGTGGTGGATAAGTCACTGTGGCCGAGCAGCATCTGCACGACACGTAAGTCGGCACCGTGGTTGAGCAAATGCGTGGCAAAGGCGTGGCGTAAGGTATGTGGTGATAATTCGGCTTGAATGCCTGCAATGAGCGCATAGCGTTTAATCGCGTACCAAAAGTTTTGGCGACTCATCATTCCACCAAGTTGAGTGAGAAATAAAGCATCGGTTGCACTTTTGTATAAAACGGGACGTGCTTCAGCTAAATATTTCTCGATCCATTCCACCGCCATTTGTCCTAAAGGGACTAAGCGTTCTTTATTGCCTTTACCGGTAATTCGTAAATAGCCTTGTTTAAGATTGATCAGTTCTAATCTTAAATTTAATAACTCAGAGACACGTAAACCACAGGCATACAGCACTTCGAGCATGGCACGATCACGTAGACCCAATGCGGTGTTGAGGTCTGGGGCATTAATCAGGGCTTCAACATCTGCTTCAGATAAATCCTTTGGTAGGGCACGACCCAATTTGGGTGTTTTATGGATTGCAACAGGATTGTCACTGCGTATTTTTTGTTCACGCAAGAACTTGAAAAATGAACGCAGTGCAGAAAGTGAGCGGGCGATCGAGCGAGGGCTTTTTCCTTGTTTCGTCAGGCTAAGCAAGACATCTGAAATGTCGTCACTGCTCCAATCAGTCATGACATGCATATGACACTCACTGCATTGAATTAAATCAGATAAATATGCATTTCGAGTGTGTGGACTGACGGTTTGAGCTATTAAATCATCACGATATCCGTGTAAAAAACTGAGTGATTCTGGAATTTGGACTGGGGTTGGAATACGTGGTTTTTTATTTAACATGTGCCGCTCATTTTCGAAATTAAACCAAGAAATCACAATGGTTTAATGCAATGTAATTTAAAAAAATAGTCGTGTCGATGCTAGATTGTTAAATGAGAATTGAAATCGAATCCGATTTGTTAATTATTCTCATTTGTTTGTATAATATTCAAAATTTTTTAGGGTTAGTTGCGTGCGATTATCTGATTTGAAAGTGAAACAAAGCGCAGTCATTCATAAGGTACATCGTAACCAGAATGGCAACAATGCTCCGGCTGATTTAGTCGCTAGCCGTTTAGAGACTTTGGGTTTTGTTCCCGGAACAAAAGTACAGGTGATTACCAAAGGTATTTTTGGTGGTGACCCGATTTTAATTCAAGTTGGGTTTACTCGTTTCGCACTGCGAAAAATAGAAGCTGAAAAAGTGGAAATAGCAATGGAAGGTGCATCAGCATGAGTGATGCGTTACGTATTGCCCTCGTTGGTAATCCAAACTGTGGTAAAACTTCATTATTCAATCATTTAACGGGTACACGTCAGAAAGTTGCGAACTATGCTGGGGTAACGGTTGAGCGCAAGGTTGGTCAATTTACGTTGCCATCGGGTAAATCTGTTCGAGTTTTGGATTTGCCGGGGACGTATAGCTTAGAAGCGACGAGTCCTGATGAAGCCATTACGCGTGATGTCGTGCAAGGTAAAATTGCAGAAGAAGGGCATCAAGATGTCTTTTTATGTGTAGTTGATGCGACAAACTTAAAATTGCACCTCGGTTTGGTCATGGAAATGATCGATTTGGGTCGTCCAATTTTACTTGTCCTCAATATGATGGATGAAGCACGCCGTCGTGGCATGCAAATCAATACCCAAAAGCTGTCTCAGCGTTTGGGCGTTCCTGTTGTAGAAACCGTTGCTGTACGTAATGCGGGTATTGAAAACTTAATGGGTGCTTTGGATGCTGAAGGTTTCAGAAAACCAGATGCGTCATTAAGTGATACCAATCTTTCTGGGACTAACCACGAAAAAATTGAACAAATTTTAAAAGACGTGGTGGTGTTTGTTGATCATGAAGATAAACGCTCAGACTTCCTCGATAAAATTTTTCTACATCCAGTCTTTGGTTTAATTACCTTAGCGGTGATGATGTTTATTATTTTCCAAGCGGTGTTTGCGTGGGCTGCGCCGTTTATGGATGGTATTGAAACCTTCTTCGGTTGGTTCGGTGAATTGGTCGGTGAACACATTTCACATCCACTACTGAACAGCTTGGTGGTTGATGGGATCATTGCGGGTGCAGGCGGTGTAGTAGTGTTCTTGCCGCAGATTTTAATTTTATTCTTCTTTATTTTGGTTTTAGAAGAATCAGGTTATTTACCACGTGCAGCATTCTTGCTAGATAAGCTGATGTTTAAAGCCGGACTGAGTGGACGTGCTTTTATTCCTCTGCTATCGAGTTTTGCCTGTGCTGTACCGGGCATTATGGCAACCCGGAGTATTCAAGACCCTCGAGATCGTCTGGTAACGATTTTAGTGGCGCCGTTGATGACGTGTTCGGCACGTTTACCGGTTTATGCTTTGTTGATTTCGGCATTTATTCCAGAGCAAATGGTCTGGGGCGTCTTTAACTTACAAGGCTTGGTGCTATTTGCATTATATGCAGCCGGGATTGTGAGTGCCTTAATTGTGGCAACAGTGCTGAAATTCTTCCAAAAAGATAAATCACAGCATGCCTTATTGATGGAACTTCCAAGCTACCGTTTCCCAGATATTAAGAGTGTTTGGATTGGTTTACTGGACCGTGCCAAGATCTTCTTGAAACGTGTCGGTGGCATCATCTTCGCTTTATCGATTTTGTTATGGTTCTTGTGTACTTTCCCGCAACCGCCAGAAGGCGCAACCTTGCCGGATATTGATTATTCATTGGCAGGTATGCTTGGGCATGTATTACAACCGATTTTTGCACCATTAGGTTTTAACTGGCAGATCTGTATTGCCTTAATTCCAGCGATGGCGGCACGTGAAGTCGTTGTGGCGGCATTGGGTACGGTGTATGCCCTGTCTGCAACTGATGACGATGCCATGTCTCAAGGTCTGGCAAATTTAATTAGTAGTGATGGGGCATTGGGTTGGTCATTGGCAACCGGTTTATCATTATTGGTGTGGTTTATTTATGCGCCACATTGCTTGGCGACACTGGCAACAGTTAAACGTGAAACTGGCTCCTTGAAAACGGTGAGTTTTATGACCATCTATTTATTTGGTTTAGCTTATTTAATGGCATTCATCACGTATCAAATTGCAACACGCTATTTTGGATCGTGAATTGTGAATGGCAAAAGCTGAACAAAGGAGAGAGACATGCTTGAATCAATAATTATTGCAGTATTGGTGATTTGGAGTGCTGTCGTGGTGTTTAAGAAGGTATTTCCAAAAACATCGAACTCAGTCTTCACAACTTTATCTGAGCACTGTGCAAACCGTGGTTGGAACAGTCTAGCCAAATGGTTAAAGCCAAAAATGGCAGCAGGCTGTGCAGGCGGTTGTGGATGTTCAGCTTCAGATAATCAATCTGCAAAAAAAGCTGAAGTACAAGCGGTGAAATGGAAATAAGCTCACCGTCAATTGCTTGAAGAAACCGCCCAAGATGGGCGGTTTTTTTACGAGCGGACACAAAAAAACTGCGAGAAAGTGAAAACATAAAAAGCATTCAAAACAGCAAAGTGCTAACATTTTGTCAGATTTAAAAACCGACCAAAAAATGGGGCGAAAATGTTAATACAGCGTGGTGGATTGAAGGTTGTTGCCGGATTAGGGATTTCTGGTGTTTCCGCAGTGAATTTCTTACATAGCCATGGCTACCGCGTTGCAGTCACCGATTCACGAGCAGTCCCACCGGGTCATGATCAAATTCCAAGTGATGTACAAACCAGTTTCGGTCAGTTGGACCAAGATTTATTACTCCAAGCAGAAGAAATTATTATCAGCCCGGGGCTAGATCCAAAATTACCGCAAATTCAGGCGGCCATTGCAGCCAACATTCCTGTGGTTTCAGAAATTCAAATTTTACGTCGTGCGACAGATAAGCCGATTGTCGCAATTACAGGTTCGAATGCGAAAAGTACCGTAACGACTTTATTTGGTCTTATGGCAGCAGATGCAGGAAAAAAAGTGGCAGTGGGTGGCAACTTAGGGCGTCCAGCTTTGGATCTCACCAAAGATGATCCTGAACTTTATGTTTTAGAGCTTTCAAGTTTTCAATTAGAAACCACGTCGAACTTGGCCGCAGAAGTGGCTGTTGTGTTGAACATGAGTGAAGACCATTTGGACCGTCATGGCGATATGATGGGCTATCACACTGCGAAGCATCGTATTTTCCAAGCGGTGAAAAAAGTCGTGTATAACCGTGATGACTCATTAACACGTCCATTGGTTCCAGATATTACTCCAATGCAAAGCTTTGGCCTAAATGCACCAGATATGAATCAGTTAGGTATTTTACGTGATACTGATGGCACAATTTGGTTGGCACGTGGTCGTGAGCGGTTACTGAAAAGTACAGACATGTATATTCAAGGGACTCATAATGTGGCAAACGCCTTGGCATGTTTAGCTTTGGGTGAAGCGATTGGTTTGCCACTAGAGGGCATGTTGGAAACTTTGAAAACATTTAAAGGTTTAGAGCACCGCTGTGAATTTGTCAAAGAAGTGCATGGTGTTCGTTATTATAATGACTCTAAAGGCACCAATATTGGTGCGACTTTAGCTGCGATTGATGGTCTAGGTGCTGCGATTGAAGCCAAAGGCGGTAAAGTGGCGATTATTTTAGGTGGTCAAGGCAAAGGGCAGGACTTTACTGCGCTGCGTGATTCACTTTCAAAATATGCCAAAGTTGCGGTATTGATTGGTGAAGATCGTCCAATTATTGAAAAAGCGATTGAAGGGACAACCACGCTGATTCATGCTGAAAGTTTGAAACAAGCGGTTGAGCTGTGCCAACAAAATGCGGTAGCCAATGATGTGGTGTTATTGTCTCCAGCGTGCGCAAGTTTTGATATGTTTAAAGGCTACAGTGAGCGTGGACACCAATTTGTCGATTGTGTGAATGTACTCGTTTAAAAGAACGATAAGGAAAGTTGTATGGCTGGGTTGGCTCAGACGACCATAAATAGAATAAATGAAGTTGTAGAGCGTTGGCTTCCTCGGTTACCTGCCGAGGTCAACGTGCGCAATGTTCTGGTGTTCTGTGTTTTGGCATTGTTGTGTATTGGTTCGATCATGGTGGCATCTGCATCTATGCCCTATGCAGAACGCATGCATGAAAATGCCTTTCATTACATTTCACGACACGGTATTTCGATTGCCGCCGCCGCCGCCGCCGCCTATATCGCCTATAAAGTGCCGTTGAATGTTTGGTTTAATAACACCTTCTTTTTATGGATTATCACGATTATCTTACTGGCTGCTGTATTGGCTGTCGGGACAGAGGTCAATGGTTCTAAACGTTGGATTCGTATTGCTGGTTTCACCTTACAGGCTTCGGAAGTCGCCAAAGTCATGATGGCGATATTTACCGCGGACTATGTGGTACGACGTGCTGAAGAAGTTCGCAATAACATCAAGGGCTTGGTACGATTGGCAGTGATTATGGCTGCAACTGTCGGTTTAGTCATGGCAGAGCCTGATTTAGGGGCGACGGTGGTGATTGCCTTAACTATGCTAGGGGTATTCTTCCTCGCAGGTGCACCGTTGATTCAGTTCGCAATTGCCTTTGGTGCGATCATCATGGCCTTTGTGTTCTTGATTTTATTTGAACCTTATCGTTTAGAACGTTTGATGTCCTTCTCAAATCCATGGAATGATCCATTAGGCGCAGGCTACCAGTTGTCGAATGCATTAATGGCTTTTGGTCGCGGTGAATGGTTTGGTGTCGGCTTGGGTCATAGTATTCAAAAAATGTCGTATTTACCTGAGGCACATACCGACTTCATGTTGGCGGTTTTGGGCGAAGAATTTGGCTTCTTTGGGATTTTGACCGTATTGACGCTGTCATTTGTGATGTTGGTCTGCTGTATTCGCATTGGTCATCGTGCTTTACGTCATCAATACTTACGTGCAGGCTACTTGGCTTATGGCATTAGTATTATCTTCTTGCTGCAAATTTTGGTGAATGCCGGCATGAACATGGGCATGCTTCCTACCAAGGGTTTGACCTTACCGTTTATTAGTTATGGGGGGTCTTCTTTGATTATCTGTGCGGTTATGGTGAGTCTGATATTAAAGATCGATGCCACGACCAAAGAAGTAAACCCAAGTAAAGAAGAATCAAGCTTCTAAATTCGTATCTCGTTGCGGATCGGGAGATGCATGGTGGAGGACACTGGCTGGCATCTCCGTTCCACAATGGAGACATTTGACAAAGCTGGCCTTGGCTTTAGAAAGGGGAATCAATGGGATAAAAAATAAAGAAAAATAATTACGTTGCTGTTTTAACTCATACTGAGTTCTGCTGCGGCAGACAGGGCAAGTAAATTGGCTCTTTTCAATGACTTTGGGTTTCGGACCAATTCCAAAAATAAAAAACATTAGGCTCTCCAATGGTCGATTGATCACTTTATTAAAGCATAATTCAATTGAATATCGAGTGATTGGCTCAGATAGGGATGTGGGTTTATTGATAGATTTGAGGCAATGCTGTGCCATGGGGAATTTGTTGAATATCCCACTGCGCAATCGCCTGTTGTAGCATAATACGTGGCGTATCCAAGTCGACTGGCGGTTGGTGTAGGGCTTGCAATGCTTGTTGTAATAAAGGTCCCGCTTGGCTTAAATCAAGAGCTTGAGCCATATTCTGTTTTGACAGTTTTTGTCCCTGATTATTCATTGCCAATGGCAAGTGCATGTATTCAAGGCGTGGATAACCCAAAACCTGTCCGAGCCAAATTTGACGTTCGGTATTGTCCAAAAGATCAGCCCCACGTACAACATGGGTCATCCCTTGTAGGTAGTCATCAACCACGACAGCAAGTTGATAATTGATAATGCCATCACGGCGTTTTAAGACAAAGTCACCCAAATCCTGTTGCAGATTGGAGCAATGCGTCCCTTGTAAGCGGTCGGTAAAACAAATCTTCTGTGCATCGACTTTGATTCGAATAGCCTGATCCTGAAGGGGAAGGCCAAGATTACGACATGTGCCTTGATAGATATGATTTGAACCGAGCATTTTTCGGGTGCATTGACAAGCATAGACCAAGTCTTGGGCATGCAAATGCGCAATGACTTGCTCATAGATTTCAAGGCGGTCTTTTTGGAAAATGATCTCGGTATCTGGTTCGAATTGAAATGCATCAATACAACGTAAGATGTGTTCTTCGCTGCCGGGAAATATACGTGGAATGTCGGTATCTTCGATACGAACGACCCATTGCCCCTGATGGGCACGGGCATCGCAGTAGCTTGCGACTGCTGTAATTAAAGAGCCAAAATGCAAAGGGCCGGTTGGCGATGGCGCAAACCGACCCACGTAATGCTCTGCAGCTTTCCCTCCCTTATCTAAAGGGAGGGCTAGAGAGGAATTACTCAACACAGAATTAACCGTTATTTTGCTTCTCTTTGATCTCTGCAAGTGTTTTGCAGTCGATACATAAAGTTGCTGTTGGACGTGCTTCTAGGCGACGTAAACCAATTTCGATACCACACGTTTCACAGAAACCGTAGTCATCATTTTTAATCGCTTCAATTGATTGTTCAATTTTACGGATCAGTTTACGTTCACGGTCACGTGTACGAAGTTCAATCGCAAATTCTTCTTCTTGCGTTGCACGGTCGTTCACATCTGGAAGCGCAGTATTTTCGTCTTGCATGGTATTCAAAGTACGGTCTACTTCAGACATTAACTCAGCTTTCCACGCCAATAAGATGTGACGGAAATGCTCAAGTTGCCCTTCAGACATGTATTCTTCATTCTTTTTAGGCTGATAAGGTTCAATACCAAATAAGCTTGCAGTAGAACCACCTTCAGTCGCCTTTGGCTTTGATTTGCGCACGCGTTTGGTAGACTTTTCGTCTACTACATCAGTTTGTTCGTCTAAGACTTGATTTTGGTTGTCATTCGCCATGTAGGGCATTCCTCATCATATGCATATATCTATACGCAAAAAATATGGTGATATGCAAGTTTTTTATCCACCCAACACAGAGTTTCCTTCTGTGGGGGTCGTCATCATATAGACTTTTTCTGCTTATTGATAGTCTTTGATGTTTGGATTCTAACTATCACTTTTCCTTTAGAAGCCATAAAGTAAAGCAAAAAAATCAAATTGAAAAGTTAATAACCTGAAATTTCAACATTAATTTGAGGTTGTTTTAATTTGACCCGAACAACTTCAGTTTTAAATTCACCATTATCATTCAGATAGAGTGCACGATACCCTGGTAAAGCCTCATCTAAGGCAAAATTTTCACTATGCGGTTTGAACTGAACACTGGTCGAAGGCGTCGATAAAAACTGAATATTGCGCCATTGATTAGACGAGTCTTGATGTACGTGTCCGCATAGTACAATTTTGACATTGTCATGGCGTGAAAGCACATCTATGAGATGTTCAGCGTTCTTTAGTTTATGCTGATCTATCCAATGCGATTGCATGGCAAAAGGGTGGTGGTGGCATGCCACAATGATGTGTTGCTGTGGGTGTGCTGTGAGTAACTGATCTAATTGTTCCAACTGCTGTTGTGATACCCAACCATCCACTTTTCCTTTAACCGCACTGTTCAGTAAAATCAGACACCAATTGCCTAATGCGATGCAGTGAGCACGATCTTCCTGTTGATGAAATGGGAAGCAAGACGCTTCGTCATGGTTCCCCGGAATCTGATAAAACGGAAACGGCTGCTGTTGCATATATTCGAGATAACGCGCATAGGTACGCTCTACCGGCACTTGTGCAAGATCGCCAGTATGGACAAGCGTATCGATGTGATGATGGTTCAACTGAATTTGTTGAATCACATCGTGAAAACTCTGCTCTGGATTCATGCGGACAAACTCAAGATCTTCCTGATCCATTAAATGTGTGTCCGAGATCTGGATCAGTGTCCAGTCGTATTGTGGTGTATCCCTTAAAGTCATGTCCTTCCCCTTAGACATTCCTTGTAGTATGTATTTGTTGTTGTAACCATTGCAAGGCCATAATGACAGGTGCGTTTTTTAGCCGACCATTGGTTAATAATTCAGGAATATCAGCATAGTTTAAGATATGCAATTGAATATTTTCTCCTTCATCAGGCATGCCAAAGACTCCACCATGTTCAGGCAGTTCAGCTTCAGCACTATATAGGTGGAATAATTCCGCGCAGGCACCCGCAGAGGGATAAAAACTAAATAAATGCTGTAGCGCATCTAATTCACAGCCTGATTCTTCCAAACTTTCACGGCGGATACAGCTTTCAGCAGATTCATCACCATCGAGCACGCCGGCAATGATCTCAAGTTGCCAAGGTGAAGTTTCATCATCAATCGCCCCAATTCGGAATTGTTCAATTAAGGCAAATTTTTGTTGTTGATGACTATAGATCAGCACACCTGCTGCTTCAGGACGATGAATCAATTCACGCTGAATGGTTGGAATCATGCTGTCTTGATGGAATAAGCGGTGTCGAAGCAGAACTTTTTCAACTTGAATAAAGCCTTTATAAAGATGTTCACGCCCTTCAATGCTGTAATCTTTTTTGTTATATGTGGCCTGTTTAATAATATTCATAAGCGCTAATTAGGATGAAATCTTCCATTTCATCCTAACCGAGATTTTGTTGAATACAAAAGATTTTTTTTAAGCTTTACACTTTGTGGTACAACTTTTGACCATGTTCATGATAGGCCGCTTTCATGCTCTGTAAACCTGTTTCAATTTCAGGATTAGATTCTGAAGAAAGCTGCATATCTTGCTGATTTTTTGCATAATCTCTCACATTTTGTGTGATTTTCATCGAGCAAAATTTAGGTCCACACATCGAACAAAAATGGGCCGATTTATGTGCTTCTTTCGGCATGGTTTCATCATGCATGCTGCGCGCTGTATCAGGGTCTAAGCTCAGATTAAATTGGTCTTCCCAGCGGAATTCAAAGCGTGCTTTCGACAATGCATTATCACGGGCCTGCGCACCGGGATGACCTTTAGCAAGGTCTGCGGCATGGGCTGCAATTTTGTAGGTGATAATGCCATCTTTGACGTCTTTTTTATCTGGTAGACCTAGATGCTCTTTCGGGGTCACATAACACAGCATAGCCGTGCCGTACCAACCAATCATTGCCGCACCAATCGCAGAGGTAATGTGGTCATAGCCTGGTGCAATGTCAGTGGTGAGCGGTCCAAGCGTGTAGAAGGGCGCTTCTTTGCAAACCTCAAGTTGTAGATCCATATTTTCTTTGATCATGTGCATAGGGACATGGCCTGGACCTTCAATCATGACTTGTACATCATGTTCCCATGCACGGTGAGTCAATTCACCTAAGGTGCGTAATTCACTAAATTGAGCTTCATCGTTGGCATCTTGAATACAGCCCGGACGTAAACCATCACCTAAACTGAATGACACGTCATAGGCTTTCATGATTTCGCAGATTTCATCAAAATGCGTATACAGGAAGTTTTCTTCATGATGCGCTAAGCACCACTGCGCCATGATGGATCCGCCGCGTGACACAATCCCTGTTAAACGGTTGGCGGTGAGAGGAACATAACGAAGCAGTACGCCTGCGTGAATCGTAAAGTAATCGACACCTTGTTCGGCTTGTTCAATCAGCGTGTCTTTGAAAACTTCCCAAGTTAAGTCCTCTGCGACACCATCAACTTTTTCTAAAGCTTGGTAAATCGGTACGGTGCCAATCGGTACAGGTGAGTTGCGAATAATCCATTCGCGGGTTTCATGGATATTTTTACCTGTCGATAAATCCATGATGGTGTCAGCGCCCCAACGAGTTGCCCAAGTCATTTTTGCCACTTCTTCATCGATGCTTGAACCAAGTGCTGAGTTACCAATGTTGGCATTGATTTTCACCAAGAAGTTACGACCAATAATCATCGGTTCACATTCAGGGTGGTTAATGTTGGCAGGGATAATGGCACGACCTTCAGCCACTTCTTGACGTACAAATTCTGGGGTGATTTCAGTTAAATTGCGTGCGCCAAAATTTTGACCGGCATGTTGGCGCATATCAACACCTTCACGCTGGCGCTGATTTTCACGAATCGCAATGTATTCCATTTCAGGGGTGATGA
The DNA here is from genome assembly GCF_024605785.1 of Acinetobacter sp. YH16040_T. Classification (NCBI taxonomy): domain Bacteria; kingdom Pseudomonadati; phylum Pseudomonadota; class Gammaproteobacteria; order Moraxellales; family Moraxellaceae; genus Acinetobacter; species Acinetobacter sp. YH16040_T. The sequence continues at coordinate 3,149,228 of NZ_CP094541.1, read as the reverse complement.
TGCCTTGTTTGGCATAGTGCATTTGAGACACATTGTGTCCACGACGAGCGCGACGGGGTTTTGAAATATGCGCAAAACGAATCTCTGCAGTACGAATATCTCGAAGACGCTCTTGTCCAAATTTTGAAGTTAAGGTATCGAGTATTTCCGTATCATTTCGAGACTCGATCCAAGATTCACGGACATTAGGTAGACCTTGATTCAGGTCAATTTGAATATTGGGGTCTGTATAAGCACCAGAGGTGTCATAAACCATGATCGGCAGATTTTTTTCTCCACCCAGACCTGTAGGCGTATCTGTAAGGCTAATTTCACGCATTGGTACGCGAATATCTGGACGTGAGCCTTGGATATAGACTTTCTTTGACGCGGGGAGAATACGAGTGAGATCTTTAGCATCTTGTTCATGTTGAGCAGCGCGATCTGAAGCGGTGAGATTCGTTAATTGGTTCATTGCAATGATCCTTATGAATGACATCAACGAATCAAGCACGACCAAAAACGTGGCAGTTTATCTGATGGATTCACCTGAAAATAAAGGCGTAAAACCAAGAGATAAGAAGGGCTTAAGTTTTTAGATGGCTTGATTCCTACGCAGGTATTAACCTGATCAGGTTCAACGGTACTCATCCTTAAATTTAGCGAACTAAATTTAGATGATCTCAGCAGGAAATTACCTGCGCTCCGTCAAGCTTTGTGCGGATATTAGCATGAAGGCTGTTTTAAAACAGTGTTATTTTTCATCGATTTTGCAGTGCAGAATTTTGGCTAGGCACATGTGCAATTGAACTTGGATTGGCTAAGTAGAGGACTGATTTACACAGATGGCGTCACTAAAACAGTCTTTCTTATAATGCGGATCAGGATTGCGGACACCAATTAAATTCAACAGCTGCGCTTCTGATCGCTGATTAGATGCAGCAGTATTTTGATCTAATAATTTTAAAAATAAACGCGCCTGATCTGCCAATTTGGAGTTTTTTAATTGAGCCAAGCGTTCAATTTCTTCTAAAGAACTGGCTTGAATACTGAGGCGGTCTGAAAAATCATTGGAAACTGGACTATGTGCCGAACCAATAAATAACAACTGGCTATATTGATATAGTAATTGTTGTGCATCTTTTTTGTAGGGGCTATCTGGATATTGTTTCAGATAGTCTTCCCAAAAAATTGCACGTGTCGCAATCTCTTGTGGCTCAATGGCTAAACTTTGTTGCAGCAAGGCAGGTTGTGCATTTTGTTCAGCCAGTTTTTCAATAAAGACTTGCTCAGATTCTTGCATATAAGGCGCAAAAATTTTGGCTAAATATTCAGGACTGCGGCGATAGCGTAATTGTCCTTCACCTGCATCGAACAACTCCACATAAGCTTGGCCTTTATGTTTCAGTAAATACTGATCTCGGGCAGTGAGCTGCTCATAATGATTTTGTTGAATGGTGGGATGCTGAGCCATATCAAAGGCAAATTGTTCGAACGCCATTTGCTGTTGAGCTGTACGTTCAACATGTAAAAAGTTGCGATACATTTGATTGGACAAACGCAGTAATTTTTTTTGTTCGTCCGCTTTTAATAGCGGTAAGCAGACTTTGAGATCTTGGTTGATTTGTTCTAAAGCGAAAGTTGTTCGTTGATCGTCTATTTCCAGCATGTTTTTTTCAAGTTTTTTGCACAGCAAAGACAAATCGACTGCTTCTTTTTGAACAGTCTTATTGTTGGGAAACTCTGGTGCAGGTTGAGGTTCAGGCTGTTGTTGGCATCCATTCAACATACTGAAACATAAAAACATTGCACTAAACTTTGCAGGCAGCTGAAAAAATTTTGACACAGGAACTCGATGCGCTATAGAAGTGGTATTGTCCGATGGAATGTCGACTATTTTATAGATGAAACACGTGCAATATGTGTACTATTGTACAGTTCTTTGTTATAGCGTTGTGAGTAGTGTCCGAAAACGACTGAAATTATCCGGTTTTGTCGCATTTGATATAAAAAATTAATAAAAATCATACGGAAATTTGCAAGGATATGATTAGTATCTGCTTAGTTTTAGGCTTGAATATTCAATCTCGGGTATTTGAATATTAGGAATTTACAAAAAAAATGAACAAAAAAGTTGTGGTGGGTCTTTGTTTGCTTTTCACGAGTCAATGGGCGTGTGCGCTAGACCTTGTGCAAGCTTATGAACGTGCAAAACAAGAAGACCCCAATTGGCAAGCCAATAAACTACAATATGAAGCGGATAAATTGAATTTGGGGATTGCCAATGGGAACTTACTCCCGACGGTAACAATCTCCGGAAATGTGACCCGAAAAAATCAAAATTCCAACCAAAGTGGCGCTCAAGCCGGGCTGATCATGCCAGACAGCACCACAACAAGACAAATTGCGCTCACTGCCCGTCAGCCCATTTTTCGTTGGGATGCATGGGAAGGGCTGAAGCAAGTCAAGACCTCGATTAATTTAAGTGAAATTAATCTGCGGATTCAAAAACAAGATCATATTTTAAATGTCTCTGAAGCTTATTTTAATGTCCTACGTCAACAAGCTTTGACGGTTGCCAACCTACAAGAAGAACAGGCGCTATCTGAACAGTTGCGTATGATGAATGGCAAATTAAAAGAAGGCCTAGTGGCAAAAAGTGATGTCAGTGAAGCCAATGCACAATATCAAAATGCACGGGCAAACCGCATGGCAACCAATGTTCAATTGGTTTTGGCGCAGGAACAATTACAACAGTTGATTGGACCATATCGAGAAAATCTGGCGGTGTTACGTGAAGATTTTCAGTTTGAAAAACCGATTCCAAATAATGTGCAAGCGTGGGAAGAACTGGCTCAGGGGCAGAACCTAGGCATTTTACAAGCGCGTATGCAACAACGTTATGCGGAAGATGGTAAACGCGTCGAAAAGGCCGCCTTATATCCTCAGATTGAAGCGGTAGGGACCTATGGGTATAACAAGCAAAGTCCACAATCCATCATGTCGCAAGATGGTCAATTTGATCAGGTGGGGATTGAAATGAACTGGAATGTGTTTAATGGTGGACGGACACAGAAATCCATTAAGCAAGCAGCGATCAATGTTGAAAAAAGCCAAGCACAGGTGGATGCAGCAATTCGAAAAGCACAAACCGATGTAAAAAAATCTTATATGCAAGTCGAAACGGATCAAAGTAAATTACAGGCACGTAAAGCCGCGATGGATTCTTCCGCGCAAGTGTCTTTAGCATCACAAGCCCAGTATCAGGAAGGTCTGAAAACTATGGTTGATGTGCTGTTGGCACAGCGTAATGCTTTTTCAGCCCGTCAAGATTATTTAAATTCCAAGTACGATTATTTAATACATGTACTGCAACTCAAAGCCTCCGTTGGGAAATTAACGGAAGCTGATTTAGTGGAAATGAATGCATGGTTGGTCGATCAGAAAAATCAGCCATCGATCCTACTAAAGAAATAATCCATGGTCATAAAAGTTTCACAATCAATATGCTTTAATATGGCACTAAAATCTGCCGATTCACGTTGTAGTGGAGACTCGCTTTGCCTAATAATCCTGTTTTAAACCATCACATTTCTTCGCAATTCAATGAAGAGTTGCAGGATGTGCATACCAAATTTATGACCATGGGTGGTTTGGTGGAGCAGCAGGTTGCAAATGCCATTCATGCCTTATTGGATACGGATGCAACGATGGCGATTGATGTTCAATTTCAAGACAATACGGTGAACCGTATGGAAACTGAAATTGATGAAGCGCTTACCCTGATTTTGGCGCGTCGTCATCCTGCTGCGATTGATCTACGCATGGTGATTGCGATGTCGAAAGCCAACACCGATTTAGAACGGATTGGTGATGAAGCGGCAAAAATTGCCCGTATTGCACAAAGCTTGTGTGAAGAGGGTGGTTCACCGCGTGGCTATATGGAAACACGTCATATTGGCAACCAAGTCCGCGTGATGATTCATGATGCGCTGGATGCCTTTGCACGTTTGGATGTAGATCAGGCTTTACGTGTCCTTTTGGCCGATGCCGATATTGATCGTGAGTACCAATCGGCAACCCGTACCCTCATGACGTATATGATAGAAGATCCACGCCACATTACTCGGGTGATGAATGTACTTTGGGTGCTGCGTTCACTTGAACGTATTGGTGACCATGCTCGAAATATCTCTGAACAAGTGATTTATATGGTGAAAGGTCTAGATGTCCGTCACACCAGTGTTGAAGAAATTGAGCAAAAAGTTCAGCGTTAATTGATTAACATCAAGATGAACGAAGCCCATCAAACGATGGGCTTTTTTCGGTCTAAAATTAACTATGTGTTTCTTCGTCTTCCTCAAAAGTCCGGGCAATTTTGTCAATATTTAAACTTTTCGCCATCGCATCGAAGATTTGCTTATAGGCACCTTCTTGATGGTACAAATCATGATGCTCCCCGTGTTCTACGATTTGTCCGTCTTTCATCACATAGGTGTAATCAGCATCGATAATTTGCGACAAACTATGCGAAATCATGATGACGGTACGCCCTTGCTTAATTTGATCCAGACTATTTTTAATTTGTTCAGCAGCGATCGCATCTAAACTTGCAGTCGGTTCATCCAAGAAAATAATCGGCGGATTTTTCAAGAACATGCGTGCCAAGGCAATGCGCTGTTGCTGTCCACCTGAGAGCAGTAAGGCATCGGCTTCATAGGCATGCGGCAGTTTTAAGATCTGATCATGGATCGAGGCTTTCCGTGCTGCATCGAAGACTTCTTGCTCTGTAGCTGTACTTTTGCCATAGCGAATATTTTCAAAAATTGAACCTGGGAAAATATGATTTTTTTGCAATACCAAACCAATATTTTCACGTAAATACTGTGTATCAATCTGTTCTAAATCGATGCCATCGAGTTTGATATTGCCCGCTTGAGGATGATAAAACTTATCCAGTAAACTAATTAATGTCGATTTACCAGCGCCAGATAAACCAACCAAGGCGGTGATTTTGTTCGGTTGGATGGTCATGTTGATGCGGTGCAATGCCTGAAAGCCATTGGGATAGCTAAAGTCGACATTGCTTAATTCAAATTGACCTTGAATCGGAGGTTGAGCAGTGCCACTGGTTTCAATTTCATGATCCGCTTCTAAGATGTTAAAGAAGCTTTCCGAATAAATCATTGCAGAGTTAATTTCATCATAGATACGATGCAGCGAGCGAATCGGGGCAGAGACATTATTAAATAACAACACGTGATACATAATCATCCCGATACTCATTTGCCCATCCAAAACAAAATAGGCCGTCAGAATGATGATCAGCACTACACCGACCTGTTCAATAAAGGTTTTGAGTCCGTCAAAGATATAACTGGTTTGCCGTGTCTGCATCTGGTTTTCAGTCAGCGACTTTTGCAGATTTAATTGCTTTTTCGATTCGACGGCTTCTTTGTTAAAAGATTTAATGACCGTTATCGAATTGATAATACTCAGAATACCCTGATTTTTCTTTTCAAAATTATCGCGTAGGGCACGGCGTTTGCCTGCCAGTTTTTGTGATTGTTTGAAAGTTAGCCAAAAATAAATCGGCACGATAATTGTGGCCACCACGCCAACCCAAACATTGGCATAATACATTAAGCCCAGTGCAATAATCGCACTGGTAAAAAGCGGTAAAATATCAATAAAAAAGATTTGAACTAGTCGTGTGAGCGAGCTGACACCCCGATCAATTCGAGTTTGGAGCTTACCTGCTTGGTTGTCTTGTTGATCGAAGAATGCCAATCGATAGGTGATAAATTTTTCAATAATGCCTTGGGACAAATCCTGAGAAATTAAAATACGTAACTTTTCACCAAACGATTTTTGTCCAAATTGCACGATGGCATTGATGACTTCTTTTCCCAGTAAGACTACGGTGATGGTGATTAATATATGCCAACCATTGGCTAGACCGAGGCCTTGTTGTAAAAGCTGATTGATGCTGTCTACGGCATATTTGAGTGTCAGGGCATTCACCTGTGCCGTGAGTGAGCCAATTAAGGTCAAGATCAGCGTCACGACCACCAGCCAGCGGTATGGCTGTACGAATGGGCGTAATTTTTGGAAAAGTTGCCACAGATTCATAAGCAATTATTTTTATTGTGAATATGAGCTTTAGTCTAAGACTGAAAATTCAATGCGACAAGCGATGACAATGTTTTGATTTGTGACGAGAGTTTTTCAGCTAAGATATTTTTAAATGTGCTCACGACCTCAGCATCACGCTGCTGCGCCTAACAGTGTTGAGTTGAACCGATGAATTTTGAATTATTTGCGCCTGAACCGCATGCAAACCTGCTGCCCTATGATGGTGAAGTTGAAGATTATGGACTGATCTTCAATGCTGAAGACAGTGAAAAATATTTACGCTATTTCCTCACGCAGTTGGCTTGGCAGCATGATGAAGTCATTTTGCATGGACAGTATTATCAAACGGAGCGAAAAGTGGTTTGGTATGGAGATGCCCATTATGAGTATCACTATTCAGGCATGCAAAAGCAGGCATTGATCTGGAATCCAGCTTTACTACGCTTAAAGCAACATATTGAGCAACGGGTGGGTCAGGCGTTTAATTCCTGTTTGGCCAATTTATACGAAAATGGTACGCAAGCGGTAGGGTGGCATAGTGATGATGAGCCGTCTTTACTTTCACCCACACAGCAGGTGGTGATCGCATCTTTGAGTTTTGGCGCAAGCCGAAAGTTTTGCTTTAAACATAAAAGCACCCAAGAGAAAGTACAGCTTTTACTGCAAAGTGGACAGTTGATCGTGATGCGTGGGCAAACCCAACGGTATTGGAAGCATGCCCTAATGAAGTCGATGAAAGTGACCGAGCCGAGGGTGAATTTAACCTTTCGTTATTTCTATGATCAACAGCCGTAAAAAAAGCCCATATCTAGATGAGCTTTTTTCTTTCTCTGAGGAAGAGTATAGCGACAATCAACTGAAATCATGGTTGAGATGACTGCTAAAGAACAATAATCATATTATGATAATTTATCTAATATTTATAATTAATAAATTCAATTAATAATATAAATTTATCAGATTAATTAAATATCATCTTTACAACATCGCATCAGTTGTGCGCAAACTGATCAGATTTAAATGGCGTCCGATTCTTCCATCATACTGCTGTATTTTTTCTCAATACGCGCTGTACAGTCTTGCATCATTTCTACGACTTTTTGAAAATTCATAAATTCAAAACGATTTTTAGACGCCAATAGGGTCAAAGCAAGTGGGGGTTCTTTACTGGAAAACTTAATCGGAATCGATAAGCTCGACATATTCGGGTCAACTTCACCATTGGAAAAATAATAACCCTGCTTTTTAATCTTTTTCATTTGCTGCATAAATTCTTCTTCATTATGCGCAAAACCAACTTGAGATAACTCGTCCGCAAAACGGTGGTAATAATCTAAAATCCGTTGCTTAGGTAACTGAGACAAAATTACTTTAGACGATGAGCCTTTATACATTGGACGCGGGCTACCTCGACCATAAGCCAATGCGGCATAGTCTTTATAAAGTTCATGATGTACATCAATGCAAGAGTCGATATTTAGATGCGTCAATAAGCAGCAAGACTCTGTGCGTTCCACAATTTCTTTCATGAAGGGGATGCTAATTTGCACCAATGGATCGGTGGTGCGAGAAATAAAATCAAGCACAGCAATTTTTGAACCCAGTGTGTAATCGCCAGAAGTCCCACTGAGGCGCTGCAATAATTCAGCAGAAACCAGTTCTTTTAAATAGCGATAGCTCGTTGGTTTAGATAAGCCTAATTCTTCACTAATAATGTCGACATTGATGATGGGACGAGCAACTGAAAATAAGTCGAGTACGGTGAGAATTTTACCAAAACTGGAAAGCGCCATAAGAACCTGCTTGGTCACAATAAAAAATGAATCGTTAAGTTACTTTATAACAAATTGCTCGGCCTGATGTTGCGCTTTTCTACATTTGAAATGAAAAAAATCTGAAATATCACAGGGTTTCTTAGGGCATCCTGATAAAAGCATAAGAAAAACCTAAAATATGCATTTAAAATATAGTTAAATTATCAAAATAAGATATTTATATTGACTATTATTTACTTTTTTAGCAAAATTGCTATGAAAATATCCTATATTGAATAAATATTGCTCATCCATGTGATGCACAGGCAATGTTGTACATTACTTTTTGTATTCAAATGGTTTGAAACACGATTTGAATCGCTTCTTTACTTATTGAAATTTCTAGTCATTCCTGTGCCGTGATACAGGTTGTGCTATCGAATGTTTAAGCATTCGATACGAGGCCGTTTTCACTAAAAAGAAGCAAGCCACCGAGATCCATCATGCTGCTGACGAAACAAATACTCGCTTTTCGGCCCAATAAAATGGACTGGATTTTTGCGACCAAAACGTTCATCGCGGGCATGCTTGCATTGTATGTGGCCTTTGTACTGAATTTGGCATATCCGATTTGGGCGATTGGCACCGTTTTCGTGATCGCGAATCCATATTCAGGGATGACGTCTTCAAAAAGTTTGTATCGTGTATTAGGGACGTTCTTAGGGGCGGCCGTGTCGGTGGTGGCACTGCCACATCTCATTCACATGCCTGTACTGTTTACGGTGTTTTTAGCGGTTTGGGTTGGGTTTTGCCTGTATTTGTCACTGCTAGACCGTACGCCTCGTAGTTATGTTTCCATGTTGGCGGGTTATACCACGGTCATTATCTGTTTTAACGTGGTGTATTTTATTGATACCGCTTCGATCTTCGATATGGCCTTGGGGCGTTTTCTCGAAATTACGGTGGGTGTGGTATGTAGTGTCATCGTGACCACGACATTATTTCCAATGCATATTGGTCCTGCAGTCGAAACACGAGTGAGTAAAACCTTTGCCGATACCAAAGAAATTTTTGATCAGATTTTATTAGAGCCCGCCGAACTAGAAAATTATTCAAAAAACCTCGGCAATATTGCACGAGATATCGCGGATATACATGTCATGGCGGTGCATTTGTCTTATGAAAAATCCACCTTAAAAGGCATGACACGTCCATTGCAGGAAATCTTGCATCAGTTGAGTTTGTTGGTCAGTAACTTGGTGGCCATGTCTGAACGGATGAAACAATTAGACGGTCTGGACATACATTATCGGACGGCACTCAAGCAAGCCCATGAACATATTGCCGCGTTTTTATTAGATCAACATCAGATTGAGGAAAGTAAACTTAATCAATTGCCTGAACAGTTTGAGCAAGATTTTCAACACATTCAGACACAGGCATTGCCATCACAGCAGGTGATTTTGGGCAGTCTAAAAATGGATATTCGCCATTTTATTCAGAATATTCGTGCGATTCGTCTGCTTTGGCAGCGGGTACAGCAAGGCGACTCCACTTTACCGGCCATACTGACCGCCTTGGGCAATAGTCATTATCCGACTTTGCACCGAGATGCGGGGGTTGCTATTCGTGGCGGGGTGTCTGCATGTTTGATTATTTTAATTTCTACAGGTTTTTGGATCGTCAGTGGTTGGAAAGCTGGATTTATGATGGCTGAAATGGCTGCGATCAGTGCTTGTATTTTAACTGCAATGGATAACCCTGTTCCTGCATTGAAAATGTTTATTCGCGCCAATATGTATGCGGCTTTCATGGTGTTTATCTACGCCTATGGCATTTTCCCGCATGTGACCGCTTTTTGGCAGTTGATCGTGGTGTTAGCACCGTTTGTGATGTTCTGTCTGATGCTATTTTTACATCCGCCTTTGATTGGGATCAGCTTGCCGCTTTTGATGGGGACCATCATGGGACTGAATTTTCAAAACCGCTTTAGCCTCGATCAGGTGTTTTTCTTTGATGCATCGATTGGGACGGTTTTGGGACCCATTATTTCGGTGTTTATTATTCATTTAGTGCGTGCGATGTCACCAGATATGACGGCCCAACGTATACTTTCACAGCATTACAAGGCACTGCGTCAGGCTTTATATCTGCCATACGGCTTACCGTTTCGGGTGCATTTACGCAGTATGTTGGACCGAATCGGCATCCTAAACAGCAAAATGGTGCAATCAGGGAATTTAAAACAACAGATCGAGTGGGCTTTGGTGGAAGCCAGTGCTGTGATTGATTTAACCCGCTTGCAAGAACTCATGAATAAACTCGATCCGAATGATGCACTGGTCAGCGAACTCGAAGAGTTACAACAAGATTTAGATGACTATTTTCGGGCCATGGAACAAGGGCAAAAGAATGTGTATATGAGCTTGAAACAGCAAATTGTAGAGCGAATTCAACGATTGAATCAGGCTGTTCAGGGTGTGGAAAACGATGATGTTATGCATCGAATTCAGTATTCGCTGAACAATATTCAAAGCAGTTTGTGTCATGTCCTAACACAGCAAACACCAAATCATTTACAGGTCGAGGCACAACATGGGTGAGCTAAATGTATATGGCGTCTATGTGCCCATTCTATTGATTCAAGCGGTATTGGCCTATCTGTTATTGCGGGTCATCATGCGTTTGCTTGACTGATGGATGGCGCCAGATTGGGTGCCGATGCTCAATATTTTTTATTTGGGTGTATTTATGATGTTGCTTTGGCTGGTGCATGAAATCTTTATTTTCTGCCAGTTCTAAGCCCCTAAAAAATGAAATGATTGAGGTAATCGTATGACCAATTTGAATGTCCGAAAATATGTTCGGCCTGTATTGTTGATAATCGTGCTATGTGGCGCATTACTTGCGCTGAAACATATTTGGGACTATTACAATTCGGAACCATGGACGCGTGATGGACGGGTACGTGGTGACGTGATTCAAGTGTCATCGGATGTTTCAGGTTTGGTCACAGACGTTTTAGTTCAAGACAACCAACAAGTGAAAAAAGGCCAAGTGCTGTTTCGTATAGATGTGGCACGTCAAGCTTTGGATGTTGAGCAAGCCAAATCTGACTTGGCGAAAGCCAAAGCAGGACTGGCAGGGGCTGAAGCGCAGCTTGCTGAAGCCAAAGCGAATTTAGTGAAGTCACAAGCCAATATTAATCTTGCAGATAAAAATGCAAATCGTTATGCAAGTTTGATGGACGGTGCGATTTCAAAACAAGAACAAGATCAAATGTTTGCAGTACGTGATCAATCACATGCAGAGCATGAACAAACTCAGGCCGCGATTGAGCAAGCCAAAGCCAGTGTGGTGCAGCAAAAAGCCCTGATTGAAGCGGCGAATAGCAGTTTGCATTTGGCAGAATTGAATTTAAAACGTTCGGAAGTGGTTGCACCGACTGATGGAACATTGTCTAACTTTGAACTCAAAGCAGGGAATTACGTCAAAGTTGGCCAAGCCGTAGCGGCCTTAATTGACCGTCAACAATTGTATGTTGTGGGATATTTTGAAGAAACCAAACTAGATAAAATCTATGTTGGCGCACCTGCAACAATCCAACTGATGGGAAGTTCTGAAGTTTATAAGGGGCATGTACAAGGCGTTGCAACAGGGATTGAAGACCGTGAACGTACATCGACTGATAGTTTACTGGCCAATGTCAATCCAACCTTTAGTTGGGTTCGTTTGGCACAGCGTGTACCAGTGAAAATTGTACTGGATGAAGTGCCGCATGATCAGTTGGCTTTTGTCGCGGGTCGAACCACCACGATTCATATTGTGGATAAAAACTAAGTTATCCCCAATCATTTCATTTGCGCAGCATTGAGTGATCAATCTTGCGCATAAAAAAGCATCCTTTTTCGGATGCTTTTTTATTTGCCTGTTTGTTGAAAGCGCTTAAGGTTTCAGTCCCACTGGATTTCGATACCAACTTTCAATAAATAATGCTGCAGCAAGGCTGTCGGCAGAAAGATTCTTCGCACGGCCTTGGGCTTGATAATGATCTAATTCATCACGCGCTTCACGTGTAGTTAATCGTTCATCGACCATCAAAGTTTCAATATTGGTTTGGTGGCGAAGGCGTCGTGCAAATTTACGCGCACGTGTGGAGAGTTCAGATTCGCTATCATCCATATTGAGCGGTAGACCCACGATGAACAAATCCGGCTGATACTGTTTCACAATCTTGAGTAGATTATCCCAATTGGGAATGCCATCTTTCATGGGAAAGAGTGGCAGGGGATTTGCACTTTCAATCAAGGCTTGTCCCACAGCCATTCCTGTTTTTTGTGTGCCAAAGTCAAAGGCCATAATCATTTGATATTGTGGTAAATCAGGCATGTCCAATCTCAGATGATAACCACGTGCGGTCTACGCCCATTTTTTTATAGGCAGCGTCCCAGCGGTCGTCATAAGGTAAGTTAAATATTAAATCCATGTCTGAGTCACAAATGAGCCAATCACCCCGAGCAATTTCTTCTTCTAATTGGCTTTTACCCCAACTGGCATAGCCTAGAGCCACCTGATAACGACCCACACCTTCATTGTGTGCAATCGCATCTAAAATATCTTTAGACGTGGTAATGCAGACATTTTCACCTACAGCAATAGACGAATGCCATGTCGGTTGACCGGTATGAAGAACAAAACCTGCCTCTGGGCGCAAAGGTCCACCTTGCAACACTTCATGAGGATGCACATTATCTGCCTCAATTTCTAAATCATTCAAGAGTTCTTTGATCTGCAAGCCCGAAGGACGATTAATAATGATGCCTTGAGCGCCATCTTCATCATGTCGCGCTAAATAAATCACCGTATTGGCAAAGAATTCATCGTTCATTTCGGGTGGAGCAATCAGGCAGCGGTGTGTGAGGTATTGTTTAGTCACCTAATGGCTTCTCCTTATTGGGGTAAGTTTCATTCTTGGGGGGAATTGCATTCGAATAACGTTGTATTTATCAACATACTAGACTCACAAGTTTTCAACAATGAGTTTTTCTGCAAATTCAATATTTGTCATGCTCGACCTGTGAGGGACATGATAACAATCTTCATCGTGCAGGCAGGTCTATAATACGGTGAATCGTGAAGAAATTAATTAAGATTTGAACAACAGCAGTACAAAAGTGAGGAGAAGATATACGTGATGGATGACTGAGATTGCTTAAAATAGCAGGATAAACTGAGGGTAAAACAATGACACATTATTCAAAAATAATAGGGATGGCACTCTGTGCAAGCCTACCTATTTCAGGCTTTGCAGGAAGCGCTGACTTACAAAAACATGAATCTCAGGTGATTAAAAAATATAAAAACTTGAATTTTTATGAGGTCAATGAAGCGATAGAACGTGAAATTGTGGATGTCATTGCGGCAGATCCGAGCAGTTTTCACTACGGATTTACGCAACTCGAAAAGCAAGGTTTTGTTCATGTGCAATATTCACCAGATAAAAAACTTAAATTTTATAGTTTTGATGTGTCTGGCGGAGGCACCATGGGGGAGTGGAGCAGCTATGTGCAATATGCAACGGGAAAAACGCAACATTTAGATCAATTTGACTCAGGCTATATCAATCAAATTTTGCCGATCAACATCCAAAATAAAACCGTATATTTGGTGAAGAGTTATTATAAAGGTGATAATTGCAGTGGATTACATCATCTAAGAGCCGTTGAAGTTGGGCCAAAACAGTTACTTAAATCTTATGTATTTCAACCTAAGCAAAAAAACCTGCATGAAATTTCAGTCGATTATGATTGCCACTACGATAAAGACAGAAGCTCCAGTCAAAACTATTTAAAAGTTGGTCCTAAACATGTGGATGTGATGTTATTAAATGAAAACTATCAGCCACAACAGAAGTACTTACGTTATAGCTTGGGCTCAAAAGGCTTTGTCTATCAAGGAATTATTAAATAGAAGTCGTAATTAAATAGAGGTTGTATCACAAGTGATAAAAAAAGCCTTAGTCAAAGTGAACTAAGGCTTTTTTATTTAAGACATTTACGGTGATTTAGCTGTGCTGAAACTTTAATTGGCGTAAATGTTTGGCATGTTGTAATGTGGTATCGCTAATTTCAACACCACCCGTCATGCGAGCAAGCTCTTGAATTCGATCATCTTCTTCTAATTCGATAATGGTACTGCTTGCAGGATCCGTTTGACGTTTTTTCACCAGGAGATGTTGGTCAGATTGAGCAGCGACTTGGGCTTGGTGAGTAATACATAAAATTTGAACATGCTGCGCCAAATCAGCCAACAAACGTCCGACAATTTCTGCCGTTCCGCCACTGATCCCGACATCAATTTCATCAAAGACTAACACTTCGGATTCAGTTTTTTCAGCATTCATCACTTGCATGACTAAGGCAATACGTGACAATTCACCCCCCGATGCCACGCGTGCTAAAGGCTGAGCAGGAATCCCTTTGTTTGCGGTGAACAGCAGTTGAATAAAGCTCAAACCTTCACTTGAAGCTTGTTCTAGAGGCTCAAATTTAAATTCAAAATGTGCTTCTGGGAGCGCGAGCTGCTTCACTTGTTCAGTCAATTGCTTCGCCAATGGGGTAGATGCTTCACGACGAATATCATCCAAATGCTGTGCTTTGGCTAAAAAGTCTTGATGAGACACTTCCACTTGTTCAGCTAGGGTTTCAGGATCTTCAAGTTGATGTAATTGTTCTAGCTCAAGTTGCCACGCATCATAATCATTTTTTAAATCTTCAGGCTGAGTACGATATTTACGCGCTAAGCGATGAAAAACTTCGAGTTTAGTGTTTAATTCGTCCATACGTTCAGGATCGAAACTTTGACGATCAATAAAATGACGTAAATTTGCTGTCGCATCTTCAATTTCACTTTGAGCGTTCAGTAGCGACGTATAAATTTCAGAAAGTTGTTCACTACGTCCTGCATGCGATTCAATCCGACGAATGATCGCGCCCATTTCTTGATTGATATTTTGCTCGGCGTCATCGAGGGCATTTAGACCATAGCTACAATCTTGCATGATATGTTCATGATGACTGAGACGGTCAAATTCTTGCTCGATTTCTTTGTAGTCCGTTTGCACAACGTCTTCAAGTTCTTCCAATTGAAGTTCAAGCGTTTCTATCCGTTGCTTACGTGTGGCTTGGGCGTCGAGTGCTGCTTGGTGCTGACGAATGTCCTTTTGCCATTTGCTATAAGCATCACGCACGGCTTGAGCAGGCTGATAAAAATTATAATAACGATCCAACCAATGCTTTGGATAGGGTGGTTCTAAGAGTTGTTGTTGGCTGTGTTGGCTATAAAGTTGTACCAATAAGCGGCCAATTTCTTTTAATTCTGATAAGCTGCTCGGACGTCCATTAATCCATGCTTTGCTGCGACCTGTTGCAAAAATCACGCGACGTAAATGGATTTCGCCAGACTCATCATCTAGTTCGTGTTCTTTGAGCCAAAGCGCTTCAGGGCTGTGCTCTTGATAGCTAAAGGTCGCTGTCACATCGGCTTTGTCTGATCCATAGCGCACGTAGTTGGTGTCTGTACGTTCACCTAAGCAAGCTGATAATGCGTCTAGAAGTAAAGATTTACCTGCACCCGTTTCACCCGTCAGGACATTAAAGCCTTGTTCAATGTCGATGGCTAAATGGTCGGCTAATGCAAAATTGATCAGAGTTAAATGTGTCAGCATAAACGCATCCGAGCTGCGAAAAGTTCTAGTTAAAGATAATTAAGTTTTGTTTTGGTCACAAGACAAGTTTTATTTTAAGATGACGAAAAACCTCATAATTCTATCTTAAATTTCAGTTTAACAAGAAATTAGTTTCTTATCCGCTGTATCCATGCAGTGTTGTGATGCAAAGAGTAAATGATCTTGCATAACGTGAGCTGAAACCACCAACGTCCTGCCAAGTCCTCTTAAAACACGTTTGTGTATGTATTCTTGTATTTAATCTAGCGTGTTATTGCCATAAAACGTCATCATTTGGTCACTCAAATCTACCAATATGATTCATCACGCTGCTATTTTTTTGAAATGAGTTTGCAGCGTTTCGATTAACCCTAACTAGGACTTTAGTGGATGAAACAAAAAAGTATTTTGTACAACAGCACAGCTTGTTTTAGACTCTAAATGTTGAGGTGATGGGATGAAATTGGGGCACATCCGGTACTCAGATTTTTGTAATTATCTATCGCACAGTTTTCAACACAGATTGATTAGTTTTTGCAGCACAATTAAACTACATCGATCAAAATATTATAAATATGCTTTATCTGGAGAAAACGCATGTCAGCACAGTTTGATCATGTATCGGTAATCAAAAAATCAAATGTTTATTTTGGCGGTCTATGCATCAGCCATACTGTGCAATTTGAAGATGGAACAAAGAAAACACTGGGTGTGTTGCTTCCAACTGAACAAGCGCTGACTTTTGAAACTCATGTACCTGAACGTATGGAAATTATTTCAGGCGAATGTCGTGTTCAAATTGCAGATAGCGAAGAAAGCGAATTATTCCGTGCGGGCCAATCGTTCTACGTGCCAGGTAATAGCCGTTTTAAAATTGAAACAGATGAAGTCTTGGACTATGTGTGCCACTTAGAAGGCTAATGATTCAATCAATTTAGGCACAGTTTTTTAACCTTAAATCGGTTAAACTATGTGTCATAGCATAAATCCTGTAAAGCTTGCTTTGCAGGATTTTTCTTTTTGGCAGCCTATGCTGTGCTCTAGGGATATCATACCCTGTTCAAAAGTTAATCGAAGTTTGCAAATTAGAGGTCGTTCATGGCGAAACCGGAATATTATTATGGCGTTCATTCAGTGGAGTCATTACTGGAACTTGAGCCAGAACGCGTTTTAACTTTATTTGCGTTAAAAGGACGTGATGATCAGCGTTTAAAACGTATTTTTGAGCTTGCAGAACCGTTTGGTGTCAGCATTCAAAAAGCTAGTCGTGATAGTTTGGAAAAACTTGCGGGACAACCGTTCCATCAAGGTGTGGTTGCGGCTGTACGCCCACATCCAGTCTTGAACGAAAAAGATTTAGAGGCTTTATTACAAGCCAATCCAAATGCGTTGCTATTGGCATTAGATCATATTACAGATCCACATAACCTTGGTGCATGCATTCGTACAGCGGCAGCCATGGGTGTTGAAGCTGTGATTGCACCGCGTGATCGTTCAGCGACGCTTACCCCAACAGCCCGTAAAGTTGCTGCAGGTGGTGCTGAAAAAGTGAAGTTTATTCAGGTGACGAACTTGGCACGTACCTTGGCTCAAATCAAAGAAGACTTTAATGTACTTGTGGTCGGCACCATGCTAGATGAAAAAGCATTGCCGATTCAAAATTTTGACTTCACAGGTACGGGTGTATGTGTGGTGATGGGCGCTGAAGATACAGGTTTACGTCCTATTACGCAGGCGCAATGTGATCAAACTGTGTACATTCCAATGGCCGGCAATTTGCAAAGCTTAAATGTCAGTGTCGCAACAGGTATGGCATTGTATGAAGCATGTCGTCAACGTAATAATGAATTGAAATAGCAGTGATGATGTCTCCTCAAAAGCAAGGTTATTTATATGTGTTCATTACCATGTGTATTTGGGGAGGATTCACCTTAACGGCGCGTTTAAGTGCCAATTGGGGAATCAGTGCTTGGGATATCACGGCACTTCGGTTTGCTTTGGCATTTTGCATCTTAATGCCAATTTTGATTTATAAAAAAGATACGGCTTTTTTATGGAAGAAAGAGCCTTTTATCCTCGCTATGCTCGGTGGGGTGACCTATTGCTTAACGGCCTATAGCGCATTTCATTATGCTCCTGCGGCCCATGCTGCAATCTTCCTCAATGGTTGTATTCCCTTATGTACGGCCATAGCCGCATTCCTGATCTTCAAACAGCCACTCGATAAGCATACCTGGATCAGTGTGGTGATTATGGTCTCTGCCATTAGCTTAATGAGTTATTTGATGTATGTGGAAACCGGTGTAGCGTTTGGTTTAGGTGATTTGCTGTTTTTTATCAGTGCCATTTGGTGGGGAATATTTACGGTATTGCTTAAGCAATGGAAACTCTCTGCTTGGCATGCCATGGCAGGGGTTGCGATTTGGTCTGCCGTGGTATTTGTGCCAATTTATCTAATATTTTTCCCTAAACATTGGTCCGATCCTGAGCCATTGCAACTCATTGGACAAGTTATCTTTCACGGTATTTTTGTGGTGATTATTGCGACTTTAACGTATGTAGAGGCGATCAAGCGCCTGGGTGCATTTAAAGCCGGAAGTATCGTAACTTTGGCACCTTTTATTGCTGCAATTTTAGCGGTACCGCTGTTGAATGAACCCTTAAGTTTTGCAATTGTGTGTGGATTGGTCGGGATGGGGATTGGAGCGATTCAACCGTGGAAATGGTTGGGACGAAAGGATAGTCTAGAGCAGCAACTCGAACAACAAAAACAGCAGTCTGAGTAAGACTGATTTTTTATTTAGCTTTTTTCAGCGTGCGCTAAGTACTTGAGATGCAACGGCCGAAGCTGTGCATAAAGATGATCTAAATGACCATCATTCAGCACGATATCATCTGCAATTTTTTGCTTTTCCTGACGTGACATTTGAACTTGAATAATTTTTTGGATTTGCTCGATATTTTGACCATCACGCTGTGATGCACGCTGAATTTGCAATTGTTCTGTGGCATCAATCAGCAAGGTGTGATTGGCCAATTCATGTTGATTGGTTTCAAATAATAACGGCGAAACCAAGATGACATAGGGGCTGGTGGCTTCGTTTAATTGTTGGATAATGGACTGGCGTATTGCAGGATGGGTAATGGCTTCAAGTGCTTGACGTGCTGTAGGATCTTTAAAGATATGCTCGCGTAATGCACGCCGATTTAACTCACCATTTTCCAGTAAAACCCAATCACCAAATTGTTGTTGAATTTGATTCAGTGTGGATTGCCCCGGTTCAACAACTTCCCTTGCAACGATATCAGCATCGACGACTTGAATGCCTTGGAGTCCAAACCAATTGCTTGCAGCAGATTTACCGCTACCAATACCACCTGTTAAACCCAAGACAAATGTCATACAACGACCTTACTGACCCAAATAAATTTTCATAATTTGATCACCCCATAAAAAGGCGATCCATCCGGCGATGGCAATATAGGGACCAAATGCAAAAGGTTGGTTTTCTTTACGAACCTTGAGCAAAATAATGCCAATGATTGCACCTACCAGTGAAGAGAGTAATACAATCAGTGGAAGCAGGAAAGGGCCCATCCATGCACCCAAGGCAGCTAAAAGCTTAAAGTCACCATAGCCCATACCTTCTTTGCCAGTGATAATTTTAAATAAATAGTAAACGATCCATAGGCATAAGAAGCCGATGATATATCCCCAAATGGCTGAGGTTGCAGAGGTATAAATGGCATAGCTATTCACGCCAAGCCCGAGTGCAGCTAAAGGAAGGGTATAACGGTCAGGTAAAAGTTGGGTGTCAAAATCAATAAATGTTAATGCAATCAATACATAAGTCAGCACCAGACCAAACAGCATTTGGATGGTTGGGCCAAAAACAGCAACAACAATCAGCGCGCAGATCATGGTGAGTAGCTCGATCAGTGGATAACGGCTACTGATCGGGTTTTGGCAACTTCCACATTTTCCGCGTAACACAATCCAACTGATGACCGGAATGTTTTGATACCAACGAATGGGCGTTTTGCATTTTGGGCAGGTTGAAGCAGGGGTACTTAGTGTGATCTTTGTTTCATCAATAATCGGTTGGTCTGGATGTAAAAACAGTTGGCAATCTGTGCGCCATTCTTGTTCCATCATCTTTGGTGTGCGGTAAATCACCACATTCAAAAAACTACCAATACAAAGACTAAAAATCCCAACTGCGAAATACATCGCAATTGGGGTATTGATTAAATATGTTATTAATTCTTGCATTAAACCACAGAACCCATTTGGAAGATTGGAAGATACATTGCAATCACAAGACCACCAACGAGGACACCCAGTACCGCCATAATTAAGGGTTCCATCATCGAGGTTAAGCCATCTACGGCATTATCAACTTCGTTTTCATAATGCGTTGCCACTTTATCTAGCATGGCATCTAAAGCACCTGATTCTTCACCAATAGCCACCATTTGAACCGCCATAGAGGGAAATTTATCGGTGACACGCATGGCGAATTGCAATTGCTGGCCGGTCGCCACATCTTCACGAATTTTTAACACAGCTGTTTCATATACCACGTTGTTGGTTGCACCTGCAGTTGATTCAAGCGCATCAATTAAGGGTACACCGGCTGCAAATGTGGTTGCCAAGGTACGGCTGTAGCGGGCAATAATTGCTTTATAAACCAAATCACCAAAAATCGGTGCTTTCAGTGCAGCTTTGTCCAAGAAGTCACGGAAAGCCTTGCTACGTTTTTTCGCTTCCATGAAACCAGCAATCACAGCTCCAATTCCAATGATGAGGAAGAACCAATATTTTTGCATCCATTCCGACATGTTGACCACCATTTTGGTAAAGGCAGGTAAGTCTGCACCAAATGATGAAAACAAGTCTTGGAATACGGGAACCACTTTTACCATCAAAATAATCGTCACAATAACAGCGACAACGATGACCGCTGCTGGGTATTTCATGGCTTTTTTGATTTTTTGCTTAAGCAATTCACTTTTTTCTTTGTAAATGGCAACACGGTCTAGCATGGTTTCAAGTGCACCCGACTGTTCACCTGATTCAACCAAGGAGCAAAATAGGTTATCGAAATACTGCGGATATTTGCGCAGCGCACCAGCAAAGGTATTACCGCCTTCAACTTCACCTTTGATCCCCAAGACCACTTCACGCATGGCTGGGTTTTCTAGGCCTTCCGCCACGATTTCAAAACCCTGAACGAGCGGTACACCGGCTTTCATCATGGTTGCAAGTTGGCGCGTGAATACCGTGATATCCAAAGTGGATACTTTCTTTTTCATCAAGCCTTCGAGAATATTTTTGCGTTTTTCTCGAATGGTTTTAATGGTGATGCCTTGCTTACGTAAAGTGACTTTGGCTAAAGCCATATTACGCGAAGGCATTTCCCCTTTGATTTTCGCCCCTTTGCGATCCACGCCTTCATAACTGAAGGTTGGCATCATCTGCGCTTTTTTTACAGCCATGAATTTATCCTTATTTTTAAATACTAATTCACTTACTCACTGGTCACACGATTGACTTCTTGAAGTGAAGTCACCCCCTGCATGACCTTAATTAAGCCTGAACGGCGTAAATTGTTAAAACCTGCTTGATTTGAAGCTTCGGCAATTTGTAAGGCATTGCCATCTTCCATAATAATTCTTGAAATTTCAGGTGTCACTTTCATGACTTCATATATACCGACACGACCTTTATAGCCTTCGCGGCATTCGGAACAACCGACAGGTTGGTATATTTGAAATTCTGGTGTATTTAAATCGTCTTCAGTAAAACCAAGTTCCAGTAGACTTTGTTTTGGTACCTCTACTGTTTCTTTACATTGTGAACATAGGCGACGCGCAAGTCGCTGCGCAATGACAAGGTTCACGGATGTCGCAATGTTAAATGAGGGCACGCCCATATTGCGTAAGCGTGTCAATGTTTCAGGTGCACTATTGGTATGTAGTGTAGACATCACCATATGACCCGTTTGAGCTGCTTTAATGGCAATTTCAGCCGTTTCTAAATCTCGAATCTCACCGACCATCACAATATCAGGGTCTTGACGTAAGAATGACTTCAATGCTGCAGAGAAGGTGAGGCCGACTTTATTATTTACGTTGACCTGATTGATCCCTTCTAAGTTAATTTCCACAGGGTCTTCGGCCGTTGAAATGTTGGTATCTTCACGGTTAAGAATGTTTAGACCTGTATATAAAGATACGGTTTTACCGGAACCCGTTGGACCGGTAATGAGCAACATGCCTTGCGGTTTTTCTAAAGCCTGCATGAACAGTTCTTTTTGATCCGGTTCATAACCCAACGCATCAATCCCTAACATCGCACTAGAAGGGTCAAGGATACGTAGAACAAGTTTTTCACCAAACAAGGTCGGTAAGGAGTTCACACGGAAGTCGATGGCTTTGTTCTTTGACAGCTTTAACTTGATACGACCGTCTTGTGGAATACGTTTTTCCGAGATGTCCATTTGTGACATGACTTTTAAACGCGAAGCAAGTCGAGTCGCGAGCTGCAAGGGCGGATTGGTAATTGTTCTTAACACGCCATCGACACGGTAGCGGACGCGATAGGTCTTTTCGTAGGGTTCGAAATGTAAGTCAGATGCACCCATACGAATCGCATCGACTAGCAGCTTATTGATGTATTTAACAATCGGCGCTTCATCACCATTGTCTTTTTCATCTGCTTGTTCAGCTGGGTCTATCGTTTCCTGTTCTAAATCAAGATCAAAGTCATCATCAAAGTCGAAAGTACTTTCTTCAGCGAAGTTCTGCTCAATTAACTTTTCAAGTTTGTCATGTTCAACAATAATGGTTTCGGTATTGAGCTTACTACCAAATCGGATAGCATCTACAGCTTCAATATTGGTGGGATTACTGATCGCAACGAATAACAAATTGCCATGTTTAAAAATGGGCAAAATACGATGCTTGGTAATTAACTTATCTTCAAACTCATCACGAATGATTAAAGACGTGTCATAAGTTGAAATATCAAAAACCGGTTCACCGAACTCTATCGAGATGGTTTCTGCAATCAGGCGTGCTGAAAGTTGATATTCCTGAATCAAATGCGGCACGATATCTTGATGAGCCTTTTTTGAATTTTGCAGCGCTGTTTGCATTTTTTCGGCAGACAGATGCCCTTCGTCAACTAAGCGACGAATAAACCCCGTAAATCTTGAAGAACCTTGAACTGCTGTCATGCTTTTACTTGCCTATGCTTCAGTCTGTTTATAATTGGTATAGCAAAATTATACTTTTGTTGCACAAAAATACCATATCTTAAAGTGTTGTCACTAGCTAAGAATTGGTAAAAAGCATGAACCAGTCCTTAAATCTGCTTAATTTTTTTACAGAAAAGTGAAGATCTTGGAATGACTGGTGTGGTTCGAAGATGCAAATGTGTTGAAATTTATCTTCAAAATTATGAATTACGTGTAGAATGTGCCCGATTTCATCTTTGTCATGTGGGATAAATATGTCGGGTTCGACGATTACGCCTTGGGTAGTGGGTAACTGGAAAATGAACCCATTGCAAGCCGATGCTGGCGCACTTCTTAAGAATTTTAAGCAATTATTAAATGAACAAAATATTGCTGAAGCGGCATGCCATATTGGGGTTGCACCAACAGCTATTGCTCTGACCTCGGTGCAAAATGAATTAGCACAAGCAAGCCGTTACATCATGACTGTTGCACAAGACGTTTCTCGCGTCGCAGGTACAGGTGCATACACGGGTGAGCTTAGTGCTGAGCTATTAAAAGATTATGGTATTGAATTTGTACTGATTGGTCATTCAGAACGCCGTGAAATTTTTGCTGATCAACCGCATATCATTAATGAAAAAGTAAAAAATGCATTAAACGCAGGTTTGACTGTGATTTATTGCGTGGGTGAAAGCTTAGAACAACGTGAAAGCGGCCAAGCAGAACAGGTTGTGTTACAACAAATATGTGATATTGCTGCTGTTGTACAAGCAGAGCAGTGGAAACAAATTGTGGTGGCTTATGAGCCAATTTGGGCCATTGGCACAGGTAAAACAGCGTCACCTGAAGATGCGCAAGCGATGCATGCTAAAATTCGTGAAGGTTTAAGCCAAATCACCCCAATGGGACTTCATACTGCGATTCTTTATGGTGGTAGTGTAAAACCTGAAAATGCAGTAGAGTTGGCAGCCTGTCCAGATATCAATGGTGCGCTGGTCGGTGGTGCATCATTAAATGCAGAGTCGTTTTATAAAATTGCTCAAGCATTTGCAAATACAAAATAATTAGGAGTTCAGCATGCATACGTTTGTGCTGGTGGTACATATTATCTTAGCGATTTTAATGATCGTGCTGATTTTAGTTCAGCATGGTAAAGGCGCAGATGCGGGTGCATCTTTTGGTGGCGGCGGTGCTGCAACTGTATTTGGTGCATCGGGTTCGGGTAACTTTATGACCCGTTTGACTGCGATTTTAACGGCTTTGTTCTTCGTTACGAGCTTGACACTTGCTGTGTTTGCAAAGAAACAAACGACAGATGCTTATAGTCTGAATGCGATTTCTTCAGTACCGACTGCGCCTGCAAAATCGGCTGAAACTTCGCCAACTGCACCAAAAAGCGCTGAATAATTTATTTAGCACTTTCTTTTTTGACGTGTTGCGACTAGAATGCGTCACAGCTGCGGTGGTGGTGGAATTGGTAGACACGCTACCTTGAGGTGGTAGTGCTTTCGGGCGTGGGGGTTCAAGTCCCCCCTTCCGCACCAACTTATAATCCAGAACATAAGTTGGTGTATGCAGCAAAACTCTGTTGATGCGGGATGGAGCAGTCTGGTAGCTCGTCGGGCTCATAACCCGAAGGTCGTTGGTTCAAATCCAGCTCCCGCTACCAATCAATTCTATTTTTAAGATGCAAACTTTTAAATGGACAGCTTTTAAAGCTGAGAAAACTATTTGCATATTGATGCGGGGTGGAGCAGTCTGGTAGCTCGTCGGGCTCATAACCCGAAGGTCGTTGGTTCAAATCCAGCCCCCGCTACCAATCTTATATAGCACACAATCTATAT
The DNA here is from genome assembly GCF_024605785.1 of Acinetobacter sp. YH16040_T. Lineage (NCBI taxonomy): Bacteria > Pseudomonadati > Pseudomonadota > Gammaproteobacteria > Moraxellales > Moraxellaceae > Acinetobacter > Acinetobacter sp. YH16040_T. Next base: position 3,124,546 of record NZ_CP094541.1, on the reverse strand, counting down.
AAGCAGTTTATCTGAAAGTCATTGTGATGTTGATGCGGGATGGAGCAGTCTGGTAGCTCGTCGGGCTCATAACCCGAAGGTCGTTGGTTCAAATCCAGCTCCCGCTACCAATCCTCTGAGATGCAACTCAGTAGGGCAATTCTTCAGGTTGTTTTAGATTGAAAATGACCAAGAAATTGTATATAATTTTTGCATGTTGATGCGGGATGGAGCAGTCTGGTAGCTCGTCGGGCTCATAACCCGAAGGTCGTTGGTTCAAATCCAGCTCCCGCTACCAAGTTTCTAAAAGAGGCTCACAACTAGGTGGGCCTTTTTGCACAGTGGACTATGGTTTTCTGTGTAATAATGGGGCGATTTACGCCCTTTTTTATTGGCTATCGTGTAGTGTCGACAGTATTTTGGTCAAACCGTCATGTTTCACTACTACTATAGTTTCGCATTGGTCTGTAGTGGTCATTTCGACCATCGAATCGCACAAATTTGACGAGAGTAAATGAAGCTATCAAATAAAACTCAAGCACTTCAGGACTTAATTGCCCCAGCGGTGCAAGCATGTGATGTAGAACTTTGGGGGATTGATTTCCAACCTCAAGGAAAACGTTCACTGTTACGTATTTATATCGACCGTGAAGTTGATGAAAATGCAGAACCTGTCATCAATGAAGATGGCGAAGTTGAGCAAGGCCGTGGTATCGGCGTGCAGGACTGTGTTCGTGTCACTCAGCAAGTGGGTGCGATGTTGGATGTACATGATCCAATTTCAGGCGAATATGCATTAGAAGTGTCATCTCCAGGTTGGGATCGTCAGTTCTTTAAATTGGAACAAATGACGGCATACATTGGTCAGCAAGTCGCTTTGCGTTTGATCAGTGCTGTAGATAATCGTCGTAAATTCCAAGCCAAACTTGTTAACGTAGACCTTGAGAACGAAATGATTCAGGTTGAAGTTGAAAAGCAACAAGTGTTGGATATTGACAGCCACAATATTGATAAAGCAAATCTGGTTTTCCAAGATTAATTTAATAAATAAGAATCTGAACGAATAGGTGACTTATGGCTCGTGAAATTCTTACCGTAGTAGAAACGGTTAGTAACGAAAAAGGTGTAAGTCGTGATGCAATTTTTGAAGCGCTTGAACAAGCTTTAGTTGCAGCGACTAAGAAGAAATTCTACGAGGGAACTCACTCGGAAGAAGCTCGTCTACGTGTAGAAATCGACCGTCGTACTGGTGATTACCGTACTTTCCGTCAATGGGAAGTGGTTGCCGACGAAGATCACGAAATGCCAGCATGCCAAGATGCGATCTCTGATGTAGATCCTGCAAAATGGGCAATTGGTGATATTCGTGAACTTGAAGTTGAATCGATTGATTTTGGTCGTATTGCGGCACAAATTGCGAAACAAGTGATTGTTCAAAAAATTCGTGAAGCAGAGCGTGCGCTAATTGCAGATGCTTACGAATCTAAAGTTGGTGAACTCATCTACGGTGAAGTGAAAAAACAAACCAAAGATGGCTTTATCATTGACTTAGGTGACAATGCAGAAGCATATCTTGCGCGTGAAGAAATGATCGCTAAAGAAATTCTACGTCCTAAACAACGTGTAAACGCGATTTTGTTTAATGTGAACCGTGAAGGCCGTGGTGCTCAGTTATTACTTTCTCGTTCTAAACCAGAAATGCTCATCGCATTGATGAAGAAAGAAATTCCTGAAATTGCTGAAGAAATCATTGAGATTAAGGCAGCTGCACGCCAACCTGGCGTTCGTGCTAAAATCGCTGTGAAAACAAACGATCACCGTATTGATCCTGTAGGTGCATGTATTGGTATGCGTGGTACACGTATCCAAGCGGTTCAGTCAGAGTTAAATGGTGAGCGTATTGATGTAGTCGTTTGGTCGGATGACGCGGCACAATACATTGCAAGTGCTTTAGAGCCTGCTGATGTATCAGGTATCGTGATTGATGAAGAAGAACGTACTGCAGATATTATTTTTGCAACGAGTGATCAGTTAGCACGTGCAATTGGCTCTCAAGGTCAAAACGTACGCTTAGCATCTGAATTGACTGGTTACAAGCTCAATATGATGCTTGAAGAAGAATATCACGCACGCCAACAAAACGAAGCGCAACAATATTTAGATATGTTTGTTACACGTCTAGATATTGATGAAGACTTAGCGATGGCGTTAGTTGAAATGGGTTTCACATCATTAGAAGAAATCGCGTATGTTCCTGCGGAAACATTCGATGAGATCGAACTTGATGCTGAAACTGTTGAAATGCTACAAGGTCGTGCAAAAGAAATTGCATTGGCTGATGCATTGAAGCAACAAGAAAACATCCAAGAGCCAAGCGAAGAGCTTGCTGCAATGGAAGGCGTGACTAAAGAAATCGCATATGCGCTTGCCGCTCGCGGTGTGGTAACTGTAGATGATCTTGCAGATCAAGCCACTGACGATATCTCTGATATCGAAGGTTTAGGTGCTGAAAAAGCAGGTCAACTTATTATGAAAGCGCGCGAATCATGGTTTAACTAGGAGGTAATATATGACGGACAAGTCGATTAAGGAGTTAGCTCTCAGCGTGGGTCGTCCAGTTGAGAAGCTACTGGAACAGGTTCGTGATGCGGGTTTACCACAAACTAAACCTGACGATATTATCTCCACTGAACAACAAAATGCCCTCGTTAACCATTTGAAAAAAGTTCATGGTCAGGATGCGGGCAATGCAGGACAAATCACGTTGAAACGTAAAACTACCAGTACTGCTAAAGTGGCGAGTACATCGGGCAAGGCAAAAACGATTAATGTAGAAGTTCGTAAGAAACATACATTTGTTAAACCGGATCCTGAGCAAATTAAAGCTGAAGCATTAGCGAAAGCACAAGCTGACCAACAAGCACGTAAACAGGAACCTAAGGTTGAAGCGAAAGCTGAAGAACCGAAGCAACAACCAGTATCTAAAGCGAAACAAGCTTTAGAAGCAATGCGCGCTGCTGCGAAGCAAGAACATGCGAAGCAAGAAACACCGAAAGCTGCGGTTGTTGTAAAACGTAAGTCAAACAACAAGCCAATTACAAAACCTGTTGAAACTCTAGAACAGAAAAAAGCACGTGAAGCTCAAGCAGCACAATTGAAAGCTGTAGAAGAAGCGGCGCGTCGTAAAGCCGCTGAAGAAGCGCAACAACGTACGCTTGAGCAAATGCGTCAAATGGCGTCTAAGTATTCTAACGAAGACACTACTGCGACCATTCGTGTTGTAGATGATTCTCCGCTTGCTGCCGGCCTTGTAGGTCAGGCATATGAAGATTCATTTGCGAAAGAAGACCGTGAAATTAAACGTGGTACCAATACCAACAATTCACGTTCACCTAAAAAAGGTGGTCGTCGTGGTGAAGAGCAATCTTTCCGTGATAACTCACATAAACGTGGTTTAAAAACAAGTCAAGCGAACAAGCATGGCTTTGAAAAACCAGTTAAAAAACAAGTTTATGATGTTGAAATTGGTGAAACAATTGTTGTTGCTGACTTGGCTGCGAAAATGGCGGTTAAAGTTCGCGAAGTTATCAAATCACTCATGAAAATGGGCGAATTGGTTACTCAAAACCAAGCGATTGATCAAGAAATCGCAGTACTTGTTGTTGAAGAAATGGGTCACAATCCAGTACTTGTTTCGGATACACAAGCAGAAGACAACTTACTTGAAGCAGCTGAAGAAGCGCGTGGTGTCCAAACCACTCGTCCGCCAGTTGTGACAATTATGGGTCACGTTGACCATGGTAAAACATCACTTCTTGACCGTATTCGTCGCTCTAAAGTGGCTGCAGGTGAAGCAGGTGGTATCACACAGCACATCGGTGCATACCATGTGAAAACTGAAAAAGGTATTATTACTTTCTTAGATACACCGGGACACGCAGCATTTACTGCAATGCGTTCACGTGGTGCGAAATCTACAGATATCGTAGTGTTGGTTGTTGCAGCAGATGATGGTGTTATGCCACAAACTGCTGAAGCAATTGACCATGCACGTGCAGCAGGTACGCCAATTATTGTTGCTATCAACAAAATGGATAAAGAGTCTGCTGATCCAGATCGCGTATTGAATGAGTTGACGACGAAAGAAATCGTACCTGAGCAATGGGGCGGTGACGTTCCAGTGGCAATGGTTTCTGCGCACAGCGGTGCAGGTATCGACGAACTTCTTGACTTGATCTCAATTCAAGCCGAACTTCTTGAGCTTAAAGCATCTGAAGAGGGTGCGGCACAAGGTGTTGTAATTGAAGCACGTGTAGACAAAGGACGTGGTGCGGTAACATCGATTCTTGTTCAAAACGGTACATTGAAAGTGGGTGACCTTGTTCTTGCAGGTTCGTCATACGGTCGTGTACGTGCAATGACAGATGAAAATGGTCAACGTATTAAATCTGCTGGTCCTTCGATTCCTGTGGAAATCTTGGGTCTACCAGAAGCGCCAATGGCGGGTGATGAAGTTCTTGTTGTAAATGACGAGAAAAAAGCACGTGAAGTTGCTGATGCGCGTATGGATCGTGAACGTCAAAAACGTCTTGAGCGTCAATCTGCGATGCGTCTTGAAAATATCATGGCGTCTATGGGCAAGAAAGATGTGCCTATTGTCAACGTGGTATTGAAAACAGACGTACGTGGTACTTTGGAAGCATTACACGTTGCACTTGCTGAACTTGCAACTGATGAAGTGAAAGTACGTATTATTGGTTCAGGTGTTGGTGCGATCACTGAGTCTGACGTAACACTTGCTGAATCATCAGAAGCGGTTCTTCTCGGCTTTAACGTACGTGCTGATAATACTGCACGTCAAAAAGCTGATGCTGATGGTATCGACATTCGTTACTACTCGATCATCTATCAATTAATTGATGATGTGAAAGATGCGATGAGCGGTAAATTAGCGCCTGAGCACCGTGAAACAATTCTGGGTGTTGCTGAAGTACGTGAAGTGTTCCACTCAAGTAAATTCGGTGCTGCTGCAGGTTGTATGGTACTTGAAGGTACATTACACCGTAATAAACCGATTCGCGTATTACGTGATGACGTGGTGGTATTCCAAGGCGAGCTTGAATCTCTTCGTCGCTACAAAGATGTGGTTGAAGAAGTTCGTGCCGGTATGGAATGTGGTCTTGCGGTGAAAGGCTATAAAGACATCAAAGCACAAGATAAGATTGAAGTGTACGATGTTCAATTGATTAAACGGAGTCTTTAATGGCGGGTAGTCAACGTCTGAAGCGTATGGCGGATACAGTACAACGTGAGTTGTCAGAACTGATCCGTCAGGAGCTGAAAGATCCACGCTTAGGTGGTCTTGTGACCATCTCTGCCGTGAAGGTGAGCCCAGACTTAGGATATGCCGAAGTTTATGTGACTGTAATGGGGCGTGAGCTAGGCGATGAGCAAAGTGAAGCTGCAAATAAAGAAACTTTAGATGTCTTGAATAAAGCATCTGGTTTCTTGCGTCATGAACTGAGTCGTCGTATCAAAACACGTATTACGCCACGTTTGCGTTTCCATTACGACAAAACAAATGCTTATGGCAACTATATGTTTGGTCTAATTGCGGAAGCGGTCAAGGACTTACCTCCTACTGGCGAAGCAAAAAAAGATGATGAATAATTCAGTTCGCTGAATGAAAAAAGCCACCTTCGGGTGGCTTTTTTATGTTTGAATAGCAGTAACTTAAAAACTCAATCACTTTAAAATTATAATGTGCTAATGAGAGACAGGTCGAACATGATATTCAATCCGCCTATCTGTAAAAACAATGAAATGAAAAAAAATCATGCTATTGAGCAGCATATTACTCATCACTATGCCAAGTTGGGCATGTTTAAATACCTATGTAGAAGATTTTTATACATCTGATTCATAAAAAGAAAATCAACTTGAAGAAGATCATGATGAGAAATTGAATAACTTTGTATCAAGGCATCCTAGCCCAATAGACTATCAAGCAGAAATTGATTTTGCCGTACATCAGATCCACGCAGGTCGTCACGATTTAGCCATTAAGGTTTTAAGTGAAATTGAAAAAGAGCATCCAGGTTTACCGAAGACGGCAGTGAATTTAGGCACAGCTTATGAGTTGATCGGCAATATTTCACTAGCCAAAAAATGGATTGCTGAAGGTATGAAGCGTGATCCATCGATTCATCTTGGCAGTGAATGGATTCATCTGAATATTTTAACAGCCAAAGAAAAACGTGCGACGGCAAAATATTTTCATGAATTTCCATTGTTGAATGTACATTATGGAACAGGTTATGTACCTGATGCGCACTGGAAGAATCAGCGAAAACTCACAACGGCAGAATATGATGCTATACGAGAGCAGGCCAGTTTACAGATTAATGAGCGGAAAAATTTTGTTTCAAGACAGAATGCCGTGATGGCACAGCTGTTTTATCAAATGGAGCGTAAAACTCTGTCCTTCAGGTCAGAGATATAAGCGACACGACATGAAGTGTCGTTTGATTTAACTAAGGACTATTTTCCTTGAGTTCTGATTGTTAATATAAGTACATGAAAACCCTTAAATTACGTATAAAAGACAAACATCGCAAGGTGTTAGACCAACTAGCATCAGAAGTGAACTTCGTCTGGAATTATGTCAATGATTTAGGGTTTAGGCATTTGAAGCGGAAAGGTGAATTTCTCTCTGCTTTTGATATTGCCAAATATACGAAAGGCACATCCAAAGAATGTAATTTACATAGTCAAACCATTCAGGCTGTAACTGAAGAATTAGTCACCCGAAGAAAGCAATTTAAAAAGGCAAAGCTGAAATGGCGTGTCAGCAATAAAAAATCAGCAAGGCGCTCTTTGGGATGGGTTCCCTTTAAAAAGGTGGCTATCAAATATGCCAATGGATATGTCCAGTATGGAAAACACCAATTTAAGCTTTGGGATAGCTACGGTTTAAGCAAATACACGTTAAAAACAGGTTCATTTGTAGAGGATAGCCGTGGGCGTTGGTATGTATGTCTTGTTGTTGAATCGCCTAAGCAAGATAAATCGACAGCAACCAAAGCGATTGGTATTGATCTAGGCTTAAAAGATATTGCCACCTGTTCTGATGGCACTGTAATTTCAAATCCAAAATTCTATCGAAAATATGAGCAGAAATTAGGTATTGCTCAGAGAGCCAGGAATAAGAAGCGTGTTCGTGCATTACACGCCAAGATTGCAAATAGTCGAAAAGATCATTTGCATAAAGCAAGCACCAAGCTTGTGAATGAAAATGCATTGATTATTGTAGGTGACTTGAGTGCTAAAAAATTAGTAAAAACCAAAATGGCAAAATCTGTTTTGGATACAGGATTTTCTGCACTAAAAACAATGCTCAAGTATAAATGCGAGAACGCAGGCGTATTGTTTGAAGAAGTCCAAGAAGCCTATACCACCCAAATCTGTTCGTGCTGCGGTGAGATCACCTCAAGTAGTCCAAAAGGTAAGACAGATCTTGGAATAAGAGAATGGGAGTGCATGAGCTGTGGTACAGCTCATGATCGAGATATAAACTCAGCTCTAAACATTCTTGCGCTTGGGCATAAGCGTCTAGCTGTAGGAATCACCCTCTTTTAAGGGGGTGAGGATGTCAAGAATTGGCGAATCTTGAGATGAGTCAATATCAGCCTAAATGGTCTGATCATTTTCAAAGTAGTTATGAAACAAATATGCTGATTGATTTAGCTGAAAAATATGGTTTAAAAACGACGCCATATAACCAAAAGCGTTTGCAATATATGGCTCAAAGTAGCGTATTTGAAAAAATGTGGATGCGAATCAAAGAATTTTTTAGCTCGAAGACATAAACAAAACTGGATCTGGAATTAATCCAGATCTTCCGGTTTTGAATGGACTTTAGAGTGAAAGGCACGGCGCCGAGTTCGTTGCCAAGGAAGAGGGCGATTGAGCGCTTCTGGTGCATCACCACTCATCGAGCGCAGTCGTAAATGTAATGCCGCTTGCGCCATAAGGTTTGCAGAAACCGGTGCTGTAATAAAGGCAAAGAGCGTGATCAAGATCTCTGCAAAACCAAAACGGCCTTGAAATGCCGCATAAATAATTGCAGCTATTAGAAAACTTCCTAAGCCTAAGGTGCTCGATTTGGTCGGTGCGTGCAGACGCATAAATAAGTCGGGTAGGCGAACCATGCCAATACCGCCGACCAACATGAAAAAAGCGCCAATAACCAAAAAAATCGAGACCAAAATTTCCATGACTAATTGCATATTAATGGACTCCTAGTCGATCACGTGGCCAGTGGTGAAATAGCGTGCTAAAGCGGCTGTAGACACAAACCCAAGCATGGCAACCAATAATGCCCCCTCAAACATCGATGTACTTGCCCAATAAATACCTAAAATGACAATTAAACAGGTGGCATTTAAAAATAAGGTATCTAAAGCAAGTAGTCGGTCTACGATTGAGGGTCCCATCACTAAGCGGATGAGGCACAGTAACATCGAGATCGTCACCGCAACTAAACAGATGCCAAGCGCATACGGTAAAATTGTCATGTGGATTCTCCTGTATCAGCGCCAAAAATGAGGATGAGAGGGTGTTCATAGCGCTCTTTAATGGTTTGAATTTCCGCTTCAGGGTCATCCGTGCTCAGCGCATGGACCAAAATATCACCACGGTCTTGGTCAATCCCAGCAGACACTGTACCGGGTGTGGTGGTGATGATCATCGCAAGTAAAGAATTGACTTCCTCATGCTGTGTATCGAGAGGAACACGGAACCATTTCGGGTGCAGTTTATGTGTTGGCCCAAGGACTAATTTTGCAACATGGATATTACTGACAATAATATCCCACAGCACCACAAAGAATAATTTACATGCTGCCAGCCAGTTGATATTCGGCGTTCGGTCAATAAAAGGGCGAACCAATCGTGGAATAACAATGGCTAAAACCAAGGCCATGCAGAGTGTGGCCGCATCTAGACTGTGCGCTAACATCACCCAGCTCAGACCAACCATGACTGATACCAATGGATGTGGAAACCAGCGATTTAATACAGATGTTTTCGCCATGTTAAGGTGCCTCCATCGGTTTTAGTTGGGTCTCTTCAGGTAGTTTTTCTTCTTGTTGCTGTCCTTGAATTTGGCGTTGCTTATACTCAGAAATATGCTCGCCATGTAGAGTTTCAGGTGCAATCAATGCAGGAATGAGGTGTGCATTTGGATCGGCTGATTCACCACCATATTTAGTTTCAGGTAAATTTTCAGGATCATAAGGTTGAACACTGATGATTTGACCTTTTTCATCCTTTTTTAGCAGCAATGATTCATATAATGGATTGTTTTGAATTTGCTGCGCAGTTTTGTAGGTATAGTCATAGATCGGTGCAGCAAAAACCATATATCCCACAAGCGCTGTTAACAGCAGATAAATGGTTTTGTCATTACGAAGCGGTGCCTTATTCGGCAAAGCCTGATAACGCTGATATTCTTCAGTATCAATATCATCTTCTGGGCGAGATGAACGCCAGAAAAGCACAAAACCAACTCGAGTGAATGCGATAATACTGAGTAAACTCACCAACAATACGATCAAAATAATCATAATTTGGTAAGGTGAATTGGCCGTTGCTTGCAAGAGAAATACTTTACCCAAAAATCCACTAAATGGCGGTAGACCAGCCATCATCAACGCAATGATGAAATAGCAAACAGCAACGGTATTATGCTGTTTCATACGGGGCGCAATTTTAAAATGATCTTTAAATTCGCCACGTTGTGAGGTAATCCAACCCGAGAGAATATAAAAAGCTGCACCAATGATGGTACTGTGAATCAGGTAATAAAGCCCCGCAGCCCATGCATCAGTATTAAAGAGTGAAATCGCAACCAATATTGTCCCGATAGAAGACAAAATCATAAAACCGACAAAACGACGTAAGCGATCCGTTCCGATAGCACTATAGGCACCATAGAGCGAGGTTACTAAGCCAATCGGTAACAACCACTGTTGTAAGATTTCACGGCTAATCCCATCGTCAAACACAGTACCATTGACACGGAGAATGGCATAGATGCCGACCTTGGTCATTATAGTGAATAAGGCTGCCACAGGCGTGGTTGCCACAGCATAGGTCTTTGGTAACCAGAACCCTACAGGCAGCATTGCAGCTTTGATGCCAAAGACGGTAAACAGTAACAATGCACCAGCCACTGCGATACGATGTTGATCCGCTTCAAGCAAAGGCATAAGTCGTGCAACATCAGCCATATTTAAGCTACCTACACTGCCGTAAATCATCCCGAGTCCAATCAGGAAGAGGGCAGAGGCAAATAGGTTAATGGTGACGTAATGAATACCAAGTTGAAAACGTGCTTTGCCTTGACCATGTAAGAGCAATACATACGATGCCATCAACAGGATTTCAAAGAACACAAACAGGTTAAATAAATCGCCTGTCAGGAACGCACCACACAAACCCATCAGTAAGAAATGGCACATGGCATGGAAATAACGACCACGCTCGTCCCATTCTTTGCTGGCAAACCACATCACTGGCACAGCAAGTCCATAGGTCAGCACCAACATGAAAGCTGAGAGTCGATCTAGGACTAAGACGATGCCGAATGGTGCGGCCCATTCACTCAGGTTATAAACCAAAACTTGACCAGAGCTGGCGATCATCAAATAACTGATAGATGTGATCAGCCCGAGAATGCCTGAAACATAACTGATTCCACGACGCCAAGGTTGTCGCCAGTCATGCGCCAAAGAACCAGAGCCGGGGTTGCCCAGCAGGACTAAAATAAATGCAGTAATTGCAGGAATTAAAATACTGAAAATCGGGCTATGCGTAGTCCAAAATTGGATGAAGTCATGCATTATGGCTCATCCTCCCGCGGGTCAATTTGCGGTATTTCTTCTTTGGAGTCCACATGATCTGTTCCGGTTTCATAGCGGCTACGCAGAGCCAATTGTACGATAAAGGCTGTGGTCGCAAAGCCAATCACAATGGCGGTCAGGACCAAGGCTTGCGGTAAAGGGTCGGTCGCTTTGGTGGTTTCGGTTAACACAGCCGGTGCGTTGACATGAATACGTCCCATGACAAATAAAAATAAGTTCACAGCATAGCCAATCATGGCTAAACCCAGCACGACAGGAAAGGTACGTGCCCGCAAAATCAGGTAGACCCCTGTTGCGGTCAGTAAGCCAATGGCTGAAGCGAGTAAAAATTCTAAACTAATCATCTTATTCGCCTCTTGGAACTGGACCAGACATACTCGAGTGACGCGAGTCGCCTAAGACGGAAATCATTAACATCGTCGCGCCCACAACGGTGATGTAGACACCTGTGTCGAAGAGGGCAGCGGAGGCAAGGTGCATTTCACCTAAAATGGGTGGCGATACATAGATATGAGCACTGGTCAGGAATGGACGCCCCCATAGCCAAGCCGCGATACCTGTCAGCCCCGCAATGGTTAAACCAATACCAATCCAAACTTCATATAAGCGACCTGATTTTGCACCAATCAGTTGTTCAGCACGGTCTTGGCCGAGCGCAATATATTGAATCACTAAGGCTAAAGAGGTAATTAAGCCTGCAATAAAGCCACCGCCTGGTAAATTATGACCCCGTAGGAAAATATATAAGCTGATGACGAGTGCTAAAGGCAAAATCCATGATGATGTAATACGGAACATCAGTGGTGACGGATTAAAACGATAGGTCAGACCTTGCGTAATGGTGGTACCATGAGCACGCATACCATCCATCATGCACAGCGTACCAATTGCGGCAATTCCCAGTACGGTAATTTCACCAAAGGTATCGAAGCCACGGAAGTCGACCAAGATCACGTTGACCACATTGGTACCACCACCAAGTGGGATGGATTGCTGCATAAAGAACCATGAGATGGAATTATGATCGCGGGTCATGATCAGCCATGAAATCCATGCGATCCCTAAACCTGCAATAATCGCAATTATTGCATCTCGCCAACGACGAGACACACTCGACTCATAAGGTGTGAGCTGTGGTAATAATGATAAGCTCATGAGTAAGAGCACGGTGGTCACCACGTCAACAGTAATCTGCGTGAGCGCCAAATCTGGAGCGGAGAAACAGATAAACACCATAGTCACAACCAGACCGACTGCACCACTGATGAGGACGGCTTTAATCCGTTCATGGTGGAACCAAAGCATCATCCAACATGCAGAGAATAATAATAGCCACAGAACGATTGCGATGATTGGTGCATGTATCAGTTCACGGCTGCCTGTGCCGATACCTTGCAGCCAAAATGGAACAATGACGATGGCTACACTAAAGATTAAAATCCACAATAAATAGCTTTGTAATTTGCCATTTTCAGTAAAGCGACGGAACTTTCTTGAGCTGAGTAAAAGATGCTTTAAAAATAAGTCGAACAGGATTTTGCCTTGCAAACGGCCCAAAAGAGGATCCAAATCGATACGGCGTAATTTGCCGCCCTTTGCCAATGCGAAATAGAAAACTAAACCACCTAAAAGTGCAATCACACTCATCAAAAGGGGTGCATTTAAACCATGCCAAATCGCTAAATGTGTACCTTCAAACGCAGTATTTTGAATACTCGCACGCGCGGTACTATTGACAATATGCTCAACCAATAACGCAGGGAAGAGTCCAACTAAAATACATAAAGCAGCCAGTAAGGTTGCTGGTGCGCGCATGCCAAACGGTGGTTCATGCGCTTCTTTATTGGGAACATCTTTCCCTAGTGGACCATCAAAAAATACCCCATGAACCAAACGTACCGAATACGCGACAGCAAAGATACCGGCAAAGGTGGCAATGATGGCTGACACGATCATCACTGGCCCAGTCAGGTTGGCCAAAAGTTCAGTAAAGAACATCTCTTTAGAAAGGAAACCATTGGTTAATGGTACACCTGCCATAGAGGCCGCAGTGATCATGGTCAGCGTTGCTGTAAACGGAAGTAATTGCCATAAACCAGAGAGTTTTCGTAAATCACGTGTACCTGATTCGTGGTCAATAATCCCCGCGATCATAAATAGGGCTGCTTTGAAGGTTGCATGGTTAATGATATGGAAAATAGCAGCGGCAACTGCGAGGGGAGAACCGATCCCGAGTAAACAAACGATCAGACCTAAATGGCTGATGGTGGAATAGGCCAACAGCCCTTTTAAATCTTCTTTGAAAATGGCAAAGAAGGCCGCCATACATAAGGTAAACAAACCAATAAAGGTGACCAAGTTGTGATACAACGCCGCGCCTGCAAAGATTGGCAATAAGCGTGCAAGCAAGAAAATTCCGGCTTTCACCATCGTGGCAGAGTGTAGATAAGCCGAGACGGGGGTCGGTGCCGCCATGGCATTTGGCAACCAAAAATGGAAAGGGAACTGTGCACTTTTGGTAAAGGCCCCCATTAAAATCAATAAGAGTGTGGGCACAAAAAGCGAATGCTGCTGAATTTGGCTACTCATCGTCAGGATTTGGTCAATCTGATAGGTGCCTGTGATTTGCGCCAGCAGAACAAAACCACCCAACATACATAGACCACCCATGCCTGTAATGGTCAAAGCCATTCGAGAGCCACGCTGAGCTGCGTCGTAATTGCTCCAATAACCGACCAAAAGGAAAGATGAAATACTGGTGAGTTCCCAAAAAATAAGTAATAAAATTAAATTATTAGACAATGAAATGCCGAGCATGGCAGCCATGAATAGCATCAATAAAACATACAGTTTACTGAGCGAATTCTTTGGACTTAAATAATAGTAGGCATAGATATAAATTAAGGTGCCGATCCCGGTAATGAGCAGGGAAAACAATAAGCCCAATGCATCGAGACGAAAACTGAAATCAATGCCAACTTGAGTGAGCCACGGCCAAGTTTGAATGATGGTTTTGCCATTAAAGACATCTTGAGCCTGACTCAATAATAAAACTAAACTGCTGAGGCTGACGCCAATCGCCCCTAAAGCTGTTACCCCGCGAGAGAATTGCTTCAACCACGAGACAAGTGTTGTGCCTAGTATTAACGGTAACAATATAATAATCGGTAGCACACTCGTATCCATTGTCATGATTAGGCGGTGAAACCTAGGTGTATTTCATCTTTCAAGGATTACAGGACAGCAAAGAGCAGTCCAAAAATTCAATCTTGAAAGCCATGTGTGTCAAAAAAATTAAAAACAAGCTGTGTTGCGCAACTCGTGAAGCGATAGCAATTTCCGATGTTACTATGAAAATTGCAAATAAAACCGATCATATTACATGCGTAAAACAACATCAATCTTTTTTATGAACCACTTACACATTATACGCCTGACGCAACTGACTCGACATTTATCGCGGCCTTGTTGCTGAATATTTAAACATCGAGGCTATGGATTACGCCCAGCCAATCAGCCTCGGTATTTTTAACTCAGCGGTTGGATCGTAACGTCCTGATCACCCCGCTGTGATAAAGCCCTAACCAATTCGTGTTGCTGTTGCTCGGTCAGTTGCGTCTGGATTAATTGCAACATGTGCTGGATGGTGTCTGGGCTGTTCAGTGGCTCATTTAATTCAGTCTCTTCAGTTTTGGCTGGAAGCGATGGCTTTGATCCGAGTTGCAACTGCTGATAAATCTGATCATAGGTTTCTTGTAATTTTTCAGGCTGAATCTCACTGAGCTTTTTATTCTGTAGTTGTAAGCACTGAAAACGAGAAGCATGTTCCAATAGTTCAGGACGGTTTCCGCTGGCAATAATTTGGAGTCGTGGAAACGCTTGATTTAAACGGGTCAAAATCACTTGAGTCATGTTTTGATCGAGTTGGTGGTCTATGGCGTCGATCAATAAAATACCGTCACCTTCTTGGCACGGATATAAGCTATGAGGATTGAGTAGACAGAGGCGACGCACAATATCACCAATTAAGGCCACAAGGTTACGCACACTATTCGACAACTGTTGAAACAACATGTCTTTGCCTTGATAGCAGACCATTAACTGTAATTTGGGGTGATATTGCAGATAAATATTGGTCACATCGGGCAACACGGTCTCTAAGGCTTGTTTTAATGATCTGAGTGACGGCGCGTGTAGATCGGCCTGAGCTTGCGCCAGTTTTTGTCCAAAAAGTGGCGTGTCAGATGTGTTGGATGAGTCAGTTGGGTTTTTTGGATGTAATAAATTTTGAATTAATTCGGCACTTTGTGCATTTTCTATGTCGGATATTTCTCGAAACCACTCAAAAAAACGAATAAACGTGGTAAAGGGAATGGCCGAGATTTCATAGGCATGTGAAGGCTGAAAAATAGCAGGATTGTTTTTATTGAGAATATTTACGTCGTTGACGAAGCGTTCAGCAGGGTAATAGGCAATGAGTGGCAACCCTTGTAACGGATCAGCTTTGAGGGCTTTTTGATATAGTGCAACCATGGATTCTAATTGCTGTGTTTCGGCCTTACTGAGGCCGACGCCTTGACTGTTTAAGGTTTTATACAGTTGCCATGAACAACATTGTGGGTCTTGGTCTTGCTGATCACTTGAGAGCTGAAATGCGCCAATGTCTTCGGGAAAACTGACCTGAATATCAAGTTTCGATTGTAAGCGATTTAACATGATGTCTTGATCGAGCATCACCACACCTGCGGTACGCAAATCTTTATAGCGTGCAGCAAACCAAGTGAGGGCCTGGTAACTAAAGCGCAGTAGGGAGGTTTTTCCAGAACTTTGATCACCCAAAATTAAGGTAATCGGCAGATCGTGGTAATTAAAATTGAGGGTGATATCAGTAAAATGAAGGGTGTGCTTGAGTTGAATCGATTGTATTTTCATGGTGCACCTTTTACTGATTTATTGTTTATTCACCTTTTTCATCATACTAGCTGACCGCTTGCGCCAAAGATTTGGGCATTTGACGTTTTAAGTGCTGCATCAAGTCATAAATATGATGGATATTTAAACTTACTTTAGCACGTGTGCAGGCCACGTAAAGTAACCGTAACTCTTCGTCACTAATTTTATAATCTTTATCGTTGAGCTTAAATTGGTAGTCATCTTCAATATGTACCCGATCCCATTCTAAACCTTTGGCTTTATGGGCGGTCGAGATGATGTAGTCGGCTTGATCAATCGGGGTGATTTTCGCCAGCGCCTTTTTCAGTGGGTCAGTACCGTGGTCATCGACCAACTTCACTAGCGGTTTAATATCGCTGCCGTCATTGGTCTCGCAATATTCATGTACATCATGCCATGAGTTAAACCATGCAAGCTCTGGGACATCGACCACGCGTTTACCTTGCTTGAGAATGGCTGCAGCATCGACAAAACGATTGAGTCGTGCATGATCTGCTTGCAGGCTGACTTTTTCACCTTTGACCAAACCTGCCAATAACAGTTCCATCGCACGTGCATTGGTACGACATAAAATGGCATCGCGCATCTTGGTATGCGGTTTATTGACCACTTTAGAGTTGAGCTGCGGATTACCCAATAACGGCACGGTTTCATTCAATGCGCCCAGCAGAGCATTGGCGTTCAAGGCAATTTCTTCACCAAAACGGAACGACGTGGTTAAACGTGATTCGGGTAAAGGGAGTTGCTGCATGGCATTGACTGCGCCACGCCATGCATAAATTTGTTGATGCGCATCGCCCACATAGATGACTTGGGTATTCCGCTGTTTCAGTAAAATCCCTAGCATTAGTGGGTCAGCATCTTGAGCTTCATCGAACAGCACATAATCCGCAGGAATATTCGGTTCAGACAAAGCCCAAAGTTTTAAATAAATATCGTGTCCAATCCCTGCTGCATGGTTCGGATCAATCGATTCTAACCAACGACGTTCAATCGCAGGATATAAGTGCTTTTGTAAGCTTTCGATATCGTCAGGATGCAACCAACTCGGTGCTTGTAGATGTCGTGGGGCAGGGTACTGTGAACTGGTCGAACAGAAATAACTAACAGCATTTGCCACCAGACTCGCCAAACGCGAAGGCATGAGTACATATTTTTCATAACGACCGCCCATCATACGACGTAGGGTGATCGGTTCTAGTCGATATTCTTTGGCAATAAAACTGGGACTTAAACGTGGTAGACGCAGTTTATCAGTCACTCCACGTGGAACACTACGATAAGCCAATGAGTGGAAGGTTCGACAGTCGACATTTTGATGAAAACGATTCTGTGCTTCGGTGGCAATGGCTTTGTTAAAGGCCAAGTACATGCCACGCCGCTGAGGCATGGCATCACTGATCATTTGGAGTGTGGTGGTTTTACCTGTGCCAGCATAGGCGATCACTTTAAATGATTTGCCTAGACGTGCGTTATCTATGGCAGTAGCCTGCTCATAGGTCGCGGTCGGTTTTTTAAGCTCTGGCACGGTTGCGTCTTAGTGCTGACGGTTGGCTTTTTCAACCAAACCGGAAAGGCCTTGACGACGAGCGAGTTCGTTAAGTACCAATTGTGGATCAATATCGAAATAACCTAGCATTACAATGGTATGGAACCAAAGGTCTGCCACTTCGTAAATCAGATCGTTTTTGTTGTCTTCATTGGCTTCGATTTTAAAATCTTTAGCGGCAATGATGGTTTCAACACTTTCTTCACCGATTTTTTCTAAAATTTTATTCAGACCTTTATGGTAAAGCTTTGCCACATAAGAGGATTCAGGGTCGGCTTGTTTGCGTTCAGCCATCATTTTACCTAAGTAGTCGAGTACTTCGACTTGCTCAGATTGTACATTGGACGCATTCATCGCAAGGGTATGTGGATTTGCTGATTTTGCACCATAAATTGCAGCCGGATCTTTCAATTGCGCATCGACAACTTCCCAGCCATTGGCAGTAAGTTTGCGATAGAAACACGACTCACGACCGGTATGGCAGGCAATGCCGCCATGTTGTTCAATTTGTAGCACAATCACGTCAGCATCACAGTCCAAACGGATTTCATGCACGGTTTGGAAATGGCCAGATTCTTCACCTTTATGCCATAACTTATTGCGTGAACGTGAAAAGTACACCGCTTGATTTTTTTCTGCAGTTTGCGCCAACGCTTCACGGTTCATCCATGCCACCATCAATACGCGTCCGCTTTGATGATGCTGTGCAATAGCAGGCACTAAGCCTTGTTCGTTAAATTTTACTTCATCGAGCCATTGCAGGTTGTTCATGAGGATTTCACCAATTCAAAAATCAAAAAATAAATGCCGCAGCATTTGAGCAGCATCATAGTGTAAGCCATCAAGAGAATGATGGGGAGTTAATTCTTAATCAAATTTTAAATTGCGCAGTTCAGCCGCAGAATCATCTGCAGACTTGCGGGCTATGTCGGCATAATTCATTTGCCCACATGCACCTGTTTTTAAGCCAGAAATCGTGATGGCCATTTCTTTGCGGAAAAACGGCAGCTGATACATGGCACGAAATGAAATATCACGCAGCGGCGCTGTCCAGCGATGATGTGATTGATAAAACGGTGTCAGCAGGCGGCTAAAAAATTGGTAAAACCGCACGGACGGCAACCGCAGTTGATGATACTGCTGCCAGAGGTTTTGCAGTGAGAAATCCTGTTGATATTGAAGCAGGGCTTGACTGGTGGCCCATGCGTCGAGCAGCGCCATATTGGCGCCTTGTCCAAGCTGCGGACTCATGGCATGAGCCGCATCTCCTAAGATACCGATACGACCTTCACCAAGTTTGCTCAGCACCACATCACGATAGTTGGCAGACAGCCATTGCTGCGGATCATCTGGATGTGGAATCACATGCGCTAACCATTCTGCAACACTCAGCCAGCGTTTCGAAACTTCAAGCAACCATTGCTGCTGTGCGCTTTTGGTTTTTAACTAAATGTGCGGAATTCTCCATCTATAATCTGTGATTTAGATGGAGATGGATAGCACGCCTTTTCAGTCGGGTCTTTCTTGGTTTTGGATGTATTCTCGAATTACATCAATTGTCGCTCCACCTGTTGTAAGTAGACAGTATGCCCTCGTCCAAAGCACAGGTTTCCAATAATAAGGTTTTAGTTCTTCACCGAACTCCTTGCGTATCAGTCTGCTTGATACAGTTTTTAGATTATTGATGAATTTACTTGGCATGATGTTCGGGTGCATATCTAACAATAAGTGAATATGATCAGCTTCACCATTGAACTCAATCAAGTCAATCTCCCAATCAGCACAGTTCTTTTTTACAATTTCTTCAAGCCGATTGATCATCTCATTTGAAAGGCATTTCTTGCGATATTTTGTTACCAACACTAAATGATATGTAAGTTTATAAACACAGTGATAATGTGACTTCATTACATTTACACTAAGCAATTAATTTGCTAAATTATAACCATGAAACAACCTTTTTTGAAAGCGTATAAATATCGCATCTATCCTACTTCTGAGCAGAAAGTGCAATTTGAAAAGCACTTCGGATGCACTCGCTTTATTTTCAATTGGGCTTTAGCACTTCAAACTAAAGCTCATTCTGAAACTCAAAAATTATTATCAAAAAAGGATATTCAAGACCAATTAGTTGCCATGAAAAAACAACCTGAATTCGAATGGTTGAACGAGGTGAATAGTCAATCACTTCTTAGTGGGTTACTTCACCTACACACTGCTTACAACAACTTTTTTCAGCGATTAAAGAAAGGCAAGGTTGAATTCAGAAAGATCAAAGGATATAAACCAAATCCTGATGAAAAACGCCCATTAAGTCATCTTGTCGGCTACCCACGGTTCAAATCCAAGAAAATACCGCAACGGTCTTATCAATGCCCTCAGCACGCAACAGTGAGCTTTGAGAACGGATTACTTCATCTACCTAAAATTAAAGGGATAAAAACTGTATTTAGTCGGGTATTTAATGGGAAAATCAAAACTGTCACTATTAGCAAAACAGCGACAGGTAAGTATTATGCTTCGATTTTGGTCGAGTCAGAGTTAGAACTTGTTGCATCAACAACAATTCAAGCTGATCAAACCATCGGAATTGATATGGGTTTGAATCACATGCTCATTCAATCCGATGGTAATAAGGTTGAAAATCCAAAATACTTGCGACAGGCTCAAAACCGACTATCCATACAGCAGAAGATATTTGCTCGAAAGAAGAAAGAATCAAAGAATTATCAACGTCAAAAATTAAGTGTTGCATTCATCCATGAAAAAGTGCGCCTGCAACGCTTAGACCTACATCACAAACTCACGCATTACTTGATCTGTGAAAACCAAGCGACCACGTATGCTGTAGAAGATTTAGGGATAAAAAACATGGTAAGAAATCGAAAATTAGCCAAGTCCATTTCGGATGTGGCTTGGGGTCAATTTCTTACGATATTGCAATACAAGGCAAAATGGTTCGGTAAGAATGTGCTACAAATTGGAAGATTCGTTCCAAGTTCTAAAGCATGTTCATGTTGTGGTTATACTATGACAAAATTGCCACTAAGCATAAGAGAATGGCAATGTCCTGACTGTGAAACAGTGCATGATCGTGATTTGAATGCAAGCTTGAATATACGCAATTTCGCTTTAGCTGATGCACTAGGACATAGTACTGTATAAAGAGTTCCTGTACCGCCATACTGTCAGCGCAGTGCGGTATCGAAAGGTGCAATCTCTAAGATTGCATGGGTCGCAAAGATTCCCCCACCATAGCTCTTAGCTTGGTGGTGGGAGTATGTCAAGAATCCTTCTAAATCTGCTGTAGGTAGACTCCAGAAAATGCTCGAAAGGCGCTGTTCAGGCTGCGTTGGAATTGCTCCCGTAGGCATTACACCCATCATGATGTTGGAGCGGTCATAGAACTGATGCAAGATCTGCGGATTCAGCACTTCGCATTCAGGCACGATGATCCACTTTGCACCCCAAGGGTAGGCTTGGTTGAGCTTTTCCCATGCTTTAGGGCGTAAATGGCTGCGTGCGCCATTGGCGATCAACACGAGATCAAATTGACGTTGAAAGGATTGATCTGCGGATTGTCCAATCACGTTTATACCGTCACTGGACTCTTGAAGTTCATGTACCTCATGCGCCATACACCACTCAACGTGTTGAGGATATTCTCGGACTTTGGATGCAAGGACATGACAGAGTGTGGCACGGTGAATGCCGAGTCCATATGAACGTTCATCGGCTTGTCGATATTGACTGTTTATCAGCAAGTCGCCGCCAGCCAGTTGACCTTCAAGACCGGTTACCACAGCGCCAAGGCTTAAGGCTTGTTCCAAAATGCCTAAATGTTCGAAAACTGCCAGTCCGGCAGGTTGTAATAATAATCCTGCGCCCACAGGTTCAAGTTGTGAGACTTTTTCATATAAGCAGATCTGATGGCCTTGAGCAGCAAGCATTGCTGCAGCAGCTAATCCTGCCGTACCTGCACCGATGATGGCAATATTTTGAGTTTTCATTGTTTTAAAAGTTGATTTTATCTCAGCCCAATGTATCAAAGATGCTGCATAAAACCCAATAAAAAAGCCCTCAAAAGGGCTTTTTTAGGGGTGAGTCAAGTCTTACCAGTGTTCACCTGGGAATAGGCGAGCATATGCCTTTTGTACCCAATTGAGTTTTTCTTGCTTACCAATAGACGCTGAAGAGCTTGGGAACAAGTTATAACCAATCGACATGAGTTTGTTGTTAATGTCTGGAGCAATTGAGTAGGTAATAGAAGCCAGACGGCCCAAATTGGTCGCCACTTTCTTTGGACGTTTCACGATGGCATAGGCAATCAGGTCAGTCGCTTGTTCTGGAGAAAGCGTTGGAACGTATTTATAAATTTTGGTTGGAGCGATCATTGGCGTGCGCACCAATGGCATGTAGACCGACGTGATGGCAATATTATGCGAGTGAACTTCAGCGCTCAGGCAACGGCTAAAAGCATCTAATGCGGCTTTAGACGCAACATAGGCAGAGAAGCGTGTTGCATTGGCCAATACACCAATCGAACTGATGTTGATGATATGACCTTCACGACGAATCATCATTTTAGGCAACAGGTTCATCACCAAACGTACCGCGCCAAAATAGTTCAACTGCATAGTACGTTCAAAATCATGGAAACGATCGGTTGATTCATGTACGGCACGACGAATAGAACGGCCAGCGTTATTAATTAAGATATCAATATGATCGACGGAAGCGAGGATTTGTTGTGCCACAGCATCAATGGAGTCCATATCATTGAGGTCACATGGGAAAACATCGGCTTTACCGCCAGTGGCTTCAATTTCAGCTTTTACGGCATCAAGAGTTTCTTTGGTACGTGCAACCAGTAGAACATGTGCGCCTGCGTTGGCAAGGCGATGCGCTGTGGTTAAACCGATACCACTTGATGCACCGGTGATTAAAATGGTCTTACCGTTGACACGGTCAACGAAACGTTTCTCAAGTCTTGAATTCACGATGAGGTTCCCTGTTAAATCAGTTTTATTGTATTCATTTATCGGCCCGACAACGCTATGTGCAGGGCTGTTTTAAGTCAGCGGTATGATAGCGTTTTATTCAAAAAAAGCCATATGATAAGTAATTGAAAATAAAATAATATTTAGAGTTTTTACTCTAAATTAAAATCCCTATTTACTCAATTTTTAACACATAAATATGTGAAAGAGAAGTGCTTTTATCAACATCGTTGCAACCTAAAAAAGTCGATTTTCAAGATAAATAAAATTGTAAATAAATATAGAAGCAGGGCCATAGATGCCCAAAGTTGGAAGGCGGATTATGTGGGAGTGGTTATTTAAATGAAATGGAAATAAAAACAGGCCTTAAAAATAAGACCTGTGGACTGTGCAATTATGGTTTAAACAGCAGCTAAGGCTTGCTCTAAGTCTGCAATCAAGTCATCCGCATGTTCGATCCCAATCGATAAACGAACCATATCAATGCTGACCCCCGCTGCTTTGAGTTCATCTTCATTGAGCTGACGATGTGTCGTGGTCGCAGGATGGCAGGCTAAACTTTTGGCATCACCAATATTCACAAGGCGAGTAAACAACTGCAAGGCATCGATGAAACGTGTGCCACCTGCAAGGCCATCTTGAACGCCGAATGAAAGAATCGCAGATGGTTTGCCTTTGACATATTTTTGCGCCAAAGCATGCTGAGGATGGTCTTTTAGGCCAGCGTAGTTGACCCATTTTACTTTTGGATGCGCTTGTAAATATTCCGCCACTTTTTGCGCATTTTCAGTATGACGCTCCATGCGCAGGCTTAAGGTTTCCAAACCTTGTAAGATTAAGAATACATTATGCGGGCTGATCGCAGCGCCTGTATTACGCAGTGGGACCACGCGCGCACGGGCAATGTAGGCTGCGTCACCTAAGGCTTCGACATAATTGACCCCGTGGTAGCTTGGATCAGGGGTGTTGAGTGATTTAAAGCGTTCAGGGTATTTGCCCCAAGGAAATTTGCCGCTATCGACGATGATGCCGCCGATCGAATTACCATGACCGCCAATATATTTTGTGAGTGAGTGCACCACGATGTCGGCACCAAATTCAAATGATTTTTGCAGAACAGGTGTGGCCACAGTATTGTCTACGACTACAGGTATGCCAAATTCATGCGCAATTTTCGAAATTGCTTCGAGGTCAATAATATTGCCCAATGGGTTACCAATAGATTCGACAAAGACCAGCTTGGTTTTGTCATCGATGAGGCTACGCAGTGCTTCGGGGTTTTGATAATCAAAGAAGCGAACTTCAATGCCTTGTTTCGGCAAGGTGTGGGCAAACAGATTATATGTGCCGCCATATAGGGTCGAAACTGAAGCGATATTGTCGCCCGCTTCAGCAATGGTTTGAATCGCATATGTAATGGCAGCCATACCTGATGCCAACGCCAGTGCGCCTATACCGCCTTCGAGCGCTGCAACACGCTGTTCAAGTACCGCCGTGGTTGGATTCATAATGCGGGTATAAATATTACCCTGAACTTTTAAGTCAAATAAATCAGCACCATGCTGCGTGTTATCAAACGAATATGATGTTGTTTGATAGATCGGCACCGCAACCGCTTTGGTGGTTGGCTCCGGTGTATACCCCGCGTGAATTGCTAAAGTTTCATCTTTATAGGTCATGATTACTTCATCTAAGAGAGCTAGTTTTTAAACAGTCTATCACTTATATATATGAATAAAAGTGCTTTATTTATAAAATGAATATCATAATTATTCATATTATTGAAAAATTTTCAGCTAAAGATGAGCGAAATCATGCTTAAAAACGCATGTTTAAATTTTGTTCGCCATTAAACTTGTAACAATGCATTGAAGGCGTGTGCGAAACCTTATTTTTTCACGACTTTATGCGTATAATAGCCGATTATTTTTTCGCTCAATTGAGCAGGGGCAACTTTGTGTTGTTCCGTATATGTTTTGACTATTGAGGAGTCCTAAGTGGCCCAATATATTTACACGATGAACCGTGTGTCGAAGATGGTTCCGCCTAAGCGCGAAATCCTGAAAGACATCTCTTTATCATTTTTCCCAGGCGCAAAAATTGGTGTGCTTGGTCTAAACGGTGCAGGTAAATCTACCTTGCTTCGTATTATGGCGGGCGTAGATAAAGATTTCTCAGGTGAAGCACGTGCTCAACCGGGTATCAAAATTGGTTACCTTGAACAAGAGCCGCCATTGGATGAAAGCAAAGACGTTCGTGGTAACGTTGAAGACGGTTTGCGTGAACCGTTGGATGCTTTGGCGCGTCTTGATGAAGTGTTTGCAGAATATGCAGCAGAAGATGCTGACTTTGATGCACTTGCAAAAGAACAAGAGAAGTTAGAAGCGATTATCCATTCATGGGATGCACATAACATTGTCAACCAAATGGATCAGGCTGCTGCAGCGTTGAATCTTCCAGCTTGGGATGCAGATGTATCTAAGTTGTCTGGTGGTGAGCGCCGTCGTGTTGCACTTTGCCGTTTGTTATTGTCTAAACCAGACATGCTGCTTCTAGACGAACCGACGAACCATTTGGATGCTTCATCAGTATCTTGGTTAGAACGTTTCTTGAAAGACTTCCCAGGTACAATTGTTGCGATTACCCATGACCGTTACTTCTTGGATAACGTGGCAGAGTGGATTCTTGAGCTTGACCGCGGCATGGGTATTCCATACCAAGGCAACTATTCTTCTTGGTTAGAGCAGAAAAATGCTCGTTTAGAGCAAGAACAGAAGCAAGAAGAATCTTTTGCTAAAGCATTGAAAAAAGAACTTGAATGGGTTCGTTCAAATGCCAAAGGTCAGCAAAAGAAAAACAAAGCGCGTATGGAGCGTTTTGAAGAGCTTAACTCACGCGAATTCCAACAGCGTAACGAAACGTCTGAAATCTACATTCCACCTGGTCCACGTCTAGGCAACAAGGTTGTAGAAGTTGAAGGCATCAGCAAGTCGTTTGGTGATCGTACGCTTTATAAAGACTTATCATTCGTTGTACCACCTTGTGCCATTGTGGGTATCGTGGGTGAGAACGGTGCGGGTAAAACCACATTGTTCCGTATGATGACAGGCGAACAACAACCAGATACAGGTACAGTTACACTGGGTGAGTCTGTTAAAGTGGCTTACGTGGGTCAGATTCGTGACACCTTAGATGACAACAAAACTGTTTGGGAAGAAGTTTCTGGCGGTTTAGATATCTTGAAAATTGGTGAATACGAAATCGCATCTCGTGCGTATATCGGTCGCTTTAACTTCAAAGGTCAAGATCAGCAAAAACGTGTAGGTCAATTGTCAGGTGGTGAACGTAACCGTTTACAACTTGCGAAAATCCTGCAAATGGGTGCAAACGTCATCTTACTCGATGAACCGTCAAACGACTTGGATATTGAAACTTTACGTGCGCTTGAGGATGCAATTCTGGTATTCCCGGGTACAGTCATGGTGATCTCGCATGACCGTTGGTTCCTCGACCGTATTGCAACGCACATCTTGTCATTTGAAGGTGAAACCCCTGAATTCTTCACGGGTAACTACCATGAATTTGAAGAATACCGTCGTAAACGTGATGGTGATGACCTTGTTGCAAAGCGTCAAAAATACCGCAAAATTGGCAACTAAGTTCCAGTTTTAAAATAAAAAAACCAGCCTGCGGGCTGGTTTTTTATTACTTAGGATGCAATGACTATACGACAATGTCTTCATAGGCATGATGTAAGACGTAGTCTGCTTGTTCATGGCCTTGTGCAGCGGCTTTACTGAGCCAAAGCTGTGCAAGTTCATAATTGCGGTCTAAGCCGAGTTCTCCACGTAAATAACCGAGACCTAAGCGATATTGGGCATCTTTATGACCTTTTAATGCGGCACTTAAAAAATTCCACATGGCATTGCGATAGTCAGTAGGGGATTGGTCTGCTGAATCCATAGTATGGTGACTGAGAAAGTCTTGATGGTGTTGAGCCGCAAGAATTTCAAAATAAGTCCCTTGGGCGTAATCACCCTCGGCTTCTGGAACCGAAAGATGCATTCCTTGCAACTTTGGATTCATCTGTTGTGACAACAGTGCATAAATTTTTTTCAGAGCTTGTATCATCATTGTTAAACTCCTTGTTGCTAAGTATAACCACTTGATTAATAAAAAATATTAACAGTAGTCATTCGTGCGCTGCGATGAATGATTTAATTGTTTTAAACAGATCACACTTAAGATGAAAATTAGCATGCTTGTCATGATATGTGAATAGGTATTAAAAAAATATTTATCAAATGGAGCGTAAAACTCTGTCCTTCAGGTCAGAGATATAAGCGACACGACATGAAGTGTCGTTTGATTTAACTAAGGACTATTTTCCTTGAGTTCTGATTGTTAATATAAGTACATGAAAACCCTTAAATTACGTATAAAAGACAAACATCGCAAGGTGTTAGACCAACTAGCATCAGAAGTGAACTTCGTCTGGAATTATGTCAATGATTTAGGGTTTAGGCATTTGAAGCGGAAAGGTGAATTTCTCTCTGCTTTTGATATTGCCAAATATACGAAAGGCACATCCAAAGAATGTAATTTACATAGTCAAACCATTCAGGCTGTAACTGAAGAATTAGTCACCCGAAGAAAGCAATTTAAAAAGGCAAAGCTGAAATGGCGTGTCAGCAATAAAAAATCAGCAAGGCGCTCTTTGGGATGGGTTCCCTTTAAAAAGGTGGCTATCAAATATGCCAATGGATATGTCCAGTATGGAAAACACCAATTTAAGCTTTGGGATAGCTACGGTTTAAGCAAATACACGTTAAAAACAGGTTCATTTGTAGAGGATAGCCGTGGGCGTTGGTATGTATGTCTTGTTGTTGAATCGCCTAAGCAAGATAAATCGACAGCAACCAAAGCGATTGGTATTGATCTAGGCTTAAAAGATATTGCCACCTGTTCTGATGGCACTGTAATTTCAAATCCAAAATTCTATCGAAAATATGAGCAGAAATTAGGTATTGCTCAGAGAGCCAGGAATAAGAAGCGTGTTCGTGCATTACACGCCAAGATTGCAAATAGTCGAAAAGATCATTTGCATAAAGCAAGCACCAAGCTTGTGAATGAAAATGCATTGATTATTGTAGGTGACTTGAGTGCTAAAAAATTAGTAAAAACCAAAATGGCAAAATCTGTTTTGGATACAGGATTTTCTGCACTAAAAACAATGCTCAAGTATAAATGCGAGAACGCAGGCGTATTGTTTGAAGAAGTCCAAGAAGCCTATACCACCCAAATCTGTTCGTGCTGCGGTGAGATCACCTCAAGTAGTCCAAAAGGTAAGACAGATCTTGGAATAAGAGAATGGGAGTGCATGAGCTGTGGTACAGCTCATGATCGAGATATAAACTCAGCTCTAAACATTCTTGCGCTTGGGCATAAGCGTCTAGCTGTAGGAATCACCCTCTTTTAAGGGGGTGAGGATGTCAAAAGTAATTTCAGTCATCTAGATCGCGAAAAATTAATTTGAATAAATTGAAAGAGGATGCTGAAAAAGCAGTTTTTAAGCTTGAAAGTAAAACGTAATACTGAAGGTTGAATGATGTAATTTTATTACGTTTGCTGCACCTGTTAAGCTCATGACTGAAGAATATATAATTTATAAAGGTCAGAAAATAATGAGTGAGCATCATGGGCATGACCACAGCCATGCCGTTGTCACAGAAGGGAATGTCAAAAAATTAAGTTTTGCTTTAGCACTGACCACGACATTTTTGATTGTTGAAGTCATTGCTGGATTTATGACGCAAAGTTTGGCGCTATTGTCAGATGCGGCACATATGTTCACCGATGCTGCAGCCCTTGCCATAGCATTGGTCGCGATCAAAATTGGCAAGCTTCCTGCTGATAACAAACGTACCTTTGGCTATCAGCGTTTTGAAATTTTGGCAGCCTTGTTTAATGCCTTGATGCTATTTGTGGTTGCGATTTATATTTTGTATGAGGCCTATCAGCGCTTTTCAACGCCGCCGGAAATTCAAAGTATGGGCATGATGATTGTGGCCGTCATCGGTCTAATCATTAACTTAATCTCGATGCGTATTTTATTTTCCAGTTCGCAAGAAAGCTTGAATGTGAAAGGAGCGTATCTAGAGGTGTTGAGTGATGCCTTAGGTTCGGTGGGTGTGATTATTGGCGCGGCGATTATTTATTTTACGGGCTGGATGTGGGTCGATACCCTTATAGCGGTGCTCATTGGTTTTTGGGTCTTACCAAGGACTTGGATTTTACTCAAACAAAGTATCAATATTTTATTGGAAGGCGTGCCTGAAGAAATCGACATAGAAAAGTTACGCAATGATTTATTGGCACTCAAAGGGGTGGAGAGCATTCACCAGTTAAAGGTCTGGGCAATAACGTCAAAGAATGTGCATTTGACGGTTCATCTCTTTGCACCTGAAGCCGATCGTAATGCCTTGTATTTTGAGGCGATTGAAATGTTGCAACATGAACATGGAATCACGGAGATGACATTGCAAATCGAAGAAGATGAATGTGTGGTACACCAACACACCCAAAAGTCTGATCATGCACATGAGCACCTTCAAGATGATCACGCGCATTCTTATGATGAACCACATCAGCACTAATGCTGATGTGATTTAAATGGCCTGTTTAGATTTCCCACTCATGATTACATTCGCGGCATTTCCATTTTTTCTGTGATTGCATAAAACCTTGCATTGAGATTTTAAAATCTGGCAGGTCGCGATAGAACATGAAGCCTGCAATCAAGCAAGCAATAAATACAACAACAGTCGCAGTTTGTAATGTAGTACCTGCACCGTCACCAAAAATCCACATTGCGATGCTGATAATCACCAACAGTAAAAGAATAAATACCGCAGGGATGAGGATAATCAGGCTTTTAGGCACGACAGGACGAGCAACAGGCTGGCCTGCTTGCGCAAGAGGCATAATTTTAGGGCTTTGACATTTAGGGCAACGGTATTGCATTGCAACTCCATAATTTTAATCTATGGTTTATTTTAATCAGAATGACGCAGAAAGCAAAAATACCGTAAATTTAAATCAGATAAAATTTAGGCAATAAAAAACCCAAGTCATAATGCTTGGGTTTTTTATAAGATGATTTGCATCACCTTGAATATGGCGTCCCTACGGGGATTCGAACCCCGGTTACCGCCGTGAAAGGGCGATGTCCTAGGCCTCTAGACGATAGGGACAATTTGAGGCAACTTAGAGTTGGTTGACACCATCTCTCGGTATGGGCGCTATATTAGGGGGATAACGCCCATCCGTCAACTAAAAAATCAATTAAGCTTCATCAACTGCATCATTTTTCGGCAGTTTTAGGCTTTCATTGAGTTTTTCCCATGCTTTTGTTTCTTTTTTACTCGGACCGCCCACAATTTCAAGCGCATGACGTAAGCGAGCAAAGGTTAAATCAGGACCAATGGTTACCATCGATTGCATAACCGGTGTCGAAGATGTCGAACCAGCAATAGCAATAAAGAAGGTTGGCATGAAGTCACGAAGTTTAATGTCCATTTGGTTCGCCAAATCCATAAGCGTTTGGCTGACAGTGTCATTGTTCCAAGTGAACATGCTTTCTAGACGCCAAATGGCAAATTGAAGGCTTTGACGAACTTGTTCTTCAGTCAATTTTTTGCTTTCAAACTGTTCTTTGCTGAGTGTTGGGAATTGGTTGAAATAAAAACCTGCCCAATTCACTGCTTCAGACAATAAATTAATACGTGGTTGAATCGCAGCAGCAATTTCTTCCAAGGTATTACGATCTGATTTCCAAGCCAGTAGGGTATCGAGCAATTGACCCGGTGTTAAACCTTTAATCCATTGACCATTTAACCAGTTTAGCTTTTCAACATCAAAGATTGGACCGCCTAGTGATACACGTTGAATGTCAAAGTGTTCAATCATTTCAGCCAAAGTGAATTTTTCACTTTCATCCGGCATTGACCAGCCCATGCGGCCTAAGTAGTTCAACAAGGCTTCTGGTAAAACGCCGATGTCTTTGTAGTAGTTAATTGATGTTGGGTTTTTACGTTTAGACAGTTTTGATTTATCTGGGTTACGTAACAGCGGCATGTGGCAAAGCACCGGCATGTCCCAACCAAAATATTTGTACAATAATTGGTGTTTAGGCGCAGAGGGAATCCATTCTTCACCACGAATCACGTGAGTGATTTCCATTAAATGGTCATCAACTACGTTTGCCAAGTGATACGTCGGTAAACCATCGGTTTTCAGTAGAATTTGCATGTCGACTTGCGCCCAAGGAATTTCGACTTCGCCACGCAGTAAATCGTTAAATTTACAAATCCCTTCTTCAGGCACTTTCATACGAATGACATGCGGTTCACCAGCAGCCAAACGCTGCGCCACTTCTTCCGCAGTGTGTTTTAAGCCACGTCCGTCGTAACGCGGTGATTCACCACGCGCTTGTTGTTCCGCACGCATTTGATCGAGTTCTTCTGCTGTTGCGAAGCAGTAGAATGCATGACCTTTTTCAACCAGTTCCAACGCATATTGTTTATAAATGTCCATACGTTCAGATTGGCGATATGGCGCATGAGGGCCACCCACATCTGGACCTTCTGACCAGTTCAAACCTAACCAACGCAATGAATCTAAAATCATTTTTTCAGATTCTGGGGTAGAGCGCAGTTGGTCTGTATCTTCAATACGAAGAATAAATTCACCGCCATGTTGCTTCGCAAAACATAAGTTAAACAATGCAATATAAGCAGTCCCAACATGCGGGAAACCAGTAGGAGAAGGTGCGATACGAGTACGAACAGTCATAATCAGCTTTTAATCAGAATGTAAATTGGGATCTATTATAACGAAAAAGCCTGATCACTTAATGCTTAATTCAACATTGAATGATCAGGCGTTTTTAGTGTTTTTTAGACGACAGTGGGGGAACTGGTCTAAAACAATAGCTTGGGCAGCATCAATATACTGATGTCGTTATGAGTTGCTACCAGAGAAAATGGCTTGAACAAAACGAGAAAAACTTTGGTTTTGTGATGCAAAGAAACTTTGAGTCGGTGCAGCTTTAATAGACGTAAGTACTTTTAAATTATCATCTGTACGGCCTTTACCTTCAGATTTTTGCTGATTAATCGCTTTTTCGATCAATGAGGTACGTTCAGCAGGCATCGTAAGTTTGTTATTCGATGCGGTGCTGGTTACAGCACAAAATCCAGTCTGTGCAGTCACGCTTAAACTTAAGCCTAGGCATAGTGCGTATGAAAATTTCATGTCCAAATCTCCCCCTAGTTTTGGTGATGGAACTTTTTATTTGCAAAATAGTTTTAATATTTAGACTACGATTTAACCATCTTTCGTAATTAAAAAGTAGAACTACGTCACAATTTTTACAAAAAAACTAAAAAAGTCTGTACTAGGATTACCTAAATAGACTGTTTTCTCTAGATTTTCGGATGTTTTAGCAAACAACTATGAAGATAGCATGGAGATCGCTTCTGATTGTTGCTGTATTAGCAGAATTAAAGCTTTAAATACGTTATTTTTAGATATCTTTAAAACAGAAATAGATTTGAATTTATATTATAGATATCTGATTGTTAAAGTTATTTTTGATTTATATAGTGCTCTCAATATCAATTTGAGTTTGAGCAGATGAAAAAAATAATAGCATCGGGAATTTTCGCTTTGTTGGGTGGGGTGGCGGTACAGGTGTATGCCGCAAAAGATTTCTTAAATGTTTCTTATGACCCAACACGTGAGTTTTATCAGGAATATAACCAAGAATTTGGACAATATTGGAAAAAACGTACAGGACAAGAGATTAATTTTAAACAATCACATGGTGGTTCTGGCAAACAAGCTCGTGCAGTGGCAACAGGTTTACAAGCAGACGTTGTCACTTTGGCATTGGCCAATGATATTGATGAAATTGTGGCGACTGGACAAATCAATAAAAATTGGCAAAAACAATTTCCACATAATTCTGCGCCGTATACCTCAACTATCGTATTTTTGGTGCGTAAGGGCAACCCGAAAAAAATTAAAGATTGGAATGACCTGACCAAACTGGGTGTTGAAATTATTACGCCAAATCCAAAAACAGGTGGGGCACCGCGTTGGATCTATTTATCAGCTTGGGGATATGCTTTAAAACAACCGGGTGGAAATGATGCCAAAGCCAAAGAATTGGTGAAAAAACTCTATAGCAATGTCAAAGTATTGGATTCTGGTGCACGTGGTTCACTCACGACCTTTGCTGAGCGTGGCATTGGAGATGTCTTACTATCTTGGGAAAATGAGGCACTATTAGCGACTCAGGGCTTAGGCAAAGATAAATATGACATTGTTTATCCGTCTATTTCGATTTTAGCTGAACCTTCGGTGGCTGTAGTAGATAAAACCGTCGACAAAAATGGTAATCGAAATTTGGCGAAGGGTTATTTAAACTATCTATATTCACCTAAGGGCCAAGAGCTGGCAGGTAAATATTTCTTCCGCCCTCGCGATGCAAAAGCCACAGCAAAATACGCTGTTCAATTCCCGAAAGTTCAAACCTTTACCATTGATAAAGTGTTTGGCGGTTGGGCAAAAGCGCAAAAGACACATTTTGTGAATGGTGCGATTTTCGATCAAATCTATAGTGAAAAGAATAAAGAGTAAGTCTGCAAATAAAGTTGATTGGTGTAAAAACGGATAATTGGGGTTATCCGTTTTTTTGCATATGTAATGCATAAAAATCTATATATAGAGAATAAGTAGATTGTTTTTGTGTATTTTAATATGAAAAACAAACAATTAAATTCGCTACGTTAGCTGTATCCAGCAAGACGTCTAAACTTGCTGCAATTGCGATTTATGACTTTATTTCATATATTTAGCAGTATTGAATATAACTTTATGCTGGCTGTTATGAAAACTCAATTTAAGGCGTGGCTCAGTGCTGCGTTGCTTGCCACTGGTGTTGCTTTCTCAGCGTCTGCTCAGGCTGCTGATCGTGAATTTTTAAACGTTTCTTATGATGCAACGCGTGAATTTTATGACGAATTTAATAAGTCATTTGGCGCATATTGGAAAGAGCGTACGGGTAAAACGGTTGCATTTAAACAATCACATGGTGGTTCAGGTAAACAAGCCCGTTCTGTGGTTGACGGTTTAAAAGGTGATGTCGTGACTTTGGCATTGGCCAATGACATCGAAGAAATTGTAAAGTCTGGACAGATTCAGCCGGGTTGGCAAAAAGAGTTTCCACATAACTCAGCGCCATATACGTCAACGATTGTCTTCATGGTGCGTAAGGGCAACCCGAAACATATTAAAGATTGGTCTGATTTAACCAAACCGGGTGTACAAATTATTACCCCGAACCCGAAAACTGGCGGTCTCCCACGTTGGGTTTACTTGTCAGCTTGGGGTTATGCTTTGAAACAGCCGGGTGGTAATGAAGCGAAAGCCAAAGATTTCGTGGGTAAGATGTACCATAACGTAAAAGTAATGGACTCTGCGGCACGTGCATCGATGACTACATTTGCAGAACGTGGTATTGGTGATGTGTTATTGACTTGGGAAAACGAAGCTTTAGTTACGCAAAAAACTTTGGGTAAAAACAAATTTGATATCGTGTATCCATCGATGTCGATTTTGACTGAGCCTTCAGTGGCAATCGTAGACAAAACTGTCGATAAAAATGGTAATAAATGGTTAGCTCAAGGCTATATCAATTATCTTTATTCTCCATTAGGTCAAGAGATGGCAGCTCGTCATTTTTACCGCCCACGTAATGCAGCAGTTTTAGCAAAATATAAATCACAGTTCCCGCCATTAAAAACCTTTACCATTGATGAAGTGTTTGGTGGTTGGGCAAAAGCTCAACAAACACATTTTGTGAATGGTGCGATCTTCGATCAGATCTACAATAACAAGCGCTAATACATCGAAATCTATGATTTGAGATGTTCAAAGACCTCCTTCGGGAGGTTTTTTAATGGATGGCAAAAAATAAAAACGGTTTTCTCTATGGAAAGTAATATTTCTGTACAAAAAGACGTTTGGAGCTTTGCTAAAACAAGGTAATAATGTGCAGTTACATTTTTAGCTGTGTTGAACGAACCCTTATGTCGCATATTTCTGTATTACTTCATGAAACTGTTGATGCTTTACTGGCAGATCGCAATACAGGAATTTTCGTAGATGGCACATTTGGGCGTGGCGGTCATACACGTTTATTACTGTCTAAATTAGATGAAAATGCACGTGTTTATGCCTTTGATAAAGACCCACAAGCATTGGCCGTTGCAGCAGAATTAGAACAAGAAGATGCGCGTTTTAAAATTATTCACGCCAGTTTTGCAGACTTAAAAGAAGAACTGCGTAGTCGTGGTATCGATTTGGTCGACGGTATAATGGCGGATTTAGGGGTGTCATCTCCGCAGCTAGACCAAGCAGAACGTGGCTTTAGCTTTATGAAAGATGGCCCACTTGATATGCGTATGGACAACTCACAAGGCCCAACAGCCGCAGAGTGGTTGGTTGATATTGAAGAAGAAGATTTGGCCAATATTATTTTTAAATATGGTGAAGAACGTTATAGCCGCCGTATTGCCAAAGCGATTAAAGCGGCAGGGTATATTGAAACCACAGCTCAATTGGCTGAAATCGTGAAAGTTGCCCACCCGAAATGGGAAAAAAATAAACATGCAGCGACACGAACTTTCCAAGCAATTCGTATTGCTATTAACAAAGAACTCGACGATATTGATATCTTCTTACCTCAAGCGGTGGATATGCTGAAACCTGAAGGCACTCTTGCAGTGATCAGTTTCCACTCTTTAGAGGATCGTTTAATTAAACAATTTATTCAAAAAGAATCTACACTTGCAGAAGACACAGGCTGGGGTTTACCACAAAAACGCGAAGATACCCGCCGCTTAAAAAAAGTGTCACGAATTAAAGCAAGTGAAGAAGAAGTTAAAGCCAATCCACGATCTCGTAGTGCTTGGCTTCGTGTGGCAGAGCGTTTAGCTTAAAAGGCAAAGAATGAAAACCGAAGCAATCGAAAAAAACTCTGATCAATCGCAGTCAAAGAAAATCATTACATACGGCATTTTATTGCTCTTGGTTTTTGTGAGTGCGATTATGGTGGTGTTTCAAGTCTTTGAATATCGCCAAGATTATCGTCAATTGAGTACCTATATGCGTGAAAGGGATGACCTCAACGCAGAATGGGGACGTTTGCTGATCGAACAACAAACTTTTGGTGCAACAGCCCAAATTGGGACACGTGCAGTTACCCAATTACGGATGTATTCGCCTCCTATTGCACAAACCGTTGTTATTTCATTGCCACAAACTCCAGAACAGAAAAAATAGGCTGCCGGTCACATGGTTGAAAAGAGAAACAAACAAACTCCGCGTAAAAAACAGCAGTCTGTTACTGGTCGTACAGCCATTTCGGTGGAGATGTGGCGCTATCACTTGATGTGGGCGGTGGTTTTACTGTGCTTTATTGCATTGGTCGGGCGGGCTTTTTATGTACAAATCATCAATAAAGACTTTTTACAAAATAAAGCCAATGCCAAAATTTTAAGAACTGAAACCTTAAAAGCCATGCGCGGTGTAATCTATGACCGTCACGGCGTTCCTTTAGCCATTAGTACTCCGATCATGAAAATCGTGATCGATCCACGTGATTATTTTGACAATAAAAAACTCTTTGAAGAAATTACGGCGGAATTGGCTAAAGATCCAAACAATCGTAAGTTAAAACGTCAATTACCAGATAAAAATCTGAATTTAGATGAACTCGCTGATGCTGTAGGGATGGATCGTGCTGAACTGAGACGCAAAATGAATGAGCGTCCACGTTCACGTTATTTAGTTTTAAAGAAAGAAGTGCCACCACAACAAGCTGAATTGATCATGAAACGTGACTTTCAGGGGGTATATACCGAGAAAAACTATAAGCGCTACTATCCACAGCCTCAGCCAAACTCACAAATTATTGGTTTAACCAATAGTGAGGGTATGGGCATCGAAGGTTTAGAGATGCAATTGAATGAACGTCTTGCAGGCGTAGATGGTGCGCAGCAAATTGTCCGAGATAAAAAAGGCAACCGCGTTAAAGACCCTGAGATCGTGAAAGAAGTTGAGTCGGGTGAAAATATCACGCTGAGTATTGATTCACGTTTGCAATACATTATGTATCGTGAGTTGACTGCAGCCGGGGTAGCCAATAATGCACGTTCTGCCACAGCGATTGCTGTCGATGTCAAAACGGGTGAAATTTTAGCGATGACCTCTTGGCCGTCTTACAACCCAAATGATAAAAAAGGTGTCTTAAATAAAGATGCCATGCGTAACCGTGGTGCAATTGACTCCTTTGAGCCGGGTTCAACCATGAAGCCAATGACCGTGGCAATGGCGTTGGAAAGCGGTAAATACACGGCAAATACGGTGGTAAATACCACACCAGGTTCAATGCGCGTTGGGAATCATACTATTCGAGATACGCATAACTATGGCCCTCTGACTTTGGGCGGCATTATTCAAAAATCGTCTAACGTCGGTGTGGCAAAAATCGCTTTATCTCTCCCTTATGAAACATTACCGACCTTCTATCAACGTCTTGGCTTTGGTCAACGTTCAGCCGTGAAATTCCCCGGCGAAAGTGCTGGTCTGATTTTGCCGAAGAGCAAATGGAATGTGTCTGAAGTAGCAACCATGGCTTATGGTTATGGTTTGAACGCTACAGTGCTCCAACTGGCTGATGCTTATGCCATGATTGCCAACAAGGGCGTCAAAATGCCACTGAGCTTGTACAAGCTTGAGGAAAAGCCGAAAGGTGAGCAGATGATTGACCCTAAAATTGCTGATCAAGTGCTTTTAATGATGGAAGCGGTGACCTTACCGGGTGGTACGGCACGTCAAGCCAATATTCCGGGTTATCGCGTGGCAGGTAAAACTGGTACAGCACATAAATTACGTGCAGACCGTAAAGGTTATTCGACTTCAGAATATCGTGCACTCTTTGCTGGTGTCGCACCAGTGAGTGATCCACGTTTGGCCATGATTGTTGTGGTGGAAAACCCAACAGGTCAGTATTACGGTGGTCTGGTGGCTGCACCAGTTTTCGCTCGTGTAATGCAAGAATCTTTACGTTTAATGAACGTACCATTAGATAAACCTTTAGACACTCCTAAGATCCAGTAATAGGTGATGAATGAAAATTACGTTTCAAGATCTATACACCGTTGAACAGCCCGCTGAATGGATGTCGCAATCCTTTCAGGGCTTCAATCTGGATAGTCGCAAAATTACAGCAGGGCAAATATTTATTGCCCTGACTTCGTTTTCGCAACCTGAAAAAACAGCACAATTTGCACGTGCAGCGTTAGAGAATGGCGCGTTGGCAGTCATTTCAGAAACTGATTTGGGCTTGGATCAAAGTGTCGTGATCGCGGATGTGCGTCAATTGATGGGGCAGTGGCAAAAGCAATATTTACAGGCGACTCAACCAGCTCAAGCTGCACGAATTTTGGCAGTGACGGGTACCAATGGTAAAACCACGATCTCTCGTTTAATCGCTGAATTAATCATGCTGCAAGGCAAAAAATGTGCAGTGATGGGAACCACTGGTAACGGAATTTTACCGAATTTAGAAGCCTCTTCTCACACCACTTTAGATGCGTTACATATGCAAAATGCGTTGCATACCTATGCACTTGAA
Source organism: Acinetobacter sp. YH16040_T (assembly GCF_024605785.1). Classification (NCBI taxonomy): domain Bacteria; kingdom Pseudomonadati; phylum Pseudomonadota; class Gammaproteobacteria; order Moraxellales; family Moraxellaceae; genus Acinetobacter; species Acinetobacter sp. YH16040_T. Next base: position 3,086,374 of record NZ_CP094541.1, on the reverse strand, counting down.
GGTGCAGAGTTTGCTGCCATTGAGGCAAGTTCGCATGGCTTAGAACAAGGTCGATTAAATGGCTGTGCAATTGAAATTGCCGCTTATAGCAATTTAAGTCGTGACCATTTGGATTATCATAAAACCCTTGAAGCCTATGCTGAAGCGAAATCACGTTTGTTTCAGTTTCCATCGCTCAAAGTTGCAGTCATCAATCTCGATGATGAACATGCAGAAGTGATGCTGAATGCCGCACGCCAAAACCCGGCTCAGCCTAAAATTTTGACTTATTCAACGCGTCAGGCTGCGGATTATCAAGTGACGGATATTCAATACAGCTTAACGGGCGCACAATTTAAATTGCGTACTGCTCAAGCTGAATTTGTGGTGCAAAGTCCATTATTGGGACACTTCAATATTGAAAATATTGTGGCGAGCTTAATTTCAGCGGAGCAAGCGGGTTTTGACTTATCTGCCTTGATCGCAACTGCGCCCGAGTTAAAAGGTGCACCGGGTCGTATGCAAGTGATTCGTGATGATGAACGCCTGTTTGTGGTGGATTATGCACATACACCAGATGCTTTAGTTCAAGTGTTACAGACTTTAAAACGTCATGTATCGCAACAGTTATGGGCGGTGTTTGGCTGTGGTGGTGATCGTGACCGTGGTAAGCGTCCATTGATGACACAAGCGGCATTAAACCATGCAGATGTTGCGTTGATTACCTCGGATAATCCACGTACTGAAAACCCAGAACAAATTTTTGCAGATATGAAGGCTGGTATTGATTTTACTGGAAAAACTGTCCATGAAATCCATGACCGCCGTGAAGCGATTAAATTCGCAGTCAACCATGCGCAAGCGGGTGATATTGTGGTGATTGCTGGTAAAGGCCATGAAAACTATCAAGAAATTGATGGTGTTCGACATTGGTTTGATGATGTGGTGGAAGTGAAATCAGCGATTGATTCCCAGCATCACAACACTGACTCGGCTTATCCAGCGCAATAGGAAACAGATATGCATACTTCAACGACCAGTACGGTTCCGTTAGAACCATGGACTGCCGAACAGTTGGTTCAAGCGACACAAGGTCACTGGCATAACAATCAAGCGCCGACAGGTTCTGTAAAACGAATTTTGACCGACTCACGTCATGCAGAGCAAGGTGACGCTTTTCTTGCCCTGAAAGGTGAACGCTTTGATGCGCATGACTTCCTTGCTCAAGTGGCTGAAAAGGGTTGTGAAATTGCCATTGTCAGTCATCCGGTTGATGTGGATATTTGTCAGTTGGTGGTTGCAGATACACGTTTAGCACTTGGACATTTAGGTGCATTTCGTCGTGCCCAAAACCCAGCCTTAAAAGTGATTGCCTTGACAGGAAGTAGTGGTAAAACTACGACCAAAGAGATGCTCGGGAGTATCCTTTCTCGTCTTGCACCAACGTTAATTACGCGCGGTAATTTAAATAATGACCTTGGCGTACCGATGATGTTACTTGAGTTACGTCCAGAACATCAGTATGCCGTGATGGAGCTTGGTGCCAGTCATAAAGGTGAAATTGATTACACCTCAAATTTGGTACAGCCTCAGGTTGCCGGTATTTTAAATATTGGCACCGCTCATATGGGGGAGTTTGGTGGGCGTGATGGTATTTGTTGTGCCAAGTCTGAAATTTATGCACATATAGCGAAAACAGGAACTTCGATTGTCCCTGCGGCAGATGATTTTACAGATGCCATTCGTCAAGCGGTGCAAACTGAGCAAGTAATGAGTTTTGGTCAGGGCGGGGATGTTTTTGCGACTGAGACTGAACTTCAGGCTCAATCTTCACGTTTTATCTTAAATACGCCACAAGGTTCGCGTCCTGTTCAACTGCCATTTGCGGGTGAGCATAATGTGCAAAATGCCACTGCAGCCGCAGCTTTCGCGTTGTCGATTGGTGTGAGTTTAGATGATATCGTTGTGGGGCTTGAACATGCGACAGGTGCCAAAGGCCGTCTAAACTTTATTCAACACAAAGATTATTTGTTTATTGATGATACTTACAATGCAAATCCAACCTCAATGCGTGCTGCTGCTGATGTACTTGCGCAGCAAGATGGCATCAAAGTCATGGTCATTGGGGATATTGGTGAGTTAGGTTCATCTGCTGCACAGCAGCACTACATGTTGGGACGTGATCTTGTAGCACACTCTGGTCTTCAATTTGTCGTTGCTGTCGGTGAGTTTTCACCTGCTGTGCAAGAAGGCGCGCGTAGTACACAATATGGTAAAAAATTACAGGCCTTTCTTACTCAAGAACAGGCTTTACCGTTATTAATTAGTCTAGTCAAAACACATCAGCCTCAGTCCATGAGTTTCCTGTTTAAAGGTTCTCGTTATACCCACATGGAAACTTTGATGGCTGAATTGATGGAGAAACTTTAATGCTGTTATGGTTATTTGAGCAGCTTGCGGGTTATCACAGCTCGTTTCAGGTTGTTCGTTATTTAACGCTTCGTTCACTACTCAGTGTCTTAACGGCATTGGCCATTGGTCTGTTGCTTGGACCTGTGATGATCCGCAAATTGCAAGCTCTCAAATATGGTCAGGCAGTCAGTTCATTTGCACCTGAAAATCATGCCAAAAAAATGGGCACACCGACTATGGGCGGTGTGTTGATTTTACTGTCTATTGGGATTTCAACCTTACTTTGGGCCGATCTTTCAAACCCTTATGTATGGATTGTACTTGGTGTGATGGTGATCTTTGGTGCTGTTGGCTGGGCAGATGACTGGATTAAAATCCGTTATAAAGATAATGCCGGTCTACCTGCGAAGAAGAAATTCTTTTGGACTTCTGTGGCATCGTTAGGCGCCGGTATTGCGCTCTATGTGATTGCGACACAGCAAGCAAACCCTGTACATACCTCAAATATGTTGGATCTGCTGATTCCATTCTTTAAAGAAATTAGCATTCCGTTGTCTATTATTCCACTCGGTATTGGCTTTATTGTCTTTACTTATTTGGTGATTAACGGTGCATCCAATGCTGTGAACTTAACCGATGGTTTAGATGGTCTGGCGATTATGCCAATCGTTCTAGTTGCCGCAGGTTTAGGTGTATTTGCTTATCTGGCTGGTGATGTTCGTTTTGCCGATTATTTACATATCCCTTATGTGAAATACGCATCTGAACTTGTCGTGATCTGTGCGGCAATGATCGGTGCTGGTTTGGCATTCTTATGGTTTAACGCGCATCCAGCTCAAGTGTTTATGGGTGATGTCGGTGCCTTATCTCTAGGTGCGATGCTCGGTACGATCGCAGTCATGGTTCGTCAAGAAATCGTTTTTGCCATTATGGGCGGTGTCTTTGTGGTTGAAGCTATTTCTGTTTTCTTGCAAATTGGCTCACTGCGTATGCGGAACAAGCGTGTATTCTTAATGGCACCGCTGCACCATCACTATGAGAAAAAGGGATGGCGTGAAACTCAGGTGGTGATTCGTTTTTGGATTATCACAATTATGCTGGTAGTTTTGGGTCTAATGACTTTAAAATTACGTTAAGCAAATAAATAAACGAAACCGGCATTTGCTCCCACAGATGCCGGTTTTTTTATTTCAAAAATATAGTGGAGTAAATGATGAACCTGTTGATGTGTCCTGTATGCCGTGAAGCATTGAAACTCACAGAGCGGACATGGCGCTGTGAAAATAATCATAGCTATGATGTTGCAAAACAAGGCTATGTCAATTTACATGTGGTTCAACATAAACACAGTAAAAATCCGGGTGATACGCCTGAATCTTTACAGGCGCGTCGTGCGTTTTTGAGTGCAGGTCACTATGCACCTTTGCAACAGGCAGTGGTGGCTTTGATTCAAAAATTAAGGGTTGAAAACTTGTTGGATATTGGCTGTGGTGAAGGCTATTACACTGATGCGATGCAAGCTGAAGTACTACAGTGTGTGGGTGTCGATATTGCTAAAAATGCAGTACAAGTGGCCGCTAAACTGAATAAAGAGGTGACTTGGGTGGTTGGGACAGGGGCAACCTTACCTGTATTAGACCATTCGATTGACTTGTGTACGAGTTTATTTAGTCCTATTCCAAAAGAAGAAATCCTTCGCGTATTAAAGCCTGAGGGGCACTTGATGGTGGTTACACCTGCACCAGAGCATCTTTATGCTATGCGTGAAGCTTTGTTTGAAGAAGTAAAACCACATGAACCGCATAAATTTGTGGAACAACTGGCGAATGATTTTGAATTGGAAAGTGAACAAGTGGTTCAAGCGAAAATGTCACTTTCTCAGCAGGATCTCAAAAACTTAATTGCAATGACGCCTTATGCCTATAAAGTGAAAGCTGAGCGTCGAGAAGCTCTAGAAAAAAATGAACAATTTGAGTTGCAAGCGCAGTATCAAATTTATCTCTTTAAAAAGAAATAATGCATTGGAAGTGATAAAAAAGCCCTCGTTTGAGGGCTTTTTTTATGCAGTATTTACTGAACTTGATCGATGAGATGATCAAGTGCGTCCGTTTTATGCTCTGCACCTTGTGGTTTAGGCTGCATTGGCGGAGGCGCAGTTCGAGTCGGTGCAAGATTGGTTTCAGTAGACCCAGGAAGGTCGTCAAAATCATTTTGCGAAGCCTGAGGCTTCGGTGCAACAGGAGCAGGACGATACAGCGGTTGAGCCATTGGTGGCGTTGCTGCACGATCTTGTTCAGGTTGACCTTGAGTCGCTTTAGCCGAATTACGGTTGATTGGATTCTTGGCATGGGTGTCTAAACGCACCCAAGCTTCAGGTGTGCCTTTAAGTGATTTCGCCATAAAATCTGACCAAATAGGCAATGCTGCAACACCACCATATTCACGGCGACCTAAAGTAGAGGGTTGGTCAAAACCGACCCAAGCCACAGTGACCAATTTTCCATTAAATCCAGCAAACCACGCGTCTTTTGCATCATTGGTTGTACCGGTTTTACCGCCTAAATCACCGCGACCAATTTTTAAAGCCGCACGACCTGTACCGTGTTGGATCACGTCACGCAAGATGTTCGCCATATCAAAGGCTGAACTTGACTTCAAAATCCGCTGAGCTTGTTTATAGTTTGCTGCTTCAGTATCGGAAATTTTTGATTCAGCGGGCTTGTTATCCTGATTGGTGACTTCAATCACTTCATCATCCGGCGTGGTCGGATCTGCAGATTCAACTTCGTCCTTTTGATTGATACATTGAATACATGCATATTCAGGATTGGCTTGATAAATGACTTTGCCATAAGCATCTTCAATACGGCTAATAAAATGGGGTTGAATACGATATCCACCGTTGGCAAAAGTCGCATAACCTGTCGCCATTTGAATCGGCAACACCTGTGGGGTACCTAAAGCAATGGTGTAGTTACTTGGAATTTGGTTTTCTTGTAAGCCAAAATCCATAAATAATTGGCGAGTACGTTCAATTCCGACGACTTGTAATAAGCGAACAGAGACCGTGTTACGTGATAAATATAGGGCACGGCGTAGAGGAATCATCCCTAAATACCGACCGTCAGAGTTTTTAGGCGTCCACTTGCCAATCGTAATTGGATTGTCATTGACCATGGAGTATGGAGTCATACCGCGTTCAAGTGCTAAAGCATAAACAAAGGGTTTAATGGTTGAACCCGGCTGACGCCAGCCTTGTAGAGCACGGTTAAATTTAGATTGATAAAAATTATAACCACCGACAATGGCTTCAATGCCACCATTATTGGGGTTGAGTGCGATTAATTGACCTTGCGCTTTTGGAATTTGCACCAAAGCCCATGAGCTTTTATCAGCATTCGGACGTAGGCGAATAATATCTTTTACTTTAACAATTTGTGAGGCTTTGCTTGGCGCATTGCCTACACTATTGGCATTGCGATAGGGACGTGCCCAAGACAGACCTGACCATGGAACAGTCACACTACTGCCGTCTTGCATCAACACTTCGATACTGGTGTTGTTGACTTTAGTGACTTCGGCAGGATAAGTGTTAGCATATGGAATAAAGTTTTTTAATGGCTCATCATGTGCTTCTGCACCACGCCAACCATGTCGTCTATCGTAAGCTTCAAGACCATCTTGCACAGCTTGCTCAGCATAGGCTTGGCGTTGGCTGTTGATGGTGGTGTAGACTTTATAGCCTGAATCAGTCGCCTGTTCACCAAACTTTTCGACTAATTCTGAGCGAACCATTTCGCCTACATAGGGAAATTTATTGCTGACCCCACGGTCAGGCATATCGAGATTAATTGGTTCAGCAATCGCTTTTTGATATTCAGATTGATTGATATAACCCAATTGCAACATACGTCCTAAAATCCAATTACGACGTTCTAAAGCACGTTTTGGGTTGGCTACAGGATTATATTTTGATGGTGCTTTGGGTAAGCCTGAAATCATTGCCATTTGAGCCAAACTCAAATCTTGCAAGCTCTTGTTATAATAAATTTTTGCAGCTGCAGCGATCCCGTAAGCATTTTTGCCCAAAAAGATTTTGTTGACATACAGCGTTAAAATTTCTTCTTTGCTTAGATTCTGTTCAATTTTTCGAGCAAGGAAAACTTCAGTCAGTTTACGTTTTAAAGTACGTTCTGGAGTCAGATAATAGTTTTTTGCAACCTGCATGGTAATGGTTGAACCACCCGTTTGCACATCTGAACCCGTAATACTTTCACTGACAGCACGTCCCAATCCTTTGAAACTAATTCCGCTGTGCTCAAAAAACGAAGAATCTTCCGCAGCTAAAAAGCCATGAATGAAATGAGACGGGATTTGGTCGTACTCTACAGGGACCGAAAGTTTGCCACCATATTCTGCAATCAGCTCATTATCAGCACTATAAACCTGTAATGGTTTTAATAATGGAGCCTTTTTTAAGATGGACATTTCAGGCAAAGACGGGGCAATATAGAGATACATGCCATAGAAACCCATTGGAATTGCGACCAAAATAATAATAATGGCCAAAAAAAATGGATGAACAAGGCCTGAACAAGATAGCTTTTTCATAACAAGTAAGTTTTAATAAGAGCTAATGGCAAACTAATTGGTGGTCAGTATATCCTTTCGATATACGGATTGTTAGATGAGTTATTGTATCTGTATAAAATTATAGACCAATGCTAATTAGTGGGTTAATTTTTTTGGGGATAAAAAAATAATAGGAATTATATTGTGCTCAGGTTATATCGTAAGCCAAATAAGGGGTTAATAGGAGTAGATATTAGTTCGACTTCTGTTAAGGTTTTGGAACTTTCTGTAAAGAGTGGGCGGTATTGGGTAGAAAGCTATGCTTTGGTACCATTACCAGAAGGAAGTGTTGTTGAAAAGAACATATTGAATCCGGAAGCTGTCGGTGACTGTTTAGAGCGCGCAATTAATTTGGCCAATACACAGACGACCAATGCAGCTTTGGCGGTTCCAACCTCGATGGTGATTACAAAAATCATCGAAATGGACGCAGATATGAATGATGATGAACGTGAAATTCAGATTCGTGATGATGCTGAGCAATATATTCCGTTCCCACTTGATGAAGCGAGCCTTGATTTTGAGGTCTTGCCGGATCGTTTATCCAATCCAAATCGTGTCAATGTTCTACTTGTCGCTACGCGTATTGAAAATGTCGAAGCGCGTGCGGAAGTTATTCAGCTTGCGGGTCTGACACCAAAAATTGGCGATGTAGAAAGCTTTGCAATTGAAAATGCATTTAAAGTTTTCTCAGATACTTTGCCAATGGGTGTAAATACCGTGGGTATTTTAGATATTGGTCATAGTATGACGACCTTATCTGTTATGCAGAATAACAAAGTGATTTATACCCGTGAGCAAGTGTTTGGTGGCAAACAATTGACACAGGAAATTCAAAATCGCTATGCATTGTCTTTCGAAGAAGCGGGTCGTGCGAAAAAAACACGTGCCTTGCCAGATGACTATGATGTTGAAGTCTTAGAACCTTTCTTAGAAGCTGTCGTTCAACAAGCAGCGCGTTCTTTACAGTTCTTCTTCTCATCTTCACAGTTCAACGAAATTGACCACATCTTATTGGCAGGGGGGAATGCCAATATTCCGGGGCTTGCAAAACTACTTCAACAAAAATTGGGTTACCGTGTCACGATTGCCAATCCATTCTTACAAATGGGTTTTTCACCTCAAATTGATATTAAAAAAATTGAAAATGATGCCTCATCACTCATGGTGGCATGCGGTCTAGCATTGAGGAGTTTTGATTAATGGCAAAAATTAACTTGCTCCCTTGGCGTGATGAGCTAAGAGAGAAACGAAAAAAAGAATTTATTGCACTTTGTATTGGGGCTTTTTTAATTGGGGTAATTGGGGTTGGTTTAACATGGTTGTACTTTGATCACAAATTAAAAGATCAAGAACAAGCGAACCAATTGATTATCAGTCATAACCAAAATTTAGATGTTCAATTAAAGTCTTTAGATGGTTTGCAAGAACAACGTAATGCCATTATTGAACGCATGAAGCTGATTCAAGGCTTACAAGGTCAACGTCCAATCGCGGTACATCTTGTAGATGAATTGGTTCGTGTGACACCTGCCAATATGTACATCACAAAATTTGAGCGTAATGGCGACAAATTTATGATCGAAGGGCGTGCGGAAAGTCCAAATACTGTTGCAGATTTACTGCGTAATTTGGAAGCATCACCTTGGTATCGTAATGCCTTCATGAGCTCATTCCTTGTGGCTGAAGAGAAAAAAGACAAAGCGCCGACGTCAGTGGTTCCTCGCGTAGAAGAATCTTATGGTGCATTTACTGTGACTGCTGATTTGGAGCAAATTGCGCAGCCGACCATTAATGATCCAGCAGCAAATGCAGGACAGTCAGCTTCATCGGCGCAAACATCTGACGCACAAACTGCAGCAACACCAACTCCGGAGGCTGCAAAATGAGTCGTGATGAATTTGAACAATTGAATCAAGATGCTGTTGTCATTCCGAAAAAGAAAATGACTTTTGATAAGTTTGTACAGCAGTTCAATACCTTAGATCCGAATAACTATGGTAGTTGGCCAATTTCAGTCAAAATTACCTGCTGGATTTTTATCATTATCCTTGTGGCAATTTTGGGCTATTTCTTGGCGATTAAAGGCAAGATTGAAGCTATTTCAAGTGCCAATGCACAAGAACAAAATTTGTTGAATGAATTTCGTGAAAAAGATTCAAAACTACGTAATTTGCAACAATATCAATTGCAGTTGCAGGATATGGAAGCACGTTTTAATCAACAATTAGAACAATTGCCGAAAGAAACTGAAATTCCAGGTTTGGTTGAAGATATCAACTTAACAGGCGTGAATTCTGGACTGAAATTTAAAATTATTCGTCTTGAACCTGAAGTGAAGCAAGAGTTCTTTACGGAACAGCCAATTCGTATTGAAGCAACGGGTGATTACCATGCCTTTGGTTCATTTGTTAGTGGCATTGCCGGGCTTTCACGGATTGTGACTTTGCATAATTTAACGATTACAGCAACTGAAAATAAAGAAAAGAACTCAGATATTCCAAAAATTGATTATGTCATTTCTGCGAAAACATATCGTTACGAAGGAAATACTGAAAGTGCTGCGAAAGCTGCAGATTCAGCAAGTACACAGGAGGCTCCAAAATGAAAATGAATAAATTGGCACTTTCTGTGATGGTTGGATTTGTATTAGCAGGTTGTGAATCACGTATTGATGTGGTCAATCAAGAGATGGCAAATATACGCAATCAAGCGCCACTAGCGATTGAGCCTGCGCCAGATTTTGTGCCTGTCGAGACTTTTAATTATGCAGCGCATTCATTAAAAAGTCCGTTCTTGCCAAGTTCATTGGCAGCAGAACTTAAAATCATGGCGGGTAAGCGTGTTTATCCAAACTTGAGTCGTCAGCCTCAACCTTTGGAAAGTTATGCACTCGAAACCCTGAATATGAAGGGTAGTATGCGTAACCAATCTGGGCAAATTTTAGCCTTGATTCAGACGCCGGATGGTGAAGTTGAGCGTATTCAACGTGGAAGTTATATGGGGCTCAATCATGGTCGAGTGGTAAATATTACCCCGACTCAAATTGATTTGATTGAGATTATTCCGGATGGGCGAGAAGGATATGTAGAGCGTCCTAGAAGTCTCATATTAATTGGACCAGCACCTTAAGCTTAAAGGAATAAAAATGAAGAATAGTGTACAAGATTTTATTTTTGGGGATGGCAATACAATGAATCATGTGTTTCGTCAGTTTTCGATGGGGGCTGTTGCAATGGCGATGATGCAAGTTGCCAATGCTCAGGTGAGTGTAACCAATGTGGTACCAATGCAAATTCCAGGTCAAGGGACTGAAATTCGCGTGATGTTTAATGGCTTGCCGCCGCAACCACAAGCTTATCAACTCGATCAACCATCACGATTGGTTTTAGACTTTGATAAAGCACAACAAAATTTAAAACAAAGTTCAATTCCTGTTGCAACGGCTGAAGCGAGCACTGTGGATGTGAGTTCGGATGCACAACGTGCGCGCTTAACGGTAAATTTAGCCAATGCTGGCGCTTTTACCACGCGTGTTGAAGGTAATACCTTTATTTTAAAAATCAACTCTGCACAAGCTGCAAATTATGTACAGCCTGTAGCACAACGTCAGCAACAGGGCATCTCAAATATTGGTTTCCACCGTGGTTCTAATGGTGAAGGTCAAGTTGTTGTTGATTTACTCGGTGGAAATACTCCCGTTGATGTTCAACAGCAAGGCAGTAAAGTGGTGATCCGTACTTTAGGCAATAAAGTACCTGCACATTTGACTCGCCGTTTAAATGTCAATGATTTTGCAACACCTGTTGCAACGGTGGACGCACATAATGATGGCGGTAATGGTGTGATTACCATTCAGTCGACGGGCAGCTATGAATATATGGCGTACCAAACTGATAATAAATTAACGGTAAGTTTGAAACGTCCGGAAGATAAGAATCCATTACGTCCTAAAGCTGCCAATCATTATACCGGTAAGAAAATTTCATTAGACTTCCAAGATATTGAAGTACGTCGTGTGCTGCAACTTTTGGCTGATTTCACTGAAATCAATATGGTTGCTGCTGATACGGTTCAAGGAAATATTACACTTCGCTTAAAAGATGTTCCTTGGGATCAAGCGCTAGACATTGTTTTGAAAACCAAGAATTTGGATAAACGTCGTAATGGTAATGTGATTTGGATTGCGCCTGTATCTGAGTTGATTAAAGCGGAAGATGATGAAGCAAAAGCACTTGCACAGCGAATAAAATTAGCGCCGATTCAAACTGAATATATTCAGCTGAGCTATGCGAAATCTTCAGATATTTTAAAATTATTAGAAGATTCCCGAGATGGAAAAGGAGCCGAGTCGAATGGCACAGCAGGAGGTACATCACTTGCATTAGAAAGTATGCTGAGCCCAAGAGGTAGTGTAGTTTCTGATAACCGGACCAATACACTTATTGTTAATGATACATCTGAGAATATTGATAAAGTTCGTAAGATGATTGATCTATTAGATGTTGCTGTCAAACAAGTCATGGTTGAAACAAGAATTGTGACCGCTCAAACAGAATTTTCGAGAGAACTCGGTGTTAACTGGGGTATACAGCGTAATAATCCGAGTTTAAGTGGTGGTGCTAATGGATCAAATGTTTGGGGTGGAGATTATTCTCCAAAGTTAGATTTAGCGGTAGATTTAGGGACGGCATCAGCAGGAAATTTTAGTTTTGGGTTGCTTAAAATTTCAGACTTTATGCTTGATCTACAACTTACAGCTTTACAATCGGATGGTCACGGTGAAGTTTTAGCAGCACCAAAAGTTTTAACGGGTGATAAGCAAAAAGCAACAATCTTAAGAGGCGATCAAATTCCGTATCAAAGTTGGAGTGCTGAAGGTGGTACGACAACAAGTTTTGTTGATGCAAACTTGAAACTGGAAGTGACCCCAAGTATTACGCCAGATGGGAGGGTACAGATGGATTTAAAAGTTAACAAGGATACTGTTGGTCGATTAACCGCGGCCGGTTATTTAATTAATACCAATAAACTTGAGACTAATGTTTTAGTCGGTGATGGTGAAACAGTGGTCCTAGGTGGTATTTTTGATGACATTCAACAAAATCAATATACCAAAGTACCTTTTTTGGGGGATTTGCCGGTTTTCGGAAACTTATTTAAAAATAATGTGAAAACTAGCGCACAGACAGAGCTCCTGATTTTTGTTACTCCGCGAATTGTTAATGACAGTGTTACGAGAAATCATTAATATATTTTCAATTTAACAAAAGAAATAGGTGACTCCTTGCCAAGCAAAGAGTTTGAAACCCTACCAAATATCTATTTGGTAGGGCCAATGGGGGCAGGAAAAACAACCGTAGGGCGACATTTAGCAGAATTGTTAGGACGTGAATTTCTAGACAGTGATCATGAAATTGAACGTAAAACAGGTGCCACGATTCCTTGGATTTTTGAAAAGGAAGGGGAAAAAGGCTTTAGAAGTCGTGAAACGAATGTCATTGATGAGTTAACTGCAAAGAAACAACTGGTCTTAGCGACTGGCGGTGGTGCTGTGACTCAGCCCCCAAATCGTGAATTTTTAAAACAACGTGGTATTGTTGTTTATCTATATACTCCGGTGGAAATTCAGTTACAACGAACCTACCGCGACAAAAATCGTCCACTTCTTCAAGTGGAAAATCCAGAGCAAAAGCTACGAGATTTATTGGCTGCCCGCGATCCTCTTTATCGTGAAGTCGCGCACTATATTATTGAAACCAATCAAGGTGCCGCGCGAGATCTTGCGCAAAAAATTTTTAATTTAATTGTTTCACAAAATATATCTCGTTAAAAAAGGTTAAATTCATGCAAACCTTACATGTTGAACTTGGTGATCGTCGCTACCCTATTTTTATTGGGAGTGACCTCGATCCACAAACTTTACTTGAGCCTTATATTCAGGGTAAACAAGTGATGATTGTCTCTAATACCACAGTTGCTCCGCTCTATTTAAAACATTATGTAGATGCAATTGAGGCATTAGGGAAAACCGTTGCAACATGTATTTTGCCTGATGGTGAAAAGTATAAAAATTTAGACCATTTGAATTTAATTTTTGATGCCTTACTCGAAGCAGGCTTTAACCGTGATTGTACGGTTTTGGCATTAGGTGGGGGCGTCATTGGGGATATGACCGGTTTTGCCTCTGCATGCTATCAACGTGGTGTGTATTTTATTCAAGTGCCGACGACATTACTTTCTCAAGTGGATTCAAGTGTTGGTGGAAAAACCGGGATTAACCATCCACTGGGTAAAAACATGATTGGTGCCTTCCAGCAACCCCAAGTGGTCCTTGCAGATATGGCGCAATTAAAAACTTTGCCAGCGCGTGAACTTTCTGCAGGTTTGGCCGAAGTGATCAAATATGCGTTGTTGGGTGATGTTGAATTCTTGACTTGGCTTGAACAACATATGGATGCATTGGTTGCAGGTGATGCAACCTTGTTGGCTGAAGCAGTATATCGTTCATGTGCCCATAAAGCGCGTATTGTGGCCAATGATGAAAAAGAACAAGGCGAACGTGCATTATTAAACCTGGGTCATACCTTTGGTCATGCGATTGAATCATACTTAGGATATGGTGAATGGTTGCATGGTGAAGCCGTTGCAACAGGGATGGTAATGGCTGCAGATTTGTCCCAGCGTATGGGTTGGATCACTGCTGAAGATTTAGAACGTACAAAAAAAATCATTTTACGTGCACAATTACCGATAGTTTGCCCTAAAATTCCGCTAGAGGATTTTTTGGCGTATATGTCTCATGATAAAAAAGTATTGAATGGGCAATTACGACTTATTTTACTGAAATCATTAGGTCAGGCCATCATCACCAAAGAGTTTGATGTTGAGTTAATGAAACAGGCAATTTTGGCAAATCAGGCAGAGTAGGTACATCATGGCAGCGCGGCAGTCTCAATGGCAAAAAGTTCATCACTACGCATGGTTGGTGGGTGGAGCTGTGTGTCTGTTCGCTGCATTGGTTTTCTGGGCGATTACAGATACCAAAGAATTGGTTGAAGTTGAAAAGCAAGCTGAAACCGAAGTGGATTTGCAAATTCAGCCAGAGAAAGTGGCAGCAATGTCCCATCTTGGTGCATTAAATGAAGAAGTACGTCCACTTGATATGACGACCCGTGTGGTTGCTACAGCTCAACATGAGCCAGAATTTCGCGGCACTAAATTTATCAATGATTCTGCCAAACTTTATGGTGTTGAATTATTTCGGGTTTCTGAGGAAGATATTTTAAAAAGTTTCTTACGCAAGCAGCCTGAGCGTCATAAATTTATTTATCTACGTCTTTCAGGTGAAGACCATCCTGAGCAATACGTCATTTTAACTGGACCATATTCGTCGCAAAATGATGCCAAAGCTGCAATGTCGAGCCTTAACATCGCTTTGCCTGCTTCAATTAAACCTGAAGTTGTGGAATTTAAACAATATCAAGCATATGTGAATGACTTGGGCACAGAAGAAATGTCGTCGAGTCAAAAGTTATATGCTGTTAAATTAAAACCTGTACCTTTACCGAAAATTGATGAAGCTCAAATCGCCGCACGAAAAGCAGCGGCTGCAACGACGGTAACAACTCCAGCTAATGCAACAACAAGTACTACGGTGACTCGTCGTGATGCGGAAGGGAATGTGATTGATGTGCAAAAATCACAAAGTAGTGTAGATGCACCACGTCCAAAACCTGCACCAGTAGAGCAAGAAGTAACCGATCCATTTAATTAGTTCTAAAATAGCGCAAGACCTCTTGGGAAAAGCCTAAACTGCACAGAAAAAGTGCATAAAATAAAAAAAGAACAATTTGAATTATTTGTTATAACTAAAAAGTGCTTGTAATCAGCCATCTTAGGGTAAAATGCATCAAGTTGGCATATAAATTGCTTAATTGGTGCGTAAATTGAACTTTTCTCCCTGTTTTGGCGCGAAAATGATTCGATAAAAGTGCGAAGTCATTAATCCAGTCGTTATCCCTGATCTGAACTGCAAAAGCAGAAAATTTGACTTTTTATTCATGCATCAAAGGTGAATTCGGTTTATCTTAAGGGTGTGAATAAGAAATAATTTTGCTCGACAGAACAATTCATGTGAGTAAGTTAAGACGAATCGCAACAAGAAATTAGTTTGTTAAGTGCTCGAAAGAGCTGTAAAGAAAAGAAGGGTACGCTATGCACATGCCATCGCCTAATACTGTAGCTCCCGCTCAAGGTTTATACCAACCGGATGAGTTTAAAGATAACTGTGGTTTCGGTTTAATCGCCCATATGCAGGGTGATGCAAGCCATGATCTCGTCAAAACCGCAATGCATAGTTTAAGTTGTATGACCCACCGTGGTGGTATTGCCGCAGATGGCAAAACCGGTGACGGCTGTGGTCTACTCCTTGCTATGCCAAAAGAATTTTTCCGTGAAGAAGCGAAAAAACTCAGTGACATTACATTGAGTGAAATCTTTGCTGTGGGTACGGTATTTCTAAATCTAGACCCTGCATTAGCCGCACATGCAAAACAAATTTTAACCAAAGAAATCGAAGACGAAGGCTGTAAAGTCATCGCTTGGCGTGTTGTGCCAACCAATAACGATGCATTGGGTTCAATCGCGATGCAGTCATTGCCTGCCTTTGAACAAATTATCGTGAATTGCCCAATGGGTGTTTCAGAGGTTGAATTCAACCGTAAGTTGGTGATGGCACGTCGTCGTGCAGAACAACAGCTGACTGCTGACCCATATTTCTATGTAACCACTTTATGCTCAACTGTGATCAGCTATAAAGGTTTGATGATGCCAGCAGCCATTGCTGACTTCTATACCGATCTTGCTGATGAGCGTTTAAAGTCACATATCGTGGTATTCCATCAGCGTTTCTCAACCAATACCTTACCGCGTTGGCCATTGGCTCAGCCGTTCCGTTACTTAGCACACAATGGTGAGATCAATACCATTACCGCCAACCGTAACTGGGCGATGGCACGTACACCAAAATTTGAAAACCCATTGTTGCCGGGTTTAACTGAGCTGAATCCAATCGTAAACCGTACAGGTTCGGATTCTTCAAGCTTAGACAATATGCTGGAAATCCTTGTTGGTGGCGGTATGGATTTGTTCCGTGCGCTGCGCATGTTGGTTCCACCTGCTTGGCAAAACGTTGAAACTTTAGATGCGGACTTACGTGCATTCTACGAATTCAACTCAAAACATATGGAAGCTTGGGATGGTCCAGCAGGTCTGGTAATTCAAGATGGTCGTCATGCGATTTGTATGCTTGACCGTAATGGTTTACGTCCAGCACGTTGGGTGATTACCAAAAATGGTTACATCACTTTGGCATCAGAAATTGGTGTTTGGGGTTATGAACCAGAAGACGTTGTATCTAAAGGTCGTGTCGGTCCAGGTCAAATTTTGGTGATCGATACCTTTACCGGCAAAATGCTCGATACTCAAGATGTGAGTAATCACCTTAAGCGTATGCGTCCATACCGTCAGTGGTTACGTGAAAACTCAGTACGTGTACAAGGCAGTCCAGAGCTAGAAGAATATTTATGTGAACAAGGCTTAAAAGGCGATGACCTGAAAGCTTCACAAAAAATGTTCATGGTTACCTTTGAAGAGCGTGACCAATTGCTTCGTCCAATCGCTGAAAGCGGTCAGGAAGCTGTGGGCTCAATGGGTGACGATACGCCAATGGCAGTATTGTCACGTCAAGTGCGCCATGTGTCTGACTACTTCCGTCAGCAGTTCGCTCAGGTTACGAATCCGCCAATCGATCCATTACGTGAATCGATCGTAATGTCGTTAGAGACATGTCTCGGCCGTGAACAAAATGTATTTGAACAAGGTCCAGAGCATGCAGATCGTCTGATCATTTCAAGCCCAGTACTGTCAAATTCGAAAATGCATCAAATTCGTACCCTTGGCCGTAAAGGTTATGAAATTGCAGACATCGACCTGAACTATGCAGAAGATGAAGGCTTAGAAGTTGCTATCGCGCGTATTTGTGAAGAATCTGCACAAGCGATTCGCGACGGAAAAACATTGCTTGTATTGTCTGATAAGAAAATCCGTCAAGGTTTCTTACCTGCCAATGCATTGATGGCAACTGGTGCGGTTCACCACTATTTAATCAATGTGGGTCTACGTACAGATGCCAACATCATTGTCGAAACAGGTTTGGCGCGTGATGCGCATCAGTTTGCTGTGATTCTTGGTTTCGGTGCGACTGCGATCTATCCATACCTTGCATATGATGTGATCAATGACTTGATCGCGAAAGGCGAGTTGTTGGGTGACCCAATCCATGCACAAGCGAACTTCCGTAAAGGCATTGAGAAAGGCTTATTGAAAGTCCTTTCTAAGATGGGTATTTCTACTGTTGCCTCTTACCGTGGCGGTCAGTTGTTTGAAGCGGTAGGACTCTCTGATGAAGTGGTTGCAAAATGCTTTACGGGTGTACCGAGCCGTATTAAAGGCGCAACATTCTCTGATCTAGAAAATGACTTGAAAAAATTGGCAGATTTGGCGTGGAAATCACGTAAGCCAATCGATCAAGGCGGTATGCTGAAATTTGTATTCGGTAAGGAATATCACGCATTTAACCCAGACGTGATCAATGCACTGCATAAATCTGTGCGTTCTGGTAATTATGCGGACTTTAAAGAATACGCAGAGCTAGTGAATAACCGTCCAATCGCGACGATTCGTGACTTATTCAAGCTGAAAACAGATCAATCGATTGCACTCGATCAAGTTGAATCCGTGGAAGAAATTCTGCCACGTTTTGACTCGGCTGGGATGTCTTTAGGCGCATTATCGCCTGAAGCACACGAAGCTATTGCAATCGCTATGAATACCATTGGTGGTCGCTCGAACTCAGGCGAGGGCGGCGAAGACCCAGCGCGTTACGGCACTATCCGTAACTCGAAAATCAAACAAATTGCATCTGGCCGTTTTGGTGTGACCCCTGCATATCTAACTTCTGCAGAAGTCCTTCAAATTAAAGTGGCGCAAGGTGCAAAACCAGGTGAAGGTGGTCAGTTGCCGGGCGGTAAAGTGAATGGCTTAATTGCACGTTTACGTTACTCAGTACCGGGTGTGACATTAATTTCTCCGCCGCCGCATCACGACATCTATTCAATCGAAGATTTATCACAGTTAATTTTCGATTTAAAACAGGTTAACCCACAGGCGATGGTGTCCGTTAAGCTGGTTTCTGAGCCGGGTGTCGGTACGATTGCGGCAGGTGTAGCAAAAGCATATGCAGACTTCATTACCATTTCTGGTTATGACGGCGGTACAGCGGCTTCTCCACTTTCTTCAATTCACCATGCAGGTTCTCCATGGGAGCTTGGTCTATCTGAGGCGCATCAGGCGCTTCGTGTGAACGATCTGCGCGGCAAAGTCCGTGTACAAACTGATGGTGGCTTGAAAACAGGTCTAGACGTTGTGAAAGCAGCGATTCTAGGGGCTGAAAGTTTTGGTTTCGGTTCTACACCGATGATCGCATTAGGTTGTAAATACCTCCGTATTTGCCACTTAAACAACTGTGCGACCGGTGTTGCAACACAGCAAGATCATTTACGTCAGGAACACTATATCGGTGAGCCTGAAATGCTGATCAATTTCTTCCACTTTATTGCGGAAGAAACACGTGAATGGTTAGCAGCGCTAGGCGTTTCAAGTCTGAAAGATTTGATTGGCCGTACAGATTTACTGGAAATGCTTCCAGGTGAAACTGAAAAACATGCACACCTTGATTTGAGCGCATTACTTCAATCGCATCCTGCGGCTGAAGGCAAAGCACAGTACTGTGAAGTACAAGGCAATGCACCATTCGATAAAGGTTTATTGGCTGAAAAAATGGTGGCAGAAATGCTTCCAGCGATTGAGGCAGGTACAGGCGGTGAATACGGTTTTACCATTGGTAACTGTGACCGCTCAATTGGTGCACGTATTTCGGGTGAAATTGCAAAACGCTATGGCAACCTGAGCATGGAAGCACATCCAGTTAAGGTGAATCTGAATGGTACAGCTGGTCAGTCTTTAGGTGTATGGAACGCAGGTGGTCTGCATATTAGCCTTGAAGGTGATGCGAATGACTACGTCGGTAAAGGCATGGCAGGTGGTCGTATCTCGATCTTCCCACCGAAAGGTTCACCGTTCCAAACGCAAAACACTGCGATCATTGGTAACACCTGTTTATATGGTGCAACAGGCGGTAAATTGTTTGCTGCAGGTACAGCAGGTGAGCGTTTTGCAGTACGTAACTCAGGTGCGTTTGCTGTGATTGAAGGTGCAGGCGACCACTGCTGTGAATACATGACGGGTGGTATCGTGACTGTATTGGGTAAAGTGGGTCATAACTTTGGTGCGGGTATGACAGGCGGTTTCGCTTATGTGCTCGACCTCGACAATGACTTTGTAGACCATTACAACCACGAACTGATTGAATTGAACCGTATCTCTACAGAATCGATGGAAGAACACAAAGAGTTCTTGTGCCGTATCTTAGATGAACATATTAAAGAAACAGGTAGTGCTTGGGCGTATAAGATCCGCAACGAGTTTGACTTCTATAGCCGCAAATTCTGGCTTGTGAAACCAAAAGCTGCTAATTTGCAGACTTTGTTGAAAACAACTCAAGCTGATCCACAATAATTCCACTACTGCAGATTTGATAGGCAGGTGTAAGTCAAAACATGCTTACACCTACCCACGGAGAGAGACATGGCAGAGCGCCTAAATAATGACTTTCAGTTCCTGGATGTAGCACGCCAAGATCCAGAGAAAAAAGATCTAGTTGTCCGCAAAGCAGAATTTGTGGAAATCTATAAACCGTTTACAGCTGAAGTTGCAAAAAACCAAACGCACCGCTGCTTAGGTTGCGGTAACCCGTATTGTGAATGGAAATGTCCAGTACATAACTACATTCCAAACTGGTTAAAATTGATTGCAGAAGGTCGCATTTTCCAAGCAGCAGAATTGTGTCATCAAACCAACACCTTGCCTGAAGTTTGTGGTCGTGTGTGCCCGCAAGACCGTTTATGTGAAGGCGCATGTACGCTAAATGACGGCTTTGGTGCAGTCACCATTGGTAATGCTGAAAAATACATTAACGATACAGCCTTTGCATTGGGCTGGCGTCCAGATATGTCACACGTTAAGTGGACAGATAAAAAAGTTGCGATTATTGGTGCAGGTCCTGCTGGCCTTGGCTGTGCCGATATTCTTGTACGTAATGGTGTGAAACCAGTTGTATTTGACAAACGCCCTGAAATTGGTGGTTTGCTGACTTTCGGTATTCCAGAATTCAAAATGGAAAAAGACGTAATGAAACGTCGCCGTGAGATTTTCTCTGGCATGGGCGTTGAATTTCGTCTCAATACTGAAATTGGTACAGATGTGACCATTGATCAGCTTTTGGCTGATTACGACGCTGTATTCATGGGTATGGGAACCTATACTTACATGAAGGGTGGTTTTGCGGGTGAAGATCTTGTTGGTGTGCATGATGCACTGGATTTCTTGATTGCCAATGTCAACCGTACGCAAGGTTGGGAAAAAGATCCATCTGAATACATCAGCATGGAAGGCAAAAAAGTGATCGTGCTCGGTGGTGGTGATACCGCGATGGACTGTAACCGTACCTCAATCCGTCAAGGTGCCGAATCCGTTGTCTGTGCCTACCGTCGTGATGAAGAAAACATGCCGGGTTCACGTCGTGAAGTGAAAAATGCACGTGAAGAAGGTGTGGATTTCCAATTTAATCGTCAGCCGATTGAAATTGTGGGTGAAAATGGCAAAGTAACGGGTGTTAAAGTTGTGACTACACAGCTTGGTGCGCCTGATAGTCGCGGTCGTCGTAGCCCTGAGCCAGTTCCAGGTTCAGAAGAAATTTTACCAGCAGATGCCGTGCTTTTGGCATTTGGTTTCCGTACCAGTCCAGCAGATTGGTTTGGTGCTGCTAACATTAGCCTTGATGGTTCAGGTCGTGTTGTTGCTGCTGAAAAACAGCAGTATAAGTTCCAAACTTCAAATCCAAAAATCTTCGCAGGTGGAGATATGGTGCGTGGATCTGATTTGGTTGTTACAGCTATTCATGAAGGTCGCCAAGCAGCAGAAGGTATTTTAGATTATTTAGATATCTAAATTATTGTAATTCATAAGCTTAAATTAAAACAAAACCCGCACTATGCGGGTTTTGTTTTATCGAGATTCAATCGTTTGTTTTAGGTGAGAATGAAATTTGAACAATTCTGCAAACTCAATAAGCATTTTGGCTATTTAGATTCTGTGAGATCGTTCACATAATGTGATTTGGTCATAAAGAACGAGAAAATGGATGACACAGGTGACGACACAAAAATCATATCAAAATCGCCCAAAAGCTATCGGTATTACGGTACGTCGGTTAACTTTTAATCCGAAAGCGATACGCCGACATTATTTTGCAAATTCTCCAGTGATGTCACATTTGCTCACGGCGTTATCTTCAACTTTTCCGATTGGTGAACAGTTCTTTGTGCATAGTGTTCGCAATGTGCGTGACCATGTAACGGATGAAAAGCTACAAGCACAAATTGCGGCTTTTATTGGGCAGGAGGCAATGCATTCTAAAGCACATACAGAGTTCAATGATGCATGGCGACGAGAGGATTACAATTTAGATCGTTTTCAAGCTTGGCTTGCACGTAAAGATCATCATGTTAAAAACTTGCACCCAAAAGTTCAGCTTGCCATTACTTGTGCATTTGAGCATTTCACAGCTTTACTTGGTGGTTATATTTTAAGGCATCCTGAAGTACTCAGTACTTTAGATGATGATGCGGTGAAACTTTGGGTGTGGCATGCGATTGAAGAAATTGAACATCGTGCAGTGGCTTTTGATGTTTATCAGCATGTATATGGTGATGATAAAATCCGCCGTTTGATTATGCGTAGTGTCACCACGGGTTTTGCTAGTTTAACTTTTTACTCGGCGACGCGTTTATTTTTACAGGATAAAAAGAAAAGTTTACCTAAAGTAGGGGGGAATGCTTTGGGTGTCTATTTGCTCGCGAAGATGTTTGTACAATTGTTACCGGAATATCTAGCTTATTACAAAAAAGGATTTCATCCGAGTGAAATTGATTACACTCAAATCGTGACCTATTGGAAAACGCGTTTAGCCAATGAATATCATCTAGATGGCTTTGTCGCTGAAACTCAATTGCCGAGTTAAAGTGTGTGGTTAACTCAGAGGACACACTGTGTGATGGATGAATTTTTTGTATTTATATAAAATAAACAAAACAGTGATGCAGTTCCGTATAGAATGGATTTATTTAAACAAATACAAATAAATAATAGAGGATTGGACACATGAATCTGATAAAACATAGTGTTTTGGCGATTGCGTTAGCAAGCACATTAACACTCACAGGATGTGGTTATAACACATTGCAAGTGAAGGATGAGGCAGTTACTGCGTCTTGGTCAGAAGTACAAAACCAGTATCAGCGCCGTGCTGATTTAGTTCCAAACTTGGTGAATGTTGTGAAAGGCTATGCCAAGCATGAACAACAAGTACTGACAGAAGTGACGCAAGCACGTTCAAATGTTGCGGGCTTAAAAGTTGATAAAGAAGTTTTGGAAGATCCTGCACTCTTCCAAAAATATCAAGAAGCTCAAGCGCAAATGACCAGTGCGTTATCACGTTTGATTGCAGTTTCAGAGAATTATCCTGATTTAAAAGCCAATGAACAGTTTAGAGATTTACAAGTACAGCTTGAAGGGACTGAGAACCGTATCGCAGTTGCACGTAATCGTTATATCACCACTGTACAAGACTACAACTCATACGTACGTCAGTTCCCGCAAGTGATGACGGCTAAAGTGATTGGGATGGATACGAAACCAAACTTTAGTGCAGACCAAAATGCACAAAATGCACCGAAAGTTGATTTTAATTAATCACATTCGTAGCGGGCTGAGGGAATGCTGATGGTTAGATCTCCAAAGAATGCTTTATGGCGACAAATATTTCAGTATGTTGTGTTGCTGAGTCTGCTCAGTGTGGTTGGGTTCAGCCATGCAGAAACGGCTACCGCAACAGATCAAGATGCTGAAACTGTCGTTGTCGGTAAAATTCTAAAAGATCAGCAGTCAGCAACGCAAAAAGAAATAACAGCACCACCTGAAACTAAAGTTCAGCAACCCAATATTGCCAACGATATGGCAGAGGGTGAATCCATTCGAGGACTGCCGACCTTAAATCAGCCGGTAGTCGATCAGGCCAATTTACTTTCAGCCGCTGAAAAGCAAGTGATTAGCCAAAAAATTCTGCAATTGCATGAACAAGGCAAGGCGCAAATCGGGGTGGTGATTGTACCGACAACAGGGCAGGAAGATATTTTTGATTATGCCATGCGGATTGCTGAAAAATGGCAACTTGGTTCAGCTAAACGTGACAATGGAATCTTGATGGCGATTGCGGTGAATGATCGACGTATTCAAATCCTGACCGGTTATGGGCTAGAAGGCATTATGCCCGATATCATTGTTAGTCGAATTATCCGTAATCAAATCACACCGTATTTTAAGCAAGCACAGTATGCTCAAGGTATCGATGCTGGCTTAACGGAAATCACCCATATTTTAAATCAAGACCCTGAAGTTGCAGCTCAAGCAGCCCAAGAGTTGAAAGAGCGTCAGGCACAAGCCTTACACGAGCAGCAAGCCAAAGAAAAAACTTTTACCACAGTTCTTATTATTTTGGTGATTGGTATCTTTGCATCCTTTATTGTCGGTAAGCGTTTAAGTGCATCCACCGCGGCTGTTGCAGCTACCGTTGCGGGTTTGGTCAATGGTGCAGGTTTACTCACCAGTTTGCTGATGGGTGGGGCAATTTTCTTTCTACTCATCACCGCGATTGCTCAAACCCTATTTCAAATGTTCCTTGCTGGTGGTGGGGGCGGTGGAGGCCGTAGCGGAGGTGGTGGCTTTGGTGGCGGCGGCTATAGCGGAGGAGGTGGTGGCTTTGGCGGTGGGGGAGCATCAGGTTCATGGTAACGAAAACAGAAACAACAGAAATTGTCACCTGTCCTAAAACACAGGAAATACAACAACCAAGTTTTAAACGTTGGTTGAAGCACTTCTTTTATATGCCTGCAGCAAACCGCTTTTTTAATAAGCAAGATCAGCAGGCCATTGCGCAAGCGGTGACAGAAGCTGAACATGGACATGTAGGTGAAATACAGGTGGTAATCGAAGGGCATATTCCTTCGAACCAAGCCTATTATCAAAATACCCGTGCCCGTGCTGAACAGCTCTTTGCTGAACTGGGTGTGTGGGATACGGAATTTAATAGTGGTGTTTTGCTGTATTTAAATTTGTGTGAACGCCAAGTAGAAATTGTGATTGATCGTGGCATTAAAAATGCGACAGAGCAAAAAATTTGGGATGGAATTTGCCAAAGGATCATTCAACGCATGCAAAAAGAGATGTATAGGACTGCCATGACGGAGGGTGTAAAAGAGATCGGAAATGTTATGGATGAGTTTTATGTAGGTAAGTCGGTAGACCGTGCCAATGAACTAAGCAATACACCAATTATTTTGGGTTAATAAAACGTAGGAAAGTGACACAAATTGTCACTTTTATACACAAAAAGAGACATAGTATTTACAAAAATAAAAATATTTTTTTAAAGTGCTGTTTTTTCTATCATTTTCACTATAATAAATCTTGGCACGTTTTGTGCTGTTTATAAAACAAGCTACATAGCTTTATTAAATAATTAAATTAAAAAACATTTGTGGAGAATGTTATGAAATCAATTCAAAAGGGTTTTACTCTTATCGATACTCCATAAGTGTCCATATAAAATGAACAATCCATAAGTAAGTCAATATGGACATAAAAATAATAAATTTGATATGAAAAATCACTATTATCTTTTTCTATTTTTTTCAATCTCCGTTTTTACTCATGCTCAAGAACTAGACTTCATTCAATATTCAGATATTTCATCAATTCCTCAGATTGTTTTGAATCCAAAAATCCAAACAGAACTTCAAACATTGTTAAAGCATGATTATCTAAAATTTCAATCTAATTTTGACAATTACTCAGCGCCATATTTACTGAAAACAGATGAGGCGCTGTATTATGAAGGTCGGTCTGGAAGCACTTTAGATGCTTCATCCGCGATTGTGTTTAAAGATGGGCGATTGTTTGCTGCAATATATTTTTCCAATACCAAGACTTTAAAATACTTTACCAACGATGCCAGTTGCTCAGAACAGTTACATCCTGCGATTCTAGTTTTTGCTCAGCAGCGTGAAATTCAAGGTATTGAATATGCAACAGCTAGAGCCAATACCGCTTTAAAATATAATTTTGGCCCCGCTTCAAAATGTGAAACCTATTTTAAAAAATTAGGAAGATAGCTGTGTTAGCGGCAGTGTAAAAATGCCCCCCTAACGGCATTTAAAAACTGCCCCCTTGGTTAATATAGTGGTCGATTTATTGTTCGTGTTCCATCATTGTTCATCAAAAACTTGCCTTGGAAGCAGCAGGGCGTGGTGTAAGTATGAATCATCAGGTGTCGGCAAAATTAGCTTATGTGACTATTTCTGGTCGTCTAACAAGTAAGAATAACTGGTATGCTACGAACAGGAATAGATGATCGTTTTATCTAGTAATTTGTGTAATATTGTTAGATTTAAGGCTTGATCAGTAAAATTAGAGCTTGAGGTGATGCTATGACGTTATTGGAACAGCAGGTAGTACCAGCAGCTGTATTGGGAAAGTCAGTACTTAGGGCTGCTAAACTGCTTTCCCTTAGTCAGTCTCAGCTCGCAATAGTGCTAGATATGGATGTTGAGGCAATCACTCAATTGCAAAACCAACCTGAATTAGATCCAAATTCTAAACAGGGGAAATTAGCACTGTTGCTGATTCGTCTATACCAGGCTTTACATGCTTTGACAGGTGGTGATCAGGCTGCGATGAAGATTTTTTTAACGTCCGAAAATAGAGTCACTAGCGGTATCCCAATTCATCAAATAGAAACAATGAGTGGCTTGATTTCTGTTCTTAATTTTTGTTGAAGCCCTTGAGTGACAATATACTCCTATGGACTAACTTACAATCAACTTTCACAAATTATGTTGTGTAGCGCATGTAACAAGTTGAAATTATTAAAAAAAGGATAACTAAAAATGCAACCGACTGAATTAAAACAATTACCAGACTGGTTATTAGAACAGTTACCCCAAATAACTGAACCAGCAATTTTATCACTGCGTGATACGAAACTTGTCGTCACTTACCCTGATCGTATGGAAGCAATTCACGAAAGCTTAAAAGACGTACAACACCAGATCCATCATGTCAAACCTACAGATTTACAGATTCTACCAGAGGTCTATCAATATTTTGGTAAGGATAAAGAGAGTGGTGGTTTATTTTTTAAAACCTCTGAGCATCTTTCTAGTAGTTTGTTTTCCTACACCGATAAAAATAAATTTGAGCATTTACAATCTGCTTTACAGACTGCCTTTGAAAATGAGCAAGCATATCTCGCAAATCCAACAGACTTTTTAACAGCCTATCATTTTATTGATACACACCCAGCTTTTTGGACGGTTATTGGTGATGTACCATCATGGCACTGGAATACATGGGGGCACTGCCAAAATGTTTATCACGGTGCATATAATGATGAGGATAATGGGCAATTAGTGATTTATTTAGAAACTGGCTCACATCTTAATAAAGTAGAAGATGGTGGTAAATTATACCAAGAGCATTATCATGATTATCGTTTAGATGTTTGGGCAAATACGTTTGAACAGGCGTTTATCAAGTTGGCAGCAAAGGTGTATAAGTTTTTTGACCATCAAGGTGTTGAGCGTCCAAATGTGCCACATATAAAACCAGCATGGGTTCTGGAGCTTGATGAACGAATTGCAGAACTTAAAAAATGGAAAGATGAGGAGCTGTGAGTATTCACTATTAGGGGGCGTCCATGAGTTGTTAAAGTATGTCGTTTAAAACATCTGCCAGCTTTTGCCCACTCTTACGATCAATTAAACGTGCTGACATACCAAATTCAGTTGGACCACTGTAATCAGCTAAAGGAGTATCTCCAATAAACAAAATGTCTTTGGCGTGACATTGTAATTTATCAATTAAATATTGATAAATTTGTGACTCTGGTTTAATTGCTCCAATCTGATAACTCCAAGCATAAGCATCAAGAGAAGGTAAAAATGAAG
The DNA here is from genome assembly GCF_024605785.1 of Acinetobacter sp. YH16040_T. Lineage (NCBI taxonomy): Bacteria > Pseudomonadati > Pseudomonadota > Gammaproteobacteria > Moraxellales > Moraxellaceae > Acinetobacter > Acinetobacter sp. YH16040_T. The sequence continues at coordinate 3,059,048 of NZ_CP094541.1, read as the reverse complement.
AAACAACTTTTCCATACGGCATCGCTAAATTTGAGCATAATGCCAATCTGAATCCCAATTTTTTTAATTCTTCCAAAGTGACATTGCTATAAAAATTAAGGGAGATATTTGATATCTCCCTTTGATTATTTTATTCACTGAAATTTGCAAACATAATTTTTGGAAAATTTTTCATGAAGTGGCGTCTAACATGATTGAAGTCACTGAGATCATGTTGATTTTTTTCAAAATAATTCACCCAGGCTAAAGTTGCATCTTGGTCATTTAAATTGGGGTTAACATTCAGAAACAAAGCTAAATCAAATGTACGGTCAATATTAAACTCTTTGATTAAAGCAACAGCAGTTGAACGAACTTCCTCTGAAACAGAGAATTTTGGAGAAAAGTAGTTATTCATAGCTGAACTTCCTTAAAAAACTATATAATGAAATTTAGAACGGCTAATTTGTTTTTAATAAGACAATATAACCTGCTGTAGGTTAAATTAGCATAGTAAAAGTTATTCATCAAGTTAAATTAACCTTCTGTGGGTTAATTTTTTAATTTAAAGGTTGTTATGATTAGATGTAGGTTGTCAAATTTGATGGGTGAGCGAAAAATTTTAAAGCTAAGTGAGGTAGCTCAAGCGACTGGTATCAATCGTAATACGCTAACAAGTCTTTACTATGATCGCGCAGTACGAATTGAACTTTCAGTCGCTGATACCTTATGTAAATATTTTGATTGTAATATGCAAGATCTATTTGAATATACTAATGGGGATGAAGAAAGGGATGACACTTAGTAAAATGTCATCCCTTTTTTTAAAGCTCAATAGGATGTTTTAAATACAACTCAGGATCATTCCAAATTGTCTGAATGTATTCTTTTTCTTTGAAATCACGCAATACTCTTGCCCTTAATTCATCAAAACCATCCCAATAATCTAAAGTGCGATCAGGCAGCTTATCTGCTAAATCATCTACCCAAGGAATATGATGTAGTTTTTCTGCAATTGTTAAGGGGTGAACTGTTCCAGTCAAAATAAGTTTAAACTGCTCTTCTGAAAGCAGATGACTATATACATTCACCTTAGATTTATAATATCGCAACAGTACTTTGGTCAATAAGCAAAAATATAACAATGAGTTATATCCACCAACACCATTTACATCACTTATATGATATGGGGGATAAAAAGTCTCAACTGCGTAATTATCATAAATTTTAAGAATAATTAATTGCCCTGTTTCTGATAATTCCCGAATAAATTTTATTTCTTTTACTTTTGAGGCAGATAAATATTCATTACTTGGGTCTGGACCTAAGAGTAGCTTTATATCTTGATCTAAATATTCATTTAAACGTATATGTTGAATATTATACGGGGTTTGTTTGCCGAAGAATAACCAGTTTGGATTCGCTGAAGTATGTTGCGCTATTTTCTCTAGTTGACCAAAGGTGGGTTCTAGCTCTGCTCTAAACCATGCTTCAGCTTCATCAGCCGTATCTTCACCTATCTCAAAGGCTAATTCAGCAATTGTAAACTCCCTAAAATAATGAATTTTTTTTAATTCACTTAATACGAAATTTAAACGCTCAGCGACCACTTTTTTTCGTTCTGTTGGTGAGCGTGATCGTAAAAAATTTTCAACGATTTTTGCCGCTTCAACTTGGATATTGTCATTCATGACGAATGAATCATAAAGCCTAGACGTTGCTTCAGCGTTAATAGAGCGTTGATTGGCTTTTGCAGCAGCATCAACTTTATCTTTTAATTCTTCTGGGATACGAAGATTAAATTGAATGTCTTTTTTACCCATACATTCCACTAATAGTAGAAATTTTAGTAGTAGCATTATGCTATAAAAAAAGAGTTGACATAAGTGATAGCATATTGCTATGTTAGCAATATGCTATCAAGTTGTTAATGCATATGAAACAAACGAATATACGTTTACCCATAGACTTAGTTTTTTGGGTCAAACAAATGGCAAAGAAAAGACATCAGTCCATGAATGCTTTTTTTATTACAGAATTGGAACGATTAAGAAAGGAAGAACAGAATGAATTGACAAAAAAGTAATTATTTTCATTCGGCAAAAAGTATAAAAGCCCATGCGGGAACATGAGCTTTTATGAATGTCTTGATTGGCGTCCAGACACTTCGATTTTGATGGATAGGGGCATTTTTGTCAATCCTATCCCAAGGTCACTTTTTGCCTGTTTTTTAATAAACAGGAGGCTCAAAATGAGCACTAAACTTAAAAATGGTCAGTCACGCTACCAATCAAAAGCAAAAGTCGTGACCATTAAAAAATTTCAGTTATCGACGTTGAGAAAGGCAACTGATCGTTTAAATGATGCAGCGTTCAAAAAACATGGTGATGCGTATCTCGAATTCCCTGTGATTATCCAGGGAGATGGCAACCCTTCTGACGTCTTTAATCTGTATTTGCTGAAAAAACTTGAGCAAACAATACAGTATGATTTTAAAACATTTGCATCTATTGCCAATCAGTTGGTTGATTTTCAGCGCTTTTTAGAAGATGAACAACTGGACTGTTTGAAATTTCATAAACTAAAACAGTTGAATGCGATTTTTAAATATCGTACTCGCCTGATTGAGCAAGCGAATGCAGGTCTAATTTCAGCCAGTTCGGCACGTAGTCGAATTAATGCTGTGATCAATTGTTATCGATTTCTAATAACAGAAAATTTGGTTGATCATCAACGCTATGGGCTTCCATTCCAAGATGTCTATAAATATATTTCCGTTGATAATGAATTTGGCGCACGTAGACAATTGGCAATTAAGTCGCATGATCTTGCGATTCATGTTCCAGCCAAGGCTCCGAACCCTGAAGCCATTATTGACGGTGGTGAATTAAGCCCACTTACTGTTGAAGAGCAGGCTGTTATATTAAAAGCACTGCAAAAATCATCACGTGAATATCAGTTGATGTTCTATCTTGCCTTATTCACAGGGGCACGTTTGCAAACGATTTGTACTTTACGAATTAAGTGTTTATTTAATCGTGAGCCTGATAATCATGGCTTTATCCGTCTGCCTGTTGGGGCTGGGACAGGCATTGATAGCAAATTTCAAAAGCCGATGACGCTGCTAATTCCGCATTGGTTAGTGCAAGATCTTAAAATTTATATCAATAGTGAGCAAGCGCGTCTGCGTAGACAAAAGTCAAACTATGGCGACTCGGATGAAAACTATGTGTTTCTCACAAAATTAGGGACACCATTTTATACAAGCAAAGCTGAACAGCAAGAATTGACCGAGAAGATTAAAACTTCTGACTCATTTGGGGCTAGGCTTAAACTCTATGAAGGCGAAGCGGTACGTAGTTATTTAAAAGGTGTGTTATTGCCTGAAATTCGTCTAATTGATCCACAATTTAAAAATTTCAAATTCCACGACTTACGTGCCAGTTTTGGTATGAACCTGCTTGAAAGTCAGTTGCAACACCTGCCAGAAGGTCACTCGGCAATGACAGCTGTCGAATATGTGCAAGCTCGGATGGGTCATCGCAATATCAGTACCACTTTACAGTACTTGAATTATAAATCACGACTGGAATGGCGTAGTAAAATTCAGCATGAGTATGAATCAAGTTTGATGAAGTATGTGATGTCTTCTGTTAATTCAGCAGGAGATTTGTCATGAATTTCACAGGCACTCCATTATTTGTCCATATCACCGATATCAATAAACAGCTTACTGAGCATGAGCGCCTAATACTCGTGCTCAAAGATAAAACGGCTTCATTTTCTTTTAGAACCTTAGACATTGGTACATTCTTTTTTCGCCAAAGAGAATGCTGTGAAACGCTGTCAAATGATGAAATCTCTGGCTCTTTTGATGAAAAAAGACGCTATTTCTTAATATGTTTTACAGATTATCTACTGCAAATGGCTGGATCGAACCTATCAAAAGGGTTGTTCTATTCCATCATCAAGATGTTTTTGGATTGGATTGATCAACAAAAGAAAATTTTTGATTTATCAAATCAAGACAGTGTGATAGATGCGTATCGTCGTTAAAGCAAATATTTAGTTGATCGGACTTTGCTTGCGGACACTGATGAAGATAACTTGGCTGCGCATACCGCAAAGCAGTATCAGCGTTATGTTGCCAAACTGATTGCATATGTATTTGATTGTCATGAAATTGATATTTCTAGTCAAGCGATGCAAGTACAGTCTCAGCGTTATGATGTGCCTGTTTTGCCAATCGCTAAAGAGGATCATCAAAAAACTTATGCAACTTTGTTGAATGTCTTTCTTGAAATTCATCGTATTGTTGTACAAGAAAATGACTTTCCTGCGCATTTTCAATCTGTAGATGAAGAAGATTTTTATTTTTACTCGGGCTTTCATCATCAAACTGAGAAACAACATATTCAGTTTGATATGCAGAATTATTTAGCCAAATATCCAATTATTCCAGCCCTTTCCAAAATGTTGGCTGATTTTGAGTTAGGAGAAGATAGTGAGCATCGAAAACGTGTACGTGAAAATCGCAATCAAGCGATCCGTAAACTTGAAGAACGCAACAAAGACAAGCGACATGTAGAGCGTGAAAGACTTGCCACCTACGGTCTTGCCATCGGCATGTTGCTCTTTATCGCACAAACGGGGGCAAATTTAGACACGGCTCAACAGTTGCAACTGGATACGATGGAAATTCTACCAAGTACTCAAGGGCGCAGATTTTCTGGCACAAAAAGCCGTGCAGGTGACAAGACAGTCTACCCAGAATTTGGGGTTCAATTTGAACCTATTTTTAGGAAAATTCTGGAACTGCGTAAATGGTATATTCAAGATGAAGCATGTGATTTCGTCTTCCCATTACGCAATGAAATTCAACAGTTGGGACCTGTCAGCTACGGCAGATTACAATTAATGAAAAAGCTTTTTCAGCGCATTTTCCCAAGAATGATTTGGATTACGCCGCAACAGTGGCGTAAGCATAAAAGCAGTCAAACTGTTGAGTTTAGCGCTGGTGACCTACTGCTTGAAGCTGAAGTCATGGGTCACTCTCTCGATACGGCAAGAAATAATTATGCACGTACTTCATTCAAAGATGCAGCCCAGCAAATTTCACAGTTTTTTAATGAGCTGCGAGAAGTTGCCGTCTCAAAAACTCGAACGCTTGAACGAATTTCGGTGCAAATGTTAGATGAAACTATTGATGCTCAACCCTCACCTGTCGGTGCATGTGCCTCTATCTATCCACAGCCTGAAAAAGCTATTGGGTTTACTGAACGGGCCCCTACACCCAATTGTCAGCAATTTGAGCATTGCTTGTTCTGTCAGCACTATGCAGTCCATGCCGATGATACGGATATTCGTAAGCTTTTATCACTGAAAAGTCTACTTGGTTATGTCAAACAAAAAGCCACGGATTTGATCAAATGGGAACAGCAGTTCAGTGTTGTACTACACCGAATTGACGAAGTGCTTAATGATTTATCAAACACTTATGAAAATCTACGTGACCGTATTTTTTCAATTCAAGAGGAAGTAGAAAGCGGTGATTTAGATGCCTATTGGCTCAATCATTTTGAGCTTTTAATTGATTTGGGGTGGATCGCATGAGTTCATTTAATTCGTATTTGTATGCCAGTGGCGTTGCTGAGCATTTTTTACCCGATGAATATCGGTTGCAGAATCATCAGCTCACTGTTTCCGCCTCTTTTGTATTGTCCCGAATGAAAAATGGTACCACATTATCGGTTTATGCCGATAATGTTTGGGATCTCTCACCCTATTTACCAAAGTGTTACTGTAAATTAAATTTTAAGACATGGCTAGAGAATGCAAGAGAGGATGATTTTCTATTTGCTCAAATACGTGCAGAAATGAAAAAAATCATCTTTGCGTTGTTGTACGTTAAAACAGACAAGTCGATTATTAAAAGTATTGAGCAGCGCCATCTTGTGTTACGCCAGTTTGCACGACTTGCATACAAGAATGGCTGTACGTTACAACAGTTATTTGGTGATGGCGCTTATCTATCGAAAGTCAATGATGCTTATGCTGGTGTGAGCTACCAGAAAGTGGCTCATATCAAAGCATTTTTAACCGATTGTTTTACTTTACAACAGCAGTATCCCTTATTAATCCCTGCATTTAGTACATACCAGCCGATTGAGCATTTAGCAAAGTTAGTGGCTCAACTCAGATTGCAGTCAAATAAGGTCGGCCCACAAACCAAAGTTGTTCCTTCACGGCTTTATATCGCCCTAATTAATGCTTTAGCAGATAAACTGAACGAGTTTAATCAAAATGCAGTTGCTTTGCTGCAATGGTTCCAACGTATTCAGCAAGATAAAGCTTTTGCGCGTATGCCACGTGAGTTCAGCTATTATAAAAATGCAGTGAGTTTTGTCGATGCTCGAGATTTGCTTGGTTTAACTCAACTGTTTGAAAATAATCAGATTCAGAAACATGCAAATTTGACTCGCTATATGACGCTGATTCAAGGCATGGCCAAGCTGTGGATTCACTTATTTACAGGGATGCGCGATAATGAAGTAAATCATCTGTCTTATGACTGTTACCAAACCGTTCAGAGCCATGAACATCTTGTGCATGTGGTTATGGGCTATACCTCCAAGTTACATGGTGGTGGTAATAAGTCTACGTATTGGATTAGCTTTGAAGATATTCAAATTGGGGTATGTGCAGCGCAAAGTATCGGTGAAATTTATGCTCTGCTCAACCCGCATTATGATTTGTCGAACCCTGCTGAATATCCACTTTTTCCAACGCTGTACTCGCAAAAGCATCGAAATAAAAATAATCAAAATATTAAAAACGAAACGGATTTTGTGTCACATTTTTCAGGTGCTCCGACCCGAACACAAGCCAATTTTAACCAGTATCTAGGCCGTATTTCCGTATCACTGGGTGATGGACTGAGAATCATTGAAAGTGATTTAGCCGAGCTAGAAGCTTTCGATGCTTTCCGCAACTGGCGGGAAGAAAAAGACTGTCAAATTGGCAAATATTGGAATATTTGCACCCATCAGTTTAGGCGTTCACTGGCTGTGTATGGTGCTAGATCAGGTTTTATTGGACTAGGGGCTTTGTCTGTGCAATATAAGCATTTAACCGAAGCGATGACGCTGTATTATCGCGAAAATTCAGTATTTGCTCCGAATGTTTTAGCCAGTGAGAGCCAAAAGGAATTTATTCAAGAGCTTGAGTATCAGCGACTGGTGCATTCTTATGCACAATTTGATGATGGTGTGATTAATAGCTCTAGTCGCTTGCTCGGTGGTGCAGGAACCTATTTACAGCTACAAAAAGACCGTGAGCAGCTACTTAAAGTATTCCCAAACCGTGATGAAACCATCAAGCGTATGAAAAAGGGTGAGATTGCTTATAAGCCGAGTCTTTTTGGCGCATGTACCAATCCTGATTCTTGTGAAAAAATTTCTTTTACTGCAATTACCAGTTGTTTGAATTGTGCACATTCAATTTTTGATGTTGAGAGTGCTGAGAAGATGCAAAAAGCAGTTCAGCGATTACGACGAGTACGGGATGAACAAGCGCAGGATAGTTTGCTGTATGGGCAGATGGACAGCGACATTATGGCTCTAAATAAAACTATTCAAAAAATTCGAACTATCAATATTGAGGACTAAAATATGAGTGCAATAGATGAATATTATGCCGCTTTAGAGCGTCTAAAAGCCAATAAGCCGACCGTTCTACCGAAAGGATTTGCGATTAATAATGACACAGTGGCACTGGAGGCTGGACGTAAACGGGGTTCGATTAAGAAAAGCCGTCATGCCGTATTAATTGAGGCAATTGAGCTAGCTGCACTGGAAGCAGGGCAAAATGTTCTTTCACCTGCACAACAGATTGAACAAGCAAAAAGCAAGACCAAGGCGGTTAAAACTGATTATGAGCAGCTTGAGGAATATTATGAGAAACTGCTAGAAAAGTGCAATTCGCTGTTGCTAGAAAATTTTGAGTTGAGGCAAAAATTGTAAATTTTTGAATCTGCTCATAAAAAAGTCACTGAGTTTACATTATATTCAGTGGCTAGATTCACATAAATATATGGATTGATTCTTTAAATTATTTCCATGGTCGCAAATCAACGATTTTCACTACTTCTCCTGTATTTTTATTGACTAATACAGTCATGTCTATTTCATTGGCCTTAAGAGGAAGAAAAGCATTCGCTTTAGGATATTTTGCCAAAGCATCCATAACACTTTTTTCATTATTATAATCTTTAAGCTCTTCTAAATTTTTTGCGCGTTGTTTTATTTGCACTTTGGCTTGAGCAAAGTTTACATAGCGTTCAGGTCGTTGAGCTAAAGAAATACCAGCAAAGACTTCCTCAAACATATTTTGATTACGCTCTTCTGAATTGCTTGCGAATTTAACAGCTACAAATTGCGGTTTAAGCCAGGAGGGAGATTGAAATTGTTGTTTTGCTTGGCTAATATGGTTCTGTATAATTTCATTTTTACGCACTAATTCAAAACGATCAACATTATACACAATCCATGCAGGGCGGGCTTGTGAGATTGAATACAGACCATAAATTAGTGCTGCGCATTGAAAGAGAAAAATAATTGCTAGATCAAACTTTAAGGTCTTTTTCTTTTCTCTATAAACAATAAACCCTAAAAGAGGACCAAGTATAACATCAATGCCTAAAAGCATTAAAAAAATATATAAAACATCTGTTGCCTTTGCTAATGGACTTGGATACCAAATATTAAATACCCAAAGTAACGCCACTATAGAAATACAAATTGAGATGAATAAATGCCACTTTAGAAATTGGTAACGTGTAATTCTCATCTAATTGCTCCGTGATATCCCAAATTAGCAAAAAAAAAAGACTGGTTAACCAGTCTTTTTTTAAAAAAATTAGCGACAGTTTGACGGTGCTAATTTCGATTCCAAAGAGGGATTATTTGCAGGTATAACATTCGCAACAGCTGCAGTTGCACCTTTTGCAACACATTGCCAAATGATTTGACTAGCCGCAGGAGTATATGCAACAGCAGCACCAGAATTTGCTGCAGCCCGAGATGCAGGTAATTTAGCCGCAGCACCATCATCACCATCTTTAGTATATGGAAGCAACATTAACGTACCATCATCCTGAACTGGCTTATCAAATGTAATTGTAATCAAACCTGAAGTATCATCTATCGCAACTGATTTAACATTTGCTGTAGGAGATGGCGCTTGATAGCCTAAGCTATAAATTGCTGCACTTGATGAATTTTCAACCACTGCTGCTTTCGCAGCTGCAGCCAAAGAAAGACCCTCAGAAACTTTTGCACGTTTTGTATAGTCTTGGTATGCAGGAATTGCAACTGCAGCCAAAATACCAATAATAGCGACCACAATCATCAGCTCGATCAATGTAAAGCCTTTTTGAGCGTTCATAACATTCTCCACAAATGTTTTGTTAATTTAATTATAAGCTTTGTAAGCTAATTTATACTTTGCACAAAGTGTGCCAAAGTATATTAACTAATTATTTCTAATGAAATCAATACATTGTTTAATAAGTTAAAAATCTTAAAAATCCACAAAGTAAATTTATGTAACTAAGTGACAAAAAATGTCAGTTTTTGGAGATTTTTGAGATGTCATAATGCATGTTTTCTATATTTGAAAATGCTAAATTCTCAGCAGTTAAGCAAGCAGACAACTATATTAGTTTAGTGATGATTACTTGTGTGGGGATGAAAGCAATTTGAAATTGAAAGTGCTGTTCTATGCGGAATGTTTCATACATTGGGGAGTAATAGGATGAAATGGCTTAAAAAATTCAAAATAACCGAACGAATATCACGGTAAACTATAGAAGTTTTGCCTATGCAATTTGGTGATGACGAAGCCACCCGACGTATTGTTCTGCATCATGCAAAATGTGTCATCCATCAGCATTGAGAAGAACTACAAAAGTTGACTTATAAATGAGTCTGGATTTTTTATTCCATTTTTAGCCTATCTAGATTTAAAAATATCTCACAACCTGTCTGCTTTTATAAAAATTCATCCTATCATACTCAGTAAAAGCCATTTTCTGATATGGACAAATTGGAGAAATTTGTCCATTTAAAACGATGTCCATATGGATAAAATGAAGAATGAAGTAAAATAATATAATTCAATGACTTGATGCATGTCCATATAAAGTGACTTATGGAATGTATCGAATTAATGATTGTTGTTGCAATTATCGGTATTCTTGCTGCAGTTGCGATTCCTGCTTACCAAGACTATACCGTACGTGCGAAAATTACTGAAGTGATTACAGCAGGTGCTTCTGCTAAATCTGCAATTTCAGAAGGTTTCCAAACCAATGGTATGGTTGGTGTGAATTCTGCTGCTCAAGCAATTAGCAAAGGTACTTCTAGTGCTCCTATCAGTAAATATGTGGAGTCAATCGAATCGCCATTCGTTGTAGGTGAGCCTGATGATACGGTTACAGGTGTTATTACTTTAACAACGACTGCGGATGCGAGTTTACCAACAGATGCTCAGCAAGAGACAATTATGTTGACTCCATATGTTGATGTTGCAGGTACACCTACAGCTTTAACTGCTGGTCAAGATGGTTCAGTTCAATGGGCATGTGAAACTAGTACAAATGCACAAGCATTGTCTCGTTTCCCTGACATCGGTGAAACAGAAGCTACTTTACCTGCAAAATATGCACCATCTGAGTGCCGTTAATTTTTACGACTGAGTAAAGATGATTAAAAACCCGCTTTTTTAGCGGGTTTTTTTTACACTATTTAAAGGCGTTGTAATTTAATTTGACTGCAGCATGTTCTATGTTTATGAAAATTCAATCTTGGTTAAAATCTTCCTATCCAGCGCCAAAAACCAAAGAAATCATGCAAATATTATTTTGCATTGCATTGCCCAATTTATTTTTTTTAGCTGCGGCAGCATATACCGCTACGTCTAGACCTTTGCTGGATATCGATTATCTCTTTGCACTTTTTTTTCTGCTTATTCCATGGTCAGGCAGCCGTATATTGGGCGGATTATTCTTTATTGCGGCAGTCTTTTTTGATGTACTGATGCTTGTGATTCAAATTTTTCCATTTATGGACTTTGCTGCAATTCATTATCTTTTGCCTTTTGTATCTGTTGCACCTGTGCGTTATATTGCAGCTATTGCTGGCTTAATTATATGCAGCAGTTTGATTTTATGGATAAATCTATACTTAACACGCCAACAGAAAATTCTCTATCCACAATTTATCATTGTCCTTTTGTTGATTTTTTCTTATCCCGCTATGATCTTGGGGTTTACTTATGCTGAGTTTAAAGGAATTTTAGGTAGAGATAATTATTATATTGCACATAGCCAAAGCCGTTTATATCATGAAATTACCCAAAGCTATTTTTGGGAAGCTACAAATGTTGTGCCGAAACTTATGCCGCTTTCTTCAACTCAGCCCAGTGCAGCTCAGCAGCTGCATCAACCATTCAGTCCTAAAATTTTATACATTGTGGCAGAATCATGGGGGCAGTTGCGTAATGCTGAGGCGCAAAAAAACATACTTGCACATATAGATGCACAGCAGCATAAATTGGCATTTATTGAACACGGTACTTTTCAAACATCAGGAGCAACTGTTGCAGGGGAGTTACGGGAATTATGTACCTTAGCATTAGAAAATGATGGATTTGCATTAAAAAAAATAGCTAAAAGTCAGTTTGAAAAGTGTTTACCGAATCAGCTTAGAAATAAGGGGTATCAAACTTATGCGCTGCACGGTACAAGCGGTTTACTTTATGACCGTACTGACTGGTATAAAAAGGCAGGATTTCAACATACTTGGTTTGGTGAAAACTTTATGGGTTTACGACGCTGCACTGCATTTAAAGGCGTGTGTGACAGTGAGTTAATGAAAGAGGTTGGGCAAACATTTAAAGAGACCAAAAAGCCATTGTTTTTTTATTGGATGACACTGACTTCACATCAGCCTTATTCTAAAAAAGATATTCATAATCATCGTTTTGACTGTCAAAAATATAACATGAAACAAACAGGTGACGCTTGCCATAATGCACAATTGCAAACTCAGTTTTTTGATGATTTAGCATATCTTATTCAAAAACCAGAAATGCAAGGCGTGGAAGTGATGGTTGTAGGCGATCATCAACCGCCTGTTTGGGGTGAGGAGATTCAGCATATTAAACCGCTGACAGTGTCTTATTTGCATTTTAAAGTTAAAGCCGTACAGGATTAATAGATATCTTTCATAAGCCAAAAATGATCATTAACTTGTAGCAATATTGATATTGAAAGTCCCTTCTCCTTGAAAAAGAGAGGGAACATTTTTGTGAATTACGTATTGATTAAAAACAGACTTATGAAAGAATCCTAATATAAATATAGGTTGTTATATTTGAATCAGAATTGTATTTTTGTGACAGTTTTTGCATTAAAAGGTATTTTATATTTTTAATTTGTTGATTTACATTAATATTTTATATGGCATAAATATTGCTTTGTTGTGCAAAAGATATGAGACGTAACTCTTATGCGCAAATATTCTGGTTTTACGCTGATTGAGCTGATGATCGTGGTGGCGATTATTGGCATACTGGCCGCTATTGCTGTGTCTGCCTATCAGGTTTATGCTGCCCGTGCCAAAATCAGCGAAGCTATGATTCAAGCCAGTCCTGCAAAAGTTTTGGTCAGTGAGGCTTTCTTAACCAATGGTATCAGCAGTTTGGCAAAAATTTCTCAAGAATATAATGTCCTGCCGGCAGCATTGAAACAAACGCGCTATGTCTCCGATATTCAAATGGATAGTCAAGGCGTTATTACGGTAACTTTAACTGCTCAAAACAATGTGGGTTTACCCTCAGCGGTTTTGGGTAAAACATTGGTTATGACCCCCAATGTAGGCGGAGTAAAATTGGCAAATACGATAGGCAGTATAGATTGGGCTTGTGCCTCTGGCAGCAACACAACGGCTGCTGTAAAAAACTTGGCGGCTGATATAGGAACTTTACCTGCTTTATATGCTCCGCCTGAGTGCCGGTAATTTATGTAAGGATTCAATATGTCTATTAAGAACTTTGTGAATGAAATATTTATGCAGCAGATTTCATTAATTCTCGAAACACCGAAAGGAGGGGAGGTCGTAGAGGTGTGGCAGTTTGTGAAAAATGAAAATACTCAGCCAACAACTTATGATTTTGTTGAGTATTTAAATTTAGATGGTTTTTATGGTTGTAAAAATTTAGATGAATTAAAAAATAAATTTCAAATTATTATTCAAAATAAAGTAGAAGAAGGATTTGATTTGAAGCAGATTATAAATGATGGCGGGGAGCAGATAGTAACTCCTTTAGAGCAAAAAGAATTACTTGAGAAGGTTGGTCTGTATCAAATTAAAGAAGTACTTATCTTTAAATAATTATTAGGGAATTGAGCTGTGTCCAAACGCTTTAAATTTTTTCTCCATCATTTATCTATTTCTTTTCTAATTACTTCATTAGTGATGGGATTGGTCTTTTTTATTTGGTATCCCACACCATTAGCAACGGCAGTTGGCGTGACAAATATCTTTTTAATGCTGCTGGTTATTGATGTAATTTTAGGGCCATTATTAGGGCTGCTTGTTTATAAGGAGGGCAAAAAAACGCTCAAGTTCGATCTTAGCGTGATTGTTCTTATTCAAATTGCTGCATTAGGTTTCGGAGTTTACAGCATAGCGCAAGGTCGCCCTGTTTGGATTGCATATAATGTAGATCGTTTTGAATTGGTACGTAAAAATGAAATGATTACCGACCATATAGAACAAGCGCTTCCTCAATTTCAAGATACTCCTTGGTTTAAACCACAATGGGTGGGAGTGGAATTTGCCAAAGATGCAAATACTCGCAGTGATGACCTATTTGCTGAAGCTTTAGGTGGGATCTCGATTGCACAGAAACCTGAGCGCTATATCGATTTTTCTAAAGTGAAGTTACAGCTAAAGCAACGCACAATAAGTTTGACAGAGCTTAATGATTATAATGATGCACAACAAGTCGATCGTATTTTATCGAAATATCCACAAGCAACTGCTTTTGTCCCTTTAAAAGCCAACAGTGTGGATATGACAGTCCTAGTCAATAAAGAAACGGGTGAAGTAGTGAAAATAGTTGATCTTCGACCATGGAAATAAATCCAAAACAATATAAAAAAACCTGCATCTAAACTGCAGGTTTTTTTATTATTGATAGAAAAGCTTTACATCTGACTCTGAATATAATTCTCAATACTCACAGTTTCAATCAAATCTAACTGAGTAGTGGCCCAATCCAACCATTCTTCTTCTTTCTCTAAAATTTCCTGTACCAAATCGCGAGTCACATAGTCCAGTTGCTCTTCCGCTAGCTTAACCGCTGCTTGTATGGCCTCGATATTTTCTTTGACCTTACGCACATCACAGTTCAACACTTCAACGGTATGTTGGCCGATATACAGCTTGCCCAAATGTTGTAAGTTTGGCAGACCTTCTAAAAACAGAATACGCTCAATAATTTTATCCGCATGCTTCATTTGACGAATCGATTCTTTATATTCAGCAGAACCGAGTTGCTCAATGCTCCAATCGTTAAACATACGTGAATGAAGAAAATATTGGTTAATTGCAGTTAAATGATGATAAAGCACCTGATTTAACTGATTAATTACATCACGATTGCCTTTCATGTCTGACTCCTTAACTGCAATAAAGCTCGAATTAAGCAATATAAATTCGATATTAGAATAGAAATATCTTAAACAACAAAGTGTAATTTAGCGAGTGTTTTATAGAACAGCAAATGAAAATCACAATCAAAACAAGGCACTAATTTTCAGGTTTTAATAAATAAAAACCCGCTTAGAGTCAGAAGCGGGGGAGGAGGAATGGTCTGAGACCATTGGTTTTATAATTATGATTGTTGAGGAAATTTAAAAGCTTGGCTTATGCAGCAATTGCGATACGGGCTGCAATTTGTGCAACTTCATCACTGATGATCATACGTGCTTCAGGAGCACAGCGACCACAACAGGTGCCTAAATCGAGCATATCGCGAACTTCACGATAGCTTTCTGCACCATTGGCAATTGCATCTTTAATGTCTTGATCAGTAATACCACGGCACAAACAAACGTACATGAAATAAAACCAAGTGAATAAATGGGATAAGTAATATTATTGATAATTATTATCGTTTGTCAATAAAAATTATTTAAAAATGCTTTTAAAGTGATTGAGTTTTTGAATAAAAGCTGTCATTTAAGCGGAAATCTGAGTAATGCTCAGATTTCCATGAAAGGCTTTTGATCTTTTAGTATGAGATATTTCGCGAAAGGCTTAATCAGAGTTTACTAAATTATTGATTAATAATCACCACGCCATCCATTTCAACTAGTGCACCTTTTGGAAGGCTAGCAACACCGAGTGCTGCGCGTGCAGGGTAGGGTTGAGCAAAGTATTCGCCCATAATTTGGTTGACCAATTGGAAGTTAGAAAGGTCAGTGAGGAAAATATTCAGCTTAGCGATATCTGCTAGCGTACCACCTGCAGCTTCACATACCGCTTTTAAGTTGTCGAATACACGGCGAATTTGAGCTTCAATGCCTTCTACCAGCTCCATGCTATATGGATCTAAGCCAATTTGACCTGATAAATACAAAGTGTCGCCCACTAAAATGGCTTGTGAGTAAGTACCAATTGCAGCGGGTGCATTTTCAGTATGGATTACCTGGCGGGACATCTATTTCTCCTATTATCATCACAGACACAACATATATAAATAAGCGGTGTCAGGTTAGCTGGCAACTTTCGCAGGCTCAGCAATGGCAACAGGTTGTGCCAAACGACTGATGCGTGGGAAGCCAAAATGCATTCTTAAATTACGGATAATTTCGGCAATTTGTTTACGGTTATGTACAACAATATTCACATAGGTTTTTTCTTCATGTGAGCGGACAGTCTCTACACCGACTTTTTCTTTACGGCATAGATAGATCAGTTCTGAAATTTGCTCATCATTTAACAGCATGTTTAGGCATAAATAGGCTGTAAAACTAATGTCTTCACTGTCTTCTGTGGTCCAGTGTAAAGGCATGATATTTTCAGGATGTAAATGCTGTTCATGTAATAAATTATGACAACGTGAACGGTGCACAATTAAACCACGACGTGATAAATGACCTTGAATTGGATCGCCTAAAACTGGGTTGCAGCAGTGCGCATATTTAACATCGACACCGTCAGTGCCCAAGATCAAGCGTGCAGAGTTTGAAGTCTGAATGGTGTCTTGAGCATATAAATGATTGGCAACCAATTGAGGTAGTAAGTCACCCACGGCAATCTGTTCAAATAATTGTTCTTTATCATTTAAATGACGCCAATTCAGTACATTTTCCCAATCGGCTAATGTCAAATCACTCACAGAACGGTTAAAGAGTTTTAATGCGCGATTTAAAGCTTGCTGACCAACTAAACGTTGTTCGTCTTGGTCTTGGTCACGAAGGATATTTTGTAATGCACGACGGGCTTTTTGGGTATTAATAAAGCTGAGCCAGTCAGGATTCGGTGTTGCAAGAACATCGGTGATAATTTCAACCACTTGACCACTTAGTAATGGTGTTGAAAGGGGCTTGGTTTCCCCATTAATTTTCGCACCAACAGCATGGTTGCCCAAAAATAAGCTTGCTGAATAAGCAAAATCAACAGCTGTTGCACCCTGAGGGAGTTCATGCAAATGACCGTGTGGGGTATAAACCCAAATTTTTTCTTGATGTAGATAATCCAGTAATTCACTAAATGTGGTCTTTGCACATGCGCCATCGACTAACACGTTTAAATTTTGCATGGAGGCTTGGATCGCTGAACGACAAGCTTGCGGTGCATTTTCACCGAGGACCACACCAAAGCGCGCTGCTTTACGCATCAGCTCTGTTTGGATGGTCAGAGACAAAATAGTTTTTTCACCTTTTAAGCGCATCATCAGTGACTGGTTTCCACCAGGGAGTGGGCGACGGATATGATCGGCGTAATTTAAAACTTTAAAGCTTTCTTTGAGGATGTCTGCAAGTCGGTCACAGTCTGCGATACTTTGTAAAATAATTTCAAAGGCATGACTATGGGTGAGCTCTTGCAGATCGATATCGTTTTTTACAAAGTGACGAAGTAATTCAATATTATTATTTTTCTTTTTAATTCGACCTGAAATATGGTGCTGTTCAAGTAGGGTAGTGAGGTTGTTTTCCCACTTGGTTTGGTATTCGCAGCGTTTCGGTTTGGTTTGTAATAAAGCTTCTTGAACATTGTTATACATATCTAAATCTAAATTTTGATAACACAAATGTTCAAGGTTGTCGGCCATTTCATTCATACCGACAAGACGTGCCATAGGTACAAAAATTTCAAAGGTTTCTTGGGCAATACGAGCACGTTTGTCAGGGCGTAAAGCACCTAGTGTGGTCATATTATGATAGCGATCTGCTAGTTTAATAATAATGACACGTGGGTCTTGTAGTGTGGCTTGCAGAATTTTACGGAAAGATGCTGCCTTATTATATTCTTTATCACTAGAGTGGCTGAGTTTTGTGACGCCGTCGACGAGTTCAGCAACGGTCAGGCCAAATTTTTCAGTAATATCTTGTTTGGTAAATTCAGTATCTTCGATGACATCATGTAGTAAAGCGGCCATTAAAGTTTCCGCATCAAGACGCATATGCGCCAAAATACAGCTCACCGCAATTGGGTGAAGGATGTAGGGTTCGCCACTTTTACGTGTAATGCCATCATGGGCAATATCCGCATAGTCGCAAGCTTCAAGCACGCGTTCGACATCACTTACTGAAAGGTAAGCGTCGATTATCACATTTAACTGTTGCTTGGCTTGGCTGACCATTGGGCCTGGCATAGAACACCCTTTTACTACTGATTTACAAATGAAACGGTTAATACTTTAATGAAATGCATATTGCATGACTTGTCAATTTTTTAGTTTAAAAAAATGAAAATCTTTTTCGCTTGCTTTGCACTTCTTAAGCTTATGTTATAACTGTTCTGAGTAAAATATTAAAGAGAATCCATAAAAAAAGCCTAGTTAAAAACTAGGCTTTTAAGGTCAGGTTTATCTTATTGGAAAGAAAAACCGTCTAAGTTTAGGTTATTTGCAGAAAGTGCAAGGTCTAAACTTGAAGTTTGGTAGTCTTGTTCACGTTGTTTCAAAATGTCTTTAGAAACGTGACCCGCTGCGATTTCACGAAGAGCAACAACGGTTGGTTTGTCATTGTCCCACTCAACAGTAGGTTCGATACCTTGACGTGCCAATTGACGCGCGCGTTTGCTTGCCACTAGTACAAGCTCAAAGCGGTTGTCTACATGGTCTAAACAATCTTCAACGGTTACGCGTGCCATAAGAATTCTCGTTTGAATATAAAATTTTAACAGACTGTGCAGTATAAGGTGCTTTGTCTATAGACTCAAGTTTTAATCACTGTTCCGTAGGGGTGATTAATTTCTCAATCAGTTTTTCATGGCGCATAGCTTGTTGTTTTAAAACAAGACGATTGGCAATAATCACGGACTCTAAGTCATGCAGTGCTTTATTAAAGTCATCATTAATAATGATATAGTCAAAATTAACGTATTGCTGCATATCTTCTACGGCACAGCTAAGACGATGTTCAATGACTTCAACAGAGTCTGTACCACGATTGGATAAACGTTGACGTAAATCGAACTGACTCGGAGGGAGAATAAAAATTTGTCTAGATTCAGGAAAAAGTTTACGAACCTGTTCAGCACCTTGCCAGTCAATTTCAAGTAAAACGTCATGACCTTTGGCCAATTGTTCTTTTACTGTGCGCTGTGCAGTACCGTAATAATTACCAAAAACTTCTGCATATTCAATGAAGCCACCTTCATTTACTAAAGATAGAAAATCTTCTTTTTTTGCAAAATGGTAATGTACGCCGTCTAATTCGCCAGGACGCTGACCACGAGTGGTATGAGAAACAGAGACATGTAAATTGTTTACACGTTCAAGCAGGGCTTTAACGAGGGATGTTTTGCCCGTTCCCGAAGCAGCAGAAACGACAAACAAGAGACCCGACATGATATTTTTCCTGATATGATAAAATATCTTCTCTATTTTAGAGTAGACGCGCGCCAAACAAAATAGTCAGACGTCTATTGTTTACATTTATTTCAAGTGATACCCGTAAAATTGAGTGGGCATTGAGGATTCTATGGAAATTGTTTTAGCTAATCCACGCGGTTTCTGTGCAGGTGTTGATCGCGCCATCGCGATTGTGAACCGTGCACTGGAATGCTTTAACCCCCCAATATATGTGCGTCATGAGGTAGTACATAATAAATTTGTGGTGGACGACTTGCGTCAACGCGGTGCGATATTTGTGGATGAACTGGATGAAGTACCTGATGACAATATTGTGATCTTCAGTGCGCATGGTGTATCTAAAGCGGTACAACAAGAAGCTGAACGCCGTGGGCTAAAAGTTTTTGATGCGACCTGCCCTTTGGTGACCAAGGTGCATATAGAAGTGACCAAGTACGCACGTGAAGGTGTGGAAGCCATTTTGATTGGTCATGAAGGTCACCCTGAGGTTGAAGGGACAATGGGCCAATATGACACCAAAAATGGTGGTTCGATTTATTTGGTTGAAGATGAACAAGATGTTGCTGATCTAAAAGTGGTGCATCCTGAAAAAGTAGCGTTTGTAACTCAGACAACGCTTTCTATAGATGACACAGCAAAAGTCATTGATGCCTTACGTCAGAAGTTTCCTGAAATTCAGGGGCCGCGTAAAGATGATATTTGTTATGCTACTCAAAACCGCCAAGATGCCGTACGTGATCTGGCTGAGCAATGTGATGTTGTACTGGTTGTGGGTTCACCGAACTCTTCGAACTCGAACCGATTACGTGAATTGGCTGAACGGATGGGTAAGCATGCGTATTTGGTAGACAATGCAGATCAGTTGCAACAAGAGTGGTTTGATGAACACACTAAAATTGGTGTAACTGCAGGGGCATCTGCACCTGAAATATTAATTAAACAAGTAATTCAGCGCCTACAAGATTGGGGAGCAAAAGCACCGCAAGAGCTTGATGGCCGCGAAGAAAATATTACATTTAGTTTGCCAAAAGAGTTACGTATTCCTGTAACTCAAGCATAAAGTGTTAATGACTTAACATTCTGAATTTTTTTAAGAATTGACAGATAATTGCTTTTTGGCAATTATCTGTTTTTTTATGCCTTTTATCCTGATTTGTGTTTGTTTTGTAATTTAATTAGATATTATTTTTAATAGGGTAAAGTTTGGCGCGCCTTGGGGGGAGTATGCAGAAAAATAAAGGATTTACGTTAATTGAGTTGATGGTGACGATTGCTGTGATGGCGATTATTGCCATGCTGGCTGCGCCTTCGTTTGGAGATATGTTACAGCGTCAAAATTTAAATAAAAGTACAAAAGAATTGGTTGCTACTTTAAATCAGGCAAGGGCAAAAGCAGCTTTAGAGCGCAGAGAGATAACTGTGGTAATAGGAGAGGGAGCGGACACCCCTAATAGACTACATTGGTCTCCATCTGGTAAAGCAATATTAAAGTCAGGTAATAATCTTATTTTTATGCCTAATGGATTGGTTCGAGATCCATTAAATGCAAATACAGTAATAGCGAATAATACAACTTTTGTGATTTGTGATACTGCAACGAATGCAACAGCATCTAAAACAATATCAATTTCTCGAATGGGTACAATACAACAACCTGTTGATGGAGCATGTGCATAATGAACAAAATACAACAAACAGGTGTGGGATTGATAGAAATTTTAGTCGCACTTTTAATACTCGCAATTGGAGTATTAGGTTTTGTTGCATTGCAATATCGTGCCATAGAAGCATCGAGTGAGGGAGAGAACCGAATCCAAGCTATTAATATAGCAAGAGATGTGGCTGAGAAGATTCGAGTGAATCGTGCAGCCTTAGCAACTTATTCAACAGAGCTTGCTCGAACAAATATAACTGAATTAACCACACCTAGTTGTTTTAGTACTTATTGTTCTCCTACACAAAAAGCTGAATTTGACTCTTCATTTGTAAAACTCTCCACTCAAAGAATGGGTATGACTATAAATATGATGACGTGTCCTGGTATACAAAATGGTCGCCGGTGTATTTACGTCGCTTGGGGAGATACTGCAGCGACAAATGCTGACGGACTGAATAATTGTACGACTTCGGGTCTTTATAGAGCAGATTCCACTTGTGTTGTGATGGAGGCCTATTAAATGAGACAGCAAAACGGTTATACATTAATGGAGCTGCTGATAGCATTAACTCTTGGTTTGGTCATTGTTGCTGCCGCCACTATGCTATTTTTGACAGGTGTCCGAAGTCAAGCAATGCAACAGGGTGTTGCAGATTTACAAGATAATGCTAATTTTGGACTGAATTATATTACCCAAGATTTACGTCTAGCAAATTTAAATAATCTTGCCGCAGAAATGAATGATCAGCTTTTATTGGGGGGTATTGTCCTTTCACAAAATAACTATCCTAACCCTTTAAGACCTCAACCAGATCCAGCAAATCCAACTGCAGTACCGCCACCTATGAATCAGATATTGTTAAGTTCTTCAGGTAGCGGCCTCACAAATGTAGCCCAAGGTAGTGATCAATTGGTCATTCAATACCAACCCATGACAGTAGGTGGTTTTGATTGTGAAGGCCGTGAGATCACGAATAGTAACCGCATCATTGTGCAACGTTATTTTTTAAGAACGGATGCTAATCAAGCAACAGGTGAGACTAATCCTTTAGCTTTAGCATGTGATGCTGGGCATTATGCCGTTGGGGATAATACTGTTACTAACTATGGTGATGCAGGTGAAATCATCATGAAACGTGTTGATTATTTCAGAGTTCTTCTTAATGTTGCTAATGCTACAGGTGCTCAAAGATATGTAGCAATTAATAATTATTTAACTCTCACCCCTAGACCTAGAATTTTGGGTGTGTCATTGGGAGTGTTGACGCGTTCAGCACAGAGTGTGGGAACTGATCAAGCCATGGCTCAAAATAATAATTTCACTGTATTGGATCAAACTGTGCAAGTGACAAATACTGGCAACCCGAATGGCTATATGCGTCGAGTCGTTACACAAGATGTCGCACTTAGAAATGCATTAGGTGAAAGAGAGGAGGTGCAAGATGCTGAATAGGCAGAAAGGAGCAACATTAATAGTTGTGCTTATTTTACTTGTAGCTTTGACTGTCATAGGAACACTAGCTATCCGTCAGAGCCTAGTTTCTCTGAATATTGCGACAAATGGACAAGCGCAACAACTTCTTATTCAAAATTCAGACTCAGCTACATTTAATGTAGAGAATCCGAATAATTTGATAAGAAGTCTAGCGCGTGATGGAATGTTTGGCTTTATTAAGGGATCAACAAATAAAGGTAAAGAATTGATTTTTTGCTATCGCGGAGATCAGTCACAATTTTTTAATTTATCCCGGGCCAGTCTTATTTATGAGCAAAATGGCAGTATTGTGAATAACTCTTTAGGAGTTTCTGGTTATTGTCAACTTGGTTCACAAAATTTTTTCACTAGTAATCGACGTGCTGTTTTAACACAAGTTTCTGTAAGTTTTGTAGAGGGTGGAAATGTGAAGCCCTTCCAATTTTATATTCGTGGCACAGATCCTGAAAAAGCAAAAATTGAGCAAACAGAACGTGTTGTGGTTAACACAGTTTCGCTTATTCCATCACTTTCTACAGCAACGGATGAGGAAATTAATACTTGTCTATCAACTCGTCTGAGCAATACGGATATTCCAGCTCATAGTATTGCGACCTGTTTATCTCGCTTAAATGTTCCATTTACAGTACATGTAACAGAATACACACTTGGTCAAGCATTTATTTAAGGGTGAATGAAATGAAGAATAAATCTATGTTTAATAAAAAAACTCATCCATTTAAAAATGTTTTGGCAATGAGTTTATCTGCAATTATTACATCTATGACATGTGTTTCTACATCGTCTTTTGCCAGTGATATTGAAATTTATCAAGAGGCGAAGTCAGGTGATATTACCTTAATGTTTATGCTTGATATTTCTGGGAGTATGACAAATAAAGATGGTGGTAGTACATCTAGGATAGATCGTGTAAAGACAGCAATGAAAGATCTGTTAAATGGAAATGTAACAAATAAAATTACTAAAATTGATGATGATAAAATAATAGGATTATCTACACTAGGTGCAAGGTGGAACAGTGAGAATTATAATGCTGGTGCAGTTTTAATACCTGCAAAAAAACTAGGGTACAAGTATACCTCAGGCACTAATAAGGATAAAACACATCGAGACGTGTTAGTTGCTGCCATTAATAGTCTAGGTGCCAATACAAATACACCAACAGCAAGATCATATGCAGAGACAATTGCTTATTTAATGGGGACGACAACTAAACCACAAGGCATTTATCAGAATTATTTTAAACTCGATCAATATAATAATTATGGTATGTGTACCCAATGGAATGCGAGTAATAATTGTACAAGCTGGGACCGGTGGTATGAAGGATCATATATTCCTAGTGCATACACTAATTCCGGAAGTGGGAAGGTAGATAATTATAATGGAAAGTATTATGTTGGTACACATATTGCATCAGGTTTTGATTTTTCGAGTACAGATACTAAATCAGGAAATAATTATATTCCACCCACATCTTTAACTCAAACAGATGAAATTAAAAAATGTAGTGGGCAAGGTATTTATGTTTTAACCGATGGTGAACCTAACCAAAATGCTTCAACTCAAACTACAGCTCGATTAGCATTAAATAATCTTAATTTTACTTGTGATAATAATGGTGATGGTTGGGATTGCACAAGAAAATTAAATGCTGCATTAATAGATCCTAAACAAAATCCTAAGAATTTAAAATTTAAAACTGCTGTAGTCGGTTTTGGTAATTCGTTTAATAATGTGACCAGCTATGATCGTTCAAAAACACAAAAAGAAAATTTAGATGCTTTGGGAAATATTAATAGTGATGTAAAACGTGCTGCAGAGTGGGGTATTTTGGGAGAAGGAGGATGGTATGCGGGTAACAGTTCTCAAGATATTGTTGATAGTGTAAATAATTTTATTAACGATTTGGGAGCTGAAATTCCAGCTGTAACTACAGGTACTCCCACGATTCCATCTGATGAGTTGAATCCAATTGTTTTACAAAATTATGCGTATTATCCACAGTTTGAACCTATGCCTGAGAAAACCTATCAGCATTGGTCTGGAAACTTAAAAAAATATAATGTAGATAGAAATGGTAAATTACTCGATAAATTGAGTAATTTGATCACTGATGTTAAAGGTAAAATCATTGATAACTATGATTTATGGTCACCTACAGTTGGAGCAACTCCAACTGATGCTCAAAAAACTGCAGCTTTAGTAGGTGGTGTGAAAATGCAATTAAATTTGCGTCATACTGGGACGGATGTTGTTCAGCGTAAGTTACTCACTACTCGTGGTTATACATCAACAGGGGTAGTAACAATTACTAATACGCTGCAACAAGTGAAAGTTACAGACCTTGATGATAATTTAAAGAAAAAAGATCAAAAAATTGGCTATTTAATGAATCTATTGGGTTATGCTTTCGACCCGAAATCTTATTTAAATTCCACTAAAACGGAAAATACTTTAACAAAAGCGACTTTATTACAACAACCTGAATTAAGACAGGTTGGAGCTGTAATGCATTCTAGTCCAGTTTTGTTAACAAATCAGGGTAAAATTACTTACAACGATACAACTAATGCTGTTGGATCGGAGAATCGTAAAGATTTTATTCTATTCGGAACCACGCAAGGATTACTACATGTTGTGGATGCTATTACAGGTAAAGAAAAATTTGCTTTCGTTCCCAATGAACTAATCGAGAGTCAAGCGGAAGCATTCAATAAGCCTGAATTAACAAGCGGTGGTATGAAGAGCATGTATTATGGGGTTGATGGACCTTGGACTGCTTATACAGAATATGTAATAGATAAAAATAATACTGATTTATTATCTGTAGGTGAGGGTAAACCCTATACAGTTGTTGAAAACAACCAAAATGTAAATAAAACCGTGAAAGGAAAACAAATAGTTTACGGTGGATTACGCATGGGCGGTAAGGGGTACTATGCCTTAGATTTAGCAGATATTGATGCGCCGAAACTTCAGTTTCAAATCAATCCCACAGGTACTTGTTTAACTGAAAATCCTCTTGGGTGTATGGGGCAAAGTTGGTCAAAACCCACAATTACTTGGGTAAATTGGAAAGGAGTTAAAAGGCTCGTCATGTTTGTAGGTGGTGGTTATGATGCAGAAGGTACTAATATTGGTAATGATAACCATAAAACTACTGATAAATATCGTGGTTACGAGTACGACGATTATGTGCAATCGAATAAGGTGGGAGCAGGCGTCTATATGTTTGATGCCTTAAATGGGGATTTATTATGGTGGACTGGTGCAAATGCTACCGAAAGTAAAAAAACATTTGTTGCCAAACCAGCCTCACAAATGGCATATAGCGTAGTCAGCCAAATTCGTACTATAGATCGTGATTCAGATGGCTTAACCGATCATTTGTATTTCGGTGATTTAGGGGGACAAGTTTGGCGTATTGATTTAAATAATCAGGCAGGTAGCGAAACAGATCTCTTCGCAAGAAATCCGACGCTTATTCTTAATTTGAATAAAGGTAAATACAGCCCACGTTTTTATGAAACACCTGCATTTTCTACATATGCTAGCGATGGACAAATTTTCGGCTTAGTTTCAATTGGATCAGGAAATAGAAGCAAGCCTTTAAGTGAGTACACACATAATACGACCACGACTGGAACAGATACAAACTATAGTTATGATGGTGTGTTCAATATTTATGATAAGGATGTTGCTAGAGAAAGCTTACTGAAATTGACACGTAATAATCCAACAAGCACAACTGATAAATCTCATAAATACTCATTAACCGATGCTGATTTATTTACAAAAAATATAAAGTTGCAACCTGAAAGTATGGTGGGAATTACCACAGATTCTAAAAATAAGTTATTAGCTATTACAGATGCTACAAGGTTCCCTAAAGCTGGGGAATCAAAAGTAGAAAGGGTTGCCCCTTATGCATTAACTTCAGGTTGGTATTACAACTTTAATAGCCAAAAAGTTCAAAGTGAAAAAGTAATGTCGACACCTATCGTAATTAATAATGATATGTATGTAACGACCTTCGATGGAAGTAAGCCTGGATTGTCTGGTGATTGTGGAGCGGGAGTGAAAGGCGAAAGCTTTATGACATTATTCTGTATGCCTTTTGGTCAGTGTAATAGTGGTTCTGTAAGTACACATCGTTTAAATTTAGGTGCTGGGATTGTAGGCGGTGCCGTAGGTGCTGGGGATAGTTCTGGTATGCAGCGTCTAATAGTTGTTAACGTGGATACCACAAAAGTTCCTCAACCGAATAATATTTTAAATGCACGGTATAACACTATTAATAAATTAATCCCACAGCGTTGGTATGAGCGTCGATAAACGAGGGATCAAAATGATTAAAGACAAATTCTCTGGGTTTACGCTTATAGAATTGATGGTGGTTGTGGTGATTGTTGCAATATTTGCAGCAATCGCTATTCCTTCTTATCAAGAATATGTACGACGTGCACACGCAAGTCAGGCCCAACAAGAGATGATGCATCTTTCTAGCTTGTTAGAAAGACATAAGGCTAGAAATTTTTCTTATAGGAATTTTACTCCTTCTGCTGTGGTTATTCCAGAAGGTGCGACTGGAAGTGCCATTAAATATAATATAGAAGTTGTTAGCGGAGATAATAGTAACCCTCTGCTAAATGCATCTACTGCAACTGGTCGTAGTTGGGTTATTAGGGGATTGAGTACGGATACTCAAAACTATTCATTTTTACTAACAAGTACAGGCATTCGTTGTAAGAACAAAGCAGCAGAAAACGTTAGTTTTACAAGCTGTGGAAATACTAACTCTGGTAGTGAGACATGGTAAATGAAAACTAAAGGTTTCACGCTGATTGAATTAATGATTGTTGTGGCGATTATAGGTATCTTAGCTGCTATAGCTTATCCTTCATATCTAGAATATGTTCGTAAAACCCATCGTCAAGAAGTAAAAGCTGAGTTAATTGATATTGCAAAAAAAATTCAACGATACAAAATTTCCAATTTCTCATATTTAAGACCCTCTGTGCCTCCAGCCACTATTGGACTACCAATTACATTAGCTGATATTGGGGAAACAGTGCCATTAAATATTCCGAGACAGGGCACAGCACTATATACAGTTACATTGACGAATGTTACACGGAATACTTGGACATTAAATGCAACACCAATTAATGGCACAACTCAACAAAGTGACGGTAGCCTGGTTATGAATCACCGTGGGGAAAAATGCTGGATAAAGGGGCAGTCAACCTGCAATCTTTCAGCTACCTCCAACTGGGACGGACGTTAACCTAAATTCAAAATTGTAGCCAACCAACTTTTGATCTTTCATTCAGGGCAAACTTCGCGTAAAATATTGCCCTCTATGAAAGGGGTTTGAGCTGTATCGATGGTCGGTACAAGGATAATCCGTAAAAACTATAAGGTTCTATCATGGTTGTTATTCGTCTTGCACGCGGTGGTGCTAAAAAACGTCCGTTCTATCAAATCATTGTGACTGATAGCCGTAATGCACGTGACGGTCGTTTCATCGAACGTATTGGTTTCTTCAACCCTACAGCTCAAGGTAAAGCAGAAAAACTACGTTTAGACGCTGACCGTTTTGCTCACTGGGTATCTCAAGGCGCGCAGCCTTCTGATCGTGTTGCTTCTTTAGCTGCTCAAGCTAAAAAAGCTGCAGCTGCTGTTTAATACGGTAGTAGCTAGCCCATGACACCAACACAGAATGTTCCCGAAGATCGTATTCAGATTGGACAGCTACGTTCAGCATATGGATTAAATGGGTGGCTCTGGGTCTATTCCAATACAGAACCTATGAGCAATATATTTGACTATCTGCCTTGGTACATTGAGACCAAAGCAGGTTGGCAAATTGTCGATGTAAAACGTTGGAAACCTCATGGCAAAGGCTTGGTTGTTTCGCTGAAAGGTGTGGTTGACCGCACTGGGGCGGACGAATTGGTTGGCGCAAATGTCTGGATTTCAAAATCGCAACTGCCTCAAGCAGGCGTGGACGAGTATTACTGGTCAGATTTGAAAGGCTTAATCGTATTAGGTCTGGATGATGACGAACAGGAAGTTAATCTTGGTCAAATCCACGAAATGTTTGAAACAGGTGCCAATGATGTGATGGTGGTTCGCGCAACCCCTGACAGCGTCGATAGCGAAGAGCGAATGATTCCATGGCATAAAGATGTGGTACAGCGTGTTGATCTCGAAGCTGGTCGTATCTACGTAAATTGGGGCGTAGATTATTAATCCTTTAAGGATTGACGCAGCAGGAAAATAGAGGAGTCTGCGATGTTTTTTGCAGTCATTACGCTTTTTCCTGAAATGTTTGAAGCGATTACAGCCTACGGTATTAGCGGGCGCGCAGCAAAACGTGACATTGTGCAAGTTCATTGTATCAATCCACGCGAATTTGCTGAGGGCAACTACAAAAGAGTGGATGAACGTCCATTTGGTGGTGGTCCAGGTATGGTGATGATGGCTGAGCCATTAGCGAAAGCAATTCATCGTGCCAAAGAGCTTGCCAAGCAAGCGGGTGCTGTTCATGTCCCTGTGGTGTATATGTCGCCGCAAGGAAAAACCTTAAATGAACCTGCGGTACAAGATTTCGTCAAATATGATGGATTGATTGTATTGTGTGGTCGTTATGAAGGAGTTGATGAGCGTTTGATCCAACAATATGTTGATCAGGAATGGTCAATAGGCGATTACGTTTTATCTGGTGGTGAACTCCCTGCGATGGTTTTATTGGATAGTGTGATTCGGAGACTTCCGGGTGCAATGTCTGATGAGCAATCACATGTGCAAGACTCATTTGTGGATGGTCTTTTAGATTGCCCACAATATACCAAGCCAGACCATTTTGAAGGTTTAGATGTTCCTGAAGTATTAAAATCGGGACATCATGCCAATATTGAGAAGTGGCGGTTTTTGCAGCGATATCAACGCACTTTAGAGCGCCGACCTGAGTTGGTTGAAAAAGTTGAATTGACCAAGCAGCAAAAGAAATGGCTGAAAGATTCCAAGGTTTAAATTTTTTAAATCTTATATTAGGCTCTTTGTGCATTGAAGCGGTCAAGCATAAAGGGAAAGTCAATCGGGTCTATGCGCTTTAGCCTCTAGCCCCAGCGATGATTAGACCTCTTCTAACTCGCATAATCGGAGATACCCCATGAGCGGTAAACATCCTTTAGTACAAGCTGTTGAAAATGCACAGTTGAAACAAGACATCCCTGCTTTTGCTCCTGGTGACACAGTAGTTGTTCAAGTAAAAGTAAAAGAAGGTGAGCGTGAACGTCTTCAGGCATTTGAAGGTGTTGTAATTGCTAAGAAAAACCGTGGTTTGAACTCTGCGTTCACAGTACGTAAAATTTCTAGTGGTTTCGGTGTTGAGCGTGTATTCCAAACTCACTCACCAATCGTTGCTGGTATCGAAGTGAAACGTCGTGGTGACGTTCGTCGTGCTAAACTTTACTACCTACGTGAATTGTCTGGTAAAGCTGCACGTATTCGTGAAAAATTACCAGCTCGTAAAGCAAAATAATTTGTTTTACAACGCTGTAAAAAAATGCGCCTTTAGGCGCATTTTTTTATGCAAGAAAGAAAAATTATAAACCTTGAAGTTTCAAGCGATTGGCATGTTGACGGTAGACTCAAACAGGGTCTGGTGCAAATAAGCCTTTCAAGCCTAATACTTGATTGACTTCATCGAAATGGTTCCACTTGTAATTATCACGGACGGTTTTACCTAATTTACTGCTGCATTGGCTCACTAAGCCGTCGTTCGGTTGTCCGCTAAATGCAATTGGCCCCATTGCGGTAAAGATCGTATCTGGATCAAGTAAGTTGGTGGTGTTCGAAATACCTGTCCATGAATAGAAGCTAATGCCATTGGCTACACTTGGGCCATCAGCACATTTGGTTGCAGGCATACCGAGTGGAAATTTTGCATTAAAGGCTTTCACACCCGGTTGAGACATACTGTAGATCGAAGCTTTAAAATTTGAAGGCAGATTGGACTGCTGGGCGAAGTTAATCACTGGGGTCATTAAGGCATCCATAACTGTCGCTAATACGCCATTTAAAATCGGCACACTCTGTACTAAATCCGCCACAGGTGAACCGTCATTGGTTCCTGCAACTGTACTGACAGAGGCAACCAAATCAGGTCGTACGCCAGCAATATATCGAGCCGTAGGACAGAGATGGATCCGGAAATTTGAACAACTCCTATAAGTGATACTCTGCTGCTCAAATGATGTTATAAACATTAATATATGGAGTATTTTATGGCACGTAGACCAAGAAGAAATCATTCAAACGACTTTAAGGCTAAGGTAGCACTTGCTGCGATCAAAGCAGAAAAAACACTTGCTGAATTGAGTTCTGAGTTTGATGTTCATCAAAACCAAATTATTGACTGGAAAAATCAATTGATCTCAGCTTCCTCACAAGCTTTCGATCAATCAAAAGCTCCATCAGAACCTCCCATTGATCTTAAAAAGTTACATGCAAAAATCGGTGAGCAGGCATTAGAAATTGATTTTTTAGAAGGTGTGTTGAAGAAACTGGGCCGCTTCAACCACAAAAGTTAATCGATCACTCACTTCAGATTTCAGTATCTAAACAAGCTAAGTTACTGAAAGTCTCTCGTGGTTGTTATTATTATCGCCCAAAACCTGTTAGCTCATCAGATCTGAAGCTGATGCGATGTATTGATGAATTACATATGCAATATCCTTTTGCAGGCAGTCGTATGATGCGTGATTTGTTGAATCGTCAAGGGCATCATATAGGACGACGTCATACACGTACTTTAATGAAGAAAATGGGTATTCAGGCGTTATATTGCAAACCAAATTTAAGCCAGGCTAATCAAGCTCACCGTAAATATCCATATCTGCTCAAAGGATTGGCTATTCAGCGCAGTAATCAAGTGTGGTCTACGGATATAACGTATATCCCTATGGCAAAAGGCTTTGTTTATTTATGTGCTGTGATTGATTGGCATAGCCGCAAGGTACTTGCGCATAGGGTATCGATTAGTATGGAGGTGGATTTTTGTATTTCGGCTTTAAATGAAGCGATTGAAAAATATGGATCACCTGAAATATTGAATACAGACCAAGGCAGTCAGTTCACCAGTGATGCATTTATTGATGTATTGAAATCAAATGGCATTCAAATCAGTATGGATGGTAAAGGTCGATGGGTAGATAATGTGATGGTTGAACGATTATGGCGGAGCGTTAAATATGAAGAGGTGTATCTCAAAGCTTATAGCAGTGTCACAGATGCGAAAAAGCAATTGAGTGCATATTTTGAGTTTTATAATCTGAAACGACCTCATTCGAGTCTAGACAAAATGACACCAAATGAGTTTTACTATGATCAGCTACCGCAACAAAACAAGGTGGCTTAACTAGAGCAGAATATCACTTATAAATACGCTTTTAGTTGTTCAAACAAGTGGAACCACCTCTGACCACCATGTGAATGACCAATTAAATTCACTTTGGGTTTGCCTGTAATCGCGACAACTTGTTCAACTTGGTCTAACAGTTGTTCACCGCGAACTTCAATGGACTCCAACGGGGAGATTTGAGTAGCAAAGGCCGTTGCCTTATGGCTTGCCAAATCGGGGAGAACTTGATACCAATAATCTAGACCAAAAACGGCACCGCCTAAGCGATTAAAACCAAACATCCCGTGTACAAACACTAGGGGGTATTTGGTTTCAGCATAATTGTCGATGACTTTTTTAGTGGTCGCTTGTTGTATACCCAATGCAGCATGCGTTTGGGTCACTGCCATACTTGCAAGGAGCGTGGCGCAGAGCAATTTTCCTTTCATTTTTCATTCCTTTCTTTTTGTTTTGGTTTTCAAACTTTGATTCAGTTCAGTTTGCAAATAGACAAAATTGCCTATCTGACAATTTTTATTGTCATTAAGGATTATAAAAAAAGGAAAGTAAAATGTGAGAACTAATCGACAGAATGAAAGATATTTTGTACATTGATTAATGAAAATATCATTAAACCCTGAATTTACAGGGTTTAATGTATAGCTTTACTAAATTATAAACCTTGAAGTTTTAAACGATTGGCATGTTGACGATAAACATCGACAGGATTTGGTGCGAACAACGCTTTGAGACCAAGCACTTGGTTGACTTCATCTAAATGGTTCCAGTTGTAGTTATCACGAATGGTTTTACCAAACTTGGCACTACAGCGTGATACGAGGCCATCATTGTCTTTTCCGCCATCGATCAGTAATGCGGTCACTTTTAGTGCTGAGTCTAAATCTAAAATATTGGTGATTTGGCCCACACCTGTAAATGAATAGTTATAAATGCCTTTTTCCACGCTATTACCATCAGCACAATTGGATTTAGGCAAGCCCAGAGGGAATGCGGTATTGTACTTTGCAGAACCCGCTAGCGTTAAACTTGAACCACCTGCCAATGCATCATGAGGGTAAGTCTTTGGATCTAGACCTTGCGCCCAAACAATGGCTTTAGAGACAAAATTCACAGCTCCGACCAAGGGTGCTTCGACAGCGGTGCCTTCAGCTTTTAAAATTAAATCTGCAACAGGGGAGCCTTGATGAGGTCCTGCAACACTGGTTAATGAAGCCACGACATCTGGGCGCACACCGGCAACATAGCGAATTGTTGGTCCACCATGACTATGTCCAATCAAATTCACTTTATCTGCACCGGTGAGTGCTCGGATTTCAAGGACCTGTTGTAAAAGTTGTTCGCCACGTACTTCGGTGGAGTTAAACGGCGATACGCGCGTTGCCCAGACATTTGCACCATTGCGGGCAAGATCAGGCAGGATTTGATACCAATAGTCGAGTCCAAATGAGTCCGTACCAACGGTAATGAAACCACCCATACCATGGTTAAATACGATTGGATATTTGGTCTTTGCATAGCTAGAACTAGCTTTGGCGGTGACTTGGGTTGCTTGCGATGCAGATACATTACCGATGAATGTAGCTGCAATTAAACCTGCTAAAAATGGTCCGTATTTCATGAGCGATCCTCAATGTATTATTGTTTTATGACAATATTTATTGTCACTTCTAATAAAGCAATAAAGATCACCTGTTGCAAATTGAAAAAGATTAACTGCGCCGCTAAATGTAACAAAATAAAAGATCAAGAACTTCAGATTGATAAAAGTAAATAAGAGGGCCGAAGCCCCCTTAGTGAATTGAAACGTCAACGATAAAAATTAAAGTCCTTGCAGTTTTAAACGGTTAGCATGTTGACGGTACAGTGCCACAGGATCTTGTGCAAATAGACCCGTTAAGCCGAACATCATATTGGCTAAATCGGTATGGTTAAGTTTGTAGCTGTCGTTAATGACTTTACCGATATAAGCACTACAACGTGCAACCATACCGTCATTGTCTTTATTACCATAAGACAATGGCCCGAGTTGCATCAGGATCGTGTCGATATCAAGTAGATTTGTGGTTTGTGCAACACCGGTCCATGAATAGTACTGAATGCCTTTGCTGTCGACTTGCTTTAAGTTTTTGCTGCAATTTTCTGAAGATGCCAAAACACCGTCAGCTACAGCAGATTTTGCAACCGTACTGTTAAATGCAGCAGAACCTGTTTGTGATAATGATTTCATAGAAGCATCGAAATCAATTTCAAGCTCAGGTTTTGCCTGACCTAAAGCAATCAGTGGGCCGACAATATAGTCACCTAAAATATTGAAGGCAGTGCGAGAAAGTGAGTTGCCTTGAATATCATCCGCTACTTTAGAGCCGTGATAGGTTCCTGCAACACCTGTAATAGACGCAATGTACTGTGGTTTTGTTTGAGCAACATACAATACAGTTGGGCCGCCATGAGAGTGACCGATTAAGTTAAGTTTTGGCTTCCCTGTAATAGCCAAAACATCTTCAACTTGTGCAATTAACTGCTCACCACGATGTGCTGTGGTATTTGCAGGAGATAATTGCGCTGCGAATACGGTTGAGCCATTTCGTGCCATATCTGGCAAGATTTGGTACCAATAATCCAGTCCAATGGTGTCGGTACCGATACGTGACCAACCGAGCCAACCATGCACCATTAAAATTGGATATTTGGTTTTTGCGTAGTCAGATTTTGCCGTTTCCTTCACCTGGAGGACGCTAGGCGCAGCTTGAGTGCTTGCCGATATACTGATCGCTAAGCTTGCAATTGCAGCTACAGAGGCCATCTTGGCCGTGTTTACTAAAGATCGCATAAATGTTCCTTGATCTGATGTTGTTTTTATTACTTTTTAATAATGAAAATACTCTCTATTTTTAAGCATCATCTTTGTGATTGGCCAGGCCATATCTTTGATTTTAGAGAGTTTGAATAGACAAAGATGCCTTGTCATTTTTTCATGCTCGGTTTGAAATTCCATGTCATTTTAGGACATGGACGGCATTGAGGTGACAAGTATATTTATATACATTCGTCTTTTATTTTTGCTATTTATTTTAGTTGTTATCATTTAATAACTTATTGAATTAAATTGTTTAATGCGTACAAATAAAAAAATTGTAAACAAAAAAGGACGTCCAAAGACGTCCTGTTCAGTGCTGAAAGGGAGCCAACTTTTGAAGTTACAGTCCCTGTAATTTTAAACGATTGGCATGTTGGCGGTAGAGCGCAACTGGGTCAGGTGAAAATAGGCTGCGTAGACCAAAGACCATATTCACTTCATCTAAGTGGTTGTGATTGTAGTCATCACGGATTACTTGTCCGATGTGGGTGCTACAGCGTCCAACCAAACCGTCATTGTCACGATTTCCATAGGCCAAAGGGGCAAGCTGACTAATCACTGTATCTAGTACATCTAATACATTCGTGGTTTGTGCTGTACCTGTCCATGAGTAGTAATACACGCCATTGTCGACTTTGGCACCCGACTGATTACAGTTCGCAGCCAGTGCTGCGGTTGGAAATTTTGCATTAAATTCAGCAGAACCTTTTTCACTGATCGCGATAAGTGATGCATCAACACTGTTGGGTAGACTCGAGTTGCCTTCAGCCCAAGTAATAATCGGTGCTAAGAGTTGATCGCCAAGGACTCCAAAGACTGAGTTAATAGTTTTATTCGCTTGGATTTTATCTGCGACTAGAGAGCCACGATAAGTGCCTGCAATCCCAGTCACCGAAGCCACATATTCAGGTTTGATCGCTGCAATGTAGCGAGTTGTCGGTCCACCATGTGAATGACCAATGAGGTTCACTTTAGGTTGCCCGGTCAGGGCAAGGACTTCTTCGACTTGAGAGAGTAATTGCTCACCCCGAACTTCTGTCGACTCAAGTGGAGAAACTTGGGCAGCAAAGGTATTGGCCCCATTGCGGGCTAAATCCGGCAAAATTTGATAAAAATAATCCATGCCAAAGCTGTCAAAACCAATGCGGGTAAACCCAAACATACCATGGGTAAACACAATCGGATATTTGGTCTTGGCATAGCTTGCCGAGCTGTTGGCGGTGACATGTTGGAGTCCTGCTGCAGCTTGGGATTGTGTGCTGGCGATCGCTGCTGATACAGCCATAATTGCGCATAAAAGAGCTTGTGGTTTTTTCATCATTTCATCCTGAAATTGAAGTTGTTTTTAAATTGTTGTTTGCAGTTATTCTGCGAAAGGTAATTTTCCACCTTGATCATGTACAGATTCAAAGGTACTGATGCGGAGCTGATCTTCCTTCGATTTAAAATGTTGATTACGGAGTTGCTGTACCGCTTGTTGTTTAGCACTGTCACTCATATTGCTTTTCACAATGCTGTCACGCTCTGTGAGGTATTGATTTACGCTAGATTTCCAAGAGCTGCGCTGGCTGTCTAGATTTTCAAGGCGCTGAGTGGCTTCTGGGCCAACTAAATTTAACCGCATTTGATGGATTTCTTCGCTTGAACCACCACGGGCTTTAATGTCCGCTGTGAGTTTGCGTAAATCTTCAAGTTTATTGATTTGTTCCAGATTTTCTTTCCAGTCTTCTGGGAGTTCATCAAACAGGGCTTTTAGTTTTTTGGCTTTTTCAGACTCAGACAGTTTTTTGTCATTCACCACTTCCATGCGTTTCAGCGTGTATTCGTGATAGGTATTTTCCTTGCCAAATAAACCTTCAATTTCATAATCAGAAAAGAACTGTTTTCTTAAATTCTGTGTGCTGCTGTAGATCGAGCGATAATATTGTGGAGATTCTTTGTCGTCACTTGGTGGCTGTAAATTGCCTAATTGTTCACGATATTTCATATAGCGATCCCACAAATCATAAATTTGGGACAGCGCCGGTTCTTTATGACCTTGTGCAATGTAGGCTTTAAAGTCCTTTTTGATTTGATCTATCGACTTTTCACCATACTGAGTAATGAAATATTCAAAACAATTCCGCGTTTGTTCGTTCACGATCAGACGGTTTGAACCATCCATACTGATTTGACAGTTTACTTCTGTGTCTTGTTGACTTGGACTGAGCAGTGAAGAACCGCTTATGGCTTGTGCTGTAGCGTTTTCGCCCTGAGTTAAAGGCGTATTTTGTTGTTGAATCGATTGATCTGAAGGATCATTTTGTGATGCTTTTGGCGTCAGCCAAAATATAAATGCAGCAACAGCGATAACGACCAAGGCAATGATGAGCCAAAGTTTATTTTTTTGCATATCCCAATGCACCTTTATTCCGTTTTAATTGTTTTATGAGTTCTAAATGTGAACTCAATATGACATAAAAGAATGATAAAAACATAGAAAAGTTGTAAACGCTTAGCATGGATTGATACCATGGCGCAGTTCTCTTTTTGCCCTATTTTAGTCATGAAAAAAGCTTCTCCTAAGATTCAGCGTCGTCCTGTACATGGTGTATTTCTTTTGAATAAGCCATTAGGTATTAGCTCGAATGCAGCCTTACAGAAGGTGCGTTGGTTGTTTCGTGCACAAAAAGCAGGACATACTGGTGCGCTTGATCCGCTGGCTTCAGGTTTATTGCCGATTTGTTTGGGTGAAGCAACAAAGTTTTCGCATTTTTTATTGGATTCGACTAAACGTTATAAAACCACCGTCTTTTTAGGACACAGTACCACGACGGGTGATGTGGAAGGTGAAATACTATTAGAGCAAGCTGTTCCAACATTGACTGAAGAAAATATTCAAAATGTCTTGGCGCAATTTGTAGGGGATATTCAACAAATTCCACCGATGTATTCTGCGCTGAAAAAAGAAGGTCGCCCGCTGTACGAGTTGGCGCGTAAAGGCATAGAAATAGAGCGTGAAGCACGTCCAATTTCGATTTATGCCATCGAGTTATTATCATTTAATGAGAATAGTATTACACTCGACATCACCTGTTCCAAAGGCACGTATATTCGTGTTTTAGGCGAAGATATTGCCAAAGCATTGGGTACTTTTGGACATTTGACCTATCTACACCGTACGCAAACGGGGCATTTTGACCTCAATCCAACTTACACCATTGAATATTTGGAAAGCTTGACCGAAGGGGAACGTGAAGCATTATTGCTGCCAGTGTATTCACCTGTCGATCATTTCTGCAAAGTGCAAGCGCCGGAAGGTCGAGCTGAATATTTTAGTCGTGGAATGGAAAGTAATATTGAGCATGCTGCGGAAGCGCAGGTTTTGGTATTTGATGGTGAGCGTTGTTTAGGGCTGGCTGAAATTACAGACCGTAAACGTTTGGTGCCTAAGCGTGTGTTAAATCTAGAGTAGCTGATACAGCATTGAAGACTTCTTATGGACTTTGAAATTATTTTAAGCCTCTTATTTTTTGCATTTTTTGCCGGTGCAATTGATGCAGCAGTGGGGGGCGGAGGATTAATTCAAATTCCAGCCATTATGAATGCCATGCCGCACTTATCTCCAGCGACTGTATTTGGCACCAATAAGTTGTCTTCGATTTTTGGTACAGCGTCAGCTTCCTATTCTTTTTTACGCCAAGTCAAACTCCGTTGGAAATTACTTGCGGTCATTGCAAGCTGTGCATTTGTTGCCTCCTTTGTGGGAGCAGCCTGTGTATCAATGATTCCAAAAGAAGTCTTACGTCCTTTCGTTTTGGTCATGTTGATCGTGATTGCAATTTATACCTTTGCCAAAAAACAATTTGGTCAGGTGCATGTACGCCAAGAACTGACTCCTAAAATCCTCGGTTTTGCCGCTCTTGGTAGTCTGGTGATTGGCTTTTATGACGGCATTTTTGGGCCAGGCACGGGCAGTTTCTTTATCTTCTTTTTTATTCGTTATCTACAAGCAGACTTTTTACATGCCTCTGCTTTGTCTAAAGTGGCTAACTTAACCACCAATTTGGCTGCATTGAGTTTTTTTGCGCCCACAGGCCATGTGTTATTTGCGATAGGCTTAATGATGGCTGTGGCAAATATTTTAGGCTCGATCGTTGGTGTACGTGCAGCGATTAAATACGGCAGTGGATTTATTCGAATTCTATTTTTGATTTTGGTGAGTATTTTGATTGTACGGCTAGGGTATCAAACCTTTACGGGACAAGCTTAAAACAAAACTTAACAGAGCTGCGCTGTATTCTGATGCTGATATGTTTAGTATAAAAATGAAGCACTTTATTTTGCTGAATTAAAAAAAATACTCAGCTATCGCTAAGCATCAGAGGACATCATCAGAATGAATATTTTTGAAGCTTTACGTCAAAGTCATGAACAACAAAGAGCGCTTGCAGAACAATTAGTACAAACTTCTGGTGATAGTCCAGAACGTCGCGATCTGTTTGACCGACTTAAAAATGAATTATTCGCGCATGCTGTCGGAGAAGACCGATATTTTTATATTCCTTTAATGATGACCGATTCGGGGCTGAATATTACCCGTCATGCCTTGGCTGAACATCATGAAATGGACGAACTTTTAGAGCAGTTGACTGAGACTGAATTTAGCAATCCGGGCTGGCTGGCCATTGCCAAAAAACTTTCAGAAACAGTGCATCATCATTTACAGGAAGAGGAACACGGTTTCTTTCAACAAGCCGGTAAAATATTGGATGATAAGCAAAAAGAAGCTTTGGCTAAACAATACTTAGCCGAGTATAAAAAATATAAAAAAGCAGATAAAGACAGCCTGACTGGTTAAGTCCTTTATAGAAGCTAGACTTTTTCGAACCTTGTATTTAAAAGCCTTGTATTTAAAAGCTTAGATGTAGGAGTTCTTAGACAAGGTGTTGAAAAATGGCGGCAATCCCGCCATTTTTATTTAACTATTTTGCCTTTAATAATTTAGTTGGCTGTTTCCGATTTAGAGGAACGCATCGTCACCCCGACTGAGGCGAGCATAATACACAGCAGTGCGATCCATTGCCACATGCCGATACGTTCTCCCAATAAAACCATACCCGTAATAGCTGCCAAAGCAGGTGAGATACTCGACAATGTGCCATAGCTTAGCTTGCTTAGAATCTTTAAGGCTTTGAGGTCTAGGGCATAGGGAATCGCTGTGGCTAAAATGGCAATCAACAGTGCTTTAGGCCAATATTGTGTGTCCATTAAAGCTGCTGCGTTGTTATAGAGGCCGATAGGTAATAAGGTCAATGCCGATAAACTAATGGCAATGGTCAGTGCATGCATGCCAATATTTTGGTGTACCACTTTTTGCCCGAAATAAATATAAAAGGCCCAACAGAGTCCGGCAGCCAAGGCACACGCCGCACCAATCAGTGAGAAATTGCCGCTTTGAGCCTGTCCCCAAGGCACCATCAACGCAATCCCTAAGATCGCCAAAAACACCCAGATGTAGTCGCTACGATTTTTTATCGACAGCAGCGCCAAACCTAGAGGCCCAATAAACTCGAGTCCAACGGCAATCCCTTGAGGGAGTTTGCCTAGAGACATATAGAACAACACATTCATCAAACAGAGTGCCGCGCTATAGCAGAGCAGATCCCGCCATTTTAAAAAAGACAGCCGTTTTAAAATGTGCCATGAACGAAACATTAAGCAGATAATAATTGAAGCAAAACAGAGTCGTAAAATGGTCACACTGAGTGGATCAAGCACCAAAAATAATTGTTTGGCGAATGAAGCACTGATCTGATAGGAAATCATGGAGAGCACCATGAAAACAACAGCGAGAAGTTGTGAATTTGGCATGCGGCACACAGTTGTTGGGCGGTGTTGAGCCCTATTTTTGAATCAGTACAGTATAGCGGTTAATGCTGACAGTTGAATGATTTTTAACATTTGATCAAATCATGATGGATTCTGAATTTAAATGGCTTTGGCTTTTTGTGTGGTATAGGTACACCCAATCGAGGCACAGATGATGACAGCAAGGGCTAACCACTGGGTCCAAAGTAATTGTTCATTTAAAAAGACAAAACCAGAGAGTGCTGCAATTGCAGGTTCTAGGCTCATAAGCGTTCCGAAACTGAGCGCCGTTAAATTGCGGAGTGCAATCATTTCTAAGCTAAAGGGGATTGCACTGGCCAAGGTGGCTAAAGCAAGAAAATAGAGGAGACTCATCGGTTCAAAGGCATGCGCAGGAATCCCTACAAATAATGCAATCGGCATAAGCATACACATGCCGACAAACATACCTAAACAAACTGTATGGTTGCCTGAAACGCCAGAAGGTTTCTGACCTGCCACGATATAGAGTGCCCAGCAGGCACCTGCACCAAGGGCGAGGGCAATGCCAACGGGATCAAGTCTTTGTGCAGCTTGGTCAAAAGGAAAAAGTAGGATAAGGCCTAAAATAGCCAGTCCGACCCAAATAAAGTCAAATTTTCGGCGTGCAGCAAATAGTGCGACACTGAGCGGGCCAATAAATTCAAAAGAGACGGCAATGCCGAGCGGGAGACGATCAATCGACAAGTAAAATAATACATTCATCCCTGCTAAGGCACAGCCATAGCTGAGGATCGACGACCATTTCACTTGTTTAAAATTGATCTGCCAAACTTTAAAAATAATCGCCAAAATCAAAGCGCCTAGCATTAAACGCATGGCCGAAACGGTCAGTATGGGAAATTGACCGAAAAGATATTTGGCAAATGAACCGCTGCTTTGCATGCTGATCATGGCAATAAGCAAGATCAGCGGTGCTTGGACAGCCGGTGCAACTTTAAAATTTGGCATAAACTAAATTTGTTTCGATGACTCGAAGAGCGGGAGAGTGGCACTAGCCAGATTTTAAAAGTTTATAACAATAAAAAAACCACAGCCCGAAGGCTGTGGCTTCAGTGTCTAATACGATTAGAACAATACGCGAACTCGGATCGTACCTTCAACTTCGTGAAGTGTATCCAATGCTTCTTTAGAGGCAGTTGCGTCAACGTCCATCACTAAGTAACCCACATCACCTTTGGTCATTAAAGACTGACCAGAGATGTTGATACCGTGTTCAGCAAACAAGTTGTTGATTTTTGAAAGAACGCCCGGCACATTTTTGTGAATGTGAAGTAAACGGTGTTTACCTTCAGTCAACGGTAACGCGATTTCTGGGAAGTTCACTGCAGATAAAGTCATACCTTTATCAGAGTAAGCAACGAATTTTTCAGCTACTTCTAGACCGATGTTCGCTTGCGCTTCCATTGTTGAACCACCCACGTGAGGAGTCAAAATCACGTTGTCTAAGCCACGAAGTGGAGAAACGAATTCTTCACCGTTTGCTTTAGGTTCTTTCGGGAATACGTCTACAGCTGCACCAGCAATATGACCAGATTTGATTGCATCAGCAAGATCTTCAATGATGACACATGTACCACGTGCAGCATTGAGGAAGATTGCACCTT
This sequence comes from Acinetobacter sp. YH16040_T, assembly GCF_024605785.1. Taxonomy (NCBI): domain Bacteria; kingdom Pseudomonadati; phylum Pseudomonadota; class Gammaproteobacteria; order Moraxellales; family Moraxellaceae; genus Acinetobacter; species Acinetobacter sp. YH16040_T. The sequence continues at coordinate 3,016,958 of NZ_CP094541.1, read as the reverse complement.
CTTTCATTTGAGCAAATTGGTCTTTGCCGAAGAAGTTGCGAGTTGATGGAACGTCTGGAACGTGTAGAGATACGACGTCTGCATTGGCAAGAAGTTCACCCATAGAACCGACTTGACGTGCATTACCCATTGGAAGTTTAGTTACAGCATCGTAATAAATTACGTGCATACCTAAACCTTCAGCAAGTACAGAAAGTTGCGAGCCAATCGAACCGTAACCAACAATACCTAAAGTTTTACCACGGGTTTCAAATGAACCAACTGCAGACTTGTTCCAACCACCACGGTGAGTTGAAGCAGATTTTGCAGGAACACCACGAAGCAATAAAATCGCTTCTGCAAGTACTAGTTCAGCAACTGAACGAGTATTTGAGTATGGTGCGTTAAATACTGGAATACCGCGAATCATTGCAGCATTTAAGTTCACTTGGTTTGTACCGATACAGAAACAACCCACAGCAATCAGTTTGTTCGCCGCTTCAAAAACTTCTTCAGTTAATTGAGTACGTGAACGAATACCAATGAAGTGAGCATCTTTAACCGCTTCTTTCAACGCTTCACCCTCAAGCGCAGTTTTACGGTAGTCAATGTTGGTGTATCCAGCAGCATTTAGAGTGTCGATTGCGTTTTGGTGAACGCCTTCTAACAACAAGAAACGAATTTTATCTTTAGGTAAAGAAAGATGTTGGCTCATTACGGCTCCGCTACAAAGGCCAAATTTAGTGCGCATATAATAGCATAGGAAGTCGCCTGATATACATTTCCTTTATGACCGACGTCATGGCTATTTTGGCGAATGATGAGTCAATACTTTTTAGATTTGGTCTAATTAACTTGGTCATATTCCTCGTGACATTTTGAAATCACGTTTTTCTTTGGGTTTTGTCAAAAAAAGCCCAGTTATAGCTTATAATGGTGCCGCTCAAAATCATCATGACCAATTCCCTGACATTTTGATGCGCTCTGTTTCAGGCTTTTTCCCTTGAAATATGCGTTACCGCAGTTTTGACTGAATGAAGTCTGGACCTTTAAAAAACTTGTTTACTTCTTGCAAGGTCTGAAAACGATGAATGCTCCAGTCGCTTTAACCCCAGAGTTATTGACCCAATTGACCGCTATTGTTGGCGAAAGCCGAATTAAAACCGATGCGGATAGTCTCCAAAATTGGGGTCGTGACCATACTAAGCACTTCGATCCAAACCCGTCGGTCGTCGTTTTCCCTTCAAGCACAGAACAAGTTCAACAGATTGTAAAACTTGCCAACCAATTTAATGTAGCGATCACACCAAGTGGCGGTCGTACAGGTTTGTCTGCGGGTGCTGTGGCTGCTAACGGTGAAATCGTGGTGAGCATGGACAAGATGAACCAAATCTTGGAATTCTTCCCAGCTGACCGGATGGTTCGCGTACAAGCAGGTGTGGTGACCGAACAACTTCAGAACTATGCTGAAGAACAAGGCATGTACTACCCAGTTGATTTTGCATCTTCAGGTTCTTCACAAATTGGCGGCAACATTGGTACCAACGCCGGTGGTATTAAAGTCATCAAATACGGCATGACTCGTAACTGGGTGTTGGGCATGACGGTTGTTACAGGTAAAGGTGACGTCCTGCGCTTGAACAAAGGCATGATCAAAAACGCGACTGGTTATGCGCTTCAACACTTATTTATTGGTGGTGAAGGGACTTTGGGCCTCGTGACTGAAGCTGAAATCAAACTTGAACGCCAACCCCATGACTTACAAGTATTGGTTCTCGGTGTGCCTGATTTTGATGCGATTATGCCTGTTCTACATGCCTTCCAAAAGAAAATCGACCTGACTGCATTTGAGTTCTTTGGTGAACTTGCGATGCAAAAAGTATTGGACAATGGTCATGTACAACGTCCATTTGAAACACCATGTCCGTTCTATGTTTTACTTGAGTTTGAAGCACCATTTGAACCGATCATGGATGCGGCAATGGAAATCTTTGAACATTGCATGGAACAAGGCTGGGTACTGGATGGCGTGATGAGCCAAAGCTTAGACCAAGTACATAGCTTATGGCGTTTACGTGAAGACATTTCTGAGTCAATCGCACCGTTCACTCCATACAAAAATGACATTTCAGTACTGATTACGCATGTACCTGCATTTATTAAAGAAATTGATGCAATTGTGGAAGCGAACTACCCAGACTTTGAAATTTGCTGGTTCGGTCATATTGGTGATGGTAACTTGCACTTAAATATTTTGAAACCTGCGGATTTAAGTAAAGATGAATTCTTTGCAAAATGCCAAGTGGTAAACAAATACGTATTTGAAACTGTGAAAAAATATGACGGTTCAATTTCAGCAGAACATGGCGTGGGTATGACCAAAAAGCCTTACCTCGATTACACACGTTCAGCAGAAGAAATCGAATATATGAAAGCATTGAAAAAAGTATTCGATCCAAATGCAATTATGAACCCAGGTAAATTGTTCGATCTTTAATTTTTTTAAAGACGTACTAGAACGCATCTTCGGGTGCGTTTTTTTATGGCTATAGCACGCCTTTTTAGCCGCACATGGATGAGAAACAGCACGTTGATTTTGTGGAGTGAGGTACTTCTTTTACATTGCTTAAATAGTGTTTTGGACAAATGTTCGGCATGATAGGACTGAATAATAAATTTGAGTTGCTTCTATGTATCGTTTAATTGCTGTGTCTGCATTGTGTGTGGGGATGTTGGCGGGTTGTGCGACAACGCAGAAAATTGTGTCTAAAGTCGGTTCTTCTGCTACGCCACTCGATCAGGTATTAAAAGAACGTCCTGATTTGCGTAAAGAGCTGTCGACTGTAGAAATTCGTCAGTACTTTAACCGTGTCGAGTCGCCAAATGCGGGGCAGGTGAAAGTGACGGAAACAGGTTTGATGGATGATTCGGTGAAATCAATTCGTACTATTTATAGTTTTAGATTGGTGGATGGTGACTGGCAGCGTGTAAATACGCAAAAGGAATATCAGTGCCAACGTGGTAAAAATACCAAGACTTTCCAATCGGCGAAGTGTCCTTAATAAATCTTTGATTTATGGTTGGAATTTAGGCATGTGTGCCTCATAAAAAGCGTATCGATTGATGCGCTTTTTTATTTCAGAAAGAACAAGCTAGCGTGACAATTCAAATCAAATTTTGAATATATCTTCATATTATTTAATTTATTTCTTAATCAATGTTAGGGTGTGTTGACATTTACAGCCGATAAATTGAGCTAAAGAGGCAACCATATAAATATACAAGTTAAAGCAACAGCGCTTTGATAGTTACGTTTTAGCTTATCGTATCTTGTGGCAATTCCTCTAAATTGTTTTAATCTACAAAATGCATTTTCAACTAAATGTCTGATTTTATACATATACCAGTCCATATCATCATTGCTAGATTTGGCATTTGATCTTCGAGGAATGTTTGCTTTCGTATTACTTTCTCTAATTTTCTTTCTGAAACTTTCTGAATCATAGCCTTTATCTGCACATAGCATTTCTGACTCTGTTAAATCTAATTTTGATACAAGATCAGGTGCAACCTTAATATCATGTGAAGTTCCATCTGAAATAATAAATTCAATAGGATTACCATTTGAATCGATTGCTAAATGTATTTTTGAACTATTACCACCAATACTTTTGGAAATACTTTGATTCTTAATACCAGCTGAATGTTGATGCGCTCGTACATGGCTCCCATCGATAAAAATCCACTCTTTATCAGCATGCTGGCTGAATAATTTAAAAATATTCATAAACTTACTATTTTTAGACCATCGATTATATTTCTTAAAAATAGAATTTGATTTACCAAACTCTTGAGGTAAATCACGCCAAGGACAGCCTGTTCTAATTCGAAATAAAATCGCTTCAATAAAATTCCGTAAATTTAATTTGAGATAAATATTAAAGTGACGGAAAATAGCAAGTAACTTGGACCAGTGTTGATCATTTAGCATTGTTCGAGGCATAGCGAGTGTAAAATTGGGTTTGGCGATTTAATTTTACTATCTCGCTATTTTTTTAATCAACAAATGTCAACAGACCCTAAATAAAGTTGAATTAAAGTTTTATAAAATCCACAGTTTGGCCATAATAATGGTATAAAAACAGTCACACTGCCTAAAACATAAATTTATGAACATCCAACAAGAAATCCAAAAATTATTCCAAAACCGAGATGAATTTCCATTATTTTATATTGAGAGTGGCAGTCGATTATGGGGCATGGCAAGTCCAGACAGTGATTATGATGTACGAGGTTTTCATCTCCCGTCTAAAGCACAATATTATGACTATCGGAAACATCGTGACCTTATTGAAATCATGGATGGTGATTTTGATTTCGTCTCTTTTGATTTAAATAAAATGTTTGGTCTATTGGCAAAGAGCAATCCGACAGTATTGGAATGGGTCCGCGCACATATTATTTATTTAAATCAGTTTCCTGAGTGGGAGAATTTTCGTGAGGGTCTACTTGAGCGTATAGATTATAAGGCTTTGTATTATCATTATTTATCACTGGCAAAAGGTGGTATGAATGTTATGCAAACGGCAGAGAATTTTACATATAAAAAAGTGTTCTATTCGATTCGAGGGTTAATGTCTGCTGAGTTGGCTACACAAAAAATTATGCCTGAACTATTGATTACACAGTTGTTTGAACAGATTGATGCACAAGATCCATTGCGTCATTGGGCAGAAGATTATTTGGAAATTAAAAAACAGCAAAAAGAAAAGGCACAAGTTCCATTGGCTGAGCAAACCCAAATTTTAAAATTGCTGAATGATAAAATTGAAGCACTTAATGAAAAGCCGATAGAAGCAACCAATGATTTACACAAATTACAGTCTTATCTCACAGAGTATAGTTTCCGTTTAAAACAGCATTTTTACGATTAAAATTTATTTTCGATACAATTGTATGATGAAAACCCTCGCTTTTATCCACGTCAATGACTCAGGCTCACCGGTCGGTGACTTTGCTCCAGTAACTTCAGTTTTTTCTCATTATGAATTGGGCAATACCGTTTCACCTTTTTTATTGCTCGACCATTTAGGGCCTGGAGTGCTAAAACCAACGCAACTGAAAAAAGGTGTGCAGGAACATCCACATCGAGGCTTTGAAACCGTCACATTGGTGTTTAAAGGTGAGCTTGAATATCATGATACGACTGGCGGAGGCGTTGTCATTGGTGAGGGCGATGTGCAGTGGATGACTGCTGCTTCAGGCATACAACACGAAGAAGTTTTTAGCCAAGCCTTTGCACAGCAGGGCGGAGCATTTGAAATCTTGCAACTTTGGGTCAATCTGCCTACCAAAGATAAAATGAATCCTGCACGCTATCAGAGCTTGGCCAAAGCCAATATTCCAAAGGTCGATTTAGCCCAAGATGCAGGTTATGTACGGGTGATTGCGGGCCAATATTTAACAGCCCACGGCCCCGCAGAAACACATACACCTATGCAAGTATTTGATGTCTTTGTCAGAGCCAATCAAAGCATCATACTACCTGCACAGGAAGGGGATACCACACTTGTGTATTTACGTTCGGGCAAACTAAAATTTACTGAAACAGATGAACAGTTAAATGCACAGCATATGGCAGTCATGTCGAGTCAAGGTGAAAATGTCGAATTGACGGCAGTCGAAGATAGCCACATGTTGTATTTATCAGCGCAGCCTTTGAATGAACCCATCTATGGGCGGTTATTTTGTGATGAATCATTTTGCTGAAGTCATGCAAGCCTATGAGGACCTAAAACAAGGCCGCTTTATCCAAAAAGCAGACAATGAAAAACCATAAAAGCGGTAGTTTAAAAAGACCAATACAACGCCAGCAAACACTGTTAAAATAGTCGGACTCAAACCGACAGATCGGTTCATTGAAGTTCATTTTATCTCTATCTAGCGTCTTGTTAATACGACGCACATATGGCGGATAAGCCGCAAATTCATTTTTAAAATTAATATTACAGTGCTCGTCATTGGGCTGAAGTGTCTCTCCCTATTTGTCATTTCAAGCTCGACAGCACATATTTGATATGTAGATAACAATGCAAAACGTACAAACCACAAAATTAAGTCGTGCCACCTTAATGTTTCCCTTGGCACTGGTTTTATTTGAATTTTCTGTCTATATCGGAAACGACTTAGTCCAACCTGCCATGCTTGCGATTACCCAAGAGTTTGGTGTGAGTAGTGCATGGGCACCCTCGTCGATGTCATTTTACTTATTGGGAGGTGCCTGTGTCGCTGCGATATTAGGACCTTTGTCAGATCGATTAGGCCGTAAAAAAGTCCTGTTGGGCGGTGTGGCATTCTTTAGCTTATGCTGTTTAGCGATATTGCTCACGCATAATATCGAAAGCTTTTTAACATTGCGTTTTTTACAAGGTTTTGGTTTATCGGTTATTTCTGCTGTGGGCTATGCTGCTGTTCAGGAAACTTTTGAAGAGCGAGATGCCATCAAAGTCATGGCGATCATGGCCAATATTTCACTACTGGCGCCACTGATCGGCCCCGTCCTCGGTGCTTTTATGATTGATCATGTGTCATGGCATTGGGGCTTTATTGGAATCGCATTTTTATCTTTTCTGAGTTGGTTTGGTTTAAAAGCCAAGATGCCGACTCAACACATCAGCATCCCCAAGCAACCGGTGGGTTATATCATTGATGACTTTAAACAGGTGTTAAAAAACAAGCGCTTTTTGGCACTGACACTGGGTCTACCGATGGTGGCAATGCCACTGATGCTGTGGATTGCGCTATCTCCGGTGATATTGGTGGAGCAGCTAGGATTGAGTAGCATGCAATATGGCATGGCACAGTTTCCTGTTTTGGGCGGTCTGATCCTCGGTAATATTGTCCTGATTAAAATCATCGACAAACTGCCATTAGGTCAGTCTGTGATGATCGGGCTACCGCTGATGTTACTCGGGACGAGCCTCGTGGTGATTGGGACGATGACTGAAAGTTATTTTCTGACATTGCTCATTCTTGGCATGAGTTTGGTCAGTTTTGGTGAAGGGATTAGCTTTTCTGTGCTCTATCGATTTGCCTTAATGTCGTCTGAAATGTCGAAGGGCACTGTGGCTGCGGCAGTGTCTGTGATTATGATGCTGACGTTCTTTGCCGTGATCGAAATCGTGCGCGTGCTGTATGAAAACTTTGGCCTTTGGGCCTATAGTTTGGCAGGATTTACCCTCATTATCTTGTGGTTCAGCCTACCACGCTTGGTGGTGCGAGATATTATGCGACAACGTAAATTGACGGGTGAATTTTAAATTCGAGTTCATGCCATTATAGAAAAAGCCCAATGCTGTGTAGAACAACATTGGGCTTTTTTATTTGCTGTATACCGTCTTAATTTGATGCTGCGGGTTGTTCTGCATTTTTTAATTTGCGATCGAAAATGAAAGGACCAAAAGGCAATATCGATGCAATCAAGCCCATTAGAAATACGCTGAGCGACCATTTTTGTTTTTCACAGACCACAAATAGCACCACCAAAAAGGCGATAAACAAGACGCCATGTCCCATACCGACGTATTTGACCAATATTGGATTATCCATCAGGTACTTCATTGGCATAGCAATGAACAACAATAATAAAAAGGAGATGCCTTCGAGTAGGCCCACAAAGCGTAAGGTCTTGATATTCATGCGAAGTCTAAATTCAAAGTGATTTCAGTCTTGAGTGTACCTGAAAGCACAGCAGGAACGAAGCGTTCCTGTTGAAATAATTGATCCGCATATTGAATCTAAGTAAATGTTTTTAAAGTTAATTCTGAGTCATCTGCTCGGATTAATTTTCTAGATCCGCTAAGGCATCCTCAATCGAACCCTGATCAAATTCATAGTTACAGCCGAGTAAAATCATTGGGCTTTTTCCGGTCATTTCAGACAGGCTTAGTTTGTGATTGATCGCATGCAGATCATCCGTTTCAGCTTCCGTGCGTAGGATTTTTTCACCACGGAAAAACGGCATATTGGCAAACATTGGATGCTGCTCAATGCCATACTTTTGGGCAAGTTTTTTCACATCGGCTTGGCGATAGATTGCGAATACTGCATTGGAAGACAGGCCAATTTCTTGGGTCGGCATGCCAAAAAACTCTACAGCCTGCTTATTTTTATAGATATAAATAAACGGTTGATGTGGGTCATCATGGCGTTTCCAACCCAATTGCCCTAGAACCTTTTCATAGTCGAGTAAAGTGTCATGGTAGGTGTCGTAATCGGCCTGACATTCCAGAATACGCTTTAAATCTTGTGCTGTCGGTGCTGCAAAAACAGAAGACGCAGCTAAACATGAGGTCGCCACAATCATAGGTAATATGAGGCGTCTAAAATCTAAACTAAGCATTTTCATTATAAGTCTCAAATGATTTTATTTAATTTCCGCCTGAATTAGCTGTGTTCTGAGCTGAATCAGTTCGGCTAATGTTTCTAATAATAAACTGATCTGCTTGAGCACCAGTTGTAGGTGATTAGACCGCATTTCTTCAGTGCTGAGTGTTTGAATTTCGAAAAGTTTTTGCTGAATTTTCTCAGGGTTGAGCGGTTTTTGCTGAATTAAGACCTCGTCTAAGGTGCTTTGACACCATTGCAGCAGTTCAACGACTTGTTGGTCTTGTACTTGTTCACGGTGGCTCCCCAGTGCCGAAATATAACTGAGCTGACTATGGCTATAGACCAAATAGCGAAAAGCATGTTGAATCAAAGTTTGGTCGGGTTCAGGCTCGGTACTTAAACTTGAAATCATGCTCGACAATTCAGTTTGAGCATTATGGGCTGAACGACGGGCACGCCGATAATCAATGCTATTGGTTTTCCCATGGAGATATTGCTCAACTACGGCATCAAAATAATGCAGGGTCGCAGCAGAGCTTTTTTGAATGGTCTTGGAAATATTGCGAAAGTCCCAATCTGGCCAGATGACATTGACTGCGAACCATGCAATAAAACAGCCGAGTAGGGTATCAACGATACGCGGTAAAATGACCGCATAACCAGCGCCTTTTAAATTAAAAATCAGCAAGACCATTAAGGTTGCCATGAGGGTCGCCATGGCATATTTTTTGGCACTCAGATAGAAAAAGCACACGCCAAAAATAATCGTCAGTAGTAATTGACCTTCGACACTCGGCACAAAATACAAAATAGGAATGCCAAGTAAGACCCCTAATATGGTTCCCAAAGTCCGCATTTTTAAACGACTTTTGGTCGCAAAATAGCGCATCTGACAGACAAATAAACTGGTCAATAATATCCAGTAGCCATTTTTGGCAAAGGGCAAGAGGGAAATGGCATAGCCCATCGCAAAGACAAAGGCGATGCGAACGGCATGGCGAAATAAGGCAGACTCGGGACTCAAATGCTGTTTCAGTTTGAGCCATAAATCATGCCAGCCGTGAATATCGTCATCGAGTAAATTGAGGTTGTCGATATGCTGCTGATAAGCCTGTTGCTGTGAATGATCTAAATCCTGCACATGCGAAAAACGTTCTTGCACACTGTCCAAATTGCTCAAGATCAGCTGTAGGTTTTTCACTTCTATATTTTGCGGATTATTGGCCATCCACTCCTGCAAAGAGGCATGCAAATGTGCCAGTGCTTGCGCAGTAATGGGATCAGGCTGATAGGGCTGCCGATGCAAAATACAGTAGGCCAACTGTTGGCAAGCCTGCGCTTGTAATCGAATATTTTTTTGAAAACGAAAAATTAAATCGGTACGGCTAAAATTTTGATGAATTTGTTCGTAGTGTAAATAATTCGCACTGGCCTGTTCGTGAATATCTTGTGCCAAGAAATATAAATTCAGCCAGTAGATGGTATTTTTATTGGCTCTTGAGGCTTTTAAACGGGTGAGTAAAGAAGCTTTGGTCGTGTTTAAACTCGGGATGACATCACTGTTTTTGAGTGATAATTCATACAGTAAGTGTTCTACATTGTCGACATTATCTGGGTCAAATAAGCGTGCTTTTGCATTCAGTACTTCGGCGATTTGTAAAAAACAACGCGAAAGATTGTCCTGTACAGGTAGGGTAGGTTTAATCAGGTAAAAAAGAATTGAGGTGAAGCCATACCATAAGGCCCCTAGAACAAAGCAACTGGGTTGAAAATACCAAGTGTCATATTCGCCCAAGCCGAACATGGTGTAAATCGACAGTAAAATCGTGCCAAAAGAAATCGTGGCATAGCGTTGCCCCAAAGCCCCCAATAAAATAAATCCTGCACTGGAAAGTGAAAGATACAAGATAAACAGCAGCTTATAAGGATAGAGAAAATCTAAAATACTACTGACACTAAAGAAGAGTACGCAGACATAGAGCAAATTACGCAGTCGGATGCTGAGTCGGTCATCAAAGTCCGTGAGTGCAGTGGCAATCGCACCTAAGGTGACGGGCACAATAAAACTATGAAAACCGAGAAAATATAATCCGAGCGTGGTGCCACTCAAAACAATACAAATTTGCAGGCAATACATAATGATTGCACTGGATTGAAACTGTTGAAACCAAGAGAGTCGCGTGTTCACAGAGTTATGAAGTATTCGAATGATTTTGTAAATTAGACTGAGCTTTTTTCTGTGAACTGTCAATTTTTATTCAATAGAAAAGCGGACTTAAAGTCCGCTTGTTCAAATCTATATGCAAAGTTGATTATTGAATCACACCACAGGCAATACGGTCACCGCCACCGCCTAGAGGTTTAGGGTCGTCAGAGTAATTATCACCACCGGCATGGACCATGATGGCTAAGCCTTGTACATCCGCCAATTTCAAGCGTGGTGCAATTAAATTCACTTTTGCTGTGCCATCGGTTTGAACTTGAAGGATCGGTAAGTCACCCATGTGACCGGTTAGCGGCGTACCGTGGTGAGGTGCAGATTTAGGGTTAAAGTGACCACCTGCAGCGAGTGCAGCACCCGCTTTTCCATCTTTTTCAGCTGGGGCACAAGAACCTTTTTCATGAATATGGAAACCGTGTGGACCCGGAGGAAGCTGGGTTAAATTGGTATGAATAACCAAGCCAGCAGGGCTATCAACCAAGTTAATTTGACCGATGCTTTGACCAATACCTTGAGCAGTCACGGCATTGACCGTCACGGTTTTTGCATTCAGACCTGTTGAAGTCGAGGTACTCGCACAGCCTGTAAACATCAGGGCACTGACCGCAGCAAGCGCACCGAATTTAAATAGTGAAGACATGTTTGGCATCCTGTCTGTTTTTATGGAGTTTCAACCATTGAAACAGATGCGGATACAGGATGACAGATAATTTAAGTATTTGATTGTAATATTTGTTTAATGAATTCAAGCCTGAATTAAGGTTGTTCAGGCTTATCATCCATATTGTCTAAGTTATGTGCCAATGTTGCTTTGGGCATCATGACGGGTTCAATTTGGGTTTCATGTAACCATTCACGCCAAATCGCCAAGAGTACCGCCAAGATCACTGGCCCGATAAATAAACCGACAAGACCGAAACTGGCGATCCCACCCAAAACACCAAACATGATTAATAAGAATGGAATCTGCGTTGCCCCTGAAATCACTAAAGGGCGAATCACGTTATCGGCCGTACTCACCACACAAACACCCCAAGCCATGACGCCAATGGCTTCGATGGTTTGACCTTGTGAAAATAACCACAACGACACAGCGGTATATGAAATCGGTGGACCAAACGGAATCAGTGCCAACATGAAGGTAATGATGGTTAATAACATTGGGTTAGGCACATCGGCGACAAAATAGCTCACACCGGCAAGTAAAGCTTGGGCAATCGCGGTAAGACCGATGCCATACACTACGGCACGTGTAGTATCCGAAATAGTGGCAAGATAATGATGAATACGTGGCCCGATCACCATTTCGAGGGCTTTACTGACCTGACTTAAAATGGTTTGACCGTCACGATAGAAGAAAAATAAAGACATCACGGCAAAACACAGCTTAAAGATATTTTTACTGACTTCGCCAACCAAAACTTTACCGTAGTTCAAATGCCCCTGAATCCAAATTTGTACCGATTGAATAATACTGTTCGGGTCATTGTTCAGCTCATGCAGGGTACGACTGACTTCTTTACCAATAAACGGCAGTTGGCGAATAAAATCAGGCACATTGACATGACCCGAGAAGACCTGCTTTTGTAATTCAAAATACAAGTTACGGCCTTCATGTTGTAGCAAGAAGATCGCAAAAATCACCGGCAGACCCACCACGAGCACCACCAGTAAGATCATCAGCGCCGCACTTAGATTTGCACGATTGCCACAAAAACGATGCACCGATTGATACAGCGGCCAAGTCATATAAGCAATAATCGCTGCCCAAACGACGGGCACAATAAAGTATTTGAGTACGCTAAAGCTCAAAAAAATCAGGATAAAAAATAATCCGAACAATAAGACTTTTTGTAATGTAGGTGCGAACGTTGGCAATGCGTGCTCTGATTTTTTCATCATGTTGTGTTCAATCTTAACTGAAAAAAAAGCTCCCGAAAACGAGAGCTTGTTAACTTATGGTGAATATCTTTCAGGCTAGATCCTTGCAAGATTGGCCTTTATATCAGCAAAATGTGGAATGATGGGTTAAAACCACTCGGCTTCGTCTTCAATTATGGCATTGAGCACAGGTTGCCATTGTTGTTGCATACCGAGGTACAATTTTTGTGTTTTATCAAAAACCGAAAGACCTTGCATGGCAAGTTGACCATAAGCGGTACGTTCAGAAATCCAAGCAACGGGCTGTTGTTCAACTTTATTGAAAAAATCTTGAATTTCCTTGGAATGAGCAGAATTGGGTTTGACACGATTGGCCAGTAATAAGATTTGGACTTTACCTTTACGAATCCGTTTAATTTCTTGCAAATGCTTTAAAAAACGACGGGTCGAGTCGATGTCGAAGAAAGATGGTTGTAGCGGGGTAATGATGGCATGAGCTTCACTGACCAACTGATCTGCATGTTCACCCGATAACGCACCCGGTGCATCGATAATTAGATATTCAATCCCTTTCGGCACATCACCAATCGACTTTTCATGACGCCAATCTAGGCTCTGAATTGGGGCTGCAGTCTCTGGGCGCTGTTTGAGCCATTGACGTGCAGACTTTTGATTGTCAGCATCTGCCAAGGCCACTTTATAACCTTTTTGCGCAAGTGCAGAGGCTAAACTGATTGCTGTGATGGTTTTGCCACAACCACCTTTTTGATTGGCAATTAATATCGTTTTCATCGACCTAAATAGATTTTATTCTGCTCATCCCTAGCATATCATTGTTTAATGCGGGGAATATGACAAAGAACCAAAGTCTAAGTTTTTTCTATACGTTTCGCAGTAATGTCTTAAAAAGATTAGGAATTTTAAATGTCTGTCTGGATGGCCATGCTCATTGGCGCGTGTATTGGGATTGTACTGACCACCTTAATTTTAAGTGGTAGTCGCAATGGAAGGATTAAGGCAGAATACGAGCAATATATTGCAGAACTAGAATTGGAACATCAGCAGGCCTTGGCCCATGCACAAAAGCGCAGTGTAAATACCAGTCGTGCTGTTTTAAAAGGCAAAATGGCCGAACAAATGGCGCCGATCATGCCCGAATTTCAGTATCTACCTAGCGATGCAAAGTTTCTTGGTGACCCGATCGATTATGTGGTTTTTGATGGCTATACCGACTTTCGTGATGGCGATGGCCTCGCTGAAGACATCGAAGTGGTGCTGATTGATATTAAAAGTGGTGGGGCACGTTTGACCAAAGGGCAACAAGCGATTGCTCAAGCCATTGCCGAAGGGCGAGTGCGTTTTGAAACCATCCGAATTGATTTTGAGCATATTTAAGCTCGCGTGATTCAGGCTCAGAAGCGTCGAAAAGTAATAAGGACAGAATATTCACATGGAAAAACTCTTAGCGACTGCAGCCGTTTTTGCGCTCATGCTGTGGATATGGTCTGAATATTTTCGTGCCATTCCACATTTAGAGCAGACAGGTGTGCTGAAAAATTTTCAGGTCACAGCGACTCAGGCATTTTCCGGTGAATATTTGCTGTTGGATAAACGCTACTACAGTGCCAGTAGTCGTACACTACATCCGGCCGCACCGACCGTGGTGGGTGGCTTTCAAGACTTGGCCTATGTCAGCAATATTGATCTGCTACTGAGTTCAGGCGCAAATGATATCCAATCTTTAAAATACCATCTTGAATGGTCTCAGCAGAACCGCTGTTTTAGTGTGCAAGCGAAAGACGCGCCCTCGACACAAATTGAACAGCTCAAGTCCGAATTGCAAAATGTTAGTGTGATTGCTCAATCCGAAGATGTCGCAAATCGTATTCGGCGTTTAAAATCAGGTGATCGCGTGGAGATTTTGGGTGAATGGGTGGATGTGCATTCCATCAAAACAGGGAAGTCGTATAACACCTATAATGTGTTGAATAAAAAGCCCTGTCATATCCTAAAAATTAATGCCATTCGATTAATCAAAGACTAGGTACTTTTAACTAGATTTGATTGTGCTTAAACATGGCCTTGGACGCTTTAACTCAACTTCCGTGCGCGGGCGAGTAACATGCGCTGACCAATTTTTGGAATGCCTTCAGCATCAAAATACTGCGTTTCAAAACATTCAAACTGGGCATCTTCAAGCAACTTTTGCATATGACGATCCAGATGACAGCCATCCGCGACTTTCTTTTGAATGGGCGTCAGTAGGTGTTGTAACTGCTTAATTTTCCGATTTTCATTGTGTTGTACATGCTCAACCAAATGAAATGTCCCTGTTGGTTTAAGGACACGGTAGATTTCTTCAAGCGCAGTTTCAATATCGGCAATGCTGCATAAGGTCCATGTACTCACGACATGATCTAGACTTTCATCTGCAAAGGGTAATTTTTCAGCACCGGCTAAAATATGCTGTACCTCAAAGGGCGCAGCATGTACACGTTCAGCAGCTAAATGAAAAATATCGGGATTGGGCTCAAGGGCAAAAACCGTATCGACATTTTGATAAAAGGCTAAATTCAAACCTGTACCAAAGCCAATTTCGAGTACCTCACCAGACACGGCTAACAGGAGTTCGCGTCGTTTATCCATCAGGCTTGGCACCTGCATGACTTGATTTAAAAGATGCGGAAAAATGTGTTGTTGATAAAATTTATAAATCATAGCGAGGATTTTTGTTGGCTTTTTTTAAAGTGTAATTCATGTCTTTTTAATTTTAAATCATGTGGTAGGGCGTGGATATGGGCCAATTGACTGAATAACAGCATTTTGTTACCAAGTTCATAAGGTTTATGCAGACTGTGTGCGTAATATAGAGTTACAACTAGTGAAAACGACATTCATCAGGCTCAACCTACGCGATTTTAAGCTCATGTTCAGGTTGGGGCATTATGAATAGATGAAGTCGGCTCAATTGCAGAATTAAAATTGAGTAATGTGAAGTATTACAGGGTAAAGAGGATAACGCGATGATCAAGCGAATTGCATTAAGTACTGTGCTTGCAGGCTTTTTATTGAATGTCGGTGTCCAAGCGTCTTCAGATTATAATATTGCCAAAGGCTTAGCACCTGCTGCCAAAGGCCAGTCAATTTCTACCTTGAAAGAATTTAAAGGTGATTTCCGAATTTTAGGTTCAAAAACCTATCAAACAGATGAACAAGCAAAATTTTCTCCGATCGATTATGCAGTCAGTTGGGGTTTATTTGCAGAGCCAGAAATTGCTCGTACGATTTCAGTCAATCAATATGACCGTTTCTTAAATTGGAAAATGGATCGCGTTCCTGTACCGCAAAAGCAAGCCATGATGATGGTGTCGAATATGCACATCATTCCTGCAAACCCGCAAATTGCGAAACAAATTACTCAAGTGAAACGTGGAGATCTTGTGCGTTTAAAAGGGGATTTGGTTGAGGTGAAAGACAAAGATTTGGTTTGGACTTCATCTTTGACCCCAACAGATACGGGTGATGGGGCTTGTGAGGTTTTTCGTGTCAGTTCGATTCAGTGGATTGAAAAAGTCAAAGGCTAAACTTCGATTGCATCGAGATCGTATTTGAAATCGGTGTGCATTAGATTCAAGGTAAAATAATTTGATGATGAAAATGACGATAAAGAAAAAGTTTATTTTGAGTCTAATGATGGCGAGTGGTTTGGCACTTGGTGGATGTACCAGTATGAGTTCAACTGTAGATGGGAAAACCCATGTATTTACTGAACAGCAAAGTTGTCCGACTTTGCTTGAGATGGATCGTGGACAAACTTTAGAAGTACTGTTAAACGAAAATCCAAGTACCGGATATGTATGGTCTTTGGCTGAGCAACCGAAATTTTTTAAAGTTGAAGAAGTGTTTCAGTCAGCTCAACAACAAGATGCTGCGGATACGACACCAGTACTAGGCGGAGGCGGTCAAAAAACTTATCGTTTTACCGCAACGACAGCCGGTGAAGAATTACTACATTTGAAGCATGCACGAGCTTGGGAAAAAACCGCGATGGCTGAATGGACTTGCAGAGTTCGAGTGTCCTGATGTGAACAGATGATGAACGATAAAAAAAGCCAGTATTTATACTGGCTTTTTTATTGCAGACGAACTGATTTAGAAGGTCCACCTAGGCATTATTTCGCGCTGAGCGCTTGACCGTCAAATTGAATACCTTCCCAACCATTTTGCATAAATTGGCGAATGTTTTGGTGGTCAGTTGCGTCTGGTGTTGCCAATACAGCAGCATAATGTTCAGCAAAAAGACTTAAGGTTTCAGCTTGGTTTAGACCATTCAATTGGGCAAAAGAAAATACTTTGGCACTGCCTTGGTTTTCAGTTGCTGCATTGGCTTGTTTGCCATTGGTAAAAGCGGTTGCTGTGTGGTTATAACGCGCTTCAATAAATGCAATCACATCTGAAAATTTCGCAGTCCCTGCTTGAAGTTGATCTAATAATTCCTGAGCCATAATGTCCTCTTTCAATAAAAAATACCGCAAAGTGTTGCAGACTATAGCAAGCTTTGGCCCAAACATTTAACACTATTTGCGTAAATTAAATGCGTGTATATTGAAGGGCGACCTTAGGCAGTCTGTTGCCTAAATTGTAGATACCAATGATGTTGAAGTAGGACAACTATGAACTGGCTTTTGGTCGCATGTGGCGGCGCAATTGGGGCAACACTTCGCTATGCGGCAGGACTGTTATTGGCCAAGCCAACCGTGCTCTTTCCATGGGCAACATGGTGGGTGAATATTTTAGGTTGCTTTTGTGCAGGTGTGTTTTTTGCATTTAGCCAAAAATATCCCGTTCTACAAAATGAAGCACGCTTATTACTTATGGTCGGGATCTTAGGCGGCTTTACCACCTTTTCGAGTTTCGGCTTAGAAACCTTTCAACTGCTTAGACAAGGGCAAAGTGGGCTAGCATTCAGTTATGCCATTTCCAGTGTGGTGATTGGTGTCATCGTATTGGGGCTGGGATATTACTTATTTCAGTCGATTTTAAAAATAGATGTTTAAAACAACGCTTGAAAACCTCAAAATTTCAGACATAAAAAAAGAAGTTCAGGCTGGAGGAGGGGAACCCTGAACTTCTTCAATGCTTTAATTTTAAAAGCAAAAACTTAATCGAAACTGAACTTATTGTGAGCGTTTGAAACGCGCAAAGCGTTTATTAAAGTTCGCAATACGTCCTTCGTTATTCACTTGACGTTGTTCACCTGTATAAAAAGGATGTGATGCACTTGAAATATCGAGTGTCACATAGGGATAAGTTTTGCCTTCAAACTCTTTGGTTTGATTGGTACTTAAAGTACTGCCAATCACAAAAAAGGCATTGGCATTGGTGTCATGAAAGAGCACTTCACGGTATTCGGGATGGATGTTGGCACGCATTCTTCTGTTCCTTAAACTTATTGATTAAAGAAATGTTATAACATAACAATATAAAATGCAAATATTGCCCGAAATTCATCGGGCAATCATCAGCGCTTTACGCTCCCTTAAGCGCTAGGTGGGACCAACTCATCAAAAAGATCATTGAGATTGTCATTCACTTTCAAATGAATCAAATTCCAATAATGTCCTGAAACAGTCCGGTTCACCATCAAGGTATCCGGTGACGGTTTAAACACATCCCAGTATTTAAGAGATGGCTTAATTAATTCTACCCCGTCATGGTGTGCTGAGTTTTCAGCAAAGTCATATTGTGTGGTCAGCGGACGCATCAGTACTTCCAGCCATTGTTCATACAAGTCCGCAGGGAATTTACCGAGTTCATTGAGGGAATGTAAGGCATCGAGTTGCTGTTCCATCAGTGGAATATCGTGCTTGCGTGCAGCATTAATCAATTGCTTAAAGTGTGACACGATTTCAGGAGACAGGGTTTTCACACCGCCGTAGTCATACACGATGACTGAACCATCTTCACGAAAGGCGAAGTTGCCCGGATGTGGGTCACAGTGGAAACGTTTAAGGAAGAAAATTTCACGGCCAATGGCACGGAATAAGCGTCTTCCCAAGGCATTTCGTGTTTCTTGTGACCATGTGCTGGCAGTTTCTATACTGTCGCCAAGCTCTAGGCTTAAAGTCAATATATGACGTGAAGAATAATCTTTATAGACCTGTGGAATGATGATTTTGTCATCCAGCGCACTATGAAACGCACGGGCCACATTTAAGTTTTGCGCTTCAATTTCGTAGTTCAGTTCGTTGTCCAAACTGTCCTGAATTTCACGAAATAGCTTGTTTTGTAACTTCCGATCAATTTTCAATACGCCCATCAGACGAAGGGCAAGGCGAACTTGTTTTAAGTCACTTTCACAGGCTTCTTCGACACCCGGATATTGCACTTTCACCACCACCTGCTGACCATTAGGTAACACGGCTTTATGCACCTGCCCAATGGATGCAGCGGCAAAAGGTTGTTCTTCAAAACTTTTAAAAATTTGCGCGAGGGGTTTGCCGAGTTCTTGTTCTACTTGGGCCTTAATTTCAGCAAAAGGCATGGCTGGCGCTTGGCGTTGTAATTTACTGATCGCTTTTGCGACTTCAGGTGGAAAAATGTCTTTGTACTGCGAGGCAATTTGTCCGACTTTCATCACCGCACCTTTCATTTCACCCAAAGTGTCTGCAATTTGCAGACCGATGTCCTGAAAAAGTTTACTGCGAGATGCATTTTTCTGTTCTTCATCGGCAGTGATATTGCGGATGGAATTGGAAACGGTTTTAGTAGCAATGCTTGCCGTCATACTGGCAAGTTTCATAAAGCGACGACCCGGTGTGCTAGCCGTTTTTGCCATGTGATGTTCCTCAAGATCATCATTTATTATCTAATACCGATCATAGGCGACAAAACACAAACTGCCTACTTTAAATTGTTAAGACTTTATTTCTATTGATAAAATGATGGGCAAAAATGTAAATACTGAAAATAATTCAGGCAAATTTAAGCCACACGCTGAATGGTTTAAAATATCGCGTCGCTAGAAGAGAACTGAACGATGAAAGTGTATCGCTATTTAACTGGTAAAGATGATGTCAATTTCTGTGCCCGTGTGACCAAAGCTTTAAATGAAGGCTATGAATTGTATGGCTCGCCAACCATGAGTTTTAATGGGACAGATGTGATCGTCGGGCAGGCGATCGTGAAAGACGTAGAAGACGCCAGCCAAGTGCCACAAGGTTTAAAAAATGCCATCGAGGCGCTTAATTAGTTGGTTTTGCTGCTCCTGTAACTTCACTGATGTTATGCCTGTAAAAGTAATTACGCATTTTTAAAAAGATTTTTAATTTTATTAGACGGAGTCTTTCATCTAGGGGTTGAATAAAGGGATTAGCCTTCAGCTGGAGGTACTTTTGTTTCGGCAAAAGTACCCAAAACCATTGTCATCCGCAAAACTCGTTCACTAGCGTCTAATTATTTAAAGTATTGCAAAAACATTTTTGTTTTGAGGTAGTCCTGTCTCAAACAATTGCGGATGACATTTCCGCGTATCGTTCTTTTATTTGAATCAAATTGTGCAACTGAAGTTACTGCGTAGCATTAGTTGCTTCAGTTTTTTCCAGTTCTAAATGTGGACTGAGATATTTACTGCATTGGTTATGGTGTAAATTTTCATTCAAGGTGATGAGGTTTTGCGTCACGATAAAATCCTGATCATCCGCAGAGGCAAACTTTTGATTGGCCTTGATGAAGTCCTGATAGGTATATGCCATACCAGACTGCTGACAACTTAATTTTAAACGTGCAGTATATGAGTCCGCTTGTTGTTCATGATAAAAGCGAAAGGCTGTCCAAAGTGCTTGATTGATGTAATCAAATTCGGGTTGTGATTGGACTTTAATGGGTGCGTGATATAAAGGAAATTCATGTCGGTTGATCGTTTGTTCAGCTTGTAGTGACATGGAAAAGCCTAAGCTCAGACAGAGACTGATCGAGCGAAATACATGGGACATGTTTATTTTCCTCTTCTTCATGCTTTTTATTTATGGCATTGCTATGCAGGGTGTTAATTTGCATTAATCTTCTGCATAGCGTAGCCGTATTTTTAAGTAACTTTTTAGATGATTTTTTAGGGCTTATCCCGCTTGAGCTAAACGTTTATTCATCATAAATAAACGTGTAAGTAGCAGTATACAGGCGACAGTCAGACCCACAATTAGGCCAATCCAAACGCCTGCAGCACCAGTCGTGGTGAAGCGTGCAAGATAGATCCCGACAGGGAAGGCAATGATCCAATACGCGATCATGGTGATCCACATTGGTCCTTTGGTGTCTTGCATACCGCGTAAGCACCCTGCGGCACTGACTTGCCATGCGTCCATCAACTGATAGGCAATCGCGAACAACACCAAGTACACCGCAAGCTGAGTCACATCATAGTCATTGGTATACAGTGACACAATTTCATTACGTAAAAGCCAAAGCAGCAACATGGTAATCAGGGCAAATACCGTCCCTGTCAACATACCGACTTTCTGGACTTTTCGCATAGCCAGCCAGTTCTTTTCCCCATAATAAGTACCGACCCGAATGGTCAGCGCAATCGCTAGTGACATTGGAATCATAAACAATTGCGAGGTAATCGAAATGGCGACTTGATGCGCTGCAATGGTGACTTCGCCCAAGGGACTCAACACAATAGCGGCTGTACTAAAAATACTGACTTCAAAGAAAATAGCTAAGCCAATCGGAAAGCCGAGTTTTAAAATACGTTTGATCCATTCACTGTTCATTTTTTCAAAAGCAGCGAAAGGTTGGGTTTTTTGATAGGCCGATCCTTTGAAAACGTACATCGCCAAAGCAAAGAACATTAACCATTGCAAAATCGCGGTGGCAAAACCACATCCTGCTGAACCCAGTTCAGGGACTGGGCCTAAACCATACATAAAAATAAAGTTCAGTGGAATTAACACCAATAAGGCCAGCAGACTCAGCACAGTGACTGGACGTGGATGCCCCAATGCTTCTGAGTAACCACGTAAAGCTGCGTACATGGTGACAGCAGGCATACCTAAACTAATGGCGTGTAAGAATAAGCTCGCCTTCGGAAGTAATACTTCAGGGACACCCAATAACGGTAAAAGCAGCGGCATAGCTTGTAAGACTAATGCGGCAATGATCCCTAAAAATAATGCGACCCACAAAGACTGACGGGCGATGGTGGCAATTTTTTCAGGCGTGCGAGCACCATTGGCTTCTGCCACTAATGGGGTGGTTGCAATCATAATGCCGCTGAACAGCAGCATGACCGGTATCCATAAACCGACCCCGACCGCAATGGCTGCAAGGTCATTGGCGGACATGTGTCCAGCCATGATGGTATCAATGAGACCAAATCCCGCTTGCGCAAACTGCGTGATCAATATCGGGATCATTAAATGAAACAGTTGTTTTAATTCATACTTGCTGCTTGTTACAGCCGTGACAGTAGACACAGAATGTACTCATTTCTTGTGAGGTGCTTAGGAATGAGGTCTTAGCGTTGGAAAGTGAGAAGCACACCAATAAAAATCACCACGCCACCCAATAAGCGTTGCCAGTTAATCGGGGTTTTTTCAGTGCCGAGCAAGCCAAAATGGTCAAATACCATCGACATTAAGATCTGTCCAAAAATAATCAGACCGGAGAGGGATAAAAAACCCAGTTTCGGTGCGGTATAAATACTGATACTGATGGCATAAACACCCAAAAATCCCCCCAACCATAAATACCAAGGGATTTGAGCAAAACTTGCAAAGTCCGGTTTTTCGGCCGATTGAAAAAACACCATAAAGGCGAGGACTATTGTACCAACCAAAAAAGAAAAAAGGGCAGCTTGCAGCGGTGAATATAAATATTCACGCAATTGGCTGTTGATCGCTGTTTGAATGGTCATGGCGATGCCAATACCCATCGCGAGCGGCAGTAAGTACAATAAATGGCTGCTTATTTTCATCTTGTTATCAGCAAATTCTTTTTTAATATGATCAGTCTACTGTATTCGATCAGAGTTTTCACAAGCACTCTGATGCAGTCATGTTAAAATAAACAGTATTCTTCAACGCATTTTGAGCAATCTCCTTGGCTGAATTAAATCCTGCACTCGTTCCTTTGTCTTTATACATTCACATGCCGTGGTGTGTGCGTAAATGTCCATACTGTGACTTTAATTCGCATGCGGTGCCGAATGGTGAATTGTCTCTGGACTTAGAACAAGAATATTTACAGGCGTTGGTTGAAGACTTTAAAACCCAAGTCGATTTTGCTCAGGGCCGCCTGATTCATAGTGTATTTATTGGTGGCGGTACACCATCTTTGATTTCTGCCCAAGGTTATCAATGGTTATTTACTCAGCTCAAAGCATTGGTGCCATTTGAAAAGGGCTGTGAAATTACCTTGGAAGCCAATCCCGGTACGGTTGAGCACGATCCTTTTTCAGGTTATTTAGAGGCAGGGATTAATCGTTTATCTATCGGTGTGCAGAGTTTTAATACCGAGCAACTGAAAAAACTGGGTCGGATTCACTCGAATGACGATGCCATTTCTGCCATTCAGCATGCACGGGAAGCAGGTTTTGAACGGGTGAATGTCGATTTGATGCATGGCCTGCCTGAACAAGCGATTGAGCAAGCACTGTTGGATTTAAAACTTGCTGTTGAAAATGGCGCAACACATGTGTCGTGGTATCAGTTGACGATTGAGCCGAATACGGTCTTTTTCCGCACCCAGCCGATTCTGCCTGTCGATGATGTGCTTGAAGAGATTCAAGCGCAGGGCGAAGCCTATTTAACAGCGCAAGGCTTTATCAATTATGAAGTGTCGGCATGGCGTAAAGAAAAGCCGTCGGCACACAATTTAAATTACTGGCAGTTTGGTGACTATTTAGCGATTGGCGCAGGCGCGCATGGTAAAGTGACCATGCCAGACGGGGTGTATCGTTTCCAAAAAACCCGATTGCCGAAAGACTATTTAGCCAAAGTACCTGCTGAACATCTTCAGTTTAAGCGCATCGAAGCAGCCGACATGCCTTTTGAATTTATGATGAATGCACTTCGTTTAAATCATGGGGTGGAAGCCAAGCTATATAGCGAGCGTACAGGGGAAAGTTTAGAGCCGATTGCCGAGTTATTGAACTCATTACGTGAACGTAAATTGATGGTGAATGATCCTGCGCGTTTGTCTTGTACCGAGCAGGGACATATCTTTTTAAATTCAGTATTGGAAGAATTCCTGTAATGAAAGCTATGTCAAACTTGTTTTAAAATTTGAGCGACAAGTAATTTTTCATATTTCGAATGTAATTTGCAGAATGTGTATGAAATTATTCAGTTGATAATTGAATTTACATGGCATAAAGGAACTTCAGAAAATGAAATATATTTTAACTGCGACGTTATTAACTATAGCTTTGGTGGGTTGCACCGATAAAAAAGCACCATCAGAACAAAATGTTGCAACAGAGGCAACGGCCACAACTGCACAAACAAACGATGTTGCAGTAGCTCAAGATGAGCAAGTGATTCACTTTACAGGGCCACAAGATCTAAGCCTTGAGTTAAAAACCAAAGATAATTTTGAAACCGCACAATTGACTGATAATTCTGATCGTGTGTATGAATTGAAACGAGGAGTTTCAGGAAGTGGTGTACGACTTGCCAACGACCAAGGTGTTTCAATTCACTTTAAGAACTTTAATGGTGTGAATGAAGGCACTGTTGAGTTGGTAAAAGATAAACCCATAGAGATTAAAGAATTTATTGCTGATAAAGCAAAGTAAATATTAAAAAAGACCGCATGAGCGGTCTTTTTTTAATTTAGCTTAACGATGTTTCGGTGGCATTGGCGGTAATTTATGCTGCGAAACAGGTTTGTGTTGATTGCCTTTAAAAGCTACTGCCTTATGATTTTGTTTGGCAAATTTTGCATGAGCGTGTTGATGCTCTTTTTTCACCATTTGCGGCCCAGCAGGTTTGTGATGTGTTGCTTTAGGCGGTACAGGTTTTTTTTCGAAGTGTGCAGCAGGTGGCGGATTTTTATGATCGAATGCAGGCGCTGCCATTGCAGACATTGTCGCAGTTGTTGCAATTAGACAAATCATTAATGAAGACATCAATTTTTTCATGGTTACGCTCTTTATGAATCAATGAAGTCATCATAGGGGGAGGCTATGGAGAAGATATGAAGTTGTATGAGATACAAATGTAAAGCTAAAATCATCGAGTGAAATTTACTTTAAGTATTTAATATTTAACCCGAATCCCGCTTAAGCCAATGATTCCATAATTTGAATTGTTGGTTTATTTTGATGATTAAGTTGATATGCACATAACGATGCGTAAATCCCACTCAGAAATCCATGAATACTACGAGCTTTACTCGTCACTAAATTGTATTGTCCTTTCAATAAGCTGAATAACGTTTCTATCTTATTTCGTTGTCTTAAGTGATATTCATCTGATGCAGATAGTTGGATGGATTGCATGTTTTTTCGATGGTAAGTAATTAAATCAATACCTTGATCTTTTAACCTGCTTTTTAGTTCCTGGCTGATATAACCACGATCTCCATATAGCTTTGCTTCTAAGCCGTCAGCCAATTGCTCAACCATTTTTATGTCAGCTATATGCCCATTTGATAAAGCAGAACAAGCGATTTCACCAAATGGGTTCATCGCAATATGTAGCTTACAGCCATAAAACCAGCCCATCGAGCTTTTACCACGAGATGCTATTTGAGCTAATGATTTATGGCGTTGAATACGTTGATTTTTACAGACTGGCAAAGTCGTTGAATCAATCCACAAATATTGGGTATTTTGACCTTTCATCAGAGCCACATGTAAAGCATGTATTGCTAATTGGTGCATATTGATCAGATGAATCATCCGTTGGTAACATGGTAAGCTTTTAAACAAATGTCTTTTATCTTCTTTTAACCATGTGAAAAAGGCTTTGAAATTGCTGAAATAAGAACATTTATACCAAATGGCAATAAAGCAGATTTCTGAGATCGTCAGATGAGCACGTCTGATTCTTAAAGAATGGCTATTTTGTTTGAGAAAGTTCCAATAAGTTGCTTCAAATTTAAGAAAGAAATCATCAATTACGCAGAATAATTCGGTACTATTGAACATTAGGACTAGAGTTGTGAGTTTTGTGTGGTAACTCAACTGATGGCTCTAGTCTTCTTATTTTCAAGTTTATTTCTTATCCGCGATTCGGGTTATTTATTAAATAAAATTATGTTTAGCGATAAGGTGTTCTATTTTTGTTGAAAAATACAACAATATTTCTCCATATAAAGTTCATCTTTATACATTGTTATTACCTCATGAAGAAATTAAGAATACTACTCGTAATTCCTATAGATCAAAATTAAAAGAGAAGACAAAAAAGACCGCCGAAGCGGTCTTTTTATAGAGTCATTTAACTCGGTTTAAAGCTTAGTAGTCAAAGCTAAAGTGTTCAGGAGCCAAAGAAGTCATGGTCTTCGATGGGTTAACCATTGCTTCAGCGTGACCTTGTGAGCGTGGTAATAGACGTTCAAAGTAGAAGTCAGCCACTTTGATTTTTGCTTTATAGAACTCAGGAACTTCTGCACCATTGCCTTCTGCTAATTTTTCAGAAGCTACGGCAGCTTGTTGTGCCCAGAAATAAGCCATCATCACGTAGCCAGAGAACATTAAGAAATCGACAGAAGCAGAAGATACGATGTCACGGTCTTTACGTGCTGCAAGCATGATACGAACCGTTAATGCATTCCACTGTGCGCAAAGCTTCGTTAAGTCCCACGCAAAACGACGCATGTATTTGTTACGTGCATGTTGACCACAGAACTTCAAGATTTCAGCTGTGTAGTCACGAATCACTTTACCTTTAGAGGTCAACAGAACTTTACGACCAATCAAGTCTAGTGCTTGAACGCCTGTTGTGCCTTCGTAGAGAGTAGAGATACGTGAGTCACGAACAATTTGTTCCATGCCCCATTCTTTAATATAACCATGACCGCCGTATACTTGCATACCATGGTTTGCAGCTTCATAACCCATTTCGGTTAAGAAACCTTTGAGAATCGGGGTGTAGAAGCCTAAGTGGTCATCATGTGCTTCAAACGCTGCTGTATCACCGCGGGTTAAAGCATCAGTCATTTTGTCCGCAATTTGAGCTGCATAGTAAATCATTGAACGGCCGCCTTCAGCGATCGCTTTTTGAGTTAAAAGCATACGACGTACGTCTGCATGGTGAATAATCGCATCGGCTACTTTTTCAGGATCTTTTTTACCTGAAAGTGCGCGCATAGACATACGTTCTTTGGCGTATGGAAGTGCGCCTTGGAATGCCAATTCAGCATGTGCAATACCTTGAATTGCTGTACCAATACGTGCAGTGTTCATGAAGGTGAACATTGCATGTAGGCCTTTGTGTTTTTCACCGATCAAGTAACCAATGGCATTGTCAAAGTTCAGCACAGCTGTTGCTGAAGCACGGATCCCCATTTTGTGTTCAATCGAACCACACGTTACAGGATTGCGTTCGCCCACAGTACCATCTGCATTCACAAGGAATTTTGGAACGATGAATAATGAAATGCCTTTTGTACCTGCAGGTGCATCTGGAAGACGTGCAAGAACGATATGTACGATGTTCTCTGTTAAATCATGCTCACCCGCAGAGATGAAGATTTTTGTACCAGAAATTGCATAGCTACCATCAGCTTGAGGTTCCGCTTTGGTTTTTACCTGACCTAAGTCGGTACCGCATTGAGGTTCAGTTAAGCACATGGTGCCTGACCAAGTTCCAGCAACAAGGTTCGGTAAATATTGGTTTTTCTGTTCTTCTGAACCAAATTGTAGAATGGTGTTGATACAACCTACGCTGAGACCCGGATACATTTGGAATGACCAGTTTGCTGTACCCATCATTTCAGATTTGATGAGATTCAACGACTGTGGCAAGTTTTGACCGCCAAATTCTTCAGGGAAAGACAGACCTTGCCAGCCACCCTGTACAAATTGGTCATAGGCTTCTTTAAACCCTTTTGGTGTTTTCACATCACCATTTTCAAAATGACAGCCTTCTTCATCACCCGTTTGGTTCAAAGGCGAAAGGATATTTTCACAAAAATCTGCTGCACCTTCTAAAATCATGTCGACAGTGTCTGCATCAGCAGCTTCACCATTAGACAAAGTTTTGTAATGTGCTGGGTAATCGAGCACTTCATTCATTAAGAAACGAATATCGTGTAAAGGCGCTTTATATGCAGGCATAGTCTTAATCCTAATATCTAAATTTTTTTGGATTATCTGTATTGATGCTTTGATTATTCATAATTTCATCAAAAAAACATTGATGAATACGCCCTTAAAAAATGTCAGAAAGGCGAATTGTAATATTTAACCAACATGTGAAAAATAAACTTCTGATAGACTTGATGTTGATCTTTTGATCATTTTTTTCTTTTAATAAATCATAAAGAACTTAGGTCTTTCGTACAATTATGCGATTAAAATATATAACACTTTGTTTACTGGGTTTGAGTATTACTGGGTGTGCTCAACATGTCATAAAAACCAATTCAACGGATCAGTCTCTCGGGCAACAAGCCACTCAAGGCTTAAACGCAATGTTTGAAAATGCCAGTTATGACATGAAAGGGCAATTTTCAATTCAAACCGATATTCAGTTCGATGAAAAAAAGCCTGAAACCAAGTCAAAACCTGCAACTAGTACACAGCCAGAGCTGGATCCTAAACTTAAAAAACAACTTGATCAGTTGATTAAAACCCAAAATATTCCGTTTAGCCAAAAAGAAAAGAAACAGCTCTATCAAGCCATTGCCAATGAATCGATCCCACCATCAGCGCGTTATAGCGATGAAGAGGATGGCGTTTCTCCGCAATCTAAAATTGCTCAATCACTGCTGAATGTGTTGAATGATTTACAGTTTAGCTATAGCGGTTCAGTACATTTTAGAGAAAAACTTGCTGCCTTAACCTTGCAATTGAGTTATCAAAAACCGACTTTGCAGGTCAATGCACAGTTGCCGATGATCATTGATTTTAATCAACATAAATTTTATACCAACTACTTTGCGTTCATGCCGTTTATGGTAAATCGTGAAAGCCAAAGCAGCTTGGCTTATGTGGATTTTTCAAAACATAAAGAGACGATTGCTCAGTACGATTTGAAAAAATTTGCTGACTATTTAAAACAAATGAATGCTTTGCCCTATGTCTTGGCAGAGCCGAATCAAGTGCAAAATATTGCTTTAACACGTGATGAAAAAAATGCAGGGCTGACTAAAAAAATCCGCTATGTGGGTGATCTTAATGCGCTTTACACCCAGCTTGAACTTTTTGATTTTGTGAACGCCAACTATTACATCACGCAAATCAAAGGTCAGCGTAATAGTGACGCCGAGCAAGATGAATCTGTGGACGCTGCTGTGCATCTTAGTGCTTCCGAAGAGGCGATGGCTGCGGCTGAAGCGGCGGGAGGGACTGCAGTAGCGGCAGCAGTTGAGGATGAAGACGATGATGCGGCTTATGCATCTGTAGAACGTGTGAATGAGCTGCTCAATGCGAAAATGCATGGCCTGATGTATCACCAACATGAAACGGAAGAAGAACAAACGTCTTCTGCAGCTGAATCTGCTGAGTACGCGATCGATACTGCAAGTGCATATGCGGAGGCGACCGCGGGTGATGACGAAGAAACCTATAGTTCGGATACTGAAGTAACCGAAGCTTATGCGGCTTCCGAAGAAGATGACGAAACAGCGAATTTATCTGAGGAAGTCTGTCAGGCCTTGATGAACACCAAACAGGTGCCGATTGGTAAAGTCACACTGTGTCAGGATTATCAAGATGTTCGGGTGATACCGCTGCAAGAAGATTCTGTACCATCGGCTTCTGATGCGGACACATCCAATACAGATTCAGAGATTTCGGACGCTGTTGAGCAGTTAAAACCAGTATTCCAGCAATATCAAAGTGAACAACTTGTCGATGTAAAACAATTCCAGCAATTATGGCAAAAGCATCAAGCTGAAATTGCGCAGGTGCTGAATGCACAGGATAAATCATCTTCGAATGTGGTGATGGA
Organism: Acinetobacter sp. YH16040_T; assembly: GCF_024605785.1. Taxonomy (NCBI): domain Bacteria; kingdom Pseudomonadati; phylum Pseudomonadota; class Gammaproteobacteria; order Moraxellales; family Moraxellaceae; genus Acinetobacter; species Acinetobacter sp. YH16040_T. The sequence continues at coordinate 2,987,366 of NZ_CP094541.1, read as the reverse complement.
TGTAGGCTTAGATCACAAAGGCCGCGTCCAAGTAATGGACTATCAATTGGCCTTTAATGAGCCACGTTTAGGTCAATTAAAGCTGAAAAGTAGCAACCAAATTTTGAATTATGGCAATGCGACTCCAATTGATCGTCAAGCCATGAAACAGGCAAAATCCATTGAGGAAGTCAGTAAAGATTCACTCTTTGAAAATATGTTGAAAGGCCTGCTTGCGCCAATCACGGGAAATGATCCTCTGCTTGTTGAAGCAGAAACTGCATCGGTCGATGATGTCCGTGCTGCAAATGAAGAAGTCGAACTTCCTGAATATCTCAGTACAGTTGCTTTGCAAAGTTATAAACGCCATCAATCTGAAGTGAAAGCCTATCAAGCGGCATTTGTCGTGGCATTTGCTAACTATCGCGCTCAGTATGTGCGTTATTACTCAGCCAATGATTTGAATGAAATTGCAGAAGTTTATGCATATCGATTTGTTGATGGCTTAAAAGAACCAACAGGCAATGCGCTGAAACGTTTAAATCAATTACGCGATAAGCATGCTTTGCATCGCTATCAAGACTTTGATGACTTAGGTTCTTCGGTCAACCATTATGTACAGTCAGGAATTGGCGAGTACAAAGCTCAGGTTGAATGGAAGCAGTTGCAAAAAACCTATAAAACTGATCAGGCGATTTTTGCACATTTATATCAACAAAACTTTTTAGCTAGCTATGAACTGGAAGGAACTGAAAAAGCGCATTTGGTGAAAGCATCAAAAATCTACGCGCAAGCCTTTGCTGATGATATCAAAGGAAAATTATCAGAAGCGTCATTGCAAGGCCTAGCAGCAGAACACAAAGAGTTGTTCAGCCAATCGGCTTATTATGAAACCTATAAGGCCATTCAAAAACACAAGAACTAAGTTGGATAAAAAAAGAACCTCAATCGAGGTTCTTTTTTTAGGTGTTTCGACTGCTCTGAAAGTAAATTGAGCAAATCATTTTGAATTATAGAAAGTCTTTTAGATCAGGTTTGACGCCATTCCAAATGGAAAAAGATTCGATCGCTTGACCAACCAACATGCCAAAACCTTCTGAGGTTGGAACATGGCGTGCTTTGGCTTGATCCAAAAATGTCGACGGCTTGCCATAGGCCATTTCATAGGCGTGCGTGAATTGTAATGCTTCAGGCAAAATTAGCGGATCACCCGTTAAGCTTGCCGATGTGGCATTAATCACCAGATCAAATTGACCTGCTAAGTCAGTGAGGGCAATGGCTACAAGTTCGGCATTGGGGACAGCAGTTTTTAAGTCAGCGACCAATTGTTCAGCACGCGCTAAAGTACGGTTGGCAATGACGATTTTTTTGGCCCCAGCTTGTACCAGCGGATAAATCACGCCACGTGTTGCACCACCTGCACCAATGATCAATATATCGCTCTGTTCTAAATTCCAATCTAAGGCATGAATGGCATTCACCAAGCCTTGACCATCAGTATTATCACCGTGTAATTGACCATCTTGCATCCAAAGTGTATTGACCGCACCTGCAATTTTGGCACGTTCAGTAAGCACGGTACATTGTGCATACGCTTGTTCTTTAAACGGAACAGTGACATTCATACCGATACCACCTTCGGCAAAGAAGGATTCGACACTGTGCTGAAAACCATCAAGTGGCGCAAGTCGTTTGCTGTACTGAATGTCGAGGCCTGTTTTTTCAGCGAAGGCATGATGAAGTTCAGGTGAGCGTGATTGTTCAATCGGGTTGCCAATCACGGCAAATTGTTTGCTCATTGCACAGCGTCCATGTAGATGTGAAAGAGCAGACAATATACGCCAAATCTGATGATGGCTAAAGTTCGGGCAGTCTTAAAATCGTGAAATAAAGGGGGAAAATTAAGGATTACAAATATCTAAGACGCTTTGAATCAAGATGCTGGCAGCACTAATGACTAAACCAATGAGGGCCACGACCATGAAGCCAATGGCCAAATTATCATTCAAAGACGTTTCGGAAAAAATATTAGTACTGATAGCGCTGATCAGCACAACAGCAAAGCTCCAAAACACCAAGGCAGTAAGACTGACTGCTTTTTTATTGAGTGTTTGATGTGTCATGTGCGTTGTACTCCGTACAAGAAAGTTACAGCCATGAGTTTATTGACACATTGTGCAATGACATAGCGTAAAGCTGTTTAAAAGATGTGTCATTGTTGAGCAATATGATTACAAAGTAAATGCTTAAAAAATTTATTTATGCATCAAGATATTACCTAGAAATACAAATACTTTAATTAAAAGGCAATCAAAAGCCCCTGATGGACAGAGGCAAATACATGTCTATCTATTTTATTTCAATATATTAAGCCAATCATGCGGTTTTAAATAAAAGTCGGTGAGCTTTTTCTCTGGAGAATTTTCTTCCCATTCAGGACGATACGACCAGCCCGCCAAAGGTGGCATACTTACTAAAATGGATTCAATACGCCCACCAGTTTGTAAGCCAAATAAGGTGCCACGGTCATACACTAGGTTATATTCAACGTAACGACCACGACGGTAAAGTTGGAAGTCTCGTTGTGCTTCGGTATAGGCTTTGTCTTGGTTTCTTTGGAAGATTGGTAAAATCGCCTCTAAATAACCATTACCGACGGCCTGCATATATTTGAAACAGGTTTCAAAGTCCCATTGGTTGAGATCATCAAAGAATAAACCACCCACACCACGTTGTTCATCACGGTGTTTTAGATAGAAATAGTCATCACACCATTTCTTATGTTCATCATAGAGTGTATCACTAAATGGGGCACAAAGATCATGGGCAGTTTGATGCCAAGACAAGACATCTTCATCATTTGGATAAAATGGAGTGAGGTCAAAACCACCGCCAAACCACCAAATCGGATCTTGTCCTTCTTTTTCGGCGACAAATAAACGCACATTGGCATGTGAGGTTGGGACGTTGGGGTTTTTCGGGTGAATTACCAACGACACGCCCATGGCTTGCGCTTTTGCACCTGCAATAGCGGGATGGCGTTCAGTCGCAGAGGCGGGTAATTTTGAAATGTTAATGTGCGAGAACATCACGCCGCCTTTTTCAATCACCGTTCCATTTTGAAGAACACGTGAGCGACCACCACCACCTTCAGGGCGTTCCCAGTCATCGATCGCAAATTCGGCACTTCCGCCACCAGCACGTTCTTGCTGTTCCAATGCGGCACAAATCTGTGCCTGTAAATCGCGAAGGAATTCATCTACACGTTGTATATCGGCTGAAGTTGGATTCTGCATGGTGACCTTTATTAAAATAATTTAAAGATAAGTGTCATCAAAGCATAAATTAGGTGAAAACTTAAGGCATTTTTCCCGATACTCAGCATCGGCTCTTTACTTTAAATCTGGAAATCTAGTGATTAAACCAAAAGATCATGCAAAGTTAGCAGCAATTGCTCAGACTGAAATTGGGACTATTCCGACAAATTTGCTAGGTTGAATTCACATCTGAAGCTCAGCACAATAATCATCAGGTAGATTTAAATTGAATCTCATTGATTGAAATGGTGCATCGATGTCTCAGCAGGCGAGTTCTTTAATTCAAAAATACAATGTACCGGGTCCACGCTATACCAGTTATCCAACCGTGCCGTATTGGGAGGAAGCTGAATTTTCATTGCAACAGTGGAAACAGGGATTGAAGCGTTCATTTGATGAGACTAATCACAGCGAAGGCATCAGTCTGTACATCCATCTACCATTTTGTGAAAGCTTATGTACGTTTTGTGGTTGCCATAAAAAAGTCACGAAAAAACATGAGATGGAGCTGCCTTATATTCAGGCGGTGCTGAAAGAATGGGACTTATATTGTCAGCTCTTGGTCGACCGGCCAATAATTAAAGAAATTCATTTGGGCGGGGGAACGCCTACTTTCTTTTCTCCTGAGCATCTCACCCAGTTGATTCAAGGCATTCTAGTGCATGCTGATATTGCTGATGCACATGAATTTAGCTTTGAAGGGCATCCGAACAATACCACACGTGAGCATTTACAAGCTTTGTATGATGTTGGTTTTCGACGCGTAAGTTATGGAGTGCAGGATTATAATGAGAAGGTGCAAAAAGCCATCCACCGTATTCAGCCCTTTGCACATGTTGAACAAGTAACACAGTGGGCACGTGATATTGGCTATACCTCTATTTCGCATGACTTGGTTTTTGGTCTGCCATTTCAGGATTTAAACGATGTGTTGCATACCATTGAACAGACCACTCGTTTGATGCCAGATCGTCTAGCCTTTTATAGCTATGCACATGTACCATGGATTAAGGGCAATGGTCAGCGTGGTTTTAAAGATGCCGATGTCCCGAAAGATGATTTAAAGCGTCAATGCTATGAAGAAGGTAAAAAACAGCTACTGGCGCAAGGCTATCATGAAATTGGGATGGATCATTTTGCATTAACCCAAGATCCGATGTATCAAGCTTTTCAGCAGGGCAGTTTGCACCGTAATTTTATGGGCTATACCGCATCGAAAACCCAAGTGATGATTGGTCTCGGCTTATCTTCGATCAGTGATAGTTGGTACAGCTTTGCACAAAATGAAAAGAAAATTGAAGACTATTATGCACGTTTAGAAGTGAATGAAATTCCAGTCTATCGGGGGCATGTGCTGACAGATGAGGACTTAATCATTCGTAAACATATTCTCAATTTGATGTGTACCTTCCAAACTTCTTGGGCAGGTCCAGAAATGCAATTTCCTGAGCTTGATGAAGTATTAGCGCAATTGGCTGAAATGCAAGAAGATGGCTTGCTCGAGATTTTTGATCAGCACATTCAGGTGAGTGATGCAGGCAAGCCTTTTGTCCGTAATATCTGCATGGCTTTTGATTTACGATTAAAACGTCGTGTTCCTGAAAATCGTATTTTTTCGATGACGATTTGAATCTCCCCTAACCCCTCTTTAATAAAGAGGGGGAAGCCTCCCTTTTGTAAAGGGAGGTTTGGAGGGATTAATTTATGGAGAATTTAAAGGATTTTTAAAAATCGTCCTTTTGATACATATGCGACATACGATCATGTTTGGTTTTTAAATATTGTTCGTTAAAGGGATTTAAACCCACAGTCAGCGGAACGCGATCAACGACATTCACGCCTTGCTCTTGTAGCGCTTCAATTTTTAACGGGTTATTGGTAATGAGACGCACCGCAGTAATGTTGAGATGATTCAACATGATAGGACACATATCATAACGACGTGCATCGGCAGGAAGATCCAATAATAAATTGGCATCCACGGTGTCATGACCTTGGTCTTGTAGGGCATAGGCACGGATTTTATTGGTTAAACCAATACCGCGACCTTCTTGGCGTAAATATAAAATCACCCCTTGACCCGCTTCATTAATTAATTTTTGGGTGGCTTGAAGTTGTGGGCCGCAGTCACATTTGAGTGAAGCAAAGGCATCACCGGTCAGGCATTCGGAGTGGATACGTACTAAAACAGGTTCAGTAGGAGCTTGTTCTAGTCCTTTAGAGAGTGCGACATGTTCTTCACCGGTTTCAGGATCCTGAAAAACCGTAATATTGAATTCACCAAAAGCGGTCGGTAATCTTGACGTTGCGACAAATTCTATAGGCACTGCTTAACCCGTTTATTCGATTATAAATTGGCTAAAGTATAGCGTAATGCTTGGACATTGGTAGAATTGCAACGACGAATTTATGCAGAACATTTTCTTTTTTGTATAAAGCGAACGATAATAGTTGATAAATAGGAAGATTATTCAGGATAATCTGACTCATTCAAAATCTCCCCAACGAGATCATTGCTAAAAATTACATCGCTACAAGTTTGGCTGATTGTAAGGTGATACAATTCGACGATATGATCGAGTTACCCATTTAGACCGAGCTTAGGAATTTGCCAGGCTTTAGAAGGCTTTGCCACATTATGCTGTATAAAGAAATACCATCTCAACGCCCTGTAACACCGTTGCTGGATACGATTAACCATCCTCAACAACTTCGTTTACTCGAGCGCAGCCAATTAGAGCAAGTGGCGGATGAGTTACGTCAATTTATTTTGTATGCGGCCGGACAAAGTGGTGGGCATTTTGGTGCCAATCTTGGGGTGATCGAATTAACCGTGGCATTACATTACTGTTTTGAAACGCCACGTGATCGTCTGATTTGGGATGTGGGTCATCAAGCCTATCCGCATAAAGCCTTGACCGGTCGTCGTGAACAATTAGTGACGATTCGTGCCAAAGATGGTTTGGCTGCGTTTCCTGCCCGTGAAGAATCTGAATTTGACACCTTTGGCGTAGGCCATTCATCAACAGCGATTTCTGCTGGTCTTGGGATGTCATTGGCACGTCGCTTCAAGCAAGATCCCTGTCATGTGGTTGCAATCGTGGGTGATGGCGCGATGACAGCGGGCATGGCTTTTGAAGCCATGAACGATGCGGTGGCACACAATGCTGACCTTATGGTGGTATTGAACGACAACGATATGTCGATTTCATGCAGTACCGGTGGTTTTGCCAAGCATTTGGCTGCGATTTGGGAAAGTGGTCAATCGGTTAATATTTCTGAAAGTGGCGAAGCCTATATTCAACCGCATCCTGAATGGGCGTATAACTCACGCCTACATTGTGCTGCGACCGATGCTGCAGATAACTTATTTAAAGCCATTGGCTTTGACTACTTTGGTCCTTTTGATGGGCACGATGTTGAACAATTAACAAATGTGTTTGAAGCCTTAAAAAAACGCACAGGCCCACGTTTAGTGCATGTCTATACCAAAAAAGGTAAAGGCTTTGCACCTGCCGAAGCAGATCAAATCAAATACCATGCCATCAGTAAAGTGAATGCACCCGTTGCAGTGGCAACTGCACCGAAATATTCAGATGTTTTTGGTCAGTGGTTATGTGATGAAGCTGCACAGGATGATCGTTTATTGGCGATTACCCCAGCGATGTGTGAAGGTTCAGGCATGGTGCAATTTGCCAAGCAGTTTCCTGAGCGTTTCTTTGATGTTGCCATTGCAGAACAACATGCGGTGACTTTGGCTGCGGGGATGGCCTGTGAAGGGGTAAAACCGGTTGTTGCAATCTATTCAACCTTCTTACAACGTGGTTATGATCAACTGATTCATGACGTCGCTTTGCAAAATCTTGATGTGACATTTGGTATCGACCGTGCAGGTTTGGTTGGTGAAGATGGCCCAACGCATGCCGGTGCATATGATTATGCCTTTATGCGTACCGTGCCAAACATGGTGATCATGGCGCCGAAAGACGAAAATGAATGTCGTCAAATGTTGCATACGGCTTATTTGTATAAAGGCCCAGCGGCGGTACGTTACCCACGTGGTAATGGACTGGGTGTTAAGATTCAGCAAGAGATGACCGAGCTTGAAATTGGCCGTGGTGAAATTCTTGCAAACTTCAATGATCAGCAAGATGACACCATTTCTATTCTGGCTTTCGGTAGTCGTGTTCAAGCGGCACTAGAGGCAGGACAGGCTTTAGCGACAAAGCTAGATGTGGCTGTACGTGTGATTAATATGCGCTTCGTGAAGCCATTAGATACACAGTTGATCGATCAAATCGCAGCAAGTACGCAACTGTTTGTGACAGTTGAAGAGCATGCAGTCATGGCGGGTGCGGGCAGTGCAGTAAATGAATATTTAGCCCAAGCAGGCGTGGTTAAGCCTGTGCTGAATTTAGGTTTGGCTGACGAGTTCATGCATCAAGCAACACATGCTCAAATGTTGCATCAGGCTGGACTGGATGCTGAAGGCATTAGCGCTTCAGTGACACAGAGCTGGCTAAAACATAAGCAAACCGTGGTTTGTTGAATTTCTAATTTTTAGAAACATTTTTTTCCCTAAAAGCCCTTATATTTGATAAGATATAAGGGCTTTTATGCATTATTCTTTATCAGTATCTTCAAATTTGTAGTGGGTGTTCAATGGAACCTATGGTGGTTATGGCTGCGCGTGCGGCTCAATTAGTTGGTCAAGAGCTTTTAAAAGCGCATCAAAATCGTCATAAACTCGATCTACAAGTCGAAGAAAAAGGAATTGATGGTCCAGTAACGCGTGTAGACCGTTATTTGGAACAATTGACTATCGATACCCTACGTAAAAGCTATAAAAATCACAGTTTCCTAGGCGAAGAGTTTGGTCTTCAAGAAGGCAAAGGTCACGACGCTGATTGGTGTTGGATCATCGACCCACTTGATGGCACATTAAACTTTGTCAATGGTGTTCCACATTTCTGTATCTCTATTGCAGTTCAACATAAAGGTGTAACTCAACACGGTGTTATTTATGACCCTGTGAAAGATGAGTTGTTCTCTGCAAGCCGTGGTCGCGGTGCGATGATGAACCAACGCCGTATTCGTGTAAATGTAAAAGACAGCTTAGAAAACACTTTCCTTTCAGTGGGTCATGCGTATCGTAAAATTCGTAATGGCGAAGTGGTTTCTTATGCGAAAAACCATTTCAACTCATTGTTAAATGTGACTGAAGCCGGTGCTCAATACCGTCGTTCAGGTTCTGCTGCTCTTGATCTAGCATATGTTGCTGCAGGTCGTTTCGATGGTTATTTCGAACTTGGTTTGAAACCTTGGGACATCGCTGCAGGCGAACTTATTGTGAAAGAAGCGGGTGGTACTGTGGTTGATGCTCGTGGTGGTAACGACTCAATGGACAATGGTCAAGTACTTGCATGTTCTATGAAAATGCTTAAACCGCTTATGCAAGCTGTAGTTCCAGCTTGGGGCGAAGCTGCTAAATAATAGAACGCTTAGTTCGAGTTTATTGACAGAATAATGAAATAAAGCCCTCTTTATGAGGGCTTTATTTTTGTCTAATCGGTCAAAAATAATGGCTTAAACACCTATAACTTAAAGCTTCTTACAAAAAATATTCTGAAGTTGACTAAAACAGGTGACATTTAAAAACTTTCTGTTATAATCCCCGCACGCACTAAATTTCGTTCATTACCTGAACATTCTCTTCTATCATTGTGTATGCGCGTTCCGGTCCAAAGAGAGGACGATATTTCGCGCCCCACCCAATCGCTAAGCGATTCCTTCAGGTTGCGGCTGTAATCATGTGTGCGTTATACGCATCGTCGTTCTCGGATCGCCGCTGATTCTATATTTTCAGCGTCTTTTGCTGTGCCGCTTTTTGCCGATGTCCATCTGAATTTATATTTTTAATGGAGCACCCATTTTTGGGGTGAAATACTCTATGAGCAAAACTTTTGCTGATTTTCCTTTACATGAATCTTTACAACTAGCATTACAAGGTCTAGGTTTTACAACTCCGACTCCAGTGCAAGAACAATCAATTCCAGCTGCATTGGATGGTAAAGACCTTCTTGTATCAAGCCAAACAGGTTCTGGTAAAACTGCTGCATTCTTACTCCCAACTGTGAATGCATTAGCTGGTCAAGACACATTGATGTCTTTCAAAGATCGCATGAAAGCGGTTACTGCACCTTCTATTCTTGTACTTTGTCCTACTCGTGAATTGGCTCAACAGGTAAGCCAAGACGCAATTGCTTTAGTACGCCACATGAAAGGTGTTCGTATTGCTGCAATCATGGGTGGTATGCCTTTCGGTAAACAAATCCAACAGCTTAAAGGTGCACAAGTTGTCGTAGCGACTCCAGGTCGTTTACTTGACCTTGTTAACCGTCGTCAAATTAAATTAGACAACGTTGATGCGTTAATCGTTGACGAAGCTGACCGTATGCTTGACTTAGGTTTCTCTGAAGACCTAGAAGCGATCAGCGACTTGGCTGCTAACCGTAAACAAACATTAATGTTCTCTGCAACATTTGCGCCGCGTATCATTACACTTGCAGAACGCATGATGAATGATCCACAGCGTATTGCGATTGAAACTGGTCACTCTACAAATACTGACATTGCTCAGACTCTTCACTGGACTGACGGTTTCGAACATAAGAAAAAACTTTTGACTCACTGGTTATCTGATGAGTCTGTAGATCAAGCAGTTGTATTCGCATCTACTCAAGAAGATACAGATATGTTGGCTGAAGAACTTGCAGAAGCAGGTCACTCAGTTGTTGCTCTTCACGGTGCAATGCCACAAACTGTACGTAACCGTCGTTTACGTAGCATTCGTGAAGGTCGTGCAAAAATCTTAGTTGCGACTGACGTTGCTGCACGTGGTCTAGACGTACCAACTATTTCTCACGTAATTAACTTCGGTCTTCCAATGAAGAACGAAGACTATGTACACCGTATCGGTCGTACAGGTCGTGCGGGCCGTACTGGTAACGCGATTACTTTAGCGACTTACCGTGAACGCGGTAAAATCCGTGCTTTAGAAGACTTCTTAGATGCACGTTTAAATGTATCTGAAATTGAAGGTCTTGAGCCATCTCCACCTCCTGCACGTGGTAGCCGTGATGGCGGTCGTGGTCGTCGTGATGGCGGTCGCGGTGGTCGTGGTGGTTTCGGTGGCGGTCGTCGTTTTGAAGGTGAATCAAACTTCAAACGTCGTGAAGGCAACCGTGATGGCGAACGTCGTTCATTCGGTGGCGAAGATCGTCCACGTCGCGAATACAACAACGATCGTCCACGTCGTGAAGGCGGTTTCGAAGATCGTCCACGTCGCGAATTTAACAACGATCGTCCACGTCGTGAAGGCGGTTTCGAAGATCGTCCACGTCGCGAATTTAACAACGATCGTCCACGTCGTGAAGGCGGTTTTGAAGATCGTCCACGTCGCGAATTTAACAGCGATCGTCCACGTCGTGAAGGTGGTTTTGACCGTCGTTCTAACGATGACAACCGTGGTAACCGTGTAGATTATAAACCAGCTCGTGAAGGTTATGGCGATCGTCCAAAACGTTCATTTGGTGAAGATCGTCCACGTCGTGAATTCAACGGTGACCGTCCTCAACGTTCATTTGGTGAAGATCGTCCAAAACGTTTCGGCGATGACCGTCCAAAACGTTTCGGTGATGATAAACCACGTGGCGAACGCACTTTCGGTGAAGACCGTCCACGTCGTAAATTCAATGACTAATTGAATTTCGAAAGAAATATCGAAAAAACCGGTGGAAACACCGGTTTTTTTTATGGATTTAAATTAGCTTTTTAATCAGAAAAATGTATACTTGATCAAACTTTATGTGTTTAATGATAATTAATATGAACGGAAACGCGTTGGCAAATATGCGTACAGTGATGATCGAGGTACTTATGCCTTATATCGGTTTGACACTCTTATTGTGTAATATCGTTTACTATATATACAATTATTTTAACTAAATTCTTCTTTTGGGTTGAAAACACCCTCTATAAAATCGCATTAATAATAAAAAACAATTTACCTGATGGAATGCAGGGATATGCGCTCATGCAATGGTAACATTTTAAACTTCAATCCTTTATAGTATGCATGCTGAAAAAAATGCAGGAAAATCCTCAGCTATGAATAATCAAACGTCTTCTCAGACTCAGGCACTGATCGAAGTGAAAAACCTGAGTTTTAAGCGAGGAGAGCGCGTCATTTATGACAATGTCAGTTTAAAAATTCGTCGTGGTCAGATCACTGCAATTATGGGTCCATCTGGTACAGGTAAAACGACTTTACTCCGTTTAATTGGTGGTCAATTGACTCCCGATAATGGAGAAGTGTTGCTTGATGGGCAAAACATTGCACAGATGTCACGTCAGGAGCTCTTCGCTGCGCGTGCGCGTATGGGGATGTTGTTTCAGAGCGGCGCATTATTTACCGATATGTCGGTATATGAAAACGTAGCCTTTCCAATTCGTGCGCATACCAAGTTGCCAGAGCATTTGATCGCTGAAATTGTTGCGTTGAAATTAGAGTCGGTTGGTTTACGTGGTGCAGAACAAATGATGCCCTCTGAACTTTCAGGTGGTATGAATCGTCGTGTGGCTTTGGCACGAGCTATTGCGCTTGACCCTGAGTTGATCATGTATGACGAACCCTTTGCAGGGCAAGACCCGATTGTGATGGGGGTATTAACTCGCTTGATTCGTTCGCTACGTGAAGCTTTAGATCTAACCACGATTATTGTTTCGCATGATGTGGCTGAAACATTATCAATTGCAGATTACATCTATGTGGTAGCTGAAGGGAAAGTGCAGGGCGAGGGAACACCTGAGCAGTTAAAAGCACATGCTTCGCCTTTTGTGAAGCAGTTCTTGACGGGTTCGGTAGAAGGTCCGGTCGATTATCAATTCAGTCATCAGCCCTATTTAAATCATGAGGTTCGTTCATGAATGCTATTGCCGCATTAGGTAGACGCGTCATTGAACGTGTTCGAGGAATCGGCGTAGCAACCATTATGTTGCTGCAGATTCTTTTTTCCATGCCGACTTTACTTGGCGTGAAATTGTTTATTTATCAGATGTACCGTGTTGGTGTGCTTTCATTACTAATTATTGTGGTATCTGGCTTATTTATTGGCTCGGTACTGGGTTTGCAGATGTATAGCATTCTGTCGACCTTTGGTAGTGAAGCGATGCTCGGCACCGCAGTTGCGCTGACTTTATTGCGTGAACTTGCACCTGTGGTTGCGGCTTTACTCTTTGCTGGTCGTGCAGGTTCTGCTTTGACGGCTGAAATTGGTTTGATGAAAGCCACTGAGCAGTTGTCGAGTATGGAAATGATCGGGGTCGATCCATTAAAACGTGTGATCTCGCCACGACTTTGGGCCGGTATTTTTAGCTTGCCAATGTTGTCGGTGATTTTCGCTGCGGTCGGCATCATGGGCGGTAAATTGGTGGGTGTTGATTTTCTAGGTGCAGATGAAGGCTCTTATTGGAGTGGCATTGAGAACAGTGTGCAATTCTTTAAAGACGTCTTTAATGGCACCATCATCAAAAGTTTTGTTTTTGCATTAATTTGTACTTGGATTGCGGTCTATCAGGGCTATGGCTGTGTCCCAACTTCAGAAGGTATTGCAACGTCGACCACACGTACTGTCGTGTATTCTTCGTTGTGTGTTTTAGGATCAGATTTCGTGTTGACTGCGGTCATGTTCGGAGGTATTTAATGAAATCACGTACGAGTGAACTGGCCGTCGGTTTTTTTGTCATTCTTTTTGCTATCGCTATTTTCTTCTTGGCGATGCGTGTGAGTGGTTTGGTCGGCAATAACATCGAAGACAGTTATGAATTGACCGCGACATTTGAAAATGTAAACGGGATTAAACCCCGCGCCAAAGTCACCTTAAGTGGCGTTAAAGTTGGTCAAGTGGAATCATTGAAACTCGATCCTGTGACGCGTTTAGTGACAGCACATCTGATTATGGATGGCTCATTAACCTCTTATAACGCAGAACAATTAAAAGAAGTGCAAAAGAATGCACTCGAAGAGCTGCGTTACACATCAGACTATGAAGCAGCAACACCTGCGAAACAAAAAGAAATGGAACAGCAACTGATTGCTAACATGAAATCCATCACCAATATCGATGAAGATGCTTACATTATGGTTGCAACCAATGGTTTATTGGGTGAGAAATATTTGAAAATTGTACCGGGTGGTGGTGTCAACTTCTTAAAACGTGGTGACCAAATTGGTAATACCCAAGGTACGATGGAAATCGAAGATTTGGTGTCTAAATTTGTGACCGGTGGTGCAGGGAACAAATCTGACAGCACAGCAGATACTGAACAAAAAACAGAAGCTGCTGACACAACAACGGCAGAAGAACCTGCATTTGTTGAATAATTTTTAGGAGAAATTAAGTGAACACATTGTTAAAACATACGCTTACAGCAAGTATCTTATCAACTATGATGGCAGGTACAGCTTTTGCTGCTCCAAGCGAAGCACCACCTGCATTTGTAAAACAAGTGGCTGATGGCCTCATTACACGTTTAAAAGCAGACCACGCAAAACTACAAAATAACCCTGCGGCTGTGAAAGCGATTGTTCGTCAAAACTTAGACCCGTACATCGATTCACAAGCGTTCACACGTATCGTGATGGGTACGTATGCAACGAATCAATACAGCTCAGCGGCTCAACGTGCACAGTTTGAACGTAACTTCCGTGCAACACTGATCGAAAACTATGGTTCAGCTTTTGCCAAGTTTAGTAACCAAACGTATAGCATGCGTCCATATAAGGCGTCGAACAGTAAGAACCCTGTTGTAACGATTGATTTCCATAACAACGGTGAAAAAATTCCAGTCTCTTTCCAGTTGGCGGATAAAGGTTCACAATGGAAAATCCGTAATATCAACGTTTCGGGTATCGACCTAGGCTTACAATTCCGTAATCAGTTTGCGGCAACTGTAAAACGTAATGGCGGTAACATTGATAAAGCAATTGCGAACTTCAAACCTGATGCTGACGCAGCATTGGACAAGAAAAAATAAGATAGGTGATGTGTGATTAAACTTCATCAACAAGAATTGATGGTTTCAGGCAAAATCGATTACAACAATGCCGAATTGTACTATCAAGACGGCTTGAAATTGATTCAACAACAGCAAACTTTTCCCTTAGTGGTCAATCTTGCTGAGCTTGAGCATGGCAGTACTTTGGCTTTAGCTGTTTTGGTCCGTTGGTTACGTCAAACGCCAAAAGCGCAAGGTTTGCAGTTTAAAGCAGTCCCTGAAAAAATGATGAAGATTATTCAAGCCTGTCATCTTGAGCATGACTTGCAATTGATCTAAATAAAAAAAGCACCGTAAGGTGCTTTTTTTATTTCAGTGAGAGAAGAAGTTCTCGCAAGTCTACGCAATAGGAACGGATTAAATCCATTTCTTCCAGCGAAAGTACATCAATGGACCAATAAAGAATGCCACGATGATTAAGCTGACCACGATAAAACTTGTTGTACCATGCGCGAAGGGCAGTACATCGGTGTTCATCCCATAGACGCTAGCCACTAACATCGGTGGCGCAAGCATACTTGGTAAAATCGAGAAGCGACGAATCGTATCATTCTGTTCGGTGTTAATGAATCCAGAGGTGGTATCCAGTAAGAATCGAACCTTTTGGAACAAGAAGGCATCATGCTCAACAAGTGAGCGTACGTCTTCACTGAGTTCTCGGATGTCGGCATCATAAATATGACTACCCAAGGCGCGAGGACGTGACAGGAAGGTGAGAACACGACGTAAGTCGATCAGACACAGCTGAGCTTTCCCGAGCATATCTTCTAAATGCGCAAGTCGGGTAATCATGTCATCTAAGTCTAAAATCATCTCACGATGACGGTTATTCAGTACTTCTGTGGAATACTTTTCTAAGTCCTTGTGGATATCTTCCAAGATATCCGCAAGTTCATCGAGTTTGGCTTCTAAAAGACCCAATAAAATCCAAGTTGGATCTTTATAGTCAATTTCATAATCGTTACGACGCGCGCGGGCACGAAAGGCACGGAAAGCCACCAGCTTTTCACCCCGTAAAGTGAATAAGCGTTCTTTATGCAAAATAAAGGCAACCGTTTGTACGGTAGCTAAGGTGCTGGCATTTTCTTCGGGTTCGCCATCGACCTGAAAATTTTTATTTTTCGTTAAAAAATAGGTGCTGATGTGCAAAATACCATCGTCATCACGGTAGAATCGTGCACTCGACGAAATATCTTCTAATGATTTTAATGTAGGTAAATTCTGATCATAGGCATCCATAATCCATTGCTGCTCTTCCTGAGACGGGGCAATGAGATCGAGCCAGACTAAATCCTGATGTAAATCGAAGTCACCATTGATGGTGACATCTTCCAGGCTACCGCGCTCTGTGGCGTAAAAGGCTTCAAGCATGTTGTCTTTTCCCCTTACGCAGTAAGTTAAAAATGAATGGGTGTATTTTAGACAAGGATTTGCTGAAAAACACTGTTCTAATGCTTAATTTATGAAAAAATCTGTTTAAAGTTGATTTTTCCAGCATAGCGTTCCTGATCTGATGGTGATTATAAATGAAATCTATCGCAATTTTCTGTGGTTCCGCCCTTGGTAACAATCCTGCCTATTTACAGGTGGCTGAAAATGTCGGTCGTCATTTGGCGGCACAAGGCATCACACTGGTCTATGGTGGTGGTCGTTCAGGTTTGATGGGTGTCGTGGCAGATAGTGCTTTGCGTGCAGGTGGGCAAGTCATTGGGGTGATTCCAAAAGTCTTGGTCGATAAAGAATTGGCACATCCAGATTTAACCGAATTGCATGTGGTAGAAAATATGCAACAACGGAAAACCAAAATGTCTGAACTCTCGGATGGTTTTGTGGCGATTCCAGGTGGAGCAGGGACTTTAGAGGAAATTTTTGAGCAGTGGACGTGGGCTCAATTGGGCATTCATTTAAAGCCATGTGCCTTTCTCAATGTAGATGGTTTTTATGACGATTTATTGAATTTTCTGAAAACAACTGCAGAAAAAGGCTTTACCCATCCACGTTTTATCGAATGCTTAATTGCAGAAGATAATATTGAAACGATTGTTGAAAAGTTTCAATATTTCACTGCGCCAGAGCCGAAGTGGGGCATGGTTGAACGTACAGCTTTTATTGCGGATTTGGAACAAAATTGATGAAAATCATAACCGTTGCCGCAGCCATTATTTTAAATGAACAGTATGAACTTTTAGTGGTTCGTAAAAAACACACGGCATTCTTTATGCAAGTGGGTGGAAAATTAGAACCCAATGAAGCTCCTGAAATTACCATGCTGCGTGAAATTCAGGAAGAAATTGGCTGCGCTGCGCAGATTGAGCAATTCATTGGTCGTTTTGAAACGGCTGCTGCGAACGAAGTCGATCATCTACTGGTGAGTTATGTCTATCTGGTCCAGTTGCAAGGTGAACCGAAAATTGATGCGGAAATTGCAGCGATGCAATGGGTCAGCTTGGATGATACACAAACAAAACTTGCACCTTTAACACGTGAGGTGGTGATTCCTTGGGTGAAGCAGCAGGCGCGATCTCTTGCTGAAAGCTAAACCGCTTCGCTTGCTCAGTTTCTTTATTAGTGGTTGATGTTTGAAACTAAGGCTGTGCCGCAGCAATGCATGCGGCATATACCTGCGTGCAATGTAGCTGATGTAACAGCTCACTTAATGCATGGATTGAACTCCCCGTGGTCACCACATCATCAATGATGAGGACTTTACGGAAACGGCGTTTTTCGGTTGGGTTGATAATAAATTGCTGTTCGATATTTTCTAGGCGTTCTAGCCGACTTAAACCTTTTTGAGCGTGCTGTGCTTGACGAATCACTGGTTGCCAAACAGGGATGCGCAATTGCTTTGCCATCATGTGTGCAACGAGCAGCATTTGGTTATACCCACGGTCTTTAAGGCGTTCTACTGAAATAGGCATGGGGACGATGGCTTGAACCCTAGCTAAGCGCAAGCTTAAAAGGCTCTGTGCCAGTAAATTTTGATAGTGCAATTGTTGCTCATACTTATAGCTTTGAATGATGCGATCTATAGGGAAATCATAGTAAAAGGCACAAGAGATGCTGTGTTCATGGCGATCAACCGCTTGTTTAAACCAAGGCAGTTGTGCCCAGCAGTCGGTACAAAGCGAATGATGTTGTTGTCGATCGATACCGCAGAGCAGGCAAGGGGAAACGCTCTGTATTCCTTTTTGGATGAGGTGTTGGATAGATTGGAGCATGTTTTTATTCTAATCATTCTTTTTTGAGTATTTTGCACAGTTCGTGGTGAAGTGCAATCACAACACCACAGCAACCTGTTCGACAAGCTTATTGGTTCAAGCCAATCTGTATAATTAGGATGATCGATCTGTCATCCTAATAATTATTATACATAGGCGTATCGAGGAGCTTCCGGCAGCCATCGTTTTAAAAGCGCTTGAGCCTGTGCAGGATAGTCATTCAGGACTTGTTGAGCCACATAGTGAGCCTGATTGAGTAAATGGTCATCGCGCTCTAATTTTGCTACACGAAAGCCCATATCGCCTGTTTGTTTAGTGCCGAGGAGCTCACCGGGGCCGCGAATTTCCAAATCTTTTTCAGCAATAATAAAGCCGTCATTGGTCTCTCGCATGATGCGTAAACGCTCTTGCCCATTTTGCGATAAGGGATTTTTATACAGCAAGGCACAGAAACTGGCTTTTGCACCACGTCCTACACGACCACGTAGCTGATGCAATTGTGAAAGCCCTAAACGCTCTGCATTTTCAATCACCATGATTGAGGCATTCGGGACGTCAACACCGACTTCAATCACTGTGGTTGCAATCAGTAATTGCAATTCATTATTTTTAAATTGCTGCATCACTGCTTGTTTTTCATCGGCCTTCATTTTGCCGTGAACCAGACCAATATTGAGGTCTGGAAAGCGTTCTTTAATTTCATTAAAAGTCGCTTCAGCGGCCTGAGCATCTAAAGTTTCTGATTGTTCCACTAAGGTACAGACCCAATAGGCTTGTTTACCTTCAGCACAATTGCTGGCAATCCGCTGTAGCACTTCTTCACGACGGTCAAGTGGAATAGTGACTGTTTGAATCGGTGTACGACCGGGTGGCAGTTCATCAATGACGGAGGTGTCTAAATCGCCATAAGCCGACATGGCCAAGGTACGAGGAATAGGGGTTGCCGTCATCACCAGTTGATGCGGTGTCATGCCATTGAGACCTTTGTTCCGTAGCGCCAAACGCTGATCGACGCCAAAACGGTGTTGTTCATCAATAATCACTAAACCCAATTTGGCAAATTGTACATTGTCTTGAAATAAAGCATGTGTGCCGACCACTAAATTGGCTGAACCATCTTGAATACTTTGTTCTGCAGCAGCTCGAGCTTTACCTTTTTGCTTGCCGGAAAGCCAAGACACGGTTAGACCCATAGGCTCAAACCATTTTTTGAAATTTAGATAATGTTGTTCGGCCAAAATTTCTGTTGGCGCCATCATGGCCACTTGCCAACCTTCCTCAAGCGCATGACAGGCTGCAACGCCTGCAACCAATGTTTTACCTGCACCTACATCGCCTTGTACGAGTCGCAGCATAGGTTTGTTCTTTTTCAGATCGACCGCAATTTCTTTGGATACGCGTTTTTGTGCACCGGTCATTTCAAATGGCAGCGTACTTAAAAGTTGTTTGGTGAAGTTCTTACTTGCAGAGAATGACGGTGCTTCGATTTGTTGAATATAAGCACGGCGGCTGAGCAAACTGACCTGATGGGCAACCAATTCTTCGAAAATTAAACGTTGCTGTGCAGGATGAGAACCTTGGCTGAGTTGCAACATATTGGCATCGACAGGGGGGTGATGAATATAGTCCAGCGCCTGTTTTAGGGCATAGCCATTGGTGAACTTTTCTGGCAGTAATTCAGGTAAGTCATCACTATATAACTGTAGGGCTTGTTTGACGTATTCACGTAGTTTGGGCTGTGTTAAGCCTTCGGTTGCAGGGTAAATCGCAGTGAGTTGGGTTTGTGGTAAAGGCGTGTGTTCAGTAATCACCTGTAGTTCAGGATGATACATTTCTAAGCCACGAGCACCAACACGGACTTCACCAAAAATCCGTAAACGATTCCCCGGTTTTACCCGATCAGTAATGCCTTTGTAGATATGGTAAAAACGTAAAGTAACTTTGCCACAGTCGTCATCCAGTAGGGCGGCCATCGATTTACGCTTACCGGGTGGGAAGTCGATACTTTTGACTGTACCTTCCAGTAAATAACTTCGACCCACGGTCAATTGGTTCATGGGGATGATCGTGCTACGATCTTCATAGTCGCGTGGCAGATGAAACAAAAGATCATCTGTCGTGAAAATATTTAGTTTTTCAAGTAAAGCAGCGGCGGCATTGCCAACCCCTTGCAATTGATGGACGGCAGCCATGTCCCCTCAACTTCGGTTTATATGATCTAAATGGATCAGTTCTGAGAATAGGTCGTTTGATGCATATTCTATTTATCGGTTATGGTAAAACATCGCAACGCGTTGCTAAACAATTATTTCAGCAAGGTCACCAAATTACCACAGTGAGTCGTAGTGCGAAAGAGGATGATTTTGCAGAACATTTAATCCAAGATGTTCACCAACTGGATTTGTCGCAGGTTCAACCGATTGATGTAGTCTATGTTCTTTTGGCTCCTGCACGTCATGCTCAACTCAATGCTGTGGATGCTTACCGACACACTTATGTCGATTCTGTACAGCCGATTGTTCAAGCATTAGCACATCATCCAATACAACGTTTAATCGTGGTGTCTTCCACTCGTGTCTATGGTGAACATGCGGGGGAGCGGATTGATGATGACACTGTGCCACATCCGATCGATGAGCAGGGGATGTTGTTACTCGAAATGGAGTATCGCTACTCACAAGCATTTCCTACCGAATGCGTGATTGTACGTCCATCTGGGATTTATGGCACATCGACAAAACGAATGCAGAAACTGGCAGAAACGACTCATCGCTATCCCAATATCCATTGGTCAAATCGAATACATATCGATGATTTGGCAAAATTTCTGTGTCATCTACTTCACGTGGAACATCATGAAAAATCATATATTTGCACTGATAATAAACCTCAACCTTTGCATAAGCGAATCTTGGAATTGCAAAGAGCCATGCATTTACCCGAATTGGTTTTAGAGAGCGACGCAGAAACAGGGAAAAAGATTTATGCAACGCGAATGATGGAGAGCAATTTTAAGTTGGTATACGATTGATTTTGATGTGTAGTGTAAAATTGGCGTGACGTATAAAATTTAGTGCAGCTTGGTGAGTATTAAAAGAAATTCTATAAATGAATAAGATAGGTCTTTTACAACATGTATTGTTCAAATTTTCGGATGGATCTCAAAGGATAAAAATTAAATAATGACAAAATCATTTGCAGAACTTACTCAGAATTTACCCCATAGACCGATTCTGGAAAAAGCTTTGAGTTATTTTGAAAATTTACCAAAGATCTCGATTGATTGTGGTTGTGGTGCAGGAAATGAATCATCATTTCTACTCCGTCATAATTTTAAAGTATATGCATTTGATCCAACTGTTGAAGCTAAAAATATCTGTCTAAGTAAATTTAAAGACAATAAGAATTTTTTATTTTCTAATCAGGCCTTTGAAGACTATAGCTTTCCTAAAGCTAGTTTAATTATTGCTTTATTCAGTTTATTTTTTTGTTCTACGGATTCGCTTGAAAGTGTTTTAAAGAAAATGCAGGAATCCTTAAGTGAGCAAGGCATTTTACTCATACAACTGTTAGGAAAAGATGATCATTGGGTAAATAATTTTTCTGAAAAATTTATAGGTTTTGAACAGGAAGAACTTAAAC
Organism: Acinetobacter sp. YH16040_T; assembly: GCF_024605785.1. Classification (NCBI taxonomy): domain Bacteria; kingdom Pseudomonadati; phylum Pseudomonadota; class Gammaproteobacteria; order Moraxellales; family Moraxellaceae; genus Acinetobacter; species Acinetobacter sp. YH16040_T. The sequence continues at coordinate 2,966,092 of NZ_CP094541.1, read as the reverse complement.
AATTGTTTGATGCGGACTTTGATATTATTTATATCAATGAATTTAAAGGCAATAAACCGCTAGCCAATGGAACTCCAAAATTTTGGAATGTACATACCTTAATTCTAAAAAAGAAAATATTAAATACTTTTGTATAGTCCAAAAAAAAAGAGACAAGCTTTTTACAACTTGTCCCTGATTTTGCTCATCTTCTTCCGCTTTTATGGTGAAAAAATCAGAACGGTTTATTTTTTCTTACGTTTCAAACGTTTTTTAGCTTGTTCAGCAGCAACTTTATCAAGTGCTTCTTTTAACTCTTCATCACTAAAGGTTGTAATGTGCTGCAACATTTGGAGTGTCACATCATCCAAAACGAGGTTGGCATACTGCGCAACATTTTGGAAATTTTCATCAAACACAATGGCGTTGTTTTCATTGGTGCTGATATAACCTTGTTGTGTTAAGACTTTAATAAAGCTTTGGAACAATGCCTTATCAAAGAACTCTGGCGAGTTAAATTCATATAACACAGATAGACGTTGACCAACCAAGTGGCTGAGTTCTTCAACCTGACGGGTTGAGATGTTGCCTGAACCACGTTGTGTGATTAAAGCCAAAGTCATGTAGTAACGCTCTAGACTTTGCATCACAGGTGCAGCCAAGACCACTAACTGATTGTGCTGCTCTGAGTTAGGCGCAGGGGAGATCAGGTTGCCTTCTGCATCTTCAGAAATTAGCTTGGCTTTGATCAGTACTTCAGCATACGCACAGATTTGATCTTTAAGTTCTTCATCATTCCATTTAAGGAATAACTCGGCTTTTAAGAACGGATACAGTGTACGAATGACATTAATCAAATCACCACGGCGAATAGAACCATTATGTTCAACCAAAGCGGCAATGAGTGATGGCAAAATAAATGCGTGCAGGATGTTGTTACGGAAGTAGGTTAACAGCACAGCTTGATTATCAGCAATGGCAATAATATCGCCAAGGACATGATGAACACGTTTAATCAGCTTGAGTTTTAAACCATAAGCAATGATTTCTTTACCTGACAGCGGTGTTACTTGCATGCGCTCATCGTAAGGTAAGGCAGTTAAAAGATCGCGATAGGTATCTAACTGCTTAATGCAAATCTCTTCATCTAAAGTATGTTTAGATGTAGCCAATAAAATCAGTGAAAGCAATGAAACTGGGTTCACCACTGCTGCACGGTTAATATTTTCTAAAATCACGTGTGCAGAGCTGTTAATGGCATCCGAAACCTCTGGTGGAATTGGATCGTCATTTTTCTCGATTTTGATGTTGCTTGCATTATGCTGTTTCAACATATCATCAAGGAAAACCGGCTCACCAAAGTTCAAATGAACTTTACCGAAAATACGTTCGATCTTACGCAGAGTTTTCATAATCCCAATGATCGATTCGCCTTCTTTCGGCTTACCATTCATTTCGCCAACGTAGGTCGCACCTTCCATTAAACGCTCATAACCAATATAGGTCGGTAAGAACACGATTGGTTTGGCTGGATTGCGTAAATGACCATGGACAGTCATGGCGAGCATGCCGGTCTTCGGTGGTAATAAACGACCAGTACGTGAACGACCACCTTCGATGAAGTATTCGAGCGGCGTATTACGTGCCAAAATACTATAGAGGTATTCTTTAAAAACAGTGGTGTAGAGACCATTGCCACGGAATGAACGACGAATAAAGAACGCGCCGCCGCCACGTAAAATTTGCCCGACAAATGGCATGTTTAAGTTATCGCCCGCAGCAATGTACGGCACCATCAAACCACGCTTATAGATCACATATGACAATAATAAATAGTCGATATGACTACGATGGCATGGGGTGTAAATGATCTCGTAGTCTTTGGCTAGTTCACGAACGGTACTGAAGTTATGCACTTCGACGCCATCATAAAGCTGTGTCCACAGACGAGTCAGGGCTAAGTCAGCAAAACGAACCGTTGAGGCTGAATAGTCAGAAACGATTTCATTTAAATAACCAATCGCACGACGTTCAGCTTCAACCATACTGATTTTACTGCGAATGCTTTCACGACGAATCGCATCTTGCACATCCGTAGATTTGATCAGGCCGTGCATCACATTACGACGGTCAGATAAATCCGGCCCCAAAACTACTTCACGCTGTGCATCTAAATAATCATTCAGTGTGCTGACAATATAAGTCGCAGGTGACAAGTTTGGATGTGTAGTTTTGGCATATTCAACCAAACGACGCAAAGACTGTGGTTCATGGAATTCAAGGTACGATTGACGACCGTGCAAACCAATATTGACCAACTGCTTCACTTTGCTTGGTGTAGACCATGTATCGGTAAATAATAATTTAAACCAAGAATCTTCTTTATCGGGTTCACGACCCCACAGCACGGTTACAGGAACGAGCTCAACATCCGCATCAGGATTTTTTTCCAAAACCTCAATTAAACGCAATAAACGAGGTGGAAAGGCATGTGGCGGTGGATTGAGTAAGTTGTCTTCATCATGATGTTGTAAAAACATCACAGAGGCTTTTTCTGTTTGCGTACCCACAGTCATTGGGTCGAGTGCAGGGTGTAGCTTTAAACGACGGGTTTCACCATCGACAATTAAAGCATTACTCCGTGAATGATTTTGCAGAACGTAGCAGGTAATTTTCGTTGTCTGTACGCCGGTATCTGTATCGGTTTCAGTCACTACAGGTTCTACAGGGACTTCACCTAAAACATGCGGTGTTACCACAAGGTCAAGCAGTTTACTCGAAAGCTTTCGATACATCTGACCAAAGCCGCTCTTGGACATACAAACTCCTACTTTTCATGACCAAACCACAGAGATTCTGAGGGGAATCTATTCTGCGTAATTGTACTTAAAAACTGTATGTCATTTTCTGACAAATTGCATAGATATTGTAAGATTTTATCGTTAAAAAACGTATTTTTAGCAGTTATATTGCATCAGCAAGGTGACAGATCAGTCAGCGAATCTTTAGGGTTTTAGTCTGGATTTATGGCAAAATGGAAAATATATTTAAACATCTGTTGATGTTGCCTGCGTTAGCTTAATCCCGAATGATAGATAGGTTTGTTATGAATGCCTTAACACAAGAGTTGGTTGATTTACTCAGTCTTGAAAAATTAGAAGAAAATATTTTTCGTGGGCAAAGCCGAAATTTGGTCGGGAAGCGTGTCTTTGGTGGACAGGTTTTAGGTCAGGCGCTCCGTGCGGCATCTTATACAACAGATCGACCTGCTCATTCCTTACATGCCTATTTCTTATTTGGTGGTGATATCAATGCACCGATCATTTATGAAGTAGATCGTATTCGAGATGGACGCAGTTTTGTGAGTCGTCAGGTTCGTGCGATTCAACATGGTAAAACCATTTTCATGTGTATGGTGTCATTTGCAGAGCAAGAAGAAGGTTTGAATTACCAAGTTGCAGAGCCAGAATATCCAGCCGTCGAAGATTTAAAATCTGAAGCTGAGCTAAAACGAATGATGGTGGAATTTGTTCCTGAAAACGTCCGTGCATCTTTTATGCGTGACCGTCATGTGGAAATTCGCCCGATTGATCCGCAAAACCCGTACCAACCGCAGCCTGCTGCGCCGTCGTATGCACACTATATTCGTACCCATGACACGATTGCAGCCGATGTTGATGACATCTCTTTACATCAGGCCATTGCAGCATTCTATTCAGACTTTACGCTGATGACGACTGCACTACGTCCACATGGTTTAAGTTATTTATCACCAAGTTTACAGTGTGCAAGTATTGACCATGCCATGTATTTCCATAAGCCATTCCGTGTGGATGAATGGATGCTTTATGACATGGATGCCACGGTCAGTGCTAGTTCACGTGGTCTAAATTTCGGTCGCATGTGGCAAAACGGTGAGTTGGTCTGTAGTACGACACAAGAAGGCTTGATCCGTTTACGCGAAATTGAAACCCAGTAAGCTTTGAGCACTATGTGTTAAGTCGTACATGGTGAATACTCAAAAAACCGAATCTTCTGATTCGGTTTTTTATGTCCGTCAATATTTGGTATGAAGCTACTCGCGGATTCGGGCTATCTAGTTAGGGGTACGGTACACGTTGAATGGAGCTGAATTCATGCTTTGCAGAATTGTAGCAGTATATGTGACAAAAAATTCCTCGATTCTCAATGGGTCGCATGGCATAGTGCCTGAATAAAGGATGATAAATGCAAGGCACAATGAGCTTAAATACGCAGATTTTAATTGCCGCAATATTGGGTGTGGCATTTGGGTTTTTATTAATTCAGTTTCCAGAGACGCAGTTTTTATCCGCCAGCCTGTATGGCTTGGGGATTGCCAGTAGTATTTTTATTGGCTTGCTGAAAATGATCTTGGTTCCGCTGATCTTTAGTTCGATTGTGGTGGGGGTATCGAATTTACAAGCGGGTGGTCAGCTGAGTCGAACGTGGAAAATTACCTTAGCGTGCTGTGTCACCACCACGACTTTGGCACTGATCTTAGGTCTAGCATGTGCGCATATTTTTAAAGTTGGGCAGGGCGTGGACATCATCATGTTCCAAGATGCAATGCAACAGCATCAGAGTCCTGACACCCTCACAGCAGGTTCATTCTTTACCAATTTTATTCAAAATACACTGATCAATCCGTTTAAAGCCTTTAGTGATGGCAATGTACTCGCTGTCGTGGTGTTTTCACTATTTCTCGGTGTGGCCTTGGTCAAAGGCGGTGAAAAGTTCCGAAGTGTGAGAAAGCTCAGTCAGCAATTTTTCGACATCATGATGATGATCATTGGTTGGGTGATGAAGCTTGCACCGATTGGTATTTTTGCATTATTGGCTAAATTGATTGCTACAGAAGATATTTCGGTGTTGAGTCGCCTCGCGGAGTTTGCTGCCGTAGTCACAGGGACCACGATTTTCCATGGGGCAGTGGTGTTACCTTTGCTGCTTTGGATCTTTGGGAAAATGAGTCCATTCACATTTTTTAGAGGAACACGAGCTGCCTTAATCACTGCTTTTGCAACCAGTTCAAGTTCAGCAACGATGCCACTGTCGATGAAATGTGCGCAGGAAAATTTAGGCGTCCGTCCTCAAACGGCAGGTTTTGTGATTCCATTGGGCACGCAGTTGAATATGGATGGTACTGCGCTATATGAAGCTGCTGCCGCACTTTTTATTGCAAATTTGATGGGACTAGATTTGAGTTTGGGGCAGCAGTTAATTGTCTGTGCAACCGCCATGATTGCGTCACTCGGCGCACCGGGTATTCCAAGCGCTGGAATGGTGACGATGATTATGGTTTTACAATCGGTTGGGCTTCCTGCAGAAGCGATTGCGATTTTACTGCCGATAGATCGACTCTTAGATACGGTACGGACTGTGGTGAACGTACAGGGCGATATGATGATTAGTGTGGTGGTGGATCGTCATACGCGAGATGTAGATGAACCAGCGTTGTCGAATTAAATAGATAAAGCACTAAAATGTGGGTTGTAGACGATCTCCCACAGATGCCCATCTAAGTCTTGAAAATAGCCTGCATAACCACCGTAAAACGTGGGCTGTGCGGGCTTAATTGGTTTTGCACCAGCGCGTTGGGCTTGTTGCATAATTTGATCGACGGCTGCGGGACTGTTAACGTTATGTCCGAGAGACATTTGAGTTGGACAAAACGCTGATGTACTGATTCCGGTGTCATGACTCAGGCTATCTTGTGACCAGAGTGCGAGCTTTAAACCGTGTTGTAAATCAAAAAATGCCACAGCGCCATGTTCAAACTCAGTCCCAATAATCCCTGCGCTATTTAGACCTAAACCCTCCTGATAAAACGCGAATGCAGCATGTAAATCTTTCACGGCCAGTGTAATGACGGAGATGTGAGCGTGCATGGAGATGCTCCTGAATGGCTTATTTTTATTTTAGGATGAGACTGAGTATAAATACATTTTAAAGAGAATAGGGAACTCGGAATAACTGTACTTTAAACCTCGAACTTATGACCTTTTCCATCTTGAGTGTGTTGATTGCTCAATAAAAAACGGAGCGTAATGGATGTGAGCACAAAAAAAGCAGGGCGAACCCTGCTTAATACAGATTTTAAAGTGGTGTTTAAGCGACTTTCAGTGCGGCACGTTTTGTAGCAGGAGAGTTGTCGAGGTATGCAATCGCATCTTCCGTTTTTGCTTCATGCACAGGATCGTACCAAGGCATTAAATACCCCAATTGCTGCGACACTAACCAAAGTGGATGTGGCAATAATCGATTATCTTTTTGCGCGATACGCGCCCATTCACGCCAAATCCACGGTTTATATACGGCAGGTTTAATCGATGCATAGCGCGAGTCTTGCTGCATGATATGTGCTGCACCATCGACCCATAGACCAAGTACGGCTGCAATTACGATCACACTTTGATAATAGCGAGAAATATAGCCCCCACCGAGATGACGATACAAATCAAAGGCCACGGTACGATGCTCTATTTCTTCTGCACCATGCCATTTTACTAGATCGAGCATATTCGGATCGGCACCGAGGCGTTCCCACTCTTTATTATATAAAGCATATTTGCCTAGTACACAGGTCATGTGTTCAACCGTTGCAATCACCCCTAAACGAAAGAGATCCCATTGATGATCTAAAGCTTTGGGTACGTTGAGCCCTAAAGGTTGGTCTGCAAGCAGTTTGCCAAAGAGAAAATCCATGATTTCAAGGTTGCGTTGAATACTGATATTGCGCTTCATCTCTAATTTGTGGCAATACTTTGTTATACAGACGGCAAAACCAAAACTCACCAGCCGGTAAGATCATGTTAATTTCATTAATAAAATAGCTGACAAAAGCTTGGTTGGGCACCCAGTCAACTTGGGTATCTTGCCACTCAAATTTCACTTTACGTGGTTTAATTTTATATTCGATTGATGATCCAAGTTTTGTGTTTTTCAAGCGGGAGAGTAATTTCATGACCTATCCTTGTTTTTATGTGATCGAGTGCACATCTGATGTATTCAGTATCCAAAAAAAATCCTGCATTGTGATTAGCAATACAGGACATTTCATTATCTTCAGAAGATACTTTTTGTCAGACAATCATTCTTGCGCTGACTTTAAAATTACTCGATTAGTGGTCTGAATTTTTGCCTTCAGTTTGGGGTAAGTCTTCAGATGTAGTGTGGAAGTCATCGAATGCTTCCGCGTCTGCATCGATTTCAATATCATCTTCTGATGCTTCAGGGATGCTGTCGAGATCAAACTCTGTCGATTGTTCTAGAGTGAAGTTGAGACGACCCGCCATGACACTCGCTAATTCTTCTAAACCTTGTTTATTCAATGATGAGAACAATTGGATAGAGAAGTTTAGCTTCATTTTTTTCAATGCTGCTTTCACTTCTTGTAGTGCTTTAGAGGCTGGGCCACGGTTTAATTTATCTGATTTGGTCAGGAGTACATGTACGAACAATTTACGTGAATGTGCCCATTCCAACATCATGACGTCAAAGTGTTGTAGTGGATGGCGGATATCCATCAACAGCACAAGACCTTGTAAACTTTCACGGTGTATCAGATAGTTTTCTAACTCTTTTTGCCACACGATTTTCATCGCTTCAGGTACAGCGGCATAGCCATAACCCGGTAAGTCGACCAAACGTTGATCAGGATTTCCTAAACTGAAAAAGTTGATCATTTGGGTCCGACCCGGTTTTTTCGACGCACGAGCCAATTGTTTTTGGTTGGTGAGCGCATTAATGGCACTCGACTTACCCGCATTGGAGCGACCTGCAAAGGCAATTTCATAGCCGGTATCTTCAACGCAGAGGTTGAGTTTAGGCGCACTCATTAAGAACTCAGCTTTGCGTAGCCAGTTGAGCGAGCGCACAGCATATTCAGTAATCGCAGAGTCTACTTTTTTCTCGTAAGTAATCTTTTGCTTCGGCGCATTGGCCGCTTTACTGTTTCGTGATTTTCCTCTGTGCTGATGCATAACCCAACTTCAATAACTGATTTAACAACACGCATTATAAAGGAAGTCGGGCAGGCAAGCGAATTTTGTCGCAGGCAAAGTGAAATTAGAGATTGATCATTTGAATTGGAGATTGTGTTGTAAATTTAGATGCGCTGCTTGGTTGCAAGACATCGGCAAGTTTGTACTGATCGAGACTTTGATAAAACTGTTCTAAAGCTTGGTCTAAGATGCTTTTTAAACCACACTGACTGCGCAGTACGCAGGGTGGGTCGTTGCATTCAACAATCTGGTGATTACCTTGCAAAATTCGCACAATTTGACCGAGCTGAGCCTCAAGTGCTTCAGGGTTTAGGCGAATGCCGCCACCTTTGCCGCGGCTGGTGATTAACCAGTTTTGCTTTGCCATAAAATGCACAATTTTCACCAAGTGATTACGCGAAACGTGCAGGTCTTCTGCAATTTCAGCAATGTTATAAGGCACATCACGAGGACGTGCGATATAGAGCAAAATGCGTAATGCATAATCGGTGAATTTATTGAGTTGCATGATAATACTGTGAGTCTGAGAGAAATAAATAAGGGCTAGTCTAGCATAACTAAACTAACCCTTTGTATTTCAGGTGAATAGCTTAGTTAGTGTTTTACACCACCAGTGCCGAAAGCTTCGCTGTGAATATTGCTAGCAGGAATACCACGAGCAATTAAAGCTTTCTGTTGTTCAGCCATAAATGGCATTGGACCGCAAAGGTAATAATCCGCATTGATCGGTAACAGTGCAGTATCCATGCTGCCTAAGTCTAGACGACCAGCAGCATCATAATCTTCACCTAACTTATCATTAGCATGAGGGAACTCATACGCTGTAAAGGTGCTAAGACGTGGGTATTTTGCTTCCAAATCCTGAATGTGTTTATGCATTGCATGCACTTGTTTGCTACGGCAGGCATGGATAAAGGTTACAGGTTGTGGCATGTCTAAAGTCACCAACTGATTCAGCATCGCAATCATTGGTGTTAGACCTACACCACCACTGATAAAGACATTGCGTTTTTGTGAATCAATCAGGAAGAAATTACCTGTTGGTGCAGACACTTCGATTTCTGAACCGATCTCCAAGCCATGCAGTGTATTTGATACCCAACCTGGAACCAAGTCACCTTTCTGATCTTCACGTTTTACAGAGATACGTAAGTAGTTGTCTTGTGGGCTGGTAGACAGTGTATATTGACGTGGTTGTTTTAGACCCAGCTCATCGACCAATACACGTACAGAGATGTACTGACCTGCTTCATATTTTGGTAAATCACCACCATCAGAAGGCTCAAGGTAGAATGAGGTGATTTCATCACTTTCAGCCACTTTTTTCGCGATTTTGAAATTACGCCAACCTAACCAACTGCCTTTAGTTTGCTGATGTTGCTCATAAATCGCTTTTTCAGTGCTGATAAACAAGTCTGCCAATTGTCCATATGCTGCTGCCCAAGCTGCAATCAGTGGATCTTCCATTGAAATGCTTAATACTTCACTGATCGAGTGCAGCAAATTTTCGCCGACAATATTATAGTCTGGCGCTTGAATGTTAAGACTCACATGTTTATGCGCAATTAATTCTACAACTGGTAAAAGTACAGATGGGTCCTCAATATTTTCAGCATAAGCCAATACAGCACCCGCCAAGGCTTGTGCCTGAGCACCGCTGCGCTGATGTCCCATGTTAAAGGTTTCTTTGAGGTCAGGGTTATTGCCCAACATACGATTATAGAAGTAACCAGTCAGCGCGACACCATTTTCACGTAGAACAGGAACAGTAGCTTTTACTAGGTCAATTTGCTGCGGAGTCATAGCTGATCTCTCATGGCTGTTATTTATAAGATGTATTTAAAATACATTTTAAAATACATCCGCGCAATACATGTTTTAGTAAAAACCATAAAAAAATTATGGAATATAAAAAGATTCCATAAATTTGTACTTTTTAATTGGGCTTTTAGATTATTTCTTGCCGAAGATAGAACCTAAGAGGCCACGGATAATTTTCTGACCTGTCGACCCACCCAAGCTGCGTGCTGCACTTTTTGCAAAAGTTCCTACAGTGTCTTGAATCAGTTTTTCACGTTGTTTGGCTGAGCGCTCAGCTTCTTTTTGTTGTTCGCGTGTAAGGCGTTCTTGTTCACGCGCTTGCTGTTTAGCGAGTGCATCTGCTTCCTTGGCTTGTTGTTTGGCCAACGCTTCTTGTTCTTTGGCTTCTATTTTATCTTGTTCCGCTTGGACGGCTTGTTGTTGGCGCTCCGCCACTTTATTTTGTAAAAGTTCATAGGCACTTTCACGATCTGCTTCGGTGTCATACACACCTGCGACAACGCTATTTGCCATCAGAGCTTTGCGTTCTTCTACAGCAATTGGGCTAAATGAAGAGTAGGGTGGCATCACCCAAGCACGTTCAACAATTTGAGGTGTGCCTTGTTCATCTAGACAGCTAATCAGTGCTTCACCTACAGCCAGTTCTGTAATCACTTGATCGACTTTAAACGCAGGATTGGCTCGAAAAGTATCTGCTGCCGTCTTAACAGCTTTCTGATCTTTCGGGGTAAATGCACGTAGCGCATGCTGAACGCGGTTACCCAGTTGTCCTAAAACACTCTCAGGTAGGTCAAGTGGATTTTGCGTTACAAAGTAAATGCCGACCCCTTTAGAGCGAATCAGACGAACCACTTGTTCAATCTTTTCTTGTAAAGCAGGGCTGGCGTTATCAAACAATAAATGTGCTTCATCAAAGAAGAACACCAGTTTGGGTTTATCCATATCTCCAACTTCGGGCAATTGTTCAAACAGTTCTGACAGCATCCAAAGTAAGAAAGTCGCATAGAGCTTAGGGGTATTCATTAACTTGTCGGCTGCGAGCAGGTTGATGTTGCCACGACCTTGTGCATCCGTTTGAATGAAATCCATGATATTGAGCGCAGGCTCACCAAAGAACTTGTCACCGCCTTGATCTGCCAAGGCAAGCAAATTACGTTGAATTGCACCTAAACTTGCAGGCGATAAATTGCCATATTCATTTTTAAATTCAGCTGCATGTTCACTGACGTAGCTAATCATGGCTTTTAAGTCTTTAAAGTCGATGAGCAATAAGCCCTGATCATCAGCAATACGAAAGACCGCAGATAACACACCTTCTTGCGTGTCGTTTAAATTCAGAATTCGGGCAAGGAGTAGCGGGCCAATTTCAGAAATGGTGGTGCGAATGGGGTGTCCTTGTTCACCAAACAAATCCCAAAACACCACAGGTGAGGCAGCAAAAGGAATGCTCTCGATATTTAAACTTTTAATACGCTCGTCAAACTTAGGATTACTTTCACCTGCTTTGGCAAGGCTAGAAACATCCCCTTTGGCATCGGCTAAAAATACGGGTACACCTAGCCGTGAAAAACTTTCTGCCAATACCTTCAACGTCACCGTCTTACCAGTACCAGTGGCTCCAGCAATCAAACCATGGCGGTTTGCAAATTGTGAATGAAGCACCACATCTTGTGTAGTGTCTTGTGTTTTTTTGCCAATAATAATTGGTGTACCCATAGATGTTCCTGTATTTATTCGAGTTGCTGTTTATTTAAATGTTGTAGTGCGTTTTCTATATCTTGTATTAAATCTGCAGGATGTTCTAGTCCTATACAAAAGCGAACCAGTAAGCCGGTTTGAATATGTGAATGTTCGAGTACACGCATATCTTTTAAGTTATATAGCATGACTAAACTGACTGGGCCACCCCAGCTAAAACCGAGTTTAAATAGTTTCAGCGCATCGCAAAAACGGCGTACATCTTGCAAGCTATATTTTTCATTAAATACCACGCTGACCAAGCCGGCACTGTGTTGTTCTGTACAAATTTCTTTCCAATACTGATGTCCTGCGGAAGCTTCATCGGCAGGATGTAAAACCTGTACAAAGGCTGGCTGTTGTTTTAGCCAATTCAATACAGTTAAAGCACTTTGGGACTGGTGTTCATAGCGCAGGCGCATTGAAGGCAGACTGCGTTGTATTTGCGCGGCATCATCACCAGAGATGCTAATGCCTTGAATGGCGTGCGCACGAAACAGTTTGTGATGAAGCTTTTTATCTCGTGTAATTACCGAGCCCATTAAAATATCGCCACCGCCACTTGGGTATTTGGTCAAGGCATGCACACTGATATCGACACCCAGGTGCTCAGCACTAAAATCAAAAGCATTAAAGGCAAGTCCTGCGCCCCACGTATTGTCCAGTGCAGTGAGAATGTTCTGCGCTTGAGCTTTTTTGACCAAGCCGACTAAATCTGGAAACTCTAAAGTGACAGAACCCGCCGCTTCTAACCAGATAAGCTTGGCTTGCGCTGAAGGGCTAAATGAATCGACATCAATAGGGTTATAAACCTTGACCACGATGCTATAGCAGGTTTCTAAATTGCGTAAATGGTCCATATTTGGGCCATAGATATTATCTGCGACCCACACTTCATCCCCTTGACTTAAAAAACATGAATTGACCAAATTAATTGCAGATAAACCGCTTGGTGCGAGTAAGTGATACAAGCCACCTTCAATCTGAGCAATCTGATCGCCTAGGGTAAATGTAGTGGGTGTGCCATGTGTTCCATAGCTATAGTCATAATCATCAGTCCAATGGCGATTAAATAGCGCATCTGTATTTTCGAAAATTATAGTGGATGCACGAAACAGGGGAGGTTGAACACTATTGATGTATTGCGGTGCCTTTCTTGGTGCATGAATGAGTTCGGTTTGAGGATTTTTTTTCACGTGGCGCTCTGAAATGATCAAAATAATAATGAATGTTCAAAAGAATACGACTAAAACGCATGGATTTACGATGCTTTTGTATAGAAAATTAAGTGAAAAGCAAAGTTGGCTTCATTCTTGCAAAACCGATATCAGAGCAACAACAATAGGTTTAGCGCATGAAGTCGCATTTAAAAGTACATTATTTTCAGCATATTGCTGGCGAAGGGTTCGGCAGTTGTTATGATTTTTTAAAACAGCATCAGGCCAAAATTACGGCCACAGAATTCTTTGCATTACCTGTCGATCAAGCCTTGGATCTCGAGGCTTTGCCGCATGTTGAAGATGTCGATTTACTTATCATCATGGGTGGGACCATGAGCGTAAATGATGAGGCAAATTTCCCATGGTTAAAAATAGAAAAACGATGGCTGCGACGCTATTTAGCACTCGGCAAACCCGCAATCGGGCTTTGTTTAGGTGGGCAATTGATTGCCAATGCTTTGGGTGGGGCGGTGAGCCGAAATGCACAACAAGAATTGGGTTGGACGACCATCCGTAAGGTCGCTAACGTACCGCATGACTGTTTCAAACTACCGGAAGAGTTTAAAGTCATGCAGTGGCACAGTGAAACATTTGAAATTCCGAAAGGAGCGGTATTGCTGGCGGAAAATGATGCATGTCGTAATCAAATGTATCAAATCGGGCAAAATGTTTTGGGCTTCCAATTTCATCCTGAAATTACCCCAGAAGTGCTCGATTTATTTTTGGAAAATGATGAAGAAGTGGCATTTTTTTCAGGAACACATGTACAGCCAGTACATGATCTACGGAAAAGCGCAAAGAACAAATTTATTGAGGGAAATCAAATACTAAACCAAGCAATAGAGTATGTATTAAGAAAAAACGCCTATTAATTAAAAGTTAAGCAATTGATCTTGCATAAAAAATGAAAAATATAAGAAAAACAGCAAAAGAGATTTGCTTATGCATTAAACAATAGCTATAATGGGCGACCCTTTGATGAAGGGGGTTAGCTACGAATAAAGTAGTTAACATCGTGACAGTCGCGGCATCGATCGTGACCTTAGTGATATTTCACTGCTCTTGACACTTGCCTCTTTTAAAGTGGGGTGAGATGCGTCAAGGGTGATTCTTTATATATTTGGCTTGGAGTTAACTGGTATGTCTAACCAGAGAATTCGTATCCGTCTTAAGTCTTTTGATCACCGTCTAATTGATCAATCAGCTCAAGAAATCGTAGAAACAGCAAAACGTACTGGTGCACAAGTTTGTGGTCCAATCCCGATGCCTACACGTATCGAACGTTTTAACGTTTTGACATCACCACACGTTAACAAAGATGCGCGTGACCAATACGAGATCCGCACTTACAAACGTTTGATCGACATCGTTCAACCTACAGATAAAACTGTTGATGCATTGATGAAGTTAGATCTTGCAGCTGGTGTTGATGTTCAGATCGCTTTGGGTTAAGGCTTTCGGTTAATTAACGCTCTAAGTTAATTAGGCCGCTTTTTTAGAGGTTTATGCACATGGCTATTGGTTTAGTCGGTCGCAAGTGCGGTATGACACGTATCTTTACAGATGCTGGTGTTTCTGTACCTGTAACAGTGATTGAGGTTGATCCTAACCGCATCACACAAATCAAAACGCTTGAAACTGATGGTTATCAAGCGATTCAAATCACTACTGGTGAACGTCGCGAATCTCGCGTAACTAACGCTCAGAAAGGTCACTTTGCGAAAGCTGGTGTTGCTGCTGGTCGTCTAGTTCAAGAATTCCGCGCTACAGAAGCTGATCTTGAAGGTCGTGAAGTTGGCGGAACTATCGGTGTGGATGTGTTCACAGTGGGTCAAATCGTTGACGTTACTGGTACATCTAAAGGTAAAGGTTTCCAAGGTGGTGTTAAGCGTTGGAACTTCCGTACTCAAGACGCTACACATGGTAACTCTGTATCTCACCGTGTTATCGGTTCTACAGGTCAAAACCAGACTCCTGGTCGCGTGTTCAAAGGCAAAAAAATGCCTGGTCACTTAGGTGCTGAACGTGTAACTACACAGGGTCTTGAAATCGTTGCTATCGACGCAGAACGTTCAGTTCTAGTTGTTAAAGGCGCGGTTCCTGGTGCTACTGGTGGCGACGTTACTGTTCGTCCTACTATCAAGGCCTGAGGGGAAATAACGTGAATTTAAATACTGTTTCCGGCTCTGCTGTTGAGTTATCTGAAGTTGCGTTTGGTCGTGATTTTAACGAAGCTCTTGTACACCAAGTTGTTACAGCTTACTTAGCTGGTGGTCGTCAAGGTTCTAAAGCGCAAAAATCACGTGCTGACGTTTCTGGCGGTGGTAAAAAACCTTTCCGTCAAAAAGGTACTGGCCGCGCTCGTGCTGGTTCTATTCGTAGCCCAATCTGGGTTGGCGGCGGTAAAACTTTTGCTGCTCGTCCACAAGACTGGTCTCAAAAAGTAAACCGTAAAATGTATCGCGGTGCTATGCAATGCATCCTGGCTGAGCTTGTTCGTCAAGATCGCCTTGTTTTAGTTGAAGAGATTGCTGTTGCAGCTCCAAAAACTAAAGAATTGCTTGCAAAACTTAACGACTTGAATGCACCTCGTGCATTAATCGTTACAGATGCTGTTGATGAGAACTTGTATCTTGCTGCTCGCAACATTCCACACGTTGATGTGGTTGATGCTGCTGCAATCGATCCTGTTAGCTTGATCGCGTTCGATAAAGTTGTTATGTCTGTTGCTGCTGCTAAGAAAATTGAGGTAGAACTCGGATGAACAACGAACGTATCTATCAAGTCCTACAAGGACCTGTATTCTCAGAAAAAGCACAAGTTTTAGGCGAAACTGCTGGTGTTCAAGTGTTCAAAGTTGCACTAGATGCAAACAAACTTGAGATCAAAAAAGCTGTTGAGCAACTATTTGGTGTTCAAGTTGTTAAAGTTAACACAACGATCACTAAAGGTAAGACTAAACGCTTTGGTAAAACATTAGGACGTCGTTCTGATGTTAAAAAAGCATACGTCACCCTGAAAGCTGGCCAAGATGTTGAAATGGCTGACTTGGGCGATACCGCTGAAAACGCAGCGGAATAAGGACGAAAATTATGCCGATTCAAAAATGTAAGCCAACGTCTCCAGGACGTCGCTTTGTAGAGAAAGTGGTTCATAACCACCTTCACAAAGGCGCGCCATATGCTCCGTTGGTTGAAGCTAAAAAACGTACTGGCGGTCGTAATAACAACGGTCACATTACAACTCGTCACGTTGGTGGTGGTCATAAACAGCACTACCGTATCGTAGACTTCAAACGTAACAAAGACAGCATCCCTGCTGTAGTTGAGCGTATTGAATACGATCCAAACCGTACAGCTCATATTGCTTTATTGAAATATGCTGACGGTGAACGTCGCTATATTATTGCACCTAAAGGCCTTCGCGCTGGTGATCAAGTTCAATCTGGTAACGATGCTCCAATCCGTCCAGGTAACTGCTTGCCACTTCGCAACATGCCTATCGGTTCTACTCTTCACAACATCGAGCTTAAAATCGGTAAAGGCGCACAATTAGTACGTTCTGCTGGTACATCTGCTCAATTGTTGGGTCGTGACGGTTCTTACGCTATCATTCGTCTTCGTTCAGGCGAAATGCGTAAAGTACACGTTGAATGCCGTGCTGTGTTAGGTGAAGTTTCTAACTCAGAAAGCAACCTTCGTTCACTTGGTAAAGCAGGTGCATCACGCTGGCGTGGCGTTCGTCCTACCGTACGTGGTATGGCGATGAACCCAGTAGACCATCCACATGGTGGTGGTGAAGGACGTAACAAAGGTATTCAACCTGTAAGTCCATGGGGTCAAAAAGCTAAAGGGTACAAAACACGTACCAACAAGCGTACGACTAAGATGATCATTCGCGACCGTCGCGTTAAGTAACAAGTAAAGGAATCTGACAATGCCTCGTTCTCTGAAAAAAGGCCCATTCGTCGATGCGCACTTGTTCGCTAAGGTTGAAGCGGCTATCGCGGCTAATAACCGTAAGCCGATCAAAACTTGGTCGCGTCGTTCGATGATCTTACCGGATTTTGTTGGTCTAACAATTTCTGTACACAATGGCCGTAACCATGTTCCAGTGATCGTATCTGAGCATATGGTTGGTCATAAATTAGGTGAATTCGCGCCAACTCGTACCTATCGTGGTCACGGTGTTGACAAGAAGTCTAAACGTTAATAGGTGCTATGATGGAAGTAACTGCTAAATTACGCGGTGCCGCTATCTCGGCACAAAAAGCACGTTTGGTTGCAGACCTAATTCGCGGCAAATCTGTTGCGCATGCTTTAAATATCTTAAACTTCAGCAACAAAAAAGCTGCAGTTTTAGTTAAAAAAGCATTGGAATCTGCGATTGCAAACGCTGAACACAATAACAGTTTAGATGTAGACGACCTTAAAGTTTCTACGATCTACGTTGATGAAGGCATGAGCCTGAAACGTATTTTGCCACGTGCTAAAGGCCGTGCAGATCGTATTACTAAGCGTACTTGTCACATTACCGTTAAGGTAGGGGTTTGATATGGGTCAGAAGGTTCATCCAATCGGTATCCGCCTAGGTGTTGTGAAACGTCATAACGCTAACTGGTATGCGAATCCGAAACAATATGCTGAATATTTGCTAAAAGATCTTCAAGTTCGTGAGTTTTTAACTAAAAAACTTAAGAATGCGATGGTAAGCAATATTCTTATCGAACGCCCTACAGGCGCAGCTAAAGTAACTATTAGCACTGCACGTCCTGGTATCGTGATCGGTAAAAAAGGCGAAGACATTGAGAAATTACAACGCGAATTAACAGCCATTATGGGTGTTCCTGCGCAAGTAAGTATCAACGAAATCGATCGCCCAGATTTAGACGCTCGTTTAGTTGCTGAAGCAATCGCTTCTCAATTAGAAAAACGTGTAATGTTCCGTCGTGCTATGAAGCGTGCGGTTCAAAACTCTATGCGTGCTGGTGCTAAAGGTATCAAAGTAGAAGTTTCAGGCCGTCTAGGTGGTGCTGAGATTGCTCGTACTGAATGGTATCGTGAAGGTCGTGTACCTCTTCATACTCTTCGTGCTGACATCGACTATGCTACTATGCGTGCTGAGACTACTTACGGTACGATCGGCGTTAAAGTATGGATCTTCCGTGGTGAGATCTTGGGCGGCATGAAACAAGTCATGAACCCAGCTCCAGCTGAAGAACGTCCAGCTAAACGTGGCCGTGGTCGTGGTGAAGGTCAAGAGCGTCGTGGTCGTCGCAATGATCGTTCTGCTGAAAAAGGAGAATAATCCATGTTACAACCTAAACGTACTAAATTCCGTAAAGTGCAAAAAGGCCGTAACACTGGTC
Organism: Acinetobacter sp. YH16040_T; assembly: GCF_024605785.1. Taxonomy (NCBI): domain Bacteria; kingdom Pseudomonadati; phylum Pseudomonadota; class Gammaproteobacteria; order Moraxellales; family Moraxellaceae; genus Acinetobacter; species Acinetobacter sp. YH16040_T. Next base: position 2,947,943 of record NZ_CP094541.1, on the reverse strand, counting down.
TAGCACATCGCGGTAGCTCAGTATCTTTTGGTACTATTGCACTTAAATCAGTTGAACGTGGTCAAATGACCGCACGTCAAATTGAAGCAGCGCGTCGTACAATCAGCCGTCGTATTAAACGTGGTGGTAAGATCTTTATCCGTGTTTTCCCAGACAAACCAATTACTGAAAAACCATTAGAAGTTCGTATGGGTAAAGGTAAAGGTTCTGTGGAATACTGGGTTTGCCAAATCAAACCAGGTAAAGTCTTGTACGAAATTGATGGTGTTAACGAAGAACTTGCTCGCGAAGCGTTTACGCTTGCTGCTGCAAAACTTCCGTTTAAAACCACTATCGTGACTCGGACGGTAATGTAATGAAAACTAATGATCTACGTGAAAAGTCGGTAGAAGAGTTGACAGCTTTGCTTGATGAGCAACAGCTTAACCAATTCCGTCTTCGTATGGCGAAAGCAACTGGTCAATTGGGTAAATCGCACGAAGTTGCGCTTACTCGTAAGACAATTGCTCGTATTAAGACCCTCCTTACCGAAAAACAGGGGAACGGACAATGAGTGAACAAACAGTTCGCACGTTAACCGGTAAAGTAGTTAGCGACAAGATGGACAAGTCTATCGTTGTTCTTATCGAACGCCGCGTTCAACACCCGTTGTATGGCAAATCAATCCGCCGTTCAACTAAATTACACGCTCATGATGAAAACAATGTTGCTAAAGTTGGCGACGTAGTAAGCATCAAAGAAAGCCGCCCAATTTCTAAAACTAAGTCTTGGACTTTAGTTGAAGTTGTTGAAGCTGCTGCTGAGTAATTAAACGTTCTTGCATCATCGGTCAATTTCGAGTACTCTTTGAGCCTTTCGAAATTGCGACCGGTGATGCTCGGTTTTGGAGTAGGGCAATGATTCAAACCGAAAGTATGCTCGACGTAGCAGACAACAGTGGTGCTCGCCGCGTACAATGTATTAAAGTACTTGGTGGTTCACATCGTCGTTATGCTTCTGTTGGCGACATTATTAAAGTTACTGTAAAAGAAGCTATTCCACGCGCACGTGTTAAAAAAGGTGACGTGATGAATGCTGTAGTTGTACGTACAAAATTCGGCATCCGTCGTGCAGATGGTTCAGTTATTCGTTTCGACGATAACGCAGCTGTTATTTTGAACAACAACAAAGCGCCGATTGCAACTCGTATTTTCGGACCAGTGACTCGTGAACTTCGTACTGAACAGTTCATGAAAATTATTTCATTGGCTCCTGAAGTTCTATAAGAGGCACTCATGGCTAAGATTAAAAAGGGCGATCAAGTAATTGTTATCGCAGGTAAAGAAAAAGGCAAACAAGGTACTGTTTTGTCTGTTTCAAATGACCGTGTTAAGGTTGAAGGCCTTAACTTGGTAACGAAGCATCAAAAGCCTAACCGAGCTACTGGCGCTGAAGGCGGCATCGTAACTCAAGAAGCTGAGCTTCATATCTCTAACGTGGCAATTTTTAATGCTACAACCCAAAAGGCTGACCGTGTTGGTTACCAAGTGATTGAAGGCGTGAAAACTCGCGTATTCAAATCTAATGGTGAATCAGTGGCGGTAGCGAAGTAATAGGTTGACTAGGCAATGGCCAGACTTAAAACGCGTTACAACGACGAACTTAAGGCTCAATTAAAAGAAACATTGGGCGTTAAGAATGTGATGGATATTCCTCGCATTACAAAAATCACCATCAACATGGGTGTTGGTGCTGCATCAGCTGACAAGAAATTGTTAGATGGCGCTCTTTCTGATATGCAAGCAATTGCTGGTCAAAAACCAGTACTTACTTTAGCTCGTAAATCTATCGCTGGTTTCAAAATCCGTGATGGTTGGCCGATCGGCTGTAAAGTTACTTTACGCGGCGAACGTATGTACGAATTCTTAGACCGTTTGATCTCTATCGCGATCCCTCGTATCCGTGACTTCCGTGGTTTCTCTGCGAAATCATTCGATGGTCGTGGTAACTACTCAATGGGTCTTAAGGAACAAATCATGTTCCCTGAAATCGATTTTGATAAGATTGATCGTATTCGTGGTATGGACATTACCATCACTACGACTGCTCGCACCGATGACGAAGGCCGTGCGCTTATGCGTGCATTCGGCTTCCCGTTCAAATAAGAGGTCGATATGGCTAAGAAAGGTATGATTAATCGCGAATTGAAACGCGAAGCTACTGTTGCTAAATACGCTGCGAAACGTGCTGAATTAAAAGCAATTATCGCAAACGTTAATGCATCAGACGAAGAACGTTTCGAAGCGATGATGAAATTTCAAGCATTACCACGTAATGCGTCTCCAGTACGTCTACGTAACCGTTGTGGTTTAACTGGTCGTCCTCATGGTTACTTCCGTAAGTTCGGCTTAAGCCGTAACAAATTACGTGAAACAGTAATGCAAGGTGATGTACCGGGCGTTGTTAAGGCAAGCTGGTAAGGAGCACTATAAATGAGTATGCAAGATACCGTTGCCGACATGCTAACACGTGTTCGTAACGCACAAATGGCAAAGAAACAAACTGTTTCTATGCCAAACTCAAAGTTGAAAGTTGCGATTGCTAACGTACTTCAACAAGAAGGTTATATCGCTGATGTAGCTGTTGCTGACAATGAAGGCAAAGCGACTTTAACGATTACTTTAAAATATTTCGAAGGCAAACCAGTTATCGATACTGTGAAACGCGTAAGCCGTCCTGGTCTACGTCAATATCGCGGTAAAGATGCACTTCCTAGCGTTAAGCAAGGTTTAGGTATTGCAATTGTTTCTACAAGCAAAGGCATCATGACTGATCGCGCTGCACGTGCTGCAGGTATCGGTGGTGAAGTTATTGCTTTTGTTTCTTAATAGGTGATTCCTCATGTCTCGTGTGGCTAAAGCCCCAGTAACTGTACCTAACGGTGTTACAGTTACTCAGAACGGCCGGCAGGTCGAAGTGAAAGGCAGCAAAGGTACATTGTCTTTCAACCTGCATGCGCTGGTCGAGCTAAAACAGGAAGACGGTACTCTAGTTATTGCTCCTAAAGCTGAATCTAAAGATGCTTGGATGCAAGCTGGTACTGCTCGCGCTGTGCTTAACAACCTTGTAAAAGGTGTTAACGAAGGTTTCGAACGTAAGTTACAGCTTATCGGTGTTGGTTATAAAGCTGCGGTTAAAGGTAACATTGTTAACCTTAACCTTGGTTTCTCTCACCCGATCGACTACAACCTTCCTGAAGGTGTAACTGCAGAAACTCCTACTGCAACTGAAATTGTACTTAAATCTGCTGATAAAGCTAAATTAGGTCAAGTTGCTGCAGAAATCCGTGGTTACCGTCCGCCAGAGCCTTATAAAGGTAAAGGTGTTCGTTATTCTGACGAAGTTGTACTTCGTAAAGAAGCTAAGAAGAAATAAGGCGCGAGGTTCTTATGAACGAAAAGAAACAATCCCGTTTGCGTCGTGCGAAAAGCACACGCTTGCACATCCGTGCATTGGGTGCGACTCGTTTGTGTGTAAACCGCACTCCGCGTCACATCTATGCTCAAGTTATCTCTGCAGATGGTGGCAAAGTATTAGCGCAAGCTTCTACTTTAGACGCTACTCTACGTGCTGGTACTACTGGTAACGTTGAATCGGCTCAGAAAGTTGGTGCTTTAATTGCAGAACGTGCTAAAGCGGCTGGTGTAACTAAAGTTGCATTTGACCGTTCTGGTTTCAAATATCATGGTCGTATCAAAGCCTTGGCTGATGCTGCTCGTGAAAACGGCTTGGAGTTCTAATCATGGCTAAAGTTGAACAAAACGAAGGTCTTGTTGAAAAGCTGGTTGCCGTTGATCGTGTAGCCAAAGTTGTTAAGGGTGGTCGTATCTTCTCTTTCACAGCATTAACTGTTGTGGGTGATGGTAATGGTCGCGTAGGTTTTGGTCGTGGTAAAGCACGTGAAGTTCCAGCTGCTATTTCTAAAGCACTTGAAGCTGCTCGTCGCAACATGATTACTGTTGACCTTGTTGACGGTACTGTTCAGCACCCTATCAATGCTCGTCACGGTGCAAGCCGCGTTTACATGCAACCTGCTTCTGAAGGTACTGGTGTAATTGCTGGTGGCGCTATGCGTGCAGTTTTAGAAGCTGTAGGTGTACGTAACGTATTAACTAAGTGTTATGGTTCTACTAACGCTGCTAACGTAGTAAACGCAACTTTTAACGGTTTGCGTGATATGACTTCTCCTGAGAAAGTTGCTGCGAAACGTGGTTTATCAGTAGCACAAATTCAAGGGTAATCAATCATGAAAACGATTAAAGTTACCCAGACTAAATCTTCATCGCACCGCTTGAAAAATCACAAGCTTAGCCTTAAAGGTTTAGGTCTGCGTCGTATTGGTCATACAGTTGAAGTGCAAGATACGCCTTCTAACCGTGGTATGATCAACCAAGTTTACTATATGGTTAGTGTAGAGGAATAAGCCATGACTCTGCGTTTAAATACAATTGCACCTGCAGAAGGTGCTAAGCGTGACAACCTTCGTTTAGGCCGTGGTATCGGTTCTGGCGTTGGTAAGACTGGTGGCCGTGGTGTCAAAGGTCAAAACTCACGTAAGAGCGGTGGTACACGTCCTGGTTTCGAAGGTGGTCAAACTGCGTTATACCGTCGTTTACCTAAATTCGGTTTCACTAGCCAAATGGCTTTGAAAACTGCTGAAGTACGTTTATCAGAACTTGCTAAAGTTGAAGGCGACATCGTGTCTCTTGAAACTTTAAAAGCTGCTAACGTTGTACGTAAAGATATGTTGCGTGCACGCATCGTACTTTCTGGTGAAATTACTCGTGCATTCACTGTTCAAGGTGTTGCATTGACTAAAGGCGCTAAAGCTGCTGTTGAAGCTGCTGGCGGTAAAGTCGAGGAGTAATCCCCAGTGTCTATGACTCCTAGTTCGACAGGTCATGTTAACATGATGAAAGGCCAACCTTTTCATGTGAAATATCGTGAAATTATTCGCCGTATGATGTTCCTCATCGGGGCGTTGTTGGTTTTTCGACTGGGAGCACATATTCCAGTACCGGGCATTAACAATGCCGCACTAGAGAATCTGTTTAATGCAAACCAAGGTACGATCCTTGGTTTGTTTAACATGTTCTCAGGTGGTGCATTAGAGCGTATGTCAATTCTTGCTCTTGGGATTATGCCGTATATCTCTGCATCGATTATCGTGCAGTTAATGTCTACGGTTGTTCCTTCGCTGGAAGCTTTAAAGAAAGAAGGCGAACAAGGTAAGCGTAAGATCAATCAATATACGCGACAAGGCACATTGTTTCTTGCACTTGTGCAAGCCGTTGGGATGTGTGCAGGTCTGATTAGTCAAAATATTACTTTGACTAGTGGACTTGCTTTTTACGTTCCTGCTGTAACTTCTTTGGTTGCAGGTACAATGTTCCTGATGTGGTTAGGTGAGCAAATTACTGAGCGTGGAGTAGGGAATGGTATTTCCATGATCATCTTCGCTGGTATCGTTGCTGGTTTGCCGAACTTGGTTCTGCAATCTTTAACCTCAGTAGATAATGGCCAATCAAGTTTAATTGGTCTTGCAATCTTTGCATTGCTATCTGTTGCAGTGTTAGCAGCAATTGTGTTTATTGAGAAGGCGCAGCGTCGCATTCCAGTAAACTATGCTCAAAAACAGCAAGGTCGTCGTGTATTTACTGCTCAGCAAACACATTTGCCATTAAAAATTAATATGGCGGGTGTGATTCCTGCAATTTTTGCGAGTTCATTGCTATTGTTCCCAGCGAGCTTAGGGCAATGGGTTGGCAGTGCAGACCCAAATGCTGGCGTGATTAAACGTGGCCTACAAGATTTGGCACTCGTATTGTCGCCGGGTCAACCGATGTATTTGGTGCTATTTGGTGCATTAATTATCTTCTTCTGTTACTTCTATACTGCGCTAGTATTTAGTCCGAAAGAAGTGTCAGAGAATTTAAAACGTAGTGGTGCTTATGTACCGGGTATTCGTCCTGGTGAGCAAACTGCACGCTATTTAGATCATATTTTGAATCGTTTGACTTTTATTGGCGCGGTTTATATCACAATCATCTGTTTAATGCCGATGATTCTACAAAGCTCATTTGGTATTCCATTTAGCTTAGGTGGTACGTCTTTACTGATCGTAGTGGTGGTGGTGATGGACTTTATGGCTCAGCTCCAAGCTCATCTCACATCGCATCAATATGACAATCAATCGTTAATGCGTAAAACGACTGCTCATCCGAAAGGATAAGCGCACTTAGAGGTTTCATTATGAAAGTTCAAGCTTCTGTAAAGAAAATTTGTGGTAGCTGTAAAGTTATCCGTCGTAATGGGGTTATTCGCGTAATTTGCAGCGCAGAACCTCGTCATAAGCAGCGTCAAGGTTAATCTGATCAAGACCTGTTGATTTCAGTAGGCTAATTAGGTTATTATCCGCCCCTCAAAGATTTTGTCGGGCGGTTGATTATCTTAACTGCCTTTTTGGAGAAAATTGAATGGCTCGTATTGCCGGTGTAAACATTCCGGATAACAAGCATGCTGTTATCTCTCTAACGTACATTTTTGGTATTGGTCGCCACACTGCAAAAGCTATCTTAGCTGCTGCTGGTATTGCACCAACAACTAAAATTCGTGAATTAGATGACGCTCAGCTTGATGCGATTCGTGCAGAAGTTACTAAGGTTCCTACCGAAGGTGATTTACGTCGCGAAATTTCCATGAACATTAAACGTTTAATGGATTTAGGCTGCTACCGCGGTCTTCGTCATCGTCGCAGCTTGCCTGTCCGTGGTCAACGCACCAAAACTAACGCACGTACCCGTAAAGGTCCGCGCAAACCTATTAAGAAATAAGATTTCTGGAAGCTAAAAGATGGCTAAAGATACTCGCACACGCAAGAAGGTCACTCGTACCGTCTCTGAAGGTGTTGCACACATTCACGCTTCTTTTAATAACACCATTGTGACTATTACCGATCGTCAAGGTAATGCACTGGCTTGGGCTACCTCTGGTGGACAAGGCTTCCGTGGATCACGTAAATCAACTCCGTTTGCTGCTCAGGTAGCTGCTGAAGTTGCTGGTAAAGCTGCTTTAGATTACGGTTTGAAAAACTTGGACGTCCTTGTAAAAGGTCCTGGTCCAGGTCGTGAATCTGCGGTTCGTGCTTTAGGTGCAGTGGGTTATAAAATTAACAGCATTACCGATGTGACGCCAATCCCGCACAACGGTTGCCGTCCACCTAAAAAACGTCGCGTGTAAGGAGAAACATTCATGGCTCGTTATATTGGTCCAAAATGCAAACTCTCTCGCCGCGAAGGGACAGACCTGCAATTAAAATCTGGCGTTAAACCATTTGACGTCAAAACAAAAAAAGCTGCTAAAGCACCTGGCCAACATGGTGGCGCTCGTGGCGGCAAACAATCTGAGTACTCACTACAATTACGTGAAAAACAAAAAGTACGTCGTATGTACGGTGTTTTAGAGCGTCAATTTAGTAACTACTACAAAGAAGCTGCTCGTGTTAAAGGCGCAACAGGTGAAAACTTGTTGAAACTTCTTGAAAGCCGTCTAGATAACGTTGTTTATCGCATGGGTTTTGGTTCTACACGTGCAGAAGCTCGTCAGCTTGTATCTCACCGTTCAATCACTTTAAATGGTCGTCGTGTTAACATCGCGTCTATCCAAGTTAAAGCTGGTGACGTTGTTGCAGTTCACGAAGGTGCTAAACAACAATTGCGTATCAAAAACGCAGTTGAGTTAGCGACTCAACGTGGCATTCCAGCTTGGATTGAAATTGATCATTCTAAATTGGAAGGTACGTTCAAAGCTGCACCAGATCGTTCTGATTTACCTGCTGAAATCAACGAAAGCTTGATTGTAGAATTGTATTCTAAATAATCCTTGAGGTAGCAATAATGACGCGTACTGCAAATGAGTTTCTAACTCCGCAAGCGATCAAGGTCGAAGCGGCAAGCGGGACCTCGGCAAAAGTTATTCTAGAACCATTAGAGCGTGGCTTTGGTCATACTCTTGGTAATGCTTTACGTCGTATCCTTTTGTCTTCTTTACCTGGCGCAGCCGTGGTTGAAGTAGAGATTGAAGGTGTCGAGCACGAGTACAGTACTTTGGAAGGCTTGCAGCAGGACATCGTCGAGCTCTTGCTGAACCTAAAAGGATTGTCTATTAAGCTGTTCGATCAAAATGAAGCTTATCTGACATTGGAAAAACAAGGTCCTGGCGACGTTACAGCCGCTGACCTTCGTTTACCACACAATGTTGAAGTGGTTAACCCTGAACACTTGATCGGTACTTTAAGTGCTTCTGGCTCATTAAAAATGCGCCTGAAAGTTTCTCAAGGTCGTGGTTATGAGACTTCTGATTCACGCTTCCCTGAAGGCGAAACTCGCCCAGTGGGTCGTTTACAATTAGATGCTTCTTACAGCCCAATCAAACGTGTGTCTTACACAGTGGAAAACGCTCGTGTAGAACAACGTACTGACCTTGATAAATTGATCATTGATCTTGAAACCAACGGTACTGTTGATCCTGAAGAAGCAATCCGCAAAGCGGCAACAATCTTGCAACAACAAATTGCAATTTTTGTTGATCTTCAGAAAGATCAAGCACCAGTTGCTCAAGAACCTCGTGAAGAAGTTGATCCGATTTTGCTTCGTCCAGTAGATGATCTAGAGCTTACTGTTCGTTCTGCTAACTGTTTGAAAGCAGAAAATATTTACTACATTGGCGATCTTGTTCAACGTACTGAAGTTGAGTTGCTTAAAACTCCTAACTTAGGTAAAAAATCGTTGACTGAGATTAAAGATGTTCTGGCATCGAAAGGCTTGCAATTGGGCATGCGTTTAGAGAACTGGCCACCGGCTAGCCTCCGCATGGACGATCGCTTTGCTTATCGTAGCCGTTAATTAAGTAGGACTATCACCATGCGTCATCGTAATAGTGGTGTGAAATTAGGCCGTACAAGCAGTCATCGTAAAGCGATGTTCCAAAACATGGCTAATTCTTTGTTCGAACACGAGTTAATTAAAACTACTGTTCCTAAAGCAAAAGAATTACGTCGTGTTGCTGAGCCTTTAATCACTTTAGCTAAAGTCGATTCTGTAGCAAACCGTCGTTTAGCGTTTGCTCGTACTCGTTCAGCTGCAACTGTTGGTAAATTATTTACCGTTCTTGGCCCTCGTTACAAAGAACGTAACGGCGGTTATCTACGTGTTCTTAAAGCGGGCTTCCGTGCAGGTGATGCTGCACCGATGGCTTACGTTGAGCTAGTAGATCGCGAAGTTAACTAATTTCGTGAAGAGCAGCGTACGTTGTTCTAAAAAAGGTCGGTTTTTAACCGACCTTTTTTAATGCCTGCAGTTTTGTATTGGCTGTATATTGTTAGACAATAATTCAATTTGTCCTTAAAAGATAAAAATAAATCGCCTTTTGCTTAAACTTGACATTGTGCATTGTCAAAAATGTGATTTAATAAATATAAATCTAAGATAGGTTAAAAGAACAACATGGAAAAACAAGTTGATATTCTCATTGTAGGTGCAGGGATCTCTGGTGTAGGTTTGGCTGCTCATCTTTCAAAAAATTGTCCAAATCGTTCATTTGAAATTATTGAACGACGTGAAAGTTTCGGTGGTACATGGGATCTTTTTAAATATCCGGGTATTCGTTCTGATTCGGATATGTCAACTTTTGGCTTCAATTTTAAGCCGTGGAAAAAATCTAGTGTGCTTGCTGATGGGTCTTCGATTAAAGGCTATCTTTCTGAAGTGATTGATGAATATAAGATCAAAGAAAAAATTCATTTTCAACATCGTGTTGTGAGTGCAAATTACGACTCACTGACTCGTAAATGGTCTGTTGTTATTGAAGATGCGAAGAAGAAACAACAAACCTGGGTTGCAAATTTCGTCTTTGGCTGTACGGGTTATTATAATTATGACCAAGGTTTCCAACCTGAGTTTAAAGGGCAGAAAAACTTTAAAGGTACCTTCATTCATCCACAACATTGGCCTGAAAATTTTAATTATGCAGGCAAAAAAGTGGTGATTATTGGCAGTGGAGCAACAGCGATTACATTGGTACCAGCTATGGCAAAAGGCGGTGCAGGGCATGTGACCATGCTACAGCGTTCTCCAACCTATATTGCCTCAGTACCTTCTATTGACATCATTTATGACAAGATGCGTAAAGTATTGCCTGAAGATGTTGCTTATAAACTGACCCGTGCACGAAATATCGGTGTCCAACGGGCTGTTTATGCTGTTGCACAAAAGCAACCTAAATTACTCCGTAAATTTTTATTAAAATCAATTGAGTTGCAGTTGAAAGGTAAAGTGGATATGAAGCACTTTACCCCAGATTACAATCCTTGGGATCAGCGCCTTTGTGTGGTGCCAGATGGTGATTTGTTTAAAATTTTACGCGATGGCCGTGCATCTGTTGAAACCGATCAAATTGAAAGTTTTACTGAAAATGGCATTCAATTGAAATCAGGTAAACATCTTGATGCAGATGTAGTAATTTCTGCTACAGGTCTCAACATTCAAATTTTAGGCGGCATTAGTGCCACAATCGATGGACAGCCACTGAATACCTCAAAACATATGTTATATCGTGGTGTTATGGTCAGTGATGTACCCAATATGGCGATGATTATTGGCTATATTAATGCTTCATGGACTTTAAAAGTGGATATTGCTTCTGAATACATCTGTAAATTGATTAACTATATGGATCAAAATGGTTATAACCAAGTGATTCCACAAGGCGATGCGACCGAGTTGTTAGAAGATACAGTAATGGGAAGCTTGACTTCAGGCTATATTGCACGTGCAGCAGATGTGATGCCAAAACAGGGTAAACATGCACCGTGGAAAGTCAGCAATAACTATTTGGCAGATCGTAAAGAATTAAAGCATGCTTCATTTGAAGATGGGGTGCTGAAATTTGAAAAAAAGTCTGATCAACTAGCGGCTAAACCCAGATTAGTTTCTTAAGTCAGTTACATAAAAAAGGAGCATCATGCTCCTTTTTTTGCTTTAGATATGTGACTTTAGGGTTTTATTTGATGCGTATTATTTGTTGAAAAATATATCATGTTGAAATAAGGAAAAGCACACAGGGTTAATGTGAATATTCAAGAACATTCAGAATTTATAAAATTAAATGCTTATGAGCTATATACCAAAGCTTGGCAGCCTGAAACTACAGATAAAGATGCAACTTTGGCTCCGATTATATTGATGCATGATTCACTAGGCAGTGTTGATTTGTGGCGTGATTTTCCTGCGCAATTGGCTGCTGAGTCTTGCAGAACGGTGATTGCTTATGATCGCTTCGGCTTCGGGAAATCATCAGCGAACTCTGATGCATTAAGTACAGATTTTGTCTATGCCGAAGCACAGCAGGGCTTTAAGGCGCTACTTCAACATTATTCCATTCAACAGTTTATTGTGTTGGGGCATAGTGTCGGCGGGGGAATGTCAGTCGTCATTGCCAGTGAATATACTGAACAATGTCGAGGTCTGATCACCATAGCCGCACAGTACGAAGTGGAAGAACTGACATTATCGGGTATACGTGAAGCTAAAACAGGGTTTGCGCAGCCTGGACAGCTTGAACGCTTGGCTAAATACCATGGGGATAAAGCCCAATGGGTTTTGGATGCTTGGACTGAAACTTGGCTCTCACCGAGTTTTCGTCAATGGAACCTCGAGCATTATGTTGGAAAAGTACAGTGTCCAAGCTTGATCATCCATGGAGAACTGGATGAATACGGGACGACAGCACAAGCTCAGAAACTTTTTTCGGGGATTCAAGGTGATGCTGAACTAGAGATTTTGGAAGGGCTTCATCACATGCCGCACAAAGAGCAACCCGCATTGGTCACTGCAATGATCTGTGATTTTGTGAATGATTTAAGTTGATATCGAAAGAATGTAAAAAGCCCATCATCTGATGGGCTTGTTTGTTATAAAGAACGGGAAATCAGCTCTTTCATAATTTCATTGGTACCGGCATAGATACGATTGGCGCGGTTGTCGATATAAGCCCGTGCAATTGGATATTCAAGCATATAGCCATAGCCGCCATGCAACTGCAGACATTCATCTACGACTTTGGAGAACATCTCTGAAATTTTGTATTTAGCAGCTGCGGCTGCGTCAATACCGAGCTGTTCCTCAAGTTGCAGCTCCATACATCGGTCTAGATAAGTTCGACAAAAATCGATTTCAGTGCGTAGCTCTGCCAATTTAAAACGGGTGTTTTGGAAACTAGATACGGTCTTGCCAAATGCCTTACGCTCTTTGGTGTATTGAACAGTGTGCGCAAAGGCTGCTTCTGCACCGGCTTGGCAAATAATCGCGACCAACATACGTTCCCAAGCCAATTCCTTCATCAGCATCATAAAGCCCATACCTTGCATGCCGAGTAAGTTGCTTTTAGGGACGCGGACATTGTCAAAGAACAGTTCACAGGTATCCTGACCTTTCATGCCAATTTTGTTTAAAGGTTTGCCTTTACTAAAACCGACGCGATCTGCCTCGACGATAATTAGCGATAAATTGGCTGAACCTTTTTCACTATTACCTGTCTTGCAGACCACAATTGCCATGTCAGATAAATAGCCATTGGTGATAAAGATTTTTGAACCATTAATAATATAGTCATCACCATCTTCTGTAGCGGTTGTGCGAACTGCCTGTAGGTCTGAACCTGTGCCCGGTTCGGTCATTGCAATGGCAGTCACAGTTTCGCCAGACGCCATTTTCGGCAGCCAATGCAGCTTTTGTTCTTCATTGCCAAAGTTATGAATATAATTGGCCACAATGTCGGAATGCAGTGAAAAGCCGGTAGAGGAGTCCATGGCATAGGCCTGCTCTTCAATCAGAATCATGCTATAGAGTCGGTCTACACCATAGCCGCCATAAGCTTCGGGCATGGTCGGGCAAAGCAAGCCCATGGCACCAGCTTTATTCCATAAGTCACGGTCTACATGTTGTTGTTTTTCATACTTTTCGATATTGGGCACAACTTCTTTTTCATAAAATTTTCGTACTGTTTCACGAAATGCATCATGTTCTGCATTAAATAATTGACGTGGCAGCATGTTGTTGAGTGGGCGAATCGCTCCAGATTGCATTTTGAATATCCTATTCATTTTTATGGCTTTGTCTCAACTTATAAGATGCAGCGTGTGACTGCAATGTGCAGAACATTCAAAAGCAGTAAATGCGATGAAGCATTCGGTCAATCTTTGAAAACACTCCACTTCAATGCGGTGGATGAGTTACACTAGACGGGTTCAACGATTGGGGAAGACAATGACTGATGAAATCAGCTTAGAAGAGCGTAAAGTGATCTACCGCGCACGTCGTGGTTTAAAAGAGATTGATGTTTATTTTGATCCCTACGTCAAAAATTACTATTTACAAGCCGATGCAGCTGAAAAAGACATGTTTGCAGAACTCGTTGCTGCAGAAGATCCAGATTTGTTGGATTGGTTTATGGAAGTTAGTGAACCGCCACGTCCTGAATTAAAAACGTTTATTCAAAAATTAAAACATTACGTTCATGGATAATCGGCAATTCAAACTGAAACGCAGTTTTTTATCGCATGCGTTTCAGTTTTTTATTTTTGCGGTATTGATGACGCTGCTTTATCAGTTACTAACACCTATGCTTTGGGGGGTATTTTTCCTCATTGGACTAGTGGTTTATGTACTGTTTTTCCGTAAGCATTTACACGTCACCAGTCTAGATTATTTGGATGGAACTGATTGGTCTTTGCAACGGCTCAACCGTCCAGTGCAACGCGTTCAAATTAGCCATATTTTGGATCATCAAATGTATATCGTGGTGTATTTTATGCATGCGCGTGCAAAACCAGTGATTATTTGGCGCGATCAATTGTCATTGAAACAGTGGAAATCACTCAAAGTATTGGCCAAAATGATCTAATTGTTAGACAGCCTTAATTTTTAAAATTCAATAAAATGAAAATATTTCATTATCTTATATTGCAGGTAAAATAATCTTGTCTGACAGGATTGGATTTTATTGGCAAAATATTTAAATTGTCTGACAATTTTAAGCTGTGCGGTGATTCTCTGCCTATATATTAGCCTTACCAACAGCCGTTAAAGGAAATCATCATGATGATGCCAACTTGGATGTTTCTGGTAATAGCGATTGTGTTAGCAATTGTTATAGGACGACTAGGAACAGTGCTGAAGGAACAGTTAACTCAAAAATAAGCAGTCAAACGCTTTCACAGTTAATAAGTAGCATGTGCCGAACCGTCGCTATGCTACTTTTTTTTTGCCTAAAATTTAGTCTTTCTAAAAAATCAGTCAATTGCATTCAGCGTGATTCATGGCACAGTGTGTCGTTCAAATTAGAGCAAATACTCTTTTATTCATTTTTTGCTTCTGATATGTTTGTCGTGATGGACATAAACACAATTATAGAGGACAGGAAAATGTCGAGCGTCCAAAAAATATGCCAGGGTGTGGCAGTTGTAGCAATAACAAGTACATTATTCGCGGGTTGTTCACAGGTTGTAAAAACCGGTGCTAATGTTGCACTCGGATTTACCGAAAAACATATTGTGCCACCAATTTTAGCCATGGAAGATGCTGAAATGGTGTGTAATTCAGGTAATTCATTAACCCCAGCCATTATGGCCACCAAAGATATGGGCGCAGACCCAACACGTGTGGCTGTGTTGATGTATTCAGCAGCAGGGATTTGTGCAGAACAAAAAGCCTTGGATGCAGAGTTACGTTATTTACGTGCATCTAAAGCTAGCCAAGTAACCGAAGCACAGGATGCCCGTGTTGAGCAAAAGCGTTGGGCGGCACTTGCGGCACAGCGTCAATATACCGGCTATCAATTATTTCAAGATCGTTTTGAAAAGAAGTATAAGAAAAGTCTAGGTGAAGGCTGTCCAAAAATGAACAGCGACATTGACCAAACAGTGTATATGTTGGGAATGTTAAGTGGCTTACAGGCCATGACCAATGATATTAACTCAGGTGGGGCGGTAAACGTTCCTAAAGACATTGCTGCGATTGTTGAACGCGGTATGGTGTGTCTGAATAATGAAAAATTCTGGGGCGCACCAAATGCAACCCGCGCTGTGATCTGGACTTTACTGCCGGGTGCTGGAGATGGAAAACCTGATCCATACCAAACCTTAAAACAATCCGCGCAAATTGGTGAGCAAAAAGGCGTGAGACTATCTCATGCGTTATATGCCGTTGCTGCACAGGCCAGTGGCGATGATGCGAAAATCCGTGATGCCTTACGTACCTTTGCACAAGCGCGTAGTGATGAAAAACCTGTTAACCCACAATTTAAACTCATCGATAGTATGGCTGAAAGCATGGTGAAAGGGATTTCAGATCGTTATTGGACTGAACATACAGGCGTTCGTACGGCTGATGATGGTATGGAACATTTCTGGGATGAAAGTGCCAATAGTTCTGAACTCGATGATTTGTTTAGTGGTGATATTGAAACCAGTGGCACAGCTGCAAATTAATCTTTGCAATAGCGTTTAAAAGTGAGGTACAGGAGGAGCGAAAATGAAACTACAATTTTTAATACCGAAAATTGTCTTTCTTGCCGTATTCGTTTCGATCTGTGCCTCGCTACAGGTATTTAAAGATTATTTTATCTATTGGCAAGATGACTTATTTCATGATTTTTGGCGCTTATGGACCGCACATTGGGTTCACGTCGGTTGGATTCATTTTGTTTTAAATATATTGGCCTTTATTTGCTTACCGTTTATTTTCCCACGAGTTTCGACATGGCATTTTGTTGCCATTTTATTGATTTTATCTCCTTTAATCAGTCTAAGTTTCTATTTTTTCTTACCCGATATTGAAGCCTATGCCGGATTATCTGGTGTCTTGCATGGTGCCTATGTCGCGGTCGCTTGTGTGCATTTGATGTATCGACGGGAGCGAAATTTTGCAGCCTTTGTATTGTTGCTGATTTTGGCAAAATTGGTGTGGGAAAATACCGTGGGCAATACGGGAACGGCTGAATT
Source organism: Acinetobacter sp. YH16040_T (assembly GCF_024605785.1). NCBI lineage: Bacteria > Pseudomonadati > Pseudomonadota > Gammaproteobacteria > Moraxellales > Moraxellaceae > Acinetobacter > Acinetobacter sp. YH16040_T. The sequence goes on along the minus strand of NZ_CP094541.1, from coordinate 2,931,847 downwards.
AATTGGAAGCCCCATTTTAGTCGAAGCACATTTATTGGGGGTGATTTGGGGCATTATCATCGCCTTGTTCTATCTTGTTGGCAATTATTTCTGGGATCGTTAGCTCACTTTAGGTGATTGGGTTGACAAAAAAAACCGAAAAGAAAATACATATTGTCATTTTAATGTTTTGAATATTGATGCAAATTTAAACGTAATAATAAAACAGTTAGGTCAGGGAAAGGATCTTCTCGAGCCGCTAAGGAAAAGGATGCTTGGCTCCGCTAGGCTCCAAAATAAAAAATAGGAAGACTCATGCAAAATGATGCACAAAACAGATCCGGCATCGTCGGGCTGTTAAGGTATGTCTGGACAGAATGGATTTCGACTCTAGTCGTGTTGATCTTGCTTCTGCTTACATTGATTATCGGTACAGGGGAGATGATTCATGGTCAGCTTCTGCGTACTGGTGAGCGTTTGTATGGTAATGAAAGCATTGGGATGCAGTATTCATTTTTACGTGCAGAACCGACCAAGCCTGAATGTGACCGTAACCCGAATGTCGATGCGTTGGTGAAAACTCAAATGCAAGCCAATGCAGCAGATGAGTTTGCTGATTTTTTTGGTACGGCATCTGAGAATGACGTTCGTTCGTCTATTTTAGCGAGTGTGCAGCAGTGTGAAGAAAAGTATCAATTTTATGATAAAGCCATGCAACATATGGAGAAGCATCCGAGTATTCGCGCCTATCGTAATTTTGAAACAAGCTTCTTCGGTATCTTTAAATTTGGTACTGAAAATCGCGCCATTTTGTTGATTTTTATGGTGGTTATAGCTGCGATTAGTGCGACATTGAAAATTCATCATATTGGTCTACGCGGTCCTGCAACCAAGAAGGATTATCGTGTTTATAGCCTGATGATGAGCTTCGGTAATGGACTGTTAACCTACTCAAGTATCAGCCAATTCAATTCAGTGAAAAATTCGGGAGTTCCAATGACCACCGAAACTGAACTGATTTATTGGATGTGGATGACGCTGTTCTCAATCCTGACATTGATCAGTGTTTTGCAATTGTTTAGTCCGCCAAAAGATGCCAAAGAGGGCGGTAGTCTTAGTTTCGCGTTCCTAAGCGTGCCTTTATATGCGTATATGGCGTTGATTACAGGTATCGCCTTTATCTTCTTTATGGACTACCCGATGGGGCAAGGCATCTATTTAGGGCAATTGGTCGAGTTTTCAAGTATTTTCCTGAATCTAGCGTTATTCATTTGGGCGGGTATGTTGTTGAAGCAAACCCGTGTCGTAGATTTATTCTTGAATATTTTACGCCCATGGAACTTAGCTCCTGAGACTTTAACATGGCTGATTTTAATCGCAGCAGCATTGCCTACAGCCTATACTGGCGCATCGGGGATCTTTGTCATTGCGGCAGGCGCGATTATTTATAAGGAAGTGTGGAACGCTGGCGGACGCCGTCAATTTGCCTTGGCTGCAACAGCAATGTCCGGTTCGCTTGGGGTGGTTTTACGTCCATGCTTATTGATTGTGGTTGTTGCATCGCTAAATAAAGAAGTGACCACGGATCTGCTTTATCAATATGGTATTTATACGTTCTTGCTGACATCTACGATGTTTTTAATTGTGTCGTTATTTTTTGCAGAACATAAGTTCCGTATTGCTCAAGCCAATGTGGCAGCGCCGCAGTCAGGACGTGCCTTCTTAGCCGTTATTCCTTATATTGTGATTTTCGTGCTGATCTGGATGTTCTATAAATATTTATTGAATACAGATTTAAATGAATTTACTGCACCAGTCATGATGCCTGTTATTCTGCTGATGATCGTTTTAGTGGATAAATTACGTCATCAGCCAGCACCATTGTCAGCAGTTGGGCATTGGGATGAAACACTAACAGCAAATTATAGTGCGAATGCTGAACCTGCTTTAGCCGGCGCACAGGTTGCACATGCAGAATACCGTGAAGGATTACATGGCAATAGCACAGATGATGGGCAGGCTGCGAATCATACAGTGGCTCAATCCAGCTCTATGCAGATTCTACGTCAAGTTGGTTTTTGGAAGTCGATGCATATTTCGACCAGTGAAACCGTTGGACATATCGGTGCTTTGGTTATTTTGATGGCGCTTTCGGTAAGCGTTGGTGGATTGCTAGAGCGTACTGAAGTCATGAGTTTATTCCCAACTGATATCAGCAGTACTTTTTTGGTTATCACATTGATTGTCGGATTGATGGTCTTTGTGGGTATGATTATGGATCCGTTTGGCGCAGTCATTTTAATTTCTGCAACTATTGCTCCTGTAGCCTATCAATACGGTATTCATCCTGTGCATTTTTGGATGATTACACTCATTGGTTTTGAGCTAGGTTATGTTACGCCTCCAGTTGCATTGAACCACCTCTTGGCCCGACAGTCGATAGGGGATGCTGAAGTCAATGAAGCGGATGCTGAAGTTCGTCACTTGTCGTTTTATTACCGTTATGAACGTTGGATTTTTCCGCTGATTGTGCTGTTCCCTGCAATGTTGATTATTGCGTATCTGCCGTATTTCTTTAAGCTGTTTGGTTGGTATCAATAAATTAATTTTGAAGCATTAAAAAAGCACCTTCGGGTGCTTTTTTATTGAATAAGGGGCTGTGCATTTGATGGTAAATGGTTTGAATCTTTATGACTTTTTAAACTTATTTTGTAGGATTGGACTACAGAGCAAAATCGCTAAAAATATAAAAGCAAAGCCGAATAGGCTGTAAATGTCTGGCAGTTCCTGCCAAAGAACAAAGCCCCAAATACCTGCAAAAATAATCGTGATATAGTTCACGGGGCCAATTTGACCTGCGGGTGCGAGCTTATAGGCATTGGACATAAAAATTTGACTGATATTGGCCAAAAGTCCCGCTGTAATCAGAAAAGCTAACTCTTTTAAACTATAGGGACGCCAGAGCCAAAACATTGGGATCATGGAAATAAGTGTGCCAAAAAAGCAGAAATAAAACACAATGCGTTCAGGCGGTTCTGTTGCTGTAAGCGCACGGACAGTGACAAATGCCATGGCTGCCAAGAAGCTTGCGCTCAGTCCGATGAGTGATAACTGATTGAACATTCCTGCATCGGGCTTTGCGACGAAGAGCACGCCGATTAAACCAATGACTGCGGCAATGAGCATACTCAGGGTCATTTTTTCTTTTAAAAATAACCATGCAATTAAGGGGATAAAGATCGGTGAGGAATAGGTGAAGACCATGGCATTGGAGAGTTTTAAGTGTGCAATGGCATAAAAAAAGCCATACATTGCCACCAAGCCTACGATTGAACGCCATGTATGCATCCACAGTTTTTCAGTTCTAAAAAATGTGCTCCCTTTTTGCAGGATCAAAGGGAGAAAGATCAATAAGCCAACCGCATTTCGAAAAAATACGATGGTGGCATTATCTACCGTGTGAGATGCGTAGCGTATACAAACCCCCATGATGGAAAAAAGCAGCGCTGACAGCATGAGAAAGCCAATTGCTTTGGGGATATTCTGTGGTGTAGTAGTGGACATAACAAAAAGGCTAAAAAATCTGATGATATTCTAGCCTATAAGTACGCAGGGTGTAGCAGAAGTCGGTTATTTTGCTTGTTGTGCTAACTGGGCTTCGAGTAATTTAATTTGTTCTTCTTTCAGTTTAATCAGCTCATCTGCATCTGAATGCTGCTGTTTTAAGCTTTGTTCCTGATCATTCAATTGCTGTTGAATGTCATCTAATTTGGCAATTTCTTCTTTGGCTAAAGAGGCATTTTCAGGCACAGCTGCATCTAAAATGTCTTCTTCGACCAATTTAATGGTGTCAGTCTCTGCGGTAGGGACTGATGCTTCAGTTTCAGATTGGACAGGGACTGCAACAGGCGGTTTAGCCGGTGCAGCGACCATTTCTTCTTGAAGTACAGATTTATCAGCTGTACTGCTGCTTAACCATTGATATGCAAAAAAGATAGCAATCAATAACGTTAAGCCCCCAATGATTCCAACTAACAGTTTTGGATTATTTCTTTGATCTACTAGCATTATGTGACCTTAATTTTTATTTAGGCTGACGTGGCTTAAATTGGATCACACCGATATCGTCTGGCACGGCAGGTTGTTCAGGTTGATCGACATGAGTCGGTCGATTTTCACTGTAACCACAATCAATGCATTCGATCCATTCGTCTTCGCCAGAGGTCAGCATGACAACCCGGTCCATCGCTTGGCATTTTGGACATTTTGCACCTGCAATGAAGCGTCGTTTAATGGTCATCATACTTACCTTGAATCTAACTAAGGTCCCTAGTTTAAGCGTTTTTAGATGCGTTCGTCCAACCTTGATGACGCAGCAAAGCATCTATTTTTGGCTCGCGTCCGCGGAAATTGATAAATGCGTCAAGTGCCGTATCTTTTCCGCCAACTGCTAGAATAAATTGTCTAAACGACTTGCCAGTCGAAGTATTAAAAATTCCTTCATTTTCGAATCGGTCGAAGGCATCACTTGCCAAAACCTCTGCCCATTTGTATGAATAATAACCAGCAGCGTAACCACCTGCAAAGATATGACTGAAACCATGTTGGAAACGGTTGTACGAAGTAGTGGGTGCAACTGCATATTTTTGACGAATATCATCTAAGGTTTGTTGGATGCCTGCAGCGTCCAAAGCAGGGTTGGCCTTATGGATATTTAAGTCAAACATGGCAAATTCAATTTGACGTAAAGTTTGCATCCCAGACTGGAAGAAACGTGCATCTTGCAGTGCTTTTAGCAGATCGGCTGGTAAAGTTTGTTTTGATTCGATATGTTCACTGAGTAAATCTAAACTTTCTTGATCCCAAGTCCAAAATTCCATGAATTGACTTGGTAGCTCTACTGCATCCCACGCCACGCCATGGGTACCAGCCACAGCAATATTATCGACTTCAGTGAGCATGTGATGTAAGCCATGACCAAATTCGTGGAACAACGTCGTTACTTCATCATGGGTAAGTAAAGCAGCTTGCTCACCGACAGGTGGGGTAAAGTTGCAGACCATGTAGCAAATTGGTTTTTGCAGACCATTTTCAGTTTGCATGCGTGAACGGAAGCCGCTCATCCATGCGCCGCCACGTTTACCGCTTCGTGCATACAGGTCAAAGTAAAAACCGCCAATCACGCTGCCTTGATCTTCAAGTTCAAAGTAACGTGCATCGGGATGCCAAACAGGCGCTTCACGCTCGATTACATTGATGCCATAGAGACGATTTACAATGCTGAACAAGCCTTGAATAATTTTAGGTGCAGGGAAGTAGGGCTTCAGGTCTTCTTGTGACAAATTAAACTGTTGAACTTTGAGTTTTTCTGAATAGAAAGTGGCATCCCACGGTTGCAACTCAGTGATACCGTCTTGCGCTGCAATGGCTTTCAGTTCAGCGATTTCTTTCTCTGCTGGCGCACGCGCATGTTCTGCCAGTTCAATCAGGAACTGATCTACAGTTGCCACATCGGGTGCCATTTTGCTTGCTAAAGACAATTCGGCATAGTTGTTAAAACCAAGCAGGCTAGCCATTTCCTGACGTAGTTTCAAGATTTCTTCCATGACCGCTGTATTATCAAATTCAGCAGAGTCTGCCTGATCAGAAGCACGTGTGGTATAGGCTTTATAGAGTGCTTCACGCACTTCGCGGTCTTCTGCATAGGTCATAATGGCAATATAAGACGGGAAGTCGAGTGTGGCTACAGCCTGTTCGAGTTCGCGTTGCTGACCATATTGTTTCAGAAGTTCAATACTGCCTTGAGGTAGTCCTTTGAGCTGCGCTTCAGTTAAAGGTTTGAAGTAGGCTTGGGTGGCATCCAATACGTGATTGGAAAAGTCTGATGATAACTGTGAAAGTCGTGCAGATATTTCTGCATAGCGTTTTTTCGCTTCACCTTCTAAGGCTACGCCTGAAAGTTTAAAATCTCGTAACGCAAGTTTAATCGCGCTTTGCTGTGCTGCAGGAAGCGTGTCGAATACACTGTTGTCATGTACATGCTGATACGTTTGATACAACACTGTATGTTGACCTAGCTGCGTATAGTACTCACTCAGGCTGGGTAATAAAGATTGGTAGAGCTCTCGAGTTTCAGCATTATTCATCACGGCGTTCAGATGCGACAGCACGCCCCATGCTTCACTCATGTTATTTTCAAGGGTATCGACGTGTTCGAGTACTTGTAGTTGTGCTTGTACGGATTCGGGTACATCCGTTAATTCTTTTAAAAATGCCTGACCTTGGGCAATGCTCTGTTCAATCTTTTGTTTTAAGTCTGCAAGGGTAATTTGGTCAAATTGTGGAACAGGCAAAGTTGCCTTTTCTAAAGTCATATTTTCTACTTCATATAAATCCTGAGTTATTTATAGATGTAGGGTTTGTTGCGGGTTAAATCAAGACTAAATCAGGAATTATTCATCTTCTGCAGAGGGCGCGAAGTCTTCACTGATCTTAAGAATCAAAAAAGAGCGCCGAAGCGCTCTTGATTTAAACCTTAATCCGCAGATGATTTTGCATTGGATTTTTTCTTTTTCGGTTTAGATTTTTTCTTCACTTTATCTTTAGCCTTCGCTTCAGATTTGCTTGCAGATTTTTTAGCAGGCTTTTTACCGAATGAACTGGGCTTAGATTTCGACTTTTTGCGTCGTATGGGCTGTTCTCCATCTTCAGCAACGTTGGTTTTACGCTCTGAAAAGACTTCTTCTTTGGCTGTGGGTTTTGCAACACGAGGGGCACGCGCGCGAATAGCACGGCCTGCATGGCTCAATTGTTGAATCAATTCAAAGTCGATTTTGCGCTCTTCTAGATTTACACCAGCAACTTTAATTTTCACTTCATCGCCGAGACTGAAAACTTGACCGCGAGATTGACCAATTAAGCTCTGACTTGGTTGGTCATAGACAAAGAAGTCATCACCCAATTGGCTGACGTGGATCATGCCATCAACATATAAGTCTTTGAGCGTTACAAACAGGCCAAATTCAGCAGTTGCACTGATGGTACCGACAAACTCTTCACCCAAATGCTGCTGCATGTAATGGCACTTCAACCATGTAGTGACAGAACGAGAAGCTTCATCTGCACGGCGCTCAGTCGCAGAGAAGTGTTCACCTGCATCATCCAGCGAAGCACCAGAAATTGGGTAAGGCTTTTTCTTCAATTGTGCTTTGATGGCACGGTGAAGTAACAAGTCTGGATAACGACGGATTGGAGATGTGAAATGCGTATACGCTTCATAAGCCAAGCCAAAGTGACCTGCATTGTTCGCGCCATAATAAGCTTGCATCATTGAGCGGAGTAAAACGGCATGAATGCTTGGAGCATCAATACGGTCTTTAGTGGCATCAATCACGGCTTGATAGTCAGCTTGAGTCGGCTGTTCAGGGAATGGCAGCCCCAATAACTTCACAAAATCACGAACCTTTTGAATACGTGAAAACTCAGGTGGCTCATGCACACGGTACAGCATCGGAATTTCATTTTTTAATGCATATTCTGCCGCTGCGACGTTTGCCAACAACATGCATTCTTCAATTAACTTATGTGCATCATTACGGCTACGCGGTAAGATTTCATTAATACCGCCAAGCTCATCAAAAGTCATATAAGTTTCAACGGTTTCAAATTCCATCGCGTGGCGTTCAGCACGTAAGCCTTTCAACACTTGATACAATTGGAATAGGGTATTGACCGATTTACGCACATCACGGTCTTCAGGAATGGCTTGACTATTACCCTCAAAATATTCGGCAACTTGGGTATAGGTCAAACGAGCTTTTGAATGCATCACACCCGGATAGAATTCAAACTTGGTAACACGACCCGCGCGAGATAAGTTTAAATCACAGACCATACATAAGCGGTCTAGGTGTGGGTTCAAAGAACATAAACCATTCGACAGCGCTTCAGGCAACATCGGCAATACAAAATGAGGGAAGTACACCGATGTACCGCGCTCTTGAGCTTCGTCATCGAGTGGTTTACCCGGACGTACATAATGGCTGACATCGGCAATTGCCACCACAACACGATAACCACCACCTGGACGTTTTTCCGCATACACGGCATCATCGAAGTCGCGGGCATCTTCACCATCAATGGTGACAAGCGCTAAATCACGTAAATCGACACGACCTTCACGGTCTTGTTCTGAGGGTTCTTTAAAGCTGTCAGCTTCTTGTTGTACCGCTTCAGGGAATTCGTAAGGTAAACCAAACTCTAAAATGGTTTGCGGAATAATAATTTCAGTGTCTGCTTTATCAGCCATCGACTGAACAATATGGCCTGTCGCAAATTCTTCTTTGGTTGGGTAGCTGTCAATCGCAATACGCACAGAGTCACCGAGTTTGACTTTGGCATGTTCGATTAATTCTTTTTCTAAAGTAATCGGTTGGTGTGCATTGGGATTTGCCGGCTGAATAAAATATTCACCTTCATACTCAGACACTTTACCAATAATTTCTTTGACACGATGCTGTAGAACTTCAGTAATAAAGCCCCATGCCTTGCCTTTACGGTCTACCGACGTTTGGCGGACTTTAACACGGTCACCATTAAACACCTGACGCAACTCACGTTCAGGAAGTAAAAGGTCATCTTCACCACTAATATTGGCTGTGCCTAAACCTTTTGAGTTGATATAAACCGTTGCTTCATGAGTCGGTTGCTCAGCTGCAAGCTGGAACTTAAATCCATCTTTCATCAACTGACCATCTCGAACCATCGCAATCAGACGATGACTCAGTGCATCAATACTTTTTTGATCGGCAATTTCAAAATGTTCTACAAGATCGGCATGCGACATTGCAGTTTTCAGTTGTTCAATCGTCTCTTGAATTAGAGTACGGCTTGGAATTGGATTGTCATAACGTTCGGCTTCAGCTTTTGCTTCAGGGTCGACCCAGTTTTTCATATGTATTTGGCTTCAAATCAGAAGATTAGGATTAGCATAAGTCATGCAAGCAGATACTGCACGCAATTGATTGCAATAAAGTGTTTTATGCCGATATTTTATAATGTTTAAAGCTGAAAAGTAGGGGACAGCAGCGCGTGCTGAACTAATTTTGCACTAATTTTTTGAAAATCGTTTAAAAAATATCTAATTGAGTAAAAAAATGAAAAAAATATAACGACTGTGCTTGCAGTCGTATCATGATCTTTGTATTATGGCGGCACGTTACGGTGAGATGGGTGAGTGGCTGAAACCACATCCCTGCTAAGGATGCATACGGGCAACTGTATCGAGGGTTCGAATCCCTCTCTCACCGCCACGATTTACTTATGTCGCGCTCATAGCTCAGCTGGATAGAGCACTTGGCTACGAACTAAGGGGTCGGGAGTTCGAATCTCTCTGAGCGCACCAATAAGTAAATCTGAAAACGTAGTCTTTTAAGACGACACAAGTTACGCGCTCATAGCTCAGCTGGATAGAGCACTTGGCTACGAACTAAGGGGTCGGGAGTTCGAATCTCTCTGAGCGCACCAACTTGAACAAATTACCGCACATGTTGCGGTTTTTTTGTGCCTGTGATTTATCGTTTTGATGCAGCCTGTCTTTTGTCTTTTGTCTTTTGTCTTTTGTCTTTTGTCTTTTGTCTTTTGTCTTTTGTCTTTTGTCTTTTGTCTTTTGTCTTTTGTCTTTTGTCTTTTGCTTTTATAAAGCGTTCTATTCCATTTGCTTTCTTCAACAGATTAACGCTTATTTCAGATATTCATAGTGATGCAATTTTTTTAAATCAAAGTTTAAAAAAGAATTGAGTGAGTTAAAGCAGTGATTCAATGATGGCGATAGATTTATTATCTATCTTGAGCATTTATACGTGAGTATTGCTAAGTTTAAATTCCAAACTTGTGATGCAAAAGCCATTAAAAAAGTAAATCTAGCTGATTTTTAGCGTGTTTAAAGGGTAATTGTTTATTTGCTGTGCGTTTGGTTAAATTTATATGAAAAAGCTCTTAACAAAAAATAAAAATCACGTATAATGAGCCTCATCAAGACGTCGCGCTCATAGCTCAGCTGGATAGAGCACTTGGCTACGAACTAAGGGGTCGGGAGTTCGAATCTCTCTGAGCGCACCAACTTGATCAAGATTGAAAAAACCGCATATGTTGCGGTTTTTTTGTGTCTGAAATATAGCTAAAAACAATAAATTCAGCTCATCAATCAAGGTTCTAACTTAACTTCTGTTTAACTTTAAGTGCAAAGACCGTATTTCCGCCTAAAGCCGGCAACATGTCGTGATACGGCATACTGCGCATAGCACGAAGTAAAAACGGTGCTTTGTCATCAATCTTCATCGCACTGGTCAATTGTAATAACGACCCTTGTTGTAAGGGGCGAATATGCATGGCACCTCGGACAAACTTTAAGTCCCCACCTGTCGCGGTGTATTGATTTTGCAGTAAGTCTGGGTAGTTAAAACGCATTTTAAAATCAAAGGGAATATTGATCACGCCTAAACCCACCGAAATTTTATAGTCGGCATCCATGAGGTGCGGATTAATTTTCTGCACTTGCATATGTTTAACTTGTCTTGGAAATAAGTGCTTGAACGAAGACACATTAATCCAGCGCTGTAAGCTCGAAGGCTCTTGTGCATAATATTGAAAACTGGTGCTAAAGCGCATCAATTCATAATTTTGCCCAAAGGGAACGCGTTGCGCTGTCAAAATAAAGGACACAGGTTCTTTCGAGCTTTGACTTAATTGAGTGACCTTGTCGATTTGAGAGGCATTTAATTTGAGTTCAGGCAATTGATTTGCAGCGAGAGTTTCACTGCTAAAGGCTTTAAATCGGCGCTGTAATGATTCGAGTAAAAAACCATTGGTTCCCGCAGGAATCCCTAACTTGGCATCGGGTAAGGCATTTAATATTTTGCTAAACAAAAAACCTTTGGGCTGATTTAAATCGCCCCATTGGGTCACACTAATCAAGGTGTGTTGTGCATCGATCTCAAACCATTCAATTTTTCCTGCACCAAAGGGCACCGGTGCTTGCAGAACCAAACTATTAATGCTGTTGTGATCAATTTGGTGCTGCATCACCACGGTTTCTTTAAAGTTTAAAACTGGAATCGGCGTCGGGATGTGGATGCGATATTCAACTTGGCTGGTTGAACCTTGCTGTTGCAAAACCTCAGCAGATTTTAGTGTGGGAAATAAGCCAGCATAGTTTGGATAATTACTGAGTAATCTCGCCACATTTTTGCTGTTGGTTGGGACAACCACGGCGGCACTTTGAAATTTACCAATGACTTTTTGACCTGCTTTCATCGTAGGTAGACTAATTTGCTGTGAGGGATGTGCAAAAATCACGATGTGATCACCGGCAAGATTTGCCAAGGCTTTGGCATTGCCATTAAATAAGTCCAAACTGCTCGGGATCTGGGGTTGCCATTGAACGAATTTGGCCCAACTGGTCGATATGCTCAGTCCACTCAGAAACACTAGCATCATAATTATTTTTGTTATCTGCATGTCACATCCTGCGTATGCAATCTTTTATTTGTTGCTGTTTTTAACGTATTTCTAGATGGAAGGGAAGTAGTGATGTGTTACAACCGACCATTAAAAAGCATGAAGCAAGTTTGAATTGTGGTGTAGTATTTAGCGCAATTCATTTTTAAATATTCATACGCTTATGTCTGAAAATCTACCTGCATTATCGCTGCGCTATTTTTTAAATCTAGAAGAATCACAGGATGGTTTTGCACTAGCAACTTTTGGCAAAAAGCAATTTACGCGTTTTTTAACGCCAGCCATTAGCCTTGGGATTATCATCTGGGGTTTTTACTTAGGTGTAAATGGTGTCGGTGCCTACTATGTTGGTCTGGGTGCTTTCTTTTTACTCCTTCAAGGCATCATGCGTTATTGGTTTTTACCGATGATGTTTAAACGCCAGTTTGTAAAATACCAATTAGGCAAAAGTGAACAAGGTATTGATTTATTTCAAGACTATGCAGAAATTCATGCCAATGGTCGTAAGAATGTCTTTCATTATGCTGAAGTGGCAAATTTTGCTGAAGGCAAATTGACCTATATGCTTGAACTGAAAAATAAAACCGTGATTATTGTGCCGAAAAGTGCATTTAAAAATACTGCGGACCAAGCGATTTTTACCAATACTTTTCAGCACTAAGACAATCTATTCATAACAAAAGAGGGAGTAGTATGCAGTCACGTCCATCTAAAATTGTTTGCGTCGGTCGTAGTTATGCAGATCATGCCAAAGAATTAGGCAATGCAATTCCTGACCGTCCTGTACTTTTTATGAAGCCGCCAAGTGCATTAACCGCATTAGAGCAAGGCATCTCATGGAATCCTGCATGGGGCAGTTGCCACTATGAGTGCGAATTAAGTTTACGTATTGATCGTCCTTTATCGGCTGAAACTGATCCACGCAAAGCCTTAGAAGCAGTCGGAGCTGTGACTTTAGGGCTAGACCTGACCTTGCGTGATCTACAAGATGACTTAAAGAAAAAAGGTCAGCCGTGGGAACGTGCCAAAGCTTATGATGGTTCTTGCATCCTTGCGGATTGGATCGATGTCCAAGAAGTGGTTCAAGATTGGAAAGATGTGCATTACACCTTGCATGTCAATGATGAACTGCGTCAGAACGGTGATACTGCATTGCTGATTTTTGATGTGGGTACATTACTGGCCGATATTAGCCAAGTGTTTAGTCTTGAAGCGGGTGATGTGGTCATGACAGGTACGCCTGCAGGTGTCGCGGCACTACAGTCAGGTGAGCAGTTGAAAATGACCCTAAAAGGAAAAAATCAGGATTATATCTGGACAACCTTTGTCAAATAAACTGTGAACGAAATACAAAAAAGGCTGCTTAATGCAGCCTTTTTTGATTGATCTATTCAGTGCTACTTGATGGCGGTGGCTCATTGGGTTGTAAAGGACCAGTGTCTTTCCATGTTTCATAGGTGTCGGCCATATGCTGTGAGTCGGTGTCTCCCAATGCACCTGCTTTGGCATACCATTGTCGCGCTTTTTCACCATCTCGAATATCATAATGATAATAATGTGCCATTTTCATCGCCGCGTCAGCATCTTGCCCTTGTTCTGCGGCATAGCTTAAATATTCAGCTGCTTTGTCGGGTGTTGACGAAGGATGTTCAGAAAAATAATGTTGATTTCCCAAGACTTTGATCGCTTCGACATTCTTTTGTTTGGCTGCTTTTTCATACCAAATTTGCGCTTGGTGCTTATCTTGAATTAAGCCTTTTCCAGTGTCGTACATCCAACCAACGGTATATTCAGCAGCAGGATCATGAGTCTTTTTTGCAAGGTCTAGCACCCAGTGTGCAAGGAAAATATTGCCATCTTGCTGCATCTTTCGAATCACTTGATCTGCATGTGGGTTGCCTTGATAGGCTTGAGTCATTAACCATGCGAATGCGTCCGTAGTGCCTTGATCCGCAGCAGCTTTGTACCAATGTACACTTTGTTCGATGTTTTGTTCTGTGCCCGTTCCACTGAGGTATAAATCACCCACTTTCATTTGTGCGGTCGCATCGCCCGTTTGAGCGGTTTTGAGTGCAGATTTAAATTCACGCTGTTCTTTGGAACTACAAGCCGTTAAAAATACGGCAGATAAACACAGCGCTAAAATGGTTTTTTTATTCATTCGAAATGGAGTCATTATCATTCTTTGTGGATTTTTTGATCTTAGCGGATTGTTGAATCACTTTATAGAGATACTGTGGGCTAAATTTAAACACATTTAGGGCTTTAAGGTAGATTTCCTAAACTGATCTGGGGTGCAAAGCATCCATTTTTTAAACATATTTATAAACGCCGAGGCATTGGCATAACCAAGTTCTAAGGCAATATTTTCGACGGTTTGGCCTGCGTTGAGCATCGACATGGCTTTCATGACTTTAAGACGTTGTCGCCATTCATGCAGCGACATCCCAAGTTCTTTTTGACAATAACGCGCAAGAGTACGTTCCGTCATATTTATCCGCTGTGCCAATTGCTCAAGCGCGCTCTGATCTGCAGGATGTTGATGTAAATAATCAAGCAGCTGTTTGAGGGCAGGGTGATCCGAATGCGGTAAATAACTACTGACCAGTTTGGCTTGATGCAGTTGATCTAAGATCACATGGAGTAAGCGTTGATATTCGGCCGTATTTTCCATGAGGTCGGCTTGTTGATGCAACAGACGCAAATGGCTGAATATCGCTGTAACTAAAGGTGAGCTGAGTAAAATCCCCGGTTGTTTCGGCAAGTGGGTGCATAGAGATTCATGTACATATAAGGTGCCATGTGAAACTGCAGTACGATTTAAACCACTATGTTCTAAGTGTGGGGGAAGCCAAATGCCATAAGGTGGTGGGGTAATATAGTCTATCTGGTTGATGTTCACTTCCATTACGCCATTAAAGGCATAGACAAACTCGCCCCAAGCATGTCCATGAACGGGATAAACAGACAGTGCAGGATCGTCACGAAAACTGATCCACAGTGCTGCTTGAATTTCATCGTTGGTGGGAAGTTGTTGCAACTGCGTATGATCTGCACGAGCTTTATGACGCATGAGAAATTTTGCCTGAATAAGAAGATCACTTGTCTATTTTGAAGTATATATTTTATTTCTGACAGTTCTATAGTGTTGCTTATCGTATTGTCGAGTAAATAGTGTGGAACAGCGTAAGGCGCTAGATGCAAAAGCTTCTGGTTTGATGATTATTTTGTGCATGATTTTAGGGATTCAACAGGTCATTTTGAAATTGGCCGCGGTTGATATTGCGCCGATCATGCAAATTGCCATCCGATCGGGTTTGGCTGCGCTGTTGGTCTTTCCACTGATTCGTCTTAAGCCGGGGACACATTTATATACTCGAGAATACTTGCTGCCGGGTATCTGGTTGGCGTTTTTATTTTCAGCCGAATTTATTTTAGTGGCAGAATCCCTGCGCTATACCTCTGCATCACATACCGTTGTCTTGCTCTATACCGCACCGATATTCGTGGCACTAGGTTTACATTGGAAGTTGCCTGAAGAAAAGCTTACAGCGATCCAATGGGTCGGTATTTTTATTGCCTTTTCAGGAATAGTACTGTCGTTTATGGGACGTGAAAGTAGTACTACAGTCAACACTCAAGCCCTGTTGGGTGATGCGATGGCATTACTTGCTGGGGTGATGTGGGCCTTGACCACCATTTCATTAAGACTCACCAAACTCTCTGATGCACCTCCGACTCAGACCTTGTTTTATCAGTTGGTTGGTGGTTGCGTGTTTTTATTACCCGTGGCGTGGCTGACAGGACAAATGACCGTGCATTGGACGGTGTTGTCCATCAGCAGTATGATTTTTCATGTGCTCATTATTTCATTTTTTAGCCTGATGCTTTGGTTTTGGCTGTTAAGTAAATATCTGGCCAATGGTCTGGGCGTTTTTTCATTCCTTACCCCAATCTTTGGACTGGTCTTTGGCGTATTGATCTTAAACGAAACGATTGAACTGAATTTTATCTTGGGGACGGCCTTAGTAATGGTCGGAGTGATGACGGTAACCTTGCATCGATGGTTAGCTAAATTGATGGGACGTCAGTGCACAGCGATCTAAGATTATGTATAAATAAAAAAGGAGAGCTACGGCTCTCCTTTTTTATTTACGGTTATTTTTCTTCAAAAATAGTTGCAAGTGGTATCGAGAGTTTGGCCGCGAGATAATCATCCGATTCGACCAGTTGCGGCCCAATTTTTTCCATCCAAACATCATCTGGATCGACGCGACCTAAATCTTGCCGTTTAGGGAGCGGATAGGGCAGCTTACTGTAAAAACTCCAAAAGTCCACTTGGGTTAAATTACGAACTAAAACATAATGATCATCATCTGTACGTTTAATCAGGTGTTGCTCTTCAAACAATAAAATATAGCTTGGCAGGCGGCCGATTTCATCACGCCCTAAGACCTCAAGCGCTTCTTTTTCTGTCACGCTCTGACCGAGTTTTTGCTTTTTATAAAATAATTCAAGCAAATCCATCAACATAATAACAGGATGACGTTTTTGGTCGTTGCCCGAATTGAAAGCTGTCAGTGCATAACTAATTTCTACCCCAATCAGCACGATATTCCATGAAAGGAATATCCAAAGCAGGAAAATTGGCACCGCAGCAAATGCACCATAAACGATTTGATAACTGGTGAAATTTGACATGACAAAGCCAAAGAGGTTTTTGAGCAGTTCAAAGACCACCGCACTAAAGACACCCGCGATCAGCGCCGCCTTAATCGGCACACTGCGGTTGGGAATCGTCCAATACAGAATGAAAAAACCTAAAATGGTCAATGAAAAAGACAAGATCCACAGTAGAAAAGCTCCATCCAGTTCATAGCCGGCAAAATTATTGCTGAGGACATTCATAGAGGCCAAGGTGGATGACACAACAAATGCGCTACCCAGTAAGATTGGGCCTAATGAGATAATAGTCCAATAGCGCATAAAGCCAATAATGCCGCCACGTGTCTCACGCACCCGCCAAATTCGGTTAAATACTGTCTCAATGCTGGTCAGCATCATAACTGTGGTAATGAATAAAAACAGCACACCTATCACGGTCAAGTTACTGGATTTATCGGTGAAGGCATTCAGTGCTTTATCAAAAGCAATTGTCGTTTTTGGTAGGAAATTACTATAAATCAATTGTTGAAGCTGTTGACGAGCAGGTTCTAAAGCTTTAATTGAGGAGATGATGACCAAGAATACGGTCAACATGGGTACCACTGCAAACAAGGTAGTATAGGTTAATGATCCTGCTTGTTCACGGCAGCGATCGGCTTCAAAACGTCGAATGACAAATAAAACAAACTGAAACCATTTCTTGTCGTAAAAGGGAAGTTTTTTTAAAAATGCTTCGATCATGCTTTCAAGTCTCGAGTTATTTTAGTCATGTTTATGCAATTTTCATCACTTAGCTTAACCAAAAAATAGGAAAAATACCGTATAGTTTTCTTTTTTCATTGAATTTATAAAAATGACGCAAGCTTATGTACTGGTGCTGTATTACAGCAAATATGGTTCAACACGTGAGATGGCACATTTGATTGCCAATGGAATTGAAGCTTCTGGGATGGCGGTAAAAATACGTACCGTTCCAAATTTATCCACCGTGGTGACTGACGTACAGCCCAGTATTCCTGCCGAAGGCGATATTTACTGTAGCTTAGATGACTTAGCGCATTGTTCAGGTTTAGCCCTTGGTTCACCGACACGTTTTGGCAATATGGCGTCGGAAATGAAATATTTCTGGGATCAAACCACAGCGCTTTGGCTCAATGGCGCATTACATGGCAAACCTGCCTGTGTGTTTACCAGTTCAGGTTCAATGCATGGGGGACAGGAAAGTACTTTGCTGACCATGCTGCCACCTTTGTTTCATCACGGAATGATGGTTATGGGTTTAAGTAATGCCCATCCTGCATTATCGAATACCAAAACGGGTGGTACACCTTATGGTGCAAGCCATGTCAGTGGTCCGCGCCATGATCAGTCATTGAGTCAAGATGAGCGTAATTTGTGTGAAGAGCTGGGTAAACGCCTAGGCGAAGTCGTCAAAAAGTTGATTTGATACTTACTTGCTCTAGGAAGTTGCGCTAACTTTGTAGCGAGCGGGCAAGAAAAGGCTTAAATATTGCACTTTTCTTGCTTTATTTACGTGTGACGTCTTTTTATTTATGACGTTGTATACCGACCAAAATATAAAAATAAATCTGTCGAACTATTCCTGAAATATTAAAAATAAATGATATCAACAATATATTGAAAGTTTTTAAATACAGCCTGCTCAGTGATGGTTTCGAGTCGAATATTGCTCTCTCTTTGGGCGTTATTTTTATTTTTTGATTATATGATTTGTATTTAAATTTCTTCTTTAGGGTGTGTGATGTCTATTGTTAATTTTCTAATGACTTTCCTGTGTTCCGTATTGGCTGCATCTTCCTTGTGTACGGCAATGCCAGTTTATACAGTATGGATTTCCCGCAAAAGAAAAAGCCGAAGAAAAAGAATTTTTAGCGAAACAAGATCAAGTTAAAGTGGACTCAAAATCTTTAACTGATGTTTCAAAATAATTGATTCGCCATGGTTTCGAATAGCATTTCAATAGACTAGAAATACATATTAGAAAAACAATAACCTATTAAAAAAGAGCGTAGAAACGCTCTTATTTAATTTAGCAGCAATCAAAATTAGTCTTGATCTTCAGTTTTTGCTGCATCTTCAGGTTGAGATTCAACTTCAAAGCGTTGTTTGCAGGCCTTGCATTGGTAATCTAAAAATATATTTTGATCTACAATCACACCTGCTTTTTTACCAAAGCGATGGCCTAAAAAGCCGCCTGTGATGCCAACGCTAATCGCCCCGACAAAAGTCCCAATGGTTCCGCCCATAATCACGCCAAGTGGGCCAGCAGTCACGCCACCAATCGCAGCACCAATAGATGCGCCAGATGCCGCACCACCGACAGTCCCTGCAGCAGTTCCTGCACCACTGAGTAAGACCCCACCAATTTTTTGTAAGTTTTGTTCATGGTTACGCTTTTCAATATGGGTTGATCCACATTTTGGACATTTAATTGTCGGTTCCATGTTTTGATCTTCTGTATTCATAACTTTCCATAGCCTTAAAAAATAAAGTGGCCGAATTTATGGTGCAGCATAATGTAATTTGACAGATGAGTAGTTGACCCATTCGATCAAATGTGACGATTTTCCTGAATTTTATCGAGTTTTGCACACCGATGTTTTGTCTGCTTGTAACTAAGGCGTTAAAAAGTGCGCTTTATGTCATCTTAATGGCAAATTTTTAGAAAAAAAAAGAACACCTGATGTGTTCTTTTTTCTTTTGAACGCAAACTAGTCACGAACAAATTCAACTGTACCATTCGCCAGCGATTTCACACGTGCCAATGATTCAACGCGATAGCCTTTTTCAAGCAAAATATCACGACCAGGTTGGAATGATTTTTCAATCACGATACCGATACCCAATACTTCAGCACTTGCTTGATGAATAAGATCTGCAAGACCTAAAGCCGCTTGACCATTGGCCAAGAAGTCATCAATCACTAAAACTTTATCTTCAGCATTGATGTGCTTTTTAGAAATCGCGATCGTGCTTTCAGTTTGTTTCGTAAAAGAAAACACTTTTGAGCGATACAAATCATCTTTTAAGGTTAAAGATTGATATTTACGTGCAAAAATCACAGGAACACCAAGTTCAAGACCAGCCATTACTGCAGGTGCAATACCTGATGCTTCAATCGTAATGATTTTTGTGATGCTAGCATCTTTAAAAAGACGGGCAAATTCTTGACCAATTTGCTGCATCATCACAGGGTCAATTTGGTGGTTCAGGAAAGAATCGACTTTCAGAACTTCTTCAGAGAGAACGATACCTTCAGCTAAGATTTTCTGTTCCAGAGCGTGCACGGGAGAATCCTCGAGGGGCAGGTGCTTTTTAAAGCAAAAGCGTATTTTAAAAAGCACCGTGAAAAATGCAAGCGAAATTGATCAAATCAATTAATTTGTTGCACCTTTATAGCCCGTTAACAATAAACCGTAAGAGGTTTTATTGTCTTGGTGGGAAACTTTGACAGGTAGGTAATCTAGTTTTGGTGCTAACCAGAAAGTCGTTTGACGGCCTGGTTTATCATGACGCATCACGACTTTCACGGTGTCAAAAGTTCCATAAGTGGTTTTCACTTTTTCAGTGCCTTGTTTCACGAACTTACGAGCTTCAACCTCTTTGGCATCGGCAATGTAGTAATTCGATTTCAAACCACCATTTTTTAAATCTTCACGAATTTGCAATTCAGCATTGAGTTCATCTAACACACCTGATTTCCACGCAAATGAACGCGCTTTATCATCTTTTTTGGTATTAATGGTTTTTGCGCCAGCATTAAAATTAATATTCATGGTGTTGTTGTGCACCAAAATTTTGCTGCTGCGGCTAAAGCTGTTCGAGTGAATTTGGCTGCCATTTAAACTAAAACGACTGGTTTCAGTTGCAGAGGCCATCGCACCAGCTTTTGCTGCGAAAACATACGTCCAGTTATTCCCAGATTGTTTTAGGGTACGTGTTGCAGAACCCAAGTTTTTGCCGTTGTAATTAAACTGGTAGCTTGCTTGGAATGGACTCATGGCAAATGACTGACTTGAGAAACCAGTCAAAAGCAGTGTAGTCGATACCCCAGCAACAAGACCTAAATTTTTCAAAACTGAATGTGCCATAAGTATGGTTTTCCTATTCAATAGAAGTGCGGTGGGCTAAACCACCTGATATGTTTATTATGCGGCTGGATTGTGGAGAATCACGTCACAAATCCGTGCCTAATGTATATATTGTGTAGCGTTTTTATAGGTTCAAGATGCCTAAGTACAGGATAAGTCTAGCTTTCCTTTTGCTTTATAGGCGTGACTTCATCGTCTTTTAAATTTGAATCATCCCAGTCTTCCATCCGTTCTTGCGACATTTTGGTGAACAATGCTGTTAAATTAACATTACCAATCACCACCAATTCGGCCTCACGTAAAACAGCATGGTTGACATGGACTTTGCCCAGTGTGTCGATAATCGATCGACTTTTACCGAGCCAGCGATTCAGGTCTAAATACAGTAAATCATCTTTAACTTTGATCACATTGAGCTTTTCCAAAATCATACCCAATGGATCTTGGTTGAGTACTTTTTGATAGAACCATAACGCCATGCGCACGCCCATCTTATACAGAACATTTGGATACTTTGCTTCAATCACTTGTGTATCACTAATTTGTTCAAATACGATCAATTGGGTTTGTTTGTTGAGTTCCATTTGTACCAGTTTTAAATCAACAGAGAGTGTTATGATCAGCCCGTTATAATCCAATGTGGCATACAGTCGAAGCCAGTCATCATGCAGGTCAGCATGCAAGTCTTTGAGCATTTTCACATTATCGGTGACAAAGCGCTGAAATGTCGCATTTAAAAACACTTGAGACATTGGGAATTCACGCTCATCTTCAATAAATCCTTCAGCTTTTTGGTACACTTGGCGTATACGTTTAGCGATATTGGAAACTAGCGTTTGCATAAGAAGTGCATCCTGACAAATTATGTTTTTTAACGATGTTTATCTTGTCGATTTCTATAAAAACACAAGGTTTTGATCTTGCAGTTTAGCAAAATAAATTGCACCATTTTCATGATTTTAATTGTGCATTATCGATGTGTTGATGGATTTCTCGTTTTCATCAAAAAATGAATACGAGTTTTATTTTATATTGTTTTAAGCAGTTTGGGGAATGCGGCAAATTGTCGGTTTAATGTGATGCTGAAAAAAATAACGTTCATGCCCTTGATGAAAGAGTGGTGGAAAGATCCCATATTTGCAACTGCATTGGCGTTTGCTGCTGTGTTGCATTTGGCTTTTTTAACCATGCAATTTTCCATGCCCCAAGAGGCGGATTACAACACCAAAGAAATTGCAGTTTCTTTACGTTCTACGACGGAAAAAATTGAACATGCAGACTTTTTAGCACAAACCGATCAGCAGGGCTCGGGGACATTCCGTGAGTCGCATCGTATGTCGAGTGACATGCCTGCACCGATGATCGAACAAAAAGCCGGGGAGCAAAAAAGCGAAGCTTTAGAACAACTGCAACAAAAGAAAGAGCTGAGCTTTGAAGACAAAGTGTTGATGACAACTTTGAGTTGGCAAAAACAAGCTGAAGAAAACAGTCGCAAAAAAGCCGTTGAGGAGTTGAATAGTCAGTTTCAGGCCAAGGCTGCGATGGTGGCGAGTATCGAAGCTCAATATTTACAACGCCAGCAAAACTTTAGCCGTCAGCAAAAAATTAAAACCATTGATGGTATTCAAGCCAAGCAAGATGTTTCTGCTGCTTACATGGAAAAATTTCGCGAAAAAGTCGAATTTTACGGTAACCGTTATTATCCTGAAGCAGCAAAACAGCAGCAGCTACGCGGTGAAGTACGCTTAATGGTTATTTTGAACAGTAATGGCGGGATTCGTGCCATTCGTTTGATCGAAAGTTCAGGTTCAAACTTATTGGACGAAGCTGCAAAAACCTCTGTACGTAAGGCGGCACCTTTTGGTTTGTTTGATGCCAAAATGAAAGACATCTCAGAACTTCGTATTGTGCGTACTTGGCGCTTCGATCCTGCAGAAGCAGAGTTTGAGGTGCGTTAATCAGTCGCGATAGCGTCGCAAAACTTCGCAGATTTCGACGCTAAAATTCGTATACCATTGGTTTTTTCCCAATTGCTGCGCCACTAGATGTTGTGCATCTTGTTGCCAAGCTCGAATGTCTTCTAATGTATTCCAGTAGGAAAGGGCGATTTCATGCTTACCCTCTGTCAGCGCTTCAAAATGTTGACAGTTAAAGTGTGCCAAGGCTTTGTCTCTAAGCTGCTGTGCAGTCGAAAAATACAGCTCATCAAGCGTACAAATGCGTGCTTTAAAAATCACGACATATTGCATATCTTTCCTTCCTTGGTTTTTATGACGATAAAAAAAGCGAGCCGTAGCTCGCTTTTTTTGTTCTTAATCTCTTTCCAGATAAGGGTTATCAAACCCCAATTTGGCTAAAATCTCGATTTCCAACGCTTCCATTTCTTCAGCATCTTTATCAGAGGTTTCATGGTCATAGCCCATGAGGTGCAACGTACCGTGTACCAGCATATGCGTAAAGTGGGTCAGGGGTGCTTTGCTTTGTTCTTGTGCTTCACGAAGAACCACAGGAATACAAATCACCAAGTCGCCAATCGGAAATGAGTCTAAAACTGCCGCCATTTCATCCGGGAGATCGCTCGGAAAAGACAACACATTGGTCGGTTTGTCTTTACCACGATATTCCAAGTTCAATTTGTGGCTTTCATCATTGTCCACACATGCAATACCGATCTCACAATCACTTTGTGTATCGATATGACGTAAAGCCGTTTCCACGACTTTTTTGATATGCGCACGTTTCACCACCAATTCAGGTGACTGAAAATTTTGCTGCAAAGAGAGATTAAGTTTCAAAATGAATCCTTAAATGTTTTCGTCTTGATGCTGCCCATCAGCTTTAGCATCATTGTCCGCCACCAAGGCTTCCTGACGTACTTTACGTTCCGCACGTTGTTCAGCTGTGAGGCGATGTTGTTCGCTGTCCCATCCCTCATAGGCTTCAACAATTTTTTGAACCAATTGATGACGTACCACGTCACGAGAGTGGAAGCGAGTAATATGAATTTCTTTGATTTTTTCAATCACACGTAAGGCATGTGCCAAACCAGATTGTTGACCACGAGGTAAATCGACCTGTGTAATGTCGCCCGTGATCACCGCTCGAGAACCAAAGCCTAAACGGGTGAGGAACATTTTCATCTGTTCAGGGGTAGTGTTCTGTGCTTCATCTAAAATCACAAAAGAATGATTTAAGGTACGACCACGCATGTAGGCCAGTGGTGCAACTTCAATCACTTGACGTTCAATCAGTTTTGCGACTTTTTCAAAACCGAGCATTTCATACAAAGCGTCGTATAGCGGACGTAAGTAAGGGTCAATTTTTTGGCTCAAATCACCGGGTAAAAAACCCAATTTTTCACCTGCTTCAACCGCAGGGCGAACCAATAAAATGCGTTGAATTTCGTTGCGTTCTAGCATATCTACAGCAGCGGCGACCGCGAGATAGGTTTTACCTGTACCCGCTGGGCCAATACCGAAAGAAATATCACTTTGTAAAATACGTTGCACGTAGCGCTTTTGATTGGCACCACGTGGGTTGATCCGACCTTTACGGGTTTGTAGATAAACATTATCTAAACCGGTGTGCTCATTTTCAGAAAAGTCTTCCTGAATTTCGCGGTCAGTCTGACTGCCTTGAATCATCATGTGTAAAATGTCCGCACTAATCTGTGGATTGGTTTCGGACTCTTCATAAAGACGGTGAAGGAGACTTTCGGCTCTCTCTACCGCATCGATTTCCCCATCGACAAAAAAAGCATCTGCACGATGAGAAATTTTGACATCTAAACGTTGTTCAATTTGTTTGAGATGACCGTTATAGGCACCGAGCATGCTTTGTAAACGGTCAAGTGGAATACCAGCAAAAGTTACAGTACGTCGAATCGCTGCAGTCAAGAGAATTCCTTTAAATTGGTCTGACGATTAAGCTTACATTACGCCACGTCAGGCTCAAGATTCAAGAGTTCACCGTAAACAAACTTCAAAGTTTTAATATCGGTCACTTCAATCTCTGCAAAACGCCCAACCCATGCAGGATCACCGATAAAGCTAACCAAACGTGTATTGTCTGCAGTACCAATCAGCAAATTCGGATCTTTGTCTGAAACAGACTCAATCAAGACACGTTGAATGGTCCCAAGCATTGCATCAGTTTTATCGATACTGGATTGTTTAATCCATTGTTGAACTTTTGCAAGACGTTCTTTTTTCACATCTTCAGGGGTTGTGTCTTCAAGTTCTGAGGCAGGAGTACCCGGACGTTTTGAGTAGATGAAACTGTATGAATGATCGAAGTCCATATCTTGGATAAATTGATAAGTTTCTTCGAAGTTTTCGTCAGTCTCACCCGGAAAGCCAATAATAAAGTCGCTAGATAAATGCATATCAGGGCGAACTTGACGTAATTTAGCAATTTTATCGATATATACATCAATCGTGTGGTTACGTTTCATGGCTTGTAGAACGTCATTCGAACCACTTTGAACCGGTAGATGCAAGTGAGAAACCATTTGCGGTAAGTCACGGTAGCATTGAATCAAGTCATCGTTAAATTCAAGCGGGTGCGATGTGGTGTAACGAATACGTCCAATGCCCGGAATTTCGGCCACTAAACGCAGTAACTCTGCAAAGGTGCAAATATTACCTTCGAAGGTTTCACCACGGTAGCCATTCACGTTTTGGCCGAGTAATGAAATTTCACGTACGCCTTTTTCAGCTAAAGTGGCAATTTCAGCCAATACATCATCCAGTGGACGTGATACTTCTTCTCCACGTGTGTAAGGAACCACACAGAAAGAACAGTATTTTGAGCAGCCTTCCATAATCGAGACAAAGGCTTTAAAACCTTCTACACGCGGTTCCGGCAAAAAGTCGAATTTTTCAATGTCAGGGAATGAAATATCCACCAACTGAATTTTTTCTTTTTTTGGTTTGACCACTTGCTCAGTATGTTGATCAAGCATTTGCGGTAAACGGTGTAAGGTTTGTGGACCAAACACCATATCTACATACGGTGCGCGTTTTTGAATGTTGTCACCTTCCTGAGAAGCAACACAGCCACCAACACCAATCACCAAGTCAGGATTTTTTTCTTTCAGCTTGCGCCAGCGGCCTAACTCAGAAAATACTTTTTCTTGTGCTTTTTCACGGATAGAGCAGGTATTCATCAGGAGAATATCCGCTTCTTTTGGATCGCTTGTCAGCACATAGCCGTGAGAATCACCTAAAAGGTCGCCCATACGTTGACTGTCATACTCATTCATCTGACACCCTTGCGTTTCGATGTACAGTTTTTTCACTGCTCCATCTTGAGCTGGGGTGTGCTGTGGCTGGGTAACAGTGTTATCTGGGGCAGCTTGGGCACTATTCGGGATGAAGGTTTGAACCGTCATGTAGGCTCCTAAAGGAATTTTATGAAAATCAATAACCATACGTGGCTGACAGACAATTCAATCAATTGAATTGTGCAGCTGCGGAGGTCAAAAAGGGGATTTTAAGAATGAGCAATATTTTAGCAGTAATTTACTAGAAACTTACAGCCTAAAATTACAACTCTGCCATATTGATTTATGAAGCAAAAATGTTTGAAAATTAATATTGGCTAATCATAAGGTTACATAACAGAACACAATGCAGAGTTTAGAATTATTAAACTAATTCCTAAACAAAGTTCGATGTGCTGTAACTGAGCAGAATGACATGAAAGAAGGCAAGTGGATGTTAAAACATAATTTTAAACAGAAAAATTACGCTAAATTACTTGCTTTGAGTGTCGGGCTCTCCGGAATTTCTGCGTTTGCCCAAGCCGCAGATGAGCAGTTTAACGATGCTTTACGTGCTGCGAATGCAGGCAATATTAGTTTATTACAACAATACCAATCATCCATGCAAAATGACGTTTTGGGCTATTATCCAGAATATTGGTTACTGAATAACAATTTGGCTTCACAGCCAGCAAGTGCCATTATTAATTTTGCACAGCGCTATCCAAATTCGGCAATGGCAGAAAAATTAGCCGCAGATTATGTTGAAGAAAAAGTCAAACAAGCTGATTTCGCTACAGCACAGCCTGTCTTGCAATATGTGACTAATGCTGACCGTGCTGAAACATGTGCCATGGCTCAAGTCCGCGCAAAGTCGGGCGACCCTCTGGTCTACGCAGAATTTAAAGATGTATGGTTGACCACAAACTCACAACCTGACTCGTGTACGGGCTTGGGCCGTATGATGCTGTCGAGTCCTTTAATGACTCAAGATGACCGCCATCAACGGATGTGGGGACAGTTAAGAGCGGGTCAGTCAGGACAAGCGATTGCGACTGCGCAAACCATTGGCGTAAATATTAATTTGTCACAACTCAACACCATTCAAGCCAATCCACTGAATTATTTATGGTCTGCACCCAAAGCCACAGCTGAAGATCATGCATACCTGATCTATGCGATGGGTCGCTTGGCAGATAGCGACTTAAATGGCGCGATTTCTTCGGTGAAACGTGCAGCAGAAGGCACACCAGCCGATGTGCAAAAAGCCCTATACCGTAGTGTCGGGTATATCGGTGGTACAACGGTAATGAAAAATAATTTCAACCGTGAAGTTCTAAATTATCTTGATTTGAGTTATGGACTGCCTTTTAGTGCAGAAGAAGCCGAGATTTATGCGCGACAAGCCATTCGTTTTGGCGCATGGGAAAGTGTCATTCGTGCAATTGATGCGATGAGCGTTTCGCAAAAGCAGGAAGACCGTTGGCAATATTGGTTAGCACGAGCATCTGAACAACGTGGAGATGCCTCATCTAAACGTGCGGCAAAAGAAATTTATCGCAAGCTTGCCGTTGGCGATGATTACCATAATTTGTTAGCACGTGACAAAATTGGTCAGTCTTATAACAATATTCCGTCAAATGTGCAGCCTTCGTCACAAGATGCGCAGCGTCTCAGTCAGGATATTCACTTCCGTCGTGCCTTTGCATTGCGCAATATTAATGCATCTGACAGCTATATTAACCGTGAATGGAACTGGGCAGTGCGTCAAGCCTATTTAAAGCATGATGATGGCATGATTCTTGCCGCAGCTAAACGTGCAACCGATATGGGGTGGTATGATCGGGCGATTTATGCGGCAGATCGAACCACCAAACAGCATAATTATGCTTTACGTTATGCTATGCCGCATCAAAATTATGTGGTGAGTCATAGTCGTAATGCCGGCATTGACCCTGCATGGGCTTATGGTTTGATGCGTCAAGAAAGTCGGTTTGTCACTAGCGCACGTTCACATGTCGGTGCCGGTGGTTTAATGCAAATTATGCCAGACACCGCAAAATTGGTGGCTCGTCAGATGGGGGAGAGTTATAACCCTGCTGCATTAACGGATATGAATACCAATATCCGTTATGGCACTTTCTATTTATCGATGATTCAACGTCAATTGAGTAATAGTCCAGTATTAGCGACTGCAGGCTACAATGCGGGTCCAAATCGTGCTCGACGCTGGCAGCCTGAATATCAAGCGATTGCAGCGGATCAATATACCGAATCGATTCCATTAACGGAAACGCGAGACTATGTAAAACATGTGATGACCAATGCAACCCATTACGGCCTTTTATTAGGTCAAGGGCCGCAATCGATTGAAAAACGAATGCAAATGATTCCATTACGGAATGCGCAATAAACCTTAAAGCAAGATGCGCCTGCTTTTAGGTGCAATATGGGTAAATAATGAATGCCGAACATGGACATTAGACCTGCTTATCGAATACTGACATCACTGCTCATCGGCAGTGGTGCAGGCTTTAGTATGTCTGTGCTTTCGGCAGCACCCGTGGTCAATGGTTATGTGATGGATGTGCAAATGGTGCCTGCTGTTTGCGCTTATGACCCATTAAAAAGTAAAAAGCGTAAATGTCTGGAAGGGTATTCACTCAATATCACGGGTCTATATCCAGAAACTTCTACCCGTGATTGCACCACCAATAGTTCCGCTAAACTTTCTCCGCTGCAAGCCAAAGTGGTTGCACGGATTATGCCTGATGAAAATGCTCGCGTGGCGCTTTGGCACAATACCGGCGGCTGTGTCCCAATGAATGCCAGCCAGTATTTCAGAACCATTATTAATCATGCAGATAAGCTAAAAATTCCAGATGAATTGACTAGCCAAGAAACCCAGTCCATTCAAGCCAATGTCTTGCGTAATAAAATGTTGCGTATGAACAGCGGATTGGTATCACAAAGTATTGAATTTAACTGTATGCAAACCCGTGGTGGTAGCCTACTGACTGAGATTAAAATCTGCTATAAAAACAATGGTCAGTACAAAAGTTGCCCTACGACTATCGTCGGAAATTGTCCTGCAACTTTCATAATTAAAGGTTCTTTCTAAGCTTTTTTCGGCATTTTATTTATATTTCCTATCATACTTTTGTTGAAAAGCATTCTCTTTTACATGCAAGCGTCAAAAGATTGGAGTACAATCTTTGCCGTTTATGATTATTAAGATTAGATAGAACAGCTATTTAATCATTAT
Source organism: Acinetobacter sp. YH16040_T (assembly GCF_024605785.1). Classification (NCBI taxonomy): domain Bacteria; kingdom Pseudomonadati; phylum Pseudomonadota; class Gammaproteobacteria; order Moraxellales; family Moraxellaceae; genus Acinetobacter; species Acinetobacter sp. YH16040_T. The sequence goes on along the minus strand of NZ_CP094541.1, from coordinate 2,903,046 downwards.
GACCTTCCTCAATTGGAGATAATTACATGAAGCAAGCAGTTCGTGTTGCCGTTACTGGCGCAGCTGGTCAAATCGGTTATAGCTTATTATTCCGTATCGCAAGCGGTGAAATGTTGGGTAAAGACCAACCAGTTATCCTTCAATTATTAGAAATTCCAGTTGAGAAAGCTCAACAAGCGCTTAAAGGCGTAATGATGGAACTTGATGACTGCGCATTCCCTCTTTTAGAAGGTATGATCGGTACTGATGATCCTAAAGTTGCATTCAAAGATGCTGACTACGCTCTTCTTGTAGGTTCACGTCCACGTGGTCCTGGTATGGAACGTGCTGACCTTCTTAAAGTAAACGGTGAAATCTTCATCGGTCAAGGCCAAGCGCTTAACGAAGTTGCTAGCCGTGACGTTAAAGTTCTTGTTGTAGGTAACCCTGCAAACACTAACGCTTACATCGCAATGAAATCTGCTCCAGATCTTCCAGCGAAAAACTTCACAGCAATGTTACGTCTTGACCACAACCGTGCGTTAACTCAACTTGCTCAAAAAGCGGGTGTTGCAGTTTCTGACATCAAAAACATGACAGTTTGGGGTAACCACTCTCCAACAATGTATGCTGACTACCGTTTTGCAAATGTAAACGGCGAAAGCTTAAAAGACAAAATCAACGATGCTGCTTGGAACAAAGACGTGTTCCTTCCAACTGTTGGTAAACGTGGTGCTGCGATCATCGAAGCGCGTGGTCTTTCTTCTGCTGCTTCTGCTGCAAACGCTGCAATCGACCATATGCGCGATTGGGCTCTTGGCACAAACGGCAAATGGGTAACTATGGGTATTCCTTCTGACGGTTCTTATGGTATCCCTGAAGGCGTAATGTTCGGTTTCCCTGTAACAACTGAAAACGGCGAATACAAAATCGTTCAAGGTCTTGAAATCGACGAATTCAGCCGTGAACGTATCAACGTCACTCTAAACGAGCTTGAAGAAGAACGTGCAGCAGTTGCTGACATGGTTAAATAATTTAATTTTTTAAATTAAATTATAAAAAAAGCACTCCATTTGGGGTGCTTTTTTATGGCCTGCGAAAAATACCACGCTTAAGTTTTGAACAAAAAATAACACGTTGAGATGTAGTTGCAACTGACAAAGTCAATTAAACAGATAACTATGAAGATGGAAGAAATGTTTTTGGCTTGAGGAGAACGGCAATGTTTGATCAACAACCGACGTTGGAACTATTTTTTGAACAATTGGGGTTGGATGCAAGTCCGGAAGGCATCGATCAATTTATCGAAACGCATCAAATCACCATGGATGTTCCATTGCATGAAGCGCCATTTTGGACAAAGTCACAGCGTGACTTTATTATTAGTCATTGGAAAAAAGATGATGACTGGGCCATGGTGGTCGATATTTTAAATGAACAATTGCATACAGAACATAAGCTTTCCGGATCATGCAAAATCTAAATACAATTTGAAACAACAAACCTAGTTTTATCGCTAGGTTTTTTTAGCTTCATCATATAAGTTAATTAAATAATAAATGACAGATTAGTTGATAAGGAGGGCGAGATGCTCAATCAAAATAAACCATCCTTAGCTTTATTGTTTTCTCAATTGGGGTTAGCCAGCAGTCCAGCTGCGATCGAGTTATACGTACGTACGCATCAGCTTGCCGCAAGTGAAAATTTACATGATGCGCCGTTTTGGAATAAAGCGCAGCGTGATTTTCTAATCAGTCATTTAGTACAAGATGATGATTGGGCTATTTGGATTGATGAGCTGAATCAACAGTTACATATGGATGCATATAAGCTGCAGCCGGCATAGATTTCATTTCTCCACAAATAAAAAAACACCTCTTCGGAGGTGTTTTTTTATTTAGTGCAGTTTGCTTTGGCGTAATTCTGCAAACCAATCTTCTTGGCGATAAGGATTAAATGCAGGATGCTCAAGTAAAGTTGTGAGTTTGAATTCTTGAGATTTGCAGTATTTATTTAACCAGTGGCGGGTTAACGCAGGTTCCTGTTTTACCGCAGAGGCATAGGCCAAGTAGAAGTAGATGTCGCCATGCTCAGCTTTGGACATCGGTTTCATAATCTGCTGGGTAATCAGGGCATAGCGCTGCTCTTGGGTGATTTCAAAAAATACCATATAAGCTTTGGCTAAATGCACAGACAGATTGATGTATAGCTCTATCGGCATTTCTTCAAATTCAATCCGGCTTTGTTCAAGCAGAACAATGGCTTCTTGCAGAAAATACACTTGTTCTTGATGGTTCTTGCTTAAGCCAACCAATTGCAGACGTAAGTCAGCACGCTCAAGGGCAAGTTCAGGGCTGTTGCCTTGTAGAAATAATTGATCAGTTTCGCCAATACGCTGAATGATTTGTTGACTGTTTTGACGCATCGGGTACATCCTCATCTATGAATGACTCATATATGAGGATAATTTAAGGGATTTAAAGGATGAATCTCGAATTACCACATCGTGTTGTCATTACGTAGCCAAGCCGTAATGGATAAACGTTGATGTTTGGCTTCGAGTACTTCGTGCAACAGGTCACTTTGGAATAAAGCAATGCGATTCGGTTTAGGTTCTAAAATATGCCAAACATCATTCTTATCTTGTAAGCGCAATTCACCGCCCCAGTCGGCTTGCCAATGTTCATGCAAATAATAAACCGCTGAAATGACACGTCCATTTTTGCCTTGAGGATTATCTTTATGCAGGGCATAAAATTCACCTGCGTTATAACAGGCAAAATGTGCTTCGACTTCGTGAATGCCAGAAAAAAATGCGCGATTAAATTGTTCTGATAAATGTTGTAACGCTTGAACGTGTTCTTGTGCGACATCTAAGGTGTCGTTAATCCATAAAATATGATCACTTCTAATTTTACTGATGACCCCATTTTGTACGGCTGCATCCCTAAATTTATTTAAATTTGACATACATTCTTCAACAAGTGCATGTATATATTCAGCAGGATAAGCGTCATCAATAATGCTAAACCCGTGTTGATCTAAATCATCGAGGATTTGATCAACGGGCCAAGACTTTGGGAGAAAGGCTGTTTCCATATACGATCCATAAAGTTGTGGAAAAAAAGGTGACGTATTCTAGAGCAAGAATAGCATCGGAATGAAACTATTTTTCATGCTAAAATGTCCGTTGATATCAGGAATTAAAGAAACATGAATTACCGTCACCATTTCCATGCAGGCAACTTTGCCGACGTGATGAAGCACGTTTTGCTGCTTCAGTTATTAAGTCGACTGAATGCAAAAGATAAACCTTATCGCTATGTAGATACACATGGTGGTGCAGGTAAATATGATCTTTCGACCTCTGAAGCACAGAAATCAGGTGAGTTTTTAAATGGTATTCATCGTTTAGTTAAGCTCGATGATTCGATTAAACGCAATGCGCCTGAAGGTGTTCAACAATATTTAAAAGTTGTTGAAAAAATGCGTGAAAACTTTGGTAAAGGCGCTTATCCAGGCTCTCCGTGGTTCGCACTTGAAGGCATGCGTGAAACTGATAAAGCCACGATTTTTGAAATGCAGCGCGATGTATTCCAACAATTGCGCCACAATATTTTTGATAAACGTGCAGGCTTGCATGAACGTGATGCTTACGAAGGTTTACTGGGTGTAATTCCACCAAAAGAAAAACGTGGTTTAGTCATGATTGACCCGCCTTACGAATTAGAACGTAAAGATTTTCCACAGCTTGTAGAATTATTGGTGGCTGCTTATAAAAAATGGCCGACAGGCGTTTTTGCGGTATGGTATCCAATTAAAGACCGCGCGATGATTGAACGTTTTGAAAAGAAAATGTACAAAACCGGCATTCGTCGTCAGTTGGTTTGCGAAATTTGTGTATGGCCAGATGACACTCCAGTCGGTCTAAATGGTTGTGGTTTATTGGTGATTAACCCACCTTGGAAATTCTCTCAGGATGCGGATGAAGCATTACAATGGTTGTTCCCACATCTTCGTATGAATGAAAATGGTGGTCATGCAGCCGTACGTTGGTTAGTTGGCGAATAATTTTAAACTTGAAAAAGAAAGGTCACAGTTAGGATCGAACAATGACAAATACAAATAAACCTGAGCGGGAAATTTCTTCGAAGGATGAAAATGCATTTGATGGCATTACATTTGAAGTTGAAGAAGAGGAGCACACCCATGAAGGGCATAAAGTGAAACGTCGTGGGATCTATCTGTGGCCAAACTTGATTACAACCGCAGCGTTGTTATCCGGCTTTTATTCAATAATTGCCAGTATGAATGGTGAATTTCAACAAGCCATTTATGCTATTTTTCTTGCAGCATTATTTGATGGTTTGGATGGACGTGTCGCACGTGCTATCGGCGCACAAAGTCCATTTGGTGAACAGTTTGACTCCTTATCAGACTTGCTAGCATTTGGTGTTGCACCTGCCATTTTAATGTATAGCTGGAGTCTAAATGACTTAGGCCGTATTGGCCTGGCAGCATGTTTTGTTTACACCGCATGTGCAGCCTTCCGTTTGGCACGTTTTAACGTACAAATTGGGGTCGTCGATAAACGTTACTTTATTGGTGTTGCAAGTCCACTCGCAGCCGTTATGATTATTTCATTGGTATGGGTAGGTATGGATATCCCTGCGGTCTTCGACTTACGCGAAATAGGTATTCAGATTTTTAATGCGGTAGTGATTATTGCAGTGGGTCTATTGATGATCTCAAATGTAAAATACTATTCATTTAAAACGGTGGATCGTCGCCGTGTTCCATTTGCCGTGTTACCAATAATCGTCTTTGTTTTAGCAGCTGTAACGTATAATATTCCAATGGGTATTTTAATTATTTCAGTGATTTATGCATTGTCTGGTTTTGTCACCACCTTAATGGCAAAAAAGGCAGAAGCATGAGTTAAAGCATGAAATAAAAAAATGAAAAGGAGCTTGATATGCAGATATTTCAAGATTTCTTGGATCAATCAAGGCGACTGAATCAAGCTCCAGATTTACAACATAAAAAAATAAATCTACATGCGCCGAATACGCCATATCCTTCAGTCCATTATGGACTTTGTCTACCGAATCTTCCTGCGCCCTTACATTATCTTAACTTTATGAGTTGGCTGGGGCAGCCTCAGATTCCCGCTTTTCAAAATCCTGTGTCCATTCAACAAGACGAACTCAATACAGCCACAGTATTGACCAGTGTGAGCGGTCATATGGTTGGGCAATTACAATCATATTCCATCAAAGACGACTGTAGTCTGAGTGATACCGTCTTTAAATTTAGAGATAAAGAGCAGATTGGTTGGGATGGAGCGGTATTTCAAATCCATCGAGAAGATACTGAACTCAGTTTAGATTTGTCCGTGCAAACTACCGATATTTCCTCGTGTTTAATTAAATTAAGATTAGGTCTTGCTGAATATTGGTCAGTGATGTGTCAATGTGAAGGTCAAATCAAATTTCAGGGCCAGATGTATGATGTAAATCAGTTGGCTGTTTTGTCTTATGCACAAATACGCAAGTTTCCATATTTACCTTTAGCGTTTTATACCCATCAGGTGATTAACCTTAGTCGACAACGTCAAATTATCTTTATGCAAACGCGAGACCGCTATAACAATATTTTGAGCTCACGTTTATATCTAAGAGATTTAAATCAGAAGCAAGTGTTTATGGCAGACCAAGGCGTGTTCTTTAAAGTCATGCGCGTTTATCCTGTGGTTAAAACCCCCAATTTGCAAAAAATGTATTTACCACGTGAATTTGAATGGATTTACCAAAATGACAAACTAAAAATACATATACAGGCGCAGAGCCGTGGGGATTTTAAATTTGGACTCGGCGCTGGCTATGCAGGAAGCTTTAACTATCAAATTAAAATTAACGACGAAATCGAGTGTGGGGAGGGTGGCTACTGTGAATATGTCGATTGTCGAGCTTTAAAATGGCAAGAAAAGAATGAAAAAGATAAATTAACGGACAAATATGGAAATATTGTCCCTTTTATGCTCAAAAAATAGTAAAAAAACTCAATTTAGTAGAATAAATAAACAAACGTAATGAAAAACTAAAAATAAATGGAAAAGGGTGTTGCGTTGGGTGTGAAATGCTGTAGAATGCACATCCATCGGCGGTGATGAAGATTAAAACTTCTGATAAAACAATGACTTGGTTGAGTTGATTAAGTTGGGTTTTATTTGATAAGTTTAAAAATAATTTGAATTACCGGTTGACTCTTTAGAAATAAAGAGTAATATAGCCGACCTAGCTTGCTGGTGACGAACCAACAAGAAGATCATTAAGAGATTATGAAGAACAACTTGTGTGGATTTTTACTGGTTGATCGATCGAAATTATTTTCATTGATTGATGGTAGAAATTACTCGAAGTTTATTTGAGCAAATTTTTGTCAGTAATTGATGAGCCAAGATTGGTACACTATATGTACTATTGATTTTAAACTGAAGAGTTTGATCATGGCTCAGATTGAACGCTGGCGGCAGGCTTAACACATGCAAGTCGAGCGGGGGAAGGTAGCTTGCTACTGGACCTAGCGGCGGACGGGTGAGTAATGCTTAGGAATCTGCCTATTAGTGGGGGACAACATTTCGAAAGGGATGCTAATACCGCATACGTCCTACGGGAGAAAGCAGGGGATCTTCGGACCTTGCGCTAATAGATGAGCCTAAGTCGGATTAGCTAGTTGGTGGGGTAAAGGCCTACCAAGGCGACGATCTGTAGCGGGTCTGAGAGGATGATCCGCCACACTGGGACTGAGACACGGCCCAGACTCCTACGGGAGGCAGCAGTGGGGAATATTGGACAATGGGGGGAACCCTGATCCAGCCATGCCGCGTGTGTGAAGAAGGCCTTTTGGTTGTAAAGCACTTTAAGCGAGGAGGAGGCTACTTTGGTTAATACCTAAAGATAGTGGACGTTACTCGCAGAATAAGCACCGGCTAACTCTGTGCCAGCAGCCGCGGTAATACAGAGGGTGCGAGCGTTAATCGGATTTACTGGGCGTAAAGCGTGCGTAGGCGGCTTTTTAAGTCGGATGTGAAATCCCCGAGCTTAACTTGGGAATTGCATTCGATACTGGGAAGCTAGAGTATGGGAGAGGATGGTAGAATTCCAGGTGTAGCGGTGAAATGCGTAGAGATCTGGAGGAATACCGATGGCGAAGGCAGCCATCTGGCCTAATACTGACGCTGAGGCACGAAAGCATGGGGAGCAAACAGGATTAGATACCCTGGTAGTCCATGCCGTAAACGATGTCTACTAGCCGTTGGGGCCTTTGAGGCTTTAGTGGCGCAGCTAACGCGATAAGTAGACCGCCTGGGGAGTACGGTCGCAAGACTAAAACTCAAATGAATTGACGGGGGCCCGCACAAGCGGTGGAGCATGTGGTTTAATTCGATGCAACGCGAAGAACCTTACCTGGTCTTGACATAGTAAGAACTTTCCAGAGATGGATTGGTGCCTTCGGGAACTTACATACAGGTGCTGCATGGCTGTCGTCAGCTCGTGTCGTGAGATGTTGGGTTAAGTCCCGCAACGAGCGCAACCCTTTTCCTTATTTGCCATCGGGTTAAGCCGGGAACTTTAAGGATACTGCCAGTGACAAACTGGAGGAAGGCGGGGACGACGTCAAGTCATCATGGCCCTTACGACCAGGGCTACACACGTGCTACAATGGTCGGTACAAAGGGTTGCTACTCCGCGAGGAGATGCTAATCTCAAAAAGCCGATCGTAGTCCGGATTGGAGTCTGCAACTCGACTCCATGAAGTCGGAATCGCTAGTAATCGCGGATCAGAATGCCGCGGTGAATACGTTCCCGGGCCTTGTACACACCGCCCGTCACACCATGGGAGTTTGTTGCACCAGAAGTAGGTAGTCTAACCGTAAGGAGGACGCTTACCACGGTGTGGCCGATGACTGGGGTGAAGTCGTAACAAGGTAGCCGTAGGGGAACCTGCGGCTGGATCACCTCCTTAACGAAAGATTGACGATTGGTAAGAATCCACAACAAGTTGTTCTTCATGACGATGTATCTGAGGGTCTGTAGCTCAGTTGGTTAGAGCACACGCTTGATAAGCGTGGGGTCACAAGTTCAAGTCTTGTCAGACCCACCATTCTGACTAACGAAGTATTTGAATAAAATACGGAAGCAAACAGAAAATCAGAGACATTGACTTATTGATAAGCTGGGGACTTAGCTTAGTTGGTAGAGCGCCTGCTTTGCACGCAGGAGGTCAGGAGTTCGACTCTCCTAGTCTCCACCATACATTGCTACGCAATGTATAGAGAACGAAGCTAAAATAAACAATCAAACGATTGTTAGCTTAGTCCTTAAGCGATCAAGTGTTTAGGTTATAGAGCTTAGCAACAAAGTGGCGTATGATTCGCTCCATTGTTATTAAGCTCTGTGATTTATCACAGTTTCCTGACCTGACGAAGGCTGGAAAAATCATTAACAGAATATATTTGAGTTGAAATAATTTGTTCATACTCATAACTGACATTAACACTAACAGTGATTTATTACTGTGATGTGAAGATAAAAGCTATGAGTTACTAGCGAAATTAACTGAATCAAGCGTTTTGGTATATGAATCTAATTGAAGCTGTACAGTGATTAAGTTCACGAGACTCTAACTGTGGCGATTAAGTTCGCAACGCAACATCTTCACTTGTAGGAGATGGGCGACTGTTTGGGGTTGTATAGTCAAGTAATTAAGTGCATGTGGTGGATGCCTTGGCAGTCAGAGGCGATGAAAGACGTAATAGCCTGCGATAAGCTCCGGGGAGGCGGCAAATATCCTGTGATCCGGAGATTTCTGAATGGGGAAACCCACCCGCTATAAGGCGGGTATCATAAACTGAATACATAGGTTTATGAGGCGAACGAGGGGAAGTGAAACATCTCAGTACCCTTAGGAAAAGAAATCAATTGAGATTCCCTCAGTAGCGGCGAGCGAACGGGGAAAAGCCCATTAAGTTATCTAAGCTTTAGTGGAACGCTCTGGGAAGTGCGACCATAGTAGGTGATAGTCCTGTACGCGAAAGGGCTTAGATAATGATGTCGAGTAGGGCGAGGCACGTGAAACCTTGTCTGAATATGGGGGGACCATCCTCCAAGGCTAAATACTCCTGACTGACCGATAGTGAACCAGTACCGTGAGGGAAAGGCGAAAAGAACCCCTGTGAGGGGAGTGAAATAGATCCTGAAACCGCATGCATACAAGCAGTGGGAGCCAACTTGTTTGGTGACTGCGTACCTTTTGTATAATGGGTCAGCGACTTACATTCAGTAGCAAGGTTAACCGATTAGGGGAGCCGTAGAGAAATCGAGTCTTAATAGGGCGTTTAGTTGCTGGGTGTAGACCCGAAACCGGGTGATCTATCCATGAGCAGGTTGAAGGTTGGGTAACACTAACTGGAGGACCGAACCCACTGTCGTTGAAAAGCCAGGGGATGACTTGTGGATAGGGGTGAAAGGCTAATCAAACTCGGTGATAGCTGGTTCTCCCCGAAAGCTATTTAGGTAGCGCCTCGGACGAATACCATTGGGGGTAGAGCACTGTTTCGGCTAGGGGGTCATCCCGACTTACCAAACCGATGCAAACTCCGAATACCAATGAGTACTATCCGGGAGACAGACTGCGGGTGCTAACGTCCGTAGTCAAGAGGAAAACAATCCAGACCGCCAGCTAAGGCCCCAAAATTATAGTTAAGTGGGAAACGATGTGGGAAGGCATAGACAGCTAGGAGGTTGGCTTAGAAGCAGCCACCCTTTAAAGAAAGCGTAATAGCTCACTAGTCGAGTCGGCCTGCGCGGAAGATGTAACGGGGCTAAAACTATATGCCGAAGCTGCGGATTTACACATTAGTGTAAGTGGTAGGGGAGCGTTCTGTAAGCCGATGAAGGTGGATTGAGAAGTCCGCTGGAGGTATCAGAAGTGCGAATGCTGACGTGAGTAACGACAAAACGGGTGAAAAACCCGTTCGCTGAAAGACCAAGGGTTCCAGTCCAACGTTAATCGGGGCTGGGTGAGTCGACCCCTAAGGCGAGGCCGAGAGGCGTAGTCGATGGGAAATTGGTTAATATTCCAATACTTCAGTGTAATGCGATGAGAGGACGGAGAAGGTTAAGTCAGCCTGGCGTTGGTTGTCCAGGTGAAAGGAAGTAGGCATGTATCTTAGGCAAATCCGGGGTACTCTATGCTGAGATCTGACAGCAAGCTGTACTTGTACAGTGAAGTGGCTGATACCATACTTCCAGGAAAAGTCTCTAAGCTTCAGTTACACTGGAATCGTACCCGAAACCGACACAGGTGGTCAGGTCGAGTAGACCAAAGCGCTTGAGAGAACTCTGCTGAAGGAACTAGGCAAAATGGTACCGTAACTTCGGGAGAAGGTACGCTGCTTTTGGTGATGGAACTTGCTTCCTGAGCTGAGAGCAGCCACAGAAACCAGGCCCCTGCAACTGTTTATTAAAAACATAGCACTCTGCAAACACGAAAGTGGACGTATAGGGTGTGATGCCTGCCCGGTGCTGGAAGGTTAATTGATGGGGTTAGCGTAAGCGAAGCTCTTGATCGAAGCCCCAGTAAACGGCGGCCGTAACTATAACGGTCCTAAGGTAGCGAAATTCCTTGTCGGGTAAGTTCCGACCTGCACGAATGGCATAATGATGGGGGCGCTGTCTCCAGCAGAGGCTCAGTGAAATCGAAATCGCCGTGAAGATGCGGTGTACCCGCGGCTAGACGGAAAGACCCCGTGAACCTTTACTGCAGCTTGACATTGAACTTTGATCTTACTTGTGTAGGATAGGTGGGAGGCTTTGAAACCGAGACGCTAGTTTCGGTGGAGCCAATCTTGAAATACCACCCTGGTAATATTGAGGTTCTAACTCTGTCCCGTTATCCGGGACGAGGACCATGTCTGGTGGGTAGTTTGACTGGGGCGGTCTCCTCCTAAAGAGTAACGGAGGAGTACGAAGGTGCGCTCAGCGTGGTCGGAAATCACGCGTAGAGTATAAAGGCAAAAGCGCGCTTAACTGCGAGACCCACAAGTCGAGCAGGTACGAAAGTAGGTCTTAGTGATCCGGTGGTTCTGTATGGAAGGGCCATCGCTCAACGGATAAAAGGTACTCTGGGGATAACAGGCTGATACCGCCCAAGAGTTCATATCGACGGCGGTGTTTGGCACCTCGATGTCGGCTCATCTCATCCTGGGGCTGAAGCAGGTCCCAAGGGTATGGCTGTTCGCCATTTAAAGAGGTACGCGAGCTGGGTTTAGAACGTCGTGAGACAGTTCGGTCCCTATCTACCGTGGGCGCTGGAAATTTGAGAGGATCTGCTCCTAGTACGAGAGGACCAGAGTGGACGAACCTCTGGTGTACCGGTTGTGACGCCAGTCGCATCGCCGGGTAGCTATGTTCGGAAGGGATAACCGCTGAAAGCATCTAAGCGGGAAGCCTACCTCAAGATAAGATTTCCCTTGGACTTTATGTCCACTAAAGAGCCGTTGAAGACTACGACGTTGATAGGTTGGATGTGGAAGTGCGGTGACGCATGAAGCTGACCAATACTAATTGCTCGTGAGGCTTGACTATACAACACCCAAACAGTTGTATGTAAAGCATCAATTGATTCGATATTAAGCAAAATAACTTGATTTAGTTAACGCTTAAGAACAAAATATGCAACTTAGATATGATCTGTTAATAACTCATTTGACCAAGCAACGGCACTGAAAAGATAAGACCAAATGCAAAGTCATAACAGTTGTGCTGGCGACAATAGCAAGAGTGAACCACCTGATCCCTTCCCGAACTCAGAAGTGAAACCTCTTAGCGCTGATGGTAGTGTGGGGTTACCCATGTGAGAGTAAGTCATCGCCAGCTCATTATTCAAAACACCCCCTGATATCTCAGGGGGTGTTTTTTTATGTGCGAAGAAAAAGGGAAAGGAAAAAGATAGAGGGGGATACGGAAATTAAGCGTTGGATATCCAACGCTATAAGTTTACATAGAACGATAAAATTATCTTAACTGACGTCGTGCATGCTTTAATGCTGTTCTTAACCCTTCTTCTAAAGTTGGATGATAGAAAGGTTTATCCAAAATTTCATGTATGCTTAGTTCTTCTGAAATCATCCAAGCTAGTAAATGTGCTAAATGTTCAGCTTCTGCACAGAATAGCTCAGCTCCTAATAGTGTATGGTTAATTGTATCCACATATACTTCGGCAGCCCCTTTATTTTTAGCAGCAACAATCGCACGACCTTGTTTTTCGTAAGAAACGAAACCAATGACGAATTCTGTGTTTTTATCTTGTAGTTGCTTATAGCTTTGACCAATAGTTGCCATTTGTGGTGTAGAAAATAAGATGCCTAGAGGGGTTAGCGTCTTGATGGATTTAATTTGTGGAAAGTTTAAACAGTTTTGTACTGTAAATTTACCTTCATGAGCTGCTTCGTGTTGGATAGGGGTATTGGTATGTGCATCACCGACAATAAAAATTGGATAATCAGCTAGTTGCTTTGTATCTGGGTTAATTGGCAAATTTTTAATATCTTTAAATTCTGCATTTATGAGTTCTAAACCTAAGGTATTTAATAATGTACGTCTGCCAGTTGCAACTAATACATAGTCAACTTGTATTGTCTTTTGTCCGTTTTCTTCAGTGTAGGTTAGATGAACTAGATCGCCTTCAACAGAGTAATGTTCAGGTAAAATTTCAAACTTTAGCTTTAACTCTTTACTTAATTCTTCCTGTGCGAGCTTTTGCAATATAGGGCTACTCAGTGAACCAATTTTTCGACTACGTGCAAAAACGGTTGTGTTTATATTAAGCCGTGTTAAAGCCTGAGCTAATTCCAAAGCGATCACGCCACTTCCAATAACTGCGACAGATTTAGGGAGTTGTTCTAATTCGAATATTTGATCGGATGTAATTAATTTGTCGCCTAATATTTGTTTTTGTTCAGTATCTATAGCAGGAGTAGTACCTACTGCAAGGATAAATGACTTGGCTTGATATGTTTGGTTATTTACTTGAATTGTATTTGAATCAATAAATTCAGCTTTACCTGAAATTTTATGTTGGCTTGGCCAATTTTCAACATCTTTTAAAGTGGCTCGTGTAAAACGATCACGTAAAGTTTGAACATGTTGCATGACTCTAGATGTATCAATTTCACTTTTGACATCAAGGCCTAAATTATCTGCATTTCCAATTTCGTGCATACGGTTGGCAGTAGAGATGAGTATTTTACTTGGCATGCAACCGACGCGTGCACAGGTGGTGTCCCAAGGACCATCATTAATGATAAGAATATTCTGTGTTTTTTTGATTGCTTCTTTATAGGCTGAAATGCCTGCTGTTCCTGCACCGATAATGATGATGTCGTACATTTGCTAAATTTCATTTTAAATAATTATAATTAAATATATAAAAAAACCCTCAGTCTAGAGGGTTTAATTGCATTTCTTTACACTTAAAATTTAAGAGCAGAAGGTAATGTTAAACTTGTACTTACAGTTCCTGCATTATTAGTAGATGAACCTTTGAATGTAATTCCATTAATAGCATGTTCAAAACTAAGACTCCCACTTGTAGCTTGCTTAAATTTCAAAATGTTTGTCCCTGTTAATTTAATGCTTCCAGTAAATGTCTGGCTATTTAAATTAGAGGCTTCATTCTCAACTCGAGTACCATCAATTGTTGTGATGCTGGGTAAAATTAGTTCTTATTCTCCTGAAGCTTTCACACGATAACTTGCTGAACTTGTGGTACCTGGTGTTGAGTTTAATACGAATGAAATTGGTTCTGCAAAAGGAATATTTGGGTTATCGTTAATTAATACATTAAATCCTGATCCAGATTGAATATTGTATAAATCTCCATCGAGAGAAGAGAGATCTTTGTAAATACTAATTGCACCTGTTGTAACTTCACGTTCAATATCTTCACCAGTTGATGGATCCGTAACTATTGCTGTTGTGGTAATTTTATAGTCGCTTGTATTACCATTTATTAAAACAAACCTTTTTTGTTGAGTTTGTTGTATTCCCCAAGACTGTTGAAATGGATAAGCAAATGCACCAGTAATAGTTACATCATGGAAATTTTTATCTCCATTTTCATTTTCAAATACGTAAATGCGAGTATTTGATTCATATTCTTCTAAGTTTGGTGTCACTTCATCATGCTGTAATTTGATGTTTTTTTAGATCATTAGCTGTAATGTCGAAATCCCAGTTGTCATAACCCGGTAAGATATCTTTAATATCTTCGCCAATAAAAACATAACATGCTCTATAGTCAGTCTTACTTAAATAGAAACATTTATCTCTGTAGTGATAGGTATTTTAAATGAGTTTAAATTTATTTTCCTAATATCTAAACTTAATTGTAATGGGCCTTGTGCAAATGTATCCATTGAATGATCAATATAGCCTTTTGCTGTTGATGCATCGTTAGGATCATAATTACCGAATAAATATTGCCCTTCACGTTTTAGAATATTTAATTGTGCATTTGCAGTTTCAGCTGGGGTTGTTGTACCACCACTGTTATTGTTTTGATTAGAGGAATCTGTTCCTTCGTTATTAAAATATCCATCACTACCACCACCACAAGCTGTAAGTATAGCGGCTAAAGTAAGTACAAGTGTCCCTTGAACGAATTTCATGAAGTACCCCAAAATAGTTATTTATGTATAGAAAAAGTTATATTGCGTCAAGATACCACACATAAAAAATGGCGCAAATAGCGCCATCTTTATATTCGTCATTTTATAGTACAGTCCCGACACTTACACCAACGGTTGGACGTACATTCATAGAATTACACCCTGTTAGCAACAACGTTGTAAATAAAACGGTAAACACGAATTTAGTCATTGAGCAAACCTTGAGCCTTAGCTTGATTGAAAAGAGATGTCGAACGAGAGCCGCTGCGACAAATCATCAAAATGGGTTTAGGAAGCTCATTATAATATTTGGCAAATTCTTTCACGTCTGTTTGAGAAATTTTACCGCTTTGCACAGGTTGATACACAACACTCACATGAGACTTTTCCGCAATGCCTCGTAACTGTAAAACAGTCACTTCATTGCCCGCCTCACTATCTGGTCGATTCACAATTACAGATTTAAATTTAAGTTGTTTGAGTAAACTTGAAAACTTATCTGTGGTCATTTGTCCAGAGACACTTAAATTTGCATTTAAGGGCTGACTGTTATTATCTGCATATGTAGGTGCTGAAAAGACGCAAGTTGCGATCAATAAAGCTTTTTGAATGAAAGCCTTAGTCATCCAAAAGATCCATCTGTTTTGCTAGTTGATATAGGTTATTTGAACGATTACCTGTACGGCAGAACATGAGCACTGGCTTTGGCAATTCATTAAAATGATTAGCAAAGTTACGGACATCTAGCTCAGAAATTTGACCTGCAACAACAGGTTGATGAACATAGTCTAAACCAGCGCTACGAGCTGCTTCTTCAATTTGAGCACTGGTTGGTTGCTCCGGACCACCTTCCATGTCAGGGCGGTTATTGATAATCGATTTAAAGCCTTTTTCAACCACTTGCGCTACATGTTCTGGGCCGATTTGACCTGCAAAACCAACATTTTCGCTCATTGAGTCACTCCATAATTTAATTCATAGATTTATGCTTTATGATAGCATTAAGCACAAACTTGAGCAGAATGTTCTTAAATTTTTATAAGCGATTACAACCATAAAATAACGCAATGGAGCGCGTATGCACGCCTATACAGTCGAACCACTGTATGTCAAAAGCGGACAAGATGTTATAGCTGCTGACTTTTATCGTCCAAAATCTGTTGAAAAACCTGCAGTCATTCTCATGGCACATGGTTTAGCGGCATTACGCCAATTTAAATTAGTGCAATATGCAAAACGCTTTGTACAAGCGGGTTATGCTGTCGTGTTGTTTGATTATCGCTATTGGGGTGGCAGTACAGGGCGTCCGAGAGAGTTGGTGAATCTTAAAGCTCAACTTGAAGATTGGCGGACCATGATCGATCATTTACAGCAGCGTAAATCGATTGATTCGAGACGCATTGTATTATGGGGAACATCGCTGAGTGGTGGCTATGTACTTAGTTTGGCGGCAGAGCTTAAAAATATTAAAGCGGTGATGGTACAAGTCCCATTTGTCGACGGCGCTGAAAGTGCAAAATTGTATCCCTTACAGCAATTACCTAAAGCGTTAAAATTATCGAGTCAGGACTATATGGGGTCTAAAGTTGGGATGAGTCCAACGACTTTACCTGTAGTTCATCCACATCGATTGTGTTTTTTACAGTCTGAAGATAGTTATGCCGGCTATTTATCGCTTGTCAATCCTGATTTTTATTGGAGTGGCGAAATTCCAGCTCGGGCCTTTTTTAAGTTAATCCGTTATCGCCCAATATTAGATGTACGTAAAATTAGTATACCAGTACTTTTTATTGCAGCCAAAGAAGATAGTTTGATTCCCATCGAATCAAGCCGTGAAACTGCGACCAATATTGCACCGTATGTGCAGTATTATGAGTGGGAAATGCAACATTTTGATATTTATCATGGGCAATGGTTTGAAAAAGCCATGGCAACCCAATTAGAATTTTTACATCAACATGTTGGAGTCAGCTAAATGATCGTTGTGTGTCCTGAATGTGGTGCAAAAAACCGTGTACCTGAAGAAAAACTCGAAGTTGGACCTGCATGTGGTCAATGTCACCAAGCATTGATTCCATTGGCGCCCATCGAGTTGAATGAAAAGAACTTTGCAAATTTTATTAGCAATAGTGATTTACCTGTGCTGATCGATTTATGGGCTGAGTGGTGTGGACCATGTAAGATGATGGCGCCACACTTTGCACAAGTTGCAAAATCAAATCCGAAGGTGGTTTTTGCCAAAATTGATACCGAAGCAAACCCTCGATTGAGCGGTGCATTTAATGTTCGTAGTATTCCTACACTGGTTTTGATGAATAAAACCAACGAAATTGCTAGAATAAGTGGTGCAATGCGTGCTGGTGAGTTACAACAATGGCTCAACCAGCAGTTAAATCTACCTCAATAAATGTCAGCGCCAGGAGCTAAAGTGTCAGAAACTCATGTAAAACCTGAAGGAACGCTTTCCCTACAAACCATCGCGATGCCTGCAGACACCAACTGGAGTGGTGATGTTTTCGGTGGTTGGATCGTGTCACAAATGGACTTGGCCGGTGCAATTCACGCAGAGCGTTTCAGTCAAGGACGCTGTGCAACGATTTCAATTAACCAAATGACCTTCCTCGTTCCAGTGAAAGTCGGGGATGTCATCAGTGTATATACCAAAATTTTAAAAGTGGGTAATACCTCTATCCAAATGCAGATTGAAGTTTGGGATAGTCATGACAGCTCACGCGATCCAATTCGTGTGACTGAAGGTGTGTTTACATTTGTCGCTGTCGATGTGAAAGGTGCTAAGCGTCAAATTCCTGCGGATGCAAAAGCTAAATTTGCTGCAGATCAAGCTTAATTAAAGTTAGACGCAATAAAAAAGCCGCTCAATCGAGTGGCTTTTTTATGAATAGTGACCAAGAAATTAGAACATCGTGTTTGAGTTGGCACTGGTTTCAGGAATGCTTTGTTGCACATCCCAATGTTCGACGATCTTGCCATTTTCAACACGGAAGATATCAATAATCGCTTCTCCACGGTCTTGATTATTCTGCGTAGAGTGCACATGTAAATAGACCAAATCACCTTCGGCAGCGGCACGTTTGATCTGGTTTTTTGCTTCAGGATTTTGTTTAAAATACTGGATGAAATAACCGACAAAAGGCGCTTTGCCATCAGGTACATGCGGATTATGTTGAATATATTGATTGCCAATATATCGGTCAGCATATGTCTTAACCTGATGTTTAAGAAAGACACCTTCATAAAAATCAATCACGATTTTCTTATTTTCCGCTGCTTGGCTGGTTTGAATATTGCTTTCAGCTGTTTGTGTTGGAGTCGTTGGCGTTGCAGGAATAGTACTTTGACATGCAGTTAAAAACACCACCAGGCTGATGAGTGAAAGGGGAATGATTTTTTTCATAAAGTGCTCAATATATTTGTGTCGTGCAAGCATATTGAGCGGAATTACTGCGTATAAATAGTAAAAAACAGTCTTGATTTTGCTGAAATTTGGTAAAACTTATACTTACCTAAAAGTAAGTTTTATTTACATTTATTTATTTTTCAGAGCGGATTTTGCCACCCACGCCCAAAGCATTTCACATTGAATCGGTGCTTCACCAGATTCATCGGTGACTAAGACCTGTACTAAGGTTTCACCTTTTTCTGTGCTTTGCATTTGTCGTTGCTGTTCGGGTGTAAGCGTTGCGATGGCTTTCATCCCACCTTGGGTTGGACGTTTAAAATCAACTTTGAAACTTTTAATTAGGACAATGGCGCTATCAGGGACGTTCATTGCTGTGACAAAACCTGTGGCTGTTTCTGCGATCAGCGCCATGGCACAGGCATGTACTTGCCCGATATGGTTTTGCATCGCCTTATGATTGGCGATGCTCACCTCAACACGCTCAGGGCTGACATGTTGATATTGGATTTTAGCCGTTCCAACCATGGGCACGACACGACCAAAAGCTCGACTGAGCAAACGACTTTGAATACCTTTGGGTAATTTAGAGCTTGCTTTGACCAGTTTATTTAGACGATTTGGACGTGCCATATTGACCTCAATGGCAGTTGTGCTGCCTTAATCTTTAAAGTTGTTAAATTGAAGCGGCACACCAAACTGTTGCTCTTTTAAGAACGCCATCACTTGTTGCAAAGTGTCACGTTTCTTGTCAGTCACACGAATTTTGTCGCCTTGAATAGAAGATTGCACTTTAATGCCGCTTTCTTTAATGGCTTTATTGATTTTTTTTGCAGTATCAGAGTCAAGACCGTCTTTTAGTTTGATCACTTGAATGACGTTTTTACCAGAAGCGGTCATTTTTTGTGGATCGAGCGCTTGAATGTCGACTTTACGTTTGAAGAAATGATTTTCGAGCATGGTATACACTTGCTCACATTGGAAATCGCTTTCTGTTGAGATTTTGATTTCCTTATTTTTCTCATTTAACTCAATTGAAACGTCATGACCGCGGAAGTCAAAACGCGTCGCAATTTCTTTTTGCGTGTTTTGAACTGCATGATTTACTTCAAAAACTTCTAATTCGGAAACAATATCAAAAGAAGGCATAGATTAGACCTTTACAAAGGGAAAGAATATCTGAGATGCTAGGGATGTTTTCTTCATTTGCCAAGTGTTGTTTACATCAAAAGGAGTGCGCAATGATCCGTAAACAAGAAATTACAACATTTGAGTTCCCAGAAGACTCGATTATCTGGGATGTTCGCGATGCAAGTGCTTATGCTGAGGCACATGTGAAAGGTGCGGTTAACCAACCGATCACCGCATTGTCATCAGATGCACTGACTCAGGTGTCAACGGATCAACCCATTTACATTTTATGTGGTGGCGGAAGTAAAGCTCCACGTGCAGCAGAGTTACTAGAGGGTTTTGACAGCTCACGTGAATATGTAATCTTAATGGGCGGCACGCGTGCTGCTCGTGATGCTGGTCTTCCTTTGGAACAAGGGAAATAAGATCGAATCAAAAAAAGCGCCGAAAGGCGCTTTTTTATTGCGCGTTATTTTTCTGGAAGAGGAGTTGAGGGTACATGACCTTGAAAATAAGGCTTCTTGGTTTTTTGTTTGGCTTTGGCGCGTCTTATAAAACGTGCTGCATGAATTTTATCGAGTAGCTGTGTTGGAATAGGGCAGGCTTCTTTTAAGACTAGCGCGGCAATGATTTCACTACAGAGCGGTGCATACAGGAAACCTTTAGAACCGAGTCCACTACAGCTATAAATGTGCTGATCTTCATGGACTGCACCAATTACCGGGAAAAAGTCTTTTGTCTGTGCGCGAATCGCGGCACGCCCTTGCCATTGCTCAATCGGTGCTAAGGTTTTGGCAAAGTCGGGGAACACACTGTGGATAAGTTCATAGTTATGCACATGATCTTCAGTGAGAGCGTCGGTGTCATCACGGCCGGGATAAAATGACGCGCCCATAATCATCTGTTCGGCATCCAGTTGCATACAATAGCCCCCATAACTATAGGCGGTATGCATATCCATTTGTTGAGCGGGATTGTTCAACCAACTGACTTGTCCACGAATGGCACGCAGTTCTGGATAATCTGTTTGTAGCTGCATACTGTCACGTGCCGCACAGAGAATGACATGCTCGGCAGATGGAAGCTGCTGATCCTGGGTAAATAGCGCAACGCCATTTTGTTGTTGCTCAATGCGTTGAATATCTGCTTGTAACAACTCAATGTGCGGATGTGCCAAGATTTGGTCACGAAGCTGATGTGGACTGACTGCGCCTGCTTGTTTTAAGAGCAGGGTTGGAAATACTGAAGCTAATTGATTTAGCGTGCCTTCTTCAGCAGCTAACACCTCTGAAGGATAAGCTTGAGCTAAATCAAGGTGTTCTACTTTATTTTTTAAAATAGATTGGTGAATCTGTAAGGGACGAAATGCCTTGAAGTTTTGATAATGCTTGAGCGCATATAACCAACTCAGGGTCATCAGATGCTCAGCACTTTGTTCAATTGGACAGAGTTTAGGGTTGAGTAAGGCAAGAGGATTGCCC
Organism: Acinetobacter sp. YH16040_T; assembly: GCF_024605785.1. Lineage (NCBI taxonomy): Bacteria > Pseudomonadati > Pseudomonadota > Gammaproteobacteria > Moraxellales > Moraxellaceae > Acinetobacter > Acinetobacter sp. YH16040_T. The sequence continues at coordinate 2,882,303 of NZ_CP094541.1, read as the reverse complement.
GACCCGCCGCTGAGTGGTGCTGATTTCTCGTAAATACGCACTTGATGCCCACGTTGAGCAAATGCCCAAGCACAGCTTAAACCAGCGATGCCAGCGCCAATAATCGCGATTTGACGGGGCTTATGTCCTAGAGCGATTTCAGGATTTTTTTTTTCGTCTAAAGTGGGTATGTCAGCAACTTCGGATTGATCATCTGATCTTTCAGGTGCGAGCCAAAAAGCTTTGAGCATTTCACGTTTATGAGCAAAGCCACGTGGTCGTGTAATGGTAATACCATGCTCACGTAAGCCGCGTTTGAGTACACCTGCCACACTAAATGAGGAGAAGGTCGTCCCAATGTCTGATAGACGCACGATATTTTTGAGTACGTTTTCTTCCCACATGTCAGGATTACAGGCAGGTGAAAAACCGTCCAAGAACCATGCATTGACCGTAGCAGTTTTTGCCATGACCGGAAAAACGTCGTGTGCATCGCCTAACCAAAGATCAATTGACAAACGTTCTTCTGGAAAATTGAGTCGATGACATCCCGCAATGGGTTCAGGGTATTGCGCAATCAGTTGCTGTGCCAAAGGTTGTAATTCAGGCCATGCATTTAATGCACGAATGAGGTCTGCTTTAGATAAAGGGAATTTTTCTACAGAAATAGCATGCAGATGACTGTGATTATCTGGACGAACCTGTTGCCATAATTGCCACAGGGCCAAAATATTTAAGCCTGTACCAAAACCTGTTTCGCCGACACTGAAATATTCAAAATCAGTCAGTGCCGCAAGACGAGTGTCGAGGTCATTCCCTTTTAAAAACACATGACGTGTTTCGAGTAGGCCATTGTCCTTCGAAAAATACACATCACCAAACTGTTTAGACACTGGAATATCAATGCCATCGATCATTTGCCAATCGAGATCGGCCGTCTGAATTGCACCTGACAAAACTCAAGCAACCTTTAAATTGAAGTAGAAAAAAGAATTACCATTGACGACGACGTTTGGTATAGACGTAACTGGCCAACAAGAAACCTAAAATCACGCCAACACCAAGTGTGGTCCCGCCATATAAAAACATCTGCGCGCTACGTTCACTTTGTAGCACTTGTACTTGTACGCCCAAGCTATCATTTTTAAGTTGTAATTCTTGGTTTTGCGCCAAGGCTTCAAGGTTAGCTTTTTCTAACTGTTGTAAGCGTACAGATTGGTCTTTGACCATCGCTTTGACTTTGGCATCTTGCAGCGCTTTATTTTTTGCCAGTTGCTCAATGGTCAATGGATTTGCATCTTGAGGTTGACCATTAGGATTGACGGTTGCCGCCACTTTAATGATGCCCGGTTTATTGGCAGGAATGGTATGCGGCACAGGATTGGGAGGAGGTGTTGCAGTCGTTACTTGAGCAGCAGGGGCTACAGCAGGTGCAGGAGCCGGTTCTTCAGCCCATGCAGTTGAACAAATTAAAGATAAGCCCAGTAAACTAGAAACAACGACGCGCATGAACCTTATCCTTTAGGAAATGCTTTGTTAAATGGTTTGACATCAATTTGGCCATAAACCCCTTCTTTGAGGAAAGGTTCATCTGCCAACCATTGGTCTAGGGCTTCACGACTATCAAAATCGACAATGATCGTACTGCCATAAAAACCAGCTTGCGGGTTTGCCGGATCTTTAGGCATCGCACCTGCAACAATCAGACGACCTTCATCATCAAGTTTTTGTAGACGTTCAAGATGTTGAGGACGAACCGCAAGGCGCTTTTCCACTGTACCTTCATTATCTGTACAGCTTACGACGAATAATGGCATGACTTTTCCTGATTTTTGACCGAATGGATTATTCTGAGGTCTTAAAGTATTTACGTAATACAATAAACTGAATAATGATAAAGGAAAACATCACGATCATGTCACCAAAAGCAGTGAATTCACCCCAATATTTTCCGTCTGCAAACAAATAAGCGAAAAAGGTGTGTAAACATGACATCACCACGAACATTGCAGCCCATGCATAGTTCAATCGTTTCCAACCGACAGCGGTTAAATTTAAGACTGGACCAAATAAACGTTCGATGAGTGGTTTCTTATCTTTACTAAACAGTGGAGAAAGTAAAAACGCCCCAGCAAACACTAAGTTCAGTAAAACGGCTTTTAACCGAATATAAAAATCATCGCTTAGCATCAGGGTAATACCACCAAAAATCACGGTCATGAACAACACAATCCATTGTTGTTTATCTAGACGGAATTTTTGCATGACAAACAATGCACCATAAACCACAAGCATGGAAATGATGAGACCTGATGTTGCCACAAGAATGTTATTGTTATCGACACCCCCAGCAGAACCAATTAATTGTAATAATGGGTGCTGCGTATCTTTTGGATCTACAGTTTTATATAAATAAAAGAAAATAATGAGTGGCACAAAGTCTAAAAGTGCTTTCATGTTAGAGTATCTAAATCTGATCAAATAAATGACATAGTATAGAGATGCAAGGCGTAGATTTACATACACACAGTAATATTTCTGATGGTACTTTGTCACCAGAGGCTCTGGTGCAGGCCGCAAGTGCTATTGGAATTCATACGCTGGCTTTGACTGATCACGATACGATGGACGGTTTGTTGGCTGCAGAGCAGGTTGCGCATGAATTAAAGCTGCAATTAATCGCTGGTGTGGAGATTTCTAGCCAGTGGTCGAGACCTGCGACCAAAAAAAGTTATGGTGTGCATATCGTCGCTTTAAATATGCAAAATCCTGCGCCCTTACAAGCCTTATTAATGGATCAAAAGCGTATTCGAGCGGAACGTGCTCGGCAGATTTGTGACTTACTGATACCGTTAATTGGTCAAGATATTTATAGCGATGTGGTTGCCAAAGTCGACCATATTCCAGATCGGGTAACACGTACCCATATTGCCAAAACTTTGGTGGAAAAGGGGGTAGTTTCACGTCCACAACAAGCTTTTGATAAATATATTAAAGAAGGCAAAAAAGCTTTTGTAAAATTTGAAGGTCCGAGTCTTGTTGAGACCATTGAGGTGATTCATGCCAGTGGTGGCTTTGCAGTGTTAGCGCATCCAACGCGTTATGATTTATCTGCGACCAATATTCGTTATTTGATTGAAATCTTTGCTGAAGCGGGCGGTGATGCAGTGGAATTACCACCGGCAATTGAGCCATTATCGACTCGTCAAATGGTGGATCGTATGATTGCTGCCTTTAACTTAAAAGTTTCTGTTGGGAGTGATTTTCATGGTGACAATATGCCATGGATCAAACTCGGCAACATCCCTCGAGTGAAAGAAGGGCAAGTTGGAATCTGGGACAGTTTTAAGTCACATTGACATCAGGATCTTCGATAAACGGTGAAGTTCGATAATGCTGAATGTTACGGTAAAGCAGATAGAGGCAGCCCACGGCAACGCATGCCCAGAACCATGCCTTGAACAAAAACGCGATGATAAAAACACTGATGGCGATTATGCACAACAGTAGACTTGTCACGCGTTGAGGATGCCTCTTGGTCAGCAAGGCAGATTGCATGGTAGGTTGATGTTTAAAATTGCGATAAGGAATAAAATCAATGGCGCTTGAGAGTGCCAATTCGAGTTTATCAAAATGCCGTGCCTGTGAACTGATACGATAGCTCTGCCCATAACTGGTTTTCAGTTTGAGGAGATAACCGGGTTGATCTTCTTCACGAACGGCATGAATTTCCGATAAATAAGGTAAATCCAACGTAAGCCGTGTTGGAATCTGCTCAAAATAGATATTCCCCGTATAGGGCATGGCAAAGTAGTTTTTCATTTGATGAAAATCATCAAGCTGATCATGCGCATATAACTGCACGATGGTGCGCGTACGTGCCAAATAATGCACCCAAATCTGTTGCCCAATGAGGGCAGAATTCAATTGCACATGAATGTTTAAAAACAAAGTACTCGCAAAGACTTGATGGAGATCGACGCTAAACCATTTCGCCTCTTCAAGTTCATTGAGCTTTAAGAGCAATTGTTGCTGTTTGCCTTGCCACCAATGTTCACGGACCTCTCGATAATCCACAATCACAGCATCTGAACTGCGTAAGGCGTGTTCTTTTAAATCCAAAGCCAATTTGGGATCAATCAAATGCTGTTGAATCCAAAATGGAAATTTGATTCTTTGCGATTTGTCACGAAATATACTGATGACCAATAGAGCACTCATCAGGAATAAGAATTGCCAATTGCTTTGCCATGATGTGAATAATATGCCTTGCCATGCTAGGAGTAATGCGATGCTAAACAGCAACACAACGAACATGAAAATCACAGCAAGCGCTTTGCAAGGATGCAGAATCGGTTGTGGCTTATAAGTGAAAATCCGTTTTTTTATTTTCATGATTTTTCCTTATTATGGGTGTTGTATGGATCATGGATCTGAATGCGATCCGTGCATTCAGGCGAAACGCATACCAATTATAATAAATTATGATCTTTAGCTTGAATCGGTGGTGGGGTGGGTTTTCCTAAAGTTCCAAGAAGTTCAATTTCAATAGTACGCACCATCGAGTCCAATGGAAGGTCATTACTTTGTGTACCAAAGGGCTCTTCAATCTCAGAACTCAGCGCATCTAAGCCTAAAAAGGTATAGGCCAAAATCCCGACCAAAAGGGGGGTCGCAAGGCCTAAAGTAGAACCCAAGCTAAAGGGTAAGACAAAACAGAAAAAATAAACGGTTCGATTCAGCAAGACTGAATACGCAAACGGTAATGGCGTGGTGGCAATACGGTCACAGCCGGTTTGTACGGTGCTGAGTTCCATCACATGCTGATTCATCTGGGTATAAATAATATCTGAAATCTCACCATCTTTGAGCGCTTGCATTAGCTCCCATTGAATCAAACTCAACGTGTACTGCGGTGCATTGGCCTGTTGGTATAACTGGGTGATGGCATTCGCACTCATGCCGCTGGTTTCAACCAGTTCAGTGGGATTGGCGGTTTGATGGCGGAGTCGGTCACGTAAAACGTTGGCAAAGACGATCACATGTTGAATCACACGTTCACGACGGCCTTGACTGAGTAAACGGCAGTCACGGTCAAAATGTCGCGCGTTGGCAATCAAAATGCCCCATAAACGCCGAGCTTCCCACCAACGGTCATAGCAGGCTGAGTTTTTAAAGCCCAAGAAAATCGACAGCACGACACCAATTAGGGTAAAGCCGACCAAAGGAAATTCGGTAAAATGGAAGATATCGACATAGGATAAGCCGCCCACAATGGCAGACAGCAACATAACGATCCCAAGCGGCGGTAAAACCTTAGGTAAAATCGTTCCTCGCCAAGAAAATAGCAGTTTAAAAATACTCGGTTGGTCACGGACGATCATGTTCGAATGATAATTTCTAGTTTTAAAAAATTATGATGATCTTCGGGTTTGCTCAAGCACTTGTCAATAACTGTTTCATGCAGATAAGTGTGCTTGGAGCAAGCCATGTTCAGCAAAGGAAAAACTCCCTTCTGTGGAGATAATGCAATGATCGATCAGTCGAATTTCCACCAGCTGACAAGCCTGCTGAATGAGTCGAGTCAATTCCAGATCGGCAGCAGAGGGTTCTGCACGACCGAAAGGATGATTATGTGCAATGACAATACTGCTGGCGTGTTCAGAAATGGCATAACGCAGCAGTTGATTGATGGAAATTTCACAGGTATTGAGGCTGCCATAAAAAAGTTTTTTAAAGTTTATTTTTCTTAAATGCGCATCTAGACAGAGCACGCCAAAGACTTCTTGACGTTCCGCTAAAAATTCAAAGCGAAGAAAATTTTGTAATTGTTCAGAATGTTGCAATTCTAAGGCTTCATTTTGAAAATGTTGACTCACATAGCGTTTACCGAGTTCTTTTACCGCCATGAGCTGCGCATATTTACTGTTTCCGATGCCATGAAACTGGCGCAAATCCTCAAGTGAAGCATCCATCAGCGCTTGCAACTGACCAAAATGTTGGATCAGGAGTCGTGCGAGTTCGACAGCAGAGTGCTGCTGGGAACCAGAGCGTAGGAAAATAGCCAGTAGCTCAGCATCGGATAAACTTTGTGCGCCTTTTTGAATCAGGCGCTCACGTGGGCGCTCTTGTTCAGGCCAATTTTTAATTGAATTATTCATTATTCTTAGACTTTTTTATTATCAGTCAATCGGCTTTTTCAAAGCAGATTGTTGGGTCAGTGCATATTTAATGCTATTGTGAGCGCCACTGCAACAGATAGGTATCCTGTTCGTGAGCTTTGATTTAAGTGTAATGCCCACAAAAAATATTCTTTTAGGTGTCACTGGTGGTATCGCAGCCTATAAAAGTGCCATTCTTGTCCGTCGGTTAAAAGATGCCGGATTTGATGTGCGCGTGGTGATGACTCAAGGTGCGCAAGCCTTTGTGACCCCGCTAACATTTCAGGCGCTTTCAGGCAACCCTGTGCATACCGAATTACTCAATCCCGAAGCAGAAGCGGGCATGGGGCATATTGAATTGGCACGTTGGGCTGATTTGGTATTGGTTGCTCCTGCAAGTTGCGACACGCTGGCAAAATTTGCGGCGGGTTTAGCAGATGATCTTCTTTCGACACTTTATCTTGCTACAAAAGCACCCGTCTGGGTTGCCCCTGCGATGAATCAGCAAATGTGGGCAGCCAAAGCGACACAGCGTAATTTAAATACACTGGTTGAAGATGGCGTACATGTGATCATGCCCGATGCCGGTTCTCAAGCATGTGGAGATGTGGGCTTAGGACGCATGCCTGAGCCAGAAGATTTGGCGGATCAAGTGACGGCCTATTTTCATCAAGCACAGCGAGCTATTGCTGAAAAATTTGGCATGCTTGCAGGCAAACATGTGGCGATTACAGCCGGTCCAACACGTGAGTCGATAGATCCTGTACGTTATATTTCCAACCACAGCACAGGTAAAATGGGTTTTGCACTGGCAGCGGCTTGTTATGCGGCTGGGGCTAAAGTAACGCTGATCGCAGGCCCCGTCAGTTTAGATACACCAAATGGTGTACGACGGATTAATGTGCAGTCTGCAATTAAAATGTTAGAGACTAGTCTGCAAATGTTAGATGAAGGCTGTGATATTTTTATCGCAACAGCAGCCGTTGCGGATTATCGCGTGGCAGAAGTTGCGGAGCATAAAATCAAAAAAGCTGGTGATGAACTCAATGTGGCTTTAATTAAAAATCCAGATATCGTTGCAACGATTGCGCAGCAGTCAAAACGTCCATTTATGGTGGGATTTGCCGCTGAGACACGCAATGTCGAAGAGTATGCAGCAGGTAAACTTGTGGCAAAAAAACTCGATATGATTGCGTGCAATGATGTCTCACGTAAAGACATTGGCTTTGCTTCTGACGAAAATGCCATGACCGTGTTCTTCGCAGATCAATATCAAATGGACAAGCGTGATTTAGAGAAAGCGTCAAAACAAGAAATTGCACAGCAATTGGTGGAAGCCATACATGATGCGCTACATCATGAGCCTGAAATGGACGATGAATAATTTCAGTTGATTCCTTAAAAATCCCCGCAATGTTCGGGGATTTTTTATGGCGCTTTTATGATGTTTTGTTTAAGGCTCTATATTGAATAAATCACGAGGTGTTCAGTTTCATGTTGAAAATTTGAAGATTAGGAAACCACTACCAAAATGGTCATTTTCAACAAAAATATGTCAGCAACAGACCAAGGCTGCCAGTGTTTTAAAACAGCAAAAATGCAATTTAAGTGATTGATATCAAAATTAAATATAAAATTGAGAAATCTTGATAATTTGGCTTGTACTGTGTGTTTTATTGGCTATTATGAAGCAAACAATGAGGAATGTTTGGATCGCAATCTGTGATCGGTCTGACTTTTTCATCAAGAATAAATGCATCATGGGGGATGCAATATGTTTCGATGGCTCACCATTTTTTTACTGTTGAGTTTGGCTGGTTGTAGTTATTTTGTCTCGACAGATGAATTATCTCGGCAGATTGAGCAGCAGATGCAGCACGAGTTTGATCAGAATCCAGATTATCGGCAGTACCATTTACGGATTCAAAATATAAAAGTGTTAGAGCGTAAGGGATTAAGCTTTAAGGCTCAGGCGACGTTGCAGTACGATGGTCAGCCTTATACTGTTTTGGTCGATATTTACAAAGATTTGCAAGGTTATGCATGGAAAATAGATGAAGAACAATTTGCCTTCATTGACGAAGCTGAAATTGCAAAATATCAGGCGCAGTTAGATCAAGAGTTGAATCATTTGGTTGAAGAATTGGAACAACCAACCGAAGAAATTGAACCTGTTACATCGACGCCTGAGAGTTACGTGGGGTTGCGTGAGGAAGAAGATCCATCCGATTATCAATGGACTGGCTATGATGATGAACCTTTTCCCAAAGGGAACATTACGGTCAATAGTCATTGAGTGATGATGTGACTGTTTAGATGATTTAGCTGAGTTGTCGATCTTACCAAGCAAGCACTTTAAGAAACATGAAAAATAAAAAAAGCCCGCAAAATAGCAGGCTTTCACTTTTTGAAGATTAATCTTCTAAAACGACTTTAGGATGATCACGTAAATAGTCTTCAGTACGTTGCATTGCATCTTTAATATTTTGGATGGCATTTTCCACATCTGCAAAGGTTTTGGCATTGCCACCACTTAAAGCCTGACGCCATTTTCGAGCACCTGGTAGATTTTGGAATAAACCTAAAATATGACGGGTAATGATAGAAAGCGGCGCACCTTCTTCCATGCGTTTAGCAATATACGGTAGCATCTGATCGATAATATCGAAACGGTTGGGTAATTCGAGATCCCAAAGCTGACCGATCTCAGCCAATAAATACGGGTTGTGATAAGCCTCACGGCCAATCATCACGCCATCAACATGTTGTAAATGTTGCTGTGTTTCAGCAAAGGTTTTCACCCCGCCATTAATTTCGATCAATAAATTTGGACGTTCTTGTTTCAGACGATAAACATCTTCATAACGTAAAGGTGGCACATCACGGTTTTCTTTTGGCGACAAACCTTGCAGCAGGGCAATACGGGCATGCACGATAAAATTGTCACAGCCAGTCTTTGCCACGGTATCGACAAAATGCAGCATTTCTTCATAAGACTGCATGTCATCAATCCCGATGCGGTGTTTCACGGTCACTGGAATATCAACAGCATTTCGCATTTCAGCAATACATTCAGCCACCAAATCAGGCTCTGCCATCAAGCATGCACCAATTTTATTGTTCTGAACGCGGTCACTCGGACAGCCGACATTGAGGTTCACTTCATCATAGCCCCAGTCCTGTGCCATCTTGGTACAAGTTGCTAAATCTTTAGGATTTGAACCGCCAAGCTGTAACACAATCGGGTGTTCTTCGTTGTTATAGTCCAAATGACGATTCGCACCACCAAATAAAATCGCACCTGTGGTGACCATCTCGGTGTAGAGAATCACATTAGGGTTAAACAAACGTGCAAAGAAACGATAGTCACGAGTCGTCCAATCCATCATAGGTGCAACGGATATACGTGGAAGCCTTGATATATCAGTGTTTTGTTTTAAATCAGTCATTTAAGCACCTATGAGCATTCGTATCATTTACGATAAATTTGTATCTTTTCCTATCTTTTTGCAACTCTTGCAACTATATTTGCAACCATTCCCCGTTCATTTGAGAAATAGTTGCAAGCATGGGCTATATCACAGAGTTAAAATCCAAAACTAAAGGTACCAGATACAAGGCTGTGATCAATATTCGCAAGCCAAGTGAGGGTATCGAGTACTTTGATACTGAAACATTTAGTACGAGAGCTTTGGCAAAAGCGTGGCTAAAAAGAGAAGAGGACAGATTAGAAAAGAATCCTCACTTGTTGTCAACAGACAAAGATGCTGTGGCATCTGCAGCCATGTCTTTGGCATCGGCAATTACCAGGTATAAATCTGAAATTTCAGACTATGGCAGGACTAAGGCATTTACTCTTGAGATGCTGAAAAAGTTCGATATTTCTCAAAAGTCTTTGGCAGATCTGAAGCGTACTGATTATGCACAACATGCTTTGCGTAGACGTGACGGCTATAAGAATGAAAATTATGATTTAGATCCTGTTGAGCCTAGTACTATTCTTTTCGAGTTCCAGTGCATCAAATCAGTATTGGATCATGCAGAATTGCTTTGGGGTGTCGAGATCGACTTCAATGAATATGAAAAAGCAGTCAAAGGTCTGAGAAAGTCCCGTGTCATTTCAGAATCTGAAGAGCGTAACCGGTTGCCAACGTCCAAAGAATTGCAGGATCTGACCACGTATGCGTACATGGATTTTCATTTAAAGAATTATTCAAATACGCCACTATATTTGATCATGTGGCTTGATATTTACACGGGTCGTCGTTTGGGTGAGTTGCCACGGCTTGAAATTCAGCACTATGATCGTGAGCATAAGAAATGGTACCTGGAAGCAGTGAAGCATCCAACGAAAAAGAACAATGACAAATGGTTTGTGGTCTCGGATGAAGCAGCAGAAATCATTGATGAATTACTCAAGCCTGAAATCCGTAAAAAAATGCTTTTACGTGGCGGTGATGATCGGTACCTGATCCCAACACATGAGGAAAATATTGCACGTCATTGGCAGAAAATTAAGAAACGAACCGGCATTGATGATTTACGTTTTCATGACCTTCGCCATGAGGCAGCAACACGTTTGGCAGAGCAGGGTTTAACGGTACCACAGATCCAGCAATACACATTGCACGATGATTGGAATAGTCTGAAACGATATGTCAATTTAGATATTATTCGAAAGGATCTGCTCACATATAAGCAAGCGATTGAATATGCAAAAACCACTGGCATTGCTGAAGCCATTAAAAAAGCCTCTATTTAGAGGCTTGAGTATATTGAAATCACCAAGGTAAATCATCATCGTATTTATTAGATGATTCTTTGACGAATTCTGGATTTACTTTGATATTTCCATTTTTCAAAAAAGTCATAGCCCAATCAGGATGGCATTTGATACACATATCTTCTAGGTAATGTATGTGGCCACAGTGACATTTAGTTATAGCCACAGAAAACTTGTGATAGTTCTGAAAAATTGCATAAGTTCCATGTGATTCATCACCTCCCTGAATCTTAAAATTGAAGCCTTTACTCCGCACTTCAGTTTCAATTTTCTCAATTGAAACATTTGTATTATTTAAAAGAGTTTCAACTAGACTCTGTAATTCAATTGATCTATCCATCACGCCACCGCCATTTTTTTAATTTTATTAAACGTCTTTGAATCCAATTCCTTTTCAGCAACCTTGAAAAAACGCATCGCCAGCTCCTGCGCTGAGTGATTATTTTTCTTCATGATCTTGGCATCTTGATCAAGCAATGTGACGGTCTGATTGATGCGGGTCAGCATAGAATTGACTTGTGACAATTCAATATTCAGTAAAGCAATTGAATTGCCGTTTTTGCATTTGTCCTTGGCTTCAATCAAGCCTGCACGTTTGGCTTTGAGTTGGTCACGTAGATCCAAAAGATCATCACGATTAAATTGTTGGCTGAGTTTTAAAGGACTCAGTTCTAATAACTGTTCTTGTACATTTTCGAGTTTCATTACCATTCTCACATTTTGTATTTAATAAATAAAGTGCCATTTGCTAAGAGCATCAGCTCAAGCATCAACAAGAAAAACTCTGCCATTGGTGAACTCGTCCTGAATGCGTTGAAATTCTGAAACAGCAAATTGTTGAGCCATTTCATTAATCAGTGATTGAAAATGAGCAAAAATATAAAGTCCGAACTCATCCATGTTGAGTAGCTGTGGATCTGCAGAGCTTTTTGATTTGATCAGTTCAATTTCGGCATGGCTTGCAAGCTTGAGCTCAAGCAATAACTGGTAGTATTTATCCAGGTTATGAATATCTACATTCACAGATACATCGGTTGGATCACACATGAATGGTTGGCCACTGTATAAATGGCCAAACACTCGATTATCTTCAAGACGGTCAATAATGCCGTTCCCTGCAAAATGAATTCCTGAAAATTCAGTACTATTTTCAGAAATAAAACTCACTGCCACATGGTCGCCTGTATTCATGCTGCTAATTCCTTTCTTTTGTCTTGAATAATTCTTCTACAAGCAATGCAATGATGTTTGTGAGATGCTTTATATACACGAAACTCTGTTTCACCATGCTTTTGGCACTTGCCAGTAAATAAATCCTTGCCTAATCGCAAGGCTTCTTGCTTTGCTTCAAAGTTGAATTTGCATCGTTGTTGTTCTGCACTTAAAGGTTTTTGACGATCTTTCAAAAAAGGTCGATGGCTACTCACAGATGCAGTCATCGCTTGGCGCATTGTATTTTGAGAATTATTCCATCCTGTCTCTTTCGGTTTATCATTCAGAGCTGAATAGCCTGCAGGTAATTGATCTGGACACTGCTTTTTTTACTTGCGCAGGAACCAGCGAACCTGAATATCAAGTCGTCTTGATTCGGATTTTTTGCGCAAAATGTCATGGCTTGAATTAATGTGCATATTGTTCACCATTCATGGCTTTATGATCGTGCTGAGCCAATGCAGTTTGCTGATCGATGTACACAGCAAGATCATGCAAATTGACCATCCAAGATGCTTTTTGTTTTTCACCTAATCGCACCACTGGAAAGGGCAATTCTTGTTTCACTGCTTTACGTTTGGCAATTTCAAGTGACATGTGGCTCAAATAGTCTTCAACCACATTTTCAAGCGGTACCACTGGAGACATGTAGCGCAACACAAGCATCGTGTACGTGTTGATAACTGGAGCAAATTTACCTTTCACTTCAATTCTCCTAGTTCCTTGAAGATACGGTCAGCCGTTTTTACATCAACGGTTGCAGGTACCACATGCTGACCAGGCATGTGAAAAGTAATCACATGCGCACCATTGTTATTACGGATCACCACGTTGTTCACATTGCTCATATTGATAATGTGCTTAGTGTGGTTTAAATCGGTGAATTGAAGCATTAACGATTCTCCCGTTTCCTTAAAGCTTTGTGATCCGCTTTAAGCTCCTTTTGGTGCTCATTTAACTTGCACATTACAAAAATCACTGCAATTACAAGTAATAGAATTGGATATGCAAGACAGAATGCGATGGCTGCAATTGCGACATATTTATTCATTAGCTCACCTCATTAATTGAAATTAGAGCTGCGTTTAAGTGCTTGTCTTCATCAGATACAGCAGTTGGAGTGTCATGAATCAAACAATGACAGCATTGTTCATCCGTATAATTTGGACATTTCCCTTGGCAAGCATGGCTACCTTTTTTTCGATGCAGTTTTGGCCATGAATCAATGACTGATTGCTCAGGTACGATGCTTTCAGGGGTGATGGATAGGTTCATACATACTCCTCAATCAATTGAGCACGCATAGCCTTTGCAACGTCATCAAGCCATTTAGCTTTTTCAGTTAAGTCAATAAATTCGAAATTGATCGCAGCATCAATGAATGCATTTGCTTGTGCAATTGCGATTGTAAATTCGTGTTGATTGTTTGATTTGTAGATGCTGTGAATAGCAGTCTGTATCTGTGATACAGCACGTTCTTTGTAGAAATCAAAGTCTTTAATTTGTGGTTGGGCAAAGTCGTCTGCGAGTAGACGACTTAAAATGATTTGATCGAATTGATCATTTTTTTGAGGATTTGAACTTTTCATAAAAAAACCTAAGTTGACTTAGAATGTATTTAAACTAAGCTAACTTAGGTTTTATGTCAATTAAATTTCTAAGCTATCTTAGAAATATTTTTTATAAAATTGAATTATAAGAATTTTTTAGATGGTTCAAATTTTCCAATATATTTGCCTTTGTAAATGCAATTTTCTTTAAGGGGGATGATGTTAGGTTGAAAATTAGGATTTAATGCCTGTAAATACATACGATTAGGTTCTCTAACCAATGCTTTGAAAGTAGCTTCATCATCGCAGCGAACTACTACCATTTCGCCAGTTTGTATTGAAGTTAGGTCAATATCTGGATCTATGCAAATATAATCGCCATCTTTGAAGTGAGGTGCATTGCTAGTACCCTGTACGATCATATAAAAACTATTTTTCCCTGCATTTGGTGGTGCAGGTAGCCATTTTTCAATTTCATGTGGCTGTAATGATCGAACATTAGTCCAATTTCCTGCTTGAACGTAATCTAAAACAGGTAGCATTCTTGAGATAGGTCTGAAATCTCTAACGGATTCACTTGTTTCATGTTGTCCATATTTTAAATATTCAATGGATGTATCAAGCATTTTGGATAACGTTTCAAGGTTTTCATATTTGGGTTCATTAACGTCTTTTTCCCAAAATCCAATAGTTACATCCGATACGCCTACTAAATCTCCTAGTTTTCCTTGGGTTAGCTTTTTCTCTTTTCTGAGTTTTTTGATTCGAGAGCCGATGGTTTCCATAAAAAAATTCCGAGATAAATATCTAAGCTATCTTAGCTATTGACTATCAAAGATAAGTTGTGTCTAATTAAATCTAAGTCAACTTAGATTTGGTATTAACATGACTCGTAAAGAAGCAATGGAATTATTGGGCTTTAAAAAATTGATTCAGTTAGCAGATAAGCTTGAATTAACGACCGCCGCTATAGCGCAATGGCGTGACGGGGAGGATATTCCAGAATATCGCGAGTATGAAGTCAGAGAATTAGCCGCTGGTCGCACTCCAAAACGTTTGCTTAAGTCTAAGCAAAATGTAGCTCATGCAAATAACTAAAAAAATGAATGAATTGGGAAATTTTAAACATGCAACTTACAAGCACTCAGCGTTTAGAACGTACAGTACTGTCATTATCTATGGCATTGAAAGCAGCAGTGTATCGCCAAAATGATGATTCAATCATGGCAATTATTGCTGAAAAGAATGGTTTTAATATCAATACATTTCGCAGTTCGTTAAATCCAACGACACCTACGCATAAAGCTAATATTTATCATTTAGAAGCGGTTTTGTCGGAAACTCAAGATGCGCGAATTATGGATAGCATTTGTGCCATTCATGGTAATGCCGCTTGGTTTGAATTGCCGAAACATGAAAATCTAAATATAGCTGATTTTGTCATGAAAATCGGAAAGTTAGCACGTGAACAGGGGGATTTATCACAGTCAATTGCAACTGCAATTGGTGATGGGGTGGTTAGTAAAGATGAATTAGCCATTATTCAAAAAGATGTCATGGATCTCATTAGAGTGGCACTAACACTATTTGCAATGGTAGAGCAGCAACATGAGCAGGTGATTTGATGGCTAAGAAGAAAATACAGGCTGAAGACATTAAACGAGCAGCTGAAGGTAAGTGGATGGATTTAATTTTCCCGCGGTTCGGTATTGATGTTCAGTGGAAAAAGAAAACGCCTTGTCCTGCATGTGGTGGCCGTGATCGCTTTCGTTTTGATGATAAAAATGGCAACGGTGATTATTTTTGCCAACATTGCCAAGGTGGTGATGGGTTGGATCTGATAGGCAAATGCACACATTTATCTTTTCCAGAAGTTGTTAAAGAAGTTGGTGCAATTCTTGGACTTGATGATAGTTCTAAAATTACCGATGCAGACCGTGAAAAATGGCGTAAAGAACGTGAATACCGTGCAAAAGAGCAACGGGAACTTGAGCAAAAGATGCGTGAAAACATTGCGCGTAAGGCAGAAAGTACGTTCCGCAATGCTTATCAGGGTGAATTCAGCTTGTACTTAAAGAACAAGCAAGTTGATAAAGACCCAAAAATTAAGATCACGCATGACGGCAACCTTCTGATCCCTGCATACGATGAGCACGGCAAAATGTGGAATTTGCAGACCATTACGCCTGATGGCCAAAAACTTTTTATTCAAGAAAGTGGTGGTCGTACTGGTGGATGCTTCTTTGTCATCGGTGAAGTACAGCCTGATCTATATGATGCTCATATCATTTGCATCGCTGAAGGTTATGCAACAGGCATGTCAATTCACATGGCAACAGGTCATCCAGTCGCGCTTTCATTCGTTGCCAATAATTTACCAAAAGTAGGTGCGGTATTGCGCCAAAAATATCCAAATGCCGTGTTTGTCTACTGCGCTGATGATGACAGTGCTAAACAAGATACAGGCTTGAAGTACGCCCAAGAAGCACAAGCCACAACAGGTGGAATCATTGTACTGCCTGATTTTACTCAAATTAAGGAGTCCGTTGCATGAATTCTAAGGTCTATACAGACTTCAACGATTTGCATGTCAATTGTGGACTCGACGAAGTCGGAAAGCAGATCCGTTCAGCTATTTCTTCTGTTCAGATTTCCCCCGAACCCCCTAGTAATGCAACCAACAATTTTTGGGGGCAAGATCCCGATTTGGAGCAAAACGATGTTGTTGAACAAAGTGGGGGCGCGGGTATTTCGCAGGAAAATACTGCTCAATCTGAGCCTTCACCTGAAAATCAAATGGAAAAATGGATTGCACGATTCTGCTTAATCGAAGGGGAAACCAACGTTTGGGATGATTATGGGAAAAAGATTTGGAAAAAAACCGCATTTCAGACCATGTTAGGTGGCAAGAAAGTCTTTGATCAGTGGAATTCACATCCAAAACGTAAAACCATTTCATCAGATGATGCAGCTGGGCGTGCAACGGATGAAGGTCATCTCAAAGCAAAAGAGATGATCGAACGATTCATTATGCTTGAAGGCAAAAAAGCATGTTGGGATACATTTCGTCGTGAGCTTGTCGGCACGGATGTTATGAAAGAAAACTGGGCAGGTGCTTATGATGTATGGGCAAAGTCTAGAGAAAAACGCATGATTTGGCATGAAGACCTAGTTTTTGTCCCAAGCATGCATATCAGTGAAGGTCAGATCAATACCTATGACGGCATGGACATTTCACCGATGCTGGATGATAAAAATCAGATTGTTCAAACTTCCGATGCGTTGGAGCTGTGCATACCAATTATTAACTTGGTCAAATTTTTATGTGGTCGTGAAACGGCTGCTTATGAATGGCTGATGAAATGGCTAGCTTATCCTCTGCAACATCCAGGTGCAAAAATGAATACATCTGTTTTGCTGTGCAGTGCCGTGCAAGGTTCGGGTAAATCCCTATTCTTTGAGAAGATCATGACACGGATTTATGGTGAAAAGTACTCTGTCACATTGGGTCAAAATGGTCTTGAATCCATTTATACAGATTGGGCTGAACGTAAGCTGTACTGCCTATTTGAAGAAATATTTAACAATAAGTCTAAGTTCGGCATGATGGGTCTGATCAAACACATGATCACGGGTGAAAAGATCCGTATCGAGAAAAAGTTTATGTCAGGCTATTCGCAGAATAACCACATCAACTGTGTGTTCTTATCCAATGAAGTACAGCCATTGGCTATTGAAGAACGTGACCGTCGATTCTTGGTACTCGAACCAAATCAAAAATTAGGTGATGACCTAAAAGGATTGATTGAAAACTGTCTTGAACCTGACAGCAAAGCAATCAGTGCGTTCTATACCTACTTGTTGTCGATGGATCTGACGGACTTCACCCCATACACTGAGCCACCAATGACCAAGGCCAAACAGAAAATCATTCAGTTCGGTTTACCAGGCTGGAAATTATTCTTAGATGATTGGCGTGTAGGATTATTAGAGCATCCATTTGTTTGTTGTCTCTCAGATGATTTGTACATGGCTTATCGTCAGTGGTGCCATAAGAATGGAGAAAAAGCGATTCCATCTAACAAGTTCTTAAACTTGATTGCATCTGAGCGTGTCGTGGCCAAAGGGCATGGACGGATCTATGAGGATGTTGTCACTGGAGCTGGTTATCAGGAAAGACGCAAAGAGGTGCAAAGGCGCATGGTCTTTACTGCCAATCCACCTGAAGGCGTAAAAAGAGCAGATTGGCTGAGTGGACAAGTGAAAGAATTTCGTGCTAAGTTAAAAGGAGATCATGATGTCCCTAACACACTATAAAATATCAATAATTGTTACGGGTGTTACGGGTCTGTTACGGGTTAAATCAATACCCCGTAACACTGTCAAAGCCTTACACCATCTCACTTTCAGCGACCTTGTTACACCTGTTACGGGCTTATGCGCGCGCGCACGCGTGAAAAAAAAATTATTCAATCTGCTAATTCTTATTTCTAAAGCTAAGAATATTTTTCTTACGTGCGAGAAAACAGCCCGTAACACCCGTAACACCTGTAACAACCATTGTTTTTATTACATTTTTAATCTTTCTACACGTAACAAATCAGCATTTACCCGTAACAAATCGACCTGTACCCGTAACAATCAACAAGGAATGTGAATAATGGAACAATATTTGCGATTGTTAAATCCTAAAACAACGAATTTTGATGCAATTGGTGGTGGTAGTCATGGTTCAATCACAGCGCAGGATGTATGTGTGGCAATGAGTTATGCTCGATTATCGTTACTTCAAGACAATTTAGTCCGTTTAAAGTGTCTAGGTGCGAACTCAATCGAGAATATTGAAAAGTTTGCTACGGTACTTTTGGGTAAGTATGATACTCGGCTTATGAATGCAGGCTTGGCGAATAGGTATCACTTGGCGGTTATTCGTGTTGCGCTTATTGAGTTTTGTAAAGTTCCAGCCAACTACAAGCCGACTGAGCGAAATCGTGAGGTTCTTTCGGGTTTTAGTGATTCAACTGTGCGAAAGCATCTCGCTAAACATATTGATGCAATCCTTGAAGACTTTCAGGATGAATATAAGTTAAGCGAAGAAAAGATATTTTTTCAGCTAAATAAATCTAAGTGAAATTAGATATTGACACAAAAGCAAACTTGGGTTAATTTTTCCCACAATGCAAAACTGTATTTAAAGCGCTGTAAGTTCTTAAGAGTCTCTCCCCAGAGGCTCTTTTTTTATGGCTGTATGTCAGGCGCGGGGCAGGGCATACAGTCTTTTTTTTAAGGATGACCGCATGGCAAATAATCAGATGATCGTTCGCATCTCAGTTCAGATGCCTAAACGTCGAATGGTATTGCTCACAGCGCTTCATGCAGTGGACAAGATCATTCAACTGAAAGCAACACAGAAACTGCGTGAATTAATTATTAAACGTTCCATCAAAGTTACTCCGGTGAAACATGAACAAAGCACCACAGAAAGCTAAGCGTCCATGTCTATCATCGGGCTGTAAAGACTTTGCATCGAACAAAGGATATTGCGACAAACATCAGAGTCGAGTGAAGCAACGTGATCGTGATCGCGGGACTGCACATCAACGTGGCTATGATGCCGAGTGGAAAAAACATCGTGACCAATTCTTGTTGGAACATCCGCTGTGTGTTGAGTGTCGTCGTAAAGGTTACGTGATGCCGGCAACGGTGGTCGATCACATCATTCCACACAAGGGCGATAAGGATCTGTTCTGGAACAAATCAAATTGGCAACCGTTATGTGAAACACACCATAACATCAAGACTGCATCTGAAGATCGCGGGGCTTGGATGCCAGTAGTGAACAAGCCTGTGATAGATCCTGATCGAATGAATCCTTTCAAAGTTGGTGACACAGTGACCATTGCAAATGATGTGATCCTCAGCCGACTTGGTTGTACTGATCAGGATCAATGGGAAGTACTCGATGTGCTCAATGAAAAGATTCTCGAAGTATCCAACGGTATGAAGATACAGCAACTGCATTTCACACATTTCAAAAGACATACTGAGACTGCACACGTTAGCTAGTCTCAATGTTGACAGCTCGGAAAGACGGCACGCTCATGTGTAAGCAAAACTCATGAACGTTATAGGCTCGACAGGGTGTTGAGATAAGGCGGGTACAAGATGGATTTGACTTTGGTGACGGCAAGCCATTAACGCATAAGTTGGCCATAGCAAACGACACTTCGAATCCCTGTCAGCAACGGCAGGGATTTTTAATTTCAAATTTTATTTAGGGGATATGGGGTCAAAAGTCAAAACCGACCTCCCGATAAAGACCGCCCCCCCATGAAATTTTCTCTCCGTGAGAAAAAATCGAAAGGGAGGGGGGTATCAGAGGTGATTTATGACTGATAAAGATTTCACATTCCAAGCTGGATCTGAACTACTGCAACCGAAAGTTGCAGTAAAGGCAAAAATCCCGCCTAAGCCTGCAGGCTTGACCAAAGTTGCAAATGCAGTTTGGGAAGAGTTGGGACCAAAACTTGTTGAAGTTGGTTTGCTAAGTGAAGTGGATGGAGCAGCGTTTACTTTGCTCTGCCGAAATATTTCTGACTATGAGGCTGTCTTGGCCAAGTTACAGACCGTTGATGACTTCGTGGATGAGACACCAAATAAATTTAAGGTCCAATCAGTGTGGTTCACATTAAGAAACCGACTGCATGATGACATTTTGCGACTGTCCAAAGAATTTGGTCTGACTCCAGCTTCTCGAAGTGGTATGCGTGGTGCTCAGACGGATAAGAGTCAGCAATTGGGTCTTGGGTTTGAAACGCCTGAACCAACTAAACCAGAGAGTGCATTTACAGTGCGTAGACGATCATGAGCGAAAGAAATTATTTAGAAATCATGCACCAGTACTGCAAAGACGTGCAAACAGGTGTACGAATTGCGGGAAAGTTTGAAAAATTAGCAGTAAAACGTTTTCTAAATGATTTAAAACGCCAAGAAAACGACCACGATTTTCCATATTCATTCAGTGAAGAGCGCGTGAATCATGTGTGCTCGTTCATTGAAAACTTGCATCACTGGAAAGGTGCTTTAGCACGTAAGAATTTCATCTTAGATCCATGGCAAGTTTTTGTTGTAGGCAACATTTTCGGCTGGGAAGATGATGACGGTATCAGACGTTTTACTGATGCTTATGTCGAAATTTCCAAGAAAAATGGGAAATCGACCCTTGCTGCTGCCATCGGTTTGTACATGTTATGTGGTGATGGTGAAGCGGGTGCGGAAGTTTATGCAGCAGCTGCCAATTATGACCAAGCAAAAATTGTGTGGCAGGATGCCAAGCAGATGGTACTGCTGAATGCTGAATTAAGAGCAACATTTGGTATTGAAACGACTCAGTATGAGATCCGTTCGACCACTGGCAACGACAACAGTATTTTCCGTCCGATTGCGACAGACAAAGAAGGCAGTAAGGACGGTAAAAACGTCCATTGTGCCATTCTTGACGAAATTCATGCACATAAGGATTCTGAAACTTACGACATCATGGCAGATGGTGTCATTGCTCGTCGTGAGCCTTTGGTTTTGGGTATTACCACAGCAGGCAGCAATAAAATCGGGGTCTGTTGGCGTGAACGCTGTAAAGTTGTCGATATTTTGTATGGTAAAGATAATTTAGAACGTTATTTCGGCATCATTTTTACCATCGATAAGGGTGATGACTGGCGAAATCCTGCGGTTTGGCCAAAAGCCAATCCAAGTATGGGCGTTGCTTTTGACACGAATTACCTGCAAGGCAAATATAAAAAGATCAAAACCGCTGCTGAGGAAAGCCGATTCAGACAGAAAAGTTTGAATGAATGGGTGCAAGGTGCAGACAGTTGGATTGCTTCGAGTGAATGGGAGTTGATTGCAGATCCGAGCGTCACTGAAGATGATTTTAAAGGATGTATTTCGTTTGGTGGCTTAGACTTGGCAAGCAAAATGGACTTGGCCGGTTATGTGAAATGGTTCCCAAAACTGATTGATGGGCGTGTGCATTGGTATATTTTTGCGCATCAGTACATCAACTCCAACGTGGTAAATCAAAGACGTGCAATGGACGGTCAGAAACGTCCAGATGAATATTTGGATTGGGTCGAAAGCGGTCATCTGATTGAAACGCCAGGGAACGTCACTGACTTTTCACAGATTTATAAAGATGTGATCGAAAGTCATTTGCAAGCCAATATGTATGAAATTGGTTTTGACCCATGGAATGCAGCGCAATTCGGGCAGAATTTGATTGCCGATGGTTTAGAAGCAATTGAAGTTCCTCAAAAGGTCAATCCGTTGAGTATCGGCATGCGTTGGATGGAAGAGTTGATCCGTGATGGAAGGCTTCATCATGATGGCAATCCCGTGCTGCATTGGTGTATGTGCAATATTGAAGTTAAAGAAGACAACAACAGCAACATTTTCCCACGTAAGCCTGACAAGGCACGAAAAATTGATGCTGGTGTGGCTGCCATTATTGGTGCTACACGGGCAATGCTTTGGGATAAATTGGACGTTTTCGACTTGGTACCAGGTGAAGAAGATGGAAACATTGATGACTGGTTGAATGACATGATTAAGGTAGCGAAGCGATGAGTAAAAAGCGCGATAAAGTGAAAATTCGTGATAAAACAAATCGCGATAAGCTGAAGGTTCGCGGAACGGGACCAAAGCAAGACAAAAGGGGGGCGACATTACATGATCGTCCCCTTTCTACTTTGAGAACAGCAAAGCCTGTCAACTTTGATAGTGCGATGACGCTCAGTGCTGTTTTTGCTTGCGTTAAGATTCTTGTTGAGTCAGTGGCCACGTTGCCTTTGCAAATGTTCAAGATCAATAAGGATGGAACGCGAACACAAATTAAAGATCATGACTTGATTCGATTGCTGAACAACAAGCCGAACCGTTATCAGACCCGTGTTGAGTTTTTTGAACAGCTGATGCTGAACCTTGTCGCAGGCAATAGCTTTGGCAAGCGTGATTACATCGGAAAAAAGCTCACCAGTATTCAAATTATTAACTCTGGATCAGTAGATCTGAAGTTAGACGATAAAGGCAATCCGATTTATCAGTGTCAAATCAATGGTCAGAAAGTCGAATATTCTGAAAAGGATATTTGGCATGTCAAACTTTTTGGCACGGGATTGATGGGAATGTCACCCATTGCTTATGGAGCTCAGTCCATTGGTGTGGGTCTAGCTGGTAATGAGAAAACTACTCGTCTGATGTCCAATGGTGCTAAGCCAACAGGCGCGATTTTGACACCAAAGTGGTTGAAAAAAGAGCAAAGAAACGAAATTCGTGATGAGATGGATATTCTCGTAAATGGTGATGATGGATCAATGCCTGTACTCGAAGGTGATATGCGATTTGAGAAAATCAGTCTAACACCAGCGGATCTGGAATTAATTCAAATTCGAAAAATGTCAGTTGAAGAAGCTTGCCGATACTTTGGTGTGCCACCAATTCTGGTGTATTTGACTGAAGGTGCAACCGCATGGGGCAGTGGTATTGAGCAAATTATCGATGGATTTTACAAATTTGGTTTACGCCCATATTTGGAACGTATCGAAGAAAGTATCCGTATTCATTTGCTTCCGCGTGAAGATTGGGATGATTACGAATTTGAGTTCAAGACCAAAGATTTGTTGAGAGCGTCTTATCTGCAACGAATTGCCTCGAATAAAGATCGAATTCTTAGCGGTCAGGCATCGCCTAACGAGATCCGTCGTGAAGAGGGTGATGCACCCGATGCAAATGGTGATTTCTTATTGGTTCCAGTGAATATGACCACTGCTGAACGTATGAAAAAAGGTACTTATGGAGCGAAAGCTGATGAAAAATAAACTGCATGTGCGGAATAAGTTTTCGCCAAACATGCCAAAAGTGCAATGCCGTCGAATGCCTGTTGTTGCGGATAACTTACGATTTATCAACAAGGACGAAAAAACTGGCATCGTGAAGATCAGCGGTTATGCGGTGAAATGGGATTCAATCAATTATCACGGTGAAAAATTCATTCGTGGTGCATTTGCTGAAGTCTGTGCTGCATTTGCAGCAGGAACCAAGAAAATTCATGCTTATTACAACCATGGTTGGCGTCTTTGGTATGTCGATGCACAGCTAGCCATGCGTATTGGTAAATATACAGTTCTTAAAGAAGATGAAGTCGGTCTTTATGTTGAACTTGAATTTACACCACGCTTAGCCATTGCCAGTGATGTGACTGCCATGGTCCAACATGGCACGGTAGATGGATTCTCAATTGCATTTTTCCCAATCGGTGATTTGGATTATGACGATAAAGGCACTCATATTGAGATTCGTCGAGCTGACATTTATGAAATCAGTGTTGTTGATGAGCCATCAGATGATTCAGCGCGTGTGATCAATGATCAGACCATTGAGGCTATTGAATCAGAAGATGATGCTGAAGAATTTTTGCGTTCGCTGGGTTTGGCTGGGGATTACTCGAAAAAACTGATTGCACGTTTAACCGATGTGCATAAGCCAAAAGAAAATCCACCACCAAAAACTGAACCGAAAAAAGATCCTTTGGCATTCTTGGATCAAATAACCGTTTAATTTTCGTTTTAAATCCTGACCCGCTTACAGCGGGTTTTTCATTTTCTATGCATGGAAAAAAATATGAAAGCACTTTCAAAAACTGCAGTTGCTTTAGCAATGGGCGCAATGGCAACTCAATCAGCTCAGCCACTTTCTCCATTTATGGGCTTGAATGCCCGTGATCGTCAGACGGCTGAAGACTACAACCAAGCATGTGCTGACCTTCAGACACGTATGGCCAATTTGGATAAATTGATCACACGTTATAACGATGCTTTACAGCGTTTGGAAGGTGTGCCAGAAGATCTTCAAGAAGAACTTGAAACACGCGCCAAAGAAAACAAAAAATTGGCAAGTGAAATCGAAGAACTGCAACAAAAATTGGTTGATGGTGTTCAACATCGTGGTGCGGATCCTGACACCGTTGCATCGTTGCTGATTCGAAATAAAGAAGTCGCAGATCAAGCCAATGCCATTTGTCGTGCTCGCGGTAAATTTGGTTTGGATGGCGTTCAGGCACGTAACATCGTGACCTTGGCAGGAATGGGTGCGACAGCATCGTTGGCTCAAAATGATTTGAGTCGTACTGTGGAACGTCCATTGACCATTTTGGACTGGATTAGCTTCACACCAATTACAGCTGAATTGGTGCCATTACTACAAGAATCTGCTTATGAAATCATGGCAGAACTTGCACCTGAAGGTACTGAAAAGAAAGAATCTAACTTAACTTTTGAAGTTGTAGATCTTAAAGCGGGTACCGTGGCGCATTGGATCAATATTTCGTTGCAAACGATGGCAGATATGCCGACATTGGCATCATATATTGAAGGTCGTTTGGCGTATGGTGTACGCCTTAAACTTGAAGCCTATATCGTTGCTGGTGATGGTGTTTCAGGTGGTACTGCTAAATCATTCAGTGGTTTACTTGAAGTTGGCAACCATGAAACTGTGACTGCGGAAGCAGATGATACAGCTGTTGATGTGATTAGCCGCGCAAAATATAAAGCAGGTTCAACTGGCTTATTGCCTGAAGCGGTGATTTTGAATCCTGAAGATTGGGGCAAAATCGAACGTTTAAAAGGTGATGATGGTCATTACATTTTTGGTTCACCTGGTGCAGCAGTTCAGCCTGTTCTTTGGGGCTTACCAGTGGTGCTTTCAGCAGCAATGACATTGGGTAAATATTGGGTTGGTAATATTTCTTTAGGTATTGCGGGCTTTATTCGTGAAGATGTCGCAGTTGAGCTATCAACTGAAGATAAAGACAACTTCCGTAAAAACTTAGGTACCTTGCGTGCAGAAATGCGTGCATGTTGTGGCGTTCAAATTCCTGATGCATGTGTTGCAGGTGACTTGCCTGTGCCTCCTGTCGGTCCTTAATTCGATAAACAATGAAAAGCAGTCCTTTGGGGCTGCTTTTTTTAACTCTTTTCGTGTCGCAAAAAGGCTATTTTTATGAGTGATTTAATTGACCCCAACATTGTCAAAAAACAGTTACGTGTTCTACATGACCGTGATGATGATTACATCGGATTACTCACAAAAGCAGCTCTCAAACATATTCAAAATTTCTTAGATCGACCACTTGAAGAAGTGACGGTCAATAGTGAATTGCATGAAGATTTGACGATTGCAGCCTTGTTGATCATTACCGATATGTACGAGAACCGAGCAGCTCAAACAGAAGTCAATTTATACGTCAACCAAGCAGTTGAAATGTACCTGTTGCCATACCGAAAAATGGGGGTGTGACATGCAGTCAGGTGATTTAGACCATCTATATGAAGTACTGCAACGTACTGAAGAAAAAGACAGTGCAGGTCAAAAAAAATGGGTGTGGAACAAGATCGGTGAATTTTACGGTGGTGAAGTTCCTGTCAGTACTTCGGCATTTTCATCATCTGGTGCAATGGGGTCGGCTCTAGTCGTTCAGATCAATTACCGACCTGAAGATTTTCCAGACTTGTTGCCTGCACATCAGTTACGTGATGCAGACAGCCAAAACATTTATGCGATTACCGGCATCTTGCCTGTCAGTCGTGCTAAACATCGCATCATGTGTGCTGTGGGGAAAATATGATTAATTCGTCTGTGGAAGTTGAAGGCTTAGACGATCTGACAGAAAAGTTGGAAGGCTTAGTCAATCTAGCGAAGCAGACGAGTGTGACGCAATCCGTTTGCCGATTCGCTTTAAAAGAGTTGCATGCCGATGTGGTCGCAGATGCACCACGGGCAGAGGAAGCGTATTACCGATATTCACGGGGATCTGCACGAGCACGTAGACGTGGAAATCCGCAAAATTCAAGACGATTGGTTCAACCAGGTACGCTTCAGGAATCAATCAAATTTAAGCGGATTAAATTGCCTAAAAGTGTCGGTGTCGGCATCTATGTGACGAATAAAGCCTTTTATTGGCGGTTTCCCGAATACGGTACACCGCATATGGCAGCTGATCCTTTTATTCGAAACAACTTTGATGGGCAAAAAGAACGTGTCGTCGAACGATTTAAAACCAGTTATGCAAGACGTATTAAAGCCATTATTAAAAAACAGCAGGTGAATGCAGATGCTGGCGATTGAAATTTGTAATGCACTGCTGAGTGGTGCTGGATTTAAGTGTGGACCTGCACCCATTGCTGCAGGTGAAGACCTGACAGATGGCTATGTCACTTTTCAGGACATCAGCACTGTACCGCAAAACGATGTGAAAGGTTGGACGGGCATTGATTATGTCCGCATGCAAGTGAATGTCTATCATCATGAAAAATTGAAAGCATCACAGCGTGCCAATCAGATTAAAAAATTATTTTCAAAACAAAATCCGTACTGTGAATGCACGCCAGCGGGTGAGCGTGGATCACATGACACTGAAACCTTGCTGCACTGTCAGCAAATCGATTTTTACATGACTCAATCTGATAACAGTTGTTAGGAGACACTATGACTGATTGCGCAGCGGGAACAGTTGATTCCCAAGGGATCGAACTCCATGTGACTGGAGCACCACTTTTCCCTTCACAAGTATTAATTGCAGATGTATTGGATTTGCCTTTACCTGCAGGTGAACGTCCGACTGATGATGTGACTTCAGTGACTTCAAAATTTGCTGAAAAATTGGCAGCTGGTGTCATTGATTACGGCAATATCGAATTGGGCTTACTTCAACGGACTAATGATGATCAGCAGGTGACACTGGAGCGTGCCTTCATTGCTGGTGACTGTTTTGATTGGGAAATCAAATTGCCTGATGAAGCAAAAACTTCGTACAAGTTTTGCGGATCGATCACCAAATTTGCACCATCGCGTGAAGCATCCAAGAAAAACCGTGTAGCGCTGACAATTGCGATTTCTGGTGCAGTGGATCACCTTGAAAATGGGGTTTCAGTATTAGTGGACACGCCTGAAGTTCCTGCAGGCTAATAAGCAAAACTATTCAAAAGACCCCGTTTCGACGGGGTTTTTAAATTCTATCTATTCAAAATAAAAGTGAGGCAATCATGTCTAATTTAGTAAATGCATTCTTGGCAACAGTTGGTAAAAAACAATCTCAAATCGTAGATATTCAAGATGTGGGAAGTGTTGGTGTCTTAACCTCATTAACCATGAAGCAACGTGCTGAATATTTTAATGAGCGTAAAAGTCTTGAAGACTCGAAAGGTAATGCGCTTTTATTGCAAACAACTGTGTTTGACCCCGAAACAGAAGAATATATCTTCAAGAAATTATCATTGGACGATATTAATAACCTGCCAACCTACGTGACCGATCCCATGATCAAAGTGGCACTACAAGCGATTGGTGTAACGCCTGAAATGATTGCACAACAGGCCAATAAAGAAGTGGAACCGCAAGAACTAAAAAACTCCGCGAACGACCAGAACTAATGTTTATGTTTCAGCTCGCACTGCGGTTGGGTCGGACCGTAAACGAGTTGATGAGCAGTATGAGTGCTGAGGAATTCGAGTACTGGAAAGCATTTTCAGTATTCGAGCCAATTGGTGTTCTACGTGAAGATGCATTATTTGCCAATGTCTGTAAAACACTTGCAGATTTACAAGTGAAAAATGAACTGACATTAAGAGATTTCGTTGTGTTCAATCGCAATAAATATGTAGAGCCTGAACCTGATATTGAGCAAACGATGCGTAACATCAAAGCAGTTTTTGGAGCTTTAAGTGCCAAGTCAAAAGCATAATTTCAAGGTCGGTGATGAAGTTCATATTCCTGACCTGTTTGCCCGTCACAAATTTCGGGTACCAGATGATGAACAATATGTCGTAGATAAATTGATTGATGATGAACGTTTGCAAGTCAGTATCGAAGATCGTTCATTTGTTGGTCATTATTCACATTTTGCAGTTGTATCTGCTGGCAAAAGTTCATAATTGTTTATATTCTAACCTCTTATAAATATAGGGGGTTAGAATGGCGATTAAACCTTGTAAAGAATGCGGTTCACCAGTAAGTGATAAAGCACCAACTTGTCCACAGTGCGGTGCCAAGCAACCAAAGAAAACATCTAAGTTGGCTTTGATACTTGCAGGGTTAGTTCTGCTCGTTATATTTGGTTCGTTGCTATCAGGCGGTGATGAAAAAGCTTCAGACGAAAATGAAAATAGCACTGTTAGGCAAAAATGGTTTGTTGAAACTGAAACAGACCCAATGACAGATAAGAAGCGAGTTTATGTTTCAGTTGTTGCTAATAACGTTTTAATGAAAGGAAACGATTGGTCTACTTTGCAAGAACCAATAATGACATTTAGGTGTCAGGATGATTCAACCGAAGTTTTGGTTGATTTTAAGCAACCGTTGAGTCCTGAATACGGTAATGCTTTAAGAAGAACTACAAAATTTAGATTAGATGATGAAAAGCCATTTAATGTCACTTTAGACACAGCTCAAGGTAATTTGAGAGTTTATTTTGTTTCAGATCCCGTCCGAAATTTAAAGAAAATGATTGGTCATCAGAAATTATTAATTTCGTACCAAGCACATAGAACTGGTGAACAAGTTTTAGAATTTGACATAACTGAACTCGAAACTAGGCTAAAACCTATAAGAGAGTTATGTAACTGGTAATTTTTTAATTAAAGAAAACCTCGCTTCTAGCGGGGTTTTTTTTATGGGTGAAATTTATGTCAGGTGATATTTTAAGTCGGATTCAAATTCTGCTGGATGCAAATACAGCGAATTTTGAGCAAAAAATGAAAGATGCTCAAGATACCTCTGTATCAACCTTTGACAAAATTAAATCCAGTGCAAAAGTCATGGGTACCGCAGTTGCTGCGGGTGCAGCTTCAGCAGCAATTGCATTATCAGCGATGGCTTGGGAAACAGCAAATCAAGCTGTTGAGCTCGAAAAATTTGCGCTGCGTGCTAATACCACAACTCAAGATTTCCAAAAAATGGCGGTGGGTGCTCAGGCTTATGGCATTGAGCAAGAAAAACTCAGCGACATGATGAAGGACTTCAACGAAAAGCTGGGTGAATTAACGACTATCGGTGCTGGTGGTGGGGTTGATTTCTTTGAACAAATCGCTGTTAAAACGGAAGGATCTGCAGCAGCAGCCGAAAAGCTGATTCTGAAAATGCAGAAGCTTTCAGGTCCTGAAGCACTCCAGCTCTATGTCGATAAACTCGAAGAAGCGGGGGTGACACAACAACAGATGTCATTCTATCTGGAGTCGATGGCTTCAGATATGACCGATCTCATTCCATTGTTGATCAATGGCGGGGAGGGCATGCAGCTTTATTCCGATGCTGCGGAACGTGCCGGCATCGTGATGAACGATGAAACCATTGCCCAGGCGAAGATATTAAAAGAGCAAATGTATTTGCTCGATTTACAGTTACAAGGTGCTAAAAATCAGCTGATGCAGGCTGTAATTCCTGCATTTGTCGATATTGCACAGGCGTTCTTCAGCGGATCTGAGCAAGGCTTACAGTTTACTGATGTTGCTAATGGCATTGCCGATGGTCTGCGATTTGTCGCCAAAGTTGCGATTGGTGCTGCTACAGCCGTTCAATTGGTTGGTAAAGTTGTTGGTGGTTTACTAGCGACTGGTCAAGCGATTCTTACGGGTAATATTAGCCAAACGCAATCTATTCAAGATGCGATGGTTGCTGATTTAGATGCAACCATGCAATCAGCAGCTGCCAAACTTGATCAGATTAGTAATAACACAGCTTCAACCACAGCCAAACAAATGGCAGCCTTGCGTAGTGTTGAGAAAACAACGAGCGGTGTGAATGCTGGTTTAGGCACATTAGTTGAGAAGCAGGACAAGGCAGAAAAATCAGCATCTAAATTAGCAAAAGCAACATCAAATGGTGCGAAAGCTCAACGCGAAAAAAACCGTGAAATTGAAGAAGCACAACGATTGATCTATGAATACGGTGATGAAATTAACCGTATTAATATGGATCTCGAAAAAGAAATTAAACGTATCAATGATGCTCAATATCTCAAAAGTGATGCTAAGACGCGGATGATCAAAGATGCCCGTGACTTATCAAGTGCTAAGCAAAAACTATTTGTTGCTGAATTAGAATTTGAAGTTACTGAGCACCATTTAGCTGAAGAGGAAAAGTTAAGAAAACAGCTAGATATTGATAAGTTGCGTCTTGAGTCTACGAAAGGACTGCATAAAGCAGAACTTGAAGAGAAAAAGAAAGCATTGGATGCATGGTACAGATTGGATCTGGCACACATTGAAGATCAAAAACGATCTCGTGTGAATGATGCCATGGCTGCATGGGGTGGCACGTATTCAGACATGACAGGGCAAGGTGAAGATCATGCTTTGTCACAACAGCGTTTTTCGCGGACAGATCAGTCGCAGGAACTGTTTGACGCTCAAATGGCGTTGGCAGATACCGCTGAAGAACGTGAAGCGATTTGGGAAGCACACCACAACCGCATGCAGTTCATTGAGCAAGAGTACTTCCGTTCTCGTGCCAACATGCAACTGCAATGGGGCATGAGCTATGTCCAAGGCGCAGCAGGTGTCATGGCTCAAGTCTTTGGTGAAAACTCCAAAGCTTATCAAGCCATGTTTGCTGTGCAAAAAGCGATGGCGATTGCTCAAGTCATGATGAATGCGCCTGCCACATTCTCTGCAGTAATGACATCAGCTTCAGCTATTCCAGTGGTCGGTCCATTCATTGCTCCAGGATTGGCAGCGGGTGCTGTGGCATTACAAATGGCTCAGGCTGCTGCAATCGGGTCTGTTTCATTCCAGCCTGTCGGTATGGCACATGACGGTATTGATCGTGTACCTGAAGAGGGGAGCTGGTGGCTTGATAAAGGCGAACGTGTCTTGAAAGAGCAAACATCATCAAAACTTGATAGCACGCTCGATGAGATCCGTCGAACCAATCGTGAACCTGCGTACGATATGCCATCAGTACAACAGCCGATTTATAACATTCAAGCCTTGGATGGTAAGAGTGTTGAGCGTGTACTAAAAAAACACAATCGGCACGTTGCTGGAAGTATGAAAGGCTATGCACGTAATTTTGGGAGATAAATGATGTCTGACGTTTTATTTCCAGACTTAAGAATTGGTTATGACCTGACGCGGAAGCCAATGTTCAATACCAAGATTATGACTTCTGTGAGTGGTCGTGAACTGCGGGCAAGTTATCAGGCAGTGCCGAAATATGAGTTTTCATTGACTTTGCCAGGTCTTCAGGAACGCAAAGGCGAACTGCAGGCAATTGAAGATTTCTTCATTGCTCGTCGCGGTGCCTTTGATTCATTCCTATTCAAAATGCCTTGGGACAATGAATATGAATGCACCTTCAATGGTGACGGCACGACGACTTCATTTCAACTGTATAAAGGTCAGTTGCCATTGGGAAATACACAATCTCAAGTGGCAATGGATCTTGATCCTACATTTTGGAATGAAGATGACAATCAGCAATTTTGGAGCGATAACGATGACGAATTGTTCTGGGATGATACAAAAATCACAGTCAGCAAAAGTGGTGTAGTTCAAGCAACAAAGCCATTGAACGCAGGGCATAAGTTTTCAGTGAAAGGCACCTTTTATTATCGTTGTCGATTTGCTGATGATAGCCAGGCATTCACGCTGTTCAGTTATCGACTATGGAAGGGTGAAGTCACCTTGATTGGATCATTGGGAAATAAAGTATGAGAGCAGCTTCTGCAAAACTAATTGCGTTACTTGATGCTGATCAGTTCGTGATGGCAGATCTCTACACCATTACGACAGTTCAAGGTGATGAATTCCGATATACGAATTATGACTTTGATTTGACTGTTGCAGGTCAAACATATAGTTCGAGTGGCCCCATCATCAGTCGTGAAGGAATTAGCCTGTCACTGGGTATTGAGGTTGATAATTTATCGATCAGTATTGATTGTATTGATGATAATGAATGGAACGGTATCAATGTTGTTCAAGCGTTTCATAATGGCCAACTGGACGGTGCTCGATTTAAGTTAGAGCGCATATTTATGGATATGAATACACCAACGGATACCAGTGCCGGCACCATCAAATTGTTTGAAGGTCGAATCATTGAGCCTGACTTAGATCGTAATTCAATTCAAGCCAGTGTCGCGTCAGATCTGGATGAATTGAATGTGCAAATGCCACGAAATCTTTATCAGCCAAGCTGTACCAACACGTTATTTGACACGGCATGCGGTCTATTACGTCAAAACTTTATGGTGCAAACAACGATTGAAGCAGGCAGTACTCCAGCACGAATTTTATGCCAGGTGAATCAGCCGCAAGGTTGGTTCACGCAAGGCGTGATTGAATTCTTGGACGGTGGCAATGCAGGACTAAAACGGACGATTCGCATGCATGAATCAGGTGCTTTGTTATTGACTTTGCCATTGTTGGAAGCACCGCAGGCGGGACAACGAATCAAGGTTTATCCAGGATGTGATAAACGTTTAGAAACTTGCCAAAACCGTTTTAACAATTTCGCTCGTTTCCGTGGCGCGCCATTTATACCAGTGCCTGAAACCGCTGTTTAACCAAATTTGTATTAATCCATACCCAGCCATTGAGCTGGGTTTTTTATGGGGTGAGAAAATGCCTTTACCTACTTCAGCTGAATTAACAGATCCAAATGCAACGAATACACAGATGAAGCAGCGTCTTGGACAGTTAGCTGAGAATGTTGCTGCCAGAGACTACGTAGATCAAAAGGATGAGAAGACAATCAAGGGTATTTCTGGAAAAAACCTATTTAATCCAAATGATGATAATGTTGTAATTGGTTATTTCCCAAATAACACGAATGGAAAACTTCAGGCAAATTCGTCTTTCAATACAACTGGATATATTCGTATTGAAAGTGGTCAAAGCTATGCATTTTCTTCAAAGCACTATGTGGCTTGGTATGATGAAAATCGAATTTTCATTTCTGGATCACCTAGTGCCGATACCTCTCGTGTTCTTGTTGCTCCTTCAAATGCAAAATTTATAAGGGCTTCAGCATCGACTGCTGTGTGGCCATCTTTTCAAATAGAGAAAGGCACAGAAAATACAGCATTTGAGCCTTTTCGATTGGCTATTCAGTCTGATAGTCTGCCACCGTCAATTATTTCCAACTCAAAATTGGCAATGCGTGGTGTTGCAATGGAAAAAGTAAATTTCATTCAAGTAGGTAAAAATTTATTTAGCAGGACTGCAGTAACAATAGGTGTTTACATCGGGCATGATGGTTCAACGGGATCAGATGCTAATTTATGTGTATCAGCATTCATCCCTATTGTTGCAGGGCAGCAATATACAGCACGATCAAGCGGAAGTTCGTTTTACGGCATCCGCTTTGCTTGTTTCTACGATATAGAAAAGAATATTTTGCAAGGTGGTATTAATGATTCATCGAGTGTTACCACATCATTTACAGCACCTGTGAATGCGGCTTATGTCCGATTAACAGTAAATATTTCGAGTCTAGGTACGTTTCAGCTTGAGTTGGGTTCTGTTTCAACAGCATTCGAGGCATATAAAGCAACGCTGGTTGGTTCAAGTGGTGAACAAATTACTGTACCAATTCAAGCAAAATCTATAGGGCAAAATGAATTGTCTGATCAAGCTGTTATACCTAGTAAGACAAATTTTCTTCAGCCAAGTAAAAATTTGTTCAATAAAAGTAATGCGACGATTGGGAAATTTATCAGTGGTACGACTGGAACACTTACAGATAATGCTACTTATGATACTTCGGATTATATTGCTGTTTCTGTTGGCTCTCAGTACACATCCAATAAAACGATGCGCTTTCATGCATTTTTTGATGACAACAAGAATTTTATAGCTGGGGGAAGTAATAATTCTGGAACAACATTTACCGTGCCAGCTGGTGTGTCATTTGTCCGATTTACGTTATCTCACTCAGACTTAAATTTATTTCAGCTTGAGTTGGGTTCTGTTTCAACAGGATTCGAATCATACGGTTATATTTTAAAATTTATTGATAATACACCTATTACTATTGACACAATCGCGGTGTCGAAATGGAAAGGTAAAAAGTGGGCGACAATAGGAGATAGTATTACAGCCGGCGCTCATTGGCAGGGGTTTGTTGTCGGTGTTCACCAATTATCTTGGACAAATTTTGGTGTAAGTGGAACGAAAATAAGTGGTGCAGTCGGTGATACAAATGCAATGTGTCAAGATACTCGAATTAATGCAGTACCTGATGATTTCGACTTGATCACATTGATGGGTGGCACAAATGATTGGGCGCAAAATGTACCGCTTGGCGTGATAGATTCTAATGATCCTTTGACGTTTTACGGTGCATTAAATACTTTTGCGATAAAAGCTTTCGCACGTTGGCCAACAAAACGAATTGCCGTAGCAACTACGCCATATGGAGAAATTCCGGCTTATGAATCACGTCCTGGATGGACTAGCCCTGCAAAAAATAGCCTTGGATTAACGACAAATGATTATGCAGAAGCGATTCGACAGTTCTGTAAACGTGCAAATTTGCACTGTATTGATGTGGCATTAAGTGCGGGATGGGGAACATACAACATCACAGAAGCATTAGGTGGAAGTACAACAGACCATCTGCATCCTGTGTCTGGTTCGAGTGCAGCAAAAGGGATTGCAATTGTGCATATCAATGGTCTAAAGAACATTGAGCCTGTCTAATTTTAGTGAGGTGGTTATGAGAAATCTCGAAGCCGTTGCCGAAGCCATGACTTGGCTCGGCACACCATATCATCATCAGGGTCGTGTTAAAGGTGTTGGAGTGGATTGTGGAACTTTGATTTGTGAAGTCTATGAAAAAGTGGGCTTGATGGATCACCTAGATCCACGTCCATATCCACCAGACTGGCACATGCACCAGCTTGGCCAACGATATTTAGAGCACGTTTTATCGGTGTGCTATGAAGTCGATGAGCCACAGCCTGGTGACATTGTTTTATATCACTTTGGCAAGTGCATCAGTCATGGCGCAATTGTCGTTGAATGGCCAACGATTATTCACTCCTATATTCATCAAGGAGTAATACTCCAAGATGGCACAAAAGGAAGTCTAGCTCGCAGAATTGCGGGCTTTTATCGTATGAAGAGGCTAAAAGAATAGTATGGGTGGAATATTTGGAAGCACAACGATCAGTACGTCTGATAAGCGCATCAATTCGATGCGTATTCAGCAATCTGCATACGGTCTGACACAACCATTGATTTACGGCAAAAATCGCGTTGAAGCCAACATGTTTTGGTATGGCGACTTCAAAGCGACTGCTCATACGACAACCACTAAATCTGGTGGTAAAGGGGGTAAGACCAAGACTAAAAACACCACCTATACGTATTCAGCCTCTTTGATGTTGGGTCTATGTGAAAACAAGATCAAAGACATTGGCATCATTTGGCGTGATAAAGAACAGATCGTCACGAAAACTGAAGGCGGTGTGCAGCTCAAGCCAATTGATCAGATCGGCTTTGAACTCTTTGATGGTGATCACAATCCTGTTTGGGGCTATTTAGCTTCAAAGCATCCTGATGAGGCAGTGCATTATCCATTCCTTGGGTATGTCGCATGTGCAAATTATGACTTGGGTGGTAGTGCAGCATTATCGAATCATAATTTTGAAGTGATCAGCAATATTACATTTTCAGAAACAATTCATGATGCCAATCCAGCGGATGTGATTGAAGATTTCATTACAAATCCACGGTACGGTGCAGCACCTAGTTTGAATATGGCAGATTTATCTGAATTTCGAACCTATTGTGCAGCCACTAATTTGTTGATCAGTCCCGCTTTGACAGAACAACGTGAAGCATTTGAAATCATCAGTGAAATTGTGGAAGCTGTGAATTGTGCAGTGGTACCAAGTCCAGACGGTTTAAAAATCCGTTCATACGGTGACAGTGCAGTGACAGGAAATGGCGTGACATTTACGCCAAATCTTGAACCGGTTTATCACTTAACAGATGACGATTTCTTGGGAGAAGATCAACCAGTACGTGTACGTCGAAGCCGTGATACCGATGCATACAACCATTGCCAAATTGAGTACGTGAACCGCTTCAACCAGTACAACACGGAAACAGTTGAAGCTAAAGACCAAGCAAACATTGAAATGTTTGGGCTGCGTACACAAGATCCAGTTAAATTTGACTTTTTCTGTGAGCCGAAAATTGCCCGTCATGCGGTGCAATTGCTGTTACAGCGAAAACTGTATGTTCGAAATGAATATGAGTTCGAATTAGGCTGGAAATACTGCCGACTTGAACCAATGGACATTGTGACCATCACAGATGAATCCTTGGGTTTAAATCAGTTTCCAGTGCGGATCACACGGGTAGAGGAAGATGAAGAGGGTGTGCTTTCGATTACCGCTGAAGAACTTGCAGTCGGATCTCGTTCAGCAGTCGAGTATGACCTGCAATCATCGAATGGGTACCAAGGTGGCAATGAAGAACCAGGTAACGTCAATGCACCAGCAATTTTTGAGCCTCCTTTAGAATTAACCGGTGGCAAAAATCAGATCTGGGTAGCTGCGTCAGGTGGGATCAATTGGGGTGGCTGTAACGTCTGGGCAAGTATAGACAATACAACGTATGAAATGATCGGCACTATCTATGGCTCTGCGCGTTACGGTACATTAGTTTCAGGCATTGATGCAGATGACACATCGATGCAAGTCCAATTGAATACTTCTAGCCAGATCTTTGGCGGGACTTTGCAGGATGCTGAAGTTGATGCAACCTTGTGTAAAGTCGGTGATGAATATATCAACTACATCGATGCAACCTTGGATGGATCAGGGCGTTATACATTAAGTGGCATGCTTCGTGGCCGTTTTGATGATGCAAGTACACATAATGCAGGTGAATCATTTGTTCGTATTGACCGAGCCATTTTTGAATATGACTTCAACTCAAATATGGTGGGAAAACAGATTTATTTGAAGTTCACAAGCTTCAATGGTCTTGAGCAAAAAGAAGAAACTTTGGATGAAGTTACGGCATACAGTTACACAATCAATGGTGGTCGTCCTGCAGGTGTCAAAGGTTTATCTCTGCAGTCTGCATTTGAAGGCACAAGCTTTAAAGTTCAATGGCAAAGTGCAGCTGGGGCGACAGGTTATATTGTTCAGATTTGGTCGAATGGTGTATTGCTTAGAACTGTTGATACAACGAATACCGATTATTCATACAGCATGGATGAAGCAAAAATCGACGGTATTCAACGTGCTTATACAGTACGTGTTGCAAGTAAAAACGGTTCGATTGTCAGCACTTTTGCAGAGCTGAATATCAGTAATCCAGTGCCACCACAATTGTTGAACGTGTATACATCGGCAACTGCAGATTCGATCACAGTGACTTGGATTCCAAGTGAAGTACCGGATCTGAAAGATTACCAGGTGTGGATCAGTACCAATGCGAACTTTGATCCTGATGCAACGGCAGCACGTTGGACAGGAACTGAAAATGCTTGCACGATTACTGGCTTGCAATCAACGACCACATATTATGTGCGTGTTGCTGCGCGGGACGTGTGGAAGCCGACTTCGTGGAATTATTCATCACGAATCACACAGGCAACTGCTGATAGTTAAAGTTTTCAACCATAAAGCACCTTCGGGTGCTTTTTTATTGCATGTCGAAAAGGGGGCAGGATGTCTGAAAATGAGGGTTATGGCCTTAGGCTTGAAAAGAAAATCGATAATATGCAATCAGATATACGCATGCTATCTGATCATGTGACTAGATTGACCTTTATCAATGAAGCACAGAAAACTGCAGCGGAAGAAAATAGGAAAGACATCGATGCGCTTGATGTGAAGGTTTCAAGTCTTGAAAAAAAATCAGCAGCACAAGATGGAGGTATTGGGGTTCTACGCTTTCTACTTGGGTTATGTGGTGGTTCACTCATTGGATTATGTGCATGGGTAGGTTCATCAATTATACAAATCAATCAAGATCAATCACTGATTAAAGAAAAAGTCACTCGACTTGAGGAAATGAGTAAATGAAATTTATAGAACAAAATGCATGGCAATTTTTGTCAGTAAAGCTCCCTGTGTTGGGGGCTTTTTTATTGCTTGTGCTTATTCCAGGCTTGCAATGGGCAGTGGATTTTAAATTGATTCCAGTTGAATACCATGCCTACGTGACAGGCGGTGTGATGGTCTTTTTATCATGGCTGGGTAAAAAGTGGTATCAGCCAAGTTTACATCAGCCTTTGGGGTTTGTGGCTGTTACAGCAGGACATAGTAACTCTGATCCTGGTGCAGTAAATGGCAAGATCAAAGAATCTGAGCTTGTGACAAATTTCCGTAATGCAGTGGCTTTTTATTTACGAGAAGCAGGAATTGCAACAAAAACAGACGGTACGAGTACACGAAATGATCCGTTATCGTCGGCTTTAAAACTGATTAAAGGCTCATCAGTTGCGGTTGAATTCCACATGAATGCAGCAGCTTCAAAACAGGCAAACGGTATTGAAACAATTGCACTGCCTCGCGATAAAAAATTGGCTCAAGATTTGTCGGCAGCTGTGGCCAGTGCCTTAGGTAGTCGATTGCGGGGTGATAATGGCTGGATTGATCAGAGCAAATCGGCCCGTGGCAGTTTGGCATACATCAATGCTGGCGGTTTGATTGTTGAACTAGGTTTCATCTCAAATGAAGCTGAATTGGCAGCATTTCAGGCACGTTATTGGATTGCAGCAAAAGCTGTGGCCAAAGTTCTAATTGAATATGAAAAAGGGGCATAACACATGGCAGCAATAACTATTGCAAGCGCACTTTCTCCAATTGTGGATGCTTATGGTGTTGGTCGTGAAATCGTTCAAACGACTGTCAATGCTATGGATGCAGCAGAAAAGGAGCGTGATTCAGGTGCCGATAAAAAAGCATGGGTATTGGCTTTTGTTAAATCATTCGTGACTGATTTGGGACAAAATTGGGAACGTTGGGCGAAAGTGATTGTCACGTTTATTGACTTCGCAAAGTCCGTATTTAACAGCAAGCGTTATAAGTAAGTGGTCCAATTTTATACATGCCCTTGGTCTTCGGACTGAGGGCATCTTTTTTGTTTGTCTTGCAACTATTTTGCAACTATTGGTTTTTATAAAAATTATAAATTATTGAATAAATTAAAATTATTTTATATTTACTGCCAATCCATCATTGGCGCAACACTAATTCGTGGTTGAAGTTTATTTTCAATGGGTTGGAGATCAGTCATTAAAAAAACACGCCTTAAAAGAACAAGATGGAAGAACGAAATGGAAAAGGGTGAAGAAATACCAAAAGCTGTCTGAAATACGATGAAAAAAACCGCATTTCAAGACGCGCGCAATATTAGCATAAATTGTGGTTTGGGGCATGGTCTTGCTAGCGTGACATATTCAAGGTCAGGCTAGAAAAAGTCGGAAGTGTGGCTTAAGTAATTTAAATTTTTATGTGATTAATCTATAATTTTATAAACTTTATTGTATGGTTTCTTAGCAGATTTAACTGCCTGCCTATATGTCTTTATTTTCCCAATATCTAATGCAACGCCAATTTTGTATCTCGTTTGAATATCTATAGCTAAATACCAAATAAATCATTACAGTAATCTTTAAATAATTTATCAATATCTTTAACTCTAAACTTAGTTCGAATCGCCTTGACTCGTGACCACATATTTTCTATTGGATTTAAATCTGGACTATATTTAGGAAGCCACACAATGTAATGGCCTGCACAACGTATCAACTCCTGAAGTCTTTTCCCTTTGTGAAAGGTCGCATTGTCCATAATCAAAACACTGCTTTCTTTCAACTTAGGTAATAAATCCTGTTCAATCCAACATTCAAATACTTCTGTATTCACAGAACAATTAAACACACCAACTGTCAACAATCTATTTTCGATAATTGCACCGATCGCATTACTGCAATTCTTCAACTGCCAGTTAAATTCACCTTCAGCACGTGTTCCTTGAAGGCTATAACTATGAGTTCTGGTACTTTCACTTTGAAAACCACTTTCATCTATGTAAATCAGAGGCAATTTCCCTTCTAAACACTCTATGAGATTTTGAAATTGCTGACGTTGATTTTGATCTGCTTTAGGATGCTTTAACGTCTTTTTTTACGCGATATTCCTGCGGCATGTAATGCATTAAATACCGCATGAGTGCTTACTCCTAAACGTTCAGCTCGCTCATACTGATAATCATCAGGATATTGTTCAACATCCTTCAATATTTGCTCTCTGCTAATTTTAGCTGGACGGCCAGGAATAGGTTTGTTTGTAGTGGACTTTTTCCAGTTCTGAATCGTTTGTATACAGATGTTAAAATGCTGTGCTGCTTTTCGCACAGACATTTCATCTCGAATCATAATTTCTATGACTTTGTCTTTAAAATCTTTTGAATATCCCATATCTCTATTGTTCTATAGTTTTTAGGATTTGGCTATAACGATGCAAAAAACGCATCTCGTCCCAACGACATTTGCGGGATTTCCTGTGTGCATGACATTGGCTGACCGAGTGCAAAGTGACACGGATATTGCTCCTTTAGTAGCGATGCAAGACTATGCTCAAAGCATTGAAAAAATTCTGCATTATTCGGGGAAAGGTCGAGATATCTCAGATTTTCAAACTTTTCTGAAAGATGCTCAGCAGCATGGGGTAGAGAATTTACTCTTGCTCAGTGGCGATAAGCTCAAGCAGCATCAGGATGGGGCAAATGATCCGAGTTTACGGAGCCGTTATTTAGAATCTGTGAATCAAGTCATGGCAGCCAAAGACTTTGGTGGGTTTTATTTAGGGGTGGCTTTTAATCCGTTTAAATATGCAGAAGCAGAAAAGGATGCGCAGTATTTTAAACTGAATAAAAAAATTCAAGCTGGCGCTGACTATGTGATTACACAGTTGGGCTTTGACATGGATGTGTTGAGCAGTTACCAACACTATATGCAGCAATATTATCCACATGTACCTGTATTGGCGTGTGTCATGCCGCTGACATTTGCCCGTGCCCGCTTTATGGCCAAGCAAAAAGTTGCAGGCATCGTGCTTTCAGCAGATGTATTAAATTTTTTGCAACAAGAACAGCAAACTGATGCCATACAAGCTGAACAAAATGTCTATGCCCGATGCGCTTTACAAATTTTAATGTGTCAGCATTTGGGCTATGCAGGGGTTCATTTATCAGCTTGCCATAAAGTGGAAGAGCAAGAGAAGTTGCAAAAAGCAATTTTGCAATTTGCCACATTAACGTTTGAACAGTGTTTAGCAAAATTGAAAATGCTTTGGCGCTCTAGTGTAGATGTGAACTTCCACCCGACGGGCGCAAATAACCATAAAGCTCCAGTTGAACAAGTTTTGAAATATAAAAGTATGCATGTCATGCATGAGTTATTTTTTAGTTCAAAACTGGCCAAAGGGGTGGGATCTTATATTTTTGCGGCCAAATTATGGCAAAAACCGAAAGCTGATGCAGCCTTGCTGAAAACAGAATTTATCAGTAAACATGGCATCGTGGGCTGTGAAAGTTGCGGACAATGTCGTTTAGGTGAAACCTTGTATATTTGCCCAGA
Organism: Acinetobacter sp. YH16040_T; assembly: GCF_024605785.1. NCBI lineage: Bacteria > Pseudomonadati > Pseudomonadota > Gammaproteobacteria > Moraxellales > Moraxellaceae > Acinetobacter > Acinetobacter sp. YH16040_T. The sequence goes on along the minus strand of NZ_CP094541.1, from coordinate 2,839,956 downwards.
AACCTGCCCCAAAGGATTAGCCAATGGACCCTGTGGTGGCTCCAACCTTGACCGCTGTGAGTTTGAAGACCGTGAGTGTATACACTCGGTCAAAGCGCGGTTGGCGAAAGCCGTGGGTCAAGAAAAAATGCTGAAGCAAGAGCTCATCCCTACCGTTGCAATTGAAACTCGCCATAGTAGCTCTTGGAAAAACTGGTTTGTTCCACCGAATTCGTCACCAACAAAACAATAATTAACTTAAAGCATTATTCAGTCTGAAACCTTCATAAATGTGAATCTTTCAAGCGCTAATCATTCTAAAAATCAGACGAATAGTCGTATAAAAAAATGAAAAAGATGAAAGAAACAATTAAGATCAACAGCAGATGAAAATCAAAAATCAAAAATTAAAAATAGAAATTTGAAGAATTTGGGGAATACCACATGATGAAAAAGACCTGCTTAGGAATAGCTTTAGTTTTCACATTGTCAGGCACAACAGGCTGTTCAGTTGTCATGGCAAGTAAGCAGCCAAACAAGAAAAATACCGAAATGATTCAACAAGGGCTGTCTCGTAACTTGGTGATTGCTGAATTTGGCGCACCGATCACCTCTGAATATAAAAATGGCAAACGCCATGAAATTTATACCTTTACCCAAGGTTATTCGACTGCCAGTAAAGTGGGGCGTGCGTTTTGGCATGGTGCGGCAGATGTGGCGACTGTGGGTTTATGGGAGCTTTTCGGAACACCTGCCGAATCCGTTTTTAATGGAAAGAAAATGTCTTATGAATTGATTTTTGATGAAAATGGTCTTTTAGAACGTTATACCTATCTCACACAAGATGAGACCAAATAGTTGAATACAGAGATATTTTGATTGCATGCCGGTAAACAATTGCGCTAAGTTAAAATGGTAGAAAAATAAACGAATTATCCATTGGAATTTAGCAGGCATGATGCTACTTGAAGAAATATTTAAAAGTAAAAAGTCGGAACATACCGACCAATTTAATTTACGCATTCATCGAGGTTTAAGTTGGCTGAAAAAGTCAATTGATCTTCAAGATGATCTCGATTTGCAATTTATCAGTTTGTGGGTGTCCTTCAACGCAATATATGCGCAAGACTTACAGATTGCGCAGGACAAGCAAAGCTTAAGGCAGTTTTTATATGTGATCTGCCAAAAGGATGCAGAGCATAAAATCTACAATATTTTATGGGAACGTTTTAGTCAGCCGATACGGTTGTTTTTGGATAATCCCTATGTTTATCAGGGCTTTTGGGATTATCAAAATCAAAAAATTAGCCATGACGCATGCAAAGAGGGCCTGGCGCATGAAAAACAGAAAGTACTACGCGCGCTTAAAGAAAAAGATTCCGTTGATATTTTAATGGTGCTGTTCAATCGCATGTATACGCTACGCAATCAAATGGTTCATGGCGGCGCGACCTATAAAAGTTCGGTCAATCGCAAACAACTTCAAGATGGCTGCACAATACTGTTGGCACTCTTACCAGTATTTATGGTGATTCTTTTAGAAAATGCAGAAACCTTGGATTTAGGCAAACCCTTTTATCCTGTGGTGCAGGTCAGCTAATTTCAAAAAAATAAAGCCATAGTAATGTGACTTTAGAGTAATGATCCATACATTTCATTGTGGATATTTTAGTTGCCGCGCAGTATAGAGTTGATCGATCAATACAAAAAATCCAGCAGCAATGACTAAGGCTATCCCTGTCATGCAGGTGGTGGTCCAGCCGCCATGGTGCCATGCAAATACGCCCAAAGCTGAACCACATGCACCACCGACAAAATAAAAAGTCATGTAAATTGAATTGATTCGAGAACGTGCAATCGGGTTGAGCTGGAAAATAATATTTTGATTACAGCTATGCACCATTGCCAAACCTAGGTTGATTAAACCATAGCCCAAAATATAAAAGGCGAGGGACGATCCACCCAAATACAGCAGTCCCCAACTGAGGGCTAAGATGCTGCAACCGAGCCAAGTTAATTTTCGGTTGAAACCCATATCCGCCCAACGGCCAATCCACTGTGTCGAAAGGGCTCCAAACACACCAACTAAAGTCACAACACCGACCCAAACATCTGCCAATTGAAAAGGTGGCTCAGTCAGTAACATGGCAATGGTGGAAAACAGCATACTCATCGCAGCAAAGACACAGCCCCCAATTAGAGAACGGAAAATTAACCGTGGCTCATGTTTGAGTAATGTGCCCATTGACTGGAAAACTTGGCTGTAAGGCATGCGTGTGATGCTGACCACGGGCAGACGTTTTTTGAGTAAGACTGCTAATACCAACATCAAGAGCGCACTGAGGATGTAAATCGATTTCCAATGAAACAGATAGGACAATAAGCCAGAGAGACTGGTTGATAGCAGAATGCCGACCAATAACCCACTCATTAAAAAGCCAACAACAGCACCAATTTTTTCAGGTCGTATCGCAACAGTGACCAAAGGGATAAGAACCTGAGCAGCCACTGAAAATAGCCCCGTGATAATGGTTCCTGCCCAAAGCATGTATAGATTGGTCGAAAAAGCACAGAGGGCTAAACCGACAGTCGCACCAAGCATGAGTAATGGAATAAATTTGGCTTTATTCACAATATCGCCAATCGGCACAATAAACAGTAGACCCAAAGCATAAGAAATTTGCGCAAAGGTGACGGTTAGCGCCACCTCTGATTGTGGAATTTGAAAGCTTTGTTGGATGGAAGCCACTAAAGGTTGGCAATAATAATTGGCACCCGCACATAAACCACATGCAGCAGCCATAAGCCACAACAAGGTTTTATCATGGCTAATGTCGATCGAGGCTTTCATAAATTGTCCAGATATTTGGCGGAAGCGTATGCAAAGAATTTGCTGCCACGCTGTTGTGGTCACTATAAGGAAAATCAAACAGGTCTTAAAGTGTTTCTCTGTGAATAGATAGTATCCCAGCTCGCGATTAGGATTTCTTACTGAGACTGATCATCAAGACACCCAGCATATTCAGACCGCAACCGACCCATTGCCATAGGTTTAAGTGTTCATTCAACAACGCGACGGCCAGTAAAATCGTTAAAATGGGCCCGATAGAGGCAATCATGGCCGATTGTGCAGCCCCCAGTCGGACGATACTTTGCATCATCAAAATGGTTGGAAGCACAGTAACCAATAGTCCGAGCGCTAAACCATACAGCCAGACTTGACTCGGGAGTTGTTGGAGCAAGGCGATAGGCTGTGGTGTTGCAAATAGAAAATGAATAATCGTCCCAACGCAGGCAATGCTCAGGGCTAGACCGGTAAAGTGTAAAGAACCAAACTTTTGCATGAGGCCTGGCGTGAGTAATAAATAAATCGCAAATAACACGGCGCTGGCAAAAACCAAACTACATCCGAGCCAAAAGTACTGATCATGTGGTGTGGCATTTTGTTCTTGTAGCATCACTAAAACTGTCCCGCCATAACTTAAAATCAGGGCAAGGATGGTTTTAAAACTCAGTGGCTTTTTGAATAAAACAGCGGAAGCCAGTACAGTTAATGTGGGGTACAGAAAAAGAATAATTCGTTCAAGCGAAGCATTGATATACATCAAGCCACGGAAGTCGAGCCAACTCGAAAAGTAATAGCCGATTAAACCGGAAATGAGCAAGAGTACCCAATCTTTTCGTTGAATCGTTTGATAAGAACGTCGACTCAGCCATGCAATGACCAAGAAAAACGGCAATGCACTCATCATGCGTAAAGCCATGAGGACAGTGGCATCGACAAGAGGAGAAAGTGCATAGGCTTGCTTAATAAAGATCGCTTTGGTACTAAACAAGAAGGCAGCAATCAGCGCAAAAATTGCACCGATGAAGTGCGGACTAAGGTTTCTTGACATAAGTTAAGGTGTGCCTCATGACGACTGAACGAATTCGACAGCATTGATCCGATAAGTTTGAACTATCATTTTGATTATAAAAAATGCATCGTGTGAGTAAAAATGCAAAAAAAGAATAGTACTTATTCCTTTATGCATAAGGGATTGCTAGATAGAACATGAAAAACAGTGGAAGAAATGACCAATTTGGTTTTGAGATTTTTTAATCTAAACATGACTCGGCAGGTCAAATATATCAGGCTGAAACATTTAAGGTGAAAATTGCACACAAATGGTGCAATAGTGTTTTTTGGGGATAGAAAGTCAGTAGCGATATCATGATGCTAAATATTCAAAAAATTATTTTTTAGCTAAAAAAGTCAATTCTAAGACTTAAGGCGAAGCATCAGGTGGGGAGGGCAAGATCTCAATAAACCCGAAACGTGCGCAAAAATCCATCGAATATTCAAGCTGACCGATTTGACGAGACTGTGGCAGAAAAAAGTCAGTTTTCAATGCAGGTCAGCACGTCAAAACTGTCAAACGAGTCAACGAGCTGATGCAGTCTGCATGAAAGAGTGGCTTTACCTGACTTAAGTCGATTTTTCACGACACGTTCAGGTCATTAGTTGTCGAATGAAAATGTCACAATGATCAACGCACTGAAACAATCTGCACTAAAACCAGCGAAATTATTTATGTTTTTGGTCTTAAGTAATATTAAAAAGTTATAAATGGAATAAAAATGAGTAATAAATCGACAAATAAAACTGAATAAATGAAATATCGCACTATTCTTTTCATGAATCATGAGTTCAAAATATGGGTATTTATTAAATAAATATTGGGTAGTATTTTAAAAAAGTTCAATTAGAATCCAAAAATTGTACAAAAACACATCCTGAGGGGAGACATCGCGGATTGCGATGTTTACTTAAGAAAAATTAGCTTGAGGAACGCTCATGCAGATCGGAATTCCAGCCGAAACTGTTGTCGGTGAAAATCGCGTCGCTGCGACGCCTGAAACAGTAAAGAAGTTGATCAGCGCTGGTCATAGCGTCGTTATTGAACGTGGAGCAGGGGTAAACGCTGCTTACATCGATAGTGCCTATGAACAAGTTGGTGCCAAAATTACGGATGATGCCTATACCGGTAGTCAAATGATTTTGAAAGTTCGTGCGCCTAAAGGTGACGAAATTCAAAAACTCACAGCGGGTACCACCGTTGTGGGGATGTTTGACCCTTACCGCAACACCGAACTTGACCAATTTGCGTCACAAAACGTGTCTGCATTTGCATTGGAACTTTTGCCACGGACCTTATCTCGTGCGCAAAACATGGACGTACTTTCATCTCAAGCCAACCTTTCAGGTTATAAATCTGTGCTTTTGGCTGCGGCAGAATATCAACGTATGTTCCCAATGCTGATGACAGCAGCAGGTACAGTGAAACCTGCACGTGTTGTGATCATGGGCGTAGGTGTTGCAGGCTTACAAGCTATTGCAACAGCAAAACGTTTAGGTGCCGTAGTTGAAGCAACTGACTTACGTCCTACAGCACGTGACCAAGTTGAATCTTTGGGTGGTAAATGGTTAGACGTACCAATGTCACCAGAAGAGCAACAAAAAGCAGCTGATGCTGCGAAAAATGGTTATGGCTGGATGCCGGGTGAAGACTACATTCGCGACCAAGCGATTATTGTTGATAAAGCCGTATCGAATGCTGACATCGTGATTACGACTGCATTATTACCGGGTCGTGACGCACCACGTTTAATCAAAGCAGAAACCGTTGCTAAAATGAAACCGGGCTCAATCATTTTAGATATGGCGGTTGAAACTGGCGGTAACGTTGAAGGTTCTGTTTGCGGCGAAAATGTCGTGACTGCAAATGGTGTGAAAATTCTCGGTATTCCAAATATTCCTTCAACAGTTTCGACTGAAGCGTCGGCACTATACGCACGTAACGTTTTGAATTTCATTGAAACCCTGTTTGATAGCGAAAAGAACTTCGCAATTAACCCTGAAGAAGAAATTCAAAAAGCACTACTTGTCACTCATGGCGGCCAAGTGCTGCTGAAACGTGGTTAAGGAGAATCATCATGGTTGAAACGATTACTATTTTTGTCTTGGCAATCTTTGTTGGTTACTACGTGGTTTGGGGGGTAACACCTGCGCTACACACACCATTAATGGCTGTAACCAATGCTTTGTCATCGATCATTATCGTTGGTGCGATGATTCAAACCGTTGGTATCCCAGGTATTGTGGATGCAAGCGTACAGTTCCAAAGCATTAACGTGGTGAGTATTTTAGGTGCGATTGCCGTTTTCCTTGCAAGTATCAACATTTTTGGTGGCTTTGCGGTGACTGCACGTATGCTTGAAATGTTCAAACCTAAGCAAAAGAAAAAAGAGGGTTAATCCATGGAATTCATTAAAGAATATGCGGATTGGTTCTACCTGATTGGTGCCGTTCTTTTTATCTTAACGTTGCGTGGTTTGTCTGGTCCAAAAACTGCGATTCAAGGTAACCGTTATGGCATGATCGCAATGGCAATTGCTGTAATTACGACATTCTTTGTCGCAGATCATCCAGTGATTTGGATGATTGTGGGTGCAATGGTGTTGGGTGCAGTCGTAGGTATTGCACGTGCAAAAACAGTTCCGATGACGCAAATGCCTGAAACTGTGGCACTGATGCACTCATTGGTCGGTTTGGCTGCGGTACTGATTGCGATCGCTGCAATTCTACATAACAACCAATTGACTGCGGCATTCGCAGGAAATGAAGCGGTATTAACAGCTGCGGGTGTAGAACATGCCCACATGAGCAAAGTTCATTTATTTGAATTGTTTGTAGGCTGTTTCGTTGGTGCGATTACTTTCACAGCGTCTGTATTTGCTTATGGTAAATTGGCTGCGAAGAAATGGGCAAAAACCATTTCGGGTGGATGGGTAAAACCTGTTCAAGCTTTAATTTTCCTTGCAATGTTAGCGTGTGGTATCTACTTCTTCACTACAGGCAACATGAATGCTTTCTGGGCAATGACTGTTCTTGCACTTGCATTTGGTTGGGTATGGATTGCACCTGTAGGCGGTGGTGATATGCCAGTGGTGGTATCGCTACTGAACTCATTCTCAGGCTGGGCTGCAGCAGGGATTGGTTTCACGCTTGAAAACAACATGCTGATTGTTGCAGGTTCACTGGTTGGTTCATCGGGTGCAATTCTGTCTTACATCATGTGTAAAGCCATGAACCGTTCAATCATCAACGTTTTGTTTGGTGGTGCAATGGGTGGTACAGCAGTAGCGGCGGCAGATAATGGTGAAAAAGCACAGCGTAATCACCGTTCAGGTTCTGCAGACGATGCTGGCTTCTTGATGTCAAATGCGGACAGCGTAGTGATCGTACCGGGTTATGGTATGGCGCAAGGTCGTGCACAAAATGCCGTGAAGGAATTGTGTGAAATCTTAAAAGAGCAAGGTGTAAAAGTTCGTTTTGCGATTCACCCTGTGGCAGGTCGTATGCCGGGCCACATGAACGTACTTTTAGCTGAAGCTGACGTTGCATATGAAGACATTCTTGAAATGGACGAGATCAACTCAGACTTCCCAGCAACAGATGTAGTACTGGTGATTGGTGCGAATGACGTTGTGAACCCAGCGGCAAAAGACGATCCAAGTTCTCCAATTTACGGCATGCCAATCCTTGAAGCACATAAAGCACGTACCATTATGGTGATCAAACGCTCTATGGCTACAGGTTACGCAGGTCTAGATAATGACTTGTTCTATAACGATAAAACGATGATGATCTTCGGTGATGCGAAGAAAGTTGTGGAAGATATGACAAAAGCCATTAATGGCGGTGGTCATTAATCCATATTGCCAAAGTCCCGCTGTGATAAAGCGGGATTGAGGAAGATTTAAACCACCTTCGGGTGGTTTTTTGTTTTCTTCGCTTTTATTTTCTTGGCTTTTGATTAATTGATGCTTCACACTAAAAGTGCACAAATATTTAGCGCATCAGGTGCTTGAATCAAATTGATGCGTGTTTTGAAACCAAGGTACAGATCGATGAGCTGTTTTGTTCCATTAAATTCGATCTCAGTGATTCAAAATATTGTCGCGAACTGGTTTTGTGACGCAATGCATTGAAAAATAATTAATTGTCTGAAATTTGGTATTCTTTTTGCACAGCATGGTTATTCTTGGGGGAATAATCATGAAAAAAACATACTTGATGGCACTGTTTCTGAGTGTCCTGACATCGACTGCATGGGCAGTTGACCCGCAAATCGCCAGTAATATTCAAGAAATTCGTATCTCGCTCGACAGTATTTGGGTGGTACTGGGCGGTATCTTGGTGTTCTTTATGCAAGCCGGATTTGCCATGATCGAAAGTGGTTCAGTTCGCAGTAAAAATACCGTGAATGTACTCATGAAAAACTACATGGATGCCTGCTTGGGTGGTCTGGTGTTTTGGTTGGTGGGTTTTGGTCTGATGTTTGGGGTCAATACCACGGGCTGGTTTGGCTTCAGTCATTTTGCACCCGATCAACTGGATGATTGGCACTGGAACCTTCTATTTTTCCAAATGATGTTTGCTGCAACGGCAACCACCATTGCCAGTGGTGCAATGGCAGAGCGGATTCATTTTGTCGCTTATGTGGTGAGTGCGGCCGTTGTATCCGGTTTGATTTATCCTGTCTTTGGTAGTTGGGCATGGGGCAGTTTATTTGGCGGAGATGGTTGGTTAAAAGCACTTGGGTTTATCGACTTTGCAGGTTCGACCGTGGTGCATTCGATGGGTGGCTGGGTGGCCTTAGCGGGCATTATCGTATTGGGTCCACGTTTGGGACGATTTGGACGCAATGGGCAAAGCCATTATTTACCGGGGCATAACTTACCTTTAGTGGCATTAGGTGGTTTTATTTTATGGTTAGCATGGTTTGGTTTTAATGCAGGCTCGACCATTAATGCCAATGTCAGCGTAGGACGTATTGCTTTAAATACGCATCTTGCAGCGTGTGCGGCAGCGGTTGCATATATGTTGCTCTGCCTCATCCGATCTAAAGCCATTTTGATCCGCAGTACGATCAATGCCTCACTGGGTGGCTTGGTTGCCATTACGGCAGGCTGTGCAACGATGTCTCCACTGTATGCGGTCATCACCGGCTTATGTGCAGGTGTCATGGTGACCTTCCTGCCAATGTTCATGGAAAAAATGAAACTGGATGATGTGGTGGATGCGGTGACGGTACATGGTTTCTGTGGCGCATGGGGAACATTGGCTGCAGGGATCTTCCTTGAAAATAATATGTTTAATGGCGATGTCATCGCGATACAAGGGCTTGGAGTGATTGCTGCCTTTTTATGGGGCTTTGGCGTTGCGTTCATTGTATTTAAGGTCTTGGATCAATTGTTGGGTGGCTTACGGGTGAGTAAGCAACATGAACAACGGGGTTTGGACTATACCGAGCATGCTGAATTGTCTTATCCCGAGTTTCAAAAAGATGTGACTTTTGAAACGGATGATATGACTAAACGTCATTAACAGGAGTAAAGCAATGAGCACCGAACTGTTGAATTTGGCACAACGCCGCGAAGCTTTAGAAAAAGGCTTACAACAATTTATTCATGGGACTTTACTCGACAGTGCGCTACGGCACTGGGAACAGCAGTACAGCATGAAACCGTCATTTGTATTGAATCGCTTCTTAAATGATATCTGTACCACAGAGGAGCTTCGCTTTTATCGTAAAGATATGCTGAAGCAAGTTTTGTATGAGTTATCTACCTTAGAAAAGCAGGAACTGTTACGGGTTGAAAAACCGCAGGAGCAGGTACAAGAAGACGAGCTCATTGCAGAAACGATTAGCGAGGCCTTTTTAGGCTTTATCGAGTCAGTCATGCTGACGGTGAAATCTACAGATCAGGCTGATTTCACCCAAGATGTGATTGAGCAATTAGAAGAAATCGGGCTGGCAATTGCGGCAAATGCACAAATAAATACGGCGAGTTTTGTCGAGTTTTTGCCCTTGACCAGTTATGCCAAAGTTTTAACGAGCATTTATGAAGTGTATTGTGACTTTTATGGCCCGATGCGTGCAGACCAAGTTTATGCACAAACCAAGCTGAAAATTAAAGCCAATTATCCTGAGGTGGATTTACACCAACTGCTTTAGTGTCGGGGGTAAAACACCATGAAGCTGATTGTCCGTGTATAAAGTGAAGGGATAAAAAAAGCGACCTAATTAGGTCGCTTTTTTCTGGAAGCTTAAGCTACAGTTTCTGGAGCTGTACGCCATAAGCTTTCTAAATCATAGAATTTACGTGCTGTAGGTAACATCACATGTACCACTACAAAACCGAGATCAATCAGGATCCATTCTGCATCACGTTCACCTTCAACGCCAATCGGGCGGAATCCAGCTTTACGTGCTTCTTCTGCCACGTTGTCTGCAAGAGACTTAATGTGACGAGTTGAAGTACCGCTCGCAATTACAATCGCATCTGCGACATTGCTGATTGCTTTGATATCAAGTTCAACAATATCTTTGGCTTTTACATCTTCAAGTGCTTCACGTACAACAGCTAAACAAGCTTGTACATCTTTGATATTTGCGAGATCGTGAGAATTAGAAGCGCTGGGCGATGGTTCTAAATTCATAGAGGGTATGATTTCCTGACAATTTTACATGTTCTAATATAGCGGTTTTGTTGATGAATTTCAAATCAACACGTCATTGACCATTGGCTAAATGAGGGAAGTATTTGTCTTTCCACGCAAAAGAATGTGATGAGTTGCTTCGTGGTCGGTATTCAGCCGCGATGTAACCTGTATATTGGCTTTGATCTAACCATTTAAAAATCTCAGCAAATGGAATCTGCGCTGAGTCAGGTTCATGTCGCCCCGGACAGTCAGCAAACTGTATGTGACCGATATCCTGAATATTTTCTGCCAAAGTACTGAGAATATCTTCACCCATCATCGCCATGTGGTAGCAGTCATATTGCATCTTCAAAGTAGAGTGTTGTACAGCTTCAAGCATTTCCTGAGCTTGGGCAATATTTTGGACCAAAAAGCGCGGCATATCAGTGCCATTAATCATTTCAAATACCGGCTGAATATGATGTTCAGACAACATGTGGCACGCCAGTTTGAGGTTGCTCGACAAGGTATTTAAACATGGGAGCAAGTCAGCATCTTGTGGCTGTTTGCCGGCTAAAATATTGACACTCGGTACATTTAACGCAGTGGCATAGCGAATGCATTGTTCTAAGGCCTGATGAAATTGATTTTCACGCCCCGGAACTCCCGCAAGACCATCACCGCCTTGCATCAAATCACCCGCAGGGACATTGATTAAACATAGGCTTAAATCATTGATGGTGAGTTGGGTTTGGATTTGCTCAATACTCAGCTCATACGGAAACTGAATTTCTACATGCTTAAAACCGTGTTCACGAGCCAAAGCAAAACGCTCTAACAACGGCACTTCGGTAAAAATCATGGATAAATTAACCGCGAGCTGAGTCATGTATATCGTCCTTGAAGCAATTTACTTCTAAAGTGAAAGTCGTTAGTTTTGTTCGACATGTTGAATGATGGTGGCTAAATCTTTTTCTGCAAAACCATTGTCCTGATGGGCTTTGAGTTGCGATAAAGCTAGGCTGGCAACAGGGATGCTTAATTCAAACTGGGCAGCCAGTTGGACTGCATTATTCAGGTCTTTAGATAAAGTTTGAACTTTCCATTGCACGGGTTCGAACTGATGCGTTGCCATACGTGGGGTTAAAATCTGAAAAGGCTTTGAATCTGCAAATCCACCGGCAAGCGCTGGTGCCAATAACGTGGTGTCTACACCTGATTTCTCGGCCAATGCGACAGCTTCTGCGATTAACGTGCTATTGGCAGCGACGATCAGCTGATTACAAATTTTGGTGGCTTGACCTGTACCTGAGTCGCCCATGCGGGTAACACGTTGAGATAAAACATTGTAAATCAGACTCAAATCTTGAATCGTTTGAGCATCACCACCGGCAAAGATGACCAAAGTGCCTTGTTCAGCACCTGCTGTGCCCCCCGAAACAGGAGAGTCAATCCAAGTGACTTGTTTCAACTTTGCAGCTTGAGCCAATTGATGGGATTGATTCACAGAAAGACTCGAGAAGTCGACAATAATTTGTCCTGCCGCTAAATGGGTTTCGATGCTTGCATACACCGCGGCAACAGCAGCATCATCTGCGAGACAAGATAAAACCACAGGATAATGGGCAATCTTGTCCAATTGAAGCGCTGTCGCGCCAATCGCAATCAACTCATCACACGCAGCGGCAGTTCTGTTCCATACCGCAACTTCAAATCCTGCCTGAATGAGACGCGTGGCCATACGGCTACCCATCAGCCCCATACCTAGAAATGCAATTTTTGTATTACGATCAAACGCCATGTGCTGTACTCAATCTATCCTGTGTGACTATTTTACTTATATTGGCGTGGTAAAAACTGAACCTCTGGGTTCTTATCTTTTTTACGTGCCAATTGGCTGTTTTTGCCGAGCAGTAATTTAAATTGCCAGATTTTTTCTAAGCGTAAAGAGCGTTTTGGACTATGTTCCATGGCATCTAGCACTTGTTTTGCCGCTGCCAAGGCATCTGGTGAACGTTGCGATAATTCTTCGGCTAACTGCTGTGCCTGAAGCAAAGGCTGTACATTTAAATGCGTCACTAAGCCAATATCCTTGGCATATTCTGCGTCAAAAATACGTGCTGTAAGGGTTAATTCTTTGGCTAAATCCAGTCCAATCACACCTTTGAGTGAGCGGGTTAAGCCCATATCAGGGACTAAGCCCCAACGACTTTCCATAATCGACATTTGCGTTTTCGGGTGGGCAATACGGATATCGGCAGCCAAGGCAAGTTGCATGCCTGCACCAAAGCAAAAGCCTTCAAGTGCGGCAATCACCGGCACAGGAAGTTGCTGCCAAATCAGAAAGGCTTTTTGAAATAAACTTTGACCGGGTTTTAACAGTTCCCATGCAGCATAGGCACGATTTTTCGGATCATTTAGGTCAGCCAAATCAATGCCAGCACTAAATACATTGGCTTCACCGGTTAAAATGACACAGCGTAAGCTACGATCTTTTTTTAATTTTTCAGCGGTGCTGACCAATTCTTTGAGCAATGCAAAGCTCATTGCATTACGTTTTTCTGGACGGTTTAAGTAAACCGTTGCAATGCCATTATTTTTTTCTACACGTAATAAAGCCATGGTAATTACTCTTGTTGTTTCTGCGCCCGAGCATAGCATGCACCCTGACAGGATACATGACAGTGCAGTCACAACAGAAGCTAGACGGCACTGACTTTAGTCGGACTGCGCTTAATTATTTTGTTTGGCTAAGATTTGTTGAGCTGCGTGTTCAACTTGTGCCATGACATTTTTTAACTCATCGAAACGGTTCAGGGTTTCTTGGACAAAAGCGTCATCCGCTTTACGGCGTTCCTTACGTAAGGTCGAAACAAATTGCTCAAATTGACCTGAAACCTCTTGGAGGGTTGGAGCGCCCACATAGCGGGTTGCGCCATAAAGCCGATGTAGCACATGCTCTAATTGTGGAAAATCTTCATCTTCGATGAGCTGTGCCATTTCATGGATTTCTTGCTCAAAGCTATCGACGAGCATTTTCAGTAAATCGACTGCAAGGTCTTCTTTATTCGCGGCCAACTGCAAGCTTTGTTGCCAATCTAAAATGCTCGGCTCTAGGGCTTCAATCACTGAACTGCGCTCTAAAACCGGCACTTTCTTAAAGTTATCGGTAGTCCATTGGGTCAAGATTTGAATAATTTGATCCATTTGAATGGGCTTTGTGACATAGTCATCCATACCACTTTGCAGAAGCTTTTGTTTTTCATCAGAGAGCGCATGTGCCGTCAAAGCGATAATTGGAAGGCGCTTATGATTTTCAAAAGTCGACTCAAGAGAACGAATGGCACGCGTGGTATCGACACCTGACATCACAGGCATTTGAATATCCATAAAGATGAGGTCAAAAGCCCCCAAACCTTGCTCTTGGCGAGCTTGAATGATTTCAATGGCTTCTTGTCCACTCAAAGCCTTGGTGGTTTTCACATTTAACTCAGAGAGCAGGGCTTCAAGCACAATCAGGTTTGGCAAATGGTCGTCGACAGCCAAAATGTGCAGACCTTGACCATTAAATTCTTCATGCTGCTCTTGATCAAACCAAGGCTCATTACTCAATAACTGAATCAGCGCTGTACGGCTGAGTGGTTGATGCAATGGGCGAGCACGGTACTCGTTCAACATGCTTGGATCGAGCATCATTTGGTAGCCATAAACCGCTAAGTTACCGCTATAACGATGACGAATTTCTTTCAGTAAGGCTTCGGAGTCACCACTGTGATCGACGATCAACCAGGTATTTTCATTGGTTTTTAGCTGATTGAGTCGACTAAATAAATCAAGGATCGACTGCGTTTCAATATGTTCAACATCATAATTTTCTAAGTAATGACGCAGGACATTGGCGGTTGCTGGATGTGCTAAGTAGGAAACGACTTGTAGATTGCTAAATTGTGGATGCACAATTTCAATTTCTTCATCGACCACAAAGCGCGCAGTAAACCAGAAGGTTGAACCTTTTTCTGTTGGGGCACGTTCTTGGTTATCTTCAAAACCAATTTGTCCATGCATCAGGCTGACTAATTGTTTGGAGATGGCAAGACCTAAACCTGTACCACCAAATTGACGGGTAACAGATGCATCACCTTGCGAGAAGGATTCAAACAGTTTCTTACGGTCGGTACCGCTTAGGCCGATACCACTGTCTTGCACACTAAAGTGCAGCAGACATTGACCGATGTCATCATGCTCCATACGGACACGGACAATAATTTCACCATCTGGAGTGAATTTAATTGCATTTGAAATTAAGTTGGTCAAAATTTGCTTGAAGCGTAGGACATCACCAACCACAAATTTCGGCACATTGTCCGCATAGTAGAAGGTCATATCGATGTGTTTTTGTGCTGCCAATGGCGACAACATATCCATCACATCAAAGACGGCTTCTTCTAAGTCGAATTGCGCAGTTTCGAGTTCTAGTTTGCCTGCATCGATTTTCGAGAAATCAAGCACGTCATTAATTAAAGCCAATAAGTGCGCAGAAGATTTACGAATCGTTTGTAGATATAAATTTTGTTCATTACTGAGGTTGCCTTGGCGCAGTAAAAGATGAATAAAACCATCAATACTGTTAAGTGGCGTGCGCAGTTCATGGGAAATATTGGCTAAGAACACCGACTTCGACTGATTGGCATGGATTGCTTGGTCACGTGCTTGACGGTAGGTAATATTTTGCACTTCTAAAGTATCAAGCGTGCGTCTTAAGTCATCTTCCGTTTGTTCGGTATGTTCACGTAACTCTAAGAAACTGAAATGTAAGCGTTTAACCACATTGGCAATATCACGCTGTAATAAACGAAGTTCGCCAGTACTGTTAATGATCATGTGCTGATCTAGAGTGTCGGCATTTAAACGTTGTAACTGCATGCGAATTTCGTACATTGGTGCGATCCAACGACGTGAATAAAAATTCAAACACAGCAAAAGTAATAAGAGCGTCAATAAACCCGTTGCAATCAATACGATTAACACGCGATAGCGGGCAATTTGCAGCGGTTGATTGTCCAGTTCAATGCTTAACCATGCCGGCGTCTGGGTTGAATCTGAAATTTTCAGGGCATAAATATGGTTGCCCTGATGTGCAATCGGTCCAATAAAAGACGCTTTACTGTCAAAAGCAGGCCAAATATCTTGATCTTGAAAGCCAATGCTCAGGCGGTTGTTGCCTTTAAGATCTAAAATCGCAGCACGAATCAAATGTTTTTCGTTCAACATGCTTTGCATGGCATTACGAGCTTGATCAAATTGCCACGGATAATGGTTGAGCAACTCTATGGCAGATTCTGACGTGGGTTGATAGCGCGTCAGGATCGCGACAGCCATCTGTTTTTGTTGTGCTTTGGCTGCATTGGAGGTTTCTGTTATTACCAACATCGCACCGACACAAGCCAAAATGGTGATCGGCACAAAAATAAGTGCAATCAACTGACCATAGGCATGATTTAAGTGTAGGCGTTTAAAAAGCTTTTTGTTGATATTTGACATGGTTTAAGCAGTTTATTCCTTATGCCCCGAATATTAGCATGGATTATTTAAAACTGATTGTGCTTTAATCACTTTCGCGAAAAAGCGAGGCAAATGGGTGCAGGCAAAGGCATTTTTTCATACAATAGGCGCACCTCGATATAGGTGTGAATAATGAGTAATACAACCCCTGATTTTCAAGCAGACGATTTTTTATTAGACCATTACGTCGGCAACACGCCGTTAGTGCGTTTACAACGTCTGGCAAGTCATACTCAAGCAACAGTATTAGCCAAGTTAGAAGGCAATAACCCAGCGGGTTCGGTCAAAGATCGCCCTGCATATAACATGATTATGCAAGCGGAAAAGCGTGGTCAGATTAAACCGGGTGATACGTTGATTGAAGCGACGAGCGGAAATACAGGGATTGCTTTAGCCATGGTTGCTGCAATGCGTGGCTATAAAATGACTTTGATCATGCCTGCAAGTTCTAGCCAAGAGCGTAAAGATGCCATGCGTGCCTACGGTGCCGAACTGATCGAATCAGAAAACATGGAAGAAGCACGTGATCTTGCCCTTCAAATGGAAAAAGACGGCAAAGGTTTAGTCCTAAACCAGTTTGGTAACCCGGACAATGTAGAAGCACATTACCTCACTACGGGTCCAGAAATTTGGAAACAAACGGGCGGTAAAATTACACATTTCGTCAGCTCTATGGGAACCACCGGGACCATTATGGGGATTTCGAAATATTTAAAAGAACAAAATCCGGATATTCAAATTGTCGGTTTACAGCCGTCTGAAGGCTCAAACATTGCTGGTATTCGCCGTTGGCCACAAGAATATCTTCCTACGATTTTTGACCCTTCACGTGTCGATCGTATTATGGATATTCCGCAAATTGAAGCGGAAAAAACGGCTCGTCGTTTAGCGCGTACAGAAGGTATCAGTGCAGGTACATCATCGGGTGGTGCGGTATGGGCTTCAGTTAAATTGGCTGAAGAAAATCCGGATGCCGTGATTGTTTGCATCGTATGTGACCGTGGTGACCGTTACTTGTCTACTGGTCTATTCTCTGTTGTTGATCCTGAATAATTACAGTGGCCGAACGGCACTGGTGAGTACTTATGCGTTTACCTGTTTTAATTTTTGATATCGAAACACTGACAGATTTGAAGTCAGGTGCGCATTTGTATGGACTGGATCTGCCTGAGGTGGATCTAGATGCTGCGCTGACTAAACTGCGTCGCCAAGAGGCGGGCACGGATTTTCAGCGTTTGGCCTTGCATGAAATTGTCTGTATCTCTGGACTATGGATTGATGAAAAGGGCATGAAGTTGTTTTCATTTAGCCGTGAAGACAATAGCGAAGCTGAAATTTTAAAAAAATTCGTTTCTATTTTTGAAAAGCGTCATCCGACCTTGGTCAGTTGGAACGGTTCACAGTTTGATTTGCCTGTGATTTTGTTCCGTGCCATGTATCACGGACTATCTGCACCAAGTTTGTTCGATCAGGGCGAGATTGATACGCAAAAGCGCTATAATAACTACCAGAATCGTTATCATCATCGTCATGTAGATTTGATGGATGTCATGGCCATGTTCCATGGTCGTCATTTTCAAAAGCTCGACGATGCAGCACATTTACTTGGTTTCCCCGGTAAACGTGGTGATGGTGGCTACCATGTGCCTGAATATGTGCGTGAACAACAGTGGATGGAACTGACCAGCTACTGTGAAGGTGATGTGCTCAATACATGGTTGATTTATTTACGCTGGCTGTTGCTGAAAGGACAGTTATTGTTAAATGATCATCAGCACTTGATTCAAAGTACGATTCAATATTTACAAACTCAGCCGCAACACGCTGACTTTTTATTGGTATGGCAGCAAACCTCGCAACGTACCGAATTCACCCAATCTGATTTCCCATCTTCCACACATTAGGTACGCATGAAACACAAAGCCAAACCCCAAAAAGCCCAACAACCCATTTATACATTTCAGGTTGAATCGCTTTCACATGAGGGGCGAGGCATAGCGCACTTTGGGACGCATCCAGATCATCCTGCAGAAAAACACGGTAAGAAAGTCTTTATCCGTTATGCCTTGCCGGGTGAAACGGTGCGTGCGCGTATTACCAATGTCGTTAAGCGTCTTGAAGAAGCAGACAGTCTGGAATTACTGAGTGAAGAGTCTGCTCTACGGGTTAAACCGGCCTGCCCACATTATGGGGTTTGTGGTGGGTGTAGCATGCAGCATATTCATCCCGACGAGCAAATTCGTTTAAAACAAGATGTTTTACAATCACATTTGCAACATTTTGCTGGGATACAACCTGATCAATGGTTAGCTCCTTTACGTTCATTGCGTGAAGACTACCGTCGCAAAGCACGTATTGGTGTGCGTTACCTACCTGCAAAAGATAAGCTTGTGGTTGGCTTTCGTGAAAGCCAGTCAAATAAACTGACTTCGATTGACCGTTGTATGGTGTTGGATCGTGAGTTTGGCTCCATCACCACACTCAAACAATTGTTACAAAGTCTGCAAGGTAAAGCAGATATTGGGCATATGGAACTGGCCATGGGAGATCAAGAAATTGCCCTCCTAATTCGTCATACGGCGGAACTTTGCGCGGAAGATGTCAACCAATTAGTAAAATTTGCGTTACATAAAGAGTGGCAACTGTACTTGCAACCTGAAGGGCCAGACAGCTTACATCGCGTGGATCATCCCGATGCACCGATGCGTCTGCACTATGGTCTAAGTGACTTTGCTGTGGAATTTGGCTTTAATCCTCAAGACTTCACGCAAGTGAATTCCACGATTAATCCGCAAATGGTGAAACTGGCATGTGAATTGCTTCAGTTACAACAAGGTGAGCGAGTTCTAGATCTGTTTTGTGGCTTAGGAAACTTTTCTTTACCACTTGCTCAATGTGTGGGTTCAACGGGTCAAGTCGTTGCAGTTGAAGGGAGTGAAGAAATGGTTCAGCGTGGTGCAGAAAATGCACAAAACAATGGCCTTTCGCAACTGAAATTTTATTCACAAGATTTAACAAAAGATTTTTCGCATCATTCTTGGGCAAAACAAGGATTTGATGCATTATTGATAGACCCACCACGTTCTGGTGCAGAAGAAATAATGCGTTATGTGCCCAAATTTGGTGCAAAAAGAATCGTTTATGTGTCATGTAATCCTGCAACACTAGCACGCGATGCTGGAATGCTGGTACAACAAGGCTACCGTTTGAAAAAAGCGGGTGTCATGGACATGTTTACCCATACAGGGCATGTCGAATCGATTGCTTTGTTCGAAAAAGAAAATCAGATAAACGATTAAAAGTTATGAAGCGTAGAAAACTAGGAGTAGGGTATGGTCACAGTACGTGAACAATTACCTGGACGTCTCAATGAGCTGTCTCAGGAAACGACTGTAGAACATGCCGAGCAAGCACAGCATGATTTGGCTGAATGGCTAGAGCGTGTGAGTGGCATGTTTGACGGGGCTCCTCTAAATCAACTCGAAGAAGTTGCACATCTGACCTTACAGAATGAACTTGAAACAACGGTCAACCATCGCTCGAATACCTTCTATACGGGTATTGAAATGGCGGATATTCTTGCTCATCTGTATGCGGATGAAGATACGTTATCAGCAGCCATGCTGTATCGAAGTGTTCGTGAAGGCGTAACCAGTTTAGAAGAAGTCCAAAGCAAATTTGGCGATCAAGTGCATGCTTTGGTGAAAGGCACGCTTGCCATGGGTAAGTTGTCTGACCTGATTGAGCAAAATAAACGTTTAGAAGATCATTTTAATAATAACCAGCGTGAACATTTGACCGGCATTTATAAAATGCTGATTTCGGTGACCGAAGATGTTCGCGTTGTATTAATCAAACTTTCTGAACGTACCTATGCATTACGTGAGTTAGCGCATTCAACCAAAGAGCGTCAAGAGCGTGTCGCACGAGAAATTTTAACCATTTACTCGCCGCTCGCGCACCGTTTAGGGATTGCACAGCTTAAGTGGGAGCTTGAAGATCTCGCTTTCCGTTATCTAGCACCTGAACGTTATAAAGAAATTGCATCCTTACTAAATGAAAAACGTTTAGAGCGTGAACAATATATTCAGTTCGTAACAGAAAAGTTGCGTAAAGAACTGTTAGATCATGGCATTGAGGCCGAGATTAATGGTCGGGTTAAACACATTTATTCGATTTATCGAAAAATGAAGAGTAAGAACCTGAGCTTTGATCAGCTTTATGACATTCGAGCGGTTCGTGTTTTGGTGGATAATGTACCTGAGTGTTATCATACACTGGGGATCGTTCATCAGATTTGGCGTCATATTCCGCATCAGTTCGATGATTATATTACCAACCCGAAAGCCAATGGTTATCGCTCACTGCACACGGCCGTGATTGCAGAGAACAAATCTTTAGAAGTGCAAATTCGTACGCACAATATGCACGAAGAAGCTGAACTCGGGGTGTGTTCGCACTTTAACTATAAAGAAGGCTCTAAAACCACAGATTATTCATTTAATCATCGCTTACATTCTTTGCGTGCAGTGCTTGAACATTATCAAGAACGAAATGATGCCAGCGCACATAAAGAAGATGAAGATTCTGAAAACTTCGAACAAATCCAAGAGTTTGAAGATTTTGAGAAAATCTATGTGTTTAGTCGTGATGGTGATATCAAAGAATTACCACGCGGTTCGACCGTGCTCGACTTTGCCTATCATGTGCATACTGAGGTGGGCAACAAGTGCTATGCGGCACGAGTGAACCAACGTTATGTGCCTTTAACCTATACCCTCAAAACTGGGGAACAGGTTGAGATTTTAACCAAGAAAGATCGTGAGCCGAACCGAGATTGGTTGGTAAACTCACTGGGGTATATCAAGACGGCTCGTGCACGTGACAAGTTACGTCATTGGTTCCGTCAGCAAGACCGTAGTAAAAATTTGGAAGTGGGACGTGAGATTCTGAATAAAGAATTGTCACGTTTGGCGATTCACCCGAAAAGTATCGATTTGAATGATTACTGCAATCATTTTAATGTGAAATTGGGTGAAGATATATTGATTGGCTTGGTGAGTGGCGACATTAGCTTACATGCCTTAATCAATCAGGTTAACCGTCATATGCACCTCGATCAGGATGAGCCTGAACTGGTGTTAAAACCGACCTTGAACCCTCGTGCAAGTCATACGCTTTCGGCGCATGGTATTTTGATTGATGGTCTGGACAATGTAGAACTACACATTGCTCAGTGTTGTCAGCCTGTGCATGGTGAATCGATTGCTGGTTATATCACACTGAATCGTGGCGTGAGTATCCATAAGGTCGCATGTCCGGATTATATCCGTATGATTGGACAAGAGCCTGAGCGTGCGGTTGAAGCGGATTGGGAAATGCAGCCAACTCGTGGTCAAAGTGTGCAAATCGTGGTGGAAGCTTATGACCGTCGTGGTTTGCTTAAAGATCTGACTCAAGTGATTTTCTCAGACCAAATCAACATTCGTCAGGTGAATACGATTTCCGAAAGTGATGGTATTGCCAATATGAAGTTATTGATTGAAGTGAAGGGCTTGGCGCAGTTGTCGAAACTGTTGGCACGTCTAGAGCAACAACCTGGCATTATTAGCGCCCGTCGATTGGTGCAAGGTAGCTAAAAATAAAGCTGTATAAAAAAACCCGCTGTGTGCGGGTTTTTTATTATATTGAGGGAGAGAAATTATAAAATTGAGTGCTTATGCTCCCTTCAGAGCTTTTTGAAAAGCGTCGACAGAATTTAACACGAGCTATCGATCATTGGGTGTCAATTGGCCCTTTTAAAAATGGTAAAGCCGTATGTGAACATTTTGGCTTATCAGTTCCTTTAATTTCCCAATTATTAAATAGTCATCGGCAGATTGGAGAGAAATTTGCACGTGAATTAGAGTCACAATTGGGACTCATTAAGGGAAGTTTAGATCATGAAGTTCAGTTTATAGAACAAAACAAGTGCACTGAGGAGCAAGCAAGCTTGGTCCTTTTTGAAATGCAGGTGGTTGAGACACAGGCATTTTCGTTAAAACCGATTTCAAATGATTCATCTCAATATTCAGCATTATTTAAAAACACTCAAGACCTGTATTTCATTCGCATCACAGCGTCGTATTATGCACCTATATTACAAGAGGGTTGGCTTGTGGTCTGTGACGAACGGCGAGGGGTAGAGAGATCGGATCTAGCCTGTGTATATTTGCGAAATGGCTTAAATTTAATTTTAAACGTGATACAGCAAACAGATGATACATGGCAATTTGCAAGTCTAGACCAAAAACGACAGGTAGAATTCCTGCAATCCGATATTGAAAAATTACATCCTATTATTGCGATCTTACCTAGCCCATTTATTTAAGGTAGTCGCATAAAAAAACCCATCCGAAGATGGGTTTTGATCTGAACTATAAGTTGAAAGGCTTAAGGAATCTCTTCTTCTTCAAATTCAGGCTTCACTTGTACAATGAAGTCTTGACGGTTCAGGCCACGCCATAACGCGAAGGCTGTACCAATGTAAATTGATGAATATGTACCCACAAATACACCAACAAACATTGCAACAGAGAACCATTTCAGACCATCACCGCCCAGTACCATCATCGCTACAACAACCAGTAACAGTGTCATAGAGGTGTGAATGGTACGGCGAAGTGTTTCAGTCAAAGCACTGTTCACAACTTCAAGAGGTTCAGCACCGCGAATCTTACGGAAGTTTTCACGAATACGGTCAGATACAACGATGTTATCGTTGAGCGAGAAGCCGATAATCGCGAGTAGCGCAGCCAAAACTGTTAAGTCAAACGGCCACTGCATCATAGCAAAGATACCAATGGTCACCACGATATCGTGGAATAAAGACAGTACAGCGCCCATCGCAAGTTTGAACTCAAAGCGAATAGTGACATAAACCAGCATGAGCAGTAGGGCAAGACCAACAGCGCCCGCAGAACGCACGTAGAGTTCATTACCGACTTGACCACCAACCACATCAACTTTATGTACTTCTGCTTTATTGCCTGGCAATTGAGCGGCAGTCGTAATGGCTTTGGTTAGGTCTTCAGCTTCAATGTCTTTTTGAACTGGCATACGAACCATCAGGTCGCGGTCAGATCCTAAGGTTTGTACCACAGGGTCTTTAAAACCAGCTTTTGTCAGCGCTGAGCTCACATCGGTAGATTTTACTGGTTGACTATAGTTCAACTCTGCTGCCACACCGCCAGTAAAGTCCAAACCGAGGTTTAGACCTTTGGTGCAAATAAAAAAGATACTTGCGAGCGTTAAAATAATCGATATCAAGGCTGCCGGTTTGGCAATCTTCATAAACGGAATAATGCGCTCGTTGTCAGGACGGCCGTATTGTTTCGGTTGAGTATTTTCAGTCATCTTCGATCTCCTAAATGCTCAACTTCTTCAGGTTACGTTTTTTACCATAAATGATTTGTACGATTGCACGTGTCACAGTAATTGCTGTGAACATTGAGCAGACAATACCAATCATTAGGGTAACCGCGAAGCCTTTAATTGGGCCTGTACCAATTGCGAACAGAATGAAAGCAACCAAGAATGTGGTTAAGTTGGAGTCAAAGATGGTGTTATACGCACGATCATAACCCGCAACAATCGCCTGTTTCGGCGAGGCACCCCATTTAATTTCCTCTCGTATCCGCTCACAGATCAGTACGTTGGCATCGACCGCCATACCAATGGTAATTACGATACCTGCAATACCCGGAAGGGTGAGGGACGCGCCAATCCAAGACATGATGGTTAAAATCATGGCAAGGTTAACCACGAGTGCAAAGTTGGCAATCAAGCCGAACACACGGAAGAAGACCACCATCCAAATCGCAACCAATAAGAAACCGATTTGAGTTGATAATACGCCTTTGTCGATGTTTTCTTGACCGAGACTCGGACCAATCACACGTTCTTCAACGAAGTACATTGGCGCTGCCAAAGCACCTGCACGTAACATCAATGCAAGTTCAGATGCTTCTTGAGGTGAATCTAGACCGGTAATACGGAACTGAGAACCCAATACAGCTTGAATCGTTGCCGCATTGATGACTACAGATTCGGTATAAGGTGTACGAACTTCAGTTTGTGTACCTGTTGCAGGATCTGCAACATAACTAATTTTTTGTTTGTTCTCGATGAACAAAACAGCCATTCGTTTGCCTACAGCATTACGAGTAGCTTCAGACATCAACTTACCGCCCGCAGTGTCCAAAGTAATATTTACTTCAGCACCACCTGTATCTTGGCTAAAGCCTGATGACGCGTTTTGTACACGTTCACCCGTTAAGATACGGTTACGGTTAAGCAATAATTGACGACCGCTGTCCAAAGATTCATAAGCAAAAGCTTCTGTACCCGGCGGTAATGAGCCTTTTGCTTGACCTGTGTATGGATCGATGTATTGATCATTTAAGTCAGAAACTAAGCGGAACTCAAGGTTTGCAGTACGACCAAGTACACGTTTTGCTTCAGCAGTATCTTGTACACCCGGTAATTCAACCACAATACGGTTGCTACCTTGGGTTTGCACCAATGCTTCCGCTACACCTAACTCGTTAATACGGTTACGTAAAGTCGTTAAGTTTTGGTTAACAGCATAAGACTGAATTTCTTGTTTACGTGTATCTGTGTAGCTTAAACGTAGTGTTGAACCTTCAGTTGTTGCAACCGCTTGTTGAGTATATTCATTGCCGTTACGACGAAGGAAATCCATAGCTGCAGAACGGTCATCATTATTTGCAAATTGCATAGTAATGGTGTTGTTGTTCAAAGATAAGCTATTGAATTTTAATTTATTGTCACGAAGTTGGCGACGTAAGTCAGCCGCGGACGTTTCCATACGTTGTGAAATGGCTTTGTCCATATCCACTTCAAGTAGGAAATGTACACCACCACGTAAATCCAGACCCAGCTTCATTGGTTTAGCACCAATTTTTTGTAGCCATTCTGGCGTAGTAGGCGCAAGGTTTAATGCGACGACATAATTTTCACCGAGCCCACGACGCAGTGCTTCTTTCGCTTTTAATTGTTGTTCGCTCGAATCAACACGTAATAAAGCGGCATTATTGGTGAAGCTATTGTCATGGCTGGCAATATTTTCAGATTTTAAAATTTGCTCTGCTTTTTGTACGATGCTTTGGTCAATCTGGGTACCGGCTTTGGCACCTGAAATTTGAACAGCAGGTTCATCAGGATACAAACTTGGCAGGGCATATAATGTACTGATGACTAGTACCACTAGAATCAGTAGATATTTCCATGCTGGGTAACGCATTCGTTTTCTTCTTAAAATGAAAAAAGCCGTGCGGGTGCACGACTTATTTTTTGATTAAAGGTTATTTAGAGTGCCTTCAGGCAGAACTGAAATCACACTTGCGCGTTGTACTTTTACTTCTACGCCACGGTTCAGTTCAACAACTGCAAAATCACCTTCGATTTTTGTGATTTTACCCATTAAACCGCCCGCAAAAACAACTTCACTACCAACACCTAGGCTTTCAATTAGTGCACGATGTTCTTTTGCACGTTTTGATTGAGGGCGCCAGATCAAGAAGTAGAAGATTGCGACAAATACCGCAATCATCAACAGGTTTGCCATCATGCTTGGTTGCTGTGCAGCTTCACCTGCCGCGTGAGCAGTAGAAATAAAAAGGCTCATTTCATTTTCCTAAACTAAAAAAACTGGTTATCAATACTTTGATAAATAAATTGGACTTGTTCAGCAATTTACCTTGTCTTTTTCATCAGCGCAAATGCTGAAAGAATTAATCTTGAGGACAAGGTGGCACTTCCATGCCGCGACGACGATAAAAGTCTTCAACAAACTCATCAAAAGTGCCATGATCGAGAGCATCACGCATCGCTTCAGTTAGACGTAGGTAATAACGTAAGTTATGAATAGTACCGAGCATCGAACCGAGCATTTCGCCGCATTTCTCAAGATGGAAGAGATAAGATTTGGTGAAGTTTGTACAGGTATAGCAGTCGCAATGTGGGTCAAGCGGACTTTGATCATGACGATATTTGGCATTGCGAATACGCACTAAACCATCAGTCACAAAATAATGACCATTACGTGCGTTTCGTGTTGGCATCACACAGTCAAACATATCGACACCGCGACGAACTGCTTCTACGATATCTTCTGGTTTACCGACACCCATCAAGTAACGTGGTTTATCCGCAGGCATTTTCTCTGGAAGATAATCCAATACTTTGATCATTTCTTCTTTTGGTTCGCCAACAGACAAGCCGCCAATGGCATAACCATCAAAATCAATTTCTTTCAGACCATTTAAAGATTCATCACGTAAATCTTCGTACATGCCGCCTTGGATAATACCAAACAGGGCATTACGGTTTTTCAGCACGTCATGATGTTGAGTCTTACAACGTTTCGCCCAACGCAATGAAAGCTGCAGTGATTTTTGCGCTTCTTCATGTGTCGCAGGATAAGGCGTACATTCATCAAAAATCATCACGATGTCTGAATTCAGCGTGTGCTGAATATCCATCGAAATTTCAGGAGATAAAAAGACTTTAGAGCCATCAATCGGAGAGCGGAAAGTCACGCCCTCTTCTTTAATTTTGCGCATAGCGCCAAGGCTGAAGACTTGGAAACCACCTGAATCTGTCAAAATCGGATTATTCCATTTCATGAATTGGTGTAAGCCACCATGTTCACGAATAACATCTAGGCCTGGACGTAGATATAAATGGAAGGTATTGCCCAAAATAACTTGGGATTTAATTTCTTTAATGTCGCGTGGGAGCATGCCTTTTACAGTACCGTAAGTACCGACAGGCATGAACATAGGTGTTTCAACAACACCATGTTCAAGGGTTAAACGGCCGCGACGAGCACGGCCCGATTGCGCCAATTTTTCAAACTTCATACAAGGTCCAGATCAAGGCGAAAAAACAGTTCGCTGATGGTAAGAGTGCTAAAAGTGCTCTATTTTCCTTGATTCTGCGGTTAAACGCTAGCTTTGTCGGGTGTTAAGTCTGTAAATTTATAGATTGCATCTTGTGACAAGGTTTCATCTGAACTCTTGGCATTAAAATAGAACTGGTTAATTCGCTGCAAAATTTCTTCTTTTTCCATCGCAAATGTGCCTTTCGGTTCCGATGTCATGGCCACGATACTGTCAATAAGCTTTTGAATATAAGGATTCGTGGTTGCATAGCTTTTTTCTAAGCTTAAAAGATAGACTTCATTGGCTACATGTAAATAGTTATAAGGTTGTATTTGAACGATTTGAGCCAAATCAATCAGCAGGTCTTTATCATACTGAGACAGCTTCATACGCTTGGGTAAGCTGTCGAGCTTGAGTGGTTGTTTGGATTTGAGAAAATCGTCAAGTTGTGTGCTTGGAGTATTTAAAACCTGAGCTGAATAAATTTCTATTTCGGGCTGTGTCTGGACCGTGATAAAAAACAGAATATTGTCCAGTTCTATGCCGTAGGACTGAACCAAGTCGATTTTTGTTTGTTGTATGGCATTGAGCAAGATTGAAAGATGGTTAGCCGATTCAGACTTTATCGTACTTTTTATAGAAGATGGATCAAGGTTTAAATGGCCCACTTCATTTACAGATGTCAGTTTAAACTGCGCCAAGTCTTGGTCGAGGGAAAGGGCACTATGATAGCGCCATTTCGGCACATTCCATCGATCATGCGCTGCAAGATATTGAGCAGAATCTTCATCTTCGGCAAAAACACTACGCTGCGTAGAGACAGTGATATAGTCCATGGATAAATAGGAATTGAACACCAACGTACATGCGTAAATATGGTCGTCTTGGTGCTGCTCATAGAGTTTGAAAAATGCCTGAATCAGCACATTTTTCAGTGCATTAATTTGATTTTGCATATTTTATTTTTCTTTCTAGTTTTGGAGGTGCTTGATCACCTCATCATTATTTTTTTTACTTTTGTGCATTAAAGCCCGAACTTAAAAGTTCGGACGATAATCAAAATTTTGGCTGGCAGCTTGATCGCGGAAAGGGCGAACCGCTTTTTTACTCAGCAATAGCGTATTAATAATATTGTTAGGAAATACTTGAATGTGGTTGTTGAACAACTCGACGTTGCGGTTAAAAATAGTAATCGCCGCACCGACATTTTCGTTTTGTTCTTCAATTTCATTCATCATTTTAAGATAAATATCATTGGCTTTGAGCTCTGGATAGTTTTCAACCACAACATTCAGGCTGCGCATTAGATCTTGATTTAAGGCTTCGATACGCTGTAATTGGCTGACATCGGTACTGCTTACGTTCAAATTCATAATATTTTGACGGAGTTCAGTGACTTTTGCCAAAGTCCCTTGTTCAAAATTGGAATATTGCTCAACCAAAGGCTGTAATCCATCTAAAATTTTGATTTTTTGACGTTCATAGCTGGCTACATCTGACCATGCACGAATGGTTGCATTGTGATGTCGGACAATGTTATTGCGAATCATGATTGCACCAATCACCAATGCAATGATGATTAAAACAAAGATCAAAAGCCCCATAAAATTTTATCCTCAAGATAAAAGGTCGTAATTTAAAACATTATTGAATGAAATCTATTTTAAAAACTGCGTTAAGTCGTTTTTCAAATTTTCTAAAGCATTTAATTTAAAGGTTCTGAGATGTCCACGCAATGCAGAAACATCCTGAATTCGTTTTGCTTTACTACTGACTTTAAATAAATCTGTAGAGCCAAGATAGCACATTATTCGGTGGCTCGGATGAAATAGCAGATCACCTTCACGGTTTTGAAAAAAATCCGCCAGTCGGAGTACAAAGCCCGGGCTGAGTAATTTAGCGATTTCCATTTGGTTATCGCCATAAAACTTTAATTTTTGATTGGTTTGAATGTCGCTGCTGTGCCAAGGAAAACTATAGGGATAGCCAAAGTTTTTACCTGTTGCAGATACGGCAAGCCCATGGATGCCAATATCAAAAACGAATACACCCCACAGGTCTTTATGGATTTCTTTGACCGTGACTTCATCACCGTCTTTGTCGCGTACCTTCAGTTCACTCACATAGTGATATTGAAAGACCATGACTTGATGCTGTTGCTGATTTTCATCTTCCCAAACCGTACTGGCGAAGGTCTGAATGTCATTCGAAAGGCTGCCTTGCTTAAACACAGGGAACATACGTTTAAGATTGCCAATAAACTGTAGATTATTCAGCGGCATCGAAATGTATTCAGGCTGTCGGTTAAAGGCCAGTTGGTATTTTTTTGCAATGCATTCGGTTTCTAAAAATGCAATTACATCTTCGATCGGATCATCTTTTTCATAGCTGATATACGCCCAAAACACCATGACCAATCCCGCAGCAAAGCAAAGCTGTGCCCAGCCATGATCGGGCTGAATCACAATAAACAGCATGAAGCCGATACCCAGTGCGGCTAAAGCCAGCGGCAGTAAATTTTCAAATTTGAGCGTAATGGGCGCGTTCCAAGGGTGCAACCCATCGAGGAGCTCTTGGTGTGTTTTTGCGTTTCGGCCTATATCCCATAGCCGAGCAATATTCTGAAAAACAACTTCATTCTTTTTGCGACGAATATGGATGGAATGCTTTACAGAATCTATCGGCATAGGGATGATTTCAGCGTTCGATTATTTGTGGTTAATGTTATCAATTAACATCGCATCGCCATAACTAAAGAAGCGATATTGGCTGTCGACGGCATGGTGATAGGCATTCAAAATATTATCCCGATTGGACAACGCTGACACTAACATGAGCAGGGTAGACTCAGGTAAATGGAAGTTGGTAATTAAACGATCGACTACTTTGAACTCATAACCTGGGTAGATAAAGATTTGTGTATCACCAGTCCAGCCCTTGAGTTCGCCGCCATTGGCTTGAGCGGCACTTTCAGTCGCGCGAGTCGCTGTAGTACCGACAGCAATGACTTTATTGCCACGTGCTTTTGTCTCACGGATTAAAGCCATAGATTCTTCTGATACGTCACACCATTCGCTGTGCATGATGTGATTTTCAATGTCATTGGTGCGCACGGGTAAGAATGTGCCTGCACCCACATGCAAGGTAACAAAGGTTTTATTTACGCCTTTGTCTGCCAATTTTTTGAGTAGCGCTTCATCAAAATGTAAGCTTGCTGTTGGTGCTGCAACTGAAGCCAATTTGGTTGGGTCGTTAAACACGGTTTGATAACGTTCGGTATCAATCGCTTCTGCTTCACGGTTAAAGTAAGGCGGAATCGGTAAAGCACCGTATAAATCTAAAACTTGTAAAATAGGCTGTGAAAATTCCACAACAAATAAGTTTTCATGACGGCCTTGAACGGTCACTTTAACTTCGTCTGGACCAATAAATAACTCCGCACCTTCTTTAGGTGTATTGCTGGCTTTAATGTGGCAATGCGCGGTTTTCGGGTCAAGAATACGTTCAACCAGGACTTCAACTGCACCGCCTGTTGCTCGTTTGCCTTTCAAGCGGGCTTTCATCACTTTGGTATCGTTCAGTACCAATAAGTCACCTTCATTGAGCAAGTCTAAAATGTCAGTGAAATGATGGTCGTGATATTCGCCATTCAGGTCGAGATGGAGCAGGCGTGATGCACTACGTGTTTCAAGCGGATAGCGGGCAATGAGTTCGTCGGGGAGATTGAAGTTAAAGTCAGAAAGTTGCATGTTAAGAAATCTGAAAAGGGGATAATGAAATTTGGCTTAGTATAAGCTTTTTTGGGTTTTAACGCTGAAATTGATGGATTATCCATCTAAAAATTCTTATACGGTTTATTTTTAATCAAATGAGAACATCATGCGTTGACAAGTTTTTGAAACAGTTTATTATACGTTTCAACACCTTCCCGAGGTGGTGAAATTGGTAGACGCGGTGGATTCAAAATCCACTATCAGAGATGATGTGTCGGTTCGAGTCCGACCCTCGGGACCAAAATTCTAAAAGACCCCAAGCTTATTAAGACTTGGGGTTTTTTTATGTCTAAAAGTAATGACTTATATAAAATTTCTAGAAAATTTCCAATGATTTCACTAGCCACGTTTCAGGTGGTCACTTCGTAAAATGAGTACTCGGATGAGTACCTGAATTTTGTTTGGGTACTCATGGTGGAATCAGATGCTAAGCTTAAATTATTAGATCAATACAATAATCAAATGTGATTGATCGGGTGTCTTATAGGGCTTGTAGTATTTAAAAGCTTTATTAACTATCTAAAGCTACTTTGATGACATCTGCAATTGTCTCAGTGTTGACACCTCTTTTTCGAGCATTCTCAGAGTGGAACCAAGTTGCTAAGTCTTTATTGCCTTTAGATGCATTGCAGCCAACACAGCACAATGCAATATTGGTTAAGGTTGTAATTCTTATATCGTTGATAATGTGTTCCCAAGACTTCTTGTTGGCTCTTTCAGTGCCAAATTTTTTGCCGCAATATACACAGCACAGGTCTCGCTCCGAGACCGCATCTTCTATGTGCTTTGGTATTCCCCATGAATTTGCCATTTTAGGTTTTCCTTATTTTATGGCTGTAGTTGGATGAAAAAGCCTACCTTTGATAGCTCACATTCATAAAATTTAGAGCAAAGTATTAAATGAAAGAGTTGTCATAACACTATATAAATGAGGGTATAAAAAAACCAGCGCCGAAGCGCTGGTTTTTTTACATCACTAACTTAAGTTAGTTTTGCATCAACTTATTGAGCAGCATCAAGAGCAGCATTCAAAGTTGCGCTTGGACGCATTACAGCATTTACTTTCGCTGTATCTACAGCGTAGTAACCACCGATGTCCGCAGCTTTACCTTGAACTTCAGCAAGTTCTGCAACGATTTTTTCTTCGTTGTCAGCAAGAGCTTGAGCAAGAGGAGCGAATTTCGCTTTAAGATCTGCATCTTCGTCTTGCGCAGCAAGTTCTTCAGCCCAGTATTTAGCAAGGTAGAAGTGGCTGCCACGGTTGTCTAGTTCGCCAGTACGACGTGATGGAGACTTGTCATTGTCAAGCAATTTACCAGTCGCAGCATCAAGCGTATTTGCAAGAAGTTTAGCTTTCGCGTTGTCTTCTTTGATGCCCATTTCTTCAAGAGAAACAGCAAGCGCCAAGAACTCGCCTAAAGAATCCCAACGTAAGTGGTTTTCTTCTACAAGTTGTTGTACGTGTTTAGGCGCAGAACCACCCGCACCAGTTTCGTACATGCCGCCACCAGCCATTAGAGGCACGATAGAAAGCATTTTCGCAGAAGTACCCAATTCCATAATCGGGAATAAGTCTGTTAGGTAGTCACGTAGGATGTTACCAGTTACAGAAATTGTATCTAGGCCACGAGCAACACGTTCAAGTGTATAACGCATAGCACGTACTTGAGACATGATTTGAATGTCTAAACCAGTAGTGTCGTGCTCTTTCAAGTAAGTTTGAACTTTCTTGATGAGTTCGTTTTCGTGTGGACGGTACGGGTCAAGCCAGAAGATCGCAGGCATTCCTGAGTTGCGTGCACGAGTCACAGCAAGTTTCACCCAGTCACGGATTGGAGCGTCTTTCACTTGGCACATACGCCAGATATCGCCTTCTTCCACGTTTTGTGACATCAACACTTCACCAGTTTCTAGGTCGGTGATGTTTGCAACACCCGCTTCAGCGATTTCGAAAGTTTTGTCGTGTGAGCCGTATTCTTCAGCTTTTTGCGCCATCAAACCAACGTTAGGTACAGTGCCCATAGTGCGTGGGTCAAAGTTACCATTCCATTTACAGAAATTGATCATTTCTTGGTAGATACGCGCGAAAGTAGATTCAGGCATTACAGCTTTACAGTCGTACTGTTTGCCGTCAGCACCCCACATTTTACCGCCACCACGGATCATTGCGGGCATAGATGCATCTACAATTACGTCATTAGGTGAGTGGAAGTTAGTGATGCCTTTTGCAGAATCCACCATTGCAAGTGCAGGACGGTGTTCTTGGCAAGCATGTAAGTCAGCAATGATTTCTTCACGAAGAGAAGTCGGAAGAGTTTCAATTTTTTCGTAAAGACCAGACATACCGTTGTTGATGTTAATACCTAACTCATCAAACAATTTGCCGTGTTTTTCGAATGCATCTTTGTAGTAAATCTTCACACAGTGACCGAAAACGATTGGGTGAGACACCTTCATCATGGTCGCTTTTACGTGTAGAGAGAACAAAATGCCTGCTTCTTTACAATCATCTAATTCTTTTTCATAGAAGTCGCAAAGTGCTTTTTTGCTCATGAACATTGAGTCGATGATTTCGCCGTCTTGAAGCGCAACTTTAGGCTTAAGAACAATAGTTTCACCAGACTTAGTGATCAATTCCATTTTTACATTGCGAGCGCGGTCTAAAGTCATAGACTTTTCGCCGTGGTAGAAGTCACCTTCGTCCATGTGAGAAACGTGAGTTTGTGACCACTGTTTCCATTCGCTCATAGAGTGCGGATGTTTCTTCGCGTAATTTTTTACTGCAGTAGGCGCACGACGGTCAGAGTTACCTTCACGAAGTACAGGATTTACAGCAGAACCTAGGCATTTGCTATAACGTGCCTTGATTTCTTTTTCTTCCTCAGTCGCTGGGTTTTCTGGATAGTTCGGAATTGCAAAACCTTTAGACTGTAATTCTTTAATGCAAGCAGTTAATTGGCCAACTGAAGCACTGATGTTCGGAAGTTTGATAATGTTTGTGCTTGGATCTTGGGTTAATTGTCCAAGCTCTGCCAAGTTATTTGGCACCTTTTGTTCTTCGCTTAGGTAGTCTGAAAATTCAGCGAGTACACGTGCTGCAACTGAGATATCGCGTTTAACGATTTCAACGCCAGCAGGTTTAGTAAAGGTTTCAATGATCGGCAGCAGAGAGTAAGTCGCCAATAATGGCGCCTCGTCGGTCAGTGTGTAGATGATAGTTGACTTTCCACCAGCCATATATAGCCCCTTGCTTTAGATTGTGTCTTTGAGGTCCGAGCTTGTGGCTCGCCTCTATGAACCGATTTGCTTAAATAAAACTATGAAAGTATCGGGGTTCATTGCTTTTCAGTCAACGCAAGATCCTGTGATGTGGTCATTTCGTAGAAAAATGATACAAAAGAAGTGCAGTTTGACGCCCAATTTTAGCGCAAAACCGAGAAGGGGAATATTGAAAGCTTGTTATTCATAGCTTAAAGCTATTGAACAATTAAATTTATATCGTTTTCTTGGGGCTGATCTGTTCTTTATGGCTCGTTCGAAATTTAGTTGTAAAGCAAAGCGTAGGACAGGTCAAACCGAAAGCCTTAGCTTTTAGGTGTAGATTTGGTGCGTAAGTTCGAAAATTAGTCAGGATCTGTGACTTTATAAAAGAACGACGTGAGTTCAATGCTCTATTTGACTTTGAGCGCTCTCGGAATGTTTATACGATAACTTATATATCTGATGAATAAGGCATGGCTATTTTTTAGCTTCAGTCATTTGGGTGAATGAGTTCATGTACAGTAGAAGCATAAATCGAATCTTTAGCTTAGTTTAATAACTGATGTTACGCAGTAACCATCAAAGCGCAATTTGCTTCAAATAAAAGAACGATACACGGTAAGGTCATCCACAAGTGTTTGAGACAGGACTACTTCTAATCAAAAATGTTTTTGCGATGCTTTGAATAATTTGACGGTAGTGAACGAGTTTTGCGCTGAGGAGCATTGCTCCGCAAGATGGTTTCCTTACGAAGCTTCGCTTCTCATTTTGCCGAAACAAAAGTACCTCCAGCCGAAGGCTAATCCCTTTATTCAATCCTTAGATGTAAGACTCCGTCGAATAGACTTAAAAATCATTTTAAAAGTGCATAAGTACTTTTACGTGCGTAACATCAGTTAATAAAGAAAAAGCGAGAAGGTCTAGTTTAAAGCAGCAACGATACTCACAACTCATAAATACTAATAAATTAGTCTAATAGAAAAACTTAAAAATAGATTCATTTAGTGTAGCTGACTGAAACGAGCATCCTGATGAGCAATCTGGTCATAGAATAGTCATAAAACTCACTATTTTTTGTGATGTAGTTAAAGAAAATTAAACCCAGTTTTTTAGGTCTTATGTAAGTAAATATTTCTTTTGGTCATGTTTTTAGTTTGAATAAAACGCGAAAAGTACGATTTAAAATAAACAGTTAATAAAATTTAAATTAATTTAAGTTTCTAATTTTATTGTTTTAATTTTTTTTTACCTTTAATGTTATGTTCTTTATAGATATTTTTATTTTCTAATTGGATGAAAGTTCGATTAAATAGCGCATTCGTAAATGATGTTTGTTTTTTTGTTGGGTTTTGTTATTGAGTGTTTGGGCTATTTTTGCTATTAATCTTGAACATAACAGTTGGTTTTTATCTTTAAGATAAACCCTGAGGAGAGCAACGGGATGGCTTTACGTTTACTGGATATTGGTACACAAACCGAATTATTAACTGCCTGTCGTTTGTCTTTATTGATGGGGGTTTATACGGACGACAACCGCATTGCAGAATTTTTAAAGTTCGCGCGTGGTATTGTGCAAGTAGAGAATGCTGTCCTCACATTTAAAAATGAACCTTATATATGGTATGCGTCAGAGCACATATTTAAGGCCTTTATGGCCGAAGCTGATGATGATCGTCTCGATCAGTTTTTTGCTGAACAGTCTCGTATAGATCACGATGCTGAAAATTACCAAGCTTATTCCAACTATATGCAAGAACTTGGATTAGGGCATCAGCGTTTAGTCGCTTTCGATTTAAAATATGACCAAGAATCTATCGGTAAAGTAATTTTGTTTGATGATCAAGTCACTGCATTTGAAGCTAAACAATTAAAGATTGTCGAAGAATTTGTACAAAGTCTAGTCAATATTATTCAACTCCGCGTTGAAAATGCCGAATTAAAAGAAGCCTATGAACAGCAGTCGGCACTCAATTTTAGTAAAACTAAATTTTTCCAAATTATTGCTCATGATTTACGAGCGCCTTTTCATGGTCTACTGGGCTTTTCTGAAGTTTTGGCGCAGGAACGCAATACCTTAGATGATTCAAGTGTGCAAAATATTGCAGACTATTTATATGACACCACACAGTCGACGTATAACCTTTTAGAAAGCTTATTAAACTGGGCTATGGCAGAAGGTGGTCGCTTTGTTTATCACCCGATTAATTTTGATTTACATCAGTCTGCAAAAATCGTC
Organism: Acinetobacter sp. YH16040_T; assembly: GCF_024605785.1. Taxonomy (NCBI): domain Bacteria; kingdom Pseudomonadati; phylum Pseudomonadota; class Gammaproteobacteria; order Moraxellales; family Moraxellaceae; genus Acinetobacter; species Acinetobacter sp. YH16040_T. The sequence continues at coordinate 2,803,668 of NZ_CP094541.1, read as the reverse complement.
AGTGATGTTTTAAATAGCTTGGCTGTGAAGAAAAATATTCGACTGATCAATGCCGTACCTGAAGGTATTAAAGTCAATGCAGATATCAATATGATCACATCAGTGATGCAAAACTTGGTGTCAAACGCATTGAAATTTACCCATACCGATGGTAGAGGTGTGGTGACGATTTCAGCCGATCGAGATGGAGAACGGGTTGTATTCACTATTCAAGATACTGGATTGGGGATGACCCAAGCTCAGATTGATGATTTATTTCAGCAAAAACTGACGGTTAGTATTAAAGGTACGGCAGGAGAGCGTGGTACGGGGTTGGGTTTAGTCCTTTGTAAACGTTTTGTGGACTTAAATCAGGGTGAAATTGTGGTGAACTCGAAAGAAGGTGAAGGCACACAATTTAAAGTCTGGTTGCCACAGGCGACGAGCCTGCATCAAACCCTAAATACCGAGAGCAGCAGTGCACAGAAAGATGCGACCTTAAAAGATGCGACCTTAAGTGAACTTTAATGCGCATCTATTGGTATAAAAGCCTAAAAATACTTTTCCCTAAGCGTTATCAACTGTTATAACTAGAAAAAAATCACGCTAGGGTTTGTGAAATGAATGCGGAGCAATTGCAGAAAACATTACGTGCCAGTCAATATGCTGAACAGGTGCTCGGAATCCATCAGGCCAGTTTAGAACAAGACTATGCAATTGATCAGTTTCAAACCTCGCTGAGTACGGCACAAATTCAACATTTTGTCGCAAGCAGCCTCGCCGATATCCAAGATGAAAATAGTTGGATGCGTGCAATTCGTGTGCTGCGCGCACGTCTGATGTTTCGTTGGATTTGGCAAGATGCCAATCAACTCACCGATGTCGTCACCTTAACTCGAGAGCTTTCAGACTTTGCCGATGCATCCATCTGTGCGGCAAAAGATTTTGCACTAAAGCCGTTGATTGCGAAATATGGCGAACCGCTAAGCTATAAGGGGAAAGTTCAAGACCTGATTGTGGTTGCCATGGGAAAACTTGGTGCACAGGAACTTAATCTTTCAAGTGATATTGATCTTATTTTTGCCTTTGATGAACAGGGCGAAACCAATGGTCGAAAATGTATCGATGTACAGCAGTTCTGTATTTTATGGGGACAAAAATTAATTTACCTGCTTGACCATATTACGGCAGATGGTTTTGTCTTCCGTGTAGATATGCGCCTTCGCCCATGGGGTGATGGTTCTGCCTTGGCAATCAGTCATGCGGCATTAGAAAAATATTTAAGCCAGCATGGACGTGAATGGGAGCGCTATGCCTGGATTAAGGCACGTATCGTCACGGGCGGTAAAGAAGGCGCCGAGTTACTGGAAATGACCCGACCTTTCGTCTTCCGAAAATATGTCGATTACACCGCTTTCGAAGCCATGCGTGAAATGAAAGCCATGATCGAACGTGAAGTGCTACGTCGTAATATCGAAGATGACATTAAACTCGGTGCAGGCGGAATTCGTGAAGTAGAGTTTATTGTTCAAGTTTTTCAGCTCATCTATGGAGGTTCAAAACTCGAGCTGCAAGACCGTCAATGTTTAGTGAGTCTGCATCATTTAGGCGAAGTCGGATTATTAGAAAAAACCGCAGTTGCTGATTTAGAAGATGCGTATTTATTTTTACGTCGTATTGAACATGCGATTCAAGCACTCAATGATCAGCAAACCCAATCGTTGCCACATGAGCCTGAACCTCGCCAACGTATCTTAGATACTTTAGGTTTTGCGACCTGGGATGATTTTTTGCATGTGCTCAATCAGAAACGCGCCAAAGTCATTTACCAATTTGAGCATCTTATTAAAGAAAAAGAACCCGATCCGTTACTGGAAAGTTTTAGTCATTTAGAAGCCCAGTTGAACGATGTTTTAGATGATGATGCCAAAAATTTAATTCACGAATTTTGGTATGGACATGCGCTGAAAAAATTACCTGCCAAAGCAGTACAGCGTTTAAAAACCTTTTGGCCACATCTTATTGAAGCGATATTACAGTCAGATAAACCTCAGGTGGCCTTACTACGTCTCATGCCTTTGGTGGAGTCGGTGCTGCGTCGCACAGTTTATTTGGTGATGTTGATAGAGAGTAAAGGGGCATTACAACGATTAGTGAAAATGGCGACAGTCAGTCCTTGGATCTGCGAAGAATTGACGCATTATCCCGTGCTGTTGGACGAGTTTTTGTCGATGGATTTTGAGCTGCCAAAACGTAAAGATTTGGAAGATTCTCTACGTCAGCAATTGCTTCGAATTGAAATTGATCAAGTTGAAGATCAAATGCGTGTTCTTCGATTATTTAAAAAATCCAACGTCTTAGCAGTTGCTGCTAGTGATGTTTTGGCAGAAAGTCCGTTGATGAAAGTATCGGATGCATTGACCGATATTGCTGAAGTATCGGTGAATGCAACCTTGCATTTGGCATATCAAATTGTTGCCAAAAAACATGGCTATCCAATTGATGCAGAAGGGCAACGTTGTTCGATTGATCACACGGCTTTTGCGGTAATTGGCTATGGCAAGGTGGGTGGCATCGAGTTGGGTTATGGTTCGGACTTGGATTTGGTGTTTATTCACTATATGGATGAACAAGCCGATACTGATGGACAGAAACCAATTAGTGGCTTTGAATTTGCCATGCGGGTTGCACAAAAATTTATGTCCTTAATGACCACGCAAACCCTAGATGGCCGAGTGTATGAAGTGGATACACGTTTACGACCTTCGGGAGAGGCGGGGTTATTGGTGACTAGCTTAAAAGCTTTTGAGCAATATCAACATAAAAATGCTTGGGTCTGGGAGCATCAAGCTTTGGTACGTGCCAGAACGATTGCAGGTGAGCACAGTTTACGGATTGAAATTGAAAACTTGCGCTGCAATATTTTGACTCAGCCACGCGATGAGAACAATGTTCGTGCAGAAGTGCTAAAAATGCGCCAAAAAATGAAAGACCATCTAGGTTCTTCTAAAGAGCAGCAAAAAGATGGAATTTTTCATTTAAAACAAGATGCAGGTGGTATCGTTGACATCGAATTTATGGCACAGTATGCAGTATTAGCATGGAGTGGGTCGAATCCCGATCTCGCCCATTACTCTGACAACGTACGAATCCTTGAGGATGCCGCAAGAACGGATTGCTTATCCAGCGCCGACGCGACAGCATTGATTCAAGCTTATCTCCGTGAACGAGCCGAGAGCCACCGTTTAGCACTTGCGAATCAATCCATGCAAGTTTCAGCTGACGATTGGCACGATACCCGAGTGGTCGTTTGCAAGCTATGGCAAAGATTAATTGATCCAACTGCAACGTTTGCATTGGATAAAAATGACTGTGTATAAAAATTTGGAGTGTGTGCCATGAACTTGGCTGATCGTGATGGTTTTATTTGGCAAGATGGACAATTAGTTGACTGGCGTGAGGCGAAAACTCACGTATTAACACATACATTGCATTACAGCATGGGTGTGTTTGAAGGCGTCCGTGCTTATGAAACTCCGAATGGAACGGCTATTTTCCGTTTAAAAGAACACACTAAGCGTTTATTAAATTCTGCAAAAATTTATCAAATGAAAGTCCCATTTGATCATGCAGCATTAGAACAAGCTCAAATTGATGTGGTTCGTGAAAATAAATTGGCTTCTTGCTATTTACGCCCAATTATTTTTATTGGTTCAGAAAAATTAGGTATTGCAGCAACTGATAATACAATTCATGCCGTTGTTGCTGCATGGAGCTGGGGTGCTTACCTTGGTGATGAAGCGATGGCGAAGGGTATTCGTGTTAAAACGTCTTCATTTACGCACCATCATCCAAACGTGACCATGTGTAAAGCAAAAGCATCTGGTAACTATACTTTGTCAATTCTTGCCCACCAAGAAGTGGCACATGCTGGCTATGACGAAGCAATGTTACTCGACCCACAAGGTTATGTATGTCAAGGTTCAGGCGAAAACGTATTCTTAGTTCGTGATGGCGTGATTCATACTCCTGACATCGCGGGTGGTGCACTTGATGGTATTACCCGTCAAACCATTATTACGATTGCGAAAGACCTTGGTTTTGAAGTGGTTGAACGTCGTATTACACGTGACGAATTCTATATCGCTGATGAAGCATTCTTCACAGGTACTGCTGCTGAAGTGACGCCAATCCGTGAATATGATGACCGTCAAATTGGTGAAGGTTGTCGTGGTCCAATCACTGAGCAAATCCAAACTGCATTCTTTAATGCGGTTCAGGGTAAAGACCCTAAATATGCGCACTGGTTAACTTACGTAAAATAAGCTGATCGGTTAAGATGAAAAGGCGAAACTAAGTTTCGCCTTTTTTATTGGCTTGAAGATATTGAATTTTTTTGGAACGAGACTATGCATATTGTTTATGTCAGTGATGGTAAAGCAGGACATCGCTCACAGGCTCTAGGTTTATTTAAGGCCATGCAGCGCCAATCTCAGGAAGCAGTCACATTTCAAGAAATTTCAATTGATGATTTGCCTATAGCGACACTTATTTCTGCACTGTTTAGCCATCAAGTTCATGCCGTAGAACACGTGCCAACCTATATTTTTGGCGTCGGCAGCCATACGCATTTTCGAGTATGGCTGTTAGGCAAAGTGTATAACAAAGCCAAAACCATTATTTTAATGAAGCCAAGCTTGCCGTTTGCATGGTTTGATTATGCTGTAATTCCACAGCACGATGGTATTCAGGCATCAAATAAAGTACTAACCACACAGGGTGCGTTAAATCCTATTGTGAATGAGGAGCGACATCAGCATGGTCGAATCCTGATCGCTTTGGGTGGCTCTTCGAAACGCCATCAGTGGAATGCGGCTAAAGTACTCCAACGAATTGAACAAATAGTCGAGCAAAATCCAAATTCACAAATCCTTTTGACCACTTCACGGCGCACACCAAAAGCGTTTTTAGCAGAATTAAAACAGTTAAAGAATATTGAAAAAGTACAGATTTTCCCAGTTGAAGTCACTCCGCAAGGTTGGATTTTCGAAGAAATGCAAAAAGCCGAAGCGGTTTGGGTAACTGAAGATAGTGTTTCAATGATTTACGAGGCTCTCACCGCGGGTTGTAAAGTCGGGGTAATTGAAGTGGATCGGTTGAAGGAAGATCGGATTACAGGTTCAATAGATTTGATTTTGCAAAAGGGCCTGGTTTCTTTATCAAGTTCAATTTTGCAATTGGCTGAACCTAGCGCTTTTAAAGAAGCGGATCGTGTGGCAACATATCTTCTGACAAAATAACTGGTCTTAACCGTGATTTATATATTCATTTTTCTGTTGGTTTTGATGATTGCATTTAGTTTTAAATATGCATGGTGGAAGCCAGCAGTAGATTGGGATAGACCACGAATTTTAATGTATCACATGGTACGTGAGCATATAGATGGTGCAAAGTTTAATAAATTACGAGTTAAGCCTACTGAGTTTGAAAAGCAAATAGCATGGTTAAAAGCAGAAGGTTTTAACTTTGTAACTATGCAGGAATTACAAGATCATTGGGGGGAGCATCCTGCAAAAACTGTTGCAATCACTTTTGATGATGGTTATTTAGATAACTTGGAAAATGCTTTTGCAATTTTAGAAAAATATCAAGCCAAAGCGACGATTTATGTAGTGGTAGACCGACATGATCGAGATTGGTCAACCTACAAAAAAGCGCATCATAATAGTGGTGAACTTGCCCGTGAACCTAAATTAAATGATGAACAAGTCAAATTTTTATCAAATTCTGGTTTGATTGAAATTGGTTCACATACAATGACCCATGCGAATCTTGCAAAGTTGGATGATACTGAATGCTTAGATGAGTTAACACAATCCAAGCAATCACTTGAAAGTTTGATTCATCGCTCTGTAAATAGCTTTGCATATCCATTTGGTATTTATGCAGCGCGTGATGTAAGTTTGGCGCAGCAGGCAGGATATACCAATGCAGTAACAACACAAGAAGGCATAGATGGGAAAATGCCTGATCTTATGCAATTGCAACGTATTAAAATCAGCGGAAAAGATTCATTATTTGCTTTTAAATTGCGAATGAAATTGGGGAAGCGGAATTAAGATGCATATCTGTTTAGTGATGGCTGGCGATGAAGATGGTGGTTTGGAAAAGCATGTTGTTGAGTTAGCGAATGGCCTAGTTAAGTATGGTCATAAAGTTACTTTAATTGCTCATGAAAAATACCAATCCCGAGTTGATGGAGTTGATTTTAAAGCATTAGATTTAAGCAAGGGGCGTAGGAATCTTATTTTATTATGGCAACTTTATCATCTTGTTAAATCAATCAGAGCAGATGTTTTACACGTACATGCAAATAAAGCTGTAACTATGATTGCTCCATTTTTAACGTGGTTAAAAATTCCAAGTGTAGCAACTTTACATAATTTTAAGAGGAATATAACAGCATTTGAAAAATTTGATCGAGTAATAGCGGTAAGTCAGAGTGTAGCGAATCAATTTTCAAATCAACAGAAAGTTAGAGTCGTTTTAAATGGAGTAAGTGTACCTAAAAATGAAGTTTCTGAAAAAAAAATTAATAGCAATATACAGGCTTTAGCAATTGGGCGATTAGTGCCAGCAAAAGGTTTCGATCTTTTAATAGAAGCATGGCAAGGTATTTCTGCAAACTTAATTATAATAGGTGATGGACCAGATAGAGAAAGCCTGCAACAACAAATTGATTTGTTAGGTTTACAGCAAAACATTCAATTATTAGGATATAGAAGTGACGTCAATGAGCTGCTATATAATTCAGATATTTTAGTAATTTCTTCTAGAAATGAAGGTGGGCCATACACATTATCAGAAGCATTGCTTTCGAATCGTCCAGTCATTTCTACGAATGTTGGCATGGTTTCTGATATTTTGCCTTTTGAATTTATATGCCCAATACAAGATGTTTTAGCATTACATAATTTAATTGAAAAGCATTTTTCCAATTTTAAAGATCTACAGCAGTCTTTTAAACCAATTTATGAATTGGCAAAGCAGAATCTTACTATTGATGCCATGCTTGAGCATACTGTTCAAGTATACCAGGAACTAATACGTGGTTAAAAAAGTGAAACAAAAGAAAATAGTATGGGTGGTTAGTGATGGCATACCTGGACATTTTAATCAGTCCAAAGGGGTGCTTTTTGCATTAGAAATACTATTTGATTTGGATGTTTATTGGATCGATTTAAAACTGAGAAATAGTTATTTACGTCGACTATTAGCATTTATATTAAATTTTAATATTCCAAAGCTATCAAAAATTAAATATTTTTATAGACTTTCTTTACTACCTAATAATCAGCCAGATATCGTGATTGGAGCTGGTGGGAATGTATCTTATGCTGTGGCTTGGTTGGCTAGAGCAAAATGTGCTAAAAATATTTTCTGTGGATCTTTGAGGCATTTAAAAAAAGATTTATTCGATGTCGTATTGGTTTTAGAGCCAAATATGCTTCCCCCTTTTATAAGTTTAACAGTGTCTGCAATGCCTTTAAGTCAAAGAATTTTATCGCTTGCATCAAAAAACTGGGTAAAAGAGCATTCAGATATACAATGTGTCGTTTGGACTATGTTAGTTGGAGGAGATGGGGCTGGAGCTAAATATACGATATCAGATTGGGAAAATTTAGCTAAGCAAATGAATTTGCTGGCCGAGCAAAATAATATTTCTTGGTTTGTTAGTACTTCTAGGCGTACAGGTGTAGAGGCAGAAAGAGCTTTAAAAGGAATATTAAAACCTGAATATATCATAGATACTGTATGGTGGAGTGAGCAACCTCGTCAAGTTTTACATGCCTTTTTAGGTTTAAGTGAGAGGGTATATTGTGGAGCGGATTCTATGTCTATGATGATGGAGAGTCTAGCTGCTCAAAGAAAGTTGGTAGTTTATCATCCAGAATGCTTTAAACCAGATACTAAATTTCAAGGAGTTTTAACACATTTGCAGAAGAAAAGTTTTATCCAACTAATTCCAATTTCTGAAGTTGATAGAGCTAGTGGTGTTTTAGAAAAGTTGAAAGTATTAGATTATGAGCCAAGTGAAAAGTTGGCAGAGTTGCTTAACGAAAGGTTATTTTCTTGAAAAAATTAAAAATAGTTCACACAGTTTATGGAGATGCTTCAGGTGGGCGTTGGCAAGCAATGCTGAACACTTTTGATGCATTAGAAAGTAAGGGGTATGAAGATATTTTGGTATATGGTGATGAAAATAAAAAGTTAAAATCTGAAAATTATCCAAAGTTTCTTCTTAATAGCTCAGGATTTTATGACCTAATTGCTGCAGTAAAACTCGCTTTATGGCTACGTTCTTATCGTCCTGATGTTGTGATTGCTCATAGTGGACGTGCTGTTTACTTATTTAAAAATGCGATGTTTTTTTCACAAATCAAATGCCCTGTTATTGCGATGAATCATAGTCATAATGTGAAAAGGACATTACGCGCAGATGGATTTATTCATATTACTCCTTATGTAGCCCAGTGTGTTGCTGATGCTGCAAAAAAGAAGGGTGTGGATTTGAGAAAAAAACCACAAGCGGTTATTCCAAATTTAATACATTTGCCAGATGATGAACCTTCTTTTGCTAAAAAACTTGGGGAACCTGTGGTCTTAGGGATTATGACGCGCTTGGTTGAATATAAGGGTACACACATAGCAATTTCTGCGGTGGAGCAATTAAAGCAAAAAGGATACATGGTCAAGTTGTTGATTGCAGGGGATGGTGAACAGAAAGAGTTTTTATTTCAGCAAGTTAAAGATTTGAATTTGGAGAGTGACGTAGAGTTTTTAGGTTGGATTGGTGGGGAACAAAAAAGAAAGTTTTATAAAGATATTGATATTGCACTCGTTCCTACAATGAATGATACCCAACCCTTGGCTATATTAGATGCTTTTGCTTGGGGGAAACCTGTTGTTGCGAGTGATCATATTAGTGTCCAACAAATTATTCGGCAAGGTGAAAATGGTTTGATGACAAAATGCGGAGATGTTCAAGATCTAGTTAATAATCTAATTATTTTGATTGAATCCCCTGAGCAAATTAGTAGAATTGCACATCTTGGGCACCAAGATGCTAAAAATGAATATCAATTTTGCAAAGTCGCGGATAAGCTGATCACTTTTCTTGATTCTACATATATTTAATAATGTCATTATGGTTTATTTGGGTTGGCTATGAAAATTTTAGTTACAGGCGGTGCAGGATTTATTGGTTCAGCTGTCATCCGCCATATTATTCAAAATACCAACAACCACGTTCTGAATATCGATAAACTGACTTATGCGGGTAATTTAGAATCGTTAAAAGAAATTGATCAACACTCGAACTATGAGTTCAAACAAATTGATATTTGTGATACAGAACAAATTACAGCAGCAATAGATGCATTTCAGCCTAATGCAATTATGCATTTAGCTGCGGAGTCACATGTAGACCGCTCAATTGATGGTCCAGCAGCATTTATTCAAACCAATATTGTGGGAACGTATACTTTATTGGAAGCCGCTCGAAAGTATTGGATGGGGCTTGATGCCGAAGCTCAACAAAATTTTCGTTTTCATCATATTTCAACTGATGAGGTTTATGGTGATTTAGAAGGCACGACAGATTTATTTACTGAAACAAATTCATACGCGCCAAGCTCTCCATATTCTGCCTCTAAAGCCAGTTCAGACCATTTAGTACGTGCTTGGCACAGAACTTATGGCCTACCTGTTATAGTCACCAACTGCTCAAATAATTATGGGCCTTACCATTTTCCTGAAAAATTAATTCCATTGGTGATTCTAAATGCACTGGATGCTAAACCTTTACCTGTATATGGTAATGGTCAGCAAATTCGGGATTGGTTATTTGTAGAAGATCATGCACGTGCTTTATATAAAGTGGTGACCGAGGGTGTGGTGGGTGAAACCTACAATATTGGTGGGCATAATGAAAAGCAGAATATTGAAGTAGTCAAAACTATTTGTAAAATTTTGAATGAGCTAAAACCACAGGTAAATGGTCAAACCTATGAATCACTGATTACATTTGTAAAAGACCGCCCTGGGCATGATTTACGCTATGCGATTGATGCTACAAAAATTCAAAATGAATTAGGTTGGACACCTACAGAAACTTTTGAAACTGGAATTCGTAAAACGGTGCAATGGTATTTAAATAATTTAGATTGGTGTCATCGAGTGCAAGATGGCAGTTACCAACGCGAAAGATTAGGTGTAAATTCATAATGTCAAATACAACAAAAGGTATTATTTTAGCGGGCGGTTCAGGTACACGTTTATATCCGATTACCAAAGGTGTATCTAAGCAATTATTGCCTATTTATGACAAGCCAATGGTGTATTACCCGCTTTCAGTGCTGATGCTTGCGGGTATTCGTGAAGTACTCATTATTAGTACTCCTGAAGATATTGATGGATTTAAGCGTTTATTGGGGGATGGCACTCAATTTGGAATTCAGCTTGAATATGCCGTCCAACCTAGCCCAGACGGCTTGGCACAGGCTTTTATTATTGGTGAAAGCTTTATTGGGGATAGTAATGTTTGCTTAGTGCTTGGCGACAATATTTTTTATGGTCAAGGTTTTACCCCAATGCTCCGTCAAGCCGTCGCTCGTCAAAAAGGTGCAACGGTATTTGGCTATCAGGTGAAAGACCCTGAGCGTTTTGGTGTAGTTGAGTTTGACGAACAAAAGCGCGCAATTTCTTTAGAAGAAAAGCCAAAACAACCTAAATCTCACTTTGCTGTCACAGGTCTATATTTTTATGATAATGATGTGATTCAAATTGCTAAACAGGTAAAACCCTCTGAACGTGGAGAATTGGAAATTACCACAGTCAATCAGATGTATTTAGAGCGCGGTGATTTAAATGTAGAATTGCTTGGACGTGGTTTTGCTTGGTTGGACACAGGTACACATGCGAGCTTACTTGAGGCAGCACAATTTGTAGAAACCATCGAAAAACGCCAAGGCTATAAAGTGGCGTGTTTAGAAGAAATTGCCCTGAATAATGGCTGGCTGAGTAAAGAACAGGTATTAGAAATTGGTCAAAGCATGAGTAAAAATGATTATGGTCAATATCTAATTTCATTGGTGAATGAATTAAAATGAGTTTAATAAAACTAATTTATTTGCCGAGTTTGGGAGATCAGCGAGGGGGATTGGTTGCAATAGAGTCTAATCAATCCATTCCTTTTGAGATTAAGCGTTTGTATTATATTTTTAATACAACCAATCAGTCTCGTGGCTTTCATGCACATATCGATTTAAAGCAAGTCGCGGTGTGCGTCAAAGGAAGTTGTCGTTTTATTTTAGATAATGGTCATGTTAGAGAAGAAGTGATTCTTAGCTCACCAACGCAAGGCCTGTATATTGAGGCTCTAACTTGGCGAGAAATGCATGACTTTTCGGATGATTGTGTTTTATTGGTATTGGCAAGTGAACATTATGATGAAAGCGACTATATTCGTGATTATCAAGAATTTTTAAAAGAAGTACATAAGCCGTTTATTCATCCTTTGGCAGATGTGAAATCCCAAAAAATTGGTCAGAAAACCAAAATTTGGCAATTTAGTGTCGTTTTACAGAATGCAATGATTGGTGAGAATTGTAATATTTGTGCGCATACCCTCATTGAAAATGATGTCATCATTGGCAACAATGTCACCATAAAATCAGGTGTCTATGTATGGGATGGAATCACCTTAGAAGATAATGTCTTTATTGGGCCATGTGTGGCTTTTACCAATGACAAAAAACCAAGATCGAAACAATATCCTGACTCTTTCGCTAAAACAGTAATTGCGGAAGGTGCAAGTATCGGTGCAAATGCGACTATATTGCCTGGAATAAAAATTGGTAAAAATGCATTAGTAGGTGCTGGTGCTGTTGTGACTAAAGATGTGCCAGAAAATGCAATAGTCATTGGTAATCCAGCATTTATTAAAGGTTATATAGAATGATCCCTTTCCTTGATTTAAAAAATATCAATCAGCAGTATCGTGAAGAGTTGGTTACGGCTTGTACGCGAGTGATTGATTCAGGTTGGTATATTGATGGTAAAGAGTTAGAAAGTTTTGAAAAGAACTTTGCTGAATATTGTGGTACACAGTTTGCAATTGGTGTTTCAAACGGCTTAGATGCATTGATTCTGACACTACGTGCATGGAAAGAGCTAGGCAAACTTAAAGATGGAGATGAGGTTATTGTTCCATCTAATACGTATATTGCTAGCATTCTTGCCATTACAGCAAATAACTTGACGCCAGTTTTAGTTGAGCCAAATATTTCTACCTACAATATTGATCCTATAAAAATAAAAGAAGCAATAACGGCTAAAACCAAAGTGATTTTACCTGTCCATTTATATGGTCAATTGGCAGAAATGCCAGAAATTATGCAAATTGCTAAACAACACAATTTATTGGTTTTAGAAGACTCCGCACAAAGTCACGGGGCACAAATACAAGGTAAAAAAGCAGGAAACTGGGGGGATGCTTCAGGTTTTAGTTTTTATCCTGGAAAAAATTTAGGTGCACTAGGTGATTCGGGTGCAGTTACAACCAATGATGCAGAATTAGCGACCATGTTAAAAGCATTGCGTAACTATGGCTCGCATGAAAAGTATAAAAATTTAGTTCCTGGTGTGAATAGTCGGTTAGATGAAATTCAGGCAGCGATGCTTGATATTAAGCTAAAATATTTGGAGCAAGAAACTCAACATAGACGTCACATCGCAGGCTTATATTTAAATGGAATCAAAAATCCACTAATTCAACTGCCATTAGGCGATGTTAATGCTGAATCCTATATGCAGCATGTTTGGCATTTATTTGTAATTCGCACTAATCAACGTGATGCTTTGCAAAAATATCTATTAGATCATGGTGTTCAAACATTAATCCATTATCCGATTCCACCACATAAACAACAATCGTATAAAGAATGGAATAATCTAAGTTTTCCATTAACGGAACTCATTCATCAGCAGGTTCTTAGTTTGCCAATTGGTCCAACGCAAAAGCTGGAAGATACATTGAAAGTGATTGAAGTGTGCAATGCATTTACACTCAAAGGTGGTGTTTAATGCAACCTTTAGTTTCAATTGTAATCCCTTGCTATAATCATGAGTGTTTTATTGAAGACACTATCCAGAGCATCATTGATCAAACGTATGAGCGTATTGAACTCATCATTATTGATGATGGCTCAATAGACCTTTCTGTTGCTAAAATTAAAGCAATGTTACCAATATGTCAAAAACGGTTTGAGAGTGTTTATTTTACTACGCGTCCGAATAAGGGTGTGTGTGCAACTTTAAATGAAGCATTAACGCATTGTCATGGTAAATATGTCAGTTTTATTGCATCTGATGACCTTATGTTGCCTCAAAAAACCTTTATACAGGTTAAATACTTAGAAAATCATGCCGATATAACAGGTGTATTTGGAGGGATTTTTCTTATTAATGATCAAGGTGAGGTTGTTGGTGAAAGAGTCTCTCAAATTACAGAATATACTTTTGAGGATGTCATTAAATCTAAACATGACTTACCTGCACTAACTCAAATGTATTTGTTGTCAGTTCTAAAAGATATTGATGGGTTTGATCCAAATATAAAAATTGAAGATTGGGATTTGCTATTGAGATTACTTCAAAAAAAATATAAGTTAGCTTATATTCCTGAAAAACTTGCAAAATATAGGGTTCATAATACAAATTTTTCAAAAAATAGTTTGCGAATGGCTATAGAAATGCAGAAGGTACTTGAAAAATTTAAGCACGAGCCATATTATTCTTATGTAAATTATAGATTAAATAGAACTATCTTAAGAGAGAGGTTTAAAAAAAGAAATCCTATAAAATATTATATAATGAAAATAATAAATAAAATTAACTATATTAGATCAACGATATAAATTGATCAGCCATATTTTTTATAGAAACTTTATTTTTACATATTTGTGGGTGAACATAAGGTTTTTGTATGCATTTACTTAAAGAGAATGCTAAATCTTGAATATTTTGTTTATTTACTAAAATATCTTTTATGATATTTGCACAAAACAAATCTTCAATACCATGTGAGGAGTTATAGGTAACCACTGGTACATCTAATAAGATTGATTCAGCTAATATAACTGGGCTCCCTTCATACAGTGAGGAGAGCACTAAACACCTACTTTGAAGCATTACTTGATAAGGTTCTTCAATCCAACCTAAAAAATCAACTCGATCGGCTATTTTTAATTCTTTGGTCAACTCTTCTAGTTTTTGTCTTTCTGTGCCATCACCAACAATTGCCATTCTGCCATTTGTATTAGACATAGAAAAAGCTGTGATCGCATGATCTACTTGTTTAATAGGGACTAATCTTCCAACAAAAACGACATCCCACTTTTTTTCTGTTGTTGGATATCGATTGAGGTATTTGGATGGAATATTTACACCATTCGCAATCGTTTTAATGGAATTTGGATTGGAGTATGCTCTAGCTTTATTTTCTAGATCACGGTTAACAGTGATTAAATTTCGATTGTGGAATAATTTAGAAAATTTCCTTTTATTTTTGAAAAAACGTAAGTGTTCTTTCAGTTGCTTCAAACGGTTATTAAATTTACGAACTTCTAAAAGGTCGCCATGGATCCAGTGCCATACATTTCCTTTCAAATAGGGAGTTAACCAATGACCATTATTATAACCTGTCACAATTAGATCAAAATTGTGATTTAGTAACTGAGAAATTTTGTCTTGTTCTGCTAATGTCAGCATTTTATTTTTCCACATTTTACCGTAAGCAAAGGATTCAGCTATTTGCAGATCCATATAGTGGACAAGGGAAGAACAATGATAGTGATTACGTTGTCCATTAAGGACAGCTAAATAAATAATATGATCTTGTTTTGCCAGGTATTCAGCAAGTTGCAGTGTAATCCTTTCTGCACCTCCACAACCTAAGTGGTCGATAATAAACAAGATCTTTGACATTTTTTTAGCAATAGTAGATTGTTGTCATCAGTATATCAGCAAGATTTTTTTTGTAAATTACACTTTAAATTATTACTTTTAAGTCTATTCTAGAAAATCGTATATTAAATAGTACTTTATCTGCATATTTGGCAGGTTATGTTATTTGTCACTTGTAAAGTTATTGTTGTAAATAGCAACCAAGCGAATAGAATAAGCAAAAAATTTTGATTGGCTAGTTGTATATGAGTATAAAGTATAATGCTGATATTGATGGTTTAAGGGCAATAGCAGTTCTCTTTGTTATTTTTAACCATCTTCATGTCAGTTTATTTCAGGGTGGATTTATTGGGGTAGACATTTTCTTTGTGATTTCTGGATATCTGATTACGTCCATAATCTATAAAGAAATGCGGGAAGATCGCTTTCGTATTGGTCACTTTTACAAAAAAAGGGTGATCCGGCTCGCACCGGCTTTTTTTACCATGCTTGCGGTAGTTTCTATTATCAGTTCTTTACTTATGCTTCCACATGAGTTGATGTCTTATTTTGAGAGTGTAATTTACTCAACTTTCTTAATGGCAAATGTATACATGCGTAAAGAGGTTGGTGGATATTTCTCAACAAGTGTTGAGGAGGTGCCTTTACTTCACTTATGGTCATTAGGGATTGAGGAGCAGTTTTACTTATTTTGGCCTTTACTTTTATTGTTCTTGATAAAAAAAATAAATGCAAAATGGCTGATATGGATTGTTATAAGTTTAATTATGCTGTCTGTATTTTATGCAGAGCAACAAATACTGAAAAATGCCGGTAAAGCCTACTATAAAATGCCAGTTCGTGCCTGTGAAATGTTTTTAGGTGCTTTGATTTGCTTTTTGCCGAAGATAAAATTAAAAGGAATATTTATACAAATTGGTATTTACTCAGGTGTTTTATGCTTATTTGCAACAGCGATGATGTTTAATCAGCTGACCAAATTTCCAGGTTTGAATGCCCTGATTCCTTGTCTGGCTACAGCGCTTATTATCTATTTAAGTCAGATCTCGGCTAAAAAAAGTTTTATCTTAGGTAATTCCTATTCTGTTTGGTTTGGGAAAATTTCTTATCCCATGTATTTGTGGCATTGGCCTCTCATTGTTTTTTGTAATATTTATTTAATAGAAATAGGGTTAATGACTCAAGTTTTGATTTTTGTCACAACAATAAGTTTGGCTTATTTTACCTATAAGTATATTGAACTCCCAGCAAGGAAGTGGGTGATATGGTCTAATAAAAAAGTCATTGTATTAGGATTTTTATTACCAAGTATAGGGCTTTCTGCTATAGCAGGAGTTGTGAAATATACTCATGGTTTGCCTGAACGGTTTGATGAAAATGTAAATCGTCAAGTGATGGCACTTCAGTCAGCTGCACATGTAGTAAGGAAGGATTGTCATGATGCACCGAAGGACAAAGTAATTTTGCCTGATACATCATTATGTACTTTAGGTAATGAAAAGAAGAACAATATTGATCTAATATTGCTTGGAGATTCACATGCTAATAGCTTAGCAGGAGCTGTGGATCTTTGGGCAAAAGATTTAGGTTTGAGAGGATATGATCCAACGCAAAGTACAACGTTATATTTACCTCAGATAGAATTGTTTGAAAGACGAGCCAATGATGAATATGTTCTTTTATCTCATTTCAAAACAAGAAATGACAGTTTGACTAAATTATTGCAAGATCATCACTATTCAATAGCTGTAGTGTCAGGTTATTTCTCAGCTTATTTAACTGAAAAAGTCAAACTATCAGACGGCACTGGCAGGTCTAATCAGGAAGTATTTGAAGATGGAATGCGGCGGGCATTTAAAAACATTTCAAAAGCAAGTGATAGAGTCGTTGTGATTTTAGATGTGCCTGAATTGAAGAAGGTCAAAGCTAATTGTGAAGCACGAGTAAAATCGCTTGGGTTATCTAAAAAATGCACAATCTCTGCTAAGGAAATAAAATCTCGGGATCGACAGTATTTAGAAATTCTTGAACGCTTGAAGACTCAATTTCCAAAGCTTGAAATTGTTGATCTTAATCCGCTGTTATGTGATCAAACAGAGTGTCAGACTAGTTTGAATGATATTCCTTTATATCGAGATAAAGACAATCATCATTTATCTTATTATGGAGCGTTAGAGTTAGGCAGAGAATATTCGGAACAACAAGAAAATCCTCTTAAAACAAGATAGCTAATAATGCTGTTTATTTATCAATAACCCAGATTTTTTAGGGTTATTGATAAATCTAATAGCACATAAATAACCACTGAGCGACTAAAAAAACAGCATGATTCTATGGTTGTGTATGGCAATATAGCATCGCTTTTTATCTAGGGTTTGATGTATAAAGATTTTTATTCCCTTCAATATTTCTAAAGCGCTTATAAGACCAAATATATTGCTCGGGTGCGATATTAATCATGTCTTCTAAATTTTGATTCAAGCTATCCACTGAAGTTTGTAGATCCTTCGATAAAATCTGATCGGATAGTGGTGAGCAATACACATTAAAACCCGATGTTTCATCACGAATACAATTGAGGCCTACTATATTGCATTGGGTCTTACTGACCAGTTTTGACACCAGCGTGGTAGATAAGGTCTTTTGCCCAAAAAACTCTGAATAAATACCTCCCGATGCTTTCGGAAGATGATCTGGTAAAATGACCGTTAAGCCTCCTTGCTTCAGATGTTTAAAGATGGCACGTACGCCATTTTCATCGGTGGGGACAAGCGTGGCATTCAATCGCTGGCGCGCTTCTAGCATAAAGCGATCCACTGCTTTATGTTTATTGGGCTTGTACATGATCATCGGGGCGGCATGTAAATTCAGCCATGCATTTAAAAATTCCCAACAGCCCAAATGTGCAACCACAACTATAACGCCTTTTTTATTGGCTAAGGCTTCTGTAAGATGCTGCTCTCCGTAAATATTTTTGATCTGATTTAAGCTGTATTCAGGCGGCATACCCCAACATTTGATTGATTCTATATAGGTCATACATTGACTTTTTAAGCTTTTCTTGAGGAGAGTCTGGTAGGCTGTTTCATCTAGTTTTGGATAAGCCAGCTTTAAATTGATGCTGGTAATTCGTTTGAGTGAGGAATTGAAGGAATACAGCAGAATTGCAATGCAGGATGCCAGAAGCTGTAAAAAAAACAACGGAAATCGGGAAATGACTTTGAGGAAAAAATACATAATGTCGTAACTCTTTGAAAACTACACTGGTTATAAGAAGAAAATTTTGCAAAGAGTTTTATTACAGCAAGGATGATGCTGCCCCTATGTCTAAATCACAGATAAGGAGTTAAACATTTTCAGAACAAAATAAAACGAGATAAAACCACTGAGGAAAGTCACCACTCAGTGGTTAAAGAAGGGAATTATTCGACTTTCTCTGCGTTGCCTTTTAAAACCATATAAATCAGCCCCACAAAAATCACAAATGCACCGCCAATAGAACTTAAGCTAAAGTACAAAATGCGGTCATTGGTGTCTAAGGCAAACATGTTATTGGCCAGAATATAACGCATGAATAACCATTGAGCGACAGCAAATACAATTAGCATAATGCCACGATTACGAACTGCAGGACGCATAGCCATAGTAACGCTCAACTTAAAATTCAAAACGAAGCGCTATTATGCCACTAGCTTGGCTTTATCTCAATTCATAAAAAAACCCTGCAAATTTGCAGGGTTCTTCTCACATTCTCAAAACTTATTCTTGAGATTCTGCTTTAGGTTTTTCGCGTAAACGAATACCTAGGTCGCGCAATTGGGTTGCTTCAACTGGCGCAGGCGCTTGAGTTAAAGGGCATTCCGCAGTCTTAGTTTTCGGGAATGCAATCACGTCACGGATAGAAGATGCACCAGTCATCAACATCACTAAACGGTCAAGACCGAATGCTAAACCACCGTGAGGAGGCGCACCGAATTTCAAGGCATTAAGCAAGAAGCTGAATTTCTCTTCTGCTTCTTCTTCAGAAATACCAAGCGCTTCAAAGATCGCTTTTTGCATTTCTAGGTTGAAGATACGTAATGAACCACCACCGATTTCAGTACCGTTCAATACCATATCGTAAGCAACAGAAAGTGCAGCACCTGGGTTGTTCTTCACTTCTTCAACGCTTGATTTTGGCAGCGTGAATGGGTGATGAACAGACGTCCATTTACCGTCATCAGTTTCTTCAAACATTGGGAAGTCAACAACCCAAAGTGGTGCCCACTCGCAAGTTGCAAGTTTCATGTCGTGACCGACTTTGATACGTAAAGCACCCATCGCATCGTTTACGATTTTCGCTTTATCTGCACCGAAGAATACGATATCGCCATTTTCAGCGCCAACACGTTTCAATAGATCAAGCACGATTGGCTCGATGAATTTAACGATTGGAGATTGAAGACCTTCAATACCTTTTTCAAGTTCGTTGACTTTGATGTAAGCCAAACCTTTCGCGCCATAAATGCCAACGAATTTAGTGTATTCGTCGATTTGGCTACGTGGAAGCGCGCCAGCACCTGGTACGCGAAGCGCAACAATACGGCCTTTAGGATCTTTTGCAGGACCTGCGAATACTTTGAACTCAACGTCTTGCATCATGTCTGCAACATCAACAAGTTTCAAAGGAATACGTAAGTCAGGTTTATCAGATGCATAGTCACGCATTGCGTCTGCATAAGTCATGCGAGGGAATTTGTCGAACTGAACGTTTAGAAGTTCTTTGAACATCTTAACCGTTAAACGTTCCATCAAATCCATAATGTCATCGTCACTCATGAACGATGTTTCAACGTCGATTTGTGTGAATTCAGGCTGACGGTCAGCACGTAAGTCTTCATCACGGAAACATTTAGCAATTTGGTAGTAACGATCAATACCGCCAACCATCAACAACTGTTTGAACAATTGTGGAGATTGTGGAAGCGCGTAGAAGCTACCGTTAGAAACACGACTTGGTACTAAATAGTCACGCGCACCTTCAGGAGTCGCACGAGTCAAAATCGGTGTTTCAACGTCTAGGAAACCATTTTCTTCGAAGTAGTTACGAATAAGGTTGGTTAATTTAGAACGGAAACGTAAACGATCTAACATTTCTGGACGACGAATATCGAGGAAACGATATTTCAAACGTACTTCTTCAGAAATATTGGTATTTTCGTCATTCAATGGGAATGGAGGAGTTTCAGACGCAGCAAGAACTTCAATTTCTTTGCCTAAAACTTCGATTTGACCACTCACGATATTCGCGTTTTCAGTACCTTCGTAACGACGACGTACACGGCCTGTAATTTTTAATACGAATTCTGAACGTGATTTATCAGCAGTCGCGAAAGCTTCAGGAGTATCAGGGTCAATCACCACTTGAACAAGGCCATCACGGTCGCGCATGTCAAGGAAGATTACACCACCGTGGTCACGGCGACGGTGAACCCAACCGCATAATGTAACGGTTTGGTCGATTTGGGCTTCAGTAAGTGAGCCGCAGTAATGAGTTCGCATCATAGCGTTAGAAATCCAACTATATGGGTTAAGGTCAGCGAATACGTAAACAGCGTACCGCTTTTATTCGAATAGGGGATTATGCCTCTTTTTGGCTGTTTTGTCACAAGGACTTATTGCTAAAACAGCCAAATTTACAGCAAATTTTCGGTCAATGATGGGCTTAAGCCGATGACGTAGAAAAAATGTTAGTGCTCTTGCTTAAGATCAGAAATATCAGACTACCAAGGCTAAACGTGGCCAAAAATGCACGAAAAAAATAATTAATGGCTTTGCCGACATAGGCATACAGGTCATGCACAAAGGCATCTGAATAAATACTGTCAGCAAAATAAAAATAACTTGCGATGCCCGCAGCTAAAGACAGGGCCGCTAAACCATATACATAGACTTTGATGGATGCGGGGACGCTTACTATACTTCGATAATGAAGATGATGACGATAAATCATCCATGCCAAAACGGGGAGGGCCAAGCCAGATAATCCAATTTGCAACACACGATGTAGGGGATATGAATGACCGAAAAATTGAATCGGCAGACTTAACAGATCCTTAAAAGCAAAGGTGCGAAAGTCAACATGGGTCAAGCCATCCCAAACAATATGCGTCGAAGTTCCAATGATGAGTGCGAGGATGAGGCTGAGGATAAACCCACAACATTGATTAAGACTCTGTAGATGCAGCGGCTTATTTAAACCAAAAAAAGCAAATAACATCGGGCGATAGAGCACATACCACAGCACACAAAACAGCAAACCAAGGATTAAGTTTGGAAAAATTAACCCCGACCATTGATGTGAACCTGCATAGTCAGCATTAGTAAATAAACGGAATAAATCTGGCACCATGCTACCAATTGCGAGTGCTGCAATAGGCAGGCGATTTCCGCTTAATTTGGAAATAGGCGGTGCGAGTACAGCATGGGATATGGTAAAAGGCATTGAATTAAAATAAATATATGAATAAATACAATGTGGTATAGGTGAGTGTATATGATTTGGGCAAATTAGAATGTTTTTTATTGCAAAACGAATGAAATGTTATATTATAACATTATTCAAAAATAGCCTGATTTGAGTCTCTCCAACATGTCTTTTCATAAGAATTTAATAACTGTTTCGATTTTTGCAGTGATTGCACCCAACCTTTATGCCGATGACCCAGAACAACAGGTACAAAAGCTCGAAGCTATTAATGTTCAGGTCCATCCTTTAAACCAAAGTGCGGCAGATTTTGCTGTTGCCGATAATGTCATTCAACATAAAGCTCTTGCACAAGGTGGCGTCACAATTGGTGATGCGTTAGCCGGACAGCCGGGTGTATATTCAAATCAGTTTGGTGCAGGTTCAAGTCGTCCTGTGCTGCGTGGTCAAGATGGCCCTCGTGTCAAAGTCTTAGAACACGCCTCAGAAACTGCAGATGTTTCGACCTTATCTCCTGACCATGCGGTTACGGTAGATCCGATTTTGGCAAAACAAATTGAAGTGATCCGTGGGCCATCAACGCTGTTATACGCGGCAGGCACAGTTGGCGGTTTGGTCAACGTGACGGATCAAAAGATTCCTACCTCTATTCCTGATAAAGGTTATGAAGGGCAAGTTGGGGTTCGTTATAACTCAGGCAGTGATGAAAAATTGGCGAGTGCCGGTGTGACGGCTGCTTTAGGTGAGCAATTTGCCATCCGTGTAGAAGGTTCGAAACGCAAAGCCAATGACTATATTGCACCCAATTATTTCCATGACCATGAGGGTGAGTTAGAAAAAGAACGTCGTGTCGGCAACACCTTTGCAGAAGGGCAAAATGTCAGTGTGGGCGCGTCATGGATTCATGATCGAGGTTTTGCTGGACTTTCTTATAGCAACCGTCAAGACCAATATGGCTTGCCGGGACATAGTCATGAATATGAAAGCTGTCATCCACATGATGACCATTTACATTGTGATGGTCATGACAACCATGGGCATACCGATGAGCATGATCATTCAGCGCATGACGAACATGATCACGATCATGATGCCGCAGGCCCATGGGTCGACTTAAAGTCAGAACGTTATGATTTCCGTACCGAACTTGCGAATCCGTTTGCGGGCTTCCAAAAAATCCGTGCACATGCAAGTTATACCGATTATCAACATGATGAAATTGAAGGTAATACCGCAGCAACAACCTTTAAAAGTAAAGGTTACGATGGTCGTTTAGAGTTAGTGCATAACCCGATTGCGGATTGGGAAGGTGTGATTGGCGCCCAATACAATCAGCAAAAGCTCAATATCAGTGGCGAAGAGTCATTGATGAACCCAAATAAAACCCAAAAATGGAGTGTATTTGGTTTAGAACATAAACAATTTGGTGATTTTCATGTCGAGCTGGGCGCCCGTGTCGATCAGCAGAAAATTCAGATCGATTCTGCACAAAAAGATTATGACGATTATGGTATTTCCTACTCTGGTGCTGTGAATTGGGCGTTTGCACCCAATTATAAATTGTCCTTGGTGGGTTCTCATCAAGAGCGTTTGCCGTTGGCGCAAGAGCTGTATGCTGATGGTAAGCATTTTGCGACCAATACCTATGAACGTGGAAATGAAAATCTAGATGTTGAAAAATCTAATAATCTAGAATTAGGTTTCCATTATGAAAAAGATCAGTTGGATTATCACGTTCATGTGTACCACAACTGGTATGACAACTACATTTATGCTGCAACTAAAGATAATTTTGAAAACTTCCGCTTAGTTGATTACACCCAAGACAAAGCCAAGTTCTATGGCGCGGAAGCTCAAATGGGTTATGCCATTAATGATATGTATAAACTCAGTGTCTTTGGTGATTATGTACGCGGCAAAATTGATGGTGAAAATGCGCCACGTGTGCCTGCAGGGCGCTTAGGAACCAAGGTCGATGTTGACTTTGCCGATGGTTGGTCAGGTCTTGCAGAATATTCACATGTATTCAAACAAGACAAAATCACTGCATTTGAGCGTGAAACAGATGGCTACAACATGGTGAACTTGGGCGTGGCCTATAGTGGCCAGTTGAAAGATCAAAATGATTATCGGGTTTATTTCAAAGCCAATAATTTATTGGATGAAGATGTTTACTCTCACACGTCATTCCTTGCCAATATTCCACAAGTCGGTCGTAATTTTACAGTTGGTCTTGAATTTGGTTTCTAATTGAATTTGCACAGACTTTTCTAAGGAAGTCTAGGTGAAGTCACAGAAATCCTCTTGAAAAATCAATGAATAAAACCTAGTCTGAGCGCATTAGACTAGGTTTTTTCTTATGCGCATCATTCAACGAATACATCACAAGCTCAATTGGTCACGCCGTCGCTATGTGGGTGTGGTCATTGGTTTATTGGTTTTAGGTTATTTGGCATCGGCAACCTATCACACGCTAAAACCACTCCCTGAAGGGCTGAACTACACGGGGAAACTTCGCCATGCTGAAGTGAACTTTTTAGTGGATGAAACCTATATCGATGCGCAAGGAAAGCAGCAACAGGAACATCGCATTTTTAAAGAAATGCTAAAAATGATCGAAGAAGCACAGTCGACCATTGTGTTGGATATGTTTCTCTTTAATCCGCAAGTTGGCGACTCTCAATTAAAACATGAACAATTAACACAGGAACTGACCGATGCACTGATTTTGAAGCGTCGACTATCTCCTCAAGTGGAAATTTTTGTGATTACTGACCCGGTCAATTCGGTCTATGGCGGCATTCAACCCGAGCATTATCGTCAATTACGGCAAGGGGGGATTGAGTTGATGGAAACCAATTTGGCGCCGCTTCGTGCGTCCAATCCTGCATGGTCAGGTTTTTGGTATATCTGTTGTCAAGATATTGGCAATAATCCTGAAAAAGGCTGGTTACCGAACCCATTGGGAACCGAAAAGGTGACGATCCGCAGTTATATGGATCTGTTTAACTTTAAAGCCAATCATCGTAAAACCTTGGTGGTAGATACCGTTGAAGGTTGGAAAGGTTTGGTCACCTCTATGAATCCGCATGATGGTAGCTCACGACATTCTAATGTGGCCTTAACCGTCAAAGGCATGACCGCGATTGATCTGTTAAAGACCGAGCAAGCCGTAGGCATGATGTCCAAAGCCAATATTCCATTTGTGGTGATTAAAGATGTTGAAGCGGCGAAAACTCAGCCACAGGTTCAAGTACTGACTGAAAAAGCAATTTATGATGCCACACTCGACTTAATTGATAGCGCGAAGAAAGCTGGAACTGAAATTGATATCGCGATGTTCTACTTGTCAGAACGTAAAATTATCAAAGCACTCATTGCTGCACATGAACGTGGCGTGAAAGTGCGGGTATTACTCGATCCCAATAAAGATGCTTTTGGTCGAACCAAAAATGGTATTCCAAATCGTCCTGTTGCCTCTGAATTACACGATGCGGGTATTGATGTACGTTGGTGTAATACCCAAGGTGAGCAGTGCCATAGCAAGATGATTTTAAAACGAACAGCTTATCAGGCAGATATGATTTTAGGTTCTGCCAATTTCACAGCGCGTAACCTGAAAAATTATAATTTAGAAACTGATTTACGCGTGATTGGTTTGAAAGACGCTCAAGTCTTTAAAGAGGCAAATCAATATTTTAATACGGCTTGGTCAAACCGTGATGGTAAGCAAATGAGTGTGGATTATGACACGTATGCCGATGACTCTAAGTTGAAATATGTGTTGTATCGCTTTATGGAATGGAGCGGATTATCTACTTTTTAGAATTGTCTTAATCTCCCTAAATCCCTCTTTTGAAAAGAGGGACTTTCCTCCCTTTTTTAAAGGGAGGTTAGGAGGGATTTAATCAGTTTTAATTCTTCGGTTCAGGATTTGGCGGAACGATTTGATCTAAATCTTTATCCGTCATTTGATCCAATTCTTTAATATCGGTTTTGATTTTCCATTTATCGGCATCATCTACCGGTTGAGGTAAACGAGCTTCTAACCAGTCACAGATGACATCTGGAGGAAAGTCAGCATGGTTACATTGAATCACCCAAGACAAGAATTGTTTTGCTTCGCCATTCATATATGGTGGCGGAGAAACCGGTAAAAATTGAGTCGGTAAGCGTTCATTTTTAGAAATATAGTTCAATACATGGCCCAATTCTTGAACAGTTTGCCATGCTAAAGGGTGATCTACATTAATTTGAAATTTGAACCACCACGCATTTTTGCCATCGGTGCCGTAGGAGTCGATTAAGGCTTCTTGGATACTTGGTACTTTCGAAAAAAATTGATGAAGTCGGTCAAAACTTAATTCAGACACAGCGTTTGATCCACTACGAAATAAAAGGCATCTTAGCATATTCCGTCGAAAATCGAGTGCATCATCTGCTGATCAGAATCGCGTGGAGTATTTAACAAATCATTGCATTTGATGGATTTTTATCCATTTTTTCTCCTACAATGGAATTTATACTGAGCGTATAAACTGTCGAGGAGAGCTTAAGTGAAAACCACATTATTCTATGCGATTGCAGGTGTGATGCTGATCAGTGCTTCAGCTAGTACTTTTGCGGAAAACAAATGGGCAAATTACCAAGGTGTAGATACGTCAAAGACACAACACCGCCCACCGTCGATGAATCGGCCTGGTTATCCCCAACATGGTCAAAGCTATCCACAGCATGCTCCCAATTACCCGCAGCATTACCCGAACTATCCTCATCGCCCTCAATATCCCAATTATCCAAACCGTCCATATCCACCACAGGTGCAAAATGGCATAAGTATTCAATATCAAGCACCGACTACGATTATCCAAAATTCACAAAGTTATAGCTGGGTAAATGGTGATCCTGCCAGCGCGAGTATTTCCAGTTCAACCTATACTTTTATCAGTGATTGGCAGCGTTTAGGTTTACCAGCACCACCCAATGGAATGTACTGGATTTTTGAAAATGGTCGCTATGTATTGGTGCCTAATCGATAAGGTTTATAACCTCTCTCTTGCGTAGTAGTGCTACTCGTCTCCTAAAAGGAGAAGGAACGAATTAGTGTTTAAGCCAATTCATCATCTTGCGGACGTGGGGTTTTTCCTTCAGGTAATGGCTTCTCGGAATGCTTATCTCGAATAACCGAAGGGTAAGTCCAAGAGGCAAAGCGCACAATCAAAATGGCCACAGCTAAAATTAGAATCGAACCTGTAGTAATGACCAAGCCCATATCTGCTTTATGGTCGTGTTGAATGTCCGAAATCAGTAAACGGGTCAGGGCAGTAATAGCAATATAAATCAGGAAGCGTACCGGCATGTGGTTAGTTTTAAAATAAATACCGACCATGGCACCGAGTTCGAGGAAAATAAACAATAATAAAATATCGTCAATCGTGGCGAATTGTTTAACTGTAATAATTTCAAAAATGGTATGACCCGCAGACCATAAAATCATACAGCCGATGACAAACAGTGCAAGATAATGAAAACCTTCTACAGCAAGGTTGCCAAAACGGTCAAGGAGGGCTTCAACTTTTTCTACTTTGGGATCACGGTGTGTCATATATATTCCTCCTGTGTAAATTGCGTGAATATTCAATGATGAACTAGTCATTAAATACCAAGCAAATTTCATGCACATGAAGCGCATATGACAAAAATATTTTTTAGGTTTAATAAAGTTTTTAATGTTAAGTTTGAGCTTAAATTTTGTCCTATAAGAATGAAGCGACGATGTATCAACCAACGCATTTTAAACATGATGAACTCCCTGATCTGATTGATCTTATGCGTAAGTATGCTTTGGCGACAGTAATACTGACTGCACCCAATGGTGAGTTGGAAGTGAATCATTTACCACTAGAATATGGCGCTGAGTCAGGCGAATTGGGCATATTGCGCGGTCATATTGCCAAGGCTAATCCAATGTTTGAATTGCTAAATTAGTCAGCGCAAGCCTATGTGATTTTTCATGCCGATGATGCATATATTTCGCCAAGCTGGTATGAAGGAAAACAGGAGCATCATCGCGTTGTACCGACATGGAATTATCGCGTGGTACATGTCAAAGGCACAATTCGTAAAGTTGACCATGAAAAATATTTGCGGGGGGGTCTGACTCGGTTGACTCGACAACATGAAGCTAGCCAACCCGTGCCGTGGAAAATGTGCGATGCGCCTAATGATTTTATTGCTGAACAGTTAGAGAAAATTGTGGCGATTGAAGTCGATATCCAGTCGATGATCTGGAAATTTAAAGTCAGTCAAAACCGAAGTGCTGTAGATTCGATGAATGTGGCAAAAGCTTTGGAAAATGCGAATTCTGAAATGGCTAGGTCAGTCAGGAAATATTATCACTACAATGAATAAAAAAATGCCCGATAAATCGGGCATTTTTGATTTTGTACGGCTAATTAAGCTTGGTTGGTAAAGTAATCTTCAGAGAAGTTCATGATCACTTCAGAACCTGCTTTCACTTTAGCAATGCGTAAAGCCAATTCAGGCAAAATACGCTGCGTGAAGTAAAGGGTTAGTGCAAGTTTGTTTTGGTAGAACTCGCCATCTTTGTCTTTTGCTGCATCTGCAATGCGGGCAAACATATAGGCAAAGCTGAGTAAGCCTACAGCATGTAGGTAATCAACGGCTGCTGAGTTCGGGAACTCAATGTTTTCACGAGCAGCTTCAAGTACATATTGAGTCACAGCTTCAACTTCAGCTGCTGCATCTAAGGTTGCATCTTTGATGTAGTTCAAGCTGGCATCTAAGTTATTGGCAAAATCACGGATTTCTTGGATATATTCAGCAATGAATTCACCATTGCACTTAATGGTTTTACGACCAATTAAGTCTTGAGACTGAACACCGTTGGTTCCTTCGTAAATCTGTGCAATACGCAGGTCACGGATACATTGTTCCATACCCCATTCACGAATAAAGCCATGACCACCGAAGACCATTTGCGCATCGAGTGTTGCTTGGAAAGCTGTATCAGTTAAATACGCTTTCGCAATCGGTGTTAATAGCGCAACACGGTTATTGGCTGCTTTGACTGCTTCTGGGTCAGTAGAGAACTTGGTAATGTCCAGTTGTTGACCAACATAAACCGCAAATGCACGAGACGCTTCATTGTTGGCACGTGCGTTCAGCAACATACGACGTACATCACCATGAACTAAGATGCTGTCTGCAGGTTTTGCAGGCGATTGAACGCCAGAAGCGCTACGGCCTTGTAAACGATCAGTCGCATATTGCGCTGCATTTTGATAAGCAAATTCAGAAGCACCTAGGCCTTGAATACCCATAGACAGACGTTCGTAGTTCATCATGACGAACATCGCTGCAAGGCCTTCATTTTCTTTACCAACCAGGTAGCCTTTTGCGCCATCAAAGTTCATCACACATGTTGCAGACGCTTTGATCCCCATTTTATGTTCAATAGAACCAGGGCCTACAGCATTACGCTCACCCAATGAACCATCTGCATTCACCAAGAATTTAGGTACGATGAAGAGTGAAATTCCGCGTGAGCCCGCAGGCGCATCAGGCGTTTTCGCTAAAACTAAGTGGATGATATTTTCAGAAAGGTCGTGGTCACCGCCAGTGATGAAGATTTTCGTACCAGTAATGTTATAAGTACCGTCTTCATTACGTTCGGCTTTAGTTTTAATAATGCCTAAGTCTGTACCTGCATGCGGTTCAGTTAAGCACATCGTGCCTGACCATTCGCCTGTATACATTTTCGGCAAATAAGTTTCTTTTTGCTCTTGTGATGCATAGCTGTTTAATGCCATGCCTGCACCTACAGAAAGAAGTGGGTAGAGCATGAATGATGGGTTGGTTGCAAACAGCATTTCGTCAGACAGAACAGTCAGCATTTTTGGCATGCCTTGACCGCCCCATTCTTCATCTGCGCCTAGACCAATCCAGCCGCCTTCTGCATATTGTTTAAATGCTTCTTTGAAACCAGCAGGAGTCGTGACATTGCCATTGCTATAGCTTGCGCCTTCTTCATCACCTGTGCGGTTTAAAGGATGAGTGACGTTTTGCGCAAATTTTGCCATTTCTTCAAGAATGGCTTCTGCAGTTGCAGCATCAACGTGAGCAAGATTTTCGTTGTTTTGCCAGAATTGTTCTGCTTTAAAAACATCATTTAAGATGAATTTCATATCTGCAAGTGGCGCATTATAAATTGGCATGTTCGTTCACCTGTTTATTGTTTGAATCTATGGACTTGGGGCAATTTGTATCGACACAAAGCGTGAAGAAAATTGGCCTAAGTAAAACTGTGGGACTATTTATAAAGAAAAAGGACTGCCAATGCTATGACCGTCCTTTCTCTATTTCTGCACTCAAGAGTACAATCTTTTGAATATGTTTAGATATTCACATTAGAATGCAAAGTGTTCTGCATCCAATGCCATAAGAGGATCTAGGCCACCTGCAATCACTTCTACATGAGAGCGAACGCGTGGTAAGATTTTCTTGAAGTAGAAACGGGCAGTCGTTACTTTTGCATTGTAGAAATCAACATCTGTTGTTCCTGCAGCTAAAGTTTCTTGTGCAACTAGCGCCATGCGAGCCCATAAATAAGCAAGCGTCACATAACCAGAGAAGTAGAGGTAATCGACTGCAGCAGCACCTACTTCTTCAGGGTTTTGCATTGCTTTCATACCAATCTGCATGGTTAAGTCGCCCCATTCTTTGTTTAGCGCAGCAAGCGGCTCAACAAATTCTTTCATGGCAGCGTTGTCTTTGTTAGCTTCAACAAATTTATGGATGATCTTGGTGAAGTCTTTCAACATTGCACCTTGAGTACCCAATACTTTACGGCCTAACAAGTCAATTGCTTGAATTTCAGTCGTACCTTCGTACAAGCATGAAATACGTGTATCACGTACAATTTGTTCCATACCATGTTCAGAAATGAAGCCGTGGCCACCAAATACTTGAACACCGTGTTTTGCAGATTCAGAACCTGTTTCAGTCAAGAATGCTTTAGCAATTGGAGTTAGTAGAGACAAAATGTTGTCAGAGAACTTACGTTCTTCTTCCGTTGCACCTTGTTCCACGATATCGGCATGGAAAGACAATAAGTAAACCAGAGCACGACCAGCTTCAGCAAATGATTTTTGCGTAAGCAGCATGTTGCGTACTGCAGGGTGAACGATAATTGGATCTGCTTCTTTTTCAGGTGCTTTAGGGCCTGAAAGTGAACGCATTGCCAAACGGTCTTTTGCGTAAGCAAGTGCACCTTGGAAAGCGCCTTCAGAAGCTGAAAGACCTTGTACAGCAGTACCGATACGTGCAGTGTTCATGAATGTGAACATGCAGTTTAGACCGCGGTTTTCAGGGCCAATCAAGAAGCCTTTTGCGTTATCAAAGTTGATGACACAAGTCGCGTTACCATGGATACCCATTTTGTGTTCAATCGAACCACAACGTACCGCATTGCGCTCACCAATTGAGCCATCAGCATTTACATTGAATTTAGGTACGATGAATAATGAAATACCTTTCGTGCCTTTTGGTGCACCTGGAAGACGAGCAAGTACGATATGGATGATGTTTTCAGCCATGTCGTGTTCACCAGCAGAGATAAAGATTTTCTCGCCAGAAATTGCATAGCTACCGTCTGCTTGTGGTTCAGCTTTAGAGCGGATAATACCTAAGTCAGAACCTGCATGAGATTCTGTTAAGCACATCGTACCAGTCCATTCACCTGAAACAAGTTTAGGAAGGTAAGTGTCTTTTTGTTCTTGTGAACCGTGGTGTTCTAAAGTACGTACAGCACCATGAGATAGACCAGGATACATACCCCAAGCCCAGTTTGACGTACCCACCATTTCTGAAATGATGTTACCTAGTGAAACAGGTAGACCTTGACCGCCATACTGTTCTTCAGCAGATAAAGACGGGAAACCGAGTTCGATATATTTTTGATACGCTTCTTTAAAACCAGTTGGTGTTGTGACAACGCCATCATTCCAAGTACAACCTTCACGGTCGCCGACTTGGTTAAGAGGAGAAAGTTCATTTTCACAGAAGTCAGCAGCAGCTTCTAGATATTGGTCAACCAACTCACGGCTTACGGTGTCTGAAAATGCAGGCAGTTGTGCATAGTGATCTTCTGCTTTTAAAAGTTCATGCAGAACAAATTGCATATCACGTAAGGGCGCTTTGTATTGTGGCATATCGTTTTCCTCAATACTGGTTTCTACCAGCGTTAGTAATCCTAAATAAACATTTGAACGTGTCTTCAATGACACGTATTGGAATGGTTCTAATCGTGCAACATCTTCTTATTGGGTACAAGCATTTCAGGGCGATTTGTTGGTGACTGTAAAGTCAAAGAAATATCCCTTGAAAATGCTAAGTGCATTGAGTGTAAACACTTTTGGCTGAAAATGAATGACACAAATAGTCAAAAAGCGTAAAAAGATATGTCCAATAAAAAAGGCACTCCTTGGAGTGCCTTTTTTTACGCAATGGTATTGCGATCTAAGTTTGGATTATTTCACTGGTGCTGGCGTTGGGGCAACAGGGGCTTTAGGTTGGAAGCGCACTTCACATTTACCATTGATTTGCTGTTCGCCAACTTTAATGGCAACCGCACTGCCATCAGTCTTGCCTTGGCATGCTTTCATAATGGCTTGTTGCTTCGCTTGGCGTTCTGCTAAACGTTGATCAAACTGTTTAGTCAGTTCTGCACGTTTTGCATCAGTCAGTGGCTCACCGCGTTGCATCTGACCACGTATGTCACCACGCATTGGACGATGTTCACCGCGCATTGGTTTGTGTTCACCACGCGCTTTTTTCATGTCCTGACGGTCTGCTTTGAACACCATGGTACATGTACCATCAATGTTTTTTTCGCCAGCTTTTACTTGAACAGTTGAACCTATCGTCTTGCCATTACAAGCTTTTTGCATATCAGCAAACACTTGACGTTGCTCGGCACGCATTTGTTTAAAATGTTCACGTTGCTCAGGTGACATACGACGATCTTGATCACCATGATGTTGTTTCATCATACGGCCATGATCGTTATCTTTTGGTGCGGTTGTCGATTGACAGGCAGTGAGTGCACCCATGCTCAATACGCTTGCACCGATTAAAGCCATTTTGGTCATTTGTTTCATAGTCTTTACCCCACCAGATTAGATATTTTTTCAATGGTTAAAGATTAAATAATAAAGATGTAGAAACAATGGAGAGTTTTTTAGTAGCGTGTTCGCTACAATAATGAATATAGAAGAAAAATGAGAGTTCTCTTTTGAAAATACGTCGTATCCCGATTGCCTTACGCTTGTTTCTGACTGTGCTGTTGACGACGCTCGTCATCACAACGGTAAGTCTTGGCGTGTTGCATTGGAATATGCAGCGTAATTTCACCAAATATGTGGCCGATGTCGAGATGCAAAAGCTTGACCATGTCATTGAAAATTTAGCCGATGTGTATACGGTTTATCATGATTGGGGAAATGCGATTCAGGCGCAGATTCTACAAATTGAAGGGCAGGCAGCACCCGATGACTATGATCGTCTCTCTCGGTGGTGGCTACGTCGTCAATATGACATTGCATTGCAGCAGCGCTATTTCCAAGATCATAGTTTAAATGCAGCATCGATGCTGGCAACACCACAGCATACGGCAGAGCAAAAAATTGAAGAGCTAAAATGGCTGGAACAAAACTTACCATCTGAGTTCCAACCCTTTGAAGGTTTAAAATTTCCTTTAAGTACGAACCAAAATGTATTCCGTCCAAAAGAGTCGAACACGGATGAAAAAGATGCAGATCAATCCTCACAAAGTAACAGTAATAATGGTGGTAAGAAACAATTTATCCAAATGCCTGACCGCTTGGGCTTGAGTTCGCGTTTATCTTTATATGATGCACATCGCCAATTTGTTGTGGGTGAGCCGACAGATGAACAGATTTCTTATCGTCCGATTATGGTGAATAATCAAATCGTGGGATATTTGGGGCTCAAACCTGTCCTCGATCAAGATGATGCGATCAGTATTAACTTCTTTAGTAAGCAAAAACGTTATTTATTATTGGTTTATGCGCTTACGTTTATTGCAAGTTTGATTGCAGCATTGTTATTGGCAACATACTTTAAAAAACCGATTCAGCGTTTGTTAATGGGAACACGTGAATTAACCAAGGGCAATTATCAACATCAAGTTGCAGTGAACCGTAATGATGAGCTTGGTGATTTATCGAATGAATTGAATCAGTTGGCCGTAATTCTCGATCAGCATGAAACGTCACGTCGTCAATGGGTGGCTGATACTTCACATGAATTGAAAACGCCATTGGCCGTGTTACAGGCTCAAATTGAGGCGATGCAGGACGGTATTCGTAAGCCAACGCCAGAGCATTTTACTTCGATGCTGAATCAAGTGAGTAGTTTGAAAAAATTGACCAAAGATTTGGCAGATTTGGCACAAGCCGATGCACAACAACTGAATTGTTATTTGACCACGCTCAATCCTTGGGATGTAGTGATCCAAGAGGTTGAAAGCTTTAAGCCGAAGTTTGAGCAAGCAGATTTGAAAATTACCGCAATGGGCGAAGGGACTTCATTACAATTAGATATAGACCGTTTTAAACAGATTATGGTCAACTTATTGGGTAACAGTATTCGTTATACGGAAGCTGGTGGTGAAGTGCATGTTCATACTGAGCAAGATGAAACCCAGTGGACCGTGTATGTTGATGACAGCCCATTTGGTTTAACTGATGAGCAGTTGGCACGTTTAGGTGAGCGTTTCTATCGTGTGGATGATTCACGTACGCGTGCAACTGGTGGTACAGGATTAGGATTGGCGTTATCCGTAAAAATAGCTAGAGCATTGGGTGGAGAGTTGAGTTTTGATCATTCTCCATTGGGCGGTTTGCGTTGCAAATTGACATTTCCCAAACAGATGAAATATTAAAAGGAAGCATGCATGAAACATATCATGTTGGTTGAAGATGAAGTGGAACTTGCACAGCTGGTGCGTGATTATCTAGAGGCTGCAGGCTTTGAAGTCAGCATGTTTCATGATGGGCAAGAAGCCTATGAGAGCTTCACGCAGCGTAAGCCGAGTCTAATGATTTTGGACCTAATGGTGCCACGTATGGATGGCTTAACCATTTGCCGTAAAGTCCGTGAGCAGTCTGATCTGCCAATTATTATGGTGACTGCACGCACTGAAGAAATTGACCGTGTATTGGGGCTCAATATGGGTGCTGACGATTATGTCTGCAAACCGTTTAGTCCGAAAGAATTGGTGGCACGTGTGCAAGCGGTATTACGTCGTTTAGAACGTAAAGCAGAGCCAGAGGTGAATGATTTATTCCGTATGGACAAAGCACAGCAACGTATTTGGTATCAACAAAAAGCGTTGAGCTTAACGCCAACAGAGTTTCGTTTACTTGAGTTGTTTTTAGAGCATGTAGGGCAGGTGTATTCACGTGCGCAATTGCTTGATCATATTAACCCAGACAGTTTTGAAGTGGCTGACCGTGTGATTGATAGTCATATTAAAAATTTACGTCGTAAGATTTCAGATGTAGCGGAAACTGGCAACCGTCATGAATGGATTCAAGCCGTGTATGGCGTTGGCTACCGTTTTGAATATCCAGAAGATTAATGTTACTTTTTGTTCTTGAATCTTTTTTTAAAAGCCTTTAATTTTTAAAGGCTTTTTTATTTGTATTTTTAAGAGGGAAAAACATAATGATTTTAAAAAAAACCTTATTAGCAATAAGCTGTTCTGTAATTTTAACTGCATGTGGCGGTGGTGGCGGCGGGTCTTCTAGTAGCGGTGGGACTTCAGATAATGGCGGTTCAAATGGGGAAACAGCTAACCCATCAAATCCAGCAACAGATTTAGAGAAAGCTAAAGTATTAATCAAAACTACGAACAATATTATTGCCTATTTTGACAGTTTTAAAGGTTTGCAGTCTCAGTATGAGCCTGCATTTGATGCTGTAAGTAATGCAGGAAATGATATTAGTAATGCTTCTGATCTCATCATTACTTTAGCTTCATTGGCGCAGAAAGATGCTCAAGGTTCCACAAAAGACTATACCGCTGCAGAATTAGAGGCACTTTTAGAGGATGATGCGACCTATGGGGGGATATATTATCCAGATTATATTTTGAGCAAAAATGGTCTTAAAATCAGCGTAACACCGACTTCAGTTTCTGTTAATGGAAGTGTATCGGCTAAATATTGGATGGACTATATTTGGGATAGCAGTACTTTTACTGGAAAAGATGTTTTTAGCGATGCGGTTTTGATTACTGTAAGCAATTTAAAGTTGGATGCGCCATTCACAGCATCTGCAAAACAGCATGATTTTAAAATAGTTTCAGGCGGTAAAATCACAGCTAAAAATGCGGATGGATTAGAATCAAGCTTAGGGTTTAATAGCAACAGTACCGCTCAAGTTGTTTATGATACAGCTATCAAGCTGGAAGACTCAGAAAGTGAAAATGCTCCGGTTACGGCACAATTTAAATTTTTAAATGTTTTGTTAACAACTCAGAACGCGAAGCTGAATTTAACTGAACTTTCAAGCAAAGCTGCTCGAGTTAAATTCAAAAATGGTACTGAAACATTTAATCAAATTATTCCATATGAAATTATTTTGAAAGGTGAAGCTTTAAGCGGAGCAGAAAACTTAGGCTTAGATGCAAATATTAAGCTAAAAAATGATCTGACTAAAACCTTTGATATTACCCAAGGCGAATCTGCGGCTGCATTTATTAATGCAGATTTGACAGTTAATCTCTCTGGTAACGTAAAAGGTGGGGGGGCTGCTGTGAAGCCATTCAGTTTACTGCTTAACGCTAAAAGGAATGATTACCAAAAAGGGATAGCAAATCTTAAAGTTACAGTTGATCAAAATACATTAAATATAGATGTAAAAACTGACAATCTGATCGCGCAATCTCCAATTATCTGGTCAAGAGTATCTCATGCGAATGGTGCATTTGTAGAAATTCCAGATTTAGATCAATTCAGTTCTGCTGATATTAAAGTCGGTACTGTTAGCTACGGTACGATCAATAGAGTATCGAATAGCATTTATTCTGCGAAATTTACCGATAACACTGTGTTAATGATTGCACCATAATAATGAATTAAGGAGAGGGGGTAACGATGTTCCCCCTTTTTTCTATGTTGAAAAAAAAATTAGTATTATTGGGATTATCGCTCCCGTTTTATAGCTATGCACAAGAGGCTATCTATTATCAAGTGCAAGCAGATGTTTATAGTGAACCGTTAGCGATTCATGCATTTACAGATGATTGGGGTGATTCTAAGTTTAAATCAGGAAAAAATGCATTTGCTCATGGTTTAATGCAATTGGGCGTAAAGCAGGGTAATTGGGATTTTAGCTGGATCTGGCGATATGACTATGCGCTCAATTTCAGTGAGGATACAGCAAAGCTTTATTATCAAATACAGAATGAACTGCCTATCGATGCAAACTCAACGTATGACTTGAGGCTTGAAGCACAGCATATTGATACTGTTGGGTCTCGGGCTGCCTATACATGGCCCATTAGTTCGAATTGGAATTTAGAAACGGGTATAACCGCGTTAATTGGGCGTCATTATATTGATGGTCATATTAATGCGCTAGGGGTAACGACAGATCAGCAAGAGCTTATGGACCGCGTCAAATGGCTGAATGGGAGCATAGATTACAGTTATGATCATCCTGCTTTGAAAGAAGATGAAATGGGCTGGAATGAGCAGGCGCATAGCGGGTATGGCTATGCCCTAGATGCGACTTTAAGAGGTGCTATTGCAAAAAATTGGAATTTAAAAATTAATATTCAGGATGCATTGGCATATTTATATTGGCAAGATGCTCCATACACACGATATAACATCAGCTATGATCAAGATAAGCGTCCACGGTTTGATATTCAGGGAGAGTTTGATAAAGATAAGACCTATGCGCAAAAGCTGCCATTTAAAATTTATACGGATTTAAATTATGACTCAGAGCAGGCTTGGAGTTTAGGACTCAGTTCAATCTCAAATGAGTATATAAGTCTTTGGCAGCTCAATGCATATTGGAATACAGGGCTAATGTGGGGAATCCATTTTGAACCCCAAACCAATTCGTTTGGCCTTTCCGTCAAACATGAAAACTTTGGTTTTAAATACATAGCAGATTCATTCAATACCAACCAAGCAAAACGTATGGGCGCGCAAATATATGCGCAATATCTATGGTAAGTGCTGTTGGACCAGCGACTGTAAACAGATTAGCTTCTTTAGAATGTGTAAAGTTTTAAGCAGTTGTTTTATTTAGCCGTATTGATATGTATTAAAAAAAGCTTTGCATTGTCATAATGGAATTTAAATTGTTCGGTTATGGATAAGTTTGAATTTATCTATAACCGATTTTTATTTATATCGTAAATTTTTTATTTTTTAAAGTTTTTATTAGTATTAGATATTTATTAGTATTCCATTTTTGAAGGAATGGGCATCCCTTAACAGCAAAACAATGGCAATTGGATGAATGATAAAAATCACATAAAAATGCGAAATTTGCGCATTTAATGAAAATTGGTTATTATTTTGCTGGAATATTCACCAGTATGTTTGGGCTGGTAGAGTTCAATGTAGAGATAACAATTTTTAAAAATGGAAAAGCCAGAGGGCAGAACAGATGAAAAATAGCGCATTTGCAAAAATAATAATGGTCACAGGTGTCTTGGGTTTAACGGCGTGTGGCGGTAATGATCGTGATGAGACTGTAAGCGTACCGCCAGAGCCAGTTGCCGATGCCATGGTACAGAAAAGCGTAGAAGAGCTGACTTTATTAGATGTGAATAATCTTGCCTTAAATGCTGCGTCGATTCAGATTTTAAGTGATGAAGAGTGGCAGAAAGTACAAGCAGGCAGTCTGAAAATAGCAACAAATACAATCACAGCAGATGATTCTGAACAGTTATTTCCACCGATCAACAGTTTACCGACAGCGACTCATTTTAAAGGTCAAAGTTACCTTGCTAATGCTCAAGGCATCGTTAAGCTGCCTAAATTGGCTGCAGGCACATATTATGTTTTGGTCACTAAAAATGGACAGTCTGCAGTTTCAGCATTCTTGATCCATCCTAAAAATACCAATAAGAGCATTGTGCTGAATGTGATACTCAACTGTTTAGACCAAGACTGTCAGACCTTAAGCGATGCACCTGTCAATGATGCAGTAGTCGGTACGTTGTCTGGTCAGGTCATTTATAAAGGAAAGCCTTTAGCGAATGCGCAAGTCGCATTATCTGGCGGTGCTGCGACCAATGGTGCATTTGTCAGTGCAATTACCGATGCCAATGGCTATTTCACGCTTTCATTCAACGTATCAAATGCGCTGCTTGAAGCATTGAAAAATGCCACGCTCACCATTAGCGGTGCAGGAATTAATACTATTACGAAAAAAGTTACGGTCATTGCTTCTTCTGCATCGGGCTATCAATTTGAAGTGCTGCCTGAAACGACATCTGCAGATGCCATATGGCGTGAAACTTTTGAAGCGGACTCTGCTACTCGCAATGCATGGACAAGGTCGCAACCAAGTGTGGCCAATGTCGATTGGCAGTTGCTAAACAAAGGTCACAACATCCGTAATAATCAAGTGAATCAGCGTGTACGCTTAGCGCCGAATGACCAAAGTCAAGGCAAGGTGCCTGAGCCACTGCAAGGTAATACGGCATATTGGTATGGCGACAAAGTAAATGGCAACTTTATTGGCGCTTTAAGTGATTCATCTTTGGCTCCAGAGTTTGATGGCGGAACATCTAATACCCATAATATGGGTGAGTTAATCTCACCTGCCATTAATCTAAGCCAGTATCAAGCGCCTTTGAGTTTAAGCTTTAAAACATGGTGGGAAATTGAGTCGGTCAATCCAAATAATCAAGGGTTCGATTTGATGAATATTTTAGTTTCTACCGACGGTGGCAACAGCTTTAAGACCTTGGCTCGATTAAACCCGCTGGCAGATCCGTCCTCTGCATATGAGCGCGCGCCGATTCCATACAGTAATTTAGGCTTTAACCTCGCGCCGGCTGCTGTTCAGCAAGAAGCAATTTCATTGGATGAATATGCAGGCAAGGCCAATGTTCAACTGAAATTCCAATTCAAAACGGTCGATCAACTTTATAACGGTTTCCGCGGTTGGATGATTGATGATGTGGTGATTCAGAAAAAAGCCGGTACTTTCCCATTATTTGATGGTGCGAGTTTGGATGAAAATTTAGATAGTTTCTCTCAGGACTATAGTGGCGTCACTGCAAAACAAGCGGACACTGTGCTGAAAAGCACGAAGAGTTATGCACGGTGGGCTGACGAGCCACAGCGTAAATAACGATTTACATGGTGCCGTAGTATGAATGGTTAGAATAGGTTTAGGCGTACTGCATTCGCGATCAATCAACCATCAAGCGTGGTGAATGCTAAAAACAGCTCTCAATTGAGAGCTGTTTATATTTGAAAGGGCAATATATTCAGCCACTTTAGCATACTGGCGGCTAAAGATTTCGGATGTTGTAATGGAATCATATGGCCTGTATTGTCAAGCACTATAAATTACCAAGTGCTATGGAGTAATGCAGCTCACACGCTGTATTCCATAATGATTCATACAGAAATAAACTGCGAATATTTGGCTGCAAAGAGCTGCACAGGCTACAATCCACTTTTTTATAAGATGAGACGTGTTGTGAGCAGCGAAATGCCTCAACTGCAGCGCCGATTAAAGAACCGCCATATTCAGCTGATTGCAATGGGTGGCGCAATCGGGACAGGGCTATTTTTAGGCTCTGCGCATATTATTGAGTCGGCTGGACCATCGATAATTCTGGGCTATTTGATTGGTGGTTTGATTGCTTTTCTGATTATGCGCCAGCTGGGCGAGATGATCGTGCAAGAGCCAGTCACAGGTTCATTCAGTCATTTTGCTTTTAAGTATTGGGGCAAATTTGCGGGCTTTTTAACGGGCTGGAACTACTGGATTCTGTATATTTTAGTAGTGATGACCGAGCTGACCGCGATAGGCAAATATGTCAATTACTGGTGGCCGCATGTGCCTGCTTGGGTTTCAGTTTTGGTGTTTTTTGCTGTGATTACGCTAGCCAATTTAGCCAATGTCAAACTGTATGCAGAATCTGAATTTTGGCTGTCGATGATTAAAGTTGTGGCGATTGTTGCCATGATTATTTTTGGTATATATCTGCTACTTACAGCTGGCGCAGACTCTACCGCTTCGATTAGTAATTTATGGGTACATGGCGGCTTCTTCCCGCACGGTTTTGAAGGCTTATTCTACATGCTAGCCTTTATGATGTTTGCTTTTGGCGGCATTGAATTAATCAGCATGGCGGCGGCTGAAACTGAAAATCCTGATCAAAATATCCCGAAAGCGGTGAATCAGACCGTGATCCGCGTGTTCTTATTTTATATCTGTTCCTTGGCGGTACTGCTGTCGCTGGTGCCGTGGAATCAGTTGAAACTTGGCGGTTTGGATCATAGTCCTTTTGTGATGATTTTTAATCAGATGGGGATTGATTGGGCGGCACATTTGCTGAACTTTATTATTTTGACTGCATCCGTTTCGGTCTGTAATAGCGGCATGTATGCCAATAGCCGCATGCTGCTCGGTTTGGCAGAACAGGGCAATGCGCCAAAAGCCTTTAAACAGGTGAATAAGCACGGGACACCGATTGCTGCGGTTTTATTTTCAGCTTTGTTGATTTTTGGCTGTGTGCTGCTGAATTATTTCTTGCCCGAAAAAGCATTGAGTTATTTGATTTATATCGTAGTGAGCGCTGCGGTGCTGAATTGGATGCTGATTAGCTTAATTCATTTAAAGTTTAGAAAAGCGATGCAGCAGCAGGGTGTACAAACTAAGTTTCCTGCATTATTTGCGCCGTTCACCAACTACTTTGTCTTAGTGTTTATGCTGATGATTTTATACATCATGTGGAATCAGGGCTTTATGCTGTCGGTGCTGATGCAGCCCGTATGGATTTTACTGCTGTATGTGCTGTTTAAAGTGATGCAAGCGAAGAAGATTTAATACCATGAAGGCTTAGGGAAGAGCTTTTGTTCATTGCCACTAAAGAATGATTTTGAAAATTCTGACAAAATACGCAAATTGAGTGAGTATTAATATAAAGACTGCTCTAGTGTATTAAATTCTAGGGCGAATTTATATAAGATTATGATTTATATTGGATAAAATAAATTATTTCGTATAACGTGTATTATGTTAATTTTATGAAATTTAAATAACGGATTTTAAATAAATATCCAGAATTGAATATATGAAATAAAGTACTGCACCTAAAAAAAGAAACATTTTCTGCCATTTACTTGTTGATGTTAATTTATTTGCTGCATTTTCAAAATTCTTAACTAATAATTTAGCTTCATCCATAGTACTAGACTTTTTAGATAATAGACTTAAGTATTCAGAATTAAATTTTAAAAAATTTGCCTTATGCCCTAATTGAGCAGATCCGAAAATGAAACTTAATGCTAAAAAAAGCAATGATCCTATAATTAACCAAATTAAATCACTCCAAATGACCTGCTTTAGCTGAGTCAAAATAAAACCAATTGAAGCTGTTGCTGCTGTAAGAAACATAAAAGTAGTTTTTTCAACTAAAGCTGTATGTTGTTTGTGTAGCTCAACTTGTTTAGAATTATCATCCATAATAAATTATTAAAATTCTTAATGTTAAGAAAAATATTAACATAAAAAATTAGGATTAAACGAGACTAATAAATAATAAAGTTTCTAACTCGTTATTTTATAAACAGTGGGGCACCAAACAACTATCTAATTAACATAATAGTGATTATTTGAAATTCTCATGTAAGCCCAAAGTAGAAATGTCCGGTTTCTCCAAAGTAAAAATGTCCGCTTTTAGAATATGCGCTTTTGCGATTATCGAAGCGGACGGTTTGATATGTTGGTGTCTATGTCGGATAAAGAACTTAAACGATTGTCGGTCTTGCAAGAAATCTGCGATCAACGCATAACTCAACCTCAGGCTGCTCAGCTACTTCATATCTCAGAACGTCAGATCAGACGCTTACTGCAGAAATACAAAGCTCAAGGTCCCGCTGCATTAGCCCATGCCGCTCGTGGCCAAATCAGCAATTCTAAACTTCCTGAAGAACTCAGACTTAAGTGTCTCAATATTGTTTCAGATCAACTTTATGGTTTCGGACCCACTTTAGCGCATGAAAAGCTCACCACTGTTCATGGATTTGATATTTCAGTGGAAACACTACGTTCTTGGATGATTGCAGCCGATTTATGGATCCCTCGCTGCAAGCGCCTGAAACGACCATATCAGCCTCGTTATAACCGAGATTGTTATGGTGAATTGATCCAAATTGATGGCTCACACCATGATTGGTTTGAAGGTCGAGCACCTAAATGCTGTCTGCTAGTATTCATCGATGATGCCACAGGAAACTTGCAGCATTTACGCTTCTGTGCGTCAGAGTCAGCCTTTGACTATATGATTTCGACACGTTTATATATCGAACAGCATGGTAAGCCATTGGCATTTTACAGTGACAAACATTCAGTTTTTAGGGTGAATCAAAGTAGCAAGAAAGACACCAAGATTACCCAGTTTGGACGTGTTCTGAGCACTCTCAATATCGATATCATTTTCGCTAACTCCCCTCAAGCCAAAGGTCGTGTAGAACGAGCGAATAGAACACTTCAGGATCGTCTGATTAAGGAGATGCGTTTAGAAGGCATCAGTTCAATTGCAGATGCCAATAAGTGGCTGCCGTGCTTTATTGAGCAATTTAATCGTAAATTCGCCAAGATGGCTTTTAATCCCAAGGATCTACATCGGCCTATCGCTGAAACAGCCGAAGAATTAGATGATGTTTTTACCTGGCGTGAACCCCGCAGGGTCACGAACAGCTTGACGATTACTTATGATAAATGCGTATATATCTTGGAAAACAGCGAAGAAAATCAAAGATTGGTCGGCAAGTATCTTGAGTTCTTGGAATATCCGGATGGTACTGTAGCCATTGAATATCAGGGAAGAAAAATCAATTACAGCATCTTTGATAAATTAAGTCAGCTCAACCAGAGAGAGATCGTTGAGAATAAACGTTTGGGTTCTGTGCTGGCACATATTCAACAACAGCATGAACAACTGGAACACCAAAACAAACGCAATCGTTCTCAAAAGATGCCACGTAGACAAGCACAGAAAACAGCGATTGAACAACGAAATCTAAATCCTGTGCTTGACTTGGAAATGTCCATATAGGACATTTCTATTTGGTTATTAGGTAGGACATTTCTACTTGGGAATAACATCTCAATATTAACTTAATTGTAAGGGAAGTGTTATCTAAACACTCCTCAGCAACTCAATCCTTTGCCGCTGTCCTTTATTTAACTTCGACACCACTAATTCATAAGAATTTAGCACCAAATCCTGCAGCAGTTCTTCTTCCAATTCTTCATCTGTAAAAACAGAAATCCAATGCTTCTTATTCATATGCCAGCCCGCACGAATAAAGGGATAAATATCTTTAAGTATTGAGCCATTGTCTGGCAGCACCTTTAAGTTGATGGCCGCTTTGCCTTCCAAATGAAAACTCAGCATAAAGACCTTCTCCATCACTTTAAACACATCACAGCCTTCACCAAAAGGCTGGCTACAGGTGGTTTCAGGCAGGGCTAAGGCCGACTTAGCAGCTACAGTGTGTAATGCAATCATAGGGGATAACCTAAAAATAAGCCTGAGTTTTAAAGCCTAGGGACGAATATGTATAACGGTATCATTATTCACCAATTGCCAAATTTCATCCATATCAATATTACGCACAGCA
The DNA here is from genome assembly GCF_024605785.1 of Acinetobacter sp. YH16040_T. Lineage (NCBI taxonomy): Bacteria > Pseudomonadati > Pseudomonadota > Gammaproteobacteria > Moraxellales > Moraxellaceae > Acinetobacter > Acinetobacter sp. YH16040_T. The sequence goes on along the minus strand of NZ_CP094541.1, from coordinate 2,759,253 downwards.
ATGCAGCCCCAAGTCCAATCTTTTTGTGGGAAATAAGTCATCAGTTGTGGTGCAGCTTTCATTTGTAAACTGGTCGCCGAACCATGAATCATAATGTCACCACCTGCAGAAACACCTAAATCTTTAGCCTTTTGTTTATCGGTCGCATTGGGGTAAGAGATATGCAAAGACTTATAAAATGAACTTTGCGGATTGCGCCAATCAATCATATAGCTGCCTTCAGGCGTTTTGCCATCACCTTCTTGAACTTTATGTCCAAGCGGTTGAAAACCCAGACGCATCGGGTAACGCCGAATGACTTGATCCTGATGTTTTAATTCCAAATAACGCTGAGCCTTATGTACCTGAATATTGTCGATCGGCGTTTCTGTGCGAATTTTTTTGAATTTGTAAATCGCTTAATTCAGGTGGAAAGGCCAGTGCATTGGTAGGTGTAGGTAGATATTTTTCAAATTTTTGATAGGCAAAGCAGGCAGCAACAATGCAGACGAGGATAGCGAAACTAAAGATCGTGATATTTTTTCTTGTCATTATTTTTGAGAGGATGAAGTGCTTTCGCAGTCCATCGATTTCTGAATTGTGGATAATGTTTAAATTATCCACAATTTTGATTCGAGTGAAATGTGGATTTGTGGATATTTTTTTAAGACGAGCAGCTGACCATCACTTCAGGCACATCACTTGGTAAAGGTCCTAAATCTTCTGTTGTTTCCAGTTCAGGCTGTTTAGTAAATGGTCGACTGAGCAATGTAAATAAACGTTCTACCTCTGAAAAATCATTGCGTTCAGCTAGCTCAATCGCCTTTTGCGCCATATGGTTACGCAAGATATATTGCGGATTGGCCTGTGCCATTTCCGCATCTAAAGCATCGGTGTCCTGATGCTCACGGATGCTTTCATATTGGGCCAAGAAACCTTCAAATGCGCGACGGTCTAAACAGTCATCTTTAATGGCTTCATATTCATGATTTTGCAGACGAATAAAGCTTTGCGTGTAATCCAGCTGTTCACTTTGCAGAATACGCAAAAAGGCCATGGCGCAGTCAAAGCTGTCTTTATGAAAACTTGGCAAACCCATTTTCTGAGCTAAGCCCAATTTATAATGTTCCAAGAAGGTCAGTTCAAAATGCTCTAAGCACTTAGCTAAATCTTCTTTCCACTGTTCTTTGTCATAGTCCGTAGGGCAGAGCGGAATGAGATTATTCAGCCATTGCCATAAATTCCAATGCCCAATGCTCGGCTGCTGCTGATAGGTATAGCGGCCTTGGTAATCCGAATGGTTGTTGATCCAGTTTGGGCGGAAGCGCTCCATAAATCCATAAGGTCCAAAATCGAGCGTTGAACCAGTAATATTCAGATTGTCAGTATTCATCACGCCATGTGCGAAACCAATCAGCTGCCATTTGGCAATCATCACTGCGGTACGCTGAATGACTTGAGTGGCAAAAGCTAAAATAGGTTGTTCGGCATCTAAGCATTCAGGGTAGTGCCACTCAATACATTTCTGCGTGAATTCAGGCAGTAAATCACCCTGATACTGATTGATCCATTCAAAGTGCCCCAAACGGATATGACAGTCAGATGTACGCAGCATCATTGCACCAAGTTCGAGTTTTTCGCGCTGTACACCTTGCTCAGAACTGGTAAAACCCACCGCATTGCTGGATGCAACGCCTAGGTTGTTCAGCGCATGTCCTGCCAAATATTCACGAATAGTCGAGCGCAGCACTGCACGTCCATCGCCCATGCGTGAATAAGGCGTAGAGCCGGCGCCTTTAAGGTGCAGGTCAATGGTTTGCCCATGTTTATCTACTATTTGCGCAATCAATAAGCCGCGACCATCGCCCAATTGGCCGGCCCATTGACCAAACTGATGACCAGCATAGACCATCGCTAGCGGCTCAAATTCCTCAAAGGTTTTTTGCCCACTGCAAATCTCTACCCATTGAGCTTTATCTTCATCCGACCATTGTAACTGTTCAGCCAAAGCAGCATTGAAATGTCCTGATTTTGAGCCTTTTAAGGGTACAGGCTGCTGATGATGGTACAGGTGAGGTGGCAGGGTGTTATATCGGGCATTGAACAGCATAATGATCTTTAAAAATTCAAATCATGTTTAAACTATAGCAAAGACCAGATAGAAAAACTGTAGCTTAAAATGATAAAGCCTCCACAAGGGAGGCTATAACATTTGAGGAGCTTTAAAACAGTTAAGCGGTTTTCTTTTTCAAATTACGCATTAATTGATTCAGTGTTTCACGGTGCTGAGATAGGCGTTGTTCAACTTGCTGGAATTCAAGTTTGAGTTTGTCATCCATTTGATGAATTTTTTCAGCAACGGCGGTTTTCTTCGCTTGAATTTCCTGTTCTTTTAATTTTGCCCAGTCATTTAAGGTTTGCGAAAACGCATCATATTCTTGAGAAATACGTTGTTTTGCTGTGGCGATGTCATCGGTCATATTCAGACCATAAATCGCAAGGTCTTGTTCAGCATATTTAAACTTCATTGCCAACTCAGCTTTTTTAATATTAAAGCTTGGAATACGGCGTAAGTTCTTTGCCAAACCTAATTTAGAACATGACCAAATTAGCCATTTAGTTGGGTCATATTGCCACCATTTCACACCATTACGGTAGTCGTATTGGAAAATGTGGTGATAGTTATGATAACCCTCACCCCAAGTAGCAATAGCTAGAACAAAGTTGTCGCGTGCCGTATTTTCATCAGTATACGGACGTTTGCCCCACATATGGCAAAGTGAGTTAATAAAGAAAGTTACGTGATGGCTTAAGATTAAACGCATTAAACCGCCCAATAATAGAACGCCCCACATGTCGCCTACCGCCCAACCAATTGGTAACAAAATAGCTGCGTGAACGGCAATCACTAAAGGGATGTAATATTTGTCTTGGAACATCACGACTTTATCTTTTAATAAGTCAGGTGCATTTTTATAGTTTGGTGCTGCTGCTGGATAATCACGAAGCATCCACCCGATATGGGCATACCAGAAACCACGATTAATCGAGTATGGATCTTGGTCAATATCGTCTACATGACGGTGATGTGTACGGTGACCTGAAGCCCAGAACAAAATACTGTTCTGAACAGCAAAAGTACCCATGAGCATTAAAATGATTTTTAAAGGCAAGGTTGCTTCATAAGCACGGTGTGCCCATAAGCGGTGATAACCTGCGGTAATACCTAAACTACTGACACCCAGTAAAACAAACATACTGATCCAAGCAGCGGCACTAAAATCATGATTAATGGCATATAACGGAATTGCAATAACTGCGACAATAGGTAAAAACACCAATGCAAAAATGGCAATCCAGTTTATTGGGGCTTTGGGTAGGGGAGCATTCATCTCCAACAGCACTCCTGAAACCTTGGGAGGTATAGATAGGACGAATCCCATTAAATTTTTAAGGGATTTTAAACGTACAGAATAGTAGCACGGGAAAACCCGTTTTCACCACTGTTATTGTACAGTTGTATTGTTCTAAACAGTAACATAATACGACTGAAGTTATTTGACTTTTTGTGGAGTAAAAAGATGCCAAAAAAACAGCAAATTTGTCAAAATAATCTGAAATTACTTATCAAATACTGCATCTGGGACAGCTTTCTGATCAGTTGTCTTGGACTGATGGCTTGTCAAAATTCTCCTACACGGACAGTGACTACAAAGTTACACGGAAAATCACTGGGCAACAGTGTTGAACAGCCATTAAAAGTCATTCGCATGAATGATGGGATACAAGATATTCCATGGACGATTGTGCAAATTGCAGGGCAAAAAGCCAAGTTCTTTCATCATCAACCTTATTTGCAGTTCAGTTCACAATTTCGCCAAATTCAAGGCAATACGGGATGTAATAACATCAGTGGCACTTATGTGATTGATACCTTAAAACACAGCATTGATTTGAATGCGCGAGCAGGCTATTTCAGTTGTGATTCGGCTTTGGCTCAAGAGGCTGAACTTTCAGATGCATTGCAAGCCGCAACACAATTCCAAATAAAAGGGAAACAGATGACAATGCAAAACAGTCGGGGTCAAACCGTGTTGGTTTTAGAACGAAAATAGGCCAGTTGAAAAAGCCACGTGTTGATCGAAGACTGAATTACATAAAACTAGGGGAATAAAGCAGCATTAAAAATGCTGCATCATCATTTTAGGATAGTCGGTAATTAAGCCGTTAATGCCCCAATCTTTAAGCTGTTTAGCACGATCAACGTCGTTGACAGTCCACACGCTCACATTTAATTTTGCCTGCTGTGTGGCCTGAATAATGTCTGAATTGGCGAGTTGGTTCATCCAACCGATTTGGATACAACCTAATTCAAGTGCTTGTTCAATCGCTTTAAATTTTACGTCTGTTTCAACCAAAAGCCCGCGTTTGAAGCCGGATTTTTTTTGTTGCAAAGCAAGATGAATTTTAGGGTCAAAACTGGTGATCACCGCGGAATGTTCGAAACCTTGGAGCTGTTGTTCCAAGGTTTCAGTCAGCGCTTCTGCTTCAGTCTGTGTCTTCACTGCTTTCACTTCGACTTCAATATGATCGAAGTTATGAATAATTTTGAGCGTTTGTTCGAGCAGTGGCGTCGGCTCAACTTTATTCCATTCTGACCATGTCACTGCATGGTTATACGGTTCTAGTTCAGAACTTTCGCATTCATAAAGATACTTATCTTGGCCGGTGGTACGGATGAATTGATCGTCATGCATCACAATTAAGGCGCGATCTTTTAGCTGTCGCACATCAAATTCAACTGAGCGTATGCCTAAATCTTGAATATATTGGAAACCACCTAGGGTATTTTCAGGTGCTTCACCACGAGCGCCACGGTGACCGATTATGCGCATACGAGGCCTACAAAAAAGGATGTTAAGAACATAATGTCCTGTAAGAATGACAGGGAGATGACACTGTTATTTTGATCCGATCATCCTGAAATACAAGAATGATCGGACGAAATGTTTCGATTTATTTCAATGTAAAATAGACTTTTAATTGGTCAAAGGATTTGAGCAATTTTTGAATCCAAAAATTATTGATCAATCGTGTCGTTAATATTTTTCTGCCACAGCACCTCAGAACCACCTTCAGCGCGTTGTAATGTACGCGATGCGACAAATAACCAGTCAGAGAGTCGGTTAAGTAGCTGCAATGACGGTGCTTGAATGTTCTGGTCACGGTTATGTACAGCCATTAAACGACGTTCTGCACGGCGGCAAACTGCACGCGCTTGATGGGCAAAGCTGCACACCAATGTTCCTGATGGCAGGATAAAGTCTTTGAGCATTGGCAGTGCTTCATTCATACGGTCAATGTCATTTTCCAAAAACTCAATTGACACAGGTTGTACCAAGTTGAAGTTTGGAATGCAGACTTCACCGCCAAGGTCGAATAACCAATGCTGAATCAGGCTGAGCGATTTATCCCAAGCCGCTTTGTCTTCAATACTGCTTAGTGCGATGTGCGAACGCAGAATACCAATGCTTGAATTGAGTTCATCGACATCTCCTAAGGCTTCAATACGTAAATCATCTTTGGCTACGCGTGATCCGTCGCCAAGACCTGTCGTACCTGAATCGCCTGTGCGGGTATAAATTTTACTTAAGCGGTGGCCCATTTTAATTGTCCATTTTTTGATTAAAAGTTGAATAAATCAGTGTGAAATTAATATCTAACTGTGATGCCAAAGGAAGCCAAACGGCCGCCATTTAAATAGAATTTGCCGTCGAAATTGCCAGCAGAAGCCGTTTTATATTGAACATCGCCGACATTTTGAATATTGGCAAAGAAGCGCAGTTGCTCGTTGGGTTGGTAATAACTATTGAAATCAATCTGAGCATGTCCAGGGATCACATCCTCATCATAATTACTGCTGTCTGAATGGCTGTTCGCACTCAGTGTTGTTGACAGCCCATAATGTTCATCAGCCCAACCAGCTGACAATGCCAGTTTTTGACGTGGGCGGCGGCTCAAATCCAAACCTGTTTTATCATTTTTTGCTTGATTGTAGCTATAACTGGCCTTTGTAAAAAATGCCTCATTGCTCCAATTCACATAGACTTCTGAACCTTGAATGGTCACTGCATCAATATTGGCAAACTTCCAGTTATTGTTGGGATCAGAATCAATAAGGTTATCAATTTCAGTTCTGTAGATAGACAAACCAGTTTTTAGTTGTGGTGTCATTTGTAGGTCTAGCCCAATTTCATAGGATTGACTTTCTTCGGGTTTTAAGTCAGGGTTTGCATAGTCGCCATAATATAAGTCGTTCATGGTTGGCGCTTTAAATGCTGTACCAATATTGGCATAGCTACTAAACAACGGCGTGAAAAAATAACGCGCAGCAACTTGTCCGACCGTGTGTTGACCATATTTTTCATGGTCTTCACGACGAATACCCGCTTGAGTTTTTAATTTATCAGTTTGATATTGGTGCTGTAGATAATAACCCGTACTGTTTAAGTCTTGATGAAAAGACTCTGCAGTTTTTAGCGTTGATGTTTCTAGCTTCCGATGGGTGATGCCTGCAATGATGTTCTGAGACGGCGTCATTTGCTGTTTTGCGGTCAGTTCATATTCAGTGGATTCATAATGGGTCTGTTCAAAGATTTTGAGCTGTTCCAACTCATCTTTAAAATAAGACACGCGAGCATTCAGGGTCAGCTGATCTGTGGGGTTGAAGCGTGACTTCAGGGTTGCAATTTGATTTTTAAAATCTTGCGACTTTTGCTCATATTGCAGTGAATTCCAGCTGTATTGCTCATATTGAGCATTACCTTGGTTTTCAGAATAATCCAATGAAGTGCCAAAGCGTGTTTCTTCATAGCCAAATTTGGCAGACACGCCTTTTTGATTAAAGCTAGAAGCTCTGGCATTTTCATGTTCATGAATCAATGTGCCGTCGGTTTCTAAACGCTGTCCACGAATTTGCGCATAAAAACCTTGCTTGGCTAGGTCTACCCCGACAGTACTTTTATAGGTTTGATTTTCACCTATTTCAGCGCTGATAAAAGCTGCATTTTTTTCAGGGGTTTTGCTAATGATTTGTACCACACCACCAATGGCATTGGTGCCATAAAGGACAGATGCTGGGCCTTTTAAAACCTCAATCTGCTTAATGTCTGTGGTATCTATAAAATTATTTGGCGCTAAACCGCTGGCATCATTATTTAAACGGACACCGTCACGCAATACCAAAGTGTGGTCTGACTCTGTGCCACGTAAAAAAAATGAAGCTTGTTGTCCATAGCCACCCAGCTGCACCATATTGATAGAAGCATCACTCATTAATAAATGTGGAAATGATGCAATTGGTGATTGATCTATGAGCGACTCATCAATAATGGAAATACGTGCTGGCACATTTTCTAATTTTTCTTGTGAGCGTGTTGCAGTCACCACAATGGTATCCATTGTTGGTTGAGCAATGCGCGATTCATTTGCAAAACAAGATGTAGAAAAAGCCCAAGCGGCAGCAATGCCTGTAGCGAGTGCTGTAGGGCGAGCTAAAGTTGACATGCGATGCTCCATACATTTACCCCACGTAAATGATTGAGTGATAGAACACAGTGAGCAGGTATCGGACTGGCAAATTTACTTTTGCGCACCGTTGCGGGGGCAGTGTTGTGGAAACTTCCCATGCCAACTGTTGTGAATGGCTTAAGTATAGTGAACTCCGATTATTCGAACAATCGAAACTATGGGGTATTTGAAGATAGGTGCATATACAGCTTGACTTGCTGTGGAGCAGAAATTAATCTGCCTGCGCTTCAGGTGCTTCCTTAATTGAGAAGTGAAACTGGGAAGTTAGTCCAACAGTCTATAGCTGTTGTCATCTGACACTGCCCCCGCAACGGTGAATCGTTATTCAATAACGTAAGTCCGGAGACCGGCCTGATGCAGACCTATTCATAATGCGGCGGGCGTTATAGCGGGATTGCATCATTGCGCCAATATTGGCCTTGCATTGCTGACCCTGAATCCCCCTGCGTTATCCATTTTATTATTCGCACGGGCGGTGCGATCGGGGAATACAGCATGCATTCTTTTTCTAAGACTCTACTCGGGTCACTTTTTGTTTTATCTCCACTTTCTGCTGCGATGGCAGCAGACCAAGTTTATCAACTTCCAGTGATTACCAACACGGTTGCCAATATTGTTGAGCAAGACGCACAAAAAACCTTGGCGGCAGTCACCGTAATCAACCGTGAAGAAATTGAACGCAAGCAATTTACTTCTTTGCAAGAATTGCTTCGTACAGTGCCGGGCGTAACATATAGCAATACTGGTGGTTTAGGGAAAACAACCAGTGTTTCTATTCGCGGTACAGGCAATCGCCATGCATTGGTCTTGGTAGATGGTCAAAAAGTGGGTTCTGCAACGCTTGGTGAAACGGCTTTTGAGCATTTCCCCATTGATCAAATTGAGCGTGTCGAAGTTCTGCGTGGTCCGCGTTCAAGCTTATATGGTTCAGAAGCCATTGGCGGTGTAATTCAAATCTTTACCCGTAAAGGGACGCAAAATGGGGTGAAGCCTTTTGCATCTTTTACCTATGGTTCACATGAAACATATCAAGGGAATGTTGGTTTAAATATTCGCCAAAATGATACTTGGGCAACTCTGAATGTTGCAGGAACGAAAACTCAAGGCATTGATGCGACAAATATTAATGAATCTAATGACTTGGATAAAGATGGCTACGAAAATAAGTCAGCATCTCTGCGTATGGGGCATAAATTCAATGATCAATTTGATGTTGATGCAAGTGTCTTAGTCGTTGATGGTGAAAATGAATATGATAATAGGGATGACTGGGGTTCTCCTTATATTGATGCAAAAAATGTGCATAGTAAAATCGAGCAAAATGTTTACAGCATTGGTGCTACCTATAAGCCTTTTGATATATGGACAACACAAGTCAAGTTAGGTCGCTCTGAAGACAAGTTAGATAGCCGAGATGGCTATCCATCAGTGATTAACACCCAGCGAGATAGTTTATCTTGGCTGAATACATTGGAATTTAATCAGCAAAATACATTGATGCTTGGCTTTGATTATCAGAATGATGAAGTATCAGGTACTAAATCTTATGCTGTTAAAGAGCGTGATAACAAAGCTTACTTTGCGCAATATCTAGGTTCATTTGGTAACTTCGATGTGCAAGGTGCAGTCCGTCAGGATGATAACGAGCAGTTTGGTAATCATACGACTGGAAGCGCGACTTTAGGATATCGCTTCAGTGATGCAGTGCAAACTTATGTCAGTTATGGCACCGCATTTAAAGCCCCGACATTCAATGATTTGTATTGGCCAGGAAGTGAAAATCCTACATTAGTGCCAGAAGAATCTGAAAACTATGAAATTGGGTTCAAAGGTGTGATCAGCAATGTTCAATGGGAGCTAAACGGTTTCTATAATGAAATTGAAAATATGATCGCATGGGCACCAAATGCAACGGGGAACTATGTTCCAAGCAATATAGATAATGCAAAAATTAAAGGTGCTGAATTATCATTCACTCAGCAATTAAATGATTTTGTTTGGAATGTGAATTATACATATCAAGAACCTGAAAACGAGACAGCAGGACTTCATGGCAAGCAGTTGTTTTTAAAACCAAAGCAAATCTTTAATGCTTCAGCAGATTATACAATGGATAAGTGGACTGTCGGTGCTTCAGTTCATGCAGAAGATAAGCGTTATACTAATGCTACAAATACTGCTGAATTGGGCTCTTTTGCCACAGTGGATACGCGAGTAACTTATCAAGCCACGCCTGAATTCAGTGTTCAAGCCAAACTTGCCAATATATTTGATAAAGAATATTCGACCAACTACAGCAATAACACTTTATTTAATCAAGATGGTCGCACTGCTTGGGTAACCTTGCGTTATGCCATGAAATAAGTATCAAGCCTTCTTAAAAAAAAGCCCTGATTGATCAGGGCTTTTTAAATTCTGCTGAATGATGCTGAAAATCCACGCAATACTTGAAAATTGCATTACAATGATTCGCCCTTATATTTATAGATAGGCTATGAATAGGGCGGAGTCAGAGCCAAAACAACATGCGAACCCGTGCCAAAATCTGCGGAATTACACGTACTCAAGATATCCAATCTGTCGTCCAAGCTGGTGCAGATGCGATAGGATTTGTATTCTTTGCGCCCAGCCCACGCAGTGTAACGGCAGAGCAGGCCGCTGAGCTGATTCAGCATGTGCCGCCCTATGTGCAGACCGTGGGTTTATTCGTGAATGCATCGGCTACAGACATACAGGATATTTTAAAAATTTCACCTGTAGATATCCTGCAGTTTCATGGCGATGAAAGCCCTGAACAGTGCAAAATGATTGCGCAGCCCGTTGGGCGCCGCTGGTATAAAGCCATTCAGGTCAAACCCGATTTGGACGTGATTAGAGAGATTCAAGCCTTTCAACAGGCTGGGGCAAGCGCCGTACTGTTAGATGCATGGCATCCTGAACTGAAAGGCGGTACAGGGCATAGTTTTGACTGGACACAGTTCCCAAAACTCGATATTCCTTTAATTTTGGCGGGCGGTTTAAAGCCTGACAATATTGAAGAAGCGATTCAAATCACTGGTGCTTACGCCGTAGATGTGAGTGGTGGTGTAGAATCGGCAAAAGGTATTAAAGACCAACAACTCATAGAACGCTTTATGCAAGGAGTCCATCGTGGATCAGCAAAATAAGATTGACTATACCCAATTCCCTGACGCACAAGGGCATTTTGGTATTCATGGCGGGCGTTTTGTGTCAGAAACTCTTATGGCAGCACTTGAGGACTTAGAAAAACTCTATTTCCGCATGAAAGATGATGCACAGTTTTTGGCAGAATTCGACCGTGACTTGGCGTATTACGTCGGTCGTCCAAGTCCTTTGTATTATGCTGAACGATGGTCGAAAGAGTTGGGTGGTGCGCAAATTTATTTAAAACGTGAAGACCTGAACCATACTGGTTCTCACAAAGTGAATAACACCATTGGTCAGGCTTTGCTGGCTAAACTTTCAGGTAAGAAACGTATTATTGCGGAAACAGGCGCAGGTCAGCACGGTGTAGCAACGGCAACGATTGCTGCGCGTTTAGGCCTTGAATGTGTCGTGTTCATGGGTGCAGAAGACGTAAAACGTCAAGCCATGAACGTGTACCGTATGCGTTTGCTTGGCGCGACAGTTGTACCTGTAGAAAGCGGTTCAAAAACATTGAAGGATGCTATGAACGAAGCGATGCGTGACTGGGTAACCAATGTTGATTCAACTTATTATGTGATTGGTACCGTTGCAGGTCCGCATCCATATCCGCAATTGGTTCGTGATTTCCAATCGATCATTGGCCGTGAAGCGCGTAAACAAATTCAAGAACAAGCAGGCCGTTTACCAGATGCCTTGGTTGCATGTGTGGGCGGCGGTTCAAATGCGATGGGCTTGTTCTATCCATTCTTAAATGATGAAGATGTGAAAATGTACGGTGTCGAAGCTGCAGGCTATGGCATTGAAACAGGCAAACACTCTGCACCACTCAATGCAGGTCATGTGGGTGTACTTCACGGTAACCGTACTTACCTGATGTCGGATGATCAAGGTCAAATCATTGAAACACATTCAATTTCTGCAGGTCTGGACTACCCAGGTGTAGGCCCAGAGCACAGCTTCTTAAAAGATATGCACCGTGTGAACTATGTGCCAATCAATGATACTGAAGCGCTGCAAGGCTTCCGTGACCTCACGCATATTGAAGGTATTATCCCTGCGCTCGAAAGCTCACATGCGATGGCTTATGTGACGAAACTTGCGCCGACGATGGACAAAGACCAAATTATTATCGCGACTGTATCAGGCCGTGGTGATAAAGATTTAATGACCGTTGCCCGTATTGATGGCGTGGAAATGGTTGAAATGTAAAATCTCCCCCAACCCCTCTTTAATAAAGAGGGGAAAAGCCCTCCTTTGTTAAAGGAGGGTTGGGAGGATTAAAAAAAATCGCGCAGAAGCAATTCCGCGCGATTTTTTTGGGCTGAAAATTTTATTGAGGCAAATCACTACAAAACAGATGCAGAATAAAAGTGTGGAATAAATCACAATACTGCGCAAATTTTATTGCTTTAGAAAGACTTTATAACAATGACGTTTACCCAATTGGTTCGTGCTGAATCCTTTCCCACCCATATTTCTTGGCAATGGCGTGATAGTTTTGCGCTGTGCATTCTTCCGTTGATCTTGCTCAACAGTTATGTCTTAGACCAGTTTTTTGGTGTTTCGGCTCAGGTTGCTTTGGGTGATGCGATCTTTCGCGGTATTTTATTTATTGCCGTGTGTTGGCTCTATAAAACGATGCTGTATACACACTGGCAAAAGTATAAACAGGCCTTTTGGCGTTCAAGCCTGTTGGTGGTTGTTGGTGCAGTCGCTTTACAAGTGGTGATTTCTTTTACACGCAGTCTGTTGCCAGTGGGCGAGAGCATTGAAAAAGAATCGACCATTGATCCCAATACGATTGCCTTTTTCAGCTTGCTGATCATCAGTCTTGGGCCATTATTTACCGCTTTGCTCGAAGATATTATTTTCCGCTATACCTTGCTACAAAAGCTATTTGTACAGCCGTGGCTATGGCGAGTGATTTTGGTCTTACTGAACTCAATCTTATTTGGCTTGATTCATTATCATAATTTTGATGGCGATTTGATTGCGACCATCAGTTTTATGGCGGCAGGCCTATTTCTCAACCTGATCTATTTGTGGACGCGTAACATTTGGCATGTCTTACTCATTCATTTCGTTAACAATGCAGTACTATCGCTAGGCGGCGTGATTTTATTGAAATTGCTTCAGCCCTATGTGGGCAGTTGAAGTCAAAAATAGGGGGAAGATTGTGTCCAGTTTATTTATGGTGATGCTCGGCGGACGCCATCCAAGAGCAAATATCGAAGTGCATGATGTCATTCTTGCAGTGGGTAACGCATTAGAAGAGGTTTATCCGCAACTGAGAACGGCATGGTTTGGTGAGCAAAAAGGCTTACATATTGATGCTTGGGCACAAGTACATACAGTCAGCACTGAAAATCGGCATTATCGCATCCAATTTTGTGATGCCGCGCCCCGAGCTGAAGATGAAAAATTATGGCTGATTAATCTCGGGGGATATGATGCCCGCGAATTTGGTGAATTACATCGTTATGTTTTGGTGACGGGACAAAATGCCAGCGTTGCAAAACAACGGGGCAAGGCTTTTTTTGAGTCACATTGGCAAAAACAACATACCGACCGAACCCTAGATGTTGATGATTGTATTGCGATTGATCATGTCTATGGGCGCTATATCGAATTGGTTGAAACGCCGCATAGCCAGCAAAATTCATGGAAAAATGATTACATCTTAATAAATGAATAATTGTGATGATTAAGAGCTGAAATGTCAGCTTTTATATTTTTTTGTGATATTCGCCTGAAATCAGATGGATTGTCTTTTCAGGCGTTAAATAATAGGCATAATAACATTCAGGATTTAGACCTTAAACCTCAATGGAATGGCGTATATGGATTTAATACGGCCGAATGGACAGCCGCATTATGGACGTTTTAGTGAACTTCCCAATCGCATCGATTTAAGTAAGTATGAATATAAGACACCGTATGGAAAACGACTTCAAGGTTGGCGTAAGCGTTTAAAATATAAAAAATTTAAATTTTGTTGTATTCAGCATGATCATTATACGATTGGTCTAGCGATTGCCGATATCGCGTGGGCGGGGCACGGTTTTGTCTATGTGTATGACCATATTACGAATGAAGTGTTGGAATGGAATTCGATTAATTTCCTGTCACGTAATACCGTTTTAGATGAACAACCTTTATTTAATCAAAGTCATTTTATTAAGTCTGGGATTCAACTAGACATTCAGCATGCCAATGGTGTGCGATACATTCAAATGTCAAAACATGGCGAACTCAAACTGAGCGCTCGAGTGTTTTGTGCGGGGACTGATCCGCTGAGTATGTGTAGCCCTACAGGAATTAATGGTTGGACCTATACTCAAAAATTGACGACGTTGGGCTGTGAAGGTTTTTTTATCAATAAGCAAGGCAAGACCATTCAATTTCATGACCGAACATTGGTGTCTTTAGATGATACCTGTGGTTTTCTTCGTCCTGAAACCGCATGGTTTTGGTTATCGTGTAACTTTTGGGACAGTCAAAATCGACGCGTTGGGATCAATCTTGCCTCTGGTGTAAATGAAAGCTTTGGCAATGAAAATTGTCTGTGGGTCAATGGACATCTGTATGCCATGTCTGATGTGCTGTTCCAGCAACAAGGCGATAATCAATGGAATATTAGTTCATTAGACAACAGCTTAAATTTGATCGTCACCACAGGTTGGCGGCGCTATGAAAACCTGAATTTAAGATTGGTCGGTAGTCAGTTCAGTCAATGGCAGGCAAAAATTAGCGGTACAATTCAACGTGATGGCGAAGAAATTGTATTCTTAAATGAATATGGTTTACTTGAGCAGCACTATGCAAAATGGTAAGTCTAAGCCTATAAAAAAGCCGCAATCGATGCGGCTTTTTTTATTCAATTTTTATTTTGCAGCTTGCCAAAACACTTCTGCAGCTTGAATTGGATCATTGGTTTCTTCATAAGTTTTTAACCAAAGATCATAATTTTGCACAATGGGATGCTGACTCGGATGGAAGTCTTTTTTAAACCAATCTCGATATGGCTTGCTCATACGGGTGAGGGTGCCATTTTTACCAAAGAACCACGGTAAGCCTTTCATATTTAATTTTAAACGTTCCTTGAAACTGAAGCCGTCATGTTTAAGCATCACATTGGCACGATATAAGGTAAAGCCAAGCATCAATCCACTGGTCCAGACCAGAGTGAATTTCTTTAGATTTTCATCGACCTTAGCAACATCCTTCATCACATCAAAAGCCACATCGCGATGTTCCATTTCTTCTATCGCATGCCAAATAAATAATGCACGGACATAAGGATGCGCAGATTCTAAGACGGACTTTTGGCTACAAAAGGTTTCAGCCATCAGCGCAGTCAAGTGCTCGGCTGAAGCCGTCATGGCAATGTTGTATTCAGGTGAGCGTTTGCTCAGTTCAAATTTAAAAATTTTATTCAGACGTTTAATGAACGCATCGACAGGCATGCCTTGTTGTTTCATCAACATATTCATTTTGTCATGCGCCATACCATGCTGCGCTTCTTGACGAATAAAGTCAGCGACACGTTGCTGTAAATCAGGGTCTTGAATTTGACTGCGGAACAGACGAACAGATTCAATGAAATAGCGCTCGCCATCAGGAAAGGTCAGGCTCAAGGCATCAAACATACGTGTTAAAAAAGGGTCTCCGCCAAACCAATAGCGCGGGATTTCTTCTAACTTAAAATTTAGCTTTGTGCGAACAATGGGTTCGACTTGATATTTGACGATAGCATTCATGATATTTTTTCTGTGCGAGTCGTATTGATTGCAGTATGTCGGAGAAATTGCACTTTGTTTTGACAGATATTGCCAATTTTTATACATTTTACGCCATGATGAAAATATAAAATGTCAGAATTGGCAGGTCAGAAAGAGGGGCGAGATGGCTGAAATTCAGATCCCAAATGGTTATTTCCAACTGTGGAATATGGTCTTAATTGAGCGTGAATTAAACTATACACAGCTCGAATGGATTGCGCCGTATGCTGCGCAAATTCAGCATGTGCTGTCTTTGCCGATCGACTCTCAATCGCCGAATTCTTTTTTTAACAGCATCATGCAACTGACTCAGCAACATCTGGATTGCCCGCAATTGGTCTTTGAAATGGCCAAGTATATTCGTGCAGAACATTTTGGGGTGTTAGGCTATATGGCGACACTGAGTAATAGCGTAGCAGATGCTTTGCAATATGTGATGCGATTTAGTCGTTTGGTGATTGATGGCGCGCAAATTGTGCCGATGAATATGAGCCATCAAGATCATCAAATTATACTGTCTTGGCCACAGCATGATGATGAATATGCGTTGGTGAATGAATTGACGATGGCCTGTATGGCACATTTGGCCAAGCAAATTTTTCCAGATTCTATAAAGTTACTCCGCATTCATTTTGCCCATGCGCCGCGGATGGCACGTTATCACTATGAAAAGTTTTATGGCTGCCAAATGGAATTTTCGACCCTTAAATATTCATTTGTGATTCATGCCGATAGTTTGGATTTAAAGTCAGAACTTGCTGATCCGTCACTGATGCAATTGTTATTACGCCAAGCCGAAGAGGCGATCGCCGCTCGTCCGCAACATGCAGATCCAATTCTACAGATGCAACAATGCATCGCTGATCATCTCAAACGAAAACAGCAAGCCCCTAAAATAGAGTGGTTAGCAGAGGAGTTACATCTGTCAGTCAGAACCTTGCAACGACAGTTAAAGGAGAAAGACACTTCGTTTAAACGGCTTTTGGAGCTTGAACGGATGAAACGCTGTGAATATCTACTTTCACAACAAACCCATTTGACAGATATCGCTTTACAGCTAGGTTATTCAGATCAGTCTGCTTTGGCACGTGCTTTTAAGGCATATAGCGGAGAGACATTATTAGCGCGAAAAAAAACCTTGAGATTAGAATAAAACGTGCAGATTGCTCGTTAAGAAAAGCCTTTTAAACAACATTAAAAAAAGCGGTCAAACGACCGCTTTTCTTTAAAGCCAAGCTTATGCCGCAGCTTTTAATTTTGGATACCGAAGTAAAATGGCAAGGATGGCAAAGATTGCCAAGACCCAACAGTAATACACACTACCAATCAGTTCCACAGGCGAAAGTTTTGCGATCGAACAAGCCAGTAACAGCTGTGCACCATAAGGAATGAGACCTTGGACTACGCAAGAGAAAATGTCCAAGAGCGCAGCAGCACGTTTAGGGTCTACACCATATTCTTTCGCGACTTCACGTGCCATGTCACCAGATAAAATAATTGCGACAGTGTTGTTTGCCACAAATAGGTTGGAGAAAATCACCAAGAAACTGATACCAATTTCACCCGCGCGTTCGGCACCAACTTTAAAGCAGCGTGTCATGCTGTAAATACGTTGAATCAGCCATTCTAAACCGCCTTCTTTTTGCATAATCGCAGAAATGCCACCCAAGAAAATAGAAAGCAGGGCAACTTCAAACATGCCGGTAAAGCCGTCATAAATAGAATTATTTAAGCTTAAGAAGTTAAATTCAGGTTGAATGACCAACCCAATCAAACCAGATAACAAGACACCAATGGTCAGTACAGCAAGCACGTGCAAACGTGAAAAGGCCAAAATAAATACGGCTAAATACGGCAAGATCAGCCAAGCATTATAAGCTTTGTATTCAATCGCTTGTGAGCCTTGACTCATGAATAAATAGATGCAGATACTGACGATCGATGCAGGTACAGCAATCCAAACATTGACCTTAAATTTATCGCGAAGCTGAACTTTTTGACTGTTCGTTGCAGCAATGGTGGTATCTGAAATCATCGACAGATTATCACCAAACATGGCACCGCCGACCACAGCACCAATGGCATACACCACTTCAATTTCGGTGACTTGTGTAAAACCAAAGGCAATTGGCGCGCAGGCTGCAATGGTGCCCATAGAGGTTCCCATCGCTGTGGCAATAAAGGCCGCAATAATAAACAGCATGGGCAGCACGAACTCAGGCGCAATCACCGATAGTCCCAACTGCACTGTTGCATCGACACTACCGATGGCACTGCTGACACTGGCAAAAGCACCAGCGAGCATAAAGACCATGAACATTAAGATCAAATTCGGGTGGCTGGCACCTTTCATAAAGGTATCAATCGCGTCATTTATCTTGCCGCGATAGAGCAAAATTGCCAATACAATCGCAGGAAGAGCAGCGACTGGCGCTTTCACTTGATAGAACGCAAACTCAGTTCCAATGATGGAATGGTAAATACCACTGCCCAAAAAAATGGTCAGAAAAACAATAAGCGGGAGCAGTGCAAATGCCCGAGCAGGCACTTTCACTTGTGAATCGGAGGACATAGGAGATAAAAAAATAAAAGTATGCGGCTAGTATAAAGCAGGTTTTGCAATTTAAGGAAAATTAAAATGTAAATCCTAAGCCTGTTATTTTTAACATTTTTTTGATGATAAAATTAAGTTAATCTAAAACCTTATAATTTTGCCAGATCCTAAAATTAGGCATCTTTGATCATTGTGAAAAAAACTGAAATATCGGTAAATGATGCTTTCGGGTTGTTCTGGAAAATTATGTTTGCATGAGAAATGCCGACTGAGGATTGTATACCCTGTTCAATGGGTAAAAAATAGCGTTACAATGCGATGTCTTGTATTTCGACAAAACCCACATCATAGTTTTGATTCATTCAAGGAAAGTATAACCCTATGTCACGTTTAGCCACTCGATTTGGAACGCTTAAATCTCAACAGCGTAAGGCCTTGGTTTCTTATGTTATGGCTGGTGACCCTCATCCACAAGTAACGGTACCTTTGTTACATCAAATGGTTGAGGCAGGTGTAGATGTGATCGAATTGGGTCTTCCATTTTCAGACCCAATGGCGGATGGTCCTGTTATTGCACTTGCCGCTGAGCGTGCGCTTGCTGCAGGAACCAATACTCTAGATGCCTTGAACATGGTGAAAGAGTTCCGTAAAAACGATACAGAAACACCAGTAGTACTGATGGGCTATTTAAACCCTGTTGAAGTAATCGGTTATGAAAAGTTTGTTGCCTATGCACATGAATGCGGTGTAGATGGCGTGCTCTTGGTGGACCTTCCACCAGAAGAAGCAAAAGATCTAGATGTAGTATTGAAAAAATATGACATGGATCAAATCTTCTTACTTGCGCCAACATCCACTGATGAACGTATTCAGCATGTGGTGAAACAAGCCAGTGGATTTATCTACTATGTTTCTTTGAAAGGTGTGACAGGTGCAGCGACTTTAGACGTTGCTGAAGCTGCGGCACGTATTCAAAAAATCAAATCGTATACTCAGGTACCAGTTGGCGTTGGCTTTGGTATCAGTGATGCAGCATCGGCGAAAGCCATGGGTGTGGCTGCAGATGCGGTGATTGTAGGTAGTGCTTTTGTTAAACAATTTGCAAACTTAGCGCCAGAACAAGCTGTAATCGAAACAGTGAATAAAGTGAAGGAGCTTCGAGCTGCGCTCGATGAGTTAGTATGAGTCAAGACGCAAAAACAGGCAAAATTCTGAGCGCATCTACGCCATGGACAGAGCGTGCGGTACCAGGTATTCATGTACCTGATGAACAGCAAGCATTAAAGGCGACATTTACTGAGCCGACGATTGAATGTCCTGAGTGTCATGCACTTGTGACTCGTACTGCAATGTCATTTAATGCCTACGTTTGTCCGCAGTGTGATGAACACTTGCGAATGAAAGCGCGTGATCGTTTGAACTGGTTCTTTGACCAAGTACAAAAAGAATTGGGTCAAGAATTTAAAGCCAAAGATCCACTTAAATTTGTAGATAGCAAAGCGTATCCAGACCGTATGTCTGAAGCGCAGAAGAAAACCGGTGAAACAGAAGCTTTAGTGGTGATGCAAGGAACGCTGAAAGGCATTCCAATGATTGCAACCGCATTTGAATTTGATTTCATGGGCGGTTCAATGGGTACTGTTGTCGGTGACCGTTTTGTTCAGGCTGCTGAACTTGCGATTAAAGCTAAACAACCGCTTATTTGCTTCGCTGCTTCTGGTGGTGCGCGTATGCAAGAAGGTATGTTGTCATTAATGCAAATGGCGCGTACTTCTGCTGCCATCCAAAAAATGAAAGATGCAGGCTTGCCTTATCTAGTGGTGCTGACACATCCAGTTTATGGTGGTGTGACTGCATCATTGGCAATGCTCGGTGATGTTCACTTGGCTGAACCGAAAGCCATGATTGGTTTTGCTGGTAAGCGTGTGATTGAGCAAACTGTACGTGAAAAATTGGAAGAACCGTTCCAACGTGCAGAATACTTGCTTGATCATGGTGTAGTCGATCAAATTGTCCACCGTCATGCATTACGTGATACAGTTTATCGTATTGTAGCGAAATTGATGAACTTGCCTTGAACACAGCACCACTTGCATCTGATTCTTTAAGTACATGGCTCGATTATTGGAGCCATGTTCATGTTACGGGTATTGATTTAGGTTTGGAACGGGTGATTCCTGTTGCAGAACGACTCGGTGTAACCCAGCCTGATGCGAAAGTGCTGACGGTCGCGGGAACAAACGGTAAAGGTTCAACCACGACCACTTTGGCTGCGATTTTAAATGCCCAAGGGTATAACGTGGGGCTATACCAATCACCGCATATCTATCGATTCAATGAACGTGTAAAGCTTCAAGGTGTTGAAGTGGCTGACCAAACCCTGATTGATGCTTTCGTGGCAGTTGATCAGGCGCGTCGTGAATGCGAATTAAGTTTATCTTTTTTTGAAGCGACCACTTTGGCCGCTTTTGTTATTTTTAAACAGCAACATTGCGATGTATGGGTACTTGAAGTGGGCCTTGGAGGTCGACTTGATGTGGTCAATGTCGTCGATCCAGATGTTGCAGTGATTACCAATATTGGTTTAGACCATACCGATTGGTTGGGCGACACCATTGAAAAAATTGCTTTTGAGAAAGCAGGAATTATTCGTCCAAATATTCCCGTAATTTTTGGCGGGCAGCAAGTTTTGCCTGAAGCCATTCGTCAAAAAGCAGAAGATTGCCAAGCTGCTTTACATGTACTCAATCGTGATTATTTTTATCAGTACAGTGATGACGGACAATCTTGGATGTTTGCTTCATCAGGTACAACTTTAAAACTGCCCGTGGGTTCTTTGGCGCTCGAAAATATCTCTACGGCTGTAGCAGCAATATTGGCCAGTGGTTTGGTGGTCTCTCAGCAGTCGATCGCTCAAGGGATTATCAATGCCAAGTTACAAGGCCGTTTTGAAGTTAGAGAAATTGCAGGTAAAACGGTGATTTTCGATGCGGGACATAACCCGCATGGTGTTGAATTTTTGTTAAAGCAATTGCGAAATTTTCTCCAGTACAATAAACAATACACAGAAGTGATCAGCGTTTTCTCCATGCTGACTGATAAAGACATAAATTCTGTCGTTAACTTATTGAAAGATACGGTAAGAATGTGGAAAATTGCACAATTAAATGTGCCACGTGCGGCATCTATCACACAATTGGATAGCGCACTGCAGCATCAAGTCGTAGAACATTATGACAATGTGCAATTAGCTTTTAAGTCCGCGCTGGAAGAAACAAAGAATAATCAGCTGATTCTGGTATGTGGTTCATTTCATACCTTAGAAGCGGTATGGGAGTATCTGGAAGAATGTCAATGAATAACAAACAACGCTGGATGGGTGGTGTTGTTTTATTAGGTGGTGGTGTACTGCTGGCCGCACTTTTACTTAAAGGCAAAGAAGAAATACATCAAAATCAAAGCCAAACCCCTGAAATGGCTCAAGTTGAGCAACAAGGTCAGGGTGCGGGTAAAATGTCATCATTGACTGTTGATGTTGAAACTGAAAAGCGTTTGCTCGAAGAACAACGACGTACCCGTGAAAAATCGGTTGCGGAGCAAGAAGCACGTGCAGCAGAATTTTTAGCGATGCAACAACAAGCGGAAGCGGATGCAGCACGTAAAGCAGCAGAAGAATATGCAGCTTTAAACGCACATCGTTCAGCTCAACAAAGTTCGGATAATATTCCGCCCGAATTGGTTGAAGATGAAAAAGCCAAGCAAAAGCGTTTAGCTGAGGATAAGTTGGCGGCTCAAAAAAAGTTAGAGACTCAGTCGGCGCAGCAAAAGGCTGATCAGGCACGTATCGCAGCAGATAAACAAAAAGCCGAAGCAAAACGTAAAGCGGATGCTCAAAAAGAAGCTGAACGTAAAGCACATGCTGAAGCTGAGAAAAAAGCAGCAGATAAGAAAGCAGCCGAAGCGAAGCAACAAGCTGAAGAAAAGCGTAAAGCCGAAGAAAAACACAAGGCAGAAGAAAAGCGTAAAGCCGAAGAAAAACACAAGGCAGAAGAAAAGCGTAAAGCCGAAGCCAAGAAAAAAGCTGAAGCTGAAAAAGCACGTGATCTGTTGGAAAATGGCGATAAGCAATGGATGGTACAAGTTGCTCTAGCTGCCAATGAAGCCAATGCAGATGCCGTCGCTGCAAAATTACGTGCAAAAGGCTATAAAGTGACGAAGAGTCCTACATCTAAAGGCATTCGTATTATGGTTGGCCCTTCGAAGGACCGTGATGCTGCGGACGCAACACGTAAAAAGATCAATTCAGATGCAAGTTTGAATATGAAATCGGCTTGGGTGATTGATTGGGTACCTCTCGATAAACGCTAAGTTTATTTGAGGAATGACCTTTAATAAGATGGATTCAGTAGTTGCTGCTGAATCCATTTTACATTTTCAGGGCTGAATAATCGGTCGATATTTTTCCAAATAGGGAGGAAGCCATAGCCACCTTGTTTCATTTCACGTTTTGCTTCCTCAATGGACCAATGCTGAAAAATAATACGGTACATGGCCACACTCGCGCCTGTACGGTCTGAGCCGTGGTAGCAATGGATTAACACTTTTTGCTGCTGTTGTTCAGCTTCTTTTATGGTTTTCATCACCGCCAGTAAATCTTCACGATCGATTTGCCACGTGTGTATCGGAACATGTACAAATTTAACCTTTTGCATATCAATGACATTTTTTAAGCGTTCTGGGTCATGATGCCTTGAACGTAAATTTATGATCACATCGATTTGCTGTTCTCGTAGAACAGGGGCGAGATCTGCATCAGGTTGTTCACTGCGAAATAGCGTTGGGCTGATTTGATAAAAATTATGCTGTTGATGAACGACTTTCCCCCAATGCTGAGGACGTTCATTTAACGATAATGGATTTGATGTCATGCAACCCGTGAATCTGAAGCTAACACTAAGGAGGATCATTGGCAGGATTTTAGCGGTCATTGCTTGTGTTCTGATGGCGAGCGAGTTCGAATGGGTCATGTGCGCAGATGAGATCGATGTCCGGATGCTGCGCTAACTGCTGAATCTTATGAAGGGAGTGCAGTCGCTGTGTATTGTCGGTGGCAAATAAACGCTCAAGCTGATTTAAGGCCCGCGAATGAAAATTTGGATTTAATTGATGCTGTGAGTAATAAGCATCGCCACAATATAACAACCATCGATGGTTATTTTTAATTGCAATACCGGCATGACCCGCGGTATGTCCCAAAAGTGGGAGCATTAAAATGTCATGTTGAAAAATAGACAGACCGGCAGTGTGCTCTAAGTTAAACCATGCCTGTGTCCCGATGTTTTCAATAAAGTTCCAATAACGATGCTGTTGAAACTGCTGTGGTCGATAGCGCAGTCGTGATTTTAAGCTATGAAGGTTTTGAGTGGCGTTATATTCACTGGCTAAGACATGCACAGTCGCCTGCGGAAAATCAGAGATCCCGCCAGCATGATCAAAATCTAAGTGTGACAACAAAATGTGTTGAACATCTTGAGCCTTAAAGCCTAATTTTTGAATTTGATGAATCGCACTCAGTTGCAGATTAAATTTGATCTGCGCTGTGCGTGAAATAAACCGACCTAAACGATTTTGTGGATGTAAATAATCTTGTAAGCCCAGTCCTGTATCGATTAAGACCAGTCCTTTATCAGTTTCAATGAGCAGGCAATGACAGACCAAATGTGCGCGAAAGCCTTTCTGTCCAAATAAAGGGGCACACGTTGGACAAAAACTACCACAATGTAAATGATGAATTTGATGAATCACGGTTTGTTGTTTTCAAGTTTTTCTTAGTTATAACGGAATTGTGTTGTTTAACCAATCTAATCCCTGAGAGGAATTTGTAATCAAAAAAAAGCTCATCCGAAGATGAGCAGGTTGGAGAATGCCAGAACGGGCTCGTAATTCGTTCTGAGGGGAAAACTATAAGTAACTATAAGTAACTATGGTTATGATTCTGAGTTGGCTCAGGTCATGCGCTTAAAATTAGTTAAAGTTGTACCTTCGCTTGGTCACTCGCCGCAGAGCTTCTTATCTTTCGCTCGGACAGCGTAATGCTCCGTTTTATACTTACTTAGGTTGAGGCGTTAAACGAAGGTAAGGCGTAACTGCGTTATACCCTTGAGGAAAGCGTTGTTTGATTTCCGCTTCATCTTTTAATGACGGCACAATCACCACTTCTTCACCTTGTTGCCAGTTGGCAGGTGTTGCAACTTTATGGTTGTCTGTGAGTTGTAAAGAGTCAATGACACGTAAAATTTCATGGAAATTACGCCCCGTTGATGCAGGATAAGTAATGATTAAACGGACTTTTTTATTAGGATCGATGATCACCAAAGAGCGAACAGTTAATGTTTCGCTAGCATTAGGGTGAATGAAATCATAGAGGGTAGACACTTTACGGTCTTTGTCTGCAATGATCGGGAAGTTCACCGTGGTATTTTGAGTATTGTTAATGTCATTAATCCAACCATGATGGGATTCAACATCATCAACAGATAGGGCAATGGCCTTGACACCACGTTTGCTAAATTCATCTTTTAGTTTTGCGGTAAATCCAAGTTCTGTGGTGCAGACAGGGGTGTAATCGGCTGGATGCGAAAATAAAATGCCCCAACTGTCACCTAAAAAGTCATAAAAATGAATGCTGCCTTCGCTTGAGTCTTGAGTAAAGTCTGGTGCAGTGTCACCTAAACGAATCGTCATGGAATATCCCCGTATTTATTGAATTTGTTTAACTTGAAAATAAATATGAAGGAATTTTTTTATGATTAAAAATAGTGTTTTCTTATTTCTTTATGAGTATTTTTCATATAAAACAGTTTTATTGGGGGATAAATGCGAAATATCTCGCGACAGAGTCACTATGTTGTCTGCAGAAAATTTGTTACATTAGCTTGCCTTAAGTCTCCGGGGCTAGAACCCGAGCGCAGAATATTTAAGGGGATTTTTGTGCAAAACCCTTGTACTTCGAATTTCTAGCACCATAATAACGACTAAGAAAATATATTCATTTGACAAGCAAGATTTAGAGAGTCTATTCATGTTGGCAAGTCTGATCGGAGGAATCTTCGGTACCAAAAATGAGCGCGAACTCAAACGCATGCGTAAAATCGTAGAGAAGATTAATGCGCTCGAGCCGACGATATCTGTTCTAAGCGATGCAGACTTATCTGCAAAAACTGAAGAATTCAAAGAACGTTATAAAAAAGGCGACAGCCTTGATAAATTATTACCTGAAGCGTTTGCTGTTTGTCGTGAAGCTGCAAAGCGTGTCATGGGCATGCGTCATTATGATGTACAGCTGATTGGTGGTATTACTTTACATGAAGGTAAGATCGCAGAGATGCGTACCGGTGAAGGTAAAACCCTCATGGGAACGCTTGCTTGTTACCTCAATGCGATCAATGGTGAAGGTGTTCACGTGATTACGGTGAACGATTACTTGGCGCAACGTGATGCTGAATTAAACCGTCCATTATTCGAATTTTTAGGTTTAAGCATTGGGATTATTTACTCAATGCAAGACCCAACTGAAAAAGCTCAAGCGTATCGTGCTGACATTACTTACGGTACCAACAACGAATTCGGTTTCGATTACTTGCGTGACAACATGGTGTTTTCTGCTGCTGAGAAAAAACAGCGCAGCTTAACCTATGCCATCATCGATGAGGTCGATTCGATCCTGATTGATGAAGCACGTACACCGTTGATCATTTCTGGTCAATCAGAAGACTCATCTCAGTTGTATGCTGCAATTAACAGCATTCCACCAAAACTTCATGCACAAAAAGAAGAGAAGGTACCAGATGGTGGTCACTTCTGGATTGACGAAAAACAGCGCTCTGTAGAAATGACCGAAGTCGGTTATGAAACTGTTGAAGCTGAATTGATTCAAATGGGCTTGCTTGCTGAAGGTGAAAGTCTATATTCATCTGCTAATTTAAACTTGGTGCACCATGTTTCTGCGGCTATTCGTGCGCATTACCTATACCAACGCAACGTGCATTACATCATTCACGAAGGTGAAGTGATCATTGTCGATGAAAACACTGGTCGTACCATGCCGGGTCGCCGCTGGTCAGAAGGTTTGCATCAAGCGGTAGAAGCCAAAGAAGGTTTGGAAATTCAACCTGAAAACCAAACACTAGCAACCACAACATTCCAGAACTATTTCCGTCTTTACAAGAAATTATCAGGGATGACGGGTACTGCAGATACTGAAGCTGCAGAAATGAAAGAAATTTATGGCTTGGATGTTGTACTTATTCCAACCCATCGCCCGATGATTCGTAATGACCAAAACGATTTAATCTATTTAAACCGTGAAGGTAAATACAACGCCATCATTCAAGAAATTCAACGTGTTCATGAAGCGGGTGTTGCACCGATCCTGATTGGTACAGCAACCATTGAAGCCTCTGAAATTTTATCAGATAAGCTGAAAGAAGCAGGCATTCAACATGAAGTGCTCAATGCGAAACAACATGAGCGTGAAGCGGATATTATTGCGCAAGCGGGCTCACCGCGTGCAGTGACGATTGCTACCAACATGGCCGGTCGTGGTACTGATATTCTGTTGGGTGGTAACTGGAAAGCGTTGCTGGCGAAGATTGAAGAACCGACTGAAGCAGACGAAGCACGTTTGAAAGCAGAGTGGGAACAAAATCATGAAATGGTGCTGAACTCTGGTGGTTTACACATCATTGGTTCAGAACGTCATGAATCTCGTCGTATCGATAACCAGTTACGTGGTCGTGCGGGTCGTCAAGGTGACCCAGGTGTATCACGGTTCTACTTGTCGCTTGAAGATGACTTGATGCGTATCTTCGCGGGTGATCGCGTAGTTGCAATGATGCGTGCCATGGGTCTGAAAGAAGATGAAGCCATTGAGCATAAAATGGTGTCACGCTCGATTGAAAATGCACAACGTAAAGTTGAAGCACGTAACTTCGATATTCGTAAAAATCTATTGAAATACGATGACGTAAACAACGAGCAACGTAAGATTATTTACTCTCAACGTGATGAAATTCTTGAAGAAGCATCATTGCAAGATTACATCGAAACAATGATTCACGATGTGACTAAAGGCATGATCGAAGTATATATTCCACCCGAGTCTATTCACGATCAATGGGATATTGAAGGTCTTGAAAAAGCACTTCGTGAAGATCTATCGATTGAACTGCCAATTTCACAGTGGCTAGAGCAAGATCGTCGTTTAGATGAAGAAGCTTTGGTTGAACGTATTACTGATGAAGTTCTTCAGCACTACCGCTCACGTCGTACGCAAATGGGTGACGAAACAGCTGCAATGCTAGAACGTCACTTTATGCTGAATTCATTGGACCGCCATTGGAAAGAGCATTTGGCAGCGATGGATTACTTACGTCAAGGGATTCATTTACGTGGTTATGCGCAGAAAAATCCTGAGCAAGAATACAAAAAAGAAGCCTTTAACTTATTTGTAAACATGCTTGCGGTGATTAAGTCAGATGTCGTGACAGATTTATCTCGTATTCATGTACCAACAGCCGAAGAACTTGCAGAAATGGAAGCTCAAAAACAGGCTCAAGCAGAATCAATGAATCTTCAATTGTCACACAATGACTTTGATAATTTATTGGCTGAAGCTAATGGTGATGACATTATCGATGCGCAATATACACCTGCAGAGCAAGTGATTGTGCCACCGGAAAGCCGTAACTCACCGTGCCCATGTGGTTCAGGTCTGAAATATAAACAGTGTCACGGTAAAATCTAAACGACATTGCTTAATTTCAAATAAATCAGAGCCTTCGCGCTCTGATTTTTAATTTACACTGCTGATCTGACCTGAATAGTATTTGCAGTTCAGCAGATTAAATGTTATTTAGTTTCTATCAATAACCGTAAGACGGAAAAGACAATGAAAAAAGTACTAAAACCGTTCATGATTGCTGCTTTGGCTTTGCCAACTTTTGCCTTTGCAAACGCTCCTCAGACGACTTCTGTCGAGAAAGTTCAACAAGCAGTTGGTCCAACAACAACTCAAGTACAGGTTGGTACTGACGGTCAAGTGACTGTAGCAAGCCCGCGTACGGGTATTCGCTATACCTTTGCCAATCCAAATCGTCCAATCGTATTGCAAACTGCGAAAATTGCAGCAGCCAATGCGGCGAATGCTGACCGTATTGTGGCTGAAAACCCAGCACTTTCTGCTGCGAGTCAACAAAAAGCGAAACAAGTGCTTCTTGATGAAGCAACTCAGCTGGCGCGTAACTAATTTACGACGAACAGTGGTAAAGACCAGTCGGAAGACTGGTTTTTTTATGTGCAAAAGAAATCCACAATAAAATTACAGCAAAACCGTGCTTCTGCTCGATTTTTTATAGTTTTTGCACTAAGCTGTATTTTTTATAACTCATATAGTTGGACGTTGAAAAATGGCAGTTGGTGACGTATCTATGCCACAGATGCATGTGGTGAAAGGTGTAAAAATCGGTTCGGCTGAAGCGTATGTGCGCTATCAGAACCGACGTGACCTTGTCATTTTTGAATTTGCTGAAGGTTCTAATGTTGCAGGCGTTTTTACTCAAAATGCATTTTGTGCAGCGCCGGTTCATATTTCGAAAGCGCACTTATTGGCAGGTAATCCACGTTATTTAGTGATTAACACCGGAAATGCCAATGCAGGTACTGGCAAAATCGGTATGGCAAATGCTGAAGCGACATGTGCGAAACTGGCGGAACTGGCAGGTGTTCAAAATACAGAAGTCCTTCCTTTTTCAACGGGTGTAATTGGCGAGCAATTACCTATTGATCGTTTGGTTCAAGGCTTGCAACCCGCATTAGATAGTTTACAAGAAGATGCTTGGTTGGATGCGGCAACAGGCATTATGACCACAGATACCACACCTAAAGGTGCATCTGAGCAGTTTGAGCTAGATGGGGTTCTGTATACCATGACTGGTATTTCTAAAGGTGCAGGCATGATTCGTCCAAATATGGCGACCATGTTGAGTTATGTAGCAACTGATGCACCCATTAGTCGTGAGTTAGTGCAACAACTTTTGAAAACCACAGTTAACCTGTCGTTTAACCGTATTACGGTGGATGGTGATACCTCAACGAATGACTCATGTATTTTGATTGCAACGGGTCAAGCTGGTGGCGTAGAAATTACTTCAGAATCAGATTCACGTTATGCTGCTGTTTTAGACGTGTTAACACGTGTAATGAAGCGTCTTGCACAGCTCATTGTCCGTGATGGTGAAGGTGCGACGAAGTTTATTACTGTGGCGGTAGAAGGCGGCGCAGATACTCAAGAATGTTGTGATATTGCTTATAGCATCGCACATTCACCGTTGGTTAAAACTGCAATCTTCGCATCAGATCCAAACTGGGGCCGTATTTTGGCAGCTATTGGTTATGCAGGTGTGCCAAACTTAGATGTTGAAAAAATTCAGGTCTGGTTAGGTGATATTCAAATCTGTAAAGACGGTGGTGCCGCAGCAGATTATACCGAAGCAGCAGGGGCTGCAGAGATGGAGAAATCTGAGATCACGATCCGTGTAGATTTAGGACGTGGCAGTGCTCGAGATACGGTGTATACCTGTGACCTGTCGTATGACTATGTTAAGATTAACGCAGATTACCGTTCATAAATTTGATGTTTTTGAAAAGCCTCCGTTGTGAGGCTTTTTTACAAGTGGAACTTTTTAATGACCGGTAAAAAATAGCCAAGTGTCATATTTATGGGTCAGTTGTGAAGCACCTGTGTAGTAACAGGCATTAAGGATAGAGAAGACGTTGTGATGAATAATGCAAACAACTTAATTGCAAATGAAGCAAAATCAATTGTACAAGCGCATTTGGATCGTTTGGGCGATGTTAAAGAGCATCACTTAACGGAGGCTGCAAAGCTTGAAAAGTTTGAATTAATTAAAGCGGAACTCAAAAAACGTAACGCTGTCCTTGTTGCACACTATTACTGTGATCCTGAAGTGCAGGAACTAGCAGAACTGACGGGTGGATGCGTTTCGGATTCACTTGAAATGGCACGTTTTGGTCGGGATCATGAAGCAACGACGTTGGTGGTTGCAGGAGTAAAATTCATGGGGGAGACCTCGAAGATTTTATCTCCTGAAAAAACTGTATTGATGCCAACCCTAGAAGCAACATGCTCACTTGATTTGGGTTGTCCTGTCGATGAATTTACCAAATTTTGCGATGCACATCCGGATCATACGGTTGTGGTATATGCCAATACCTCGGCGGCAGTGAAAGCGCGTGCAGATTGGGTGGTAACCTCGAGCTGTGCTGTTGAAATTGTTGAGCATTTAGATAGTTTAGGTGAAAAAATTATTTGGGCACCCGATCAGCATCTCGGTCGCTATATTCAAAAGAAAACCGGTGCAGACATGTTGCTATGGGATGGGGCATGTATTGTCCATGAAGAATTTCGTGCACGTGGTATTGCCAATATGAAAGCGCTGTATCCCGATGCAGCAGTTTTGGTACATCCAGAGTCACCAGAATCTGTGGTGGATATTGCAGATGCCGTCGGTAGCACCTCGCAATTGATCAAGGCTGCACAAACCTTGCCACACGAACGTTTAATCGTGGCAACAGATCGCGGTATTTTTTATAAAATGCAGCAAGCTGTACCGAATAAAATTCTCATCGAAGCACCGACGGCAGGTGAAGGAGCGACTTGTCGTTCATGTGCGCATTGCCCTTGGATGGCGATGAATGAATTGGATGGCATTCTGGAAGTTTTACAAAAAGGCGATCAGGAAATTTTTGTAGATCCGGCATTGGCTGAGCGTGCTAAATTGCCTTTAGATCGGATGTTGAATTTCAGCGCCAGTTTAAAACGTTAATTTTTGCTTGAAAAATGATTAAAGTGCTTGATAAATAATCGCTTGAAATGATTTTTTATGTTTTTTTGAAGATAGGTGTTGACGTTAATCAACGTCACGCCTAGAATGCACACCGTACCGCACGATATGCGATACAGCGAAAGCTGAGATGAAACGGAGCATAGCACAGCCTGGTAGTGCACCTGGTTTGGGACCAGGGGGTCGTAGGTTCGAATCCTACTGCTCCGACCAATTTCTCAAGGCAAAAATCGCGTGATAGTCTATGTCATCGGTAATGCGCCTGTAGCTCAGTTGGATAGAGCATCCGCCTTCTAAGCGGATGGTCACAGGTTCGAATCCTGTCAGGCGCGCCATTTTAATGGTGTTCTGATAATAGAATCTGAAACTTGTTGTGATGGTGGATGTAGCTCAGTTGGTAGAGCCCCGGATTGTGATTCCGGTTGTCGTGGGTTCGAATCCCATCATTCACCCCAATTCGGAGCATAGCACAGCCTGGTAGTGCACCTGGTTTGGGACCAGGGGGTCGTAGGTTCGAATCCTACTGCTCCGACCATTTTCTCAAAGAAAACGGTCGATAAAAGATACCGCATACAGCGGTTTTTTTATGCCTGTAATTTAAAATGCGTTATATTGGTTATTCACAAGCAAGAACATGATGGTGGATGTAGCTCAGTTGGTAGAGCCCCGGATTGTGATTCCGGTTGTCGTGGGTTCGAATCCCATCATTCACCCCAACTTTTAAAGTTGAAAGCGGAGCATAGCACAGCCTGGTAGTGCACCTGGTTTGGGACCAGGGGGTCGTAGGTTCGAATCCTACTGCTCCGACCATTTATTTCAAAAACAATACTGTAAAAGATGCCGCATATAACGGTTTTTTTATGCCTAAAATTTATAAACACAATAAAAAAGCCACCATAAGGTGGCTTTTTTATATTTCACTATTTAGGGAATGATCGTGACATTTACGCGACGGTTGATGGCACGATTGGTTTCAGTGTCATTAGAGACCATCGGCTGTTCAGCACCACGGCCAATAATTTGAATATTTGAACTGTTATAACCTTGCTTTAAAAAGACGTTTGCGACGCTTTGCGCACGTTTTTCTGACAGTTGTTGGTTGTAATTGGCTTGTCCAACATTATCCGTATGACCAATAAACTTAATTTTGTTTAGGTCATATTTAATCAGTTGAGTGGCGAGGGTATTTAGTTTGCCTTCTTGGTGAGGTTGTATTTGATAATCATCAAAACCAAATAAAAGTCGTTCTGGTAGGGCAAGTGTCCAACCATCATTGGTCAAGACAAAACCTTCTTTTTTAAGCATACGTGCTTGTTTATAGCTTAAGTTACCTAAACTCATGCAGGCTGTCATAGTAGCCGTGAATGCAAGTATAAATAAAACTTTAAATGCGTTCTTTAACATAGCAAATCCTATGAGTTGGGGTGGTGTAGTGCAATGCACCAATGATTATTCGAAAGTTTAGCATCATACATCGCGCGTTCCGCATCTGCGATCAAATCTTCTGGCGATTTTGCATTTTGGATAAGTGCCACACCAATATTAGCTTGTAATGCAATATTATGTTGCTCATAAACAAATGTGGAACTATAGCAGTCATGTATTTTGTGACAAAAGACTTCGAGTTCCGTCAGGAAGTTTAAGCGATTGATAATAATTGCAAATTCATCACCACCGAGTCGCGCAACGAAAGCATCATCTGGCAGTGCTTGCTTTAAACAGTGTGATGAGGCGCGTAGTACTGCATCACCAGCTATAGCCAAATCCTAAAAACTATAGAACAATAGAGATATGGGATATTCAAAAGATTTTAAAGACAAAGTCATAGAAATTATGATTCGAGATGAAATGTCTGTGCGAAAAGCAGCACAGCATTTTAACATCTGTATACAAACGATTCAGAACTGGAAAAAGTCCACTACAAACAAACCTATTCCTGGCCGTCCAGTTAAAATTAGCAGAGAGCAAATATTGAAGGATGTTGAACAATATCCTGATGATTATCAGTATGAGCGAGCTGAACGTTTAGGAGTAAGCACTCATGCGGTATTTAATGCATTACATGCCGCAGGAATATCGCGTAAAAAAAGACGTTAAAGCATCCTAAAGCAGATCAAAATCAACGTCAGCAATTTCAAAATCTCATAGAGTGTTTAGAAGGGAAATTGCCTCTGATTTACATAGATGAAAGTGGTTTTCAAAGTGAAAGTACCAGAACTCATAGTTATAGCCTTCAAGGAACACGTGCTGAAGGTGAATTTAACTGGCAGTTGAAGAATTGCAGTAATGCGATCGGTGCAATTATCGAAAATAGATTGTTGACAGTTGGTGTGTTTAATTGTTCTGTGAATACAGAAGTATTTGAATGTTGGATTGAACAGGATTTATTACCTAAGTTGAAAGAAAGCAGTGTTTTGATTATGGACAATGCGACCTTTCACAAAGGGAAAAGACTTCAGGAGTTGATACGTTGTGCAGGCCATTACATTGTGTGGCTTCCTAAATATAGTCCAGATTTAAATCCAATAGAAAATATGTGGTCACGAGTCAAGGCGATTCGAACTAAGTTTAGAGTTAAAGATATTGATAAATTATTTAAAGATTACTGTAATGATTTATTTGGTATTTAGCTATAAGTGTCCATATTGGTCATTCACATGTTTAAAGTTTTCAATATCGACAAAGAACACAGCAGTGTTCGCTTTTAAGTCAAATAGCTCAAACAGCTTTTCATAAAAATAATTACGATTTGGCAATTGGGTTAATGCATCATGACGTGCTAGATGAATTAGCTTGTCATTTTCTGAAATCAAGTTTTTATTTGACTGTTCAATTTCACTAAGTAAACCATTAAAGGCGGTACTGAGTGCGTGTAATTCTTGAATATCAGAGTTTGAAACCCGCATTTTATAATCTTTCTTAATGCTAATGGTTTGGGCTGATTCAACAATAGAGCGAACAGATTGCATTAAGTATTGATAAACAGAATTCACCGACCAAAACACAGTAGCCAATAAAAGAATAAAACCTAAAAACAAGCCCAGCAAAATTTTATGGAAGAAACTAACTAAATCTGAAGAGTTTCCATATACGACCAGTTCGCCGTAACTTTTCTGATCATGATGAATATCTAAACGAATCGGTTGGCTAAAAAAGAAATAATCTAAAATCGCTTGGCTAGAGAATGTTGAAATTTCTTGTTGCTCAGCATGAGCAAGCGACGCATTTTGATGGTTGGTAATTTCAATCGATCGAATGGGATACAGTTGAGTGTATTCATTTAAAATTTGACGCATCGTTGTTTGGTCATTAAAGACCACAGCGGGTTGAACACGTTCGTTTATCGCATTTGATAAAATCGTTAAGCTGTTTTTTGCATAGGTATGCATAGTATAAGTGGAAATCACCAAAAAAATCGCAGAACAAATCGTAAAAGTTAAAGCAAAGATAGTGAGCTGCGAACGCGTAAATAATTGGTGTAATGTAATTGGATTATAGAGTTGTTTCATTCAGCTGACTCCGATGACTTCGCCAGTAATAAAACGCGTGGATCAATATGTATTTGTGACTGCGTTAAGCTTTCCATATTAACTTTAAACGAATAACTCTGATTTTTTTTATACAAACAAAATGCACTGCCAGACTCACACTCACTATTGTTACTACTTAGAGAGAGGGCGGGGAAATTAACATGGTTGTTTAAAATACTTTGTTCTTCTTTTGCTGATAGATTGGAAAAAAATAAAACTTGGCAATGACTGGATTTGATGTCATTCACATTGATGGCTGTAATTTTATAAGTGCTGTGGGTTGGTGCAAGTTTTTTAAAATCATTGACTAAACTTGAATTATTAATCACACAAAATTTGGGTGAAGTGGTTTCCCACTTGGCATAACTCAATATAGAGAAAGTGGTTGTGAAAATATTTGCTGTGGGAGCTGTATATAATATGGGTGAAATGGAGCACGCCATTATTAAATAGGCAGTTTTTTTAAAAACAACCATACGAAATCAAAAATTCTTAAATTAAATGGAATGAAAATTGGGTTTATATACGTTTTATTATATGAAATAGGGCGTATATAGCCCAATAATAATACAAAAGAATGTTTATGTGTTTAAAAAAACGACATGCGTAAAATAAATCATAAAAAAGGTGTTGCAACGGTCCTGAAATGCTGTAGAATGCACATCCATCGGCGGTGATGAAGATTAAAACTTCTAATAAAACAATGACTTGGTTGAGTTGATTAAGTTGGGTTTTATTTGATAAGTTTAAAAATAATTTGAATTACTGGTTGACTCTTTAGAAATAAAGAGTAATATAGCCGACCTAGCTTGCTGGTGACGAACCAACAAGAAGATCATTAAGAGATTATGAAGAACAACTTGTGTGGATTTTTACTGATTGATTGATCGAAATTATTTTCATTGATTGATGGTAGAAATTACTCGAAGTTTATTTGAGCAAATTTTTGTCAGTAATTGATGAGCCAAGATTGGTACACTATATGTACTATTGATTTTAAACTGAAGAGTTTGATCATGGCTCAGATTGAACGCTGGCGGCAGGCTTAACACATGCAAGTCGAGCGGGGGAAGGTAGCTTGCTACTGGACCTAGCGGCGGACGGGTGAGTAATGCTTAGGAATCTGCCTATTAGTGGGGGACAACATTTCGAAAGGGATGCTAATACCGCATACGTCCTACGGGAGAAAGCAGGGGATCTTCGGACCTTGCGCTAATAGATGAGCCTAAGTCGGATTAGCTAGTTGGTGGGGTAAAGGCCTACCAAGGCGACGATCTGTAGCGGGTCTGAGAGGATGATCCGCCACACTGGGACTGAGACACGGCCCAGACTCCTACGGGAGGCAGCAGTGGGGAATATTGGACAATGGGGGGAACCCTGATCCAGCCATGCCGCGTGTGTGAAGAAGGCCTTTTGGTTGTAAAGCACTTTAAGCGAGGAGGAGGCTACTTTGGTTAATACCTAAAGATAGTGGACGTTACTCGCAGAATAAGCACCGGCTAACTCTGTGCCAGCAGCCGCGGTAATACAGAGGGTGCGAGCGTTAATCGGATTTACTGGGCGTAAAGCGTGCGTAGGCGGCTTTTTAAGTCGGATGTGAAATCCCCGAGCTTAACTTGGGAATTGCATTCGATACTGGGAAGCTAGAGTATGGGAGAGGATGGTAGAATTCCAGGTGTAGCGGTGAAATGCGTAGAGATCTGGAGGAATACCGATGGCGAAGGCAGCCATCTGGCCTAATACTGACGCTGAGGCACGAAAGCATGGGGAGCAAACAGGATTAGATACCCTGGTAGTCCATGCCGTAAACGATGTCTACTAGCCGTTGGGGCCTTTGAGGCTTTAGTGGCGCAGCTAACGCGATAAGTAGACCGCCTGGGGAGTACGGTCGCAAGACTAAAACTCAAATGAATTGACGGGGGCCCGCACAAGCGGTGGAGCATGTGGTTTAATTCGATGCAACGCGAAGAACCTTACCTGGTCTTGACATAGTAAGAACTTTCCAGAGATGGATTGGTGCCTTCGGGAACTTACATACAGGTGCTGCATGGCTGTCGTCAGCTCGTGTCGTGAGATGTTGGGTTAAGTCCCGCAACGAGCGCAACCCTTTTCCTTATTTGCCATCGGGTTAAGCCGGGAACTTTAAGGATACTGCCAGTGACAAACTGGAGGAAGGCGGGGACGACGTCAAGTCATCATGGCCCTTACGACCAGGGCTACACACGTGCTACAATGGTCGGTACAAAGGGTTGCTACTCCGCGAGGAGATGCTAATCTCAAAAAGCCGATCGTAGTCCGGATTGGAGTCTGCAACTCGACTCCATGAAGTCGGAATCGCTAGTAATCGCGGATCAGAATGCCGCGGTGAATACGTTCCCGGGCCTTGTACACACCGCCCGTCACACCATGGGAGTTTGTTGCACCAGAAGTAGGTAGTCTAACCGTAAGGAGGACGCTTACCACGGTGTGGCCGATGACTGGGGTGAAGTCGTAACAAGGTAGCCGTAGGGGAACCTGCGGCTGGATCACCTCCTTAACGAAAGATTGACGATTGGTAAGAATCCACAACAAGTTGTTCTTCATGACGATGTATCTGAGGGTCTGTAGCTCAGTTGGTTAGAGCACACGCTTGATAAGCGTGGGGTCACAAGTTCAAGTCTTGTCAGACCCACCACTACTGACACGTAAGCAATTGCAGAGTAAACGGAAATCAGAAACATTGACTTATTGATAAGCTGGGGACTTAGCTTAGTTGGTAGAGCGCCTGCTTTGCACGCAGGAGGTCAGGAGTTCGACTCTCCTAGTCTCCACCAGAATACTTTTTAAAGCACTGCTTTTAAAAAGTATGCAAGACAAGATCACGAAGTGATCGCGTAGTTGTCTTGTGGGTTAAGCCTTAATCAAACGGTTTGATAGCTTATAGAGCTTAGCAACAAAGTGGCGTATGATTCGCTCCATTGTTATTAAGCTCTGTGATTTATCACAGTTTCCTGACCTGACGAAGGCTGGAAAAATCATTAACAGAATATATTTGAGTTGAAATAATTTGTTCATACTCATAACTGACATTAACACTAACAGTGATTTATTACTGTGATGTGAAGATAAAAGCTATGAGTTACTAGCGAAATTAACTGAATCAAGCGTTTTGGTATATGAATCTAATTGAAGCTGTACAGTGATTAAGTTCACGAGACTCTAACTGTGGCGATTAAGTTCGCAACGCAACATCTTCACTTGTAGGAGATGGGCGACTGTTTGGGGTTGTATAGTCAAGTAATTAAGTGCATGTGGTGGATGCCTTGGCAGTCAGAGGCGATGAAAGACGTAATAGCCTGCGATAAGCTCCGGGGAGGCGGCAAATATCCTGTGATCCGGAGATTTCTGAATGGGGAAACCCACCCGCTATAAGGCGGGTATCATAAACTGAATACATAGGTTTATGAGGCGAACGAGGGGAAGTGAAACATCTCAGTACCCTTAGGAAAAGAAATCAATTGAGATTCCCTCAGTAGCGGCGAGCGAACGGGGAAAAGCCCATTAAGTTATCTAAGCTTTAGTGGAACGCTCTGGGAAGTGCGACCATAGTAGGTGATAGTCCTGTACGCGAAAGGGCTTAGATAATGATGTCGAGTAGGGCGAGGCACGTGAAACCTTGTCTGAATATGGGGGGACCATCCTCCAAGGCTAAATACTCCTGACTGACCGATAGTGAACCAGTACCGTGAGGGAAAGGCGAAAAGAACCCCTGTGAGGGGAGTGAAATAGATCCTGAAACCGCATGCATACAAGCAGTGGGAGCCAACTTGTTTGGTGACTGCGTACCTTTTGTATAATGGGTCAGCGACTTACATTCAGTAGCAAGGTTAACCGATTAGGGGAGCCGTAGAGAAATCGAGTCTTAATAGGGCGTTTAGTTGCTGGGTGTAGACCCGAAACCGGGTGATCTATCCATGAGCAGGTTGAAGGTTGGGTAACACTAACTGGAGGACCGAACCCACTGTCGTTGAAAAGCCAGGGGATGACTTGTGGATAGGGGTGAAAGGCTAATCAAACTCGGTGATAGCTGGTTCTCCCCGAAAGCTATTTAGGTAGCGCCTCGGACGAATACCATTGGGGGTAGAGCACTGTTTCGGCTAGGGGGTCATCCCGACTTACCAAACCGATGCAAACTCCGAATACCAATGAGTACTATCCGGGAGACAGACTGCGGGTGCTAACGTCCGTAGTCAAGAGGAAAACAATCCAGACCGCCAGCTAAGGCCCCAAAATTATAGTTAAGTGGGAAACGATGTGGGAAGGCATAGACAGCTAGGAGGTTGGCTTAGAAGCAGCCACCCTTTAAAGAAAGCGTAATAGCTCACTAGTCGAGTCGGCCTGCGCGGAAGATGTAACGGGGCTAAAACTATATGCCGAAGCTGCGGATTTACACATTAGTGTAAGTGGTAGGGGAGCGTTCTGTAAGCCGATGAAGGTGGATTGAGAAGTCCGCTGGAGGTATCAGAAGTGCGAATGCTGACGTGAGTAACGACAAAACGGGTGAAAAACCCGTTCGCTGAAAGACCAAGGGTTCCAGTCCAACGTTAATCGGGGCTGGGTGAGTCGACCCCTAAGGCGAGGCCGAGAGGCGTAGTCGATGGGAAATTGGTTAATATTCCAATACTTCAGTGTAATGCGATGAGAGGACGGAGAAGGTTAAGTCAGCCTGGCGTTGGTTGTCCAGGTGAAAGGAAGTAGGCATGTATCTTAGGCAAATCCGGGGTACTCTATGCTGAGATCTGACAGCAAGCTGTACTTGTACAGTGAAGTGGCTGATACCATACTTCCAGGAAAAGTCTCTAAGCTTCAGTTACACTGGAATCGTACCCGAAACCGACACAGGTGGTCAGGTCGAGTAGACCAAAGCGCTTGAGAGAACTCTGCTGAAGGAACTAGGCAAAATGGTACCGTAACTTCGGGAGAAGGTACGCTGCTTTTGGTGATGGAACTTGCTTCCTGAGCTGAGAGCAGCCACAGAAACCAGGCCCCTGCAACTGTTTATTAAAAACATAGCACTCTGCAAACACGAAAGTGGACGTATAGGGTGTGATGCCTGCCCGGTGCTGGAAGGTTAATTGATGGGGTTAGCGTAAGCGAAGCTCTTGATCGAAGCCCCAGTAAACGGCGGCCGTAACTATAACGGTCCTAAGGTAGCGAAATTCCTTGTCGGGTAAGTTCCGACCTGCACGAATGGCATAATGATGGGGGCGCTGTCTCCAGCAGAGGCTCAGTGAAATCGAAATCGCCGTGAAGATGCGGTGTACCCGCGGCTAGACGGAAAGACCCCGTGAACCTTTACTGCAGCTTGACATTGAACTTTGATCTTACTTGTGTAGGATAGGTGGGAGGCTTTGAAACCGAGACGCTAGTTTCGGTGGAGCCAATCTTGAAATACCACCCTGGTAATATTGAGGTTCTAACTCTGTCCCGTTATCCGGGACGAGGACCATGTCTGGTGGGTAGTTTGACTGGGGCGGTCTCCTCCTAAAGAGTAACGGAGGAGTACGAAGGTGCGCTCAGCGTGGTCGGAAATCACGCGTAGAGTATAAAGGCAAAAGCGCGCTTAACTGCGAGACCCACAAGTCGAGCAGGTACGAAAGTAGGTCTTAGTGATCCGGTGGTTCTGTATGGAAGGGCCATCGCTCAACGGATAAAAGGTACTCTGGGGATAACAGGCTGATACCGCCCAAGAGTTCATATCGACGGCGGTGTTTGGCACCTCGATGTCGGCTCATCTCATCCTGGGGCTGAAGCAGGTCCCAAGGGTATGGCTGTTCGCCATTTAAAGAGGTACGCGAGCTGGGTTTAGAACGTCGTGAGACAGTTCGGTCCCTATCTACCGTGGGCGCTGGAAATTTGAGAGGATCTGCTCCTAGTACGAGAGGACCAGAGTGGACGAACCTCTGGTGTACCGGTTGTGACGCCAGTCGCATCGCCGGGTAGCTATGTTCGGAAGGGATAACCGCTGAAAGCATCTAAGCGGGAAGCCTACCTCAAGATAAGATTTCCCTTGGACTTTATGTCCACTAAAGAGCCGTTGAAGACTACGACGTTGATAGGTTGGATGTGGAAGTGCGGTGACGCATGAAGCTGACCAATACTAATTGCTCGTGAGGCTTGACTATACAACACCCAAACAGTTGTATGTAAAGCATCAATTGATTCGATATTAAGCAAAATAACTTGATTTAGTTAACGCTTAAGAACAAAATATGCAACTTAGATATGATCTGTTAATAACTCATTTGACCAAGCAACGGCACTGAAAAGATAAGACCAAATGCAAAGTCATAACAGTTGTGCTGGCGACAATAGCAAGAGTGAACCACCTGATCCCTTCCCGAACTCAGAAGTGAAACCTCTTAGCGCTGATGGTAGTGTGGGGTTACCCATGTGAGAGTAAGTCATCGCCAGCTCATTATTCGAAACACCCCCTGATACGTCAGGGGGTGTTTTTTTATGTGCGAAGAAAAAGGGAAAGGAAAAAGATAGAGGGGGATACGGAAATTAAGCGTTGGATATCCAACGCTATAAGTTTACATAGAACGATAAAATTATCTTAACTGACGTCGTGCATGCTTTAATGCTGTTCTTAACCCTTCTTCTAAAGTTGGATGATAGAAAGGTTTATCCAAAATTTCATGAATGGTTCGTTCTTCTGAAATCATCCAAGCTAACATAAGCCAATGACTGCATAATTTGAATTGTGGGCGGGTATCCAACGAATATCATGGTCCATTCTGACCAAGGCTCACAGCACTGTAGTCGTGATTTTAGAGCGCTATTATTGATGAATAACTGCATCCAAAGCATGTCTAGACGAGGCCTTGCGCAGTATATTGCTCATGGTGTTAGCGGCAGTGTAAAAATGACCCCCTAATGGCATTTAAAAACTGACCCCCTTGGTTAATATAGCGGTCATTTTGGACTGCTCAACATGTTAACTTTGGAGCAAGCAGTGACAATCCAAATACTTCATCAACAAGGTAAATCTATTAAAGCCATTAGTCGTGAACTGGGGCTATCCAGAAATACCGTACGTAAATATTTACGGCAAAACACCACACCTCAGTATCAGCGTATACAGCCTAGAATAAGTATCCTTGACCCATATAAACCCTATTTACTCCAACGTGTAAACGCAGCTCATCCTGAATGGATTCCTGCTGTCGTGCTCTACCAGGAAATTTTAAGGTTGGGATATCCAGGAAAGATCAGGATCTTGAGGGAATATCTTGCAACATTAAAACCAGTTGCTCAACCGGAACCGATCATTCGTTTTGAAACCCAACCTGGCCAACAAATGCAAGTGGATTTCACCACGATTCGACGTAACAACACGACTTTAAAAGCTTTTGTCGCAACATTAGGGTATTCCAGAGCGACTTTCGTGAAATTTTATGATCATGAACGTACCGATGCATGGATCGATGGTCTAGAAAATGCATTTCAGTTCTTTGCAGGAGTACCTCAGGAAATACTGTTTGATAACGCTAAAACGATCATGATTGAACGGGATGCCTATCAGGAGGGGCAGCATAAATGGAATCCCAAACTGCTCGACTGCGCCAAGAAATACAGCTTTCGTCCTCGCGTATGTAAGCCCTACCGTGCACAGACCAAAGGCAAAGTTGAACGCTTTAATGGATACCTCAAATCAAGCTTTATTGTGCCATTGAAAGCAAGCCTGAAGACTTCGGGTTTACTGTTAGATGTTGATGTCGCCAATGCCCTCATTGGCCGGTGGCTGCATGAAACCGCCAATCAGCGGATTCATGCCACCACGCAAGAAAAACCGGCTGTTCGACTGCAACAGGAGCAGCAAAAATTTACGCCATTACCGCAATCAGATACGGGTTCTGGCACTGTACCTGTTGCAGCAGCACAGCATGTCATGCCCTACGAGAGTTTGCAGCATCCCTTATCGGTATATGACCAGTTGCTGGGAGTTTCCTGATGAATCTGCAATACGACCGTATAGAGCAACTTTGCCAAAAGCTCAATCTGCCTGCCATCGCATCACAATGGTCACATCATGCACAACAAACATTAGGTCAAGATGGAAGTTATGCCGACTTTGTTGAAGCGATCTTGACGCATGAATATGCTGCCAGGCAACAGCGCAGTCAGCAGGTACTGATGAAACTCTCAGGCCTGCCTCAAGTCAAAACCCTGGAAGACTATGATTTTAATTATGCCCTAGGGGCCCCTAAATCACAGGTGATTGAACTGTTCAATCTGAGCTTTATTGCTAGAGCAGAAAATGTGGTGTTTCTCGGGGCTAGCGGAGTAGGAAAAACGCACTTATCTATGGCATTAGGCTATAAGGCCATCATGAACAACATTAAGATCAAGTTCATTACCGCCGCCGATCTCATGCTGCAACTGAGTACAGCCTATCAGCAAGGTAAACTGAAAACCTATATGCAACGTGCGGTACTGGGACCAAAGTTACTGATTATCGATGAAATTGGTTATTTACCGTTTGGACGTGAAGAAGCGAATCTGTTCTTTAACGTGATTGCCAAGCGTTATGAAAAAGGCAGTACGATATTGACGAGTAACTTACCCTTTAGCCAGTGGTCCAAATCCTTTGCAGATGATGTCACGTTGACCGCTGCGATGTTAGATCGGTTATTGCATCACTGTCATGTGGTACAAATATCGGGTGAGAGTTATCGTTTGAAGGATAAAAAAAGAATTGGGATTCAGCCCCAGGTTGAAACTTAATACGAGATCAAAGGGGTCAATTTTACTTTGCCATTTGAAAGGTAAAAGGGGTCAATTTTAGAATGCCGTTGACAATGGGATAATGCAGTAACAGAAAGCTTCTTTCACACATTTAAAGGTCATGTGGTACATGGCAGTGTATTTTTGACCCGAAAAGAAGCCAATGTTGTCTTGTTTGACTATATTGAGATTTACTACAATCGAGTGAGAAGGCACTCTGCAAATGGTTGGTTAAGCCCAGAAGCCTTTGAGCAGAAATATTTTAAGAATTTAGAGGGATAGGTTGTCCACGATACTGCCTGGGATCATTATTTGGCTACCTTTATCGGGTAAATTTTATATTTAAAATATCAATATCCTAAATATTCGATTAAAAAAAACCTGCTTAAAAAGCAGGTCATTGATTTAGAAAAATGAAGTCACTTAAGCAAAAATATTACAAGCTGCAGATGCTAGAATCCATAAAATCACCACTGCAACGATAGGCTCTACAATTTTTGACCAAGTTGGTACTTGTACTTCAGTTGTCACGTCATCTTGCGTATGTTGTTGATTAACCATTTGATTGAACTCCTTCATTGATGCTTCTAATGATATCTCTTCTTGCAGATTTGGTTTAGAACCAAGGAGCTCTGTTAGGTTGTTTGTTGACCAAACCCAATCATCCGCTTGACCAGAAAGATGTTC
This sequence comes from Acinetobacter sp. YH16040_T, assembly GCF_024605785.1. Lineage (NCBI taxonomy): Bacteria > Pseudomonadati > Pseudomonadota > Gammaproteobacteria > Moraxellales > Moraxellaceae > Acinetobacter > Acinetobacter sp. YH16040_T. The sequence goes on along the minus strand of NZ_CP094541.1, from coordinate 2,715,272 downwards.
AATTTGTCCATTGAGTAATTCTCGAATACTTTGTGGCGAATGTGAGCCTGTATCATGAAGTTGTTTTAATTCATTTAATTGTAAATGAAAAACTTCTGTAGTTAGGTTTTCGAGTTCAGAGCGTTCTAATGTTGATGCATTTGAAGGGTTTGTAGTGAGATGGCGTGAAACTTCCTGAATATAGAGTTCATCAGGCTGAGTAATTTCTTGATAAACCTTTTCGCCATTAATGCGTAGCTGATGAATTAATTCACCTAAAGTTAATGCATTAATTTCACGTATATGTTGACGTTTTTCTTCACGATTTAAATGACTTAAAAGCGTAGGCTTTTGAGATTCTATTTGTTCGACAAAATATTGTACTAAATCAAAAGCCATTATTCGCTTCCTTATTCTTTAATCGAGCAACCTTAAACCTGGTTTTTTCTTCGGCTGCTCTTGTTGTTCTTGGTCGTTTGATTTTAAAGCATTTTGATCATTCTGAATACCTTCATATTCTTGAGGATCGAAGAACATGCCTTGACCATTTTCACGTGCATAGATACCTAGAACAGCAGAAAAGGGGATATAGAGGTTTTGCGAAACGCCACCAAAGCGTGCAGAGAAAGTAATCGTCTCATTGCTCATGTGTAGCGCATGCGTTGCATGAGGTGCGATATTCAGGACAATTTGGCCATCTTGGATATATTGAACTGGCACCATCGTACCATTCTGTGTCGCATCGACAAGTAGGTACGGTGTAAGTTGATTGTCACAAATCCATTCATAAAGTGCCCGTGTTAAGTATGGACGCGTTGGAGTGAGTTGTAGTTCCTGTTCAGACATAATGCTTACTCGAATATTTATGGGAAATTAATTTTTTGCTAAAAGCTCGCTATAGCGATTTTTTTCCTGCAATGTCATCGATTTGATAAATGCAGGACGGCTAAAGATGCGTTGGCAATAGAGAAATATAGGGCGGCATTGCTGTTTGGGAAGCTCAATCCCCATGGCTTTTAGGCGCAGAAATACAGGTGCGAGCATACAGTCTAACATGCTAAATTGTTCAGACATAAAATAAGGATAATGCTGAAACAAGGGGGTAAGTGAAATAAGTGTATCACGTAATTGTTTTTGTGCTTTTTGCTTGGCTTTTTCATCGAGGGTATCGGGATGGCGAAGCATAATATCGGCAAGTTTTAACCAATCTTGTTCGAAGCGCCATACATATTGACGTTGCTCTGCACGAGGCATGGGTGCATCTGCATACAGTTTATTTTGACGATATCGGTCATCCAGATATTCGGCAATAATACTGCTGTTATAGAGTTTTAGGCCATTTTCAATCATCATCGGAAGTTGATTGTAGGGATTTAAACTCGCAAGATCTTCGTCTTCATCATCAGCAATAATTAAATTATGTTTGATTTGCTTCTCTGCAAGTACATAGCGTATCCAGTGTGAGCGAAAGTCATCCGCATGACTGTAAAGCGTAATCCCTTGGAGAGGTGCATTTTCGACTGACATAATCCGAGACGATGAGAAATGAATAAGATAGGATACTAAAATTAGACAGTAAAATCACGGAGACTTTAGCAATATCAATGCCGCTACAGCGAAAATTACAGTTTTGTTTTATTTGATATTATCTGATAGATTTTCATGTCATTCATTTACCTGATCATCACCGCATGATGACCATTGCACTTGTACAAAAAATATTATTTTTCGCTGCTGTTATTTTTATGGGCATTGGCTTTTATACGGCACTCGCTGGAGGTTATGCCTCTGATTATGGAGCAGAGGATGATAGCCCAGAACAAAAAAGCAAAATGACCATCTGTACAATTACACTAACACTGTCGGTTATATGCTTAATTGCGAGTTTGAGTCTCTTTGTTTATCGGATCATTGTTCTATTTGCATCATCTTCATAAAAATTAAGACATAAAAAAACCTTGGCATAAGCCAAGGTTTTTTGTCCGATTCGGTAAACGAATTAACGTTTAGAGAATTGAGGACGTTTACGAGCTTTACGTAAACCAAGTTTCTTACGTTCAACTTCACGAGCATCACGAGTAACGAAACCAGCTTGACGAAGAGCAGGTTTAAGAGTTTCGTCAGAAGCGATCAATGCATGAGTAATACCGTGACGGATAGCGCCTGCTTGACCACCGATACCACCACCAGCAACAGTGATGTAAAGGTCATATTTCTCAGTAGCTTCTAAAAGCTCAAGTGGTTGGTTAACAACCATACGAGCAGTTTCACGACCGAAATATTGTTCTAAAGAACGGTTGTTGATTACGAGTTTACCAGTACCAGCTGATAGGAAAACACGTGCAGTTGCGGTCTTACGGCGACCTGTACCATAGTTAGTAGCCATGTGCTGTATCCCTTAGATGTCCAAAACTTGTGGCTGTTGAGCAGTATGTGGATGCTCAGTACCAGCGTACACTTTCATTTTCTTGATCATTGCATAACCAAGAGGACCTTTTGGCAACATGCCTTTTACAGCACGTTCGAAGATTTCTTCTGGTTTGTGAGCAACTAATTTTTCGAAATTAGTTTCACGAATACCACCAGGGAAACCAGTGTGGCGATAATATTTCTTATCAAGTGATTTTTTACCAGTCACTTGAACTTGCTCAGCATTGATAACAACGATGTAGTCACCAGTGTCAACGTGAGGAGTATAAGAAGTTTTGTGCTTACCGCGTAAACGACGAGCGATTTCAGTCGCAAGGCGACCTAAAGTTTTGCCAGAAGCATCAACAACGTACCAGTCGTGTTGAACTTCAGCTGGCTTAGCGCTGAGAGTTTTCATTAAACCACTACCTATTATAGTTGGTTTGGACTATGGAAGCTGTCCAAACAAAAGGAGACGCGATTCTATACGAATACGTGAAGAATCACAAATGAAAATATAAAATTTCAAGCGCTGTATTGTAGTATATTTCTTCAGCAATAAACAGTAGATAATCCAGAAATTATAAAAAAAGCGGATGAAAGTAAATCATGTCGAATTCTAATCTGTTAAAAAACACATCTGAACCCTTATTTTGCGACATTGGTGGTATTTAATGGGCTTATGTAGCACCTTGATTTTAAGCCCAACTTTTTTGTATTTGGTATATTTGCATGGGGCGGATGGTGCGATCATCGTTTTGTTGATGATGCTCACTTTATTTTTCCTTAGTTATTTATTGGTTTATCTGTTGATTGGATTATTGCTTGTGAGCGTTATGTCTTTTTGGTTGATAACGAAGTACCCGCAGCATGTGTCAGTCGTTCAGCGCGGCATTATGATTCTTATTTGCATTGATTTGGATCATTGACATTTTAGGTTTTGCTTTCGATTTCATTCCATACAATGTCGTACAACGCGCTTATTTTTGAGTTTTGTCAGGTATTTTTAGTCAATAAAATTAGGTCTGTCATGTGCATCACACAGTATAATAATGTTATTGCACACACAGGATAGACCCATGCTGCCTTTATATATCACGAGCGGTGAACCCGCAGGTATCGGACCTGATATTTGTTTGAGCTTAGCCAATCGAATAGATGAAAGGCCAATTGTGGTTCTTATTGATAAAGATTTGCTGATCAAGCGTGCTCAACAGTTAAAGCTCGAAGTTGAACTGATTGACTATGTTGGGCAGGAAGCGTCGGCAGCTCTAGGTCAGCTTTATGTGGAACATGTACCTGTGGCTAAATCTGTCATCGCAGGTCAGTTAGATGTGAACAATGCAGCCTATGTGTTGGAGCAATTACGGCGTTCTGCAGATTATGCGATGTCTGGCAAAAGTGTTGGTGTTGCAACTGCACCTGTGCAAAAGTCGATTATTAATGATGCCGGTATCCATTTCAGCGGACATACGGAGTTTTATCAAGAATTTGCAGGCGTTGATCGTGTCGTGATGATGCTTGCGACCAAAACGCTCCGTGTCGCATTGGCAACTACACATTTACCGCTTCGTGATGTAGCCGATGCCATTACTCAAGAACGTTTGCATCAAGTCATCGATATATTAATTCATGACTTAAAAACCAAATTTAAAAAAGATCATCCGCATATTTTAGTCTGCGGTCTAAACCCACATGCGGGTGAAGATGGCTATTTGGGCATGGAGGAGATTGAAGTGATCAATCCGGTGCTAGAGCGTTATCGCGCTCAAGGGGTGAATATGAGCCTGAGCTTACCTGCCGATACCTTATTTACCCCTGAAAATTTAAAAGATGCCGATGCGGTTTTGGCGATGTATCACGATCAGGGCTTGCCTGTGTTAAAGTCGCAGGGCTTTGGCGAAGCCATCAATATCACTTTGGGCTTACCGTTTATTCGGACTTCAGTGGATCACGGCACAGCACTGTCACTGGCTGGAACTGGTCTTGCTAAAAGTTCGAGTTTACAGGTGGCGGTTGATTTGGCTTTAGAATTAGCACGTGCGAAAAATAACGAAACTTAATAATAAAGGTTTGAATTTTATATGAATAATAGTAAAAAATTATCAAAAATAAAACAGGAAAATAACAAGATGCTTAGGGCGAAATCGATCATTCGCCCATTTTTTGGGATTGCGTTAGCGTTGATGCTGTCAGCATGTTCAACGCTCGCTACAGATCATCATTTTTGTGAATTAAAAGTATTATCGCTGCAAATTCCAAAACAGACGGAAGGATTTATACGTTTTGCATTACCGGGTGCTGTGGATGGCTTTAAACATAATCAGCAAAAATTTAATCAAGCGCTGACCGCGGTGCATAAAAAATATGCGAATCGTGATGGAGCTGATAAAATGCTTCAAGATGGACAGGCAATCAATGCTAATATTGATCTGCTTGTACAGCATCAAAATAGCCTGAGTGCGCTATATGAATATCAACTTCTTGTAAGTGAAACCATTCCAGGTATTCAAGCTGAATATAACATTCTGGCTGATATGATGGCTAGAGCAAACAATTCAGCTATTCAAGCAATGATTGCCAAAAATCAAGTCTATATTGCGGGACGAATGTTGAGTTCTTTGCTGAAGTTAACTGATGTAAATTCTATTCATCCAGACGATTTAGATGACTTTTTAGCAGATTTTGAAACTTTCAATATTTTTTTGAAGGCTCAACTGAATGGTAATCCCGAACTCGGTGTAGAGCGCGTAAACAATGCTGAAATGCGTGAAAGTTTGCTCTCCATTCAGGCTGAAACTGAAGAAATGATGAAATCTGAAACAATGGCTTTGTTGAAACAAAGAGAGCCATTGCTCAGTGTAATTAACGCGGCTCGGGATAATGTGGCCAAGTCCGAAGAAATTTTTGCTCGCTTGAGTGAATTTGCATCAAGTCAGTAATCGTTGTAATAAACCTATGCGGAGAATTTTATGTATCAAATTAATGCCCTAAACCCAAAAGATGAAGGGCATCACACGCGTAAGCGGTTTGGACAGAATTTCTTACATGATCAACGTGTTATTGCCAAAATTGTACGTTCGGTAAATCCGCGTACTGGTGACAATATTGTCGAAATTGGTCCCGGTCTTGCCGCGCTTACATCGCCTTTAATTGGTGAATGTGATGCTCTAACTGTGGTTGAGCTGGACCGTGACTTAGCTGCAGGTTTGCCGGGCCGTGTGCCGCATCCTGAGCGCTTGACCATTGTTGAAACCGACGCGCTGAAATATGACTTTACCGAGCTGTTTGCCGAAGGCCGTCCTCTGCGCGTGGTTGGCAACTTGCCGTATAACATCTCGACTCCGCTGCTGTTTCATCTCTTGGAGTTTGGCGACAAAGTCAAAGACATGCACTTCATGCTGCAAAAAGAAGTCGTGGACCGTATTACCGCTTCACCGAATACTAAAGAATATGGTCGTTTATCGGTGATGATTCAATATTTCTGCAAACCGACGTTTTTATTTGAAGTGCCACCGGGCTCATTTAATCCGCCGCCAAAAGTCACCTCTGCGGTATTCCGTTTAGAGCCTTATGCCGTTAAACCGATTATGGCGAAAGATGAAAAAGCGCTTGCGCGTTTAGTTTCACATGTCTTTACTCAGCGCCGCAAGACCTTGCGTAACAGCTTAAAAGGCATGTTGGTTGAAGATGGTTTTGAAAATGCAGGGGTTGATCCAATGGCGCGTCCAGAAACCCTAACACTTGCAGAATTTGTCGCATTAGCAGATCAAATGGTGGCTTAAATAATTATGACTCGCAATATTCGCTATAACTATGTCATTGGTGATGTTCAAGGCTGTTTTGAAGCATTAAAAGCTTTACTGAAAGAGATTAAGTTTGATGCAGACCAAGATTTTATATGGTTTGCCGGTGATCTCGTCGCACGGGGTGAAAACTCGGTAGGCGCTTTGCGGTTCATCAAAAAATTAGTGGATAGTGAAGTTGCGGCGACGGTACTGGGCAATCATGATCTGACTTTGCTGGCATGCGCTCGCGGTATTAAGGATATCAATCCTAAAGACAATATCGATGATGTGATTCACGCTTTAGAAAGTGATGATTTGATTGATTGGTTACGCAAGCAGCCGCTGTGTCTATTTCCGAATGAGCAAACCATTTTGACTCATGCGGGTATTCCTTTGAATTGGACTGCGCAGCAAACCGCAGACTTGGCAAAGGAAGTGGAAGCGGTGATTGGTCATGACGACTTTGATGTGGTCGATGCGTTTCTTCAAGTGATGTACGGTAAAGAGCCGAACCTATGGTCGGATGATTTGTCTGGTCATGCGCGCTTACGCTGTATTACCAACTATTTGACCCGCATGCGCTTAACCGATGTAGAAGGTCGATTAGAGTTCAGTTTTAAAGATTCACTCGATGACCCTATGCCGAAGGGTTTTAAGCCATGGTTTGAGTTTGAGTCACAAGCAGCTCAGACCCATCAAATTCTTTTTGGTCATTGGGCTGCTTTACAAGGAAAAAGCATTTCAGCAAAAATCCAAAATGTGGATGGCGGATGTGTCTGGGGCAATCAGTTGATGGCCTATCGTTTAGAAGATCAGCACATGTTTGCTGTCGATAATCCTGTAATGTAAGTATTTAAAAATAAAAAAGCCGCATTGATGCGGCTTTTTATTGGTGTGAGGATTAGTCTAAACGAATCCAAGTTTGGTTACGACCTAAGACTGAAACGCCAATACTTGCACGGATCGAAATACGTTTTCCTGTGCTGTTTAAGCGCACTTTAGCATCATAAACTTTGCCAGAAAGAGGGTCGATAATACGACCTTTTTCATAATTATTTGTATTATTAATTTGCTTTAAACCTTTAACAATTTCCATGCCGAGAATCGGTTGGTTGGTATAAGGCGCAGGGCACTTATTACAGTTTTTTTGCGGTGTATAGCCCGGACGTGGTGTAATTTTAATAATTTTACCGGTATAGGTATTATTTGATTCTTTGTGAATCGAAATAATTGCTTTAGCCGCTCCTGTTTTATCGTCAATTTGTTGCCACGTGCCAGCAATGTCATTTGCAAATGCACCATTCATCAATCCGAATGTGCAAAGGCTGAATAATATTTTTTTAAACATAATCGCTTGTCCCCGAGAAGCATGATTTATGAGCACGTATGTTAGAAAGTTTACGAGAATAGTCAACTTTAATTTAAAAATAATTTGAAGATATTCGGAATAAGAAAAACCGCCATGTCGGCGGTTTTTTTACTTGTTTGAGGTTACTCTTGGCGAATCCAAGTTTGGCTACGACCAAGTGCAGAAACACCCATATAGCCACGTAGCGTGAGACGTTTGCCACTGGCATTTAAACGGATTTTTGTGTCGTAAACTTTGCCTGAAAGAGGGTCAATAATACGGCCTTTGTCGTAGTTATTGGTCCCTTCAATATGTTTTAAACCTGTTAAGATATCAAGGCCTAAGATTGGCTTGTTTTTGTAGGGTGCAGGGCAGTTTACGCAGGTGTCGCGTGGTGTATAGCCCGGACGCGGCGTCACTTTGATGATTTTACCCACGAATGTGCCATTACTTTCTTTACGGATTTCAATAATGGCTTTTTGTGAACCTGTTTTATCATCAATTTGTTGCCAAGTCCCTGAAAGGTCTTGAGCAAAAGCTGAACCACTCATTACAGCAGCTAAGAATAAGAGGCTCACTTTTAATTTTTTCATCAGATATTCCCTGTAGGTGGTTCACCTATGTCAAATCAATTTACTGAATAAATTTAAAATTTATTCAGCGCGAATCCATGTCTGTGTACGACCAATCGCGGAAATCCCCAGATATCCACGTAAATGTAAGCGCTTACCATTGGCAGAAATTTTGCCTTTTAAGCTGTAAATTTTGCCTGCTAAAGGATCAATAATTTTTCCTTGAGAGTAGGTGTTTTCACTTTCAAGTTTCAGCCCCTTAAATACATCCATCCCTAAAATAGGCTGGTTGGTATAAGGTGCAGGGCAATTCACACATTTTTCCTTTGGTGTATAACCCGGACGTGGCGTCACTTTGACAATTTTGCCGGTATAGGTGTCTTTGGCATCTTTTCGAATTTCGATCAGTGCTTTAGGCGAACCGGTTTTATCGTCAATTTGTTGCCAAGTCCCTGTAAGATCTTGAGCATAGAGTGCAGAGCTTGTGACTACGGCACCGAATAATGCAGCCCATTTCAAACTTTTTTCGATCATATTAATAATCCTTTATCAATACACTTTGTAAGGGTTTATTGATCATACTAGGTAATATTTGAACTTAGAGCAACTACTCTAAGTATAAATATTTACATTTTATTCGGGAAAGTTGACATGTTGCACAAAAGTGACTTTACCAAAAATGTAACATCCACAGCACATCATTCAATGTGTTGTGGCGTACCCTTGAATTTATATTAAGTTTATTTTTTATACAAAACAATCATTTAAAAGTGATTGCTCAGTCACATATTTTGTAGATAGAGTATGAAAGTTGGCAACCAGATTGCTGTGAATACTGCATTTACCGCCATGCCAAATGCCGCATAGCGCCCAGCAATGCTGCCGCGCTGCCAAGCTTGAGCTGTGCCAATCGCATGTGCAGCAAGTCCTAAGGCGAGTCCTGATGCACGTTCATCATGAATATTTTTAAGTATGATGGGTGAAAATGCTGCACCAATCACCCCTGATAAAATCACAATCAAAATCACCAAAGGAATCGGGGAATGCAACAGCGTGGCAATGTTGATGGCAATAGGGGTGGTCACTGCCCGTGTAGCAAAAGCCATAATGGTTGGATCTGACAAATGCAGCAAATAAGCCAGCCCCATAGGGAGGGCAACGGCACTGATACTGGCAAAGACTAAAATCCCGCCCACGGCTTTTAATGGTAAGTCATCGTAACGCATCGCTGCTAAAGGAATGGCTAGAGCCACCGTGACATAGCCGAGTAAGTTATTGAATAGTGGATTCACCTGCGCCATATAACTTTCATAGGAAATGCCAAACAGATAGAGCATACCAATGACGAAAAACATCCCAATCACAATCACGGGGATTTGCGGTAATTTTTTATTAATGGGTTTTGCGACAAGATAGGCGATCAGGGTAATGATGAATCCAGAGATGATTGAAAGCATGTTGATTCTCCTTATAGCCATTTCTTAGACATTTTTGCGTAGACCCACAGCGGTATGAGGGTGCTGACAAAGAGAACAATCAAAAACATTGGAATTTCATCACCTAAATGCATCATCATCAGCAATGAGCCTGCACTAATGGGTAAGAAGGCAAAGGCACTTTCTTTCATGATTTTATTATTGGTATCGACCAAACTGGCTGGAATTTTGTTGAATTTTCTCCAAAATGAAAGCACGATCAGCAAGCTAATCAGTCCGACGAGATTACCTAATTCTGGGTGACTGAATTGCTTCATGACCCAGACCGCACCTTCACGGAAAAGAATAATTAATGCAAGAGTGCCTATCCAGGCTTTCCAGTCGATGCGCTTGATCCAGTCCATTTTTGTCTTTCGTTAAAATTATACAAATCAAGTTTTAACCGATTTAATCTTTAATTTCAAATTCTTCAAGAGGATGTTGGAATTGTTGCGCACGTGTTCCCAAAATTTCATCAATGGGTAAATGCGCCTGTTTAATCAGTTGTTCTAACTTATGTGGGGCAATGATGACATGCAAAATTAAGTTGCCTTGTTCATCATAACTTTCATTTTGGATCACATTGAGCGCATATAGTTGTGTTCTTAATTTACCATAAGCCGGTTTTAGATGGACTTCAAAGCTTTGAATTTGACCCATTAAGCATTCTTGAACCGCTTGGCGTAATAAGGGTAGACCTTTACCACTATGTGCTGAGACATAGACACGTTCCGGCTGATGTGGCTTGCCATAGATGATTTTAGGATCTTCGCCACTGACATCAATTTTGTTATAAACGCGCAGAATCGGAACATCGACACCAATTTCTTTCAGTACTTTTTCGACAGCCTCGATTTGTTCCATCATGTCTGGACTGCTGGAGTCAATGACATGTAACAATAAGGTCGCCTCCAAGGTTTCTTCTAAGGTGGCTTTAAAGGACTCGACCAATGAGTGCGACAAATTACGCACAAAACCTACAGTATCTGCGAGAACTAAGTTGCCGATACCATCCCAATGTAGACGGCGTAAAGTTGGGTCAAGTGTCGCAAAAAGTTGGTCTGCTGCATAGACATCACTTTTTGCTAAATTATTAAATAAGGTCGATTTACCCGCATTGGTATAACCCACCAATGACACGGTTGGAACAGCAGCTTTTTGACGTGCCACACGACCTTGCATACGTGTTTGGCGGACTTTCTCAAGTTTCGCTTTGAGTTGCCCCATACGGAGCTTGAGTAGCCGACGGTCAGTTTCAAGCAGGGTTTCACCCGGTCCACGTAAGCCAATCCCGCCTTTTTGGCTATCGAGATCGCCACGACTACGAATCAGTCGTGAAGCCATATGTTGTAATTGGGCCAACTCAACTTGCAATTTACCTTCATAGGTGCGTGCGCGTTGAGCAAAAATATCTAAGATTAATTCCGTGCGATCGACCACACGACATCGCATGATGCGTTCAAGATTACGTGCTTGGGCAGGGGTGAGGGCATGGTCAAAGATGACCAATTCTACTTCATGCTCTGCAACCACTTCTGCAATTTCTTCCGCCTTCCCTGAGCCGATAAATAATTTGGCATCAGGCTTAATACGCTGAGCATGCACATGTTGCAGAATATTGGCACCTGCAGATTGAGCAAGTAAGTGGAATTCTTCGGCATCAAGGTCTGCAAGCATTTGTACTGCCACACTGACTAAAATTACGCGTTCACCGCTCGCTTGATGTTGATTTAAATTTTCCACTCAGCACACACTCCTGTTTAAAGATTCATTTTAGGCGAAAATGCAGTGCGAGGGTTAATCTAAGTGAGGGATTAATGGCTAAGTTCTGTATGTCGTGCTATTCAATTAGAGAATGCTTCGAAAGCTCAGCGCCAATAAGAAAAGCACACTCACATATATCAATGAAAAACCAGCAATGGCTTTTAACGCTTGCCATGAAGAAATAGGGGGATTGTCTGAATATGAATGATTCATAATTTTAACCTTTAAAACCGATATAAAAATAATATTTGATTTTTAAAAACGATTAAAATGGAAAAATATTATCTTCGACTTCGGTTTTTATGATCAATGCAAAAAAACTGTCTTCGGTATATGATGATGAAAATTTACGCCAAATTGTGGCATCGTGTCCTTTTAGTGAACCGTTTATGAATCAACCTCAAATCGTCAATACACCGCAAATTAATGTATTTTCAAAATTTTATTTGTATTGTAAAAAAGTCGGTGCAGCAGCTGTTGCCGTGACGCAGGGTTTTTATTTGGTTTATCGTCATCAATTGTATAAAGACCCGAATAACCCGCAAAATACCCGCTATGTGCAGTATTTTTGTCGCAAGTTATGCAAAGTATTTAATCTTGAAGTCAAAGTGCATGGCGAAATTCCACGTCAACCAGCCCTTTGGGTAAGTAATCATATTTCATGGTTAGATGTGGCAGTTTTGGGTTCTGGCGCACGTGTTTTCTTTTTGGCGAAAGCTGAAATTGAAAAATGGCCAGTGCTGGGTAATTTGGCGAAAGGCGGTGGCACCTTATTTATTAAGCGTGGCTCTGGCGACTCGATTAAAATTAAAGAACAAATTACAGGCTTCTTAAAACAAGATACGCCGGTACTCTTTTTCCCAGAAGCCACCACTTCAGATGGCAGCAAAATTAAAAAAATTCATGGTCGTATTTTAGGTGCGGCGATTGAAGCCGAACGTCCAGTCCAAATTTGCTTAATTTGCTATGTGAATCAGGACGGTGAACTCGATAATATTGCACCCTACGTCGGAGACATTAGCTTTGATCGACATGTCAAAAATGTCTTAGAAATGCCGAATGTCACTGCGCATCTCATGACATTGCCCGCAATTGATTCGGCAGGTCATACTGTTGACAGTCTGACACAAGAAGTGCAGCAAAAAATGAATCAGGGATTGGCAGAACTTCAAGCCAAAGTCCTTAAAGCGCCAGTTCCAGTTGAAGCTTAATGAATTAATGATTCAGGCTGCAAGGGGATGCCTTTGCAGCACGATGCTTACATAAAGCCTTCGAGCGGCAACCAAGAGATAAATTTCACTCCTGCTTTTTGCCACCACTTGATTTTCGGTTCACGTGGATAAATACGCTTTTGACCATTTGGCAGCTTAATTTTCCAATTGATCTGTTGGTCTGCATTGAGCACTAACTTATAGGCATATTTACTTAAATTTTCATCCATGGTGTAGTGGACGGCTTTGGCTAAGCGTGGGCTATTCAGTAATACCCCAATTTCAGTATTTAAATATGCTGAACGTGGATCAAAGTTAAATGAGCCGATAAAGACTTGTTTTTCATCAATTGCCATCAGTTTGGCATGCAGGCTTGAACGGCTTAAACCTTTTAGACTAACTTTAGATTTTTCCGCCAACTCTTTGGTATTGGTGTTGAGGTTTTCTGCATCAGGTCTAGAGAGAAATTCATAGAGTTGAACGTCGTGTTCCAAGAGATCTTGACGATATTTGCTATAAAAAGCATGAACCAATGGTACGTCATTGGCCTGGAATGAGTTGGTCAAGACTCTGACTTTTACGCCATCTGCACGAAGGTTTTTTAGGCGTTCAGCCCCTTTTTTTTCTGGGACAAAGTAGGCTGAAACGATATCGACACTTTGTTCCGGTTTATCTAAACGGTTGAGGAGCTGAAAGTTAAGGTGCTCTTCTTTTTTGGCTTTAGATTTGATTTTGCTCGGGGAGTCTTTGACGACTTCGGCTTTGACCCAGTCAAATTGGATTTTATTATTGAGCCAGTCATCAAAGGCATGTGAACGATTGGCTAAGTCCAAATAATTGACCACAGTGGCTTCTTGGTTATAGTCATCGAGTTGTTGTTTGAGACTGTCAAAGCGCAAGCTATAGTGGCGTGGATTAACCAATTGGCGTACTGGAAAGGCATAGTCATCATTCCAATATTCGTCAAAAGAATGAATGATTTCATCGGATGCCGCACCGACCAGCATGACGTCAACATCGGAAAATTGATAGTTATCACTGACGTTATAGTATTGGTTACTCATATTGCGACCACCAATCAGTGCGATCTGATTGTCTGCAATAAAGCTTTTATTGTGCATACGGCGGTTGATGCGTTTTAGATCCAGCACCATATCGACAGGGCGGAAATGTCGGAAGCGGTAGGGGTTATACAGTTTGACATCAATATTGGCATGTTGGTCGAGTGCCATATAAATGCCTTCCATTTTTTTGGCATTGTTGTCATCGACCAATAAACGAATTTTGACCCCACGATCTGCAGCTTTGATCATGGCATGTAGGGCCAAAGCACCAATTTTGTCGTTATCCCAAATATAGTATTGTAGGTCTAAACTTTTTTCGGCTTTATTAATCAGCTCAATCCGAGCCGCTAAGGCCTCTAATGGGTCATAAAGAACGTGGTAACCGGTTAAGTCTGGATTTTGTTCACGTAGCGGCAGCACAATTTTGGCGAGGCTAGTATCGTCTGTAGGGGTATTAAAGGCATATTCCACAGGTTGTGGTTGCTGTTTAGGCAAGGTACTACATGCAGATAAAGTCAAAACAAGGCTACAACTCAGCAAAACCGCCTTAGCGTGGTTGTGTATGAAGGGCAAATTTTGCTGTTTCAGTGTAGCTAAGTTCATACTGTTAGACATACTAAAAAATTTGATTTGAGTATAAGTGTCAGCTGTGAAAAGATAAATACAATGACCGAGTTTTCTTGTTAAACAAATTGTAGAGCAAATGTATGTGGGAATTAGATTCCGTAGTGATGTATTTTTATATCGGATTGGCTGTGTTAGGCGTTTGGGCAATTTCCCAAGCTTGGCTAAGTCAGTCGCGCACGGAAACGATTCATCCATTTAAAGCTTTCGTACATTTGTTGGCATTTTATCTTTCTTATTTACTTATCCCTTTATTCTTCTTTAGCTTTTATGCAGGCTGGAGTGGCTATTATTCACTGCATGAAGCGATTTTTGTCGGTGCTGTTACTGGGCTTTTGTGCTATGCCCGCTTTATCGAGCCGCACATGATTCAGGTGAAAAAATGCCAATATCAATTGCATGAAACACGACAACTATTAAAGCCTGTACGCATTGCTTTAATTGGTGATTTACACATTGGTTTATTTTCAGGTCATGAACGTCAGTTAAAAATGATCGTCGATAAAATCAATGCGCAAAATCCTGATTTGGTCGTGGTTGCAGGGGATTGGACTTACGAGCCAGAAAATAAGTTAGCTGAAGAATTGGCTGTACTGAAAAAAATTATTGCTCCAATTTATTCGGTGAATGGTAATCATGATGAGCAATATCCCGGTCCGCCTATTCAAGCGCTGTTAAAACATGCATTAGAAAGTAATCATGTGGTGGATATCGAAGGGCAAGTGGTGGAATTTAATGAGTTTCGCTTATTAGGCGTTGGGGATTTGTGGGCAGGTAAAGCCGATATGCGCTATTTGCCAGAATTGCCACAAGATAAGCCTTGGATCATTTTGTCGCATAATCCAGATACCGTCGATATGGTACCTAAACTTCCGGGACGACCATTGATGTTGTCGGGTCATACACATGGTGGACAAGTGGAATTGCCATGGTTGACCGATTATGTAATGAAAAAAGTGTCGATTTTAGGTCATAAAAAAGGGCTATATCAGCATGACAATGCAGATGTCTTTGTCACTGTTGGTACGGGCATGGTTGGGGTACCTTTCCGTTTTCTTGTGCCACCGACCATTGATATTATCGAGTTGGTTTAATCAAAAACTACCGTTCATTATCGCTAAACGGTTTGGTGACTGTTCCTCTTGATGAAGAGCTACAGACCTTGCTTTGTTAATAAAATTGAACCGTGCCATTAAACATTTGCTGTTTGAAGTTGAGTGAATGACAGTGTCTTGGAACAGATGATGTGTATTGCTCAGTTGGATCTAAGCTGCATTCATGAATTACATCAAAATGCTGTCAACTACAGAGTATTCATCAGTTCATTGACTCAATTTGAGACATAAAAAAGCCAGCAATAGGTGCTGGCTTTTTTATTATGTGCAGATTAAACCTGATTATTCACATCATCATTTTTAGTTTCACGAATCATTAAGAACGCGATCAATGAAAGGATTGATGCTGCAGTCAGGTAGTAACCTACTGCATATAAACCATAGCCAGTTGCAAGTTTAGTTGCGATCAATGGCGCGAAAGATGCACCAAAAATACCTGCCATGTTAAAGGTTAAAGCTGAACCTGTGTAACGTACAGACGTTGGGAAGATTTCAGACAATACCGTACCAATTGGACCATAGGTTAAACCCATGATCGCAAGACCGATACATAGGAATAAGAACACCATCGCAGTACTGCCAGACTCAAGCATGCTTGAGAAGACTAAGCCAAACAATGCAGATACAACACACACCGCAATCGAAGTCGCTTTACGACCAAATTTTTCTGCAAATACAGCAGAAAGTGGAATGAAGGCAGCAAAACAAAGTGTGGCAACCAGTTGAAGTTTTAAAAACTCTTCACGTGTGTAACCGAGCTGAGTTGTACCCCATTGTAAAGCGAATACGGTAGTTAAGTAGAACACGACGAATGTACAAATCGCGGCAATCGTACCGAGAATTAACATCCCCCAGTGCTTAGTGATCACTTCTTTGAACGGAATATTTACTTCTTTTTGCTTATCCAATACTTTTTGGAACGCTGGTGTTTCATGTAATTTTAAACGAATCCACAGACCGACAATAACCAATAGCGCACTTGCAATGAATGGAATACGCCAACCCCATTGCATAAACTCAGCTTCAGACATGAAGTGACCTAAGGTCAAGAATGAGCCTGTTGCAAGAATAAAGCCGATTGGCGCACCTAATTGAGGGAACATACCATACCAAGCACGTTTGCCTTCTGGCGCATTTTCAGTTGCAAGTAGCACGGCACCTGACCATTCACCACCTAAACCCAGACCTTGACCTAAGCGACAAAGTGCAAGCATGAGCGGAGCAGCGATACCAATTTGAGCATAGGTTGGAAGCAAGCCGATACATACTGTAGAAATCCCCATGGTGAGGAGAGCGGCAACTAATGTGGCTTTACGACCGATACGGTCACCTAAATGGCCAAAGAATGTTGCACCAATCGGGCGAGCAATAAAGGCAATCGCAAACGTTGCTAGAGATTGAATCGTTGCGGTTGTTGGATCTGTACTTGCAGGGAAGAACAGATGCGGGAAGATAATTACAGCCGCAGTTGCATAGATGTAGAAATCGAAGAATTCGATTGTGGTACCTACAAGACTTGCTGTAAGTACGCGGAATTTTGAATTTGTTGGTTGCTGTTCAGTGGCAGCAGCACTTGAAGACGCCATGGTGGACCTTACACTTACTAAAAATAATTGAACTTAGTTTTAAAAGCGTAATCTTTTTAAAAAAGGCGTAATTTCTTAAAAAAATACGAAATACCAACTTACGGACTGCGGAATTAGGGTCACTAAAGAATGCAGTGTCAGTGGGTTATATCACGTAGAGATAAATCGACAGGAAATGTGATCCTGCACCTATCAATACAAAAATATGCCAGATAGCGTGTGTATATCTTACCTTTTTTAAGGCATAAAACAATGCACCGATTGTATAAGATAGCCCGCCAATGATCAGGTAGGTTAAAGCTTGATCAGATAAAAAGCGTTGCATATCATCCATTACTAGTACCGCAAGCCATCCCATCACCAAATAAGCAATCAACGAAATCTTTTGAAAACGATGAATGAAAATTAATTTGAATAGTGTTCCAATTGCAGCAATGACCCACAGTGCAATGAGTAAATAATGCGCTTTTGCGGTAGGCAGTGCGATTGCCAGAAACGGGGTGTAAGTGCCTGCAATTAAATAATAGATTGCGGTATGGTCGAGCTTTTTGTACCAACCTCGGCGCTCAGGAGACTCTGCGAAGTGATATAAACTCGAGGCTGAAAACAATAACAGCATACTGAATGCATAGACCCAAAGTGCAAGCCATTGTCCAGTTGGAAGGTATGAGCCTTTTAAAATCAGTAGGATACCTGCGATGGCAGACAACGCTGCACCGAAAGCATGGGTATAGAAATTCAGTCTTTCTTCAGCTGGGTCATAAGCTAAAAGATGGGGAGCATTCATAACGTATCTTTTATAATAATTTAAATATACACATGTATAGTAATTCAATTTTGCTTTTGGTGTAAGAAGATTTAAAATTGTTTTGCAAATTTATCTAGGTTTATATTATGTCATCATTGGCTTCTCCCTCTACGCAAGAGTAGCAATTTTTAGCAGCCTTTCAGCAAGCCATTGAAACACAGCGTTTTGATCGCATGATTTTGAGTCAGTATAAAGGTGAATTAGACCAATTAGAAAAAATGACCTTGCGAGTCATTTCGCTGCAAGGTGAGTCATTTCTCAGCTGTTTATATCGTTACAAAACTCAAGATATCACCAAAAATTATCCAATCGCATCTGCATATCAACAAGTCGAAAGTTTATTGAGTTGTTGTAAGCAAGCCAACCTGATGACCTTGGATGAAGAAATTCAGCTCAAAAAAAATAAAAAGAAAGCGATGCTAAGCATCAGCAAAAAGCAGCCAGCCTTAGGGAAAATTCCTACGGAGCAGCAAGGACATGATCGAGCGAAACATCGCTATGTCGATCAAAACAGTTATTTCTTACAGCCACTCGGTATTACGGATGCAAAAGCACAAATTATTCCGAGCATGGCACGTAAATGGAAACAAATTAATAAATTTGTAGAAATTTTTTCAGGCGCTTTAAGCCAGATCAAAGAGACCGATCAATCTCTACATGTCGTGGATTTTGGTTCAGGTAAAGGCTATCTGACTTTTGCATTATATGATTATTTAGCAAAACACCAGCAAGTGCCTAAAGTGACAGGGGTTGAGCTAAATCCGAAAATGGTGGAATTTTGCCAAAGCGTTGCGCAGCAGTCGAATTTCAGCCAACTTGATTTTTTCCAAGGCGATGTTCGTACCTATGCGCCTGAGCGCTTAGATGTCATGATTGCACTGCACGCTTGTGATGTAGCAACGGACTTTGCGATTCATACCGGCATTCGATTAAATGCGCAAATGATCATGTGTGCGCCGTGTTGTCATAAAGAATTGCGTCCGCAATTGAAAGCGCCGCAAGTACTTGCACCGATGTTGCAATTTGGCATTCATGCGGGCCAGCAAGCAGAGATGCTTACTGACACGATTCGTGCACTTTTATTGAAAGCATATGGTTATGAAACCAAAGTCTTTGAATTTGTGGCACTTGAGCATACCAGTAAAAATAAAATGATCTTGGCAACCAAACGTGCAGACTATGTCGAGCCTGATCAAGCGGTATTGGCGCAGATCCAAGCTTTAAAAGACATGTATGGCATTCAAAAGCATTCCTTGGAATTATTGTTAAATGATCAATGGGACCAGCAAGATATTGGCTGTAAATGCTAAAGGATGAAGGGATGCAGCAGTTAAATATTCAATTCGGTCCGTGGGAGCAACTGGCATCTGCAGCTCGGCCGATACGTGAACAGGTCTTTATTTTAGAACAGCAGATATCGCCCGAAGATGAATGGGATGCAGAAGATGAGATTTCACTGCATTTTATTGTTCATGATGGGATAAAAGCTGTTGCAACTGCTCGTTTGTTGAAAAATAACAGTATAGTGCATATTCTTATCTGAATGGACACCTAGTGGTACGTAGTATTGAACACTGATTCTTATTCTACTTGGACAGTAGTTTCTCCTTCATTAGTTCACCAGTTCACCAAATCAATAAATTTTATCAATTCATCAGACTCAAATTATTTTCAATATTAGATAGCAGTCTAATCTTTTATCTTACTAAAAAAATCTGGCTCTTTTGAGCTGATCCCATATGTACCATGTCTCCATTTTGCCTGTGGTAACCCAAATTTTCCTAGCTTCCCATTCTCATAATATTCTTGTAAATATTTTCGATTACTCTCATTGCGTTTTGAATCAACTTCCTTAAAGGCCTCTAGAATTTCTGAAGCTATTTCAACATCAATGTTGTTAGTACTCTTAAAGCGTTCAAAATATTGTTTCCATGCTTCATAATTAATTGATTCATCACTACCTTTATTTCCCGAGGTAATAACAGGACCTTGCTCCATCTTAGATAAATTTTCTTTATACTTTTTTTTACGCAAGTCATTAATTTTTGGATTTTTCTTATACCTCGATAAATTATGACTGTAATTTGTTTGTTTGCTATCTTCATGACTTGCTAAGTCATCATATGCTTTCTTTTTCAGTTTGGAGGAATAAATGCGTTCATAATTACCCGCAACTTGTATAGTCTCTTTATTTTTTAATACATAAAACTTCTTTTTACGTAATGGGGCGCGATAAAAATTAATTTGTGCTATAAAAATATTTTTAATTTTTAATACATAGATATACGGATCATAGTAGGAATCTAAGTGCTTTTTATAAAGATCAGGGCTAATAAAGTCGACATTTGAACAATGTGGTAGCGGTAAAGATATCTTATTATTCTTCAAAACCTTACTAGGTTTATCAATTTTTAAGTAAGCAGAACCGATATCCTCTTTAAACCATTGTGCTATAGCAGTATTGAGTAACTGATAAACTACTTCTTTATTTTTTGTTCCTATAATGCAATCAATTTTAGGTTTTAAACTTAGTAAGAAAAAATTAATATTTTGAATATTATTACTTTTCTTAACTTCGGAATATATATAATTTAAAGCATCAAAGAAATATCCCAACAGTTCTTTTGCTTTGGTATCTAGCTTCAAGACTATATTCTCTTGAATGAGCGTATAATCTGCTATATCTTTGTTTTTATCTATATGTTTCATAACCTTACTTTTTTAAATTAAACTCTACGTAGCTTAACCTTCAGCATTTGAGATAATCCAAATACGCTTTAATGGTAATTCAGCCTTGATGTCATCATTCAACTTTTCATAATTTAGAAAAACTTGGTTTAACAAATCATTCTGTGTCCAAAGCCTAACTCTAAAGAAGCTAGAGGCTAATTCTTTTTGTACATTAGATTTAAAGCCACCCCAAGCGACAAATAAGCCTTGCTTAGTATTAAACTTTGTCATCGCTCCAATTAACTTATCTACTGTTGGACGATCTACCTGTCCATCTCCTGATTTGACTTCTACACAAATTTGCTGTTGCCCAAATCCCATGGGGCCATCACCAGCTAAAATATCTACACCACCATCGGCACCTTCTGGACTTTGCCAACAAGTATATCCTTGTGCTTCTAATACTGCTTTGACTAATAACGTTAATCTATGACCTTTAAATTTCGATTCGATCACTTTTCTAATTTGATCTTGCCCTATAAATTCCAAATCAACTGAACTAGATTCATCTGAAGCATCTTCAACGGCAATGTCTTTTTGAACTCCTTCAAATTTTATTACCTGATGTATGTTTTCTGGTTGCCATGCGTTTTTTTCCATTGCCAGTAAACGTTCTTCAGCATTATTTCGCTGTATACGGCAAATAGTCATGAAAGCCCCAAAGCTATACAGAATATCCTGAGAAAAATGAGATCTTGGAATTCCAGTAGCTAACCATTTCACTGAACGTGAATGTTTAAATGGATCAATAGCATCAGGGTCATAGGAATATTCAGAAGTGATAATTCCTATATAAATAACGGGCTGTAGTTTAGAGGGTAGAATAATTCGATCACCAATATTCATCGTATGAATAAATGGCCAAATTTGACTGGCATGATTTGAGAGCTTTCTAGGCTTAGCATCAAGGTCTGTTTTTGCTAGTTCAGCAATTAAATCCCCTCGATTAACAATTTTTTTTAAATCTAAATGTAAGTTATCCCAAGTTACATAAATTCTAGATGAACTCAAAAACCTTTCTTCATATTCACCTTGTGAACCAGCTCTTACCAACCATACAGCCATATAATATTTTTCCTATTTACGCCACAGCACTTTCATTAAACGCTTCAACAACCCCAAATATGTTGTCAGCATCTGCATCACCGAATACACCATCAATCCCTTCATAATGGATCTGATTAAATGGTGGTTCATAAAGCTGCGATGCTTCTAACGTTCCCCGTATGGTCAAGTGCTCAATCACCATTTCTATAAAGCGAATTTGCTTTTCGTTATAAGTTGAACCTTGTAGATACTTAGAGAAAGCCTGTTGTACTGCCTGACGATCCAGACCAACAAGAGAACGAATGAAAAGTGGTAACGGTTTCTCAGTACCAAAGCATTCTTCAAACTTCTCTTTACTTTCCACTTCCTGAGCGTCAAACACAAATCGTTCTAGTTCGTTCAGGTCAGTTGGGGTAAGAGCTAAGCCACGCTTCAATTTGGCAATGGTGATGTGATCTTCATTTGATTTGATGAAGCTTTCAACTCGTTTACGGTATTGAGCAATGTTTACACCACTGGAAACCACAGGAATATCCACTTCTGTTGCTTCACCAATTTCATCATCAAGCATCGAGTACACAATCGTTGAGGTAGATTTCTCAATCAGCTTCACCAATCCCCGAATGCGTTTACGCATCGACTCCAGCATTGGAACAGTGATGCCTTCCCAATAGGCTTCAGTTTGTATTTCTTGAATCAGGTTAATCTGTGCCGCTACCACAGGAATATTTTCTTTAGTTTCCAACTTAGAAGCGATTTCAATCACTTTATTGGCATAGCTTTGAGTTGCTGTATTGTTCTTTTCCAATACTGCCAACTCAAGGTTGTAGCAAAGCATATCAAACAGTTTGGCTTCTAAAGTTTCAGGCTCAAGCTGATTCGGGAGTTTCGAAATGTGTTCTCGTAATGTACCGATGGCAAGATCATCTAAGTTGTTCCAAGCATCATCATTTTTGAAATGTTCAACATGCTCAAGCTCAGACTTTACAATGAAATTGTCATTGTTCATTGACTTCACTTCAGTCTGTAAACTTTGACGCATATCTTGCTGTACAGCTTTTAGCTCTTCTGTGGCATCGTCCTTCGCATTCAGTAAACTCAGGATATTTAAACGTGCTTTAAACAAGCGTTGTCCGAGCGGTTCTGTCGTAGATACAGGCGCACCATCTGGATTTTCATTGAAGTATTCAAAGTTAGAACAGTAGTCAAAGATATAAAATTCTTTTTTATCATCTTCAGGGCTGAACAGTTCTTTGCAGAGTCGTGTGCCACGCCCAATCATCTGCATAAATTTCACTTTAGAGCGCACAGCTTTAAAGAAAACTAAGTTGACCACTTCAGGCACATCAATCCCTGTATCGAGCATATCCACTGAAATCGCAATCTGTGGCTCAGGTAAATCTTTCTTGCTAAAGTCATCAATTAAGCTTTGTGGATACTTAGTGGCATGGGTAATGACACGGGCAAACTTGCCATCATATTGCGGATAGTTTTCATTGAAGCGATCCGCAATAAACTGGGCATGTTTTTGATTGACGGCAAAGATAATGGTTTTACCCAAACGATCACCGCCTTCGGTCTTAATACCATTTTCCATCAAGTGCTTGAGCATTAAATCAATCGTGCCTGTATTAAACAGCTCTTTATTAATCTTGGATGCTGAGACTTCTTCAGGTGCATCTTCATCACCCCAATTTAGACTATCCCAATGTTGTTTTTCTTCTTCAGAGAGTTCGTCATATTTCACGCCTTCACGCATAAATTTCAATGGCACTGAAAATGCTTTCGGTGGTACGAGATAACCATCTGCAATGGCTTGATCGAGGTCGTAGTAATCGGTTGGGACACCGCTTTCTAAGCCAAATAGTGCATAAGTGTCACGATCTACTTCATCTCGTGGTGTAGCCGTTAAACCGACAAGTAGGCTATCAAAATATTTAAAAATCTCACCAAATTTTTGGTATACGCTTCGATGCGCTTCATCAATAATAATCAGGTCAAACATGCCTGTACCGAATTTACGTGTGCCATCGGCATTCATTTCATCAATCAAACCCATCATGGTTTGATAGGTCGAGAAATACACTCGACCAACTTGATTTTTATCTTCAAGTAAATTGACGAATGAAGCATCTTTTAAATTGGCTTTAAAGGCATTGTGTGCCTGATTGACCAATGAAGTGCGGTCTGCAAGGAATAATGCCTTTTGCACTACATTGGCTTTCATTAGCACATCGACCAGTGCAATGGCAGTACGTGTTTTACCTGTGCCTGTTGCCATAATCAGTAAACCTGCACGTTCTTTACGTTGGTAGGCTGCAAGCATGGCTTTAATGGCACGAGTTTGGTAATAACGCTCGACAATGTCCGCATTGATCGGGAAGCTGCTTAAATCAGGGTTGTTCTTACGTCTTTCGATCAGACGTTTGAGTTCTGCCTGCGTATAAAAACCATGTACTAAGCGTGGTGGGCCACCTTGCACATCATTCCAAATTCGGGTTTTGTAACCATTGGTATAGAAAATGACAGGGCGTTGTCCTGTTTGTTGCTCTAAACAGTCTGCATAGAGCTTGGCTTGTTGTTGCCCAATATCAGGGTCAGTTGATGTACGTTTTGCTTCAACCACAGCCAAAGGCAAGCCATTGGCATCATAAAGTACATAATCCACCGCACCTTTACCTGATGGACTCGGCATCCCTGTAACAGGCACTTCTTCTCGAACTGTTGTGCCAATTTCCCAACCTGCTTCTTCAAGCATCAGGTCAATTTTAAGTTTTCGGGTTTCGTCTTCTTTATAGTCGGTATGGTCTTCGATTTTGCTGTTGGCAATTTTGGCTTGTTCGACATCTGCACGTTTTTGAGCAAGTTCAGCATCAATATCGGCAAGTAGTTTTTCACGCTCTTCGAGACTTGCAGAGAGTTCAAAGAGTTTCTGTTCTCGCTCACGTAGCGCTTTATGCTGTTCTGCAAATTCTTTTTCTTTAGTTTCTACTTCTTTTTGCAGTTGTTCTTTGTTGGCGGTAATTTGCTGAGTATTGTCAGCATTTGGTATGAGTTTTGGGTTAAATATAATCGACTGAGAACGGTCTTTTGACGGTGAACCGTAGTTACGCTCAAACCAGACATACATCAAGAAAAGATGCTGAATGTGTCTTACCGTTTCTTCAGTAGTGAGCTGCTTGAACTTTTTCCCATGTACGGCACTATTGCCGACCATGCGGATGTTGTCCATTTTGTCCCAAATATAGGGTGGAATCAGGTCTTTAAATTTGAGGTCGTTGAGTAAGTTATGTAGTGAAGCATCATAAGGCTGAGTCAGTTTTTTATCGTATTGATACAGCCAAAGTACAAGGTTTTCGAGTGATGAACGAGCCGCAGCAAGGGCAAATTGTGGGGATATATACGTGAGCTTTTCGGCTTCTTTTGCGGTGGCTGCCAAGCTTTTAAATTCAGGTTCTAAAAACGAGAAGTTACTCATGTATATACCCTCAAATATTAAATTAAATTTTATAGATTCTTGATATTAAGTAATTTACTTATGTGTTAAAGAAAAAAAGTTTAACATTATTCGAGTGTATTCCATTTTATCTGATGCAACTGTAACACTAAGTTCATCATAAATATTGTCTTCATTTGGTCGAAATTTTGCGACCCCATTGGTTTGATATTGTCCTTTTAATTGATACTGATAATAAACAGTTTGTTGATTCGCTCTTACTATGTGTACAGGTGGTGTTGTCCCACTAAACTTAGTACCATATAGTTGATGATTTTGCCTTGCAGCTTCTGGGAAAAATGGTGTTGCGGCATCAAGTCCACAACCGACACAAGCAGGGACAGCATATAAACTTAGGTTTGACTTTTGATCTGTTGATGCAAGTGCTAAAACGGTGTTGCCATTTACACCAATAGCACCTTCCAATCGTGTCCATTCAGCAGGTGCTAAGATCCATTCTTCTGTTTCAGCAATGTTATATACCCTCATGCTGGCAGCAAGTTTTTTTGGTAAATCCATTGCGAAATAGCACTTTGACTTATTACAACTTGCTGTAGGTCTATGTGGTGCATCAGTTTCATCCATACCCTTAGGGACGCTGATCGAATATGCAGGGACTTGCACACCATTTTTAAATATTGCTGTACCTATAGCGGTTATAGGATGCATTTTTCTTTGTTCATTTACGCTGATATCTATTCTTACAGGAGAAAATGTATATTTTTCAGCAAAACTAGCAGTTGAAAAAAAACTTAAGCCAACGGCTACGATTAATTTAAATTTCATAACTATCCTTGTATTTATAAAGTACCGCTAAATGCTTGGTTTTGTAACGAGCTAAAAAGATTTAAATCTTTTAGTTCCATTTTACTTTTTAACTTACGTGTTTGATCACATATATTTGAAAAATATAATTGTTTTTCCAACGGAGGAATTGGTATTTTTATATTCAACAAATCAGACTTAGTTAAGCTAGGGATTGTTACAGTTTTATTTAGTTGCTCAAAATTAAAAAAATGACAGAACCAAAATAAGTAATCTACTTTTAGTAGATCTTTATTTGGCACTAAACCAAAGGCAGTATCAACATTCCAAAAATTTTCAAACATTAAAATGGGTTTATTGATGTTTCCTTTTCTACCAATGATGACCGACTGCGCTGGAGTAAGCCATTCATTAGCATATCCCATGACTCCACCACTACCACATATTGGGAAAGTACCGTTTTGATCAAGAACAGCTTTTTGATTTTTTCCATTAATGATTTTTAGAGCATCTCCCCATTTAAGTACTTCCCAGCCTTTAGGATTACTTACAGGATCGCCAAACATATCAATAAAAGTCGCTTGTAAAAGCTGATCTAACTTTTCAATCGCTTGCTGACGTTTTTGGCGCAACTCATCCGCTTGATCTAAAATAGAAGCAATTCGGCGTTGTTCTGCGAGTGGTGGGAGTGGGATTTTAATCGATAAACAACGCTCTAAATCCATATTAGAAATATTAGTCGTTTGTCGTCCACAATTACGAGCTAATAATTGAGTGTTAGGTGAATTAAACCAATGGTATAAATAGCGTTGATCTAATTTTTCCTGATTAGCTCGTAAAATTGAAATAAATCCGCCTGCTGTTGCAGAATATTCAAGCTTTGGAATCCAACAACATTTTCCTACAAGATTCCAACTATTCGCTGTGGAAACAAGGATATCGCCTTCGATTAAAAACTTATCTTCATTTTTAACTAAATTAACAGGAACTGATAAAAGGTCATCCTGTTTTAGTTGAACTTGTACATTTGCGGTACGCATACATACGGTTGAACCTTCAGAAAAATTTTCAACCAAATCATTCGGCTTGTATGTAATACCCCGAATAAAATCAGCAACATCACCTAATTTTTGATATTCCAAACTCACTTAAGCATCTCCTTAAGTGTAGCCATTCCTTTTAAAATATCCTGCTCAAGTGCTTCTAAATCCGCCAAAATTTTACTTGGTGCTTCATATTCCACTTGCTCATACACCACTTCCTTATAACGGTTAATCGACAGGTCATAACCATTGGCAGCAATATCGGCTTTATCTACCATAAAGCTTTGCTCTGTGGCTTTACGAGTGCTTTCCGCTTCTAAGTTTTTAAAACGCGCAATAATGTCAGGAATATTATTATTTTCATGCTTAGACGCATCTAGTTCATTACGTTTATCATCCAGCGAATAACCATCTGCCTGCATATCATAAAACCAAACTTTATCCGTACCGCCCGACATGGTTTTAGTGAAAATCATAATGGCAGTTGAAACCCCAGCATACGGCTTAAACACACCTGACGGCATCGAAATAATCGCTTCAAGCTTTTGCTCTTCCACAATCTTTTGACGCAAATCTTTATGCGCTTTCGATGAACCAAATAACACGCCATCAGGCACAATCACCGCAGCACGACCACCTGTTTTTAACAAACGTAAGAACAAAGCTAAAAACAGTAATTCAGTCTTCTTGGTTTTTACAATCGCTTGTAGATTTTTGGCACAGCTTTCATTATCCAAACTGCCTGCAAATGGCGGATTGGCAAGAATTAGGCTGTATTTTTCAGCAATATGTGAATGCGCTTCACTTAATGAATCACGGTTTTCAATACTTGGGTTTTCTACACCGTGCAGCATCATATTCATTGAACCAATACGAAGCATGGTACTGTCAAAGTCATAACCAAAGAAAGTTTCTTCACTAAAGCGTTTCGCTGCTTCAGGGTTGGCAAAAATTTCAGTAGCGTAATGATCGTTTAAGTATTCACTTGCCGCTACAAGGAAGCCTGCTGTACCACATGCAGGGTCACAAATGGTATCTGTTGGCTTCGGTTGCATCAGCTCCACAATCATCTTAATGATATGACGAGGGGTGCGGAACTGTCCGTTTTGACCTGCTGATGCAATTTTACCGAGCATGTATTCGTAAATATCGCCCTTGGTGTCTTTATCATCCATTGGCACATCAGCAACCAAATCCACCACTTTGGTAAGTAGCGCAGGCGTAGGAATGGTAAAACGTGCATCCTTCATGTGATGGCTATAGGTGGTTTCGTCTTCAACACCTAAGTTTTTAATGAAAGGAAAAACTTCATTGGCAACGGTGTTATATAAAGTTGCAGCATCACCCAAAGTCACAAACTTCGACCAACGAAGATGATCTTGTTCAGGCGTAAAAATTGGATGTTCTACAGCAGTTTTTAAGCGGTTAGCTTTCTTTTCTTTGGTGATCTGAATTTCATCGAGTCGGCGAATAAACAGCAAATAGGTCATTTGCTCCATGACTTCTAAAGGATTGGAAATACCGCCACTCCAAAATGCATTCCAAATCTGGTCAATTTTGCTTTTAATTTCGCCTGTAATCACGATATGACTCTCAAATTTCTTTGGCTCTATTCTCTTTGATTTCAAAAGTAAAAGCTATATGATCACATTAAAGACCAGTATAGGTCATAAAATTAAAACACTTTAAATCTGGTACTACTCTATGACTAAATTTAATGAGAAGAATCGAAAGCTTTTAGCAAATGTACATGCAATAAAACAATCCGAATTGTCTAGTTTCTTTGATACCCGAAAATTTATAAATTCAACATTAGCGCATCAGATTGCGGTAGGTGCAGCTCATCACTACAAATTTCATAGTGATAGTACCTACATACAGCAAATACTTTCATTATTTGAATTTGGTTCAATTGATTACTTAAAAGCCGTTAGATGGTTTGAGTATCGTACAAATACAAGCTTAAGTATTGTCGATAGAAAAATTAAGAAGAATCCCGAGAATACCATAAATGATGAGAACTATCAGTTATTTGGGGAGTTTATAAAATCATATAAAGGCTCTTTACCAACGATAAAAGGGAAAGGAACTAATAAAATTGATCCAAAAAGCAAAACATTAAGTAATAAAAAAATGAATGTTATTAGAGAATCTCGGGACTCTTTAGACCTTATAGATGGGGCATCCTCAATGTATATTGGAGGACAACGTGTTTATGGTGGCTATGGCACTGGAAAAAGAAAGTGAAAGAAATGCTTTTTAAGGGAGTAACTCTTTAGGGCTCGATTCCAGAGCTAAAGCGATTTCATAGAGTTTTTCGACAGTAATATTTACTTCACCACGTTCAATTCTCCCCATATAGCTGCGATCTATTCCGCACTGTAGTGATAGAGATTCTTGCGTAATATTTTTCTCTTTTCTTTTATTGCAGATTAATTGACCAATTTTGATGGATAATTCTGACATTTGAGATCAACTGTTTAAAAAACAGAAATATCAGCAATTGAGGACTATACATCCACGGACTATAATCCTCTTTTTATGTAGGTCTATGAAACATGGCAAAAAATTTACCTCTACTTGATCGCTTTTTTGACATTTTTGAAGAACATGAAATTATTGATTGGAAAGCTAATCGTTTTTGGCAGCACATGGAATCAGAATTTTTAGATAACACAAACAAAGTTAAGGGACAGATGTATAGATATTTAAAAATATTTGTACAAAAAGGTTTTTTAGTCGCCAAACCATCTAAAATAAATAAAAGAATATATTTATATAGTGCCTCTGAAAATTTAATTAGTATGCAAAAAAAACATAAAGAAGATAGATTGAATCATGTTTTTGAAGAAAATATTATTGATATAAAAGAAAATTTAAAAAATATAGAGATAGAATTGGATTTTATTAATAAATTAATTTTACAACATTCTGAAATTAGTGAGAAATTAGAAGAATATAAAAATAAAATATTAATAGATTTTAAGAAGTATGAAATTCAATTAAAGACAATTGAAAATTTTGTTAGATTTTGTTTTTAAATAAAAATAAACACCAAATAACAAAAACATATATTTAGTTATATCAACAACTTAAATATAATTTCAGCTTGACAAGAGCTGTTTTTTTATTCTAAATTTAGCTCAAATTTAGTCAAGTTTATTCAAATATGATCAAGTCTATTGAACAGGTAAAAGAAGATTTTTCTTCTACTGGAAAATCGATTGCTAAATGGGCTAGAGATAATAAATTTTCTCCTGATTTAGTATATAGAATTTTTAGAAACAACAAGATTCCAAAACGTGGCGAAAGCCATAAAATAGCTGTGAAGCTAGGAATTAAGGAGCAAAAAGATATGGATTAATTTACATTAATTTTTTATTTAAACTGCAGAAAGTATAAAGACCCATGCGGCAACATGAGTCTTTATAGATTTGTCTTTAACTTGCATGTACAAGACAAATTTATTCTAAAAGACATTGATGCTTTTATCAATGTTTAGGGTGCTTTCTGTCTCTTTTTTTATTATTGAGACTATCAAAATGAAAATACCTGTTGTAGTACAACGAAAAATTTGTGAGTTTTTGGCGCAAGGTAATACGCATCGCCAAATTGCAAAAAGAGTGAATGTATCACCAACAACTGTTGGCGTTATTGCAAAAAAATTAAATGAAATCCAAATGCCCGTTGCTGATGTATTAAATGCCTCTAATCAAGAATTTATAGACATCTTACAAACTGGTGTCGTTAAGAATGTTGAGAAGTGTAAACCCGTACCAGATTTTACATATATCAATGATCAAATGAAGATCAGAGATATGACGCTCAAGCAATTGTGGCTTGAATTTAAAGAGACACACCCTGACTGTGTTTCCTATTCTCGCTTTGCCGAATTGTATAAGCAGTGGTTGAAAAAGCTACACCCCTCTATGCGCCAAAATTTTACTGCTGGGCAGACATTGCTAGTTGATTTTTGCGGTAAAACCATGCCACTACATGATCTTAAATCAGACAAAGTACGTCATGTTCAAATTTTTGCTGGAGTACTAGGCGCTTCAAGTTTAATCACTGCTATTGCATCTGAAACCCAGCAAACACACGATTGGTTAAAATGCTTTACAGCCACTTTTGAACGTATCGGAGGTGTTCCAAGAGAAGTTATTACGGATAACTTAAAGGCTGCTGTTATAAAAACTGGTCGAAATGGTACAGTATTTAATAAAACATTTGAACAATTTGCTGATTATCATAATTTTGCAATATTGAATACTCGCCCACGAACACCTCAAGATAAAGGGCTTGCAGAGGTTTCCGTTCAAATTATTCAACGATCAGTTTTGGTCAAATTAAGAAATAGAAAATTTTTCTCACTTGATGAATTACAAAAAGCTCTTGATGTTGAAGTTGATAAAATCAATCGAGCCATTACGAAACGTTTTCCTGAAAGTCGTTGGGATCGTTTTAATCGTTTTGAGAAAAATGAATTATTATCACTGCCTGCGCACCCATACCCATTTTCAAAATGGATATTTCAACAAACGGTCTCTGAATTTTATCAATTTACAGTTGATGGGAATATTTATTCTGTTCCCTATACTCTAATTGGTAAGAAGTTGGATATTGGCATTACAAGCCGTGAAGTACAATTTTTTTATGAAAATGAAATAATTGCTTCACACGATTTACTGATGGGCTATGGTGAAGCAAGTATTCTAGAAGAGCATATGCCAGCTAACCACAGACTTTATAATACTTTAAGCCCAGCGAGCATTAAGCAATGGGCAAAATCTATTGGAAATTATGTTTATGAGTTTGTTGAACAAGTTTTAAATAAGTCCAAACATCTCGCTCGAAATATTAAATCCTTGAATAAACTGAGAGATTATATTTTAGAAAATAAGCTTGATTCTGTACTCAATCAAGCTTGTGAATATGCATTAAAATACAATCTATTAGCAGTTACAGACTTATTGTATGTGCTAAAAAATCGAAAATATATCCAACCTTTAAACACCACGCAAACGATCAATCGTCCTACCCATGCAAACCTCCGCGGTGCTAATTATTTCGGAGGTGATGCTAGATGACCACAAAGAGTGTTGTTGCACAAAAAATGCAAGAATTAAAGCTAAATGGTTGTTTAGATTGCTTTGTTGATCATTATGATGAAATGATCAATAGTAACAAAACTTCGTTAGAAATTCTAAATGAGTTATTAATAGCAGAGCAAAATGCTGTTAGTAATCGCAAAGTTTTGGCTCTACTTAACAAGTCTAATATAAGATATCCATCAAGCAACTTGACAGGAATTGATTGTTCTAACAAACAAGGACTGACAAGCGATATTTTACAAAGTTTTGCTGATTGTGAGTGGATTAGATCAAAACACAACTTAATTTTTACAGGTGCGACGGGTATTGGTAAGACTTGGTTGGCCTCAGCTTTTGGGACAAATGCATGTAAATTAGGCTTTAAAGTGCTTTTTTATAATACTACTGAGCTATTTGAAGAGTTTAATACTGCGGTACATTTAGGGACTATCAACACCTTAAAAAAGAAATTGCTTTCAAATAAATTACTAATTCTTGACGATTTTGGATTATCACAGATTAGTAACTCATGGATGCCTCATTTTATTAGTGTGATAGACAAACACAGTGACAATGGCTCACTTCTTATCACAAGTCAATATGAAACAAGCATATGGCTAAACCATTTTGCGGATCAAACAGTAGGTGAAGCATTGTTAGATCGCATTGTCCATCGTTCCCATGTTTTTAATTTAAAGGGTGAGTCCATGCGTAAGAAAAGAGGTAAAAAAGTCGAGTAAATTTTAATTTTTGTCCAAGTAAAGTGACACTTTAATTTACATATAAGTTTATTAAAGTGTCCAACTAAGATAAGAATGGATGTTCAAGTAAGTGTTGATTTTGCAGTATAGGCCGTGTTGCTGTTTTAAAGGCCTATCGCGGTCAGGGTGTCGGTAAATTCTTGATGCAAGCCATCATCGAACAAGCGAAATTAGAACAACGTGAATATTTAAAACTATCATCACAAGTGCATGCCATAGCGTTTTATGCCGCGTTGGGTTTTGTTGTTGAAGGTGATGAATATTTAGATTGTGGTATTCAGCATCAAGATATGTATATGGCTTTGGCTTAAATACTTAAAATTCGAAGTTTATAAATAAAAAAACGCTTAATATTTTAAGCGTTTTTTTATTGCATAGATTGGGTCAAAGCTTAGTGGCCATGATCATTCGATGCAGTAGGTTCAGGGCTCATGTCATCCATATGTGCATGTTGTTCTTCAGTCATATGTATATCTGCTGCAGTCGGCGCAGAAGCTTCACGAGCTGCTTGATCAGCTTGCGCCTTTTTCAACGCTTCTTCTGACATCACAGGGGCATTTTTAAATGCATGCTGTTGAGTATTGTCTTTTTTCTGTTGGCTCGGCATATAGTCTGGTTCATTGGTCACAGCAAGCCAGAAAATACCCATGAATAGCGCACCTAAAATACAGAAGATAATCAGTGCTTTCCAGCCCCATGGTGATTTTTCAGGAGAAGTATGATCTGTCATAACAAGCTACTCAATCGGATAAAAAGAAATCAAAAAACTTGTTACTTTATAACATAAAACAGATGAGAGTTCGCGTAAAATCTAGACTTGTTTGCAAACACGCGACTGCGAAGGAAAATCAAAAGGAGCCGAAGCTCCTTTTGATGTGATTGAACAGCAAAATTTGCATGCTCAAAATGAATAATTAAATATTCTCAGCTTTCGCCACTTTGTCTTTCAGCAATTGCGGTGCTTTGAAGCGTTCGCCATATTTTGCTTCTAGTGTATTGGCACGAAGTAACGCTTTTTCCAAACCATATTGATTTAAAAATTGAAGTGCACCACCTGTCCAAGGGGCAAAACCAATCCCGAAGATTGAACCGATATTGCCATCGACAGTCGATTCCAAAACACCTTCTTCTAGGCAGCGTAAGGTATCGAGTGACTGTACAAACAGGAAGCGGTCAATCATTTCCTGTTCAGAAATAGCATTATCTTTCTGCCATTTGCTTAATCCATCCCAGAGATGCTTTTTACCGCCTTCAGGGTATTCATAAAAGCCTGCGCCGGCAGCTTTACCTTTGCGTCCGAACTCATGAATCATCGTCTGAATTACCTCATCCGCACCTGAGCGAGGCAAGTCTTTGCCTTCGGCTTGCAAGGCTTTACGTGTCTCGGCCGCAACATGCTCAGAGAGTGTTAAAGACACTTCATCTTGAATCGCCAATGGGCCTACAGGCATGCCAGCTTTTAGTGCAGCCATTTCAATGCGGGCAGGGTGTACGCCTTCAGACAGCAGACGTAAACCTTCTTGCACAAAGGTGCCGAAGACACGGCTGGTAAAGAAACCGCGGCTGTCATTGACTACAATTGGCGTTTTACCAATTTGCTGCACATAGTCATAGGCTTTGGCTAAGGTTTCAGCCGACGTGTTTTTACCTTTAATAATTTCGACCAATTGCATTTTGTCGACAGGACTAAAGAAATGTAAGCCAATAAAGCTACTTTGATCTTGAGATGCATTGGCTAAGCCTGAAATTGGTAATGTTGATGTATTGGATGCCATCACACCATTGGCTGCCAAGTAACTTTCTGCTTCTTGTGTCACTTTGGCTTTCAGTTCGACATTTTCAAATACCGCTTCAATGATTAAGTCACAGCCTTGTAGGTCGGCAGCATCTGCAGTGGCATGAATCAGTCCTAAGACTTGATCACGTTTTTCTGCACTTAAACGGCCTTGAGTTACTTTTTTATCCAGCAGTTTTTGGCTAGAGGCTTTGCCTTTTTCAGCAGCTTCTACAGAGATATCTTTAAGTACAACAGCAATGCCTTTTGATGCTGTGGCATAAGCGATGCCTGCACCCATCATGCCTGCGCCTAAAATGCCGACTTTAGTGGCTTGCCATTTCACGACGTCTTTTGGTCGGCTTGCACCTGACTTAATGGCATTGAGACCATGCCAGAAGGTGCCGATCATATTTTTAGAAATTTGACCGGTTGCAAGGTAAGTAAAGTAACGTGATTCAATCGTGAGCGCCGTATCAACATCGACCTGAGCGCCTTCAACAGCAGCCGACATAATGGCTTCAGGCGCAGGGTAACAGCCCTTGGTTTTGTCACGTAGCATAGCAGGGGCAATGGCGAGCATTTGCGCCACAGCTGGAGTTGATGGCGAGCCACCCGGAATTTTATAACCTTTTACATCATAGGGCTGCTGTGATTTTGGGTTGGCTTTGACCCACGTAATGGCTTTGTCCATCAATTCTTCAAGGCTATCTGCAGTGTCTTGAATCAGCCCCAATGATTTGGCTTTTTCGACACCAATTTGTTTGCCTTCCATCAAGAGCGGAAATGCATTTTGCAGACCCAATAAACGTACCATACGAACAATACCGCCACCACCCGGCAGTAAACCTAAGGTTACTTCAGGTAAGCCAAATTTCGCTTTAGCATCATTAAGGGCGATTCGATAATGACAGCCAAGAGCTAACTCCCAGCCACCGCCCAGCGCTGTGCCATTTAAGGCTGCGACAACAGGAATGCCACGGGTTTCGATATAACGCAGTTTGGCTTTCATCTCTTCAATCATATTGAAGAATTCTGTCGCATGCTCAGGTGTAGCTTGAATCAGTTCGTCTAAGTCGCCGCCGGCAAAGAAGGTTTTTTTTGCGGAACGAAAAATAATCCCTGCAATATTTTCATCTGCTTGCAGTTTGTCTACCGTTTCAGCCAGTGCCGTGCGGAAATCTGCATTCATGGTGTTGGCAGATTGGTTTGGAGAATCTAAAGTTAAAATGACGATATTGTCGGCATTTTTTTCAAATTGAATTGCGCTCATTTTTATTCTCCTTATACCAACTCAATAATCGTTGCGATGCCCATACCGCCACCCACGCAAAGTGTTGCTAAGCCGCGTTTTTTACCTTGGCGTTCTAGTTCATCCATCAGGGTGCCTAAAATCATGGCGCCTGTTGCACCCAGCGGATGTCCTAATGCAATTGCACCGCCATTCACATTGACTTTGGCAGGGTCCACCTTGAGTTCGGTGATAAAACGCATCACCACAGCTGCAAAAGCTTCATTCACTTCAAATAGGTCAATATCATCAATTGTTAGGCCAGCTTTAGCTAAGGCTTTACGTGCAGCAGGAGCAGGGCCAGTCAGCATAATGGTTGGGTCTGCACCCACCAATGCCGTGGCAAGCACTTTGGCACGCGGTTTTAGGCCTTGTTCTTTGATCGCTTTTTCAGAGGCAAGCAATACTACGGCAGCACCATCAACGATGCCCGATGAGTTCCCTGCATGGTGTACATGGTTAACAGCACCCACTTCAGGATATTTTTGCAAGGCGATGGCATCAAAGCCCATTTGCCCCATCATGGCAAAACTTGGGTTGAGCCTGCCCAAGCCTTCTGCTGTGGTCGTTGGTTTAATAAATTCATCTTTGGCTAAAACAGTGACGCCTGCTTTGTCTTTAACTGGAACGACAGATTGGTCAAAATAACCATTGGCTTGCGCTGCGGCTGCTTTTTGCTGAGAGTTGGCTGCAAAGGCATCCACATCTGCTCGGCTGTAACCTTCAATGGTGGCAATTAAATCGGCTCCAATGCCTTGTGGAATAAAGTCACAGGCCATATTGGTTTCAGGGTCAAGCGCCCAAGGACCGCCATCTGAGCCCATCGGCACACGAGACATCGACTCTACACCGCCAGCCACCACCAGATCTTCCCAGCCAGAGCGGACCTTTTGCGCAGCCATATTGACTGCTTCTAAACCTGAGGCGCAAAAACGGTTGATCTGAACACCTGCCACATCATTGTCCCAACCTGCTGCAATGGCTGCGGTTTTGGCAATGTCCGCACCTTGGTCACCAATGGGGGTCACGCAGCCCAGTACAATGTCGTCTACTGCAGCGGTGTCAAATTGATGTCGGTTTTGTAATTCGTTCAATAAACCGGTCAGTAGGCTAATCGGTTTAACGGCATGTAGTGAACCGTCTTTTTTTCCTTTGCCGCGCGGTGTGCGAATGGCATCAATGATGTAAGCCTCGCTCATAATCCTGTCCCTATGATCTATAAATTTTTATTGGTTTTTTGAGTGTACGGATTAATCAAGCCAGTGCAATGATGAGAACGGTTGAGTCGTTTGATATTTTTGGTCAACGCTTGCTGCTGAATAAGGTCAAAATCAACCTGCATATTGAAAGCGAGGATCGGCTAAGATCAGTTGCTATCGATTCAGTACAAATTGAAGATCAGCTTATGCATAAAAATGTGAAGCGAGTGTTAAAAGGTCTGGCTTGGTTAGTACTAGTAGGCTGCTTAGGTTTTGTATGCTTGATCGGTTTTTATATTTATATGATCTATGGCATTCATCCTTCAGATGAAGGGACTGGCGGCTTAGCCTGTGAGTATGATCGCAATGATCATGTGACTAAGGCAGAAATGTATCGGATACAGGATGGCAAACGCGTGATCACGCCCGTCGATCCAATACTTTGCCAAAAACAACGCGCAGATTTTCCGAAATAAAAAAACCTGATCGAGATCAGGTTTTAGAGAATGCTAGTTTTGATTATTGCTTAGTGATAACCATGCAGTTGACGGTAAAGGCCTGGTGTTACACCGGTCCACTTTTTAAATGCACGGTGGAAAGTACTGGTTTCACTAAAACCGACTTGCTGTGCAACATCTTCAAGCGTTAAGTCTGGGTTAAGCAATAAGTGAATTGCAGCATCTCGACGTAAAGCATCTTTTACACCTTGGTAGCTCTTACCTTCAGCGGCTAAACGACGACGTAGTGTTTGCGGCGATAGATACAGCATTGAAGCAACATCGTTCAAGGTTGGCATTTCTTCGCCAATTTGACTCTTCAGCACATCACGGATACGAGATGTTAATGAATTGGTATTTTTAAATTTAACCAATAACTGTGCAGGAGCCGCTTTTAAGAATTCTTCAAGCGTTTCTTCGTTTTGACGAATGGGTAAATCTAAATAATCCGCTGCAAATGTAATTTCAGTTCGTGGTGTATCAAACTGCATTACAGGTGCAAAAAACAAGGCATCATATTCGTCAGCATGTTCAGGACGTTCATAACCGAAGTGTACGCGTTCTAAAGGCAGACGACGTTCAATCAACCAAGAAGCGAGACCATGCCAAATCATCAGCATACTTTCTGTAATGAAATGGTCTGGGTCCATAGATTTCGGAATTTGAGGAACTAAACGTGCTTCGTGTTTATCACGTTCTAGTGTTACCGACCATTCATCACCAAACAGTTTGTAGAACTGTGAAGACAATTCAAGTGCATCACCGAGTGTTTTTGCATGAATAATCAATTGGCACATAATGGCAAAAGTACCCAAGCGGCGCGGCTGAATATCAAAACCGACGTGTTCGTCTTGGGTCACCATCCACAACATTTTAATAAAACGTGTGTATTGTTCAGGTGAAATACGCGCTTTGGGTTGGCGTAGAAGTTCAGCCTCAATGCCAACATGAGACAATAAAGTTTCGACATCCATGCCGAGACGTTTCACACCAGTTAAGGCTGCGTTGACGAAATGGATACTGA
Source organism: Acinetobacter sp. YH16040_T (assembly GCF_024605785.1). Lineage (NCBI taxonomy): Bacteria > Pseudomonadati > Pseudomonadota > Gammaproteobacteria > Moraxellales > Moraxellaceae > Acinetobacter > Acinetobacter sp. YH16040_T. The sequence goes on along the minus strand of NZ_CP094541.1, from coordinate 2,676,812 downwards.
TCGTATCACGACTCATGTTTAATCCTTCAGTCTCTTTAATGTTCACAAATGTTTGACCTAAATGACGCTAAAAAAAGAAATCATGGCAATTTACAACAGCGGTTTTACCATTTTTACATGGTAAATTGCCGAAACTATCAAGGTAAATGGCTGAACATGACATTGTTTTAATCATTTTATATTTCTACCATGGATAAAAAATCTACACAATTAGAGAAAAATATCCATGGAAGCTGCTTTAAAAGGATTGAAAGTACTCGACTTTTCGACATTACTCCCAGGGCCATTTGCGACCTTGTATTTGGCTGACATGGGTGCGGAAGTTGTGCATATTGAGTCACCGACGCGTCCCGATCTAGTTCGTTTGATGCCACCTTATGCCAATGGGCAAGCCACAGCGCATAGTTATTTAAATCGCAATAAACAATCCATCGCATTAGATTTAAAAGATCCGAAAAGTATTGAATTGATCAAAGCCAAAATTTCAGATTTTGATATTGTGGTAGAACAATTTCGTCCAGGTGTCATGCAACGCTTGGGTTTGGATTATGCAGTTTTGGCCGAAATTAATCCGCGACTTATTTATTGCTCGATTACGGGTTATGGTCAAACCGGACATTACAAAGACCGTGCAGGGCATGACATCAATTACTTGGCTTTATCGGGCATTTCAGGTCATAGCGGACGCCAAGACAGTGGCCCGCCCCCGATGGGGATTCAAATTGCCGATGTGGCAGGCGGATCAATGCATGCGCTTACTGGCATCTTAGCTGCGGTGATTGAGCGTTACCGTAGCGGCTTAGGACAATATATTGATATTTCCATGACCGATTGCGCCGTAGCATTGAACAATATGGCTGCAGCTGGCGTATTGGCTGCCAATGCGGTAACAGCCGCAGAAACTGCACATCTGAATGGCGGAAGTTTCTATGACTATTATCGAACCCAAGATGGTCGCTATCTGTCTATAGGTGGTTTGGAGCCACAGTTTTTACATGGATTGGCGCAAATTCTAGATTTACCCGCTTTAGCAACGCAAGGCATGTCATTTGATCCGCAAGACCAAACTGAAATTAAGCATGCAATTGCCCGAAAAATACTAACCAAAACATGGGCTGAGTGGAAAAAGATTTTTGCCTCTCGAGATGTCTGTGTGGAACCAGTTTTAAGTTTGGACGAAGCTCTAAATTCACAATTGGCCCAAGAGCGGCATTGGTGTGTTGAAGTTCCGCTACAAGAAGGCGACACAATGACACAAACTCAACTGGCATGTCCGATTAAATTTTCTAGATCAGCATTGATTTATACCCATGTGGGTAAAACTTTAGGTGCGGATAATTGGTTATGAATGGTATAAAAAAAGGTGATAAGTTAAACAATAAAACCTTTAAAATCTCTTAATTAGATAAACATCTATGTAAATATTGAGAGTTGTTAACAAAAAAATAAATAAATTATACAAATGTGAGAGTATTATATGAACTATTAACACAATTGGTATATAGGTCTCCAAATGAAAATAGCTGTGAGTAAACTTGGATCTTTATATCTTAGCCTCGGAATAATGCTTGCGGGTTCAGCAACCCAAGCGGCAACTACTGCAGATGCTTTCAGTTCTGAAAGCCCATGGATGTTCGGTGATTGGAACGGTCAACGAACAGCGCTTCAACAGAAAGGTTACGATTTTAGTTTTAGTTATGGTGGCGAATTAGCCACTTTGTTAGATGCAAAGCATGCTTCTAGTCATAGCACTGAATATGCGGACCAATTCGCGATTGGGGCACATCTCGATTTAGAAAAAATTGCGGGTTGGAAAGATACCGAAGCACAAATCAATATCACTGAACGTAATGGTCGTTCATTGTCTCAAACTTCAGATGCATTAAATGGTCATTTAAGTGCAACACAAGAAGTGTGGGGTCGTGGTCAAACTTGGCGTTTGACTGATTTTTGGATCAAGAAAAAATTCTTAGACCAAAAATTAGATATTAAAGTCGGTCGTTTCGGTGAAGGTGAAGATTTCAACAGCTTTGACTGTGACTTTCAAAACTTAGCACTTTGTGGCTCACAAGTGGGTAACTGGGTCGGTGACCAATGGTACAACTGGCCAGTCAGCCAATGGGCTGCTCGCGTGAAATATAACATTCAGCCTGAACTCTACGCACAAGTCGGGGTTTATGAATACAACCCTGAAAATCTAAAACGTGGTAAAGGTTGGAACTTGAGTACCGATGGTTCTAAAGGTGCGATTATTCCTGCTGAAGTGGTGTGGACTCCAAAAGTGGGGACACAAAAGCTTCCGGGTGAATACCGTGCAGGTTACTACTACAGTACCGCTGATGCCGATGTCATTGATAGCCCAGTAAATGAAAAAGATCACCATCAAGGTGGTTGGATTGTGGCGAAACAACAACTGACAGCACACAAAGACGATGCCTCACGTGGCTTAAGCGGTTTTGTGAATGTCACCGTGCATGACTCAGACACCAACAATGTGAGTGATATGCAAAACATTGGCTTGGTCTACAAAGGTGCATTCGATGCACGTCCTCAGGATGAAATTGCGATTGGTTTAGGTCGTATCAGCATTAATGATGATGTGAATGATGCCAATATTGCCAATAACAGCGTTGATGCACGCGGTCTACAAAGTGAAGAGTATGACGCAGAAATTTACTACGGTATTCATGCGGCAAACTGGCTGACTATTCGTCCTAATATTCAATATATCCGTCACGTTGGTGCTTACAAAAATGGTGAGAATGCGTGGGTCGGCGGTATCAAATTTCAAACAGCATTTTAATTGATGTCCAATTAGAGTTCTTATAAAAGCAATTCGGTAATTCTGAGAAGAATTACGACATTTCCCCCTTGAATTGTTTTTGTAACAACTTCTCTTTGCGACATAAAAACGGTGGTGCGTTGAATGAGTTTCACGCACCAAATACAACATTCGACAATAGAGGTGGTCAACATGAGCAACCCATCTACTGGAACTGGGATGCGAACATTTACCGTCGTTGTGATGGCAATTTTCGCCTTGGTTCTATTGATTGGTGGTATCTGGCTGGCAGTCCTTGGCGGTTCTTGGTACTACATTATCGCCGGCCTGTTAATGCTGGCTTCAGCAATATACTTAAGAAAAATTCAAAACAGTTCTTTATACATTTATGCAGCGTTGATGCTGGGTACAGTGATTTGGGGACTATGGGAGGCAGGTTCTGACTTTTGGGCACTTGCACCGCGTTTTGATATTTTAGGCTTATTGGGCCTTTGGTTACTGATTCCTGCCGTGACACGCGGTATGGAAAATGGCAAAACTGCGAAAATTACATTATCAGGCACACTGGTGATTGCGATTATCGTGATGATCTATTCAATTTTTAATGATCCGCAAGAAATTCACGGTGAAATTAAAAATGCACAACCTCAAACAGCCAAAGCGATTGAGGGTATTGCTCCTGAAGATTGGCCTGCCTATGGTCGTACACAAGGTGGTGTACGTTATTCTCCACTTGCTCAAATCAATAGCGACAACGTTAAAGATTTAGAAGTAGCATGGACTTTCCGTACAGGTGAGTTACCAACAGAAAATGACTCAGGTGAAACCACAAACCAAGTCACTCCGATTAAAGTCGGCAATGACATGTTTATGTGTACAACTCACCAACGTTTAATTGCACTTGATCCTGCGACAGGTAAACAAAAATGGGCATTCGATCCTAAACTTAAAGCGGACAATACCTATCAACATTTAACATGTCGTGGTGTGTCTTATTTTGACGCTGCAAATACCACTCAGTTTGCAAAAAGCTTAGAGAACAAACGCTCGACTTCAACTGAATGTCCGCGCAAAGTGATCTTGCCTGTAAATGATGGTCGTTTGGTTGCAGTCAATGCTGACACAGGTAAAGCATGTAGTGATTTTGGTCATAACGGCGAAGTCGATCTACAAAAAGATATGCCTTATCCGTATCCGGGCGGTTATATCCCAACTTCACCTCCAGTGGTTACTGGCACAACCATTGTGATTGGCGGTTCAACAACTGATAACTTCTCGACTAAAGAGCCATCTGGTGTCATCCGTGGTTATGATGTCAATACCGGTGAATTATTGTGGATCTTTGATACAGGGGCGGAAGATCCAAATGCCATGCCAGGCGAAGGTCAAAAATACTCTGTAGCCTCACCGAATGCATGGGCACCTTTAGCATATGACGAAAAACTTGACATCGTTTATGTGCCAACAGGTGTAGGCACACCAGACATTTTTGGTGGTCACCGTACGTCTTTAGATGAACGCTATGCAAACTCAATGCTTGCGATCAATGCATCGACTGGTAAATTGATCTGGAACTTCCAAACCACGCATCATGATTTGTGGGATATGGATGTACCATCACAACCTTCATTGGCAGATATCAAAGATAAATCAGGTAATATTGTTCCTGCGATCTATGTCTTAACCAAAACAGGTAATGCATTCGTCCTTGACCGTCGTACCGGTAAAGCGATTGTGCCAATCACCGAAAAAGCGGTTCCACAAACTGTAAAACGTGGTCCACAAACTAAAGGTGAGCATTATTCTGCAACTCAACCGTTCTCTGATTTTGATTTAGCACCAAAAGATAAATTGACTGATAAACAAATGTGGGGTGCCACTATGTTTGACCAGTTGATGTGTCGTGTGTATTTCAAATCATTAAACTACGACGGTATTTATACACCACCTTCTGAAAATGGCACATTAGTATTCCCAGGTAACCTTGGGGTATTTGAATGGGGTGGTATGTCGGTGAACCAAGACCGTCAAGTTGCTGTGATGAACCCAATTGGCTTGCCATTTGTCACTAAGTTGATTCCTACAGATCCAAACCGTGAGCAAACTGCGAAAGGTGCGGGTACTGAACAAGGCGTGCAACCGATGTATGGCGTACCTTATGGTGTGGAAATCAAAGCCTTCTTGTCACCACTTGGCTTACCTTGTAAACAACCTTCATGGGGCTTTACTGCAGGTGTAGATTTAAATACACATGAAGTGGTCTGGAAAAAACGTATAGGTACAATTCGTGACAGTTTACCGAAATTGTTCCAATTACCTGCTGTGAAAATTGGTGTACCGGGTCTTGGTGGATCAATCTCGACTGCTGGTAATGTCATGTTTGTAGGCGCAACACAAGATAACTATATCCGTGCAATCAATGTAACGAATGGTGATACTTTGTGGGAAGGTCGTCTACCAGCAGGTGGTCAAGCGACTCCAATGACTTATGAAGCAAATGGTAAACAATATGTTGTGATCATGGCTGGTGGTCATGGTTCATTTGGTACAAAACTTGGTGATTACCTTGTTGCGTATGCATTACCAGATAAAAAATAAGTGATTTTACATCGCTAAATAAAAAGCCCGATTTATCGGGCTTTTTATTGGCTGAAATTCTTTATGTAAATTTATGCTAAGTAATGGAGAAATAATTCAATATATTAATAAATAAAAAGTAAATGACCGGAATCCGCTATATCAGTGAAATTGCGACAGTCTTATCAATAAAATCGCTATTAAATATGTAAAAAACGCATTTTCTTGATAGATAAAATCTCGTTATGCTGTGCATTGTTATAATAGAAATTACTAGCTGTACGCCATGTATTTATATACTGATTTTGACCAGCAACTGGTTAATGAACGTGTTGCACAGTTCCGTGATCAAACGGAACGTTATTTAGCAGGTAAATTGACGGAAGATGAATACCGTCCACTGCGTCTTCAAAACGGCCTTTATGTACAACGTTATGCACCGATGCTACGTATTGCAGTACCTTATGGCCTGATGAATTCTAAACAATTACGTAAAATTGCGTCATTGGCTCAGGACTATGACCGTGGTTATGCGCACGTATCTACTCGTCAAAACATTCAGTTTAACTGGCCTGCACTAGAAAATGTGCCTGATATGTTACAAGAGCTCGCATCTGTTCAAATGCATGCGATTCAAACTTCGGGTAACTGTATTCGTAACACAACCACTGACCAATATGCAGGTGTGGTTGCAGGTGAAATTGCTGACCCACGCCCAACGTGTGAATTGATTCGTCAATGGTCAACTTTCCACCCAGAATTCGCTTTCTTGCCACGTAAGTTCAAGATTGCAGTTTCAGCACTGGAAGAAACTGATCGTGCGGCAACGTCTTTCCATGATATCGGTGTGTATATCGTGAAAAATGAAGCAGGCGAGATTGGCTATAAAATCAAAGTTGGTGGTGGTTTAGGCCGTACCCCAGTGATTGGTAGCTTTATTCGTGACTTCTTGCCACGTGAAGATTTGATTGCTTATTTAGAAGCGGTACTTCGTGTATACAACTTACACGGTCGTCGTGATAACAAATATAAAGCACGTATCAAAATTTTGGTGAAAGCATTAACACCAGAAGTATTTGCAGAGAAAGTGGAAGCTGAATTTGCACATACCATCAAAACTTTAAAAATTGATGCTGATACCTTGGCGAAAATGGATGAGAACTTCACACCATTTGATTACCAAGATTATGCGGATGAAGATTTTGCAGAGCAATTTGCCGCAGAGCCGAAATTTAAACAATGGTTCAACATCAACACCAATGCACATAAAGTCAAAGGTTACCGCATCGTTACGATTTCTTTGAAACGTGCGGGTATTGCACCGGGCGATATGACTGTTGAAGAAATGAATCTGATTGCTGACTTGGCTGACAAATATACCTTTGGTGAGTTCCGTACCACACATGAGCAAAACATTGCGCTTGTTGATGTACCGCAAAAAGATTTGTTTGATCTATGGAAAATCCTTGATCAACATAATCTTGCACGTGCGCATATTGGGTTCTTAACCGACATCATTTGCTGCCCAGGTGGTGATTTCTGTTCATTGGCAAATGCGAAATCGATTCCAATTTCTGAAGCCATTACACGTCGTTTTGATGACTTAGATACCATTTACAATTTAGGTAAATTGGATCTGAACATCTCTGGTTGTATGAATGCGTGTGGTCACCACCATGTCGGTAATATCGGTATTTTAGGTGTAGATAAAAAGGGTGCTGAGTTCTATCAAATCACTTTGGGTGGTAATGCCGACCATGATGCATCAATTGGTGACATCTTAGGCCCATCATTTGCAGCCGAAGTTGTACCAGACATCATTGAAGAAATCTTAAATACTTATCTAGACCTTCGTGCAGAAGGCGAAGAGTTTATTGATACTTACCGCCGTGTTGGCATCCAACCATTTAAGGAGCGTGCATATGCTTAATACAGCACTACAAGTCCTCTCTAAAGATGGCTCGATTGCAGACAATACTTACCAAGTCATTGGTGAAGATGGTGTGTTGCCACAAGGTGACGTGGTTTTAACAGTTGAGCAGTTAGATCAACTTGCGAATGTGTCTGGTAAAAAAGCACTTTTCGTAACGGTGGATGCTTCACCTGAAACCAATGAATTCCCGCTTGACCAGTTAGATGCTATTTTCATCGAATTTGCCGGTTTTAATGATGGTCGTGGCTATTCATTTGCTGCATTGTTACGTCGCCAAGGTTTCCAAGGCGAACTACGTGCGACAGGTGATGTATTCAAAGATGTGTTGAACTACATGAAGCGTTCAGGTTTTGATACATTTGTGGTGAAAGAAGGTAAAGATATTGCTGAAGCTGCTGCTGGCTTAGGTGATTTTACCAATCCATACCAAGCTTCAACTGCTGTGCCGCAAGCGCATTATCAAACAGGTGCTTAAGTGCCTTGATCAATAAAAAAGCCTCCATTCGGAGGCTTTTTTATTGATCGAAATACTTTTAATGAGTGATTATTCATTTTTAAGCTGGCAATTGACCATCCATTTAATACCGAACTGATCGGTAAATGCGCCATAGAGTGCACCCCAAAAGGTCTTTTCGAGAGGCATTTCTATAGAGCCTCCTTTGGACAAGCCATCAAACAGTCGTTTGGCTTCAGCTTGTTCACTACTGTCTAAATTAATCGAAATATAGTGATTGCTGCCTACGGTAAAGGGTTGATTGGTTTGTGCACAAAATTGTTCGTTGACATCAGAGGCCATCAGCACGGTAAATTCATTGATTGGCAAGGAAATATGCAGAATCTTTTGCTGATCTGCATCGGACAAAGAAATGCCTTCCTCAGCAGGCATATCACCATAACGCATCACATTGAGGAATTCTCCACCAAATACAGAACGATAAAAATTAAAGGCTGCCTCGGTATTGCCTTGAAAATTCAAGTAGTGATTGAGCTGCATAAAAAGTCATCCATTTTTATTATGTCGACATTTATTTTAAGAGCCTTTACTGAGCTGTATGTGAACAATTTATGTCTAAAATGTAAGCATAAAAAAACCCTCTTACAGAGGGGTTTTCAGTATCCCTCCTGTATTAAAGGAGGGGTTAGGGGAGGATTAAAGAATATTTCCTCTAAATCACTCTTTACGAAGGGAATCTACAGTGCTTTAAAGCAATTCAATCGCCACAGCAGTCGCTTCACCACCACCAATACATAGCGCTGCAATACCACGTTTACCACCAGTACGTTTTAATGCATGGATCAGCGTTAGGATAATACGTGAACCGGTAGAACCAACTGGATGTCCAAGCGCACAAGCACCACCGTTGATATTTACTTTTTCAGCATCTAATTTAAATTCATCAATTGGGCACATCGTTACCATGGCAAAGGCTTCATTGATTTCCCATAAATCCACATCAGCAACATTCCAACCCGATTTATCTAGAACTTTTTGAATTGCGCCCACAGGTGCAATAGTAAATTCTGAAGGATGCTGTGAATTTGATGCATAAGCCACAATTTTTGCGAGCGGATTTAAACCTTTTGCTGAAGCTTGATCTGCTGATGTTAAAACTAAAGCAGATGCGCCATCAGAAATAGAACTGGCATTGGCAGCGGTAATCGTTCCATCTTTAGCAAAAGCAGGGCGCAGCGTTGGAATTTTTTCGATATTAGCGTTAAAAGGCTGTTCGTCTTTATCGATAATCACATCGCCTTTACGACTCGAAACAGTGACAGGCACGATTTCGTCAGCAAAATATCCCTCAGTAATTGCAGTTTGCGCACGTTTAAGCGAGCGAATGGCGAAGTCATCCATTTGTTCACGTGTATAGCCTTTTGTGTTTGCCATATCCTGCGCAAAAGACCCCATGAGTCGGCCCGTTTCTGCATCTTCTAGGCCATCTAAGAACATATGATCTTTAACGTCACCGTGGCCCATACGGTAGCCAGCTCGTGCTTTGGTCAAAACATAAGGGGCATTGGTCATTGACTCCATACCACCTGCAACCACGACTTGAGCCGAACCTGCCTTAATCATATCTGCCGCTTGCATCACGGCCTTCATACCTGAACCACACAGCTTGTTGATGGTTACGGCACCAGTTGAATCTGGAAGACCAGCTTTACGCATCGCTTGACGGGCAGGACCTTGTTTCAGACCAGCCGGAAGCACACAGCCCATAATGACTTCTTCAACATCTGTCGGTTGTAAACCCGCGCGTTCGATGGCTGCTTTAATCGTAACTGCGCCTAATTCTGGTGCAGTGACAGCGGCTAAACTCCCTTGAAAACCACCCATTGCTGTACGGGCACCATTCACGATGACGATATCAGTCATTACATGTCTCCATTTTCTTATACATTAATTTTTGAATACGTCAGCAGTATAAGTAAAATTGAACAGGAATAAAGCAAATTTAAAAGGCTGCTTTGGACTCACCGGTTCTCAAATTAGCAACTGGTTGGGTTTTCAAATCGTAAATGTCCCATTCGACTTAAGACTGCTCGGATCGGTTGAAGCGTTGATTTCGAACAGTAGTAGAAACTACCATTTGAACCATTGGGTAAACCGGAGCTGGCCTGAAAGGTTAGGCTCGGAATGTGTAAAGTCCCACGCCAAGACAGATCGCCATATTTTAAATTGAGTTTATCTTGCAGCAATATTTTTTCATTTGCGTCGACTTGGCGGTTTTTATTACTGTCAATAAATATGATCAGTCCATTGTTCCAGTTGTTAGGTTGGCAAAGTTTAAAGTCAAGACTAGGACAAATCACAATATTGGAATGATAAATAGTGGCCTGAGCTCGTGCGAATGCATTGTGATTTTGAATAGTCGATTTGATGTTATTCGCTTCTCGCTGCGCCATTAAATTGTTGAAATGTGGTAAAGCTATCGTCACGATAATGACCATAATCGCAATTGAGACCAAAAGTTCAAATAACGTAAAGCCGGTTTCTTTATTGTAAAGCATTGATTTAATCCAAAATTTAATATTATTTTTATATGTCTAATGTTATATGTGTTTTTAATGGCGATATTAATTTTGAGTATAGAATTTTATTACTCAATTTTAGATAAAGCTGTTAAAATGAAAATAGCAAGTGACAATAGGCGATTCACTGCTCAAAATTGAGTAAAAATTTACCGAATTACAACGGAAATTGTAAGTAATTTTGTCAATAATTTACTTGATTAGATTAATCAAGCACTTGGAAAAAGAATAAAGTGTTTGTATGATTCAGCGTAAATAGCTTAAAAAAAAACTGGGGTATAAGAAAGCCTATCTCAGGATAGCCAATTTTTCGGCTTGAGCTTGAACAACAATTGTTATCTCTGGAGGATAAATCCATGAAAATGAGTCGTATTGCATTAGCAATGCTCGTAGCTGCTCCTTTAGCAGCTGCAAACGCAGGCGTAACTGTTACTCCATTAATGCTTGGTTACACTTTCCAAGATTCTCAACACAACAACAGCCGTGGTAACTTAACTGAAAGTCCTGAGCTACAAGATGACTTGTTTGTTGGTGCAGCACTTGGTGTTGAATTAACTCCATGGTTAGGTTTCGAAGCTGAATATAACCAAGTTAAAGGTGATGTAGACGTTGATTTCGGCGAATACAAACAAACTCAAATCAACGGTAACTTCTATGCTACTTCTGATTTGATCACTAAAAACTATGACAGCAAAGTTAAGCCATATGTATTGTTGGGTGCTGGTCACTACAAATACAAATTTGACGAAGCTGCTGCTCGTGGTTTAGCTCCATCTGCACAAGCTCGTGGTACTACTGAAGAAGGTACTTTGGGTAATGCTGGTTTAGGTGCTTTCTGGCGCTTAAACGATGCTTTATCTCTACGTACTGAAGCTCGTGCTACTTACAACATCGATGAAGATTTCTGGAACTACACAGCTTTAGCTGGTCTTAACGTAGTTCTTGGCGGTCACTTGAAACCTGCTGCTCCTGTAGTTGAAGTTGCTCCAGTTGCTCCAGTTGCTCCAGTTGCTCCAGCTCCTCAAGAGTTGACTGAAGATCTTAACATGGAACTTCGTGTGTTCTTTGATACAAACAAATCTAACATCAAAGATCAATACAAACCTGAAATCGCTAAAGTTGCTGAAAAATTAGGTGAATACCCTAATGCTACAGCTAACATCGAAGGTCACACAGATAACACTGGTCCACGTGCTCTAAACGAACGTTTATCACTAGCTCGTGCTAACTCTGTTAAATCTTCACTTGTTAACGAATACAACGTTGACCCAGCTCGTTTATCTACTCAAGGTTTCGCGTGGGATCAACCGATCGCTGACAACAACACTAAAGAAGGCCGTGCTATGAACCGTCGCGTATTCGCTACGATTTCTGGTAGCCGTACTGTAGTGGCTCAACCTGGTCAAGCTCAATAATTCGAGTTTAACTTCGGTTAGAAAAAAGCGGCTCTTTTGAGTCGCTTTTTTTTGTTAAAAATTTAAAAAAGGAGATTTAAATTTGGCTAAATGGCACTAACGCAAAAGCGTTGTTTACTTCTAAATAATCGTTGGATGTAAAAGGATTTATCTATTCATGTGGTAATTAAGCATGTAAAAATTCAAACTATTGTATATTAATTAATCATCTGTTTGCCTAAGAGATTTAATTGAACATAACCAGGTTGTATTTTTATTTTTTATAAAAGCAATAAAAAACAATTATTTATATTTGTATTATCTACAATTTATAAAAAATGAATATTTATATTTTTCATTAAAAAAATATTATCATCGAGATTCATGATGCAGTTAAGAATTATTCTAAATATAGTAATGATTCTTATTCAAATAAAACTAATCTTGAAATGATGAATAATTTTGCAAAAACACACTTAGTCCGTGCGATTTCAATCGCGATCTTAGGGGTGGGTACATCTGCAGCAGTGAATGCAGCAGAGCGAACCGTGCTTGAAACAATTGAAGTTGAGGTGCCAGCCGAAAAGCAGCTTGCAAATGGAAAATTGAAAGCGTAGACAGACCTTGGTGCACTGGGAAATAAAAAAATTGTTGATACGCCATTTAGCGTTGCTGCATATAGTGAAAAGTTAATTGAAGAACAGCAGGCTAGGACAGTTGGTGAAGTTTTAAAAAATGATGCGAGTATCCGTATTACAACCAACCAAGGTCATATAAACGAAAACTTTAATATTCGTGGCTTTGACATCAATCACGATGACATTGCACTCAATGGTATCTATGGTATGGCGCCTTATGGACGCGTACCGACTGAATTTCTAGATTCGGTAACGGTTTTAAAAGGCCCGAATGCCTTAGTTGCTGGGATGTCACCAGCAGGTGGGGTCGGTGGTGTGGTCATCGCTAAAACTAAGCGTGCAGATAAAGAAAAAACTCAAGTTTCAGCTTCAATGGAAGAAGGTGGTTTTTACCAATCAGGTTTTGACGTTTCGCGACGTTTTGGTGCTGAAAAAGAATTTGGTCTACGTGTGAATGGTGCTTATGGTCAAGGTGAGCACATTATTGAAGGCATGGAAGATAAACATGCATCAGGTGCAATTGCTGCAGACTATACAACGGATAAGTTAAAACTTAATTTTGATGCCTATGCGGTACGTGATGATCGTAATGGTGGGTCACCTGCAATGGCCGCGTTCGGCGTGAAAGATGCACATGGTCATATCTATAATGGCGTACTTGATGCGCCTAAAGGCGATACCAATTATTTTAGTAATTTAGAAGGTCATACAGATAGTGAGTTTGTAGGATTAAGTGGTGAATATGCATTCACGCCTGATTTAAATGTGTATGCGGGTGTAGGGTATATTGAAAAGGCCTATAGCGGACACATTTTTGGTACGCGTCTTATCGTAGGGCAAGCTGATGGTCATGCTACTTCACAGTACTATCGTACAGGGTCATCTGAGTCGATTACATCAGCCAATACAGGTTTCCAATATAAGTTTAATACAGGTGCTGTAAAACATGCTGTAAATGTTCGAGCTGATTATTTGACCAAAGAAACAGATCAGCATGTTGCGGCAACACAAGAGAAAATTAATTCAACTAATTTGTATGATCCTGATAAGACTGTAGGAATGCCTTCTGCGTACCCAGTGGTTAAACCGAATTTAGATAATAAATATACTAGCTATACGGTATCTGATCAGATTTCAATGTTGGATGATAAGTTACAATTTATTGTTGGTGCACGTTATCAAGATATCGACACCAAGAATTTACAGAAAAAAACAGGCTATCAAGACGATAAAATATCCCCAAGCTTAGGTATTGTGGTTAAACCATTTGGTGAGAATATTTCTATTTATGTAAACTATGTTGAAGGTCTTTCTGAAGGTGTAACGGTGAATAACGTTGCAGATGCCAACAATAATGTCACCTTTGCGCCATTCCAAACCAAACAATATGAATTGGGTGCTAAATATCAAACAGGTAGTTGGTTAAATACATTTGCACTGTATCAAATTGAAAAACCATCGACGATGTCTTCTGATTATTCTGATGGAATTACCGGCAGTAGTGTTAATCAAATCACAACAGATGATGCAGAAACACGTTCACGTGGCGTCGAATGGGTATTTTCTGGAGAGATTTATACAGGACTAAATCTGATGGGTAGTTTGGCGTATATTGATGCTGAATATACCAAAGCAGCGGTGAAAAGTGGCGTAACTAATCAAGGTAATACGGTATATGGTATTCCTGACTTTACCGCAACACTCAGCTTGGATTATGCAGTGCCGTATGTGGATGGTTTGAATGTCAATGCACGTGCAAACTACGTGAGTGAACAGTACTTAAATGAAACCAATACACTTAAACTGCCAGACTACACAATTTTAGATCTTGGTGCGCGCTATAAAACTCAATTAGGTGGTGTGAACACAACGTTCTTAGCGAATATTGATAACGTGACTGATGAAAAATATTGGGAAGGTACATTTAACTCAGGCTATGCCTTAGTGGGTGGTCCACGTACCTATAAAGTTGGCTTAACATTCGACTTTTAAATAACCAATACACGTCAATTCAAAAAGCCACCTATTTAAGGTGGCTTTTTTTCAAACTAATTGAGCAAGTTATTAGCTTAATGAATGTCTAATTTAGGGAATATATTGCTTCACCACACCATCATCCAGCAGCTGCTGAAAATGTTCAACAAGACTGGTTTCAATATTGCGGTAGCTGATGCCTAGCTCGGACTTACTTTTGTCGGCATTGAAGTAGATTGGAAAACCCATATTCAGCTCAACAAAAGACTTGGAAAAACCTGCCAGCGGGCCAAACAATTTAAATGCGGCTTTAGGCAACTGGTTGCGCGGGAAGGGGAATTTTGGACCAAAGTGCTGGCGCAGAATTTTGCCCATTTCCAGCAGGCTGAGCGTGCCGCCGCTGATAATATAACGGCCTTTTGCATTTGGGTTAAAGGCTGCTTGCAAGTGTGCATCCGCAACATCACGGACATCTACAATGCCATTCCACATCGGCGGTACACCTGCGAGGGTCATACCGTTAGCAAACTGCTCAAGCACTTCAACGCTGCCAGACTTGGTCATCGCAGTTAGTGAAGGGCCAAGAACCAGCGCTGGGTTGACACAAACCAGTTCCCAGCGGTTTTGTGCTTTTTGCATATCCCAAGCTTTGCGCTCCGCCATGACTTTTGAATATGGATAGGGCTGATGGGTTTCAGAGCTGGTGGTGTTCCAGTGAGACTCATCAAATTGGTTATTTGCTGTTTGCTTAATGTCGATCGCATCGCCATAAGTTGAAGCAATACTGGATGTCACCACCACGCGTTTTACAGATTCTGTTTGGTTGACGCTGTTTAATACATTTTCTGTGCCTATTACCGCAGGCTCAATAATATCTTTTACTGCATCTTTATAGTTGGTCACTACAAAAGGGGATGCCATATGGATCACAATTTCACAGCCTTGCATGGCTTCATCAAAGGCATGCGGTGTAAGTAAATTGGCTTCAAACAGTTTGAATGTGCCAGTACTTTGGTTTGCGATATTCTCTAAGTGAGCAAAGCTTTTTTTCTTATTCAGATCGCGTACGGTGGCGTGAACTGTATGTCCTTGTTCAAGCAGATTTTTAATGACCCAGCTGGCAATATAGCCTGTGGCGCCTGTAACGAGTATCGGTGTTGTCTTGGTATTCATGTTCTTCAACTTTAATTGACGCATTTTTTATCATATTGAGAATATTTAGTTTTGTCTTTGATTAATTTGAAAAAATATATTTTTATTATTGAGTTTAATGTGCTCTAAATTCAGCAGAAATCTCATGAGAGCGCTACAAAAGTGATTTTTTATTGATCTTAAAAATGCTCAGATGGGATGAGTGTTGGATAGATGCATATTCTTATGATTATGGGCGCAAAATCTCATAAATAAATGGACAAAGAGTCATATCTAACTTGTGAGCTTTAATTTAAAGCCTAGATCTTAGGTCTAGGCTTCTTCTGTTATTCCCAAGTAGAAATGTCCTACCTAATAACCAAATAGAAATGTCCTATATGGACATTTCCAAGTCAAGCACAGGATTTAGATTTCGTTGTTCAATCGCTGTTTTCTGTGCTTGTCTACGTGGCATCTTTTGAGAACGATTGCGTTTGTTTTGGTGTTCCAGTTGTTCATGCTGTTGTTGAATATGTGCCAGCACAGAACCCAAACGTTTATTCTCAACGATCTCTCTCTGGTTGAGCTGACTTAATTTATCAAAGATGCTGTAATTGATTTTTCTTCCCTGATATTCAATGGCTACAGTACCATCCGGATATTCCAAGAACTCAAGATACTTGCCGACCAATCTTTGATTTTCTTCGCTGTTTTCCAAGATATATACGCATTTATCATAAGTAATCGTCAAGCTGTTCGTGACCCTGCGGGGTTCACGCCAGGTAAAAACATCATCTAATTCTTCGGCTGTTTCAGCGATAGGCCGATGTAGATCCTTGGGATTAAAAGCCATCTTGGCGAATTTACGATTAAATTGCTCAATAAAGCACGGCAGCCACTTATTGGCATCTGCAATTGAACTGATGCCTTCTAAACGCATCTCCTTAATCAGACGATCCTGAAGTGTTCTATTCGCTCGTTCTACACGACCTTTGGCTTGAGGGGAGTTAGCGAAAATGATATCGATATTGAGAGTGCTCAGAACACGTCCAAACTGGGTAATCTTGGTGTCTTTCTTGCTACTTTGATTCACCCTAAAAACTGAATGTTTGTCACTGTAAAATGCCAATGGCTTACCATGCTGTTCGATATATAAACGTGTCGAAATCATATAGTCAAAGGCTGACTCTGACGCACAGAAGCGTAAATGCTGCAAGTTTCCTGTGGCATCATCGATGAATACTAGCAGACAGCATTTAGGTGCTCGACCTTCAAACCAATCATGGTGTGAGCCATCAATTTGGATCAATTCACCATAACAATCTCGGTTATAACGAGGCTGATATGGTCGTTTCAGGCGCTTGCAGCGAGGGATCCATAAATCGGCTGCAATCATCCAAGAACGTAGTGTTTCCACTGAAATATCAAATCCATGAACAGTGGTGAGCTTTTCATGCGCTAAAGTGGGTCCGAAACCATAAAGTTGATCTGAAACAATATTGAGACACTTAAGTCTGAGTTCTTCAGGAAGTTTAGAATTGCTGATTTGGCCACGAGCGGCATGGGCTAATGCAGCGGGACCTTGAGCTTTGTATTTCTGCAGTAAGCGTCTGATCTGACGTTCTGAGATATGAAGTAGCTGAGCAGCCTGAGGTTGAGTTATGCGTTGATCGCAGATTTCTTGCAAGACCGACAATCGTTTAAGTTCTTTATCCGACATAGACACCAACATATCAAACCGTCCGCTTCGATAATCGCAAAAGCGCATATTCTAAAAGCGGACATTTTTACTTTGGAGAAACCGGACATTTCTACTTTGGGCTTACAAGTTAGTATTCGTATAGCGTGTATTATGTTAATTTTAGGGGAACTTAATATTCATTATCCATCTAAATCAAATATATCTAGAGAATCAACATACGGTAAGATCATATAATTATGATCTGATAAATGTCGTTTCAACCTACTACTAGTTTCTTGATTATAAGAATAAATGTTATCTAATTCTTCGAAGAGAGAATCCAGTTTCTCTAAGGTAAAGCTTGGCTTCTTGATAAAAAATAATAAACTCGCACCTAAGCCAACATATTCTAGATCAAAATTCTTATCCAAATATTGGATTAAACTGAAAGATTCAAAAGGAGATAGATCACAACTAAAATATCCATTGAGCTGTGCTGCAAATTTTTCATGATCATTTTCAGAATTAACTAATTTAATTTGAATAACTTCATCTAAAATTTTTTCAGGCTGCTCATTAATTTTTAATAAAACAGATAGGTCTTGATCACTATAATTAAATTTTCCATGTAGATCATGAATGTTCACCTTATTTTCAGATCTTAATAATTGATCAATATGATACTTAACCTGAAATGGCAGGGTGTTGTCATAGCTTATATCTTCATCTTCACCCTCTTCAATAATTTCCGATGTATCAAAATAAAGTCCATCTCCCATCGAAGCATGCATAGACGTATATTCACACTGTCCTATATCTTCTAAAAGCATTAACACTTTCTTAGGAGCATTTTTTGCTTTAATTTCTAAATACAAATTGAGAACATCTTTCCAAGATTTAGATTCACTAATTGTTGCAAAACACAACAATTCTTGAGCCTCATCACTTAAAAGGGGATTTGCTTTCTTTTCGATATTAAGTGTAGTCATAAGATTTTTAGAAAGTTAACTGAAGCCAAGAATTATGTCAGATCTCCTCCATTTAACATAATGGCTGTTATACGAAATGAAAATGTAAGCCCAAAGTAGAAATGTCCGGTTTCTCCAAAGTAAAAATGTCCGCTTTTAGAATATGCACTTTTGCAATTTTCTTAGCGGACGGTTTGATATGTTGGTGTCTATGTCGGATAAAGAACTTAAACGATTGTCGGTCTTGCAGGAAATCTGTGATCAACGCATAACCCAGTCCCAAGCTGCTCAGCTACTTCATATTTCAGAGCGTCAGATCAGACGTTTATTGCAAAAATACAAAGCTCAAGGCCCAGCTGCATTAGCCCATGCCGGTCGTGGTCAAATCAGCAATTCCAGGCTTCCTGAAGAGCTCAGACTCAAGTGCCTCAATATTGTTTCTGATCAACTGCATGGTTTCGGACCCACTTTAGCGCATGAAAAGCTCACCACCGTTCATGGCTTTGATATTTCAGTGGAAACACTGCGTTCCTGGATGATTGCAGCCGATTTATGGATTCCTCGCGCCAAGCGTCTGAAACGCCCGTATCAGCCTCGTTATAACCGGGACTGTTATGGTGAACTGATCCAAATCGATGGCTCACACCATGACTGGTTTGAAGGTCGAGCCCCTAAATGCTGTCTGCTGGTATTTATCGATGATGCCACAGGCAAATTACAGCATTTACGCTTCTGTGAGTCGGAATCAACCTTTGACTATATGATTTCAACACGTTTGTATGTTGAGCAGCATGGTAAGCCTTTAGCCTTCTACAGCGATAAACATTCAGTCTTCAGGGTGAATCAAAGCAGTAAGAAAGACACCAAGATTACCCAGTTTGGGCGCGTACTCAGCACCCTGAATATCGATATTATCTTCGCTAATTCACCACAGGCCAAAGGCCGTGTAGAACGAGCCAATAGAACGCTTCAGGACCGTCTGATCAAAGAAATGCGTCTGGAAGGCATCAGTTCGATTGCCGAAGCCAATGCCTGGCTACCCTGCTTCATTGAGCAGTTCAATCAGAAGTTTGCCAAGATGGCCTTTAATCCCAAGGATCTACACCGGACTGTCACTGAAACAGCCGAAGAATTAGATGATATTTTTACCTGGCGTGAACCCCGCAGAGTCACGAATAGCCTGACGATCACTTATGATAAATGCGTATATCTCCTGGAAAACACGGAAGAAAACCAAAGATTGATTGGCAAGTATCTTGAGTTTCTGGAATACCCGGATAGTACAGTCGCGATTGAATATCAGGGAAGAAAAATCAATTACAGCATCTTCGATAAATTAAGTCAGCTCAACCAGCGAGAGATTGTTGAAAATAAACGTTTGGGTTCTGTATTAGCCCATATTCAACAGCAGCATGAAGAACTAGAACAACAAAATAAACGCAATCGTTCTCAAAAGATGCCAAGCAGACGTGCACAGAAAACAGCAATTCAAGAACGAAATCTAAATCCTGTGCTTGACTTGGAAATGTCCATATAGGACATTTCTATTTGGTTATTAGGTAGGACATTTCTACTTTGGAATAACACTAACTTTTATTTCATATAAATCATTATTTTATGCTGATATGAAAAGCCCTATCATCACAGATTGGGCTTTTTTGTTGATTCTTCATCTTCCACGGTTTTTTTAATGAAATCTAATGCTATAGCAACCAAAAATGTACAGATTAAATAAGAATAGATGTCCACGTGGTTATTGATTTGCAGAAAGACAAATAACAGGTTGGGGGAGCAATTGGGGGGTAAATTCACGTACAATATCAACTAATTTGCAGGTAGATATCCTGCCTTATCAGATGATTCTGTTCTCCCGTTGAATATTGGCATACATATGGCGCAAGCAAAGAAATCTTTTCCGCAGCAAAAGTCGGAATTACATGCACGAAATCTGCACCGTAGTCGTTACGATTTTCCTCAGTTAATCAAGAGCTGTAAGGAACTTGCACCTTTTGTCAGCCCAAATAAATATAATGATTTATCGGTAGATTTTTCTGATCCGCACGCTGTGAAAATGCTCAACAAAGCATTGCTCAAGCATTTTTATGGCATTCAATATTGGGATATTCCTCAAGATTATCTTTGCCCACCTATTCCGGGTAGAGCGGACTATATCCACTATATAGCTGACCTGTTGAGTGCAAACAATAAAGGGCAGATTCCAACTGGACACGCCGTTCAAGTCTTAGATATTGGGGTTGGCGCGAACTGTATTTATCCGATCATTGGTCATCGGAGCTATGGTTGGAAATTTGTCGGCTCAGACATACATGCTGCATCGGTTAAAAGTGCTCAATTTATTGTGGAGGCCAATCCGAATCTGCGTAAAGGGATTCAGATTCGATTGCAGAAGACAGCGAGCAATATTTTCAATGGTGTGATTAAACCTTCAGATCGTTTTGATTTGACCATGTGTAATCCACCATTTCATGCCTCGCAAGATGAAGCCAACGCGACAGCAACGCAAAAATTAAGAAAACTGGGTAAGCCAGTTAATCGGACCAAGGTGGTATTGAACTTTGGTGGTCAAAAGAACGAACTCTGGTGTGATGGTGGTGAAGAACGATTTGTCTGCCAAATGGTGCAAGAGAGTATTCATTTTGCTGAGCAATGCCTTTGGTTTAGTACGCTGGTTTCCAAGAAAACAACATTGCCCGTGCTTTTAAAGGCCTTAGCGAAGAGCGGCGCAGTGGATGTGAAAACCATTAAAATGACGCAGGGACAAAAAGAAAGCCGTTTTGTCGCTTGGACTTTTCTAGATTTAAGGCAACAGCAAGCGTGGAAGAATGCACGTTGGACTTCAGCTTAAGTCTGTCTTCGTTGGAGATTTTCGCCTTGTCTTTGACAGCAATGCATAGGGCATCAATATAAAGTTTCCCATAGCGATAAGCTCAGTGTGTTGAATCAATCAGGAGATATTTTTGCTAAACAAGACGCATTGTTAATTGTTACAAAAAACAGCATCCAGCGATTTTTGATTATTTCGTGTTCTAAATGCCTTAAATTTTCTGCAAGGGCTTCTTTTATATGTGAAAAATGCGCGGAATTGAACTGCAAATGCGTATGTTTATCATTTAAATTTTATATAAATCATAAACTTACAAAAATTATATTTTGCATTCATTTTGAAACTTGTCCATAATATTTGAAAAGGGTATGGAGTGAAGAAAATGCGTGGCAATCCAGAAGTCGTAGACTACTTAAATATGCTGATCGGTGGCGAACTGGCTGCTCGTGATCAATACTTAATTCATTCCCGTATGTATGAAGATTGGGGCTTAAGTAAAATCTTTGAACGTATCGATCATGAAAGCCAAGAAGAAGGCTCACATGCAGATGCATTGATTCGGCGCGTATTGTTCCTTGAAGGAACGCCGAATATGAATCGTGATGATATTGAAGTCGGTACAGACGTTGTGACTTGTTTAAAAGCGGATTTGGCGCTTGAATATCATGTTCGTGAGAAACTTGCACAAGGCGTAAAATTGTGTGAAGAAAAGGGTGACTATGTGACCCGTGATATGCTCCGTCAGCAAATGTCAGATACTGAAGAAGATCATACTTACTGGCTTGAAAAGCAAATGCGTTTGATCGAACTTATTGGTCTACCAAACTATATTCAGTCTCAAATGTAATTTAAAAAATATCCAAAAAACCCAGCTTCTGCTGGGTTTTTTATTGGGCCATGAAAACTATTGTTGTAGTTTTTTAATATCTGCCAAGACTTGCGCCGCATGTGTCTGTGTATTCACACTGGTGTAGTGATAAACAATAATGCCTTTCGGATCAATCAGAAAGGTTTCACGTTTGGCAACTTTCAAAATCCCTAAGTTTCGTACAATACCTAACTGTGTCGCCAGCTTATGTTGGAGGTCGGCAAGAATTGGAAAGGGAAGTCCGAGTGCTTTAGAGAACGTTTGATGTGATGCAACATCATCTAAGCTTGCACCCAAAACAACCGCATTACTTTTTAAAAATTGTGGATATAGGGTTTTAAATTGATTGGCTTCTTCTGTACAACCGGGTGAGTTGTCTTTGGGATAAAAGTACAGAACGAGCCATTTCCCTTGATATTGCTTCAGTTCGTGCCATTTTCCGTTTTGATCTTGTAATTTAAAGTTGGGTGCGGGTGTGCCTACCCATTGTTTTTGTTTGTTTTGACTGGTGCTGAGTATTGATGTTTCGGCAACTGTGATTTGGGTAGTTGCTATTAAAGCACATGTCATGAAACAGATTTTTAGCAATGAAGAAACTTTCATAGAGCATCAGTTTATATTGTTCTTTATCCGATCTTAGCAAATTTTAAAGCGCTATAGGCTAGCTGATTTTATATTTATCAAAGTCGATTTCGAATGTCTTTTGGCAAATCGGTTGATGTGCTGAAATGCCACTATCAAACTTGCTCAGAACTTTTATACTATTTGGAATCGGTTAATTTTAGAGTTTGCATTGAATCAACATATTTTACTTATTACTGGCTGGGGCGGCGGTCGTAAATTACTTACTCCTTTACAGCAGGCATTGATCACACAAGGTTATCAGGTCGAATTATGGAATATTTTTGATGCCTTAAATCTAGAAGTGCTCGAACAGAAAGTTGAATTGGCGCAGCAATTTGATGTGATTATTGGCTGGTCACTTGGTGGTCAATTGGCGACGATTTTGGTAGATGAAATTCAAAAAAAATATCAACAACAAAAAGTGCTGATCACACTTGGCTCAAATCCAAGTTTTGTGGCTCATGAAAAGTGGTCTGCTGCGATGGATCAAGCGACTTTTCAAAGCTTCAAACAATCTTTCGAGCAGGATGCAATTTCGACCCTAAAAAAGTTTGGTTATATGGTTTGTCAGGGTACTTATAGCACCAAGCAAGATTTCATCATCTTGCAAAGTTTGATTCAAGCGCAAAATTTAGATGTGCTTCGAGCAGGATTAAACTGTTTGGAGAAGCTTAATAATGTCAGTATCTTGAAAAACTACACAGGTCATCAATACCATATTTTTGCTAAGCAAGATTATTTGGTTAGTTACAAAGTTGAACGCTTACTGCGTAATTTAGCTGTAAAGTTTTTGGAGACTGAATTGGTTTCTGGCTCACATGGCTTTCCATTGTTCGAATCTGAAGTCATAAGTTGCAAAATCTTCCAATATTTAAAGAAAATAGAACAAATCTCTGAATAGCTGGGCTTTATGGCAATTTATTTTTCATTGGCGTGGGGGTAACATCTTGCCACATTGATGTTTTAGCCTGATACATGGAGTGAGGGATGGTCAATTTAACCGATCTACAATTTGATCAGCAGCATATTTGGCATCCCTATACATCGATGACTCAGCCCCTTCCAACGTTTAAAGTGAAACGTGCGCAAGGGGTAATGATTGAGCTTGAAGATGGTCGTCAATTGATTGACGGTATGTCTTCATGGTGGTGTGCAATTCATGGTTATAACCATCCCGAGCTAAATCAGGCAGTGACCGATCAACTGCAACAGATGTCACATATCATGTTCGGTGGATTGACACATGATCCCGCGATTCAACTGGCTAAATTACTGTTAAAAATCACACCGCCCAGTTTAGATAAAATCTTCTTTGCCGATTCAGGTTCGGTTGCTGTCGAAGTAGCCTTGAAAATGGCAGTGCAGTATTGGGCATCTTTACATCAACCGAATAAAACTAATTTTGTCACACCACGTTCTGGCTATCATGGCGACACTTGGAATGCGATGTCTGTGTGTGATCCCGTGACAGGGATGCATCAAATTTTTGGCCCAAGTTTACCAAATCGAATTTTTGTTCCTGCGCCGCAAGTTGGCTTTGACCAAGCGTGGAATCAGGCGGATATTGCTGAGCTAGAAAAGACTCTCTCTGAACAGCATGCGCAGATTGCAGGCCTGATTTTAGAGCCGATCGTGCAAGGTGCCGGAGGTATGCGTTTCTATCATCCTGAATATTTACGTCAAGCTAAATTACTCTGCGAAAAATACAATATCTTGTTGATCTTCGATGAGATCGCGACAGGTTTCGGGCGTACCGGAAAACTCTTTGCTTGGGAATGGGCCGCAGTTGAGCCAGACATTATGTGTATAGGCAAAGGACTGACGGGCGGTTATATGACCTTATCTGCAACCTTAACCACGCAGAAAGTCGCGAATACGATTAGCCAAGGCGAAGCGGGTGTGTTTATGCATGGCCCAACCTTTATGGCAAATCCGTTGGCATGTGCGGTCGCAGTAAAAAGTACCGAACTGCTGCTGTCTCGAGATTGGCAAGCGAATATTCGACGTATCGAAACACAATTGAAGTTTCATTTACCAGCACTTTCATCGCTTGAACATGTCAAAGATGTACGAATACTTGGTGCAATTGGTGTGGTGGAATTGACCTTTAATGTCGATATGAAAACGCTACAACAGGAGTTCGTCCGTCGTGGCATTTGGATTCGTCCATTCGGTAAGCTGGTTTATGTCATGCCGCCATATATTATTTCTGAGCATGAATTAAAAACATTGTTAGAACACATGGTTGAGGTGGTGAAAAACATGGAGCAGCCAGCATGAATCTGCTCAACCATTTTTCAGAGCAGCTTGATCAGCTGAAACAGCATGGCAACTTACGTCAGTTCACGTCAAATCATCAGCACGATCGTTACATTAGTATTCATGATCACAAAATGTTGAATTTGGCGTCAAATGACTATTTGGGCTTGGCGTCCAATGTTCAGCTTCGTGAACAGTTTTTTGATGAGACCCCGAATAATCAACGTTGGATGAGTTCATCATCCTCTCGATTGCTGACGGGGAATTTTCCAGAATATGAGCAACTTGAATCAACATTAAGTGATGCCTTTCATGGCCGATCAGCACTGTTATTTAACAGCGGCTATCACATGAATATCGGGATTTTACCTGCACTGGCAGACAGTAAAACCTTGATATTGGCGGATAAGTTGATTCATGCCAGTATGATTGATGGCATCCGCTTATCAACTGCGAAATATGTGCGCTATCGCCATAATGATTTGGCACATTTATCTCAGCTTTTATGCAGATATCATGAAAATGAGGCTTTTGAGCGGATCATTGTAGTGACTGAATCGATTTTCAGCATGGATGGTGATGAAACCGATTTAGCTGAACTGGTACGGATCAAAAAGCAATTTTCCAAAGTAATGCTATATGTCGATGAAGCGCATGCCATTGGTGTGCGCGGTGAGCGAGGTTTAGGTTGTGCTGAACAATATCAAGTGATGGATGATATTGATCTTTTAGTCGGGACATTTGGTAAAGCACTGGCTTCAATAGGGGGGTATCTCATCTGTCATGCGATTATTCGTGACTATTTGATTAACTCGATGCGACCGTTGATTTTTAGTACCGCACAGCCCCCGATCTGTATGGCGTGGACAGATTTTATCTTCAAGAATGTTTTAAATTTAAAAGCAGAGCGTCAATATTTACAGCAAATCAGTCAAAGTTTGCAGCGAGCTGTGCAAGACAAAGGTTTTGATTGTCCATCTACATCACATATTGTGCCCGTCATTATTGGCGAGTCGAATAAAACTGTAGCAAAGGCTCAAGCTTTGCAAGCAGCAGGTTTTTATATCATGCCTGTACGTCCACCCACTGTGCCGCAGCATAGTTCGCGCTTACGCATTTCACTCACTGCTCAAATTACACAAACTGATTTGGATCAGTTGACTCAATTGTTGTGAGTGACTTGTGAATAATTTTGAGATTGATAAATGCCAAGTGGCGTTGCGCTTTGCTCAGGCAGGGCACAGCTATGCTGAACATGCCGTAGCACAAAAAGAGATTGCTCAACATTTATTTGAGTTGATGCAGCAGTATTGTCCAAAGTTGCAAAATCACCCCGTAGAAACCGTTTTTGAAATTGGATGTGGCTCGGGGAATTTAAGCCATTTAATGCTGGAAAATATGCAAATCAATCATTTGGTTTTAAATGATCTGTATGCAGAAATTCAACAGCATTTTCAGTCAAGTCCGCAGATTCAGTACAGACTTGGAGATATCGAACAACTTGAATTTCCACAGCATATCGACTTGATCGCATCCAGTTCGGCTTTGCAATGGGTAGGGAACTTTGCGGGCATTGTCGAAAAAGCCTTTCAAAGTTTAAATCCAGAGGCATATTTTTGTTTTTCGACCTTTGGACAGCAGAATTTACAGGAAATAAAAGCTTTGACTGGGCAGGGTTTGGACTACCTCGATATCGACATGCTTCAAGCTATATTAAGTCAAAATGGTTTTGAAATTCTGCATCTTTCAGAGCAGACAGCGGCATTATATTTTGATCATCCAAAGCAGGTTTTGCAGCATTTAAAAGCGACAGGTGTGACTGCGACAGCCTCACATTTTCGTTGGACGAAACAATCGCTCTTTGATTTTTATTCAGCATATCAACAGTTTTCTTTGCGTGATGAAACTGGGCAGATGCGTTATACACTGACCTATCATCCGATTTTTTGTATTGCACGGAGAATGCCATGACAGGGCAAGTTTATTTCATTAGTGGGATCGATACAGGCATCGGTAAAACATATACCACGGGCTATTTGGCTAAAATATGGAATGAACAAGGGGCGCGAACGATCACGCAAAAGTTGATCCAAACAGGCAATGTCGATATTTCTGAGGATATAGAACAACATCGTCAAATTATGGGTACAGGGTTGTTGGTCGAAGATGAAACCAAACTCACGATGCCTGAAATATTTAGTTATCCTGCATCGCCACATCTTGCTACCAAAATTGATGGACGTGACATTGATTTTGCTAAAATCGAATACGCGACAAAACGTTTAACTGAAAAATATGACAATGTTTTACTCGAAGGTGCGGGTGGGTTGATGGTGCCATTAACCACGGATCTTTTAACCATCGACTATGTTGTAGAGAAAAAATATCCTGTTATTTTGGTGACATCAGGTCGTTTGGGCAGCATTAACCATACGATTTTAAGTTTGGAAGCACTAAAAAGTCGTGGCTTAGTGCTTTATGCACTGGCTTATAATTTAAATGATGAATCGCAAGATGTATTGATTTCTAAAGATACTGCTGAATATTTAAAAGCATATTTAGCCAAACACTTTCCAGAGGCGTTATGGATTGATGTTCCAGTGATTCCGTCTGTGTTGATTCCGTCAGTATAAAGAAACAAAAAACCGCTCAAATGAGCGGTTTTTTTATACTTAAGAAATTAAAATTTCTTAAAGCCTTTGTTGTTTCCGCTAAATGCGCGACTTGGCACAGAGTCATTACGACGTTCACGATTGCCAAAATTGTCGTTACGACGTTCACGGTTACCGAAGTTTTCACTGTTGCGATCATTACGGTTATTGTTGAACCCTTCGTTGCGACGCTCTGAACGATTAAATCCATTGCCTTGGAAACCACCTTCAGTACGACCAGTACGACGTTCGCCACGATTGTCTTGATAACCATTGCTTTGTTGTGGCTGGTTTTCGTCACTGTCACGACGTTGTTGGCGTAAGTAACCACCGCGACGTGCTGCCATTGGTTTGTCTTGCATACGTTCAGTACGACGTTTCGCCATACCAAACAGGCCAGTACCTTGACGTGGTTTAAGTTCAACCGACTTGGTTAAGTTGTCAATATCTTGTTTATCTAGCTCGATCCAACGACCAGTACGCAGTTCGCGTGGCAGAATCACTGAACCATAACGTGTACGTAAAAGACGGCTCACTTTTAAGCCTTGAGATTCGAAAATACGACGAACTTCGCGGTTACGACCTTCTTTTACGACCACTTGATACCAACGGTTAATACCGTCACCACCAATTTCAGAGAATGACTCAAATTTTGCAGGGCCATCATCTAAAACAACGCCTTGTAACATGTTATTTTTTAACTGAGGAGTGACTTCACCCATGACACGAACGGCATATTCACGTTCGATTTCGCTAGAAGGGTGCATTAAACGGTTCGCCAGTTCACCGTCATTCGTGAACAGCAATAGACCTGTAGAGTTGATATCTAGACGACCCACCATGACCCAACGATCACCTGTAATTTGAGGTAATTGTTCAAATACCGTTGGACGGTTTTCAGGGTCATTTCGTGAACAAATTTCGCCTTCTGGTTTATAGTAAATCAACACACGGCGACGAATTTCGTCTTCAATTTGGAACTGAACTTTACGACCATCGATGCGAAGCTCATCACCCGGTTCAATACGTTCACCCACTTGGGCAACTTGCCCATTTACGCTCACACGACCAGCGGCAATGACTTCTTCCATATAACGGCGAGAACCCAAACCAACGCGTGCGAGCACCTTTTGCAATTTTTCACTCATGACAGCATAACCTTAGAAATTATCATCAACAGTTCACCTATTTATGACTTCGGTGCATTCGCATCGAGGGCCATAAAAGCTTCCTTGGCATCCTGCAGGGGAGGCAATTGGCCCAATGAGGTTAGACCAAAAGCATTTAAAAATTGAGGCGTTGTAACTAACAACGCGGGTCGTCCTGGGAGTTCACGAAAACCAGATTCTTTAATCCAGTTCCAGTCAAATAATGTACGTAAAATTTGACTATTGTTGCTCACCCCGCGGATTTGCTCAATATCTGCGCGGGTTACCGGTTGATGGTAAGCAATGACAGAAAGAGTTTCGAGCAAGGATGGCGATAAACGAGTTGGTCGTTCAGGCCAGGTCTGTGCAATAATATTACGATATTTTGCACGTACTTGAAAACGGAAACCTTGAGCGGTTTCAACAAGTTCAATTGATCTGCCGTGTTGCAGCATTGAAAGCTGCTGCAAATATTGGCGTAATTCGGTTTTACTGAAACGGTCTTGGAAAGCCTCTTTTAAACGGGCAATACTCACTGCCGCTTCACTGGCAAAAATAATGGCTTCAAGCTGCATCAGAATTTCATGCAGATTATCTTCTGAAGACACCGCAGTCATTTGTTTAAGTTCAGTGTTCATGCACGTGCTCCTTGAATTGCAAGCGGTGCTTCTACACCTGATGCGACAATTTGGACTTTTTGTTGGCGTGTCAGTTCCAACACGGCCATAAATGTCACGACAACACCCATGCGGCCTTGGCTTGGTTTGAGTAAGTCCGCAAAGTCTAATACTTCACCTGACTCAAGCTTAGTTTCAATATAAGCAATACGTTCTTCGAGTAAGACAGGCTCTTGCAAAATTTGGTGGGTAACTGGTTCTGGTCGATTAAAAACACAGAGTATGGCATCACGAAGTAATTGAATGTCATAGCCATCATTGGTTTCGACAATAGTTCCTAAACTGACATTGGTATCGAAAGTATCTCGATCCAATACCGACATTTGACCTAATCTTTCCGCAGCTTGTTTAATGCGCAAATAGGTTTCTAAACGGTCAATCAATTCTTGTTTAGGATCTTGTTCATGTGCTGCGGTCGACTTAGGTTTTGGCAATAATAGACGAGATTTTAAATCGGCCAATAGGGCTGCCATCACCATATAGTCTGCAGTTAATTCAATATCTAGAGATTTCATTGCATCCATATAAGACAAATATTGGGATGCAATCGGGGCAATATCGACTTGTAATAAGTCGAAGCCATTTTTTTGAATGAGGTAAATCAGAAAGTCGAGTGGTCCTTCGAAATGCTCTAATAGAATTTCAAATGCAGCGGGTGGAATGTACAAATCTTCTGGAATAGCTTCTTGCCACTCATCCAAAACGCGAATGTGTGGAGCATCTTCCATAGAATTATGGACAGTTTGGTTCATTGCAATTATAGGCCACGCGAATTTTCAAAGGCATGCAGACAGCTTTTACTTTCGATCTCACATCGAAAGTAAAAGCACAAAAGTTATAGGGAATAGTGTAATGGAAAAATGCGTTTAAAGAAATTACTGAACGGTTGAATTGGGTAAAAAACATAAAATTTATAGGGAATAGGCTTTATTTATACACATGTAAAATTTTAAAGCTATGATATCGATCACAACTTGTGTTAATTATAAATAATACACTCATCAATCCATGAACTTATTTAAGCTGTGATGTCTGGATGGTGGGCGTCTATCATGAAATGATTTGAATGAATTGACTAAAAGAATATTTGCTATGCCACAACAATATAATCAATGGGGTCAGGCCGTAGGGATGACGTTGGCGCAGTTTGAACCTTGCCAGTTCAGATGTAAAACCGAAGTCGGGCACTCTGTTCGACTTATTCCAATGCTGCCAGATCAGCTTGATGATAGTCTTTTACAGCGGCTATGGCAGACAGTACAACAAGAACCTAATGAACGCTGTTGGACGTATTTGCCTTATTCTCAAATTCAAAGCATGCAGCAATTGCGTGATTATTTTCAGCAATCCTTTCATTTTACCGGTTCGATGCATTATGTCATTGAGGTCGGTGATGCCATTGTAGGGTGGATTGGATTGCTCAATGTACGCCCAGCACATGCTGTCATCGAAATTGGTAATGTCTATTTTTCAAGTTTAATGAAGCAATCAACCGCCGCAACAGAAACCATTTATCTATTGTTAAAAGCATGCTTTGCAGCGGGATATAGACGGGTGGAGTGGAAGTGTGATGACTTGAACACGCCTTCGAAAAACGCTGCTTTGCGTTTTGGCTTTCAATTTGAAGGGTTGTTTCGTCAACATGTGATTGTGAAAGGTCGTAACCGTGATACCGCTTGGTTTGCGATGTTAGATCAGGATTGGCCAATGTTGTCTCAAGCTTATGCAGCTTGGCTCAATACAAATAATTTTGATGAGCAAGGGCAACAAAAAATTCATTTAAAAGAATTTATGCAGCTTTATCGCGCTTGAGCAAAAGCCAACTATCAAGACTTTGAGCCTGTTAGTCATATCTTTTTTCAAGTGCAAATTCGATGATGTGCTGGCACTGCGCTTGCGAGCAGAGATTTTGACTTGATCGGTGTTTAAATAGTGATTTGACCGTTGATGCATGCAGAAAGTAAGAAAAAGCCTGCGGCTGTGTTGTCGCTGTTGGTAAAATTAAATTTTTATCTATTGCCCTTAGTTGAGCCGTGGATTCTAAAGTCCAAGGCTCAGTGGCATATATAGCAAAATGATTGAGACTGCTTTGCTCGGAGACACTGAGGTCTGTCGCATTTTGGAGTTTGAGTAAAATCTGAAATAAAGTCATCAGGTCGATTCCTTTATCGAAAGGTGCTTTAACTGCGTTTTGAGCAGATGACCTTTACATGCTGTGCCTCTGATCGGTAACAGCATGTATTTAACAGTACATGCTATTCAAAGGCACTGACATCACCGACACCACGGCGAATCACTTCAGGGTATTCACCTGCAAGGTTTACAACGCTAGTGGTATTTAAAGTACCTAAACCGCCATCAATTAATACATCTATTCGTTTGCCGATTTGCAGTTCAATTTCATAAGGATCATCAATCGGTTCTTTTTGGCCAGGTAAAATTAAGGTCGATGTTAATAAAGGCTCACCGAGTTCTTTGAGTAATAATTGGCAAATCGGGTTGCTCGGAATGCGTAGTCCAATGGTTTTCTTTTTAGGATGCATTAAACGGCGAGGAACTTCACTGGTCGCAGGCAAAATAAAGGTAGTGACCGCAGGGGTGTTATTTTTCAATAAACGATACATGGCATTATCGACTTTGGCATAAGTGGCAATGTCAGATAAATCTGCACAAATAATCGCATATTGATGTTTAGCATCGAGCTGACGAATTTGGGCAATGCGTTCCATGGCATTTTTGTTCCCAATTTGGCAACCGATGGCATAGGCGGCATCTGTAGGATAAACCACCACATCGCCGGCACGAATCCGTTCAACGGCTTGCGTAATTAAACGGGGCTGAGGATTTTCCGGATGTATTCTTAAATGCAACATGTCGTTTTCCTCTTATTATTAAAAGCTCTAGACATTATGTCGCGGTCTATTTGCTTTGTGCAATGTGAAATGCAGTCAAATTGTATAATTTAATCAAGCATTTCACGTTGAAATTCATTCGCCTGTAACATTTTGCCAGCACGTGTACAGTGGCAAATGCATTGGATAAAGCGCCAAGCATCGCGTGGAAGTTTGGCTTCGCCCTTAAAATAAGCCTGTAATTGTGCATAGACATTATCTTTAAAGCTGCTGCCATCTCCTCCTTCACCAGTAAGGTTATCAAGTGAGACACGAAACTTGCGCCCAAAGGCTTTTGCAAATAACCATTCGATCGCTTGCGGCTTAATTTCTACCTGTTCAAAGAGGGCTTGTTGCTCTTTACTACGACCATCAGGTGCATACCAATAGCCTAAATCGGGAAGTAAACGACGTTGATCACCAGCAATAGTCCAATGACTAATTTCATGCAAGGCGCTATTGAAATAACCATGAGCAAATTGAATACGGGCAGGGCCGTTTGAATCAGCAGGAAAGTATTCGGGCTCAAAGTCACCTTTCACTAAGCTCACATTCAGGTGGGAAAACCAATGATTAAAGTGTAAGATGAGCCATTCGACGTGTTCTGTTTCTGTGGAAAGTTTCTCCCAAGCCGAGAGTTGCACTTGGTCGGTTGAAATGTCAGAATCAAGCGTTGAAATTGTGCTCATAAGTGATGAAACATTCACTTCTGTTTGCGGCTGCAACAGATGCATAACTTAAGTTACCCAAATGGTCTGTCTAAATAAGTACAAAATTGTATCTTAATCTTTGACAGAGTACTGATGAATTTGTAGAATTGCCGCCTTAATTATGTCAGCAAATACCTTTCCGGCACAGATTGAGCCGTTTAAATGGGCTGAACAGGGCTTTAAATGGTCAGGAACACTGCCATTATCTCGCTTTGTTCGTATTGCTCGTGAAGCTGTTGGATCAATTGATGATCAATTGATTAACATAGACTGTAAGCTATCAATGGATGCTTATCATCGCATTGTATGGCTAGATGGTCATGTTGAAACAAATGTTCCAATGGAATGCCAGCGTTGTCTGGATACTGTTGAGATCCCACTTGTTTCAAGTTTTCATCTAGCTCTTGTAGATGACGAGTCACTGATAGAGCGCTTGGATGAGGATGCTGATTTCATCGTTTTAGGTGAAAGTGAAGCAACAACCAAAGGTTCATATGATGCGCCTGCGACTGCTGATTTACTCTCACTGATAGAGGATGAATTGTTATTGTTGATGCCTTTGTCACCTAAGCATGACGCTTGTGAACATAAGCATCAACCTGCCGCTGAAGAGCTTGTTGAAGAAAAACGGGACAACCCGTTTGATGTTTTGGCAGGTTTGAAGGGTAAACTTAACTAATTTTTGTGTTATACTCTTGAGTATAAGACAATCGAATTTGTTCTGATCCATTTTTTCGATCTTTGTAAGGAGCCATCATGGCCGTTCAGCAAAACCGTAAAAGTCGCTCTCGCCGTGACATGCGCCGTTCACATGACGCTTTAACCGAGAATGCATTAACTGTAGACCAAGCTACTGGCGAGACTCACCGTCGTCACCACGTATCTAAAGATGGTATCTACCGTGGTCGTCAATTATTCGCTAAAGCATCTGCTGAATAATTGGTGATGTATTAAGCGTCAAGCTTAGTAGAAAAAATGGGAGCGTTAAGCTCCCTTTTTTTGTACCGATTTTTTGTTGCATTTGGCAATTACCAAGACAAAAATTAAGTGTTAAATTTCTGTCCCTGAAACAAGCTTACATGGGATTGTGTTGAATAAATGTCCAAATAGCATAAATTCACCAGTCTTGATAAAGGATTTTTTTATGTCTGCTAAACAACTCGAGCAAGCAGCTCAAGCTACTAAAACTGCATTCGTGTTCCCGGGTCAAGGGTCACAGAAAGTCGGCATGCTCGCTGAACTTGCAGAACAGTTTAGTAGTGTGCAAGCAACATTTGCAGAAGCATCAGAAGTAGTTGGCTTTGATCTTTGGCAAATTGCGCAAAGTGGTGAAGGGTTAAACCAAACAGAATTTACTCAACCTGTACTACTGACTGCCAGTATTGCTTTATGGCGTGTGTGGTTAGAGTTAGGTGGTGTTGCACCGAAATACCTTGCAGGTCACTCATTAGGTGAATACAGCGCCTTGGTTGCTGCGGGAGCGATGAGCCTAGGTGATGCCGTTAAACTGGTGAACCTACGTGGTCAGTTAATGCAAAGTGCTGTACCTGAAGGTCAAGGTGCAATGGCGGCAATTTTGGGTCTAGATGATGCCAAAGTCATGGAACTTTGTGCTCAAGCAGAAGGCTCAGGTTCAGTAGATGCTGCAAACTACAATGCACAAGGTCAAGTTGTCATTGCGGGCGATAAAGCCATGGTGGAAGCGGTTATGGCTGCTGCTAAAGAAAATGGCGGTAAGGCAATCGCACTTCCGGTTTCTGTACCATCACATTGTGCATTGATGAAACCTGCTGCTGAACAGTTTGCGACAGCATTGGAACAAACTGCCATTGAGCTGCCTACTATACCTGTAATACAAAATGTAGGCGCTGAAATCGCGACTGATGTAGCGCAATTACGTCAGGCGTTAACTGCACAGTTATACCAATCTGTACAGTGGACAAAGACCATGCAGTATTTGCAAGACCAAGGTATTCAGTACATTGCTGAATGTGGTCCGGGTAATGTCCTTGCGAATCTCGCAAAACGTTTGCCAAATATTGAAAAAGCATTCCCACTCGACACGAAAGGTCGTATGGAAGATGCACTGAATGCCATTTTAGTGGCAGAAGGGAAAATTGCATGACACAAGAACGCAAAGTTGCTTTAGTAACAGGTGCGAGCCGAGGGATTGGAGCAGCAATTGCTCAGCAATTGATTCAAGACGGTTATTTTGTTGTAGGTACTGCAACTTCAGAAGCGGGTGCAGAAAAATTATCTGCAGCTTTTGCTGAAAATGGTGCGGGTAGAGTTTTAGATGTACGTGATGCAACTGCAATTGATGCATTGGTATCAGACATTGAGCAAAACTTTGGTTCTGTATTGGTTTTAGTGAACAATGCGGGTATTACCAAAGATAATTTGTTACTTCGTATGTCAGAAGATGATTGGGATGACATTCTCAACATTCATTTGAAAGCCGTTTATCGACTTTCTAAACGTGTTTTAAAGGGCATGACCAAAGCACGTTTTGGCCGAATTATTAATATTAGTTCTGTGGTTGCACATTTTGCTAACCCAGGACAAGCAAACTATTCTGCTGCAAAAGCAGGGATTGAGGCCTTTGGTCGCAGCCTTGCAAAAGAGATGGGAAGCCGCCAAATCACTGTAAATGCAGTGGCTCCGGGCTTTATTGCAACAGAAATGACAGAACAGTTAAGCGAAGAAATTCGTAAAAAGATGAGTGATCAAGTGGCTTTAAACCGTTTAGGTGAGCCGCAAGATATCGCAAATGCCGTAAGTTTTCTTGCTTCTGAAAAGGCAAGTTACATTACCGGAACTGTATTACATGTAAATGGTGGTTTATACATGAGCTAAGCGCTCAAGTATAAACTTTCAAAACGATTTAGATTCAATTAAACTAACGGCATTAAAAACGCCACAAGCAATGAGGAGAATTCCTGTGAGCGATATCGAACAACGCGTAAAACAAGCAGTAGCTGAACAACTTGGTCTTAAAGCAGACGAGATCAAAAACGAAGCTTCTTTCATGGATGACTTAGGTGCAGACTCTCTAGACCTAGTTGAATTAGTTATGTCTTTCGAAAACGATTTCGACATCACTATTCCTGATGAAGATTCAAACGAAATCACTACTGTACAATCTGCAATTGACTATGTTTCTAAGAAACTAGGTTAATTTTAGATTTCAGCGATGCTGATTTAAAAAGCCACCATTCGGTGGCTTTTTTTATGCTGAATATTTTGTTTTTACATTAGCTTACGTTTCTGTCACCAACAACAACTCAAAAGCGGTTATTTTTTAGCTATAAAAATAGAGTTTGAACAATAGTTAAATTATTTAAAACAGTAAAACCAACGGAGAAAAACATGGGTCTTTTTGATTTTGTAAAAGGAATTGGTAAAAAAAATACAGCGCCTGCAGAACCTCAGGCAGCGCCAGCAACACCTTCTGAACCATCTGCACAAGAAATTGCCAATAAGTTATTGGGTCATATCAAAGCACTGGGCTTACCTGTAACTGGCTTGTCTGTGAGTTATAACGGGACTTCAGATCTAGCAACAGTGAAAGGTCAGGTGCAAAGCCAAGCAGATCGTGAAAAGATTATCTTGGCGGTAGGGAATATTGATCATGTGGCGCAAGTGGATGATCAGTTGACTGTAGCAACGCCAGAACCAGAAAGTAAATTTTATACAGTTAAATCAGGCGATAATCTTTCTAAGATTTCTAAAGAATTTTATGGTGATGCAAATCAATACAATAAAATTTTTGAAGCAAACCGTCCTTTGCTAAAAAATGCCGATGACATTTTCCCAGGTCAGGTGCTTCGTATTCCTGCATAAATATTTGTGTTTAAAGTAAAAAAAGCCATCTTGTGATGGCTTTTTTTTGTATGCGTGAATGGTGAAGTTGAATATAATGCGGCTGAAATAATTCAAAATAAGAAATCAATGAAACAAAAAATCATCTTTATTTTCTTGCTGTTGCTTGCAGTTGTTGTGTGTTTTTGTCTTTGGCTGCGGTGGGATGAGCGTATTGATCCTCGGGTGCTCAAGTGGCAGCAGTCTGAAATTTCTTATCATTCAAATTACACACAAGAGCCGTATTTTAACTTGCTTGGGCTGAATGCCGCAGATCGGTTTTCGGCATTGAATGTTGGGCGCTATCGTTATCATCAAGATTGGGCATTTAGTTTGTTGGGGCAAGAGCATCAGAATGTATTGGGCCAGCCATTGAATGCGAAGCTAACACGTGAAAAGTGGTCAGAAGAACAGACGAATTTAGTTGCGGAGTTTCAGCAATTGCTGGTCGATGATCCTAATGCAGCTAGCGCATTTGTTGTTGAGCATCATCAGGTGCTCGGTGCGCTGATACAGCAAGAAAAGGTGCCGTTGCAGCGCTTTAACACATGGTTGCAGCATGCAGGCCAATACCGCAGTTTAAGTATGCCGAGCAATTCCGCATATCCAGACTTTAAGTATTTAAATCAGTTGGTGATCCTTTATCAGATCAATATTGCGTTAAATAAAGAGGATAAGCTGGATGCATATATGGCTGAATATCAAAGATTGCAGCAGATGCTTGAGCGCCCGATCTCATTGGTTGAAAGGATGCTGATTCAAAGCTGGCTGGCACGTTATGTTCGAATTATACGTAATGAGCAATTAAAGACTGGACAAGTTGTTTATTTAGAGCCTTTAAGTGCCAGTCAGTTAAGTTTGCGCTCAGCAGCGCAATTGGAAGCCTATGGCGTATATGCGGTGTTGAAGCAGGTGCAGCAATTATCGGACTGGAATACCTCGTTGATGTATTGGTTGTATTTGCCAAATCAAACTGCAAATCAATTGTTTAAGCAATATGAAGAGGCGGCACAGCTATCTGAGCTTTCTTATGATTCGTTTAGGATGCAGGCTGGTCAAAAACAGGGACAGTATTCATCTTGGCATATCAAAAACTATTTGGGCAATACTTTGTCCAATATAGAGGGGGTGCCTTGGGAGCGCTATGTGCTTGCAGGGCACATTTTGAATGATCGTATTATGATTTTTAATTTGTTGAATCAGGGTGCGATTGATTTAACGCAGTTGAATCAAAATAGCCACGGCCGACGTTTCTTTAAGAAAGAGGGGATGTTGTGTGCTGAAGTGCCGTATCCGCGTGAGCAATTTAGAGCACACAATTGGAATATTTTAGATAGCTGTGTGCAGTTGCAGTTTTTGAATATTAAATAAGATAAATAAAAAGCCCCAATGAGTAGGGGCTTTTTTACAGTTGTTTAGAAGCTTGGCTTCACCACAACTAAAATAACCACCGCAAATAAAATCAAAGTGGGCATTTCATTAAAATAACGCCAGAACTTATGCGACTTATAATGTGCATTTTCGATAAGCTTTTTACGGTAATAACCACATACAAAATGATATATCACCAATAGTCCAACCAATCCCACTTTTAAGTAGAACCAAAGCGCTTCATGGTAGTGTCGTGTTGCATCACCCCAATCGACGAGGAAGTGCGCCGTGATCAGTGTAGCAATCATTGCAGGCCACATAATGCCACGGTATAGCTTGCGTTCCATGATTTGAAAGCGCTGATGACTCGTAGCATCATCACTCATAGCGTGGTAGACATAAAGGCGAGGGAGATAGAATAGCGCTGCGAACCAGCAAACAACTGAGATAATATGTAATGCTTTGACCCAGAGGAAAGCATCTGATGGAGCATCCATATATTGACCCTTAAAAGGGCGGTGGGTGTGTGCTTTGGCACCAAAGCGCCAAAGCAGCAAACTTTATATTAAGCTTCCCATTTTTTGAAAACGAGGCAAGCGTTTACACCGCCAAAACCAAAACTGTTACTCATCACAGTATTCAATTTTGCGTCACGTTTTTCAAGTACGATATCAAAAGGTTTTGCACCTTCGTCAAGTTCAGTCACGTTGATGTTTGGTGCAATAAAGTCATTTTGCATCATCAAAATAGAATAAATCGCTTCTTGTACACCTGCAGCACCCAGACTGTGACCGGTCATCGATTTGGTCGAGCTGAGCGGAGGAACTTGCCCTTCACCGAAAGCACGCTCCATCGCTTTAAGTTCAGTGACATCGCCTGCCGGAGTAGATGTACCATGTGTATTAACATAGTCGATGGTATCTACACCATGTTGTTTAGCTTCTTCTAAAGCCATAAGGATACAACGCGTCGCACCTTCGCCCGATGGTGCAACCATGTCAGCGCCGTCAGAATTTGCTGCATATCCGACAACTTCAGCCAAAATGTTTGCACCACGTGCTTGAGCATGTTCAAGTGACTCTAGTACAACGAAGCCACCGCCGCCAGCGATCACGAAACCGTCACGGTCAGCAGAGTAAGGGCGGGAAGCAGTTTCAGGAGTGTCATTGTATTTTGAACAAAGTGCACCCATTGCATCAAATAAAAGACTTTGTGACCAATGGTCTTCTTCACCACCACCAGCAAGCATTAAGTCTTGTTTGCCTAATTGAATCAAATTGTATGCATAACCAATGGCATCTGCAGATGTTGCACATGCGCTAGTAATGGTGTGTGCAATACCTTGCATTTTAAATGCAACACCCACGTTTGCAGTAATGGTGTTGGTCATATTACGTGGTACAAAGAATGGACCAACTTTACGTGCACCTTTGGTGTCTAGAAGTTCTTTCATTTCAACAACAGATGCAGTTGAACCACCACCTGACCCACCCGCAATACCGTAACGTGGATTACCACCGATTTGTTCTGCTGTTAAGCCTGCATTTTCTACCGCAGCCAAAGCTGAGTTGTATGCATACATTGCGCATACGCCCATAAAGCGTTTTAAACGGCGGTCAATACCGTCAAAGTTTTGTTCTGCAGCCGCACTGACATGACTTTTAAAATTAAGTTCAGCATAACTTGGGTTGAAACGTGTTCCAGAAATCCCGTTTTGCAAAGAATGAGTGACATCTTCTAATGTATTACCAATGCATGAGTTGATGCCCATACCAGTGATTACAACACGTTTCATCTACAGATCCTTTATAGGTAGTGTGTGAGCAAGCTATAGAAAGTATACGAAGGAAACTTTCTAAATAGGCGAACTCATATAATTTGATTGGAATAATGATAGCAGAAAGCTTTTTGAATTCTTATGGCAAATCCTATGCCTATTGTTGACTGAGCTAATTTGCAACTTTGCAGCAAAAAACTTAACTTAAAGATACATATTCAAGTTGTGATAAAGTTTGACTACACCTAGTATTTATCAATAATTTCAAGAATAGTTTTAATGAGGTAGGGAATGGTGAAAACGAATAATAAACCAACGGCAGGTCTACTCTCAAACGCCTTTGGAGTGGCTAAAAAGCTCAGTTCTACTGGGGTGTCCATCATTAATCATGTCGCACCCGAATCCGTAACTAAGGTCATTCAACCTCAAAAAAATGGTCAAACCTTGGAGGGTCAGTCAAGGCAAGCGGGCGTATTTGATGTAAAAAAATATGATAATCCTCAGCAAATCTTACGTGAACACGTTCCAAATGTTTCTAGACAATTATTCGGTCGACATTTTAATACTGTAAATAATGTGGCTAATTTTGTTGCTCCTCAATTTAGTGACAAAATTTCTGATTATTTATTTGATCGACTGAATCATTTTAGTTCGGATATTTCATCTGTAGATGCTGTACTGGATGAAGCTGGGGTACGTGATTTAGAAGAGTTGACACAAGATGTCGATCGTTCGCGTCGTATTAGTCAGGCTCTGGGTGAGCAAAATAAATGGATTGCTTCGATTCAAGGGGCTTTAACAGGTGCGACAGGTGTCATTGGTTCAAGTATTGATATCCCTGCTTCACTGATTATGACTCTGCGAGTGATTTATCAAGTTGGACGTTCTTATGGTTTCGACTTAAGCAAAGAAAGTGACCAAGATATTGTTCAGTTTATTTTTAAACAGGTCGACTTGAGTTTAATTGCAGAAAAACAAACTTTGCTTATGGCAATAAAAGCTCTGAGTAGTACGCTACAAAATAGTGATTTGCATCAGTTGCAGCAATTGGTGGGTTCAGATACTGATGCAGCAGCATTGAAAAAATATGTACTAGATGAAAATGGTCAGTTTAAGTGGGCATGGCTCAATCAAATGCCAAAAGTTTCATTGTTAAATCAGCTATCACGATTATCTCCTGTGGCGAGTGTTGGTGTAAGTGTGGTGTATAGTCGCCGTTTAGTGGATGAAGTGAATCAGAAGGCACAGCAAGTCTTTTCTAATGCGCGCCAATATATTTTGCAGCATCAGGATATTAGCTTGTCACCTTTACATGCCTATGAGCGTTCTCTTGAGTTGCTTGCTCAAGCAACACCTAAATTACTAGAAGGTATTAAGGCGAAAGATATTGATTTGGCTGAGCCTGTACTAGATGAGACCATAGATGTTACAGGTCATGAGAGTATCCGCGCAGTAAAAGTCACTAAAAAAGCACAAGTTAAAAACTCTGATGCAGCTGAAGTGGAAGTAGAGCAGGAACAAAAAGTCTCAGAAGGTTTGGAGGCACTTGCGGAGAAAGTTGTTGAGCCTCATGCACCCGGGGCTGCGCAAAAACCTGCTTTAGCTGAAAAAGATGAGTTTGATGTGTTGGAATCTGTACAGCAGGAGGATGTCCCAGTGGAAAAAGCTGCACCCAAAACTAAGCCGCGTAAAGCCAAAACAGCAGCCGTAGATAAAGTTACAAAAAAATCAGCAGATTCTTCTGAAAAATAAACTATTTATTTGTGGGTGAAAAATTGCGCAAATCATGATGAATAAATGTTTTCGATGATCGTATATTGTTGACCAATTTTAAGTCTTCGCTTACAATTGTATGCCCTCAAAAAGTAGTATTTTTTGGGGCTTTTTATTAACGGGAGAATTGCCAAATGGCAACAACAAATCAGTTGATCCGTAAGGGTCGTACAACTTTAGTTGAAAAATCTAAAGTTCCTGCGTTGAAGGCTTGTCCACAACGTCGTGGTGTTTGTACACGTGTTTACACAACTACACCTAAAAAACCTAACTCAGCAATGCGTAAAGTTTGCCGTGTTCGCTTAACTTCAGGTTTTGAAGTTTCTAGCTACATCGGTGGTGAAGGCCATAACCTACAAGAGCACAGTGTTGTTCTTATCCGTGGTGGTCGTGTTAAAGATTTACCAGGTGTACGTTACCATACCGTTCGTGGTTCTTTAGACTGTGCTGGTGTTAAAGATCGTAACCAGTCTCGTTCTAAATACGGTGCTAAACGTCCTAAGAAATAATCTGAAAAGATTAACTTCTTAGTTCGTTAGAACTGCAATCCTTTATCGTCTCGCTTGTCTGATTTCTGCATTTTTTGTGAAAATTCCAAGCGACGTATAGTAAGGCCAGCGAAAGCACATGACACTTTGTGCACCTGCTGGAGTAACCTGAAGTGTCATATTTATTAGGTGTATTAAAATGCCAAGACGTCGCGTAGTTGCTGCCCGTGAAATCCTTCCGGATCCTAAGTTCAGCAGCCAAACAATCGCTAAATTCATGAACCACGTAATGCAAGATGGTAAAAAATCTATTGCTGAAAGTATCGTTTACGGTGCTTTAGACCGCGTTCAAGAAAAATCTAAAGTAGACCCAGTTGAATTTTTCGAGACTACTCTTGAAAAAGTTCGTCCTATGGTCGAAGTAAAAGCACGCCGTGTTGGTGGTGCTACATACCAAGTGCCTATGGAAGTACGCCCATCCCGTCGTACTGCCTTGGCTATGCGTTGGTTAGTAGATGCTGCTGCTAAGCGTTCTGAAAAAACTATGGCTTTACGTCTTGCTGGTGAGTTGCTTGATGCAGCTGAAGGTAAAGGCGCAGCGATCAAAAAACGTGAAGATGTGCATCGTATGGCTGAAGCCAACAAAGCCTTCTCTCATTACCGTTTCTAAGCGGATAAAACAGCCCCTATTCAGGAGGGTGACAAATCAGTTGTCACTGTTTTGTCATCGAATCGCTTTAAGTTGCTATGCAGCTTAAAGCGTCCTGTTTTAAACAACAAAATTTAGGAATGCTAGAAATCATGGCTCGTCAAACCCCAATTTCTCGTTATCGTAACATTGGTATCTCTGCGCACATTGATGCTGGTAAAACTACCACTTCAGAACGTATTTTGTTCTACACAGGTGAGAGTCACAAACTTGGTGAAACTCACGAAGGTTCTGCAACTACAGACTGGATGGAACAAGAGCAAGAACGTGGTATTACTATTACCTCAGCGGCAGTAACATGCTTCTGGAAAGGGATGGGTAACCAATTCGAACAGCACCGTATTAACGTAATTGATACCCCAGGACACGTAGACTTCACTATTGAAGTTGAACGTTCTATGCGTGTTCTTGACGGTGCATGCATGGTTTACTGTGCTGTAGGTGGTGTACAACCTCAGTCTGAAACTGTATGGCGTCAAGCAAATAAATATAAAGTTCCACGTATTGCATTCGTGAACAAAATGGACCGTACTGGTGCGAACTTCTTCCGTGCTGTTGAACAAGTTAAAACACGTCTTGGTGGTAATCCAGTGCCAATCGTTGTTCCAATCGGTGCAGAAGAAAACTTCCAGGGTGTTGTTGACCTAATCGAAATGAAAGCGATTATCTGGGACGAAGCGTCTCAAGGTATGAAGTTTGAATATGGCGAAATCCCTGCTGAATTAGTTGAACTAGCTAACGAATGGCGTACTAACATGGTTGAAGCTGCTGCGGAAGCATCAGAAGAACTCATGGAC
Source organism: Acinetobacter sp. YH16040_T (assembly GCF_024605785.1). Classification (NCBI taxonomy): domain Bacteria; kingdom Pseudomonadati; phylum Pseudomonadota; class Gammaproteobacteria; order Moraxellales; family Moraxellaceae; genus Acinetobacter; species Acinetobacter sp. YH16040_T. Next base: position 2,633,252 of record NZ_CP094541.1, on the reverse strand, counting down.
AAGTACCTTGAAGAAGGTGAGTTAACTAAAGAAGAAATCGTTTCAGGTTTACGTGCACGTACATTGTTGAATGAAATTCAACCAATGCTTTGTGGTTCAGCGTTCAAAAACAAAGGTGTTCAACGTATGTTGGATGCTGTAATTGAATTCTTACCTGCGCCGACTGATGTCGAGGCGATTAAAGGTATCCTTGACGACAAAGACGAAACTGAAGGTTCTCGTGAAGCGTCTGACGATGCTCCGTTCTCTGCGCTTGCGTTCAAAATCATGAACGACAAATTTGTAGGTAACTTAACATTCGTACGTGTTTACTCTGGTGTGCTTAAAGCAGGTAGCCCTTGCTATAACCCAGTTAAAATGAAGCGCGAACGTGTTGGCCGTATCGTACAGATGCACGCAAATGACCGTCACGATATTGAAGAAATTCGTGCGGGTGATATCGCAGCATGTGTAGGTCTTAAAGATACTACGACTGGTGATACATTATGTGATGAAAACAATGTAATTACACTAGAGCGTATGGAATTCCCAGAGCCAGTAATTGCGCTTGCGGTTGAGCCTAAAACTAAAGCTGACCAAGAAAAAATGTCTGTTGCTTTAGGTCGTTTGGCGAAAGAAGACCCTTCATTCCGCGTACGTACTGACGAAGAATCTGGTCAAACAATTATTGCTGGTATGGGTGAGCTTCACCTTGACATTATTGTTGACCGTATGAAGCGTGAATTCAACGTTGAAGCGAACATTGGTAAACCAATGGTAGCTTACCGTGAAACGATCAAAAAATCAGTTGAACAAGAAGGTAAGTTCGTACGTCAAACTGGTGGTAAAGGTAAGTTTGGTCACGTATACGTACGTTTAGAACCACTTGCTGAAGATGCTGGCAAAGATTACGAGTTTGCTGAAGAAGTTGTAGGTGGTGTAGTACCTAAAGAATTCTTCGGTGCGGTTGACAAAGGTATCCAAGAACGTATGAAGAATGGTGTCCTAGCTGGTTATCCAGTTGTTGGCATCAAAGCGACATTGTTCGATGGTTCTTACCATGACGTCGACTCTGACGAATTATCGTTCAAAATGGCGGGTTCTTACGCATTCCGTGACGGTTTCATGAAAGCAGATCCTATCTTGCTTGAACCAATCATGAAAGTTGAAGTAGAAACTCCAGAAGACTACATGGGCGATATCATGGGTGACTTAAACCGTCGTCGTGGTCTTGTTCAAGGTATGGACGATTTACCTGGTGGTACTAAAGCTATCCGTGCAGAAGTTCCACTTTCTGAGATGTTTGGTTACGCAACTCATATGCGTTCTATGTCTCAAGGTCGTGCGACTTATTCTATGGAATTCGCTAAATACGCTGAAACACCACGTAACGTGGCTGAAGGCATCATCGCTAAGTTCCAATCTGGCGGTAAAAAAGGTGACGACGAGTAATCTTTCGATTACTATAAGCCCAAACTAATTCATAGTTAAAAACCAAATGCTCATGCAGTATCCCTGCATGAGTAGTTTAAAAAGGAAGATCTCATGGCTAAGGCTAAGTTCGAACGTAATAAGCCACACGTTAACGTGGGTACAATTGGTCACGTCGACCACGGTAAAACTACTTTAACAGCTGCAATTGCAACTGTATGTGCAAAAAAATTCGGTGGTGAAGCGAAAGATTACGCTGCAATCGACTCTGCACCAGAAGAAAAAGCACGTGGTATTACAATTAATACTTCACACGTAGAATACGATTCTCCGATCCGTCACTACGCTCACGTAGACTGCCCAGGTCACGCCGATTATGTTAAAAACATGATTACTGGTGCTGCACAAATGGATGGTGCGATCCTTGTATGTGCTGCGACTGATGGTCCAATGCCACAAACTCGTGAACACATCCTTCTTTCTCGTCAGGTAGGTGTACCTTACATCGTTGTATTCCTAAACAAATGCGACCTTGTGGATGACGAAGAACTTCTTGAATTAGTAGAAATGGAAGTTCGTGAACTTCTTTCTACTTATGACTTCCCAGGCGACGACACTCCAGTAATCCGTGGTTCTGCTCTTGCAGCGCTTAATGGTGAAGCTGGTCAATACGGCGAAGATGCTGTGGTTGCTCTTGTTGAAGCTCTTGACTCTTACATCCCAGAACCAGAACGTGCTATCGACCAAGCATTCCTTATGCCAATCGAAGACGTATTCTCAATTTCAGGTCGTGGTACAGTAGTAACTGGCCGTGTTGAAACTGGTATCGTGAAAGTAGGCGAAGAAGTTGAAATCGTTGGTATTAAAGATACAGTTAAAACAACTGTAACTGGCGTAGAAATGTTCCGTAAACTTCTTGACGAAGGTCGTGCGGGCGAGAACTGTGGTGTTCTTCTACGTGGTACTAAACGTGAAGACGTTCAACGTGGTCAAGTACTTGCTAAACCAGGTACAATCAAACCGCATACTAAATTCGACGCAGAAGTATACGTACTTTCTAAAGACGAAGGTGGTCGTCATACTCCATTCCTTAACGGTTACCGTCCACAGTTCTACTTCCGTACAACTGACGTAACTGGTGCAATCGCGCTTAAAGAAGGCGTTGAAATGGTTATGCCTGGTGACAACGTAGAAATGTCAGTAGAATTAATCCACCCAATCGCAATGGACGCTGGCTTACGCTTTGCGATCCGTGAAGGTGGCCGTACAGTTGGTGCTGGTGTAGTTTCTAAAGTAACTGCATAATCACTAAATGTGTGTAAAAAAGCGCCTCTTTGAGGCGCTTTTTTTTATGCTTATTCAATGTGATAGGGAAATTGTCTGACAATATTTTTTAAAGCTGTCCTTTAGTGATAATTCACTGTCCTTAACTGAAATAATTACGCTTCAATAAAACCGTAATATGAAATCAAGAAAACCAATAAAAGTTTGAGTATTTCATAACTCAAAAAGGAGTTAGGCATGAACGCTAAAGTAAAGATTACTAATCGAGCAGGTGCAAGTTTCCCTGTACGTCGCATGAATTTTGATTTTGATGCGGTACCAGAGTACTGGATGAACGGCTCAGCTGGTTTGACACATTTTATGACCGCATTATCTGCTTTATTTCCAGCGGGTGAAATGTTCTTTATTGATAGTGTGCGTGCCGTACGTAAACACCCAGCAATCGCAAATAATGAAGCCCTACAAAAAGAAATTAGTGCTTTCATTGGTCAAGAAGCGATGCATACGCAAGAGCATGAGGGTTTTAATGCTTCTGCACAAAAATACGGTCATGATGTCGAAACGCTTGATAAGGCAACGGGTCGTGTTATCCAAGGTGTGCGCAAAGTCTTTGCACGTATTGGTAAACCTGTCGGCATTACACAAGAAATGGTGGATCTAACCGCAACCACGGCACTTGAGCATTTCACTGCAACCATCGCTTCACAGTTATTGGTTAACCCGCATATTCAAGCCTTAATGACTGATGAAACCATGAAAAATATGTGGTTGTGGCATGCGATTGAAGAAAATGAACATAAAGCCGTGGCTTATGATGTTTTTGAAGGTGTCTTTGGTCAGGGAATAAAGGCCTACGCACTCCGTACAGGTTCATTGATTGGCGCAATGGTGACTTTATTCTTCGTACAAAGTTATTTTGTCGCTCGTTTATTAAAAGAAGATAACAAGCTTAATTTTGAAGCATTAAAAGATATTTATACCTATGGTTATAGCCCTTCAAAAGGCATCATCACTGGTATGGGTAAAGAAATGCTGATGTATTTTAAACCAGGTTTTCACCCGAATGATTTAGATACTTCTGGTTTGTTAAAAACGTGGAAAGCATATTTGGGTCTCTAATCACAGCGCTGTGGTGACTTTTTCAGAAGGGCGATGTAAATCGCTCTTTTTTTTATTCAACTTTATAGACAAACTTTTTATAATGCGCATACCCTAGCTATAGAAAGATAAACGAAGATGATTCGTTTGATGCAAGACGCTGATGTCCAGCAGGTTTACGATATCGAGCGCCGCGTACAAAGCCATCCTTGGACCATAAAACAATTTCAAGAATCGATTGCTGCCTATCAAAGTACGGTGATTGAGCGACAAGGAAAAGTTGTAGGTTTTTGCATTTTACAACCCGTTCTAGATGAAGCAAATTTATTGTTAATGGCGATCGATCCGAGCCAGCAAGGCAAAGGATTAGGTTTTCAATTACTCGATGAATCTATTGCCTTACTCAAAAATAAACCCATTCAAATCTTCTTAGAAGTGCGAGAAGGTAATCATCCAGCGATCCGTTTATATGAAAAAGCGGATTTTCATCAAATCGATTTGCGAAAGAATTATTATCCAAATGCCGATGGAACTCGTGAGCACGCCATTATTATGGTGAAGACTTGTGGTGATGATTTTGCAGCTTTATTTAAATAAAGCGGTGAAGAGTGATCAAATTTAAAGAAAGCATTCGTGAATAAACGGATGCTATTATATCGAATATCTTTTGTTTGATCCCTTTTATTTAATAATAGGATTGTTCCAGCCGGAAGGTAAGGTGGTCATCAGGGAATCCCCCAGTTGGCTAATTTCTTCTTGGGTCAGTGGTCGGTTGAGTCGACGCCATTGTCCATCAAGCAGAAGTTCCAGTGGAATGTACTGAGATTTATAATTCATTTTTTGCGAATCGGGCACCCAATAGCCCAAGTAGACATATTGCAGTCCAAGCTTTTGTGCATGCTCGATTTGTTTCAGAATGGCAAAAGTCCCTAGTGAGCGACGGCTTTCATCAGGATCAAAAAAGGTATATACCGCTGAAATACCATCATCGAGGGGATCACAGGTAGATACACTGATCAGTTGCTCATCTAACCACAGCTCTAAAAAGAAACTGTCAGTGCAGCTATTAATTAAAAATTTTTCAAATTGATCTTGGCTAGGTGGGTACATATCACCATCAGCATGCCGCTCATTAATGTAGCGTTCGTACAGCGCATAATGCTTTGCATCGGCATCTTGAGGGCGGCTAATTTTCACCGTTAAATCTTGATTCCGTTTCCACGCTTTTTTTTGCACGCTGTTCATTTGAAATTCATGAACAGGAACGCGAGAGGACAAACATTGGCGACAAAGATGACATTCAGGGCGATAGACAAAATCACCACTACGACGAAAACCCATGCGGGAAAGTTCAGATAATGTGACCACATCAATACGATGGACAGGATCAAGAAAGACCATCCGAGCAGATTTATTTTCTAAGTAGCTACAATCATGCGGAGGCGTGATGTAGTACTGTAATTCGTTCAACAGGGACTTCGGTTGATAGGAATTCATCGTAATATCCCTCTTTTATTGTCATGCGCTGAGACTCGCCCATTGCGCTATTGTTTTACTTGAAAATACACTGTCCTGATACTTTTTCCAATCGATTGATGGTTGTTTAACAACATCTTGTAACGAATTAAGGTATTGTTGGCGAGAAAGTGTACTCGCACCTAAGCTTAAGAGGTGATCGTTGACCAATTGGCAATCAATCCATGGCAACTGATTCTCTTGCCCGATGAGCATTAAGGTGTAAAACGCCATTTTAGAGACATCTGTTCGTGTACTGAACATAGACTCACCAAAGCAGCCATGGCCAATATTGACGCCATAGAGGCCTCCGACAACAGTCTCATTTTCCCAAACTTCAATGCTATAAGCATAGCCTGCTTCAAATAGCGCAGAATATCCCTGAATGATATCTTCTGAAATCCATGTTTCATTGGCATAACTACGTGGCAGTGAACATGAGAGAATCACAGTTTCAAACGCACGATTAATGGTGATCTTATAGTCCATTTTTTTCATGCTGCGTAATAACGATTTGCTCGGATGATAGTCCTGCGGTCGAATAATGCAGCGGGGTTCAGGACACCACCAACAAATCGGATCACCTTCACTGAACCATGGGAAAAGACCGTGACTATAGGCTTCAAACAGTGTGGAAGGGGAGAGGTCAGCACCGATGCAAATTAAGCCTTCACCTTCGGGATCGCATTCAACAGGATCGGGGAAAGTAAATTCAGAAGGAGGGAGTATCGGCATGCCAAGCTTCTTATTGAGGTACACGGATATTTATCATACATAAAAAAGCCGACCATCAGGTCGGCTAATTTTTTAAAATTATTTAGCTAAGCAAATGAATGAAGCAAAAGATTATTCGCCGAGTGCATCAAGGTATTTTTCAGCATCGAGTGCAGCCATACAGCCTGAACCTGCAGAAGTAATCGCTTGACGGTAGATACTATCGGCAATATCACCCGCAGCAAATACACCGGGAATAGACGTTTGTGTTGCGTTACCTGCGGTGCCACTTTGAACTTGGATGTAGCCGTCACGTAAGTTTAATTGGCCTTCAAAAATACCGCTGTTTGGTTTGTGACCAATAGCCACAAACATACCAGTGACATCAACATTTTGAGTTGAATCATCTTGCGTAGATTTAATACGTACAGAAGTCACACCCGTCGTATCACCAATCACTTCATCCACTTGGTGATTCCAGATGATGCTGATTTTACCTTCTTTTTCTTTTGCAAAAAGATGATCTTGCAGAATTTTCTCTGATCGTAAAGTGTCGCGACGGTGTACAAGAGTGACATGAGAAGCAATGTTTGAAAGATAAAGCGCTTCTTCCACAGCAGTATTACCGCCCCCGACAACCATTACTTTTTGGTTTTTGTAGAAGAAACCATCACAAGTTGCGCAAGCACTTACACCTTGACCCATAAATGCAGCTTCAGATTCAAGACCTAAGTATTGCGCAGTTGCACCTGTACAAATAATCAATGCATCACAAGTGAACTCTTCCATATCGCCTTTAAGTACGAATGGACGAACATTGAGGTCAACTTCGTTGATATGGTCATACACTATTTCTGTGCCAAAACGTTCAGCATGCGCTTGCATTTGTTCCATTAGGGCAGGGCCTGTTAAACCTTCTGCACCACCTGGCCAGTTGTCTACTTCTGTCGTTGTAGTCAATTGACCGCCTAATTGAATACCTGCGATGAGTGTCGGTTTCAGGTTCGCACGGGCAGCGTATACCGCAGCGCTATAACCTGCAGGACCAGAACCTAAAATAATTAGACGTGAGTGACGAGCGCTCATCCGTAGAATCCTTTTTTTATATGATAATTTGTGGAATTATACGTCAAAGTTTGAAACGATTGTGTGAGATTAAAGTCGATATTATTGATCATCGAAATCGTTTTGAGCTATATACAATAAAGTTAACAACTATACTTAAATTATCTTGCATCTTTTTTATTGAACAGGTGCATAATAACAGGTTTAGATTCAGCCCATTTTGTTGTGGGTAATGACAAAAACATTCATGAAGAATTGGTTACAGGAACGTATATGACAGCGGTGTCGGGTGCATATGCACAGCGCTTAATAATGACATTATTCCTTGTTTCATTTGGGATATATCTGTTCCTTGCAACAGTCACATATACGCCATTTGATCCGGGATGGATGCATTTATCCAGTGATACTCAGCAAGTTTCAAATGCCAGCGGCGTCGCAGGCGCATGGATAGCTGACTTACTCTATGGATTTTTAGGTTGGGCAAGTCTGCTGATACCTGTCTATTTATTTCTCGAAGCAATTCAAGTCTGGTGGCCACGTAGTTTTCTAAACCGTCCATTTCGCTATGCCGCTCAGTTCTTTATTTTACTGGCAACTTCAAGTTTACTTTTCCTATTTTGGAATGTTCCCGAAGATACTTTAGAAAATGCATCGGGCGGGATTATTGGTTATGAACTGGGTCAAAGTCTTGAACAAATTTTAACGGTCTATGGTGCAGCAATATTTCTTATTGCATTTTGGATCATGTTGTTCACTTTGGCCTTTGGCATCAAGTGGAATAAGACATGGGCAACCATGAAATCGACACCGGCTTATCTCCAAGATTTGTTCTATCGCAATGTCCCTGAAGGAGATACTGCTTTTGACCGTACCGTACCATCTACTAAAAAAGGCAGTGTGACTACTAATGTATCAAAAGTGATTGCACCAGTCACACCCGCCCATGAGCATCATGCTGTAGAGGTTGACCCTGTAGTACGTGATCGTGTTGCTGAGCGTTTATTTGATGATATTGCTGATAAAGAATGTGCAGACAAAGAAGGCAATGCACAGCATTTATCTACGGTAAATTCGCCGGAGACTGCTACACCATCCGATGAAGATTTTGAACATACTTTGGAGAAAGTGCGTCAGCTTGAGCAAGATCAACAACGTGTTGTTGCGACGGGAGAGGTTTGGCGTGCCTTGCATTCAAATGATGACCAACGGCACAAACAAGATATTGATGCTTTACTGAAAGCTGCAGAAGAAGAGCAGCCTGCCAATCAAACTGAATATTTCAACAAAGCAGCAGATGTGCATTTGACTTCTCCGACAGAAGCGGCGCCGGCAGTTAAAAAATCAGTGGATTGGGATGATGATGAAATCTTCGATGAGCTGTTAGCCGCTGTTCCAAATGGTAAAACAGCGACTGATGTGCATAGCCCATTTAATACAGCACAAAGTGAAAGTCCTGCAACGCATTCAAATGATTTTGCAACAGGTACTACTGCAACTGTTGTAGGATTAGGTGTGGCAGCTGCACAAACGACAACGCTCACCACACCGAAAAATATCGGTGCTGAAGCTGAATTTAATGATCTCGATGATTTGCTGGTTGAAGAAGCAGAGCGAGCAATAGAACAGTCACAACCGGTTCGTACAACCAGTAGTTATGCGCAATCTACGCCTTTGGTTCGTGCTGAAATCAATACGCAGCCACAGACTTTTATATCTGACGATGAAAAAGCGTTAATCAGCTCGAATAAAGATGCTTTCCGTGAAGTATGGCAAGAAACAGCAGGTAAGCCTGAAGACATCGATTTAGATCTCGAAGATGATTTTGACTTTGATGCGCCTTTAACCGATGCCTCTGGTCGTCCAATGTCTCGTGCGATGCAAGTGGCACAAAAACGTTTGGATTTACCGACTTTGCCGGGATTGGAAATATTAGATCCTGTAGATCCGAATAAGAAAGTTAATTTTACCGCAGAGCAATTGTCTCGCTTGTCTGAACTTTTAGAAATTAAGCTGCAAGAGTTTAATGTCAAAGCTAAAGTTGTAGAAGCACAGCCGGGCCCTGTCGTGACACGTTTTGAACTAGATTTGGCACCCGGTGTAAAAGCATCGAAAGTGACCAATATTTCACGTGACTTGGCACGCTCAATGTCTATGGCTTCTGTACGTGTGGTGGAAGTTATTCCGGGTAAACCGTATATCGGGATTGAAGTCCCAAATAGTTCACGTGAAATGGTTCGTCTTATTGAGCTGTTAGAAACGCCGGCATACCGTGATCCAAATGCCTTACTTAGTATGGCGATGGGTAAAGACATTTCCGGTAATCCTGTCTTGGCAGATTTGGCGAAAGCACCGCATATGTTGGTGGCAGGTACCACGGGTTCTGGTAAGTCAGTCGCAGTTAATGCCATGTTGTTGTCGATGTTGTTGAAATATACACCTGAGCAACTGCGACTCATCATGATTGACCCGAAACAGTTGGAACTTGCCAACTATAACGATATTCCACATTTATTAACGCCTGTTGTAACCGACATGAAAGATGCGGTGAGTGCATTGAACTGGTGTGTGAATGAAATGGAGCGTCGTTATAAGCTGATGTCTTTGATGAAAGTGCGTAAGCTGACTGACTTTAACCGCAAAATTGAAGAAGCAATGGCCAACGGGGAAGATCTCATCGATCCAACTTGGAAGCCAGATGACTCTGCAACCCAAAGTCGTGCGCCACGTTTACAGCCTATGCCGTTGATCGTAATTGTTGCCGACGAATTTGCCGACATGATCATGCAAGTGGGTAAAAAAGCTGAAGAAATGATTACCCGTCTTGCACAAAAATCACGTGCAGCAGGGATTCATTTGCTGTTGGCGACGCAGCGTCCAACCGTAGATGTAGTGACAGGTTTGATCAAAGCCAATATTCCAACGCGTGCTGCGCTACGTGTCAACAGTAAACTGGATTCACGTACTATCTTAGACGCTGGTGGTGCGGAAGACTTACTGGGCCATGGTGATATGTTATTCCTCGGACCGGGGAAAATTGAACCTGAACGGGTACATGGCGCGTTTATTTCAGACGATGAAGTGAACCGTATTTGTGATGCATGGCGTGAGCGCGGTGAACCGAATTATGTCGATGAAATCCTCACGCCTTATGATGAAGAGCCGACATCTCGCGGTTTTGAAGATGGTGATGGCGGATCAGATCGAGATGCTTTGTATGACCAATGCGTTAGCTTTGTACTGGAAACTCGTAAAGCTTCTACTTCTTCGCTGCAACGTAAATTTAGCCTCGGTTATAACCGTGCTGCACGTATCATCGACCAAATGGAAGAAAATGGTATCGTAAGTAGTATGGGGCCAAATGGTAAACGAGATATCTTGGTCTAAGTCCTAAAACAAAAAACCTGCTTCGGCAGGTTTTTTTATTTTTAGATTGAGAACCTATCTTGGTAGAACATGGACTGGGCCAGTTCGATAAAGGCTTTGCAGGCAGGGCTCATGAGTTTTTGATTTTTTACGGCGAGTCCAATCTGCCGTTGGGTATTTGGAAAGAGTGGACGTTTAACCACATGTGGATGCAACGCCAACAGCTCAGTAGGCATCGCCATATCTGCAACAATAGCAATCCCTTCCTGTAAATTCACCATGTTTAAAATGGTTAACAGTTGCGACATTTGATAGGTAATTTTAGGTTGTATGTAGTGTTGTTTAAGCAGTTTTTCAACATGGGACTGGCTGCCTGCACGGGTCATAATAAAGGGGTAATTTTGCAGGTCTTGGATATCTAAATGACTGTGTTTGGAAACTGAATAACTATCTGGAATCAAGGCAATGAAAATGTCTTGAATTAAGGGGAAGGTGAACAGTTGCGGCTTAGGGAGTACGGCAAAACCAACATCAATCTGACGTTCAGAAATCCAACGAGACACTTCTGCATCGGTACCTTCTTCGACATAGATTTCAATGTGTGGATAGCGCTCTCTATATGCCTTTAATAGCTCTGGAAGCAGATGAATCGAACTAGAAGAACCAAAAGAGCCAATTCTCAGCGTTCCTTGTTGAATACCATGTGCGGCATGCACTTCTTGTTGCATGATTTGTGCCGTATTGATGATTTCTTTGGCATGCAGTAATAACTGCTGACCGATGTGGGTAATGCTAATTTCGCCTTGCTCACGGCTAAATAATCTGACATTCCAATGTTGCTCTAAACACTTTAGGGCATGAGAGACAGCTGACTGAGTAATTCCCAGCTGTCGAGCAGCGAGAGTAAAGCTTTGTTGTTCTGCGACTTTAATAAAAATTTCAAGCTGAGAAAATGTCATTGCCATGAGTAATTACTCATTTTGTTATGAGTCTAGATGAGGATTATATTGTGCTACATAAATGGTTAAAGATGAAATAGCTACTTTATTTCAAGGCGTACAGCATGAATATCGTCGTCGCATTGTTTCCCCTCGTTGCATTAATCGCGATGGGCTATGTGCTTAAATATACACAGTTTGTTCAGAATGAATTTTGGGCAAATTCAGAAAAACTCAATTACTACGTTTTATTTCCTGTGCTGCTTTTTTTGAATGTATCAGCCGTGCAATTGGATATGAACACTGTTTCACGAATGTTGACAGTACTGGTTGCGGGCACCAGTTTGATCAGCATTGTGTTGTGGGGGATCAAGCAGTTTATGCATATTCCCGTGAAGCGTTTTGGCGTGTATATCCAAAGTCATATCCGTTTTAATACCTATATTGGTTTGTCGCTCATGGGTGCTTTATTTGGCTCGACAGGCATGCAGATGTTTGCCATGTTAATTGCCGTTGCAGTGCCCTTAGTCAATATTATTTCAGTCTTGGCGTTTTCAAATTTAAGTGTGAAGCAATTGGGGCAGACCTGTCAGTCCATCGCAAAAAATCCCTTAATTTTAGGCTGTGTTGTAGGGGTGTTGTTTAATTTATCAGGTCTCACTTTATTTAATGGTTTACCCGAGCTGCTAAAAATATTGGCGGCAATGAGTTTGCCTTTGGGTTTATTGTCTGTGGGAGCGGCATTACAGTTTCAGCAAATGCGCGCCGATCTGCGTCGTTTAAGTTTAAATACGATAGGGCGTCTCATGTTAATGCCATGTATTGCTTATCTATTGAGTACTTGGATGGGTTTGACTGATTTTGAGCGGATGATTTTAGTGGTCTTTTTTGCTTTGCCAACTGCATCTTCGTCTTATATTTTGACACGCTATTATCAAGGTGATTCACAACTGATGGCGGCCATTATTAGTGTACAAACCATTGGTTTTGGCTTGATGTTTCCATTGCTCATATTGACCATGCATTGATTATGATGATATTCAATAATGCTAATTTTAAATCAGATAAAAAAGCCCACATCATGCGGGCTTTTTTTTACTCGAAATTAAGCAAATTTTGCCAATACTTCGAGGAAACCTGCGCTTTGACGTGGATATTGAGCAATCACGTCATGAATACGCTGACCTTCAGGATTAGTTGCGTTCACATCACGGCCATCGGCAACGAATTGAGTCAAAAGACGCTCATAGTCATTTGGACGCATATGTTTGAAAGCATGGTAAAGCACGTGAAAGTCGCCATTCACTCCTTCAGGAGGAAGCTGAGTAAGGTAGGCAAAAACACGCTCATCTGACCATTCTTCGTTGAACGTTGCTGGCTGAGATAATGCCATCGCAATCTCCTTGCTGGTTTAAAATACAAAAAGGCAAAAATGAGTACGCAAGTAAAATGGTTTTATTCGCCATCTCTAAGTTAAGCGACTCATTTTATGGTTGGATCTAAAGTTATTTTTTTTATCCCGTTTACTCGAAGCAAAGCTTTTGATCTAACAAAGGAATAAAACTAATCCAGCCCACTCGAAGCAAAGCTTCTCATCTTGCGGCTGGGTAAAGCAGCACTTTACTGATCCAGCCTCACATTTTGCCTTGATTCAATTTACTTGGCTAATCAGAATTCAGATTAACGTTCTTCAGGCAAATTGATATTCATTTCAAGCATTTCAATATTCGCTTCAGAACGAACAGACATTTGAATATGTTGCTCATCTACACCACGAACATAGCGGTTTACTACTTGCATGATTTCTTTTTTCATCATGTCAATCTTGTCTTGGCTGAGGCGTTTACCTAAACCATTTTCAGATGCCACGATGACTTTTAAACGGTCTTTTGCCGTTTGTGCGCTTGAGGGTTTCTCGTCGCTGCTAAAAAGTTTGCTCCAAAATCCTGCCATGATTACGCTCCAAATAGACGTGCTAACCAACCCTTAGGTTTTACCGTAATGTGACGGTAAGGGCGCTCTTCACCAAGGAAACGTGCAACAAGGTCATCATACGCTTGGCCAGCCGCTTCTTCTGTAAACAGAATCACTGGTTTACCTTCGTTTGATGCTTGTAGAACGCTTTTACATTCAGGAATAACACCTAAAGTCGGTACGCGTAAAATATCTTTTGAAATATCATCAATCGTCAACATCTCTTGTTTATCCGCACGTTCTGGATTGAAACGTGTAATACAGAGATGCTTACGGATACGACCTTCGTTTTGTTCTACTTTTTTGGTTTTGCTGTCGAGCATACCAATAATACGGTCAGAGTCACGTACCGAAGAAATTTCTGGGTTCGTCACAATGATCGCTTCATCAGCATGATACATTGCTAAAATTGCACCACGTTCGATACCCGCAGGTGAGTCACAAATAATGTAATCAAACTCTTGAGAAAGTTCGTCCATCACACGTGCTACACCTTCATCTGTTAACGCGTCTTTATCACGGGTTTGAGATGCAGGTAGAATGTAGAGATTTTCAATATCTTTATCGCGAATAAGCGCTTGTTGTAATCGAGCTTCGTTATTCAATACGTTTACAAAGTCATATACAACGCGGCGTTCACAGCCCATGATCAAGTCTAGGTTACGTAAACCCACATCAAAGTCGATCACAACAGTTTTGTGGCCGCGAAGGGCTAAACCTGTTGCAAAAGATGCGCTTGTAGTTGTTTTACCTACGCCACCTTTACCTGATGTTACGACAACAATTTTCGCCACCGAATCCACTCCTGTTATGGTTTAAATCCCCTTTTTTAATTAGGGGTTTGGTGATTATTTATACATTAAAATTGCAAAGCTTCAAATACTAGCTCTTGCTGGTCATTCAAATAAATATGTACTGGCTGTTTGACCACATGAGGTGGAATGTCATCAGCGACACAGTAAGTCCCTGCAATTGAAACCAATTCAGCTTCTAATGAATGGCAGAAAATACGTGCAGCCGTGTTCCCACCAGCTCCGGCAATGACTCTACCACGAGCACTACCATAAATATGTATATTTCCTGAAGCAATTACTTCTGAACCGCTATTAATACCAGCATTAATAATGATATCGCCATGGTCTTGGACTAAACATTGACCTGTACGTAAGATTTCATTGTGATACGACGTAGCATGACGAATGGTCGGTACTTCGACTGCAGCAATTTTATCTTCGGTTTTTTCTTCTGCAGGTGCGGGTTCTTCAACCACTTGTTCGCGTGTCGGTTTAACTTGTTGTAGTTTGCGATCCGCAGGAACTACGGGAAATTGGATAGCACGTGCTTGGTCCGATAGCGGACCTTCAGTGACACCAATCGGTTGAATTTCAATACTAATAAGTAGTTGAATCAGTGCAATTAGTTCTTGATCAACCGTACTTTCAATCACGGCTAATGTTCCGGGTGGAAAAGCCTTTTGGAACATTGGAGTAAGTTGCTGGCGGATCGCATCATGATCATTGGTATCGAGGTGAATGCGAATCGCATTGACCATTTTGCCTTTTATCCGTATATCAGCCATATTGAATCCTTGAGACTTCTAACTATTACTTTTGTGCCGAAGTAGTTATGTTGTAAATAGAGCAAATCCTAGAACAATTTGCATGAATACTCTAGCGGAGTTCGCAATTATTTTTGACTAAGTGTTTATTCTGTAGCTTGGTCCTGTTCCTGCATAATCTGCTGCCACTGTTTTACTTTCACTTGCTTACGAATAGCCTCTAGACTTTCAAAAACCGCAGAGCGAACCAACTCATCCAGCTGGACATTATTTTCGATTTCAATACGGCTAACACGCTGTGAAATGTCTAAATATAGATTGGGTTTTTGAGCCGTAGATGTATTGGGATAAGCCAATGGGGAAATTAAACCTTGGGTAATATTTTCACCCAAACGTTGCCCGATACTTTGAATCTGCTGTTCAATGCGGCTGCCAACGATTGGCACTAAGCGCAATAGCTGCGTGAGCTCGGGGGTATCTTCGATGGCCTGACTGACGATTTGTCCGACATTTTTGGCGATCAATTCACGTTCAGTACGTAGCTCTTTGCTTAAATTTTCTTGCAAAATCTCAGCTAAAACTTGGGTGAACATCTCACGGTGATGCTGCACAAGATTACTAATTAGGTCTTTATGGGTTGTACTGGTATTGAGCTCATGCTTAACACCATCTAACACGGTAAGTACCACACGATCTGACAGTTCTTCCATCACGACTCGATAGTAGAACAATGCCTTTTTCTGCCATGCAGAAGGCACGATTTGATAGCCCATTTCATACAGTCGATAAGCAATAATGCCCGCGCGAAATAAACGCAGGAAACGTAAATGCGGCACAATGGCTAAAATTTCGTACCAATGTATAAACGGGAAGAAGAACCAGCGCTGATGGTGCTTGTTGATGATGGCAATCGCCCAACGCACCAACAGTTCTACAATCAAAAAGATAATGAACCACGCTTCGGTGGTAATCACCCACGGATGCAAATGTTCACGGTAAAAACTCAGCACATCGGGCAGGTGGATACTGTTAAAGAACCAACTGCCAAGATTGCTCATGAGGAAAAAGTTCATGCACAGGCAGAACAAGTTAAAAACAATAATAAACACCATGAATATGTCATAAATCAAAAACAGTTTGAATGACCAACTGTTTGGATTGACATGATGATATTTAGATTTCTTGTTTTGCGGCATGCTGTTCTGCGACATAAAACTTCTTCTTAATTATTCAGTAACTGAGTATTTAGCTTTCATACGAGTAATGAGTTGGTCTTTCTCCGTCCACAGCTCATCTACCCAATGCTGAAATTTTTCACGGAATTCTGCATCATCTTCATAGTTGCCGCCATGCACCCACGTTGGAATTTCAATTTTACGTAAATCCACGGCGATACGCGGAACTTCACCGAGCCAAAATTCGCCATAACCTGGTGCACCATTTGGATAGACGATGGTCATATCCACGAGAGCATCAACTTGATCCCCTAAAATATTGAGTGCCAGTGCTAAACCACCCGCTTTCGGCTTAAGAAGGTTTTGATACGGTGATTGCTGTTGCGCATGTTTTTCAGGGGTGAAGCGAGTGCCTTCCAAATAGTTCAGCAGGGTAAAAGGCTGGCTCAATAACTGTTCACAAGATTTACGCGCTTCTTCCATATCTCGATATTTAAGTTCAGGATTTTTCGCGATTTGTTCTTTGCTGTGTCGTTTCATCATTGGAAAGCCTAAAATTTTAAAAGCTTGACCAACAAATGGAATGAAAATGAGTTCCCATTTGGTAAAGAAACGCGTCAGTGGCATACGGGTTAAACCAAAATATTGGTTGACTGTCGTATCGACCCAACTCTGATGATTACAGGTCATGAGATAGCGACCATGCAAATTTAAGTCGAGGCCTTCATCGATGGTGATATCCCATTTTGTGTTGGGTAAAACGTGATCAATTAACCAGTTATTGACCGTGAGCCAACTGTTGGTAATTTTTATGTTGGTTTCATCAACCTTTTTTGATTTTTTAAAGAGTTTGGTTAGACCCAGTGCTAAAACAGGAGGGCCATGGAAAAAAGTACTGCCTGTCATAATAGAACCGACGGTAAGTCCTTTGCTAATTTTTTTTAGTGTCGGTTGCTTATTTGTTTGAGATGACATATAAAAAGTCCTAGCGGAAATTGTCCAAATAATGATTGATTCTAATAAATATAGTTCGAGTTGATTAAATAAAAAAGGGCATCTGCAGAACTGTGAAGAAATTGTGATGGAATTAACAAATAAATCTCGTATTCATATTACAAATTGTAACTAAACGTTTTATTATTAACAAAAAATCAATGGTTCAGCCATTTGTTTTACTTCATCATTTCAACCATACAACAAAACACAAAGAAGGAGGCATGCAATGCGTGCACTAGTAATTTCGGCAGTAGTTGGGGCAATGGCACTTACTGGTTGTCAAAACATGGAATATGACAAAGCAGCAATCGGTACTGGTCTAGGTGCTCTTTTAGGCGCTGGTATTGCTTATTCTAATGCTGATAAAGACAAAATGGGTCAAGCAGCTGCAATTGGTGCTGTAGTTGGTGGTGGTGCAGGTCTTCTTCTTGATAAGAAAGAAAAACGTCTTAAACAAGAATTGGCTGGTACTGGTGTTGACGTAGGTCGTAATCCAGATGGTTCGATCAACCTTGTTATGCCATCAGTAACTTTCGCAACTAACTCTTCAACTATTCAATCTCAGTTCCAATCTGCGTTGAATGATGTTGCTAAAGTATTGCGTGAAGACGGTACTGCAAACAAACTTGCAATCGTTGTACACGGTCACACAGATAACACAGGTTCTGATGCGATCAACAACCCACTTTCTCAAAACCGTGCAAACTCAGTGAAAAACTACCTAGCGTCTCAAGGTATTTCTTCAACTCGTATTACTGCACGTGGTTACGGTTCAACTTCTCCAGTAGCGGATAACTCAACTGCTGCAGGTCGTGAACAAAACCGTCGCGTAGAAATCTCAGTTTACGAAACTAAATAAGTTTTAGTTCGAAACGAAAGGCCACCCTCGGGTGGCTTTTTTTATGGCATTTTTAATGACCGATAAAATACATTTTGCATTAGGCAAGATCGTTTCAGATGACTATAATCATCCTCGAATTAATAAGAGGAAAGACTATGTCACTGGCAAGTCAGTTGAACGACAAGCAACTTGAAGCAATGAAATACACTCAAGGACCCTTGTTAGTACTTGCAGGGGCAGGTTCAGGCAAAACATCGGTTATTACCCGTAAAATTGCCTATTTGGTGAAGCATTGTGGTATTCCTGCGCACCGCATCACCGCGATGACCTTTACCAATAAGGCCGCGCGAGAAATGAAAGAGCGTGTGACGAAGCTGATGAGCCGTGAAGAGGCAAAAGGGCTGTCGGTTTCTACCTTCCATAACTTCGGGCTAAACATGCTCCGTTTGGAATTAAAAAATACACCGCTAAAAAATAACTTTTCAATTTTAGATGCAGATGATTGCAAACGCATTTTGATGGACTTAATGCATCGCGACAATTTATCCGGTGCAGAAAGTAAAGAGCTGATTGCCAAAGCCATGAAAATGATTTCAGATTGGAAAAACGATCTGATTCCACCTGAGCAAGCGCATACCACCTGTGAAACAGCAGAAGACGTTCAGTTTGCACATCTGTATCAACTGTATGAGCGTAATTTACGTGCCTACAATGCTGTGGATTTTGATGATTTGATTGTCATGCCGACGCGCTTATTACAAGAAAATGCAGAAGTGCGTGATCGTTGGCAAAATCGAATCCGCTATTTATTGGTCGACGAATATCAAGATACCAACACCGCGCAATATATCTTGGTGAAATTACTCGTGGGTGTCATGGGACAGTTCACCGCGGTAGGTGATGATGACCAATCGATTTATGCATGGCGTGGTGCTAAGCCTGAGAATATGGCTTTATTGAAGGAAGATTTCCGTAATCTGAAAGTGATTAAACTTGAGCAAAACTATCGCTCGACCAGTCGTATTTTAAAAGCAGCAAATACCGTTATTGGCAATAACCCACATATTTTCGATAAAAAGCTCTGGTCAGATAAAGGCCACGGTGAAGTGATCCGCGTGATTACTTGTCGTAATGACGATGATGAATCAGAACGCGTCGTAAAAGACTTGATCACGCATAAGCTGATGAACGGTAAAAACTGGAAAGACTACGCCATTTTATATCGTGGTAATTTCCAAGCGCGCGCTCTTGAGACACAGCTCCGCCAAATGCAGATCCCGTATAAATTATCGGGTGGTCAGTCTTTCTTCGCTCGTGCTGAAATTAAGGACTTGATGAGCTATTTACGTTTGATCATCAACCCTGAAGATGACAGTGCATTCTTACGAATTATCAATACACCAAAACGTGCGATTGGCCCTGTGACTTTGGAAAAGCTTGGTCTATTTGCGCAGGAAAGTAATTTATCCTTACTCAGTGCAGCAGGCGACCAGCGCTTAAGTATGGCGATTCCGAAAAAAGCCACAACCCAATTGGCCGAATTTGCGGACTTTATTTCGACCTTTACCCGTGAATTATTAGAAGATGATGAACCTGTTCCGATCATTCGTCGCATGATGATTGAAGCAGGTTATATCGACTATGTTAAAGAATCTGCAGCTACACCTGCGCAGGAAAAAACCAAGCTGGATAATATTGAAGTGCTATATAGCAGTATTCAAAGTTTGATTAACCGTGCAGAAGATGTAGATGAAAAGAACATTGAAAGTGTGATTCGTAAGATGGTGCTGCTCGATATGTTAGAACAGCAACAAGAAGAAGAAGACACCGATAAAGTCAATTTGTTAACACTCCACGCGTCGAAAGGTCTGGAATTTCCATTCGTTTATTTGATTGGTCTGGAAGAAGAAATTCTACCGCATAAAAACTCCATTGCTGCTGACACGGTCGAGGAAGAACGACGTTTGATGTACGTGGGGATTACTCGTGCACGTCAAGGCTTAACTATGACTCTAGCAGAGCAACGTAAAGCCGGTGGTCAAATGCGACAAATGACACCAAGCCGTTTCTTGGACGAACTGCCACAAGATGAATTGGAGTGGTTAGGCCGCAAGAAAAAGCTGGCAGGGGATATCGATCCTAAACAGCAAGCACAGCATTATTTAGAAAATTTACGTGCGCTGATTAAGCGTTAAAGCTTAAAGCGTAGAATATTTTATTTATTTTTTGAAATTCGTTTTATTGAAACAGGAATGAACCATGAAAGTTCAAGTTAAAGTTCTCGACACACGTTTAGGTACGGAATGGCCAATGCCAACTTATGCCACAGCAGGTTCGGCAGGTCTTGATCTCCGTGCATGTGTAGAAGAAACCACCGTAATTGAACCGGGTCAAACTGTTCTGGTAAAAACAGGCCTATCGATTTATATCGAAGATACTAACTTTGCAGGTTTAATTCTGCCACGTTCAGGCTTAGGTCATAAACACGGAATCGTGTTGGGTAACTTGGTCGGTTTGATTGACTCAGACTACCAAGGTGAATTGATGGTATCTGTTTGGAACCGTAGCCAAACGGCATTTAGCCTAGAGCCGGGTGAGCGTTTAGCACAATATGTTTTAGTGCCAGTTGTACAAGCTCAGTTTGATATTGTGGATGAGTTTGAAGCCACTGAACGAGGAGCAGGCGGTTTTGGTCATACAGGTAAAAACTAATCAGCGCAAGACTTTTGATCCAGTGTGTTGACAAGTAAATGCCTACAATCAAGTAGCGAATAAAAAAACCATCCTCGTGATGGTTTTTATTTATATCATTTAATTTAAATTTTTAATTTATTCAAATTCAAATCGATATTTAGAATATTTTGGATCTTATCGGGATTTTTAATTCTGATGAATTTACTTGGTTTATATTTTAGAGGTGAGGGTAAAGAATAATTAGAATTTTGTATATTGGTTTAAATTTGATCGATTTACTATATTTATACACATTAGAAAAATGAATTAAAAATGTTTGAAAAGTAAAATATTTAAAACTAAGGGATGATTTGATAATTTTTTTAATATAAAATATTGATTTAATTTTAAAAATAATTTAGCGGATAAATGTTATTGTAATTTTTAGATCAGTATTTAAATATTATTAATTGATTATTAACTAAAATTGTTATAAAAAAGCTACACTTTTTTTCAGGATTTTATCCTTTAATTAAAAGCTTAAATTCTCAATAGAATTTAAGATTTTTTAATTAATAAAGATGTAATTAGAAGAACATAGTATGGGTTCACTGTTTAGTCACTTTCCGCAACATATTTTTCGTGCATATGACATTCGTGGGAAAATATCGCTCTTAAATGCTGATTTAGTTCAGTCAATTGCTTGTGGCTTAGTCAAACAATATTTAGATGTAGGGCAAAAGAGACTTGCTATTGGCTATGATGCGCGTTTAACCAGTCCAACCTATGCAAAAATAATTCAAAAAGTCTGCCATGAGGCTGGCCTTGAAGCGGAAATTATTGGCTGCTGCTCAAGCCCGATGTTGTATTTTATTGCGGGACAATTTCAAGGCAATGGCATTATGGTGACGGCGAGTCATAATCCAAAATCAGATAATGGTATCAAGTGGATTATCAAAGGTGAGCCACCTTGTCCAGAGATGATTCAACACGTTGCAGTCGAAGCACAAAATTGTTTTTCATCGGAACGTGTGCATTTGATGACTGAACTTGAGCCACACGAAATCAAGCCTGAATATTGTTTGGCTTATCAGAAATTTATTTTAGATGACATTCATTTACAGCAACCGCTTAAAGTGGTGATCGATGGCATGCATGGTTCAGCTGGGCATTGTGCAGCCTTATTATTAAATAAATTAGGCTGTGAAGTTTTGGCATTACGTTGCCAAGCTGATGGACATTTCCCTGATCATGCTCCAGATCCATCACAGCTCAAACATTTAACCCATCTCCGCCAAGCCATACAGCTACAAAAAGCCGATATTGGCATTGCTTTAGATGGTGATGGTGATCGTTTAGTGCTGATTGATGAGACTGGCAAAGTCGTTTCTGCAGATCGATTATTGTGTTTATTTGCTGAAATTTGTTTGACTCAAAAACCACATGCAGAGGTGGTATTTGATGTGAAATGTTCAACAATGATTCGGGATACCGTGTCTGATCTAGATGCGCAGCCTGTCATGATTCGAACGGGCAGTAGTTTCTTGCGAAAATATATTTCCCAATCTAAAGGCAAAGCGGTTTTTGGTGGTGAATACGCAGGGCATTATGTTTTTAATGACGGTCGTGGTGGTGGCTATGACGACGGTCTATATGCTGCCTTAAGGGTCTTAGAATATATTCAAACTCAGGGGCTGACATTGTCAGAAGCTTTGGCGAAATATCCAGAGCGCTTTAGTACCGAAGATTTATATGTCAGTACGCATCAGCATGATCCAGCGGAAGTTTTAAAGCAGGTTGAAGCCAATTCTACGCGAATTCTGGCACAAATCAGTAAAATTGATGGAATACGCCTTGATTTTGATGATGGATTTGGCATCATTCGAGCATCGAATACAGGTGAGTATTTCACTTTACGCTTTGATGCCAACTCATCAGCACGCTTAAAAGAAATACGAGATCTGTTTGTTTCCATGTTAGTTGAGCACTATCCAGACATTGCTCATGACATTCCAGATGCTCAATAAGGAGAGGCAAATGCCACATCAACATACTGGCATCGACAAAGCACAAATCCTGACGGAAGCTTTGCCGTATATTCAACGTTTTGCGGGTAAGACGCTGGTAGTGAAGTATGGTGGTAATGCCATGACCGATCCTGAGCTTGAGAGCTCATTTGCACGTGATATCGTGCTGCTGAAAACGGTTGGTTTAAATCCGATTGTGGTTCATGGCGGTGGTCCACAAGTGGATTCATTCCTCAAACAATTAGGCCGTGAGTCTGATCGTATCGACGGTATGCGCGTGACTGATCCTGCAACGATGGAAGTTGTCGAGATGGTCTTGGGCGGCAGCGTGAACAAATCGATTGTGAACTTAATCAATAAACACGGTGGCCGTGCAATTGGTTTAACGGGTAAAGATGGTAATTTGATCCGTGCGCAAAAATTATTGATGGAAAAAACAGCCGAAGATGGTTCAGTAAAACAGATTGATTTAGGTCTAGTTGGCGAAGTGGTTGGTGTGAAAACTGACGTACTTGAAATGTTTACCCAAAGCGATTTTATTCCTGTGATTGCACCATTAGGTGTAGACGAAGACGGCAACACCTATAACATCAATGCTGACTTGGTTGCAGGTAAAGTGGCTGAAGCATTGGGTGCGGAAAAGCTAATTTTATTGACCAATATCACGGGTGTTTTAGACGAAAATAAAAATCTGCTGACTGGGTTAACCACCCAAGAAGTCGATCGTTTGATTGAAACTGGCGTGATCTATGGCGGCATGATTCCGAAAGTTGGCTGTGCATTAGATGCAGTCAAAGGCGGCGTAATCAGCGCACATATTGTTGATGGTCGTGTACCTCATGCAACATTACTTGAAATCTTTACGGATCATGGTGTGGGTACATTAATCACCAATCGAACCAATGTGAAAAAAGCTTAAGATACTTAGCATTTTTTGATATAAAAAAGCCTCTTTTGAGGCTTTTTTATTATTTATCAGTTGGCTAAGTAACTTTTGAAAAGATCAAATAATGTATTTGCCCTGTTGGATTATAAAAACTCTTACAATGGCGCCGATTTTAGATTTACAACAACTAAAACTGTCATGCACAATAGAGAAATCATAGATTTACTGCTGAAATGATCGATATGTGCCAGCTGCTCGGAATGAATTGTGCGACTCCTACCGATATAACTTTTTCGTTTCGGGGATTTTCGCAGCGAGCAGGAATTACCTCAGATCATTGTGATGGCTTTGGTATCGCTTTTTTTGAAGATAAAGCATGTCGTTTATTTGTCGACAATCAATCTGCTGTAGAGTCTCCGATTGCTGAGCTGATCCGAAACTACCCGATTAAATCTCGCAATGTGATTGCACACATTCGTAAAGCGACACAAGGCAAAATTAATCTTGAAAACTCACATCCATTTAGTCGTGAATTGTGGGGCAGACAGTGGATTTTTGCACATAATGGCGACCTACATGGCTTTCAGCCTGAGCTCACAGGGCGCTTCACTCCCGTCGGCAATACCGACAGTGAATTGGCCTTTTGCTATTTGCTCGAGCAAATGGTGAAACGTTTTGGTTATACCGAACCAACACTCGATCAGGTGTTTGATCTGCTATTGGAAATTTCTCCGCAAATTGCAGAACATGGCACCTTTAATTTTTGTTTGTCGAATGGGCAGGCGCTATTTAGTTATGCGATTACCAAGCTGCATTGGCTGGTTCGAGAGTTCCCATTTCAACCTGCACAGTTGATTGATATTGATGTTGAAGTTGATTTTAGTGAAGTCACCACGCCTGAAGACCGTGTTGCCGTGATTACCACTGAACCCCTAACGCAAAATGAAGTTTGGACAGCATTTGAGCCGGGTGAAATGATTTTATTTCAACATGGTCGTCCAATTCGTGCTGCAAAGACGGTTGTTGAACGTTTAGAACGTGAGCGGCTGGACCCATCTTTAAAACGTGTCACACGTGCAGATCAGTATTAATTTTGAATGAAAGATATTCATTATAAAAATGAATATCTTACACTTTATTGAATTAAGGGTGTTTTCTAAGATATTGAATTGATTAAAAAATATCTTAGCTTTATACTCGGGATTAAATAAATTAACATAATAAAAACAATTGATTACAATGTAAATGGCAGTATTTCAATTAAAACCAACCTTTTTACTTCATTTTTATTTAAGTTCTTTAATTATATGATGAAATTTACGTGATAAGTCCTTCATATTTATAGGTGGTCGTAATGAAAATGAAATGGGTTCCAGAATACAATACTGGTATCGATGTGATTGACGATCAACACAAACGGATTCTTGACTACATCAATGAAATTGATGGCATTGACGCAAATACAGATCGTGATCGTGTAAAACAAATTCTGGAAAACATTATTGATTACACGCAATCACATTTTACCTTCGAAGAATCTTTACAAGAAGAAGCGGGTTATAAATATCGTGTGCCACATAAACGCGTACATGATTTATTTATTAAAAAAATTGAATCTTACCGTGACCGTTTTGAAATGGGGCATGCGATTGAAAATGAATTACATGAAGTGCTTTCAAAATGGCTGATTAACCATATTCAGCACGATGATGCTGATTATGTCGGTGCGGTTAAAGAAAATATGATGGGTATCATCAAAGAAAAAGAAAAGAAAAAAGGCAAAAATTGGTTTGCACGTTTCTTTTCATAACCTCAAAAAATGAAATAAAAACAATTAAATTCTAATAATATCATTTGCGCAGCAAATCACCTTTAAGGTGATTTGCTTTTTGTTTTTGATTTTCAAGGCACAGCAAGGCAAAATAGCGCTAGAATTTTCAAAGGAATTTGTCATGCAGGACAATGCGATGTCGAAATGGTTATCGCCACTGATGGCGTTCTGTTTATCTTTTATCATTATTGCAACTTTAGCACCGGTAACAGGTATTCAAATTGAACGTCAGCTAGATTTCTGGCTGTTGTGGCTAGGTACAATGCTTATTTTAGCTTTACCGCTATGTTATTTGGAAATTGCTTTAGCAAAACGTTCAAAAATTACAGCAGTTCAAGCACTGTCTTCGCTAACACGTGATGCGGATGCTTCACCCAAATGGCGTATAGTCGGTTGGCTTGCCGTAGTATTTATTCCATTTTTAGCAGGTGCCATGCTTTCAGCCGCGTCGCAATATGTGGCAATTTTTACAGCTAATGGCTTTGCCTATAGCATTATTTTGGCTGTCCTTGCGGTCATTGCATTTGCATTGTCGTTTGTACCACGCCAATTTTTAGTGATTTTGACCGCTATTGGTGTGATTGCTGCAGTAGTCTTAGCGAATGTTATGGGAACTGCCTTACCAGAGTGGAAAATGACTGCGCTCGAATTTAGTGAGTGGGGCAATGCAACTGTCTTGGCGCTCGTAGCAAGTGGTTTGGGGATGGGCTTGTATTGGCAGTCAAGTTTACCAGCCGTGAAGCAACAAGAGATTGCAAGCAAAACGGTATTTCCGATTTGGATCGCTCAACTTTTGGCAGTGGTTGCTTTTGCCTTTTTCGCAGCAAAAGCACAAGTATCTGCTTTAGCACTGGTTGTGGGTTTAGTCGCAGCTTCAGCATTGCTGATTCAAATGGCACGTGAACAATTACAACAACGCCAATTGGCCATAGTGGTGCAATGGGCGATTTTATTGGTTGCGGTTTTTGTATGGGCACTGAGCACTGTTGTTCCAGTATTTAATATTGCCTTGTTGATTTGGGGCTTAATTATTTGTCTGATTTATGCGATTTTCGCAGGTTGGATTATGAAGATTAGTCATCTACGT
This sequence comes from Acinetobacter sp. YH16040_T, assembly GCF_024605785.1. NCBI lineage: Bacteria > Pseudomonadati > Pseudomonadota > Gammaproteobacteria > Moraxellales > Moraxellaceae > Acinetobacter > Acinetobacter sp. YH16040_T. Next base: position 2,606,814 of record NZ_CP094541.1, on the reverse strand, counting down.
AAGTCAATGAACTTCAGTCATGAAACCTTTTATAATATTTGGCGTATTGCTGTACGTATCGTAGTGCCCTTGTCAATAATATTGGCATTGGTGGCTGTGATTGGGCAGTTATTCTAATGACAGCTCAGTTACAAGTGTGGGTGGCTTATGCGAGCGTGGAACAGCAGATATTAATTCCCCTAATCTTTAATCCCGGTATGACGGTTGAAGATGCTATTGTGCAAAGTGGCATTCGAAAACAAGTAGATTTACCAGAAGTATTAACACTAGGAATCTTCGGGGCGCGTGTAAGCGATTCATCTCAGTTACTTGAAGCAGGTGATCGTGTCGAAATCTATCGTGCATTAACCATTAATCCGAAAGATATTCGTCGTAATCGCGCCAAGAAAAATCCCGTTGGTCGTTATTGTCGAGGCAATCGTTTCAAACAATTGTACTTATAAAAAAAACCCCTAAATTTAGGGGTTTATTTTTATCTGAAAGCGACTATAGTGGTGGCGCAGTTAAAATCGCTTCTTTAGAACCTGGTAAGCCAGGTTGAGACTCTGGAATGGTTTCTAAGCCTTCAATTTTTTGAACGATACCGTTTTGGTCAAAGAAGATTTTTAAGTGTTGACCATGTGCAGCAGGAATCTTGGCTTTTTTAGCATATGTTCCTGGGGTATACTTATAAATGTAGTCCCAACGTAACGGATTCATTGGATCGGCAACAGTTGGACTACCTAGCAAAAAGCGAACTTGTTGGTGGCTCATTCCCACTTGAATTTTAGCCGCTTGTGCTTGAGTTAAAGGTGTACCTTGTGGAATATCAACTTTATAAACGCCCAAGGTTGAACAGCCTACGAGCAATGAAGTGACGAATAACGTCAGCATGATTTTTTGCATTTTGCTAAACTATCCCAAATTAATTATGATGCATTTGATCCAAGGATAGATCATACTGCATCTAAACTTTGTTGCATATTCCAACTTTAATTTTGTTGAGAGACCTTTTTTCATGCCTATTTCAAATCAAGATTTACGTAAAGCTGGACTTAAAGTTACACTTCCACGAATTAAAATATTGGAATTGCTTGAAAATTCAAGACAACATCACTTAAGCGCAGAAGATATTTATAAGACTTTACTTGAACAAGGTGAAGATGTGGGTTTAGCAACTGTGTATCGCGTGTTAACACAGTTTGAAGCTGCAGGTATTATTCAACGCCATCATTTTGAAAACAATCATTCTGTTTTTGAGATTATGCAAGAAGATCACCATGACCATATTGTGTGTCAAAACTGCAATAAAGTGGTGGAATTTACTAATGATGTGATTGAGCATGAGCAACATCAAGTGGCAGAAAAATTTGGTTTCCAACTTACAGGTCACTCATTAAATCTTTATGGCTATTGTGATGCGCCTGAATGCCAAGAAGCATATCGTAAAAAATAATCCGATGCGGATGAGAATGAATAAAAAACAGACTTCATATGAAGTCTGTTTTTTATTTCCGAAAGCATTTAAGCAAAATTAATGTTGACCATCAAAGGTAATATTTGAATTTGCACGCAGTAAATGCTCACCGCCTTCTTCAGACAATTTAATCTGTAGACGCAGGTCATTCGGTGAATCGGCATGTTTGAGCGCATCTTTGTAGCTAATTTGCTTGGCTTTATAAAGGTCATATAAGGCTTGGTCAAAGGTTTGCATACCCAGTTCACGAGAACGCTTCATCAGGTCTTTAATTTCATGCACTTCACCCTTACGGATTAAGTCTGAAATTAAAGGTGAGTTGATCAAAATCTCAATGGCAGCACGACGTGAATTACCATCAATGGTTGGAATCAACTGCTGCGCAACCATTGCTTTTAAGTTCAAAGACAAGTCCATGAATAGCTGACTATGACGATCCGCTTCAAAGAAGTGAATGATACGGTCGATGGCCTGGTTGGCGTTGTTGGCATGCAGTGTTGCAAAAACCAAGTGACCGGTTTCAGCAAAGGCAATCGCATAGTCCATGGTTTCTCGTGAACGAATCTCACCAATCAGAATCACGTCAGGTGCCTGACGTAGCGTATTCTTTAAGGCAACTTCGAAAGAGTCGGTATCAATACCCACTTCACGTTGGGTAATGATACAGCCTCGGTGTTGGTGTACAAATTCAATCGGGTCTTCAATTGTAATTATATGACCTTTGCTATTTTCATTACGATAGCCAATCAAAGATGCCAAAGAGGTTGATTTACCTGTACCCGTTGCACCTACGAAAATGATAATTCCACGCTTGGTCATCGCTAATTCTTTTAAAATCGGCGGTAATTTCAACTCATCCATCGTTGGAATAACGGTTTCGATACGACGCAGCACCATACCTGGCTGGTCACGTTGTTGAAAGGCGCTGACACGAAAACGAGCAGATTTACTGGTATTGCTAATGGCAAAGTTACATTCGCGCGTATCGGCAAATTCCTTACGCTGTTTGTCAGACATAATCGAATGTAAGATTTGACCGACAGTCGGGCCCGGTAACTTAGTCGAGCCAATTGGCAAAATTTGCCCATTGATCTTAATCGAGGGTTCAACATCGGCTGTAATGAACAAATCCGATGCTTTTTTCTCCACCATATAATCAAGTAAGCCGTTAAAATCCATAACGATCGCCCCAAAAAAATAAAAAAATTACAAGAAAGATTCGGGTTGCTTCGCTGCAGTCCGTGCAGTCTGCGTACTAATAATGCCTTTTGCGACAAGATTTTTTAGGCTTTGATCGAGTGTGGTCATACCGTAGTTGGCACCCGTTTGAATCGCAGAATACATTTGCGCAACTTTGTTTTCACGAATCAAGTTACGGATCGCAGGAATACCAATCATAATTTCATGCGCAGCCACACGACCGCCACCATTTTTCTTGAGTAGGGTTTGTGAAATTACGGCTTGAAGTGATTCAGATAACATGGCACGAACCATGTCTTTTTCTTCAGCAGGGAATACGTCAATCACACGGTCAATGGTTTTTGCCGCAGAGGTGGTATGTAGAGTACCGAAGACCAAGTGACCTGTTTCAGCGGCTGTCAGTGCCAAACGAATGGTTTCAAGGTCACGCATCTCACCGACTAAGATAATATCCGGGTCTTCACGCAGTGCGGAACGAAGTGCTTCGTTAAAGCCGTGGGTATCACGGTGTACTTCACGTTGGTTGACCAAACATTTTTTAGATTCGTGTACAAATTCGATCGGGTCTTCGACCGTTAGAATATGGTCATATCGGTTGTCGTTAATGTAATCGACCATCGCAGCAAGCGTGGTTGATTTACCCGAACCCGTTGGACCGGTCACCAGTACGATGCCACGTGGATATTCACAAATATCTTTAAAGATTTGGCCCATGCCAAGATCTTCAATGGTTAATACTTTTGAAGGAATGGTACGGAAAACGGCACCAGCACCACGGTTTTGGTTAAATGCGTTCACACGGAAACGTGCCACACCAGGGACTTCAAATGAAAAGTCAGTTTCTAATTTTTCTTCGTAATCACGACGCTGTTTATCGTTCATGATGTCGTAAACCAATTTGTGTACTTCTTTGTGTTCAAGAGCAGGAAGGTTGATACGACGAACTTCACCATCCACACGAATCATTGGTGGCATACCAGAAGATAAATGTAAATCCGAAGCGTTATTTTTGGCAGCAAAGGCCAATAGTTCTGTAATGTCCATAAAATCCCCGAGATAAAAATTAAATCTTAATTATTTTGATAGAATAATAAGGCTTTCCCACAGCTTAACCAACACTTAGTTGAAGGGCAATGCAAAAAAAGATGAATGAAATGAGAACCTCGTCAATGAATAAACTTCAAGAAGCACGAAATCAAGTCTTGCAGCAAATTGAGCAGGCTTGCCAACTTGCGGGTCGACCACAGCAATCGGTTGAATTGTTGGCTGTATCTAAGACGCATCCTGCTGAAATGCTAAGAGAAATGTATGCAACGGGGCAACGCTCATTTGGTGAAAATTATCTGCAAGAAGCGCTTGAAAAAATTGAGGCTTTGGCAGATTTAGAGATTGATTGGCATTTCATTGGTCATGTACAGCGCAATAAAACCAAACATTTGGCTTCAAACTTTGCTTGGGTGCATGGGGTAGACCGTTTGATTATTGCGGAGCGTTTATCAAGCAAGCGAGAAGCGACGCAAGCACCTTTGAATATTTGCCTACAAGTCAATATTGATGCGCAAGATACGAAGGATGGCTGTCAGCCGAATGAAGTAGCAGGTTTGGTCGCACAGATTTCTACGCTACCGAATTTACGCTTACGTGGACTGATGGTGATTCCTGCTCCAAACAATCCGCAAGCGTTTGCTGATGCCAAAATGCTCTTTGAACACGTCAAAGCACAGCATGCGAAACCTGAAGATTGGGATACATTAAGTATGGGGATGTCAGGCGATATGACTGATGCGATTGCTGCGGGTTCAACGATGGTTCGCGTGGGGACAGCATTGTTTGGCGCACGTGATTATTCAAAATAGGACAGAAGATTCAGCCTGCTTTCAAAAACTAGGCTTATAAAGTGTAAGCACAGCAGATAAATTTTCACAATAGATGAAACCTATGGGTTCAAAGTGAGCCTTTTAATTTGAACTTTCCATTAAAGTTGAGTACAAAATAATCAGGATGTTTTTGATATTGAAGTAATTCACACTTGGACAAATAGGGAAGTTCATGACGGCATATTATCAGTTGATTCAACGCGACGTAGATGCGCAAGGCTGTGTCACGGCACATTACCATTCGACCAATTTAGCACAAGGTGCATGGAATGCACATGAGCAACACATGGCACCAGCTACAGGCATTATTTGTGCTGAATTAGACCGTTTTTCACCACGTCATGATATGCGTATCGGGCGCATTAGCCTCGATATTTTGGGCTTAATTCCTGCTGGCGAGTTTGAAATAATCACGCAAGTGATTCGTCCGGGAAAAACCATTGAACTGATTGAATCTGAAATGCGGGCTCAGGGCAAAACCTGCATTGTGGCACGCACTTGGCGCATGATGACGCAAAATAGCCAGTCCGTGAAAGGTTTGGAGGATGCTGATGTGACTGGGCCAGAAACTGCGCCGATTTGGGACGGTATCCGTCAGTGGCCGGGGGGATATATTCAGTCGATTGAAGCAAGAAGCCATGGGCGCCGTGCAGGTCAAGGCATTGTGTGGCTGAGAACACAGCATGACATGGTTGAAGGTGAGCCGACTGCTGATTTTGTCCGTTTAATGGGCATGGTTGATACCGCCAATGGTATTGTTCCGCGTCAGGATTGGCCATTTGGCTGGGGCTTTCCAAATCTGGATCTACAAATCCATTTGCACCGTTTACCACAGGGACAGTGGTTAGGTCTGGAAACCGTGCAGCAGTATGGAGCGGATGGTGTTGGTTTGAGTAGTTCTGTATTGCATGATGTCCATGGCCCATTTGGGCGTAGTGAACAGATTTTAACGCTACGTCCACTCGGGACGTAGCGAGCTAGAGAAGCAAAAATTATACAGCCTGCTTTAAGCAGGCTTTTTTTAAGATACGATTTGGATGGTGCTTGCACCTGCTCCGACAGGATTGACTTGAATTTGCACAGGGATTCGTTCGTGCATTTCTTGAATATGCGAGATCAATACTACTTTACGGCCTTGGTTTTGCAACTGATCTAGAGCATTCATCACCATGTGTAGACTTGAGGCATCTAGCGTGCCAAATCCTTCGTCAATAAATAGGCTTTCGATTTTCGTTGTTCCTGATGCCATGCTTGCAATGGCTAAGGATAAAGCGAGTGCTGTTAAGAACGACTCACCACCTGAAAGCGAAGAGACAGAGCGAGTTTCGCCATCCATGTCATGATCGATAATGGCTAGACTTAAGGAATTTTCAAGGCGCTTTAAGGTATAGCGCTGTGAAAGTATCGCCAATTGCTGGTTAGCATACTCGATTAAAATATCAAGGTTATATTGCTGCGCCAAATCACGGAACTTCTTGCCCGTTGCATCGCCCATTAAGCTCGAAATTTTATTCCAACGATGTTCTTCAGATTGGATCTGTTGAATCTGATCGGCAAATTGTTTTTGTTTGCTGAGGTTAGAAAAATGAACATCTAACTTACTTTTAAGTTGATCTCTAAGTTCTTGCTGTTCTGCAAGGGCTTTAAGATTTAGTGCAATGACACGCTCGATTTGTAAAATTTGTATTTCAGGCTGTGTTTTTAAATGCTGTTTCAACGTTTCTTGAATAGCCTGAATACCTGCTTGAGCATCTGAATAGGCACGTTCTGCATTTAAAACACGCTGTTTAAGCTGCTGTTCTTGTTCATATGAAATTGCACTAAGTTGCGCTAACAGCGTTTCACTAAATTCTGAATTTTGGCTCATCCATTGTTGAAGCGTATTTTCAACATGCCTCATTTGAGTGACTAATTGTGTTTGCTGGGTGAGGTATTCTTTTAAGCGACTTTGACTGGTTTCAAAGGCTTGACGTACTTGATCGAATGTTTGACGAGCCTGATTGAATCTCGTCTGTAACAGTTGTCTGTTTTGGTCAAAATCATTTAACCAATCATGTGGTTTTTCAACTTGTGTTTGGGTCATCTCAAAAATAGTTTGAATCGCAATATCACTATTTTTTTTGCCCTCAATTGTTAAATTTTCAATAAGATTTTGAGCCGTTTGAATTTTTTCCTGACTAAATTTAATTTGTTGCTGATAGTGCTCAAGCTGTTGTGAAGTTTGATTATATTGAGTATTTAACTCGTGGCGTTGCTTTAAGTAATTTTGACGTTGTTGTAGTGTGTGATAAATCTGTTTAGCCGCGCTTAAAGTCGACTGTTCCCATAATTTTTTTTCTACGTCATTCAACACAATGAGAATATGCTGAATATTGATTTCAGCTTGTTGCACACTGGATAAGTGCTGTGTGGTTTGTTGAATTGAAGTTATGAGTGCATGACTTTGTTTTTGAGCATTTTCATGTGAAATTAAGGCATCTTCAGTTTGTTTTTGCGCTTGTTGTGATTCATTGATTCTTGTCTGAATCAGTTGCGCCAAGGCTTCATGCTGATGTGAAAAATCAAAAGAAATATTTAGAATATTTAATTGTTGTTGAAGCGCATTTTTTGCCTGATCTAGTTGTATTTTTAAGGTCGCTAGCTGTTGCGCATTGGCATCCATTAACGCGGTTTGCTGAGTGGAGGTGGTTTGTAATTTTTGCCAAGCTTCGAAAGCCACTTTTTCCAATGCAAGTGCTTGTTGTTCTTGTTGCGTTTGTAGTTTCAGTAATTCATCAGAAAAAGCTTCTTTTTCTGAATAAGGATGATGGGTACTTCCACAGACTAAACACGCTTCGCCATCGACCAAATCTGCACGCAATTTTTCAATATTTTCCGTATTCAGTAAGCGCTGTTGTTGCAACATGTGTTGCAGTTTTTCACGCTCATTTTTCTGCGTTTGATAGGTAAGTTCGGCCGTTTTTAGCTGCGTATGACTTTGTTTAATTTGCTGAGTTAGTGTACGTTTCACCGTCATGAGATTGTTGTTTTCAGCATCAATATTTTGGAAGCTTTGCCATTGTTGCTGAACAACATTGAGCTGATTTAATTTTTGTAAAAGCTGGTCACGTTCGTAACGTAGTGATGAAATTTTCTGATTGAGCGCATCTTCTTGCCCAAATGTTTGCGTTAATTTTTCAAGTTGTTTTTGTTGTGTCTGTAATTGTGTATTGGCTTGTTGCACATTGCCATAATTTTTTTCAAATTGTGCATAACTTTGAATAAATCGTTGAGTCTGTGTGATATGCGCTGAAAGTGCATCATCGAGTGAGGCAAAGTGATTTGAACTTTCTAGCTGTGCCGTGTGTTGAGCAATATTGGTTTGCAGTTGCTCAAGCTGTTCCTTCATCTGTTTTTCATTGTTGATATGCGGAACAAGTTGGTTTTCAATCTCTTTAAAATCACCTTGCGCTTTGCGTAATTGATCTACCAATACAAGACGTTCAGCAATCCGGTCACGCACCAGTTTAATTTTGTCTTGATGTTGAATCTCAAATTGATGCTGTTGTTTTTGTTCTGTATCTATTTTTTCAAAGATGGTTTTTTCAGCATTGAATTGTTGTTCAATCTCTGAAAAATGCTGTTGTGCATGTGTCAATTGCGGCTGTAATTGTGCAATTTCAAGCTTGATATTTTTTTGTTGAATTACACTTGGGCGTATAGATGAAAAGCGTTCAAGTTGTTGCAGTTGTAGCTTTTCAGGCGCAAGTGCATCAAGTTGTTGTTGCTGATTTTGTAGTTGTTGCTGACGTGCTTGCACATCAGTTTCGTATTTTTGCTTTTGTTCATACCACTGTTGATTTTTTTCGAACGCTGATTTTTCTATTTCCAGCTTTTTATATTCTGTAGAAACCGTATTGAATTGATTCGTGGTTGTTATTAGATCTTCATCAGACAATATTTCAATATGTCCTAAAACATTTTCCAGCTCTTTACGCTGATTGGCAATTTGTTTAGTTTTTTCAAAGGCCAATTGACCAATTTTTCCGAAAATACTGGAATTGGTCAGATATTCCAATAGCTCGCCACGTTCATTATCACGCGCTTTTAAAAAAGCGGTCACTTCTGACTGAGCCAGTAAAACAGCACGAGTAAATTGCTCAAAACTGAGTTGAGTAATGCGTAAAATTTGGCTCTCAACCGCTTTAGTTTTATCTGCAACGACACTGCCATCCGTTAAGCATTTCAGTGAACGCTGTACGCTTTGCAATTTGCCATTTGGGTTTTCACGGGCACGTTTAATTTCCCAACGCGCTGAATAGACTTTTTGGTCTTGGGCAACAAAGCTGAGCTCGGCAAAGCCTTGACCTGTGCCACGGCGTAATACGGTTTGCGGTGAGTTGGTTGGCAACTCTGAACCATCGATATCGATCAGTTTACCATCGCTGTCTTTTAAACGTGGCACACGATTAAACAGCGCCAAACACATGGCATCTAAAATGGTTGATTTACCTGCACCAGTTTTGCCAATAATTGCTACTAAGCCTGCACTGGCTAAAGGCTCAGATTCAAAATCAATAAAATGTTCACCCGCTAAAGATGCCAAGTTTTTAATACGTATAGATAAAATTTTCATGGCAATTCCTTAAGCGTTCACTTCATCTTCAAGTGATTTTTGTGCTTCATCGACCAAACTTAAAAAATCTTTCATTACGGTGTCATCAGCACCATAGCCTTGTTTTTCCCAAAGGTTTTGGAATAATTTTTCAGGCGTAGGTGGATCAAGGTTGATTGCGGCTTGTTGCTGATTATTTTGATCTGAGTTTAAATAACGGCGGCTGATGCGCACCAACCGATAACGGTTCGGCGCTAAAGCCTCTTCAAACTGCTGTCTTAAATTAGGTGCAGGCGGGGTGTCGGTATGGTATTCAATTTCGACATATTCACGCTGATCAATATCTTCAATTTCACCGCTCGCCAAAGCAGATAATTGTGCCAAAACTTCTGGAATTGTGCCTTTGATGCGATGCAATTGCACACTGCGCGGAATTGCTAAGGACCCCATTTGAAAGCGTGATTCATCTGTTTGAGTTGGATCAATACTGATCTCAAGCACTTGGTGCTTATAATTAATTTCACTAAATGACAGGGGAATCGGTGAGCCGCTATAACGGATATGGGCTTGTCCAACTTTTTGCGGTTTATGCAAATGCCCAAGTGCGACATAGTCAATTACATCATCAAATAGGGCAGTCGAAAGCGCTTCTTCATTGCCAATAATAATCGGGCGCTCTGAGTCCGACGTTTCACCGCCTTGCATGTGGGCATGTGACATTAAAATTAAGGCTTGATCTGAAGTTTTACGTGCTTTGGCTTCCGCAATTAATTGCTGATGCACATAGGTAATAGCGTTTTGGCTATTGGTGGTTTGATCATTGAATCCGGTGATCTCGGCAGCCCGTAAAAAAGGTAAGGTTAGACACCATGCCACAATATTTTTGTGTTCATCATAAATAGGCACGAGTAATCGGTCTAAATCGAGCTGACCTTCAGTATTTTTATGGACCACGCCAACAGCTTTGGCATGGTATTTTTCTAATAATGGCTCAACTTGTTCAATACGGTAACCTGAGTCATGATTGCCTGCGATCATCAGGGTTTGCATGTGCGGGGCACGCACATGCGCATCGGCTAAAAATTGATAGAGCTGTTTTTGCGCTTTGGAAGCTGGGTTGATGACATCAAAAATATCGCCAGCTATCAGCAGGGCATGCGGCTGCTTTTGTTCTATTTGTTCGAGTAACCAATGAAGAAACTGTTCGTGTTCGTAGTCACGTGAGTGGTTATAGAAGAATTGTCCTAAATGCCAATCAGAAGTATGAAAAAAACGAACAGTCATGCAAGCCCCCAAAAATCAAAAAAATTGATTGGGGTCTAAAGTATCACAGATGTTCACATTTTCGAGGGTGATTAATCATTCATACGTCAAACTAAGTCGTTCTCGACAGTTACAAGGTCATCAATCTAAGCTGTTACTGTGCATTTGGATCGACTTGTACGAGGCCAAAGGTATTGTGGTCTGGGTCTAAGAAATAGCCTTGCCAACATTGACCAGGAATCGCAAATTTTTCCATGGCAATTTGACCACCCTGCGCCAAAATTTTCTCAGCGATATGGTCGAAATCTTCAACTTCAAAACTACAGGTAAATGCATTGGTGCCGCAGTGCGTTGGTGGAGTCTGAGCAGGGCGTTCTAACAGGCCACCATGAATGCCTTGAGTTTCAATACGGAAGTATTGAATCGGTAGCCCTTCAACTGGGATAAATGACCAACCGAAAACCGCAGAATAAAAGGCCACTTCACGCTTTGGATCGGAGCTTTGAATTTCAAAATAGCAGAGCTGGTTCATTGTTATTACTCTTTGTTTGATGGATTGCACATTTCAAATAGCAGAGATTTGAAATTAGGCTAAAAAATACCAAGAACTAGGAATATAAAATGTTGTTCTAATCCTGTATGTAGATCAATTGTTGTACAGCAGGTGTATTACCTGCATTTGGGGTAGCAGGAGATGCAACATGCCAAATAATCCTTTTGATGAAGAAAAACTTGCAAATAATATGGTGTATAAGACTTTATTAGAGTCTACATTAGCCATTCCTTGGTGTATTGATTGGGACAGTAAAACATTTAGTTATATTGGACCGCAAATTGAAAAGTTACTCGGTTGGAAACAAAGTAGTTGGAAAACGGTAGATGATTGGGCATCACGTATGCATGAGGAAGACCGTAATTATGTACTGAATTATTGTGTTTCGCAGTCGATGGCTGGTATAGATCATGAGGCAGATTATCGCGCACTTAAAGAGGATGGTTCATATCTTTGGATACGTGATGTTGTGCATGTCGTGCGTAAACCAAATGGTGATGTAGATTGCCTCGTAGGATTTATGTTTGATATTTCCGAACGTAAAAAACAAGAAGAACAGTTACAAAAATTGCAACGTCAGCTCGAAGAATATTCATATAAAGATGGCTTAACCGGTATTGCCAATCGACGTTTGTTTGATGACTTTTACCAGCGTGAATGGTTAAACGCAATCCGCACGCAAAAACCGCTGAGTCTAATTTTGATCGATTTAGATTATTTTAAACAATACAATGACTTGAATGGTCATGTGATTGGGGATACCTGTCTGCGTCAAATTGCTAAAAGTTTGGAATCTTGTTGTACACGACCTCGTGATTTAGTCGCGCGTTTTGGTGGTGAGGAATTTGCTTGGATTTTACCAGAAACCAATGAGGCAGCAGCAGCAGTGATGGCCGATAGAATTATGGAGGCCGTGCGTGCTGCACGATTACCGCATAAAGCTTCAGCGGTGTCTGAACTCGTCACACTCAGCATGGGGGTAAAAACCATTATTCCATCAGATCTAGATAATCGAATGCAATTTTTGGATCAGGTCGATAAAAACCTCTATGTAGCGAAAAGACAGGGGCGTAATCGCTATTGTGCTGCATAACATGGCTTTGCTGTTGTGACTTATTTTAAAGTTGCAGCAAGTTTTTAGTCAGTCGATATTTTTATCGGCTGATTTTTTTTGGGTGTAGAATATAAAAATAAAATTCGATGCTAAATGCATGAGGCACAAAATAAAAGACCGACGATTCGAGTGATGATGAAATCGTCGGTCAAAAAATCGATTTTAAATTTAAGTGATGGCTGCTGTTCATACTTAAATTCAAAATGAAGCTTATTGCTTTTAAAAAGGTCACCGAAACATTGTGGATGCCGTCCAAATCATCGGTTGCTACAGACCTTGTACCCTATATAACGTAGCCGTTTACAGATTGGTTGACATGAAAATGAAAAAAAATGCATTTTTTTTTATACTAGGTGTCAACTTCTTCTTGGGTTAAGGTCATGGTGTCTTTAACACGTTATTTTTTCTTGTTTTTTTTCATTTGTTTAATCATGACCTGTATTTGCGGTGTGATCGCTGCATTATTGCCACAGGGTGTAGGTGGTATTTTAACGGTCGTACCCTATCTGATTGCCATGATCGTGGTGTTATTTCGGTTTTTAAATAAAAATCAGAGAGCACCGACACAGGCAGAGCGTAAAAAATTTACCTTAGGTTTTAGCCTGATTTTTTGGTTATATAATTTAGCTTTTGTACTTTTGGGTATCGCAATTTTTTCAAGAAAAGATCCTGAAATTTGGCAAAATTTAATGCTCTATGTTCAACATCCTCAGTTTATGAGTTTAATGGTGATCATGTTGTTACTGATGGCTATCCCTTTGTATTTAATCACCTATTGGTTTTATGGTCCGCAAGCACAGCGGATGGCTGCTCAAAAGTTTGGTGCATAATGCTTGATCATCTGGTGATCTTGTTCTATAGATAATAGTATTATTTCATATAGATAGATAAGAACAAATTATGCATCAGCCCACAGTACTGATGACAGGTGGCAGCGGTTTTATTGGCACACATCTCATCAAGGCACTTTTAGCTGCGGATTATAAAGTGATTGGGCTCAGTCGTATGGCTGGGCGTATTTCTAAATCACCACATTTAACTTGGGTACAGCAGCTCGATCAAATTCCTCATGACAGAATTGATTATGTGATTAATCTTGCAGGTGAAAGTATCGGCAAAGGTCGCTGGACAGAGACGCGTAAACAGCAATTATTAGAAAGTCGGGTCAAAACCACAGAAGCGCTGTATCAATATTTACGTAAACGTAAAATTTTTCCGAAATGCATTATTTCAGGTTCGGCTGTTGGTTATTATGGTATTGATATTGAAGAACAATGGACAAAAGTGTGCGATGAAAATGCTGCACCACAAGCCATTTTTATGTCAGAGCTATGTCAACGTTGGGAGCAAGTCACACGCCAATTTCCTGAACAAAATACCATTATCACACGACTAGGTGTGGTCTTGGCTGAAGGTGGCGGAATCTTACCGGAAATGCTGCGACCGATTCAGCTCAATTTGGTCAACAAAATAGGTTCCGGTCGGCAGCCTTTTGTGTGGATACATATACAAGATGTGATCCGAAGTATGCTGTTTTTAATGAAACAAGCAGAGAAAAAATATGGGTTGCTTGAACCCACGCCAATCGATCCGCATATTTTTAATTTAGTTGCGCCGGAAAAAACGACGCAGGCTCAGTTTGCGCAGATTGCAGCACGTCAATTAGCCAAAAAGCCGTGGCTCAATGTGCCTGCAACTATCTTTAAAATTTTATTGGGTGAGCAATCGCAATTAATTTTAAATGGTCAATTGGTTCAGCCAGTTGCTTTATTACAGCAAGGCTTTGAGTTTAAATTTCCGACATTAAAAGAAGCCTTGCAGGATTTATTGGCTTAGTTGAATTTGACGGATTGACCATTATTCGACGCTTAACAATGCATCTTGAAACAGGCGAGTCGGACTATAGTGGTCTGCATTGAATGAAGGTGTTTCACCAGTCATCAGTTCAGCCAATAACTGAGCTGAAGCAGGTCCCATACATAAACCATTTCTAAAATGCCCAAAATTTGCCCAAAGATTGTCGAAATTTGGTATCTGCCCAATATACGGAATCCCTTCAGGGGAAGATGGGCGCAGGCCAGCCCAAGATTTCACAATTGGAAAGTTGGCAAGCTCTGGCACCATGTCAAAGCATGATTCTTGAATATGCTGTAAGGTTGCATCTGTGGTCTGAGTATCAAAACCACATTGGCGCATACTTGAGCCGCAAACCACATGACCGTCTTGGCGTGGAATTAAGTACATGACCTTATTCATGCACATGGTCGGCAACCAATTTTGCGGGGTTTTAAAGAGAAGCATTTGTCCCTGCACAGGTTGTACGGGTATCTCAATGCCCAGTTGTTCACTCCACGCGGCTGACCAAGCGCCTGTGGCAATAACGAATTGATCTGCTGTATGTTGTTTGCCATCTGCGGTGGTGATGGACTGGATACGATTGTCCGAACGGTTTAATTGGTGGATCAGGCAATGTTCATAAATCTGAACTTTAGGATGCTGCTGTAAATAAGCTGTTAATGACTGCAAAAGTCGCGGATTACGGATGTTGGCTAATTGTGAAAAATAAATGCCATGTGCAAAGCGTGCTGAAATGTGAGGATTAATCTGCTCAATTTGCTCGGATTGTAAATATTCCGCCTGTTGCATGGGATCTTGGTGCAAACAGGCATAATCTAAGCCGATTTCAAAATCATCTTCATCAAAAATCAACATGCCAGTTTCATGAATTTCAAAATCAATCCCAGTCATAGGTTTTAATTTTTCATTCCATTTTTGGTAGCTCTGCTTGCCATAACGTGCGAGCGCATTGACTTCATTGGGATATCGCCAAGGATACATCGGGGAGAGGATGCCACCACCGGCCCATGATGCAGCAGAACCTGTGCGTTGTTGGTCGAAAATCGTCACCGTACAACCACGTTCAACCAATTCCAATGCGCTGAGTAAACCACTAATACCCGCCCCAATAATGGCAATATTCATGTTCTTTTAACCGATGAATGTATGAGTTTGATCTTAACTTCAGCAACGCCGAAGTTTTTCTTCCAAGACTGTTTTTTAAATTTTACAGATATAAAAAAAGCCTTCCTGAACGTTACCATTTCAGGAAGGCTTTGCAGGTTATTTCATGTCTTTCAACATGAGTGCTGCATCTTCAGCAAAGTAAGTCCAGATCCCATCTGCACCTGCACGGCGGCAGCTCATCAGCGATTCGATAATCACGTTTTCAGACAGCCAACCATTTTGAATGGCACCTGCCAACATGGCGTATTCGCCACTCACTTGATAGACAAATGTTGGAACACCGAAATTATCTTTGACTTCACGGACGATATCTAAATACGGCATACCCGGTTTTACAATCACCATGTCGGCGCCTTCTTGGATATCCAGTGCGATTTCATGTAAAGCTTCTGCACGGTTACCGATGTCCATTTGATAGTTATATTTATTGCCACCTTTGAGGTTGCTTGAAGAACCTACCGCATCACGGAATGGCCCGTAAAAGCTAGACGCATATTTTGCAGAATAAGCCATGATGTTGGTATAGATATGGCCATTGGCTTCAAGGGCTTGGCGAATTGCACCGATACGACCATCCATCATGTCACTGGGTGCAACCACATCTGCACCCGCTTCGGCATGGCTGAGCGCTTGTTTAATTAAGCATTCAACGGTTTCATCATTCAGTACATAGCCGGTATCATCAATGATACCGTCTTGACCATGTGTGGTGTATGGATCGAGCGCACCATCAGTGATGAGAACCATTTCTGGTAGTTCTTTTTTTAATAAACGGATGGTGCTTTGGACTAAGCCATCTTCATGCCAAGCTGCTTCAGCCGTTAAACTTTTATCTTCCTGTGGTGTAACTGGGAACAAAGCTAATTTTGAAACACCCAATTCGAGTAAACGTTCTGCCTTTTTTAGTAACAAGTCAGCAGATAGACGCTGTACGTTTGGCATGCTTGGAATATCTTGAGTTTGTTGCTGGCCTGGCAACACAAATACTGGATAAATGAGATGATCAGTCGTCAGTTGAGTTTCACGCACCATAGCGCGAAGCTGGTCATTTTTACGAATGCGACGCATGCGAGTGGCAGGAAAAGCTGGACGATTGAACGTATAGGTCATAACAATCTCATTGATCAGTATTAAACTTTGACTATTGTAGACGCATAATGAGGGTTTGGCGCACCCCGTATTATTTTTTTATTCAATGACAGCGATTCGAGTAGGCTATGACAGATGTAAATAAGAGTTGGACCGGTAATATTGACCTAAACTCGAAGAATGAAATCGATACTTTATTAAATAACATTGCTCAAGCATTTAACAGCTCCCCATTTTTTGTACACAATGCAATGAAAATGACGGTGATCGATGGTCAGATCGAAGCACGTGTGGACATGGCCAGTAATTTAATTGGAAATGTCGCATTCCAAATTTTACATGGTGGCGTCGCGGCAACCCTACTCGACAGTATCGGTGGTATCTCTGCGATGGCAGAATTGTATAAAAAGGCCACAGCTGAAGATCTAGCAGAAACGAGTAAAAAGGTATCTCGCTTAGCTACTGTCGATATGCGTGTAGATTATTTGGCGCCAGGACGTGGACAGTATTTCCTTGCACGAGCTGAAACCTTACGTTTAGGCCGTAAGGGTTGCACTATGCGTATGACCATGGTCAATGATGAAGGTAAAGCGATTGCAACGGCGATTGCATCGTATGCTTATTAAGCCATTTTTAAGTTAACACATTCAAAATGATGAAAAAATAAAGTCCAGTATTGGCAGCAGGGCATGATTTTATCCTGTTGCCGACGAAAAAAAGACTGACGAGTTACATTTTCTATTCTCAGGATATGATTTTTTAGCTTTAAAATGCCGGAAAATTGAAGAAGATAGACTTTCTCACGACACCATTATCTGACAGCAAAGTTGACATGCTTTGCAAAGCTCATGATGCCATGACCAAGTCTGCTAGATTTAGGACAAATCTATGACAGATACCGTTAGTAACCTGCCAGAAACCCCATCTACAGAGCAGCCCACCGATCAGGAATTAAAAGCACGCAGAAAAAAAGGCCTTGGTATAGTGGCTGTATTGATCGTGATTGCTTTGGTGATGTATTTGATTTGGTCAATATTTCTAAATCATTCCGTCAGTACCGATAATGCCTATGTCGGTGCAGAAACAGCGTCGATTACCTCGATGGTCACGGGGCAAGTGGCAGAGGTTTTGGTGAGTGATACGCAGCAAGTGAAAAAAGGCGATGTGCTTGTTCGCATTGATGCTCGTGATGCTGAAATTGCCTTAGCTCAAGCTCAGGCTGAATTACTTAAAGCAAAACGCCAATACAAACAAACAGCGGCGAATAGTAGCTCTTTAAACTCACAAATCTTTGTCAGTGATGATGCGATTCATAGTGCAAGCGCACAAGTCGCCAAGGCACAAGCCGATCTGAATAAAGCACAAGATGAATTACAACGTCGTCAACAATTGGCTGCTTCGGGTGCGATTTCTAAAGAAGAATTAAGCACAGCGCAAAGTGCTGTGAATACCGCTAAAGCCAGTTTTGATGTGGCTCAAGCAGGGCTCGCTCAAGCCAAATCTAGTCAAAAAGCGGCGCAAAGTAATAAAGCGGCGAATGATGCATTAATTCAAGACAGCAATGAAAACTCAACCCCAGATGTTTTAGTTGCGCAAGCACGTCTACAACAAGCCCAGTTAGACTTAGAACGTACACAAATCAAAGCACCTTTTGATGGTGTGGTGACACGTCGTAATATTCAAGTTGGGCAACGCATTGCACCGGGAACGTCATTAATGATGGTGGTGCCAGTCTCTCAGTTATATGTTGATGCCAACTTTAAAGAAAGCCAATTGGCAGGGGTGCAAGCGGGTCAAAAAGTTGAACTGACATCTGATCTGTATGGTGACAAAGTTAAATTTAATGGCATAGTCACTGGTTTTTCTGGTGGCACAGGTTCAGCATTTGCCTTGATTCCAGCACAAAATGCCACAGGAAACTGGATTAAAGTGGTTCAGCGTTTACCTGTGAGGATACGTTTAGATCCAAAAGAGTTGGCAGAACACCCACTCCGTGTGGGGCTGTCTATGGAAGCGACGATTGACTTGAAATCGAAGTAATTGCCTATGAATCAGCAAATGCAAATGACTGACCTAAAAGGTGGTCGTCTGATTCTCGCTGCCTTGGTCTTGGCATTGGCGAACTTTATGGTTGTGCTCGACATGACCATTGCCAATGTATCTGTGCCGCATATTACCGGTAGCCTTGCAGTATCGGCATCCCAAGGGACATGGGTCATTACCTCCTATGCTGTGGCAGAAGCGATTTGTGTGCCATTAACCGGTTGGCTCGCTGGACGCTTTGGTTCTGTACGGGTTTTTGTGATCAGCCTGTTTGGCTTTACAGTATTTTCGATACTGTGTGGTTTATCGACCAGTTTGGAAATGTTGGTGTTTTGCCGAATTGGGCAAGGCTTGTTTGGTGGCCCGATTATGCCACTGAGCCAAACGTTGTTAATGCGCATTTTCCCTCCTGAAAAGCAATCCCAAGCCATGGGGATGTGGGCAATGACTACCGTCGTTGGTCCCATTTTAGGTCCAATTTTGGGTGGTACGATCAGTGATAATTTATCTTGGCATTGGATTTTCTTTATCAATATTCCTGTCGGGATCGGTTGTGCAATCGCAGCGATGCGCTTACTGAAAACGGCTGAAACTCCAACACAGAAATTGAAAATTGACCGCGGTGGTTTACTGCTGTTGGTGTTGTGGATCGGTGCCTTGCAATTGATGTTGGACTTGGGTCATGAACGAGATTGGTTTAATCATCCATTTATCGTGGTACTGGCACTGACGGCATTTGTTGGGTTGATTATTTTCACGATTTGGGAGCTGACTGAGCGGCATCCTGTGGTGAATATACTGCTGTTTAAGTACCGAAGTTTTACCATTTCGGTCTTGGCTTTGGCCTTTGGTTTTGGTGCCTTCTTTGGCAGTATTGTCCTGATTCCGCAGTGGTTACAAATCAACTTGGGCTATACCGCAACGTGGGCAGGCTATCTCACCGCAACGATGGGCGTCGGTAGTTTGACCATGTCGCCAATTGTTGCGAAGCTTGCAACCAAATACGATCAACGTGCTTTGGCGAGTTTTGGTTTAAGTATCTTGGGTGGTGTAACCCTTATGCGCGCCTTTTGGACTACGGATGCAGACTTTATGGCTTTGGCTTTACCGCAAATATTACAAGGTTTTGCCGTGCCATTTTTCTTTATTCCCTTGTCAAATATGGCCTTGGCATCTGTATTGCCACAAGACATGGCATCTGCGGCAGGTTTGATGAACTTCTTAAGAACCATGGCAGGGGCAATTGGAGCGTCGATTGCAGTAACCATTTGGGATGATCACACCAAAGTCGCACGCAGTGAAATGGTCAGTAATTTACATGTTACTGAGGTACAAAACACCTTGGTGAATCATGGAATGAGCTCAGAAGCTGCTTTGGGATATATCTCCAGTTTGGTGGATAAAGAAGCCTTAACGCTTTCAGCCAATCATGTGTTTTTAGTACTGGCGGGTGTCTTTATATTCGCTGCACTCATCATTTGGCTCTGTCCACGACCTAAAGCAGGTGTGGGTGGTGCTCATGCACATTAAATATTATCAAGTATAAAAAAACCGCTCGAATGAGCGGTTTTTTATTGCGCACGGTGTAGATTGAAAAAAATTAAAGGTCCGAGCGCGCCCGTTTAAGTGCAGATTGCCACTGAGCCAAATGAAATTCACGTTGATCTGCATTCATTTTTGGTTCAAAAGCACGTTCTAATTGCCATGAAGCGGCAATTTCATCAAGATTTGAAAACACACCCGCTTTGAGTCCGGCCATTGCGGCAGCGCCCCATGCAGTTGATTCTAAAAGTTTAGGACGCAGTACAGGCACATTTAAGATATCGGCCTGAAATTGCATCAGCATATCATTGCTACTGGCACCACCATCGACCCGGAGTTCTTTAAGTGGACTAGACAGGTCGGACTGCATGGCGGTCAATACATCCGACACTTGAAAGGCAATGGCCTCTAAGGCAGCACGAGCTATGTGGGATTTATTAGTACCTCGTGACATTCCACAGAGGAGGGCGCGGGCATCACTATCCCAATGTGGAGCGCCTAGCCCAGTAAAGGCAGGAACCAGAACCACGCCATCGGTGTGTTCAACTTGGCACGCAAGTTTTTCAACATCACTGCTTTTTTGAATAATCCCTAAACCATCTCTTAGCCATTGCACGATAGCGCCAGCCATAAATACACTGCCTTCAAGTGCATAATGGGTTTGACCTTGAGCTTGCCATGCAAGTGTTGAGAGTAATTTATTATGGCTATATTGAACTTCAGTGCCGGTATTAAAGAGCATGAAACAGCCTGTACCATAGGTGTTTTTTGCTGTTCCTGCTTCAAAGCATGACTGTCCAAATAGCGCGGATTGCTGATCACCTAAAATGCCGGTAATGGGAATGTTTGCGCCAAGTAAACCTGTAGCGGTATCTGCAATATATTCATCTGAACTGATGATTTTAGGAAGGACCGACAGGGGAATATCAAATAATTCTAAGAGTTCTTCATCCCAAGCTTGTTGCTGCAAGTTCATTAGCATGGTTCGTGAGGCATTGCTGGCTTCAATCACATGCTCTGCACCTTGTGTCAGGTTCCACACCAACCAACTGTCAATCGTGCCGAAAGCCACATGACCTTGCTCTGCGAGTTCACGTAGACCTTGGGTGTGTTCTAATAACCAGACCAATTTCCCAGCACTAAAATAGGGGTCGATACGTAAACCGGTCTTTTTGTGAATGAGGTCATTGAGGTTTTGTTGAGTTAGTTGCCCACACCACTCGGTTGCACGGCGGTCTTGCCAAACAATTGCAGGAGCAAGTGGTTGACCTGTGCGTTTATCCCAAACCACAGTGGTCTCACGTTGATTGGTCAGGCCAATGGCTTTGATGTCTTTGGCGAGGATGCGAGCAGAGGCGAGCGCTTGTTGTACGACGGCAATTTGGGTACTCCAAATTTCCTGAGCATCTTGCTCCACCCAACCCGAATGTGGGGTTTGAATATGGGTTTCCCGTTGAGCTGTAGCTTGAACTTGTCCATGTTCGTTAAAAATGATCGCACGACTTGAAGTCGTTCCTTGATCGAGTGCCAATAAATAGCTCATATATTTTTCTTTTGCGGTCTTGAAAAATAAAATATTAACGCAATTATGTAATTAAGCGCAGATCAATGTGTAATTGTTTCGAAATTGCATCGCAATTTTTTGCAGTTATGCTATGATGACGCTACTTTGGGGATGTTTCTGGCTTCGACGCTGGTGATGAAACTCATAGATGCATGTCGAGAGCGCATTTTCTCTCGTAAATCAAATTTGCATATTTTAGTCGCAAACGACGAAACTTACGCTCTAGCTGCCTAAGGGCAGCTTGTCCGCATCCCTGAATACTTGTGGTTAGGGGTCCCGACTGAAGCGAACGCACACAAGTCCGTATAAGATCAAGCCTTGGGGTCTTATACTAAATCTTAAAGGATCGCGATTTGTACCCTGTTCGTCGGGTCACAAAGAGCTAAATCAATAGACGATATCTAAGCATGTAGTATTCTCGAGCGTAGTGCTGGCGGACGCGGGTTCAACTCCCGCCATCTCCACCAAAATTCAAAAAAGTCGAACCTTCGGGTTCGGCTTTTTTTATGATTAATTAAAAACATTTTTTGGTACAACAATGACTCAAGTCCAGCTTCAAGAACTGCAAAAACAACTCTGGAATATTGCCAATACTTTGCGTGGTAAAATGGGGGCAGATGAATTCCGTGATTACATTTTGGGCTTGATCTTCTACAAATATTTGTCTGAAAAAATTCAAAATAATGCCAACGAAATTTTGGCGCCTGATCAAATTAAGTTTGCAGAATTGGTCGAAGATACTGCAAATAATCATGCATATTTGAGTGCTGTGCGTG
Source organism: Acinetobacter sp. YH16040_T (assembly GCF_024605785.1). Taxonomy (NCBI): domain Bacteria; kingdom Pseudomonadati; phylum Pseudomonadota; class Gammaproteobacteria; order Moraxellales; family Moraxellaceae; genus Acinetobacter; species Acinetobacter sp. YH16040_T. The sequence goes on along the minus strand of NZ_CP094541.1, from coordinate 2,584,719 downwards.
AAGAATGTCTTGCGAGTATGGGCTATTTCTTAGCGCCACAAGAATTGTTCCACAGTATGGCAACATTGGCTCGAGCAAAAAAATACATTTTGGATGATGTAATTAAAACCCTTAAGGCAATTGAGCAAAGTACGCTGCGTACAGATGCGGCAGATGATTTTTCGCATTTGTTTGAAGACATGGATTTAAGTTCGACTAAGTTGGGAAATACGCCTGATGACCGCAATGAGCTGATTAGCCGTGTAATCGTACATTTAGACGATATTAATTTTGATCTGTCGAATACTGAGTCTGATATTTTAGGCGATGCTTATGAGTTTCTCATTGGTGAATTTGCTTCAGGTGCTGGTAAAAAAGCAGGTGAGTTTTATACACCGCAAATGGTTTCGACTTTGCTTGCAAAACTTGTCACCTTAGGTAAAGAACGTCTACGCAGTGTATATGACCCGACTTGCGGTTCAGGATCTTTATTGCTACGTGTAAAGCGTGAAGTTGGTGATGTGGATGCGATTTATGGTCAAGAAATGAACCGTACGACATATAACTTGGCACGTATGAACATGATTTTGCATGATGTGCATTATTCAAAGTTTGAAATTAAGCAGGAAGATACTTTAAAACGTCCACAGCATATGGAATTGAAATTTGATGCGATTGTAGCGAATCCACCATTTTCAGCAAAGTGGTCTGCGAGTGAGTCATACTTAAGCGATCCACGTTTCCGTGATTTTGGCAAATTAGCTCCAAGTTCTAAGGCAGATATGGCGTTTTTACAGCACATGCTTTATCAGTTAGATGAAAATGGGACTTTGGCGATTGTACTGCCGCATGGGGTTTTGTTCCGTGGTTCGAGTGAAGGGCATATTCGTAAGCATTTAATCGAAAAGTTAAATGTGATTGATACGATTATTGGCTTGCCTGCCAATATTTTCTATGGCACGACTATTCCAACCTGTGTGTTGGTGTTGAAGAAAAACCGTGAGCATAGCGACAATATTTTATTTATTGATGCGAGTAACGAGTTTGATAAGCAAAAGAATCAAAACAAGCTCTTGCCTGAGCATTTAGACAATATTATTGGTGCATTTGAAAACCGTCAGAATATTGAAAAATATGCATATGTAGCGAGTCTGCAAGAAATTGCTGATAATGATTACAATTTGAATATTCCGCGTTATGTGGATACTTTTGAAGCAGAAGAAGAAATTGATTTAGATGCAATAGCGAAACAGCTTCAAGCCTTAGAAGTTGAAAGTCAAAAGACTGATGTAGTGATTGCAGGTTTTTGTAAAGAGTTAGGCATTGATTCTCCGTTTGCGGAGGTAAAGTAATGGCTTCGCCAAAGTTACGATTTAAAGAATTTGATGGGGATTGGTCTAAATCTTCATTACTAGATTTAGCAAAAGATAAATCATTAAATAATGGCGTTTTTAATGATCAAAATAAGGTTGGGAAGGGTTACAAACTCATTAATGTCTTAGATATGTATATTGAACGAGATATTGATGAATCTAGGTTATCTTTATTGGATTTAGATTCAAAGGAGTTTGAACGTAATAAAGTAAAATTCGGGGATATATTTTTTACTCGTTCTTCATTAGTTAAAGAAGGGATTGCTTTCTCGAATGTTTATTTAGGACATAGCCAAGATATTACTTATGATGGACATTTGATTAAGTTGAGTCCTGATTTAGAAGTAACAAGTCCTATTTTTCTAAACTATGCATTAAAGACATCAAACGTCAGGAAGCAATTAATTCAAGGTGGAAAAACAGCTACCATGACAACTATAGGTCAGCAGGAAGTTGGTAAAACAACAGTTGATTTTTCAGATTTAGAAGAACAAACTAAAATCGCTTCTTTTCTTTCCGCTGTGGATGAAAAAATTAATTTACTGACCCAAAAGCATGAACTACTGAGCCAATATAAACAGGGCATGATGCAAAAGCTGTTTAGTCAGCAGATACGTTTTAAAGCTGAGGATGGAAGCGAGTTTGGGGAGTGGGATATAGTTCCTTTGAGTCATTATTTATATACAAGTAAAGTAAAAAATAGAGATTTAAAATATTCAAAACTAGATGTGCTTTCTGTATCGGGCGAGTTAGGAATTGTAAATCAAATAGAACTTTTAGGTCGCTCTTATGCTGGAGTCTCAGTAGCTCCGTACGGTGTTGTCGAGAATGGAGACATTGTATACACCAAGAGCCCTCTCAAAAGTAATCCGTATGGCATCATAAAAGTAAATAAAGGCAAAGCAGGAATAGTCTCAACTCTATATGCTATTTATAAGTGTAAAGAGAATATTTGCCCGGAGCTTATAGAGTATTACTTTCAAAGTGATTTAAAACTAAATCATTTTTTAAAACCTCTTGTTAAAAAAGGAGCTAAAAATGATATGAAAGTGAATAATGATCATGTTTTAACAGGTCAGGTGTCATTTCCTTCCTCTCTAGAAGAACAAAGTAAAATCGTTAATTTCCTCTCTGCTATTGATCAAAAAATTGAAGTTGTTGCACAGCAAATTGAACAAGCCAAACAGTGGAAAAGGGGTTTGTTACAGCAGATGTTTGTGTGATTGTTATATGGTTTTATAAAATTCCTGCATTTATTCAAATGTGGGAATTTTTTATTTAACTGATGTTACGCAGTAACATCAGAAGCGCAATTTGATTCAAATAAAAGTACGATACGCGGTAAGGTCATCCGCAAGTGTTTGAGACAGGACTACATCTATTCAAAAAGGTTTTTGCGATACTTTGAATAAGTAGACGCTAGTGAACGAGTTTTGTCGGTGAGGTGCATTGCACCGCAAGATGGTTTCCTTGCGAAGCACGCTTCTCATTTTGCCGAATGAGAAACAACGTTTCGTAAGAGTATCTCCAGCCGAAGGCTAATCCCTTTATTTAAACCCTAGATGTAAGACTCTGTCGAATAGACTTAAAAAGCATTTTAAAAATGCGTAATTACTTTTACGTGCGTAACATCAGTTATTTAAGAAAGTACTGTAAGGATTCCTAAAAGAAAAAACAGTGATCTGTATCATTAGTTTAGATGTTTATTTGATGAATTTAAAAGATTGAAAAATATAATAAATCTATTAGAATCAAAAGATATACATACCAATAGTTAAAAACTGAGCAGTATTATAAATGTCGACCCAAAAAGAACTTGAACTCGAAAACCAATTTATAGCGCACTTAATAACTTTAGGGTACGAACGTGTTCAGTACAGAAACGAGGCAGCTTTACTCACAAACCTAAAAAATCAAATAGAAAAATTTAACGCACTGACTGCACCACTCACACAAGAGCAATGGGAACAGGTGTGGAATTACCTGAGCAGTGAACATACGATTTTCGGCAAAGCCAAACTTTTACGTGGTTCATATCAGCTTAAACATGATGACGGTACGACCCAAACACTGCGCTTTTTAAGTGATGATGCGGCAAAAAATATTTTTCAAGTGACCAACCAAGTGACGGTTCAATACGGTGAGAGTGGTACAGAAACCAGCCGTTTTGATGTCACGCTATTGATCAACGGTTTTCCATTAGTACAAGTTGAACTTAAGCGTAGTGGCGTAGAAATCGCACAGGCGTTTCACCAAGTGCATAACTACAGTAAAAATGCCTATACATCTGGACAAGGTCTATTTGGATACATCCAGCTCTTTGTCATTAGTAACCGTGTAAATTGCTTATATTATTCACACGGTACGCCGCTGTTTGATTTTACATTTCCGTGGGCCGATGAAAACAACAAAGCAATTAATGATTTGAGTAAATTTACCGAAGCATTTTTAAACGCCGCACATATTACGAAAATGATCAGTAAATACATCGTTCAGCATCAAACCAATGAATGCTTAATGGTGCTACGACCTTATCAAGTCTATGCAGTTGAAAACATGATTCAGCATGTAAAAACCTCAACCGATCATGCCTATATTTGGCATACAACGGGTTCGGGTAAAACACTCACGGCATTTAAAGCCAGTGAAATCATGCGTCAGTTGCCAGAAATAGAAAAAGTAATTTTTGTTGTGGACCGAAAAGACCTAGATAATCAAACCACTAAAGAGTTTAATGCCTTTGTTCCCGACTGCGTAGACCAAACGACCAACACCAAAACATTGGTCGAACAGCTCATCGGTAAACGGCTGAATTCACGAAAAAATGAAAGCAATATACTCACAGATAAATTGGTCGTGACGACTATTCAAAAGCTGAATAACGCAATTACACTCCCTAAATTCAGAGAATTGATCGCCGATTTGGCAGATAAAAAAGTCGTATTTATTTTTGATGAATGCCACCGCAGTCAATTTGGTGATACTCACCAAAATATCAAACGCTTCTTTAAGCAGGCGCAAATGTTCGGCTTTACAGGTACGCCTATTTTTCCTGTGAACTGTCAAAGCATTGGTGGGGTGAAATACACCACAGAATATCTATTTCCTAAACGACTGCATAAATATGTGATTGTCGATGCGATTGCAGATAAAAATGTTCTACCTTTTCAAATTGATTATGTGGGGCAATTTACCGCAAATCAGGTGAATGCAGGTGATGAAAAAATACAAGGCATCGATACTAAAGAGCTGTATGACAACCCTGAGCGCTTAGAAAAAATTGTACGTTATATTTTAAAAAATCATGACAAAAAAACGGCAAAACGCGAATTTTGTTCAATGTTTTGTGTCAGCTCAGTAGATGTCCTGCTTCAATATTATGCAATATTTGCCAAAGTCCAAGCAGAGTTGGTTGCAGAAGCGGACAAGAAGGAAGAAATTTATACCCCTTTAGTGATTGGTACGATTTTTTCTTTTGGAGCGCAGGACACGACAAACGACGCCAATGACTCCACAACAGGTACGATTTCTGAAGAAGAACTTGAACAGCCGAGTCAAGTTGATATGGGGCGTAAAGCGCAACTTGAACGGATCATTGCAGAATTTAATACGCGCCATCTGACTAGCTATAACTGTGACGAAGGATTTTATGAATATTATAAAAATCTAGGTGATCGCGTTAAGTACTTCAAAGTCCCTAAACCACCTAAAGAAGTTGGGGAGTTGAAAGGTCCGCCAATTGATTTGCTGTTGGTGGTGAATATGTTCCTGACAGGTTTTGACTCATTGCCACTTAATACGATTTATGTCGACAAAAACTTAAAATATCACGGTTTAATTCAGGCTTTTTCGCGTACAAACCGTATTTATAAACCAACTAAAGCTTTTGGTAATGTCGTGTGTTTTAGAAATTTAAAGCAGGCAACAGATAAAGCTCTTTCTACTTTTGCCGACGACCAAAATTTTGAACCAGTGATTGTGCCACCGTTGGATCAACAATTAGCAGAATTTAATAAGTGTGTTAGTGAATTAAGAAAAATAACACCTGAGTGTCAGTCAGTAGATGATCTAAAACTCGAAAGTCAGCAGTTGCAGTTTATTCAAGCTTTTCGTGATGTGATTCGTCTACATTCACAACTGAAAATGTATACAGACTTTGATGTTGATAAAGCAGTTATAGTGCCGCAAGAACTTGAAGACTATAAATCTAAATATAAAGATTTGTATGACAGAATAAATAAAGGTACAGCAGTTGAAAAAGATTCAGTGCTACGTGACGTGAATTTTGCTTTAGATTTTATTATTAGTGATTATGTAAATCAGGATTATATTTATACATTATTAAATATGATTGCTGCTGCGCCACCATCTTCGATTCAAAGGGCTAAACAGCAGCAACAACTCCAATCTTTACTCAGTAATGACCGAAAAATGTATAAAAAAATGGATTTGATTCAGAAGTTTATTGATGAACAAATGCCACGAATGCTGAATGGTCAAAGTGTTCAAGATGCATTTAAGCAGTTTTGGGATGCAGAAAAACAGCAAGCCTACGATGTTTTTTGTAAAGATGAAAATCTTGTGATTGATGAATTTAAAAAAGTGGTTCAACGATTTGATTTTACTGAACGTTTTCCGCACGCACATGAAATTCGGCCATTACCAAAAACCAAGCCTTCAGCACTGGTGAGTAAAGTGTATTTTGAGGGATTGCATCAGAAAACCAATGCGATTTTAGAAAAATATGATTTACGGATTTAAACGTTAAGCTAAGTTATGAAAAATATTTGCTTAAAAGGAGGGTTCTTTTTTTATGGAATTTAAGAACCTTATCCTGTTTATTCAATAATTGTATGATTAAATTTCTTAGAATAAATATGATTTAAAAACAAATCACAAAGTGAGGCGAAAATTAAATTTCGCGCCAAACTTCATTCTTATCTTTCAATGAAATCATAAAGTTAAATTTGTCATCATTACTTACCAAAAGACCTTCTGGCGTTTGCATAATCACTTTTAGAACGGTACCAGTTTCAAACACCAAAGGACTGCAATTTTCTTTATTTAATGTAATTGGTTTGAGTAATTCAACAATTGCACTTTCCATTTTACTTCCCCAAGCATAGGTTGTTAATTGAACTTAGCATATTATTGGTGAAGAAACATGTTTTGTAAATGACGTGAGCTACATCGCAGAAAATATTTTAGAGAATTCCATAACTTAAGTTTAAATAATGGTTAAATAATTTATGGATTTTAATTTGTTGATATCAAAGAAAATTTATAAAATTACAAATTTTTTAAGTGTATCTGTATGCTTAAGATGCATTTTTAGTTCCACAAACAATGACCAAATCATCAATATGGCTTGATCAATAAAGGAATTTAAGGCAATTTTCAGTTTTCATGCTTAAGCTAACCGAATGATGTGTCATCTTGTATTTGATTGTTAAATTTCAGATTAAACAGCGTTAAATATTCAATCTGAACAAGAAAATTAATGAAATAAAACTTATCATCAGCAACTCAAACTAAAAACAAAGATTCAGGGAAATGTAGGACCAATGTTTAAATCTTTTTTTCCAAATCCAAAATGGTTTTTTGGATCATTCCTTCTATGGTTCGTAATCAATATTGTCTTGTGGTATAGCGGTGGTAATAGTTGGGGTACGATATTTGGTTTACCTGCAAATTATCATATTGCAGAACTACCTATTGGTGTCAGCCGATTTTGGAGTCCCAAATTTTTATGGTTCTATGTTTGGTTTTTTGTAGCAACGGCGCTTTTTGCAGCCTTTTGGAAGATCAAATCAGATAATCCTTGGCAGCGATGGTCAGTGTGGGGAACCGCACTTATTCTGTTTAATGTTTGGTTTAGTGTGGAATGTAATGTCGTGATCAATGCTTGGTATAACCCATTCTATGACCTGATCCAGAAAATGCTTTCAGGTGGTGGGGGCGAAGTGACGATGCTATATTCTGAGATACTGACTTTTCTCTATGTGGCCATGGTGTATGTCACACTGGCTGTATTGAACCTGTTTTTCGTCAGTCATTATGTTTTTCGTTGGCGTACTGCAATGAATGACTTTTATACTGCGCATTGGGAAAAACTGAGAACCATCGAAGGTGCCTCACAGCGTATTCAAGAAGACACGATGCGTTTTGCGAGAACCACAGAAGGACTTGGGGTTAGCTTAGTTGAATCGGTGATGACCTTAATTGCATTTCTACCTGTGCTGCTAACTTTATCAACACATGTAAAGAAATTACCTGTCGTGGGGGAAATCGCCTATGCATTGGTTTGGGCGGCAGTCCTTTGGGCAGTATTAGGGACGGTTATTTTAATGCTGGTGGGTTATAAACTACCGGGTTTGGAGTTTAATAATCAAAAAGTCGAAGCGGCATATCGTAAAGAGTTAGTTTATGGTGAAGATCATGCAGATCGAGCAGACCCTTTCACATTAAAAGAATTATTTACTAAAGTTCGTTTTAATTATTTTAGACTGTATTTCCACTACGCTTATTTCAATCTGGTTCGTATTTGGTACATGCAACTGGATAATATTTATGGATATTTTATTTTGTTTCCAAGTATTGCAGCGGGAACAATTACGCTCGGTATATTAATGCAAATTTTAAATGTCTTTGGGCGTGTACGTGATTCCTTCCAATACCTGATTTCCTCATGGACAACCATTATCGAACTGATTTCTATTTATAAGCGTCTAAGAGCATTTGAAGAAAAAATTAACAATTGAGTTTATAAATTTAAAAAAAACCTGTAATAAAATGCAGGTTTTTTTATGACTTTAATTTTAAGTTAATATATTTCAATAAAATCAATAGATTAATATTTTTAGATGAGCTGTTTTTTTACTCGATTCCATATTGTCGCTCGAATCATGGATAGGCCCAGCTTTATATTATTATTAATAATAGAGGCTTGTTCTGATGGCAGATTTGATAAGCACATAGCGATACATAAATGCTTGCGAAATAACCTAAAAGGGAACGATGATGACCGTTCACCAAGGATAAACAAATACACTTAAATAAAATGTGAAATTCATCAAGTTAAAATGAAGAACATGTGTATGCATCTCAAACGTGTACGATTTTAGTGATTAAATTTATAAAAATAATAAATAAAATCAAAATTATAAAATTGTGAAAGGCACTGAATTACGCTATTTTTTAAAGGTGAAATTTTTGAGATTTTTGCTGTGAATTTAAAGGCAATGTTATGGGTGGGGAGTATTGGATTTGCATTACATGGTTGTACAACCATGCAGAGTTTAAACCCAAATTCATTTAATCATTATGCATCACCACAAGACGTGATTAATCAAAAAGGGCTAAATAGCTCAAATGGGAAGGCGAAAGAATACGTCTATGATTGGGGGCCACAAAAGAAAAATATGGAAGCAGAATCAGTTATACCCAAGCAAAATATGAGCAGTTACTGCCAAGCCAAAAATGGCAAATTTATTCAACTGAATAAAAGCAATTTGAACCAAGTCAAAAATGCATGGAGTCGTAAATTATTAGCGACCTATAGCAGTATAAAACAGGGCACAGGCGTATTTCAGTGTAGTCAGGCAGATGGACAACGCTGGATGGTTGCAATTGAACCCGTTTCAGAGCGTAAATCGAATGACCGTTCTGAAACCCGCTTAGTGAGTTTGTATACAGCAATTATTGGACCCGAAGAACGTCGCAAAAACTATAATAAACAAGAAGAAACTGTAGCTAAAAAAGCCACACCAAGCAAAGCAAAAGCAAAAGCAACGACAACAAAAAGCAATGCGAAAGATGAAGCAAAAAAAGAAGTAGAGACTAAAAAAGAAACCAAAGCCAAAGAGCCTGAAAACAAACCTATAGTGAAACCAGTTGCTGAAACATCTCAGCAGATACAAATGCGCTTATATGTGAATGCACGACGCGATCTGAATGCCGGAAAAAACCAAGTCACCGCTTGTAATAATGCACAGCGCGCTTATAGCTATGGCAAATTAAATGGTGCAAATGCCAATAGAGCCTATGCTGAATCAGGTATGCTCGTTGCAAAATGCTTAACCTCAGTGCCTGCATATAGCAAAAGTTATCCAAACGCCAATGCAAGAGCAAAAGGCATCCTACAAAACTTAGCGACCAACTATAACCACGCAGGGGCAAAAAATATGTTGAATCGTATGAAATAAACTTCAACAGGATAAAAGCCATTTGGGGAAATAAGCTTTTATCCTGATCCAATGATGTACTCAGATAAAATTTTAAAAAATAATAAGGAAAAACCATGAGTTCAGTAAATGAAACTTATTTTAATGCACCATTATTTGACCGAGAATTAACAGAGATTACAGTCAATATCGAGCAAACACCCTTCTTTTTGAATGATCGTGGGCATCCAACATATTTAGCATCACTTGGGGCAGGAATTCATTTAATTACCGAGTCAGCCACCAATGCGAAAATGACGATGGGAAATCCCTACGATGTGCCTTCCGAAATTTCGACTAAAATTACCAATTGGGGGGAGCAAACGGAGCTTGAATTTGAAGGGCAACACTTCGAGTTTATGCCATTGGTTGCGACCAGAGAAACCGCTGCAGCTTTTGGTATCACCTTAGTTCAGGCAGGTGAAGCGATTCAGATTCATTCAAATCAAAAACGACTGTCAGATATTCAATATGAATATGGCATGATGGCAGGGCATTATTTACCTTATGAAAATGCAACATCAAATTTAAATGGCTGTAAAACTTTAACGCCATTTGTCATTACTGATTTAGAACATCATGACTTTCCGCATATTTTTAGCGCGACCGATCAGGATCAATTGCCACTGGTCATCTCAGTAGGACGCTATTTTCCAAATCTAGGCAAGATTTACTTGGCAGATTTATGGGTCAATCCGGGAGATGTTCTCTACATTCCTGCGAAGCCAAAATATTCGAATCCTGAGTTTATTGACCTCCATAATAATCGTAATGCAGCACTTGCATGTTGGCGAGGTGACAGTAATAAATCGACATTGACCACCCATAGTTTGCTCGATACCCACGGACATTTTTACTGGTATTGGAATAGAAGGCCAACGATTCATCCTCTCATCTATGCACCGACTAGCAAAAATGAATAGTTGAGTTACATAGACCAAACAGCAAATACAGCACTTCATGATAAAAAGGTGACTCAAGCTTTTGGGAGTTTGGTCTATGGCTTACGGTTTATCTAATAAATTACATCTACGTTTTTCACGACCAGCAGGTTTGGCTGTATTGACGCTCATGATGCTTGGGACGACGCAAGTGAGTTTGGCGAGTCCGACGGTCGATCAGCTCAGTCAATGTTTAGTGAAATCGACCACTGCTGCAGATAAAACGGCGGTTCTACAATGGACCTTTTCTGCATTGGCAGCGCATCCAGATTTAAAACAATACAGTAATGTCAGTGATGCGCAAAAAACGCAACTCGATAAAAATCTGGCTCAAGTGATGCAGCGAATCTTGGTTGAGCAATGTTCTACGCAAACGCAGGCCGTAATTAAAGCCGACGGTCTACAGGCTGTAGGCGAAAGTTTTCAAGAGCTTGGTAGTATCACGGGGGATGAAATATTAAAGACGCCTGAAATTAAACAACAATTACAAGGCGTACTGCGTTATGTCGATTTAAATAAATTGGTGACCAAATTTTTAACCCCAGAAATTTGGAATAAGTTAGGTGTGGTTCGTTAATTTTATTTTGAGTAAATAAAAAATGCTCCTTTTATACAAGGAGCATTTTTTATGGATTCACCCTAAATGGATGATGATCCAATTTGCTTTAGTTTGGTGGCTAGAGCATTAAATGGTAATCGTTGCGCCTAATGCTTTAACAAACTGGGCCATCCATGCAGGATGAGCAGGCCAAGCAGGAGCAGTAACTAAATGACCGTCGGTCACTGCATCCGTGACTGCAATATCGGCATACTGTCCGCCTGCCAATTTGACTTCAGCGGCACAAGCCGGGTAAGCGGAACAGGTGCGGCCTTTGAGTACATCTGCTGCTGCAAGGATCTGTGCGCCATGACACACGGCTGCAATTGGTTTTTTCGCCGCGTCAAATTCGCGTACGATTTCGATTACACGATTATTCATGCGCAGGTATTCCGGTGCACGACCACCTGGGATCACCAGACCAACATAGTCTTCGGTATTTACCGTACTAAAGTCATAGTTAATGGCAAAGTTATGGCCGCGTTTTTCGCTATAGGTCTGGTCACCTTCAAAGTCGTGTATAGCAGTTGCCACTGTGTCACCAGCTTTCTTGTCTGGACAGACTGCATGTACGGTATAGCCCAGACCAGTTAAAAACTGGAATGGCACCATGGTTTCATAGTCTTCGGCATAGTCGCCAACCAGCATCAGAATTTGTTTAGACATGTTGTTACCCTCTAATTATCTATGATTTATATGAGAAATTTGTTTTTATTCACCATAGCACAGGCAGATTGTGGATTTAAGACGCTTATTGTTCACTTTAGTCGTAGCTAGATAGGTCCAAGATCAGGCAACAAGAAACAGGTTAAAAATCAGGTTGATTTTGCAATGTAATAACAGATGAACTGTCATGCTTTGTGGTACAAAGAACAGACTGTTAATGGAGTTTGCTTATGTCACGCTGTGTTTCCCCTGTACGCCACAGATTTTCTAAAATTGTTCGTTCTACGCTGATGGTAACTGCCTTGTTGGGAACAGTGCAAATGGCAAATGCAGGACCAACGGTCGATCAGTTGAGTGACTGTTTGGAGAAGTCCACCACAATTGCCGATAAAACTGCTGTAATGCAATGGACCTTTGTGGCTTTGGCTGCACATCCAGACCTGAAAGCATTTAGTAATGTGTCTGCTCAGCAGAAGGAAAGTCTGGATAAGAATCTGGCATCGGTATTACAGCGCATCTTGGTTGAGCAATGTTCGGCACAAACTAAGGCAGTGATTCAGGCAGAAGGTTTGGAAGCGGTGGGTAATAGCTTTCAGGCTTTAGGTCGTAGTACAGGTGAGGAAATTTTAAAAAATCCGGAAGTGAATAATCAGCTGAAAGGTGTGCTGCGTTATGTGGATTTGAATAAGCTAATCACCACGTTTTTGACACCGGATATCTGGAATAAGTTGGGTTCGATCAGAGGGAAATAAGGTATCTGTCGGGCTTATCTGAAGATGGCAGCGATGATTTTAATCAGCCAATAAATGGGATAGAAAATAACTTCTATTCCATTAGCAAATCCTAGTCCTCGCTGTTTTCTGCGAGGTTCTGGTTGCATTTCAGAGAGCCACTTACGGCATTTTGGAATCAATAGCAAAATGATGATGATCAGCGCAAATATGCCAATGGCGATCTGAATGATAAAGAGTAAAAGTTCAGGCGTCATTTTTGTTTTTCTTTGATGTTTTTGATTTTATAGCATAAATAATAATCCTTTTTCAACGATCACTTGCACTTTGTTTTTAGAGGTACTTCTCCCCTATGAAGCAATGCTTTAAAACTTGCTCAGGGGAGGGAACCTCGCATATTAAATTGATCAGATGGCAAAGTCTCCCTTTTTTAAAGGGAGACTTTTACGGTTTAAATGATCTTATTTCCAGTTACTTGGGAAGCTAAATAAATCTAAGCCAAAAGTTATTGGAAGTAGTAGATAAACAGATATGACAGGCTTTGTTGCACAAACCTATCTGTAAAGGCTTTTTCAGCGATATAATTTTCAAATGAAGAAGCCTACACACAAAATCTACCGCACAACCAATTGGCCCGCATATAACCGAGCACTCATGAGTCGCGGAAATATTGCCCTTTGGTTTGATCCTGCTACGCAATGGTATGCGCCATCAAAAGGCAAACAAGGGCGAAATCAAACCTACTCCGACGCAGCTATCCAATGCTGCTTAATGATTAAATCCTTATTCCGTCTATCTTTACGTATGGTCACTGGCTTTGTGCAAAGTCTGATTAAACTTTGCGGATTAAATTGGATAGCTCCAGATTACACCACGCTTTGTAGAAGACAAAAGCATATTGATATTGTAATCAGCTACCAAAAAAGTAGCGATGGGCTGCATCTACTCATGGACTCTACAGGCATGAAGTTTCATATCGTCGCCAATGGCGTAAACTTCATATTGGTATAGATGCTAAAACCCTACAAATACGAGCAGTTCAGCTTACAACCAATAATGTCAGTGATTCACAGGTGCTTGGTGATTTACTTAATCAGATTCCACAAGATGAGAAGATTAACTCTGTTTATACCGATGGAGCTTATGACACCAAGCAATGCCGTCAGGTCATTGCAGATCGGCAAGCGCATGCGGTGATTCCACCTAGAAAAAATGCGAAACCATGGAAAGATACAAAGAGTAGCTCGCTAGAGCGAAATGAATTACTTCGAACAATTAAACGTTTAGGCAGGACACTATGGAAAAAATGGTCAGGCTATCATCGGCGAAGTTTGGTTGAAACTAAGATGCATTGCATCAAATTATTAGGAGATAAACTCAGTGCAAGGAGTTTTGATAGCCAAGTGAATGAGATCCATGCACGTGTAGCAGTCCTTAACAGATTTACGGAATTAGGTCGACCACTTACCCAAGTTACGCCTTAAATTTAGCTCAATTAGGTGCGCTTTGCATTTCAAATCTTTGTGCAACAAAGCCGTGTGATTTAGAAAACCATATAAATTTAATACTTCAATTTGTTGAATAGATTTCATAAGTGCCTACTTGTAATAAAAAACCCCGCAATTTGCGAGGTTTTTATAACACAGATTTAATTAACTATGCTGTAAATCAACCAATCAATTTCTTCATCAATTCATTCACTTGTGCAGGGTTCGCTTTACCACGTGATGCTTTCATCACTTGACCAACTAGACCGTTAAAGGCTTTCTCTTTACCAGATTTATACTCTTCAACCATCTTCTCATTGGCAGCAAGTACTTCTTTAATAATTGCTTCAATCGCGCCTGTATCAGTTTCCTGTTTCAAGCCTTTTTCCGCAATAATTTCGTCTGCAGTTTTTCCTTCTTCCCACATAAAGCCAAACACTTGTTTCGCGATCTTACCGCTAATGGTGTTATCAACAATACGCGCGATCATGCCACCCAGTTTCTCACTCGACACAGGAGAATCAGCAAGGTCTAGGCCCGCTTTATTTAAAGCACCTGAGAATTCACCCATCACCCAGTTCGCAGCAATCTTACCTTGTGCAGCACCGCCAGCAGCTTTCACCACATCTTCGTAAAACTCTGACATTTCACGAGTCAGTGTTAAAACGTGAGCATCGTATTCAGTTACACCAAAGTCAGCCACGAAACGTGCACGACGTGCAGCAGGAAGCTCAGGCATGGTTGCTTTAATTGCTTCGATCTGCTCGTCTGCAATGATCACAGGCAACAAGTCAGGATCAGGGAAGTAGCGGTAATCGTTCGCTTCTTCTTTCGAACGCATTGAACGCGTTTCCATCTTCACAGGGTCGAACAAACGCGTTTCTTGGTCAATGGTGCCATCCCATTCTAGGATTTCCATTTGACGTTCAATTTCAACATTGATCGCTTGTTCAATGAAACGGAAAGAGTTCAAGTTTTTCAACTCACAACGCGTACCAAACGGTTGACCCGGACGACGTAAAGACACGTTACAGTCTGCACGGAACGAACCTTCTGCCATGTTACCGTCAGAAATGCCTAACCAACGAACAAGCGTGTGAATCGCTTTAATGTAGGCAACCGCTTCTTCAACCGAACGCATATCAGGTTCAGAGACAATCTCAAGTAAAGGTGTGCCTGCACGGTTTAAATCGATACCAGATTGACCTTCAAATTGGTCATGGATTGATTTACCTGCATCTTCTTCAAGGTGCGCACGTGTTACGCCAATGCGTTTAACCGTGCCATCTTCAAGTTGGATGTCGATATGACCCAAGCCCACAATCGGGTTGTCCATTTGGCTAATTTGATAGCCTTTTGGAGAGTCAGGGTAGAAATAGTTTTTACGTGCAAACACAGATGCTTGGTCGATGTAAGCATCAATACCCAAACCAAAGCGAATCGCAAGATCAACTACTTCTTTGTTGAGTACTGGCAATACGCCCGGCATTGCCAAGTCAACAAGGCTCGCTTGCGTATTTGGGTCTTGACCAAACGTAGTCGATGAACCTGAGAAAATTTTGGTATTGGTCGCAAGCTGAGTGTGAATCTCAATACCAATAACGACTTCCCAACCATCAATCAGGTTAGATTTTGGTTTAGCAGCGTTTTTAGACATTATGCATTCTCCTCAGCAATTGCAGCGCGTTGTGTATGCCAATCGGTTGCTTGTTGGTACTGATGCACAACAGACAACAATTGAGATTCTGACCAGTAGTTACCAATCAGCTGTAAGCCAACAGGCAAGTTGTCTTTGTCAAAACCAACAGGCGCGTTAATCGCAGGAAGACCTGCCAAGTTCACCGCGATGGTGTAAATGTCACCCAAGTACATTTCTACAGGAGATAAGTTTGCACCAATCTTATATGCAGTTGTCGGTGCAGCAGGGGCAGCAATCACGTCTACAGATTCAAATGCTTTTAAGAAGTCTTGTTGAATTAAACGACGTACTTTTTGCGCTTTCACATAATAAGCATCGTAGTAACCGGCAGAAAGCGCGTATGTACCAATCAAGATACGTTGCTGAACTTCTTTACCAAAACCTTCAGAACGTGAACGTTTGTACAAGTCCATTAAGTCCACAGGATTTTCACAGCGGTAGCCATAACGTACACCGTCGAAACGAGATAAGTTAGACGATGCTTCCGCAGGTGCGATCAAGTAATACGTTGGTACGTAGCTTTCAGTCATGTTCAGGTCAATCTCAACCAAGATTGCGCCCATTTCTTCAAGCTTTTTCAACGATTCTTCAACGCGTGCTTTTACGTCCGCATCTAAACCAGCAACATTAAAGTACTGTTTCGGAATACCGATGCGTAAACCTTTTACAGAAGTGCCGTTTAAGTTTGCTACGTAGTTATCTACGTCTTTTTCAACAGAAGTTGAATCTTTCGCATCATGACCTGCCATCACGTTCATGAGGTAAGCACAGTCTTCAGCCGAACGTGCCATTGGGCCGCCTTGGTCTAAAGATGATGCATACGCGATCATACCGAAACGTGAAACACGACCGTAAGTCGGTTTAAGGCCAGTCAAACCGCAGAATGATGCAGGCTGACGGATTGAACCGCCTGTATCTGTGCCTGTTGCGAACGGAGCAAGATCAGCAGCTACCGCAGCAGCAGAACCGCCTGAAGAACCACCCGGAACATGGTTTAAGTTCCACGGGTTCGCAGTCGCGCCATAAAATGAATTTTCAGAGGTCGAACCCATGGCGAATTCATCCATGTTCACTTTACCTAAAGTGACAAGGCCCGCAGCTTTACCTTTCGCTACAACGGTCGCGTCGTAAGGAGAGATAAAATTGTCCAGCATTTTAGAACCAGCAGTGGTTTTAATGCCTTGGGTACAGAAAATATCTTTATGTGCAATTGGTACACCGGTCAACGCAGTTGCATTGCCCGCTTTAATTGCAGCATCAGCCGCATCTGCTTGCGCAAGTGCTTGTTCAGCTGTCACGGTCACGTATGACTTGACTTGAGCATCGATTTTTTCAATGCGTTTTAAATAGTGTTCAGTCAATTCGCGTGAAGAAAATTTAGCGCCAGCCAAACCTTCAGACAATTCACGAATTGATAAGCGATGTAAATCTGTCATGAGAAATATTTCTTTACGTTTAATTTGAAAAAATGTTGATCTGAATAAAAACTATTCAATCACACGCGGAACAAGGTACAAGCCATCCTGTACGGCAGGAGCAACTGCTTGATATGCTTCGCGATGATTGGTCTCAGATACCACGTCTTCACGTAAGGGCTGTGGATTGTCGAATGGACTTTTTAGTGGTTCAACACCGTCAGTATCGATGCCTTTCAGGGTTTCCATCATGCCTAAAATTTTATTTAAACTTTGAGCATAGTCGGCAGATTGCGCTTCATCTAGCGACAATCGAGCCAGATGGGCAATCGCTGAAACTGTTTGTGCATTTAGATCTGCAGAATGCTGTGCATCCGATGTAGACATAACATTACCTAATCAGTATTAAAAAAATTCAAAATATCGTGGCTTATAATAAGCGATTGACTTGTTCAAATCATCACATTTAGTTAAAGTTGCCACCTTGCGTCCATATAAAAGTTTAACTGAGAACGTCCCCGTGATTCTAAAACGACTAATTGGCTTGTTTTCGCCGGATCTTGCCATTGATTTAGGCACTGCAAATACACTTATTTATGCGCCAGGACGAGGCATTATATTAAATGAACCGACGGTGGTGGCAATTCGCCACAGTGGTTCACAAAAAATCGTTGCCGCAGTAGGTCTTGACGCGAAGCAAATGCTAGGTCGTACACCTGCAAATATTTCTGCGATTCGCCCAATGAAAGATGGTGTGATTGCTGACTTTGAAGTCACTGAAACGATGTTGAATCAATTCATTGGCAAAGTGCACGAAAAACGTTTGTTCCCACCTGCACCGCGTGTCGTGGTGTGTGTGCCATGTAAATCGACGTTGGTGGAACGCCGTGCAATCCGTGAAGCTGTATACAATGCAGGTGCACGTGAAGTTCGCTTAATTGAAGAGCCAATGGCTGCTGCAATTGGTGCAGGTATGCCTGTTGAGCAAGCTTGTGGTTCGATGGTTGTCGATGTTGGTGGTGGTACAACTGAAATCGCGATCATTTCACTTCAAGGTTGTGTCTATGCAGACTCACTACGTATCGGTGGTGATGTATTTGATGAGCAAATTATTAACTACGTGCGTAAAGCACATGGTTGTGTGATTGGTGAAACCACTGCAGAAAACATCAAAAAAGAAGTTGGTATGGCGCTTCCAGAAGAAGGTGCAAAACCTTTGGAAATCGAAGTCCGTGGTCGTAACTTGGCTGAAGGTGTACCTCGTGCGATTACCGTAACTTCTGATGAAGTGACTCAAGCGATTTCTGATCCACTGCAAAACATTGTGGCTGCGGTTAAATCTGCACTTGAGCAAACGCCACCTGAGTTGTCTTCAGACATCGCAGAACGCGGTATTGTGTTGACTGGTGGTGGTGCATTACTTCGTAATCTTGATAAGCTGCTTGCAAAAGAAACAGGTCTTCCTGTGGTGGTTGCAGAAGATCCACTATCTTGTGTTACACGTGGTGGCGGTAAGGTTCTCGAATTCTTCGATAACCCAAATCATGATATGTTATTTGTAGGCTAAGAAAAGGACTCGGCGGGTGCAAACGCAACTGTTTTCAAGACAACCGCCATCTTTTCGCTCATTTATCATTGCGGTGATTACATGCTTGGTGGTGCTTTTCTTTGATTGGCGCATGCCACATGTAATTCAACCGGCCAGAGACGTCTTGTATGCGGCATATAATCCAATTTATGCACTTGCAAGCTATCCAGTGTTATCGCGAGAATGGCTGAATCAACAAACCAAGTCTGAAGCTCAATTACGTCGTGAAAATACCGCGATGCAAGCAGAGTTAATTCAGGCTCAAGTCCGTTTACAGAAACTTTCTGAACTTTCTGCTGAAAATACTCGACTACGTGGACTACTCGATACACCACTCATTATTGATGGCCGTATGGAGATTGCCGAAGTCATTGGTACCGATGCTGATCCCTTACGTCATATTATTGTGATTAACCGTGGAGCCAGCAGTCAGCTTAAAGTGGGACAAACTGTACTCGATGACAAGGGTATTATGGGGCAAATTATCAATGTTTACCCACATAGTAGCCGTGTCATGTTGCTCTCAGACAAAGAGCACTCTTTATCCGTGCGGATGGAGCATACCGGTATGCGCGCAATCGTTACGGGTACAGGTGACTTAGGTCGACTTAAGATGGAATACGTGCCAACCAGTGCCAATATCAAAGTCGGTGAAAAAGTCTATAGCTCAGGGCTAGGAGCACATTTCCCAGCGGGTTATTTGGTAGGTACAGTGTCGAAAGTCAGTCGTCACAATAGCGGTGAATTTGCCCAAATTGATATCAATCCTGCTGCCCAATTGGCAGGTGGTCATCATGTGGTTGTGCTATTTTCCGATTCTTTAGCGATGGAGCAACCGCATGTCACTCGCTAAGCTTAGTCGTCATACAGAGCGCGACCCATTATTTCCGATTATCTTTTCCATCATTTTGGCATCCGTGCTGATGGTGTATCCGCTTTCTTATGACTTATCGGGTTGGCGTCCATTATTCATGATGATGATCATGCTATTTTGGGTACTCTGTCAGCCGACATGGTGCGGTGTTTGGTTTGCATTTGCCACAGGTCTCTTTACGGACTTATTGACTGATGCGCCATTTGGCATGAACGCACTGAGTTTTGTGGTCATTGCATTTGTGACACGCTTTTTGACCCGTGAACGTCGTATCCTCACATTTGGTAATTTATGGATTATTGCTGCAATGGCAATTTTCGCGCATTTACTGTTTGTGTGGATTGTTCAAGTGATGGGTGGAGCACAGTTTTCATTTGCCCGCCATTGGCAGCCAATTGTTACTAGCTTACTCATTTGGCCAATCATGTATTACTTCTTGAGAAAATGGCGCATATAATTTTAGCTTCGAGTTCTCCTCGACGACGCGAACTATTGCAACAATTAGGTCTGGAATTTGAAATTTTCAGTCCAGATATTGATGAGTCCGTGTTGGAAGGAGAACCTGTAGCGGATTATGTAGAGCGTTTAGCACGTGCTAAAGCTTGCGCAGTACAACAACAATTCCCTGATGCTATTGTTATTGCCGCCGATACCAGTTTAGGCGTTGATGAGCACATTTTAGGAAAACCAGCGTCGAAAGCACATGCTTTTTCTATGTGGGAAATGATCTCTGGACGAAAACATGATGTGTTTTCAGGTGTTTGTGTCAGTACAAAAGATCAAATATACAGTATAGTAGTGCGCACACAGGTTGAATTTCAAACGCTGAGTCTAGCTGACATGGAAAGCTATTGGGCAACAGGTGAACCAATCGGCAAGGCGGGAGCCTACGCCATTCAAGGAATTGCTGCGCGCTATATTCCTTGTATTGAAGGGAGCTACAGCAATGTCGTTGGGCTGCCTTTGCATGAAACCGTACAGTTATTACAGACAGTTAAGGCATTAAATTAACTGCTGCAACACAAGAATTTTTATAATGTTTTGAGTTTTGATATGTCTGACGAGTTGTTGATTAACGTCACACCGATGGAATGTCGGGTGGCGTTGATTCAAAACGGTACGGTCAATGAATTATTTGTTGAGCGCACCGTGAAGCGTGGGTTAGTGGGCAATATTTATAAAGGGAAAGTTGTTCGTGTGCTTCCGGGTATGCAGGCTGCTTTTATTGATATTGGATTGTCGAGAACGGCTTTTTTACATATCAATGATATGGTCTGGCAGCGCAATCAACCGACCCCGAACGTTTTTGAGCTGTTACAACCGGGACAAGTACTCACCGTACAAGTGATGAAAGATATGTTGGGTACAAAAGGTGCACGACTATCAACTGATCTTTCTATTCCTTCCCGTTACCTCGTTTTAATGCCATATGGCAGTCATACCGGTGTTTCACAGCGCATTGAGTCTGAAGAAGAACGTGATCGCTTGCGTAGCATGATTGAACGCATTCAAAAGGAACACAATTTACCGGGTTCAGTCATCGTTCGTACTGCTGCTGAAGGTATTCCTGAATGTGAAATTGCGCAGGACATGGCTTATTTAGCAAAACTGTGGGAATACATACAACGTAAACAACGCAGTATTGTCGTACCTTCTTTGATTTTTGAAGAGCTACCTTTACCTCAACGCGTCATCCGTGATTTGGCCAATGAAGATACTTCTAAAATTCAGGTCGACTCACGCGAAGTGCATGGCAAATTGCAAGAGTTTGTCCAAGAATTTGTACCGAGTATGCAAAATCGCTTACTGCATTATCCGGGTGAGCGTCCAATTTTTGACTTGTACAATGTCGAAGAGGATATTCAGAAAGCCTTACAGACACGTGTAGCACTTAAGTCTGGCGGCTACCTGATGATCGATCAAACTGAAGCGATGACCACGATTGATGTCAACACAGGCTCCTACGTCGGTGGTCGTTCGCTTGAAGACACTGTGTTTAAAACCAATATGGAAGCCACACAGGTCATTGCACGTCAGCTCCGACTACGTAACTTGGGCGGGATTATCATTATTGACTTCATTGATATGCAAGAAGCACATCATCGTGAAGAGGTGATGAGCCAGTTTGAGAAAATGCTTGAGCGCGATCATGCTAAAACCAAGATCACTCAAGTGTCTGAGCTGGGTTTGGTGGAAATGACTCGGAAACGCACCCGTGAATCTCTGGAGCATCTGCTTTGTGATTCTTGCCCGACCTGTCAGGGGCGTGGTTATGTGAAAACGGCTGAAACAGTTTGCTATGAAATTTTCCGTGAAATCTTGAGATATGCACGTGCTTATGAGTCACAAAGTGGCTTTACCGTGGTGGCACATCCGTCGGTGATTGACCGATTGTTAACTGCTGAAGCACCTGCGGTAGCTGATTTAGAGCACTTTATTAGCCGTGTGATCAAGTTCCAAGTGGAAAATTTATATACGCAAGAGCAATACGATATCATTCTGAGCTGAAATTGTAACAGAATATCGTTAAACACTTGTTACAACTGAGATTTTACTTTTGAACTGTTATTTTGAATACTAGACACATCAAATAGCCAAAGCCATTTTCCTGCATTGGACTTGAAAATGGTTTAGCAAAAAGAGGTGTACTATGGGTGTTAGTAAAACAGTAATGAAAAGTGGTCTTAAAACTGTTGTTGAAGCAAAAGCGATCCATTCAGGTTATATCGTGGATGAACGTGGTAATGAAGTTCAAATTACAGCGTCTATGATTCGTTCTGCTTGTCATCAGTTACTTAAACAGTGCCGAGCTATCAAAGCTTAAATATTGAAATATAAATAATGTAATCCAGAGGGTTAAAGTGCTAACGCGCAATTCTAAAATATTTAATGCGCTAAAATTTTATAAATAATGGAAAATAAACTTAATTATCAGTTCGTATCTACAAGTCATAATTAAACAATAACAACGGATTTGTTCACCTAAATTTTAGCTTATACACGTAAATTGCTCCAAAAAATCACTCAAAGTTCAAATGATAAAAACCCGTCTAGATTGTTTAATTTAGACGGGTTTTTATCATTATGTATGGTTCAAGATGCTGATGAATTGATACCAAATCTAGAAACAGGCGGTTAGCTAACCGCCTGTAACTTTGGGGAATCTTGGTTCACAATAGTTTCAAATCGTTGAATTTCTTCTTCCAAATGCGTGAGTAAATTTTGCATTTTTGGCAGCGCATTACGACATGCCGTTAAACCCACTTCAAGCTTATCTAAATAGCTGGTCATGGTGATATTAAGCGCTTGACCATCCAAAACAATGGACGCAGGGTAGAGCGCTTCTAAACGTGCACCATTCCAATATAACGGCTCTTGTGGGCCGGGAACATTCGAAATGACCAAGTTAAAGGCCTGACGTTTTGGCATAAAGCCTGAAGCAATATTCAAACCTGCTGCACTGTAGACAAAAGCACTGTAGTTTAAAATTTGATTCGAGTTCATACGCTTAAAGCGCTCTTTGGCATTGAGCACGCTACGACGCACAATCTTCAACCGTTCTAGTGGATCTTCTTTATGGGTTCCAAGATTGGCCAAAATCATGGTAATACGGTTAGACATATCTGAATCATCGGTACGCACAGATGCAGGCACCATGGCAATTAATGGCTTTTTAGGTAAAGCATTTTGTGTAATTAAATACTCACGTAATGCGCCTGAACAAATTGCGAGCACAATATCGTTAATTGTTACGCCGAGTGACTTGGCAATATGTGACAAACGTGAAAATTCAAAAGACTGAGCAGCGAAACGACGAGAAGAACTAACCCGTTGGTTTAATATTGAACTCGGCGCTTGGAAACTAGACACATAATCTGGGTTACGCCCCATATCTTTCATTACTGTTTGTGACAGTTCGTACAAAACTCGTGGAGTTGAGTCAAGTTGTCCCTTAATGGTCGATAACAGACCTTTCATACGACTGGATTTAGGCTGTTTCAGGCGTTTTGCACGAGGGCCTTCTACACACCATGGTGGCACAATTCTTTTAGCATCTGGATCATGCGAAAGTGATTTTTCAACTAAACGCATACCTGCAATGCCATCGACCATCGCGTGGTGGATTTTGAAGTACATCGCAAAACGATTGCCTTCAATGCCTTCAATAATATGGCAGGTCCAAAGCGGTTTTGCACGGTCAATCAGCGCACTGTGTTCCTGTGAAATATAAGTCAAAAGTTCACGGATACGACCGGGATGCGGCAGTGCGATATGGCGGAAGTGATGATCTAAATCAAACTCTTCGTCTTCATCCCAAAAGAAGCCGTTGAGTTTATTGTTAAAAGGAGGAATAGGAATGGATTTTGAATTACGAATATCTGCGACTAAATCTTGAATAAAAGTATCTGGTGCATTGTCAGGGATCTGAAATAAAAATAGACCACCTACGTGCATCGGTTGTTGCCGTTTCTCTAAATTTAAGAATATGAAATCAATAGGATGTAATGGACGCATAGCGTTGATTGCCTCACTGCAATTTCTACAGCTGCTCATGTATGAGTAGCATTGTTAGAATTATTAAATTGTCATTTGCAGTATAGCGTTTTTACGTTGAAATGATACGGAATTATGTGTATCGATGCGTTGAAAAAAACCACTGCTATGCAGTGGTTTTGTGATCTTTATTTTTTCATGTTGCCTGCGTGTAAGCCGCATTCTTTATGGGTTGCATCTTCCCACCACCAGCGACCTTCACGTTCGTGTTGATTCGGTAAAACAGGTCGAGTACATGGTTCACAGCCAATCGAGATAAAGCCACGTTCGTGTAGTGGATTATATGGAATTTCCATGAGACGGATATAGTTCCATACATCAGCGCTAGACCAGTTTGCCAAAGGATTATATTTAATCAATTGCTTGCCCGGACCTGAAAAACCTGGGTCAGCTTGTACCACTGGAATTTCATTACGTGTGCCTGGGCTTTGGTCTTTACGTTGACCTGTGATCCAGCCATCTAAAGTGGCTAGTTTTTTACGCAAAGGTTGTACTTTACGGATACCACAGCATTCTTTATGTTCATCTTGATAGAAGCTAAAAAAGCCCTTTTCTGTTACCAGTTTTTGTACGGCATCACTTTCTGGGAAACAGATTTCAATATCAATTTTATAATGTTTACGGACAGTATCTAAAAATTGGTAAGTTTCAGGGTGTAAGCGACCGGTATCTAAACTAAATACACGAAAAGGAATCCCTAAGTTTGATGCAAGATCAATCAGTACAACATCTTCTGCACCAGAAAAGGAAATCGCAACTTCACCTTGCTGGCTAAGCGCAAGTTTCATAATCTCAGAAGGTGATTTATCTGCATATTCAGATGCAAGTGCATCGACAAGGTCAATAGTAGGGATGGTAGTCATGAATGTCCTGGCTATAGGCTTGGAACGTTAAAACCTATATTAATTTATTTCAGAACTATTTTAATGGAAATGCTAAAACACACTTATCACTAAAAAATAGATACTTATGAAAAAAATAGATTTAAAAAAGAACAATGCATTTTTTTATTCTTCCGCTATGATAATGAAAAATTTTTTTCACATAACAGAGGGTAGAGTGCATGGAAGTCGTTTGTTTAGATCTAGAAGGGGTTTTAGTACCTGAAATTTGGATTAATTTTGCGAAAAAAACAGGCATTAAAGAACTTGAAGCAACGACTCGTGACATTCCAGATTACGATGTGTTGATGACTCAGCGTTTAAATATCCTAAAACAACACGGTTTGGGTTTAAACGATATTCAAGACGTAATCGCAGATATGGGGCCATTTGAAGGTGCAAAAGAGTTTGTAGAGTGGGTGCGTACTCATTTTCAATTGATTATTCTTTCAGATACTTTCTATGAGTTTGCACATCCATTAATGCAGCAACTTGGTTGGCCAACGATTTTCTGCCACAAATTAGAAACTGATGAAAATGGTATGATCTCAGCTTATAAGCTTCGTCAACCTGATCAAAAGCGTAAAGCCGTTCAAGCATTGCATGGGTTAAACTTCCGGGTGATTGCAGCAGGTGATTCTTATAACGATACGACGATGCTTAGTGAAGCAGATGCGGGTTTCTTATTTGATGCACCTGAAAATGTGATTGCAGAATTCCCACAATTCCCTGCAATTAATGGTTATGAAGCATTAAAAGAAGCAATTCGTGGTGCTTCGGTACGTGATATTCCAGCTTAATCTGAAGCTGAGTACAACAAAGGGCATCATTTGATGCCCTTTGTTATTTATGCGGTTTTAACAGTGCATTGATTTAGAAGCGGTAGCCGAATTTTAGACCATAACCCAAAGCATAGTTGTCTTCAAATTCACCAACGTCTGTTGTACCCGTACGTGCAGTGGCATCACCCAACCAAAAATATTTTACGCCAGCTTGAATAAAATAGTTTTCTGCTGGGCTATATTGACCACCTAAGCCAACACTCCAATTCCCTTCAACAGGGCCTAAAGTCGTAATAGGGTTGCCAGCACCCGAATCGTAACCTACAGATGCAGAACCAGACCATTTGCTGTTAAATTTATGGCCTACACCAACATTAGCTGACCATTGGTCGTCTGAGTAATCAATAAGATTTTGACGGACATGAGGTGCTGGAATTGAACTTACGTTACCAAGTAAAGTTGGTTTAACCGCAAACTGGCTCCAATGTACCCAACGAACATTGGCAAATGCTAGCGTATCTTTAGCAATACCTGTTTGGAAATCTAAGTTAACTGATTGAGGTGTTGTTGCATCAACAGATGATGTCAGCGCACTTAAAGATAGATACGGTAGAAGCGTTTCATTGGATTTTGTATTATGTTCAATTTCAGAGCGGTAGGTAATAGCCGCTTTTAATGCAATTTCAGGAATCGAATAAGCAACACCTGCTAACCAGCCATAAGCTTCTTCACGTTCCATTTCGATGTTATAAGTACCAAGTTTGTCATTACCACCATAAGCAGCACCACGTAGTTTGATATTGGCTTCTACAGTTTGCCAAACTGGACCTGCATAAAAGTTCCAATTTTCGTTTGGTTGGTAACCAATTAGGGCAGTTAAGCTTTCAGTTTTAACATCTACAGATGTACCTTGAGCACCATTACCAAATACTTGCGATGCAGCATCATATTCAGCTTCTGCACCGTATGGTTGGTCGTAAATTAAACCTAGTGAAATTTTGTCAGTCGCTTGTACTTTGACAGCAGCGGAAGGGAAGTAATATGACTTCGCCATGTCATCGACATTAAGTTCATTTGACTTTACTTCTGCATCTAGAACAGTGATACCTGCTTCTGCATAGTTACCAGGTTGTAAGAATGCTGAAATAGACTGACCTGAACGATCTAGACCCGCTGCAAATAATGATGCTGTTGGTAAAGCGGTAAGTAAAATTGCGTAGCTAAGGTGATTTAAGCGCATACTTTTCCCTGTTTGTAACTTTTGATGTTATTTCAATGTGTGGAAAGTAACATAAATAGAAAAACAGTAAATAAGAGTTGCTACTCTAAAATTGAACTAGGGAAGTTAAAAAATGAGCATGACTAGAGTATTTATTCTAGTGATTGATAATTATCTTTATGATTTTTAAATGAAAAATTAGAGTAAAAAGCTTAGTTTTTGATAAATGTTTTAGTAAATTTAAATGTTTATTGTTTGATCAAACAAGATAGGGAAAGAATAAAAAGTTAGGGCCATAGCGAACTATGGCCCGAATCATATTTAAATTAGAACCGGTAACCGATTTTTAAACCGTATGCCCAAGCATCGTTATCTTCAAATGATGCTACTGATTCATTTGTACCAAACATTGATGCAGGTTGTGCTTCAGCATCACCTAACATGAAGTATTTAACACCACCTGCGATAAAGTAGTTAGGCGCTGGGCTGAATTGTAAACCTAAGCCAACGTTCCAGTAGCCTTCAGTAGGACCAAGTGTTGATACAGGGTTGCCTGCACCAGAATCCCAACCTACAGAAACGTTACCAGCCCATTGTTCACTCAATTTACGACCTATACCAACTGTAGCATTGATTTGATCGTCAGAATAAGCAACAAGGTCAAATCCACCAACAGGACCACGATCAAGGGCACCTAATTTTTCAGATGCTTTACCAAAAGCGGTTGGGCGAATTGCAAAATTTGACCAATCTACCCAACGTACATTTGCAAATGCGACAGTGTCGGCCATGATACCAGTTTGAAAATCAAGGTTAACAGACTGCGGTGTGGTGATCTTAGTGTCAGCACGCGTTGAAAAAGCACCGTCTAGTAGAGCACTGCTTCCAGTTTCAGTGGTTGCAGCTTCGTGATCAATCTCAGAACGGTAAGTAATAGATGCTTTTAAAGCAATTTCTGGGATTTGGTACGCTAATCCTGCTAACCAACCAACGGCACTATCTTCTTTCATATTTGCATTATATAAACCGAGAGCTTGGTTTGCTCCATATGCAATACCGCGTAGTTGAACATCACCTTTTACTGTTTGATAAACACCACCGCCGTATATGTTAAAATTTTCAATTGGTTGAAAACCTAATATCATCGAGATATTTTGAGTGTTAACTTCGACTTCCGTTGTTTCGCCCATTAATTGGAATGCGCCAGGGTTACCTGCAACTGGTAGTGTTTGATCTGTTGCACTATATTTAGCTTCTGCACCAAAAGGTTGATCATATAGTAAACCAAAAGAAAAATTATCAGTTAGCTGTAATTTTAATGCTGCTTGTGGAAAATAGTAATCACCCGCCATGTCATCTAGTGATGTATTAGCAAGAGCTCCTAATGTTGGGTTGCTAGCAGGTGCAGTGCTGTTCATCTTCCCTGAAACATTCGGATCTAAAACCGAAATACCTGCTTCAAAATAGTTCCCTGGTTGTAAAAATGCAGAAATAGATTGTCCTGAACGATCTAGTGCTGCTGCAAAAGCACCTGTCATTGGAACTGAAGCAAGAATCATGGCTGTAGCTAAAGTTTTTAATTTCATTCTTCGTCATTCCTTGAGATACGAATTTGATTTTTATGGTTACTGCATATATTCGTTATGGAAAACTTCTTAATACTCTTAGGCTTAATTGTTACTCCATGTGACAAAAATAGCACAATTAAAATAAGAGTAAATGCTCTAGATTGAAAAATATGGCTAAAAGTTGCTATTTTTAGAGTAAAAGTACTAATTAGTATATATAACATTTTGATTATTATTTAATATTTTCATTTAGCGCATTATTTTCTAAACCTAGAAAAAAATTGAAAAAATTTTGATATGAGCAGTCATAAATTGATTTTTTGGCCTTATGGACCATACTATGTGTCGTTTTTTGCATTGAGAGGTAGGTGGTTAGCACATTTTAAAGCGCTATTTAACTGTTCTTAAAAATAGTCTTTGAACAGTAATCTTTGTAAAAACAATAACTAAGTTAAAAACTGTAATTGATGGGTTTTTAGTGTGAAAGGTTCTTTCTTTATATTTATTGGTATATGGGGGATTACAAATACAGGGAGGAGGGATATCTCAGAAATTGTGCGCTCTGCGGGACTCGAACCCACGTCGGTCGCTTAGGAGGCAACTGCTCTATCCAGTTAAGCTAAGAGCGCAAGACGGAGGCTAATGTACTCCTATTTTAGCTAAAAAAAAAGTTATTGCCGAAACAATAACTTTTTAAATTACTTAGTCTTTATGAACTTCATTGGGGTCAATGTCGCTCAAATCTTTAGGATTAAGATAGTTAAACATTAATAACATGACTGTAATCCAAACAGGGATCATTAGAACAGATTCCATAAAGCCCTGAGTCCACATAATAAAGAGAACTAAAGCAATAAAGATCAGAACGATGTAGTTGCTGACTGGTGCCCAAAGTGCAGGATAAGACGTTGTAAAATTCAAAATACGTTTTGCACGACGGAACTGTAAGTGAGTCATGGTAATCATCGCCCAGTTAAGGACAAGTGCACCAACCACCACATACATTAAGTGACCAAGCGCATCTTCAGGTACGAAGTAGTTTAAGAGTACGCAACCGAAAATCAGGACTGCAGAAAGTAATACCGCTGGAATTGGCACGCCACTTTTGTTGGTTTTAGCGAAAACTTTTGGAGCATTACCTTGCTTCGCCAAGCTGTAAAGCATACGGCTATTGGCATACATACCGCTGTTATAAACAGACAGTGCTGCAGTTAAAATAATGAAGTTCAGTAAATGTGCAGCCCAATCAATACCCAGTTGGCTAAAGATCATCACAAATGGACTTTTGTCTAGACCACCAAGTTCAAGCTGATTCCATGGCACAAGTGATAATAGAATAGTCAAAGAACCCACGTAGAAAATCAAAATACGAAAAACAACTTGGTTAATCGCTTTAGGAATAGTTTCTTTTGGATTTTCAGCTTCCGCTGCCGCCATACCAATCAGTTCAATACCACCGAAGGCGAACATCAAGAATGCCAGCATGAAGAATAAGCCTTCAAAACCATTTGGGAAGAAGCCGCCCTGACTCCATAAGTTGGTAAATGATGCTGTTGAATTGGCATCTGCAGTAAGTAGCAAATACAAACCAAATACGATCATCGAAATAACCGCAGTGACTTTAATAATCGACAGCCAAAACTCTGATTCACCATAAAACTTCACATTACCTAAGTTTACTAAAGTAATGATCACGAAGAAGAACAGTACAGATGCCCACGCTGGAATATGAGGCCACCAATAATTGATGTATTTCGCAACAGCGGTGAGTTCTGTCATAGCCACTAAAATATAGAGAATCCAGTAGTTCCAACCTGTTAAGAAACCTGGAAATTTCCCCCAATATTTATATGCAAAATGGCTAAATGAACCCGCTACAGGTTCATGGACGATCATTTCACCCAACTGACGCATAATTAGAAAGGCGATCAGACCGCCAATGGCGTAGCCGAGAATAATGGATGGTCCAGCAGATTGAATCACATGCGCTGAGCCCAAGAATAAGCCTGTACCAATTGCACCACCCATGGCAATCAATTGAATATGACGATTCTTTAAGCCACGCTTGAGTTCGGAGGAATTGGTAGTCAAGTTACTCTTCCCGAGAATGGTTTAATTTTGGTAATTGTAATGTATAGAGAATGAATAGCCTAGTAGCTCAAAATTTATGAAAAATATTTATAGGTTTAATAACCTATTTTTGGTTTTAAATGCTGAATTAAAAATTTATGAATCAATAGATTAATTTTATTTTAATTGAAATTCTGATGCTTGGCTTTATATAGAAAAGGTATCGAATGTTGTTTTTTTATACTTAAGTCATGTGATTGTTAAAACTTCAATTAAACATTGTATGATGCAAAAGCGCAGAAAAGAATGCTCTGCCAAAACACAATGATAAAGATTAAGGATTCAATAAAAATGAGTTTTGCTCCCCAAATTAAAATTGCAGCGACTTATATGCGTGGTGGTACAAGTAAAGGTGTATTTTTCAAGCTAGATGATTTGCCGCTTGCAGCACAACAAGCTGGAAAAGTTCGCGACCAACTTTTATTACGTGTGATTGGCAGTCCAGATCCTTATGGTAAACAAATTGATGGGATGGGTGGAGCGACATCAAGTACCAGTAAAACCGTGATTTTGGCAAAAAGTTCACAGCCTGAGCATGATGTAGACTATCTATTTGGACAAGTGTCGATTGATAAAGCATTTGTCGACTGGAGTGGTAACTGCGGAAACCTAACAGCAGCAGTTGGTGCATTTGCCATTTCAAATGGTTTGGTTGAGGCATCACGTATTCCTGAAAATGGTTTATGTACGGTTCGTATTTGGCAAGCCAATATTCAAAAAACCATTATTGCGCATGTACCTATTACTGATGGTGCAGTACAAGAAACTGGTGATTTTGAACTAGATGGTGTGACCTTCCCAGCAGCCGAAGTTCAAATTGAATTTTTAGACCCCGCAGATGATGGTGAAGATGGCGGCGCTATGTTCCCTACAGGGAATTTGGTCGATACCTTAACCGTACCCGATGAAGGCAGTTTCCCTGCAACATTTATTAATGCAGGTATTCCAACCATTTTCTTAAATGCAGAAGATATTGGTTATGTCGGCACTGAACTACAAGATGCGATCAACGGTGATGCTAAGGCATTGGCCCGTTTTGAAAAAATCCGTGCTTATGGTGCGCAGCAAATGGGTTTGATTTCAGATATTGCTGAAGCAGAGCAACGTCAACATACACCAAAGATTGCATTTGTTTCAAAACCGAAAGCTTATACATCTTCGAGTTCTAAACAAATTTCAGAACAAGATACGGACTTATTGGTTCGTGCCTTGTCGATGGGGAAACTGCATCATGCCATGATGGGCACAGCGGCAGTTGCCATTGGTACAGCAGCTGCGATACCGGGGACACTTGTGAACTTAGCCGCGGGTGGTGGGGAGCGAGAAGCCGTGCGTTTCGGACATCCATCTGGGACGTTACGTGTAGGTGCGCAAGCGATTTATGAAAATGGTCAGTGGGTCGTTAAAAAAGCCGTAATGAGCCGAAGTGCGCGTGTCTTAATGGAAGGTTGGGTGCGCATACCTGCGGATAGTTTGGATTAAGCATTTAACATCTCATTTGAAATCAGCCTCTGCTTTGCAGGGGCTTTTTTTTGCCTTTATCTTTTATATGAATAAGCAAATCATGAATTGGTATATCTTTTTATATAATATGAACTGCATTTAATATTAGAAAGTTTCTGTGATTTATGCCAGATTAATTTTGTTAGCATTTTGCGTAGCTTTACCCTGAAAAAAAGTAGCGAAACCATGCTTAAAAAAGACTTAATAAAATCGGACCTACCTACTGAACAATTGGCTGTATTAGAAGCGTTGCCAATGCCTGCTGCGTTATTTTCTGCCACAGCTGAGCTGATATGCGCCAATCAAATATTTAAACATCGATTTCAGTCAGACTTACAAGAGATCGTATTAAATCACGTGTCTGAGATGCAGCAAAAGACCAAAGCCACAAGTTCTGAGTTTGATTTACGCTGTTTTGAGAACGATAGCATTGAACCCTTTATGTATAGTGAAAATGAACGGCATTATTGGTTCACGCTCAAACCTAAGTTTCAACAAAGTGGCGATTTGGAACATGTGCTGTTGTGCTGTGCGGACATAACGAATTTAAAGCAATTCGAATTATCGCTGTTGAAACATAACCAACAACTCGAACAACAAGTTCATTTTGATTATCTGACAGGGATAAAAAATCGACGAGGTTTTGATTTAGACCTTTCTCAGTGGCAAAAAAGCTTCGCGGTTGAACAAGCCAATGAAATTTGTTTGATGATGCTCGACTTAGACAATTTTAAGCAAATCAATGATATCTACGGTCATGCGTTTGGCGATGAAGTTTTAAGAAAAAGTGCGCAGCTTTTAAGGATGCAAATTAGTCAACATGCAGATGCACAAATATATCGCATGGGTGGGGAAGAGTTTGCAATGATTTTGCCACGCACGGCTATATCGACTGCATGTTCGATTGCTCAACAATGTTGTGAGCAAATCTATGCTTCTTCGATGAATTATGCAGATAAAGCTCTACAACTGAGTATCTCATGCGGAGTGGCCTTGTGGGATGGTACAGAGTCATTTTTTGAAACATTGGCACGTGCCGATCAGGCTTTGTATCAAGCCAAGAAAGGCTCGAAAAATTGTACCTGTTTTAATGATGGACAAAATGTGGCGCTATTTGAGGAAACGACATTTAAAAAACCATCAGACTGTGGGAAAAACACATAGATTTAGGCCGTAACATAGAGAAAGATTTGAGAAAGCAGTATGATGCAACAGGTCAAAATTGACAGAAAACATTGGCAGTCGATTTGCTAATGAACAAAGCAGTTAAATATTTAAAGTATTTGAGGTGAATGTGTCTTCTTTAACAGACGTTTCCACACATGCCCTGACAGAAGCGCAGCAGCGTATTCAGCAGGATTTACTGACAGCGCTTGATGCATTTTCAATTCCAGAACCCTTAAAAGGGGCGGTGTATCATGCTGTGATGTTGGGTGGAAAACGCGTTCGACCGGCACTTTGTTATGCAACAGCAGCGTTAAAACCCAATACCAATTTTGCAGCCGTACGCCGTGCTGCTGTGGCGATTGAATTTATTCATTGTTATTCATTGGCACACGATGATTTGCCGTGTATGGACAACGATTTACTCCGTCGTGGTCAACCAACCTGTCATGTGGCTTTTGGTGAAGATACGGCTTTACTTGCTGGCGATATTTTACAATCGATGGCTTTTGAAGTTTTAGGCAGCCGTCTCTTTGATCAAGGCCCAGCCGTTGAAGCGCCGATCATCTTAAAGCAAATGCAAATTTTAGCGACTGCAAGTTCCAAAATGGTCAATGGCCAAGTTCTAGACTTACAAGCGGAAGGCAAGCATGTCAGTCAGGATGAACTAGAAAACATTCATCGAAATAAAACTGGTGCTTTAATTTCTGCCGCAATCATGATGGCGGCAGTGACAATATTTAATGGCACAGATCAAGCCATTCCTAAACTCCGTGAATTTGGTCTTGCGATTGGTTTAGCCTTTCAGGTGCAAGATGATATTTTAGATATTATTGCTGACACTGAAGCATTGGGTAAAACAGCGGGTAAAGATCAACAAGTGGATAAATCCACATATCCTGCGTTAATGGGCCTTGATCAAGCGCAAGCATATGCAGAAGAATTACATGCACAAGCACTTCAAGCTTTGGATTATTTTGCAGAAGATGCGGCAGAATTACACAAGATCACGCAGTTTTTATTAAATCGTCAAAGTTAATATGACGTAGTAAAGACATTAGCCCACACATGTAACGTGTTGTGGGCATTTTTATATTTTGTACATTTGGGACAGATGTGAATAAACATCTAAGTAATATCAAAATGGATGACATGATAAAAAACAAAAAAGGACGCTAGGCGTCCTTTTTTGCAGATATTAAAACTTAGAGCTTAAATTTAAGTGCTATTGGTCTTAAATACTTTCTTTATAGATACGATCTGCTTCTTCAAACTTTTCAGTGACTTCAGCAGATGGTGCTTTGCCCATTAAGCTTACAATGATGATTGCAAGTAGTGAGCAGATGAAGCCCGGAATAATTTCATAAACGCCTGTATCGCCCCACAGGTTTTTCCATAGAATGACCATGACTGCACCAACCACCATACCGGCTAAAGCACCGTTCAATGTCATACGTTTCCAGAACAATGACATGATAATCAGTGGGCCAAATGCAGCACCAAAGCCTGCCCATGCATATGCGACGAGACCAAGGACTTTAGAGTCAGGATTACCCGCCATATAGATCGCAAGCAACGCAATCATTAACACCATGAAACGGCCGACCCAAACCAATTCTTTTTGTGAGGCATTTTTACGTAAGAATGATTTATAAAAGTCTTCAGTTAAGGTACTTGAACAGACTAAAAGCTGACAGCTGAGGGTACTCATGATTGCAGCTAAAATCGCAGCCAATACGATACCTGCAACCCATGGGTTAAATAGAATTTTAGTCAATTCCATAAAGACCGTTTCAGGGTTTGCTGTAACGACACCTGCCAGTTCTGGATGCTGTTGGAAATAAGCAATACCGAAGAAGCCTGCTGCAACTGCGCCACAGAGGCAGAGCGTCATCCATGTCATACCAATACGACGTGCATTGGGAATCGATTTAACAGAATCTGCTGCCATGAAGCGGACTAAGATATGCGGTTGACCAAAATAGCCTAAGCCCCATGCTAATAAAGACATGATTGCGACAAAACTTAAGTCAGCAAATACATCCATGGCTTGAGGGCGTGCCGCTTCCAGTGCCAGAGTGAACTGGGTTAAATCCGAGAACGACAACATGACCACGATAGGTGTCAGCAGCAAGGCAAAAATCATAAAGCCCGCTTGAATGGTATCGGTCCAACTGACAGCAAGGAAGCCACCAATAAACACATAGCTCACCGTTGCAATGGCACTGATCCAAAGCGCAGTGCTATACGACATACCAAACATACTTTCAAATAATCGAGCGCCTGCAACCATGCCTGAAGCACAGTAAATTGCGAAGAAAATCAAAATAATCACAGCAGACACGATACGTAAGATTTTCTTTTGATCGTTAAAACGATTTGAGAAATAGTCAGGTAGGGTCAGGGCATTATTTTGAACTTCGGTATGTACACGGAGACGACCTGCCACAAGTAACCAGTTGAGCCAAGCACCAATGATCAGACCAATTGCAATCCACATTTCAGATAAACCTGAAAGGTAAATCGCCCCCGGAAGACCCATGAGCAACCAACCACTCATATCCGATGCACCTGCAGAAAGGGCAGTGACAAAGCTCCCTAATCGGCGGCCACCTAAAATGTAGTCAGAAAAGTTACTGGTCGCACGGTATGCAAGTAAACCGATCACGACCATGGCGACAATATAAAAAAGAAAGGTAATTAGGGTGGGATTCAGGGAGCTCATACGGTATCCGCTTTGGCGTTGGACAATTGCGTTTAATTAGGGGACTCAATGGGATTTGCCTAAGCCAAGTAGGTGAAATCGAACGATAAGTCCTAAAACGTCAAAAAAATAACGTGAAATTTAAACATAAATTCACAAACTTTGCCTTCTTTTTTATTTTGGGCATAAAAATGGGCCGTATATCACGACCCATTTTAATTAATGTGAAGATTTAGTTATTACGACCCATAACACCACGAATCGTATTCAGTACATCTGCAGGTAATACCACAGTTTTGGCATTATTAGATTTAGCCATATCTTGCATGGCTTTGACGTATTGTTCACCCAGTAAGTACGCAACTGGAATTTCTTTATCGCCGACGGCTGAACTCACCATTTCAATTGCACGCTGTGACGATTCTGCCAATACAACTTGAGCTTCTGCATCACGACGAGAGGCTTCTAAACGACCATCTGCTTCTAAAATAGCCGCTTGTTTTTCACCGTCTGCCTTGGTCACAGTCGCACGACGTTGACGTTCCGCTGCTGCTTGCTCTTCCATTGCAGCCTGCATGGTATGAGAAGGTTTAATATCTTGAATTTCTACAGTTTTAAGCGTAATACCCCAGTCAGAGATATCATCAGAAATAGCAGCTTTAAGTTTAGCCTTAATATGATCACGCGATGAAAGTGCATCATCGAGGTCCATTTCACCGACAATTGAACGTAAAGAGGTTTGAACTAAGTTTTGAATCGCCCATGTGTAGTTTTCAATACCGTAAACTGCTTTTTCAGGCGTGGTTAAATTGATATAAGCCACAGCATTCATCAGCAGTACCGCATTGTCACGTGTGATCACTTCCTGAGAAGGAATATCTAACACGATATCTTTGGTTGTCACTTTATAAGCCACTTCATCGACATACGGAATCACAAAGTTCAGTCCCGGATTGAGCGTTGTATGGTATTTACCTAAACGCTGAACAATCCATTTATAACCTTGGGGAACAATACGGACACCTTTAAAAATGGTGACGGCTACAAAAACTAAGAGCGCTAAAAAAACAATAGAAACACCAGACATGTCATTTCTCACTTATTTATGGATTGTCAGTGGGGTGGTTGCTGCTGTGCAGTTGGACGACTAAATCATTGCCTAAAATATCGGTCACGCGAACACGATCACCGACTTGAAGTGCATCTTGGGTACGGCAATGCCATTCGTCTGAACCTAAAACAGGCATCGGGAAGCGAACTTTAACGCTGCCATGATTGAGCTGGGTTTGAATCACCATACCCACTTGGCCAATCGTCGCTTCACGCGACAGACCTGCTTTGGTTTTATCAATGGATAAAGGCTTAATAAATTTGAACCACAAAAATGTGCAGAGCACGGCAAAAATAATCCAAACCACAATTTGGACATTAAAGTCCATGGATGGAAAGATCCAATATAAGATCCCAACCAAAATTGCAGAAACGCCAAACCATAGCGCAGCAAAAGACGGCAAAATCAGTTCAAAAAGCATCAAAACGACGCCCAATACAAACCAGTGCCAAGGTTCTAAAATAAATTCCATACATCTACTCTTATATAAGGGTGAATTGATATAGATGAACCAGTATCTATATCAATGTAGCAGATGTATAACTCAATGAATATAAAAAAAATCGTTGAATTATATTTTCGCTTTTGGTGCTGGTTTAAAGGCCGCAGGGGACTGTTTAAAGTTATCGATCGCCTTAATAATGCTATTCACTTTGAGCTGTGCGGCTTTTTCACCTTCTAAAATCGTCGCATTGCTCGACTTTAAATCGAGTGTGCCAATATGTCCCACTTTAGGTTGAATCACGAAATTGGCATTTTTTAGTTCTTCATTAATACTTTGTTGTCCCATAATGTTAATGGTTTGATCGAGTAAACCAAACATGCTTACGGCTTTGCTACCATCAGGACGCGCAGAAATATCCACCGCAATCACGATATCTGCACCCATATCACGTGCCGTTTTCACTGGAATTGGGCTGACTAAGCCACCATCGACATATTTCACCCCTGCAATGGTTGCAGGTACAAATACATTCGGAATGCTGCACGATGCACGTACCGCTTGGCCGGCATTACCACGGTTAAATTCAGTTTTACTGCCATTATCTAAACGGGTGGCTACAGCAGCAAAGCGCTTTGGAAATTGTTCAATTGATTTATTGCCGACGTTTTTATTGACAAAGTCTTGCAGTTTTTGCCCTTGAATAATGCCTTGGCTATTTAAGGTTAAGTCACGAATATCGGACTCTTTAAAGTTCAGGGCCAATTGCTGCATTTGATATGGTGTTTTACCGCTGGCGTACAAGCTACCGACAAAACTACCCGCACTGGTCCCAGTCACAATCTTAGGTTTAATACCATGTGATTCGAGTACTTTAAGCACGCCAATATGAGCAAAACCTTTGGCACCGCCACCACCGAGCGCAATCGCGATCACCGGTTCACGTGCTTTGGCTGGTGTAGGTGTCGTGGTCGCAGGTGTTTTGGTTGCAGAATCACAGCCAGTGAGTGCCAATACAAAGAGGCTAGGAATCAGGTAATGCAAAAGTTTCATGTGTGAAATCTGATTGTTAAATATACAAAGTGCACATCACATCAAAAAAATAGCCATTTGACTAGGGCTTTTTCCAGTGCTTTTGTAACGGCAAGGCCAACCATTCGGGATTTTTCGGGGAAAATTTGCCATCATAAATCTTCAAAATTTTTTCGAGATCAGTTTCAAAATCTCCACTCGGTTCAAAAACACCCAAGCAATGAATGGTTTTCTTTGCATAATCAAAGCTAAACATCACAATTGGTATCTGTGCTTCATAGGCAATATAGTAAAAACCACTGCGGATTTTATCGGCTTTTTTTCGTGTTCCCTCAGGTGCCATTCCAATCCAAATTTGATCTGTCGCTTGGACAATCTCAGTAATTTCACGCGTCAGTCCATGTGGATTTTCACGCTGCACAGGGATCACGCCGACCCAATCCAAAAGTGGTTTTAAGGGAGTATTGAAAAGGGTGTTTTTGCCAAAAATGGTTATTTTTATCCCGATCCCAAGCAAGGCGAGAAAGCCGTGCCATGCATCTATATTAGAAGTATGCGGAGAAATGATTGCCACAGCTTTGGCAAGGTTTGGAAATTCGCCGTCAAATTTCCATCCTTGTGCCAAGAAAAGTTTTTTAAAAATTGTTCGGCTCAGGATGGAACCGCGTGATGGAACTTGATCGGGCAAAACTGGAAATAATTGAGTCTTTTGATTCATTGCATATTCTTATATAGGTGAAATCCATTTTCGATGTGATGCGCATTTAAAAGTACGGCATCAGCATTGACCTTATCTTAGGTCGATGATTTTTTTAGATCATTGGCAAAATAGCCGCATTTTGACTACTCTAAATGTAACTTCAGCGCATTCAACATTTAGGAACTTATGATCCAGCTTCGTCAGCTCTATCTTTTACTGTTTTCCTTATATTGGGCGCAAGGGTTACCTGTCGGTTTTATGACACATGCTTTACCGGTGATTTTAAGAGCGCAAGGTGTGTCTTTGGCGCATATTGGTGGCTTTGGATTACTCATGCTGCCATGGTCGATCAAAGTTTTTTGGGCACCGTGGATTGATCGACATGGTTCAAGGTCCAAAGGGCACTATCGGAGTTGGATTATTCCAATGCAGTTGTTGTCCGTGGTGGTCTTGGTCTTCCTGTCTTTTTTGCCGATCCAAAGCTTGAATGAACCGATGTATCTGCTGCTGTTTTTTGTGGCTTTACTCAGTATGAATTTGGTCGGTGCGACTCAAGATGTCGCAACCGATGGCTTGGCTGTAAATATTTTAAAAACTGACCAACAGCACTGGGGCAATACCTTTCAGGTGATTGGTTCAAGAC
Source organism: Acinetobacter sp. YH16040_T (assembly GCF_024605785.1). NCBI lineage: Bacteria > Pseudomonadati > Pseudomonadota > Gammaproteobacteria > Moraxellales > Moraxellaceae > Acinetobacter > Acinetobacter sp. YH16040_T. The sequence continues at coordinate 2,544,713 of NZ_CP094541.1, read as the reverse complement.
TCGGTTTTATCGTCGGTGGTGGTGCTGTGCTTTGGGCCTTGGATTGGTTGGATTGGCAAGCCACATTTCTGTTTTTAGCGGCATTGGTATTCATCAATACGATTCCTATTTTTCTCTATCGAGAACCTTTAAAGCCACAGCTCAACATAATTTCCTCTCAAGAGAATGATAACAACCATAAGCATACTTCAGCCTTGTTCTACGCTATTCGCCAGTATTTGACTTATTTTTCTCAAACTAAAACCCTCACACTGTGGCTCATGATCTTATTGAGTTTTAAGCTTGCAGATGGTCTGGCAGGACCCTTACTTAAGCCGCTGATGGTCGATTTAGGATTGAGTTTTAGTCAAATCGGTCTGTATGTCACCATGTTAGGTGCGGTGGCTGCTTTAATTGGGGCGGGGCTTGCAGGTCTAAGCTTGAAGTATATTTCTCGGGCGCAGGCCTTGGTTTTCTATTCGGTATTGAAAATATTCAGTTTATTGGCCTATGCATGGCTGGCTTTGCAGTTCGAGGCAAAACGGCCCGTCCATGAATGGCTGATCTATGGGATCAATGCTGCCGAAGACATGATTTCAGCCATGCTGCTTGTGATCATGCTGACTTTGGTGATGCAATATAGTCGTAAAGCATTTGCAGCAACGGACTTTACATTTCAGGTTGCCATTATGGCTACGGTGAGTGGGGGGCTGTATAGCATCAGTGGCATAGTGGCCGATCAGTTGGGTTATAGCACTTATTTATTTTGGATCACAGGTTTGGCTGCATTGAGCTTAGTCCCGATTCTATTTTGGGGAAAAGCATCAAAAAATGACCAAAATCACTTCTAAATCATGATTTTGGTTGTTTTTTATCAGCTAAAGCACTAAAAGAGCAATGCAAATATTATTTTAATAATTTTGTAATATGTTTCCCGTGTGTAATATCTGTTACAAAATAATTTAAGGAAAATTTTTGATGAAAACTAAGTTAGCAGCGGCTATCGCATTGAGCCTTTTGGCTGGCTCAACCTTTGCAGCACCAACCTTCTACGGTGAAATTGATGCGTCTGTTGATTATTTACCTGAAGATAATAAAACGGGTGTTTCAGATAAAGATGTCGTTGAAATCAGTTCAAACAGTTCTTTCTTGGGTTTAAAGGGCGATGAAAAACTGACTGACCGTTTAAGCGCAGTTTATGCAATTGAATGGGCATTTAACTCAGACGGCGAAGGCGATGACTGGTCTAAGCGTAACCGCTTCGTTGGTTTGAAAGATGCGAAACTTGGTACATTGAAAGTCGGTGCACACGATACACCATTAAAACAATTGTCTAGTCCGGTTGATACATTCAATAACTACGTGGGTAACCGTGCTGATGTTACAGGCATCATGACGGGTGAAAACCGTGTAGATAACGTTGTTGTCTATGAATCACCAGCTTTTAAAATTGCTGAAGGTGCAATTAAAGTTAATGCATTGCTTGCAACAGGTGAGTCTTCAGGAATCAAGAGCGACAAAGGTGTAGTAAAAACTGCAGGTCGTGGTCTTGGCGATGCTTGGTCGGCGTCTGTTGTCTATGACAGCCCTGTTGTTGTTGCAGGTTTAGCCTATGACAAAGCCATTCCATCGAACTTTGGTGGTGTAGGGATGCTAAATAGTGGTTCATATACCGTGAATGATAAAGTTGTTTCTAATTCTGAAATAACTGGAACTAAAGTATTTGCAGCAGCAAATACAATTCGTGCGATCGGTCGTGTAAATCTTGAGGGTGGTTTGGCGCTCAAAGCACTGTATCAAACATCAGAGGTTGAGGCTGCTAATGGTAATGATGCTGCAGCAGAAAATATTGATGATGCTCAAGGTTGGTTAGTCGGTGCAGAATACAATTTACCCTCTGCAAAAGCTTGGACTGTAAAAGCTCAATATAGTCAAAATACCACGACCTATAAGAAAGAGTTTGGTGATTTCGAAGCTCAGCAATTCATTGCAGGTGCAGATTATGCATTTAGCAAACAAGTGAAAGCATATGGCTATGCGGGTTACTTGGCACTTGAACAAGGTCCAGATGAAAGCAAACAACCCGTATTGGGTACAGGTCTAGAATTTAAATTCTAAAACTTTGATTTAAGTTGTTCAAAAGGCGATGTTTTACATAGCCTTTTTTTATTTTTCTTGCTTGGTTTTGATCAGTTTTAAGTGATTTTTAAGTTTGAATTTTTAGATTAGAGCATCAAAGATCAATAATTGATGCCAATATGCTTCAGGTCATAGCTAAAATACAGCAAAAAATTCCAAGACTTAGTTTAAGTCAATTTAACCTCGTGCTTGCCTTATGGCTTGGGGTGGTTTTGAACCTCGCGTTTTATCAGCAAATCCAGCAGCTCACACCTTATACGGGGCTGAAGGCCGGACTATTTTTAGCGGCAACCGTACTGGTGGTAGTGGCACTTTATAATGTGCTGATGCAACTGCTGCAATGGCGATGGAACTCAAAACTTTTGGCGAGTGTTTTGCTGATCATTGGTGGCTTGAGTGCTTATTTCGTCAATAGTTTAGGCGTGACCATTACATCTGACCAAGTGCAGAACATGATGCAAACAGATGTAAAGGAAGTGCAGGATTTAATCTCGCCACAATTTTTTATCTGGGTCTTTGGACTGGTTATTTTGCCAGTGCTATTGATCTGGCTTTTGCCACTGCATAAAGAAGCCCTAAGCACGGTCGTAGCCAAAAAGGGTTTACATATAGTGCTTTCGATCATCCTGATGGGTGCTTTGCTGTTTGTTTATTTTGTCGATTATGCTGCGATCTTTCGTGAGCATCGTGATTTAAAAGGCATGCTCTCACCACAAAACAGTATCGCTTCGACATTTTCCTATTATCACAAAAAAGCACCGAAACAGAATTTGCCATTGTTGATCTATGGTGAAGATGCACATATGGTTGAAAACGTAAGCGCCAATAGATTGCCAAAATTGATGGTCTTAGTGGTTGGTGAAACTGCGCGCGCGGAAAGTTTTTCACTGAATGGTTATGCTAAAAATACCAATCCTGAACTCAGTCAGCAAAATATTATCAATTTTAGCCAAGTCAGTTCATGTGGCACCGCAACCGCTGTATCTGTTCCTTGTATGTTCTCGGGCATGCCGAGAACCGAATATGACGAACAGCTTGCAAGCCATCGCGAAGGCTTACTCGATATTGCACAGCGTGCAGGCTACAAGGTGACGTGGCTAGATAATAATTCAGGCTGTAAGGGCACATGCACACGTGTTGAAAAATATGAATTTCCTGACGCGCTGAAGAAAAAGTGGTGTGATGCCGATGGCGAATGTCATGATGAAATCTTAGTGGATGGTTTGAAGGCATATTTGGCTTCGATTCCCAAAGCAGATCAAACTCCCCGTTTAATTGTGTTACACCAAATGGGCAGTCATGGCCCTGCTTATTTCAAACGAAGTACCGCAGCGTTTCAAAAATTTAAGCCAACCTGTAATAGCAATGCCATACAGGGATGTAGCTCGACAGAATTAATAAATAGTTATGACAACAGTATTGTCTATACCGACCATGTACTGAATGAATTGATTAACACCTTAAAAGTGACTGACCACTATCAAACAGGACTGTGGTATTTGTCCGATCATGGCGAGTCGACCGGTGAACATGGCTTATATTTACACGGTTCTCCATACGCAATTGCACCGTCACAGCAAACTCATGTGCCGATGTTGATGTGGTTTTCATCGGCGTGGCAAAAAAATAATTCAGCGCAATATACTTGTTTAATGGCACAAAAAAGCCAAAAATTAAGTCAGGATAATCTATTTCCATCGCTATTGAGTTTGCTCGATGTGCAGACTCAAGTGATTGATGAAAAAAACAATATGTTGCAACAATGTACTTCAGTACAGCGCAGGACTTAAGCCATGCACAAAATACTTATTATTGAAGATGATTTCATGATTGCCGAATCGACTAAAACTTTGTTGAACTATCAACAGTTTGAAGTCGAGTGGGTGAATAATGGTATCGATGGCTTAAAGCTCATAATGCAAGGGGGGATTGATATCGTCTTGCTAGATCTGGGTTTGCCGATGATGGATGGTATGCAAGTCCTGAAACAAATTCGTCAAATGCAGCCTAAATTGCCAGTATTAATCATCTCGGCACGTGATCAATTACAAAATCGTGTAGATGGTTTAAACCATGGGGCAGATGACTATCTGATCAAGCCTTATGAGTTTGATGAATTACTTGCACGGATTCATGCACTCCTTCGACGCACAGGGCTGAGTTCAGTCGAAGCACCACAGAAAATTTTAAAACATGGTGAATTGATTTTAGATATTGAGCAGCATCTTGCACGCTATAAGGGTCAATATGTCGATTTATCTAACCGTGAATGGGCCATATTGATACCACTGGTGACGCATCCGAATAAGATTTTTTCGAAAGCTAATTTAGAAGATAAGCTTTATGATTTTGATAGTGATATCAGCAGTAATACCATTGAAGTGTATGTGCATCATCTCAGAACAAAATTAGACAAAGATTTTATTCGCACCATTCGTGGTTTAGGTTATCGACTCGGTTAAGGCAAAGGAATTATCGACCATGCAGCAGCCTTATTCTCTGAAAAAGAGACTAATCATTTATGTGTCTGTTTTCAGTATGCTTTTGGGCTGTCTTTTGGTGTTTTCAGCTTATCGAATTGCACTTGAAGAAATTAATGAAATTTTAGATGCGCAAATGCAAAATTTGGCAGAACGTGTTGCAGAGCATGATCCGCAGCCCATTCGCAGCGAATTTGATCAACATAAGCGTTATCACGAAGAAGATTTATTTGTCGATGTGTGGACTTATCAGTCCAATGCACATCAAACTCATCAATTAAAATTATTGGTCGCGCCTCAGCCCAAAGCCGGTTTTTATACCCACAATACCCAACAAGATGAGTGGCATACCTATATTTTGCCACTTGCAGATCGGCAAATTCAGGTCAGTCAGCAAGAATCGGTACGACAGCATCTTGCAGCAGAATTGGCCAGTAACATGTTTATTCCCTATTTGATTTTTATACCTTTTGCATTAATCGCTTTGGGATGGTTGATTCAACGCAGCTTAAACCCACTGGAAAAATTTAAAAAAGAACTGGCAAAACGGGATGCCTTTGAACTTTCTCCAATCTCTCAAATGCCGTATCCAGAGGAAATTGCACCGACTATTATCGAAATGAACCAGTTGTTTGAACGGATTTCGTTGTCGCAGCAGGAACAGCGCCAGTTTATTGCTGACGCAGCGCATGAGTTACGGACCCCGATTACCGCACTGAATTTGCAAATGCAGATTTTGCTACAAAAATTTCCACAAGATGACGCTCTACAAAATTTGAGTAAAGGTTTAATTCGTATTCAGCATTTGGTGAGTCAATTATTGAGTTTGGCAAAACAAGATGCCTCGGTCTTTGAACTTGAGCGCAAACAACATTTTGATCTTAAGCAAGTTGCAACCAATTGCGTGGAGCAACTGGTACATTTGGCGATGCAAAAAGATATTGACCTTGGCATGGAGCGACAACAGCGCATTGCCTTATATAGTCTTGAGCCAACGGTACATTCAATCATTTTTAATTTGATTGATAATGCCATCAAATATACCCCTGCACAGGGCATGATTAATGTCTCCGTCTTTGAACATGCGGGGCAGGCGGTTGTACAGGTTGAAGATAGCGGGCCTGGTATCGACCCTGCTTTATATGAGCAAATTCGTAAACGCTTTTATCGAATTTATAATCATGAAGAAATTGGAAGTGGTTTAGGGCTAGCGATCGTGGATAAAGCCGCAAAACATATCGGTGCGGATTTGGAATTTTCTAAAAGTGAAACACTAGGCGGTCTGAAAGTGAATTTACAGATCCCATTTAGTCAATCATGAGTGACTCAATCATTTTCGGATCAAGCTCAATTTAGATACTTAAAGATTAGATCCATGTAAATGCTTTGCTGTTTTGCTGCGTAGTTGATGTAGTGAGATGGCGAGAAAACAACACATACATGACACAATTAAATGCCCAAATGATCCATGTGGTCCAAAGGTTATGACTCAGAAAATGCGCACCCCGCATCATTTGCGCCCAGCCAAAAGCAAATCCTAAAATCAGCCCAGCAGATAAAAAGAAGTAAGCACGGGCAGGTCGATGTATTCGATAAACAAAATATCCCGTAATTAGGGCAAAACCAGTCGCAGCATGGCCACCGGGGAAGCAGTGTCCTTGGCGTGCTGAAAAATCCCAAGAAAAGCCTTGGGCTGTGGCGACGGTCATATTCCAAGGGCAGGCATGCGCAGATTGTGATTTGAGCAAACCAATAATTGCCGTGCTGAGTAGAGCCACTACGATAAAATAACCGAATTCAAACTTGCGTGCTTTCAGATGAGGATATTTAAAACTGCATATCCATGCTGCGATATAGAGAACATAAACGCCTATGACGATATTCTTGATATAGCGATGGTTCAGCACAGCAAGTGCCCAATCATTACGATGAGGAAAACCACCATGTAGGTCGACCCAAGGCTGAATAAAAGCTTGGTCGAGCGAACCACCGACGGGAAAAACATAAAGGAGGCCAACCAAACTGAGTGTGAGCAGCAGCGCTTGTCGTAATAAAAAGGAACGGTTCGAGAGCATAAGTCGTGTGATGTGCTGAAATTATTTTGTTTGAATGCTGCTATTTGAAACCACGAAACTTAAATCAGACTTAATCGGCTATTTGAACTGTATCGATATCGATAGCGAAGAAGGTGCATAAAGCAAAACGGGCATTGTGTTAAAGTTTTTGAAAACTCAGTAATAAAGATTTATGAGCATACGTGCAGTCCTTTTTGATTTAGATAATACTTTGACTCATCGAGATCACAGCGTTCAGGCCTATACGCAGTATTTAGCCGAGTCTTATCAGTCGACGCTGGTGGAGGTAGACCTTGTACAGATTAAACGTATTATTAATCGTATAGATAATGGGGGATATCCGAAAAAAGAACTCCTTACTCATCCGAGTATTGGGGCATCTGTCGCTTATGCTCTACAAACGGAGCTGGATTGGATACATCAACCCGATTTTGATGAGCTCACACAATTTTGGTTTCAGCACTTTGGTCAGTTCGCCGTGGCGATGCCGGGAGCATTGACCTTGCTGCAGCAACTAAAACAGCAGCAGTATAAACTGGCGGTGGTGTCGAATGGTGGACATGCCACACGCCTGAATATTTTGAATGGACTAGGTTTTGCATCGTATTTTGATCAGATCATCAGCTTGGAAAGTGCAGGCATCAGTAAGCCCAAAGTTGAAATATTTCAGTACAGTTGTCGTGAGTTGGGCGTGACGGAAACCGAGTGTTTATTTATTGGTGATCATCCTGTCAATGATATTTACGGTGCGAGCCAAGCAGGGATGTCTGCTGTATTGCTTGAAGGCTTTCATACTTTAAGTGCTGAACAACAGCACAGCATTCCGAATAAAATTCAGCATTTGGATCAGGTCTTAGATTTTCTAAAATAAGGTGATTTAAACTCAAGCTTTAAGCGAAGTTTAGGGTAAAAAAAGCGGCATAAATGCCGCTTTAGATTGTGTTGTTTAGAACATGTTTTCTTCAGAGTTTGCCGAAATACGGTGAATACTTAAGTCTGCACCACGGAATTCTTCTTCTTGATCTAGGCGAATGCCCATCGTTACTTTGAGTAGACCATAAATGATGAATCCACCAGCCAATGCAATCACGATCGCGAGCAGCGTACCGATACATTGAGAGATCATTGAAATACCGCCTAAACCGCCCAACCATTTTTGTCCAAATACACCCACTGCAATACCACCGAAAGCACCACAAACACCGTGTAGTGGCCATACGCCAAGTACATCATCGACTTTGAGTTTGTTTTGAGTGTATGTAAATAGTTTGACAAAGATCAGACCTGCGATAGCGCCGATAATTAACGCACCGACAGGATGAACTACATCTGAGCCTGCACAGATTGCAACCAAACCTGCTAAGGGACCGTTATGTAAGAAACCGGGGTCATTTTTACCCATAAAGTTTGCTGCAAGCGTGCCGCCCACCATTGCCATGAGAGAGTTAATTGCAACCAGTCCTGAAATGGCATCTAAACGTTGCGCACTCATCACGTTAAAGCCAAACCAGCCGACGATTAAAATCCAAGAACCTAAGGCAAGGAATGGAATACTTGAAGGGGGGTGAGCGCTGATACGACCGTCTTTTTTATAGCGTCCATGACGTGCGCCAAGTAAAAGTACTGCAGCTAAAGCGATCCAACCGCCCATCGCATGTACCACGACCGAACCTGCAAAATCATGAAATGCTGCGCCAAATGTGCGTTCTAACCATGCTTGTAGCCCAAAATTACCATTCCATGCCATGCCTTCAAAGAATGGATAGACCAAAGCGACCAATAATAATGTGGCAATCGCTTGAGTCCGCATTTTTGCACGTTCAGCAATACCACCTGAAATAATCGCTGGAATGGCTGCGGCAAAAGTCAGCAGGAAGAAACAACGCATTAAGTTGTAGCCATGATCGGCTGCTAAAGTGTCCCCAATATGAAAAAAGTGCTGACCATAAGAGATGTAATAACCCACAAAAAAGTATGCAATTGCGGAAATAGAAAAGTCAGTCAAAATTTTACTCAGCGCATTGACCTGATTTTTATGTCGTACGGTACCTAATTCTAAAAATGCAAAGCCTGCATGCATGGCAAGAACCAAGACTGCACCAAGAAGGAGAAAGAGGAGATCTATATTTTGCATAAGGTGTTCCAGTTTAGTGCGCTAGTTCACGAAAAGAACTTCAGTATATCGAGCGAAAAAAAATGGAAAAGAGATTGGCGCTAGGGAAATTTTGATTAAAAAAACTTAAAAATACATAAGACTCGATATAAAGCAAAGACTTGCATTTAAAGTTTAAAAGTGCACCAAAAAGGTGCGCCTCAATAATTACATGAGAAAATTAACTAAATGATTCTTAAATGGAAAAGGCTGAAAAGTGAATATGTTTGAAACTCTTTTTAATTTTATAGCGCCAAAAAGGGATTAATTCAGGGCATCGAATATTTTTGAATTTTCATCGGAATGCGAGAAATTTGGGCATGTATTTGTGTTTACTCGCTGATATTACGGTGAACGGTCAATTTTTTTGGGCACGTTGTTATTGTGCAAATGGGATGAATGTTGAGAAGAACACAGCTTTAAAATTTGCCTATCATTGGGTCATTTTGCTCAAAGTGACGGTTATTCTGTGGTGCAAATACATGACAAATTATTTCGAAGGACTTTATTTAGAGTGCCATAATTGAAATACAGCTCAGATCCATTTTATCTGATCTGATTCATGGAGCGCACGACTCTTTTAAGCGAGTCGTTGAGTATTGATTGCCTCCGCCCAATCACAGCATCCACATCGTGGGCAAACATCTTGTGCGCCATGGATATACATAGTTTTACCGCAATGTGTACAGGCATAGAGATGATGCATTTTTATGTCAGCAACGGCTTTGTAAGGTTTGGGGAAGAGCGGTAGTCCATAGCGTACTTGCTCAGCTGGATAAAATAAGATGCTAAATTTGCCATCACTTTCTAATAGACCGACGCGGACTTGCCCTAAATGTTCAACATTTTGCTGGCGCATTTCAGAGAAAAATTCATCATGCGACATTTTTCCTTGTTTGATTTTCTCTAAGACCAATTCACCATCTTCAACAATGTATAAGGCCTTACCCTCAATTAAATCTTCAAAGGGCTGATATTTCATCATGAGCCACGTAATGACACGATATAAGCCTATGACAACGGACATCACGATGAGGGCTTGAAGTATGGGTAAATCTTCTTCAAACATCGGATCGCCAGCAATTGAGCCTAAAGCGAGTAAGATCGCGACCTCAAAAATAGACAACTGACGAACGCCACGTTTCCCTGTAAGGCGTAAAAAAACGATAATTAAAACGAACATAATGATGCTGCGTAAGATAACTTCAGCAGCAAAGCTCCATGTCGTGTCATGGATGAAAATTTGAGTGATATCCATCTCTTATCCCTCTTATTGTTATATAGTTAAATTAGCAAATCCTTCTACTTTGTATCTGCTTTATTGTGTTAAGTTTTTAGATAAAATTGAAAGTAAAAAAGCACCGATGAACGGTGCTTTTTGATTAAATCTTCATCGGATGCAAAATTATTTAATCAAGGTTGCAATCTCGCTAAAGATAACACCCAAACCATGTGCGCCAGCATCAGGGTAACCCAGACTGCGGTCGCCCACAGTTCCTGCACGACCCATACGCGCTACAATCGCTTTAGTATTTTCAGCACCTTGAACGGCAGCTTGTGCGCCTAGCGTAAAGTTTTCTTTAAACGATTTGTCGGTATTGGCAGACCATGAATCTGCGCAAGGAACTAAAGCATCAATTAACGTTTTATCGCCAACGACAGCACCGCGACCAAATGAACGTTCACCAGTGGTTTGAATGCCTTTAACCGCATCTTGCAGTAAGGCTGCAAAGTCAGCAACAGAAAGCGTGTCTTTACCTTTGATTGATTTGCTGGCTGCACGGAAGGCTGAACCCCAAATTGGGCCAGATGCACCGCCACAATGTTCCATAATGATCATTGAACAATTTAGTAAAAAATCATCCATACGTTCATATTGAGTTAATTCCGCCCAATGGCGTTTTAATTGTTTAAAGCCTTTAGCGACGCTCATGCCAAAGTCGCCATCACCCGCATGGGCATCAAGTTCACAAAATGGCACTTCATTTTTAATAATGCAGGCACTCATGGCATCAATGACATAGCGCATATTTTCAATGCTAAATTGTTCATCCACAATGGTTGCATGCTCTGCGTGAGTTTCAATTTCTGTATTCAGTGTTTGTTCTGCTTGTGCATTATTTACAGCGAACTCAACTGGAAGGGCAGCTGAACCATCCATTTTAAAGGCAGGGGTATTGGCTTCAGCATCGAGGTAAGCTTTGAGTTCATCATCTAACTCAAGCAATGATACAGATGCACCCGCCATGTCGATGCTGGTCATGAAGTTGCCAACAAAGCTACGGTAAATTTTGATGCCTTTGGCTGCAAGCTGTTGGCATACGTCTTGGTTAAACACATACAATTCTTGCATAGGTGTAGAACCAAAACCGTTAATGAGCACGGCAACTTCTTTGAGTTCAGGGCGGTCTAAAAATAGGTCATCGACAATGCGCTGTGCCAATTCATTAGATGGCAAGATTTTTTTACGACGAATACCGGGTTCACCATGAATACCAACACCGTATTCCATTTCATCTTCAGCTAAAGAGAAGGTTGGTGTACCTTTGGCAGGTACGGTGCATGAGTTAAATGCAAAGCCCAAGCTGGTGACATTATCTGCGGCTTTTTGTGCAACGGCTTTAACTTGAGCTAAATCTAAACCTTTGGCTGCTGCTGCACCGGCAATTTTATGTACAAATACCGTTCCTGCTACACCACGACGTCCGACGGTATATAAACTATCTTTAACCGCTATATCATCTGCAACTTTCACAAAGTCCACTTTTATGCCATCTTCAGTGGCTAAGGCTGCACCATTCTGGAAATTCATCATATCGCCAGAATAGTTTTTGATGATCATCAGCACGCCTTTGTCGGTTGCAACGTATTGCAGTGCTTTATAGACCTGAATTTGTGATGGAGATGCAAAGACATCACCACATACGGCTGCGTCTAACATGCCTTGACCGACAAAGCCCGCATGTGCAGGTTCGTGACCACTACCACCACCACTGATGAGAGCAACATTGTTATGTTTTTCTTTTCTTGAAATGATTTTATAGGCTTCATTAAATTGAAGCTCAGGGTGAGCCAGTACAAGTCCTTTGCACATTTCAACAACCAGATTTTCAGGGTTGTTCATGAGTTTTTTCATTGAAACACCAGGATATATTAATTTGGGAGAATATTAATTTCGTATTATAAGATGTAATGGTATTTGAAGTATGCAAATGGAAGATATTTGAACTATAAATTTTTTTTCATTACAGCCTACACTCAAATTTTATAGATACAGATAATGATTTAGAGAAAAATTATGCATTCTGAGGATCATTTTAGTAAAGAACTATTTGATGTTTTAGCTCAGCAATATATCGATTTGAATTTAACGATTGAGATAGCTCGAAACAAAGAAATTATTATTAGGGAATTTAATGGGAAAAGATTTCATGTTGATTTCAACTTAGTGATCGAAGTAGGTCAAAACAATGAGATCATTATTCTGGTATTCAGTGGTGAAAAGTTTCTTTTGAGGGTGAAATATGTTTATGGATCTTTTGATTTTGGTACGGAGGTTCATGAGTATCATCATCATAAACAATATTTAAGACAATGGAGGTATGCCTCAAGCCGAGAAACTATTTATGAGCATCTAGACCGATTTGGAAATTTATATGAAAAAATTTTTTGAAGTTTTAATTGCTTAATAATAAACAAATATTGGGTTTGCAATTTTATCGGCAGAAACCTTTATTAAATTACATTGTGGATTTTTACTGCCTGCTGCAAATTTATTGATTGAGTGTGATGGTAGTCAGCACTTTACAGGTGAAGGCTTAGAAGCAGATCAAGTTCGAGATGAGGCTTTGGCTCAGCTTGGGTTGAAAGTTTTAAAGTTTGATAATGGGCAGGTGATGGGGCGGATTGATGATGTGGTGGAAGCTATTTTTCAGTGGTGTTTGAAAGCGTCTACGAAGTAATCACCCTAAATCCCCATTTTGCAAAGGGGGACTTGCTGCGAATTTGATGATGGTTTTAGATTCGTGAAGTTCCTCCCTTTTTAAAGGGAGGTTAGGAGGGATTTAATAAAAGAAATATCAGTATAGGAGATTCAGATTTTAGAAAGTTAAAAAATCATTAACTTGCTTCACTGTAGTATCCATGATTTATTGTTTGTTCAATTGCATTAAAAAATTCAGAAAGGTTGTCGTGATTAGTATGTGCCGCTAACTTAACTTTCATGCTTGAATGTGAAAGTTGCATAATATGTTTACAATTTGGATCAAAATTTTTAACAATATGTTGAGCATACCCTTTTAATAAGTAGAGTAATTCATTTTTTCCTGAGATTATTTTTCTGTAGTCTTGTACTGTAAAACCTTCTTTATATTGATTTAAACTATTAAAATCAGTATTGAATTTTGATATACCAATTTTTTCAATGATTTCATTTTTTAGATTATTATATTTTGTGCTCATTTTTTCTGTATTGATGACAGTATAGTTTTTATTTCTATGTAAATAGATAGAATCATCAAAACTATTTACAGTTGGAATGTCTAATCCATTTTTGTAAGAAATAGCAAATAGTATATAAATATCGATAAAAAATCCAAAAATTTCATCAAAGAAATTATCCATTTCTAGTGCTTGTTTGATGATATTAATATCATCCATTTTCCCTGACTCGTTGGATAATAGATTTGCTACAGCATCTTCATTAAATAAGTAGTTTTCGATACAATAAACATTATGTTGAAATAAAAACTTTCTTTTAATTTTTTTACATAAAAATATATCTAAATCACCATCAATGACATAAAGTTCTCTTAGATTATTTGTTTTTTGGTTGCAATATTTTATGACTTCAGTTTTCTTTCCTAAAGGTATAATATTGTCAATTGATATATTGGGGAATTTTTTTTCTAATAGTTTTTTATAGAAATTTCTCATACCTTCAGCTGTGTCTTCGATGTAAATCGTTATATCACTTACTTCAGCTTGTAAAGCACCTATTAGGCTTTTTTCATCTTGGCTATATAAAAAATCATTGATATTCATTTTTACTCACCATCAATCTCATTTCTACCTTCTTTAAAGGAAATCATTTTTTGATTTAACGACATAATTTTATCTTTGTATGATGAAATAATAGATGGTGAATGTGTTGCAACTATTAATTGAATATTTGTTCCTACATTTAAAATAGATTCGATGAGTAATCTTTGCCAAGAAATATGTAATGATAACTCAGGCTCATCGATAATGAAAACTTTTCTACTAGTAATATTATCGTTGAAAATTAAATTACCAATGATAATAATTAGTTGTTTTTCACCCGATGATAGAGCATCTGTACCAAATTTTTTATTAGATTCAATTACATTTATTGAAACTTTTCCAGTGTAGGTAACTTTAATAGATTTACCAGTAGGTTCAAAAAAATTATTAATTGTATTTTTGAATTTTAGTATTTTTTCAAAACTTTCTGTTTGCTTGTTTTCATAATCATTTAGAGCATTTACGATTTTTTCTAATCTAATTAATTCGGGTTTGTTGTTGAAAATTTCTGTAGTAAATTGATTCTTAGCTTCATCAAATTTTTCACTGTTAAGTAAATCAATTGTTTTTTTACTATAACCAGAATAATAGTCTAATTTTTTTTCAATTAAATTAATAATTTCTTCACTAAACTCTAATAATTTTAATGAGTATCTGATTTTTTCAATTTTTTCAAAAGCAGTGTATAAGTCATGGATACTAAAATCAGAATCAGAAGGATTGCTATCTAATAATATATGTAATAATTTATCACGAAGTTTTTTGTTAGCCCCTGACATTTTTAATCTGTGTTTATTTTGTGCACTAGATATTAAATTTTCTACACTTTGTAAAGGGTCATCTTGATGTTGGGTTGTCGATTTATTTTCTAAAAATTTTTCTAATATACTATCGTAATCCTTTTTTGGTTGGTTAAAGGTGAATCTTCTATCTAATGAAAGAAACATTGGTAATTTAATAAATGAAAGTTTCTCCTCACCAAACTTACCTTCTTCTAACTGAAAATCAAATAGTTTTGAATTTCTAAAAAATATTTTGTAATTTACATTGTGTTCATCACATATTAATCTATAAGAAGTTAATTCATCCTGATTATCTGTTTTAATATTACTGTATTCAGTTATTTTTATAGTAGTAGGATCTTGTACTTTTGTATGGAAAAATGATAATTCTAAATAATCAAAATTTAAATTTTTAATGTAATTATAATTTCTAGATAAAATTGCTAATATTATTTTTAATGCAGTGGTTTTACCTTTGCCATTAGGTGCTAAAATAATATTTAAATCATTATTGAAACAAATATCAAAATTTAAATAACCATAAACATTGTGCGCAACAAATTTTTCTAGTTTCATAAATTTAACTTATTTTTAAATTATTGTTAATTATACATTTATTTTGTGTTTGATCAATGTTGAGAATCCCCTCATTTGAGGGGATTTTTTAATTTGATACAAATGGGTCTTCCCCCTTTTCTAAAGAGGGATCGAAGGGGATTAATTCACCGAATCATCCAAATTCGGCGCTAACCAACGCTTCGCCTCATCCAACGTCCAGCCTTTACGCTTCGCATAATCCTCAAGCTGATCGCCTGCGATTTTACCCACGTTAAAGTATTGGCTTTCAGGGTTTGCATAATAGAAACCGCTGACAGATGAAGGCGGCCACATTGCAAAACTCGTTGTCAATTGCGTACCAATCTTGTCAGTAGAACCTAACCAATCAAACAATGGCACTTTTTCAGAATGCTCAGGACAAGCAGGGTAACCCGGTGCAGGACGGATGCCCACATACTTCTCTTTAATCAACTCTTCATTGCTTAAAGTTTCAGAAGCTTGGTTGCCCCAGAACTCTTTACGAATGCGCTCGTGCAAATGCTCCGCAAACGCTTCCGCAAAACGGTCACCTAAAGATTGTGCAAGAATTGCAGAGTAGTCATCGCCTTTAGCTTTGTACTCATTGGCCATTTCTTCTGCACCAAAGATCGATACAGTGAAACCGCCCAAGTAGTCTTCTGCGACACCTTTAGGCGCAAT
Source organism: Acinetobacter sp. YH16040_T (assembly GCF_024605785.1). Classification (NCBI taxonomy): domain Bacteria; kingdom Pseudomonadati; phylum Pseudomonadota; class Gammaproteobacteria; order Moraxellales; family Moraxellaceae; genus Acinetobacter; species Acinetobacter sp. YH16040_T. The sequence continues at coordinate 2,528,806 of NZ_CP094541.1, read as the reverse complement.
AAAGTCCGCTAATGACAAGTTTGGTTTACCTGTCACTTTATCAGACTGTTGACGAATGTGATGGAAGGTATGCGTAACCGATTGACCATCTTCGCTATACACTTCAACCGAATCCGCTGCAGAACGGTTAGCAGGGTAAATACCAAACACAGCACGAGCATCAAAACGTTTGTTGTCGATGATGTCTTTTAGCATGGTCTGTGCTTGTTCATACAAGTCAGTTGCTGCTTCACCTACAACTTCATCCGTTAAGATAGCAGGGAATTTACCTGCCAAACTCCAAGAAATGAAGAACGGTGTCCAGTCAAAGTACTCAACTAATGTTTCCAATGGATAATTGGTCAGCGTTTGCGTACCAATAAAGTTTGGCTTCACAGGCGCATTGGCAGCAAAGTCAATTTTTAAGCCATTTTCTACAGATTCAGCATATGTCAGCTTGGCAGCTTTTGGCTGTTTATTGGCAATACGCTCACGGACTTTTTCATATTCAGCACGTGTGTCTTCAACAAATTTAGGCTTCATTTCTTTAGAAAGTAAAGTTGTTGCTACACCCACAGCTCGTGAAGCATCGGCAACATAAATGACTGCATCATTTGAATATTGCGGATCAATTTTCACTGCCGTATGCGCTTTAGAAGTGGTTGCACCGCCAATCATCAATGGAACATTAAAGCCTTTGCGCTGCATTTCTTTCGCAACAAAAACCATTTCATCCAGTGACGGCGTAATCAGGCCAGATAGACCAATAATGTCGACTTTCTCATCAATGGCAGTTTGCAGAATCTTCTCGCAAGGCACCATCACGCCAAGGTCGATGATGTCATAGCCGTTACAGCCCAACACCACGCCCACGATATTTTTACCGATGTCGTGCACGTCGCCCTTCACCGTTGCCATTAGGACTTTACCCTTAGATTGGCCAGCTGTTTTTTCCGCTTCAATGAACGGATTCAGCCAAGCTACAGCCTGTTTCATGACACGTGCAGATTTCACGACTTGCGGCAGGAACATTTTGCCCGAACCGAACAAATCGCCCACCACGTTCATGCCGTCCATCAGCGGGCCTTCAATCACATCTAAAGGACGAGCTGATTTTAAACGCGCTTCTTCAGTATCTTCATCAATGAACGTTGTGATACCTTTCACCAAAGCATGCTCAAGACGTTTTTCAACTGGAAGCTCACGCCATTCCAAGTTTTCAACTTGTTTTTGTGCAGCGCCTTGACCACGGTATTTCTCAGCAACTTCAAGCAGCTTTTCAGTCGCGTCATGCTGACTTTCACCTTGGTTTTGGTTCAAGATCACATCTTCAACCGCAGCTTTCAGTTCAGCATCAATATCATCATAAATCGCCATTTGACCTGCGTTGACGATACCCATAGTCATGCCTTGCTGAATGGCATGGTATAAGAACACTGAGTGAATCGCTTCACGTACAGGCTCGTTACCGCGGAATGAGAACGATACGTTAGACACACCGCCTGAAATCATCGCATGTGGTAAGTTTTGCTTGATCCAACCTGTCGCTTCAATAAAGTCCACAGCATAGTTGTTGTGTTCTTCGATACCTGTTGCCACTGCAAACACGTTCGGGTCAAAAATGATGTCTTCAGCAGGGAAGCCAACTTCATTCACTAACACGTCATAAGAGCGCTTACAGATGTCTTTTTTACGTGCAGCAGTGTCGGCCTGACCATTTTCGTCAAAGGCCATCACAATTACGGCAGCGCCATACTGACGGCACAAACGCGCTTTTGCAACGAACTCGTCATAGCCTTCTTTTAAGGAAATCGAGTTAACAACCGCTTTACCTTGTACACATTTTAAGCCTGCTTCAATGATTTCCCATTTAGATGAGTCAATCATGATCGGCACACGTGAAATTTCAGGTTCAGATGCTACAAGATTCAGGAAGTGCACCATTGCGCCTTCTGAATCCAGCATGCCTTCATCCATGTTGATGTCGATAATCTGAGCACCGGCTTCAACTTGCTGCTGTGCAACTTCTAAAGCTTCGGCAAAGTTTTCTTCACGGATTAAACGTAGGAATTTTTTAGAACCTGTCACGTTGGTACGTTCACCGACGTTTACAAACAGCGAATCTTCTGTAATGTTGAACGGCTCTAAACCGCTTAAACGGCAAGCGGGTTTGGTTTCTGGCACTTGGCGTGGCTTAATGTCTTTTACGGCATTGGCAATAGCACGGATGTGATCCGGCGTTGTACCGCAGCAGCCGCCAGTGATGTTAATCAAGCCACTTTCTGCAAATTCTTTAATAAAGGCAGCGGTTTGTTCAGGGGTTTCATCATAACCGCCGAAGGCATTTGGTAAGCCAGCGTTCGGATGCGCCGAAACAAAAGTATCGGCAACGTCAGCAATGGTTTTGACGTGCGGACGCATGGCATCTGCACCTAGGGCACAGTTAAAGCCAATCGACAATAAGTCACCATGACGCACAGAGTTCCAGAACGCTTCAGCAGTTTGGCCAGTTAAAGTTCGGCCAGAGGCATCGGTAATGGTGCCTGAAATCATCAATGGCAATTCGTAGCCAATTTGGTTGAAGACTTCTTTCACTGCAAAAATGGCAGCTTTACAGTTTAAGGTATCGAATACAGTTTCAATGAGCAGAATGTCCGCACCGCCTTCAATCAGGGCATGCGCAGCTTCAATATAGTTTTCTTTTAGCTCATCAAAAGTGATGTTACGGAATGCTGGGTCATTTACATTTGGCGAGATCGAGCAAGTGCGTGAAGTCGGCCCAAGCACACCTGCAACAAAACGCGGTTTTTCAGGCGTAGAGTATTTTTCACAAGCGGCTTTAGCAATACGCGCTGCTTCACGGTTGATCTCTGATACCAAATCTTCCATGTGGTAGTCAGACATTGAAACTTTAGTGCCGTTAAAGCTGTTGGTTTCAATAATGTCTGCGCCAGCATCGAGGTAGGCTTCATGAATGCCTTGGATAATTTGCGGCTGCGTCAACACCAATAGGTCATTATTGCCTTTGAGGTCAGATGCCCAATCTGCAAAACGCTCACCACGGTAGTCAGCTTCTTCGAGTTTATGACGCTGAATCATGGTGCCCATTGCACCGTCGATAATCAGAATCCGTTGAGCGAGCAGCTCTTTTAGGGTGGCAAGCGTGGACATAAATAACCCCAATCCGATGGAATATAAAATCGGCAAATATATTAACAGAATTCATTGCAGTTTTATTGATATTCAACCATCTTTACAGCGCGCAATTATTAGCTTGTTGAATTAATGAGCAATATTGCAACTTGTTAATTTCATATACCAATTTCATATAAATGTATGGAAAGCTTCATGAATTTGTCATATTGCTCAGGCAAGCTTGAAAAACAAACAGTAGGGCTATGCAATATGAAAAAAAGATGACAGATGAAATATAAGTTGAAACATTGGGTTTCAAAGAAATTAAAGTTTGAATATGAAGCTTAAACAACTGATTTACTTTATGAAAGTAGAGTATAAAAGTCGGTTTTTAACACTTTAAAAAAACAAATAAAGCATGAAAAATTGCTTTATATGACACCGCTTTGTCATATAATTGTCATAATTAAATTGAACAATATGGGGATTTTAAAATCCTCTATTCCTGCCTGCATGAATTCTAAACAAACTCCCGTAGATTCAGCGCACACGTCGACTACTCAAAAGTCTACGAATGTTCATGTGCCTACACCGAAATTCTTTATGCCGGTATTTTTAACGGTGATTATTTCAACGTTGATTTATATTGGTTTTCAGGTGACTGCCGATTTAGCGCATGTTCCGCCTTTAAGTCTTTATTCAATGATTTTATTGGGCACAGCCTTATTCATCGCACTTGGCTTTGAATTTGTAAATGGCTTCCATGACACTGCAAATGCAGTAGCAACAGTGATTTATACCAACGCCTTGTCAGCACCGGTTGCGGTAATGTGGGCGGGTTTCTGTAATTTTCTAGGTGTAATGGTTGCCAGTGGTGCAGTTGCTTACGGCATTATTGCTTTATTACCTGTTGAATTGATTATGAACGTTGGTTCAGGTGCAGGTTTTGCCATGGTTTTCGCTATGCTGATTGCAGCGATTTTGTGGAATTTAGGGACTTGGTTCTTAGGCATCCCGGCGTCTAGTTCGCATACTTTGATTGGTTCTATTCTTGGCGTTGGCATCATGAACTACCTGTTAAATGCAGGCGGTGGTGCGAGCGGTGTAGATATGGAGCAGGTGCTTAAAGTCGGTAAGGCGTTATTGTTCTCGCCACTGATTGGTTTTGCATTTGCGGCTCTCGTTTTCTTATTGGTCAAGCGTATTTTCCGCAAACAGCTAGAATTGTTTCAGCCACCAGAAGGCAATAAGCCGCCACCACCACTGATTCGTGCAATTTTGATCTTTACCTGTACAGGTGTAAGTTTTGCGCACGGTTCAAATGATGGTCAAAAAGGTATGGGGCTGATCATGCTGATTTTGATCGGATGTGTGCCATTGGCTTATTCATTGAATAAGAACTTAGATAATCAACATATTCAATCTTTCCATCAGTTATCTGCTCAAACTGCGACTGCGATCTACGCAGAGCATAATGACATTCCTGATGCACAAGCGCGTGATGTACTCACCAAATACATTCAAACCAAAGAAGTCAGCCCAGAAGTTGTGCCAGCTTTAGCAAGTTTGACCGATCATTTAGGTGAGCGTGTTGCACAGTATGGCGACTTAAAAGATATTCCTGAACAAGAAGTATCTTCGATTCGTAATGACATGTACCTCAGTACCACTGCTTTTAAACGTCTAGATAAAGCTGAACAACTACCAGCAATGGCAGAAGCTGAACAAAAGACAGTGAAAGAATATCGTAGTCACTTAGATTCGTTCTTGCAGTACATTCCAACATGGGTAAAAGTCGCTGTTGCATTGGCACTAGGTCTTGGAACCATGGTGGGTTGGAAACGTATTGTTGTGACTGTCGGTGAACGTATTGGTAAAAACCACATGACTTATGGTCAGGGTATGTCTGCCGAGCTTGTTGCAATGTCAACGATTGCTGCTGCAGATGGTTTTGGTATGCCAGTATCGACGACACACGTACTTAACTCTGCGGTTGCAGGTACTATGGTCGCGAATAAATCGGGTCTAAACTTTGCAACAGTGAAAACCATTCTATCGGCTTGGGTCTTCACTTTACCTGCAACGATCTGTCTATCAGGCTGCTTGTACTGGTTATTCTTGAAAGTCTTCTAAGCAACTCAAATTCTAGGTATAAAAAAACGCTGCTTCGGCAGCGTTTTTTTATGGCTTTATCTCAGACATCACCGATTTGAATGTGATGACTGAGCTGAATTGGAATAGTCAAAGTAGCAAGTTGAAGCTTTGAAAAGTTCGGTAATGATTTAGCCCAATGGCAATTACGCTTTCTTGAACAGACCCAATACTTTTTTCACGGGCAGTTTTTCTTCAGCAAAACCATACAGCGCTGCAAAAGGTAAGGCGGTACGCGCCAAATAAGCCACACGCCACAAGCCACCATGGTTGGCACCATGCATCATGAGTTCTAATGGATGGTCTAGTGCTGTTTCAGGGTTAGCAACTGATTGAGGATTTCTCAAGTCGTGAATCCATAAAGCAGCCATGAGTGCATTAGTGGTTTCAGGTTGGAAGGATTCCACATCAAATAAACTCGCACCATTAAATGCGGCCTTTAATAATGGATTCTTCGTCACTGAGCGAGTTGTGGTGGATGGCGCAATATTGATACTAACCCGCTGACCATTTTGACGTGCCACAGTTGCACGCCATTGTTGAATACGTTTTGCAAGTGCGTAGTTAGGACCTTGTTCCACCACCAAACAGTCAGCGATACCATAGGATTTTCCATTGTCTGCTGTGGTGGTTTGCTCATTATTTTGCTTAAAGAAATGCTGACCTGTGACTTTCGCAATGCTTTGCGTCAAAAGCTTTTGTGCAGACGCACGGTTTTGGAATTTGGCTTGCGCTGCCGTAACAATCTCTTCTGGCACCGCATAGACATCGGTCGGAGTACACATAAACATCAAGCTGGTGTCGGCTTTTTGCTGGCTGACATAGGCCATGATGCTGTCCATGGCCATTGCAACACGAACATGCTTTTCACCATCTAAATAGGCAATTGCAGCTAGATCTAGTTGATGTTCACTTTGTGCAAGCCATTGTGCAATTTCAGGAATGTGTGTCAGTAAATTGGCACCCAATTTGTGTTTTAGTTCTTGAATGGGTGTGTCTTCATGCACAGCGTCGAGACTTGGCGCATATAAAGTGGCATTACCGGCCTGAACCGTGCTTAAGATTCGATCCCAAACACGTTCATTATTCAGGTCGATTGCCACAATATTGGCTTTCCATTTTGCTAACCACGTCAGGGGGCCAGCTTCGGAGGCAGCACCAAAAAGCACCATAGTCCGATCTGACAAATCGAACCATTCTGGGTGTGCAATGGCTTCACGTAATGCGTCTGCATGACTGGCTTCAATGATGCCAGCATCTTGCCATTTTTGAATCTGAGCCAGTAAAGCCTCACCTTGCAGTTTTTGGCCATGATAGGGCACATACCACTCAGGCGCTGCGTCACTTTCACCTTTTAACTTCACGGTATGCAGCGGATGTGCAGTTAAAGCCACTGCATCTTTGAGCGTATGCTTTTCTTGATCACGATAAAATTCAAAGACGTGATGCGCTTTATTTAAACCTTGCTCAGCAATGTTGATCGCTGCTTCAGATGATTGAATCCCTTGTTCAACCAAGGCTTTAAAATATTCAGGATATTTTTTACGCCAGTTTTTTTCTTGTTTTGCACGTACAGAAGACTGATGGTCAACTGCAGCTAAGGCTTCAGCGATAATTTCACGACCGGTTTTAGATGTACTCGGCTTTTGGTTTGAAGCCGAAATGGGAAATTGAAGACCTTCAGTTGAACTCGACATGCAAAATATCTCAGCTAATTTTGTCATTAATATACAGATGTATACATTATCTATGCCAAATTAAAAAACAGGGTGGCATAAAATGCCAGATTTATATGATTTGTCATGTGCTTTTGTGAACTTTCGTAGAATATACAGCTTCAAATTTTACTGACGGAATTGAAAAAGCCTTCGGTTTGAAGGCTTAAAAGAAGAGGGCATTAAATCAATAACGGCAAATCAACAACGGCCTTTTTTAGCCTGTCCGGGCGGGCAAAAGTCGCCATGGCGATCTGGGTAATTATAAGGATAGTGATTACGATCTGGGTCGACCACGATACTGCCTTCACGAGTGTGAACGGCACAAGCACTCAACACGCAGGTCAACAGCAAACTTGAGAACATCAGGACTATTTTCATTGGAATTTTCCTTTTTTATTCTGTGTCATTTCAGTTTAAATCAGGGCAAGGGTAGATAGCGTTTCAATCTGCTGTGAAATTGTATAGCTCGATATTCAAAGTGCGGTGCTGTAAATGTGGGAAATTGGCTAAAGAAAAAAATTAAAGGACATTTCGATTTAACGCAGCACAATAAAAAAGCCTAAACTGAAACGGTTTAGGCTGTCATTTTACTGGTTAAATCAGACTGATTTTTTAGACTTAACGTTAGAAAGGAACGTTTAATAACTGACTTAAGAAATGTGGAATGAGCTTCGGTTCAAGAATAATCGTCATGATTACACCATACGCTGCGCCCCAAAGGTGTGCGCTGTGGTTAATGTTGCTGTTGCCACGTTTACCTGACCAGATACTATAAGCCACATAAAGCACGGCAAAAATAATTGCAGGAACAGGAATAAAGAATACAAAAATCAGTTTCCACGGTTCAAACAAGATATACGCAAAAAGTACCGCAGATACCGCCCCAGAAGCCCCTAAACTTGCCCAATGGGTATCATGCTTATGTTTTAAATAACTCGGAATAATCGCAGCGATCAAACCGCCTAAATAAAACAATACAAAGCCCATGTCGAAGAAATATTGGCGATAAAAACTTTCAATCACGCTACCAAAGAAAAATAAGGTAATCATGTTGAACAATAGGTGCGCGCCATCTGCATGAATAAAACCATGGCTAATAAATCGGTCATATTCGCCACGACTGAGGGCTGGCGGCCAAAATAACAAACGATTCATCACTTTCTGATTTGAAAATGCAATCAGTGAAATCACCACCGTAATCAGGATAATGGTCACGGTGTGGTTAAAGGGTAGGCCCAACATATATGACTATTCTACTTGTTAAAATTTATGCTCAATAATGCCATTAAATCTGCCTAAAGCGTGAACTTTCAGAATAATTCCGACAATTTTAGTTGATTTTTTTCTAATGCCCCGCATCTTAAGTTAAAATAGCGACTTCAGCTTGAGGAAATATTGTAATGTCGACTGAGAACAACAGCACAGCAGTTGCTGAAGAAATTCCAAACCTATTGATCACTCCAAATGCCCAAGAGTATTTGAAAGATCTTTTGGATAAACAAAATACACCGGGCATTGGTGTACGTGTTTTTGTGGAAAATCCGGGTACGCCACGTGCTGAATGTTGTATGGCTTACAGTGCACCAGAAGAAGTTGTGCCTACAGACTATAAACAAGACTATCCAGATTTCCCTGCATTTATTGACACACCGTCTATTCCATATCTTTTGGATGCGGTAATTGACTATAACAAAGACCGTTTTGGTGGTCAGTTAACTTTCCGTGCACCAAACTCAAAAGTGCCACGTGTGGGTCCAGATGCCTCTGTAGAAGAGCGAATCACTTATGTTCTACAGTCAGAAATTAATCCTGGCCTTGCCGGTCATGGTGGTAACTGTGCATTGGTAGAAGTGGTTGAAGATGCAGAGCATGGTTTAACTGCAGTGCTTAAATTCGGTGGTGGTTGCCAAGGTTGTTCTTCAATCGATTTAACCTTGAAACAAGGTGTTGAAACAACATTGAAGCAGCATGTAGCTGAATTAATGCGCGTTGTTGACCAAACGGATCACAGTAATACTGAAGGTGCTTATTTCAAATAAGTTCAGTATTGTTATAAAAAAGCCGCAATGATGCGGCTTTTTTATTGTCTAAATCAAATAAAACGAAGATTTTTAAATGGTTTCTGAGGTTTTTACAGTGAGATGATAAGCGATATCACAAATATAAATGAGAACGATTATTAAAATTAATTGCAATATCGTTTGTGTTGGTTACAATGTGCAACACATTATTCTAGATTTCTCCATAAATACGTTCATTTGGAAGCACTCAATGACCAAACAACTATTAAAATCAACGCTTACACTTTCAATACTCTGTGCATTGGTAAGTTTGTCGCATGCAGAAGATGTGCAAACTGAAGCAACAGACGAATCCGTAACGAAGATGGAAACCATTGTTGTTACTGCAGCAGAACAAGTTAAACAATCATTAGGTGCTTCAAAAATTACGGCAGAAGATTTAGAAAAAATGCCGGTTGTGAATGATATTTCAGAGTATGTGCGCCGTATGCCGGGTGTGAATTTGACTGGTAACAGTGCCACAGGCCAACGTGGTAATAACCGTCAGATTGATATCCGTGGTATGGGGCCTGAAAACACGTTGATCTTAATTGATGGCAAGCCAGTAAATTCGAGAAACTCAGTACGTTATGGCTGGCGCGGTGAGCGTGATACACGTGGTGATTCGAACTGGGTACCTGCAGATGCTATTGAATCAATTGAAGTGCTGCGTGGTCCAGCTGCAGCGCGTTATGGTTCAGGTGCGATGGGTGGTGTGGTCAATATTAAAACCAAGAAAGTGACCAACGACGTGCATGGCTCTGTGGAGGTTTTTACCAATCAGCCTGAAGATGCTAAAGAGGGCGCAAGTCACCGTGAAAGCTTTAACTTAAGCGGCCCAATTCTCAAAGATGTCCTTTCATATCGTTTCTACGGTAGTTATAACAAAACCGATTCAGATGCTGCGGATATTAATGCTTTAATGAACAATGGCGCGCGTATGGCGGGTCGAGAAGGCGTAGAGAATAAAGATATTGCTGGGCGCTTGGCTTGGCAGTTGAATGATCAACAAGTCTTGATGTTTGATGCAAGTGTTGGCCGCCAAGGCAACCGTTTTGCAGGCGACAGTCAAAACAGTGTATTTGATCCAGCCGATCCAAACAAAGCACCAATTTTATCGGCTTTAATCGGTGAAGAAACCAATACCATTTATCGTGATAGTTTTGCATTAACCCATGAAGGTACGTGGGGTTGGGGTGACAGTAAACTCATAGCGCAATATGACAAAACCAAAAATAAGCGCTTACCTGAAGGTACAGGCGGTAGTACAGAGGGACAGATTAATAATCTTGAAAATAAACAAACGTCACATCTAGAAACCGTTCGTCTTAATGCAGAAACCAATCTGCCGTTCCAATGGTATGTTCCACAGGTATTAACTTTAGGCGCTGAGTGGGTCGAAGATGACTTTACCGATACGGTTAATACACAAGCTGGCGCAGGCGGTTTTGGTGATGTGCTGACTTCAGGTGACCGTTCACACATGGATTCACGGATTGCGTCGGCCTATATTGAAAACAATATGAATTTGGGCGAGAGCACCGATGTCGTTTTGGCACTACGCTATGATAATCATAGTAAATCGGGTGATAGCTGGAGTCCAAGTCTCAATATTACGCAAAAGCTTGGCGACTATTGGACATTAAAAGGTGGTGTGGCTAAGGCGTATAAAGCACCTAATATGTACCAAAATGCGGAAGGTTATCTGTTAAGTACTCGCGGTAATGGCTGTCCGATTGGGCTGAGCCAATGTCTATTACAAGGTAATGGCGATCTCAAACCTGAAACTTCAGTGAATAAAGAATTAGGTGTACAGTTTGAAAAAGACATCGTAAATGCAAGCTTTGCATGGTTCCGTAATGATTATAAAAATAAGATCGTTGCAGGGGATACACGTCTAGAAGAACTAGAAGTAAATGGAACAACATATAATGTACTGCGTTGGATGAATACGCCAGAAGCCTTGGTGGAAGGTGTTGAAGGAAGTATTTCTTTGGACTGGGGTGATATCACGTGGACCAATAACGTCACCTATATGATCAACTCTGAAGATAAACGTACTGGCAATCCACTTTCAGTGATTCCAAATTACACCATAAACTCTATTTTGAACTACAACATCACGGATCGATTAGACAGTAACTTTGTCTATACCCAATATGGTCGTCAAAAACCACGTCAATATGCAGAAACTAGTCTTGAAAGCAAAAATGGCTTGGCGATGGATAGCGTGAAAAGTTATGGCATTGCAGGCATTAACTTTGGTTATAAATTTAATGCGGCTTTAAGTGCTCGTATCGGTGTGAATAACCTATTTGATGAGCAAAAACTGCGTGATAAAACGGTCAACCAAACATATAACGAGCCGGGTCGAGCTTACTATGCAAGTTTGAAATACCAGTTCTAAGTATGTCCAAAAAAAAGCCGCTTCACGCGGCTTTTTTTATGCTTGGATATTTAAAATTTTCAGTGCTTCACTTGAGTAGTAGAATTGTTCTAAATAGAGACGTGAACGCTCACGCAAATAACCCGACTCAATCATTTGTTGAACGATAGGATTGAGTAAGTTTTGAAGTTCATGCTGAATCAGTGCTTCATCAATATTTAAATCACGTAGCAATAAATCAAAAGGGCGTTCTGCATTGCGCACGTACCAAGCGTATACGCCATCATGCACTTGCTGTTTCATATACTCAGACTGTCGCATAAAGTCCCAAATTTCATGACCCATGGCAACTGTTTGCGGCAAGTCCTGAACTTCAACATAGTTCTTTAATACTGAAACTGGCAGCGCTTTAATTTTATGCCACAAATTGGCTTGAAAATGGTACAGCTTATGATCATCAAAGTGCTGATTTAACACGGTTTCACTCATTTGACTGAGCTTTAAAATATTCTTTTGTAAGTATTTGCTGACTGCATTATCTAAATTGGTATCAGTGACATTTTCCAGTACCGATTTCCCCATTTTCATAAATCGTGAAACACCGGGGACAGATTTCGCAATAACTGAGTTGTCTAAATAATCTTGTATCGCATGTTGAATCAACTGACTGATCATGGCTGAAAATGCAGGATTGTTGACCATGGTATGAATTAAACGTTGACGATGTCCCTGTTTACTCGCCACATACTGTGCAATTTTATCAATGGTCAACACAGGAATGATTTCGGCAATCGTGGTGCTGTCATTTGCAGGATGAATCAGTGCAAATTTGATATGTTCAGCAATTTGCTCAATCAGAAATTGACTTGCAGGGGTATTTAAAATTTGTTTCTGCAACAAGGCATTGATTTGATCAAAACTCCAAATCTGCTGCAAAGATTGTTTACGAAACCATTGATAAAAATGGGTGAATTCAGTGGCTACGGTATCATTGTGTGAAAAGCTCTGATCTAAAAAGTTCAGTTGAGCGTCAATCAACTGCTCAATCATCGGGTTTTTCTGCATACTTTCCCTGAAGCCCCAGTGATGGGTATCTAAAAATGGCGAATGCTCAGTTTAACTGAATCAGTTTATCTACCAAAGGATTTTTAAACTTTTGACTTTTCGCAAGGAAAGGTAAGTAATGGTCTGCAACTTGTTGTTCGGCTTCTAAGATTGGCATATGACCGACGTTATTTAAAATCACTGGGGTTTCTGCACGTTTCAGTAAAGACTTGAGTTCCCCAGCCACTTCCACATTAAAGATTTTATCTTGTTTGCCCCAAAGGATCAGGGTCGGGGCTTCCACTGTTCGTGTTAAACGAGCAAAAGTTTCAGGGGTGTAGATTCGATTGAGCGTGACGACTTGATCGATCATTTTACTGGTGAAGGGCGCACGCGCAATTAAGATATTTTCCTGCGCTTCTTTGAGCTGTGTTGGAACATTGGGCGGATTTTGCATCAGTTTATGCATGACATCATCTAAATCACCCGGTTTTGAAACGATTAAATTTTTAAGTTTATACGGGTCACGGGTATAACTGGTATTGGCTTGTTTATAAATGCCCGCGCTGTTGAGTAAAAATAAACTTTGGGTATCAAAAGGATATTGAGAGGCATATACCGTGGCAATGGAACCACCCAATGAGTGACCTGCAACATTCAGTTTATCTTCAATATCTATTTTAAGGACAAACTGGCGTAGTTGTTCCGTGACATTCGGGACAGAGACATCAAAATCGACAGGGACATGGGTATCGCCATTGGCCGGAAGGTCAGGGATGATCACGTGATAGTTCGGTGTTAAATAATGCGCAACACGGTTCCAATTATCACGTGTGCCGCCTAAACCATGAATGAGCAAGATGGTCGGTTTAGAGCGTTGACCACCTTCGCTATAACTCCAATTCACATTCCCGACTTGAACACTGTGTGTGACTAAACCAGCCGCTTTACGTTCTTGGCTCAAATAATTTTGCACGATAGAGGGTACGGCCAGGTTTTTGCTGATGGGAGACGGATTTGCAGCCAAAGCATGGTTGGCAGTAAACGTCATACAGCAAATTGTTGCTAGCTTGAAAAAGCCAAAAACGCGTGAATGATGTCCTTTCATTGACGTTTACCCCAGTTAAATCGAATCGATATATTTTTTAGATCATTTATATGACTATTATCAGAATGGGCTGAAATAGCAAAAGCGTATATTTATGAAATATATTGTAAATTAAAAATGACCTTTGTCATCCATTGCTTTTTTGACGTGGTTAAACTTGCGTTTTAATAATGTGAACCATTACAGAAAAAATATTTTTTTTTGATGAATGTAGACTAGCATTTTCTATCAAGTAGCATCGTCTTAGAAAAAATTCATAGCAATTGTTTTTGCAAGTGACAATCGATTCGACTGGGATTAAAATATTGCAACTTCGCATAAGGGTAATTAGAACATGCTAGCAGCAGCAGAAGCTTTAGATCGTTTAAAGAAAGGGAATCAACGTTTTGTAAACGGTGAAACGAATCACCCGAAGCTTTTGACGCATCAACAACGTGCTGAAATGGCCGAAAGCCAAGAACCTTTTGCGATTATTTTAGGGTGTTCAGACTCACGTGTTCCTGCTGAAATGGTATTTGACCAAGGCTTAGGCGATTTATTCGTGATTCGTGTTGCAGGTAATATTGTGGCACCGTCTCAAGTCGGTAGCGTGGAATTTGCAGCAGAAAGCTTCGGTTGTCCTGTTGTAATTGTATTGGGCCATACACACTGTGGCGCGATTCATTCTACGATTGAAGCTTTAACTAACCCTGCGACACCACCATCAGCTAACTTGATGTCGATTGTGAATCGCGTTCGTCCATCTGTAGAAATACTTATGCAAACTGAATTGAAAGATGATCTTGAAAAACTTTCAATGCATGCAGTACGTTCAAACGTTTTTGCATCAGTGAATCAACTTCGTCATGGTTCAGCAGTCCTCGAAAACTTAATTGCGCAAGGCAAATTAAAAGTGGTAGGCGCTGAGTATTCACTTGAAACAGGTGAAGTGAGCTTCTACGATTTCTAAGCAAACTACAGTAAATACAAGATATTAAAAAAGGCGCTCACATGAAGCGCCTTTTTTAATGAATCGATTTTCACCAACTAAATTTATAAACTTGCTTTGATCAATGGATAAGCATTGTTCAGCAAAATTGTTTGCGCTTTGGCATTCGGGTGAATCTGATCTTGTTGCATTAAGTTTTTATGTCCCGCAACCCCTTGCATAAAGAAAGGCAATAATTTGACTTTGTACTGTTGGCTCAACACTTGATAGTTATTTTCAAAAGCTTGGCTATATGCCTTGCCATAATTCGGTGGAATTTTCATTCCAAATAAAATGACTTTCGATTTGGCCTGTTGGCTTTTTTGAATCAGCTGCGCTAAGTTTTTTTGAATTTGTGCAGGGGGCTGTCCGCGTAAACCATCATTACCACCTAACTCAATCACCACAAGGTCTGGACGATGGGTCTGCAATAGTTTGGGGAGTCGCGCTAAAGCACCACTGGTGGTTTCACCGCTGACACTTGCATTGACCACTTTATGTTGTTTCGGATACTGTTGGTCTAGACGTTTTTGTAATAAGTGGACCCAACCTTGCTGCACTGCAACACCGTAACCTGCACTTAAGCTATCGCCCAAAATCATAATGGTTTTGGCAGAGAGCAGCATCGGGCAGAACATCAGTGCAATAGCCAGCAAGTAACTCAATAGACGATTATTTTGAATGCGATTTTGCATATAGGGAAGATATGACCCAACTCACGACAGATGTTGACATCATGCCACAGGCGATTATTTCTGCACAGCAATTGACACAAAAGATACAACTTCCACAAAAACAGTTATCGATCTTCGAACAACTCGATCTTGAAATCTTTGCAGGGGAACAAGTTGCGATTACTGGTCGTTCTGGTTCAGGTAAATCCACCTTGTTGGGTATTTTGGCGACCTTAGATCAGGCTAGTTCGGGACAATTACGGGTCTGTGGTCAAGACATTCATCTATTAAATGAAGAACAGCGTGCTCAAGTCCGTTTGGCTCATATTGGATTTGTCTTTCAGTCTTTCCAGTTGTTGCCACATTTAACGGCACTGGAAAATGTCATGCTGCCGCTACGGCTAAAAGCAAATTTTCAGGTCAAAGCCGCCGAAGAAAAAGCATTAAAACTGTTAGCAAAGGTCGGACTAGAACGCCAAGCGCATCAAGCTCCCAAAGTTTTATCCGGTGGTGAGCAGCAACGGGTTGCGATTGCCCGTGCTTTGGTGAGTGAACCCGATCTGATCTTTGCAGATGAACCGACAGGTAATTTAGACAGTGCAACGGCACAGGAAATTGAACAATTGTTATTTCAGTTAAATCGTGAAATGGGAACCACATTGGTATTGGTGACACATGATGCCGATTTGGCCCGTCAATGTCAGCGCCATTTTGAATTGGTCAATGGTCAATTGATTGAGCATCGAACAGGAGATGCTGCATGAATCTTTTGGCACTGTTTCGACCACTCTTACAGCTGAGTTTTAAAACCACGGGTGTGTATTTATTATTGATCGCACTAACCTTGGCGATCAGTGCCACCACGGCTTTAAAGTTTAGTAATGTACAAATTCAAAATGCTGTAGCGCTACAAGCTGCTGAAATGTTGGCAGCAGATTTGGTGCTGACAGGCAATGAACCAATTCCACAAGAGTGGCGACAACAAGCCAAAGCACAGCAATTAAAACAATCGAATGTCACGCTATTTAGCAGCATGGCGCACACTGATCAGCAATTTGTCATGGTTAATGTCAAAGCCGTTGATGCTGCATTTCCATTAAGAGGTGAACTCGAAACAGAACCGAAACTAAACCGCTCCATACAAGCAGGTGAGGTTTGGTTAAGTCCGCGTGCTATGGATTTGTTGGGCGTAAAAGTGGGAGATCAGATCAATATTGCTGATGCTGCTTTTCAAGTCAGTGCCAAAATCATTCATGACACCAATCAAGAGCTTGGCTTCAGTGGTTTTTCACCGACGGTTATAATTGCGCAGTCTGAGGTGGCGAGAACCAATGCCATCCAAGTCGGGAGTCGGATTGAATATCGTCTGTTAATGGCAGGAGATGCACAAAATACCCAGAGATTTGAAAAACTGTATAAGCAGAAATTTGGTGATCAATCTGAAGACCGTGCTGCCAACCCAAATAATACGCAGGTTCAAGATGCGGCTCAAAGCAGTTTAAAACTGAGAAATGCCAGTGAAGGCAATACCCGCTTGATGAAGCCGATTGCCAATCTTGAAACGTTTTTACAACTGGCGAATATTTTAACCATTCTACTTTGTGGCATCGCCATCGCATTAACCAGCCAGCGCTATGTACAACAAAATCAAGATGCTATTGCATTGATGCGCTGTATTGGATCGACCAAACAGCAAATATTAAGTGCTTATCTGGCTTTACTGTTGGTTGTACTCGGGCTTTCAATCCTGTTTGGAAGTTTGATTGGTCTGGGATTGGGCTATGGCTTATTGCAACTGATGCTACAGCTGATTCCAAATTTACAATTAGAGTTTTCAGCTCTTTCCATGCTGCTTGGCCCGCTTCCAATCGCAATATTTACCAGTGCGATTGTGCTATTAGGGTTTGTTCTTCCGAGTCTTTGGCAATTATTAGGGACGCCGCCAGCACGGGTGATACGACAACAAGAGCGTTCTGTACGTTCCATGCTTTGGATGCTAAGTTTCGGAACACTCAGTTTGGTGGTGTTTTGTGTGGTTTTAACTGAAAATTTACAACTCACCCTGTGGTTGATTTGTGCCATCATCTTCCTGTGTATCGGCTTATATATGATGGTCTGGTTCAGTTTAAAGGCCTTGAAAAGTTGGGGGACGAAAATCTCAGCGTATATACGCACACCGTATCTGACGGCATTTCAAATTACCGCATTAGCATTGGGGCTAAGCCTGATCACGGTTTTAGCGGTATTACGTACAGATTTGCTGGAACGTTGGCAACAACAATTGCCACAAGGGACACCTAACCAATTTGTCTATGGGTTACCGCCATTTGAGTTGCAGGATTTTAATCAGCAACTCAAGCTGCATGGTTGGCAAGGGACGCCGATGTACCCGAATATTCGTGGGCGTTTAGTTGCCAAAAATGATCTCCCTTTTTCGGATGCCTTAATTAAAAGCAATAATTCATTACGCCGTGAATTAAATCTAACGCAGGCCGCAACTTTTCCAAAAGATAATCAAATCATCGTGGGTAGTCAGCACTTTCAACAGGTCAATGAAGTATCGGTAGAGGTGAAAACCGCACAGGAGCTGGGTATTCAAATTGGAGATCGACTGAGTTTTAGCCTTCCTGAAGGGATTTTACAAGCCAAGGTAATTAACCTTCGTAGTGTGGAGTGGGAAAGTTTTAGTCCAAACTTCTTCTTTATTTTTTCTCCCAAAACCATGGATGAAAATGCCGGCAGTTACTTGGGGAGTTTCTATGTTCCACCGCAAGATAAAAATCAGTTAATTGGTCTGATTCAACAGTTTTCAAATACCGTGTTTATTGATGTCAGCCTGATTTTGGATGAGATCAAACGCATCGTCAGCGTATTGGTTCAGATTATTACCATCTTGGCGCTGTTGGTCAGTATTTCAGGTATTATGGTCTTGGTTGCATGTTTGAACTTATTTATGGATGAACGTAAAAAAGAAGTGGCATTACTGCGTTCCTTCGGCAGTTCCAAGCAAAAATTAAAGTCGATGCTGAGTTTGGAAGTCGGATTGATGGGGCTAATTTCAGGTGTTGTAGCGTGTATTTTTGCCGAAGTGATCAGTGCGATTGTCAGTTATAAAATGGAACTGGTCATCCAGCTACATGCAGAAATTTGGTTGATCCTCCCACTGGTAATGACCTTAGTCTGTACATTGATCGGACGTTATCGCTTAAGTTATCTTTGCGACATCCCACCCTTAGAAAGCTTGCGTGAACTAAATAGTTAAGGGTGGAGATGGTTAGCAGCCGAGCAAGTTAAGAGCGGAGCAGGAACCCAGTGCGTAGTTGGGTTTTAGACATGATTTCAACATGTCGGTGTTGATAGCCACTGGGTTCATTCCACTGTTTAACGTGCTGCGAGAGATTGCTTCATCAGCAGGATAAAGTGTTCCCAAAGCGGTAAAATCGGTTGGATTAATTGTTGGCAATGCAGATAAAACAGATAGCATCCGACAGCTGCGGCGATTAGACCGATGATTTGAATGAGCAGGGATTGATGTAATTTTTGTCCCACATACCAAATGAAAGCCAAGGCAGCGCCCATCAACATGCCGCCAATATGCGCGGCATTGTTAATCCCACTAATCATAAAGCCCATCGCGAGGTTAATGCCCATCACCATCAATAAGGTTTTTTTATCCGGATAAAATTGCTGTTTAGGTAACATGGGAAGCAGCGAAATAATCGTCAGCGCGGCACCCAGTCCCATCACTGCACCCGATGCGCCTGCACCAATACTCGGGAAAAGCTGCTGATTGGCTGCACCTTCGGCCAATAAAGCATAGCTGTCTTGAATGGTTAAATACCCACTCAATAAGCTTCCCATCAGTCCGGCTAAAACATACAGACCGAGGAAGTAGAAACGACCTAACATTTGCTCGGCAACACTGCCAAAAATATACAAAGCCCACATATTCAACATCAGGTGAATCAGGCCAAAATGAAAAAACATACTGCTGAATAAGCGGATGGGTTCCTCTAAAAAGGTTAAAGGTGCATAATCAGCACCCCAACGCAAAGCATCCAGTGTGTCGGGTTGGCTAACGTTCATTCCATGCAACACTTGCCAGCCAAAGAGTCCAACATTGATGGTAATTAAGAGTACCGTGATCCACCACAGTTGGATTTGCAGCTTACGGGTTGATACAGCAGGAGGGCTGAGTTCAGACATGCTATTCTTGTACTGTGTCAAAATATTTAAAAATAAGCTTAACATGAAAAAACAGAATTTCTGGAGTAACACACTGACATGAAAGCCTTTATTGTTCGTACATTGTTAATTCTTGTCAGTCTTGTGCTTTTGGTGCAGCTTTGGATCTTTGGTAGTCTAGTGTGGTGGCGTACGCATCCTGTGGAATCCACGATGATGATGCGTTTAGATTATTGGTCTGAGCCATCGAAACCGATTAGACACGAATGGCGTGATTACGACCAAATCAGTGATTATGTCAAACATGCTGTTGTTGCCGCGGAAGATGGCAAGTTTTTACAACACAAAGGTTTTGATTGGGAAGGCATGCAAAATGCTTTAGAACGCAATAAAGATAAAGGCAAAGTAGTTGCAGGTGGGTCTACCATTTCGCAGCAATTGGCAAAAAACTTATTTTTATATAATAAGCGTTCATTTATCCGAAAAGGGCAGGAAGCCGTTGCAACATGGATGATGGAACGTATGTGGACGAAGCAACGCATTTTAGAGGTATATCTCAACTCGGTTGAGTTTGGGGACAATATCTATGGCGTAGAAGCTGCAACACAGCACTATTTTGGTAAAAGTTCACGGAGTTTGAGCCGAGAGCAAGCGGCATTTATTGCGGCTATTTTACCTAATCCAAAATATTATGATGAAAATCGACAAGATCGTAAGCTGAATTATCGTAAACGTATGATCCAAAAATATATGCGTTATAGCCATATCCCAGATTAAGAATGATCTAAACACTTGTCAAATGGCATGGTAGCGATTTGAATTACAACAAAAAGCTCATCTTTATGGGCTTTTTTTATGAAATTGTCACAAATTTGAAGCATACTAAACTGAGTACAGCACACATTTTTTAATATGGGTTTGAAATGAATACCGCAGCTGAAGTCGCGCAAGTACCAACTGAATATACTTATAATGATCGTTATATTAATCGAGAGTTATCGATTCTCGACTTTCATCTGCGTGTGCTCGAACAAGCGGTTGATCCGATACATCCATTACTTGAACGCATGAATTTCTTGCTGATCTTTTCACGTAACTTAGACGAATTTTTTGAGATTCGTGTTGCGGGAATGATGGAGCAACTAGACTTAGGCAATGAAAGCCGCAGTCCAGATGGCTTAACACCAAAACAAGTATTAGATGAAATTTCTGCGACAGCGCATGCGGCAATTGAGCGCCAGTATCGTATTTTAAATCAAGAAATTTTACCCAAATTGCGTGAAGAAGACATTTGCTTCTTGCGTCGTGGTGAGTTAACCCCTGCACAGTCGGCATGGGTAAAAAAATATTTCCAAGAACAGGTTGCTCCAGTCTTAACGCCAATTAGCTTAGATCCGGCACATCCATTCCCTCGCTTGGTGAATAAGTCGCTGAACTTTATTGTGACTTTAGAAGGGAAGGATGCATTTGGTCGTCAGATTGACTTAGCCGTTGTACCTGCACCACGTTCGTTGCCACGTGTCGTTCGGCTTCCTGATGAATTAACCGGTGGCAAAGAGCATCATGTGATGCTATCGGCAATTATTCATGAACATGTCTCTGACTTGTTCCCTGGCATGACGGCGACGGGTTGCTACCAATTCCGCGTGACGCGTAATGCCGATTTAGCTTTAAATGAAGATGTTGAAGATTTAGCTAAAGCTCTGAAAGGTGAGTTGAATTCTCGTCGTTTTGGTCGCGCCGTTCGTTTGGAAGTGACAGAAAATTGTCCGCAGCATATTTATGAATATTTGCTTGATGAGTTCGATTTAGAAGAAGAGCAACTTTATAAAGTAGATGGGCCAGTTAACCTTGCACGTTTACTGTCAAACTTTAAACGTCCACATCTACGTTATGATGCGCATATTCCAGTTATTCCGAAAGTACTCAAAAAATCTGAAAACATTTTTAGTGCGATGCAAAAGCAAGATATTTTGCTACACCATCCCTTTGAATCATTCGCACCTGTAATCAACCTACTGCGCGAAGCTGCACGTGATCCACAAGTTTTGGCCATTAAACAAACGCTTTATCGAAGTGGTGCAGACTCTGAAATTGTGCAAGTTTTAGCGGAAGCAGCACGTAATGGTAAAGAGGTTACCGCAGTAATTGAGCTTCGAGCACGATTTGATGAAGAATCAAATATTGCTGTAGCCAATGTATTACAAGAAGCGGGCGCAGTGGTGGTGTATGGCATCGTGGGCTATAAGACCCATGCCAAAATGATTTTGGTGGTACGCCGTGAAAATAATAAATTGGTGCGTTATGTGCATTTAGGTACGGGGAACTATCATGCGGGAAATGCGCGTATATACACGGATTACGGTCTATTAACCACAGATAAAGAACTCTGTGAAGATGTACATCGTATTTTCCAAGAATTGACCGGAATGGGCAAAATGGCGAAGTTGAAAAAACTGCTGCATGCGCCATTTACCTTACATACTCAACTGATCAATTATATTGATAATGAAATTGCCAATGCAAAAGCAGGTAAGCCTGCGCAAATCATTGTCAAGGTCAATGCATTAACTGAAGTTCAGTTGATCAATAAACTGTATGAAGCTTCACAAGCGGGTGTGCAGATTGATTTAATTATTCGTTCTATTTGTTGTTTGCGTCCGGGATTACCGGGGCTGTCTGAAAATATTCGCGTACGTTCTATTGTTGGCCGTTTCTTAGAACATACCCGAGTATATTATTTCAGTAATAATGGCGATGCACGGATTTACTGTTCAAGTGCAGACTGGATGGATCGTAATTTATTTAATCGCGTGGAAGCCTGTTTCCCAATTGAAGATCCAGCCTTGAAAAAGCGTATTTATCAATTAGGTTTAGTGAATTATCTAAAAGATAATCAGCAAGCTTGGTTGCTTCAGAGTGATGGGCGTTGGATTCGTACCCATGTTCAAGAGGGTGAGGAAGCACATAATTCACAGCATGTGCTTTTAGATGCATTTAAATAAATATGCTGAACAAAGTAAAAGGGAGCAATGCTCCCTTTATTTTTTTAAATTTTCTAGATTGTTTTTGAATCGTTTATCTCAGCTAAATTTAGCTGTAGCTACAAATTTTTCTATAGATATTTTTGACAAAACCATCAATTTGATAAGTAGAAAGTTTTAATTCATTGACCATCTGCTCTTGAGTCGCACTATGGCTGACCATATCCAAAATTTGATATTCAGCTGGATTTAGACTGAGCTGTTTCGGCGCTGCATTTTGCGGACTAAAAGTTTCACTCAATAAAAATTTAGCAAAACTAGGATGAAGGGCAGCCCCACCTCTTAAAATGGTTTTCAGTTGGTTATAAGTGTCTTCAATTGGTTGTTGAATCAACATATAGGCAGTTGCACCTAACTGAATCGCATGTAAAGTTAAATCTGCAGACTGTTCATTGACTAAAATGATGAGATTACTCGAAGGATAGATCTTTTTAATTTTATGGATGAAAGAGATATCAGACTGTTGCGTGACCACTAAAAAGATTAAATTGGGCAATTGATTGAAAATTTGTTGTTCCGCATCTGCTAAATTTTCTGAAAATGTAATGAGGTCTTCAGGATAACCGAGGTTTCCTAAGATGTTAAACAGCACTGTTTTTGAAGTCATTGATTGATGATCAATGATCAAAACGGGCACTGGTAATAAAAATTCACTCATCATACATTTCGCTCATTTATTATTTTTAATCAAATTGCATTTCCATAATTTGCACGAATGCGAATCATAAAAATATACCTAGAAGTTGGGATTTATACATCAAAATATAATTAAGTTATTGTGATTTAATAGAATTTAAATAGCGTATATTTTTGGTGTTTTTCATTATTTTGAATGAAAAGATTTATGGTTTTTTGTTTTTAATTTTAGATTTATTGGTTAAATAACAATTAAATTTGTATTCGGATTGAAAAAAATAATCGAAATGTGAATATCGTATTTTGACAACGGATAAATTGGACTGTTTCCGATATGAATTTATTTCTATCTATTGCTTAGTTATTTTAAATATAAAAGATCTCTTTCATAAATCAAAAAACGATCTTCTTTTTGGTTAATATTTGCACTCCGGATTTCTTAGCATTCGTGCATAATCTGCGGATGAAATACATCGATTCAAACAAGCTTTCTGATCCTCAGTTCAAGCGATACACAGGCATCTCATGGTCAACTTTCTATTTGATGGTTGAGCAATTGAAGAAACATGTCCCTGCCAAAGGCAGACCGCCCAAGTTAAGCCTGGAGGATCAGGTTCTGCTCTGTCTGAGCTATTGGCGGGAATACCGAACCTTATTTCACGTTGCGACGAGTTACGGGGTTTCAGAGCCCACAGCCTCAAGAATTGTCCGTCATGTTGAAGACTGCCTGATTCGGTCCAATCTCTTTAATTTACCCAAAGATTTACCCGAGGGCGAAGGCATCGATTGGAATGTTGTGATCGTGGATGCCACAGAAATTCCAATCCAAAGGCCTAAAAAAACAGAAGAAAAGCTATAGCGGCAAGAAAAAGACCCACACTTTCAAAGTACAGGCCATCATTCATTATCAAACTCAAAAAATCCTGAGTTTATGTACGAGTCGTGGTGCCGTACATGATTTCGAACTCTTCAAACGTAACTTGAATCAGATTCCTGCAGGTGCATTTATCCTTGCGGATAAGGGTTATCAGGGAATTTATACAGTGTATCCAAATAGCCTGTTGCCATTAAAAGCCAAAAGACACTGTAAATTGGATCCTGAATTGAAAATCTATAATCATGAAATCAATAAAAGAAGAATCGGAATTGAGCATGTATTTGGCAGCCTGAAAACCTTCAAAATCCTTGCTGAGCGTTATCGAAATAGAGGTAAAAGGCTTGGTTTGAGATTCAATTTAATCGCTGGAATTTATAACTTAGAGCTGAGTGAAAAATGACTTATGAAAGAAATCTAAAGCGTAGTAAATATTTAAAATAATGTGATTGATTTTTAGTCAACATTTATTCTATAGGACCTTATTTTCAATTCGCCTACTTTATCTAAAATACCTGAAACTAGTGATTTTAACGAAGGTTATATTTTAATAAGATGTATTTATCTTCTTACTTATCTGGCTAGTGTGAAGATATTATCGAGGCGATGAATTGAGATATACATCAAGTCATATATTACCTTATCAGGCTACCTATTTGGGTTAGCCTTTTCTTTTTTCTAGATGCTGTATTTCATTTTTTAACTGATGTTATATAGTAACATCAGAAGCGCGATTTGATTTAAATAAAAACCGATATGCGTAAGGCCATCCGCAAGTGTTTGAGACAGGATGACTTCTAATCAAAAATGTTTTTGCGATACTTTGAATAAGTAGACGCTAGTGAACGAGTTTTGCGGTGAGGAGCATTGCTCTGCAAGATGGTTTTCTTACGAAGCGCACTTCTCATTTTGCCGAATGAAGAAACAACGTTTCGTAAGAGTACCTCCAGCCGAAAACTAATCTCTTTATTCAATCCCTAGATGTAAGATTCCATCGAATAGATTTAAAAATGCGAAATTACTTTTACGTGAGTAACATCAGTTTTTAAATTAATATTAACTTCTGCCAAATAAAAAAAGAGAGCACAGGGCTCTCTTTAATTTTCACACTGATTAGTTAGTGCAGATTGTTAGTGATTTTCTGCAAGATTTGAAGCAATACATCAAATTCACTTTGAAGCGGCGTACTTTTACGCGTCACCAATGCTAATGTGCGTGTAGGGCTTGCTTCAATTTCTTTCACAGCCAAATCTTCATTGGCTTTGATCATATTGGTATGAACTGCAATTTCAGGCAATAAGGTAAAGCCTAAATCTGCGGAAACCATTTCAACCAAAGTTGGCAATGAGCTTGCTTTTAAACGATGGTCGTTTTTACGTTCACCAATCGGGCAAGCACTCAAAGCATGATCACGTAAGCAATGGCCTTCTTCAAGCAACATTAAACGAGATAAATCTAGGTCGTCTAAAGATTTCGCTTGAGCTGCATTTTGGTCAGCTTTGTTGTACACCAAGAACAATTTTTCTTTGTTTACTTCTGCAACTTTCAAGCTACGTGTATCGAAAGGAAGAGCAAGTAATACGATATCTAGATTACCGTGCTCGAGTTTCTCAACAATTTTTTCACTTTGTGCTTCATGTAAATGCAATTGAATTTTTGGTAGTTGCTTATGCACTTCTTCTAATAATGGTGCAAGTAAAAATGGCGCAATAGTAGGAATGACCCCTAGATGTAAATCACCCGTTAGAGGTTCGCTCATTTCACGACTTAAACGCATTAGGTCTTGCGCATCTGCCAATAGAACTCGAGCTCTTCCGACAACTTGTTCACCAAGAGGAGTTAAACGCACGTTTTGACGGTCGCGTTCTACCAATACGCCACCTAGTAAACGCTCAAGTTCCATGATCCCGCCAGACAAAGTAGACTGGGTGACAAAAGAACGACGCGCAGCTTCAGTAAAGTGTAGCGTTTCTGACAGTGTTACTAGATATGACAGCTGTCTTAAGGATGGTAATGCAGCCATAGTGTCCTAATTTATGATTTAAAGTGATCAGCAAACAAACCGCTAAGATATGGAATAAAATGCGGTGGGATATCATGCCCCATTCCATCAATTAATTCAAATTTAGCACCTGAAATAGCCTTTGCAACGGCCTTACCATGGCTTGGCGGCAGCAAACGGTCACGAGCTCCATGAACCACAATGGTTTTATGCTGAATTTGTTTATCTAACTGCAGCAGGGAACCTGTACATAATATTGCTAAAAACTGTTGAAGTACACCCGCTGGGTAATAACTCCGCTTATAGAGTTTACGTGCAGTTTGTATCACTTCAAGCTGATTAATATAGCCTGGAGAGCCTATAATATTAAAAACTTTCAGGCTATGGTTAATAATGCCATCTTCATCGTTATATTCAGGTTTTTCAATTAGACTAAATAATTGCTTTGGAAATGGCGGTGGAAGTAAGGGTTGGATGTTACTGGTAAAAAGTAAGCTTAAGTTGTGCACTTTGTCTGGATAGCGTGCTGCCACGATTTGAGCGATCATGCCGCCCATTGAAGCGCCTAAAATATGGACTTTATCGAGTCCCATACGATCAATTAATAGTGCAACATCGTCTGCCATATCGTATAGATCATAGGGCGCACCCTGATTCTCTAGACCTAAGGCAAAACGTCCCATCAATTTAAAGGTGTTAAGACGTGGGCCTGGGTTACGAATTTTACTCGACAGACCAATATCACGATTATCAAAGCGAATAACTCGGTAACCTTGGTCTATTAGGGACTTACAAAAGAAATCGGGCCAATACAACATTTGTGCGCCGAGTCCCATAATCAGTAGGATTGCAGGATCTTCAGGATGACCACCCACCTCGACATGAAGTTCAATGCCATTGCCTAACTCTACGCGAGTTTCATGCATAAAAGAGGCATAAGGTGAAATATTAAACTGAAGGGCACTATTCATTGTTATTTTCCTTTAAAAAGGACGTCTATTATTATCAGGACGTCCTTGTATTTAAACCTTAAACTGAAGCAGGAATCAAGTCCGGAACCTGCTTAGTCAAAGTTAAGCGTTGCTTCCCAGCAGTTGCACCGAGCAGTACAAATCCACGTAATACGCCATCTTGATCGATGGCACGGGCAATCATGCCATCTTCAAGCTCTTCTGTTTCCCATTGGGTTTCTACATCAATTGGCGCAGGAAGGACAGTTAAAGGTGCAGCAGGTGTTTTCACGGCTACAGGCATGGCTGGATAATGCACAGCGGTATGCTCACCATTGAGGGTTTTTGCCAAAGCACGTGCTTGTTGCATGATTGGCATCACGTATGGCAGAAGGGTACCATTAACTTCAGCACAGTCACCGACAGCATAGATATCTGCCAAGTTGGTTTCTAAGCCTTTATTGGTTAATACACCACGACTGGTGTGAATGCCGGCTTGTTTTGCTAAGTTAATCTCAGGCTGTAGACCAATCGCAGACAACACAACATCTGCCACTAAGCTTTGACCATTGGCAAGGCTAACTTGATAGTCACCATTTTCAATACGTGACACTTTGTCGACTGTCGTACCTAAAACGAATTGAATACCCGTTTCTTCTAAATTGCTTTGGAATTTAGCTGCAACATGAGACGGCAGTAGGCGACCTAAAGGTTGCGGAGCTAAATCGACCACCGATACTTTCGCCCCAGTATTTTGGAGGTCGTTGGCAAATTCACAGCCAATCAAGCCTGCCCCTAAAATCACCACACGTTTATCTTCACGTGCTGCAAGCTGTTTACGGAAAGCTTTGTAGTGATCTAAATTGTTGACGACATGAATGTCTTCACTGCCATCACCCGAAATAGCTAAGCGAATTGGATTTGCGCCGACTGCTAAAACGAGTTTTGAATATAGTTGTGTTTGAGTTCCATTTTGGCTTTCAATAGTAAGCTCATGTTTTGCTGCATCAATGGATTTAACCCAACTCTTATTGATGATTTGCATATTGAGTTGAGCCGACATTTTTTCGGCATCCCCTAGAGGGATTTGCTCAGGAGTTTTATTACCAACGAGCGCATTGGATAATGTCGGTTTAGCGTAGTTAATGGCATCATCCGCACAGATCATAATAAGTTCTAGTTCAGTATTTAACTTTCGAAATTCACGTGCAACGGCATATCCCGCCATACCAGAACCAATAATGACAATAGGGCGCATACTCAACTCCAAACACATTTCATATTTTTTAAAGACAAAAAAAAGACCATAACGATGATGGCCTTAGATTCTATTTATTAGATTTCAACCATTTCAAAATCTACTTTTGAGACGCCACAGTCTGGGCAAGTCCAATCATCTGGGATATCTTCCCATTTCGTTCCTGCCACGATACCGTCTTGTGGCCAGCCTTCTGCTTCGTCATAAATCCATCCACAAACGATGCACTGATACTTTTTCATTCCATTCTCCAAAAACTGACACAAAATTAAGTCAGTAAATACTTCATAACTGTATAAGTTTATACCTTAAGGTTAATTAGCCTTATACAGTAGACTCTTATGTTAAATTTTTACGCAGTTCTAACGATAAAGTAAAGTGGCTAAGAGTTTAATGAGTGAAATTAAAAGCAGAATGGCAGTGAGGGACAATAAATATCATCAAAACCCCAGATCTGGGAAAAATTGTCTGACAATATTTATGCCTATTGAAAGCTATATTGGAATTCATTTCCGTGAATTGGGTTCTAAATACCGCTTTTTCTATATTCATAGACTAAAGTCTTGCAGAAAAAAACTCTAAAATCTTTTATTTTATGATTAGGAAAATATATATTTGATATTTTTTAAATAAATACAATATTAATAATCAATAACTTATGTAAATTTGCTGTATCTTAAATATGCATTTTAGTCGGGGGTTAGCTGTTCTTTTCTCTCAAATCGCGTTAAAATTCACACATTCCTTCCTTAATTTATTTTCTCCTATTATGAGTAATTCTACTGCTGCGGCATTGTGGTCTAACATTCGTACTGTCCAAGATTTCCCAAAACCAGGAATTTGCTTCTTTGACCTTACGCCGTTATTTATGAATAACATCGAATCGTTAACTGATGCCCTAATTGCAAGTATTCCAGCTGAGCAATTGGCAGAAGTAGATAGCTTTATTGCGGTTGAAGCGCGTGGTTTTGTTTTGGCAAGTTTACTTGCTCAGCGTACTGGCAAAGGTTTGGTCTTGGTGCGTAAAGCCGGCAAATTACCACCACCAGTGGTCGGTGTTGGTTACAGCCTTGAATACGGTCTAGATCGTCTTGAAATGTCGGCTGAAATCGAATCACAAAAAGTGATTATTGTAGATGACGTATTGGCGACGGGCGGTACGCTTCGTGCAGTGAAACAATTGGCTGAAAAATGTAAACACCAAGTTTTAGGAGCAAGCATTTTCTTAGATTTGCCTGACTTGCATAAAGATTTAGGTTTAAATATCTGGTCTGTTTTAGATGAAAAAACACGTCCTGAAGCAGATGCTGCCTAAGCGTCAGCTTTAAAATGTAAAAAGCCTTGTCTATGACAGGGCTTTTTTATGTCTGATAAAAACGACGTTGCTGCTTATGATGAATATTATGATTTATTTTTTTAAGTAGTTTAATTCGAGATGCTGGATTAAATCATTAATATTTTCAGGGCATTGTAGACGATGGTGTCCGCCATCCATGACTTGAACTTGCATATAATCTTCGAGTTGTTGCTCTGCTTCATACATATCTAAGATTTCATCACCACGTTCGATATAGGCAATTTGTGGAATATCGTGATCCAAATCCATTTCATTGATTGCAGGGTAGTCGTCGCGAAAGTCTGGATGCAGGCTCGGGTTGGCAATTACACACGGAATGCGATGAAACAGCGACATTTTCAAAGCCCAGTATGCCCCGAGACTATGACCGACGATGATATCGGGCTTAATAGTTTCAATACTCTCGTGGTAAAAGTCCGCAACAGTTTGAAAATTTAAGTTGCGATAGTCCACTTCAATGCAGAATTTTTGTTTTGCATCGATGGCATGGAATTTGGTGGATTCACGGGAAGAATCTAATCCATGTAAAAACAGAATTTTCGATAAGCAGGAAGTCATTGTTTTTCTACACACTGTTTTCAGGCATTTTGGATGTGTTGAATATTTTATTTTTCAACAATTTTATGATTTCATTGTAGAGAGAATTGTCAAAAAGAGAATTTAGCTTTTGGTCTAATTTGTAGGCATTTAAAAGACTTTAGTCTTAAAGAAAATAGAGTAAAAGGTTGAATTAAGCTATTGAAATATATTTCAATATATTGATGTTTATGGATGTTTTAAAGTATGTGGTTGTCATTTAGATGTCGCTAAATATTGGCTTACTGAGTTTAAATATTTAACTTTTATCTCGTGCATATCTGAAAGGTATGAATTAAGCAAACCTGAAAGTATAGCTGTCAAAACAACTTACTTTGATAAATTTCAACTTATTGAAAAAATGCGCACATTGCTTACTGCTCAATTCAAAGGAAATCTGCTATGCTATGCAACTTCCGTTTTTTAACTATTTGAGACAGAGATGACGCAACATAACGCTCAATCGACTTCTGAACAAGCCATTTCCGAAAACGATTTAATTGCACAGCGTCATGCCAAGTTAGAGCACATCAAAGAGCACGCCAAGGAAACAGGTGTTAGCCCGTGGCCTAACACATTTAAGCGTGAACACTATGCACAAGATTTACAAGACCAATTCGCTGAAAAATCAAAAGAAGAAATTGAAGCAGGCGAAAAGGTTTATGTAAAAGTTGCTGGTCGTGTGATGTTGAACCGCGGTTCATTCATCGTAATCCAAGATATGACTGGTCGTATCCAGCTTTATGTACCACGTAAAGAGTTGGATGCTGATGTTCTTGCAACTATTAAAGCACTCGATTTGGGCGATATTATAGCCATTGAAGGTTATATTGGTCGTTCTGGTAAAGGTGACCTGTATGTTCATATTGAACATTTTGAGCTTTTAACTAAATCACTTCGTCCTCTTCCAGACAAATTCCATGGTTTGACTGATACTGAAGTTAAATACCGTAAGCGTTATTTAGACCTCATCATGAACGAAGAAACACGTAAAACTTTTGAAATTCGTGCAAAAGTGGTGTCAGGTATTCGTTCATATTTGAGCAATGAGCGTTTCATGGAAGTTGAAACACCAATGATGCATGTGATTCCGGGTGGTGCGTCTGCGCGTCCATTCGAAACTCATCACAACGCTTTGGATATGCCTTTATTCTTACGTATTGCACCTGAGCTTTACTTAAAACGTTTGGTCGTTGGTGGTTTTGAGCGTGTGTTCGAAATTAACCGTAACTTCCGTAACGAAGGTGTATCAACACGTCATAACCCAGAATTCACCATGATCGAATTCTACCAAGCGTATGCAGACTACAAAGACCTGATGGCTTTGACTGAAAATATGCTTGAAAAATTGGCGATCGACATCTTGGGTTCGACTGATGTGCCTTATGGTGATGAAGTGTATAGCTTCAAAGGTCCATTCAAGAAGATTTCGATGTTTGATGCGATTCTTGAACACAACCCAACGTTCACTGCTGAAAATGTAGCTGACCGTGAGTTCCTTGCTAACTTCGTTAAAAATGAACTGAAAGAGCAAGTAAAACCTGGTTTTGGTTTAGGTAAACTTCAAACCATCGTATTTGAAGAAACTGTTGAAACTGAACTTCGTCAACCGACATTCATCACAGAATACCCTGCGGAAACTTCACCATTAGCACGTCGTAATGATGATAATCCACATATTACCGATCGTTTTGAATTCTTCATCGGTGGTCGTGAGTTGGCAAATGGTTTCTCAGAGTTAAATGACCCAATTGATCAAGCTGAACGTTTCCAAGCTCAAGTTGCCGAAAAAGATGCAGGTGATGATGAAGCAATGCATTACGATGCAGACTTCATTGAAGCATTGGAATACGGCTTACCTCCTACAGCGGGTGAGGGTATCGGTATTGACCGTTTGGTCATGTTATTTGCCAATGCTGCAAGTATTCGTGAAGTGATCTTGTTCCCACATATGCGTCATAAAAACTAATTTAGTTTTTGAAATAAAAACCCGCTTAATGCGGGTTTTTTTATTGTTTCAATAGAGGATATTTAATTCTTCTTAGCCAATTTTCAGACAAAAAAATACGCAATGATTGGGGTGTTCATTGCGTATAACAACGAATCTGTTTTCACAGGTTCGGTAAAGGAGAAATGTTATGAATTTAGGTATTCCTAAAACATAAATAGATAATAGAGTGAACGGTCAGTCATTTCATTGGTGTTCACGTTAAGTGATGTTACCTAACGTTAAAACTAAGGAGATTTTGTGAATACCTTCACAAAAAGTGCCTATAAAAAAGCCTTTCACATTGGAAAGGCTTAATTTTATAGAATTTTTTAAATTTAGAAGTGGAAAACACCCAGTCCAGATTTAATTTCATCTAACGTTTGTTGGGTAATATCACGGCATTTATCGGTACCGGTTTTTAAAATATCCATGATGTAGTCAGGATCTTTTTGCAATTCTAAACGGCGTTCACGGATCGGGCCGATCAGCTCT
Organism: Acinetobacter sp. YH16040_T; assembly: GCF_024605785.1. Classification (NCBI taxonomy): domain Bacteria; kingdom Pseudomonadati; phylum Pseudomonadota; class Gammaproteobacteria; order Moraxellales; family Moraxellaceae; genus Acinetobacter; species Acinetobacter sp. YH16040_T. The sequence continues at coordinate 2,496,220 of NZ_CP094541.1, read as the reverse complement.
TTTAGCACGCCTTCAAGACGCTTTTTCACAGTACCATCGCCTAGGCCACCACGACGATAGTGTTCTTTCAGCTCTGCAACAGCTTCTTTATCAGGATCGAATGCATCGAGGTAAGTAAATACGACGTTACCTTCAACTTGACCTGGATCTTCAATACGTAAATGATTTGGATCGGTATACATTGCATTAACAGCTTTCTTGATATCTTTATCAGTCGCGTCAAGCACAATGGTATTGCCCAAAGATTTAGACATTTTTGCTTTACCATCAAAACCTGGCAAGCGGCCGACATTAGAGAGTAAAGCTTTACATTCAGGAAGTACGTCACGACCAATTTGACGGTTTAAACGACGAACAATTTCGTTGGTTTGTTCAATCATTGGAATTTGGTCTTCGCCGACAGGAACGACAGATGCTTTAAACGCTGTAATATCGGCAGCTTGAGCTACTGGATAGCATAAGAAACCTGCAGGAATGTCACGCTCAAATCCACGCATTTGAATTTCAGATTTGATGGTTGGATTACGCTCTAAGCGAGACACCGTCACAAAGTTCAAATACAACATGGTCAATTCATTTAATGCTGGTAAGCATGATTGAACGCAAATCGTGGTTTTGGTTGGGTCAATTCCTACAGCAAGATAATCGGTTGCGACTTCAATAATATTGCGACGAACTTTTTCGAAGTTATCGGCATTATCAGTTAAGGCTTGAGCATCAGCTAAAAGAAGATGTTGATGATGCGAATCTTGTAAACCTACACGTGAACGTAAAGAACCTACAAAATGACCTAAATGTAATTGTCCAGTCGGACGGTCGCCAGTCAAAATCACTGGACGATTATCTTGAGTACTCATTATCTGTTCCAAAGTGGTAGTCAAAGCTACGGCTGATTTTCAAAGAATGTCCCCATTGTACGGCATTCTATTTTTGATTGTTACTGACACAGCACAATTGACTGAAAAATGGGTGAATATTTTGTTAATTATTAAAAAACTAAATACAATTTTAGCGTTAAATAGAATTAGAATATTAAAAAATGCCTAAAGGATAAAAATAATGGCGAATAGCTTATTAATCTTACTTGATGATATTGCAACTGTGCTGGATGACGTTGCTGTTATGAGTAAGATGGCAGCCAAAAAAACAGCGGGTGTCCTTGGGGATGATTTAGCACTGAATGCGCAACAAGTCAGTGGTGTCCGTTCAGATCGTGAACTTCCAGTTGTTTGGTCTGTGGCCAAAGGTTCTTTTATTAATAAATTAATTTTGGTTCCGGCTGCTTTATTGATCAGTGTGGTTGCACCTTGGCTGATTACACCACTATTGATGATTGGTGGTTTGTTCTTATGTTATGAAGGTGTGGAAAAAGTTCTGCATAGTTTGCATCATAAAAAAGCCAAAACAGAAGGAGTTGCTCGTGAAGAGATGACTCATATTGAAACGGATTTGGTGACTTTTGAGAAAGAAAAAGTCAAAGGCGCCATCCGGACCGATTTTATTTTATCTGCTGAAATTGTGGTGATTTCATTGGGTACGGTTGCAACTGCGGCATTTGGGACCAAGGTCATGGTACTTTCGGTGATTGCAATATTAATGACCGTTGGTGTCTATGGTTTTGTTGCGATGATTGTCAAAATTGATGACTTAGGGCTTTATCTCACTCAACAAGCATCACAATTTAAAAAGACCGTTGGACAAGGTTTGTTAGCATTTGCACCTAAGTTGATGAAGACATTGACCATTGTCGGTACCATTGCCATGTTTTTAGTGGGTGGTGGCATCATTACCCATGGTGTGCCTTTACTACACCATTTTATTGAAGGCTCTGTAGATTATGCAGAACATATTCCTACAGTTGGCAGTATTGTGGGTGCATTAACACCGACTTTAATCAATTTAGTGACAGGTTTTATTGCAGGTTTAATCGTGTTGTGCGTCGTATCTTTAATTCAAAAAGTATGGCCAAAGTCGCAAAAGGATTAATCTGTAAACGCACGGATATCAACTATTTTATATAAGGAAGATCACTATGCGCTGGAAAGGTCGAAGAGTTAGTTCAAACGTAGAAGACCGTCGCGGTGGTGGCGGTGCAAAAGCGGGTGGGATCAGTATTCTCGGTTTGGTTGTGGCATTTGTTGCGTGGAAGTTTTTTGGTGTAGACCCGCAGCAAGCATATCAGGCGACCAAACAAGTGACTTCACAGGGTCAAACGGCTGAAGTCAAAGGTTTGGATAATCCAACACCTGAACAACAAGAAGCGATGGATTTTGTTGGAACGGTTTTGGCCGATACGGAAGATACATGGACTAAAGTCTTCCAAGAACAGTTAAATGCCCAGTATAAAGCGCCTAAATTGGTCATGTTTAATGGTGTGGTCAACTCGGGTTGTGGTACAGCACAAGCTGCAATGGGGCCGTTTTATTGCCCAGCAGATCAGAAGGTCTATATTGATACTGCATTCTTTAAAGATATGCGTACGCAAATGGGCATCACGGGTGAACAAAATCAAACTGAATTGAGTCGTCAAGATCAGGCGGGTGATTTTGCGCAAGCCTATGTGGTTGCCCATGAAGTTGGACATCATATCCAAACGATTTTAGGTATTTCTGAGCAAGTTCAGCAGGCGCGTGCGCAAGCGTCTAAAGCTGAAGGTAATCGTTATTCGGTCATGCAAGAACTACAAGCAGACTGCTTTGCGGGTATTTGGGCGCATCATAATCAACAGCGTACCCAATTTTTAGAGCAGGGTGATGTAGAAGAAGCGATGGACGCTGCACATAAGATTGGTGATGACTATTTACAGAAAAGTGCAACTGGGCAAGTGGTCCCAGATAGCTTCACGCACGGCACCAGTGAACAACGTATGAAATGGTTCCAGACAGGGTTGAAATCAGGCAATATCAATAGCTGTGATACCTTTAACCAAGCCATTTAAAACAAAAAAAGGAGGATGCAAACATCCTCTTTTTTTCATTGAAAAATAGATTGAAACTTATTTATTAAGAAATGATTTAAAGTTTCGAACAATACGATAGCTGACATACAATGCGGCAAATGCGAATAAAGCCACGCCAAAAACAGTATATTTAAGGCCTGAAATATCGTTTTGATAGAACTGTTTTAATTGGGCATCGCTATAGCGTAATTGTTGTTTTTGTCCAGTGCGGCTATTGGTGAAACTCACATTTTGGATATATTTAAATTGTCCAATTTTTAGTAAATCGAGGTGTTGAATTTGTCGGGTGTGTTGCTGATTAAATTCATCGAGACAAATATCTTGTGCATAGTTTTCACAATTCAGTTTGGCAAGATAACCATTATTCGCCAGCATGATAAATATTGCATGATCAGGTGATTCATTATTGGAGACCAAAACCAATTGTTCTTTGGGTGTTGAATCCAGTGAAACCTTTTTTGCCTGACTAAAATAGTGCTCAGCACGTAAAATTTCCTGTGTCTTGCTAAAACAAGTCAGGATCAGCGCTGCAGTAATGATAAAGATCACAGCAGCAAAAAAGAGTCGAAAAATAGTTTTAATGGTCTGATGCATAGGAGAAATAAATTAGAGGATAAAAATGCATAAAATCGATGCAGGCTTGCTATGTTAAAGGATCTTGATAAAAGATGTGAAAAAAACTGAATTGATACACGTAATTTAGATAAAATTCGTTAGAATATTTTATTTCCAAATACTAAAAAATTTAGTATTTATTTTCAAAATACCTATATCTCACTCTGTAGGCGACACAGCACCAAAATTGGGAACGAAATGGGAAATTATTTTTTTCTACAGGTTTTTACCGTTATTTTTGCACTTTCAATTGCAACCACGATTTTTAATAAACGTATCTTGGGCTTTCCACAAGCCATAGGTGTTCCCATTGTTTCTGCAATTTTTGTCTTTATTTTGCAATGGGGCGCAAGTCTGCTCAATGGCAATCAATTTGTGACGATTAATTTGCACAATATTGAAGAGGCCGTTCGTCATATCGACTTTTATGACTTTTTAATTAATGGCGTGATTTGTTTTATTTTGACCTCATCTGCCTTGAAATTTAAAGTTTCAGATTTACGTTTGCATTGGAAACCAATCAGTATTTTGGCCAGTATAGCCTTGGTGCTCTGTGCGGTGTTTTTTGGTGTTGCTTTATATGGTTATCAGTTCTTAATTGGTCATCATGTTGATTTATTAGTGTTGTTGTTATTAGGTGCTGCTTTAGGTGCGACTGACCCGATTGGGGTCAAAGGTGTATTAAGTTCTGTACGTGCGCCACATCATTTGATGGTGAAATTAGAAGGCGAATCTCTCTTTAATGATGCCATGTGTATTGCCGTGTTTATGACTTTACTCAATGTCTTGCAAGGTGAGCATTTTACCGTCCTTGGTACGCTTGAAACACTGTTATATGAAATTGTTGTTGCAATCATTATTGGTTGGGCATTTGGTTTAGGGATTTTACGTTTACTCCGCGGTAAACATGAAATGGAGTCCTTGATTTTAACCACAGCATTATTGGCAAGTGGTTCATATCTAGTCGCTTTATTCGCACATGCATCTGCACCAATTGCATGTGTTATTGGTGGTCTGATCGTTGGGAATAAATGGAAAGAAATCCTCCAAGACCGAGAAATCAGGGAAGTGAACCATTTCTGGCATACCGTGGAAGGAATCATCAATTCCTTCTTATTTACCCTGATCGGTCTCGAGTTATTTATCTTAGATTTAAGTCTTAGCTTGATTTTAGGCGGTATGGTGGCGTTTATTATTTTGCATGCATCGCGCTTTGCAGCAAACTATTTATCCTTCGCATTTTTCCCGAGTTTCCGCAAAAAAAGCTATAACGGTAGTCTTGCGATTTTATCGTGGGGTGGGGTTCGTGGCGGTATTTCATTGGCCCTAATCCTTGCGGTTGCCAATATTCCTGAACTTAGTGAATACAGTAGTATTTTGATTGGATATACATTTATCGCAGTATTAATGTCGGGCCTCGTGTGTGGCTTAGGTTTACCTGCTGTGATGAATGCTTTTTATTACAATCCGAATGAAGAAACCAAAGGCTTCAAAGGTTGGTACCAAAGAATGTGCCATAAAATGAATAAAAAGGGCTTCCAATATATTGTGGGCGAAGATATCCATGGTAATGAAACCATTACGGTTTATAACCCTGAAGCGTTAATAGATACCAAAGCGGATGATGGTGTAGCTGCGGTACATAACCCAGAAAAAGTGCAAGAAGTTCGTCGTTTGGAGAACCCCGAAAACTTCTAAAACTGATTTGTTTGACTTAAAAAAGGAAATGCGAGGGCATTTCCTTTTTTATTACTAGTTGTATTCCACCAAGTAACATCAAAATGCGTGAAATTATGACTAGTCATTCATCGGTATTATTGTGACTTGCATCACACAAATAAGTGTTTGTTATTACTTGTATAAAGATGGATCTAAAATCTGAGCCTATTGATAAAAATAATACAATATTCAAGCAATTGTGCAAAATAAATACAAAGCGTGATATAACGCACACAATTAAAAAATTATTTTTAATGAGTTGTAATTAAAGAAATTATTAGTCACCAATAACTCATTACAAAACCAAAAAGCATAAAAACGGCCCTAATACAAATAAATGAGGTTTTACCTATGCCGCAAATTTCTGTCATTTCTAAAGAAAGTCATAAAGTTTTGGATCAAGTTGAATCCAATCAAATTGGGCTTATAGAAAATTCTGTCATCGTAGTCAAAATCCGGAAAGAGGATGTTGCTTCAATTACAAAGAATGGTGCTGACGCAATAATCACCTTAAAAAATGGGGAAGTGATTACTGTACAAAACTATTTTAGTGAGGCGACACCAGATAATAGTTTGGTATTTGAGGATGAAGACGGCACATTGTATTGGGCCAAATTTACAACAGTCAACGGTGATATTGCGGATGTTATTCAGTACCAACCTTTAGATGAAATTGAACCGCTGCTCTATAACGATTCTTTGACAGGTGTAATTTTACCTTGGATTACGGGAGCAGCCGGTGCTGGTTTATTGGGTGCGGCTATTGGTGGTGGATCTGATTCATCTGGTGGTTCTAAGGATACGACTAAACCTGAAGCGCCTAAAGATGTAGTAATTACCGATGATGGTGAACATGTCACAGGTAAAGGTGAGCCGGGTACTACGGTAGAGGTGAAAGATCAAGATGGCAAAGTCATTGGCGCAGGCACAGTGGATTCATCAGGTAATTTTGGTGTTGAACTTAAAGATCCTTTAACCAATGGTGAAACTGTTGAAGTCACTGTGACAGACAAAGCAGGCAATGAGTCAGAACCAACAGAAGCTACTGCAAAAGACACCACCAAACCTGATGCGCCTAATGCAACTTTAAATGAAGACGGTACAGCAGTAACGGGTAAAACTGAGCCGGGTGCAAAAGTTGAAGTGCGCGATGAAAATGGCAAATTAATTGGTTCAGGAACTGCAAACAGTCTAGGTGAATTTGAAATCCCAGTATCGCCAGCAGTGACTGATGGTGAGACTGCCAAAGTTACAGCAAAAGATGTAGCAGGAAATACTTCTGATCCAACTACCGTTACAGGTGGTAAAGACACGACCAAACCTGATGCGCCTAATGCAACATTAAATGAAGACGGCACGGTAGTAACGGGTAAAACTGAGCCGGGTGCAAAAGTTGAAGTACGCGATGAAAATGGCAAATTAATTGGTTCAGGAACAGCAAACAGTCTAGGTGAATTTGAAATCTCGGTATCACCTGCAGTAAGCGATGGTGAAACTGCCAAAGTGACAGCAAAAGATGCAGCAGGCAATACTTCTGATCCAACTACCGTAACAGGTGGTAAAGATACGACCAAACCTTATGCACCTAAAGATGTGGTGATTACCGATGATGGTGAGCATGTCACTGGTAAAGGTGAGCCGGGTACTACGGTAGAAGTGAAAGATCAAGATGGCAAAGTCATTGGCACGGGTACAGTGGATTCATCAGGGAATTTTGATGTTGAACTTAAAGATCCATTAACCAATGGTGAAACTGTTGATGTCACTGTGACAGATAAAGCAGGCAATAAGTCAGAACCAACAGAAGCTACTGCAAAAGACACGACCAAGCCGGATGCACCTAAAGATGTGGTCATCACAGATGATGGTGAACATGTCACAGGTAAAGGTGAGCCGGGTACTGCTGTAGAAGTGAAAGATCAAGATGGCAAAGTCATTGGCACGGGTACAGTGGATTCATCAGGGAATTTTGATGTTGAACTTAAAGATCCATTAACCAATGGTGAAACTGTTGATGTTACTGTGACAGATAAAGCAGACAATGAGTCAGAACCGACGGAAGCTACTGCCAAAGACTCCACCAAACCTGATGCGCCTAATGCAACTTTAAATGAAGATGGCACGGTAGTAACGGGTAAAACTGAGCCGGGGGCAAAAGTTGAAGTCCGTGATGAAAATGGCAAATTAATTGGTTCAGGTACTGCAAATAGTTTAGGTGAGTTTGAAATCCCTATATCGCCTGCAGTGACCGATGGTGAAACAGCCCAAGTGACAGCAAAAGATGCAGCAGGCAATACTTCTGATCCAACTACAGTGATTGGTGTAAAAGATACGATTAATCCTGAAATATCTATTGAAGATACAACTTTAACTCAGGATTCAATGCCTTCATTTAAAGGTAAAACAGAAGCTGGCACTGCCGTTAGCGTTGTTATCAGAGATAGTAAAGGCGAAATTGTTAATCAAGGAAAAGCAGAGGTCATCGGTGATCAGTGGAGTTATCGTGCTGATAAAACCCTGATTGATGGAGAATACTCAGTTGAGGCCATTGCTACAGATGCTGCTGGTAATACAGGTCGTGCCACAGACACATCATTTACAATAGATGCTACAGCACCAATTGTCACGATTGACGATTTTAAAGAACCTAATTTTACAGGTACTGTGAATGAAGATGCGAATCTTCAAGTCCAAGTACAAGATTCAAATGGCAAGGATATTGCTGGTACGACAACGGTAAAAGATGGTGCTTGGACATTTATTCCAGATTCACCTGTTGCCGAAGCTGATTATACAGTGACTGTGACCGCAACTGATGCTGCGGGTAATCAACAGACAGCAATCGGAACGGTTAATACCACTTTACCGACGGTTGATATTGACGATTTATTTGGTACATCGAATTTTGCTGCAGCCTTTTCTCGTGTAAGCACATTAAGCGTGCCTGCAAACGTTCCGCAGACCAATCAAACGAAGCCAACATTCTCTGGAACTTCAACCAAAAGTGTAGAAGTGACGGTTTACCTGCGTGATGCCAATAATAAAGTTATCGATTCAGGACTAGCGAAACTAGACACCGCTACAGGTAAATGGACTTATACGCCTGCGAATGAATTGCTCGAAGGCTATTATGTGCTTGAAGCTGTATCAAAAGATGCAGCCGGTAATATCAGTAGCCCAGCATCTAAAACCTTCGTGATTGATATCACTGATCCAGTAATTGAAATCCAAAATGCAGTACTCACCAATGATGTAACTCCTGATGTAAAAGGCAAAACTGAAATTGGTTCTACCGTGATGGTTACAGTTAAAACGCCGAACGGAGATGTTATCGAGACTGGTACCGCGACAGTGGATGCGAAAGGTGATTGGAGCTATAGCGTTAAGGCAAATTTAACGGATGGTGGATATCAAGTTACTGCTAATGCAAAAGACAAAGCTGGCAACATCAGTGATGATGTAAAGACCCAAGTGACTGTTGATAGTTCAGCACCAAAAGCAACAATTACGATTGCCGATAATGGCGATGTGAAAATCAGCTTCAGTGAAAAAGTCGTTGGCTTTGATGCTGACGATGTACAGGTCACTGGTGGCAAACTCAAAGACTTGGCACAACAAGCCGATGGTAGTTGGACTGCTAAAGTCGTGGCGAATGGCACAGATGGTAGTGCAGCGACCGTTAAACTCGATATTGCTTCAGGTAGTTATAGTGATGCGGCAGGCAATGCAGGTCAAGCAGCGACAGCTTCACATAGCGTGGCAAGTGTCGATAGTACAGCACCAAAAGCAACGATTACGATTGCTGACAATGGCGATGTGAAAATCAGCTTCAGTGAAAAAGTGGTCGGTTTTGATGCAGACGATGTACAAGTTTCTGGTGGAAAACTCAAAGAATTGGCACAACAAGCCGATGGTAGTTGGACTGCTAAAGTCGTGGCGAATGGCACAGATGGTAGTGCTGCGACCGTGAAACTGGATATTGCTGCAGGAAGTTATAGCGATGCGGCAGGCAATGCAGGTCAAGCAGCCACAGCTTCACATAGCGTGGCAAGTATCGATAGCACAGCCCCAACAGCAACGATTAGCATTGCGGATAATGGCGATGTGAAAATCAGCTTCAGTGAAAAAGTCGTTGGCTTTGATGCAGACGATGTAGAGGTCACTGGCGGAAAACTGACAGACTTAGCACAGCAAGCCGATGGAAGTTGGATCGGTAAAGTTGTGGCGAATGGCACTGACGGTAGTGCAGCGACCGTGAAACTGGATATTGCTGCAGGCAGCTATAGCGATGCGGCAGGCAATGCTGGTCAAGCCGCAACTGCTTCACATAGCGTGGCAAGTATCGATAGCACAGCCCCAACAGCAACGATTAGCATTGCGGATAATGGCGATGTGAAAATCAGCTTCAGTGAAAAAGTCATTGGTTTCGATGCGGACGATGTACAGGTCACTGGCGGAAAACTGACAGACTTAGCACAACAAGCCGATGGAAGTTGGACTGCTAAAGTCGTGGCGAATGGCAACGATGGAAGTACGGCAAACGTTAAGTTGGATATTGCTGCAGGTAGCTATAGCGATGCGGCAGGCAATGCAGGTCAAGCCGCGACAGCTTCACATAGCGTGGCGAGTGTGGATACCACAGCACCGACCATTACTATCGATGATCTAATCATAACAAATGATCAAACACCAACGATCAGTGGAGAAACTGAGCCGGGTGCATCTGTCTACGTATATATTAAAGACTCTGCAGGCGTGGTGAAATTTGAAGGCCAAGCAAGTGTATTTGCAGACGGTGCTTGGACATTTACACCTCCTCGTAATTTAGATGATGGTGAATATACGGCTGTTGCAATTGCAACGGACAGAGTAGGTAATACAGCTGAAGCAAATGATGGGTTTGAAATCGATACGACTCCGCCAACTGTTGATATTGATGATTTTGATTTCTTTGCAGCTCCAGCTGTGGCTCCGCTCGCTACATTTGTTATGCGAGCGACGACGTTATCCACACCGTCAATTCCACTAACCAACAACAATAAACAGACTTTCTCTGGCACATCGAGCAAAAGTACGGAAGTTCTGATCAATATTTATGATGCTGAAAATAATTTATTGGATTCAGGCTTAGCGAAACTTGATACGGCAACAGGGAAATGGACGTATACACCATCGGTTGCTTTACCAGAAGGATTATTAACTTTAGAAGCTATATCGAAAGATATCGCTGGTAATATCAGTGCACCATCAACTAAACAATTTATTGTCGATACCATTCCACCACTTATTGATATTCATGATGTCGGTGTTATTACAGATCCATCTCCAAGTTTTAGTGGAAAAACTGAAAAAGGTGTAACTGTTACCGTAAGTGTGAAAGATCAACTCGGAAATGTGGTAGAAACAGGACAGGCACTTGTTGATGCTCAAGGCAACTGGAGTTACCAATCAAAATCACATCTGGCAAATGGTCTTTATCATATTGAAGCGATTGCGAAAGATGCTGCCGGAAACTCGAGTCAAAAAGTAGCGACGAGCACAACAATTGATAGCACTGCTGAAGTGAGTATTGCGGTTCAGGCAAATGCCGATGGTTCTGCAACGGTAACGGGTAAAACTGAACCGGGTGCAAGCGTTGAAATCACTACGCCAGACGGTCAAACCTATCCTGCAACAGTTGATGCCAACGGTCAGTTTACAGCAACGATTTCATCACCGGCTGCAGAAGGTACCTATACCGCAACAGCAACAGATCAAGCAGGAAATCAAGGTTCTGCATCAGCAGATCTAGATGACCAAGTTGCGCCGCAAATCGATGATCTAGAAGTCGATGCAAATGCCGATGGTTCTGCAACGGTGACAGGAAAAACTGAACCCGGTGCAAGCGTTGAAATCACTACGCCAGACGGTCAAACCTATCCTGCAAGCGTGGATGCCAACGGTCAGTTTATAGCAACGATTCCAACGCCTGCTGCAGAAGGTACCTATACCGCAACGGCAACGGATAATGCTGGAAATCAAGGTTCTGCAACAGCAGATTTAGATGACCAAGTTGCACCGCAAATCGATGATCTAGAAGTTGATGCAAATGCCGATGGTTCTGCACCGGTGACAGGTAAAACTGAACCGGGTGCAAGTGTTGAAATTACTACGCCAGACGGTCAAACCTATCCTGCAAGTGTAGATGCCAACGGTCATTTCACAGCAACGATTCCATCACCTGCTGCGGAAGGGACATATACTGCAATAGCAACAGATCAAGCCGGAAATCAAGGTTCTGCAACAGCAGATCTAGATGACCAAGTTGCGCCGAAAATCGATGATTTTAAAGTCACATCAAATCCAGATGGCTCTGCAACCATTACAGGTAAAACTGAATCAGGTGCGAAAGTTTCTATAACTGATCCACAAGGCAAAGATATAGATGTTAGTGTCGATGCCAATGATCATTTCATCGCACAAATTCCTGCAACAGCAGCAGAAGGCACATATACAGCGACTGCTACTGATCAAGCAGGGAATCAAGGTTATGCATCAGATGATTTAATGGATGCAACTATGCCGGTAATTCCAACTGCGGAAGTGAACCAAAAAGATGGCTCTACTGTCTTTGGTATAGCTCAACCGGGTTCAGAAGTGACGGTATATGCCTCTGATTCGAAGCAAAAGCTTGGGACGGCTGTAGCCGATGCAAATGGGGTGTATAGCGTTCAACTTCAGCCTGCTTTGGTGGATGGTGAGCAAGTAAACGTCACGGCGAAAGATGCAGGCGGTGAATCACCAGCAATCACAGCGCAAGCCCCAGATCTATTTGCCCCTGATGCACCGACAGCGAAAGTCAATGCAACAGGTTCTGCTGTGGAAGGTGTGACCGAAGCTTTTGCCATTGTTACCGTATACGGTGGTAGCAAAGGCACAACCCCATTGGGTACAGCGACTGCGGATGCCAATGGTTATTATCAAATTGCACTTGTACCTGCACTTGTGGATGGCGAGCAAGTGAAAGTGACCGCAAAAGATGCAGGTGGCGAATCTTTAGCTACACCAGCATTGGCACCAGACTTGTACGCACCAGCAACACCATTTGCAACTTTAGATAGTCAAGGTGCTGTGGTCACGGGTCATGCCGAAGCGGGTTCGGATATCACAGTGTATGCCGCAGATGCTAAAACCATTCTAGGCTCTGCAATTGCTGATCTTGAAGGCAATTTCAAAGTTGTCTTACAGCCAGCAGTGACAGATGGTCAGCACATTTTAGTGACTGCGAAAGATGATGGTGGTGAGTCTGCACCTCAAGAATTAATCGCGCCAACTGTTAGCATTCACGCAGCAGATAATCTAGTCAATGCTAACATCAACTTTGAATATCCAGTTGAAGAAGTCCGTACCAATAAACTATTCAATGTTTTTGATCTGATTAATATTGGTTCAAAAGTACATACAGGTTACTTCTCTATCGGGGATCAAGAAGTTGGTGAGGCAACGATCAGTGTACATACAGGTTCATTGATCAACCTGTTTGATAAAGCAGAAATGCGACTATTTGTGAAAAATGCCGATGGTAGCTGGAAGCTGATCGCGTCGAATAAAGACTATGGTTTATTAGATTTTATCGGCATCTTTGGCGAAGAAACGGCTGTACGCGCGAAAAACTTACAATCAGGTGAATATAAGTTTGAGTTTGTCGGTGGTTCGGCTATTGGTCTTGCAACATCGGTCAGTGCAAATCTATCGTTAAAAGTGTTTGATACTTCAGTAGAACCTGAAGTGAGCCATGTAGAAGAAGCCAAAGGAAATGTCATCTCAGATCATGATGCACTTTATGGTCAGGACGCTGTTCCAGCAGGTGCAATCGTCAACAGTATCAATGGCCAATTGATCAATGGTACGACCACAGTCAAAGGGAACTATGGCACATTAACCATTCATCAAGATGGCTCGTATAGCTATAAACCGAAAGCTGATGTCACAGCGATTGGTAAGGCAGAAGTGTTTAGCTATTCCGTGGTTGATCCGGTTTCGGGCAAAGCAAGTAGTGCTGACCTGATAATTCACATTGGAACGCAAAGCGATTTGGCATTGAATTGGAATGCAGCGGAGCCAAAAGATCATGCAAGTACAGTTGTTGCTACTAACAATGTTGACATGATCGGTTTTGATGCATCGAATACCGTATCTACAGGTCAATCAAATTCAATTAGCTACAGTTGGTCGATTGGATTTGGTGGGACGAAAGCAGGTTCGACCAAAATCACCGTTGCAGACGGTACGGTAGAGAACATCAAAGTTGACTTTGGTTCTTCACAACTGGTTTCATTACTGGGTAATACCACGATTAACGTCTACGACGAAAAAGGTAAATTAGTTGCGACTTCGGGAGCTTCAACAGTAGTGGATGTTATTGGTCTACTACCAAATGGTAATTCTGTCACGGTCACTGGATTGAAAGCAGGAACCTATACGATTCAAGCCGTAACCAATAAAGGCATAAGCTTGGGCGGCAGTGTATCGGCGGTCATTTCACGGAGCATTATTGACCTTGATAGCTTTACCGTAAAATTTGCTGCGAATGCTGCAACCACAGGCAATTTATTAACCGATAATGATGGATTTGGTGTTGATACTGTCGCTTCAAAATATACAGATTTGTATGTGTCTAAAGATGGTGGCTTAACCTTTACCCAAGTGAGTTCGACGGGTACAACCATTACGGCGAAATATGGCGAAATGGTGGTGAAATCAGATGGTAGTTACACCTATACCCTTAAAGATATGAATCTTGCCTCAGGTGCAGCAGAACAGTTTACGTATAAACTGGTTGCACCAAACGGTGATATTTCAGCGGCAACATTGACCATTAAAGCAGGTGTGAACTTCACAGGAAGTGTCGGTAACGATGAAATCACCAGTACTGCGGGCAATGATCAATTCACCACCAAAGCGGGCATTGATACGGTTATTTATAAAGTATTGGATCAAGCAGATGCAACGGGTGGCAATGGACATGATACTTGGAATGACTTTAATGCGTCTGAAGGCGATAAAGTGAATATCAAAGCCTTGTTACAAGGTCAAAATGCCAATCAGTCGAATATTGATCAGTTTGTTTCGGTGAAATCTGATGGCAAGGGCAACACCGTGATCAGCATTGATCGTGATGGAACAGGGTCTAAATTTGGCGATAAAGTTGAATTACTCACTTTGAAAAATACCGATGTGACTTTGCAAGACTTAATCGATCACAACCAATTACTGTACTAATCTGTCAAAATTAAGTATTAATCAAAGAGAACCTTCGGGTTCTCTTTTTTTATGCGGCTCAAAGGAGATCAGATGAAGCAGAGTGATGAATTGGCAACGCAAATTTTGTCGGTCATTCAATTGATACCGCAAGCAAAGATTGCCACTTATGGACAAATTGCCAAATTAGCGGGTTTACCTAAGCATGCACGACTGGTTGGCTATGTACTAAAGCATCTAGATACAACATCAACGATCCCATGGCATCGGGTGGTGAATGCTCAGGGAAAAATCAGCACGCAGCGTTGCAATGAAAAAGGTGAAAATATCCAGCAATTGAAATTGGCAGCTGAAAATGTCTTTGTGGTGAATGGACGCATCTCATTGAAACAATATCAATGGTTACCCTAAAAAATCCTTGCCTTCAACAAGCGTTTTTTATATTGATGACGCAGTCAATAAAAAAGCCCTCTAGGATCAGAAGGCTTTTTTAAGCTATAAATCTAATGGCTTATTTGCGTACAACCAAAACAGGAATGTCTGAAGCACCTAGTACGCTTTGAGCTACGCTGCCCAAGAAGAATTTTTTGATCCCTGTACGGCCATGTGAACCAATAATAATCAAGTCCGCATGTGTTTCTTCTGCAGCTTTAACCAGTTCAGTATGCACCACTTGACCTTCAAGTAAGCGAGTTTCAACAGTGACACCTTCAGTTGAAAATTTCGCTTTTGCTTCTTCAAGTGTATTTAAAATCGATGCACGAGCACGTTCAATTAAATCATTGGTTTGCGCTGCTGAAATATACTCTGCAGCAATATATGGATCGAGCGTCAGTACTTGAACCACAGTAATTTTACTGCCAAAAGTTTTTGCAAACTCGACAGCTTTAGCCACCGCAGCATAAGAAGTTTCTGAACCGTCCACTGGAACTAAAATATTATTTAAAGCCATCTTATTTCTCCTTATCTGATCAATTGAATTTGGATGGAAAAACCTGAAAAAAAGCGCTACTTACATTGATCATAGTTTCATCATACGCTTTTTTATTTGGGAATAAAACCAAGTAAATTCATAAGGATATTGCGAAATTTGCAATAAAAATATTGCAAAAATATAGACTTGTTTTCACCTCGCTTAGCGATAGCAAAAATGCTCAATAATGTAAGCAGCTATGTCTAGATTGTAAGACAATTTGGTGCTGAAAAAATTGAGCCTAGATAATTCATCCATCAGTGGACATGGTTTCAATCACACCGTTTCTCTTGCTCTGTCAGGGTAATATGCAACGCTTGTTGCTCAAGCAAGCTTAATTTATGCAACGCATCTTCAGGGAAAATCTGTTTTTGCAGGCGTTGAATTTGTCGCGCTGATAAATGCTGATTGGCACAATACATCGCAGCTTCATTAGCGCGCGCAACACTGACTAATTTCTCCTGATCATTGAAGTCGAGACGAATGATTGATTGCTGTGCTCGGCTAAGTTGAGCCATGCTGCGCTTTTGTTGCATGCTCAATAAAGGCTGTTTATTAATCCAAGTCGCCACATCACGTCGCACACCATTATAGTCAACAAAAATAGGTGAGACGATTTGGCAGCCCGTTAAGGTCATGACGGCAAGGCTGAGGGTCAGACAGGCTTTTTTTATCGAATTGAATTGCATGATAAAACTCTAATTTTTAATCAAAAAATATAGTAAATAGGGCTAAAAATAGCATAATTTGCTTAAATAGTAACATCTTGAACTTTGCTTGTTTAAACTCTGAACAATTGCAAACAAAAATGCTTGACGATAATGTGTGAAATCTAGATAATGCCACCACAGTTTACGGCTATGTAGCTCAGTTGGTTAGAGCACCGCACTCATAATGCGGGGGTCACAAGTTCAAGTCTCGTCATAGCCACCATTTTTATAGACCAAGCTCTCAGCTTGGTCTCTTTTTTTGTGCCTAGAAAAAGTCAAATAGATTGAAATAATTACAGCACTAATAAAATAATCTATTTACGATGTTAATGTAGAAATAAAAGAGAACTCAAATCTTTGATGTTATGAATTGATGTCCTAACTTTTGAAATACACATCTCAATTATTTTTTATTCTTACTGCTGCGTATTTTGCGCCTATAAAAAAGCCCAGTTATAGAACTGGGCTTTTTTTAATTTGAATCGAGTAATTAGATACCCGGTTTCCAACCATTCACGATTGGGTAGCGTCGTTCACGGCTAAATGCACGTGAGCTAATACGTGGACCAATCGCGCCTTGGCGACGTTTGTATTCGTTTAGATCAACCAAACGGATGACTTTTTTCACGACTTCAGCATCAAAACCTTTGGCAATGATGTCATCTTGGCTCATGTCTTCTTCGATATACGCATACAAGATGGCATCCAATACTTCATATTCAGGTAATGAGTCTTGGTCTTTCTGATCTGGACGAAGTTCCGCAGAAGGTGGACGAGTAATTACACGTTCAGGGATCACTGGTGTTTCTGAAATGCTGTTACGGTATTTTGCTAGTTCAAATACAATCGTTTTATAAACGTCTTTAAGAACTGCAAAGCCACCGACCATGTCACCGTACAATGTACAGTAACCAACAGATAATTCAGACTTGTTCCCTGTAGAAAGGACTAAATTGCCAAACTTGTTCGATAAGGCCATTAGCAACGTACCACGAGAACGCGCTTGTAGGTTTTCTTCAGTCGCATCAGTCGGTGCAGCGCCAAAGAAAGGGAATAAGGTTTGCATAAAGCCATTCACAATTGGATTGATTTCGGCAATACCAAAAGTTACGCCCATATTCTTGGCTTGTTCAGCCGCATCTTCAACACTGATTTGTGCAGTATAAGTA
Organism: Acinetobacter sp. YH16040_T; assembly: GCF_024605785.1. Classification (NCBI taxonomy): domain Bacteria; kingdom Pseudomonadati; phylum Pseudomonadota; class Gammaproteobacteria; order Moraxellales; family Moraxellaceae; genus Acinetobacter; species Acinetobacter sp. YH16040_T. The sequence continues at coordinate 2,478,835 of NZ_CP094541.1, read as the reverse complement.
TATGGCATCATGACCGCTTGAACTTTATCGGCGCCAATCGCATCGGCAGCAATCGCTAAAGTTAATGCTGAGTCAATACCACCAGATAGACCTAAAATCACGCCAGGGAAGCCTGAACGTTGTACGTAGTCACGGGTTGCGATTACAAGGCTTTGGTAGATTTCAGCCATGGTATTTAATACAGGCGTGATTGCACCTGTTTTAAAGGCTTTTTGTTCAGCATCGTATTCTGCGATATATAGATCTTCAACAAAACTCGGTGCTTGCAATGCAACTTCACCTGAATTGTTCATCACAAAGCTTGTGCCATCAAAGACAAGGTCATCTTGACCGCCCACTTGGTTACAGTAAACCAAATTGATGTTCAATTGTTTGGTCAATGCAGCCATGGTTTCAATGCGATGCTGTGGTTTACCAACTTCATAAGGTGAAGCATTTAAAACCAAAGCGGTTTCAACATTTAACTGAGCAAGCTGTTGAACAGTTGGTAATGCCCAAACATCTTCGCAAATCAACACACCAAACTTATGACCTAAATATTCAAAGACAAGGTGTTGATGACCTTCACTGAAATAACGTTTTTCATCAAAAACGCTATAGTTTGGAAGATTTTGTTTATTGTAAATCCCGAGAACTTGACCATTTTTCATGACAGCAGCAGAGTTATAGCGCTGACCATCTTCAGTTTGATTTACAAAACCAAAGACTAAAACGATGTCCTTAATGCTCGCTAATTGTTCAAAAGCTTGCTGTGTACGTTTATTTAAACTTGGACGTAATAATAAATCTTCAGCAGGATAACCAACTGTAGAAAGTTCCGGAAAAACAATAATATCTGCGTTCTGTTCTTTTGCAACATTGGCTTGTTGAAGCATTTTTGCTGCGTTTGATTCTAGGTTACCAATATGCGGAGAGAACTGAGCAAGTGCAATTTTAAAACTATTCATTCCAACTAAATCCTATTCCTATAGGTGAATACACTTAACACACTGATTTGTATTATTGTGATTATTCAGCGAGTGTATTTAGATACGAAAAATACTGCCGAAAGGCGAAAACAAAACACCATCATCGTATGATAATTCACTTGTTTTGATGCAAAGCAAAAAAATAAGGTGAACCTATTTTATCTGAATTTAAGCGAGATACTAGAGGTATTCATAGCTTTTAAAAGCCTAGCTGAGCTTATGTGCCATAAAGTAAATATTAATGCTGTTTTTTTGTACTCAAAATAGCGTCAATGGTCGAGCAATAGTGTGAAATAGAATGATCAGGCGATATTCAATTTTATCTAAAAATATTCGCTACAGAGCATGGAAGCTTTATAGCTCAATTTGATGAACAAGTTCTGGATATAAAATAATATTTTTAATTCGCTTTAAATAGATGTCACGTGCAATGTCACCTTGTTGCTCAATGTTGTAGTCAAAAAATGCCTTGTGTGCTTTGAGGGTATAGCGGTATGGATTATATTTTTTAAAACTAAAGAAATACGCCATCTGTAAAACAGCACCCCGACCCAAAACATTGATCTGCTGCTGGTATTGATAAACATGGGCCATCTCATGAATAAACAGGGCGCGATATCCTAAGGACGCTTTGGCATAGTCCGCTTTAAACAGTAAATTTCGTGCATGGATATACCCCTGAGGCGCCATGACCACATGCGCAGATTGCCAAGGCAAAAAAGGGTGATTCATCACTTTCACTTGCTCATATTGAATCAAATCCCCAAACACACTGCGACACATGGATATTTCACCTGCCGTGAGGGATCGATATTTAAAACCTTCAAGTTTTAACAGTCGGATGAGTGTAGGAAAGAAGGGCAACATGATGAAAAGTTTCTAGAGTTCCAAAGGGATGTGTAGTTTTACTATAACCTGAAAATACAATATCACGCTGTTGCGCTGTATTTAAAAAGCGATATTTTTGCATCTGCTACAGCGAAAAATCGATTAGGGCGTTACAATTTAGTTTTCGGTCAAACAGATAATCAGATGCAAGCACGGATCAATACTTTAATTTCTGAAATCAGCAAAAATATGTATGAACGTGAGCAGATTATTGCTTTGAGTTTGTTGGCTGGTGTTGCGGGTATGAATACCTTTTTATATGGTTTGCCTGGCACTGCAAAAAGTTTGATTTCACGTCGAATCGCCTCTGCTTTTGAAGTTCATGACTATTTTGAATATTTGATGAATCGTTTCAGTACGCCGGAAGAAATTTTTGGCCCAGTATCGATTAAAGCCTTAAAAGAAGATCAATACATTCGTAAAACAGAACATTATTTACCACGAGCAGATTTTGCTTTTTTAGATGAAATTTGGAAAGCCAGCCCTGCGATTTTAAATACTTTACTCACCTTGGTGAATGAACGGAGTTTTAAAAATGGTGATATTGTCCAAAAAGTTCCATTGAATGTTTTGGTCAGCGCATCGAATGAAATTCCCGAACCAAATCAAGGTCTAGATGCATTGTATGATCGTTTTATTTTGCGTTTAGAAGTGCCGCCGATTGCTATTGCAGAAAACTTCCATGCACTATTAGAGGCCAAACCGAGTCAAGTCAGTGTTGAAGTCGATGCAACTTTAAAAATAACAAAAGCAGAGTTACAAGATTGGCGGGAACAGATTTATCAGGTGGATTTACCCGAATCGATTTTAAATCTGTTTGATCAACTTAAAACTCGACTCAATCATAACTTTGAAGATCACGTGGTCTATGTCTCTGACCGTCGTTGGCAACGTGTGGCTTATTTAGTCAAAGCCTGTGCATTTTTAAATGATCGTTCATCGGTGATTTTGAGTGATTTATTAATTTTAAAACATTGTTTATGGAATCAGCCTGAAGACATTGGTTTTGTTTCACAGCAGATAGATGAAGTATTGGCTGAAAATGGCTTAAATTATGGGTTGCAGTTCGAACAGCATGTGGCAGAGAAGGATGCACTTGAACAGCGGGTGCTCAATCATTTTTATTATACCGATGATGTCTATGAGAGTTATTTAATTCATGGCATTGACTACTTGCGTGCAGTGACCAATCTAGATCGACACTATAAAGATAAAGTGTTGTATCTCGAACTGGATAAAATGGATACGAAAAAGGACTTCTTTGCCTTAGATGATACGGGTGAAGAAGTGCGTGGAATCGTGTGTAATTTTAATGGTTCAAGAGTGTGTACTTTAAAAGGTGGCTATTACGGCTTAGAAGAAGTGGTGACGCCGTATATAAAACATACCAAAGGTAGTCCACGCAGCTCTCTTTCAGCACAAAGCCAATATGAGCTGTTACACGAAGTTCAACAGCTCAAAGCACTGTTTCAAACAGAATTGGAACTGTTAACGGAACGATTTAACAGTCAAAAACATCAGTTTAAATCGGTCTTTGTCACTGAACAGGATATTCAACATTTGATTCAATCTATTGAGCAGCAATTGGCAAGATATCAATTGCAGTTGCAAGATTGTGAGCGTCTGGAACAGTTATGTCGCAATTAAAACCGACAAGACACCAAACCCAATCGGCACTCGATGAATTAAGTTCGCAGCTTTATGATGAATTAAAACAATCCAGCTTAAAACATTGGTTGGATGATCATAAAGTGGCAAAAAAGCTCGATCAAAAAATTCAGGAATGGGCCTTTCAGGCAAAATCGAGTTTAGATCAGCAGCATCCCTATGCAGTGGCGCAGCAGCAATTGGAATATTGGCTTGCGTTAAAGCATTGGGAGCAGGGTGATTTTGTTCAATTCCACACTGAATATGCCGCCTTCATGCAAACCTTAGGGATTCCAGAATTCACTGAAATGTGGCAACAGAGCCAACAGCCATTGCTGACCAAGCAGCAGCGTCAATTACAAATAGAGCTATTTAAAGGCAAATGGCAGCGCAAATTGACCGAAGCCATTGCACATTGGGAGTTTGAGCAGCTCCGTTTACAACGAGATGCCTTTTTAGATGAAATCAAAGATTTTCTCGCGACATTGTCGAAAATGGTCAAGCACCATGACAGTGTCGGGTTTGAAACTGGGATTTTTCTAGACTATTCCAAAGGACAATTAACAGAGCACGATGTACAGAACTTTGAGCAATGGGCGAATTATCTCGAGCAAGATCGGGCGCTTAAACGTCTATGTCAAATGATCGGAAGCGCACAGCCGAATATGCCACGTAAGCGGATTTCTGCTCAGTTAGAACAAGAACCACAGCAGCTTATTCACACCCCGATGGCGCAAGAGGAAATTACTGGAATTAAATTAGCACAAGAGCTCAGTATGGCTTTACCTAGCGAATTGGCGCTGTTAGCAGATCCAGACTTGCAGGTTTTATTTGATTTAAAATATTTAGAATCTAACCTGATGAGTTTTAATCGACAAGGGCAGCAACAAGGACGGGTTATCGAAGACCAACGCCATACGCAGCGTCGAGTCGGACAAAAAGGCCCGATGATTGTCTGCTTAGATACCAGTGGCTCAATGAATGGACAACCTGAACTGATTTCCAAAGCGATTTGTCTATATTTATCCATTCGAGCGCTGAAAGAAAAGCGAGCGATGTATTTGATGAATTTCTCGACCAATTTAACCGCGCTGAATTTACAGCATAACAGCGCTTTGGATGATGTCATTCACTTTTTAGGGCAGTCATTTCATGGGGGGACGGATATTATCCCTGCGATGAATCATGCCGTGGATATGCTGAAACAACCGAATTTTGTACATGCCGATGTGGTGGTGATTTCAGACTTTATAATGGGTCAACTGACTGAAGAACTCATGCAAGAGATCACACATTTTAAGCAGCAGGGCAATGGATTCTATGCTGTGGCTATCGGTAATTTTAAACTGGATCATTTAGACGACAGCCTGTTTGATCATCAATGGGTGTATCAATCTGCGACCGGTGAAGTGCAAAAAATCCAATAATCATTACTCAAAATACGCCATGACCTTTAATGACAAGCTTTTGAGCCATACAACACCGATGTTTTAAAGATTGTCTGACAAAGAAAATATTTGAGCATTTTTGCAAATCTAGAGGTCGGTTTTGCTAATGGCCTAGTGATCTATCTCACTTAATTTGATCCTCAATCTATGTGTTTTTACTTTAATCGACATGAAGTCAATGAACGGTAAACACCCAAATTGAGAGCAAAATCATGAGCGCTTTTCAACCGATAAAAAAAACTTTAGCACGCGTATTTGCAGTCCCTGTCTTTGACCCAACAAAACAGTCTGCCGTTGTTCCTATTCGGCATATGAAATTTGATTTTGAACCAGAAAAAATTGATCCAAAATTTTATATGAATGCAGAATTGGCCAGTGCCTATTTTGCATCTTTATCTATTTTCTTAACTCGTGGCGAAGATTTGGTGATTGATACTGCTCGATATCATCGCGACTTTATTCAAGATCCTGTATTAAGACAACGTGTCACGTCGTTGATTGGGCAAGAGGCCATTCATTCACGTATGCATGAAGAAATGAATGAAGCGTATCGCGCAAGAAATCTGCCTGTGCAATTTTTTAGAAAGTTAGAACACTACGTCTTTGCCTATGGTTTTGAACGTATGCCACAGCCAATGAAGTTATCCTTAATGGCAGCAATTGAGCATTTCACCGCAGTGCTTGCGGAATACATGATGAATCATGAAGAAATATTTTTTAATTCAATAGATGAAAAGCAGCGCGCCATTTGGATGTGGCATATGTTGGAAGAGTCTGAACACAAAGACATTGCCTATGATGTTTATCAAGAATTATCAGGTAATTATGCTTTACGTATTGCTGGCTTTTTCCCTGCATTAATTACCATTTTGGGTTTGATTTCAATTGGTGCATCGATTGTCCCTTTCTACAGAAAGCCATCAAATTTGATTAGCCTAAGCTACTGGAAAGATGTTCCGCGCAGTTTCCAACTGATTTTTGGGCTAAGAGATGGTGTCTATGGCAGTAGCCTCGGGCATATTTTTGATTATTTACGACCAAGTTTTCACCCCAATGACCATGACACCTCTGCATTTCTTGAATATTACAAAAAGCGTTTGTTGAACCCTGTTGATGGCGTGTTGACACCTTATTTTGTCAAAGAATTCACCCCAGCATTAAAACGATAAAAGGACACAACCATGGGGCTATTTGGAAAAAAGAACAAGCCAAGTGAAAACGCCTACGCGGTGGTTACTGGTGCAGGCAGTGGTATTGGGCGAAGCTTTGCTTTGGAGTTAGCACGTCGTGGCGGAACAGTGGTCTGTGCTGATATTCATTTAGAGGCAGCACAAGAAACGGTGGATCAAATTCAATCCATGACCTCATCAAATGCTTATGCGGTGCAGTGCGATGTAGGTAAGGCTGAAGAAGTAAAAGCATTGTCATAGCAAGCTGAGCAGTTGATGGGACATGCTGTGACTTTGGTGATTAACAATGCAGGCGTCGGGCTGGGTGGTAAATTTGATGAGCTGAGTTTAGACGACTGGCAGTGGTGCATGCATGTCAATTTGTGGGGTGTGGTGCATGGCTGCCATTATTTTGTACCCAAGCTAAAACAAAATAAGCAGGGCGGCGCGATTATTAATGTTGCTTCTGCTGCGGCATATACTGCTGCACCAGAAATGACAGCATATAACGTGACGAAGTCGAGTGTGTTGGCATTGTCTGAAACTTTATCGGCAGAGCTCCGATCGGCAAATATCCGTGTGAATGTACTGTGCCCAACCTTGGTGCCGACCAATATCATGAAGAATGGACGCTTGCCCAATCGATATTCAAGCTTAGCTGATCAACTGCTGATGAATCATGCATTTACGACGAGCCACGATGTAGTCAATTTGACATTGAATAATTTAGATGCAGGGAAGTTGTACACCATTCCGCAACCTGATGCCAAATTATTTTGGTGGTTAAAGCGTTTATCCCCGCAAACCTATACCCGTTTATTGGGGGTGGGTTATCCCATATTTAACAACTATATTAAAAAGTCGGGAGCAAAAGCATGAACATGCCGACACAATTACATGACGAAGATGTAAAAGCATTAGATCAAGAGAAAACTCAAACTAAAAAGCCCACAGCACATACTAATGCACGTCGTCCTGCATCGTCTTCTGCTAAAGCTAAAAAAGCAGCACAAGACCAAGCAGAGCCAGAACCTAGCCTACAAAAACCAAGCGTAGAAAATCAAGTGCGTGTCTACGATACCATTGTGATTGGTGCGGGGATATCCGGTTTAGCTGCCGCTCATCAAATGAATGAACGAGGTTATACCGATTATGTGGTTTTGGAAAAAGCCAATCGCGTAGGAGGAACATGGCGCGACAACACCTATCCAGGTTGTGGATGTGATGTCCCTTCGGCTTTATATTCTTTTTCATTTGCACCGAGTCATAAATGGAGTCATTTATTTGCCAAGCAACCTGAGATTCTGAACTATTTAGAAGGTGTTGCGGAGCAGCATGCGCTGTATCGCAACATTCAGTTCAATTGTGAATTAATTGCAGCGGAATGGAATGAGCAATTAAAGCAATGGCAATTGGAGACCAGTAAAGGTAAGTATGCGGCAAGAACAGTGATCTTTTCCACTGGGCCGATTACTGAACCGCAAATTCCAAAAATTAAAGGTATTGAAAGCTTTGAAGGTGAAATGTTCCATTCTGCGCGATGGAACCATGCCTATGACTTAAAAGATAAACGTATTGCAGTGATTGGTACGGGGGCATCTGCGATTCAGTTTATTCCTCAGATTCAACCTATTGCCAAAAATGTGGTGGTGTTTCAACGGACTGCGCCATGGGTATTACCAAAAGCAGATTTACCACTGAATGACCGTGCGAAAGGCATCATTACCCGTTTTCCGACTGTTCAAGAAACTTGGCGCAAAAGTGTGGCCGGTATATTAAATGGTATTAATTTAGGACTGCGTAATCCTTCACTACTAGAGCCTGTGAATTATTTAGGTCGTCAGTTGTTGAAAACACAAATTCAAGATACTGAATTACTTGAAAAAGTAACACCAAACTTTTCTATTGGTTGTAAGCGTCTTTTATTTGCCAATAACTATTATCCTGCTTTGCAGCAAGCCAATGTTGAACTTGTGCCACATGGTTTAGTGGAAATAGAAGGTAATACTGTCATCGCTGCAAATGGTGAACGTCATGAAGTCGATGTCATTATTTGGGGCACAGGTTTTGAAGTTTCTCATCCGCCGATTGGGCAACGTGTAAAAAATGCCAAAGGGGAGTTATTGTCAGAACTTTGGAAAAACAGTTCTCCTGAAGCGTTTTTGGGTACCAGTATCGCGCAAGTACCTAATGCCTTCTTGGTGCTTGGGCCAAATATTTTGGTTTATGACTCATTCATTGGGATTGCAGAAGCACAGGTTGGGTATATCGTTGATGCTTTGGTAAAAATGAAACAAGAGAAGATACAACGGCTTGAAATTAAGCCAAATGTATTGGCCTATCACAATGCAAAAGTACAGACACATTTACAGACTACAGTCTTTAATAGTGGCGGCTGTAAGAGCTATTACTTAGATGCCAATGGACGCAATTTTGTAGCTTGGCCGTGGTCACTGAAACAGTTAAAGCAGCGTCTTAAACAGGTGGACTTGACAGACTATGAGTCGGTTGCTTAGAGAAGGTTGCTTAATAAAAGTTACTTAACTTAATAAGCTAAAATAAAGCATCATCAATATTTAAACCTTTTGTTTACAGCCTAATTTCTACGTGGAATTAGGCTTTTTTATGACGATATCTGATGAAGCAGTGTGAGATTTTCTAGAAAATGGCGATTTAAAATACACTCAGCAATAAACAGCATACTTTATAACTTGTGAGACATCGTTTTATCTAATGATTGAGTTGAAAAATCAGTCAGATGGGGCTGTTTTAAAGTGCAAAATAAATCTAGCTGCATAAAAAAACCGCCCCAAAGGGACGGTTTTTAGATTCGCACAATTCTTTCGAATTAACGACCTTGGATATCGCGTTGAGTTTCGCCAGTGTAAAGCTGACGAGGACGACCGATTTTGTAAGGTGCGCTGTGCATTTCTAACCAGTGGCTGATCCAACCAACAGTACGTGCAAGAGCGAAGATTACTGTAAACATTTCTGTTGGGATACCAATCGCTTTAAGGATGATACCTGAGTAGAAGTCTACGTTAGGGTATAGGTTACGTTTGATGAAGTATTCGTCAGAAAGCGCAATACGTTCGAGTTCCATAGCCAAAGCAAGTTGTGGATCGTTGATACCAAGTGCAGTTAACACTTCGTCACAAGTCTCTTTCATTACTTTCGCACGTGGATCGAAGTTTTTGTAAACTCGGTGACCGAAGCCCATAAGTTTAACTTCTTTAGTTTTCACTTTTTCCATGAACGGAGCAACGTTTTCTACAGTGCCGATTTCATCAAGCATCTTAAGAACAGCTTCGTTCGCGCCGCCGTGAGCAGGTCCCCATAGAGCCGCGATACCCGCAGCGATACATGCGTATGGGTTAGCGCCAGTAGAACCAGCAAGACGTACTGTAGAAGTAGACGCGTTTTGTTCGTGGTCAGCATGAAGCGTGAAGATACGGTCCATTGCTTTAGCAAGAATAGGGTCAACTTTGTAATCACGGTCTGCAGGAGTAGCAAACATCATGTACAAGAAGTTTTCTGCGTAGCTTAAATCGTTACGTGGGTAAACGAATGGTTGGCCTACTGTGTATTTGTAAGTCCAAGCAGCTAAAGTAGGAACTTTAGCGATTAAGCGAATAGCAGTGATTTCGCGGTGGTCAATGTTTTCAACATCGAAACCGTTGTGATAGAACGCAGAAAGCGCACCAACAACACCACACATGATCGCCATAGGGTGAGCGTCACGACGGAAACCATTGAAGAAACGGCCAACTTGATCGTGAACCATAGTGTGGTTACGAACTTTAGCATCGAATTCTTGTTTTTGTTCAGCAGTAGGAAGCTCGCCGTTCAAAAGAAGGTAGCAAGTTTCTAAGTAGTCTGCTTTAGTAGCAAGCTGGTCGATTGGGTAGCCACGGTGTAGAAGAACACCTTTACCGCCGTCAATGAAAGTGATTTTAGATTCACAAGCAGCCGTTGAGACAAAACCAGGATCAAAAGTAAAGTGACCTGCGGCCAACACATCTTTAACGTCAATTACATCTGGGCCTAGAGTGCCACTGTAAATTGGTAAGTCAATTTCTTTGCCATCAAGCTGTAAAACGGCTTTTTTGCCAGTTGCTTCAGACATTCAATAGATCTCCTGTCCTGGTGAATGTTTTATCTGACTCAGTACTAATCTTTTAATGCGAGAATCAGACGGATCAAAAATTTGCTCTAAGATTAGAGGGAACTGAAATTTTGTCAATTATACTTATGGATATAAATTGATGATCATTCATTGAAATGAAGCACAATTCATCCGCTTAAAAAATGAGTAAAATCACAGTGCCGACGCAGTATAATAAGTCAAATTGCAGGGGAGGTGCAGATTAAAAAAAGCCTATTGCCTTAATTGTAAGCAATTTTTAATTCTTAAAAACTCTGAAACAAATAGGAATTACAAGACCGCTATTTCATTAAATTATTATAATTTTCGTAACTTACACACATCTATGGCTTTAAATTGCTGTTTTCTTATTCATAATTAAAACGACTTAATCGCCCTTAAAAAAAAGTTCGTTTGGTTAAAAAATAGTTAATTAAACGCCTTAAAAAGCTTAATAAATGATCATTTTTGTCATTGGAAAGGTAAATAATGGCGTTTTATTGAACAGATTTGCTGTTACTGAGATTTTTATGCACAGACTAAGTACTTATTTCGTTTCATGATCTTTGAGTTTTATCATTTGAGAAAATGACGCACATTTATTTTTATGATTAAGGCTTGGCGAATGTGCTGGAAGATTTTAAAATGTAGTGGGAAAAGAAAGATTTAGATTTGTTCATCTTTAGTCTAAAAGTTTAAATCACCATATACACACAAAAACAATAAATGAAATTTACATTTAACTGATTAAAACCAATAAGATAGTATGATTTTCTTAGATAAATAAGGTATTTGTTTGTAGAAAAGTTATTGTTAATGATTCTTATTTAAGGATATTTTGCAAAATTCCTAATTGTCTTCGTTTGTGTTTTGAAAGTTCACGTTTTATAATTCCCTGTCGTTTATAAGATCAGACAGCTGCAGAGTTTATTATATTGTAATGTCTGACTATGCTAGCTTTCCTACGAATTAATTCCAACAAACTCCGGATGGAGTTTTTACTTACAGGATGCCCGCTGTGAAAAGCAACAGACCTGTCAATTTGTCCATGGGTCAAGTTTTAGACGTAAACTTAAAATCCCCTGTGGCTATTGCATCAATTTTACACCGTCTATCAGGTGTTATCGTATTTTTACTCGTACCGGTCCTTCTTTGGATTTTAGACAAATCTTTATCTTCACCTGAAGGTTTTGCGCAAGTTCAAGCTGTGTTTGATAGCTTTATTGTGCGTTTTGTCGTATGGGTATTTGTAGCCGGCTTAATTTATCACCTTATTGGTGGTATCAAGCATCTATTTGCAGATCTTGGCGTTGCTGAAGAACTTCAAAGTGGTCGTATCGCAGCTACTATTTCATTGATCTTGTCTGCAATCGGTATTGTTGCAGCATTTGTATGGATTGTTCTCTAATGAAAAGTGCTACAGGTTTAACAGGATCAGGTTCACGCGATTGGTTTATCCAACGTGTAAGTGCCGTTGTATTGGCTGTTTATACTATTGTTGTGCTGGGCTGGATCCTTTGCAATAGCGGATTCACTTTTGAGCAATGGTATGGCTTTATGATGACAACACCAATGAAGATTTTATCTTTATTGTCTGTCTTATCTCTTGTTGCGCATGCTTGGATTGGTATGTGGCAAGTATTCACTGACTATGTGACTACTCGTCAAATGGGTCCTTCAGCAAACGGTCTGCGTTTAGTGCTGACTTCTGCAGTGATTGTTGCAGTATTTGCATACGCGATCTGGGCGATCCAGATTTTTTGGGCAAATTGATAGGAAGATATCATGGGCGCTATAACCCCTAAAGAAGATTACACAAATATTCCACACCTAACTTTCGATGCAGTCATCGTTGGTGGTGGTGGTTCAGGTATGCGTGCTTCTTACCAACTTGCTCAAGCTGGTTTGAAAGTTGCTGTACTGACTAAAGTATTCCCAACTCGTTCACACACTGTTGCAGCGCAGGGTGGTATTGGTGCATCTCTTGGTAACATGCAAGAAGATAACTGGCACTACCACTTCTACGACACAGTTAAAGGTTCTGACTGGTTAGGTGACCAAGACGCAATTGAGTTTATGACTCGTGAAGCACCTCAAGTTGTATATGAGCTTGAACACCTAGGTATGCCATTTGACCGTAACGCTGACGGTACAATTTACCAACGTCCGTTTGGTGGTCATGCTGCGAACTATGGTGAAAAACCAGTTCCACGTGCATGTGCTGCTGCCGACCGTACAGGTCACGCTCTTCTTCATACGCTTTATCAAAGCAACGTGAAAATGGGTACTCAATTCTTCGTTGAATGGATCGCACTTGATTTGATCCGTAATGAAGAGGGTGATGTGCTTGGTGTGACAGCAATTGACCAAGAAACGGGTAAAATTGCAGTATTCCAAGGTAAAGCAACATTGTTCGCTACTGGTGGTGCTGGTCGTGTTTACCGTGCATCTACTAACGCTTATATTAATACTGGTGACGGTCTTGGTATGGCAGCTCGTGCAGGTATTCCATTACAAGATATGGAATTCTGGCAATTCCACCCAACAGGTGTTGCGGGCGCAGGCGTATTGTTGACAGAAGGTTGTCGTGGTGAAGGTGCGATCCTTCGTAACGATGCTGGTGAGCCTTTCATGGAGCGTTATGCTCCGACACTGAAAGACTTGGCACCTCGTGACTTTGTATCACGTTCTATGGACCAAGAAATTAAAGAAGGTCGTGGCTGTGGTCCTAAGAAAGACTACATCTTGCTTGATATGACGCATCTTGGTGCTGAAACAATCATGAAACGTCTTCCATCTGTATTTGAGATTGGTAAGAAATTCGCGAACGTTGACATCACTAAAGAGCCAATTCCTGTAGTACCTACAATCCATTACCAAATGGGTGGTATTCCTACAAATATTCATGGTCAAGTGGTTGTTCCTGTATCTCGTGAAACTGAAGCTTTGGTTGCGAACTACAATAAAGAAACTGGTGTGTACTCACACAATGCGGGTGACCGTGATTTCACTAAACCAGTGAAAGGTTTCTATGCAATCGGTGAATGTTCATGTGTATCTGTACACGGTGCAAACCGTCTAGGTACAAACTCATTGCTTGACTTGGTTGTATTTGGTAAAGCTGCTGGTGAACATATTGTTGACTACGTAACTAAACACCACGGTGATGAATACGCTCCATTACCTACAACTGTTCTTGAAAACACTTTGAATCGTGTTCGTCATCTTGATGAATCTACTTCTGGTGAAAATGCTCAAGAAGTTGCTGATGCAATCCGTGACATCGTTCAAGATCACGCTGGTGTATTCCGTACATCTGCACTTCTTGAAGAGGGTGTGAAACAGATTCTTGCGATCGAACCACGTGTACGTAACATTCACTTGAAAGACAAATCTAAAGTATTTAACACAGCGCGTGTTGAAGCTCTGGAAGTTGAAAACCTGTATGAAGTTGCGAAAGCGACACTGATTTCTGCGGCTGCACGTAAAGAATGTCGTGGTGCGCATACAGTGGTAGATTTTGAATTACCACCTGATCATGCTGACTACCCATACGGTCGTCGTGATGATGAGTGGATGAAACACACTTTATGGTTCTCTGTAGATAACCGTCTTGAGTACAAACCAGTACGTTACAAGCCTTTATCTGTAGATGCTATTCCGCCTAAACCACGTACATTCTAATTGGGAGAAGTAAGATGAGTAGAGGTACTCGTACATTTAATATCTACCGCTACGATCCTGATAAGGATGCAGCTCCGTACATGCAAACTTTTAAACTAGAGTTGACTGATAAGCATCGTATGTTGCTTGATGCACTTCTAGCATTAAAAGTTCAAGACGAATCATTAACATTCCGTCGTTCATGTCGTGAAGGTATTTGTGGTTCTGATGGTGTAAACATTAATGGTAAAAATGGTTTGGCGTGTCTTTGGAACCTAAACGACTTACCAGAAGTGATCACAATTCGTCCACTTCCAGGTCTTCCAGTAATTAAAGATTTGGTTGTAGATATGAATCAGTTCTACGATCAGTACAATAAAATCCATCCGTTCCTAATCAACAATCAGCCTGCGCCTCCTAAAGAGCGTTTGCAGTCTCCTGAAGAGCGTGAACATTTAGATGGTTTGTACGAATGTATTCTTTGTGCATGTTGTTCAACTTCATGTCCATCATTCTGGTGGAACCCAGACAAGTTCTTGGGTCCTTCAGCATTGTTGAACGCATATCGCTTCATCATTGACTCTCGTGATACAGCAACTCAAGAGCGTTTGGCTCGTCTTGACGACCCATTCTCATTGTTCCGTTGTAAAGGTATCATGAACTGTGTATCTGTATGTCCTAAGGGTCTTAACCCAACTAAAGCAATCGGTCACATCCGTAATATGCTTTTAGATCTTGGTTAATAGATTTAGCAGTAAAAAGAAGCGCACCATTGGGTGCGCTTTTTTTGTCATATATAAAAATGATGATAGTGAAAGTTATTCGCTGTCATTGCAGAGTGCTATAAATGGATTTCATAGAAACGTAGTGAATTAAAAGTATAAAGTGATAGATAAATGGTTATTTATTGATGAAACGCTCGTTCAAGTCTGTCAAAAGGATTAGAAGATGTTATTATGTAACGTAGTAAAAAGAGAGAGGATAGGAATGTCAGCTCTCTTTTGTTTTTGTATATGAGATGAGGTAAAAATCGAACGTAGACTTTTGTCTTAATTGAAAGATCATTTTATATGTAGCACCATATCATAGATGAAAATACAAACAGTGTATTTCGCTAATTTATGAGAGGTATGTGTCAAAAAAATCAATTGAAAATGCTCGAACGTGTTAGCATTTAAAGTATCACTATATGTAAAAAATGACTTTGAATTGGGTACATTTTTTCTACAATTTAAGCGCTGTAGAAGGTATATAAATGTTAATAAAGTCGCTTTAGAAAAGATAATTGCGAAAAATTTATTTTTTCTAAGATGATTTGCAAAAATTGCCCGATTTATGTCGGGTATTTCTCAATGAGTAATGATGCCGCTGAGGGCGTTATTGTTCATTAATCACATTGGGTAATCCTAATGTAGTGATAACGCCTCAAGGCTTAAGCCTAATGGGGACTAATGTCATATTACCAATTTGACATTACTAATCATGGGTTCGCTTAAAAAGCATCCTGAAATGTTTTGCAATAGGAAATGGGTCCACACATGCAAGAAGTTGCTGACGCACTGCGTCTTGACACTGAACTTAGCGCTGACAGTGCAGCGTATATTGAAGAACTTTATGAGCAGTATCTAACGGCTCCAGACTCAGTAGAGGCTGATTGGCGTGAATACTTCGATAAATTCCCGAAAGGTGATCAACCACACAGCAATGTACGTGAGCAATTCCTATTATTAGGCCGTAATTCAAGCCGTGTTCAGCCTGTAGTGCAAAGTGCAGTAAGTTCTGAGCATGAACGCCGTCAAATCGGTGTATTACAGTTGATCGCTGCATACCGTAACCGTGGTCATCAAAACGCAAAATTAGATCCACTTGGTCTTGCAAAACGTGAAATCGTGCCTGATCTAGATCTTGCTGCGCACGGTCTAACTCAGTCTGACTTAGATACTGTATTTAATACAGGTAACCTTGCAATCGGTAAGTCTGAAGCAACACTTGGTGAAATGGTTCAAGCAATGGAAGCAACTTATACTGCTTCGATTGGTGTTGAATACATGCACATTGTTGATACTAAAGAAAAACGTTGGATTCAACAACGCCTTGAAGGTACTCGTGGTCAATTTGGCTACACTGCAGACCAGAAAAAACACATCCTTGAACGTCTAACTGCAGCTGAAGGCCTAGAAAAATACCTTGGTAACAAATTCGTTGGTGCGAAACGTTTCGGTGTTGAAGGTGGTGAATCTTTCATTCCTATGGTGAATGAACTTATTCAACGTGCGGGTTCGGTAGGTTGTAAAGAAGTGGTTATCGGTATGCCTCACCGTGGCCGTTTAAACCTTCTTGTAAACATCATGGGTAAAAACCCAGCTGATCTATTTGGTGAGTTCGAAGGCAAATCTCTGCATAAAAAAGGCTCTGGTGACGTTAAATACCACCAAGGTTTCTCTTCAAACGTCATGACTCCGGGTGGCGAAGTTCACTTGGCATTAGCGTTTAACCCATCACACTTAGAAATCGTTGGACCTGTAGTAGAAGGTTCTGTACGCGCACGTCAAGTACGTCGTAAAGATATCGGTGGTGATGATGTATTACCAATCATCGTTCACGGTGATGCTGCATTTGCAGGTCAAGGTGTAAACCAAGAAACTTTCCAAATGTCACAAACTCGCGGTTATACCGTGGGTGGTACAGTTCATATCGTCGTGAACAACCAAGTTGGTTTCACAACGTCTGACCCACGTGATGCGCGTTCTACAGAATACTGTACTGACATCGCGAAAATGATCCAAGCACCGATCTTCCATGTGAACGGTGATGATCCTGAATCTGTATTATTTGTTTCTCAATTGGCACACGATTTCCGTCATACATTCCGTAAAGACGTTGTAATCGATATGTTCTGCTACCGTCGTCGTGGTCATAACGAAGCTGACGAGCCAGCTGCAACTCAGCCAATGATGTATCAAATCATCAATAAAAAAGCGACTACTCGTACGCTTTATGCTGACAAACTTGTACAAGAAGGCGTTCTTGATCGTGCTTCTGCTGATGCAATGGTTGAACAGTATCGTTCTGACCTTGAAGCAGGAAAACACGTTGCAAATGCGTTGGTACTTGAGCCAAATACAAAAATGTTTGTGGACTGGAAACCTTACCTAGGCCACGAATACACAGACAAATGGGATACGACTTTCCCAATCGAACGTCTAAAAGAGCTTGGTGCGAAAATGCGCGAGCTTCCTGAAGGCTTCGTGATGCAACGTCAGGTTGCTAAAGTGATTGATGACCGTCTGAAAATGCAGACTGGTGAAATGCCATTGAACTGGGGTGCTGCTGAAACATTAGCTTACGCGTCTCTTCTAGATGAAGGTTTCCTTGTTCGTTTAACAGGTGAAGACGTTGGTCGTGGTACATTCTCACACCGTCATGCAAAACTTCATAACCAAGTAGATGGTTCAACTTACATTCCATTATGTAACTTGAAAGAAAACCAACCGCGTACTGCAATTTATGACTCTTTATTGTCAGAAATGGCGGTTCTTGCATTCGAATACGGTTATGCAACAACTCTTCCAAAGAGCCTTGTCATTTGGGAAGCGCAATTTGGTGACTTCGCAAACTGTGCACAGGTTGTAATCGATCAGTTCATCGCGTCTGGCGAAACGAAGTGGGAACGTGTATGCGGTCTGACTATGCTTCTTCCACACGGCTTTGAAGGTCAAGGTCCTGAGCATTCATCAGCTCGTTTAGAGCGTTTCTTACAGCTATGTGCTGAAGAAAACATGCAAGTGATCACACCGACTACACCAGCGCAGATTTACCATGCGATGCGTCGTCAAGCACTTCGTCCAATCCGTAAACCAATGATCGTGACTTCACCGAAGTCGCTTCTTCGTCACAAACTTGCAACCTCTACATTAGAAGAACTTGCAAATGGTTCATTCCAAACTGTGATTGATGAAATCGACAACATCAACAAATCAGACGTAACTCGTCTAGTGCTTTGTGGTGGTAAGGTTTACTACGACTTACTTGAAAAACGTCGTGAAAAAGAATTGAACAACACAGCAATCGTTCGTATTGAACAATTGTATCCGTACCCAGAAGCACGTCTTGCTGAAGTTCTTGCACAATATCCAAACGTTAAAGAATTGGTTTGGGCTCAAGAAGAACCGAAGAACCAAGGTGCATGGTTATTCATCGCTCCGCGTCTGTATGACGACGTGATGAAAGCGGGCAAACAAGTTCGTATTAGTTATGCAGGTCGTGAAGCTTCTGCTGCACCGGCTTGTGGTTCACCATATTTGCACGCAAAACAACAAGCTCAGCTCGTAAATGATGCTTTAGCTATCGTAGCTGAATAACAGGAGATTCTTAATAATGGCAACCGAAATTAAAGCACCGGTATTCCCAGAGTCAGTTGCTGACGGTACAGTTGCAACTTGGCACAAACAACCAGGTGAAGCAGTATCACGTGACGAAGTGATTTGTGATATTGAAACAGATAAAGTTGTTTTAGAAGTTGTAGCTCCTGCTGACGGTACGATTTCTGCAATCGTTAAAAACGAAGGCGATACAGTTTTATCGAACGAAGTGATCGCGACTTTTGAAGAAGGTGTTGCTTCTGGCGCTGCTCAAACTCAAGCTGTTCAATCAGAAGAGAAAGTAGAACAAGCTGCTGCGCAAACTCAAGCGGGCGCTGCGCCAGTTGTTGAGCGTGCACAACCTGTTGCTGATCAAGCACCAGCAGTACGTAAAGCATTGACTGAGTCTGGCATTGCTGCTGCTGACGTTGCTGGCACTGGCCGTGGCGGTCGCATCACTAAAGAAGATGTTGCAAACCATCAAGCTAAACCAGCTGCTCCTGCTGCTGCGCCATTAAGCGTTGCTGTTGGTGAACGTATCGAAAAACGTGTTCCTATGACTCGTCTTCGTAAGCGTGTTGCTGAACGTCTACTTGCTGCAACTCAAGAAACTGCAATGTTGACTACGTTCAACGAAGTAAACATGAAACCAATCATGGAAATGCGTGCGCAATACAAAGATGCTTTTGAAAAGCGTCATGGTGCACGTCTTGGCTTCATGTCATTCTTTGTTAAAGCAGCAACTGAAGCACTTAAACGCTACCCAGCTGTAAACGCTTCGATTGATGGCAATGACATCGTTTACCACGGTTTCTACGACATCGGTGTTGCTGTATCAAGCGACCGTGGTCTAGTAGTTCCAGTTCTTCGTGATACTGACCGCATGAACTATGCTGAAGTTGAAAATGGTATCCGTGCATACGCTGGTAAAGCGCGTGATGGTAAATTGGGTATCGAAGATATGACTGGCGGTACATTCACTATTACTAATGGTGGTACTTTCGGTTCTTTGCTTTCTACACCTATCTTAAATACGCCACAAACTGCGATTTTGGGTATGCATAAAATCCAAGAACGTCCTATGGCTGTAAATGGTCAAGTTGAAATCTTGCCAATGATGTACTTAGCGCTTTCTTATGACCACCGTCTAATCGATGGTAAAGAAGCAGTAGGCTTCCTTGTAACAATCAAAGAATTGTTAGAAGAACCAGCTAAACTCATCCTTGATCTTTAATACTTCAGAATAATGCAATGGGCTTAGAGCGATCCTCTTAAGCCCATTTTTGGAGATACACATGTCTCAATTTGATTTAGTTGTTATTGGTGGCGGTCCTGGTGGTTATGAAGCTGCTATCCGCGCTGCTCAATTAGGCTTTAAAGTAGCTTGTATTGAAAAACGTATTCATAAAGGTAAACCATCTTTAGGTGGTACTTGCTTAAACGTGGGTTGTATCCCATCTAAAGCATTACTTGATTCATCTCACCGCTATGAAGATACCGTTCATCACTTAGATGACCACGGTATTACGACTGGTGAAGTGAAATTTGATCTTGCAAAACTGCTTGATCGTAAAGACAAAATTGTTAACCAATTAACGATGGGTATTGATGGCCTACTTAAAGGCAATGGTATCGAATGGTTAAAAGGTACAGGTAAATTACTTGCAGGTAAGAAAGTTGAGTTTGTATCTCACGAAGGTGAAACTCAAATTTTAGAACCTAAATATGTAATCCTTGCATCGGGTTCTGTGCCAGTCAATATTCCAGTTGCTCCTGTAGACCAAGACATTATTGTTGACTCTACTGGTGCGCTTGAGTTCCCAGAAGTGCCTAAACGTCTTGGAGTAATCGGCGCGGGTGTAATTGGTCTTGAACTTGGTTCAGTATGGCGTCGTCTTGGTTCTGAAGTTGTTGTATTTGAAGCAATGGATGCATTCTTGCCAATGGCTGATAAAGCTTTGGCAAAAGACTACCAAAAAGTATTGACTAAACAAGGCCTTGATATCCGTGTTGGCGCTAAAGTTGCTGGTACAGAAGTCAATGGCCGTGAAGTTACTGTTAAGTACACGCAAGGTGGCGAAGATAAAACTCAAACTTTCGATAAATTGATCGTTTGTGTGGGCCGTAAAGCATATGCAGAAGGTTTATTGGCTGAAGATTCAGGCATTAAACTCACTGAGCGCGGTCTAGTTGAAGTAAACGATTGGTGTGCAACTTCAGTTGAAGGCGTATACGCAATTGGTGACTTGGTACGTGGTCCAATGCTTGCACATAAAGCAATGGAAGAAGGCGTAATGGCTGTTGAGCGTATCCACGGTCATGCAGCTCAAGTGAACTATGACACTATTATCTCTGTAATTTACACACACCCAGAAGCGGCGTGGGTTGGTTTAACAGAAGAGCAAGCGAAAGAAAAAGGCCACGAAGTTAAAACAGGTCAATTTGGTTTCGCTGCAAATGGTCGTGCAATGGCTGCTGGTGAAAACGCAGGCTTTGTTAAGTTTGTTGCTGATGCAAAAACGGATCGTCTACTTGGTATGCATGTCATTGGACCTGCAGCGTCTGATATCGTACACCAAGGTATGATTGCACTTGAGTTTGTATCAAGTGTTGAAGACCTTCAGTTAATGACTTTCGGTCACCCGACATTCTCTGAAGTCGTTCACGAAGCTGCGTTGGCTGTCGATGGACGTGCGATTCACGCGATTCAGCGTAAACGTAAATAAGATGTAAAAAGAGCGGCTTAGGCCGCTCTTTTTTGTTTCAGATGGTTGTTTTAATTTGAATAATCATCTAAAAATAAAGATAAGAAATATTTTAAGATTTAAAAAAGGTTAAAGCTGCTTTGACGGATGTCTGGGCTTTAATGGGTCATAACAAAGCGAAAAAAGAGTAAAAGGTTGTTCAATGAATCTACACGAATATCAAGCTAAAGCGTTATTAAAAAAATATGGTATGCCAGTCCAAGAAGGCGTATTTGTAACAACCGCAGAAGAAGCAGTCAAAGCTTTTGAGCAATTGGGTGGTAAGTTTGCAGTTTTAAAAGCCCAAGTCCATGCAGGTGGTCGTGGTAAAGCGGGCGGCGTTAAAGTCGTAAAATCTGCACAAGAAGCCACTGATTATGTGAACCAAATGGTCGGCTCACGCTTAGTCACTTATCAAACAGATGCATTAGGTCAACCCGTCAGCGGTATTTTGGTATCTGAAGATGTTTATCCAGTAGAGCGTGAATTGTACCTAGGTGCTGTAGTTGACCGTTCTAGCCGTCGTGTGACCTTTATGGCATCGACTGAAGGCGGTGTTGAAATTGAGAAAGTTGCAGAAGAAACGCCTGAAAAAATTATTAAAGTTGAAGTAGATCCTCTAGTGGGATTGTTACCATTCCAAGCACGTGAAGTGGCGTTTGCTTTAAACCTAAAAGATGGTCAAGTGAATCAATTTGTCAAAATCATGTCTGCGGCTTATCAAGCATTCATTGAAAATGATTTTGCTTTATTTGAAATTAACCCGTTATCCGTACGTGAAAATGGCGAGATTTTATGTGTGGATGCAAAAATTGGTATCGACTCAAATGCTTTATATCGCTTACCAGAAATCGCAGCACTACGCGATAAAACGCAAGAAAATGAGCGTGAGCTGAAAGCCTCTGAGTTTGATCTGAACTATGTTGCCTTAGAAGGCAATATTGGTTGTATGGTCAATGGTGCTGGCCTAGCGATGGCAACCATGGACATCATCAAGCTATATGGTGGTCAACCTGCAAACTTCCTAGATGTAGGAGGCGGCGCGACCAAAGAACGCGTAATTGAAGCCTTTAAAATCATTTTGGCGGATAGTTCTGTGCAGGGTGTATTAATTAATATTTTTGGCGGAATTGTACGTTGTGACATGATTGCTGAAGCAATTATTGCAGCGGTTCAAGAAGTAAATGTGACTGTACCTGTGGTTGTTCGTCTAGAAGGGAACAATGCAGAGTTAGGTGCAAAATTACTTGATGAATCAGGTTTGAAATTGATTTCTGCAAATGGCTTGGCTGATGCTGCAGAAAAAATTGTTGCTGCGGTAAAAGGCTAAGGGAGTAGAGATCATGAGCGTATTAGTTAATAAAGACACCAAAGTATTGGTACAAGGTTTTACCGGTAAAAACGGCACATTCCATTCTGAACAGTCAATTGCTTACGGCACAAAAGTGGTCGGTGGGGTGACTCCGGGCAAAGGCGGCACACAACATTTGAATCTGCCCGTATTCAATACCATGAAAGAAGCTGTACGTGAAACGGGTGCAACGGCAACCTCGATTTATGTACCGGCACCATTTGTCCTAGATTCAATTATTGAATCGATTGATTCAGGTGTTGAGCTGATCGTTGTGATTACGGAAGGTGTGCCTACACTCGATATGCTAAAAGCTAAACGTTACCTAGAAACCTATGGTAATAATGCACGTCTAATTGGTCCGAACTGTCCAGGGATTATTACTCCGGGTGAATGTAAGATCGGTATTATGCCGGGGCATATTCATCAGCCAGGTAAAATCGGCATTATCTCGCGTTCAGGGACATTAACCTATGAAGCTGTAGCGCAAACTACGAAGTTGGGTCTAGGTCAGTCGACTTGTATCGGTATTGGGGGAGATCCAATTCCGGGCATGAACCAAATTGATTGCTTAAAGCTGTTCCAAGATGACCCTCAAACTGAAGCGATCATCATGATTGGTGAGATTGGTGGTACAGCAGAAGAAGAAGCGGCTGAATATATCCAGTCGAATGTTACAAAGCCTGTTGTTGGTTATATCGCGGGTGTAACTGCACCTAAAGGTAAACGTATGGGGCATGCAGGGGCAATCATTTCGGGCGGTAAAGGCACAGCTGAAGAGAAATTCGCTGCCTTTGAAAAAGCGGGTATGGCTTATACCCGTAGTCCTGCTGAATTAGGTTCGACCATGTACGAAGTGCTGAAAGGCAAAGGTTTGGTTTAATCGCCATACTTAAACATCAAAAGAGAATCTTCGGATTCTCTTTTTTTTTACGCAAAAAAAAGCGTATTTCAGCCGCTATGCAAAAGCCATAAGGGCATGGCTATGTGTTCTGCTTTGGGGTGCAGTGACGCTGCATAAACGGATGGAATATTGGTTGTTCAATAACTATGAAATGTAAAGAACACATAATAATCCGAATATGTGATGATTGCGGGGATGGTCATAGGTTTATGATTTTTAAAAATAATTTCGTATAGCGTGCAGTATATTGATTTTAGGGAAAATAACTAATTTAATTGAGATTTTTAATGGATCTTTATCATCAAAGAGCTTTTTTACTTGGATGAAGCCTAATATTTTCAATAGAAATTATTTTATTTGTAATTTTCTCAAGCCTTATACAAAGGATGGTAGATTAGGAATATGAGAAGGGGGAGCTTTAAAATTGGTGAAATTTGCTATCTCAGTGATGAAATTTTTTTAAGAAAATCTACAGGAGCATATATCTCGATAGATAGTTATTATTTTTTAGTTGATGGTTTAAAGAGCCAGAACTTAGTTAGACCCTATTTTCCATTTAAGAAGCAATTTCCAAGTTTTATAAAAACAATAGATAGAACAAAATGTTATCGAGCTGAATATATAGAAGTAAATATCTTATTCTGTAAGATGAGAAGGATATATCAATTAATTGATTTTAAATATTTTGTTTCATAATTTTATGCTGTTTGCTCTATAGCTTCTAAATGAGTATTTTTATGAAATACGCCATTTGTTCATTGATTTAACATCAGGCTGTGATGCGAAATATAAATGTCAGAAACCATTAAAAGCGCTCTGATAAGACAGAAAATGTTGTTCATTTCTTTGGGAGATTGTATGCCCATAAGTACAAGTATCTAAGCCATAAAAAAGCAGTGCGGACACTGCTTTTTTAATTCATTTAGAATGTGTTGCTCAAGCAATCACTTCTGAATAAAGAGATTTGATGGAGCCCTATCTCAATCAAAAACTTAGTTTTTGCTGGTTTTTAAGCTCTGAGTTAAACCGTTAATATCGCCACCTTGGATACCAAGTTCACTCATCAAGCTATCAATTAGTGGGGCCTGGCTGCGGTAGCGTAAGGCACTATTCACCACTTGGTCTGATAAGGCAACATTGCCGCTGCCTTCGTGGTGAGCATCACCTTGGCAAGAACCTGCATGACCACCATTTAGACCATTTACTTGCAAAATCTTAATGTCATCAATGTTTTCCATTGGTTTAACACTTTCGCGAATGATTTCTGGTAAGTATTTCAGCATCGCTAAACGAATTTGCATTTCAACCTGTTCAGATGACAATACGTTGTTTGCTTCGTTCACTGCACGTGTACCTTCAGCATCAACTTGGTATTGTTTTTCCATCGCTTGAGCCAAGAGAACTTTTGCGTCAGCTTCACCTTTGGCTTTTAAGCGAACTTTTTCAGCTTCGGCTTCAGCTGCAATACGAATCGCTTCTGCATCATCTGCGGCTGCTTGTTTACCCGCTTCAGCCGCGACAGTAATGGCAATCGCATCTTTCTCCGCTTTTTCTTTCGCAGAGACCAATTCAACAGCTTTTTGACGTTCAGCTTGTTGGATTTGACGAACGGTAATGACTTCTTCTTCGGCTTTTACCGCTTGAGCACGGGCTTGATCGGCATGCGCTTTAGCTTCAGATTCAGCACGAGATTTTTCTGCAATAGCAATGGCACGGTCTTGCTCAGCCAACTCAATGGTTTTCTTTTGTTCCACTTGGGCTTGCTGAATAATTTGTGACTTTTGAATATTTTGATTTTCAACGTCACGTGCAGCAGTAATACGCTTTAAGTCAACTTCACGTTCAGCAGCAATACGCGCTTCTTCGGCTTCACGTTTTTTCGAAGCTTCTTGTGATGCAATTTCTGCAAGCTGTTCTGCACGACGAACTGAAATTTCACGTTCTTGTTGCAGTTTTGCATATTCTTCTTCACGCAAAATTTGTAGACGTGCTTGTTCTGCTTCTAAGTTCTTGGTCTTAATCGCAAGATCTGCATCTTGTTCAATCGCATTACGTTTACGACGACGGTCTTCAATGGTTTCTGTCAGTTTAGTTAAACCTTCAGCATCGAACGCATTTTGTGGGTTAAAGTATTTAAAGCCTGTTTGGTCTAAGCCAGTTAATGAAACAGTTTCAAGTTCCAAACCGTTTTTATGTAAATCTTCAGACACCACTTGCTGAACTTTTTGTACGAAGTCGACACGTTTTTCATGCAACTCTTCCATCGCCATTTCTGCGGCAACTGCACGCAATGAGTCAACAAATTTTCCTTCGACCAAATTCTTTAACTCATTTGGCGACATGGTCTTTTGACCTAACGTTTGTGCTGCGGTAGCAATCGAATCTGCGGTTGGTTTCACACGGACATAGAACTCCGCCATCACGTCGACACGCATACGGTCACGTGTAATCAGCGCTTGGTCATCTGCACGGCGTACTTCAAGACGTAGGGTGTTCATATTGACTGGAATAATTTCATGCAGCACAGGAAGCACAATAGCACCGCCACCTAAAATCACTTTTTCACCGCCGAAGCCTGTACGCACAAATGAAATTTCTTTACTTGAGCGACGATAAAGTCGAGCAATAATAAAACCAATAAAAATAAGTGCGGCAAAAATTATCCCGACTGAAACAAGGATACCGCTTGGAATAATGTCTAACATGGACGTTTATCTCTTTTGTTGTAGTTCAAGCTAACCCTCTAAAGTGCTAACAAGTTTGGTTTAAAAATCAGTATTTTGTTGACTCATCATGACTTCGAGATTTACAGAAGGAATGACGCGTTAAATGTATTTATATGGTGTTAGAAGAACTGATCGAGCATCAATTCATTCAAAATTTAGAGCATTGTGGCTTGAAAGCCTACATTTGTTTTTTGGGTTAAAACCACTGATTGACCTTGGCTGAAAATTTCATCTTGTTCAGGTTCAACCAAAATATAATGGGTCAATCCGTGTTGATCTTTGACTTTGGCTTGAGCAGGAGACTGGGGTCGTGCATCACCCAAAATGATCGTGGCCGTTCTACCGATCAATTCATCACTATAAATGGCAGTGGTTTCATCTTGGGGTAAAATACGGGCAATGAGCATTGCGCTAAAACGTACGAAGGGCATGCACAGAAAAATACAGGCTGGTGCAATAATCCATGCACTGAACATCATACTGGTCATTTGGTTAACGATGGCTTGAATAGCAAAGCCCAATAAACTATAGACACATAAGAAAATGATGAGCCATACAAACAGTGGAATACGACCCAAATACAACCAATCGAGCACACGTGTCACGATACCTGCATCGGCATCTACACCTAGCTCTGCATTATGACCAACATCCTCAGGTAGGAATTGATCTAAGAAGCCTTGAGAACCACCCCCTAAAATTGTTAACACAATCTCAAAAAGTCCAAACAAGAACATTAAACAGAGACTGATGCTAAACACGATATTAGACGGGTGAGTAAACAATTCCCACATTATATTTATCTCTATATTTATGCTTATAAAAAATCAAAAAAAAATAATTCTGGCTGAATTTTTTTCAGTAAATAAAATAACATTATCTGTCGAAATTGTGTAAAAAAATTACAGATCAGATTAACAAAAAGTCGGCTTTTATGTGAGCTATTACTAAGTTTTTCTTTAAAAATAGGTGATCAATTAAGTCAGGATTATCTAAATCTAAAGTTAATAGTATTTCTGCTTTACCCATTTAAGATTTAAGTCATTGTGATCAATCAAATTTTCAGTCTAATTGCAGATATATAAGTGGTCGTGCTTAACGGAGAAAAATGGCTTGTTAAAAGGCACAGAAAACAATGTTAGGAAATGTAAATTTATAACCGTCACGGCAGTGCTGAGAGCTTTACCGTGACTTTCGATGTCATATGGAGATTTGAACTGGTGTTCAAAAGAGCTATTTTTAGGTGGCTTTAACCGTTTTTATAACAATGAAGTTTGAATGCGTACTTTCATATCTAAAGCCGCTTGAACAATAAAGGTTTTCATCCACTTCACTTGTTCGCCCATCGGATTGGTTTTAATCGCAGTGTCTAAAAAGCCCATGCTTTCAAGTTGAAACAATTGCTTTTCGATCTCTTCTTCTAACTGGGTGCTATTGGCTGCGAGCGGGAAATGGATTAAGTGAAATGCTTTGGGAAAATTATAAAAAGCATAGAGCAGATTAAATGCGCGTTGATCGGCCTTTAAATTGCCAGCGCCAATTTCGTAGCCGCGATCTTGGTTACTGTGAGTCACCCCAATCAAAAATTCGAGTTTATTGTCCAAAAGTCGTAGGCCGAACTGAAGGCCAATTTGGTCAGCACTCAGCTCATGTTGGATAAAGTTATTCAGCGGGCTGCCGTCATCATTTAAGGCTTCTTGGAGCACAAGCATGTGTGAAGAATGCTGATAAATATAGCCAGCAAGACCTGCTGCTTCAATCAGCGACTTTAAGGTTTCAAGCGTATAGTGACTATATGGCATATCAATAACTATTGGAGAGTGATATAGCTACTTTAGGTAATTTGAGCGAGTTTGAATACCGATTGTTTAGAGGATTTAGCGATTAGTTAATCGATAAAAAATTGCGTAAACTTAGGGATCTCGGACTAGAATAATAATGAAATTGATAAGCCTATCGTATTAAATTAATTAAAATTGATAAGCAGTATCAGACAATTTGTATATGACGAATAAGAATATCAATATCACAAAACAAGCAATCGTTATGAAAGCTTAATCACTATAATGTATATATATCTTTAAAAGTGTAATAAGTACACATATTCTAAGCTGGTGTTGTCCATGTCATTAAATGAGGAAAGACTTACTCATCTTAAACAGCTTGAAGCTGAGAGTATTCATATCATCCGTGAAGTTGCTGCTGAGTTCGAAAACCCAGTCATGCTGTATTCAATCGGTAAAGATTCAGCGGTCATGCTGCATCTTGCTTTAAAAGCATTCTATCCTGCCAAACTTCCATTCCCACTACTGCATGTAGACACGGGTTGGAAATTTAAAGACATGATTACTTTCCGTGACAACATGGCAAAAGAGCATGGCTTTGATTTGATCGTGCATCAAAACAAAGAAGGTAAAGATGCAGGCGTGAATCCGTTCGATTACGGGAGCTCAAAATATACTGATATCATGAAAACTCAAGGCTTAAAACAAGCACTTGATAAATATCAGTTTGATGCGGCTTTCGGTGGTGCGCGCCGTGACGAAGAAAAATCTCGTGCCAAAGAACGTGTTTACTCATTCCGTGATACCAAACATCGTTGGGACCCTAAAAACCAACGTCCTGAACTTTGGAATCTTTACAACGGTAAAGTGAACAAAGGTGAAAGTATTCGTGTGTTCCCATTGTCTAACTGGACTGAGTTGGATATTTGGCAATACATCTACCTCGAAAATATTAAATTGGTTCCTTTGTACTTGGCTGCTGAACGTCCAGTGGTTGAGCGTAACGGTACACTGATCATGGTTGATGATGAGCGTATGCGTTTAAACGAAGGTGAAGTGCCACAAATGAAATCGGTGCGTTTCCGTACTTTAGGTTGTTACCCACTGACAGGTGCGGTTGAATCAACTGCAACAACTTTACCGGAAATTATCCAAGAGATGCTTTTAGCCACCACATCTGAACGTCAAGGTCGTATGATCGACCATGACGAAGCAGGTTCGATGGAAAAGAAAAAGCAGGAAGGTTACTTCTAAGAATCTCATAATCTCCCTTGCGCAGCAGTGCTGCTCACCCTCTTTACTAAAGAGGGGGAACTCCCGAGAAAGAACGGAGAAGTCTCCCTTTCTTAAAGGGAGATTTAGAGGGATTAAAAAGATTCAGAAACCGATTTCAAAAGAATATGTGGAGCTTTGAGCAATGTCTCATCAATCAGATTTAATTAGCCAAGACATCTTGGCGTATTTAAAACAACACGAAAATAAAGACCTTCTACGTTTCCTGACTTGCGGTAACGTAGATGACGGTAAATCGACTTTAATCGGCCGTTTGCTTTACGATTCAAAATTGATTTATGAAGATCAATTACAAGCTGTGACTCGTGACTCTAAAAAAGTGGGTACTACGGGTGATGCGCCTGACTTGGCTTTACTTGTCGATGGTCTACAAGCGGAACGTGAACAAGGTATTACCATTGACGTGGCTTACCGTTATTTCTCTACTGAAAAACGTAAGTTCATCATTGCTGACACCCCGGGGCATGAGCAGTACACACGTAACATGGCAACGGGGGCGTCTACTGCGGATTTAGCGATCATCTTGATTGATGCGCGTTATGGCGTACAAACTCAAACGCGTCGTCACTCATTTATTGCGAGTCTTTTGGGTATTCGTAATATTGTGGTTGCAGTGAACAAAATGGACTTGGTTGAATTCTCTGAAGCACGCTTCAATGAGATTCAAGCTGAGTACAACGAGTTCGTAAACCAATTGGGCGATCGTAAACCTGCGAATATTATCTTCACGCCAATTTCTGCGTTGAATGGTGATAACGTTGTAAACAAATCGCCAAATACGCCGTGGTACCAAGGTCAGACTCTAATGGAGACTTTGGAAACTGTTGAAATTTCGCATGATACGAGCAAGCACGAATTCCGTTTCCCTGTTCAGTATGTTAACCGTCCGAACCTCGACTTCCGTGGCTTCTGCGGTACGATTGCACTCGGTGAAGTAAAAGTTGGCGATACCATTACTGCATTGCCATCTGGTAAGTCGTCTACTGTTAAAGAAATCGTGACTTTTGACGGTAACTTAGATCATGCAGTTGCAGGTCAAGCGGTGACTTTAACACTGAACGATGAAATTGATATTTCACGCGGTAACGTATTGGTAAAAGCGGGCGAACAACCATTAATTTCACGTTCTGCACGTGCCTCTGTGGTATGGATGACAGATGCGCCTTTAGTGGTTGGTAAGCTGTATAACGTGAAGTTTGGTACGCAAACTATTCCTGCCAAAGTAGCTAAAATTAACTACCGTACCAATGTAAACACATTGGAAAAAACGGAAGTTGAACAGCTTGAATTGAATGCGATTGCAGATGTAACGATTGAGTTTGATGCGCCAGTGGTATTTGACCGTTATAAAGACAGCCGTTACACAGGTTCATTTATATTTATTGACCGTTTAAGCAACGTGACTGTTGGGGCGGGTATGGTTGAGTCTGCAGTGGAATGGACTGCACACAACGAGCCTGTTACTGCTGAAGCGCGTGCTGCACGTTTAGGTCAAAAACCTGCTGCTGTAACTGTGACTGCTAAAGCCCTTGAAAATGCGCAAGCGATTGAAAGCTTATTGATTCAGCAAGGTGTGGTTGCAATTGCGAAAGCTGGTTTAACTGTGGAGCAAGTTGCACTAGTTCGTGAAACTGGTGTGGTTGTGATTACTGATAGTGCTGAAGGTACTGATGTGACTTATACAGTGGAGACTGCTGAAGAAGTTGCTGAGAAAATTGTTGAGTTGGTTCGTCTGTAATAGATTGATCCACTTCAAATAAAAAACCCGCCTGATGGCGGGTTTTTTATTGCTATAGATTAATTGCTGAAAAATAAAACACTTAAATTATGTGTGATGGTTCACATAAATATTTTCTCTGTAAAATGATTATATAGAGGGATTTTTATGAAAAAGTTTTTATTTTTAATAGGGTTATGTTTGGCTTTTACAGTAGAGGCTAAGCAAAATGGGCAAAGTACAGAGGTAATTAAACAGAAAATAATACAGCAGTCTATTGATAGTTATCCGGGAAATTGCCCTTGTCCTTACAATACTGCAAGTAATGGTAGTCGGTGCGGTAAGCGTAGTGCCTACAACCGTGCAGGTGGTTATGCGCCACTTTGTTATCCTGAAGATGTGAGTGATCGGATGGTGAGAGAATATAAAGGTAGAGTATAGCAAAAATAAAAAATATTAATGAGTTACAGATTTTTTGATAACATGCTAAAAAATTGATCACTAATTAATATGAAATATACAGGTAAAAGAATTACTCAGGCGGGAAATGATCTACAGAATCCATTGCTTAAAGAAAACCCGGTACTATTTAGGGCAACGATGGATGTTTTGACATATTGGCGGTATAGCCACGAAAGTTCAATGAATAGTGCGGAAGTTTTATTGAAAGAGGCGACAGTAAAATTTGATAAATCTGCATTCTTGGCAAAAAGGTTGAAGCGTAGTAATTCCATAATCAAAAAATTATCTCGTTTTGATAATATGATGCTTAAAAATATGCAGGACATTGGGGGAGTTCGTGTAGTTGTTTCTAGTTCTAAAAAATTGCAAAAAATATTGAAGCAAATTCAAAGTGATAAGAGATTTTATAACAATGAAAATAAGTTAAGGAAAAAAGATTATTTAAAAAATCCTAAGCCTGACGGTTATAGGGGTGTTCATTTAGTTGGAAAGTTTTTAAATGACGAAAAAGAAAATAGAAATATAGAATTACAACTCAGAACGCAGATGCAACATACTTGGGCAACGACATTAGAAATTGTTGATTTATTTACTAAGCAAAACCTCAAAACTAATCAAGGGCGTATGTCCTGGCAAAGATTTTTTATGTTAGTTTCAAATCAGTTAGCAATTATTGAGTCCTTACCAGGATATGGAATCAAAAATGAAAAAGATTTAATGAGGGAATATATTTTATATGTTTTTAAAGATGAAAAACTATTGCGAGAAGTTGCAGAAATTAAATACATATCAAAAAAACTACAGGTACCACAACTCCTTAATTCTTTTGCTAGATCTATCAATATTATGGACCAATCAGAACGGTTAGAAAATTGTCCAGAT
This sequence comes from Acinetobacter sp. YH16040_T, assembly GCF_024605785.1. Classification (NCBI taxonomy): domain Bacteria; kingdom Pseudomonadati; phylum Pseudomonadota; class Gammaproteobacteria; order Moraxellales; family Moraxellaceae; genus Acinetobacter; species Acinetobacter sp. YH16040_T. Next base: position 2,446,684 of record NZ_CP094541.1, on the reverse strand, counting down.
GGATATATATTAGTTAGATTAAATACAAATACTAAAAGTATTCAATGTGATTACTTTAAAAAGGAGGAAGCTGAAAAAGCTTCTGAGTATTACACATTATTAGAATCCACAATACAGGAAGGAAGTAATTGGATTGTTGCGTTGGTATCGAGTAATGCTGTGGATGGTATAAAGCAGGCATATCCAAACTATTTTGCGGATTCTAGGAACTTTTTAACATTTTTAGGATTCATTCATTTGATAAAAGCACAGTATGTAGAAAGAGAGCCAGTAGTTTCGTAATATTGAACTTAAAACCTCAAACTGATAAGATATATCTTAATTAATCTTAAGGTGTATCTTTGCTATGCCAAATTCTGACCTGATTGCAGACATCGAAAGTCCTGTCAAAACCCGAAAACGCCTGTTTGAAGCAGGGCACATGAAACTATTGGTGCTGCATCTTATTTCCCAAGCGCCTAAGTTTAGTTACGACATCATTAAAGATGTCGGCGCAATCGTTGGCGGCGGTTACAGCCCAAGCACAGGGACGATTTACCCAACGCTGAACTACCTCGAAGAACAGCAATACATCCATGCAGAACTAAATGCCGAAGACCGTAAACAATACAGCGTCACACAGTCAGGCTTAGTGCATTTAGAGGCAGAAAAAGCCACAGTAGAGAAAATTCTGTGTTGTTTTGATACCCGTAAGCAGATTCATAACAATGAACAATTCGTCGACATCAAACGTGCGATGGAAAACTTAAAAGCATCACTGCGCATCAAAATTCAGCACTGTGAACTAACACCTGAACAGGTCTATGCCATTGCAGAAAAAATAGATCAGGCGGCAGTCGAAATCAGCCGTATGGAGGTGACACAATGAAACAGCATCAATATGAAATCACGCTCAAACACATTGCTGATGCGCAGGGCAATCCTTCGACTTATACCGAAGCGTTGCAGTTTAATGCCTACAACCATGATGACATGTTTAAGGTGCTGGAGCATTTGACCAAAGCGCAATTGTTAGATGATGAAAAAACCAAAGCCTTTGCTGTGGGTCTGAAACTGTTTGGTGAAACCTTGTTGGAAAATAAAGACCATCCTTTATTTAAAGATTTCATGCCGCATTTCGGCCAATTTATGAAAACACTGAAACAAACCGTAAAAGCCCAGAACGCAGCCCAAGACGAATAATAGGTATTTACAGATGAATCAACTCCCAAAATTTCATCCCAAACACATGACTTGGCTGATGCCCCTAATCTTGTCCGGCATTATGAGCGGTTCAATTTCTTGCTTTAACATGCTGATGAATAAAGGCTTGGTTGAAGGCTTTCTTGGTATTTGGCTGCGCGCTTGGGGTATGTCATGGATGGTGGCGTTCCCGCTCATTTTGATCGTGTTGCCATTGGTGCGTAATACTTTATGAAGTTTGTACGCCTGCCGAATGAGTCTGCATCCAAATAAAAGGTACATCCGTTTAGTCATGAGTTGAATGTGACTGCATCGCATCTTGAATGATGGCTGTTAATTCAGTCAGCGATTTAACTCCTGCAATACGTTGAATGACTTGCCCGCGATAAAATACTAAGGTTGAAGGTAGTCCATAAACGTTATAGCGCAAGGTTAGTATCGGTGAGGAATCAATATTTACCTTGCCAAATTTGAGCTGTGCATGCTGTGCGGACATTTGACTTGCGCACTGCTCAAATACAGGGAAGTTCTGCACACAGGGCGCGCACCAGTCTGCATAGAAACGAATCACGGCAAAACCATCGAACCATTCATAGTCACTGGCGTTATCTTCATTGTATTCAATGATCTGAGACATGCTTGGCCTATTATTCATTTACGAAATACACTACAGATTATACATAAGTCCATGTTTATTCATTCTGCGGCATTTCTATGTTCAAATAGTGCAGAGATAGAAGATGAATAGTCAATAATTGAAAAGGAAAAACAATGTCACAGCAAAGCATGCAGCAGGTCATTATTACTGAACCGGGCGGTGTCGATAAACTGGCGTATGAAAGCGTTGCCATCCCAGATGCGAAAGCGGATGAAGTGTTGGTTAAAGTGCATGCCTTTGGTATTAACCGTCCAGACATTTTACAGCGCCAAGGCTTGTACCCAATGCCGAAAGGGGTAACACCAGTACCGGGTCTGGAAGTGGCGGGTGAAGTAGTTGCTGTGGGTGCAGATGTCACTTTGTTTAAAGTGGGTGATAAAGTCTGCGGTCTGACCAATGGTGGTGGTTATGCAGAATATTGCGTAGTACCTGAAAGCCAAACCATTCGTATTCCTGAAGGTGTAAGCTTTACTCAAGCAGCAGCGATTCCTGAAACTTTCTTTACGGTCTGGGCGAATGTATTCCAAATGGGTAAAGCCAAAGCAGGTGAAACGGTACTTATTCATGGCGGTACTAGCGGTATTGGTACTACAGCGATTATGTTGTGTAATGCTTTAGGTATGAAAACCTTTGCGACGGTAGGTTCAGATGAAAAAGTCGCTGCGATTTCAAATATCACTCATGCCATTAACTATAAAACTCAAGACTTTGAGCAAGTGATTAATGAGGCGACCGCTGAGCAAGGCGTAGATGTTATTTTAGATATCGTTGGCGCGCCGTATTTGGCGCAGAACCTCAATCTATTACGACGTGATGGTCGTTTGGTCTATATAGCCTTCTTAGGTGGTGCAAAAGCCAAAGAAGTAAAACTGGGTCAAATCATGATGAAGCGTTTGACCATTACAGGCTCAACCATGCGTGCGCGTAATACTGAAGAAAAGGCAGAGATTGCCAAAGGCATTCAGGAAAATGTTGTTCCGTTATGGTCTAAAGGTGAATGCCTGCCAATGATTTACAAAACATTTAAGTTTGATCAAATTCAAGAAGCACATGCAGCCATGGATACAGGCGAGCATGTAGGTAAGATTGTGGTTGAAGTGATCTAAAGGATTATTTTTAAAACGCGATGTATTTGCAGGGTGTTTTAAAATAATTAAAGAGGGCAATGTCCCTCTTTTTTATTGTATTCCTATCTGATTTGACGCAGTAACATCAAAAGCACAATTTGATTCAAATAAAAGAATGATACGCGGTAAGGTCATCCGCAAGTGTGTGAGACAGGGTTGTTTTTAATCAAAAATGTTTTTGCAATACTTTGAATAAGTAGACGCTAGTGAACGAGTTTTGTCGGTGAGGTGCATTGCACCGCAAGATGGTTTCCTTGCGAAGCTTCGCTTCTCATTTTGCCGAAACAAAAGTACCTCCAGCCGAAGGCTAATCCCTTTATTCAATCCCTAGATGTAAGACTCTGTCGAGTAGATTTAAATATCGGTAAATAATGTGAAATTACTTTTACGTGCGTAACATCTGTTGCTAAATTTTAGGCATAAAAAAACCAGCTTATCGCTGGGTTCTTTATTACACCATCTTCAGTAGAAGAATGGTGCCCGAGGCCAGACTCGAACTGGCACGCTTTGTGGGCGGGGGATTTTAAATCCCCTGTGTCTACCGATTTCACCACTCGGGCTTAACAAGATTGGAGGCGGAGGTCGGAATCGAACCGGCGTACACGGAGTTGCAGTCCGCTGCATGACCACTCTGCCACCCCGCCATGTCTTGTTGATGCGTATATTAGCAAGCTCTGAAAAAAAAACAATAGCAGATTCATCTGTATGAGCATAAAAGCAGCATACAAGGTAAAAAATTTAAAATAATCATGTATTATGTGCAAAATTGATTCATATCATCACTTGGAGAAGTGCCGTGGCATTAGTTTTAGATGGTCGTGCATTGGCGAAGAAAATTGAAGCTGACTTGTTGACTCGCGTAGAAGCGCTAAAAGAGAAAACTGGTCGTACCCCAATTCTTGCGACTATTTTGGTAGGTGACGATGGTGCATCTGCAACTTATGTACGTATGAAAGGGAATGCTTGCCGCCGTGTTGGTATGGATTCATTAAAAGTTGAGCTTCCTAAAGAAACTACAACTGAGCAATTGCTTGCTGAAATTGAAAAATTGAATGCAAACCCAGATGTTCACGGTATTTTGTTACAACACCCCGTACCTGATCAAATTGATGAGCGTGCATGTTTCGATGCGATCTCGCTTGAAAAAGACGTAGATGGCGTAACTTGCTTAGGTTTTGGTCGTATGGCAATGGGTGAAGCTGCGTATGGTTCTGCGACTCCTGCAGGTATCATGACCATTTTAAAAGAAAACAACATTGAAATCGCAGGTAAACATGCGGTTGTTGTGGGACGTTCTGCAATTTTGGGTAAACCAATGTCTGCAATGTTACTTGAAGCAAATGCGACAGTGACTACTTGCCATTCACGTACTCAAAACTTGGCTGACTTTGTTAAACAAGCTGACATTATTGTGGGTGCGGTAGGTAAAGCTGAATTAATTCAAAAAGATTGGATCAAACCGGGTGCAGTGGTTGTTGACGCTGGCTTCCATCCACGTGATGGCGGCGGTGTAGGTGATATCCAATTGGTGGGTATTGAAGAAGTTGCTTCTGCTTATACACCTGTTCCGGGTGGTGTAGGTCCTATGACCATTACAACGTTGATTCGTCAAACTGTTGAAGCTGCTGAAAAAGCGTTGGGTTAATCTTTTAATTAAAAGATATTTATGTCACAACGGAGTCTTACCGTTATGACTTTTAAATGTAAGAAGACCGTATGTTACTTTTGTTTCGGCAAAAGTAACCAAAACCATTTGTCATCTGCTGAACTCGACATAATCAGTTTTTTGATTAATGGTGTCGCAGAAAAAGTGTTCATTCGATTAAGTTCTGTCTCGCACAGCAGCAGATGACAATGTCGCGTATCTGATACGTTTATAAATTCAAATAAAATCATCTCCAAGGCTTAATATGAGCTGTACTTTCCAATTTCCCAAAGCCCCTGAACATTTACTGAAAGCACTGCATGAAGTCATTCCGCATTGTGAATTACATGCACAACAGTTGCCTGAAACCCCGATTTCTCTATGGTTGATTCCACCGGTATTTCCAACCGATAAATTGGATGATGAGGTCATTCGCCGTATATGGAATGACACGCCGTATTGGATCTTTTGTTGGGCTTCAGGGCTTGCAATGGCGCAGTGGTTGTTGGCAGAGCCGCATCATGTCAAAGATAAAGTGGTGTTGGACTTTGGTGCAGGTTCAGGCGTGGTGGCGATTGCAGCAAAAATGGCAGGGGCGAAACGCGTGATCTGCTGTGACATCGACCAAGTGAGCCTAGATGCCTGCCGTGCCAATGCAGAGTTGAATAATGTTGAATTCGAATATTTGGACGATCTGTATAAAGCCGAACAAGTCGATATTTTATTGGCTGCAGATGTGCTATATGACCAATGCAACCGTTTCTTTTTGGATGAGTTTTTAAAGTTTGCTCCAGAAGTGTGGGTGGCAGACAGTCGTGTGAAAAACTTTAGTCATCCTAAATATGAAAAACTCGATGAACGTAGCGCAACAACATGGCCTGATTTGGATGAATCACCTGAGTTTCGAAATGTGAGTTTTTATAAAACCCTATAAATATTGAACCCATAAAAAAAGACGCTCAAAGCATCTTTTTTTTGTCTTTTGAACAGCAAATTTGATTAAGAACAAGTATAACGAACCACACGTAAAGTGGCAGGGCGAGCATCGAGTGCATCGCGTGCGCCTAAGTTTTCAGAGTTACGAAGGTCTGGGGTATTTGACAGACCGAAGTTCGCACGTGTATTACCAATTTGACGGCCGTACTGGGTATTTTCCAAAGCAGGATTTGCAATTTCGTTCACGCTTAAGATTTGTAATTTATAGGTCTTTTGCGTATTTAATACTTTTTGGCAAGCACGTTGTAATTTATTGGCATCCAGTTGTTGGTTTTGGCGACCCGCTAAAGTATATGCAAGTGTTGCGCTATCTGCAGATTTGGACTCTATTTGAAAGCCCGTTTGACCATTAAAAGCACGTGGAGTGCTTTGGCAAGCAGCCATCGACATTGCAACAATACCCAAACTTAAAACTTTGTAAATATTTTTCATCATTCATTCGCCGTGTGTATTTGTATGCTCAGTATGCCATAGTCCGTCTTTCGACTCGATGGCGAAAACCAAGAAAGCCAAAGAAGTTTGATTAAATTATGATGTGGACGAGTCGATGAATGGATGGAAATGGAGATAAAAAAAGCTCATCAAAATAGGCTTTGATGAGCTTAAGTGGAATAGCAGGGCTGAGCGACTTAATCGTCAGTGATCATGCTATGTTTTTTAGTATCTTTCATGAAGACATAGGTAATTAAAGATAAACCAATCATGAATGTAATGTAGTAGAAGAAGTAGTTTTCATGGCCTGCATTTTTGAAGCTCAAAGCCACAAGTTCTGCTGTACCACCAAAGAGTGTATTTGCAATGGCATAAGGTAATGCAACACCTAGGGCACGGATGTGTGCAGGGAACAACTCTGCTTTCACTACAGCATTAATCGCAGTATAACCAGTGACAATCACCATACCACTCATGCAAAGCATAAATGCTGTGGTTGGGCTGGTCGTAGAACCGATACCGTTGAAAATTGGAATGGTGAAGAGTACACCAAGCACACCAAAGGCGATCATAATTGGCTTACGACCAATTTTGTCTGAAAGCGCACCGACAGCAGGTTGTAAAAGCATAAAGATGAAAATCGCAGCAGTGGTAATTTCGGTAGCTGTGGTTTTCTCAAAGCCAGACGTGTTGACCAAATATTTTTGCAAATAAGTGGTAAAGGTGTTGAACGCTAAAGTACCACCGGCAGTTAACATGATCACAGTGAAGGCTTGTTTAGGATATTTGGTAAATAACGCTAAAGCCCCTGATTTTGGACCACCATTTTTAGCTTGTTCTTGGGCTTCTTTAGAGGATTGAGTTTCAACTAAACCGCGACGAATCCAGAACACCACAATAGCGAGTAATGCACCGATGAAGAACGGAACACGCCAGCCCCATTCAGTTAAAGCTTGTTCTGAGAAATTGCGTTGTAAGATAATTAAAACGCAAAGTGCCAATAGCTGACCTGAAATCAGTGTGACATATTGGAAACTTGAGAAGAAGCCACGATGGTTTTTACCTGCCATTTCAGTCAAATAGGTGGCACTAGAACCATATTCACCACCAACACTTAAGCCTTGGAGTAAACGCGCTAAAAGTAGAATAGCGGGTGCGAGCATGCCTACAGAATCATAGGTTGGTGCACATGCGATCATCAGTGAGCCGACACACATCAACGATACAGACAGCGTCAAACCTGCTTTACGACCTTTACGGTCCGCATAAATACCCATGACCCATGCGCCGATTGGACGCATTAAGAAACCGAGTGCAAAGACTGCAGCTGCTTGTAAGAGTTTTACAGTATTGTCACCGTCAGGGAAAAATTGCGGTGCAAAGTAAAGGGTAAAGGCAGCGTAGACATACCAGTCGTACCATTCAACGAGGTTGCCGGCAGATCCGCCGAGGATAGATTTGACACGAGTTTTTCTATCCAATTGTTCAGGAACAACTGGCTCAGATGAGTTTGACACATCATTCTCCAAGGAATGAATGCAAAACATATCCATTTAAACTCTTTGGGAAAAGTTTAAATCAATATATTTTGTCGAAATGGGAGATGGAACTATATTTATTTAATTTATACTCCTGTTGTCGCAGAAAATCATGCGACTTTAGTCTATAAAATGCGATATTTTTGACCAGATACATTTTTCACGACTAAATGAAAAAAAACAAAGCCTCATAGACTGAGGCTTTGATGGGGAAAACATGCTGTTTTTGATCAGATTGATCAATAACTCATCTTCAAATAACCCTGATCAATGCTCCTGAATTTTGGAATGGTGTTTGGTGTCTTTCATAAAGACGTAGACCAATAACGAAATAAAAATCATGATGGTCACATAGATAAAGAACCATGACTCGTGACCAGCTTCTTTAAAACTCAGCGCGAAGAATTCTGCCGTACCACCAAAGATGGTATTTGCAAGAGCATAAGGCAGTGCAACACCCAATGCGCGAATATGCGCAGGGAACATTTCTGCTTTTACAACCGCATTGATCGAGGTGTATCCCGTGACAATCACTAGACCTGCGAGACAGAGCCAAAATGCAGTCCAATAATCTTGAGTTTGTCCTAATGCACTAAATAGAACATAGGTGAACAGCACCCCTAAGATCCCAAAAGCGATCATTAAAGGCTTACGACCAATTTTATCGGATAGACCACCTGCTAGTGGTTGTAAGCACATAAAAATAAACAGTGCTAAAGTGGTGATTTGCGTGGCCTCAGGTTTACTAAAGCCAGAGGTATTGACCAGATATTTTTGCAAATAGGTGGTGTAGGTATAAAAAGCCAATGTACCCCCAGCTGTTAAAAATAACACCGTGAATGCTTCTTTCGGATAATGCTTAAATAGAGAAAATAAGCCTGATTCAGGCTGGTCCTTTTGCTCTTGTGCATTTTTGAAGGACTGGGTTTCTAGTAGGCCACGTCGAATGCGGAAAACCACTACCGCTAAACACGCACCGATAAAGAACGGAATACGCCAGCCCCAATCATGCAATTGTTCTTCTGTCAGCAACCATTGCAAAATAAGTAGTACGCACAGTGCAGTCAACTGACCTGCAATCAGTGTCACATATTGAAAGCTTGAAAAAAACCACGACGGTCACGGTCAGCCATTTCACTGAGGTAGGTCGCACTAGCGCCATATTCACCGCCGACACTTAAACCTTGAATTATAGCCAAATCCTAAAAACTATAGAACAATAGAGATATGGGATATTCAAAAGATTTTAAAGACAAAGTCATAGAAATTATGATTCGAGATGAAATGTCTGTGCGAAAAGCAGCACAGCATTTTAACATCTGTATACAAACGATTCAGAACTGGAAAAAGTCCACTACAAACAAACCTATTCCTGGCCGTCCAGCTAAAATTAGCAGAGAGCAAATATTGAAGGATGTTGAACAATATCCTGATGATTATCAGTATGAGCGAGCTGAACGTTTAGGAGTAAGCACTCATGCGGTATTTAATGCATTACATGCCGCAGGAATATCGCGTAAAAAAAGACGTTAAAGCATCCTAAAGCAGATCAAAATCAACGTCAGCAATTTCAAAATCTCATAGAGTGTTTAGAAGGGAAATTGCCTCTGATTTACATAGATGAAAGTGGTTTTCAAAGTGAAAGTACCAGAACTCATAGTTATAGCCTTCAAGGAACACGTGCTGAAGGTGAATTTAACTGGCAGTTGAAGAATTGCAGTAATGCGATCGGTGCAATTATCGAAAATAGATTGTTGACAGTTGGTGTGTTTAATTGTTCTGTGAATACAGAAGTATTTGAATGTTGGATTGAACAGGATTTATTACCTAAGTTGAAAGAAAGCAGTGTTTTGATTATGGACAATGCGACCTTTCACAAAGGGAAAAGACTTCAGGAGTTGATACGTTGTGCAGGCCATTACATTGTGTGGCTTCCTAAATATAGTCCAGATTTAAATCCAATAGAAAATATGTGGTCACGAGTCAAGGCGATTCGAACTAAGTTTAGAGTTAAAGATATTGATAAATTATTTAAAGATTACTGTAATGATTTATTTGGTATTTAGCTATAGTCGTGCAACCACAAGAATAATCGGCGCCAAAATACCAATTTGGTCATGCGTTGGAGAAATGGCAATCATCAATGAGCCGATACACATGAGTGTGACGGAGAGGGTTAAACCTGACTTTCGACCTTTTTTGTCTGAATAGATCCCCATAATCCATGCACCAATGGGTCGCATGAGGAAACCGACTGCAAAGATGGCCGCAGCTTGGAGAAGCTGTGCAGTCTGGCTACCTTGAGGGAAAAAAGCATGGGCGAAATAGAGGGTGAATGCTGCATAGACATACCAATCGTACCATTCAACAAGATTACCGGCTGAACCACCGAGAATGGATTTCACTCGGGTCTTTGTATCTAAATTTGATTGAGTAACAATTTCTTCCGTCATTTTAAAATCCATCTTTTTTTATTATGTGAAAATATCTTATGCGTATCGAAAAGCATGAAATGTAAACTAAAAAAGAGGTTTTGTTTAAAAAGTGTACAAATCAACAACTTGTCATGAATTTTGCTTTGAATAATGGTTTGGGCCTTAAAATGATTGATTTCATACTTGAGCCAGCAGGCTTTTAAACGTACATTTAAAATATAACTTCTCATTTATTGAAGGATATAAAAAACTCAGCGTACAGATATCTTGATCAAAATAGGTACTTGATCAAAAAAGCATGATCAATGAGAAAAATAATAAAGCAAAGAAAACGAAGCATTGTTGAATAAAAAGACATAGCGGGAGGGAGCGATGAATACACAACAACAATCAATATATGACATGGTGGTCATTGGTGGTGGAATAAATGGTGTTGGTATTGCCTGTGATGCAGCGGGGCGGGGTTTAAGTGTTTTGCTCTGTGAAAAAGACGATCTCGCGAGCCACACTTCATCTGCAAGTAGCAAATTAATTCATGGTGGTCTGCGCTATTTGGAACATAAAGAATTTCGTTTGGTACGTGAAGCACTGGCAGAGCGCGAAGTTCTGCTTAAAAAAGCCCCTCATATTATTCGACCGATGCGTTTTATCATGCCACATGAACCGCACTTACGTCCGGCTTGGCTGATTCGGACTGGATTATTCTTTTATGATTATTTGGGTAAGCGAGAACAGCTTTCAGGCTCAAATGGTATTGAATTTGATGTGGACGCTAGTCCTTTAGCATCCAAATTTACCCGAGGGTTCGAATATTCCGATTGTGCAGTAGATGACGCACGCTTAGTTGTACTCAATGCAATACAAGCACGAGAACATGGTGCACAGATTCTGACTCGAACAGAATGTTTAAATGCATATAGTAAAGCTGGAATTTGGCAGGTATGTCTAAAAAATGCCAAGGGATTGCAAAATGTGCAGGCTAAAGTCTTGGTGAATGCGGCAGGTCCTTGGGTCGCTGACTTTATAAAACAGGGGTTAAAGCAAGAGTCACCTTATGGTATACGGCTGATACAAGGTAGTCATATCATTGTTCCAAAACTTTTTGAGGGTGATAAAGCTTTTATTATGCAAAATGATGATCATCGCATTGTCTTTGCGATCCCTTATTTAGAACAATTTACACTGATCGGCACGACAGATCGTGAATATCACGCAGACCCAAATCGAGTAAAGATAAGCCAAGAAGAAATCGATTACTTGCTTGATGTGTCAAATGATCACTTTAAAACTCAATTGACGCAAACGGACATCATTTCAACTTATTCAGGTGTGCGCCCGCTGTGTGATGATGAGTCAGATAATCCAGCTGCAGTCACGCGAGATTACACCTTGGCACTGACGGATGTAGAAGGGGCTGCATTACTTTCAATCTTTGGTGGCAAGCTCACTACTTACCGAAAACTTGCAGAAGCGGCATTAGATCAGCTTAAAACGGTTTTTCATCATCGATCCAAACCGTGGACAGCTGATGCAACATTGCCCGGAGCGGAAAATTTAGAATCCATAGAGCAGTTGATGGTTGAAATCCAACAAAAAGTGCGAGGTGTTTCGAGTAGCCTGGCCAGTCGTTGGGCACATGCTTATGGAACACGTGTTTGGGCTTTACTGAATCATTTAACTTCGATTGATGAATTGGGTCAAAACTTTGGACATGGTTTGTATGCTCAAGAAGTGGATTATTTAGTTGAGCAGGAGTGGGCGAGAAGTTCTGAAGATATTTTGCAAAGACGGACAAAGTTATATTTGCAATTCAGTGCAGCTGAAGTTGATGTTTTGGATGAATACTTAATGGCAATACGAATAAAGCAAAAAGCTCAAGATGTGGCTTAGTTGATATAAAAAAAGACCGCGCAAGGCGGTCTTTTAAATCTTCCTTAATCCCTCTTTTAAAAGAGGGAAATTAAAGGCGGATTAAGCAGATTTTTTTACAGCTTCTAAAAGCTCGTCTTGACGTGCTTTAAGTGCTTTAGGTAAGCGATCACCAAGTTTGTTGAACAATTCAGTGTGGCTTTCAAGTTCTTTGATCCACTGTTCTTTGTCTTGTGAAGTTACAAGATCAAATTGTTCTTTAGTGAAGTCTGAACCAGTCCAGTTCAATTGTTCGTAAGTCGGTACGCGGCCAATTGGAGTTTCAACAGCAGTTGCACGACCTTCACAACGGTCAATGATCCACTCAAGAACACGCATGTTTTGACCGAAACCAGGCCATACAAAGTTGCCTTCAGCATCACGACGGAACCAGTTCACGTTGTAGATACCAGGAAGTTTGTTGCCAGCAGCTTCTGCTTTAGCAGCAACTTGTTCACCAAGTTCTAACCAGTGAGAGAAGTAGTCAGCCATGTTGTAACCCGCAAATGGAAGCATTGCGAATGGGTCACGACGAACGATACCTTGTTGACCAACAGCAGCAGCAGTTGTTTCGGAGCCCATAGTTGCAGCTTTGTAAACACCGTCAACCCAGTCAAATGCTTCTGAAATTAGAGGCACTGTGTCTGCACGACGACCACCGAAGATGAACGCAGAAATCGGAACACCTGCTGGATTTTCCCAGTCAGCATCAATAGAAGGACATTGACCCGCTGAAACAGTGAAACGAGCATTTGGATGCGCAGCTTTTTCACCAGCAACGTGTGGCTGACCTTTCCAGTTAGTTAGATTAGCAGGTACTTCTTTAGAAAGACCTTCCCACCATACTTCACCGTTGTCAGTTACAGCAACGTTTGTATAGATCACGTCTTTATGAAGAGTTGCCATACAGTTCGGGTTAGTCTTGGTATTTGTACCAGGTGCTACACCGAAGAAACCAGCTTCAGGGTTGATTGCATATAAGCGACCGTCTTCACCTGGTTTGATCCAAGCAATATCGTCACCTACAGTTTCAATTTTCCAACCTTCATAACCAGCTGGTGGAATCAACATCGCGAAGTTTGTTTTACCACAAGCAGAAGGGAATGCAGCTGCGATGTAGTGTTTTTCGCCTTGTGGGTTTGTCACGCCAAGGATGAGCATGTGTTCAGCTAACCAACCTTGTTGACGACCCATAGAAGATGCAATACGTAAAGCTAGGCATTTTTTACCCAACAATGCGTTACCGCCGTAACCAGAACCGTAAGACCAGATTTCACGAGTTTCTGGGTAATGAACGATGTATTTTTCAGGGTTGCAAGGCCAAGCAACGTCTTTTTGACCTTCTTCAAGCGGAGCACCAACAGTGTGTACGCAAGGAATGAAGTCACCGTCAGTACCAAGTACGTCATAAACAGCTTTACCCATACGAGCCATTTTAGACATGCTTACAGCAACGTAAGGAGAATCAGTAAGTTCGATACCGATGTGAGCAATATGAGAACCTAAAGGACCCATAGAGAAAGGAACAACGTACAAAGTACGGCCTTTCATTGAACCGTCAAATAAACCATTCAGACGAGCACGCATTTCAGCTGGAGCTTCCCAGTTGTTTGTTGCGCCTGCATCTTCTTGTTTTTCAGAACAGATGTAAGTACGACCTTCAACACGAGCAACGTCAGAAGGATCAGAATTAGCAAGGTAAGAACCAGGATGTTTTTCTTGGTTAAGTTCTTGCATAGTGCCGTTAGCGATCATCAAGTCGATATAACGTTGATATTCTTCTGCGCTACCGTCACACCATTCGATTTTTGCTGGTTTGGTTAATTTGGCAATTTCTTCCACCCAAGCAATTAGCTTAGGGTGACGAACGAATTCTGGTGCGTTCACTTGGGTCATGGTGAGGCCTATCTCAAAAATGTACTAACCGTACAAAGTATAATCTGCATCATGGGTTACATCATGCAGATAAAAGATGAAAAAAAGTGGCTGTATTAAAGCATAAAATCATAAAAAAAATAAGACTAAAGAAGTGGTAGATTTTTTTTGGTAGTTAATGCTATTTAAGTTAAATGTAAATAAAATACAATAACTTAATAGATTTTATCGCGAATTTTAACTTTATTTATTAACGTGATGGACAATATTTTATATAGTTATTTTTAATAAAAACAAAAAGTTGCATGTAATTGATATTTGAGAATTATTATTGATTAAATAAATGGTGGTAATTCGATTTTTACATAAAGGCGCTATTATTTGCTGTTAAATTCGACAAAATACAATACTAAGCGGCCAAGATGTATAAAAAGTGATTAAACAAGCCAAGCCTTTATCTATTATCTATAATAAAAAATCAGGATTTCATGCTGCAAACAAAGATGAAGTCTACGAGGAACTTGTGCGGATATTATCCGATCATAATTTCGAAATACAGTCATTTGAGCTTGGGCAGGAAGCGAGTTTTGATACTTTAATGAGCAAGGTATTTGCACGCCATAAAGACCCTGATAATTTGGGTGTTGTGGTTGCTGCAGGTGGTGATGGAACCTTAAATGCTGTTGCTCATCAGTTGATGCATACCGATATTCCTATGGGGGTCTTACCTTTGGGCACATTTAATTATGTGGCGCGGGTACTCAATATTCCTCTCGATTTAATTCAAGCGGCACAGGTGATTGCGACAGGCAATAATCGGCAGGTACATGTGGCGCAAATCAATGAACATATCTATTTAAACAATGCCAGTTTGGGCTTGTATCCTTTATTTATACAAAAAAGAGAGTTTTATAATCAAAAGTTTTGTCGTTTCCCATTACATGCTTATACCTCAGGTTTGGATGTGCTCATTCGAGATCGTAAAGAGCTGAAATTGGAAATCGAAGTGGATCATCATATTTATCCAGTCAAAACGCCCTTGATCTTTTTTGGCAATAATCAATTGCAATTGGCCGATTTAAACTTGCAAATTGCTAAGGATGCAGAGGCAGGTAAAGTTGCAGGTGTGGTGGTCGCAAAAAGTGATAAGAAAACGTTATTTAAAATTTTATGGCAGTTAATCCGTGGCAATATCGACAATGCACCAGATGTGTATAGTTTCGCCGCTGATGAAGTCACCATACATACCCAACGAAAAAAAATGACCGTTGCTGTGGATGGTGAGATTGTAGAAATGAAACCGCCGCTTAAAATTCGAGTGCAAAAACAAGCCTTAAAGATACGGGTGCCACATGATACTGCATCTGTCTGATCTGCATTTTGGCACTGAAAAGCTAGAGTGTATGCGCGCTATTCAACAATTTTGTCACGAACAGCGTATCGAGGCCGTGGTTGCGAGTGGGGACTTAACCCAACGTGCGCGCTATCGTCAGTTTTATGTATGTAAGCAATTTTTAGAAAGCTTAAAGCTGCCTTATATCGTTGTGCCGGGGAATCATGATATTCCGCTATATCATTTATGGAACCGTGTTTTTAGTCCTTTTGCACGTTATCAACTTTTTTTTGGTGCCATGGAAAATGTACTGGAAACCGAGCATTTTTATTTAATTGGGATCAATAGTATTCGCCGTCGTTACCATACGCGAGGGCATGTATCGCTGGAGCAAATACATCATGTCGAGGAATTACTTAAACATGCGCCGCCCAATAAAGTGAAATTAATCATAGCGCATCAACCTTTTTATACGCCGCCCAATGACCCGCATGGTGTGAAAGATTGTCCTGTTCAAGGGCGTTTGGCACTCGAACAGTGGAGTCAACACGGTTTAAATGGTTTATTGCATGGGCATTTACATGTTCCAGCCAGCTATGACCTCAATCAGATTTATGCTTTAGGTGCTGCGCATCCAGTTTGGGATATTCATGCTGGAACTGCAACGTCATATCGCCTACACGAGAACCTTGCCAACAGTTTTAATGTCATTGATGAGCAGATGAATGTGCAGCATTATTTTTATCATTCAAAGTTAAAAATATTCGAAGAAAATCTTAGTACTCATATTTTGGATGAGCTTTAATCCTTTAAATTTAAATTTTGAAGAAAAAAAATACAAAAAAATGAAAAAAATTAAATTTTGCCCTTGAAGGGTTTTTTTCCATCCCCACAAAAGTGTCATCTAAATTATTTTTTGTCGATGGCTTATGGAAATCAAAATGTCATCGTCTTTTATCTAGTAAATAGACTTAGTCTGGAGTTAACTATGAGCAATATTCGTCCTTTGCATGACAACGTTGTGATTCGCCGTGTTGAAAAGGAAACTAAAACTGCTGGTGGTCTTATTTTAAGTACTTCAGCAGCTGAACAACCTGCTCAAGGCGAAGTAATCGCTGTAGGTAATGGCAAAGTAACTGACAATGGCGTACGTGCATTAGACGTTAAAGTTGGTGACAACGTATTGTTTGGCACTTATGCCGGTACAAAAGTAAAAGTAGCAGGCGAAGAGCTTCTTATTATGAAAGAGTCTGACATCTTAGCGGTACTTGAAGCTTAAGTTTCGTACACGCATTTAGACCCTTTTATTCATCATAAATTGTTAAAAATTTTAAAAAGATTCGGAGTTAGACATGTCAGCTAAAGATGTAAAATTTGGTGATTCAGCGCGTTCAAAAATGATCGCGGGTGTAAATGTACTTGCAGATGCTGTAAAAGTGACTTTAGGTCCTAAAGGCCGTAACGTTGTCATCGACCGTTCTTTCGGTGCGCCGCACATCACTAAAGATGGTGTTTCTGTTGCTAAAGAAATCACGTTAAAAGACAAGTTTGAAAACATGGGCGCTCAGCTAGTTCGTGAAGTGTCTTCAAAAACCAACGACATCGCGGGTGACGGTACAACAACTGCAACTGTTCTTGCACAAGCAATCCTTAATGAAGGGATTAAATCAGTAACTGCGGGTATGAACCCAATGGATCTTAAACGCGGTATCGATATCGCGGTTAAAGCTGTAGTTGCTGAAATTAAAGCGACTGCAAAACCTGCATCTGACTCTAAAGCGATTGAACAAGTAGGTTCTATTTCTGCGAACTCTGACACCACTGTTGGTAAACTTATTGCTCAAGCAATGGAAAAAGTCGGTAAAGAGGGTGTAATTACAGTTGAAGAGGGTTCAGGCTTTGAAGATTCTCTAGATGTTGTAGAGGGTATGCAGTTTGACCGTGGTTACATCAGCCCGTACTTTGCAAACAAACAAGATACACTAACAGCTGAACTTGAAAACCCATACATTCTTCTTGTTGATAAAAAAATCAGCAACATCCGCGAATTAATTGCTGTACTTGAAGCTGTTGCTAAAACAGGTAAACCGCTTCTTATCATTGCTGAAGATGTTGAAGGTGAAGCACTTGCAACTCTTGTTGTAAACAACATGCGTGGCATTATCAAAGTTTGTGCTGTTAAAGCACCTGGTTTTGGTGATCGTCGTAAAGCGATGCTTCAAGACATCGCGATTTTAACTGGCGCGACTGTAGTTTCTGAAGAGGTTGGTATGTCTTTAGACCAAACTACACTTGAGCACTTAGGTACAGCTCATAAAGTTACTGTTTCTAAAGAAAACACAGTAATTGTTGATGGTGCAGGTGTTGCAGAGCAAATTGCTGAACGTGTAACTCAAATTCGTGCTCAAATTGAAGAATCAACTTCAGAATACGACAAAGAAAAACTTCAAGAACGCGTTGCTAAATTGGCAGGCGGTGTTGCTGTAATCAAAATCGGCGCTGCAACTGAAGTTGAAATGAAAGAGAAGAAAGATCGCGTTGACGATGCACTTCATGCAACTCGTGCTGCAGTTGAAGAAGGTGTTGTAGCAGGTGGTGGTGTTGCACTTGTACGTGCTGCAAAAGCACTTGAAGGTGTGTCTGGTGCTAATGATGACCAAAATGTTGGTATCAACATTTTACGTCGTGCAATTGAAGCGCCGCTTCGTCAAATCGTTGCAAACTCTGGTGATGAGCCATCAGTTGTAATCAATGCTGTGAAAAACGGTGAAGGTAACTTCGGTTATAACGCTGCAACTTCAGAGTATGGCGATATGCTTGAAATGGGTATTCTTGACCCAGCTAAAGTAACGCGTTCTGCGCTTGAGCATGCTGCATCTGTTGCAGGTCTTATGCTTACAACTGAATGTATGATCACTGAAATCCCAGAAGACAAACCTGCTATGCCTGATATGGGCGGTATGGGTGGCATGGGCGGTATGATGTAATTCATACTGATCATCCGATCTAAAAAATCCCCGCTTTTGCGGGGATTTTTTTATAACAATCCTAGTTAGAGTAAAACACTAATCAAGCTTTTTGGTGAGTTTAAGATTTACTTCAGGCATTTCTAGTTTTTCACCTTTATCACCACGAAGCTCAATAAAGTTTTCACCTACAAAGTAAATTCGATTGTCGCCCTCGGCATCAAGTTGAATCATTCCAGGTTGATCTGGCAAGAACTTAAAACTGCCTTTCACTTTATTTTCAGTGTTCGCAGGTTTACCTAAAAACTCTTGGCTGAGTTCATAGCTCTTATCAAGTTTGAGTTCAAGTTCAGTTTCAATCCCTTTGCAATCATGGCAAGGTAGAACCCCTTTATACTCACCTGCCCAATCAAGTGCATTTTCGGTGTTATCACCTGTGGCAATCGGACTTTCTGAGGCAGCGTCTGTATTAGCAATGACATTATTATCTGGTGGTATAGCGGTTTCAGATTCATTGCTGGTCTTTGAACATGCCGTTAGGGTTGCACTGACCATACAGAGAGCGAGCATTAGTTTTTTCATGAGATTTATACACCGTATGTACCCAATATAATGCTAAGCGTGACTTTTATTGCTCAAGAAAAATAGCCTATTCCTGTTAACAATTGTGTGTTTGGTTAATACATCAAAACAGACATTTGATTTTTAAAATTCGTAAATAGTGAAATATTGGTGATTTACCTAAAAGTGAACGCTAAAGGACATTTATATATTAATTGGTGAATAACTAAACAATATAGGCTTTTATAATTATTTTGCGTTGTTAAACTCTGCGGCATAGAAAAAACTGTCGGTGCAAATTGTGTTTGAAAAAACAGCGGAAAAAAGTCTGAACTTAATGGGGTGGCAAATTGATAACCATTGGGATTTAAATATCGACCAATGTGTCATGATTGCAGCGCCACATACCAGTAATTGGGATGCACTTTATGCACGCCTTGCCCTGAAAGCTTTAGGGGTAAATGTTCGCATCACTATTAAAGACAGTTATATGAAGTTCCCGTTTGGGCCTTTTGTACGTGCCATGGGCGGGATTGGTATTAATCGACGTCCAAAAAAAGATGGTGAAGCTCGTCAAAGTATGGTTGAGCTCATGGCTGACTTATTTAAGCATCATCCGAAATTGGTCATGTTAGTGACGCCTGAAGGGACACGCGCTAAACAAGAGAAGTGGAAAACTGGTTTTTATCATGTTGCTATGCAAGCGGGTGTGCCGATTGCTTTAGCTTATATGGACTATGCGCAGAAAAAAACAGGTGTGGGTAAAATTGTTTATCCTACAGGTGATTATGAAAAAGATATGGCGGAAATCATGGGTTTCTATGCGCAAATACATGCCAAATTTCCTGAAAAATTCAGTGTCGATACACGCTATTACTAATCTAACAATCCAATAAAAAAGGACAGTATTGGCTGTCCTTTTTACGTTTAGATGATTTTGTTTAGACTTTTATATTGAATTTAATCATGAAAATCGGGATGGATACCGCCCAGATTTTGACATGCCGCCTTATAAATAATGTATTGCTGGTCAACCACATCGATGAGCGGGATACGAAATAACTTTTCGCCTTGCTTATAGCTATCGATATAAGACACGACTTTTTGTTTACTTGATGCTAGTTTTTCTTCATGGAAAGTTGTAATCGAGCTATGAGTCATATGTGAACTTTCAATATTATTGCACTGAAAATGTGAGAGTAGTTTTTCAGCTTTTTTAATTTCGCTGGACGTGCCAAACATACAGCCGCTAAGCAGAGTTACACCTGCAAGCAGGATGAACTTTTTCATGGTTTTATTTTAAGCAAAATTATGAGGTGCAATATTCTATTAATTTTCGTCAGAAAAATTAATTACTTTTTTACCATTTGGCTAATTTTTATTTAAATGTGAACTGTGTCATTGTTACAAGATGTGAATGTCTAACTGAAAAGGCGTTTTATTAGAATAATTTCTACAAATATCTTTAGGTTTTGAGTTATCAGATTAAGATACTCATTGTCACCAAGAAGCAGCCTGAAGAAAATAATAGCCCTAACACGATATGCTTAAATTGGCGTTCTGAAATACGATAGAAAAGTTTGGCACCAAAAATCACGGGAAAAGCCATAATTACCAACAGCACGGCTAAATAGGGCAGATGTTCACGATGGATGATCCCTTGTAGCAGATAGCTAATGAGTGTGACGAGCTGAATGGCTAAATTGAAATGTCGCAAAATATAGCGTTGTTCTGCTTTGGGTGTATTTTTCAGCATGAGCCATGCAGAGGGTAATGCACCACAAAAGCCTCCAAGACCACCCAAGATTCCAGCAATATATCCAATACTAGAATCCGCCCATTTCCCTGATTTTTGGATGAATGAAAATTTAGGATTAAAAAATAAAATTGGGCACCAAAACATTAAAAAAGCGCCCAAAACCAATTTAAATGTATCTGGATTAATGCTGTCTAATAAATAGGTACCGAGTGGTACACCTAAAATTCCTGCAATTAAATAGGGATAAATGATTTTTTTATTGATCGGAATGCTTTTACGTTCTGATGATAATGAAATGAAGTGGCTATAAACTGAAGCGCAGACCACCAAGGGTGCGGCTATTTGTGGGGGGAGTATCCAAACCCAAAATGACATTGCGATAAGGGCGAATGCAAACCCTGTTAATCCTTGTACGAATCCCGCAAAGATGGCACCAAGAATAAAAATCAGCCAAGTCATTAAATTACAGCTTTGAAATACGTGGTGCTATTGTAGTGAATTTTTCTATATAAATGTGGCTGACTGAGCAAATGGAGCAAAATTGGATGTCAAATGATGAATAAAACATGAATGTTTAAATACAGCAGATGTACACAGACTTCCGATTAAATTCATTTCGATAAGTGAAAATGCTCTTCATCAAAGAGGAGTGCTACGCATGCTTAAACAAGTTGCTTTGCTATCTGTGGTGGCAGTTACATTTACAGGGTGTGTCGTGGCGCCATTTGATGATGGCCGATACCATTCGAATCAATATGGCTATGCAAATCAATATGGTAATTCAGGTCAACATGGTGGTACATACGGACAGCGCTATGACTCAAGTCAGCGTTATGACCGCTCATATGGTCGAGTGAATAGCCCGCAACATCGACCAAACTCACCACGATCGAATTCGAATAGCCGTCCAGACAATATATATAAACCAAATGCGCATAACCCGAATGTACAGAAACCTTCATCTCAGCATCCGTCAAATGTGCAGCGTCCAAGCTCAAAGCCTCAGACGCCAGTTAAACCCAATACAAGTAAGCCCCAGCAGCAAAAACCACAGCAACAACGTCCAAAAGTGACGCCCGTGGATAAAGCTAAAACCACAGGTGGATTTAACAGCCAGCGTCCACTTCGACCACAGGTTTAATGATTTTCAAGTAATAAAAAAGGACGCATTGACGTCCTTTTTTGTGTGCATTTACATTAAGCCTTTTTATATAAGCCTGCACACACCGTCCCAGCTTTGGTTTGTTTGATTTGCTGCCAACTGCTCGGGAGTTTTAACTGAGCAAGATCACGATCAGCTTCGATATAAATTAAACCATTGTCTGCAATGCACGGATCGACCAATTCAGCAAGTTCTTGCCATAAATCAAGACTATATGGTGGATCTAAGAAAATCAGATCAAATTGGTCTTTCAAGTTAGGAATGGCTTGTTGTGCCGTCATGTTTTTAAGTTGTACGCGTTGTTTACTGACTCTTAAAAGTTCTAAATTGTCCATGAGAAACTTCACTTGGGTGCGATCAGGTTCAATTAAAACGGCTTCTGCTGCGCCACGTGAGAGTGCTTCAAACGACAAAGCACCTGAACCTGTACACAGGTCGAGAACTTTGGCATTTTGAACATCCCACATGAGCCAGTTAAATAATGTCTCGCGGACACGGTCAGGTGTAGGGCGTAAACCGTCAATACTGGCAAAAGGCAGTTGACGGCGTTTCCATTCACCCCCAATGATTCTTAATTGATTTTTCATGAATTATTCCTCATCGGTTGCATGTGCGGCACTGGCAGCACGAGGTGTTGTATTTGCACTATTCGGTTGTTGAGTTGCACTATTGTTCTGCTGTGCAGTTGGGCTTGCATTTGGATCGGCAGATAAAATATTCGAGCCGCTTGGTAATTCACTCGGTTTTAGACCTGCAGTCATGAGACCACCGCTAATTTGATGGCCTGCAGGACGAATTGGATTCTTTTTACGTGTTAATAACCAGTAGTCAAACATCGGTTTCGCAATTTGAGCAGCAGAACCACCGTGACGACCATTTTCCCAAACGACGGCAATCGCAATTTCAGGTTTTTCCGCAGGGGCAAAACCAACAAATAAACCATGGTCAAGTTGACGCTCTGTCAATAAAGATTCGTTATAGCGTTTACCTTGGGCAATACTTTTAACCTGTGCGGTGCCTGTTTTACCTGCGATTTGATACATTGGGGTACGAATACCACGACCGGTCCCTGTTTGAACCACATCAATCATGGCATCACGCATTTTGATCCAATCATCTGGCTTACCATTAAATTGAATGCGACCATTCGGGGCGTTATGTACTTTGTGGACTTTAGCGCCTTTACTTTCACGCAAAACGTGAGGTGTAACATGAGAGCCTTGATTAGCGGTAATGGCAGTTGCCATCGCCAGTTGTAATGGTGTTGCTGTAAATGCACCTTGACCAATACTGACAGAAATGGTTTCACCTTTAAGCCAGTTGGACTTCCGTGTGCGGAGCTTCCATTCAGGATTTGGATATAGCCCCGTACTTTCACTTGGTAAATCTACACCGGTTTTTTCACCGAAGCCAAACTGACGCATCCAAGTATTCATTTTTTCAATGCCCATACGATAGGACAAGACATAGAAATAGGTATCGCAGGAAATGACTTGAGCTTTGTGTAAATTAACTGAGCCATGACCAGTTTTTTTGTGGTCACGGAAACGATGGCTGTCACCCGGAAGCGTGAAATAGCCCGGATCTGAAATGGCAGTACTCCAATCCACTAGACCATAATGAATACCACCTAGACCAAACATTGGCTTAATCGTTGAACCCGGTGGATAAGCCCCTTGTACAGCACGGTTATATAATGGCTGATCGAGGCTATCACGTAGTTCAGAATAATCTTTGCTGCTAATCCCGGTAACAAATAAGTTAGGGTTAAAACTAGGACTGGACACAAGAGCAAGGATTTCCCCAGTACGTGGGTCAATCGCAACAATTGCACCACGTCGATCTGCGAGCTGCTCTGAAGCGACCATTTGTAGTCCATAATCTAGGGATAAATATAAGTCATTACCACGAATCGGATCTTTACGACCAAGGTGACGTAACACATTACCAAAGGCATCGGCTTCAACCGACTCATTCCCCGGCATTCCATGTAAAAGTTCTTCATATGATTTTTCAACGCCAATTTTACCGATCAGGTTTGAGCCAGCGTATAAATCTTTATCAATCGTTTTTAGTTCTTTGTCATTAATACGACCCACGTAGCCAATCACATGGGCAAACAGTTCGCCATGTGGATAGTAGCGAGTCATTTGGGTCTCTATATTGACACCTGGGAATTGATATTTCACCTCACTAAAACGGGCGATATCATTTTCATTTAAATTCAGTTTAATCGAAACACGTTCAGTCTTTTTAGAGGTTTTAATCCGACTTTTGAAACGTTCGATGTCTTCATCAGTCAGTTCTAACAGAGGCGTTAGGCGCTCTACCGTATCATCAATGTCTTCAACATCCGCACGGCTCATGGTTGCTGAGAAAACCGGATAATTATCCGCTAATAACACACCATTACGGTCATAGATATAACCACGAGAAGGTGCAAGCGGTTGCAATCGAATTCGGTTTTGATCGGCAGCAGTCGAAAAGGTCTCATAACTTTTGATTTGCAAATATGCATATCGTGCCACAAGCAACAGCATAAAGAAGGAGACAATCCCTATCGAAATCACCACGCGATTACGATAAATCCGCTTTTCTTGCTGGACATTTTTTAAAGGATAATGCTGCTTCATACGCGATCGACTTAAAGACTGAGAGCTAAAATAACGGAAGAGGCATATTCTAGCGCAACTGACATTTTTTTGATAAATAAAAAAGACTCTGCTGTGATTGCAGTCTATATTTTGACTTTGCAGACATGAAAAATATGGGGCTTTGTGTATAACAGTTCATATTATTCTGCTAAAGTCGAAACGTATAAAAAAGGAATATTCCAAAAAATAATACTAAGGAAGTTTGTGAAAACAATGAATAAATTATATCCATTGCTTGCATTTATGATGCTCGGAAGCATCGCACATGCCAATGACAATTCATTTTTACCTGAGGCAAAGTTAACAGGTAAGGGTTATCAACCATGGAATGTTGGAGCAGGTTTTACTCAAAAAATTATTCACGTGAATGGTGAGTGGGTAAACCCATATGGCATTGCCTATGCAAAAGCTGGTGTTTTCTTGAACGATGATAAAATACCTGGTGGGCAAGTCGGCTTTCGTTACCCAGTTCATCTCACTGGCAAAGATAAAAATGGTTATTATATCGGAGCTTATGCGGGCCACATCGACTCCAAGAAAGTAGATGGTGAAGATGAAGCGCGTTTAGGTGGTGGTATCGATCTTGCTTATGTGATGTTGAGTGCCGAGCGTATTAGTACGTTTAGTGTAGGCTTGGGTGCGGGTGAAAAATTAGAAGACAAATCAGGTAATGTGATTGTGGAAACCGAACCGAGACTACAAATCTCATATACTTTAAGTTTTGGTTTGTAGTGAAAATAATCAACTTTATTTTATAACCGCACTCACTGAATAAAATTAAATATGGAAGTTATGCATGCTTGAGTATGTTAACGAATTGTGGCAAACCTTTTTGCAACGTCCCGATTTTTGGGCTGTGCTGAGTATTATCCCTGTTACCGCATTCGTTACCTGGGCACACGTTTGGATGGCACTGAAAATGGTGTTTTACCCAATTAATTTCTGGGGATTCCATTTAGGTCCATTACCCGTGGGATGGCAGGGGATTGTGCCAAGAAAAGCTGGACGTATTTCTGGCATTATTACGGATAATACATTGTCTAAATTGGGTTCCTTGCGTGAGTTTTTGGATGCAATGGATCCTGAGGACATGGCGCGCATCATTGGTGAACAAGTTGGCTTTGAGCTTGAACATTTGATTGATGAAGTCATGCTAGACCGAAATGCGGTGCTTTGGGAAAACCTACCGTATTCAATTAAACGCCGTATTTATGCCCAAGCACACAAACAGCTACCAAATACCTTAAAAGAACTCGTGACCGAACTGACCATGAACGTAGAGTCACTTGTTGATATGCGTGAAATGGTGGTGAGTCAAATGGAAGCAGATCGTCTCATGATGGTGCGTATGTTTCTTAAAGTTGGCCAAAAAGAAATCAACTTTATTTGGCATATCAGTGCCTTGATTGGGATGTTCTTTGGTATCTTCCAGATGATCGTTTGGTTTGTGGTGCCTTGGCATTGGACGGTTCCATTATGGGCAGCAATCTGGGGCTTTTTGACCAACTGGATTGCCATCTGGATGGTATTTAATCCCATTGAGCCGCACCCTGTTAAGTATTTGCAATTATTTGAATTAACTAAAGATCGTAAATTCCCTTGGATGAAACCTGTGATTCCACGTATTGGAACGTACAATGTTCAAGGGGCGTTTATGAAACGCCAAGAAGAAGTTTCGGATGTATTCGCAAGTGTAGTAACAGAAGACCTAATTACGTTAAAATCCATCATGACCGAAATGATGTATGGCGGGAAGAAAGATAAGACCCGTCGCATTGTGAAACGTCATATTAATGAAATTATGGAATCTCCACTGGTTCGTACCTCATTACAGTTGTCTTTAGGTCCAAAAGAGTACGCAAAACTCAAGACAGACTTGATCGATCGCTCAATTGAAATTACGATGGTGCCTGTATGCGACCCTGCGTTTAATGCGAGCCGTGCACAGAAAATCTTTCAAATGTTTAGAGACCGTATTCGTGAGCTAACACCGAAAGAATTTCAAAATCTATTACGTCCTGCATTTCAGGAAGACGAATGGATTTTAATTGTCTTGGGTGGTGTAACCGGTTTTATCGCGGGTACAATACATTTGTTTGTGGCTTTCTTATAATTAGATGCTGGAAGATGATCTGAATCTTGGGTTTAGATCACTACATAGCGTCATATACAATGTTTAAAATGAGGATGTTTTTTTATGCGCATTATATTACTCGGACCACCTGGAGCAGGTAAAGGGACACAAGCTCAGTTGATCTGTAAGCGCTACGATATCCCACAAATTTCAACCGGTGATATGCTCCGTGCTGCGATTCGTGAAGGTACTGAATTAGGTCTACAAGCTAAAAGCGTCATGGATAATGGCGGCCTTGTATCTGATGAGCTTATTATTGGTCTTGTAAAAGAACGCATTGCTCAACCTGACTGTGTCAACGGCTGCATTTTTGACGGTTTCCCGCGTACGATTCCACAAGCTGAAGCGCTTGAAAACGAAGGGATCAGCATCGATCATGTAATTGAAATCGATGTACCTGACGAAGAAATCGTTCAACGTTTATCTGGTCGTCGTCAACACCCTGCATCTGGTCGTGTATATCACACCGTTTACAACCCACCAAAAGTGGAAGGTAAAGATGACGAAACTGGTGAAGACCTTGTTCAACGTCCGGATGACCAAGAAGCAACAATTCGTAAGCGTTTAGGTTCTTACCATGCTGAAACTGAGCAATTGGTTGGTTTCTACCAAGGTCGTGCAGCTTCTGGCGAAAACGCACCGACTTATGACAAATTAAATGGTCTTC
Organism: Acinetobacter sp. YH16040_T; assembly: GCF_024605785.1. Taxonomy (NCBI): domain Bacteria; kingdom Pseudomonadati; phylum Pseudomonadota; class Gammaproteobacteria; order Moraxellales; family Moraxellaceae; genus Acinetobacter; species Acinetobacter sp. YH16040_T. The sequence goes on along the minus strand of NZ_CP094541.1, from coordinate 2,419,652 downwards.
GTCCAATCGATCAAGTTCAAACTGATTTGTTCGCGATTTTAGATCAGTCTAAATAATTCAACTTTTTTGAATTTTTGACAATCAAAGAGTCCTACTGCATAGTGGGGCTCTTTTTTTATGTGGCTTTTAGGGCGAATCTGTTATGAAATTTGCTTTGGTTATAATGGTCATCATCGCTGTGGCGGTGTTATTGGGCTTATTATTTGTCAGCTTTAAAATGTTGCGTAAGGTGCAAGTGGAAGAGTTGGCTGAACGCCGTGAAATGCGTAAATTTGTACATGTATCTGAAAAGTATCAGGTACATCCGCAAGTTGAAGAAGAAAAAAAACGCTTGGAAAAGTTAAAAAAAGAGTTAGAAAACAAAGACACCAAATAAAAATGTCTAAATAAATAAGATTTTTTCAGATTATGAGAATTAGATAATGGAGTATTTGAATAGACATACCTGCTTGTTATTTCTTATAAATGTATGCCTTATTGCCTGTAAGAGTGACGTACAAACAGAAGCAGAGATTTTAAAACAGCAATGTCCTGTATTAGTTGAAAGCAATCCGTTATGTAAAATTGTATATGATAAGAATTTAACATCGACAGAGAAAATAGCGGGTATGGGTTTTTTGTATTTTACAGGCCAGAAAAATATTCAAAAAGATTATGTGCAGGCTTTTAATTTATTAAATTTTGCTGCACAACAAGGAGATGCTGAAGCAATCAACATATTGGGTATGATTTATATGAATGGAGCAGGACGAGATCAAGACTTTATAAAAGCAGAAAAATACTTCATGCAGGCAAGCCTGTTAAATGAGCAAAATGCTAAAAATAACTTAGGTACTTTGTACCGAAAACAGAAAAGAAATGCGGAAGCTGAAAAGTGGTATCTTCAGGGAGTAGCTGATGATCCAAGCAAGGCTTACGAAGGATTATCAAAATTATATGTCGAACAAGGGAAATATGAACAGGCATACGAATATTCTATCAAAGCATCTGAATATCGGAATGCGGAAGCTGAGTATAATCTTGGTGTTTTTTATGAGCAGGGGATTCATGTAGAACAGAGCAATGCGCAGGCTATATATTGGTACCAACGAGCAGCAAGTCAAGGGCATCAGGATGCTGCCCATAATATGCGCATTTTGTCAGACAAGGGAGCAATATAGTTCTATTTGAAAGGCTACTCTGATTTAGTAGGCAGAAATTCTTCATTTAATCTAGCTAAATTGATTTAAAGATGCTTTTAATCGCTACTAGGAACGCACTTCGAAATATTGCTATTAGTAAAAAGCTCAACATATTTTTTCATCATTGCTTCTTAAGATTTAACTCTTTCACTGCACCAAACTCATACTTATCATTCCAATTACATACATCAGACACGATACATTCATTGCATTTGGGTTTGCGGGCAATACAGGTATAACGCCCATGCAGAATCAACCAATGATGTGAATCAACAATAAACTCTTTGGGGATGACTTTGACGAGTCGGTGTTCTACTTCCAGAACATTTTTGCCGACAGCCAATCCTGTTCGATTCCCTAAACGAAAAATATGCGTATCGACTGCCATAGTTGGTTGTCCAAAAGCAGTATTCAGCACCACATTTGCAGTTTTACGACCGACACCGGGTAAGGCTTCCAAATCTGCACGATTATTCGGAACGATACTGTTATGCTTCTCAATCAGAATCTTGCAGGCTTTGATGACATTTTCCGCTTTAGAGTTATACAGGCCAATGGTCTTGATATATTCCTTCAGTCCGTCAACACCTAGCGCATAGATAGCTTCAGGAGTGTTTGCCACTGGAAAAAGCTTGTCTGTGGCTTTGTTGACACTGACATCTGTGGCCTGTGCCGATAGGGTAACAGCCACCAAAAGTTCAAATGGACTACTATAATTGAGTTCGGTTTTCGGGTTGGGGCGTTGCTCACGTAAGCGTTCAAAAAAAGTTTGAATTTGCTTCTTAGTCATGTTTTTAACAGCCATGATTAAGCCCCTTGCAGTTGTGTTAGTTGTAGCGTTAGTGTATGGAGTAATTCACGTTTTTTTGCATCTTCTCGAACACTCAGTTGTTTTTCTAATTTCTTAATTTGTGTACGAATTTTTGCAAGTTCAATGGTGGTTTTTGCATCGAGTTGAACGACTGGCGTAGCAGGTTTTTCCACGACTTCAATGACCGGTACCAAGTCTGTCTGGGTCGAAAATTGGGCAAAAAGTTCCGTATCAATTTCTGCGCGTACAATAGGGCCTTTACGATGAATTCGGCGTTTTTCCTCACGTTGAATATGTGCATAGTAGCGGCGACGTAAATCATTCTGTTCTGCGATTCGAACAGGTTCAGATGGCACATGATCAAGCTCTTCGACTAGGTCGATACAATCCACTGGACACGGTGGGATGCAGAGTTCGCAGCCCGTACATAAATCCGTCAAGACCGTATGCATCAATTTGCCTGAGCCAATAATGGCATCGACAGGGCAGGCACTGATACATTTGGTACAACCAATACATTCATCCTCACGAATCACAGCTTTAACCCGTTGCGGGCGTCCATCACTTTGGATTGGCCAAACGCTGGCTTCTGCTGTTAAGTGTGGACGATTTAATAACGCTGCTAGTGAATCTGCCACAGGTTGACCACCGGGTATACATTTATTGGCTTCTTCTCCTTCACTGATGGCTTTGGCATAGGGTAAGCAGCCGTCTCGGTGTCCACAAAGTCCACATTGAGTTTGTGGCAATAGGGCATCAATTTGTTGGATGAGGGAAATTTCAGAAGTCATGGGTAGTCGCGAGTACAAATGAAGGCAGAGAAAAACCAAAGAGGACGTTGAATTCTAGCATGTTTCAGTATGAATTGCTGTGCGCAAAAATGGGTCTATAGATGCATCATAAGTGAGCAAAATAATTCATTAAAATATTCCTAAAAGTAATAATATTTATAACTAAAATATCTGAGTAATCAATTTAAATCGCTGTTCTTTAAAGAATTTAAAGATTTTTTAAAAAAACTATTGCTGATTAGTTACAAAAGATATTTAATATTTTGCGCCAAAATATATCTTTGATCAAAATTGTGATCAATTTTGATCCATACATCTGCTGAGGATTAAGTGTTGAAATATAACAGCCTTAACGACTTCCTAGACTACGTTAAAACACGTGATGAACATCAACCTGAATTTCTTCAAGCTGTTGAAGAAGTGATGACGAGCCTCTGGCCATTCATCGAAAAGAACCCACAATATGCTGACTACGGTTTGCTAGAACGTCTTGTTGAGCCTGAGCGTGCAATTCAGTTCCGTGTTTCATGGGTAGATGACAAAGGTCAAACTCAAGTTAACCGTGCTTTCCGTGTTCAATACAACTCAGCAATTGGTCCATTCAAAGGTGGTATGCGTTTCCACCCATCAGTGAACCTTTCAATTCTTAAATTCTTAGGTTTTGAACAAACTTTCAAAAATGCCTTAACTACACTTCCTATGGGTGGCGGTAAAGGTGGTTCAGATTTTGATCCTAAAGGTAAATCTGAAGGCGAAATCATGCGTTTCTGTCAAGCATTAATGATCGAATTATACCGTCATCTTGGTTCTAACACTGACATCCCTGCGGGCGACATCGGTGTAGGTGGCCGTGAAGTGGGCTACATGGCTGGTATGATGAAAAAATTAAGCAACGACACAGCATGTGTGTTCACTGGTAAAGGTTTAACTTTCGGTGGTTCACTTGCGCGTCCTGAAGCAACTGGTTACGGTACTGTGTATTTCGCTGAGGAAATGCTAAAAACTCGTGGCGATAGCTTTAAAGATAAAGTTGTAACGATTTCGGGTTCTGGTAACGTTGCACAATACGCTGCTGAAAAAGCAATGTACTTAGGTGCGAAAGTGGTTTCACTTTCTGACTCAGCAGGTACTGTATACGTAAAAGACGGTTTCACAACTGAACTTCTTGCTGAAGTAATGGAATTGAAAAACGTTAAGCGTGGCCGTATTTCTGAATTTGCATCTAAGCACGGTTTTGAATATTTAGAAGGTCAACGTCCTTGGTCTATCAAATGTGATATCGCGCTTCCATGTGCAACTCAAAATGAATTAGATGAAGCTGATGCTGAAGCTCTTCTTGCTAATGGCGTAATCTGTGTTGCTGAAGGCGCAAACATGCCATCTACTTTGGCTGCAGTTGAGAAATTCGTTGAAGCGAAAATTCTTTATGCACCAGGTAAAGCATCTAATGCGGGTGGTGTTGCAACTTCTGGTCTTGAAATGTCTCAAAACGCAATTCGTTTGGGTTGGACTTTCGAAGAAGTTGACGAGCGTCTACACGCGATCATGAAAGAAATTCACCGCAACTGCGTGAAATACGGTACTGAAGAAGATGGTACTGTGAACTACGTAAACGGTGCGAACATTGCAGGTTTCGTAAAAGTTGCTGACGCAATGCTTGCTCAAGGCGTTTACTAAGTTCTCCGTAAGCTGAACTGAAAACCGAGGCTCAAGCCTCGGTTTTTTTATGGCTGAATGGTTTGGAATATATTGGATTCTTAATTAGTGCTCATCTGGGTAAGTTGGATTTCGCTATCCATAACGTTGAAGTGAAAATTTAAGGGTTGGCTGAGCAAACGTTTAAAAATGAAGCCCTGACCGATGTAACTGTGTGCTGAACTTCAGTGTACTCCCTACATCTCCTATAAAACGCAAAGTATGCTTTTCTACATCATAATTGTGGCCAATGTAATTACAGCCACTAAGAATGTCATACTGCCATCGTTAATTTGAGAGTTATTTGGGCGGGTAAAGCCTTATTTTCTACGAGAACCCACGTCTTTTGAGTTAATTGTTTTGCTTCAAAATCGCGTCAATGGGTAATTCGCTGTATGCTTAAAAATATCTGTCTGTTGATTGCGATTCGTCAGGATGAATTCAGTAATTTGCAAGAAGTAGCTTTAGATTAACATCGCTAAAGCGTTGGTTGAACAGTACATCGTGATTTGAATACTATGCATATCCAATCAGCGTTTGCGGTTGTGTAGATATAAAAAAACCGAGGCGATGACCTCGGTTTTTTATCGGCTGTAACTTACAACGTACCTTTTACGGCTTCACGTTCGACTGACATATCAAAAATATAGGCATATTTTGATTGGTCAGCAGCAGGGTTTTTACGTTCAAAACGTTTTACGCGAATAATTTGGCGTTCTGCAGGAGTGTGCTTAAAGCCTTCAATTTGATCGTAAAATAAGGTCCAGTCTTTATCAACTTGTGTTTTTAGGCCTTTTTCATCGTACTTCACTTCACGCACTTGCAAACAAGTTTGTGGAGCAACGCCTGTACATTGTTTAGTTTCAGGGCTGATTTCAAGGAAAATCGTTTCGCCTTGTGAGTTGTACTGAGTTTCAGGTGTTAATTTTCCAGTGAAAACCAGTTTTTCACCTGTTGCAGAGATAATGGTTAACGTTGGGTTTTGTGGATCTGTGGTATTTAAAACAAAAGGTGCTTTACGGTCACTAAAGAGTGAAGATGCAAGTCCTTCTTGTTTCATCGCATTATCAGGACACGCCATCATGGTAGATGCAATGTTGCCTGTTACAAGCGTATTGTGTTCCACTTTCCATTGGGTTGACATACTGTTACAACTGGTTGAAATACCCAAAGTGCCATTTTCTAGAAAATTTAAAACCAAAGGTTTTGGTGCATTTTCAGTGGTGGTGCTCCATTGATATGAAGCTAAAGTTTTATCAGCATTTTGTTGTTGTAATACGCTCACGGCTAAATCTCCAGCTTTTTGGATATCGCTTGATTGACATGCTGCAAGGGCTAAAGGGAAGAGGGCGATCGCTAAATATTTTAATTTCATTACGCTAACTGTTCTAAGTGAATTTCAGCCTGTAGCATAACCCATTCATTTTAAAAAAATATGAATACATTCAGCTCAAATAAGTAGCAAAATGTATCCATAAATAATAATTTGTTAACTTATTAATATAAATTATGAATAAGTCAATCTATCTCATTTTTCCACGTTTAATCAAAACGATAAATATCCATACCGAGCGAACCCATACTAAAGCTACTGTGAACAATAGAGAAGCGGGGGCCTGCACCCATCGCAAAGAAGATGGGTGCAAAATGTTCAATGGTCGGATGGTTGCGTTGTACAAACGGGATATTTTGCCAATCGAGAACTGCATCAAAATCTTGATGAGTGAGCTTATTGACCACAAAATTACGGAATGTAGACGCCCATTCAGGCACGGCTGCTGCACGTCCATCCCAAGCCAACTCACGTAAGTTATGAGTAATACTGCCCGATCCAATCAACAGGATTTGCTTGTCACGTAAAGGTGCAAGCGTTTGTCCAATTTTATAGATCTCTTGCGCAGACATGGTCATTGGCAGTGATATTTCAATCACAGGAATGTCAGCATCAGGATACATATGCAATAACGGCATCCAAACGCCATGATCGCGTGGACGGGTGCTGTTGGCATGTGCCGATAACCCTGCATTGGCAAGCAAATGGAGAATTTCTTCTGCAAGCTCTGGGTTACCCGGTGCTGGATAACGAATATCATAAAGTTCCGCAGGGAAACCACGGAAGTCATGCCAAGTTTCAGGACGGGCACTGGTACTTACTTCTAGTGCGTTACTTTCCCAATGTGCTGACATGATAACAATGGCTTCAGGTTTTGGAAGATTCAGGCTTAAACGTTCCAACGCAGGACCGACTTGCTCAGGATTGATGGCAAGCATAGGTGAGCCATGGGAAATAAATAAACCTGGAAGTGTTTGTAAATTCATCGCGGTCGCCGTTGGTTGTTTAAATGAATATGATGATCATGCACTAAATTATTCAGCGTAACAATTCGGATAATTTCAACGGTTTGTTTCATTGTTGCAACGCTGTAATTGCTGTATACGCTGGATGTCCGTTTAGATTAACCCGCACGATGATAAGGGTGATTATGATTAATACTCATTGCACGGTATAGCTGTTCGATGAGCATGACACGAACCATTGGATGCGGCAAAGTTAGTTTAGACAAAGACCAATGCCACGCTGCAGCTTTACGTACTGCTTCAGAATGTCCATCTGGCCCACCAATGGCTAAAACCACATCATTGCCTTCAAGCATCCAGCCTTTCATGGTTTCAGCTAGTTTTTCCGTACTGAACTCACGACCACCGACTTCTAAGGCGATCAGTACTTCATTCGATTTCATGGCATTTAAAATGCTGTCACCTTCAATTTGACGGTATTTTAAAATATCGGCTTCTGAGTCGTTCTTGCCACGTTTGGCCATAGGCAGTTCAATGATCTGCGTTTGAACAAAAGGCTGAATACGTTTGAAATAATCTTCAAAACCCGTCAGAACCCATGCTGGCATTTTTTGACCGATTGTCAGAATACGAATTTTCATACAGCGCCTGAAAGTATACAAAAGAGCATTATAACGGTTCGCTTGCACTTTGTATGTTCAGACACAATTTGCAATTGAAATCGTGTTCTGCTTGCTGTTTAAATACGCAGCATAAGCAGATTAGATCGAAGATGAAAATTGGAATAATAACAATGAAAAAAACATGGCAGGACGGTAAATTATTTTTGCTCAAGCAGGCAGCAATCCTTTCAATTTTTGGATGGTGTTCATTTTCGGCGTATGCCAACAATATTAGAACCGCTGAACCGGATAATTTAAAAGTCTATTTAGAACAAATTATTGGTAATGAAGCTGAATATCGTAACTATAAGAACATACAAGAGTTAAATCGCGTGTCTGCTTGGATTCGTGAGCAGATGCGTTTATTTGGTGTGAATTGTCGTTTTCAAACCTATACCGTCAATAGCCAACCATACCGTAATGTAGTCTGTCCCTTAAATGCAGGGCATAGCAATCGAGTGATCATTGGCGCGCATTACGATGTATTTGAGGAGCAGCATGGCGCTGATGATAATGCCTCCGGTGTTGCAGGTGTACTCGAAGCTGCACGGATTCTTTCGGCTGAAAAAGCGCGTTTAAAACAAAATATTGAGTTTGTATTTTATACCCTCGAAGAACCGCCATATTTTAGAACAGAGTCGATGGGCAGTTTTATTCACGCAAAATCGGTAGCAAAGGAAAAAGATAAAATTTCAGGTGTATATATTCTAGAAATGATTGGTTATTTTGATCCCAAAGTCACCCAAGAATATCCTGTTGGGCTGAAGTGGATTTATCCATCGCATACAAATTTTATTGCATCGGTGGGGAACATTCAGTCTCGTGACTTAACCTCATCGTATTGTGCGGCGATGGAGTCTTTGAAGCAGTTGCAATGTGAACGCTTGATTTCACCCTCATTTATTCAGGGTGTGGATTTTTCAGACCATATGAATTATTGGCAATTTGATATGCCGGCGATGATGATCACTGATACGGCATTTTATCGTAATAAGCACTATCACACTGAGCAAGATACCCTGGATAAATTAAACTTAGACAAAATGGCTCAAGTGATTGATGGTTTGGTGAAAACCATCTTAAATTTGAAATAGCATGTCTTTAAAAACATGACATAAAAAACGCAGCCCCGAAAGCCTGTGGACTGCGATAAAAGGTCATCTACCTGGAGATGTAGATGACCATCTTGTTCCAATGATCATCACGCTTTTAGACGTGATTGGAACCAATAAAGAAACATACAGCGCGTATATCTCTTTACTATATATGTGGGATAGAGGGCGATATTTCAAGTAATAGCATGCAAATATTGTAAGACTTTCTTATTGGCTCTTATTGATCTTGATGTCGACTTTGAAATAGTGATCCACAATAACTGTAGCTGTAGCTGTAGCTGTAGCTGTAGCTGTAGCTGTAGTCTTGAGTCTTGAGTCTTGAGTCTTGAGTCTTGAGTCTAATAGTTGCGAAGGATTTGAATGAAAAGTTCCGAATATTCAGCACGAAAAAAATGGATATAAAAAAGCCCTGTCGAAACAGGGCTTTTTTATTACGAGTTGCTAGCGCTTAGTGACGAGCAGCTTTGCCACCTTCAGTTGCTTTGACAATCGGTGTCTTTGCAAGAGGTTTAGGCATATCAACCAAGGCTAGTGGTAAAATCTCATCAATCGATTTCACTGGTTTAATTTCTAGACCTTCTTTGACATTGTCTGGAATCTCAGCCAAGTCACGAACGTTGTCTTGTGGGATAAAGACAAGCTTAATGCCACCACGGTGAGCAGCGAGAAGTTTCTCTTTTAAACCACCAATGCGCATTGCACGGCCACCAAGACTGGTTTCACCGGTCATCGCAATATCTGGACGAATCGCAATGCCTGTAAACGCTGAAACAAGAGCAGTGGTCAGGGCTAAACCAGCAGATGGACCATCTTTCGGTGTTGCGCCTTCTGGTAAATGCACATGCACATCTGTTTCTTCAAAGCGAATCGCTTCAATACCTAGTTCATCTGCACGGGTACGTACAACGGTCATCGCTGCAGTGATCGATTCTTTCATGACATCGCCAAGAGAACCGGTGGTAATGAACTTGCCTTTACCTTTTACTGCCGCAACTTCAATCGTTAGCAGTTCACCACCAACAGATGTCCATGCCAAGCCATTTACACGACCCACTTCAGCTTCTTCTTCGGCCATACCGAAGTCGAATTTGTGTGGACCTAAGTAGTCAGGAAGATTTTTCGAATTCACTTCAATTTGAAGATTTTTCGCTTTCTTGCTCACTGCTTCTTTTACCACTTTACGTGCAATTTTCGACACTTCACGTTCTAAGCTACGGACACCGGCTTCACGTGTATAACGTTGTACGATATCGCGAATGGCTTCTTCGTGAACGGTTAATTCCTTTGCACGTAGACCATTGTTCTTGATGGCTTTTGGAACAAGGTAACGTTCAGCAATATTCACTTTTTCATCTTCGGTGTAACCCGGTAGACGAATCACTTCCATACGGTCAAGCAAAGCTTCTGGAATATTCATGCTGTTTGCAGTACAGATGAACATCACTTCAGAAAGGTCTAGATCAAGATCTAAGTAGTGATCATTGAACTTGCTGTTTTGTGATGGGTCTAGGACTTCAAGCAATGCTGAAGCAGGGTCGCCACGATAGTCTTGCGCCATTTTGTCAATTTCATCGAGTAAGAACAGTGGGTTCTTTACTCCAACTTTTGTCAAAGACTGCACAATTTTACCCGGCATCGCACCGATATATGTACGACGGTGACCACGGATTTCAGCTTCGTCGCGCACGCCGCCAAGCGCCATACGGACAAATTCACGGCCAGTTGCTTTGGCAACAGATTCACCGAGTGAAGTTTTACCTACACCTGGAGGACCAACTAAACACAGGATTGGGCCACGAAGCTTTTTCACACGTGATTGAACAGCAAGGTATTCCACGATGCGGTCTTTCACGTCGTCTAAACCATAGTGATCGGCATCAAGAATATCTTGAGCTTTCGCAAGGTTAATGCTGACTTTGCTGGCTTTGTTCCAAGGCGTATCTAAAATAACTTCTAGATAGTTACGCACGACAGCAGCTTCGCTCGAAGCAGGTTGCATTGCTTTTAGCTTACGGAACTCATTTTCAGCTTTCTTGCGTACATGTTCAGGTAAATCGGCTTCAGCTAGACGTTTTTCAATTTCTGCAACGTCATCTTCAGCACCGCCATTCATGTCAGAAAGTTCGCGTTGAATGACCTTCATTTTTTCATTTAAGAAGTATTCACGCTGATTCTTTTCCATTTGGCGTTTTACAGAATCATGTAAAGTTTGTTCAATTTGCTGTTCTTCTGACTGTTGTAATAAATAGGTCATGAGTTCAGCTAAATGTGCTTCAAATTCATCATGCTCTAAGAATTTTTGTTTGACATCAATATTCAAAGGAACACGTGTTGCTACGAAGAATAATAATTGCAGCAAATCATCAATTTTATTGGCTGCTGCAATCAATTCACGTGCGTTACGCAATTTTGCTTCTGCATATTGAGCAAATAAGGTGCGTAATTCTTCCACACGGTTATTCTGAGTTTCTGAGTCTACAGAAACCGTCATTGGGCTTAATGAATGCTCGGCAGTCAGGTAATTATCGGCATCGATAATTTTTTCTAACTTGGCACGATATAAGCCTTCAATCAGTACTTTTATACAGTTTTCATCATTCTCATGATTCACAACTTGCACAATCTTCGCGACAGTACCGTATTGATATAAATTGTCGTGATCAATTTCTTCTGTAAGCGAATCTTTTTGTGCAACTACGAATACAAGATTGTCACTGTCACGTGCGACATTGACTGCATTGATCGACTTTTCACGACCCACAAACAGTGCAATTTGCATGTGAGGATATACAACCACATCTCGTAGCGCTAAGAGCGGTAATACGCTCGGAATTGTAGTTTCCAAGCTTTCTTCATTCATAATAATCTCAGACATGGGCACTCCTAATGAGTGACAACGGTGTTGCCATGTTTTTTATAGTGATGTGTATTTTTTAAATTACAAGGGTCATGCCAATTAAAATGTATAAAAAATGACTAAATATGTGATTTATAAGTGTAACTCAGTGTCAAGAATATCAAATTAACGTTTGAAGCTTAAAGTTTGAGATGGGCTAATAAAGCCATCTAGCAGTTGATCCCATGCCTCTCGGACCAAGGGATCTTGAATGAGTTGAAAATCATGACCAAGTCCTAAACGGTAGGGGGTAGAGTGGGCTGTTGCTAATGTTTTATCGTAGAAGCCACCCCCCATACCAATACGTGTGCCGTACTTGTCGCAAGCGAGCAAGGGCATAATTAAAAGGTCAAGATGAGAAACATGCTTCCCACGACTTGCCATGGGTTCTTTCATACCGAGTGGGTGATGAGAAAAACGTTTACTAATGTATTGATGACGTGAGATTTCAACCCAAACCAGTTGCTGATCCATGTTGCAAATCATGGGTAAATACACGTGTTTTTGATGCGAAAAACAGTAGTGGATAAGCTTTTGAGTGTGAATTTCACCAAATGCATGTAAATAAACGCCTATATGCTGACTGCGCTTAAAATAACTATGTCTGATTAAGCGCTGTAGGACTTGTTGTTCAGCTTGTCGTTGCTCCCATAGGTTTAGGCTACGACGCTGCTTACGGAGTTGTTTACGAAGGCTGGTGGTGCTCAAAGTCATGGTTCATTTCAAAGTAGCACAAAATTCTCAAAGGCATTTTAACGCGTTCAAGCTTAAAAGTCCGAAAAAATAGGTTTTATCTTTTTTATATAAAGCGTTCCTTAAACACTAGTTAGCTTAAGGAACGCATACTTATTTAAGGTTTTTTTATACCAAGAATTTGCACATCAACACGGCGGTCTGCTTGTAAGCAAGCTTTTAAGGCATTTCGATCTTGCACATCAAAACAACCATTGGTTACAGGCTGAGTTTCACCTGCTGAAGCGAAACTTAATTTGTCAGCAGCAATCCCTTGGTTCATTAAGTAATTTTTGACAGTTAGTGCACGTTGCAATGCAAGTTGCTGATTATATTTTTCACTGCCTAAACGGTCGGTATGTCCGGTAAGCTTAATCATATCAATACGTGCATATTGGTTATTAAGTTTAGTTGCTAGTTCATTCAAGCTTGATTTACCTGCAGGAAGTAAATCATTTAGTTTGCCACCATTAAATTTAAATAAAGAATCGGCAGCTAAATTTATATTATCTAAACTAGGTTCAATTGGTTTTATCACATTATTTAGAGCATTTTCTCTAATCGGGCAATTATTAATCGTAGTGCCATCATTATTTAATATAATAGGTTTGCCATTATTATCAACTGTAAGTAACCTGAATCCTGCTTAAGCCAATCATTCCATTACTCGAATGGTTGGCTTGTTTTGATGGCATAACTGGTAAGCACATAGAGATGCATAAATTCCAGCTAAGTATCCTTCAATGCTTCTCGCTTTACTCGTCACCAAATGATATTTCCCTTTTAACAGGCTAAATAAAGTCTCTATTTTATTACGCTGCTTTAAGTGATATTCATCTGCTGTTGAGAGTTGTACAGATTTCATATTCTTTCGGTGATAGGTAATTAAATCAGTACTTTGTACTTTTAATCTACTCTTTAATTCCTGACTGATATAACCACGATCAGCATAGAGCTTGGCTTTTAATCCTTCTACCAACTGTTCAACCATTTTAATATCTGCTGTATGCCCATTTGATAAAGCTGTACTGACCATGTCTCCTGACTGATTCATGATTAAATGCAGCTTACAGCCAAAGAACCATCCCATTGAGCTTTTGCCGCGTGTTGCAATTGCTGCTAGAGATTTATGCCGTTGAATCCGCTGATTTTTACATACAGGTAGTGTGGTCGAATCGATCCATAAATACTGACTCTGACAGTCTTTCATTAAGGCAAAATGTAAAGCATGCAGTGCCAATTGATGTGCTCTGATGAGATGAACCATTCGTTGGTAACACGGTAAATATCGAAAGAGTTGACTATGATTGTGCTTTAATGAAAAGAAGAATGCTTTGAAGTTATTGAAATGAGAGCATTTATACCAAATTGCGATGAATACGATTTCTGAAATTTTCAATTGAGAAGACCGCATTCTCAAACGCTTGTTGTTGTGTTTTAAAAATTCCCAATAGCTTGCTTCAAATTTCTGAAAAAAGTCATCAACGATGCAGAAGAAATATGTAAAATCGAACATGGTGGCTGAAGGCTTAGGTTGTGTGGTAACTCCCTAATGGTTTTCAGTCACCTTTTTTTCAAGTTAATTTCTTATCCGCGATTCAGGTTAAGTAATAAGTTATTCAAAAGTGACTTTTCGTTTACACAATAGCTAACTGAATAATTTTTACAATGAGTTGTACAATTTTTCACCTTAAATTGGTATTCGCCTTCTTTTAAATAAAAATCAGCAGAATTATTAATATAAAAATCACCCGCTTTAAATTCATCTATATAGAGTTTAGTTGCACATTTTTGGTTCTTAGCTTGATCATCTGCGCATAATTTTTCATCACGTTGCACATGTATTTTGTATGCATCAATCATATTGTTTTGAAACAATAAATTATCTGGTTTTGCATATTTATTTACGCCAGGAAAAGTTGAACATGCGACAACTGAGCGTCCACAAGTTGAAGTGACTGTGACACCGAATGGTGACATCGTACAGACTTACCCTGATGACACTGATCCATCCACAATTACGCCTGACCAAATTACGGTTAAAGATCCAAATGGCAAAGACATCGTGGTTGAGTTTGGTACACCTGAGACTCAACCAGACGGTTCAATCACGGTAACGGGTAAAGTGCCAGAGGACGTTGAAGGCAAAGTTACGGTTAATGTACCAGAAGGTTCATATGAAGACACTTCGGGTAACCTGGGTCTACCAGGTACAGGCAACGAAAACATCAATATGGTTCCGCTTGTAGCAGAAGTGACGATTACACCAGATGGTAAGATCACTGTGACTTATCCTGATGATGTTGATCCATCGACAATTACAGAAGATAAAATCATTGTTGAAGGTCCAAATGGTCCAATCGAAGTACCATTTACGCCGCCAGTGGAACAACCAGATGGCTCATATGTGGTGACTGGTGAAGTACCTCCGGGTGTTGATGGTAACGTTACGGTAACTGTCCCTACAGATAGCTATGAAGATAAATCAGGTAGTCCAGGTGAGGAAGTAGATAAAACTGTCCCAGTGGACAATATCGCTCCTGAAGTTGAGACAACCCAAGTGGTTACGATAGAAGATCAAAGTGTGACATTAACATGGGCGCATTTTGGTATTTCAGATGCAAATACAGCAAATGATCAGCTTGTTATTACGGTAACAAATCTGCCAAAAGACGGTGTATTGACAATCGTAGATGCTGCTGGGAATAAAACACCAATCATCGCGGGTCAAACACTATCTTATGCTGATATTAAGGTATGAAAATTTATGCTATTACAGAGGACGGAACTCGAGTATTGCTTGGAACTGCGGATACAAATGGCAATTTAAGTTTTGTCGCTGATGGAATGAGTATCGAAGGTTCAAACTTAGTGGCGATTGCACCACCAAGTTTGGCTGTTACGGGTAATTCTTTACAGTTGAACGTGAAGCTTGAATCTCTTGCAACTGAAAAATCGAATGGTTCAACTGCAAGTTCAGAATTAGAGTTCGGTGTAATTTTGTATCCTGCTTCTGTAACAAACGTAGCACCTGAAATTGAAATTGAACCAGAAGTAGTCACTGTTGGTGCAGCTGTTGCCGGTCAAAAAATTGCTGCTTATGCTGCATCGGATGCAGATAATGATAGTCTGACTGTGACATTTGCTAATGGCTCGACAGTTAGTGCCGACGGTTTCTATCAATTATCATTGGCTGATCAATCTGTAACCTTAACTCAGAAAGGTGCGGATCAGCTAAATTCAGGTGCTGTATTGCCTTCGATAAGTCTTCAAGTTACTGATGGTAAAGTTACAACTCCTGTAACTGGCAATGCTGAACTCATTGAGTTAAAAGCAACATTAACAAGTGAAATTTCGGTATCAGGGTCAACATCAGGTGGAACTGGTGGTGGTGCGTCAAGTTCAGTGATTAACGTTCCAAACCTAGGTACGATTTATAAAGATGCACAAGGTAATTATGTTTCTGATGATCTTGTTGCGGGTGCGAAAATTGTAGATATTGCTGCACAGATGCAAGCTATTATCAATGATCCACAGTATGGTAATGATTTCAATAAAATTAACGAAGCGCTAAGAATCTTTACTAATTTGAAAAGTGAAATTAACGTTTCTGAAATTATTATTATCAATTGGGAGAAAATTGACAAAGTTCTGACTCAGAATGAGCTTGGGCTTAATTTCTCAAATAGTTTCCCTAAAGACTTTGGAGGTGAAAAAGGTACTCCGAGTGACTGGATTGTATTTGATGAAGCGTATTCAGGTGAAAAATATCCTGTCAATTCAATGATTTTAAACAACTCTGATACAACCAACTATAATGATGGTTTTAACTTGAGTATTACGGGTGTCCAAAATGTAAGTGGTTTCCAAATTAATATGTTGGAAGGTGTGCTATTTGCGGATGGAACTCAAATTGCTAAGACAGATGAGAAAAATCAAAATGGACAGGATCAACTTGGTGTAATAGCTCCGGAAGCAGGCGTTCCAGAGAAAGTTTTACAATTTACTTTACATGCAGAAGTTCTAAATGATGCAGAGGCAAATGTGAATGTAAATGGTGTGAAATTTAAATCTGCTGCTCTTGATGCTTTAGTTGATGCCAAAGTTTCGGTAAATGGTATATCAGTAAGCAAAGATTCAGATGGGTATTATGCTTATCAAGGCACTTCAAGTAGTCAAGTTGAAGATTTTGTAGTGAAAGTTACAGTCCCTGAAACCTCAATTCAAGATGTAAATGTACTTACAACCCAGCTCGAAACAGAGTTAGGAAACAGTGACTGCGACAGCATCGTTTGCGATGTTCTCATTAGAAAGTGAAAGTTTACTTATTGGTGATGATATTGTTTTTGACCTTCTTGCAGATGACAATTTGGGCGGTAATACATTAACAACAGTAAATGATTTTTCTATTGCTGACCAAATCGATATCTCTTCATTACTTTCTGACGATGCAACTGAAGCGAATCTCGCAGAGTTTGTAACAGTAGCATATGACGAAGAAACTGATTCAGCTGTGATTTCAATTGACCGTGATGGCACATCAGGTCTGAAATACGAATCACAAGATCTCGTGGTCTTACTCAATCAAACGAGCAAAGTCGAACTAGATGACCTAATCAACAATAATCAAATTATTTACTAATCATTTGATGAACTAAAAAAGCACCTTCGGGTGCTTTTTTTTGCTTCCCAAAAAGTGAATGCAGATTGAAGACTTGGTTTTAATCAACAACTCATCGGAATTAAAACAAATACGCTATATCTACACTTGTATATTGAATAAGCTTTCTTTGCGCTTAAAAAGCGACACTTATCTGATGACGTAGCTCAAAAGGTATGCATAAAAACAAATTAATGGACAATAAAAATGAAAAAGAATCTCTGGATTAGGACACTTCTTTGTATGACAGTTACGGTGTCGCCACTTATTTTCGCAGCGACAACCACTGCACCCGTTCCACCCAATAGCCAGCAAGTCTTTTTTGTCGGCAATAATTGGGATGGTACGGTTACAGTGATCAATCCTGCAAAAAACTATCAGAAAGTTGGTGTCATCAATATGGTGCCCGACAAAAAACAACGCCTCACTGAAATTTACCTCAACCCAGTAAAATTAATCGCTTATAGCTATATTCGTAATACGGCAGGAGAGGGAAATGATCAATTGGTCGATGACATGTATTCCACACCAGATGGCAAATCGGTGGTTGCATCACGCCCAAGTTATGCTGATGTCGTCTCGATTAACATTGCAACGGGGAAAATCAATTGGCGCACACCCGTTGAAGGATTTCGAGCAGACCATATGGCGGTTTCACCCGATGGACAACAAGTTGCTGTTTCAGCATCTTCAGGTAATGTCGTACATATATTCGATATCAACACAGGCAAAGAACTAGGACGTTTTGCGACGGGCGATAAACCACATGAAAATATCTATTTTGCCAACGGTACTAAAATCCTAAATTCAGCCATTGGTAATGTCGAAACAGCCATGGATGCTTCTTGGCAAGACTTTACCAAAGGCAAACGCTACATCACGATAGCAGATGCTCAAAACTATAAAGTCCTCAAAAAAATAGATTTTAGACCTGCTTTAGATGCCGTAGGACGCAAAGACTTATCAAACTCAGTTCGACCGATTGTATTTAGTAAAGATGAATCCAAAATCTATGCGCAGGTCTCATTTTTTAATGGTCTGGTCGAATATGATCTCAATCAAGACAAAGTCACGCGCATTGCACAGCTTCCGGGAAGTACAACTATTCCCTCAGATCGCACGAAATGGGTGAATGACTCACGCCATCATGGGCTTTCCATCAGTGGAGATGGTGAAAAACTATGTGTCGCAGGAACCATGGATGATTATGCCACTATCGTCGATCGTAAAACTTTGACTGCAGCCAAATTGATTGCTGCAGGCAAACCGTATTGGGCAACGCAAAGCCCAGATGGTAAACGCTGTGTAATTTCTGAAAGTGCGACAGATGCAGTAACCGTGATTGATTTTGCAACAGGTGAAAAAGTCATCACAGTTCCAGTTGGCAATCACCCACAGCGTGTTCGTTTGGGTTATGCGCCAGCAGGATGGGGCAACTAATAATTTAGATAAAATTAAATAAAAAGGTAAATTCAGAGTCAAATCGGCTCTGAATTTTTTAAATATCAGAAGGTGTCTAGAGACTGCATCATGAATAAAAAATGGATTGTTTTAGGTTTGACGTTTAGTTTAATTTTATGGTTGATGATTCAGTTTTTAAAACCACGGCAGCAGGAGGTTCATGAACAGCTACCTTTAGATCAACAAAAAGTGTCCGAAACACATTCAGATCAAACCACGGAAAATGTTTTACAGTATTCAAGTTCCAAACCCAAACAAGAAAGACAAGATAATGAAACGCACACCCAGTTATTACAGCAACGTGAACAGGTATTTCAACAATTTCAGCAAATAAACACACAGATGAGTCAGGGGCAGCAGCCGAATCAAAATCAAGTACTCGCTTTACTCGAGCAGCAATACAGATTGGTTGAAAAAGGCGTCGTGAACGTGGATGAAGCTATTTCATCTATTCAATATTTACGCCAAATACTTCCCGAAATGGATCGATTTTTAGATGGGCAGCAAGCTAAATTGGAACAACTCAAAAATTGAATAAGGCGGATTAAATCAGCTTTTGAAGGTGAACAAACTTGAATAAAAATTTTTAACTGATGTTACGCAGTAACATCAAAGCGCAATTTGCTTCAAATAAAACAACGATACGCGGTAACGTCATCCGCAAGTGTTTAAGACAGGACTACTTCTAATCAAAAATGTTTTTGTGATGCTTTGAATAATTTGACGGTAGTGAACGAGTTTTGCGGATGACAATGGTTTTGGGTACTTTTGTCGAAACAAAAGTATCTCCAGCCGAAGGCTAATCTCTTTATTTAATCCTTAGATGTAAGACTCCGTCGAATAGGCTTAAAATTATTTTAAAAATGCGAAATTACTTTTATGTGCGTAACATCAGTTTTTAAGAAAAGAACAGGAGTCGAATAGCGCAGAAATAGAATAGTGAATTTTTTAGAATATTTTTGAATTGAGTTGAATGCTGAAAATTCATTTAATGACTTGGAAGATAAACACTCCGAAGATGCCGCTGCAAATGTCGTGACCCTGAACCCGATGAGTTCAAGGTGGACGCGACGTACACTCGCTGGGTTTCCCACACGAGGAGGGCATACGCTCAGAATATACAGAACACATCCATAAGTTTAAGTATCGGCAGGGGATTAGACCTAGCTGGCGAACACCTCAGAGATGTACTCAGTATAACGAATTCAGCGTTATTGGCAAATCACCAAACGCTGACAAAGTGTTTAAAATGAAGCAATCGGGCAAAGTATAATCACTAAACCACCGATTAATCAGTCAATTCTTCCACTTGTTCCAAAATATTTTGCAACAAAAGTTCGCAGTTTGCATATTCTTGCAAACTCTTATTCATCGACAGGACTTCTTGCATTAACTCAAGTGCGACCATAATGATCAACTTGCTTGGTTCCATACGTGGCGCTTTACGACGAAATTCATCGTATTTGTCATTCAGCAGCTGCGCTGCACGTTCTAAATCTGCTTGTTGGTCAGAGGTCGTCGCTAAACGGAAACTATGACCTAGAACTTTTAAATCAACTGCAATTTGTTCACTCATGATCAAACTTCCTCATTGCTTTCAGCCGGATGCGCCAATTGTTGAATTTCTTGTGCATGTTGATCTTGAGCAGTACCTAAAATGGCTAAACGTTGAATAATCGCTTCAACTTTGGCTTTGGCATGTTCATTTTTTTGAAGCAGACGTTCACGTTCTTGCTTTAAACCTTGAATTTCTTGCTGAGCATGACGTTGTTCATTTTGCATTTTTTCTTTGACGATACGTAACTCATTACGCTCTGCCAAAATTTCCTGAAAACGATTTTTTAGATCAGTACAGCTTTTTTCGAGGCGGCTGTATCGGTCAGCCAAAGCAGTTGCATCAGTATTGAGCTGTTGAAGTTGAGCACGTGAATCAGTTAATTGCTCATTCAGTGTTTCAATTTCTTCTTGTTTCGAGGTGATAATGCCGTTCTTATGTACAATTTGAGCATGATGCTGCTCATTAGATGAGTTTTTCTCATCTTGTAAGGCACCATTTTCGCTTTCAAATTGCGCCAGTCGCGTTTTTAAAACGCTAATATGCGCTTGGAGACGCTGTAATTCTTCTAACATAACGTAGTCGCACAGTCTTGCAAACAAAGGTAATATATACGAAGTATAGAGATTGGATAAGCGAATGCAAGACGATATTTCAGGTTGGTCAGATTGGTCCCAGAATTTTTCTAAAATTGAAGAAATTTCAAGCCCAAGTGAGTTACACGGTCTACTCACTGGTATAGTTTGTGTGTCACAACCCCCGAGTCGTGAAGAGTGGCAACAAATTTTAGCAACGCTTGATGTAGCTGAATTAGACGAAGATGCGGTGGCATTGTTGACTGAAGAAGCAGAAGATGTAGCTCATTCACTTTCAGATGATGAACTCGACTATCTTCCTTTATTACCAGATGATGATCACTTGCTAGGTGAGCGTGTGCAAGCCTTGGCAGATTGGTGTGCAGGTGTTGTTCTTGGTTTTGGTTTAGCGGCAGGTCATCTGCGCACCAATGAACAAGAATTGATTGAGCATTTACAGGATGTCGCTTCAGTAGAATTTGAAGATTCAGATGATGATGAAGAAGGTGAAGAAAGCTATCAGGAATTATACGAATTTGTTCGTTTAATCCCAGTGAGTCTGTCGATGGGACGTACCAAAGTTGATGTTTCAGAAACACCGTTGCTACAACTGAGCGCTAAAAATTCATTGGCTCAAGCGGGCAATGTGGTTGAAATGTTCACCCCACACCGTCCAAGTTAAGGCATTCTTTTTGCATTAATAATTAATAGATGATGGGCTCTATCTAAGGAGTTCATCATCCTATTAAATCAATCATAGTCCAAGCGTATAAGAAGCATATCAATGAAGAAATTAACTCAAGCAGATTTTCAGGAACGTCGTGACATCCTTGCAGGTGAAATGGGCTTACGCAGTATCGCAATTATTGCCACGAGCAAAGAAGCCATGCGAAACCGTGATGCCGACTATAAATTCCGTGCTGATAGTAGTTTCTTTTATTTAACAGGTTTTGCTGAACCTGAAGCGGTTGCAGTGATTGAAACCTTTGATAGCGAAGAAGAAGGTTATAGCTATAGTTTGTTCTGCCGTGAACGTGACCGTGAAATGGAAATTTGGAATGGTTACCGTGCGGGTATTGATGGCGCGATTGATGACTATGACGCGGATGAAGCCTTTGCTATCGATTTATTAGACGAAGAAATTTTAGAAAAATTACAAAATAAAGATAAATTATTTTACCGTATCGGGCAGCAAGCAGATTTTGATGCCCGTGTGGCGCAGTGGATTGCAGCTGCAAGCGGTGAATCACGTAAGGGTGCAAGTGCGCCGGCACAAGTCATTCAATTGGATCGCATTATCGATGAAATGCGTTTGCATAAGTCTGATGATGAACTCGAATTGATGCAGATTGCTTCGGATATTTCAGCAGAAGCGCATACCCGCGCCATGCAAACAGTCAAACCGGGCATGATGGAATATGCACTAGAAGCAGAACTGAATTATGTCTTTGGTATAAATGGCTGTGTACCGTCCTATAACAGCATCGTTGGTGGTGGTGAAAATGGCTGTATTTTGCACTATGTGGAAAATGACAAAGAATTGAAAGATGGTGATTTGGTACTGATTGATGCAGCGTGTGAATATCAACTGTATGCCTCAGACATTACCCGTACTTTCCCAGTCAATGGTAAGTTTAGCCCTGAACAAAAAGCACTTTATAATGTCGTGCTCGATTCGCAAATTGCGGCGATTGATGCTGTGCGTATCGGCAACTCGTATAAAGAACCGCATAACGTTGCAGTGCGTATTTTAGTTCAAGGTTTGCTTGATTTGGGCATCATGCAGGGAGATATTGACGAAATCATCGCAAAAGAAGGTTATCGTCAGTTCTATATGCATGGCACAGGCCACTGGCTCGGTATGGACGTGCATGACGTTGGTTCATATAAACAAGACGGTGAATGGCGTGCCTATGAAGAAGGTATGGTCGTGACTGTTGAGCCGGGGCTTTATATTGCGCCAGATGATGAAACTGTTGATGAAAAATGGCGTGGTATTGGTATCCGTATTGAAGATGATGTTGTAGCAACTCAAAATGGTCCACGTGTTTTAACCGCTGCAGTGGTGAAATCTGTAGAAGAGATTGAAGCGCTGATGGCGAAAGCGAAAGCCGCTTAAGTTTATACAGTATTTAAAAAAGCCGGTCAGATGATCGGCTTTTTTTTATCTATAAGCAGTCATATAAATACTAATCATACAGACAATGTTAATTAGCAATGTAGTTGATTTTCTGATGTTAAGTTTTTACAAAAATTAGATATAAGTCTTTTAAAATTAATCGTATAAATTTTTTATTTTAATCATAATTATGGGCGTTAGAAAAGCTGGGGTGGTTATTCCCTTTAATGGCAATCAACAGGATATAGAAAGACTGGTAAATGATTGGCTGGTTTATTTTGAAGAAAACTCAAAATCTGCATTAGATATAGAGTGGCTGACGGATCATGTTGTTTGTATCAATAGTGCCGGATTAGCGCATTTTGCTTTTACTGAACCTGAAAAATGGAGCAGCTTGCTGAGCAGTGGGTTACCGATTAAATGGATGATATTCTTTGATTTTGCAGACACAAATTCAAGCTATAGCTATGCGTTTTATAAAGAGGGTGCAGAAATTAGATGTGTCATTCAAGCGGAAGAAGATGAACTTTACATGGATAGGCAAATACAAGATTTTGAAAAAGAATGGTTAAACTTTTCAACAAGATATTTATACGAATATGTTGAAAATGGCAAAATTCAAAAAAAATGGATGACTGATTTAAACAGTTTAAAAGAAGAGATCAATGAAGATTTGGAAAGCTATTATCAATATTATTATTTTAGCGAAAAGGATCATTTAATTTATCATACTCAATTGGTTCGGCTGTTATTGATTGAACTCTTTAAAATCTATGTCGGTTTTGAAATCTTTGATAGTGATTATAATCCAGTAAAGAAAATAAAGTTTAAGTATAACAATCAGCGTACTTATGATGATTATTTAAGTTTAGCATCAAGAGGGGATATTGCAGCCCAAATTAAATTGGGTGAAATGTATGAAACGGGATGCGGCGTCGAAAAAAATGATGTTACAGCACAAGGATGGTATCAAAAAGCGGCTGATCAGGGTGATGATGCGGCGATGCTGAAGTTAGCGGTGCTGTTGTTCAGAAAACCATGTAAAACAGAGGTTCATATCGCTTTAGCTCTGCTGAATCAGTCAGTGGAAAAGGGAAATATAAACGCAAGAACGGCCCTTGCTGAAATATATGAAAAGGGCGAAATTCTTGATCAAGATTATAATGTAGCAATGAGCTTGTACAAGCAATCGGCAAAACAAGGCTGTGCAATTGCTCCCTATAAAATTGGCTTAATGTATGAGCTAGGTAATGGTGTAGATCTAGATTTAAAGATGGCAAAACGTTGGTATCACCAAGCAGCGAATGCTTTTAATCAA
Organism: Acinetobacter sp. YH16040_T; assembly: GCF_024605785.1. Classification (NCBI taxonomy): domain Bacteria; kingdom Pseudomonadati; phylum Pseudomonadota; class Gammaproteobacteria; order Moraxellales; family Moraxellaceae; genus Acinetobacter; species Acinetobacter sp. YH16040_T. The sequence continues at coordinate 2,395,783 of NZ_CP094541.1, read as the reverse complement.
GATGCAGAAATTCGATTGCAGGAATTAATCCAGCATTTTAATGCTTAAGCCATTCATTTAAATTATTCCGTATTAAGGAGATCGTTTCTGTCTTTTGTGTTCTATATCTTTATCTATAGCAATGAAAATAAATTGAATACATGAGCGCAATATTTTGACCAAATCATGGAAAATATTAAATAAATATAAAAAAAGCCGATCTATTGATCGGCTTTTTAGCTTCACTTTGCGATTAAGACTTTTGTAAAAATTCTGTCGCTAATTTTAAAAACTCTTCCGGTTTTTCATATACGGCCAAATATCCGATTGCCGGTTCAGCATATTCAGCATGTGAAATCAGATCTATAGCATATTTGACCATACACTCGGGTGCATATAATCATAATTACAGCCATTCACTAATGTTTGTTTGTTGATTTTTTTTCGCTGTCTCAATCACATCGGTATGAATCTACAACTCAGCTTGGTGGGTAAATCTTTCTCAATTATTGGTTTGCAGCCTATTTTCTAAGGTTTGCGCCATAGTATTTTCACACCATGCCAAGGTAAAGTTGGCGCTAAAACCTGTTTGAATAATAGTGCTCGACATCGCTTTAGAGTTGCTCTGTACCTAACTCAAATTAAAGCTTAGTACGTGCATCAACTTTAGGATAAGGCGCCAATAACACAACAAAAATTACATCTTCTGGATATTCTGCTGCGGAATATATCCAGAAAATGTTGTGTAATGAAAAGCTCATTAAACCGAATGGTGTAACATAATTGGTTTTTGCAGCTGCAATCACTTATTCAACTAATTGAGCAATGGCTAAAGGCTGATCATCAGGTAGTTAGCTTGATATCGTCCTTTTGAATGCATCAAAACATGACATGTTCAAATGACGCTGATTTACGCAAATGATGGCTCATACTGATGGACTCAGCCATTTTTATTGTGATTTTCTCTTTTTTAGAGATCAATATTTACGGTAAGAGATGATTAATTTTGTATTTAATCAGTGCAAATACCTGCAACTAATTTGTATTTCATTATAAAAAATCATGCCCTTGATGTAAGATAAAATTCATTACAGATTATATGTATTTCGAGTGAATGTCCTAAATTCGAATACAACATAAAAAAGGAAACAAGCATGCAGCAAGAAGTCATCATTGTGGGTGGTGGTATGGTCGGTTTAAGTTTGGCACTCATGTTGGCCAAAGCCAAAATTGGCGTAAAACTTTTAGAAGCCATTAAATACCCCAATTATGATGATGCAAACCTTGAGCCTTATCACTCGAGTTTTGATGCACGAAACAGCGCCTTGTCACGCCGTACGGTGCAGATTTATCAAGAACTAGGCCTCTGGGATTCTTTGCAGGAACACGCCACACCTATTTTAGAAGTGAATATTACCGAGCAAGGAAGTTTTGGTAAGGCAAGACTCAAAGCAGAACAAGAAAAAGTCGAAAGCTTTGGACAGGTGATTGAAAATGCATGGTTAGGTCGTGTGCTGCTCACAGAAGTCAAAAAAGAACCGCTGATAGAATTAATTGATGGCGTGCAAGTGACCGCTCTGAATCAAGATGCTAATCATGCTTTTATCGAAGCACAGCGTGCTGAAGAACAGCTCAAACTACAATCTAAAATTGTGATTGCAGCAGATGGCCGTGATTCATTCTGCCGTAAAGCCTTAGGTATTGGCGCATCGGTGCATGATTATGACCAAGTGGCGATTGTCACTACAGTACAAACCTCTAAACCGCATGGTCATGTCGGTTTCGAGCGTTTTAGTCCGCTTGGTCCGCTAGCGCTGCTGCCACTTCCAGGTGAATACCGTCGCTCAGTGGTTTGGCCTGTTCCTAAAGGAACTGAAGGCGAGTGGATGGGGGATGAAAATGATCAGCACTTCTTAGATGCTTTACAAGAAACCTATGGCGACCGTGCAGGTAAATTCCAAAAAACGGGTAAACGTTTCAGCTTCCCATTATCCCAAGTGCTTGCAGAAAAACAAGCTGTCGGCCGTGTAGTGCTGATGGGCAATGCTGCACATACCATTCATCCAGTGGCGGGTCAGGGTTTTAACTTATGTATGCGTGATGCCTATGTACTGCGCCGTTATTTAACAGAGCAAAGTACCCAAGGTGCAGATTTGGGTGATGCAGCTATGTTGCTGGATTATGAAAAATCGCGCCTGACCGATCAGCAGCGGGTGATTAAATTCTGTGATTCAGTTGTACGTGGTTTTAGCAACCAGAATCCAATTTTAAAACTCATTCGCAATACAGGATTAGTTGCCTTTGACACCATTCCGGGGATCAAGCCTTTGGTCGCGAATTATGCAATGGGGCTAAAAGCATGAGTTTCAATCAAACAGATGTACTGGATGCTGTGATTGTCGGCGGTGGCTTGGTCGGTGGTTTAACGGCATTGTTATTGGCGCAGGGCGGTGTGCAGGCTACGGTATTGGATGCGGCACCTATTTTGGATGCAGAAAAAACCAAAAGTGTTGCGAATCCTCGAGTTTTGGCGCTCAGTCAAGCCACCATTCATTTACTCAAGACTGTGGGTGTTTGGGAAAAGCTTGCCCGTCAGCAGCCTTATACTGGTATGCAGGTGTGGAATAAAAATGGCTATGGCGAAATCAATTTTGGTCATGTGGCAGAGCAAACACCATCAGTTGAGCAAGCTTTAGGTTCAATGGTTGAACCAAGTGTATTGAATTTAGCCATTCAAGAAAAAATGCTAGAACAACTCGAAGACTACCGAACCCAAGTTAAGGTCAGTCGAGTTGAGCGTGGCGTTGGTGTGTGGATCATTCACCTTGCAGATGGTACCCAGCTCAAAACAAAACTGGTGATTGGTGCAGATGGTGCAAACTCATTTGTCCGTGAGCAAGCTTTCATCGATCTAGATGTGCTGGACTATAAACAAGCCGGTGTGAGCTGTGCAATTAAAACCGCCCAACCGCATCAGCATGTAGCGCGTCAAATTTTCTTAGAAACTGGGCCTTTGGCATTTTTGCCGATGGCGAGTCTGAAAAAAGAAGAAAGCGGTTATTGGCAATCGATTGTGTGGACCTTGCCAGATGATTATGCCGATGAATATGTTGCTTTATCCGATGTGGAATTTACTGCGTTGCTCACTCGAGAAAGCCATCACATGCTCGGCGAGGTCTTAGAAGCAACACCGCGTGCTAAATTTCCATTGAAAGCGCGAGCAGCACAGCAATATGTGCATGATGGTCTGGCGTTGATTGGTGATGCGGCCCATGTGATTCATCCGCTTGCAGGACAAGGCGTGAATATTGGTTGTTTAGATGCAGCAGTGCTTTGCGATGTGCTTTTGACCGATAAAAAACGTGGTGTGTGGGCACATGAACAAAGTTTGAAGCGATATGAACACCGTCGTAAAGGGCAAAACGATGCCATGATGCATAGTATGTCCGCGATTGGTTGGTTAGAAACCACCACTTTTTCACCTGTGGTGTGGGCGCGAAACTTTGGTTTAAAACAAGTGGAAAATCAGACTGTTCTAAAAGATGCGTTTATGGCTCAAGCCAATGGTCTGAGTATTTTAAAAGATACAATCTACGCAGCTTAGGTCAAAGTCTGATATTTTTTAGACAGTCGTATAAACAAGGTTACGATTTTGATTAAAAAAGATACGATTTTTTGATTGTGGGTACTAGTCGAAATGCTCAGAGATTGCTAAATTTCTGTTAATTTAAAACCAGCCATTCGCTGGCAAACAGAAGTCATTCGCGGGGAGAACACAATGACTGATATGAACGATTATGATGATCCAGAAGATTCAGTAGTTGATGAAGATGAAGCACAAGCAGCTGAAAAAGGTGCAGGTGACGCAGCTGATTCTGCCTCTGATGGTGACACCTCTGAAGCTGAAACATTAACAGTGACTGCAAAACTAAAACAACGTCAGGCGCTTGAAGATGAAGTTGCTGCGTTCTTAGCGCGTGGTGGTCGTATTACCGAAGTCCCTCCAGACGAATCGGCAAAAGATTAAAAATGAAAAAACACCACGTCATGTGGTGTTTTTTTTTGCTTCATTCGCTTGTGCGAGGATGCATGTCATTCAGTTCTTAACTCTGTATAGCCAAATCCTAAAAACTATAGAACAATAGAGATATGGGATATTCAAAAGATTTTAAAGACAAAGTCATAGAAATTATGATTCGAGATGAAATGTCTGTGCGAAAAGCAGCACAGCATTTTAACATCTGTATACAAACGATTCAGAACTGGAAAAAGTCCACTACAAACAAACCTATTCCTGGCCGTCCAGCTAAAATTAGCAGAGAGCAAATATTGAAGGATGTTGAACAATATCCTGATGATTATCAGTATGAGCGAGCTGAACGTTTAGGAGTAAGCACTCATGCGGTATTTAATGCATTACATGCCGCAGGAATATCGCGTAAAAAAAGACGTTAAAGCATCCTAAAGCAGATCAAAATCAACGTCAGCAATTTCAAAATCTCATAGAGTGTTTAGAAGGGAAATTGCCTCTGATTTACATAGATGAAAGTGGTTTTCAAAGTGAAAGTACCAGAACTCATAGTTATAGCCTTCAAGGAACACGTGCTGAAGGTGAATTTAACTGGCAGTTGAAGAATTGCAGTAATGCGATCGGTGCAATTATCGAAAATAGATTGTTGACAGTTGGTGTGTTTAATTGTTCTGTGAATACAGAAGTATTTGAATGTTGGATTGAACAGGATTTATTACCTAAGTTGAAAGAAAGCAGTGTTTTGATTATGGACAATGCGACCTTTCACAAAGGGAAAAGACTTCAGGAGTTGATACGTTGTGCAGGCCATTACATTGTGTGGCTTCCTAAATATAGTCCAGATTTAAATCCAATAGAAAATATGTGGTCACGAGTCAAGGCGATTCGAACTAAGTTTAGAGTTAAAGATATTGATAAATTATTTAAAGATTACTGTAATGATTTATTTGGTATTTAGCTATAGCATGTTTGCTCAAGAAGTTAAGTCGTTAATAAGATGTGAAGTCGCTTCAAGCCGTCTTTGGCTTCATATATTTACGACTGATCGCGTAAATAGGATAGAACACAAAATGCAGTAAAAGCAAAAACATACAATTAATAATAAATGCAGCAATATACGGCGGTGCATGCATGGCCGCCACAGCAGCGACAAAAGATTGAAAAAGTAATACCGCACTCAAAACGACATAAGCCCAATAGCGATGCCTATCCCAAAATTGGCTCAGTTTCAGTAAATTACCGACTACAAAATAGAGGGAACAATATCCACAGACCATCGCAATCGCGCTATGATCGGCCGTCATTTGCTCGCCACTAATATAGTGCGGATAGGGTTGAATGCCAGTAAAAATAATATGTACAAGGGCCGTGAGCCAAACCAGATTAAAGAGAATGAACACCAGCGGTTTTTTGACAGACAGATTTATGGACATGTTATAAGCAACTTTTTTCATTCTATTTAAATTATTGTAAGGAATAGCTTATGGAACCCGTAGGTTCCATAAGCGGTTCAAATTAAAAGAAAAAATTAAGCTTAATCGTTCGCTTGGGTTAACTCTAAAGCACGTTGATAGGCCACTTTCTTTTTAATCCCAGTTAAATCTGCAGCCAATTGAGAGGCAGCTTTAACGGATAAATCTTGAAGTAAACGTGTTAGCAATTTGTCTAACTTTTCTTGCTCTAGGTCTTTTTCTTCGGTCGCACCACCAATTACCAAAACGATTTCGCCTTTTTGCTGATTGTGATCAGATTCGACAAAATGAACCAACTCACCCAAAGACATTTTTTTAATGGTTTCAAATGTTTTGGTAATTTCACGTGCAAAGCCTACAGGACGATCGGCACCAAAGACATTCGACATATCTTTTAGGCAATCCACAATACGGTGCGGCGCTTCATAAATAATCATGGTTTGAGTTTCGTCTTTCAGTTTTTCGAGTGCTAAAAGACGTTGTGACTGTTTAGAAGGTAAAAAGCCTTCGAAACTAAAACGGTCACTGGGTAGGCCGACAGCACTGAGAGCTGCAATGGCAGCACAGGCACCCGGCACAGGAATGACACGAATATTTTTTTCTTGTGCAGCACGAACCAGTTTAAAGCCAGGGTCACTGATTAATGGCGTGCCTGCATCACTGATCAGCGCCATATTTTCACCTTTTTCTAGGCGTTCAATGAGCTGGTCTATTTTGTTGCTTTCGTTATGGTCGTGACAAGCAGTTAAAGGCGTATTGATACTAAAATGTTTAAGTAATTGTGCGGAAGTTCGTGTATCCTCGGCGGCAATAATTTTAACCGACTTCAATACCTCAATTGCACGATAACTAATATCATCTAAGTGCCCGATTGGAGTTGCAACAACAAATAACTGAGCACTCATAGGTTTCTCCATGTTGGATAATAAGAACAAAATTTTGGGTCTTTGCCTTTTAAGCAGTCTGTTTACTGCTGCACAGGCAGACGTCTTGGTCATTCTACCTGAATCTGGCCCTATGGCGCGAGCCGCATCCAGTATTAAGCAAGGTTTCAATAGCGCATATCAATCATCAGACTACAAAGTGCCCATTAAGTTTGTGGATTCAAATCAAAAGCAAATTGCAGCGATATTGAAGCAACAGGTCAATAAAAAAACTCAATTGGTGATTGGCCCTTTAGCACGCCAAGATGTTGAAGCACTTGTAAAAGCAAAGCCTAAAGTCCGCGTGTTGGCTTTAAATGAAACGACGAGCCAAATTCCAAACGTCTGGCAGTACAGTCTATCGAAACGTGATGATGCTTTAGCACTCCAAAAAGTCTTCGAAAAAGACAAATTAGCGCAAGTGTTAGTGTTACGTCAGCCCGCAACTGAGGCAGAACATGAATTACTGCTCATGTCCTTAATCAGCCAAAGTTCAGTGCCTATTCAAGTGGTTGAACAACTCCCAACGAAGCTAGACAAAAATCAAGGGGTGCTGTTGCTAGGCAATAATGGATGGATAAACAGTCAAAAAAAACTACCTAAAACAAAACTATATAGCGTCGCCAATGCGATTGAAGCCACTAAGCCCATTCCTGTAGGGCTGAAATTTTGTGATGCACCTGCCTTACATGATGCGCGTTGGCCAGACCTGATCCGAGCTTATGAGGAAAATCCAGTAGATATGCCATATCAACGTCTTTTAGCTTTTGGTGGGGACACATGGCATATCGCAAAACAATATTTGCAAGAACCGAAATTAAAAAGCATTGAGTTTCAGGGACGAACAGGGCTAATCAAAATTAGTCAAAACAATATTCAGCGTGTTCCTCACTGCTATGAGCGAAGTAAAAAAGGCATCGTGGCGATCTCACTTTAGGGATGAAACGATGCAGCTAAACTTAGAGCAGATGAATTTGGGACAGATGAATCTGGGGCAGTGGGCAGAACGGCAAGCGCTGCGTTTGGTTGAGCAGCAAGGCTATGTACAAGTGCAACAGAATTATCATAGTCGTTATGGTGAAATTGATTTGATCGTTGCACGTGGTCAAGAATTGGTATTTATCGAAGTTAAAGCCCGTTCGAATACCCGTTATGCCCAAGCCATCGAAAGTATCTCTATTCACAAACAACGTAAGATGATGAAGACTGCGTTGCATTTTTTAAATGAACAGTCACATTTTCAAAATTATTATTGTCGCTTTGATGCAATTTGTTTTGATTTTTATCAACACTTTGCAAAAACACTACAGCAAGACTTTTCTAAATACCCGTATCATCAGCAATGGATTGAAAATGCTTTTACTTTTGATCAAGAGTTGATTAATCTCTGATAAAACAAACTGTGTAAACGCATAGAAAAATACGTGTGGAAATTTGAGGAGTCGTGCTGAGTGGTTAAGCGTATTGCAATAACGATGCTTTGTGTCGCAAGTTTATCTGGCTGTGCGAGTTTTATTTCGAATGGAACTGGATCAGCACCTGTAGGAACTGAAAGCGGCGCACGCTCATTGGGACAAGTTTTTATTGACTCTTCCATTGTTCGAACAGCAAAAATTAACTTATATAAATTAGATACTCGTTTTAAACAGTCACGTGTCAATATTGAAAGTTTTCATGGCAATGTCTTATTGACTGGGCAAGTGCCAGATAATCATTTGAAAGAATTGGCAGAAGAAAATGTCCGTTCAATGAGTGATGTTAAAACGGTACATAACTATATTACAGTGGGTAATCAGATCAGCTATAGCACCATCATGCAAGATACTGCGGTCACTGCAAATACCCGTGGTTTGATCATGAAAGCACCAGTGGTATCAGACAGCAAAGTACACATTCATACTGAAGATGCTGTTCTTTATGTGATGGGCCGTTTAAACAGTGCGGAAATCACAGACTTAAATCAAATCTTGCAACAAGTGGGTAATGTAACGCGAATTGTCACTTTAATCGATAATATTGATCAGAACCCAAATCCACAGGCACGTTCAATTAACTCAAGTTACACCACACCTGCTGTAGGCAATGTGCAACCTGAAGTACAAACGCCTGTAGCGATAGATCCGGATGCTGTCGATCCAAATGCTCAATAAAATGTCGGAAATGATGCTGTAAAATATGAATCAATGGTCTCTGCGGCTTCAGCAAAAAATGGATTTGGCTAAATCTTTATACCGAAATTTTCGGTTATATGATTTTGGCAGTTATGCATTAAATCGACTGACACCCAAACAAGGATATCATGTTCAAAACAATATCCCTTATGGTCTAAAAGCGCGCCATCGCCTAGATTTGTATCGCACGTCAGCACCTCGTCAGCAACGTCCACTCATCGTGTTTGTACATGGTGGGGCGTGGATGCATGGTGATAAAAAGGACTATGGATTCATTGGTGAAGCTTTTGCCAAAGAAGGCTTCGATGTTGCTGTCATCAATTACCATCTCGCACCTGAATATATTTTTCCGGCTTCAATTGATGATCTTAGCCTTGCATTAAACTATTTAACGCAGTCTCAGCATAAGTTGCAGATTGAAGTGGAAAATGTGGTGTTAATGGGACATTCGGCAGGGGCATTTAATGTCATGTCTGCACTGTATCATCCGACACCTTATCAGCTACAAGTGAAAGAGAATATTCGTGCAATCGTGGGTTTGGCAGGGCCATATCATTTTGATTATAAAGGTGATCCGATTTGTGCAGATGCCTTTGATCAAAATGTACCGTATCAACAAGTGATGCCATATTATTTTGTTGAGCACAATCAAGTGAAGCATTATCTATTCACTGCGGATAAAGACAATATCGTTGGCTATAGCAATAGTGAAGATTTTGATCGTCGATTAAAAGCCTCAGGCAACCACAGTCAGTTGATTCAAATTCCACGCGTTGGGCACATCACGATGATTGGTTCAGTTTCGAGTCTATTTAGTCGCTTCTTTAAAACCAAAGCTGAAATCATGCGTGTACTCGATGAAATTAGTCCACCTTAATGTCTTTGGTTAAATGATTGAAAATAAAAAAACCGCCAAGTATGGCGGTTTTTTTATTGCATGATTTATTTACTAAAAATAGCTACTTATAACCATGCTTCGGTGTCATCTGCAACAGCAGACCCATGGATGACATGCATAATCATCGAATGGGCGATACTTCCTTTGAACGGAATTTCAGGTAATGCATCAAATTTAAAGAAAGCCGCATCACTGATTTCTTCTTCTTGTAATTGAAGCTCACCTGAAGCATATTCTGCTTTAAAGGCGATCATTAAATTACTTGGGAAAGGCCAAGGTTGGCTTGCCAAATATTGAATATTTTTGACCTTCAGCCCAACTTCTTCTTCAGTTTCACGACGAACTGCTTCTTCTAGAGTTTCACCCACTTCAACAAAACCTGCGATCAGTCCATACATAGCACGGACATTTTTTGCATTTTTTGCCAATAAAATTTCATCTTCACCACGGGTAATGACTGTAATGACACAAGGATTGACACGAGGGTATTGGTGATAACCGCAAGCAGGGCAAACCATAGCATATTCTGTGGCGTGGACTTGAGTTGCAGTACCGCAGTGGCTACAAAATTTATGATTACGGCGCCATTCTAAGAGTTGAATAGCACGGCTGGCTTGTTCAAATTGCTGAACATTCCAAAGTTGTAAAAGCTGACGAATAGGGATGAGCTGTAAGCCTTCAGGAATTGGCTCATTTTCAAGTAGATCACGGGCAATCACTTGATCACCCGTGCCAATATTTAAATCACTTGCGAGTTGTTCAACTTCGGGAAGTTGAAAGTTTTCATCGACCAACAATTGCTGTTGTTTGAAGATATACGCAAGTGATAATTTAGACATTAGGCCGCTGCTGATTTCAGTTTTTCGCTACTGTCCAATGCTACCTTAAACATGCCCTGTAAAACAGGTTGTTTGTTCTTTAAATTGTCAATCAACATATCTGCGCTTGCCAATGAATCTAATGCTTGATTCACTTCATTTGCTTCAATGGCTGTTGACGATTCAACTCGTTTCAAAATGAATTGAGCTGTTGAGTTCAGTGCATTTTGAGCCGCATCTGCATTGAGGAACAACATTGCACCACCAATTTCGCGGAATTGAGTTGCAGTCGCTTCAAGTTGTGTCAAATCTTGGTTTTGTAAATACTGAACCAAAGATTGGCTAGCAGCATCAATTAAAACCTTGGTCTCATTTAACAGAGCAGCGTGTGCTTCATCTAAACGGTCGAGTGAAATATTCATATTATTCACACGAAGTTGTAAGCGGCTAGAAGTGTGATGACGCTCAAGCACACCAATCGAGTTCATGGCAGACAAGATATTGTTCATCAACTGCTGGGCAAAGCTTTCATCTTGTAAAATCTCAGCATTACCTAATGACGCAGCTTGACGCGACAGGTCGTTATACGCTTCATTTAAGTTCAAGACTTTGAAAATATTTGCCAATTCGTTCAATTTCGCTTGAAGTTCTTGGGTTTTTTCAGGCGTCATATTTTGATAGTTAAATTCAATATCATTACGAATTTGCGTCATTTCAGTCGTAACCAATTCACCAATGGTATGCATGGTTTCGAAGTCAGGACCATATAAATGACGACTGAAAACTTGCAATTGGGTGTCGGTAAGAAGGTCTTCACCGATATTTAACTTGCCACGAATATGATGAGAAATGTCATCTTCTTGGCTAATGCTTAGACTTAAGACATTGGCTAAATCAGAAATGGATGCTTTAAAGCGCTCAGTTCCTGCAAAATATTGAGCCATATTGCGTTCAATGCTTACCAAGGTACGTAAACGAGCATCGGTAATTAAGATTTGATCAATTTGATTAAACGCAACAAAAACCAAGTTCCAGTATTGTTTGCTTGGATGTTTGTCTGAAAGACCTGCTAAATACGTACCGACCAATTTAATCGCTTGCAGATCCAGCTCAGTTTCTTCTTGTTTAATCAATTTATTCAACGCCAACTTATACAGACGGTGAACGTATTTTGATTTTTCAAGTGCAGGCGCTTGAGGTAGGTCAAAGTCAGGGGTAATACAATCGAGTAGGGACTCAATGTGTTGGCCTTCCGACGTTAAAGGTTTTCCTAAAGACAGCTCTAGACGATTTAGACTGTCGAGTAGAAACTGTGGAATTTTAACTTCACGCAGGCAGATAAATTCGATATAGCGTTTCAGCATGGTCGTGCCTTCGCTCAGTGCGATGACCTCTTGAGTGTTAATTTGCGCAGGGTTCCCCATGATCTTGCGCATTAACTCTGCTGAATATTGAGCGATTTTTGCCAAACTTGGCATATCAACTAAAGCTAGTACTTGAGCACATTGTTCAAATTGAATCAGTGCATCATCAATCCCGAAAGGTAAAGTTTGATCTTCAACTAAGGTGCTGACTGCTGATTCGACTAACTTGATTGAGTTATCAACCTCATTTTTTATTATCAGCAAAGCCGTTGGATCAAAATGGATAGAGGTTTGGTAAGACATGTATCTGCACCTTTCCTAGATGTTTTATCTTGTTTATTAACCGCCCCTTAAGGCGGTCCATGTTTATGGTTTTACTATAGCGTATGTAAGAATTGTTTATATACAAAAAGTAACACGAAATTTAGATTTTATTTCGCAAAAAGGCAAGGTGTACCATGTTTTTCTTCAAATTGTTTGACCCATGTCTCATGGGCTTCAAGTTCATCTGCGGAAGGTAAAATCACGGGTAATTCTATTTCAACAGCGGCGCGGGTTTGCGAACCATCTTCATTTTGCGAGTGGGTCAGGGCATCGATATCAAAGGAAACCTGACCGCCCGTCATTGCTAGGTATACGTCAGACAGAATTTCCGCATCGAGTAAGGCACCATGGAAGGTACGGTCACGTTGTGGAATTTCGTAACGACGCACTAATGCATCGAGTGAGTTTTTCTGGCCTGGATGCTTGGCTTTGGCCATAGCCAAGGTATCGGTGACTTCGCAAACTTCAGATAAGGCCACAAAACCGGCACGTTTGAACTCCATATCAAGGAAGTTCATATCGAAGGTTGCGTTATGCGCAATGATTTCTGCGCCTTTTAGATAGTCAAATAATACATCAGCAATTTCAGCATACAGTGGTTTGTCTTTTAGAAAGTCATCACTGATTCCGTGAATATTTTCAGATTCACCGACAGGTTTTTGCGGGTTGATATAAATATGAATTGAGCTGCCCGTAAGTTTACGGTTAATCATTTCCACCGCACCGACTTCAATAATACGGTCGCCATCTTGGAAATAGAAACCGGTCGTTTCCGTATCCAAAATTAATTGTCGTGGGCCAGATACATCAACTGTTGCTGGTGTAATGACAATCATTGGATGGATTTCAGCAGCTTGCTTAGACTGGATAGGGGCAGCTTCATTCAACGTTGAAGCAATGTCAGTTGCTTGTTGTTCTATCGTAATGTCATCAATCTGCTCTGCATTGATCGCTGTGTCAGTAGTCATTTCACGTGACGGAGCAAATTCTAGCGGCTGAGCAATTGAAGACTCCTGAATTGAAGCATCAATAATGCTTGCATTTGCAATCATTGCTTCTTCAGAGATTTCTTCTGCTTCATCCTCGCTATCAGCAAATTCAAGTCCAAACGGATCATTTAATAGCCAGTCGGGTTCAGCTTTTTTTTTAGGTGCTTCAGCTGTAGTTGATGCCGCTAGTTTGATCTGTTCGAGGGTTTTTTCTGCGCCTAGATTGGCCAATTGATCGGCCATTTCATTTCCCGGATGGCCTGCATGCCCTTTAATCCAGTTCCATTCAATTTCCCGACCCTGACAAGTTGCATCCAGTAATTTCCACAGATCAGGATTTTTAACATCTTTCCAGTTTTTCTTTTTCCAACCATGTATCCACTCGGTAATGCCTTGTTTGACATAGTTAGAGTCTGTCCAAATAATCAGTTTTGCATCGGACGGACAGTGTTGAATGCCTTCAATTGCAGCAGTCAATTCCATACGGTTATTGGTGGTTTCAGCTTCGCCGCCGCAGAGTTTTTCTTCTCCAGTTTCACGGATGATATACGCCCCCCAACCCCCTAAGCCAGGGTTGCCTTTACATGCACCATCAACATAAAGCGTGATTGTTTGAGACATAAATCAAATCCGGAGAAAAACAAGCATTCAGAACCGTATATTGTATAACGCAAATGACAGAGAGAAATCCATTTCTGGCGATTTTTTTAATTTCTTGTAACATTTATACTGAAATAGCGTTAAATTAACGCCTTGTGTCTGTGTTCTGCTTCACTACAATGGCATATCTAAAAAATAAATTTTATATGAGTTGTCTGGATTTTTTTATGTATAAATCAACTGCGACTGTCTGGCAGCCTACGTTACCACAAATTTTTAAATTTACAGTCTTGGGTTCTGCACTCGCAGCTCTTGGTCTGACGGGCTGTTCTTCATCGCAAACGACTAAGCAGAACTCAGCAAGTAAACAAGTCGGCTCAAACTTTCTCGATGCCAATAGTTTAGATTCACTCGAAGATTTACTTTCTGCAACAGACATGCGTGCCGTAGAAGGCGACCGCCTTTTAGTACTAAAGCACGGTGATGTTTGGAAGCGAATGACCGTTGGTTTCAAAATGGATTTGAACCACTGGGATACGCGAATTGAAGCACAGCGTGGTTGGTTTATTTCACGTCAACCGTATATTGACCGTTTAAGTGCGCGTGCGTCCCGTTATTTATATCACACGGTTAAAGAAGCAGAACGTCGTGGTTTGCCGACTGAGTTGGCGTTATTGCCAGTGATTGAAAGTTCTTATGACCCAGCAGCAACTTCAAGTGCTGCCGCAGCAGGTTTATGGCAGTTTATTCCAAGTACTGGACGTATTTACGGCTTAAAACAAACCTCAATGTATGATGGTCGTCGTGACGTAGTTGAATCTACGCGTGCAGCTTATGAGTTTTTAGGTGCGCTACATAACCAGTTCGGTTCGTGGGAATTGGCTTTGGCTTCTTATAATGCAGGGCCGGGGCGTATTCAACAAGCGATTAACCGTAACCGTGCAGCAGGTTTGCCAACCGATTATTGGTCGTTAAAACTGCCACAAGAAACCATGAACTATGTCCCACGTTTCTTGGCTGTTGCTCAAATTATTAAAAATCCAAGTGCTTATGGCGTAAGTTTACCGCCAATTGCTAACCGTCCACATTTTCGTGAAGTGGCTGTAGGGCCTGCAAATTTAAATGAAATTGCATCTATTACTGGTTTAAGTCGTGCAGAACTTTATGCACTAAACCCGGGTCATCGTGGCGATGTGATTGATAGCAGCAGCCCAATGCGGATTTTAATTCCTGCGGATGTGAGTCCATCAGTCGATGCACGTTTGAAAAAATTACAATCAGGTGGTTCATCAGGTTATTGGGCAAGTAATTCAACTTATAACTTACCAAAAAATAATGTTGAAATAACACCGTCACGTGTTACTCCGCCGGAATTAAATAGTAAAACTATTCAGCCCGCTAAAGTGACGCCACCTACGCTTAAAACACAGCCGACAGTGACAGCTTCTGCCAAACCACCTGTAGTCGCTACAACGGTAACGCCGAGTGTTCCATCAGGAACGAAAGGCAAAACGCCAATAGGATCATCTGCTTTGGCTGCATTTGCATCGAATAGTGATATTCCAAGTGCGCCGCGTATTCCAGTCGCTGTAACACCTTCGACGCCTGTGAAAGCCGTATCTGTCGAGCCACCACTCAGCGCAAATGAGCGTGAGCAAATCATGGCGGCTATTAAAGCTGAAGGTGAGACCAAAACAGTCGATGAGGTATTAAAACCAGTAGCGACTAAAGCAGAACAAGAAGAAGTCGTTCAGGAAATTAAAGCTATTGCGCCGAAAGGCACTGAAATTGTCGATCCTTATGATGGCAAGATTAAGTTGACTGCGATTCAGACCAGCCAGTCGATTGCAGATCAACAAGGTAAAGAACTGACCAAAGGGTTCTCTTACCCGAAAAGCGTGGCTGAAAATACAGGTGCAGATTCCGAAGAAGCCAAACGCAACCAAGGTAAAAATGTCATTCGTACAGATTCTGAAATTGTAGTTGTACCACCTAAAGGTAAACGCAGTACTTATACAGTTTTGGCGGGCGACACATTAGCGTTGATCGCGATGAAAAATGGCGTGAATTGGCGTGATATTGCAGCTTGGAACCAAATTTCGCCAGATTCGACCTTGTATGTCGGTACGACCATCTATTTATATGATGCGAAACCGATTGTGCAAAATAATGAAGAATCGAAAGCTAAGCCTATCGCAGATAGCTATGTGGTGAAAGCAAATGACAGTCTTACAGCTGTTGCGAGTCAATTTGGTTTAAGTACGAAGCAGCTTGCAGACTACAATGGTTTAACCACCACGAGTGGTTTATATGTTGGACAGAAATTATCCCTAAAAGAAACGCCTGCATCGAAAGCAAAATTGGAAGCTGATAAGAAAGCCGCTCAAGTTGTCGAAAAACCTGCAAAAGTTCAAACCAAATCCTACACGGTAAAACGTGGTGAATATCTAAAACTCATTGCAGATCGTTATGCGCTGTCAAATCAAGAGTTGGCAGATTTAACAACTGGCTTAACGGCTGGCAGTAGCTTGATGGTGGGGCAAAAAATTAATGTGCCATTACAAGCTGTAGCAGAAGTTGAGAAGCTCGAAAGCAAAGTCGTGAATCGCATTGAAAATGTCAAAGTTGATCCTGCGTATAAAGTTGAAAGCTATAAAGTGCAGCGTGGTGATACGCTTTACAGCATTGCGACGCAGTCAAAAATCAGTTTGTCAGAATTGGCGAGTCTAAATGATATGTCGGTAAATAGTGGGCTGATGGCTGGGCAAAGCATTAAAGTTCCTGCAAGTTCAACTGTTCCGGATACATATGTGGTGCAGTCTGGCGATACACTGACAGGCATTGCTAGTCGCTATGATTTAGGCATGGACTATGTCGCAAATTTAAATGGTATAGAGCGTAGTTCTGGTCTACGCGTTGGGCAGAAATTAAAATTAACAGGTGATGTCGCACCGGTTAAAGTAGAAACCAAAGCTGAGGCGACCAAAATTGAAAGCAAAACCAATACACGAACGAATTCCGTTGATGCGACCGATATTCATGTGGTGAAATCAGGTGAAACATTGGGTGTGATTGCGAAGAAATATCATCTTCAATTACGTTATTTAGCTGAATTAAATGGCCTAAATACCAATAGTGCGATTCGTGTAGGGCAGCGTTTAAAAGTAGATGGTGAACTACCTGCTGATGTAGCTAGTAAAGCAACTGAAACCAAAAAAACGGAAGCTAAATCCTCTACGAGCAATGTGAAACCAACAAATACTGAAAGCTATACTGTGAAATCAGGCGAGTCTTTAAATTCGATTGCTAGTCGGACAGGTTTAACTGTGGCAGCATTGGCTGAATTAAATAACTTGAACCCGCGTGCAGGACTGCGTGTCGGTCAAAATTTACAAGTCCCTAAAACTATTAGTGAATACCGTATTAAACGCGGCGATACGCTGATTGGTTTGGCAAGTCGCTATGGACTTGATACATCAAAACTCGCTGAAATGAATGATATGCAACCGTCTGCTCAGTTACGTATTGGTGACGTGATTAAAGTACCGAATTAAGCAACGACTACAGGGAGTTGTCAGTGATGTTGGTGTCGTTCAAATCAGCACATCAAGCTATTGGGATTTGTGTGCTTACTCTGTTCGGTCAAAGTGTGTGGTCTGCGATACAGACCACGCCTTATATTGCGATTCATAGCACACCCAAATATGACTCTGTCAAAGTCATGCCTTATGCCAATGCTTCTGCACCCAAAGGTGGATATTTAAGTACTTCATCAAATGGGACATTTGACAATTTAAACAGTATGAATGGTAAGGGCAGTGCGGCTGAGGGGGTAAATTATTTATTTGACTCCCTTATGGATAGCTCTTTAGATGAACCTGGCGTGATGTATCCATTATTAGCTGAGAAGGTAACGTTCGACCCCGATCATACGAATTTTGTCATTTATCACTTAAATCCAAAAGCACGATTTAGTGATGGTTCAGAACTCACTGCTGAAGATGTTAAATTTAGTTTTGATACTTTTCAGACCAAGTCAAACCCAGGTTTACAAATGTATTTGGCAGATTTAGATAAAACCCAAGTGTTATCTAAATATGAAGTCAAAATGACCTTTAAGTCGGGTAATAACGCTGAAATGCCATTAATATTGGCGCAAATGCCGATTTATTCCAAAAAAGATTGGGCAAAAAAAGATTTTACTAAAATTACTATGCAGCCGATTTTAGGTTCTGGCCCGTATTTACTTGATCGAATTGATTCTGGCCGTAGTATTAGTTTTAAGCGCAATCCTAATTATTGGGGACGTGATTTAGTGATTAATCGCGGACGATATAATTTTGATCATTTGAAATATGTCTATTACCGAAATTTAGATGTTGCTTTTGAAGGCTTTAAGTCTGGCCAATATACTTTGCATGAGGAATTTACAGCACGAAAATGGGTGACGGAATATAAGTTTCCGTCCATCACTGTAGGAATGGTGGTGAAGTATCGTGATAAGCATGAAAATCCAATTGCAACTCAAAGTTTTGTATTTAATACGCGTCGATCGCCGTTTAATGATATTCGTTTTCGACAAGCTTTAACCTATGCTTATGATTTTGAATGGCAAAATAAAGCTCTGTTTTATGGTCAATACCAGCGCCTACAAAGCTATTTTTCAAATAGTGAGTTAGAAGCTAAAGGGGTACCCTCAGATGCTGAAATGCAAATTTTAAAACCATTGTTAACGAAATTAACCCCTTTAGAGCGTAAAGGGGTGTTATCCAACTGGAAATATCCCGTTTCGGATGCTAGTGGATTTAATCGAAATAATTTATTGACTGCTCGTCAGCTATTAATAAATGCTGGTTATCGATTTAGAAATGGTCAATTATTAGACCGACATGGTCAAGCCATTCGTATTGAATTTCTCATTCACCAAGATGGCTTACAGCGAACATTAATGCCTTTTGTGCGCAATATGAAACGTTTAGGTGTGACTGTAAACATTCGCCAAGTGGACGTGCCTCAATATATAGAACGGATGCGTTCGAAAGACTTTGATATGACAACAAATGTTATGCCACAGTCGCTCAATCCGGGTAATGAGCAAGCGCAATTTTGGGGAAGTGCATCGGCAGATCAGCCTGGCAATTACAACTATGCTGGCATTAAAAGTCCGATCATTGATGAAGTCATACAACAGGTGATTCGGGCACCAAATCGTGAACAATTGGTGGTGCGTACCAAAGTATTGGATCGATTATTAAGAGCTGGGTATTATCAAATTCCAACCTATGGTAAAGGTGAAAAATGGTTTGCGTATTGGAATATGTATCAACAGCCAAAAGTAAAACCAAAATTATCAACAGGTATTGATTATTGGTGGAGTAATGAAGCGCAATCGAAAAAAGTTGCAAACTATTTGCGCCAACAATAAATACTAATGAATGACAGGGAATGTTAAAGCAACATGGGCACATATATTTTAAAAAGATTGCTCCTGATTATTCCAACATTGTTTTTCATTTTACTGATTAACTTTGTCGTGATTCAGATTGCACCGGGAGGACCTGTTGAACAAGCCATACAGCAAGCTGAGTCCTTTCAAGGTATGGGAAACACAGGTGGTGGTGAAACTGCGACGACAGGCAGTAAATACCAAGGTGCTAAAGGCCTCAGTGAAGAAATGGTGGCAAAAATCGAAGCGCAATATGGTTTCGATAAACCATTATTCGAACGTTTTTGGCTCATGTTAAAGGGCTATGTGACGCTAGATTTTGGTACCAGTTTCTTTAAAGATAAGCCTGTGACCCAGCTACTTTGGGAAAAGCTGCCTGTATCCTTATCCCTTGGCTTATGGAGTACCTTGCTGATCTATATGGTGTCTATTCCATTAGGCATTAAAAAAGCCCGTCAACATGGTCTGTTATTTGATAAAAGTACGTCTATTTTATTGGCTATCGGCTACGCCATTCCTGCTTTTGCCTTTGCCATTTTACTCATTGTCTTTTTTGCAGGTGGTTCATATTTTCAGTGGTTTCCTCTGCAAGGTTTAGTTTCAGAGAATTTCGCTGAGTTAAGTGTATTTGGCAAAATTGCAGATTATTTTTGGCATATGGCGTTGCCTTTGTTTGCTATGGTAATTGGTGGTTTTGCAGGCTTAACTTATCTGACCAAATACTCTTTTATGGAAGAGTTGAATAAGCAATATGTTCTTGCTGCTCGTTCTAAAGGTTTGACCGAATCACGTGTGCTGTATGGGCATGTATTTCGTAATGCAATGCTCATTGTCATTGCTGGTCTGCCAGAAGCATTGATTGGGATCTTCTTTGTGGGAAATCTATTTATTGAAATTATTTTCAATTTAGATGGTCTGGGATTGTTGGGGTTTGAAGCCATCGTACAGCGCGATTATCCAGTCATTTTTGGCACCTTGTTTATTTTTACCTTGATGGGGCTGATCTTAAGATTAATCAGTGATGTCATGTATCAAATGATTGATCCGCGAATTAATTTTGATTCGCAGGGGGCAAAATAATGTCTCCGATCATGCAAGCACGTTTTCAACGTTTTAAAGAAAATAAATTAGGCTTTACATGCTTTATCAGTTTTGCCTTGATTTTTATGTTGTCCCTAGCTGTCGAGTTTATTGCCAATGATAAACCGCTCTTGGTTAAATACGATGATTCTTTATATGTGCCCGTATTGAAAAGTTATCCAGAAACCGCTTTCGGTGGGGTATTTGAAACTGAGGCAGATTATAAAGATCCTGTTGTTCAGCAACTGATAGAAGATAAAGGCTGGGCGGTTTGGCCACTGATTAAATTTTCCTATCAAACACCGAATTTAGAACTGGCTGTGCCCGTACCATCTGCACCAACTGCACAAAATTGGCTCGGTACCGATGACCAAGGGCGTGATGTGCTCGCACGTATTTTATATGGATTACGTGTGTCGCTCCTGTTTGGTTTTGCATTAACTTTTGCTTCAGCCATATTGGGCATCATCGTTGGGGCGATACAGGGCTATTATGGTGGGTGGATAGACCTCATTGGTCAACGGATTTTAGAAGTCTGGGGCGGACTACCGATGCTATTCATGGTGATGATTTTAGTCAGTATGTTTACGCCGAGTGTGTATTGGCTCTTTGTCATTATGCTGTTGTTTGGCTGGCCCACTTTAGTCGGCTTGGTTCGTGCAGAGTTTTTACGGGCTCGTAATTTTGACTATGTACGTGCAGCACGGAGTCTTGGTGTTACAGATAGCACCATTATGTTTCGGCATATCTTACCAAATGCGATGAGTTCCAGTCTTTCACAGCTACCTTTCATGCTTACGGCAAATATTACAGCACTGACAGCCTTGGATTTCTTAGGGTATGGCTTACCGCCTGATGCAGCATCCTTAGGTGAGTTATTGCTTCAAGGGAAAAACAATCTGAATGCACCATGGCTTGCCTTATCGGGATTCTTTACCTTAGCGATTGTGCTGTCTTTATTGATCTACATTGGGGAGGCGACACGTGATGCATTCGATCCTAGACGTCAATAATCATCAAGTGAATGTACCTCCCATCGTGTTAGAGGTGGAACATTTACATATTTCACATGCAGCACAGGTCTTGGTTGAAGACCTGAATTTTAATTTGCATGCAGGTGAAACGATAGCTATTGTTGGAGAAAGCGGTTCAGGTAAATCGATTAGCAGCCTAGCTATACTCGGTTTGTTGCCAAGTGATCTGCAGGTCACAGGCAGCGTCAGCCTGAATGGACAGAATATTCTTGGACTGAGTACTGAGCAGCACCGAAACATTCGTGGACAGAAAATTGCCATGATTTTTCAAGAGCCGATGACAGCTTTAAATCCCTTACACAGGGTTGAAAAGATTGTTGGTGAGTCACTGTTGTTACAGGGTTGGTCGAAGGCAAAAACTCGGCAGCGGGTTGTAGAATTATTAAATGATGTGGGTATTCCGGATGCTGAAGATAAGTTAAGACGATACCCACATGAGTTATCTGGGGGGCAGCGTCAACGTGTCATGATTGCCATGGCATTGGCCTTAGATCCTGATATTTTAATCGCTGATGAGCCAACCACGGCTTTAGATGTCACTTTGCAAGCGCAAATCTTAAATTTATTAAAGTCGCTACAACAGCAGCGTAATATGGCCATGATCTTAATCAGCCATGACCTGAATTTGGTCAAGCGCTATGCAGAACATGTGATTGTGATGAGTCGTGGGCAAGTGGTGGAGCAAGGTGGTGTTCAGGAAATTTTTGAGCAACCGAAGCAGGCGTATACCAAAAATCTGTTAGACCATGATTTTGGAGTAGCGATACAGGTTTCGCAAACTCAAAAACTTTTAGAATTACGCCAGTTAGGAGTGAAGTTCCCAGTTAAAAAAGGCTTATTGAACCGCATCAAAGATTATGTCATTGCGGTAGAAGCTTTGGATTTAACAGTGGCTGAAGGTGAGTCGATCGGTATTGTTGGAGAGAGTGGTTCAGGGAAAAGCTCCCTAGCACTGGCTATTGCTCGGCTCATAGAAAGTGATGGCGAAATTATTTTAAATCAACACGCCATCAATCAACTTTCAGAAAAACAGCTCAGACCTTTACGTCGTGAATTTCAAATCGTCTTTCAAGATCCATTCAGTAGTTTAAATCCACGGCTCAATGTAGAGCAAACCATTGGCGAAGGTCTGGCCTTACAGCATTTATCTGCAAATGAAATTGTACAGCGTATAGATGAAGCTTTGCAGAAAGTCGAATTAGCCAGCTCATTTAAGCAGCGTTATCCACATGAGTTATCCGGTGGGCAACGGCAGAGAGTCGCCTTAGCACGTGCGTTGGTATTACGCCCTAAATTGCTGATACTCGATGAACCCACATCGGCACTAGATCGGACGACACAAAAAGCCATTGTGAAGCTACTACGGCGTTTGCAGCAAGAATTTAATATGAGTTATTTATTTATTAGTCACGATTTACACGTGGTCAAAGCCTTGTGTCAAAAAGTGTTGGTACTGCGTCATGCCAAAGTCATGGAATTTCAAGACACCGCAGATCTATTTGCGCGACCACAAACGGACTATACCCGTAAATTAATTGAAGCCAGCCAATACTAAAATCAAACTTATGGATATTTTGACAAGTGTCATTGTCAAAATATCCTTGACCTTTAGAAAATAATAATTAGAGTAAATACTCAGGACTTATTATTTCATTTTGGACATTGTCATGAGCCATTTAGCTGAAAGCTTTAAAATTCGTAATACCACATTTAAAAATCGCATCATTAAAGGTGCAATGAGCGAAGCATTGGCCAATACCGCAGGCCAACCCAATCACTTACATTTTGGGTTATATGAAGCTTGGGCGAAGGGTGGTTTAGGCTGTGCCATTACGGGTAATGTCATGGTGGATTTTTGTGCTAAAAATGAGCCGGGGGTAGTTGTCGCTGAAACAGAGCGTGATTTAGCACAGTTAACACAGTGGGCTGAGCTAGGCAAGAAGCACGGCATGGTGCAATTGGTTCAACTTTCACATCCTGGCCGCCAATGTCCTAAAGGTTTAAATAAAGAAACGGTTGCACCATCTGCTGTGCCATTTAGTCCAATGTTAGCTACAACGTTTGGAACACCGCGCGAACTTCGTGAAGATGAAATTTTAGATATCATTCAGCGTTTTGCACGTGCCGCACACATTTGTGAAAAGGCAGGCTTCGAAGGCGTGCAATTGCATGGTGCGCATGGTTATTTAATTAGTCAGTTCTTGTCGCCACTGACCAATAAACGTCAAGATCAGTGGGGCGGTTCAAATGAAAACCGCATGCGTTTTTTGCTTGAAATCTATAAGGCAGTTCGTGCAGCGACGACAGATGATTTTATTATTTCGGTCAAACTCAACTCTGCTGATTTCCAACGTGGCGGAATTAGCGAAAAAGATGTGATTGAGGTCTTTAAGGCAATCGATTCCGCAGGGATTGATATGATTGAAATCTCGGGCGGTTCCTATGAAGCGCCAGCGATGGCGGGCGCTAAAGAAGAAAAACGTAAAGCCAGTACCATTGCTCGTGAAGCTTATTTCCTCGATTTTGCGGACAATATCCGTAAAGAAGTGAAATGCGCGTTAATGGTTACCGGCGGGTTTAGAACCGTGCAAGGCATGAATGCTGCACTAGACAGTGGAGCTTGTGATTTTATTGGTATTGCACGTCCATTCGCAGTTGAAGTCGATTTGGCTGATCGTTTATTGACGGGGCAGGATGTTCGTTACGGCGTAGACAAAATTAAAACTGGCATACCGATGATTGATAAAATGGCGATTATGGAAATTATTTGGTATGCCGCTCAGTTTAAATCGATTGGTGAAGGCAAACAGCCAAATCCTAAACTTTCACCCTTAAAAGTGTTTTTTAAATATCTCAAAGGCAATTTAACCGCGGTCATTAAAGGGCAAGTCAATTCACGTAAGTCGGCTTAATTAATCATTGAATTTTTAGAATCAGGGCAACCGACATATATTCATGTTATGGTTGCCTTCATTCATATCAATATTGCTTACAATAAAAATGTCTAAAATTTTAATATTAACGGTCATTCTTTCGGGGCTCAGTCCTGCCCTCTATGCTCAGTCTACATTTCAGACGGGAGATATTATTTTTCATATCTCAAAGTCACAGCAAAGTTTAAGCATTCAAAAGGCCACACATTCGCCCTATAGTCACATGGGCATGATCGTAAATAAAAATAACCAAACGTGGGTGCTTGAAGCCATTCAACCTGTGCAATACACCACTTTAAATCAATGGATCGCGCGTGGGGAAAATGCTCACTATGTGGTGAAAAGGCTCAAACAACCCTTAAATGTGCGGCAGAAAACGAAGCTGGTGCAAAATGCAGAAAAGTACTTGGGCAAACCCTATGATATTTATTTTGAATGGGATGACCGTGCAATTTACTGTTCTGAAATTGTTTGGAAAGCTTATCAGCATGCTTTAGGAATCGAACTTTCGCCGTTACAACAACTTAAACAATTTGATTTAAAACAAAATGAAGTGCAGCGTCTAATGCGGCAGCGCTATGGTCAAAATATTCCGCTAAATGAGCAGGTGATTGCCCTAAGGCCATTTATGATTCAAAACTTTTAAAAGAAATATTTAGAAATTAAGGCAATAAAAAAGCCCAATTCGAAATGCTTGGGCTTCTCAATGAGTGGTTGAAACCGACTCGAATATGGCGTCCCTACGGGGATTCGAACCCCGGTTACCGCCGTGAAAGGGCGATGTCCTAGGCCTCTAGACGATAGGGACAGTACAGAAAGCAAATTTTAAAACCGTTCATTTCAGTCTAAGTTTTTAGACTAAATATGGCGTCCCTACGGGGATTCGAACCCCGGTTACCGCCGTGAAAGGGCGATGTCCTAGGCCTCTAGACGATAGGGACTTAATAAAATGTACTTCTGAAAAATTGGCGTCCCTACGGGGATTCGAACCCCGGTTACCGCCGTGAAAGGGCGATGTCCTAGGCCTCTAGACGATAGGGACGTTTCAGAGGTGGGCGTATATTAGGGTGAAAATCGGGGGGTGTCAAACGCTTTTCTATAAATAAATTCAGTTTTTGATGTTGAGTGCATAAAATTAAAACAATTTGCTAAAAATGTTTGAAAAATACATTATTTATGTCGATTTTTTCAACACTTGTAAGATTGTAGCAATAACTTCTGGATGTGTTAAATATCCTGCAATATCGTGTGGGTGTTCAATCGATGTCTGAATTTGCTGGTTAATAATGGCGGGTTGAAAATCAAATGGTGCCTGACTCAGCGGAAAAGCGCTGAGAAAATCATCATGTGAATAAAAGTTTAACCAATCGCCTGAAATTGCATCAGGTCGCTGTAAAGGCTGAGGTAAGTGGGCTTGGATGACACGAAAAGCCAAAGGTGAGCCCAAGGTGATAAAGCGTTGTATGTTGAGTTCAGGATGTAACAGTAAAAAATGATACGCAATCACGCTACCTAATGAATGTGCAATCAATAGGGTAGGTTTCTTTTGATGTAATTGCTCATGCAGCCGAGTGTGAACTGCCTGAATAAAGTGTGGATTGGATAAATAGAGATAAGTTTCGACCAAAAATTTATGCAAAAGTGTGGCATGTAATTTTGGGAAATAATTCATTAAAACTGCAAAATCGCGTAGGGCAAGATCTTTGCCGAGTGCGGTGATCGATTTGAATGATTGACTTAATCCAATAGCATCATTGAGGGTGATGTCAGGTAGATTGTTTTGTGCGGCATGATGCTCAAGTACTTTTGGTGATTTTTCTGGGAGTTCAGTGCGATGGATAAACGGAAAATGTGGCCACGTTTGAGGTGTCAAGGTGCTGGCTTGAAGCATATTCTGCAAATGATAACGCGTGAGTAAGTCTCCATAAAAAGGCATGCGCATATGGTGCTGTATATACGATAAAAAAGTCTCTTGATGGCTTTGCTTTAAGCCTTGAGACAACAGTGCAAGCCAATGCTGTTCGAGCGAACGTGCAGTTTGTTGCTGTTGATTCATGCCATGGATAAAGATGATCTGCATATTGCACCTCATCGACGGACCAGTTTTTATTCTACTTTTATTAAAATATAGCCATAAAAAAAGAGCAACCGAAGTTACTCTTTTATCGTGTTTGGCATGACAACGCAGATCAATTTTTGTTGTGATACAACGTGTAGTAGCTGATATAACACGCCACAATGAAGATCATACAGCAGATAAAGCCAGTTAACATTTCTGGGTCAAATACCATACTAATACAGGTAATAAGACAGAATACAAAACCGAGTATCGGCACAATTGGGAAGAGTGGTGCAGCAAAAGCTAAATCTTTTGCAGTTTTACCTTCTTTATACCAC
Organism: Acinetobacter sp. YH16040_T; assembly: GCF_024605785.1. Lineage (NCBI taxonomy): Bacteria > Pseudomonadati > Pseudomonadota > Gammaproteobacteria > Moraxellales > Moraxellaceae > Acinetobacter > Acinetobacter sp. YH16040_T. The sequence continues at coordinate 2,369,325 of NZ_CP094541.1, read as the reverse complement.
TGACGGCGGAAGTTGAATTGGCTTAAACAAATACTCATCCATACCACCACCATGGTAAATGCCGCGACACCTAACAAGTTTTTGAAGATGGTTTCTGGAGCGAATTGTTCAGACAGTAAGCCCGGCATACCACCGATCATGGTCACAATTACTGCAACATAAGGAATACCGCGCGAGTTCACTTTAGAGAACACTGCAGGTAATTGCTTACTATAGGACAATGACCACATCATTCGAGATGCAGCAAATAAACCTGAGTTTGCAGCAGAAAGTAGGGCTGTGATAATCACAAAGCGGATGATGTCTTCTGCATAAGGAATACCAATGTGCTGGAATACCGTTACGAAAGGTGAACTACTTACACCTTCGGCAGATAAGCCGGCTTCTTGGTGTGGCAATAATGCAGTAATAACAACAATAGTACCCACAAAGAAAATCAATAAGCGGAAAATCGCCGTGTTAATGGCTTTAGGCACATTTTTCGCTGGATCTTTGGTTTCACCCGCAGCAACACCAATCAGCTCAGTACCAGAGAATGCGAAGTTAACAATCAACATTGTAGCGAATATTGGGAACAAGCCTTCAGGGAACCATCCTTGTGCAGTGAGGTTGCTAAACAGCGGTGCAGCTTCATAGCCTCGATAGCCTAAAACACCAAAAATGGCCAATAGACCCAAAATAATAAAGGCAACAACGGTAATCACTTTGACTAAGGCTAGCCAAAATTCAGATTCAGCAAACCATTTGGTTGAAATCATATTCAAGCAGAATACAAAAGCACCAAAGATTAGGGTCCACATCCACATAGAGCTGTCTGGGAACCATTCCTGCATTAAAAGTGCAGCAGCAGTAAATTCAGTTCCTAGCGTTACTGACCATGTCAGCCAATACAGCCAAGTGATGGTATAACCCGTACCCGGTCCGATATAGCGTTTAGCATAAGCGCCAAATGAACCAGATTCAGGCATATGTACAGCGAGCTCGCCTAAGCAAAGCATCACCATATAGGCGATAATACCGCCTAAAAAATACGAAATAATGGCACCTACAGGCCCCGTTTGTGCAATGACTTCACCCGAACCAAGAAATAAACCAGTACCGATTGCGCCGCCAAGCGAAATCATCACCAGATGTCGAGTACTCATAGCGCGTTTTAACGGCGCAGAATTGCCCTGATGCGAAGCATCATTCGGAGAATGAGATGACTGCATAGAGAAAAAGGAGAATCAAATAATGAAGCGAGTAATTGTAGAGAAGAATGCAATGATGATGCAATCAATTAATATAAATTATAGATAAATAAACTTTAAGTTTGTCTCAGAGCTGACAGAAGAATTGGCGTCCCTACGGGGATTCGAACCCCGGTTACCGCCGTGAAAGGGCGATGTCCTAGGCCTCTAGACGATAGGGACGTTTTGAGGTGGGTGTATAGTACATAGCCCATCTATATTTGTCAAAATAGAGTTTCATTGTTATATTCTAAATGTATATAAATAAAACAAAAACAGAATTTTTTTAATGAAAAATAATTTTAATGAGTTTATTTCTGGAATTTTATTTGAAATCAATCAATTTAATGTGGGCAAAGTCCATGAAAGATTCTATATAGTTTTATTGAATTATTTGCATTGGTTTGAAATTTATACAAATAATTTTTCTTCGTATATTAGTAAATCAGAGTTTGAAAGAATTATTGATGAACTTTTATTTAGGGATTTAGATGGGGAAAGTAGAATTACGTACAATCACCTTAAATCTTTAGATGATTCTCATTATTTTTTAGATATCCAGAGCTTTTTTAAATTATATTTAATCTTAAAGGTTCGAAGATATCAGTTGTCTAGTGATGATGTAGAACTTGAAAAATTAGAAAAAAAATTGGATGTATGTTTTGAGCCAATGTTGTGGAGTAAAGACAAACAAGATTTATTGGTTATTAATCGTGATTTTCCTGAATTTAAAAAACAGATGAATTCAAGTCGGGTGCTTTTGCCACTTTCATTAATAGTTTTTAACTTTACTTTTGTATCATTAATATCTAATACAAGTTTGAGAGTATCTATCCAAATATTTCTAGCAATAGTAGCTGCGTGTCTTTTAGCTAATGTTTCTAAAGGGGCAAAATCCGAAAAGGACTCATTAGAGTTGAAAGTATGGGATTATATCTTGGTGTTGAGCGAGGATAAAAACTCATTGACGAAAAGCAGTTGAACTATTTCTTTAAATTATAATTTGTACAGTGGTTTTTGTGGATTAAACTGCTCCCACAAATCATTTTTGAATTTATATGGAAACCCTAATTTTTCTCTCATAGGGAAGAGAAATAGTTTCATAAAAAAAGGTGGCTAATGAGCCACCTTAACTATTTTATTTATCGTGATATAACCAATAATAACCTGCATAACACGCCGCCATAAAGATCAGACAGCCAATAAAGCCTGAAAGCATTTCAGGATCTGCAGCCATACTTAAACCTGTTGCGGTACAGCAGACAAAGCCAAGAATTGGAACCAGCGGGAACCATGGTGTACGGAATTTAAGTTCTGACACGCTATGACCTTGTTTCAGCCATTGGCGACGGAAGTTAAATTGACTCCAGCAAATACTCATCCACACGATCACCATGGTGAAGGCAGCAACCCCCATCAAGTTCTTGAAGATGACATCTGCGCCAAATTGTTCTGACAATAGACCTGGTAAACCACCGATCATAGTGACCAATACAGCAATATAAGGCACACCAGTTTTGCTTAATTTGCCGAAAGCACTTGGTAATTGTTTTTGTGCAGACAGTGCCCACATCATACGCGATGCAGCATATAAACCAGAGTTAGCTGTAGACAGTAAAGCCGTAATAATGACGAAACGAATTAAGTCTTCTGCATAGGGAATGCCCATCAGGTTAAATACGGAAACGAATGGACTACTACTTAATCCGCCATGTCCACCAACATTTAAACCTGCATCGGTATAGGTCAACAGGGAACTGATGACGATAATAGTGCCGACAAAGAAAATGATTAAGCGCCATACCGCAGCATGAATGGCTTTAGGCACATTCTTTTCAGGGTTTTCAGTTTCACCTGCAGCGATACCAATCATCTCCGTACCATTAAAGGCAAAGTTCACGATCAATAGCGTGGCAAACAGTGGGAACAAACCATTTGGCAGCCAACCATGTTCAGTCAAATTGTGGAACATTGGAGCTGATTCATAGCCTTGGAAAGGCACGAAACCAAAGATGCAGGCAAAACCAAGGATGATGAAAATCAACACTGTTGCAACTTTCACCATGGATAACCAAAATTCTGACTCTGCGAATGCACGTGTAGAGCTTAAATTAGAGATCAGTACGCCAGCTGCAAAGATCAGTGTCCATAGCCAAATAGAGGTTTGTGGAAACCACTCCTGCATCAAAATAGCCGCCGCAGTAAATTCTGTACCTAAGGTGGCAGACCAGCCCAACCAGTACATCCAAGACACCATATAGCCGGTACCCGGGCCAATATAATTTGTCGCAAAAGCACCAAAAGAACCAGAAACAGGTAGATGTACGGCAAGTTCACCCAAACAAAGCATGACCATGTAGGCAATCAAACCGCCAATAATATAGGCAAGAACAGCGCCTAAAGGCCCAGCTTGTGAAATAACTTCACCTGAACCCATAAACAAACCAGTACCAATTGCACCACCAAGTGAGAGCATCACAAGGTGTCGAGTCGTCATCGCACGTTTAAGCGATGGACTTTTACCTTCAGCAGACGAGTGTTGCGAAGGTTCAGAGGGAGATTGCATAGTGAAATGAAAATTGAACGAAAGGTATATTTTATGATTGAATGCAGTGAAATGATTGATAAATCGAATTTTTCTTATAATGTGATAATGCTGATCTAAAATTTGAATCTTTAGCGCTGACCATTGGATTAATGGTCAGGAGTTTGATACTCAGCTTCAGAAGTTGCAGGTACTTGAGTTTGTTCAGCTACAGGGGCTTTGTTGTCATCGCGGCTCACAATATACAGATAGAGTGCAGATGGAAATAAGATGGCTAAAACCAAGAGCAACTTTTTAAACATAGGGTGTTCTTACATCAAAATAGATCAAGCTGAAGTATAAACAAAACCAGTCAGGCTGTAATTAATTAAAGTTTACGGTTTTTCTGTTCTAGATTGGACAGGATGACTTGGTAAATGTCAGGGTAGTGTTGTTTAAAGTTCCGTTGTTGCATGATCGTGATGGTTGATGCATTTGGCTCGACACCCAGTTTTAAAATTTTTTGGGTTAAAGCGAGTTGAGGGGAGCGACCATCAAAATGTGTATTTAGTAAGTTACCATCGGTATATTTTACTGTGAGTCCGATATTCAGGAGATAATCAAAAACATCAGGCAAACCAAAACCGGCAGCTTTGTAGAGTAAATTATATGTTTCTGCACGATAGCCACGGCCGTATGTTTGATGTGTTTTTAATAATCCTAATGCATTATAAAATTCTAACTTGGCAATAATTTCTTGTTCATTAATAGAACCATCGCCATTTTTTAAAGTCCTATCGATGGTATTAAAAGTGACATCGTTTGAACTAGGTTTGCAATCAGCAGCAATCAGTCGCTTTATATCTTGAAGTGGAAGTACAAGATGCGCTGTGTCACACATTTTTTTAACTTCTTTATTTTTCATTTTACTGTTTTGAATATTTTTATTTTCAAATTCCTGCACTATGGCTGACCAACCATATATGTTTATAAATTTATAATAGATCTCTTTCATAAATCAAAAAACGATCTTCTTTTTGGTTAATATTTGCACTCCGGATTTCTTAGCATTCGTGCATAATCTGCGGATGAAATACAACGATTCAAACAAGCTTTCTGATCCTCAGTTCAAGCGATACACAGGCATCTCATGGTCAACTTTCTATTTGATGGTTGAGCAATTGAAGAAACATGTCCCTGCCAAAGGCAGACCGCCCAAGTTAAGCCTGGAAGACCAGGTTCTGCTCTGTCTAAGCTATTGGCGGGAATACCGAACCTTATTTCACGTTGCGACGAGCTACGGGGTTTCAGAGCCCACAGCCTCAAGAATTGTCCGTCATGTTGAAGACTGCCTGATTCGGTCCAATCTCTTTAATTTACCCAAAGATTTACCCGAGGGCGAAGGCATCGATTGGAATGTTGTGATCGTGGATGCCACAGAAATTCCAATCCAAAGGCCTAAAAAAACAGAAGAAAAGCTATAGCGGCAAGAAAAAGACCCACACTTTCAAAGTACAGGCCATCATTCATTATCAAACTCAAAAAATCCTGAGTTTATGTACGAGTCGTGGTGCCGTACATGATTTCGAACTCTTCAAACGTAACTTGAATCAGATTCCTGCAGGTGCATTTATCCTTGCGGATAAGGGTTATCAGGGAATTTATACAGTGTATCCAAATAGCTTGTTGCCATTAAAAGCAAAGAAGCGCTGTAAACTGGATTCCGAACTAAAAATCTATAATCAGGAAATCAATAAAAGAAGAATTGGAATTGAGCATGTATTTGGCAGTTTGAAAACCTTCAAAATTCTTGCTGAGCGATATCGCAATCGAGGCAAAAGACTAGCATTAAGATTCAATCTAATTGCTGGAATTTATAACTTGGAGCTGAGTGAAAAATGACTTATGAAAGAAATCTAATAACGAGATGCATCATTTGTCATCCCTTTGATCTCTTTAAAGTCTTGAATGTTTTTCACTGATGGTGCATTGGTAGCGTGATTTTGTGGCACTGGAGCATTTGCAAAGCAATGCATACTCATTAGCAGGCAGCTGGTAATAACGATGTTTTTCATGGTTTACGTGCTTTTAATAAATTGTAAACATCAGGATGTTTGGTGGAAAAGTCATTCTGTTCTATTTGTTTATATACGCTACTATTGGGCTCGATTCCTGCATTCAGTAGTTTTTGAACCAAACTCACAGAAGGGTTACGGCCTTTGATATTGTCTAAAATTAAATTACCATCCACGCCCGTGTAATCGACACCAATACTCAGCAAATAATCAGAAACGACTTCAAGTCCCCATCCAATTGCTTGGACTTGCAAAGAGCTTTTTTCTTCATATGGGCCTAATTTATAAGTGATGTGTGTTTGTAAAACATTTTCAGACTTGTAGAGTTTTAATTTTTCAATGATTTCGTTTTGATCTATTTTGCCTTCTGCATTGGTTAATGCGCAATTAATAATCATAGAGGATGAACGGCCATTGAGTGGTTTGCAATTTGCTTTAAATAAGCGTTTGGTTTGATCGGCAGTACTTAGACTCAGTGCAATTTCGCAAAGTTTTTCTTTTTCCCCTTTAGGCATTTTACTTTTTAGAATGGTTCCATTTTCAAAATCACGAACGATTGACTCCCAACCGTATTTGGTTGCTGTTCGATAATACTGTATTGCTTCTTCGCTCAATTTTTTTGGTTTTTTCGCTTGTATTTGAGTGTCACGATCGTTGGTTTTGGGAATAAAAGATTCTTGGTCATCATTCAATGCTGTTTGATTTGTCTGATTGGCATCGTGCTCAACAGTATTTGAAGGATTTGTCGGTAGGCTGGCTTCGGGTCTAAAAATGTAGATGAAGATACCGAGACATAGTATGCACAGGCCAAAGAGTAAGATTATTTTTTTCATGTTTTAGTCTATTTTAAAATGAATCAAGAGCGTTTTTAAGGCGCTCTTGATAGGGAAGATTAAAATTTAAATGTGACATCAGCAATGAACTGTCGCCCAATTTCAGATCTAAGTCTGTTGGTCGACTCACTAATACCTGGGGTGGTATAGATATTATGTCGATTGGTAATATTGTTAATGGTTAAACCGAATATTGCTTTGTAGTCTTTAGAGAAATTCAAATCATAAGTGGTACGCATATCCCAACTAAATCGAGGTCTAATTGTATCTGTGGCATAGGCTTCCAACAGGACACCATCATGCTCAACTTTGTTTTTTAGTTTATACGTATCTTTATATTCAGATTTGTAGCTTAAGAAGTTATTAATCTTTAATGGTAAATTTGAAAACTCAATGTCCCAACCAAAACGAGCCGTCCAAGGCTGATTGAAATTTTCAACAGGACGTTCATTAAATTGGATGAGGCTGCCGTTAAAAATAATATCGCGATCTTCAGCAGCGGTATTACTGTTAACGTTATATGGCTCAGAATAGTCTAAATAATTTTTTTCCGATTCAGTGTAATCAAAGCCAAAGTTAAACCCGTGCAGAGAGTTTTTATATACGACTGGCAGCGTATTTCTGAGTGTGAGTGTGTAAATGTCAGCTTTTGCTTTACCACTATTACTATATTCAAAATGATCGATGGTATTGCTGGTTGTTGGATCAATAAAACGATTTTTTGTGATTTCATCTTTGCTATCGCGATTCACCCATTTCAGACCAAGGTTCCAGTTTTTAACTTGGCTATTAATGGCAAACACAATTTCGTCAGCATAAGGGGTCTTTAAATTGGCACGTTGAATATTGGAATTAGCTAATATTAAATCTGATAACCCAGTTTGAGTCCAATAGTCTTCAGTTTGATTTTTTGTGCGTTTTAAATTGTATTCCAAAAATGCAAGTTGATCTTGCAGTTCAGTGGCTAAGGTATAGTTTGCATAATATCGATTCCATCCCGTAGTGAAGGACAGAAGATCATTTTTTAGCGGTTTATAGTTAAAGGCAGTACGAGGTGCAATATTTAAATTTTTCGATAAGCTATCATAATCTGCACGTAAACCTAAACGCGCTGAAAAATTATCCCAAGTCGATGTGTTTTCAATGAAGGTATGCACACGTTGTTGGTCAATATTAACTTTACCTTTTTGATAATACTTGCCATTTGTTTGATATTGGCCTTGATAGTTATTTTCATCCGTTGCTTCATCACAAAGAATATCACCTGCCGTACAGCTAATGCCTGAACTAGATGTAAAAGTCTTAGGCTGATTATACATATAGGCATCGTTAGGCCGTTCCCATGCAACTTTAGAATAGTCATAGCCCATACCAAAGCTTAATTGTTGCATGCTGTTGCCAATCTGAATGGTATCAAACGCATTTTTTAGACTATACGAAAATGTATCTTGGTGTAATTCAATATCACTACTTGTGGCACCTTCACCAGGATTGGAACTCCAGTTTTTAGTTGGTGTTTGCTTCCAAAGAATGCCGGTAGTTGAATCATTTTCACGTGCTTGGCTTAGCGTTTGATAGCTAATATTTTGTTTTAATGTTGAATTATTGAGTTTACTTTCTAATTCACCAAAAAATGTCAACGTTTCTGTATTGCTAATACTTTTTGAATTTATTCGCTTATCAACGAAATTTAGACTGTCCAAATCCCCTAAATCAAAGCCAAACTTCGCTTTGGTTGTGTCCGAAGGTGTGTAAAAAAGGGTAGTCCCTAAGTTGATATTATTACGCTCGCTTTTGACTTTACTGCGATCTTCTAAACCACTCATTACTGGAACGATGGATTCACGTTTAGAGGCATAACTATTGATGCCCCATTGTTCAGAGAGTTTGCTGTATAGATTCAGGCTTAAGCCGTGTTTTTTATATTCTTTATTATTTGATGATGTTGGATCTTCAAACTCTGCAGCTTCTTCTTCATCGGTAAAATGATAACGTGACCAATCACTTTCCGTGTAGTCGTAAGTAACGGAGCCGTGGATTTTGCCAATTTCAGTATTTGGGGTACAAGTTTCAGCATTAACTATACCACCTGTAAATTCGCCGTATGCTGCAGAAACATTACTATCGATCAATTCTAATTTACAAATTAAATCGGTATTTAGGGCCATCCCTTGTGAGCCACCATCAAGCTTGCCTGAATAGGAGTTGCCGCTTGCCAGAGGGTCAAGGTTATTGGTGGTATTGACGCCGTTAATTACAAATTTATTTCGGTAAGTTTGCGCGCCATTAATAGATATCTCGGATGGTCGTAGCTCAGCCTGTGAATCTGCAGAACGTTGTTCACGGCTAAACTGCACATTTGGATTAACTTTTAAAAAGTCTGTGATATTTTTCGAACTATTCGGCGTTTTTTCTAAATCTTCTTTGGAGTAGACGGTTGTACCTACTTCTGGCTTGGCTTTGACTTCAACTTCAATCGGCGACATTTTGAGATTATTGCTTTGAATAAATTGAGTTGTATCAATTTCATTAGCATAAGCTTGAGATGCTAAAGCAGTCAAAATTGCGAGATTGAGGGGAGAATAGGCAAAGCGCATGGCTGTCAACAATTATGCAGATAAAAACGATAGCGATTATCATTAACTTTACAAAAATAATCAATAGAAATGAGAATTATTTGCAATAAGTGATTTTTTAATACACAGCGAATTCAATGAAAATTTTGAATAATCAGAAGAGATGGTGATGTGTATTCAATAGACTTGAATAATCAGCTTGGAGAAAGTCTGAATAAGAATTGGCGTCCCTACGGGGATTCGAACCCCGGTTACCGCCGTGAAAGGGCGATGTCCTAGGCCTCTAGACGATAGGGACGTTTAGAAGATGGCGGTATCTTATTGATCCGCCATCATAGTGTCAAGTAGGTGAGGGCCGAGTTTGTTCAAAATATAACAGAACAGTTCAGCGGTCTTCTGAGTATCGTAAAGTGCAGAGTGTGCTTCTTTGCCATCAAACTCAATACCTGCCTGAATACATGATTTTGCCAGCACAGTTTGTCCAAACATTACAGCGCTCAAAGTCACTGTATCGAATACGGAAAAACTATGGAAAGGATTTTGATTTTTTGTCCCTGTACGTGCAATCGCTGCCTGTACAAAACCTAAGTCAAAATGGGCATTATGACCAACTAAAACCGCGTGTGTGCAGTTCTGTTGGCGACGTACTTCATTCACTGACTTAAAAATACGTTTTAATGCTGATTTCTCATCTTCAGCCATGGCCATACGCATCGGATTAAATGGATCTACACCAATAAAATCCAGTGAGCGACGGTCAAGGTTGGCACCTTCAAACGGATTGATATGTGCATGGTGGGCTTCACCCGGTACAAAATTACCTTCTGCATCATACACAATAGGAATAGCTGCAATTTCCAGTAAGGCATCGGTCTGTGAATTAAAACCTGCTGTTTCGACATCGACAACAACAGGTAGGAATCCACGGAAACGTTGACCAATGACTGGTCGAGTTTCATCTGTCACACTTTTCTCCATTGGATGGTCTTACCCGCATACAACGGAATAATTTTTTCGCCATCCAAGTAGTCTAAACTTTCAGGGATCACTTGATCTTCTTTTACCAAAGTAATGGTATTGGTATTTCGAGGGAGTCCGTAGAAGTCTGCACCAAAGTGGCTTGCAAAACCTTCTAAACGGTCGATTTTACCGACTTGATCAAATGCTTGAGCGTATAGCTCAATTGCTGTTGGTGCACTATAACACCCTGCACAGCCACATGCATTTTCTTTAGCATTTTTTGAGTGAGGCGCACTGTCTGTACCTAAGAAAAATTTAGGGTTTGCACTGGTCGCAACTTCGAGCAATGTTTGCTGATGGGTTTGGCGTTTTAAAATCGGTAAGCAATAGAAATGGGGTTTAATGCCACCCACCAACATGTCATTACGGTTAAATAATAAATGTTGCGGTGTGATTGTCGCAGCGACATTACGGTCTTGTTCTAATACAAAATGCGCAGCTTCACTGGTGGTGATGTGTTCTAGTACCAATTTTAATTTAGGAAACTGTTTTAAAAGTGGAGATAGCACTTCATCTAGGAAACGTTTTTCACGGTCAAAAATATCGACATGGTTGTGGGTCACTTCACCATGTAACAGTAATGGCACTTGGTGCTCTTCGAGTTGCTCAATCACACCATAGACTTTACTAATGTCGCTGACACCACTGTCTGAGTTCGTGGTTGCACCTGCTGGATAGAGCTTAATGGCATTAACATGCTCAGATTCTTTAATTTTTTTAACTTCACTCGCTGGGGTGTTGTCTGTGAAATAGAGCACCATACGCGGGTCAAAGTGAACGCCTTCAGGAACATGTGCTATGATACGTTCACGGTATGCATTTGCTTCTTCAACGGTTTTTACCGGTGGTACGGTGTTTGGCATACAAATCGCGCGAGAGAATTGTTGTGCTAAATCAGGAACTGTACGCTTTAGGGCTAGACCGTCACGTAAATGTGCATGCCAATCATCTGGCTGAAGAAGAGTAATCGTGTTCACAGCGATTCCAAGCTTGGAAATAAAACAAATGATAATGCAAATAATGTGAAAATGGTAACGAGATTTCTGTACAAATGACTGAACAGATATAAATAAAGAATAAAACTGTGGTATTTTTAAATGACTAAAAGAATTAGATAAATGCTTGGAAATGGAATACAAGTATAACCTTGCAAAGTTGCAATACGATAAAGAAAAAATAGAGGAACTGATTACACGGCAAACTCGTCGTGTAGGGGAAATGTTTCCTAAAAAACTGGAAACCCAATTTTGGACTTTAAACCTCGATCGTGCGCAAACCAACATACGTCATTTTTTCTGGATGGGGGTGTTGATCTACTTTGTGCTCACCATGCTGATCATTCCCGGAGATTACTGGATTATTGATCAGCAGCATTTTGTGCATGATTTTATTCATTGTTTGCTTGGACAGCTCAATGGTGCGCTGTGTCTTCTGACTTTATATGCCTTTGCTCGTTACGACCGTCTGAAGCCTTATTTTTCACATGCTAGTATGTTTGTAGTGTTTTGGGCAGTTATTTCAATGTCTTGGCTCACCATGACCGTGTATACCGAAGCACTTAAACATCAGGCCATGATGATCCTTTGTATGATTTACATCTTGAGCTACATTTTGACGGGGGTGAAACCGGTCCAAATGTTGATGTCTGGCTTGTTGGCTGCTGTGGTCACCATGTTGATGCTTTTTTCATTAGAAGTGAAATTTGATATGATGGTGTTGGGGCGTGTACTGATTGGAAGCTGTGTATTGGGTTTTGCAATCAGTAAGATGCTCTGTGCGCGTGAAAGGATGATTTTTTTGAATATGCTGCGCGCGGATATTAGTGAAAAAATCCATCGTATTCATACCACAGAGCTTTTGCATTTAAGTCAGCATGATGAATTAACCAAGATTTCAAATCGACGTACTTTTGATGAAATGCTCGATACCTTTTATGAGCAATCTCGACGTAATAACACCTCGCTCGCTGTGTTGTTTATCGATGTCGATCATTTTAAAAACTATAACGATTTCTACGGTCATCAAAAAGGCGATGATGTAATTTCAACCATTGCCAAAACCATTAAAAATGCCATTCGACATATGGATTTTGTAGCGCGATATGGTGGTGAAGAGTTTGTGGTTTTATTGCCAGAAACCGATGCACATGGTGCTTATGCAGTTGCCTCGAATATTTATAAAGCAATCGATCGTTTAGAAATTCCACATGCCAAATCACAGGTTTCAAATCACGTCACTATTAGTTTGGGTATTACGGTATATCGTGCTGAAAATATGACGAAGGATGAACTGTTAAATATTGCTGATCAGGCGTTGTATCGTGCGAAACAATTAGGCCGGAATCAAATTTACTATCAGTCGATTCGTTCAGCACATGTGGCTTAATGTTTAATAAAATTGAGAACTTCTCTGAAATCGGCAATAAAAAACCGCGCAAAATGCGCGGTTTTTTATGACTCAACAAATCTTATTTGTTTTTGTCTTTTAATTGAGGCACTGCAGAACCTGTACCTACTGCAAGTAAGCCAGAGTTTGTGTAGATACCTAATTTAGCGCGAGTATCTGTGATATCCAAGTTACGCATAGTCAATTGACCGATACGGTCAGCAGGGCTAAACATAGAGTCACCTTTCTCCATAGTTAAACGCTCAGCTTCATAAGTGAGGTTAGGAGATTCAGTGTTTAGAATAGTGTAGTCATTACCACGACGAAGTTCTAAAGTCACAGTACCAGTGATTGCTTTAGCAACCCAACGCTGCGCAGTTTCACGAAGCATTAATGATTGAGAATCGAACCAACGACCTTGGTAAAGAAGACGACCTAAACGCAGACCGTTAATACGGTATTGTTCGATGGTGTCTTCGTTATGAATACCAGTCACAAGACGCTCATAAGCGATGTGAAGAAGCGCCATACCCGGAGCTTCGTAAATACCACGAGATTTTGCTTCAATGATACGGTTTTCGATTTGGTCTGACATACCTAGACCGTGACGACCACCGATACGGTTGGCTTCAAGAATGAATTCAACAGGGTTTTCGATGCGTTTGCCGTTTAATGCAACAGGGAAGCCTTCTTCGAAAGTTACAGAAACTTCTTCAGCTTTAACTTCTACGTCATCTTTCCAGAAAGCAACGCCCATGATTGGGTCTACGATTTTGATACCCGCATTAAGGTATTCAAGATCTTTTGCTTCGTGAGTCGCACCTAACATGTTTGAGTCAGTTGAGTACGCTTTCTCTTTTGACATTTTATAGTCAAAACCGTTGTCGATTAGGAACTGTGACATTTCTGCACGGCCACCTAATTCGTCAATAAAGGTTTGGTCTAACCAAGGTTTGTAAATTTTAAGCGATGGGTTAGTCAATAGACCATAACGGTAGAAACGTTCAATGTCGTTACCTTTATAAGTCGAACCGTCACCCCAGATGTTTACGTCATCTTCTTTCATTGCGGTTACAAGCATCGTACCTGTAACTGCACGACCAAGAGGAGTCGTGTTGAAGTAAGGCATACCACCAGTTGAAATGTGGAAAGCGCCACATTGAATAGCCGCAATACCTTCTAATGCAAGTTGTAAACGACAATCAACTAAGCGAGCTTTAACTGCGCCATACGCTTCCGCTTTTTTTGGAATCGCATCGTAGTCGTCTTCATCAGGTTGACCTAAGTTTGCTGTGTAAGCATAAGGTTCTGCACCTTTTTGTTTCATCCACAAAAGCGCAGCTGAAGTATCTAGACCACCAGAGAAGGCAATACCAACTTTTTTGCCAACTGGGACATTCTGCAAGATAGTTGCATTATCAGTCATTGTTAATCCTAACGATATAAATATAGGCACCGAGAATGGGTGGCCTGAAAGAATACATATATGTGCATGATTGTAGCACTTTTCTGCGGGGTTTTTCTAAAAAATCATGAGATACAAGCGATGAGGTGGAAAAAAATGATCGTTGAAATCTATTGTTGAATACTTCATCAAGTTTTTGCGTGCGGAAAATGCATTTTCTGAAAGAAATAGGATGCAAATATAAAGAAATTTATTTGATTTAAATAAATGGTCATACCAATAATGAGTTGATTTGGTTTTATCCTTTTTACTGAAATGAGAATGAGGTCATACAAAGCTGGGTTATTCGACTAAAGTATATTTTATAAAGTTTATTCATAAATAATAACTACAAAACAGATATTTAAAAGTTGATGTGGAAGTTTTTAAACGGAAAAATAATGTTTTTGTATTTTATATTGGTCATACCAAAAACAAGAAAAGCTTGAATGATGGAGTTGAAATAATTAAAAATTGCGGAGTATTTCAGCAATAGTATGAGTTTTTATGTGTTTAATATTTATATTGGTCATACCAATATAAAAAGACCACATGCTGATATTGCTCAATAATTAAATCTTAGTAAGCATTTCAAGGAGATGACAATGCTTCAATGGCAGCAAATATATGACCCAATGGGGAATATATGGATATCAAGTTTAATTGCGCTCATTCCGATTATCTTTTTTTTCTTGGCGCTTGCTGTATTTCGTTTAAAAGGCAGTGTGGCAGGTACGATCACCGTTGTACTGGCACTGTTGGTGTCTTTATTTGCCTATGACATGCCTGCGCTTATGGCATTGGCTTCGATGGTCTACGGTTTTTTCTATGGTTTATGGCCGATCGCATGGATCATTATTGGTGCGGTGTTCCTGTATAAAATCTCAGTCAAAACAGGGCAGTTTGACATCATCCGTTCTTCGATACTTTCCATTACTGAAGATCAACGATTACAGATGCTGTTAGTTGGCTTTGCTTTCGGTACTTTCCTCGAAGGTGCGGCGGGCTTTGGTGCTCCTGTGGCGATTACTGCAGCACTATTGGTAGGTTTAGGCTTTAAACCCTTATATGCGGCAGGTCTTTGTCTGATCGTAAATACAGCGCCAGTGGCTTTTGGTGCGATGGGTATTCCAATTATCGTTGCTGGGCAAGTGTCTGGTGTTGATACGATGGAAATCAGTCAGATGGTTGGTCGACAGTTGCCATTTATGGTACCGATTGTACTGTTTTGGATTATGGCGATTATGGATGGTTGGCGCGGTGTGAAGGAAACTTGGCCTGCAGTTGTGGTTGGGGCGAGTAGCTTTGCGATTGCACAGTACCTAACCTCGAACTTTGTCGGTCCTGAATTACCCGATATTACCGCGGCGATTGCCTCTTTAGTGTCATTAACGATTTTATTTAAATATTGGCAGCCTAAACATATTTTCCGCTTTGCAGATCAAGATGCGACGATGAGTGAAGATGTTGCTGCACAAAAACAGCAAAAATATAGCTTGGGGCAAATTGCAAAAGCGTGGTCACCATTTGCGATCTTAACGGTGATGGTCACGATCTGGAGTATTAAACCGTTTAAGGATTTATTTACTAAAGACGGTGCCTTACATGATTTGGTTATTTCCATCAAAGTGCCATTTTTACATCAATTGGTTCAAAAGATGCCGCCAGTCGTACCTGAAATGAAGGACTACGATGCCATCTATAAATTTGACTGGTTTTCGGCAACAGGTACGGCAATTGTCATCGCTGCGATCATTACCATTATTTTCTTAAAAATGAAGCCGAAAGACGCAATTGTGACCTTTGGTGAAACCATTAATGAATTAAAAATTCCAATTTATTCGATTGGAATGGTCTTGGCTTTTGCATTTATCGCCAACTATTCAGGGATGTCGGCAACATTGGCATTGGCACTTGCGCATACAGGCCAAGCCTTTACCTTCTTCTCGCCATTTTTAGGATGGCTTGGTGTCTTCCTTACGGGTTCAGATACGTCAGCCAATGCACTATTTGCTGCATTACAGGCAACTACTGCACAACAAATCGGTGTGCCAGAAGTATTACTCGTTGCTGCCAATACCAGTGGTGGTGTGACTGGAAAAATGATTTCTCCGCAGTCCATTGCAATTGCATGTGCGGCAGTTGGATTGGTAGGTAAAGAGTCGGATTTATTCCGTTTTACCGTAAAACACAGTATAACGTTCACAATCATGATGGGGATTTTAATCACCCTACAAGCTTATGTGTTCCCTTGGATGATTCCATAACACGCATTGTGTAACAACGTTAAGGAAAGCAGATGAAAGTCTCTGATAAAACTGTTCAAAGTCTTCGTGTATTGATTGAAGAAAGCAATATGCAAGTTGGAGATCGTCTGCCTGCTGAACGGAAACTGTGTGAACAACTAGGCGTCTCACGCACCTCTTTACGCGAAGCGATTTCTCAATTGACCAGCATGGGCGTGTTGGTCAGTAAAGTCGGTGCGGGGACTTTTTTAAAGCAATTACCAGCGACTTGGTCGAGTTATCAAATTGTGCAGCCCATTAGCAGTTTGATTAGTGAAGACCCTGCCTACCGTTTTGATGTGCAAGAGGCGCGCATTATTTTAGAAGGTGGTACTGCATGGTATGCGGCACAACGTGCTACAGCAGAGGACTTGGCACATATCCGACATTATTATGATCAGATCAATCATTTTCAGGCTTTAGGCAATGACGATGAAGCAGCGCGTGCAGATGCCAAATTTCATTTAGCAATTGCTGAAGCTTCACACAATTTAGTGTTGATTCAGATGATGCGTGGTCTATTTGATCTGTTGCAATTTAATGTCGTTTTAGGTCGTCGAAAAGTTTATAGCGAAGCACACCGATTTGATCAATTGCACGATCAGCACTTTCAAGTCATGAATGCAATTGAACGTCGTGATCCTGAAGCTGCACGTAAAGCAGTCTGTGGACACATTGAGTTTGTAGTACAACAGGTGCGTATGATTGATGAAGAAGAAGCTCGACGTCAGCGTGCCAGTCGATTAAACAGGATATAAGCATGATTATTTCTTCTGCCAATGACTACCGTGAAGCGGCACGTCGTCGTTTACCGCCATTTTTATTTCATTACATCGATGGCGGGGCGTATGCCGAATATACCTTAAAGCGTAATGTAGAAGATTTATCAAAAATAGCGTTGCGTCAACGTGTGCTGAATGACATGTCACAGCTGAGTTTAGAAACCCAACTGTTTAATGAAACCTTATCAATGCCTGTGGCTTTATCACCTGTGGGTTTAACGGGAATGTATGCACGCCGCGGCGAAGTTCAAGCAGCAGTAGCCGCAGATAAAAAGGGCATTCCATTTACGCTGTCTACCGTTTCAGTATGTCCTATTGAAGAGGTGTCGCCAGCGATTCAGCGTCCCATGTGGTTTCAGTTATATGTGCTACGTGACCGTGGCTTTATGAAAAATGCCTTAGAACGTGCCAAAGCTGCAGGCTGTTCAACTTTAGTGTTTACCGTGGATATGCCTGTTCCGGGCGCGCGTTACCGTGATGCGCACTCAGGGATGAGCGGGCCAAATGCAGCCATGCGCCGTTATATGCAGTCGTGTTTCCATCCACACTGGGCATGGAATGTGGGTTTATTAGGTCGTCCGCATGACTTAGGGAATATTTCTAAATACTTGGGCAAACCAACAGGTTTAGAAGATTATATCGGCTGGTTGGGTAATAACTTTGACCCATCAATTTCATGGAAAGATCTTGAGTGGATTCGTGAATTTTGGGATGGACCGATGGTTATTAAAGGCATACTTGACCCTGAAGATGCCAAAGATGCTGTGCGTTTTGGTGCAGATGGCATCGTGGTGTCAAACCATGGTGGCCGTCAGCTCGATGGGGTTTTATCATCAGCGCGTGCATTACCGCCAATTGCAGATGCAGTAAAAGGCGATATTAAAATTCTTGCGGACTCCGGTATTCGAAATGGTTTAGATGTGGTGCGTATGCTGGCTTTGGGTGCAGATACCTGTATGCTCGGTCGCGCATTTGTTTATGCACTCGGTGCAGCAGGTGGTGAGGGTGTTTCCAATCTTCTAGAACTGATTGATAAAGAAATGCGTGTTGCGATGACCTTAACAGGTGCAAAAACCATTGCGGATATTACATCTGATTGTTTGGTGAAGTTAGAGAAAGAGTTGGCTGGGTGATTTTTTGAATAGATCTCTTGGGAAAGTTATTCGTCATCAAAAAAAAATTAAAAAATGAAAGTTCCCTCTCCTTGTAGGAGAGGGTTAGGGAGAGGTGTTTATTGAATAATTCTCCTAACCCTCTTGCGTAGCGTTGCTACTCATCCCAAAGGGAGAAGGGATATTCATTATAGATTTTAATAACAATGACTAAAAACTTTTGATATGTGCAAATAAACCTACGTTGTTTAAAATTATTTAAATCAATATTTTTTCATTGCATAACAATGCTATTCCTCTTTATCAAGGAGAGAAAATATTGAAAATGGAAAATTCTACGAGCATGCAAACTCAATCATTACAAACCATTCAAAACCTCATCAACATCGTCGGTAAGCAACACGTTTTAACTGAAGATAAAGACACACGTTTATACCGCCAAGGTCGCCGTTACGGTGCAGGAAAAGTATTGGCTGTGGTTACACCGGGCTCTTTGCTTGAGCAATGGCAAGTGCTGCAAGCGGCTGTGGATGCAAATTGTATTGTGATTATGCAAGCCGCCAATACAGGTCTGACAGGTGGTTCAACGCCGTTTGGTGATGACTATGACCGTCCTGTGGTGCTGATAAGTACACGTCGTTTGGTTGGCATCCAAGTGATTAATGAAGGCAAGCAAGTGATTTGTCTACCGGGTGCGACATTAGACAAACTTGAAAAAGATTTGCTGCCATTTAATCGTGAACCTCATTCGGTGATTGGTTCTTCTTGTATTGGGGCATCGGTTTTGGGTGGCGTCTGTAATAACTCAGGTGGTGCTTTGGTGCGCCGCGGTCCTGCCTATACAGAGCTTGCACTGTATGCACGAGTGAATGAGTCAGGTGACTTAGAGTTGGTCAATCATTTAGGTATCAATCTTGGCAATACGCCTGAAGAAATCCTCACAGCGTTGGAAAATAAAAATTATCAAATCAATGACATTGTGAATAATTCAAGTTGCTGTGCCTCTGATCAGCGCTATTCACATGACGTTAAACAAGTTGATGAAAATACGCCTGCACGTTTCAATGCTGATCCAAGCCGCTTATTTGAAGCATCGGGTTCAGCGGGTAAAGTGTGTGTCTTTGCCGTACGTTTAGATACCTTTGAAAAGATTCCAAGTCAGGTGTTTTATGTAGGAACCAATTCACATGATGATTTGACGGAAATTCGCCGTTTTTTACTAAAAGATTTGCCGCGCTTGCCGATTGCAGGTGAGTACATTCATCGCGTGGCATATGACATTGGGGCTGAGTACGGCAAAGATTCTTTTGTATTTATTGAAAAATTTGGCACGGCAAAAGTTCCAGCTGCTTTTGCCATGAAAGATAAAGTCGATGGCTATTTAGAAAAACTGGGCTTGCGAGGTTTGTCAGATAAAGTCTTGCAGCTAGTGACAAAATTTTTGCCGAATCATTTGCCGAAACGGATGAATGCCTTCCGTGATTTATATGAACATCATTTGATGATTCGTATTGAAAATCAGGATGTTGATCAAGTTGATGCGTATTTGAAAACGTATTTTTTAGATAAAACGGCAGGCAATTATTTTAAATGCACAGACGAAGAAGGGCGTAAAGCATTTTTACACCGTTTTGCGGTGGCAGGTGCTGCAATTCGTTATCGTGATACGCATCGTTCGGAAGTGGAAGATATTGTTGCGCTGGATATTGCGCTACGTCGCAATGATCGAGAGTGGGTAGAAACTTTGCCGAAAGCCATGGATGAGCAAATTATCCATAAACTCTATTATGGACATTTTCTCTGTCATGTTTTTCATCAAGATTATATTGTGAAAAAAGGTGTAGATCCTTTGGTAATGGAACATGCAATGTGGCATTTACTCGATGATCGTGGTGCTGAATATCCTGCGGAACACAATGTTGGACATTTATATGTTGCCAAGCCTGCATTAAAAAATCATTATCAAAAGTTGGATCCAACCAATAGCTTTAATGTCGGGATTGGGCAAACCAGTAAGCTGAAGCATTGGAAATAATGCTTTTAAAAATAACACGCCGTGATGTGAAATATCACGGCTTTTTTTATGGTTAGAGGATTTATATATCAGGCGGTATTGACCATAAAAGCGAAGAATATTTTCTAAACTGTCATCCCAAAATATAAAAAAACCGCTAAAGTATTATGCAACAAGTTGCAAAGCCAAAATAAGGATTCAGCATGACAACGACTAGCTATGCAAATATTTTAAAACCTTTACATTTGGGTTTTACCACGATTAAAAATCGTGTCGTGATGGGGTCCATGCATAGTGGGCTAGAAGATCGTTTTTATAATTATCCTAAGCTTGCAGCTTATTTTGGTGAGCGTGCGAAAGGTGGTGTCGGCCTGATTATTACAGGCGGTATTTCGCCAAACCGTCAAGGTTGGTTGTTACCTGCTGGCGGTACCATGAATACTTTAGGTGATATCGCTCCACATCGATTGGTGACTCATGCAGTGCATAAGCATGGTGCCAAAATTTTAATGCAAATCTTGCATGCAGGGCGTTATGGCTATCAGCCTTTTGCAGTGTCAGCGAGTCCGATAAAATCTCCGATTTCACCTTTTAAACCGCGTCAATTGAGTGATAAACAGATTTTAGACACGATAGACGACTATGTACGCTGCGCAAGCTTAGCTCAAAAAGCGGGCTATGACGGTGTTGAAATCATGGGTTCAGAAGGCTATTTGCTGAATCAATTTTTAAGTCGTCATGTCAACCAACGGACTGACCGTTGGGGCGGTGAAATTGAAAATCGTATGCGCCTTGCGGTTGATATTGTGAAATCAATACGTGCTGAAGTGGGTGAGAAATTTATTATCTGCTTCCGTTTGTCATTGCTTGATTTGGTTCATGATGGGAACACTATGGCAGAAGTCATTACTGTTGCTAAAGCATTGGAAGCAGCGGGTGTGACGTTATTGAACACGGGGATTGGTTGGCATGAAGCACGTATTCCGACAATTGTGACCTCAGTGCCTCGCGCAGCGTTTGTGGACTATACCGCTGAAGTCAAAAAACATGTTGCGATTCCTGTCATTGCGTCCAACCGTATCAATATGCCAGATACAGCTGAAGAAATTTTGGCTTCAGGCAAGGCAGATATGGTGCAAATGGCGCGTCCATTCTTGGCAGACCCATTTTGGGTAAATAAAACGGCGACCAACCGTGTCGATGAAATTAATACCTGTATTGCCTGTAACCAAGCCTGCTTAGATCATACTTTTAAAAATCAGCGTGCGACGTGTTTGGTTAACCCACGAGCGGCATATGAAACTGAATTGGTTTATTTAAAGACCAAAAAACCGAAGCGTATTGCAGTCGTCGGTGGTGGCGTGGCAGGGATGTCTGCTGCAACGGTTGCAGCAAGCCGAGGCCATGCGGTGACTTTATTTGAAGCTGGTGCAGAGGTAGGTGGTCAATTTAATTTGGCGAAAGTCGTTCCCGGCAAAGAAGAATTTCACGAAACGATTCGCTACTTTAAAGTTCAAATCGAAAAAACAGGGGTGGATTTGCGTTTAAATACACGCGTTAACCGTGAACAGCTTGAACGTGAAGGGTTTGAGGAAGTGGTTATTGCAACAGGTGTAGTTCCTCGCAGCTTGAAAATCGAAGGTAGTGATGCACCGAATGTCTTGTCTTATGCAGAAGTGCTGAAAGGCGCAGCTGTGGGGGGTAAAGTTGCTGTGATTGGTGCAGGCGGCATTGGCTTTGATGTATCTGAATTTTTACTCAAACCACCACATCAGCCACAACCAATGCCTTTAGCGGATTGGCAGCGGGAGTGGGGTGTTGATCCAAATCCAAACTACGTAACAGAAGGTGGTATGCAGGCTGCTGAGCTCGAACCTCCTGTTCGTGAAATCTACTTATTACAACGTAAAACAACTGCAATTGGTGCTGGGTTAGGTAAAACATCAGGCTGGGTACATCGTGCACAATTAAAGAAAAATGCGGTTCGTATGCTGCGTGGTGTTCAATACAAAGCCATTACTGATGAAGGTCTTTGGGTTGAATATGAAGGGCATGATCAATTATTACGTGTAGATACGATTGTTGTTTGTGCAGGTCAGGAATCGGTGAAGCATTTGATGCCTGAACAGGGTGAGAAAACCCTTGCCAATTACCATATTATTGGTGGTGCAAAACTAGCAGCAGAGTTAGATGCGAAACGCGCAATACGTGAAGGTGCGGAGCTTGCGGCTAAACTTTAAGGATTTGGCGAAACAATATTCATTTGAAAGGTTTAGTTGTAATTTTTACTTGTCAGATGAATAAAACCTCCGTATTATGGCGCACATGGAAGCGTGGCAGAGCGGTTTAATGCACCGGTCTTGAAAACCGACGAGGGCGCGAGTCCTCCGTGAGTTCGAATCTCACCGCTTCCGCCAAATTCAAAAAAGCCCCTGTAGTGATACAGGGGCTTTTTTTATCTTAGATTTAAATTGGGGATGGTAGTCATTACATACCAGTGTTTTTAATAATGTCAGAAATGAATTTCAGGCATAGCATTAAGTCAAGTATTGATGTCAGCGTATTTACAGGCTGAATTGAAAGTAAGAAAAAAGAATAATGGTTTATTGATATTATTGAATTTTATTTAATGGCTGAGTTATTCACAACACTCCCAATCAGTGGGCAGAGCTATGATCGCTTATTTTGAAAAAATATCAATTGTATTTTATTTGATCAAATGTTTAGAAGTGTCACGACCCCTTGGCAAGGGATAAAAAAGTGCTATATTTAAATCACAGTAGGTCATAAGCAAGACGCTACTAATAGGTTGGACGGATCAATGACAGCTCGTTGAGTTTAGTAATATTTAAGATGTTTTTGAATATTACAGACAAGAAATCAGCACTAGCCTTCCAACATAGAGCCCGCAGCAATGCGGGCTTTTTAATGTCTTTCAAAATGTGAAAATATAGTGTTTTTGTCAAACAATAATTAAATAGTCAATCTATGTTATTGATATATATTTACTAAAGTAAAATAAGTTTACATTGCCATGAAATCTAACATTTACAAAGCAGGTTGTTGCGTAAAGGTGTGATATAAAAAATTCAATTATTAAAACAAGTAGAGACGTCACTATGACACAGATGATCGATATTAAAGTGAAGGACCAATTTAGTCAGGTTTATGAAGCACAAGCTTTGGTGCGTAATCCTTCAGAAGAAGATTCAAGAGCGCTGTTTCATCGCATTGAACATATCATTATTGCAGGTGAAATCATCCTACCCAGTATCGAGTTGCTTTTTGAAAGTCAAAAATCGGACAGTATTTACAAGCTTTTAGAAGCATAAATTGAATGAATAAAAAAACTCACCGTATGGTGAGTTTTTTTATTTTAGAGATAGAGCTTTAAGCTGTTTGATCTGCTTTAAATTGATTCAAAATATAAGACAGTAACTGATAGCGTGTCATCGGGTTGCTAGAAGACAGTTCAACGTCTTGTTTACGCACTTGAATTTCTTGAGTTAAAACACCAGCTTGAAAGCGTTGCACGATCATATGATCTTTTGATACATCATGGTCGGTCAGCACTAGTTTGGGTCCAAGGTGCAGATGTCCAATCGCATCTAGACATTGTTCAAGGCTGCTATATAGGTTGAAAAGGATGAGTGCCTGATCATTAGAATAATTGGCTAAATTCATTTTTATTATCCATGGTCAAAAATTATTGAGCAGGAATAGTGTATATGAATTGAGCAACAATAATCTGTATGGATTATTTTTCATTTAATGTCTATCTAGGTGACTTTGTTTAAATCATTGAGATAGCTTAAATCTTTATGAAAAATAAGTTGGAATTCGCTTTAAATTAAAGCGGCTTGAATACCAATGGGACATCATAACGGGCAAATTCTTCAATGATACTGTTTAAAACCAATTGAGCTTGAGGTTCCGCTGCTGTAAAGGTGAGTTCTTGGTTCGTTTGGCTGTTAAAGCATTCGACTTGTTCTATACGCCAAATTGTTTCAATGGCTGTATTTTGAATGACCACACGTCTAGGCTGTAATTCATCACTAATTTTTCGTGGCATGACATAGGTAATGGCCAATTGAACATTAGGCAATTCGTCTTGTGAGGTTAAGAAGGTAAATACCCAATTGCCAATTTTGCTGAGTTGCATTGGATTATCGAAAGAATCAAATTCTAAACAAAATTGTTGTGACATTGACATGCTCAAACGCTGGGAGGTCGGTTTAATTCTTGCGATTTTTTACTGTTGATTGACATTAGGGGAAGGTCGTATAAAACAGCAGTTAAAACCATAAAAGAAATAAGTGAATCGATAAAGTTAATAAAATTCAATTTCTTATATTGATATGTGTGAAGAATTACTCACCTCATTAAGTTGTTTTTTGAATGAGAAGTGAGGAAAAGTCTCTAAGTTAAACCAGTTGTTGCAGATTTTTTAGACTGTAATTAATTTGCTGTAATGCATGTTGTAAGAGTTTAGGTTGAATATTGGATTCATTTAGACAGGTGATCCATTGCATCTGACAGGCTTTTAAGTCTGCAATATCCGTGGCCTGTTGAATATTAAGCATTAATTTTTTTGCCATCAGCCCACAATAACGCTGTAAGTAACTGCACATAAAACTCTGCAACTCATCAAAATCATGCTCGATGAAATCAACGGTTTTTTCTGGCAATACAGGATTGTTTGTTGTCGTAGTTTCAGGTGTGGATTGTGGGAATTGATGGGGTGTAGAGCCCATCGCATCCATTGGTAGGGAGGTCGTCAGTGCGTACTGTGAATGAATCTGAGGAACTTCCATCGTAGGAATTGAAACTTCATTAAAAGTCACATGTTCTTGCGCTGTGAGCTCGGATGCAGGGCTAAAGATATTGAGATCGGGCGTTTTGCTAGGCGCTATTTTAGGAGTATTAAAAGCAGAAAAATCGGAGTTTTGAAGGCGTTGATGATCATGTGCTGTAATTGGCTGAATCAGCCCGAGTTCCATCAGTTGCTCGAGCAATGTCGCTTCAGCAATCCGCTGCTGATAATGCACTGGCATTTGGTTAAAGTCATCACTACCAATTAAGAGTAGCAGACGACGTTGTCTAGCATTTAATGCGGGCTGTCGGTCTTTTAAAGTTTGAAAACCCAGCTCAGTTTTTTGATAGTTGAACATGCCTTAATTCCATAGCTCAAAAGAATTAAGGCAATCCTATGCAGTGATAATGACAGTAATATTAAGAAAATATTAAACAATCAATAATTTATAGAGTAATGACGGCAGAATTTTCTAAAGCTTTGCGTAAATATTGGTCTAAGTCATCTTGACGTAATAGCCATTGCACATAGTCCGCAGGTAATTCTGCAATTGCGGTACCACGGTGTTTACCAAAATTAATACTGCGTGGAATGCGAGCATCTTCCGAAGCTTCGTATAATTCTTCGATGCTGTTGATTTTTAAGTGATGCACAATATGCATCAAAATATTGGCAGTTAAAATAATATCCATATCTGCGCGGTGAGCTTTACGGATCATTTCACGGGCTTTTTCACTGCCTTTGGTGATCATATATATCAAGGCAGAAATATTATGCGCTTCTGCATCAGGCCATACTCGACGAGCTAGCGCAAGGGTACAAATGGCTTTGATTTTTGAACTATCTACACCGCATTTTTCGAGCGCTCGAATATCGTAGTCGATATTATGCCCAATGATATATGTCGTCTCTGATGGGAGTTCAAAACTGCTGTAGTGGGGCTGACCTTCAAGATCTGATTCTAAAATATGATGAACAGCCATCGCTGCAAAAGAAATAGCTTCATCACAACGATATAGTTGATCAAAAATTTTAGATTTATCTAAGGTGATTTTGGCATCTGCCACCTGAATTGGAGCATAGGCAATCTCGATGGGTTGTCCATTTAGTGTATGGGTTTCTGTGTCGAGAATGATGGCTTGCATGTCCAGTTCCAGCATGTTGAATAATGTTTATGAATGTACATGATCACATCCATACTGACAAACCCATGCTGTGATTATTTGTAGGAATATTATGAAGATGGCTGCGCAGTGTTTAAATAATCTGCTTTTATCGCATCTGCCGAAATAAAACCTTTACAGCGGGACAAAGCTAAACCATCTTCTAAATCGACTTATTTTAAAGGCTTTTGTCCATCGTGATATCCAAAAATGTCGCTAAGTGGATTAAGCACTAGAGTATGTTCACGATCAATGGCATGGTGGTTTTTCGGCTTTACTTTTGTGCATATGTTTGTGTAGTTGGCAGGGGGGGACAGCATTTTTGTTGATTTTACATTTTGCTTTAACCTCCGAAAAAAATAGCCCAATCTGTATCCAATGATCAGAAATATAAGTTCAGCCATTTTTCTGAGATCGGGGTGGCTGATTTATTTGAATGCTGTTAATCCATATCGAGCTAAAACAAAGTTTTAGTTCTATATTAATTTGATAAATTAATATAAGAGCAATTGCTTGAAAATTAGGCTTGAACAAAAGTTTGTTCCATGTATTTAATGATTCATATTCAATGAAAAATTGACTTTAAAACAACAAACAAAAGGATCATGGAATGAAAATGCTGCGTTTAACGGTTTTTGTCAGCAGTGCGCTATTTTTAGCAGCCTGCGGTAATGATAGTAATGACCAACAATTTAGTAATCCTGAAACAAACGCTGATCTCAATCAGATCAAAAATCCAGTGGTAACTACAACTGTATAGTCAAGACAATATGCCTGCTGTGAGTGCAGACAGCCGATTGATGACCTATAAAATGCTAGGAGTAGATGGCAAAGTTGTTCAAGCCACAGCCTTAGTCTTTACCCCAAAAACAGTTGCTCCGGCAGGTGGTTGGAAAATTGTGGCTTGGGCACATGGAACGACAGGTGTGGCTGATAAATGCGCTCCGAGCCGACAAGGTTTGCAAGGTACTGAATACTTATTGCAAATGTTATTGGCAAAGGGTTATGTCGTTGTGGCACCCGATTATGAGGGATTAGGTGAACCTAGTGGACGTGAAAACCATCCTTATCTGAATCTAAAAAGTGAAGCCTTTTCGATTACCGATGCCGTTGTCGCTGCTCGAAGTTACTTAACCAGTCAAGGTAAAACGGTGTCGAAGGATTGGCTTTCGATCGGACATTCTCAAGGTGGTCAAGCCGTATTAGGTGCAGCTGAATTCGCATCGCGTGCTGACTTAAATTATAAGGGAACGATTGCCATAGCACCTGCAAATAATCTTGCGCTCATTCTTGACGCAGGCGAGAAGTTAGCTGTAGGTAAACCTGCAACCGTGCAAAGTATGATTTATGCACCTTTAAACAGTTTTACTGCGCAGATCATTGCGGGTATGCAAGGGCATAAAAACAGTGTGGATTATTCAAAAGTATTTAGTGGACATCTGGCTGCGATTGCACCTCAGGCTGAAACAGTGTGTTCAGGCGAGTTAACCAAGTTAATTCAAGATGACATGCTCAGTTATGCGAGTCAGAACACGACTTTGGATAACTATGGCCGCACGCAGTCTGATTTCTTAACTTTAAAGCCAATCCAAAACTTTATGAGTGAAGGTTCACAGCCTTTAACGACAGCGGTGAAAACGCCGATCATCATTTATCAAGGTAAAGCCGATCAGACCATTCCAGCAGATGCGACTAAATTTATGATTAGCCTTGCTAAGCCGGGAACATCGATTGACTATCGTGAGCAAGCGACAGCAGATCATATTAGTATTTATACCGATAATCTGGCAAATTTTGTGCAAGATGTAGAGACTCTCATGTCAAATCAATAAGTTGATTTGACTTAAATAGTGCTCGTGCAGATTCAACACGGGCATTATTTATTTAAAAACAGCACAAACTTCCCTCTCTCATTTCTAAAACTTCATGCTACAATACGCGCCAATCTTAGCACGGCTTAAAAGCCCTAATTTAATAGGACCTCGCTAATGTTTGCCAACACCTCTATTGCTCAATTTGACCCTGAATTAGCTCAAGCGATCTCGAATGAAGATGCTCGCCAAGAAGCGCACATTGAGTTAATCGCTTCAGAAAACTACTGTTCACCTGCAGTAATGGAAGCTCAAGGTTCAAAACTTACTAACAAATATGCAGAAGGCTACCCTGGTAAACGCTACTATGGCGGTTGCGAGTATGTAGACGTGATCGAACAATTGGCCATTGACCGTGCTAAAGAATTGTTTGGTGCAGATTATGCAAACGTTCAACCACACGCTGGTTCACAAGCAAACTCTGCAGTTTACCTTGCGCTACTTAACCCAGGCGATACAGTTTTAGGTATGAGCTTGGCTCACGGTGGTCACTTGACTCACGGTGCTAAAGTTAGCTTCTCTGGTAAAACTTACAACGCAATTCAATACGGTTTGAACCCAGAAACTGGCGAAATCGACTATGAAGAAGTTGAACGTTTAGCTGAAGAACACAAGCCAAAAATGATCGTGGCTGGTTTCTCTGCGTATAGCCAAGTTGTTGATTGGCAACGTTTCCGAGATATCGCGGACAAAGTTGGTGCTTACTTATTCGTAGATATGGCTCACGTAGCTGGTCTTGTTGCTGCTGGTGTTTACCCAAGCCCAGTACAAATTGCTGACGTAACAACAACGACTACTCATAAAACACTTCGTGGTCCACGTTCTGGTTTAATCCTTGCGAAAGCAAACGAAGAAATCGAGAAAAAATTACAATCAGCTGTATTCCCAGGTAACCAAGGTGGTCCTTTAGTTCACGCTGTAGCGGCTAAAGCGATCTGCTTCAAAGAAGCAATGGCGCCTGAATATAAAGCTTACCAACAACAAGTTGTTAAGAATGCGCAAGCAATGGCTGAAGTTCTAATCGAACGTGGTTATGATGTTGTTTCTGGCGGTACTAAGAACCATTTGTTCTTATTATCTTTAATTAAACAAGACATTACTGGTAAAGATGCCGATGCTTGGTTAGGTGCTGCTCACATTACTGTGAACAAAAACTCAGTACCAAACGATCCACGTTCTCCATTCGTGACTTCTGGTATCCGGATCGGTACTCCTGCTGTAACAACACGTGGTTTTGGCGAAGCTGAAGTACGTGACCTTGCAGGCTGGATCGCTGACGTTCTAGACAGCAAAGGTGACGAAGCTGTGATTGCTGCAGTGAAAGAAAAAGTTGCTGCTGTTTGCGCTAAATTCCCAGTTTACGCAAAATAAAACAGACTTGAGAAAAGCCCCCTCAAGGGGGCTTTTTTTATGTCATCAGAAAAATTCAAAAGTTATCTAAACATTTATATTTCTGATATAACGGAATAAGAGATAACAAAAAATTTGCCCATCGCTATAGATCTGCTGGCAAGGTCGCAAAGGAACTTTATATGAATAAACCCAATATTATTCTTTCAGAACAAGATTTACATCGCTTAGAAACCATGTTGGAGCATCAGTCAAAGCTGACACCGACGATGGAGCATTTGGAAGATGAGATGGCGCGCGCTGAAGTGGTTGCTCCACAAGATGTGCCTGCCAATGTGGTGAGTATGAACGCCAAGGTTCTCATTAATATTGCACCTGCGACAGAAGCTACAGAAATTACATTGGTTTATCCGCATGATTTTCGTGGCGATAAAGGCCAAGTCAATGTTTTGGCTCCAGTGGGCGCTGCCATTTTAGGTTTGGCTGAAGGGCAGGAAATAGAATGGCCGCAGCCTGATGGTCACACCATGAAAGTCAAAATCATTAAAGTGCTCTATCAACCAGAGCGTGAAGGGGATTATTTATAATTCCGCTGCGATATACAGATAAAATCCGCACACAAAGCCATCGATACTGATGGCTTTTTTATTTTTCGATATCGCATTTTTAGATATGAAATCGGCAAAAGTTGTTAAGCAGATTTCATTACAACCATAGCAGTTTAACTTGGGAAAACTGTCAAATAATTGACAGAGTCATGGGCACGAAGTCGGCACACTTTATTTCAACAACACCATCGTTGCTTAATAATTTGAAGAATAAGGTAGAGCCCTATGACACAATTAGAATCGAATCATTACAATCCAGACTATCAATATCAGCATATTGAAGTAAAACCTGTAACCGGTCGTATTGGTGCCGAAATTTCTGGCATTCAGTTGTCTGGAAGTTTAGACAAAAGCGTGGTCGATGAATTTAATCATGCACTATTAAAATATAAAGTTGTATTTGTGCGTGGGCAGCAAGATCTCACCGATTTAGAACAAGAAGCCTTTGCACGACTTTTAGGAAATCCGTTGAATCACCCAAGTGTGCCACTCAAAGATGGTACAGCACATACGTTGTCAATTGACTCACGTGGTGGGCGCGCAGATTCATGGCATACCGATATTACATTTTTACCCAATTATCCCAAAGCCACAATTTTAAGAAATGTAGTTGCACCTGAACATGGTGGCGATACAGTTTGGGCCAATACCGTGACGGCTTATGAAGATTTAAGTCCGGAGCTGCAAAAACTGGCGGAACAATTACGCGCGGTGCATAGTAATAGTTATGACTATGCGACTCCCAAAGGTCAGTACAATGAAGAAGGTCGCCATTTATTCCGTACCGCGGTAGAAGTGGAAACCGAGCATCCATTGGTGCGTGTACATCCTGAAACAGGTGAAAAAAGTTTGGTTTTAGGTCACTTCTTTAAACGCTTCAGTGGATATAGTCCGGCACAGTCACGTCGTTTATTTAAACTGTTTCAAGAGCAAATCGTGCAATGGGAAAATATTGTGCGTTGGCGCTGGGCGGTTGGTGATGTTGCGATTTGGGATAATCGTGCGACGCAGCACCGTGCCATCAATGACTATGGTGATGAGCTACGTATCGCCTCACGTGTCACTATCGAGGGCGATGTGCCTGTCGATGTAAATGGTCAGCCGAGTACTGTACTGAAAAACATTCAGAACACCGACATTTCAAACTTGCGTTCTGAAGCAGGCCGTATTTATGAGAAAGCATCTTAAGTATTAGAGCGTCATTTAAAACAGCATAAAAACAGATAAATAATGCGAAAAACAATGGTTTTACATTTTTCAGCACTTGCCTAAGATCGATGAGATCTTAGGCATTTTTTTATAGACGTGAGCGATCAAAAGAACACAGCCCAACAGCATTTGTTGGAAATTTTGCGAAATGAAGACATCTTTCAAGGCTTTTGCGATCAGACGTTAGAACAGCTTGTGCAACAGGTGAAATATTCACGTTTTCATGCGCAGCAGCATATCTTAAAACAACAACAAATCGTGCAGGATATTTATATTTTGCTTTCAGGTACGCTACAAATTGGTTGGTTGCAAAATAATGGTGAATTGATTGTCAATGACTATATCCGTCGCCAGTCAGTATTTAATTTTGTTGCAGTC
The DNA here is from genome assembly GCF_024605785.1 of Acinetobacter sp. YH16040_T. Taxonomy (NCBI): domain Bacteria; kingdom Pseudomonadati; phylum Pseudomonadota; class Gammaproteobacteria; order Moraxellales; family Moraxellaceae; genus Acinetobacter; species Acinetobacter sp. YH16040_T. The sequence continues at coordinate 2,337,654 of NZ_CP094541.1, read as the reverse complement.
TTACAACAAAAGCCGTTGAATTATGATTATTTTGCTGCGACACACGTTGAGGTGGCGATCATTTCTGGAACAACGTTTTTAGCGGTTTTACAGCGTGATTCGCAGGCACTTTGGAATGTCGTGCAATCTCTCAGTCAACGCATGTATTTGATGTTTTAGCATAATCGTTATTTGCGAACGGCAACGCTAGAGCAGCGTATTGCTAGACATTTGATTCGACTCTATGAGCAATATGGATGTCGGCAGGAAATTCCTTTGAGACTCAGTCAGCAGGAATTTGCAGAGTCTTTTAATATTTCACGGCAAACGTTGAATAAACATCTGCAGCAATTTGTTCAAACACATGTGATCGCGTGGAATTATGGACAAATCGTGATCTTGGATCTTGAACGTTTAAGGCGAATGAGTGAACTTGATGAATAACTAGATTTAAAATTTGACGAGAAGCCATAATCGCAAATGGCTTCATTGGACTTGTTTTTAGATTAGTGCTTACTGATTTTATCCAAATAACCCATCATAAAAGCAGAAAAAACAAAGGTTAAATGCATGATGATGTACCACATGATTTTGTCATTTGGGATGTTTTTCGCATCCATAAAAATACGCAATAAATGAATCGAAGAAATTGCCACGATTGATGCTGCAACTTTGAGTTTTAATGAATTGGCATCCATGGTGCCGAGCCAGTTCAAGCGATTGGTCGATTCATTAATTTTTAATTGCGAAACAAAGTTTTCATAGCCTGAAAACATCACCATCACAATCAGTCCGCCCACCATAGTCATATCGACCAAAGAGAGGATGACTAAAATCAGGTCAGCTTCTGAATATTCTAAAATATGCGGAAGGACATGAATGACTTCTTGGAAAAATTTAATCGCGAGCAGTAGCAGTGCAAAGGATAATCCAAAGTACACGGGAGCCAGAATCCAACGTGCAGCATACATTGTATTATGGAAAAAACGTTCCATTTAAGCCTCTAAAATTATTGATCTATTATTTGGTTCTAAAGTATATGAATTAAATTTTACGATAATTTTGATAATAATTCATGTAGAGTCAGTTGTTTAATTTAAATCTAGATTGAATCTTTGGGTGTCTTAAGCTTGAATTCATCTGTGTAGGTCATCATATCAGTGGAAATGATGCTGTATGGCTGCTTAGGCGGATCTATAGGCAACGGTTGAGTTTGATGGCGAAATTTGACTGATGAAATAGATGTATTTTTTGCAAAATACTACAAGACTTTTATGGCAAAACTTGTAGTATAAAAATGATTTTATTGAGTTTAATTGGCTATGTCACAAATTGATGTATTGGTGCCGTTAAAGGATATTACGGTAGATCGGGCGGAAGTGCTTTCGATTAAGCGGAATGACCTTGTGCCATTACTGACCGATCAATATCGTCTAAATCATTATGCAGATCAATTAATTCAAGCACAGTCGGTACTGCTAGATGGTGTTGACCCTCAGTTGACGAAGCAACTTAGTCAAACCATTGAGCAGTTGATTCAAGCCTTAGCCAATTCAAAAAAATATTTAAAAACACGCAAATTTAATGCCTTGCAAAAATGGTTAGGCATTGATTTGGAGTACGGTTCAGGACAAGTTGAATATTATAAAAATTTGGATCAATTGCTTGATCGGGCAAATCATCTGAGCCAAAAATTACAGTTAGAAATTCAAAAGTCCCAAGCACGTTTTAATCAATTACAGGGTTTACGTGAGCAAATGGCGCGCTATATCGTCGCGGCTGAAGAATTTTTGCTGGAATACCCACAGTTTGTTAAAAATCAGCATCCGCTTGATAACTTTGCAGAACGCTTATCGAAAAAGGTGAATACGTTGCAAACCTTACAAGCCAGTAATGATATTGCAATTACACAAATGCAGCTTTCTCAGCAGCTTTCTTTTGGTTTATTAGATCGATATAAGGAAGCTCAGCAAGTGTTGATTCCGGCATGGCAATATCATGTGAAACAAAGTCGTCAAAGTAACTCGACAAGTTCATTGGAAAAGCTTGATAATAGCCGTGAAAATTTGATTAAAACTTTAAAAAAATCATTAGAGAATTCCTCTAAGTCTTAGAAATATAAGGTGAGTTATGACCGATTTAGATGCCAAAAATTTACCCGTTGAAGTAAGTAAAGAATTGACTGAAGAAAAGTTTCAGCAACTCAATTTACAGGAAATTGGCTTACAAACTTCCGATTTTCACGAAGTCGAAGCTGCACGTAAGGAATTGGCAGATTTAAGTCATAATAGTGTTGCCGAATATGGTAAAAACATTGCCACCAAGACGTCGACCTATACCGATGAATTATTAAATTTGGTGCAAAATAAAGATCTGGATGCGACAGGTCAAAAGCTCAATCAGGTGGTACAAGTCGCACAGCAATTGAATACCACGAGCATTTTAAATAAATCGAAAAGCTCAGGATTTTTTGGTGGTTTACTGAGTAAATTTAAAGGTGCCAAGCAAAGTTTTGATCAGCACTTTAATACCACTAAAGAGCAAATTGATGCTTTAGTTAAAGAAATTGAAACTTCGCAAAATGGCTTAAAAGCGCGTGTAAATACCTTAGATAAAATGTTTGAAGGCGTACAAGACGAATATAAACAATTAGGTGTGTATATCGCCGCAGGTAAGTTGAAAGAGCAAGAAATTCAACAGGAAATTACAAGATTAACCACTCAAGTTCAAGATCAAACCACTACGCAAAAAATCTATGACCTCAATCATTTGGCAAATAATCTTGAAAAACGTGTGAGTGATCTACAGATCTTGCAACAATCTGCTATGCAGACCTTGCCGATGATTCGCATAATTCAATCCAACAATTTGATGTTGGTCGATAAGTTTTATGCTATTAAAAATATCACCTTACCGGCATGGAAAAACCAAATTAGCTTGTCGATTTCATTGCAAGAACAAAAGAACAGCGTGCAATTGGCAAATAGCATTGATGATGCGACCAATGACCTGTTAAAACGCAATGCAGATTTGTTGCATCAAAACTCTGTCGATACAGCAAAAGCCAATCAGCGTTCAGTGATCGATATCGAAACACTTGAACATGTGCAAAATACCCTCATTAAAACCGTTAATGATGTGATTCAAATTCAGAAAGAAGGTGTGCAAAAGCGTGAAGAAGCAACGACACGTATTCGTGCCTTACAAAACAATTTGAATCATTTAGTGATTGAATCGAGTGGTTCAAACCCTTCTTCATAAGCTGTGAGGGGGGTGAAAATATAATCTGAAGGAGTATGTCTTTGCCTCCCATTGATGAATATGCGCTAAATCCGCAGCAACTGGAAACAGGGCTTCAAACCATTAAGAAGCGTCAACGCAATTTGACGTTATTGACTTTAACCAGTGTTTCTGTGCTGATCGTTTCAGCTGTGATGTTGTTTATTCAGCATGATATGGTTTATAGCTTTTTTGGCCTAAGTTCTAGCGTACAGCAACTGCATATTCCCGTTAGTGCAGGTGATTTGACATATCAACTCGGTGAGTCTTCCGACTATTTTTTAAACTTTTTATCCTTTATTGGTTGGTTATTTCTCAAACTCATCGTTTCATTTATTGGCGCATTTTTCTTGGTTGGATTTCTAAAGAAATTTCAATTTTTTAGAATTCGATTCCAATCTTTTGTATTGAAATTTGTCGGCTGGATTTTATCGTTTATCGTGCTTTGGTCAGGCTTAACTTATGTGCAATATGACCTTAATCATGATGACCGTGCAGCAGATCAAAAATTGGTACATTATGAAAAAAATATTCAAGAAAGCCAGCTGGCTTTCGAGATGGAAGATGCACAATTGGCAAAACCCGTGCAAGCCTATTTACTTGCACAAGCTGCTTTGATGCATAAGCCTGTAGATCGTGCGACAGCAATTCCTTTGGTGCAATCCTTAATCAATGCCGAGCAACAAAATCCAGCAAAATTCCGTGAATACGGTTTTCAGCCTGAACAGCTCTGGGCAATGCAAAATCAGCTATTTGATAAAACCATGACACCGATGGCGCAAAGCGTGGAAAAACAAGTTCAGCAAGCCAATGTAGTAGAAGTTGTTGTACGTTGGGTGTTGATCGCCGTGATGGTACTCACGCTGGTTTTGAGCTTAATTTTGTATCTACTATCTCAGCATTTCAAATCACGGATTAATCGAATTGAGCAGGGACTTCATTAACAGGCCTATTTTCTTTTTAGATCATTGCATTGCTCAGAATAAAAATCCCCATCACATTGTATGGGGATTTTTGATCTTGGGTAGATTAACTTGCGCGATGAAACAGTTGTCGAAGTTCCTGTGTAGAAAAAGTCTGATCATTCACTTCGCCATCCACAAGGTAAAAAGGAATGGGGTGCTGTCCCTTTGATTTTACATATTGTGTAATTTCATGCTGACGGTCTGCAATATCTTTATGTTGAATTGAGCGCAGTACTTTTGAGCCATCTAAACCAATGCCTTCAATGATGCTTTTTAAAACCTGAATATCAGCAATATTTTGACCGTGTGCAAATAATGCATGGAATAATAAGGCTTGAGTCAGGGCATATTGATCCAGAATATTGTCCAAGGCCAAAATACCTTGATGAGCCAGTTGACTGTTTGGCATACGTTTCATGTGCTCAATATTGACAATCACATCTTCGCTATAAGCGGCAAACTTTGTCATTTCGAGTTTTCGATTTGCTGCACTTGCGCCATACTTATTGGTTAAATACTACAGCACATCTAAGCCTTGTTCAGGAATTTCAGGAACGCGTTGAATCGGCAATAGCTCTACACGGGTTGCGGTATGTTCATTCCAGTTTTGTTTTAACTTTTGAAATGCGACATAACTCATGGGATAAACAATATCAAAGACAAATTCAATTTTCATTATTCTGCTCACTGTTGATTTTATACTTGTAGATCGATGGCTGATTGATGCAAGGGATTGATTGTGGCTTTATTGATGGAACTCAAAAGCAGTCAAATCACCTGATATTTCATTTGATTTAATGCCGTCTTGCTGAAATGAAACTTAAAGCTTTATAAAGATTTTGTAATTAATCAGGACGTAAGTGGGTCTTGCGCAGGCTTGGTGTGATTTCAATAAAAAAGAAAAAAATGAGGGATTTATCACGATATATATGTACGAAATAAATCATTTTAATGTTAATATAGGCCCATATATTTATGATTTAGAAAGAAATTTAATCATTTAATTTGAAAAACCGATTAATTTTATAAAAACAAACCGTTTCACCTATTTAATGGTTTGTTCTATCATTCTCTCATCAAATAAATTTACTCCTCTGGAGACGTTAGCAATGTTAGATCAAAATACTTCTGCTCAATTAAAAACCTTACTTGAACGCCTTGAAGGCCCGATTGAAATCGTCGCGACTTTAAACGGCACTGACAAATCAGACAAAATTAAAGAATTGGTGACCGAAGTTGCTGCCTTATCTGATTTAGTGACTGCACGTTTTGACGGTAACAACAGCCGTGCGCCAAGCTTTGGTATTGCAAAAGCAGGTGAAACACCACGTGTATTCTTCGCAGGTCTACCGATGGGCCACGAATTCACTTCTTTGATTTTGGCATTGTTACAAACCTCTGGTTATGCACCGAAAGTTTCTGACGAAGTACTGAATACCATTAAAGGTTTAGGTCTTAAAACTGACTTTGATGTGTTCGTATCACTCAGCTGCCATAACTGTCCTGACGTGGTTCAAGCCTTGAACCTAATTGCGATCTATAACCCAGGTACAACTGCAACCATGATTGATGGTGCATTCTTCCAAGACGAAGTCGAAGAACGCAAAATCATGGCTGTACCAATGGTATTCCAAGACGGTGAGCACATTGGTCAAGGTCGTATGACCTTGGAAGAAATCATTGCTAAATTAGACACCAACTCTGCCGCAAAAGATGCTGAAAAGTTAAATGCCAAAGAAGCCTTTGATGTTCTTGTGATTGGTGGCGGCCCTGCGGGGAATACTTCTGCAATCTATGCAGCACGTAAAGGCATTAAAACAGGTATCGTGGCTGAACGCATGGGCGGTCAGGTCATGGATACGATGGACATTGAAAACTTCACGTCGATTCAAAAGACTCAAGGTCCTAAGTTTGCTGCTGAAATGGAAGCACATGTACGTGAGTACGGTGTGGACATTATGAACTTGCAACGTGTATCTGACATCAAAGGTGCTGACCAAACAGCTAATGGCTTAGTTGAAGTGACTTTAGAGAATGGTGCAAAACTTGAATCTAAAACAGTGATTCTTTCAACAGGTGCACGTTGGAGAGAAATGAACGTTCCGGGTGAACAAGAATACCGTACACGTGGTGTTGCATACTGCCCACACTGTGACGGTCCATTGTTTAAAGGTAAACGTGTTGCGGTGATTGGTGGTGGTAACTCAGGTGTCGAAGCGGCGATTGACCTTGCAGGTATTGTGGAACATGTAACACTTGTTGAATTTGATACCAAACTTCGTGCTGACCAAGTCCTTCAAGACAAGTTAAACAGCTTACCGAATACCACTGTGATCATGAATGCATTATCTACAGAAGTGGTTGGTGATGGTTCACAAGTGACTGCACTGAACTACAAAGACCGTGCAACTGATGAAATCAAAACGATTGAATTGGCAGGTATCTTTGTACAAATCGGTTTGTTACCAAACACTGATTTCTTAAAAGAAACAGCAGTTGAACTTTCAAACCGTGGTGAGATCGTAATTAACGAACGTAACGAAACCAATGTAAAAGGTGTATTTGCTGCCGGTGACTGTACAACAGTACCTTACAAACAAATCATCATTGCAACAGGTGAAGGCGCGAAAGCTTCATTGTCTGCTTTTGATTACATCATCCGTTCGGGTCAATAAAAGAAAGGCCAGTGTGTTTCGAGAAACACGCTGGCCGCGCTGAATGTTGTCATTTGAATATTATTTTTCTTAATATTCTCGTTTTACAGGAACTTTGGATGCTAACACCGGAGTTCCTTTTTTTGTCTGCAAAATTAGGATTCAAAAATGTCCCCACACATTTTGAATCCTATTCGTTGCCCAGCTATTTTTGTTTTACAACCTTATTTTTATACTTTCCCCAAGGTTGTTTCTCTATAAAATATAAAGCGGAGTATGCAATTAATATACCAATCACATCACGAATTTAAGATTTAAATAAATTCAAACCTTTAAACTTCTCCATTAACTGCTCATCTGTCTCCATGTATTCAGGATGAGGCACAATGCACTCAATCGGACAAACTGAAACACAAGTTTGGTGCGCATAGAAACCGACGCATTCAGTACAACGTGCGACATCGATTTCATAAATCTTTGAGCCTTCATAAATGGCATCATTGGGACATTCAGGTAGACACATGTCACAATTGATGCATTTGTCTGTAATCAACAAAGCCATAAAGTAAACTCAAGCCTGATAAGCTAAAGTTGAAGCCGAAATATCCACTGTCGAATTGGGTAAGTTACGAATCAGTAAGGCGTATCGCATATCCACATCGGCAGGTACAGGAATATCCACGATATGACCTGAACCTTTGGCATCGTCAATTAGATTACCTTTTTTATCTTTCATTTCAGTTAAAACGAAGGTGATGTTGCCTGAAGTGGTCATCAGTTCTAAAGAATCACCTACAACAAAACGGTTTTTCACTTCGATTTTAAGAGAGTCACCATTGCGTTCTAAGACTTCACCTACAAACTGTTGATGATCAAAACGTGAAGAGCCGGTTTCATAGTTTTGATATTCACTATGTACATGGCGGCGTAGAAAACCTTCGGTATAACCACGGTTCGCAAGACCTTCAAGCTGAGACATGAGAGCAGGGTCAAATGGTTTACCAGAAAGGGCATCATCGATGGCTTTACGATAAATTTGAGCGGTACGCGCACAGTAGAAATAAGACTTGGTACGGCCTTCAATTTTTAAAGAATGAATGCCCATTTTGGTTAAACGGTCAACATGCTGTACAGCACGCAAGTCTTTCGAGTTCATGAAATAAGTGCCATGTTCATCTTCTTCGGCAGCAAACATGTCTTCTTCATTGCGTTGTAATAAAACCGGCTCGCCGAATTGGTGTTGTTCTAGGGCGTGTTGCTCATCGGCATTTTTATTATTGCAGCATGATGATTCTTTAATTTGTGTGACTGGAATAACATCACCAGTTTCATCTTCAACTGCATCGTGAATTTTATAATCCCAACGGCATGCATTGGTACATGCACCTTGGTTTGCATCACGTTTATTCATATAGCCAGAAAGTAAGCAACGACCGGAGTAAGCCATACATAATGCACCATGTACGAAAACTTCAATTTCCATATCAGGTACATTGTGTTTAATTTCTTCAATTTCTTCGATTGATAATTCACGTGACAGAATGACACGTGTCAGTCCCATATTTTTCCAAAATTTAACCGTTGCCCAGTTCACCGCATTGGCTTGGACAGACAAATGAATGGACACTTCTGGAAAATGTTCACGCACCATCATGATTAGACCAGGGTCAGACATGATCAGTGCATCAGGATTCATGGCAACCACAGGTTCAAGGTCACGGATGAAATTTTTCAGTTTTGAGTTATGCGGTTGGATGTTTACCACCACATAAAACTTTTTCCCTAAGGCATGAGCTTCTTCAATGCCAATTTTTAAATTGTCATGGTCGAAAGCATTATTGCGCACACGTAAGCTATATCGCGGCTGACCTGCATACACGGCATCTGCGCCATAAGCAAAAGCGTAGCGCATATTTTTTAAAGAGCCAGCAGGTGAGAGGAGTTCGGTTACGTGTTGAATCGTCATGTCAATAAAGGCATAAAAAATTTATGGCTTTATTGTAGTGATCTAAAAAAAGGTTTCAACCAAGTATTTTAGTTGGGTTTTCAAGATATTCCGTTTTCCAAATGTTTTAAAATTTGGCAATCATTGATTTGGCTGGTTTCATTACAACTGGCACGGAGCTCACTTAACTGTATTTTAAAATTTTCTAATTCTTTAATTTTTTCAGAAACTTGAAGAATGTGATTGTCAATTAATTCATTAACAGCATGACAGCTTTGCGTAGGGGATTGCTCAAGTTCAAGCAGGGTTTGAATCTCAGTGAGAGAAATATCGAGGTTTCGACAGCGTTTAATAAAAACCAAACGTTTGTACATTTCTTCATCATAATAGCGGTAATTATTGTCTGCGCGGAAGCTGGGTTGCAGCAGTTTTTTCTTTTCATAAAAGCGAATACTGTCAACGCTTACCCCAGATTTGGTGGACAATTCTTTAATCAAATAATGTTTTTGTACGTTCATGCTTGACCTTGGAGTGAGTCCATAGTTTTAAATAAGAATAATACAAATCCATTGATTTTAAAATTGGAGCACATTTATGGCATGTACATGTAGTCATGAGCCAGCACCAAACAAACCCAACAGTAAATTTCGTATCGCACTTTGGATTGCCTTAATCATTAACGCCATGATGTTTTTGGTGGAGCTGATTGGTGGGGCTTATGCACATTCTTCTGCGCTTTGGGCGGACTCGTTAGATTTCTTTGGTGATGCCGTAAATTATGGGGTTTCATTAGCCGTGCTTGGCGCCAGTTTATATTGGCGTGCAACAGTCGCCTTGGTGAAAGGTTTTGTCATGGCAGCGTTTGGGATCGTTGTGATTGCCAAAGTGCTCTATGCCTATGCCAATGGGATCGCTCCTGAACCAATCACCATGGGTGTGATTGGTATTCTGGCCTTAGTCGCTAATGTCATCTGTGCATACGTCTTATATGCCTTCCGTGAAGGTGACTCCAATATGCAATCCGTTTGGCTATGTAGCCGTAATGATGCGATTGGTAATGTCGCAGTGATCTTGGCTGCAGTCGGGGTGTTTGGTACAGGCAGTCTATGGCCAGATTTGATCGTGGCCGCAATCATGGCGATCTTAGGTTTAACGGGTGGTTATCAGGTGATTCGAAAAGCACTGCAAGAGCGTAAGCAAAAAGATATTCTGAGTACCCCTTGCTCTTAAAATACTTACTCTTAAATCCACCGTTAATGGCATTCATTTTATCCATGTTTTTAACGCAGATGAATAGTCGTTAAATCGCTAGTTGAAATTAAAATAGCAGTCAGTTTTATACGAAATTTTCCTGACTGCTAATTCGATAAATCATCTGAAATCAGACTGTATTTAATAGGGTGCTGAGGTTTTATCTACAGACTCCAATTAAGTTATGCTTTACAATAGCGCGCGAAAATCATGTTTAAAAATTAGGTTTTCTACCTTGAAAGCTTTATGTTTAGGCCCCATTGGTGCATCAGGTAAATTAAATGTCGAAAAAGCAAGACATCATTAACGTTGCGCTCCAACTCTTCAATTCTTATAGCTATAACTCGATTGGTATAGATCGAATTATTGGGGAATCGGGCGTTGCTAAAATGACGTTTTATAAATATTTCCCCTCTAAAGCCAAATTAATTGAAGAATGTCTCGTGATTCGAAATCTTAATTTACAGGAATCACTTGAAGCTGCTATTGCAGAATGTGATCCAGAAGACCATCTTTCGCATATTAAAACCATTTTTGCTTGGTACGATGCTTGGTTTCATACTGCAGATTTCAATGGTTGTATGTTTCAAAAAGCAGTAGAAGAAATATCTAAAGTTTATCCTTCGTCATTACAACCTGCGATCGATTATAAAGATTGGCTCAAATCAAAACTAAGTACTGCCTTGCAAAATCTGGGCATTCAGCAAACTGAACAACTAGCTGCATTTCTGAGTAGTATTTTGGATGGCATGACCATCCAAGCCCAAATTGACCCCAACCAAGTGCATTTAGCAGATTATTGGAAGCGAGTTGAAACCTTAATTCGTTTGGAATTGGCTGCTTAAAAATTTGTTTGTAGGCATTTAGGTTTTAAATCTAGCGACGACTTATTTGTATTGATTAACAATCAATTTTTTCACATGACTTAAGATTCTAAGAAAATAAAAAGCGCGATTATTTGGGGTAATCGCGCTTTGCTGACAATTGTGCGTTCAAATCATTCACTTTGTTAGCTTAAGTCAATGATTTGATTTTCGAACGTTTTATACGTTTTCTCTCATTTATATTTTTACCCTCTGAATGCTAAATTCATTCGGTTTTTGCAGCAAAATAGACAGACTTGTCTGTTTTTTTGAATTATAGGGGATCTTAGGTGAATTACAAGACAGGAAAGAAAGGTTTGTGTGTTTTTTAATCTAGCTTAAGTTTAAATTAATCCACTATTTTTAAAGATAATATTAAAAAATTGATCATTAAGCTCGATGTTAATTAGACGATAAAACTATTTTTACAGTTGCGTGCATGACGCTGTTCGTTGGGTGCAAGTACATGGTCTAAGACCATTTGGTGAATATTTTATATGCAAGAAGTAATTAGTGAGTGGGTTCTCCGCTTTTTATTTTTAAGTGAATTTTTGAATCGTGGATTTTACATAACGAAACATCTTCTATGGTTTTAAGCATTAAGTTTATTGATGAATTTGACTAAACTAGCAGCAAAATTATTTCCATGATTACAATTTAGAATTTTTATTATGTTAGGCAAAATATTTGCTGTATTAGAACAATTGGGTCTATCCGCCCAAAAACGTGCCATTCATGTGCAATTTTCCAACCCTGCGTTGAATGAAGAGCTTTTTATTCAACGTATTGATGGGGAGCATGTCTTAAACCAAGGCGTGCAAGCGACTTTGATTTGCCTATCTACGAATGCACTTATTCCGTTAAAACAATTTATTGGCGCACAGGTCGCCGTTGATCAAGTGACCGATCAGGGCGAACTCTTCCGTACCACGGGTATTATTACCGAAGCCACCCAAGGGCAGAGTGACGGTTCACTCACGCTGTATAAACTCACTTTAGAAGATGCAACGTCGCTTTGGCATAAGCGCCGCAACAGCCGTGTGTTTATGAACAAATCGGTGCGTGATGTCAGTGAAACTCTTTTTAAAGAATGGCAAAGCAAAAGTCCGCTCTTTGCTGCCAGTCTAACGCTAGATCTAAGCGGTTTAAGTCAGAACTATGATGTACGACCTTTCATCATGCAGTCGAATGAAAGCGATTATGACTTTTTAACGCGTCTTTGGCGCAGTGAAGGCATCAATTGGCTCATCGATGAAGCGCAGCTGAAAGCACCACATTCCTCAGCGCCAATTGAAAAACAAAAACTTCGCCTGATTGATGACAATAGCCAATATCAAGCACTCAGCCGTCGTAGCATCCGCTTTCATCGCTCTAGCGCCACTGAAAAACAAGACAGTATCACCAGCTTGATCGGTGAACGTAGCATTCAGCCGACTGCGGTCCATGTGCAGCGCTGGCAAGCCGATGGTCTCAGCCAAGAAGAAGGCGCAGGTTCAGTTCAAAGTAAACATCAGGATAGCCAAAACCAAGACAATGCCAGTTTAAGTTTGGAACAAGCATGGCATATCAGCCCTGCATGGATGCAAGATTTAAAAGGTGAAGACCAAGCTACCGCTTCATCCAACAGTCAAATTGAAAAATTGAATCAAAACCTAACGCGCTATCATGAGCTACAATCGAAAAAATTCAATGCACAATCGACTGTGCGTGATACACAAGTCGGTTATTGGTTTGAACTGAATGAACACCCTGAAATTGATCAACACAGTGGTGCAGACAAACAATTTTTAATCACAGAAAAGAAATTCTATAACCAAAATAACTTACCCAAAGATCTCACTGAACAGGTCAATCAACTGATTGAACAAAGCCAGTGGAATATTAAACCCATCCATGAACAGGCCGAGCGTCAGGCCAATCAGCTTACATTGCAACGCCGCAATATTGCGACCGTTCCTGAATATAACCCACTCGAACACCGTCCAAGCACCCATCCGCAACGCGCCAAAGTCGTTGGGCCAAGCGGTGAAGAAATACATGTCGATGAATGGGGGCGTATCAAAGTCCGCTTCTTATTTACCCGTGGTGATGACCACAGCCATGATGGCGGTGCAGGCAGCAATGATAATGATACGGACTCTGCATGGGTCGATGTACTGACTCCATGGGCAGGTGAAGGCTATGGCGCACGATTCTTACCGCGGATTAATGAAATTGTAGTCATTGATTTTTTTGACGGTAATATCGACCGACCATTTGTGGTGGGGCGTATACATGAGGCACAGCGCAGTCCGACCCAATTTGATGGTAAAGGCAAACTGCCCGACACCAAAAAACTGGCTGGAATAAAAAGTAAGGAAGTCCAAGGTGAAGGCTTTGGACAACTGCGCTTTGATGACACCACAGGACAAATCTCAACACAATTACAAAGTACCCATGGTGCCACCCAGCTCAACCTCGGTAACCTCAGTCATCCCAAAGAAACCGCAGAAAGTGAGGGAAGAGGCGAAGGCTTTGAGCTGAGAACCGATCAATGGGGTGCAGTACGAGCAGGACAAGGGCTACTTGTCAGCACACACTCACAACAACAAGCAGCGGCAATGCACCTCGACGCACAAGCTGCAAAAGATCAAATCGAAGCCAATTTAAACAGCAGTAAAGCTTTAAGTGAAGTGGCGAAAAATCAACAAACTGACCCACTTGAAGTCTTGGATAATCTGAAAAACTTTCTTGGACAAATTGAAAAAGGCAGTAAAGAAAAAGCTGATGCCTTTAAACAAGCCTTAATGATTTTATCTGCACCAAACTCCATTGCTGTGAGTAGTCAGGAAGATATTCATCTTTCAGCAGATGGACAAATCAGCCAAAGTGCAGGCGATAGCATCAACCTCAGTAGCCAAAAATCTTTAATTGCCCATGCACAAAGCAAAATCAGTCTGTTTGCAGCTCAGGAAGGTGCAAGGCTGTTTGCTGGTAAAGGCAAGATAGAAATACAGGCTCAAGGTGATGGTGCTGATTTAATTGCTCGCAAAGGGATTCAGATCATTTCGACGGAAGATGTAGTTTATATCACCAGTCCTAAAGAAATAATCCTGACTGGAGGCGGATCACAGCTCAAGATTAATGGTTCTGGCATATTCCCTACCACGGGTGGAAAGTTTGAGGTTAAGGCCGGGCAGCATTTATTTACAGGTGGAAGTACGGCTCAACCAAAAAATATTACTTTATCATTATTAGGTGAAATGCAAAATTGGATGGAATTGAACTACCATTATGATGATTTATCACCAGTTAAAGGGGCTCCTTTTAAAGTCTTTTTTGAAGATGGAAGTTACAGAGAAGGTACTTTAGATGATAAAGGGTACGCTAAATTAGAAAATGTACCTAAAGGAAAATCTGAAATTTATTATGGGGAAGATCCGTCAGAGTTTAAAAAAGACATTCCCGATGACCTAGATGCAGAAATTGAAGATACAGACACTATTGACGATGATATTTGGTCACTATTAGATGAAGAAGCATATCAAAAACTTACAAATAACTTACAGAATGGAGCGAAATAATGGGCTCTGTCGCTAAATATAAACGTTCTGTAGATTCTGTTCCCGGTGGATGGCTACAAAGTTTAAAAAAAGACACTATGACTTTCTTTAAAGGTGAAAGTACTGGTGGTTGGGCAATTTTAGCGGAGACGGTAATTGGGTGTGTACCTGTTTTAGGTCAATTGGTAGACGCGAGAGATATTATTAAAGCGATTATCATTTTATCTGCAAATCCAGCTAGCCCTGCTGGATGGTTTGATCTTATTACAGCATTAATTGGCTTAGTTCCAGGTGGTGGGGATGCTGTCAAAATGTCATTAAAAAGTGTCAAAAAAGGCGCTTTACCAATGGATAGTATTTTAGATGGTATCCGAAAACTAGGGAAAGGTGATCCTGAGCAATTGATACGTAAGTGTCTAGATCTAAATGCATTACAAAAAAATTTGGATAAGATACTGACAAACCCTAAAGTATTAAATCAGCTAAGCCCTGAAGCTCGTAAAAATGTTGATCAGATTCGAAAAAATTTAGGTAAACAATTACAAGAATTTAAAAAGGAAGTTGATGGCTGGCTAATAAAAAGTAGAAAAACTTCAGCAGATGCAAATAAAAATTCTAAGAACCAAACAAATAAGCCAAATTCTCCAGCAAATGGTGGACAAAAAGCAAACAATACAAATCAGGGCAAATCTAACAGTACCAATAATTCGTCAATAGGCCAAACAGCTATAACTAATTTATCTA
Organism: Acinetobacter sp. YH16040_T; assembly: GCF_024605785.1. Taxonomy (NCBI): domain Bacteria; kingdom Pseudomonadati; phylum Pseudomonadota; class Gammaproteobacteria; order Moraxellales; family Moraxellaceae; genus Acinetobacter; species Acinetobacter sp. YH16040_T. Next base: position 2,322,432 of record NZ_CP094541.1, on the reverse strand, counting down.
ATAAATTTAAAGGTATTCTAGGTGAGCATATGGCAGATTACTATTGCCAAGAAATTAAAGGCTGGGGAACTTCAACACATGATAAGATAGGAACGAAAAACTCTCATAAATTGAATGATAATGGGGAAATGGTAAATCTATTTTCTATTAAAAGTAGAGGGCGTGGTATAGATGGAGTTTGGAAGAAAAATAATAATGACGCAAAACCATATGCAATTATTGAGGCTAAATGTAGCCAAAATCCTGCTGCTTCACTTAGAGATTTATTAGGTGATGCTAATGATAAAAATGGTATTGATAAATCAATACCTCAACAACAACAAAGATCTGGCAGAACTTCTAGAAACCGTACTAACACTAGTTCAACTAATCGTAATCTAACTTTAGGTGGCGAAAAATATAGAGATTCTAGTGGAAAAGTAGTTCAAATGAGCCATCATTGGATAACAAATCGTCTTGTTAAATCAGTAGGAATTAAGCTAGCTCCAATAATATTGAAAAAAAGAAGATATGAAAGATATGTTATTTTTTTTAGTGGATTGCAGGTAGTAGAACATGCTGTTGCATTAATTAAATTCTTATCTAAACAAACAGTAACTGATAAAGAACATTCTATTCATACAGCTACAAAGGTTTGGACTGATAAAGACATTAGTATCGTTGTTAATAATAAATAATTGGAAATTTATTTATGATGGAATTTAAGTTTAATCGTAGACAACAATTTTTAGATGAAAGTTACTATCAATCTACAAGGAGTGAGCTTGTCAGCGCCATAGAAAGTTTTTTAAGTGAATCAAATGATGATGATGATATCGAAGCAGGATGGATAGACTCTTATTCGATAGCGTCTAGATATCAGTTTGATTTGCTTATTTTGGACTATACTGCTGGTAAACCGATTGAGTATTTACGCTTAGAATTTGATAAAGTAATTGAATTATTCAAGGAACTCTCTATAAAACAAAGAGCCTATTATAAAAATAATAATTTTAGTGTTTTTGACATCGAAATTTTAGATGACTATTGTGTATATATATGGATTATCAGCCTTTGTTATTTATTAAAAAGAACTGATTTACTACCGTTGGTAGCTAACCTTGTTGATGGAGAGGATCAAGAAAATGGAGGGAAAGATTGGATTGTAGAGGAATTTTTGGCTTTTAATGACGATAACCGTTTTGATTGTTCAGATGTCCTTTTTTCAAATCCTTATTTTGAGTTATCCAATGCATTTGTGACCCAAGATAATAAAGTTTCATTCAAGCATTTAAACAAATTTTTAAAAAAATGGTATAAAGATTTATCTGGAGCTCCATGGCATGATACCCATAAATCAGAGGGTGGATATTATGGATATTGGGCTTTTGAAGCAGCTTGTGCTGTTATTCTATTAGAAATAGAAAATGATAAAGAATTTCATGAATACCTCTATTATCCTAAAGACTTAATAGAGTTCTATCGTACATTTAAACCTAGTAGTGCTGAAATTGACCTCCTAACTAAATATCAAAAAGTATCAATTCAAGCAGGTAAAAAATGTCCTCAATCAGGTTATTGGTTCAGTGTAGCCAAGGAAAACACTCGTAAATACTTTAAACAAGGGGAAATATTCCCTGATTTTGAAAGTGATTGGGGGGATGTATATTGGCAGTTTGACGGTGAAGAATAAGTGAAAATATGCCCTTCGGGGCAGTTTTTGGGCATAAAATGGATTTAGTTAATATAAAAAGACAACAATTTCTTACACCTCAAATGTATGAAACATTAAAGGCGGAAACTCTGAACACTATTGAAACTTTTAAAGTAAATCCTACAGGTGTTGGTGATTCAATAGAAGAAAGATGGGTATACTCTTATGCTATCGTAGCAGAGGACTATTTAAATCTGCTTATATTGGAATATACAGCTGGCAATAGTTTACCTTTTATTAGAAGCCAAATTGAAATAGTTATTGACTATTATGAGCAATATGGAAGTAAATTAAGAAGTTATCATAAAAATATAAACTTACCAGTTTTTGAATTATTTACTATTGATGGCTATTGTCCATGTATTTGGTTAATCAGTTTGTGTTATTTACTCCACCGAAAGGATTTGCTACCTAGAGTTGCGAAATTAATTGACGGAGAAATGAGAGAAAATGTTGCTCAAGATTGGCTAATTGAAGAGTATTTATCTTTTTCAGATGAAAATAGATATGATTGTTCAACAGTATTAGTACCAAAACCTTACTTATTATTATGTGAAGCCTTTTCAAATCAAGATAATGAAATTTCTTTAGCTTTTGTCCGTAAGTTTTTAAAGAATTGGTACAAAGATTTATCAGGTGCGCCTTGGCATGATACTCATAAATCAGAAGGTGGCTATTATGGATACTGGGCTTTTGAAGCAGCGTGCGCTGTTATTCTGTTAGAGATAGAGAATGATACTGTCTTACATGAATACTTATATTACCCTAAAGATTTGGTTGAATTTTATCACAAATTCAAGCTCAAAACTTCAGTAATAAATTTTCTTGAAAATCATAATAAATTTTCAATTAAAGCTGGGGAAAAATGTCCTCAACAGGGTTATTGGTTTACAGTTGCTAAAGTGAACTCACGTCAATACTTTAACTTGGGAGATGTTTTTCCTGATTTTGAAAGTGATTGGGGCGATGTGTATTGGCAGTTTGATGGTGAAGAGTAATTTATGCCTTCGGGGCTTGATAATATTGGATCTCTAAAAAAAGAAGTATTAATTAAAAGAATATTTTATGAGCACAGCACAAGTTTATTTAAATGATGAGGAAATAGAAGAACTCATTCGTGATATTCCATTTGATACTTCCATTTTGTATGGAGAGGAAAATAAAGAGTTCGGAGTTTGCCCTTATATTACATTTTATATTGATCAAAAAAAAACAAATGCGCAAGAATTTTTGATAAAAGTAATTGATATTTATGAGAAATTTGAATTCGAAATAATTGATAAGCCATTTCATTTAAGATTTCGATGTGATATAGAAGTTTGGAAAAAGGCAATTTCATGGATTAGAAGTCGTGAAGAAATATCAGCTGAAATGGCAAAAATTTATAAAAAATATTTCATTTACTATTTAGGTGCAACATCTGCACAATCTCAAGATCAAAGTCCACGTTGGGCTTTAAGTGCAAAGATTAGAGACTCTAGTGAGCGCTATTCTAGTCTAAAATTAACTTTTGGTGATCAATGGTATAGATCCAATAAAGATATTTGGTACTCATTTGTTCAAAAATGTCTAGAAATGCTTAACCCAATTCAAGCATATAGTGGATATGAAATTGGAAACACAAGTCAATTTGCATTTGTTTCTCCTGAATTTGAAACAGTTGAACGGACTTTCACGGATTATTTTTACGGGCTCGATATTGATCATCCTGGTATGGAGTTTTCTCATGAAAATATGTTTATTGCAGAAGATCGGGATGGTTTAGGTGGCGGTATTCGTACCCCAACATGGTGCTTTTTACTTTCTCCCTACTGGCTAGAGAAACTAGGCTTGAGTGAAGAACAAATTCGTGAAAAACTGGATGATCCACGAATTGAAATTACTAAAATTATAGACCCAGAAGATTCAACAAAATACAGCTTATGGATACGTTTGGGAGAGCTTTCACTTTATCCAGTTGAAGAAGGTGTTCCTGATTTATTGGTGATGGCAAATGAACTAATTAAACCGATACGTTGTGATAACTTAAAACTGACCACTTTAGATGCATGGTCAGATGATCCAAATCCACGTTTTGATGCGGTCAGTTCAAAGCAATGGATTGCACGATTTGATGAAGACAGCACTTGGCCTGAATTAAAACGAGTGAAAGTTGAAGTTCAAGAACCAGAAAGAATAGATATTGTTATTGCCGGTAGCCCATGTCCTCACGCAGGATATTGGTATACTTTTGCTAAAGAAAACTCACGTCAATATTTTAAACAAGGTGATATATTCCCTGATTTTGAAAGTGATTGGGGTGATGTGTACTGGCAGTTTGATGGTGAAGAATAAATGGATGTCCTTAGACGCTTGTTCATTTAAGCATGCCACAGAAATTCCAATCCAAAGGTCTAAAAAACAGAAGAAAAGCTATAGTGGCAAGAAAAAGAAATACACCTTTAAAGTACAAGCCATCATTCATTATAAAACTCAGAGAATTCTGAGTTTATGCGCTGATCGAGGTTCAGTACATGATTTTGAGCTCTTTAAACGCAACTTTAATCAGATTCCTATAGGGGGCTTTTATCCTCGCAGATAAGGGTTATCAGAGAATTTATGTTGTATATGTGAATAGTCTGTTGCTATCAAAAGCTAAACGTCACTGTAAGTTAGATCCTGAACTTAAAATTTATAACCAAGAGATCAATAAAAGAAGAATTGGGATTGAGCACATATTTGGTTGCCTTAAAACCTTTAAAATTTTGGCTGAGCGTTATCGAAATAGAGATAAAAGACTGGGATTACGATTCAATTTAATTGCTGGGGTTTACAATATGGAGTTGGATAAAAAATGATTTATGCAAGAGGTCTAATATATTTTTAAATTCACATAATATTTATTTCTTTACAAATAAAAACATTTTGATAGAATTTAAATTAAGTATAAGTAATGTAAGTAATTTCTAAAAATAAACTGGATATTTTAGAGATTTTTAGCAGAGGGTGTAGTGAAAATAATTAAATTTTTAGTCGTAGGTGCTGTGTTGTTAATTACTGGGTGTAGCTCGAAAGTTGTGACCTATGATGCAACTGGTCAGGTGATTGGATCATGTAAAGCAACACGTGGTTTACTTTCGACTGCCAGTGCCCATTGTGGTGGCTCAGGCAATGCGATTGGTGTGAATTACAATACAGTGGATGCCAAGACTGGACTATTACCAGTACCACCAAGTCAAAATCAGATTAATTTAGCACCGTAAATAATAGAGGGGAAATATTGTGAAATTATCAGCACTTATTGCATTAGTAGCAACGGTTGTACTGACGGGTTGTGCATCGACGGTTACTACATTTGACTCACATGGTCGTATGATCGGTTCATGTAAGGCGGAAAGAGGTTTTATTATTGGGGGGGGCGCAGGTTGTTCAGGTTCTGCAAACCAAGAAGGCCGTGGACGTTAATTTTTTCGTGATGATAGCAATAAAAAACCGAGCTAAATAGCTCGGTTTTTTGATCCAATATTATTGGAAATAATAAGAAATCTTATTTTTCAACGAATGCACGTTCGATCACGTAGTCGCCTAGAACGCCCATCTTAGGAGATTCTTTCAAACCGTGCTGGTCAAGTAGTGCAGCAACGTCGTCTAGGAATGCAGGTGAACCACAAAGCATTGCGCGGTCAGTTTCAGGGTTGAAACGTGGAAGCCCAATTTTTTCGAAAAGTTGTCCAGATTCAATGGCAGTTGTTACACGGCCTTGAGTATGGAATTCTTCACGAGTTACCGTAGGGTAGTAAACCAATTTTTCTTTCGCGCCTAATTCACCAAAGAATTCGTGGTTAGGAATTTCATCTAAGATTAAATCTTGATAAGCCAATTCCGAAATGAAACGTGTACCATGTACAACGATGATTTTTTCAAAACGTTCGTAAGTTTCAGGGTCACGAATTACAGAAAGGAACGGTGCAAGACCTGTACCTGAAGAAAGTAGGTATAAGTTTTTACCAGGGTTTAAGTCATCTAGAACCAACGTACCTGTAGGTTTTTTAGATACTAAAATTTCATCGCCAACTTTTACTTTTTGTAAAATAGACGTTAAAGGACCATCTGGAACTTTAATAGAGAAAAACTCTAATTCTTCTTCATAGTTTGCGCTTGCAATAGAATAAGCGCGCATTAAAGGCTTACCATTTACTTCAAGGCCGATCATCACAAATTGACCGTTTTTAAAACGTAACGCAGTATCGCGAGTGGTTTTAAAAGAGAATAAAGTGTCATTCCAATGGTGGACGTGAGTAATCTTTTCGACGTTAAAAGCAGCCATTAAAGGTCTCAATAAAATTATCAAATTAGAACAGCTTACTATTCTAATCTAAAATCATTCTCGATAAACTGAATATATTTAATTGAACTTATCAGAAAAAGTGATTATGTCTGAGCTTAAAATGCCAATTATCGGGTATATGAAATCTCCCTACCGAGAAAAATTTGGTATTCCACGTCAGCCGAATTTGGTGCAAGTCGAATCTTATATTGAAATGGTGGAACCTTATAACGATTTATTGGCTTTCGAAGGGATTGATGATTTTAGTCATCTTTGGCTGATTTGGCAGTTTCATGAAAATAAAAATGCAGATTCGACAAAATTTCGTCCGCAAGTTCGTCCTCCGCGTTTAGGTGGTAATCAAAAAATCGGGGTATTTGCGACACGAAGTATGTACCGACCGTCACCTATGGGCTTGTCGGTTGTGCAGCTCAAAGGGGTGAAAAAAGTCGGAAAATCGGTACGTGTCTATGTTGTCGGTAGTGATTTGTTGGATGGAACACCAATTTTAGATATCAAACCCTATATTCAATATTCAGATGCAGTTATGGATGCGCAAAGCGGTTATGCGCAGGATGAGCCAGAAAGAAAATCTGTGATTTGGTCAGAGCACGCTGAGCAACAAAAACAGGTATTTTTGAATAATGGCAATTTAACCGAACAATTAACAGCAGAACTGGAACAAGTATTGAGTTTAGATCCACGTCCTGCTTATCAGCATGATGTTGAACGTATATATGGCATGTTGTTTGGCGGTTGTAATGTGCGTTTTTGCGTAGACACTAATAAAATAGTCGTACACGAAATTCTAAGTGGTTAAAAAGATCAGGTTTTAAACCTGATCTTTTTTGAAATCGAATTACTTTAATTTAGAGTATTTATCAATTTCAGTACTAGCGATATTGTTAAATAGCGAGCATTCATTTTTGATTGCTTCTACATAGTTAGTTTCAACTTTTGCTTCCAGGCTATCCTTTCCATAATTTTGAATCGCCTCATCTAAGTCAGCTTGATAGTCTTTAATATCATTAGCCAATGTGTAAGTGGTCCCTGATTTATAGTATGAGCCATAACGATAATTTTGATTAAACTGCACATAAGCATCAAAATCATAATTTACAGGTTGATTTTTCGAAATATAAACTGGATAAGAAGCTATGTTTTGGATGGTATAACCGTCATCTAAATATTCAGTAGGATCAAAACCATTAATGTTGTCACCAAGGAGTTCAACATAATTTTTTGAACTTGATGATGTTTTCAGTCTTAAGCAAGTTGAACCTTGAGGAAAAGTTTTTCCTTTTAATTTTGAATAATAGAAACTAGGGAATGTGCCCAACTTCGTTGCTAACGTAGTATCTGCACCTGAAAGATAATTAAATGTGTCTACGTAATAGCCAATTTCTTTACCTGTTAAATTTACCACTTCGAAATTTTGAGTCAGTTTCAGACCATTGAAGTTTTGACTAGATGCTGGTGTGAAAATCCATTGGCTATCATTTTTAGAAATTAAATTGGCAAATTTATAACCATATTCGGTTTTGTTCAGCACTGGTGTATAAAGGCCTTCGTCTGTTAAATAATCAGAAATTATCCATTTCAAGTCATAATTTTCATTGTTATTGCTTAAATAATCAACATTGAAATAAATAGTATTATTTTGAATATTGAAATGTGTTTTTTCGAATAAATTGTCGCTTCCATCCCAATATGATGATGAGTAGATTGACCATTTATTATTTTCGGAACTAGTTTCAGCTCCATTTCCTGATCCAGTTTCAGATGAAGTAGAACTATTGTCTGAAGAGCCGCCGCCGCAAGCGCTTAGAATTAAGGAACTAAAAATGGCTAGGCTTAAAATTTTAAATTTCATGTTACCCTCTTTAATAAATTATGAATTACGTCACTATTATTTGTGACTGTTGCATATAGTATAGAAAAACATAAAAAAGGGAATGTTAAAAATTAACTAATTAAAATTAATGATTTAAGTTAAATTTTTCTTAATAATTTAAGTAAAAAATATTGCGTTTTAATCAGCTGGTTTTGTTATAGTGAACCTATGTTTGGGGAACATAGAACAATGACTTTTAATTTTGAAATTGACACTTCTTGGTGTTTAGACCAATTACAAAAAGATGGACGTATTACTGAACGGGACAAAATACTGATTCAAACCACGCACCGTCAGCGTGAGCAGTTGAAATGGCATCCTCTACAATGGATTGCCAATTTTAATTTAGTCGATCAGAGTCATCCGCAGTCTACCTTAACATTGAATAGACTTTGCCAATGGTTGGCAGAAAAGTCTGGAGTACCGTTTTATATTATCGATCCTCTAAAAGCTGATGTGCCTGCTTTGACAGCCATTATGTCTCAGGAATTTGCAGTACGAAATCGCATTTTAGCGGTTGAATTACAAAATGAGCATGTGCTGATTGCAACGGATCAACCTTATAAAAATGAATGGATTGCCAATTTAGAGAGAACGGTATTACCACGCAAGATTCAGCGTGTATTACTCAGTCCAGACCAACTACAGCGTTACTTGGTTGAATATTACCAAGTGAGTCGTGCGGTCAGTAATTCGCAAAAATCATCGAGTTATGACCGTGAAAATAAAGGCGTTGAAGCACTATTACAATTAGGTGATACACAAAATCCAGATGCCAATGATCAGCATATTGTGAAGCTTGTGGATTGGGTCTTACAGTTTGCCTTCGAACAAGGTGCAAGTGATATTCACCTCGAGCCGCGTAAAGATACAGGAAAGGTGCGTTTTCGTATCGATGGCGTATTGCATACCATCTACAACATGCCCGCAAATACCCTGACAGCCGTGGTCTCGCGAATTAAGATCTTAGGTCGGATGAATGTGGCTGAAAAACGTAAACCGCAAGATGGACGTTTAAAAACCCGTACACCCAAAGGCCAAGAAACAGAGCTACGTTTATCGACGCTGCCAACAGCCTTTGGTGAAAAGTTAGTCATGCGTATTTTTGACCCTGAAGTCTTGGTACGTAGTTTCCAACAGCTCGGTTTTGAAGGGCGTCTGTTGGATGATTGGAAAGCATTAACCAGTCATAGTCACGGTATTATTTTAGTGACTGGTCCGACAGGTTCAGGTAAGACCACCACGCTTTATTCATCACTCAAACAATTAGCAACTGAAGAAGTGAATGTCTGCACCATTGAAGACCCGATTGAGATGTTAGAGCCAAGCTTTAACCAAATGCAGGTGAATACAGGGATTGATCTGGGCTTTGCTGATGGTGTACGGGCTTTAATGCGTCAAGACCCTGACATTATCATGGTCGGGGAGATACGAGATCATGATACGGCAAATATGGCGATCCAAGCTGCATTAACAGGTCATTTGGTGCTTTCAACTTTACATACCAATGATGCACCATCGAGTTTGACGCGATTACATGACCTAGGTATTCAGCCTTTTTTAACGGCAGCGACCATTTTAGGGGTTCTGGCACAACGTCTAGTTCGTCAACTCTGTCCACATTGTAAGCGTGAGACTTTTATCAATGAACAAGAGTGGAAACATCTGACCTTTGATTATGCGATTCAAATGCCTGATTTTGTCTACGAGGCGGTGGGCTGTGATGAATGTCGTCAAACGGGTTATAAAGGCCGTGTGGGGATTTATGAATTTATGCCGCTCAGTATTGAAACCAAACAATTGATTGGTGCCAATGCAGATTTAACCCAATTACGTACACAGGCACGTAAAGAGCATGTTGAGCCATTACGAATTGCAGGTGCACGTAAAGTACTTGCAGGGGTGACGACTTTAGAAGAAGTCCTGCGTGTCGTACCGCTCAACTAATGGTTCGATCAAATAAATAAAAACGTCTTTGCAGCTTAAGATTCGACTCATCTTGCTTTGTTTAAATAGCGTTATCGAAATAGACACAGTAAGAGAGACCGAAGATGAAAACATTCACTCAATTGGTATGTGGTTTAGCATTTGCAGGTGTGGCATCGGTTGCAGTCGCGAATACAGCAGTCAATCAGACGGCAGTTGCACCGATGAAAACCACATCGGTGAAACATGCCTTAGGCTTAAAAGATGACAGTAAGGTTCAATTGAAAGGTTATGTTGTGAAATCGATGGGCGATGAAAAATATCAGTTCCGCGATAGCACAGGCAGCATTACAGTGGATATTGATGATGAACTTTGGCAAGGCAAAGCGATTTCAGCTAAAACACCGGTAACGCTCATTGGAGAAATCGACATTGATTACAAACCGACGAAACGCGTTGAAGTTGATGTCGATCAAGTAAAATTTTAATTTAGCCTGTTATTCATTTCAGTGCTGCTCCATAAAAAACCACGGCTTGCTGTGGTTTTTTTATGATATGAGTAGATATGAGCAAAAGTTCGATACACTGAAGTCGGAACCATAGAAATAGGGTAGGTAAGATGCGAATTTTATTGGCAGAAGATGATGCATCCCAAGCAGACAGTATAAAAACATGGCTTGAAATGGATGGCTACAGTGTCGATTGGGTTGAGCGAGGCGATCACGCTATTTTGGCTTTAGAACAACATCAATATGACTGCATACTTTTAGATCGTGGCTTACCAAAAGTAACTGGTGATGAAATTTTAAAACGTATCGTACAGTTGCATCCGCTTACACCAGTTTTATTCATTACTGCTCGTGACAGTATTGCAGATCGTGTTGAAGGTTTAGATCTGGGAGCCCATGATTATTTGGTGAAACCCTTTAGCTTGGAAGAGTTGTCAGCAAGGGTACGTGCCCAATTACGTTTGCATCATCAGCAGCGTGATAATTCTCTGACTTTCGGGGAATTAAGTTTAAATGTACAAGCCAAAACGCTGCATAAAAATGCGGAATTGATTACGTTGACTTCGCGTGAATATCAAATCTTGCATAAGATGTTGTTAAATCCAGAGCATATTATGACACGTAGCCAACTCGAAGAATCACTCTATGCTTGGGGCGATGAAGTGGAAAGTAATGCGATCGAAGTTTTTATTTACCAATTGCGTAAGAAGATTGGCAGTGATTACATCAAAACCTTAAGGGGCTTGGGTTATCGCATGAATCTTCCGCAACAAAGTTAAGTCTATGAGTGATAAAAAAAGCATTTCCTTACAGTCGCAACTGATTAAAACTTCACTGCTCAGTGCAATTTGGGCGGGAGCAATCTCCCTGTGTCTGATGTTGGGATTTGGTCTGTATCACATCATGAATGTGCATGATGCCCTAATGGACGAAGTGGCTGACATGCTCACTGCGACGGATCTCACGCTGAAGCAAGACGAACAAATAGATGAACTCAGTGAAGAGTTTGATATGCAATATCAACTCATACAAGGGTCGCAAGTCTTAACCACATCGGAACAACACACAGCATTTGAACATCAGCCCAATTTAAAACAGGGGCTAAATTATCAATGGAGAGACGGAGCGCTTTGGCGTAGCTATGCACTTCAGGACGATGGATTAACCGTACAAATCGTTCAACCGATGAAAACACGGCTGAGGGAAACGCTGCAAAGCGTACTAGGCTATGCAGGGATTCTATTGATTGTCTGGTTGATCCAATGGCTATTACTACATATTTTGATTAAACGTCAATTGAAAGTTTTACAGCTATTTTCCAAACAAATCGCTGAAAAAAATGTAGATGACTTACAAGCCATCGTCTTAGCTGAACCTGTATTGCAAGAACTAGAGCCGATCCAAACACAGCTGAATTTTTTATTAAGCCGATTAGATCAAGCCTTAGAGGCGGAACAGCGTTTTACCTCCGATGCCTCACATGAATTACGCTCACCATTGTCTGCGATTCAAATGCGACTTCAGGTATTAAAACGAAAATATCCCAACATTCAGCAGGATTTATTGAGCATACAGCACGATGTTAATCGAGGAACGCGCGTGTTGGAAAATCTACTGATTTTGGCGCGGCTCGACCCGACGCAATCGGAGCAATTAGATAAAAAACAGAACGACTTAGAACAGCTGAGTTTACAAGTCCTTGATGCTTTACAGCCTTTTATTGAAGAAAAGCACATCGAATTGAAGCTACAGACCCAGTCTGTACAGTTTGCGATGAACGCAGAATTGATGTTTAGCTGTCTGCGGAACTTAGTCGATAACGCCATCCGTTATAGTCCTGAGCAAGGACAGGTCAAGATTGATTTAACGGTAACAGCACAGCAGGCGATTTGGACGATCGAGAATCAAGGTGCAGGACTGACAGCCGCAGAATTGCAACGCATTGGCGAGCGGTTTTACCGCGTATTGGGAACAAAGACACAAGGTTCAGGTTTAGGTATTTCAATTGCCCAAAAAATTGTACAGTTACATCAAGGTCAATTCAGTGTGGATGCATCTGAACTGGGTGGCTTAAAGGTACAACTCATTTTTCCAATCCGCTAAAAACATAATTTACCCTATGGAATTTGAGCGAAAGAGTATTGTGAGAGGAAGATGAGTGTTGCGATTTAAACTAAGTTTGAGTAGCTATAAAGCTTAATTTAACTAAGTACAAAACTTAAAAAGCAGTAAGCGGATGGCTTACTGCTTGTGTCCACGATTATTTTTATTGCGCTGATAATTATTATTTTTATCAGAAATTATTTGGTCAAAATAAGGCGATTATTTCGTGTTAAACGTAGTCGATATTCTTCACCTGCATGCATAATGCGAATTTCACGTCCTAAAGCAAAAAGGTTGTTTGAATGTAGCATTGGCAGTGAGTGGTGTGCTTCATTGCTACGAGTAAAAAGGCTAAATGGTGCGTTCATTCCGTCGACTCCGTGGTGTATTTCTGAATGGTTTAAATGATAATCATTATCGAATAGGCCTGTCAACGGTAATTTTAGGATTTTATAAAAAAGATAAATTTGCTTACACTTAGATATCAATTGGAACAGAGTAGAGAGCAGGGAACTATGTCTAAACCGCAAATCGATGTCGCCATTGCGATTTTATTGCATCAAGACAAAGTACTGGTGGGTTGGCGTGAAGCAAAACAACATCAGGGCAATAAACATGAGTTTCCGGGCGGTAAAGTCGAGCAGGGTGAAAGTCCTGAACAGGCTTGTCGTCGTGAAATTTTTGAAGAGGTTGGCATCGGTTTACATGACTGGCATGCTTTTGATTTTATTCAACATGAATATGATGATGTCATTGTGAAATTACATTTATTTCATGCCACCGTCCCGCATGCGTTGCTGAATGAAATCCAAAAGCCATGGGCCTGGTATTCGCGTCAACAACTCATGAGTTTGAATTTTCCAAAGGCCAATCAAGCTATTTTGCAGCGTTTATATTGGCAGCAACAGATCAAAATCACCGCCGATTTACCAACACTTGAAACGCTTAAAGAGACGCTGTTGTATTATTGGCGAGTCGATGCCAGCGCAGAAAATGCAGAGGCATTAAATCAATTACCTACCGTGATTTTAAAACAACTGATAATTAATGAAGATCTATGGTCATTACTCTCTACAGAGGTGCAAGCACATATTTCGGCTTTACATCTTAAGCAGCACCAATTGCTGAAAAAAAATAAAGGTGATTTACAGCTTGGGAAGCGCTATATCGCAGCTTGTCATGATCAAGTTTCTGCGCTGCATGCGCAAAAAATTGGCTGTGAGGCTATTTTTATGAGCCCAGTTCTGGCGACACAAAGTCATCCAGAGGCGCAAGGTATGGGATGGGCGCATTTTTCTGAGATTGCACGAGGCATAGAAATCCCTGTTTTTGCTTTAGGTGGCATGCGTCCTGAATTATTATCTATTTCACAGCAACATCATGCTTATGGGGTGGCAGGTATTCGCAGTTTTTAAATTAAAGTGTGTATTGAATTAAATTTGTATTTAAAGTCGATATTTTAGACTTAAAGTAACTATTGGAAATAAGCTTACTTTTAGTATGTTTTAAATAAAAAAGCCTGATCTCAATTAAGATCAAGCTTTTTTACGGGGTGCTTAAAGAGCTTTAATGGCTTGTTGGGCTTTTTGAATGGTGCTGCTTTTCTTTTGCATTTGACCGGCTTTTAAAACAACATTCCAAAGCTGTTGTTTCATCGGCTTGGTTTGAGCATAGCTTAATCCGCGCAGTGCCAACGATTCTGCATTCGCAGGCTGATTTTTTCGATTGGCGATCATTGCCAAATATAAAAAAGTTTCCGCAGATTGCGGTGCCAAACGCTGTGCTTGAGTTGCCGCACTTTCAGCTTCATTCCATTTTCCATTGGCATAAGCGGTTCGCGTACTTTGCATCAATTTTTTGAATGCATGCAAGTCACGACCATCATCAAATTTTTGAATTTGGGTTTTCTGCTCAGGAATAACGATGCGTTGACGTTTAATTTCTGGATGGTCATATGGCGTAATAATGACCCCAGAAGAGTCATGGATATCTGCCTTTTTTTCAGGTGGAGCAGGCGGCTTTTGCTCAGGTTCGACTATGGTTTGGCAACCAGCCAAAATGATCGTCAAAACGCTCAGAATACTGAACGTTTTTAAAACTTTAATGTTTTGCAATTTAATTTGTATACTCTCCACTTGAGATGATGCGAGGTTGATCAGATGAACCCTGATCATTATCGACATCACTTTCACGAATGTAGTCACCTAAACTATCATTTTGTTCCTGAGTTGGCTGCGTCTCTTCAGTATCAACTGTGTAAGGTTCTACTTCATATTGTGTCGAACCACATGCCGTCGCTTGATTTGGAATAGAGTTGCGCGACAGAGGAATATACATCGCACCTGTACAATGCTGTGCAGATAAATTACCTGAATAACGGTCTAACCAATGCCACTGTACGCTGTCTGGTTGACGTAAATTAACTGGTTTTTGACGTAACTGCTTCATGACATTGGTCCAAACAGGAAGTGCTCCTGACGAACCAGTTAAGCCTGTAACTTTGTTGTTGTCTAAACCTAACCAAACCACACTTAAGTAATTACCTGAATAACCTGCAAACCATGAGTCACGGGTATCATTGGTTGTCCCTGATTTACCTGCAAGTTTAAGTGAAGCCGGTAATGATGCATAAGCAGAACGGCCTGTCCCTGAACTCATCACTTGTTGTAAACCGTAGTTCAAGATAAAGGCTGCATCAGGTGCAATAGTCGGTTGTACCGTTAAGCTATAACGATCTAATAAACGACCATTGGCATCGACCACTGAACGAATAGCTTTCACTGGATATTTGAAGCCACCGGTTGCAAAGTTTCCATAGACACTCATGACTTCCATCGGTGACATATCGATAGCACCGAGGTAAATCGAAGGGTAGCTTGGAATATTAGAAGTCACACCAAACTTTTTCAGATGGTTAATAAAAGTCGACATACCGAACTCTTGACCTAAGCGTACCGCAGAGAGGTTATACGAGTTTGATAGGGCATCGACCATTGGTACGACACCATGTGCGCCACCACTATAGTTTTTCGGTGTCCAAGCTTTGCCATCACTTTGAATGCTGATAGGACTGTCTTCGATTTGACTCGCCCAGTTATAACGGTTTGATTCTATCGCACTGAGGTAAATCACAGGTTTTAGCAATGAACCGACTTGACGTTTAGCATCCATTGTACGGTTAAAGCCAGTAAAGTCCTGCGTTGAACCGACTGCTGAAACCAATTCACCATTTTCAGGATGAGACACCAGTACCGCGCCTTGTAATTCTTTCAAGCGTGCTGGATTGGCATTACTTAAACGTGCCACAGATTCTTTAAATGCAGTTTGTACACGAGTTTGAGCAATCGGGTCCATCGCGGTGAAAATACGCAGACCTTGATTGGTCAAATCGCTTTCTTGGTATTCGGTACGCAGTTGACGACGCACGATATCCATATAGTCTGGGAAGCGAGAAGGGCCCAATGTTGGTTTTGTAATGACATTTAATGGACGCGCTGACTCAGTTTCATATTGTTCTTGAGTTAAATAGCCCATCACCACCATATTGTTTAACACAATATTACGGCGTTTAATCGCACTTTCAGGGTTTTTCCACGGATTATATAGGGTCGGACCTTGAACCAAACCGACTAAATACGCCTGCTGAGCAATATTTAGTTCACGCAGCGGTAAACCAAAATAGAATTGTGAAGCTAAACCATAACCATTGATGGAATAGTTACCGTTTTGCCCTAAGTTCACTTCGTTTAAATAAGCTTCAAGAATTTCATCTTTGTCATAGTGAAGTTCAATCAGCATCGCCATTAAGGCTTCGTTGGCCTTACGCTTAATGGTTTTTTCAGGCGATAAATAGAAATTTTTCACCAATTGCTGAGTGAGGGTCGAACCACCTTGACGTTTACCACCAGTGACATTACTTACGATGGCACGTGCTGTACCACGAATGGAAATACCATGATGCTGATAGAAATTGCGGTCTTCGGTAGCAATTAAAGCTTGGATTAAAGGCTTAGGTACTTTATCGAGTTTAATCAGCACACGGTCTTCATTGTGCTGAGGATAAATACCACCAATTAACATCGGCTCTAAACGGGCAATACCACTACTTGAAGGTTTGGTCGCACTTACTTCAGTGATTTGATCTTCACCAAAGGTCACTTTAAGGACTTGTTCAGGGTCGACACTATCACCAAAGTCAAAACCACGCGTATGGATATAGGTCACATTGCCAGAAGTAACGTAACTCCCCGTTTTCGCATAGCTGTCTTGAGCGTTATAGCCCAAAAGTTTCAGTTCTTGGTTGAGGTCTGCTTGGCTTACAGGCGCATTGGTGTAAATTTCTAAAGGACGTGCAAATACCTTGGCTGGAATGTCCCAACGTTGACCTTCGAATTTATCCCGTACAATATTATCTAGACGAATAAGATAAATGCTGAACACGAGAAATCCGCCGATAATCAACAGCGAAAAAATCAGTGCAATTATGCCTATGCCACGTTCAGAATTCATAAATAGTGATAAGACCCTGAGAAATTTTGCTAATCATGCGAAGCTTTTCAGTATTTTGCAATATTTAAACTGTTATATGTATGCAAAATATTGGAAGCTACTTCACTAAAGTCGAAACTTTAAAGTTTTTTTAAATCATTTCTGTTAGTGATATGATACCAATGAGGCGAAGCGGAGCAAAAGCGCAGGTGCAAATTTCACATAAATCATTTCGAAACATTGGGTTGATTGGTCGTCCAGACAAATCATCAGTGATCGAAACCCTATGTTTGATCCACGATCATATTTTGAGTTTGGGATTACATCCTGTATTTGATACGCAAACAGCGCAGCTGGTTCCCTACAATAATACTCAGACGGTCAGCCGTAATTTATTGGGTGAAGTTGTCGATTTGGTGATCGTTGTCGGCGGTGATGGTTCATTGCTTCATGCTGCACGTGCCTTGGTGAAATACAATACTCCTGTGATTGGGGTGAACCGTGGTCGTTTGGGCTTCCTGACCGATATCAAACCGACAGAAGTGATTTTCAAGTTAGATCAAGTGCTCAAAGGTGAGTTTCAGCTAGACCGACGTTTCTTGTTGGAAATGGAAATTCGCTCGAAAGGCGAGTCGATTTATGATGCTGTGGCTTTAAATGATATTGTGCTGCATTCAGGTAAATCGGTACATATGATCGACTTTGAACTGAATATTGATGGGCAATATGTATACCGCCAACACAGTGATGGTTTAATTGTTTCGACACCAACTGGCTCTACAGCCTATGCATTATCTGGTGGTGGTCCGATTGTCCACCCAAGTATGGATGCGATTGCCTTAGTGCCAATGCATCCTCATACTTTGTCGTCACGTCCGATTGTCGTGGGCGGACAAAGTGAAATTAAAATTTTGATTCGTGAAAACCGTGTTTTACCAATGGTCAGTGCCGATGGTCAACACAGTGTATCATTGGGTGTAGGCGATAGTTTACATATCCGCAAACATCCATTTAAGCTCAACTTATTACATCCACCTGGTTATGACTTCTATATGGCATGTCGTACCAAGCTAGGCTGGAACCAAGATTTTGACTCATTAAAGCAGGATTAATTATGAATATTGAACAGATGCTTGCCGTACTCGATCCTGAAATTGTTGGTCGATTAAAAACGGCAATTGAAATTGGTAAATGGCCAAATGGCGTAGCGCTGACTCAAGAACAACGTCAAATTTGTATGCAAGCGGTGTATGCATGGGAAATTAAACATTTGCCAGAAGATGAGCGTAGTGGTTATATCGACCGTGGGACCAAAGAAGAAGATGAGCATTGTGACTCGCATGTGGAAGAACCTGAGTTCAAGCCGATTCGTTTCGTTTAATCTATTTTCTTTCTGATTGAAAAAGCCAGCTTAATGCTGGCTTTTTATTGGCTTGATGCATGCCTAAATTTTTTGCTTCATACTGCTTATTTAAACGTGACGATTTGCCCACATGGTTTTGGCAGTTTGCATTGCATCATCAAAACTTGCGACGGCGCCCATGGTATACAGTGCGATTCCCATGGTTTCGGTGACCGCGATTTCACCATATTCATGTGTCTGCTGACCGTCCCAAACGGCTTTAAAAACGGCCAAATCGAGTTCTTCTTCGACTGGACTACGGTTGTCCGTCAGTTTAGGCAACTCATGTTCATACATTTCACCCTCTTTGATGCCACAAATTAAGGTTTTTGCATCGGGGTTACGTTCGAATTCACCACCTTCACCCTTAATGACAGCACTATTTTGATAACCCAATTGGAATGCCGCACGTTGGTGTGATCCACGATAGGCCGGATGGAAAATCGCTTGCATGGTGGCTTTGGCATTAAATGGATTTATCAGACGCGCAAGGGTGTGAATTGGGGAACGTAAGCCCATGACATTGCGTAGTGAAATTAAATCACTGAGTATTGGTGAAATCACGTCGAGCGGAATATAAGCAAAATGACGTTGTATAAGCTGCTGTTCCACATCTGTATCATTTTTGCAAATAGGAAAACCCAAATACTCTAATACTTGTTCTGTATAAAGGCGGTTAATGGTATGACCTGAAGCGCCATGCATTACGACATTGTAGCCGTGTTTTGCCAGCGTTAATGCGGCCAATAAAAACCAAGGATAATGTTTGCGTTTACCTGCATAAGATGACCAATCTAAATCGACATCAAGCTTTTTAAACTTGAGCTGATCACGTGTGGCTTGGACAAAGCCTGTCAGTTCATCGACAGATTCTTCTTTTACACGCAATAACATCAAGAAAGCGCCCAATTGAACGTCTAAAACCTCATCTTTTAAGATCATGCTGAACGCTTGGTATGCTTCATCATAAGTGAGCGAACGTGCACCATTTTTGCCTTTACCCACGATACGGACAAATTGCGCAAAAGGATGTTCAAAATCTTTGTAAATATTTCGTTTATTGTTCATGCAAATACTGGGCTTAAAATTAGGACTTAAGGATAGTTTACTTCTATAGTTGGTATTTTTCAGCCTGATAACAGGTTTAAAAAAGGATGTCTTTAGACTATCGTCTAATAAACTCGGTCTATTATTTAACCGAAATTAACATTTGTGGCAGAACAAGCCCTTAAAAAACAGGTAAAATTTAACCTACTTTAGTATGTGTTTCATCTCCTGATCAATGCGCTGATTTTATATCAGGTCCTGATGTGATTATTTAATCACCATACATATTTCGTTTTTCTGTATTTGGCTAAGTCAAATACCTTTGGTGCTCTTTTGTCGAAGACAAAGGGGTTTTGGGCTGTTTATTTTTTGAAAATAGACAAAAACTGAATATTTCTTTGAAGCAGAAATATATCGTGAAGTAATGTCATGGCTAAAAAACCAATTTATAAGTCACTATATTTTCAAGTGATCGTTGCCATTATTGCGGGTGTTTTGGTGGGGCATTTCTCACCAAGTGGCACGCAAATTATCAATGGTACCGAGCAATACGTAAAAGGCTGGGGTGAATTGTTCTATCCACTAGGACAAGGTTTCATCAAGCTGATTAAAATGATTATTGCACCTGTGATCTTCTGTACCGTGGTAAGTGGTATTGCAGGTATGGAAAGCATGAAATCTGTGGGTAAGACAGGTGGGGTCGCTTTACTATACTTCGAAATCGTTTCGACCATCGCACTCATTATCGGTCTTGCAGTGATTAATATTGCAAAACCTGGTGTAGGCATGAACGTAGATCCAGCATCTTTAGATACTGCAGGTATTTCTAAATATGTTGAATCTGGTGCAGCACAATCTACCCAAGAATTTTTTATGAATATCATCCCAAACACCGTTGTTGGTGCGTTTGCTGAGGGTGAGATTCTTCAAGTTCTATTATTTGCCTTATTATTTGGTTTTGCATTGCATAAACTTGGTGATGCAGGTAAGCCTGTATTGAAGTTTATTGATCAAATTGCACATGTATTCTTTAACATTGTAAACATGATCATGAAGCTTGCGCCAATTGGTGCCTTCGGTGCGATGGCTTATACCATTGGTAAATATGGTATCGGTAGTTTGGCGCAATTGGGTCAGTTGATCATCTGCTTCTATATTACCTGTTTGCTGTTTATTTTCCTTGTACTTGGCTCAATTGCACGTATTTGCGGTTTCAGTATCCTCAAAATGATTCGTATGATTCGCGAAGAACTCTTGATCGTACTAGGTACGTCATCTTCAGAATCTGTACTGCCACGTATGTTGAAAAAACTCGAACTTGCAGGTGCAGAAAAATCTGTAGTGGGTCTGGTTATTCCAACAGGCTATTCATTTAACCTAGATGGTACGTCTATTTACCTGACTATGGCGGCGATCTTTATTGCACAAGCGACCAATACGCCGCTTGATATTTCGCATCAGATCACGTTGTTGTTGGTACTACTCATCTCATCTAAGGGTGCTGCGGGTGTGACGGGTTCAGGCTTTATTGTAATGGCTGCAACACTTTCTGCTGTGGGTCATATTCCTGTTGCCGGTTTGGCATTGATTCTTGGTATTGACCGTTTTATGTCAGAAGCACGTGCATTAACCAACCTTGTCGGTAACTCATTGGCAACGATTGTGGTTGCGAAATGGGTGGGTCAATTAGACAAAGAAAAACTGGATTTTGCTTTAGCAAATCCTGAAGAAATTGACCGTCAGATGCAAGAAGAAGGCAATGCACATCATGCATAACGCTGATGCTGTGATGTAAAAGATGTAATTAAAAAGGAAGCTTCGGCTTCCTTTTTTAATGCAAGGTCAAAGCCAAATTTGAACGCTTTAGTTTTTAGGCATGACGGCTGTTCTAAACTGCAATAGGATGGAGTTCAACAAAACAACAAACTCAACCAAGGAAGAAACACATGCTGGCTTATGATGCAGACTTAGAATTATTTCGAGATAACTTTCGCCGTTTTATGGCAGAGCATGTCGCACCACATTATGAGCAATGGGAACGTGAAGGCATTATGCCGCGTTCAGTATGGAATGCCTTGGGTGAAAATGGCTTTTTATGTGTCGATGTGCCTGAAGAATATGGCGGCTATGGCGTCCCAACGCATTATTCACTGATGCTAGTTGAAGAATCTGCGCGCGCAGGTTTTAGTGCATTATCGACAGGTATTTCATGCCATTCTGAAATTGCAGCACCGTATATTTTGCACATTGGTTCAGAAGAACAAAAACAACATTGGTTGCCGAAAATGGTCACGGGTGAAGTGGTTGGTGCCATTGGTATGACGGAGCCGGGTGCAGGTTCAGACTTACAGTCTATGCGCAGTAGTGCAATTTTGCAGGGCGATCATTATCTTCTCAATGGTTCGAAAACCTTTATCTCAAATGGTCAACATGCAGACCTAGTGGTATTGGCGGCGAAAACTGATCCACAAGCACGTGCTAAAGGCGTGTCATTACTTTTAGTCGATACCCATTTGGATGGATTTAAGAAAGGTACCAACCTCGACAAAATTGGTCTGCATGCGCAAGATACGTCAGAGTTGTTTTATGACAACGTCAAAGTGCCAAAAGAGCAACTTTTGGGACAAGCTGGACAAGGCTTTGCTTACTTGATGCAAGAGTTACCGCGTGAACGTACCGCAATTGCCTCGACTGCAATTGGTGCGATTCGTGGTTCCATTGATGTAGCAACGCAGTATGTTAAAGAGCGTCAAGCGTTCGGGCAGGCAATTGCACAGTTCCAAAATACTCGTTTTGTCTTGGCACAGGCTAAGATTGACGAATTGGCTACAGCGGCATTTTATAATCAAAATGTTGAACTTTATATGCAAGGCAAACTTGATGTTGAAACTGCAGCAGCACTCAAGAGCTTTTCTACCGATATGCAAATGAAAGTGGCCCATAATCTACTTCAATTATTTGGTGGCTATGGTTATATGACCGAATATCCAATTTCACGTTTCTTTGTTGATGCACGTATTCAGCAAATCTACGGTGGCACCAATGAAATTATGAAAGAAATCGTGGCACGAAGTATTTTAGGTCGATAAACAATTTATCAGGCTGAAATTAAAATAGCGAAGTGAAGACTTCGCTATTTTTTTTAGGATGTATTTCTATAGAGACGATGTATTTCTATAGATTTGCGTGTGTGAATTAGATTATGTGGTTGAGTTTGAGTGAATATATTGAGACCTATGACAATGAAGATTGCCCCAAAACTTGCAGACAGACTTCAATAAATTCAGACGTATCTGAAGTACTACGCGACGATATATACAGGTTATTATCATTCACGACCGATTGATCCGACACCACCACACCTGCGTTTAACAAAGCAGATTTCAGCGTTTCAGATTGGGCGAAATGGCGACCTTGTATGACACCAGCTTCTAATAACAACTGTGGACCATGGCAACTGCTTAAGATCGGCTTTTGGCTATCTGCAAAATTACGAACAAAATAGATAAAACGGTCATCTAAAGAGAGTTTCTCTGGGGAATAACCGCCGGGAATAAACAAGGCATCAAAATCATGCACAGAGGCGTCATCGATACTCTGATCAATGGTGATCTGGGAGCGTCGTTTCATGCCGTGAACGATTTTTCCAACCTGATCTTCGATATTGATAATGCTGTGCCGAGCGGCTCGAAAGGCCTCCACAGGCTCAAGGTACTCAATATCTTCAAAATCGTAGGTCACTAACACTGCAATTTTCTTGTGCATACTTGTACCTATGGGTCTGTTATTTTTTTTCTGATATTTAGACTACAAAGCAATGAAAAAAATTACCTGTGTCTTTTGTAATAAATGCGTCAATGACTGTAAACACTAGATGAAAGTGCCTATTAAGTCACTGAAAAAACGATCAATGACCAAGTGTTTATATAGATCATCTTTAAGTTTTAAATTATTTCTATGCCATGAAAGCCAAGTTTTGAATTTTTTCTTTTGCTTCAAGTATTGAAAGCAAAATTTAAAAATGAAATGACCAATGAAACAAATTGATTGATGGGCTTATAAGGGGATGGATCTGATGCAAATTTGGAGGAAAAGAGAAGGTCTATTTATTGTGCTGCTCAAGATGAATGATCAATAAAGCCGTCAAAAGGTAAGATTTGCCTTAATTATGGCTTTACCTATCAGTTTGGCTGTTTTGGCTCTTAAGTTAAGCTGATGAAGCTTTAATCAATTGTCTGTTTTTAAGGCTGAAACCATCAAAGTCGTATTGCGCAACATTTGAAAGCTAACTATTGTTATACTGTTTGCAAAATTTTTTTGAAGGGCGACATAACAATGATCAACGATGATCAAAACACTCCGACTTCTCTGGACTTAGCTCAAATTCGTGAAGATATCGACTCTGTTGATATGCAGATTCAACAACTTATCAACCGTCGTGCGAAACTAGCTGAAGCTGTGGCAAAAGCAAAATTTGCTGCAGAAGAGAATCCATTGTTTTATCGTCCTGAACGTGAGGCGCAAGTTTTACGTAAAGTTATGGATCGTAACGAAGGCCCATTGTCTGATGTGACAATGGCACGTTTATTCCGTGAGATCATGTCGGCTTGTTTAGCTCTTGAAGCACCGCAAAGTATTGCGTTCTTAGGTCCAGTTGGGACATATACACATTCGGCGGTGTTGAAACACTTTGGTCAAGACGCTGTTGTTCGCCCTCTTCCAACGATTGATGAAGTATTCCGTGAAGTAGAAGCAGGCAGTGCGCACTATGGTCTTGTGCCTGTAGAGAACTCATCTGAAGGTGTAGTGAACCATACCCTAGATTGCTTCAAATCTTCACATCTGAATGTTATTGGTGAAGTGGAGCTGCGTATTCATCACCAATTCTTAGTGTCTGAAAACACACGAAAAGACAGCATTAAACAGATTTATGCACATCAACAAACTTTGGCGCAATGCCGTGGTTGGTTAGATGCTCATTATCCAGGTGTAGAACGTGTTGCACTCAGTTCAAATGCAGAAGCTGCACGCCGTATTCGCAATGAATGGCACTCAGCAGCAATTGCTTCTGAAGTCGCTGCGAACATTTACAACCTTGAAATTTTGCATAGCAATATTGAAGACAATCCTGAAAATACTACTCGTTTCTTGGTGATTGGTCGTGAGAAAGTACCGCAATCGGGCAATGATAAAACTTCATTGTTGATTTCTGCGCATGACCGTGCAGGGGCGTTGCTTGAAATTCTTGCACCATTTGCAAAACACAATATCAGTTTGACCAGTATTGAAACACGTCCTGCCTTGCCTGAAAAATGGGCTTATGTCTTCTTTGTGGACTTGGAAGGTCATGTTGAGCAAGAAAACGTGAAAGCGGCAATTGAAGAAATTCGTCCATTGGTTAAAGAAATTCGTGTATTGGGTTCATATCCGATTGCTGTTCTTTAAGATCACAACTGTGATCAATTCCATCAGGAGTTGATCACCTTCATCATTTGAAAAAACTGGAAGTGTAAAATGACGTTTGTCCCAGCCAATGAAGGCATTGCAAAGCTAAAGCCTTACCAACCAGGTAAACCAATTAGTGAACTTGAGCGTGAGTTGGGTATTACAGATATCGTAAAACTCGCATCAAATGAAAACCCATTGGGTTGTTCTGACAAAGTGAAAGAAGCGGTTGCTGCTGAACTTGCAGAAATTGGTCGATATCCGGATGGTGGCGGTTTTATTTTGAAAGACCAAGTTGAAAAACAATTTGGTATTGCACATGACCGCATTACGTTGGGCAATGGTTCAAACGATCTTCTAGAAATTTTCGCTCGTGCTTTTGTTTCAGAGCAAGACTCTGTGGTGTATAGCCAACACGCATTTGCTGTGTATGGTCTGGTGACACAAGCCATTAATGCTGAAGCGATTGAAGTGCCTGCAAAAGGTTTTTCACATGACCTAGATGCAATGGCTGCGGCAATTAAAGACAATACTAAATTAATTTTTATTGCGAACCCAAATAATCCAACAGGTACATGGTTTGAAGAAGCTGAATTTGAAGCGTTCATGCAAAAAGTACCTGCAAATGTGATCGTGGTTTTAGATGAAGCTTATGTGGAATATTTCCCAGAAAACTTCAACAGCTTGAAATTCTTAGATCAATACGCAAACTTAATTGTGAGCCGCACCATGTCTAAGTGCTATGGCCTGGCTGCGCTACGTGTTGGGTTTGCTTTGGCTTCAGTTGAAGTGACGGATTTCCTTAATCGTATTCGTCAACCATTTAACGTGAACCATCTTGCGATGGTGGCTGCAGTTGCTGCACTTAAAGATGAAGCGTTTATTGAAAAATCACGCGTAGTGAACAAAGCGGGTATGGCTCAACTTGAGTCAGGCTTTGATGCTTTAGGTTTAGCGTATGTGCCTTCACGTGCCAACTTCATTTTAGTAAATGTAAAAGCAGATCCTGCACAGACTTTCAATGCTTTATTAAAAGAAGGTGTGATTGTTCGTCCAGTTGGTATCCCTGAGCATTTACGTGTATCAATTGGGACTGAAGCTGAAAATGCTAAATTCTTAGCGGCATTGGCTAAAGTTTTGGGCTTAGAGGTTAAAGCTTAAGTCATGTCTGTGCCACTATTTGAAAAAGTTGCTTTTATTGGGCTTGGACTGATTGGCTCAAGCCTAGCTCGTGTCATGATTGCTGAAGGATTGGCTAAGGAAATTGTGGCGTCTACGCGTTCACAAAAAACTTTAGAAGATGCAAAAGCTTTAGGGCTTATTCAGCAGGGTTATAGCGATCCTGCTGAAGCGGTCAAAGGTGCAGATCTCGTTGTCTTGGCTTTGCCTGTACGTGCGACACAAAAAGTCCTTGAAGCGATCAAACCTTATCTATCCGAACAGACGATTATTACCGATGTTGGAAGTACCAAAGGCAATGTTGTTGATGCAGCTAAAGCGGTTTATGGTGAGCAATTACCTGCTGGTTTTGTACCGGGGCATCCGATTGCGGGGGCTGAACTAACAGGTGTGCATGCCGGTAAGGTAGATTTATTTGCTAATCACAAAGTGATTTTGACACCATTACCTAGCAGTGCAGATTGGGCTGTAGAGAAACTGATTCAATTGTGGCAAGCTGCCAAAGCGGAAGTGATTTGCATGGATGTGGAAAAACACGATGAAGTGTTGGCCCATACCAGTCATCTTCCGCATTTGATGGCATTTAACTTGGTTGAGCAACTTGCGAACCGAGAAGATAATCTAGATATTTTCCGTTATGCCGCTGGCGGTTTTCGTGATTTCTCACGCATTGCTGCAAGCGACCCACATATGTGGCATGACATCTTTTTTGCCAATAAAAAGGCAATTTTAAATGCGGTAGATGGCTTTGAAAAACAATTGGCTATTCTTCGTAAACTGATTGAAGATGAAAACTCACAAGCGTTGATGGGACTGTTGGGGCATGCACAAGCGGCACGTCAACATTTCAATCACATGCTCGCAAAGAAACCACTGATGGAGAAAAATAAAGTGACGACACAGCAATTCAAAATTTTACCGGGTCCAAAGCAATTCCAAGGTAAATTTACTGTGCCAGGTGATAAATCTGTGTCACATCGCTCTATCATGTTTGGTGCTATTGCAGAAGGCACAACGCATGTCACGGGTTTCCTTGAAGGTGAAGATGCCTTGGCAACCCTCCAAGCATTCCGTGATATGGGAGTGAGTATTGAAGGCCCTAAAAATGGCGAAGTCACCATTCATGGTGTAGGCATGCATGGTTTAAAAGCACCTGCAGGCGCTTTGTATATGGGTAACTCAGGCACTTCAATGCGTTTGCTTTCAGGCATGTTGTCGGCACAGAAGTTTGATTCGGTGATGACGGGTGATGCGTCATTATCAAAACGTCCAATGGAACGTATTGCCAAACCATTACGTGAAATGGGTGCGCAAATTCAAACTACAGGTGAGCGTGGTACGCCGCCCGTGTCTATTTCCGGAAGTCAAAACCTGAAAGGTATTCACTACGACTTACCAATGGCATCTGCACAAGTAAAATCTGGTATTTTGTTGGCAGGTCTTTGGGCGGAAGGTGAAACTGTTGTCACTGAGCCAGAACCGACACGTGACCATTCTGAACGTATGCTTCGTGCATTTGGTTATGACGTGAAAACAGAAGGCAACCGCATTTCACTTCAAGGTGGCGGCAAGTTAGTCGGTACGGACATTCAAGTACCCTCTGACATTTCATCTGCAGCATTCTTTATGGTGGGTGCAGCGATTACTGAAGGTTCAGATGTCACACTTGAAGCGGTCGGCGTTAATCCAACACGTACAGGTGTGATCGAAATTTTAAAACAGATGGGTGCTGACCTGACTGTTGAAAATGAACGTATCGCTGGCGGTGAGCCGATTGCAGATATTCGTATTCGTGGTTCACGTACACTCAAAGGCATTCATATGCCAGAAGATCAAGTGCCATTGGCGATTGATGAATTCCCAGCGTTATTTATTGCTGCTGCATGTGCAGAGGGTCAAACCATTTTGACTGGTGCAGCTGAACTTCGAGTGAAAGAATCAGACCGTATTCAAGTGATGGCAGATGGCCTAAAAATTATGGGTATCGATTGTACGCCAACCGAGGACGGCATTATCATTGAAGGTCAAGGCAAAGCGGGTGAGTGGGGTGCAATCTTCACAGGTGGTCAAATCGAATCACATCATGACCACCGTATTGCAATGAGCTTCTCAATGGCAGGTTTACGTACTTCGGGTGAAATTAATATCGTGGGTACAGAAACTGTTGCGACCAGCTTCCCGACATTTACAGAGCTAGCGATTCAAGCCGGTTTAACGATTGTGGTAAGTGAATAAATAATTCACTAAATTTGTATATTTATTCAACAACAGCCAAGCAAATGCTTGGCTGTTTGGTTTGAATTGCTTATGCTAAAACCATACAACAAGAATGTCTTTGGATAGATACATGAGAAAACTACAATTCACCGCCCATAGCGATTCAAATCGAGTTGAAAGCAGTGCTGATACGCAAACTCAAGTGGCTGAGTTTTTAGCAAGTAAGCTTGAGAAATATGGCTTTCAAACGTTATCGCAAAGTGGTGATCAGATTGCAGTCAGTGTCGATCAACATGAATTGCCACTTTCAGTGACATGTCAGGGGCAGGATGAATCAGGTCGTCTAGTCTGTGAAATTACCTCTTATCCAGATGAAGACCAAGATTGGTTAGATCGTATTACTGAGCAAAGTTTGTTGAATCAATTGGCTCAAGCGGTCGAAAACAGTTTAAAAGAAGAAGACTCGTATAGTGAGTTTCAATGGAAACAAATGACGAAATGAACTGAAAAATTGAATTAAAAATCATCTATAAAAAAGCAGCATAGCGCTGCTTTTTTGTTTTTAACAGAATGTATTGAACAAGGTTATAGACATTCAATATTGATTGGATTAATGGTTCGATTGCTCTTTTTCACATAGTCACACATTTTTTCTGACTCTTGTTCATTGAGTCCCCAAAACACAATCACACCACGTTGATCAGTCAATTTGCTATCGCTAAGATAAATATAATGGGTGTCATGATAGTTTTTATCGAGCATATCTTTATATTTTTGATCGGTAAAAGATGAACAAGACGAAATATCTGCTTCTTTACACACCGAGTCACTCGAACAGCGTTGCTTAAAGGTTGAAATCATATTCATGGTGTCAGTGCTGTTGAGTTGGGCTTCACACACTTGGCTGTTGGGAAAGTCATAGACCATCTTTAAGCTAAAATCACGACCATCGACATTCATCTTGTATGACGCAGTCAAATAGGCTTTGGGACCATCGTTCGCTGCAACTGTAGACGATGGCAAATTCGTCGTTGTGGAAGGGGTTGAATTAAAATAATAGACCAAAGCTGCAATGCCTAGACTTAAAATCACAGCAACAATATATTTCATTTTTCCCTCTAAATTTTATCTTAATTTTTCTGGGTATTATTTCTATAGTTGGTCATATAAACAAGTAAATAATTGGTTTTTCGATAAAAAAAATGTTGCGTAATAAAAATTAAACTAGCGACGAATTAGGTCATTACATGTTGAATAGATAATGATGGCCAATGCACTAAAAAGATGGATAAATCGAAGTGCTGTAGGTGAATTTATCTGAAATATGGGTGGGGAATAGAGCGGTCACTAGGCAAGAAAAATGAGCCAGTTAAGCTGACTCATTTTTGGTATTGTTTATACTAAAAAGCGTGAAATCGCGATACGAAGCTGTTTTAGATAACCTGTAAAGAAGTGGTTTGCACCTGGTAAAACCGTGATTAAATGGCGCTGTGGTTTGGCCCACTGAATCAAGTCAGATAACAGTGTGACATTATCTTCTTCACCATGAATAAATAAAATATCACCCTTAATATGCGGAGTCACATAGTGACGCACACCTGCAACTGTTGTGGTTGGTAGGCCACATAAAATAGTTTGTACAGGCTGCAATTCTACTGGCAATAGGGCATAGCATTTAGTCATGACATTTGCACCAAAACTAAAACCGCCTGCATAAAATGGCAGGTTCGGATGTTGGTTACGAGCAAATTCAATGACTTGCATAGTGTCTTTGGTTTCACCATTGCCTTCGTCATGTATTCCTGCACTTTGGCCAGAACCACGGAAACTTGGGCGATAGACAACATAGCCACGCTCTAAGAACATTTGTGCTAAAAGCACAGGGACTTTGTGCTGTGGTGTGCCACCTTGCAATGGGTGAGGGTGTGTAACTACCGCGAATCCTTTCACTTCACCCTGTGGATAATCAACAAAAATTTCAAGTTGACCCATCGGCCCTTGAATGAACATTTGTTTTGACATAATTACTAAAATGTGAAAGCGGGAGAGACTATAGTTTACAGATTAATATTATCTAAAACACAGATTGGCTTTGAAATTACTCTACTGTTATAGTTTGTTTAATTAAAAATTAATCAGGATGTTTATGCTCGCTTTAATTTCTCCAGCAAAAACTTTAGATTACGAAACCGCTTTACCGACTGAAAAATTTACTCAACCACGACTATTAGATCATTCTGAAGAATTGATCTCAGTCGCACGTAAATTGTCGGCGAGTGAAATTTCAAGCTTGATGAGTGTCAGTGAGAAAATTGCGACATTAAATGTTGAACGCTTCCGAGATTGGCAGCCTGATTTTGATTTTGCGAATGCACGCCAAGCAATCTTTGCCTTTAAAGGTGATGTTTATACGGGTTTAGATGCATACAAACTTGCAAATACCGACCTTCAATATGCACAAACCCATTTGCGTATGCTCTCGGGTCTCTATGGTTTATTGCGTC
The DNA here is from genome assembly GCF_024605785.1 of Acinetobacter sp. YH16040_T. Lineage (NCBI taxonomy): Bacteria > Pseudomonadati > Pseudomonadota > Gammaproteobacteria > Moraxellales > Moraxellaceae > Acinetobacter > Acinetobacter sp. YH16040_T. Next base: position 2,291,719 of record NZ_CP094541.1, on the reverse strand, counting down.
CGCTTGATCTAATGATGCCATATCGTTTAGAAATGGGAACCAAGTTACAAAACCCACGTGGACATAACCTGTACGAGTTTTGGGACAATATCATCACCAATCTGATTAATGATGATTTGGCAAAAGCGGGTTCTGAAATTTTGGTCAACATCGCTTCAGATGAATACTATAAGTCGGTAAAAGAAGCAAAAATCAAAGCCGAAATCATCAAGCCTGTTTTTCTGGACCAAAAGAACGGCAAATATAAAGTCATCAGTTTCTATGCCAAAAAGGCACGTGGCTTAATGGCGCGTTATTTGTTGGAAAATAAAATTGAACGTATTGAAGACATTAAGTCCTTCAATACCGATGGTTATTATTTCGATGCAGAGAGTAGCTTAAAGGGCGAATTGGTCTTTAAGCGAGACGAACAACAAGCCGCTTAATTTCGAAATTGAAAAACTTAGACCGAAAAGAATATGAATAGCCGCTGCTTAGAACTCAGCGGCTTTTTTTATCTTCTTCATTCGAGATGTAATGGTGGGTCTGTGAAATTGATCGTGCTTTAAATTTCGCAGGTGAAATGATCTATGATTTGAGGTTGTTTGCGGAAAAGGCTTCGAAAAAACATTCAGTTATTATCTTGTCTATCAGTCTAAAATATATTACAAAGTTAACATTGATCGAACAAATAGCTTATTAAATGACTTAATAAGATATAAAATTGTGAAACACGTCACTTTTTTGTTTAAGTTTTTTGTTATTATAGCCAAATATTTAAACATGAATAAAATTTTGTTATGAAAAAAATACTGATACCAATTTTTATACTCAGCATTGTGTTTTTAGGGTTTAGTGTTTATAAGAATGCAGAGTTAAAGCGACAGCAAGAAATTAATCAGGTGTTCAATGATGATTTGAGCGCATCACCTTATATGCGCTAAAAAAAATCAATCTTGCTGCTTTTGCATTGAGCTCAAGCATGGTCTTGAAGTGTTCGTTTAAATATTGATATTTTATTTTTATATATAATAATTTGAAACTTTATAAAGAAAACAATGTCTTAAATTTACTAAATTGAAAAGCGATGAAAATGTGGAAACATTAAAAAATCAATGTGTTATAATTTGCCGAAATTAATTTGATCAGTATTTATTGATATTAAATACGAATTAAATGACATAAATAGAGGAGCTGCATAGGTTTATGCAGCTTTTTTGTTTGCAAATTTCAACATTTGTACCGTGTTGTATGTTGTTGAAAATAGGATTTTTTAAAGCCTACAATCTGCCGAATTGGCATATTCGTTGCTTAGGCATACACAAAATTAATGATGAATACATGACATGATTAATTTTGTGGAATGCTTATATGCATAAAGTTTACTTCATAGGGGCTAGGTCATGACGACTCCTAATCCATCTTCCGAGAACATGCTTGAACGTCTGTTTAAACTGAGCGAAAACAAAACCAGTTTCAAAACAGAAGTCATTGCAGGTGTAACTACTTTCTTGACAATGTGTTACATCATTATTGTCAATCCAATGATTTTGTCCGAAACGGGTATGGATCATGGCGCTGTTTTTGTCGCAACCTGTCTAGCAGCAGCCATTGGCTGTTTGGTGATGGGGCTTGTTGCTAACTATCCAATTGCCTTAGCACCCGGTATGGGCTTAAACGCTTACTTTACCTATTCTGTATGTTTGGGTATGGGCGTGGAATGGCAAACTGCTTTAGCAGCTGTTTTTGTCTCTGGCCTTGTTTTTATCGCTATCAGCATGTTCAAAATCCGTGAAGCGATTGTCAATGCGATTCCAATGTCGCTTAAACTGGCGATCGGCGGCGGTATTGGTTTATTCCTTGCACTGGTTTCTTTGAAAAATGCCGGCATTATTGTTGATAACCCTGCAACATTGGTTAGTCTGGGTGATTTAAAACAGCCGTCTGTCTTGTTGGCTTTACTTGGCTTCTTGATGGTTGTGGTTATGCATCACTTCAAAGTACGTGGTGCAATCATCATCAGTATTTTGGTGATTACTGCAATTTCAACCCTACTGGGCTTCAACGAATTTAAAGGTGTTGTAGGTGCTATTCCTTCAATCGCTCCAACATTCATGCAAATGAACTTCGAAGGTCTATTCACAGCAAGTTTGATTGGCGTAATCTTTGTATTCTTCTTGGTTGATTTATTTGACTCTACAGGTACATTGGTCGGTGTATCACACCGTGCAGGCTTATTAAAAGACGGTAAATTACCACGTTTGAAGAAAGCATTATTTGCTGACTCATCTGCAATTGTTGCGGGTGCGGCATTGGGTACGTCTTCGACTACGCCTTATATTGAATCATCAGCAGGTGTTGCTGCCGGTGGTCGTACAGGGTTAACTGCAGTTGTAGTTGCTGTATTGTTTATTTTGGCATTGTTCTTAGCACCACTTGCTCAGTCTGTACCAGGTTTTGCAACTGCGCCAGCATTATTGTTTGTTGGTGTGTTGATGATTCAAGGTATCGTTCATATTGAGTGGGATGATATTACTGAAGCAGTCCCTGCATTCTTAACAATTGTATTTATGCCGTTTACCTATTCAATTGCAGACGGTATTGCAATGGGCTTCATCAGCTATGCATTAGTTAAATTGCTTACAGGTAAAGCGAAAACTGTACCGTATATGGTCTGGATTATTGCTGCACTTTGGGCATTAAAATTTGCTGCATTTGGCGGTTAATACTGTCAAATAGCGAAAGGGTGTAAACTCAGTTTGCACCCTTTTTTATTTTTATGAGGATAAAAGATGGATCAACTTGAGCTGATTCGCGCTTTGCCAAAAGCAGAGCTACATGTGCATATTGAAGGGACATTTGAGCCTGAACTCATGTTTGCAATTGCCCAACGCAACAATATTGCAATCCCTTATCAATCAGTCGAAGAATTAAAAGAAGCGTATAATTTTCATAATTTACAGTCTTTTTTAGATATTTATTATGCAGGTGCAAATGTACTGATTCATGAGCAAGATTTTTATGATTTGGCATGGGTATACTTTGAAAAATGTGCAGAAGATCATGTGGTTCATACCGAAATGTTCTTCGACCCACAAACCCATACAGACCGTGGTGTTGCTTTTGAAACTGTTTTGAATGGCTTACAACGCGCTTGTGATGATGCTAAAACGAAACTGGGCATTAGCTCACATCTGATTATGTGCTTCTTGCGTCATTTATCTGAAGACGCAGCATTTGCAACATTAGAACAAGCTTTACCATATAAAGATCAAATTATTGGTGTCGGTTTAGATTCGAGTGAAGTGGGTCATCCACCATCAAAATTCGAACGTGTTTTTGCAAAAGCCCGTGAAGCAGGTTTTCTTATCGTTGCGCATGCAGGGGAAGAAGGTCCAGCAGAATACGTATGGGAAGCCTTGGATCTACTGAAAGTAAATCGTGTTGACCATGGTGTACGTTCAGAAGAAGATCCTGCTTTGATGCAGCGTTTAATTGCAGAGAAAATGCCATTAACCGTTTGCCCACTGAGCAATTTAAAGCTCTGTGTGGTAAAAGATATGGCTGAGCATAATATTCGCCGTCTCTTGCAACAAGGTGTGCATGTGACCGTCAATTCAGATGATCCATCTTACTTTGGTGGTTATATGAATGATAACTTTGTTGCGATCACCAAAGCGCTTGATTTAAGCAATGTAGAGTTAAAGCAACTGGCAATCAACTCTTTTGAAGCATCATTTATTTCAGATGCTGAAAAACAAGCTTGGATTAAAAAGATTGAAGCGTTGAATTAATAATCAGCGTATAATCTCAGGCAGTGAATATTCACTGCCTTTTTTATGTTTAAATCATGCTTTTCTCTCATTCAAATCGCTCTATATTTGCCTCATCGATTACATTTTTAGCCGTAGTATTGATTTCATCGGCTGCTATTGCAGATAAATCAAGTTTAAGTCAGCGTATGCTAAAGCCCGTGATTGAATATCAATGCTCGCAAGAATTAAATACTTCTAAAATTTGGAAAGGTGCTGCGTTGTTTATGAGTGCTCAACAGAAAAAAGACAATCAAGCTGCGATTTGTCAGTGCGTGAGTGAGCATGCCATGGATGATATCGGTGCGAAAGATCTGATGACTGCTGCTGTGAATGAAACTGAAAAGAATAAACTGATTTCTAAAGCGGTTTTGAATAGTATGCGCGGCTGTGCTCAGCAAGTGCTGAATTAAAAGATGATGCTCACAATAAAAGCCACATGATGTGGCTTTTATTTTGTCTTTATTAGGGTTTTGGTTGTCGTGTCATACTTTTGAGCACATGGTCTTTATCAATAAAATGATGTTTCAACGCTGCCAAAATATGACCCACTAAGAGCAAGCCTGCTGCCCAAGAAATCCAAATATGTAGCGGTTTCACGATGGCTAATAATTCAGGATTATCTTGGACCAAGCGTGGTATTTCAAACAAATACAGGACAGGGGCAGGGTGAGCTGCACTCCAGCTAAATAAGCAACCTTTAATCGGTAAAGCCAGTAGTACAAAATACAGTGCTAAATGACCCAAATGTGCCAAGGTTTTCATGCCGGATGACATACTGTCAGGTAATTCAGGTGTGGGGTGGGTATAACGCCAAAAGATTCGTAGCACCACCATAAAAATAATCGTAGTCGCAATATTTTTATGGAGGGTAATGACTTGCCCTTTAAAGCTACCATCGACGTCATAACTCAGAAAATTGCCACTATAAAAGCCAATTAACCATGCCACGATGAATATGATCGCCATCAGCCAATGTAAGACCTGAGCTGTTCGAGTGTAGTATTGTGTGTTATTGCTCATGTTGATTATTTAAGCGTCCAATCTTATGCAGATTCTAATACAGACCACAAAAATATGCGTCGTTTAAAATCGGGACACTGTGTTGTGAATATGCAACACAGGCTTTGATGATTAACTACACAACTACCGAATTTATTTTAAATAGTCATATCAGATGGTGTGTGATTTGGGGCACAATATGCGCGTTAATTAACAGAACAAAGGAAATATTCGTGAAAAAATTAGTTGCTGTTCTAGCGCCATTAGCGCTTGTTCTTTCTGCATGTGCTGCGACTGGTACAACAGGTACAAGTTCTACAGGTACAACTTCAGCAAACAGCTTGGCAATGATGGCGGTTAAAGTGGGTGTTCAAGCGAAATGCGTGACTGAGCTAAATAACAACAGCTACTGGAAAACAGGTTCAAAATTATTAACAGAAACTCAAAAATCTGAACTACAAACTGAAGTTTGTTCATGTGTAGGCGAGAAAGCGACAACTAGCGTGACTGCAACGGATTTGGTTGTAGCAGCAATGGATAAAACTTCACAAGCTAATCTTGCGGCTAAAATCGTGACAAATACTTTAAATGCTTGCGTGATCGAAACATTTAAAAACTAAGATTTAGAACAATTTATACGACCCAAACAGTGGTATTGCTGAGTATTAGCAAATCCAAATTAAGGGTCGTATTTTATTTTGAGTGAGAGATATATGAAAATTGCTGGTGCAGATGAAGCGGGTCGCGGTCCATTGGTGGGTTCGGTTGTTGCGGCAGCTGTCATTTTAGATCCAAATAACCCGATTGAAGGTCTAAACGATTCTAAGAAACTCACTGAAAAAAAACGTGAAAAGTTATTTATTGAGATTCAAGAAAAAGCCTTGGCTTGGGCGATTGCTGAAAGTTCTGCACAAGAAATTGATGAGATCAATATTTTGCAAGCATCATTACTTGCAATGCGTCGTGCAGTGGAAAAACTCAGTGTGCAGCCAGAACACGTGTTGGTCGATGGTAATAAAGTCCCAACCGGTTTAGCGATGAGCTGTGATGCTGTCGTAGGTGGTGATGCGATTCATCCTGAAATTTCGGCTGCGAGTATTTTGGCAAAAGTGACTCGAGACCACGAAATGGTTGAACTAGATGCAAAATATCCACAGTATGGTTTTGCGAAACACAAGGGCTATCCAACCAAAGCACACTTTGAAGCAATTGCGCAGTATGGGGTGATTGATGAACATCGCCGCAGTTTTGGTCCCGTACGTAAAGTTCTAGAAGGGCAGTAATAAAGCTTAGTTGAACGTCTATAGTAAAAGCATGTTCTAGATAAATTTAAAGCGGCCTAATGAGCCGCTTTATCATTTAAACAACTTAAATCTTAACGATTATAGTTATTTTGGGAATAATCAGTTTCTTCAAAAGATGGCTGATATTCTTGATCAATGTTTTGGAGATGTTCGTGCATTGCGCGTTCATGTTGAATTCGTTGGTAAATTTCTTCACGATGAACAGATACTTCTTTTGGAGCATTCACGCCAATACGAACCTGATTACCTTTAACACCAAGTACAGTCACGCTAACTTGGTCTCCAATCATTAATGTTTCTCCGACACGACGAGTCAGAATCAGCATGTTTCTCTCCTTGCAAAATGCAAAACCTGCAAATGATCTGTTATGTAAAATTCATAACTTGTAAAAGCAAAAAATTTAGCAGTGCATCTGAAACAATCATTGTGACAGTCGCAAACTGAGTAAATTTTAAAATCCTCAGGTTTAATATAACAGAGCCACTATAAAAAAAACTATAGTGGCTCTGAATTTTTACGATGTTTTTCAAAATCTGTCTAACAATGACAAATTTTGACACACAGCAAGGTTAATTAAGCACGTGCGCTTGATTCACCTGTTTCACGGTCTAGACCGAATGCAGTGTGTAGAGCACGTACAGCAAGCTCTAAGTATTTCTCATCAATAATCACTGAAATTTTGATTTCAGAAGTCGAAATCATCAAAATATTAATGCCTTCTTTTGCAAGAGCAGTAAACATTTTGCTTGCAACACCTGCGTGTGAGCGCATACCAACACCAACAATCGATACTTTAACGATGTCTGCGCGAGTTGCAACTTCACGTGCACCAATTTCTTGTGCAGTCGCTTCAAGAATGGCTTTCGCTTTTGATAATTCACTACGGTTAACTGTAAATGTGAAATCAGTTGTGCCGTCTTCTTCAACGTTTTGGATAATCATATCCACTTCAACATTGGCATCACCAATTGGTGAAAGGATGTTTGAAGCGATACCTGGTTTATCCGGTACACCAAGAATAGTTAATTTAGCTTCATCACGGTTGAACGCGATACCTGAGATGATTGGTTGTTCCATGTTGTCTTCCGCTTCAGTGGTGATTAGTGTCCCGACGTTTTGTTTAAAGTTTTCGTCGAATGCGCCATCATCGTCATTATCAAAACTTGATAATACGCGTAAAGGCACTTGGTATTTACCGGCAAATTCTACAGAACGAATTTGAAGGACTTTAGAACCAAGTGATGCCATTTCAAGCATTTCTTCAAAAGAAATACGATCAACTTTTTTCGCTTTTGGAGCGACACGAGGGTCAGTGGTGTAAACACCATCAACGTCTGTGTAAATCTGACATTCATCAGCTTTAAGTGCGGCGGCCAATGCAACACCCGAAGTGTCAGAACCACCACGACCTAGAGTCGTAGTGTTACCTTCGGCATCAAAGCCTTGGAAACCTGCCACTACAATGACACGTCCAGCGTCAAGGTTTGAAGTCAATACATCCGTATCAATCGCTTCAATACGCGCCTTGGTAAATGCGCTGTCGGTTTTAATACCGACTTGACGGCCTGTAAGTGATTTAGCTTCAACACCAATAGAGTTAAGTGCCATTGCTAACATAGAAATCGTTACCTGTTCACCCGTAGACACCATTTGGTCTAATTCGCGTGGATCAGGGGTTTCGGTAATGGCTTTCGCTAAAGCAAGTAGACGATTGGTTTCGCCACTCATTGCAGATACAACAACCACAACTTTGTGACCGTGATCATGCCAACGCTTTACACGACGAGCAACATTTAAAATGCGCTCTGGAGTACCCATTGAGGTACCGCCATATTTTTGAACGATTAATGCCATAACTATCCTTACCAAGTAAATAAGTCTAAAGACTTAAAGCACTTACACATATTTTAAGACCGCACTTGAGCGCGATTTTAATATACCACGTAGCTCATGAACTCCAAGGTAGGAGGAGTTCAAATAGATACTTTGTGTCTGCAGGGGATTCACATGAACCCAGCCTTTTAGACTCCATTTTCATCATTTAGCCAGAGGTTGAATATTGGTTTCAACATGATGATTGAGTTTGCGTTTTCACGCATCAACAGGGTTTAAGCAGGATCCAGCATTAAAAAACACACTACTTAAACCTGTTGATTTGCTCAAAGGAGGTGAGTCACTTTGAGCTATAGGACTTTTGGTCTTATTTTGCAGCTAACCATGCAACGAGGTCAGTCATTACTGCTTCAAGTTTGTCGCTATAAGGCGCACCACCTTGAGCCATATCAGGTTTACCACCACCTTTACCACCAAGCTCTTGACCAAGGTGTTTGATGATGTCACCTGCTTTTACAGCAGCAGTGTATTCTTTAGCAACCGAAGCAATCAGGCTCAATTTGTCGGCATCAACCGCTGCGATCACGATCACAGCATTGTCTAACTTAGATTTCACACCATCGTGCAAGTTGCGAAGTGATTTCGCATCTACACCTTGAACGGTAGTGATTAATGTTTTGCGGCCAGCAATCTCTTGAACTTGACTTAATAACTCAGCTGCTTGGAAGCTTGCTAATTTTTGGTTCAATTGTTCAATTTGTTTTTGCAAGCTAGACGCTGTGTGAGATAAAGCTTCAACTTTTTCTAAAGTTTGATCTTTTTGCGCTTTAAGCAAGTCGTTAATTGCATGAATGTCACGATCAGCTTTTTGCGCAGCTTCAACCGCTTTAGTACCAGTAACGGCTTCAATACGACGTACGCCTGCAGCAACACCGCCTTCAGATGTGATCTTGAATAGGCCGATGTCACCTGTGCGTTTAACGTGAATACCGCCACAAAGTTCGATAGAGAAGTTTTTCTCATCTTTGGTTGTACCCATTGAAAGTACACGTACTTCGTCACCGTATTTCTCACCGAACAACATCATCGCGCCTTTTTCTTTAGCCGCATCGATGTCTAAAAGTTCAGTTGAAACAGCCGTATTGGCAATCACTTCGGCATTGACAATGCGTTCAATTTCTTGAAGCTGTTCAAATGAAACAGGTTGATCATTGGCAAAGTCAAAACGTAAAAGTTCGCTGGCAACCAATGAACCTTTTTGCTGTACATGCGTACCCAAAACTTGGCGCAGCGCTGCATGTAAAAGGTGAGTCGCAGAGTGGTTGCGTGAAGTTGCTGCACGGATATCCGCCTTAACAATCGCTTCAACCGCTTGAGCCGCTTTTAAGTTACCCATGGTCACGATGCCTTGGTGTACAAAAGCGCCGCCTGATTTTTTGGTGTCTTGAACTTCAAAAATACCAGTTTCGTTTTTGAAGATACCTGTATCGCCAACTTGACCGCCGCTTTCTGCATAGAAAGGAGTTTGGTTTAGAACGATCAGCGCTTCATCGCCTTCAAAAACTTCATCAACTTGTTCGCCGTCTTTGTAGATTGCAACAATTTGACCTTGGCCTTGAGTTGCGTCATAGCCGTCAAATTGAGTCTCGCCTTCAACTTTCACAATTGAGTTGTAGTCGACAGCAAATTTACCAGCATCACGCGCACGTTGACGCTGAGCTGCCATTTCAACTTCGAAACCAGCTTCATCAATGGTGAGATCACGTTCACGTGCAATGTCTGCTGTAAGGTCAGTCGGGAAGCCGTAAGTATCGTAAAGTTTAAATACTGTTTCGCCCGGAATCACTGAACCTTTAAGTTGAGCCAATTCACCTTCAAGCAATTTCAAACCTTGCTCTAAAGTTTTTGCAAATTGTTCTTCTTCTTTTAAAAGCTGAGCTTCGATACGTGCTTTTTGTGCTTCCAGTTCAGGATATGCAGCACCCATCACGTTAATTAACGGTTGAAGCATTTTGTGGAAAAATGAACCTGTCGCACCCAATTTGTTACCGTGACGCACTGCGCGGCGGATAATACGGCGAAGTACATAGCCGCGGCCTTCATTAGAAGGGTTAACACCGTCTGCAATCAAGAAGCAGCATGAACGTGCATGGTCAGCCACAACTTTAAGTGAAGCAGGGTATTCAACCGGTTTGTTTTCTGCTTGCGCTTTTGCTTCAAGTTCAGTGGTATCTAAACCGATGATTTCTGCAGCAGCTTTAAGCAGGTTTTGGAATAGGTCGATTTCGTAGTTTGAGTTTACATGCTGTAAAACTGCAGAAATACGCTCAAGGCCCATACCTGTATCTACAGAAGGTGCAGGAAGGGCATGCAGGACACCATCAGCAGTACGGTTGAACTGCATGAATACGTTGTTCCAAATTTCGATGAAACGGTCGCCATCTTCTTCAGGCGTGCCCGGCAAGCCGCCCCAAATGTGGTCGCCATGGTCAAAGAAGATTTCAGAACATGGACCGCAAGGACCTGTATCGCCCATTGCCCAGAAGTTATCTGAAGCGTATTTTTCGCCTTTGTTGTCACCAATACGGATAATACGTGAAGCGTCTAGACCAATATCTTTGTTCCAGATATCAAATGCTTCGTCATCTGTGTGGTAAACAGTGGCATATAGTTTATCTTTTGGTAGACCTAACCATTTTTCGTTGGTTAAGAAATCCCAGGCAAATGTGATGGCATCACGTTTGAAGTAGTCACCAAATGAGAAGTTACCCAACATTTCAAAGAACGTGTGGTGACGTGCTGTATAACCAACGTTGTCTAAGTCGTTGTGTTTTCCGCCGGCACGGACACATTTTTGTGAAGAAGTTGCACGAACGTAGTCACGTTTTTCAAGACCGAGGAAGCAGTCTTTAAACTGGTTCATACCAGCATTTGTGAACAATAGTGTTGGGTCGTTGGCAGGTACCAGAGAACTCGACGCGACACGTGTATGCCCTTGCGATTCAAAGTAGCTTAAAAAAGCTTCGCGAATTTCAGCTGATGTCATAAAACGAGTACTCACAACCAAGTCTCTCCTAATTTCGATTTGGTAATAGCCTATCAAGCAAGTCTCACAAAATTTTAAAGCTGGCTTGAGATGCTGACATAAAATTTAAAAACGCTAAATTATAACGGAAAAAGGTGTAGTGACCAATGATTTTCGGCTATCTCTATGACTTTTTATATGTTTTAAATTTAGCACCTATATTTTTAGATTTTTAAACCTTTGGAACGCTGAAAGTATTCATTGATTAATCTTGTGAGCGCACTGTTGCTGCGTTTTATTTACTGATGTTGCGCAGTAACATCAGAAGCGCAATTTGATCCAAATAAAAGAACGATACGCGGTAACGTCATCCGCAAGTGTTTGAGATAGTGCTACTTTTAATCAAAAATGTTTTTGCGATATTTTCAATAATTTGACGCTAGTGAAAGAGTTTTGTCGGTGAGGTGCATTCACGGCAAGTTGGTTTCCTTACGAAGCACGCTTCTCATTTTGCCGAATGAGAAACAATGTTTCGTAAGAGTACCTCCAGCCGAAGGCTAATACCTTTATCAATTCAAAAATGTAAGACTCCGTCGAATAAACTTAAAAAGCATTTTAAAAATGCTTAATTACTTTTACGACATAACATGAGTTGTTTATATGTCTTGAAAAGCTTTGAAATTTCAAATTCAACATGTTGATGAATGCTCTACATGAAGGTGGGTTGCTTTTATATTTTTCAGTTCATTGGGAAAATTGCATGTTTATACCCAATTTAATCATAGTGTTTGGACTTGATCTTAGTGCTGTACATTTCTAGTGAAGCTAATATTTAGATCTATACAGGTGCTAAAGTTGAACCGTACCGGGTTTGTCGGAGACCAACTTTCTTGAGAGAATGTTCCAATGACAAAACCAAAATATACCCCTGAAATCAGAGAAAGAGCGGTTCAATTATTGATTGAATCTGAAAAAGATTATCCTTCTACTTGGGCTGCAATCACAGCTATTGCACCTAAGATTGGTTGTACTCCTGAAACATTGCGTGTTTGGTATTTAAAGCATATGGATCAACTAAATCCTGCCAAAGTACAACAGATATCTGACCAAGAAAAAATGAAGCAAATGGAACGTGAAATTAAAGAATTAAAACGTGCCAATGAAATTCTACGTAAAGCAGCCGCTTTTTTCGCCCAGGCGGAGCTCGACCGCCCACACAAATAATGGTGGATTTTATCCAGAACAATAAAGATCGATATGGTGTTGAAGCGATTTGTAGAATTTTACCGATTGCAGCTTCGACCTATTATCGGGCTTTAGATCTCGTTGATAACCCAGAACATCGAGCGAAACGTGCTCTGCATGATTTATATCATGCAGAGCAAATCAAACGTATTTGGAAAGAAAGTTTAGGTCGATATGGTGTGCGTAAGGTCTGGCAACAATTGAAACGTGAAGGTTATGTTATCGCACGTTGTACAGTTGCTCGATTGATGCAGAAGCTAGGTATACAAGGTGTTTGGCGTGGTAAGAATAAACAAACCACCCGTAGCCGAGATGATCAAAAACGAGCAGATGACTTAGTAAAACGCAATTTTAATGCAGATCATCCTGACCCTTGCGAAGCAATGCTTCTCAGGTCGCTGACTTCACGTATATTCAAACTCATTCAGGCTGGGTCTATACCGCCTTTATTATTGATGTGTTCTCGCGAGCAATTGTTGGATGGAAAGTATCAACACGTATGAATACAGATATGGTGCTCGATGCACTGGAGCAAGCATTGCATGATCGAGGCATGCCAAAGAACGTGATTCATCATAGTGACAGAGGCGTGCAATATCTTTCCATTCGTTATACCAATCGTTTAGAAGCAGCAAATTTACGAGCATCAGTCGGTACGACCGGTGATTCATACGATAATGCTTTGGCTGAAATGGTGAATGGCTTATACAAAACAGAGGTGATTGAATATTTAAAAGCGGATTGGCAAGGTTTAGCGGATGTACAACTTGCGACACTAAACTGGGTAGATTGGTTCAATAAAGAGCGTGTACACAGTGCACTGGGTTATGTATCACCTTTTGAGTTTGAAGCAATGTACTATGATAAGATTAACCCGTTAGGTCAGGTGGCCTAACTTAAATAAAAAAGTCTCCGACAAACCCGGTACGATTCAAGTTTTATAAAAATAAAGCCCAATAAGCATTAAACGAATAAATGATAACGTTTTCATGTTGAAATCCATTAATATATAGATGCTTTATTTTTGTTTTAAAACGAAGGATTGGTCATGCAGCGAGTGGCAATTAATGGATTTGGTCGAATCGGACGCAATGTATTACGCGCTTGGTTTGAAAATCTAAAGGAATTTCACTATGAAATTGTTGCCATAAATGATGTCGCTGATGTGGAAACCATGGTGCATTTGTTTAAATACGACACCACGCATGGTCGTTTTGCAGGCCAAGTCGACATTCTTGAACAAGATGGCGCTATTTTTCTAGAGATCTCTTGTGCCCAAGCACATCTCAAAGTGCAAGTTTTAAATGAAGCACAGCCGAGTCTTTTGCCTTGGCAACACCTGAATGTCGATGTGGTACTCGAATGTACAGGTTTATTTAGATCGCGAGAGGCAGCCACACAGCATATTGGTGCAGGTGCCAAACGTGTGATTATTGGTGCTGCGCCGTTTGACAGTGTTGATGCTGCGATTGTGTATGGTGTTAATCATCATGAAGTCAAAGCGACGGATCAAATTATTTCGAGTGTGTCGTGTACCACGCAGGCTTTGGTGCCTTTAGTCAAAATTATTGATGATGCCTTTGGTATAGACACAGCACTCATGACAGAAATTCATGCTGTGACTGCGGATCAGTCTGTATTGGATCATGCACATCGTGACTTACGTCGTGCGCGAGCTTCAGGTCAAAATATTATTCCAACAACCTCTTCAGCTCTAGGTGCGTTGAAACGGGTCATGCCGAAAATGGAAGATCGAATCGATGGCTATTCGATTCGTGTGCCGACTATCAATGTTGCTGCAATCGATTTAAGTTTTGTGTCTCAATCAGTTATCACCAAGCATAAGTTAAATGCAGTGTTAAGCAAAGCTGCACGTTTTGATTATCATGAAATTATGTCAGTAACCGATGAGCCCTTGGTCTCAAGTGATTTTAATCATTCACCTTATTCATTGATTGTCGATTTGAATCAAACCATGGTGGTAGGAAAGCAAGCAAAAGTTTTCGCATGGTATGACAATGAATGGGGCTATGCGAACCGCTTGCTCGATTTATGTGAAAGTTTTCACTCTTTATAAAAATTCAAACTTATCCAATATAGAAAACATCTACTAGCTTGTAGGTGTTTTTTTATTTTCTAAAATTAGATGAAAAATCATGCGTAATCTCGTTGATGTATCTCGAAAATATTGAAAAACTTTAAAAAATATTCAAGCACAGCCAATTTATTGTTTAAGATGAAAGTCAAAGAAATATATAAAGAGTATTGAGCATGATGTTGATGTTACTTTGGGGATTTATTTTATTATTGGCGCTGGCGGTTATATTTTTAATTTGGCTACAGTTTAATCGTGACGTATCGCAATCTACCGCGCATGAAACCTTGCCACTTGAAGAAAAAGTGGTGCATTTAGAAGCCAACCTGAAAAAGACCTTGGAAATTATGCAAGATCTTGCAAAGAAAATGCATATCCAGCAAGAAGTATTAGATCAAACCACTCACAAATTACAGCAAGTTGAATTGCAAAATGCAGAGTTGGTGAACCTTTTGGCAAAAGTAGTCAAGACAGACCAAAGCTAATCAAAAAAATACAAAAGACTGCCCACACCTCGATATCTGCATGAAGCATGTGATCTCAAGGTATGGGTATTTTTTATCCAATAAGATGATTCCTAATATTCATCATCATTGGGTTTAAATCGTAGTTCACGCGTTATTCAAAACATGATCGCGTATTACTTAGTTAAATCAAAATTTGTCTTAATACTGCTGCTGAAAGCATGCTAATCACAACGGTAGGCAATAACGAAAAACGTGATGCTGCAAATAGGGTAATAGCCATCGCGATCAAATCAGCAGGATTATCTTTAACAAAATAAGGCGCGATCACTGAGATCAACACACAGCCGGGAACAACTTCCATAATTTGACGTTGTTTGTTGGTGAGGCTACGGTTTTTCAGTAACACATAACCCAAGATACGGGTCAGGTAAGTGGTTAAGGCTATAAATAGAATCGCGATCAGGGTGCTAGTGTGGATCATGCATCATCTCCAATTAGGAAAAATGCAGAAGCAATGCCAGTAACTGCGCCAATCGGAACATACCAGCCCGCAGGGAGATACAAGTAAGCCAAAGATGCGGCAATCAAACTGACCAGCCATGGACGCGCCGCTTTAAAGCCTTTCCACATGCCACGCAGTAAAACAAGAAATACAGCAGGGAAGGCCATATCAAAACCAAGTCGACTAATATCGCCAAGTATCGGCCCGATCATTGCCCCTAGCGTGGTAAAGCCAACCCACATCAAATATAGAGCACAGCATAAGCCTGCATAGAACATCAAACTAAAGGCGCGCTGAATTCCCAAAACATTAGATTTTTTTTGCGCATCGGCCAAACCTACGGCCCAACTTTCATCGCACATAAAAAATAAAGCGGTATAAACCTTACGATTCGGTAGATGTCGTAAATACGGGACAAGGCTCGCCCCCATTAATAGGTGCCGACTATTCACTAAAAACGTAATAAACATCAGCATGAGAATATTAGGGGGATTGGTCCAAACTTCCAAAATGGCAAATTCAGAACCACCGGCAAAGTTAAGGCCAGTCAAAAGCGGAACTTCTAAACTAGAAAAGCCTTTATGTGTTGCCTGAGCACCCAAAACTAATGCAAAAGGAATAATGCCCAGCAGCATTGGAATAGATGTTTTTAGACCTCGTTTAAACTCAATAGAATGCTGTGAGTGGGTGTGATTGAGTGTACTTTGTCTAAACATCAACATGACGTTTTCCATGAAGCGAGATCGAAAGCAATATTTTATGGATATCTGAGCGGCATTTGGCAGCTATTTTATGGAAGATTGCTTTTATTGTGCAATAAAATTGCTAAAATAAAGATTATTGTGAAATTTAGTGCCTTTATTGATGGATCAGATAGATAAACGCATTTTGCAAGCATTACAGCAAAATGGAAAACTACAAAATAATGAATTGGCCCAACTAGTTGGTTTATCACCTTCGCCGTGTTTGAGACGGGTTAAGCAACTAGAAGATGAAGGCTATATTGAGAAATATGTGGCTTTACTGAATCAGTCAAAATTGAATTTAAGTTTAACGGTATTTGCGCGGATTTGGCTAAAAGGTCAAGATGCAAAAACCGTGAATGATTTTGTCGCAGCGATTCAAACGATGCCTGAGGTGGTTGAATGTCAACTCATGGCAGGGGATTGTGACTTTTTCTTACGTATCGTCGTGGCAGATTTAGAAGCCTATCGAAAGTTTCAGATTCATCATTTAACGCAGATCGCCAGTGTGCAAAATGTAAAAACAGAGATACCGTTACAGGCTGTTAAACAAACTACAGCGCTTCCATTGGATTGATGTTCGTGTCTTAAATTAAGTTATTGAGCCTGATCATATTTATAACTTTGTTTAAAACTTCATCTATAGAAAGTAGGATGCTTATTATTTTTTATCAAATGGTTAAAAAATAACGTTCACAGGATTTTAAAATATAAGCATAAACATATATTTATTTGTAAAAATTAAAGCTGTTGATGAAGTAATGAATGCTGAAGCATCTTTTATGAAAAAGTCGTGTGCAAGCGTAAAACTATCGTGCTAAACTAGGAGAAATCGGGTGTGCTCCCGATTTTTTTATGCGGATTTGTTCCGCGCTGACAAGAATTTAGGTTTACAACATGCCCATTTCAGAGACATGGTTATTACCTGATGGTGTAGCTGATGTACTGCCAGAACAGGCGCAAGTGATTGAATCTTTGCGTCGTGAAGCATTAGATTTCCTCGCATCTCGAGGTTATCAGTTGGTGTACACGCCATTCATTGAATACATCGAATCTCTATCTTCTCTTTCAGAATCGAATCAAGATTTAGACTTAGCCACTTTTAAAGTGATCGATCAACTTTCAGGTCGTTTGCTTGGTGTGCGTGCCGATATGACACCACAAGTGGCTCGTATTGATGCGCATGTACATCCTGTCGAAGGTGTAGCTCGTTATTGCTACGCTGGTACAGTACTACATACTAAACCACAGGGTTTTAATACCACACGTGCACCTTTACAGTTAGGTGCAGAATTATTTGGTTCAGACAGCATTGATGCTGACGTTGAACTGATTGATGTCATGATCAACTTGCTTGCTAAAGCAGGTCATGCAGATGGTATCCATCTTGATTTAGGGCATGTCGGTTTATTCCGCAGCATGGTGAAACAAGCTGGCTTGAGCAAAGCAGTTGAACGTCAGTTATCTGACTTGTATCAACGTAAAGCTTTACCTGAACTTGCTGAATTCACACAAAGCATTCCAAATGGT
This sequence comes from Acinetobacter sp. YH16040_T, assembly GCF_024605785.1. Taxonomy (NCBI): domain Bacteria; kingdom Pseudomonadati; phylum Pseudomonadota; class Gammaproteobacteria; order Moraxellales; family Moraxellaceae; genus Acinetobacter; species Acinetobacter sp. YH16040_T. The sequence continues at coordinate 2,274,181 of NZ_CP094541.1, read as the reverse complement.
GCTGACTTCTATACTTTAGGTCGTTTTGCAAGTGACTTAGATGCATTGCAAGCCAATTTAACGGCTGATGTATTGGCAAATGAAGCATTTAAACTGGCTTTTGATGCAGTGAAATCGACTCAAGCGGCAATCCAAGCTCGTTGGCCAGACTTACACATTGGTATCGATGTGGTTGAACTTCGTTCATATCATTATCACACTGGTTTAATGTATGCCGTATATGCACCAAACCGTGCTGCGCCATTGGCTCAAGGCGGTCGCTATGACGGTATTGGTGAACACTTCGGTCGCGCGCGTCCAGCTACAGGTTTTTCTTGTGACCTATATGCATTAACTGCAGGTCAAGTTCAGAAAAACCAAGTTTTGGTTGCACCAAAAGGCATCGAAGCAGATTTATTAAAGGCAATTGAAGCAGCACGTACCGAAGGATTCAGTGTTGTTCAATTGTTAGGTAATGATGATTTAAGCTCAGCACCGTATGCAACGCACCAGTTGGTGAATGCAAATGGCGAGTGGACAATCAAACAAATTTAATCTCGGATGTGCCTGCGGGCACACACGTTTTTTCCAATTTTAACAGCATGATGCAATGAGGCTATTATGGGCAAGAATGTTGTGGTACTTGGTACCCAATGGGGCGACGAAGGTAAAGGTAAGATAGTCGACCTGCTCACAGATCAAGCGGCTGCGGTAGTTCGCTATCAAGGCGGACACAACGCAGGTCATACACTTGTGGTTGGTGGTAAGAAAACTGTTTTACACCTCATTCCATCTGGTATTTTACGTGACAACGTATTGTGCTTAATTGGTAATGGTGTTGTTTTATCACCTGAAGCTTTAATCCACGAAATGGAAGTTTTAGAAAAAGAAGGCGTGCCTGTACGTGAACGTCTACGTATTTCTCCAAACTGTCCGTTGATCCTTCCACACCATATCGCCCTTGACCAAGCACGTGAGAAAAAACGTGGCAATGCGAAAATTGGTACAACAGGTCGTGGTATCGGTCCTGCATACGAAGACAAAGTGGCTCGTCGTGCAATCCGTGTTGCTGACTTGGTTCGTGGTGGTGCTCATCTTAAAGCTCAACTAGAAGAGCTTCTTGAATACCATAACTTCCAATTGACTCAATTCTTCGGTGTTGAAGCCGTTAAAGTTGAAGATGTAATCGCTCTATGTGACGAATGGCGTAAAGTCATCGAACCTATGGTGATGGACGTGACTGGCGAACTTCATGCTTACCGTAAAGCAGGTAAGAAAATCATGTTTGAAGGCGCGCAAGGTTCACTTCTTGACGTTGACCACGGGACATACCCGTATGTTACTTCTTCAAACACAACTGCTGGTGGCGTAAGCTCTGGTTCAGGTCTTGGTCCATTGCACCTTGACTATGTATTGGGTATCACTAAAGCGTACACAACTCGTGTAGGTGCTGGTCCGTTCCCAACTGAACTTGTTTATGATGCTGCTAACGATGTTGGTGATGCAATCGGTAAACACTTGGGTACTGTAGGTTCTGAATTTGGTGCGTCTACTGGCCGTCAACGTCGTTGTGGCTGGTTCGATGCTGAAATTCTACGTCGTTCAGTAGAAGTAAACTCACTTTCTGGTATTTGCTTAACTAAACTAGACGTTCTAGATGGTTTAGAAGAAGTGAAAATCTGTGTAGGTTACGAAGCAGCTGATTCTGGTTGTGTAGGTTCTTCTGATGCGCTTGCATTTGAAACTTTAAAACCAATCTACGAAACCATGCCAGGTTGGTCTGAGTCTACTTTCGGTGCGAAATCACTAGATCAATTGCCACAAAATGCAATTAACTACGTGAAACGTTTAGAGCAATTGATTGAATGTCCAATCGACATCATTTCAACTGGTCCAGACCGTGATGAAACAATCGTATTACGTCATCCATTCGACGCATAATGTGCTGTTGAATTAAGATGTAAAAGCCTCGCGAAAGCGGGGCTTTTTTTATATAGCGAAGAACATAACTTCAAAAAACAGCATGTATTATAAACTGATAGTACTCAGTAACATCCGAAGTGCCATTTGATTCAAATAAAAGAATGATACGCGATAATTCATCCGCAAGTGTTTGAGACAGGACTACTTTTAATTAAAAATGTTTTTGCAATACTGTAAATATTTTGACACTAGTGAACGAGTTTTGTCGGTGAGGTGCATTGCACCGCAAGATGGTTTCCTTGCGAAGCACGCTTCTCATTTTGCCAAATGAGAAACAACGTTTCGTAAGAGGTACCTCCAGCCGAAGGCTAATCCCTGTATTTAAACCCAAGATGTAAGACTCCGTTGAATATACTTAAAAGTATTTAAAAAATGTGAAATTATTTTTACGGGGTAACATCAGATATTAAATTTAAATAATGGAAAAATAAAGATTTTGAAAAAAATAAGCATAAAAATATTGAGTCAGTCAATTTTTTGTATATATTTGACACTCTTTATAAATAACTAGAGATCATGATGAATTATAAAAAATCTTTGGCATGCTTTGCCGTAGCAGCTTCTTTATCAGGTTGTACCACGATTGCTGATCTTGCAGGTGCTGATTCTGCATCTTTGAACTTACAAGCAACACAGTCTTATAACGCAATGCTGAAAGACGCGCAGACCAAACAAGTGCTCGATACCAAGTCTGCGACTTATCAAAAAGTAAACCGTGTTTTCTGGAAAATGAAACCGTTTGCAGATCAGATGAATCAAACGGGTCAGGCTTTTGATTGGAAAGTTGCCGTGATCAAGTCTAAAGAAATCAATGCCTATGTCGCACCCGGTGGCAAAGTTGTTTTCTATACAGGAATCGTCGAAACACTCAAACTTACGGATGATGAAGTCGCTGCAATCATGGGTCACGAAATGGTTCATGCCTTAGAAGAACATGCAAAAAATAAAATTGGCGCTTCAGCACTAACCAATCTTGCGGTGAGTATCGGTTCACAATACGTAGGCAACGCTGCAGGCGGCTATGGTGCAACCTTGCTTGATTTGGGTAGTCAGTTCGGTGTGGGCTTGCCGTATTCTCGTAATTTGGAAAGCCGCGCGGATAAAGGTGGCCTAGTGATGATGGCAAAAGCTGGATATAACCCAGAAGCAGCGATCTCGTTGTGGAAAAAAATGAATGCGAATGACAACAGTGGCAATGATGCACTGAGCAAATTTATGTCTACACACCCAAGTAATAATGATCGTATTGCTGCTATGCAAAAAATGATGCCAGAAGCACAGCAATATTATAAAAATGCGACACCTTCGAGTGTACGTCGTTAATATCGGCTGTTTTCAAGACTAAAGTTGCATTTTAGTACGCTATACACTTTGTGGTGAGTTGCTAAAATGCAATTTGAATTAGGAAGAGAAGTGCAGGATGCAAAAGAATATTTCGACCACCATTTTTTATTCTTTATTATTTGCGATGGGGGGTGCACCTACCATCGCTATGATGATCATTCGTGCCCAAACACAAGATCCACAATTGATTTATCAAGCCCTGATTGGATTGTCGGTAATTATTGCCTGTATTCTTGTGCCCATAGTTTTGATACAAAATGCTGTCCTATTTTTTAAGCGAAAAAATGTGCAGTTAGAAGAAAAAATTAAGCCTTTAATGCATGCGTATTTGGGGTTGAATGTGGTTTGTTTAATCTATTGGTTGGTTCTTCAATTTTCGGCTTAAAAAAATTACATAAATACTATTATAAGTCGCTATAACTTCGTTTTAAGCTCTAAATCATAAGAATATAATATGCATAAATTTACTTATATTTTAATGGTCTGGAGTAGCCTAAGTGAAAAAAATAATTTTAACGAGCCTGTGTGTGGCTGGTGTAATGACGATTTCGGGCTGTGCGACAGTGGCAGATATGGCAGGAGCGGATACTGCGACATTGAATGCGCAAGCAACGCAAAGTTATAACCAAATGGTGACGGAAGCTCGTGCTAAAAACCAATTAGATACATCATCAAGTACTTATAAGCGTATTAACTCAGTATTCTTAAAATTACGTCCGATTGCCAACCAGATGAATCAAACGGGTCAAGCGTTCCAATGGCAATTGGCAGTCATGAAATCTGATCAAGTTAATGCTTTTGTTGCTCCAGGCGGTAAAGTTGTATTTTATACAGGTATCGTCAATAAACTGAATTTGACCGATGCAGAAATTGCAGCGGTCATGGGGCATGAAATGGTCCATGCTCTTGAAGAACATGCAAAAAGTAAATTGGGTGCGCAAGCCTTAACTGATCTTGCACTGAATATTGGTTTAAGTGCAGCAGGTAATAATGTCGGTCAATTGGGTACTGCAGCTGCACAGTTGGGTAGTCAAATCGGTGTAGGTTTGCCTTATTCACGTTCTTTGGAAAGCCGTGCTGACCAAGGTGGCTTAATGTTAATGGCACGTGCAGGATATAACCCACAAGCGGCAATTACGCTTTGGGAAAAAATGAACAAGCTTGAAGGTGCGGGAGGTTCATCATTCTTATCAACGCATCCATCAAACTCACAACGTATTGAAGCGATGCGTAAAAATCTACCTGCAGCGCAGCAGATTTATAACCAACGTCGTTAATAGTATGAATGAATTATCCATTTTAAAAAAGCAGGCCGTGGCCTGCTTTTTTTCTATCACGAACAAAAATCATTGATAGATTTTGATGATATTTCATTTAGAGATTTAATTTCATTATCTTTTTTATCAAATTCTTTAAGGTTGTTTTGATAAGTTTTAAAGATTGTACAATTCCATTGCTTTAGCTTTTGATCCGATTCTTTCCATTGATAAGGGTTCCATTTTTTTTCGTTACTTATTTTAATGGATGAATTTTCTAGGTCGGTTAAAAAATATTTTGCAAATTTAGTTCCATACCAAACATTATCTTTAAATACCAGTGAACCATCAATATAAGTTCTCTTTAGAAGCTCATCGGGGACTAAGAATGCATCTTTTTGTTGTTTGAAAAACAAACGCCGCCACATGTGATTATAGTTTTTATTAAAGAATTGCTCATTAACTTGTAATGCATTTTGGGGTAATGCACGTAATTGAGTTGTTTGCGGTGTAATATCACGTCTATAGCCAAATCCTAAAAACTATAGAACAATAGAGATATGGGATATTCAAAAGATTTTAAAGACAAAGTCATAGAAATTATGATTCGAGATGAAATGTCTGTGCGAAAAGCAGCACAGCATTTTAACATCTGTATACAAACGATTCAGAACTGGAAAAAGTCCACTACAAACAAACCTATTCCTGGCCGTCCAGCTAAAATTAGCAGAGAGCAAATATTGAAGGATGTTGAACAATATCCTGATGATTATCAGTATGAGCGAGCTGAACGTTTAGGAGTAAGCACTCATGCGGTATTTAATGCATTACATGCCGCAGGAATATCGCGTAAAAAAAGACGTTAAAGCATCCTAAAGCAGATCAAAATCAACGTCAGCAATTTCAAAATCTCATAGAGTGTTTAGAAGGGAAATTGCCTCTGATTTACATAGATGAAAGTGGTTTTCAAAGTGAAAGTACCAGAACTCATAGTTATAGCCTTCAAGGAACACGTGCTGAAGGTGAATTTAACTGGCAGTTGAAGAATTGCAGTAATGCGATCGGTGCAATTATCGAAAATAGATTGTTGACAGTTGGTGTGTTTAATTGTTCTGTGAATACAGAAGTATTTGAATGTTGGATTGAACAGGATTTATTACCTAAGTTGAAAGAAAGCAGTGTTTTGATTATGGACAATGCGACCTTTCACAAAGGGAAAAGACTTCAGGAGTTGATACGTTGTGCAGGCCATTACATTGTGTGGCTTCCTAAATATAGTCCAGATTTAAATCCAATAGAAAATATGTGGTCACGAGTCAAGGCGATTCGAACTAAGTTTAGAGTTAAAGATATTGATAAATTATTTAAAGATTACTGTAATGATTTATTTGGTATTTAGCTATAAGTGCACGTTCAGCCCAATTAGCCATACTTTCCAAGTACCATGCGTTTTTAAATTGTGCATAGCTATATTGGTATAAATGAAATAATTCGTGAGTGATCGTAGTCCAATAATTTCCAGGAAAGTCTTTTAATTGATTTGAAATAGAAATGCTGATAAAGCAAAGATTATTTTTAAGATTCGTGGCACTTGGCGCTCGAGATGAGTTTTCATAGGCGAGCCCATTTCCTTTTAGTTCGTGTACATATATGGCAATAGCCTTTACATTCTTATATCTTGGGCTTTTTAGAGGATGTCTAAATCCTGCTAGTTTAAAGATATCTCTTGATGCGACTGCTTGGATGGCAATATCTTCGATATAGTCAGGAATTGCATTATTGTTTGTATCGTTCAGATTTTGGATGCGGTCTGTACTTTTCTGTTTATCCGAATAAAAAATATAGAATTCATCTTTTTGATAGACGCGATTGAGTTGCTTTGCGCTTTTTAATTCGAAACTGCGACAAGTATCGCTAGATCCGTATGCTGGAAAAGACATATTTATGAGACATAGACTTAATAGAAGGGTATGAGTTTTCATTCTTATTCAATAAATTATTTGCTTTACATGAAATATAGCAAATAAAAAAAGGCAAAGTAAAAACTTTGCCTTTTTGCACTTGAGATCAGAGGATCTTAGTGGTGGTGACCGCCTGCACCGTGTACGTGACCGTGTTCAAGTTCTTCAGCAGAAGCTTCACGGATTTCAACGATTTCAACTTCGAAAGTTAAATCTTGACCAGCAAGTGGGAAGTTTGCATCAACAAGAACGTTGTCGCCTTCAACCGCTTTAACTGTCACGATTTGAACGCCGTCATCAGTTTGAGCTTGGAATTGCATACCAGGTTGGATGTTGTCCACGCCTTGGAACATTTGAGCAGGAACTTCTTGAACGAGATCAGGATTGTATTCGCCATAACCTTCAGCAGCAGGAACAGTTACAGTGAATTTTTCACCAACAGTTTTGCCTAAAAGTGCTTTTTCAAGACCTGGAATGATGTTACCAGCGCCGTGCAAATATGCTAGTGGCTCACCTTGAGATTGGTCGAGAGTTTCACCCTCTGCATTAGTCAATGTGTAGTGGAAAGAAACCACAGAGTTATTTGCAATAGCAGTCATGTTATTGATCCATTCAATTTTTTAAGGGTTACATCATAAAGTGAAATTGCACTTTTGTAGACTAAATTTATCAAAAAAATGCAATTTTTAAATGTTTATGATGCTTTTTTCATTAATCGGGGCAGATCTGTAAATTTCAATGCAATTTAATTTTAGGCGCGATTTTTCGTGTAACAAAATCTTTAGCCGTTAATAGTCCTGCATGTGCATAGCCGTAAATTGTGGCTTGATGCATTCGATACAATGAAACATACATTGATTTGGCAACAAAGCCTTGAACATTGACCTGACCTAAAAGTTCACCAACCGCTTTATGCTTGCTTAATGAGACTAGGGAGCCTTTGTCTGAAAATACGAATATTGGGAGTTGCTGACCACGGATGCGTGCCTTTAAGCAATCCACGAGAAATGACGCTTGTTGGCTGGCAACTTGAGCGCGTGGGCCGAGGACGGGTTCATCTGCACGCGGTTGGCAATGAGCACAATCACCAAACGCGAAAATGTCAGGGTAGGCTTTGGTTTGTAGTGTTGCATACACACTTAAACGCCCCATACGGTCTTTTTCAAAACCTTCAAGCTTCGAAATCACTTCTGGTGTTTTAATACCTGCCGCCCAAACTTTCAGTTCAGCTTTAATTTTACTGCCATCATTAAAATAAACATGTTCAGCATCGACTTTTTCCACACGTTTAGAGGTTAAGACTTCAATTTTCATGCGTTTTAATTGCTGCTGTGCATGCTCGGCCATTTTTTCAGGGAGTGCAGGTAGAATCCGATCAGCACCTTCAATTAAATTGATCTGTACGCTTTGCGGATGAATTTTATTTAAACCATATTTATAAAAATTATGTTTGGCTTCGACCAATTCTGCGGAGAGTTCAACGCCAGTTGCACCTGCGCCAATAATGGCAATTTTCAACTCACGTGCTGTATTACTATTTTGTGCATCCAAATACAACTGTAAGAGATCTTGTTGGAAGATTTCAGCTTGTTGCAGGCTGTCCAAATAGTGACAATGTTCATACACGCCCGGCGTGTTGAAATCGTTGGAAACTGAGCCTAAAGCAAGAACAAGGGTGTCATAACTCAGTTGCAGTTGTTCTTGAGTAGATTCATATTTACCTTGTTGGACTTTGCTAAGCTGAATGGTTTTTTCAGCAGGCTGAACATTTTCAAACTTAGCCAAGACAAATTCATAATGATGCTTCGCAGCATGCGCATAGTAGTTGATTTCTTCTTCGCTGACTGACATCGTCCCTGCGGCAATTTCATGCAAGAGGGGCTTCCAAACATGCGTGAGTTTCATATCTACGAGGGTAATGCGCGCTTTCTTTTTTTTACCGAGTAAATCACCGAGTTGTGTGACCAGTTCTAAACCACCGGCACCACCACCGACAATGACAATATGGTGTAACTTGGAGTCATCAGCGTTATTCATTGAATTACCTATTTTATTATTGTTGAAAAAAAGAAGATGGCACGAGTATGCCATCTTCTTTTTTGCACGAATAACGAATTGTCTTACAAGTTACATAATCACATCATTGACCTAGAGGGTAGGTTTTAACTTCTGCTGCATCCGTATTAAAGATGCTAAAAAGACCTTTAATCCACATCATGAAACGCTCAAAAATATTGGCTTCTTCAATTTGCACGTCATCTTCAATATCAAAGGTATTGATCAGCTGATTATTTTGATAAACCGTAACGGTGGCTAATTTCATCACTTCAGCCAATGGCGCAGTGAGTTCTTTTTCATTTACTTCAACACTCAGTTTAGTCTGTGTTTCATGAAGTGGTTCAATGGCTTGAATTTGACCATTGCCAGTATTTAAAAGAATACGTTGCTGTGTAGGGTCAAAAGCTTTTAAATCGATGGCATAAGCTTGATCATAAAGTGAAGTTGTAATTAGTTTGGGTTGTTGAGTTTCCACCTTAAACATTTTCAAGGTTGATTTAACCACAGGTAATTCTGCAATTAATTGCTTATCTTTGATTGCAACTTCATTACGTGTATAGGTATAAGCCAAGTTCATGAGGTTGTGTGCTACTTCTGCACGTTTTAATCCACTTTTTGCCCCTAATACTACAACAATCAAACGACGTTCTGGCGCGTCAGGATTCGCGATCAAACGGTTGGCTGTTAAAGCTAAGTTATAACCTGCAGCTTTAGTAAAACCTGTTTTTAAGCCATCAACGGTGGGATCTTGTTTTAATAAGATATTGGTTGCACGGTGGAAGCGTTGGTTATAACTAAAACTTTGTTGTTTTGAATAATACAAATAGTCAGGTGTGTCAGTCACCAGTGCTTGCCCTAAACGTGCAAGGTCAGCCGCCGATGAATAATGTTCTGGCATGGTAATACCGGCTGGATTTTGAAAATTGGTGTCATTCATGCCCAAAGCTTTAGCTTCTTTGTTCATGCGTTCAATAAATTTTGGAATATCACCAGAAATGCGTTCAGCTAAAGTCACAGCGGCATCATTGGCAGACATGACCACAAGACCTGCTAAAAGCTGATCAACTGAAATTTGTTCGCCTGCTTTGAGATACATTTGTGATTCATCCCATTGAACCACTTGTACAACTGGGGTTGCGGTTAGGATTTCATTTTTCTTTAAATGACCTGCTTTAATTTCCTTTAAAGCAATATAAGCCACCATCATTTTGGTAAGTGAAGCAGGGGCACGCTGAACATGGCTATTATGTTCTGCAATCACCTGACCCGACTGAGGATCTAAAATGGTCCAAGCTTCAGCTTCAACAGTTTCAGGGACAATATTTAAAAGGGCAGCATTTGCTATCGTGGAGCATAGAAAACTAAGCAGCGCGATGAGGTAGATCACGTGTTTCAATGAGGTTCCTTAACCAACCATTCCGTTGGTGGTAAAACGAAAAAATTTTTAGGCATGCTATGCCTTTTTTTTTCTGCTGACTAGTCATAATTGTAGACAATTGCGACAGTTCCGCATTCAGTTGTAAAAAATGTTAATCTAATTGATAAGTTATCTTTTACTAATTTTATATCGCCCATTATGTTGCATTATCAAATCGAATTTGACGATTATCGTCAGCATCTAGTCCATGTCACTGCACGTTTCTTGGCAAATCCAACACAGGTGCTTTCTTTGCCAACTTGGATTCCCGGAAGTTACTTAATCCGAGAATTTTCGAAGCATATCGAAGCTGTTCGAGCTTATGATGAAGATGGGCGTTTGTTACAAATAGAGAAATTTGAAAAAAATAAATGGCGTTTATTTAATACTGATCATGAGTTGATCACCGTTGAATATGATGTTTATGCCTTTGACTTGTCGGTCCGTGGTGCTTATGTTGATCAAAGCCGTTTATATGTCAATCCAGCTTGCGCATGTTTAGGTTTAGTTGACCAAGAAGATACAGCCATTGAGGTTGAAGTTTTCTTGCCACCCGAGTTAAAGCATTTCCAACTTGCGACTGGATTGAAGTCAAAAAGTTTAGTGAAAGGTCGTTATACCTTATATGCAGATAACTATGCCCAGTTAATTGATGCACCGTTTGAACTGGCGGAACAAACCCATTTTAGTTTTGAAGCCAACGGCATTCCACACGAATTTGTGGTTTCGGGCAAACATGCCATGAACGCGCAGCGTATGCAGCAAGACATCGAAAAAATTTGTTCGACAGAAATTTCCATGTTTGGTTCAGCACCATTTAAAGACTATACCTTTATGACCATGGCAACGGCCAATAGCTATGGTGGTTTAGAGCATCCAAATAGTACAAGTTTAATTAGCCCGCGTGATGATTTGCCAAAAGCCAATGAACCTGTAGAGCCATCGGCAGATTATCAACGTTTCTTAGGGTTATGCAGCCATGAATATTTCCACTCATGGTTGGTAAAATTTATCCGTCCAGAAAACTTTGTGAATTATGATTTGAACAAAGAAGGCTACACTTCTTTGCTTTGGATTTTTGAAGGTTTTACATCGTATTATGATGATTTGATTTTACTGCGTAGCGGTGTGATTAATCAGGATTCATATATCAAACTTTTGAAAGCACAAATTGATCGCTATTTACAAAATCCAGGTCGTGAAATTCAAACCGTTGCTGAGTCAAGCTTTGATGCATGGGTGAAATTCTACCGTCAGGATGAAAACTCAAATAATGCAGGTACAAGTTACTACAACAAAGGCTGCCTCGTGGCGCTATGTTTAGATCTTGGCTTACGTCTACGTGGTTCAAGTCTTGATGCCCTAATGCGTAAATTATATGCAAATGCGCAAAATGGCATTCAAGTGAATGAACGGACTATTTTCAATTTATGTAATGAATTAACGGGTGATGATTGGTTAGAACAAATCAATCACTTGATTAATACTACAGATGAATTGCCGTTAGATCAGTTGTTCCCTGAGTTTGGCTTAAGCTATACACTCAAAAATGACAAATCATTGCCATTTGGTTTAAAACTGGCTGATAAGCCTGAAGGTGTGTTGGTTCAGTCTGCTCGCCGTGACGGTGCAGCTGCAAAAGCTGGCTTGTCTGCGAACGATGTGATTATTGCAATTGATGGTCTAAAAGCAACCGTTAAATTGGCAGAAAAATATGCCAAGCAAGACGGAACTTATACCGTACTAGCATTCCGCCGTGATGAGTTGATGAGCTTTGAAGTGAAAGCTGCAGGTTCAGAATTAACTGAAGTTGAACTTAAAGTGGAAGATCAGGCTAAAGCTGAGAAGTGGTTGAAGGCTTAATTTGATAAGTATTTAATTTTCATGTAAAACCCATACTTAGGTATGGGTTTTTTATAAGAAAATGAATAGTAAAAATTTAATAATTGGAATTTCGATAACTGTAATTTGGTTCTTAGTGATAGTACTGTTTTGCGTTCAAAACAATTTTGTATTTACCAATAGAGAGCTGAATTCACTAGGGGACTTCCTTGCAGGTATCTTTGCTCCAGTTGCTTTTCTTTGGTTAATACTCGGGTATCTCCAGCAAGGTAAACAATTAGATCAAAATACTAAAGCGTTGGAACAGCAAGAAAAAGCGCTACAGTTGCAAATTGAAGAAATGAAAAATGGAATTGAGCAGCAAAAACAGTTGGTTCAAACACAAAAAGAATAACAGTTGGAACAGCGAAAACAGTTATTTCCAAAAATTTTTATTTCAGATTTTCACGCAAGAGCTGCTTTTGGCAATGATCTATCTGCTGATAATAGCTCGGGTGAGTATATTTACAATAATGTTGTATTTATTACTATATATTTTAATTTAGAAAACTTAGGTGAAGAAGCCTATCACTTTAAAATTATTGAAAAAAATAGTCTAGAGTGTTTGGAGCAAATAGATGTTTTGAAAAGATCAGAAACCTATAAAATTAAATTACATCTATCAACAAAATTGGTTGATCAATTGAATTTAAACAAAATATTAGATGAATTCTTCAATCTTTCTTATGAGTGTAAAAATGGGGTGAAAATTCAAAGAGATTTATTCATGCAATTGTATCCAAGAAATGTAAATTCCCCTTTTTTTCATGTAAACATGTATTTAGATGATTAGTTAAAGTAAATAGTAAAAAAGCCCACATCTGTGAGCTTTAATTTCTATCGAATAAAATTTTTAATTAATAGATAACTGCTTTTTTTGCATGACATTTATAAAAACTCAGTTCTTGAGATTTTGCCCTCAAATCTTCTGCAAGTTGTTGAGTCACGATTTGTTCAATATGTTGAGCATTTAATTTTGGCTTGATATATGCAGCTTCAGTAATCTGCCCAATAGTTTTACGTTGTATTAATTCGAGATCTAAATAATTTTGAATAATTTCATCTTTTTCAGAATATTCACGACAAACTGAAATAACAATGCGACCGGTTTGGATTGATTCGGATAACATCGTTGCACTATCTTCAGTAACAAAAATATATTCACTTCGCTTTAACACATCGCAAATAGAAGTTTTAGAACAAGTATTCACAAGCTCAATATTTTTATCTTTTAACATTTGAATCACATGTTCTGATAACGCAGGTGTTCTACGAGAACATACGACTGACGCCTGAATTTGATGGTGATCTGCGAATTGAACAAATTGCTGAATCATCTCTTCAAAGTCTTGATGGGTAAAAGGGTACTCTTTTGTCGGTCCACCAATTAACAGGCATGCTTCATGATTCGACGGAATATGCGCTAAGCGAGTAATTTTATCAGGTACAGCACCTGTAGGAATAATGATTTGTCGACCTGAATGATCTTCTGGAATCGTTGTAATAGTCCAATCAATAAGTCGCCAATTAAATTTACGTGTACCGCCTGCATAAATAAGTGGGATATTGAAACGTTGAGATAAATAAGCGGCATAAATTAAATTAGGCATACCTGAACAGACGATAACGTCGGTATGCTCTAAATTTCTTGGTAAGAATTTAAAGTATAAGCGCCCAAGTGTGCGAAACAAATTTGGGAAATGAGACAATTTCTTAAAAATACTCACTGTACGTTTAGGTAAAGTGGGGATTGCAAACTGCTCAGATTGTAGATAAAAGCGCTTTTCAATCATTTCACTGACAGCGATTGCTGGATTTAAATGTCCAATTCGGTTGTCATGAATAATTAATACTTTGCTTCTATTGTGTGTAGATGTGCTGCTCATTTTTGAAGTTCAAATAATCAACGTTTATATTAGATCTCTTTCATAAATCAAAAAACGATCTTCTTTTTGGTTAATATTTGCACTCCGGATTTCTTAGCATTCGTGCATAATCTGCGGATGAAATACATCGATTCAAACAAGCTTTCTGATCCTCAGTTCAAGCGATACACAGGAATCTCATGGTCAACTTTCTATTTGATGGTTGAGCAATTGAAGAAACATGTCCCTGCCAAAGGCAGACCGCCCAAGTTAAGCCTGGAAGACCAGGTTCTGCTCTGTCTAAGCTATTGGCGGGAATACCGAACCTTATTTCACGTTGCGACGAGCTACGGGGGTTCAGAGCCCACAGCCTCAAGAATTGTCCGTCATGTTGAAGACTGCCTGATTCGGTCCAATCTCTTTAATTTACCCAAAGATTTACCCGAGGGCGAAGGCATCGATTGGAATGTTGTGATCGTGGATGCCACAGAAATTCCAATCCAAAGGCCTAAAAAAACAGAAGAAAAGCTATAGCGGCAAGAAAAAGACCCACACTTTCAAAGTACAGGCCATCATTCATTATCAAACTCAAAAAATCCTGAGTTTATGTACGAGTCGTGGTGCCGTACATGATTTCGAACTCTTCAAACGTAACTTGAATCAGATTCCTGCAGGTGCATTTATCCTTGCGGATAAGGGTTATCAGGGAATTTATACAGTGTATCCAAATAGCTTGTTGCCATTAAAAGCAAAGAAGCGCTGTAAACTGGATTCCGAACTAAAAATCTATAATCAGGAAATCAATAAAAGAAGAATTGGAATTGAGCATGTATTTGGCAGTTTGAAAACCTTCAAAATTCTTGCTGAGCGATATCGCAATCGAGGCAAAAGACTAGCATTAAGATTCAATCTAATTGCTGGAATTTATAACTTAGAGCTGAGTGAAAAATGACTTATGAAAGAAATCTATTGTTATAACTTATTATAGTGTCGAAATATGAAAATAATCTTAAATAATTGTTAGGTTTATAAAAAAATGTAAAGGCCTACGTAGGTTGTAGGCCTTTTTTGAAGCTTTATATCAACGTCCGTTACGACCGCGGCCACGAGGGGCTTTAGTATTCGGACGAGTTGTGCCATTGGTACGGCGTTTGGGTTTTTCGCTCTCATCCATTTGCCAGATACGTTTTGTACCTGACTTTTTCACTGAGCCATCTTTATTCTTACGAACCATTGGCTTACCACCTGTACCGCCTGGTTTTTTCACATAAGAGCGCGAACGGTAAGGTTCTTCTGCAGGTACATTTTGAAAGTCAGGGTACAGTAAAGGCTCAATTTCTTTGGTTTCACCTGGTTCTAAACCCAATTGAACTAAATCGATGGCACCAATACGTGTACGAATTAAACGTAAAGTCGGGAAACCTACTGCTGAAGTCATACGACGAACTTGACGGTTACGGCCTTCGCAAATTTGGATTTCAACCCAAGAGGTTGGAATGTTTGCACGGAAACGTACAGGAGGATCACGATCCCATAACCATTCTGGCTGTTGCACTTTAATGGCTTTGGCTGGCAAAGTCATACCATCTTTTAGCTCAACGCCTTTACGTAATTGTTCAAGCGCTTCTTCTGTGATGTCGCCATCGACTTGCACTAAGTAGGTTTTGAACTTTTTATTTTCAGGGTTGGTAATGTACTGATTTAAACCACCATGATCAGTTAAAAATACCAAACCTTCAGAGTCCATATCTAAACGACCTGCAATACGTAGACTAGGATCGTCCACGAAGTCAGATATGGTCATATGCGCTTCGTCTTTACGGAATTGGGAGAGCACGTCATATGGCTTGTTTAAGATGACGATTTTCATAGGAAATAACTTCTATTAAATACAATAATTCAAATTGGTTAAGATTTATTCAATAGGGAAATGCAGCTATTTCCCATCTAAATCTCAAAAAAGGTAGATTTGCTTTAGAGTATTATGCGTGAAGCGCAATTAAAAGTCTTATCAAACAGCAATTATTTTTTCACTCGCTTCTCAGGGAGGGTCATAAAAATGGGTTATCAAAAGATCGTCGTTCCAGTGGATGGGACAAAAATTACAGTAAATTCAGACTTATCATTCAATGTTCCCAATAATCCAATTATTCCATTTATTGAAGGCGATGGTATTGGCGTCGATATCACGCCCGTGATGAAAACTGTGGTGAATGCCGCAGTACAAAAAGCTTATGGTGGAAAACGTGCCATAGAATGGATGGAAGTTTATTGTGGTGAAAAAGCCAATAAAATTTATGGTACCTATATGCCCGAAGAAACCTTTGAGGCTTTACGCGAATTTGTGGTTTCAATTAAAGGGCCGTTAACGACGCCTGTCGGTGGTGGCATTCGTTCGCTAAATGTTGCACTACGTCAAGAATTAGATCTCTACGTCTGTGTGCGTCCTGTCCGTTGGTTTAAGGGCGTTCCTTCACCTGTTCAGCATCCTGAACGTACAGACATGGTGATCTTTCGAGAGAACTCAGAAGATATCTACGCTGGGATCGAATGGAAAGCAGATTCACCTGAAGCCAAGAAAATGATCAAATTTCTTAAAGAGGAAATGGGCGTCACTAAGATTCGCTTTGAGGAAAATTGCGGTATCGGTATTAAGCCTGTATCTAAAGAAGGTTCTCAGCGTTTGGTTCGGAAAGCTATTCAATTCGCCATTGATAATGATAAGCCGAATGTCACCTTGGTGCATAAAGGCAATATCATGAAATATACCGAAGGTGCGTTTAAAGAGTGGGGTTATGAAGTCGCACTTGAGCGCTTTGGTGGTGAATTGCTAGATGGAGGTCCTTGGGTCAAAATAAAAAATCCGAAAACTGGCAAAGAGATCGTGATTAAAGATGCGATCGCAGACGCTTTTTTACAGCAGATTCTGATGCGTCCGACCGATTATTCAGTCATTGCTACCCTAAATTTAAACGGTGACTATATTTCAGATGCTTTGGCGGCCGAAGTTGGCGGTATTGGTATTGCACCGGGTGCCAATATTGGTGGCGCTGTGCAAGTATATGAAGCGACACATGGCACAGCGCCTAAATATGCGGGTCAAGATAAAGTAAACCCAGGTTCTATTATTCTGTCTGCAGAAATGTTGCTCCGAAATATGGGCTGGAAAGAAGCCGCAGATCTGATTATTAAAGGTATTGCGGGGGCGATTGAAGCCAAAACAGTGACCTATGATTTTGAACGACTCATGCAAGGTGCAAAACTCTTGCGTTGTTCGGAGTTTGGACAAGCCATCATTGAGCATATGGACTAACTTAATTTGCTAATCTAGGTGTAAAAAAGCTAGATGCATAAAAGGCTAGGTAAAAAGGATTGAATCATTCAGTCCTTTTTTAGGACTAAACATTAAAAACACAGAATCATAGCTTCTCAATACCATTCAAAAAACAGCAATCAAAAGGTGACTTCACGCAATCAATCAGATGGTCTGGCATGCTTGTCATGTTACCAAAAGTTTAAAACCGCACTATTAGCGTGAACTTAGGTAATGCAAAAAAAAGAGGGGGATTGATTTCAAATTAATTATTCGCCAGTGATTTTACAATGACGTAATTCGAAACATTTATCGGCTTGGATCCTTAAAAATTAGCGGTACATTGGTTGTTGTCCTTTAGTAGAAGTACATCTAGTAGTAGTACATTGCGACACTTGTGATGAAAAGGAGAAATGAAATGTCTCGTAAACAGCATCAACAAAACCAACAAACTGATCAACAGCAGCAAACTGATCAGCAACAGCAACAGCAACAGCAACAGCAACAGCAACAAGACCAAAAGAAACAGAAACAACAGCCACATCAACGAAATCAGCGTCAACAACATCATTAATAGGCTAAAGACTTTGTGAGTCAAAGTTCATTTGGCCGAATGGTTTTTAATTGATCGAAATTTAAGTTTTATACGTAGACGAGAAGGAGATGAATTTGTCTAAGAAAACCAAATCACTTAAAAAGGAAATTAAAGCGAGGTTGAACAAAATTTCAAAGCATAATTCTGCTTTGAAAAAGTTAAAGAAAAAGCTGAAAAAAGCTTAGTCCATTCACGATTTATCAAAAAGAAAAGACCTATTTAAATAGGTCTTTTCTTTAAGTTGTCATTAAAAAGTAAACATGTATTCTTTTCCGAATTGGTTTGATACTTTCTCCACCCATTGCTCTATTTTATCAGCTGTCATGACTTGAAAATCTCGCCAATAATATTTCATCTGCTTCCATACCATCTCGATTCGATTTAACTCAGGGCTATAAGCTGGAATAAAATACAAATTCGTCGAAAAGTTACTTTTAAGTAGCTCTCTGTAATCAGCCATCTTTTTACTTCTATGAATCGAGGCATTATCAACAATAAGAACCAATGGAAGGTTATAAGTCTGTTTTACTTGTTGAGCTATTCCAGTTAAATAGGCATAAAACCAAGTGCTTGTAACTGACTCTTGTAAACAACTTGTCACCAGTTTCCCCGTTGAAAGCAAACACCCCATGACATTAACTCGTTTTAATCTTATTGCATCAACCGCATGAACATCACCTATCTTTGTCCACGCATAGCGGTTATCAGGTGTAGATGAAAACCCTGTTTCATCAACATAACCTAATATAATTTCACCACGTGCCGCTTGCTCTCGTAATTTTTCAATCTGCTGTGTTGCTTGTTCAAATGCAATCGGATCTCTTTTTTTTCAAGCTATGACGGGTACGCTTGAAGACCATATCTGAATCACGTAAAAACTTACGAATGGTTTCAACAGACACGGACACTTCGTATTCTTCATGTAGTTTGACTCGGATTTGTTCTGCATTGAGTGGACTTGTATTGACCCAATCTAGGATTTTCGCCTGATAGTCTGAGATCAATGTATTGGGCCGACCTGAGCGACGACCTTCTTTAATCGATTCAAACTCATACAATTCCCAACGTCGGCGTTGTAGCCTTATGGTTTCTGGGATACGTTCTTGTAGAGTGGCAACTTCCGCAACACTTTTACCTTCAGAAAGCCAGAGAATAGTTTGGGCACGTTGTCTTTCACGCCAATGTTTTGCATGCTTGGCCAGAAAAATGAGTCGTTCTCGCTATTCTAAACTAAGTGGTACAGAAACAATTCGAGGCATGTGTGAACATCTGTTAACTAAAAAAACCTTTTCGCATGATTAGTTATTTTTGTCAACTTATATACATGATTGGTGATGTAGTTGAATGTCTTGTGATCTACCTAGACGAGATGCTTACTTAATTTTGCAGTGCGAGTGAACCAAAAGAGTTGTAGTGTTCCAATGAAGAGCACGCATGCGGCCAAAATAAATTGCTGTGAATAATCAATACCGATTCGCTGTAAAAAACTAAAGCTTATACCGCCAATCAATTGAATAGATGCAAAGCACAGGGTTGCAATACTCCAGAGCTTTTTATAGGCGCTACCATAGATTTGCAGAATGGTATAAGAGGTAAGAAAAACCACTGCTGGATTGAGTAGGCCTGTAGCAAAAGAAGATAAAAAAGTAAAAAGTGGATGGATATTAATAATTGCTATAAAAATCGCGAAGACATAGCAGCTATATAAAATTTTAAGAGCGCTGATATTTCCCAGTTTTTGTGCTAGGCAGTAAGCAGCAAATGCCCCTAAAGCACTCCCCAGACCATATAAAATCCAATTGAAATTGATCCCGATCGGGCTCAGGTGTAGGGTGTGAGTTAAATAGTCAATCCAAAATAATGAATGGGGCACGTAAGCAAAAGCACTGGTGCTATACACAATTAAGAGACAATAGAAAATTCCATCGACTTTATGTTCTACTGCAGGAATCGCGGTGAGTGTTGTGAGCTGTAATTTAAAACTCTTCAAAAGCACGCTGAGTAACATACAAATCAGGCTTGAAAAAGCAAACAAAATCAACCAAGCCCACATTGTCGAAATTTGTTGGATGTAAGGCAAAAATAGCGTTGCCATTAACACCCCTAAGCCAATACCACTGAAACCAATAAAGTTGATTTTAAAGCGGTCTTGAAGCTGTGAACATTGGGCCACGACACTTGGGGAGAGGATCATTAGTAAGCCGCCGCTGATCCCTGAAATAACGCGCCAAGTGCTATACCAAAGTTCTGAAAAACCTGAAAATGCACAACTGAGTAAACTGAGTGTCCCTGCAATAGCTGCGAGTTGGATATAATTCACCATGCTTTTATTTTGGGGTAATTTCATGGCCCAAAATGCACCGATCAAGTAGCCGAGCAAATTGGCACTGCCTAAGATGCTGGCAAAACTTGGGCTCCAACCAAATGCTTCACGGGTTGAAGGGAGGAGTGCGGTATAGGAAAAACGTAATATCCCGATGCCTAGGCACATGCTTAGACAGAGAAATAGGCTCAGTTTAATTTTGTTAGAGAACATCCTGTACTCATGTATTTTTATGATTGGTTAAAAAATAACATGAATATGCTGTAGAAAAATCAACAGATCTTAAAGTTTTGACTAAGGTCTAAGCTCAAAATAAATTATTAAAAACTTAACTATTCAAAAAGATAGCTGTGGTGTGAGTACAGTAAGAAGTCAAATTTAAAGATACAGTAATAAAAAACCGTACACGGCGTACGGTTTTTTATTTTTAAAGCACTTATGAATTAACGCATTTTCGCCAAGAAACGACCTAAACGAGTGAGTGCTTCACGTAGTTCATTTTCAGCAGGCAAGAACACCACACGGAAATGATCAGGTGTCGGCCAGTTAAAACCTGTACCTTGAACCAAAAGCACTTTTTCAGCACGGAGGAAATCTAACATGAATTTCTCATCGTCTTGGATTGGGTAAATTTCAGGATCCAATTTAGGGAAGCAGTACATTGCACCCTCTGGTTTCACACAAGATACACCTGGAATATCATTCAACATTTCCCAAGCAATGTTACGTTGTTCATATAAACGGCCGCCCGGACGGATGAGATCATTAATTGATTGATAACCGCCTAAAGCTGTTTGAATCGCATATTGCGCTTGGTGGTTGGCACACAGACGCATCGACGCCAACATGTCTAAACCTTCAATGTAGTCGAGCGCACGTGATTTATCGCCTGTAATTGCCATCCAGCCCGAACGGTAACCTGCAATTCGGTATGCTTTCGATAAGCCATTGAAAGAAATACACAACTGATCACCTGCCAATGACGCAACAGAAACATGTTCAATACCGTCATAAACGATCTTGTCGTAAATTTCATCAGCAAACAAAATTAAGTCGTATTTCTTCGCAAGAGCCACAATTTGCTCAAGCACATGACGTGGGTAAACCGCACCTGTTGGGTTGTTCGGGTTAATCACCACGATACCGCGGGTATTCGGGGTGATTTTACTTTCCATGTCGGCAATATCTGGATACCAGAAATTTTCTTCATCACATTTATAGTGAATGGCAGTACCGCCAGAAAGGTTAACTGCTGCAGTCCACAATGGATAATCTGGCATTGGCACCAGCATTTCGTCGCCATCGTCGAGCAAGCCTTGCATTGCCATCACGATCAGTTCAGATACGCCATTTCCGACATACACGTCATTGACGTGCATGTTTAAAATGCCTTTTTGCTGGTAGTACTGACAAATTGCTTTACGCGCAGGGAAGATGCCTTTTGAGTCGGTATAACCAATTGCATTTGGCAGGTTGAGTGCCACGTCGTTAATAATTTCTTGAGGTGCTTCAAAACCAAAAGGAGCAGGGTTACCAATATTTAATTTAATAATTTTATGGCCAGCCTCTTCCATCTCATTGGCCGCTCGCAACACTGGTCCGCGAATGTCGTAGCAAACATGCTCGAGCTTAGACGATTTCTTAATTTCGCGTGGGGTGTTAAACGTATTCGGCATTTTTATATTCTCGGAAAGAGTGGAGGTCACTTTTGCATAACGGTATAAATAGCTTTTAAATGTCTCGGTCGTTACTAAATCGAGATGATGTTCGTCTCTGAGTAAAGCAACTATTTTTTCATGCGTAAACCCTGCCTGTTGATATTGTTTGATCACGGGCAGCAGATTTTTAAAAATTACGCTCTTTTTCTGCGACATTTTTTTATCCTGAGCAAGAGTAGGGCTAAGATTATCACTAAAGTTGCTCACAAAAAAGCATTTAATTTGGTATTTTGCTCACCACGATTTTATATTTGCTTACTTTTTGCTTTTTTGGTAATTATATAGATTTTGTAAATTGTTGAATAAAGACTAGAAATTTAAGAATGAATGACGTAAATATAGGATTATCCTATTTTAAATACCACGATATAAAGGGACGTCATCATGGGAAAACTCAATAAAACAGAAAGAGAATGGCAAAGAGAATTGTCACCAGAAGAGTTTCGCATAACGCGTCAGAAAGGCACGGAGCAAGCTTTCACTGGAAAATATTGGAATACGAAACAAGCTGGCACGTATGTATGTCGTTGTTGCGGGGAACCGCTTTTTTCTTCTGAAACAAAATACGATAGCGGTTGTGGTTGGCCGAGCTTTTATAAGCCAATTGAACCTGCTGCGGTGGAAGAAAATGTAGATACGACACACGGTATGGTCAGAACAGAAATTGTTTGTCATCATTGTGACGCACATTTAGGGCATGTTTTCCCTGATGGACCACAGCCGACTGGATTGCGTTATTGTATTAATTCAGCATCCTTAGAATTAGAAACAAAACAAAAAAATGATGAGGAAACTTATCCATGACCACCATTCACCAGTTTGAAGCAGAATTACTGGACGGAAGTAATAAATCCTTTGCAGATTATGAAGGCCAGGTTTTATTAATTGTAAATACCGCTAGTAAATGTGGATTTACTCCTCAATTTGCTGGTTTGGAGAAAATTTACGAACAATATAAAGATCAAGGTTTTGAGGTTTTAGGTTTTCCATGCAACCAATTTGGCGGACAAGATCCGGGTTCAAATGATCAAATTGGCGCATTTTGTCAAAAAAACTATGGCGTATCTTTTCCGATGTTTGCCAAAGTGAATGTAAAAGGCCCTGAAGCGCATGTGATTTTCCGTTATTTAACCAATAACTCGAAAGGCGTATTGGGTAATGGTATTAAATGGAACTTCACCAAGTTTTTAATTGGCAAAAATGGGCAAGTTATTAACCGCTATGCACCCACGACCAAGCCTGAAACATTGAATGAAGATATTGAAAAAGCTTTGGCTCAGTAAAATGAAGTGAATCATTGGCCGAACTGAGGTTGATATAAAGGCGCGGAAGCGTCTTTATTTTTTTGGATGTTTATACTGAAGTCTCTTTATTTGAAGGTCATAACATTGTTTAAGCAGATGGTTAAACGTCGAATTTGTGTTTTAACGTTTTTTTTACTTGTATGTGTGGGGATAGCTTGGGCAGATAGCAATCCAAGTGCATCTGAACCTACAAAAATGTCTGTTGTTGCAAGCAATCTAGACCGCACGACAGATGCTCGGGTCAATGCATTATTGCAATTATTAAAAACACCTGTTGAAGAATACCAACCTACGCGTGTTGCCGATGTAATTGATCCACATGTCAAACCGAAAATGTATGAAGTCTCTTGGGTAAATGCACCACAATATGTGCTGTCTGCGTCTGAAATGAAAACATATAAGCATCCTGTCAAACTACAGCTCACTGTGATTGCTGCAACAGGCTATATTGGTAGCTCAAAACTCATCGCAAGTTCAGGCTCTAAAAGCTTTGATCAAAAAGTACAAAAATCCCTATTGGTTGCGCGACTTGAACCTATTCCGATGGTTGATAAAAATCTCAGTTATACCGTTGAATATGAATTTACTCTTCATCCACCTCAATAAGCTTATAGCAGAAGGCAAATTTTGAGTTCCATAAATGATCTGTTATTACTGGTGGATCTAATTGATAAAGAAAGATATTACTTTGCAACTAGCTAAAACCTTTCAGTGTCTGTTTGTCTATACGCTTTACAACAATTCGTTATGACCATACTTATTTTTCATACAGCGTTTAACAGTGAGAGAACCTCGAACATTTAAATTGAGTGCAACATTTGATTTCTAATAGTGTTCAATGATTTCTTAATGATTGTTTATAAATAATTATTGCTAGATGATTAGCTCTGAATGATTGTTAAGAAATGACTCAAATAAAAATGCCCCAAATTTGGGGCATTTTTTGTTTTAAGCAAAACACTTTAAATCAATTAAAGTACTGCTTTTAAGCGACGAATCACTTCTTCACATTGGGTAATATCAGCAACCAGAGCTAAGCGGACATGGTTTTCACCCGGATTACCTTGTGCTGTATCACGTGATAAATAACGGCCTGGAAGCACTTTAACGTGTGCTTTTTCCATCAGCATTTTGGCAAAAGTTTCATCATTATCCACTTTTAACCAGTAGTAGAACCCTGCATCAGGTTTTTGTAATGGTAGTAGGTGACCCAGTTCGCGTTGGAATAATTCAAATTTTGCACGGTACTGGACGCGGTTTTCTTCGACGTGTGCTTCGTCATCCCAAGCTGCAATTGAAGCCAACTGGTGTTGAACAGGCATCGCAGCGCCATGATAAGTACGGTATTGTAAATAAGGTTTTAAAAGCGCTGCATCACCTGCAACAAAGCCAGAGCGCATACCCGGTAAGTTAGAGCGCTTAGACAATGAGTGGAATACCACGCAGTTTTTATAGTCATCACGACCCATTTCAGCACAGACTTCAAGCAGACCAATAGGTGCTTCATCAAACCAAAGTTCTGAGTAGCATTCATCAGATGCAATCACAAAATTATATTGGTCAGATAGTGCTATCAGTTTTTTAAACTGTTCTTTAGAGAGTACGGCACCTGTAGGATTACCCGGTGTGCAGACAAACAGTAAAGCGGTTTTTTCCCAAACTTCAGCTGGTACAGCGTCAAAGTCGCCAAGGTAGTTATTTTCTTCTGTACAGTTGATGAAGTAAGGCTCTGCACCCGCAAGTAAAGTTGCGCCTTCATAGATTTGGTAAAACGGATTTGGCATCACCACATAAGGGGCATCTTCACGTTTAACCAAAGCTTGTACAAACGAGAAGATCGCTTCACGTGTACCTGATACAGGCAGGACGTTGGTATCTGCACTGATGCTATTGAGTTTAAAGCGACGGGTTAACCAATTTGCAATACTTGTGCGGAGCTCAGGTAAACCTTTACTGTTTGGGTAAGTGGATAAGTGCTGAAAATTATCAATAATGGCCTGTTTCACAAACTCCGGTGCAGGATGCTTTGGCTCACCAATCGATAGGGGAATCAAAGGCAAATCTGCGGGTTTCACATCCTGAAATAGCTTATTTAGCTTTTCAAATGGATAAGGGTGCAATAATGACAAACTGGAGTTCATGGAATGGATACCGATCAATTTAAGTTAATGATGACTACAAACCTGATTCGATGCTTCATCGAGTGCTGACTTTAACTGTGCAGCAAACGTTTCCGCTTCTGAATCACTCATAGGTGAGCCATCTTTTTTAGTGACATAGAAAATATCTTCAGCACGTTCACCGAGCGTTGCAATTTTCGCAGAGTGAATATCTAGACCTTGCATCATAAATAAACCACCAACTTTAGCAAGTAAGCCCGGATGGTCAAGTGTCGCAATTTCAACCATATTTTGTTGAAGTGCTTCATTGAAAGAAATACTCACGGTATTTTCAATATCAAAATGACGCAGTTGACGTGGGATACGACGTTGCATCAGGCCTGGATACTTATCAGATTGGCTTAAGGCTTTTTTGAGCGCTTCAATAACAGTTTGCTCACGTTCAGGATCTGTTAATAAGGTGCCAAAACGGTCAAGTACAACATAAGTGTCCAAACTAAATGCAGTGGATGCAGTGATAATTCGAGCATCCTGAACATCTAGATTCATTCTGTCCAAAATAGCCACTGTGGTCGCAAACAAGTTAGGTTGATCTTGAGTGTAAATAAAGATCTGTACCGCATCTTGTGCAAATTTGCGATGTGCTCGCATCATCACCAATGGTTCTGCATTATTGCCATGTTTTAAAATGGCGCGTGTATGCCATGCGATTTCATCGGCAGATTCTTTTAGGAAATATTCATCACCGAGTTCTTGCCAAACAGTTTCTACATCGTAGAGCGCAAAATCATTGACTAACAGTTCGCTGGCCGCAAATTTAGTGTCTTCGATCAGCATTGGATAGTCTACAGGACGACCCAAACCTGAACGAATCACATCACGCGCTTGTGTATACAGTTGACGCATGAGTGATGCACGCCATGTATTCCAAAGTGTCGGATTGGTTGCGTTGATATCAGCAACTGTTAAGGTGTAGAGATAGTCGAGATGTTCCATATCACCCATTTTCTCAGCAAATTCTTTCACCACATCTGGATCGGAAATGTCTTTTTTCTGAGAAGTAACGGACATCAATAGATGGTTTTGAATCAACCATGCGACAAGGTTACATTCACGTTCAGTAAACCCATGGGTACGGCAGAAATCAATTGCATCCGCAGCACCAAGTTCACTATGGTCACCACCACGACCTTTGGCGATATCATGGAAAATTGCCGCTAAATATACGATGTCACGGCGCGCCAGTCGTTGGAATACAGAGCTAACGACAGGGAAGTCCTTGGCAAATTCAGGTTCTTTAAAACGGTTTAAATTACGCAGTAATAACAGGGTATGGGCATCGACAGTATAAATATGGAACAAGTCGTATTGCATGAGTCCCATGATTTGCCCAAAGGCAGGAATATAGTTGCCGAGCACGCCATAACGTTTCATCGCCACCATGGTGTCGTATAAACGGTAGGGTGAGCGAATGATCGCCATAAATAAGGCTTGATGTGCAGGATTGTCACGGAAGTTTTGATCAATACGTTTTGCCGCAAGAGACAATAGACGTAAAGTTCGGGCACGAATCCCTTCAATTTCTGGACGATTCGCCAAGAGGTAGAAAATTTCTAAAATAGCACTTGGATTTTCAGAGAAAATTTTATGATGCTGCACCGCCAATTTGCCATCGACTAATTTGAAGTTGGCATTGATCTCTTCAATCTTACGTTCATAGTCAGGCAAGCGTGGCGTGATGACCGATTCATTGAAATAAGCCAAAAGCATTTCATTCAAAGTCGTCACTTGCTGAGCGCTACGGTAGTAACGTTTCATGAACTGTTCGATTGGATAATTCGGTGATTTGCCTTCTTCACGCTGATAGCCAAATTTAGCGGCAATGTCACGTTGATAATCAAACAGTAAGCGGTTTTCGTCGCGCTTGGTTAAGCGATGTAAATGATGACGGATTTCCCAAAGAAAGCTTTCTGTTTCTTCAAGAACGCCAAGTTCAAACTCTGAAATAAAACCTAGATGTACAAGGTCATAGATGCGATTGACACGGAAATGACGCTTTGCAATCCAACCGATTTGGTTGATGTCGCGGATACCACCGGGCGCATTTTTAATATCGGGTTCTAAGTTGCTTTCGGTATTGTTATGTTGAGCATAGCGTTTGGCTTGCTCTTGCATTTTGGCATCATAGAAGGTTTTATCCGTCCATGTCTGTGACACGATACGGCGTGGCCATTTGGCTAGGTGTTCATTGCCCACAATCAAACGTGCTTCGATCAGCGCTGTTGCCACGGTTAAATCATTGGTGGCTTGAGCAACACAATCGTTAATAGTACGTACACTGATGCCCGGTTTGAAATTACCAACATCCCAAAGTGTTGAAATAAAGCTGGAGATGAGTTTTTCTTGTTCTGGGCTGATTTCATCTTCAGACAAAATCATGATATCGACGTCGGAGTATGGCAGCATTTCACGGCGACCATAGCCACCTACAGCAAACAAACCGAGATCGGTTTGGTCGAGTTCAGCATGTGTCCATAAGAACTTTAAGGCTTCATCGATTAGATTCGAACGAGCCAAAATCACATCACGAATCGACTGTCCATTTTCAAAGCATTCCTGTAGCTGATTTTCAACATCTGAGCGCCATTGGTTAATCGCCTGAATGTCGTGGTTACTTTTAATGTAATTCAGCAGAGGAAGCGTATTGATCATGAACAGTGGTCCGTTAAGGTGTTACAAACTTAGTTTTGTTGAACACTGACTTGTTGTGCAGCATGTTGAGCAAGTTCACGCGCGTGATCTGTGGTTTCAGCGCGTGCTGTTGCTACGCCCATACGGCGACGTTTAAAGCCTTCTGGTTTACCAAAGAGGCGTAAATCGGTGTCTGGATTAGCCAAAGCAAGATTTAAGCCAGTAAATGATAAATTGGTATCATCCACGCCTGCATAGATGACTGCGCTCGCAGCAGTACTGTGTCGAGCAGTATTCACAGGCAGACCAAGAATGGCACGTGCATGCAGTTCGAATTCGCTTTGGAATTGCGATGCAAGCGTGACAAGGCCTGTATCGTGTGGACGAGGTGATACCTCACTAAACCATACTTTATCGCCTTTGACAAACAGTTCCACCCCAAAAATGCCACATCCACCTAATGCAATGGTTACTTTATTGGCAATACGCTTGGCTTCCTCTAAAGCAAGAGCAGTCATGAGTTGTGGCTGCCAACTTTCTACATAGTCACCAGCGTCTTGGCGGTGGCCAATCGGGTCGCAAAATGATGTTTCAATTTCACCTGTTTCTGCATTTTTTGCACGAACAGTCAGCAGGGTGATTTCAAAGTCAAAGTCAATTTGTGATTCCACAATCACAGTACCTTGATTTACACGTCCACCTGTTTGTGCATATTCCCAAGCAGCATCGACTTCATCAAAGCTTTTTACACGTGACTGTCCTTTACCCGAAGACGACATGACAGGCTTAACAAAGTTTGGATAGCCAATGTCATCGCATGCAGCACGGAACGCTTCAAGGGTATTGGCAAATCGGTAGGCTGAAGTCGGGAGTCCAAGCTCTTCGGCAGCTAGACGGCGAATCCCTTCACGGTTCATCGTCAGGTTGACAGCTTTTGCAGAAGGAATGACAGTGGCAATATTTTGTTCTTCGATCTCGACTAAAACTTGAGTCGCAATAGCTTCAATTTCAGGAACAATCAAATGAGGCTTCACTTGAGAAATTAAAGCTTTAAGTGCCTCAGGATCTGCCATATTTAAAGTATGAGAAAAATGTGCAACTTGCATGGCAGGAGCATGGTCATAACGATCGGCAGCATGAACTTCTACACCCAAACGTTGCAATGAAATCACAACTTCTTTACCGAGTTCACCAGAACCTAACAGTAAGACTTTATACGCTGAAGACTGAAGTGGAGTACCAATAGTGACGCTCATGTAAATCATCCATGCTTGATTTTATGGGAATTTAAGCATAGCAGAACTTGTTCGAGAGATAAGAGAGTGTTCACATAAATAAATGATATTGTCCAACAATTTTTTTTATATCTTTATGGGGGAGCGTTCGTGTAATTATTTATCTGTTAAAATCTTTAAAAAGTGGTAATTAGTTGTTTTTAGTTAAATTCACTTTAAATATGCCTACATTTTTTACAGATGCAGGGAGTGGCTCAATATCCAAATTTGCACATTGCAGTGCACGGAGCTGCACAGATGTTTGACGGAAGTTGGGCCAGTACAGCAATCCGAGCAGTGGTACGGCGCATATGCATATAATCAATATTAAGCTAATTAAAATGGCAGTGAAATAGAGCGCGTCTGCAGCTACCGATAGAAGGTGAAATGATGAATTGAGCCATGCGCCAATGCTGAAAATACACAATAGAAAAATCAATAAGAAGTCGGTCAGCTGCAGAAAATTGCTAAACAAGCGGGGTATCGATATGTGTGAAAACATCAGGCGGCGTGGATGTAAGTGCAGAATCTGCTGTGTGTAGTTATATAAGCCCACAATCGTCTTTTGCTGATTTTTCTCTATATAAATGGCGCGGATCAGATCTGCAGGTTGGCAATGTACAGCGCAGAAATTACCACTGAACAGCTGGCTTTGAATGAAGCATTGAAAATATACGCTTTCGATGGGCCTATGCAGTCCCCAACTCAATTTAGATGGTTGTCTAGAATGAATATAAATTTTGCCTTGAATACAATGGTACTTTGCCATCTATGGGGTTTCGCTAGATTTTTATGTTATGCGTTGACTATCTCATAAATATTGCTAATTAAAAGGCACAGGCTGAAGAAGCTTGTGCTTGAGGTTTTTATTTGGATTGTCGCTGACTCAGCTTTAGAGATGAAAAGGTATATAGGTATAGACTAAGCCGTAAGTCAGTGCCGCAGTCAGTGTAGCAGGGACAATTTTTTTAAACTTGAAATACAAGCCTGCAAGCACAGCAAAACCAACCAACATGGCAAAGCTTTTATTTGGTGTCTCAAGCAAAGGTGGTAAGGTTGCAACCACCAACATTGAACTAATTGCGGCAATGCCAATCGAGCCCAAAGCGATTTTGAGCCATAAAGAACCACGCTGCTGTGAACCTTGCTGAAATTTCTGAATTACAAAAAATGGCCCAAACCGTGATGCAAAATTCGCAATTCCGACCAAGATCCCGACCAAGATAATTTCTAGATTCATGATGCTTCACCCATATGTTCAGGATCAGGTTTTTTTAAGACATAATGTTTGAATAAACCGGCAAAAATACCAGAAGAAATACCGATAAAAATCGCGGCAGACAAGTCGATAAAGTAGCAGGCAATTGCAGAAACAATAATTGTAACCGTGACCACAAATGTATGTTTTTTCTCAAATGCTGCGAGTAAAAAGCTTAAAAACAATGCAGGCAGTAGGAAGTCGAGTGCGGCTTGTAAAAATTGTGGAAGGTTGCTGACTTGATCGGCAAATAAACCGCCTAAAAATGAGCCTGTTGCCCAAGACAGCCAACTAAATAAGCTGAGTCCTAACATCCAAGATTCTGACCATTCTTGACGACGTTGCGACAGTTTGATCATGCCTGATGCGAAAACTTCGTCGGTTAAACCCCAAGCCCAAACTGCCGTTTTCTTTAAATTGAGTCGGTCTTGAATCAAGTTTTGTAAGGCAGGGCCATAGAGTAAATGGCGGATATCGAGGGCAATTACAGTAAGAGCAGTCATCCAAATAGATGTTCCACTTCCAAGTAAAGCAACGACGAGAAACTGACTGGCACCTGCATACATAGAGCATGATAAAAATAAGGCTTCCCACGCAGTGAAACCAAATTGAGTCGCGGACACCCCAAATGCAAAAGAAACAGGAAGATAGGTAAAGATAATGGCTTGACTATCTTTAGCACCTTGCCAAAAACCCGCAGGCTGAACTGTAGGAAGTTTGTGCTCAGACACGACACACCTTTGAAAGAGTTGAACAACAGGTCAAATGATGATTGAGTATTGTACGCGAATTCACTAGCATATTGCCGAATATGTTTGCTGAAATGAGCCGGATATGCAGAGGTTAAAGATGCGTGGGATACTGATTGTTTCATTATTGAGCAGCACGGTGTTGTTGCAGGCCTGTGGTAATGATGGAGCTGAACAAGCTCAAGTCGAAATTAAAGCAGCACCTAAATTAACCAATGATGCAACGGAGTATGCTGCCAAAGCTTGGGCGTTTATCAATGAAGTCGATCCGATTGTTTATGCAAAACAAGTCGATCAGATGGAAGAGAAAGTTCGTATTCCAGCGCGTAAATTGAGTACCGAATGGCGTATCAATGTCAAAATGACCGATTCTGTGACTGAAGGTAAATATGCACTGTGTCGTAAGGCTTTAACAAGTCTGGAAATTTGGGCACGTGAAAGCATTGATCAGAGTTCGACTGTTGCACAGAAGCAAGCTGATTATGAGCGTGATAAAAATCAATGCAAAGGTGCGATTGAAAACCCTGAACTTGGAAATACCGATCCGAAAAAAGTAGGCGTTTAACCCGATCAAAGCAGTGAAGATTCACTGCTTTTTTTTGGAAAATATCAAAAAACAAGAATAAATCTATAAGAGAGGATTGGAAAATCCTCCTCAAAGTATCGCTATTTCATATAAAAATTAAATCAGACTGCTGTCTTGGTATTGAGCTAAATTCCAAATTGTATGGTTGTTTTTTGAAGTCAAATAGATAAAAAGCATTGATTATTAAGTACATAATTATTTTTTATAAAGATTCAGTGATAAAAAATACTCCATTTTAGAACGCCAGTCGTCTGTCCTTCCCTTTAATTAATATTTTTAAAATATTAATAATACGAAGTATAGATAATGTGATAAAAAATTAAAATTATCAGTATTTGATAAAATATGTAAAAATAACTGCGTAAAAGATGAAGTATGTAAATTAAATTAAAGACGTTGAATAGGTGATTAAGATGAAAAAAACATTAATGATGTTATCGGTTTTGGCTGTTTTGACTACAGCAGTCAATGTACAAGCAGCAACTGAAGACAAATCAGAAGCATCAACTCAAGAAGTTGCAGCATGTACAAATGGTTTTGACAGTGTAAATGTTTGCCAATTATTGTCTTGATCAAAATTCGATAAAGCGAAGTGCCACAAATAAAAGCAAAATAATTATAAAGAATCATTCTGGTGCAATTAAATGCACTTATTTAAATCACAAATGTCAGACATCATGCACAGGAAGTGCATGAGCAATCTGATGTAACTGCGCTAGATCTAAAATTTCAATTTGTTTAAACGCTACACGAAGCACCTGCATTTTTTCCAACTGCTGAAGCTCCTGATTGACTGATTGTCTTGAGCAATTCATCAGTTGCGCGAGTTGTTCCTGTGAGATGTGTATGGTGTGTTGCTCAATTTCCAAATGATTTCCATATCCATTTAAAATAAACAGCAGACGCTGTGCGAGACGTTGACTTAAACTTTGCGTTTGTAAGGCTATGAGTTCCATAAAGGCATAGCGAAGTTTTTGACTGGTGAGCTGGGCAATATGAAACCAAAACTCAGGGTGTTGTTGTAATAATTGCTGAATTGCTTGAGCCGGTAAGTGTAATAAGGTGGACTTTTTGGTACAGATGGCATCGTGAGAACGTGGTAATTGGTCAACCAAGGATATTTCGCCAAACCACATAATCGGCTCAGCAATGGCGGCAATCGCTTCTTTGCCATGAATATCAATATAGCCTAAGCGAACTGCGCCTTCTAAGACCGCATACATACCATTAAAACGCTGTCCTGATAAAAAAACACGTGCGTCTTTTTCGAAAGTTAAGGTCAGGGCATGGCGGCAGATAAAGTCTTGGAAGGAAATATTTAAGCCTGAATACCACACATTTTTATTGAGTTGATGCACATATTGAGCGTCCAGCACAGCATATCCTTATTTTATGGTCCAACTTGTCTATTAGATGACAACTTTATTGATGCATTTTTTATATAGTGAAATGAGTGAATGAACAAGGAGTAAGTTGATGAGCAAACTTGAAAAGCTGCTAAGCCAATATGCAGCATATCATTTGGATCGAAAAAATGTGCTGACACATTTTGTGGGTATTCCGCTTATTGTATTTTCGATTATGTGTCTAACCGCACGAGCAGGGCTGATGATTTCAGGTTTTGAACTGACCCTTGCATTGTTGTTGATTATTGCCAGTGTCATTTATTACCTGAGTTTAGATAAAATTTTCGGTTTGATTATGCTTTTGGTGTTTGCCGTCACATATCCCTTAGCCTTAATGATCGCAAAAATGAGCCTTATGTCATGGTTGATCTGGAGTGTGGGGATCTTTGTTGTGGGTTGGATCATCCAATTTATCGGTCATTATTATGAAAAGAAAAAGCCTGCGTTTATGGATGATGTTATTGGCTTGGCAATAGGGCCTTTATTTGTCCTAGCAGAATTTGTGTTTCTACTCGGCTTTCGTAAAGAGCTTGAACAACGCATGTTGACAGAAGCAAGAAGACAGCGTGCAGAGATGGATGCAAAAGCATTACATATTGCTCAACCATAAATGAGTTGAATAAAAAAGCCGGATAATTCCGGCTTTTTTTGCGATGTGTTGATTCTCAACTGTTTAGGATTTCACAGCAACTTTATGTTGTTCCGCTGCGACCTTTTGTGCAGCGATTTTTGCTTTTGCGTCAGTATTTGCAGCTTTGGCAGCATGGGCTGAAGTTTTAGCTTCTGATTTTGCTTGTGTTGCAAGATGCTGTGCTTGAGCTGCATCATGTTTTGCTAATTTTTGATTATGTTTCACTTTACTCTGAGCCAATTGGCTGGCTTGTTTTGCATCGTGTCGAGCGACTTTTGCATCATGCTGTGCAACTTGTGCTGCATGTGTAGCAGTACGGTCCTGATGTTTTGCATCTTTAGCAATGGAAACACAAGTACCACCTTTATGGTTTGCACCTGTGCCACCTGTAAGTTTGGTGCCTTGTGGACATGCAAACGCAGTTACACTAAGCATTGTAAAGATACCTGCTGTTAGAATTTTGCTGATTTTTTTCATTGCTATTGTTCTATGAAAATAGGCATTAGTGCCTATGAGTAAATTTATAGCAGAACGGTAGCGATTTAAGTCGTTGCACTGTGGTGACTCAGCAACCAAATCATGTATTCGTGTCGATATAATTTTGTTTTTAAGCAGGTTTTAAGTTTTTAAATATGCTTATTTTTTGGCTTCATCATTTGCCTAAAATTAAAGAAGCCAGCAAATTGCTGGCTTCTTATGGGTGCTGTTTTATACGTTAAAACGGAAGTGTAAAACATCGCCATCTTGAACGATGTATGTTTTACCTTCTAAACGCCATTTACCTGCTTCTTTAGCGCCAGCTTCACCATTGTATTGAACGAAGTCGTTGTAGGCAACACATTCAGCACGAATAAAGCCTTTTTCGAAGTCAGTGTGAATCACACCTGCAGCTTGAGGTGCAGTTGCACCAATTTTTACTGTCCAAGCACGAACTTCTTGTACACCAGCTGTGAAGTATGTTTGAAGGCCGAGTAAGCCATAACCTGCACGAATAACTACGTTTAGACCAGGTTCTTCCATGCCTAAAGCTTCAAGGAATTCCGCACGGTCTTCGTCTTCAAGTAATGAAATTTCTGCTTCGATTTGGTTGCAAAGTGGAACCACAATCGCATTTTCTTCAGCAGCTAATTTTTGTACTGCTTCTAAGTGAGGGTTATTTTCGAAACCATCTTCTGCAACGTTGGCAATATACATGGTTGGTTTAAGGGTTAAGAAGCCATAACCACGCACCAATTTACGTTCATCTTCATCAAGGTCAGCTGCACGCGCAGGTTTACCTTCATCCAGTAAAGGTAAGATTTTGTCTAAAACAGCTTTGGTCGCAATCGCTTCTTTATCGCCACCTTTTGCAGATTTTGCTAGACGTGTAATTGCTTTAGAAACAGCTTCTAAGTCAGCAAGTGCAAGTTCAGTGTTGATTGTTGCGATATCGTCAAGTGGGTCAATTTTGCCATTTACGTGAATGACATTCTCGTCTTCAAAACAACGTACAACATGTGCAATAGCATCCGTTTCACGAATGTTGGCTAAGAATTGGTTACCAAGGCCTTCACCTTTAGATGCACCAGCAACGAGACCTGCGATATCCACAAATTCCATCGTGGTTGGGACAACACGTTGTGGGTTTACAATTTCAGCAAGTTTATCCATACGTGGGTCAGGTACAGGTACAATCCCAGTATTTGGCTCAATTGTACAGAATGGGAAGTTTTCAGCAGCAATCGCAGCTTTGGTTAATGCGTTGAAAAGCGTTGATTTACCAACGTTCGGCAGGCCGACAATACCACAGTTAAAACCCATGAAATAACTCACAAAGTATTATAAAAAAATTGTGGATGATTTTACATGAAAGCCATAATAAAGTCAGGTGATATGGGCAGGAGAATGTATAAGTTGACAAAAATAACTAATCATGCGAAAAGGTTTTTTTAGTTAACAGATGTTCACACATGCCTCGGATTGTTTCTGTACCACTTAGTTTAGAACAGCGAGAACGACTCATTTTTCTGGCCAAACATGCAAAACATTGGCGTGAAAGACAACGTGCCCAAACTATTCTCTGGCTTTCCGAAGGTAAAAGTGTTGCAGAAGTTGCCACTCTACAAGAACGTATCCCAGAAACCATAAGGCTACAACGCCGACGTTGGGAATTGTATGAGTTTGAATCGATTAAAGAAGGTCATCGCTCAGGTCGACCCAATACATTGATCTCAGACTATCAGGCGAAAATCTTAGATTGGGTCAATACAAGTCCACTCAATGCAGAACAAATCCGAGTCAAACTACATGAAGAATACGAAGTGTCCGTGTCTGTTGAAACCATTCGTAAGTTTTTACGTGATTCAGGTATGGTCTTCAAGCGTACCCGTCATAGCTTGAAAAAAAAGAGATCCGATTGTATTTGAACAAGCAACACAGCAGATTGAAGAATTACGAGAGCAAGCGGCACGTGGTGAAATTATATTAGGTTATGTTGATGAAACAGGGTTTTCATCTACACCTGATAACCGCTATGCGTGGACAAAGATAGGTAATGTTCATGCGGTTGATGCAATAAGATTAAAACGAGTTAATGTCATGGGGTGTTTGCTTTCAACGGGGAAACTGGTGACAAGTTGTTTACAAGAGTCAGTTACAAGCACTTGGTTTTATGCCTATTTAACTGGAATAGCTCAACAAGTTAAACAGACGTATAACCTTCCATTGGTTCTTATTGTTGATAATGCCTCGATTCATAGAAGTAAAAAGATGGCTGATTACAGAGAGCTACTTAAAACTAACTTTTCGACGAATCTGTATTTTATTCCAGCTTATAGCCCTGAGTTAAATCGAATCGAGATGGTATGGAAGCAGATGAAATATTATTGGCGAGATTTTCAAGTCATGACAGCTGATAAAATAGAGCAATGGGTGGAGAAAGTATCAAACCAATTCGGAAAAGAATACATGTTTACTTTTTAATGACAACTTATCTTATTGAATCGCGCTGAGATCGAGATAAATTCACGTCTGAATAAAGCTTAAGTTGCACTACGGATGCAGAATATAGCCAAATCCTAAAAACTATAGAACAATAGAGATATGGGATATTCAAAAGATTTTAAAGACAAAGTCATAGAAATTATGATTCGAGATGAAATGTCTGTGCGAAAAGCAGCACAGCATTTTAACATCTGTATACAAACGATTCAGAACTGGAAAAAGTCCACTACAAACAAACCTATTCCTGGCCGTCCAGCTAAAATTAGCAGAGAGCAAATATTGAAGGGTGTTGAACAATATCCTGATGATTATCAGTATGAGCGAGCTGAACGTTTAGGAGTAAGCACTCATGCGGTATTTAATGCATTACATGCCGCAGGAATATCGCGTAAAAAAAGACGTTAAAGCATCCTAAAGCAGATCAAAATCAACGTCAGCAATTTCAAAATCTCATAGAGTGTTTAGAAGGGAAATTGCCTCTGATTTACATAGATGAAAGTGGTTTTCAAAGTGAAAGTACCAGAACTCATAGTTATAGCCTTCAAGGAACACGTGCTGAAGGTGAATTTAACTGGCAGTTGAAGAATTGCAGTAATGCGATCGGTGCAATTATCGAAAATAGATTGTTGACAGTTGGTGTGTTTAATTGTTCTGTGAATACAGAAGTATTTGAATGTTGGATTGAACAGGATTTATTACCTAAGTTGAAAGAAAGCAGTGTTTTGATTATGGACAATGCGACCTTTCACAAAGGGAAAAGACTTCAGGAGTTGATACGTTGTGCAGGCCATTACATTGTGTGGCTTCCTAAATATAGTCCAGATTTAAATCCAATAGAAAATATGTGGTCACGAGTCAAGGCGATTCGAACTAAGTTTAGAGTTAAAGATATTGATAAATTATTTAAAGATTACTGTAATGATTTATTTGGTATTTAGCTATAGGTGCAAAAATGACATTGTGTTTCAATAACACAGTGACTAAAGTATCCCTATAAAATTACTGGGTTTTATAAACCACAGTTACAACAAAAACTTGGAGCATTTATGCGAACTCTCTACCAGTTTCCACTCTCACATTTTTGTGAAAAGGCGCGCTGGTTACTCGATCATAAAGAGTTGGATTATGTGGCTCATAATTTAATGCCGGGTGTACATCGTGCATTTGCACAGCTTAAAACAGGGCAAAACAAATTACCGATTTTACGTGATCAAGATCATTGGGTTGCAGATTCAACTCAAATCGCCTTTTACTTGGATGCGACCTACCCCGAACATAGTCTGATCCGTCCAGATGTCAAACTGCGTGAAGACGCTTTAGAAATTAATGAACTCTCCATTGAGTTAGGCCAACATGTGCGCCGTTGGGGGTTGGCACATGTATTAAATGAAAGTGAAGAATCACTTGATATTTTAATTGGTGAAAAGGGCTATTTACGTCAGTTTGAAAAATATTCCAAGCCCATTATAAAGGCACTGGTTTCTAAAGGTTATCAATTAGATACGGATAAGGTTGCGGCTTCACGTGAGCGATTGGACGAAATTGTGGTTGATTTAAATCAACGTCTGATCGAACAAGGTGGGCGTTATTTTGTAGGCGACCGATTAGGTTTGGCTGATATTGCAGTGTGTTCAATGTTGGCGCCGATATTAGAGATTGTTGGAACGCCGTGGGAAAAAGAGCATGGCGAAACCTTGTCAGAA
Organism: Acinetobacter sp. YH16040_T; assembly: GCF_024605785.1. NCBI lineage: Bacteria > Pseudomonadati > Pseudomonadota > Gammaproteobacteria > Moraxellales > Moraxellaceae > Acinetobacter > Acinetobacter sp. YH16040_T. The sequence continues at coordinate 2,235,784 of NZ_CP094541.1, read as the reverse complement.
GAGTTTAAAGCTTACAAAGCCTATTTGAGCGATTTGCCTTTAGGTCAATATGTGCAACGTATATACCAAACAGAACGTAACGCACGTGTAGATTGGCGTGGTGTATAAGCTCTTTATATGAAAACTTTGCGTCATACTGCTTTAAAAAAGCGCGCCTAACAGCGCGCTTTTTCATCAGACATTCAATCCTTAAATATAGCTTTGTTGTTGAATATCCAAAATATTCAGCACTGGACTGATACTATCGGCTTGTAAAGTATTCAGCGGCATAACAGGGTAGAATATATTGCCTAGCGCATCCTTAATACTTGGGATGATGGTGGAGATATCAAAATCACCTTGAGCAGAACCTAAATTTTCCAATAGGTCATTAATATTCGGTAATTGGCCCGTGAGGTTTTCAGTCAATTGGTTGAACTGATCCGTGATAGAACCAAGATCAATTTTTTCAGGAGCAAGATTGCCAAGTAAATCGCCAAGATCTGGAATGGTCAGTTGATCGAGGAACTGAGTCGCTTCACCATTGCTGTCCATCAGAGCAATGACTGGTTTCAACGAGTCAATCACTTGATTTAAATTAGTTGAAAGCGTCAGTAAGGCTGGATTGTTGACCACATCCAAAATGGTGCTCACGCTATTTAATACATCATAAATCGCTTTGACGGTTTGAGCCTGATCCGTATCGATGACATCGCTTTTTGCCAGTAAATCTAAAAGCGGATTAAGTCCTTTGATCACCCCTGAAATGGTCTCAGGGATATTGCCTTGGTTGGCTGATGAAATGGCGGTCACTAGATTGGTCACACTTCCAATCACAGTCGGTAAAGCATGGCTCAACTGTTCCATATCAATAGTTGAGTTATCTTTATTGATTGAGGCTAATAAAGGTAGGAGGGCACTCGTTGCACCTTGTGCAATTTGCCCAAAGTCAATGTTTCCAGAAGACGAGCTCCCAATCATCTGAATAATGGGTTGCGCATATTCTAAAACTTGACTGAGTGTATTGATAATTTGCGTTGAATCCGTTGACCCAGTTGCGCTTCCAAGCATAGCAAGCAATGGTTTGATGGCATTTACAGCACTGCTAATATTGTCAGGAAGATTACCTTGATTATTGGTGCTACTCAGTAAACTTTGCAAGCTGTTGACAATGGTAGGTAAGGATTGAACCAACTGATTCATCTCTGTTGAGCCAGCGTTGCCACCTAAATTTTGTAGGAGCGGTTGCAGTGTTGTCATCAAAGTCTTGAGTGCATCCGAATTTGAACCGTTATTGGATGTAAGACTTTGAATCGTGCTAATCACTTGGGGCAGCGTTTTAGTCAGTGCGCTAAAATCAAAAGACTTTGTGCCACCTAAATTACCCAATAATCCTGTCAGCGTATCCGTGATATTGGTTGTAGGTTTAAGCGGGCTAAGTAGGTTACTGACCGTGCTGCTAATTGTACTGAGCTGTAGGGAAGGGCTTAGTACAGAACTTAATTTTGAGCTGAGTGAACTCAGTGATTTAATTGCCATGTTTATTCTTCCGTTTTTGTTTTTTTTGTATATTTATGAACCGCCGCTATTTTTTAATGTAATTACCAAACCAAGTAAATAAGTGAAAAAAAAGAAATGTGACATAGAGCGCACATTGAAAAATAAAGTAAAAATAAAAAATTGAAAAATATAAATAAAATATCTTTCCCTTTTATCTGAAATTGATTTATTCAGATCAATGGAATGCATTTTTGAAGCTTTATTGGTAGGTTGTCTAAAGGCGTTATTTAGAATATAAAAACTAAACTTTGATGAAAAAACATTCATTTAAACACGATATATATGAAAATTATTATGTTCATAATGCATATGAGCTTTATTATTTTTAATAAATCATGCTATACATGAGAAAACTTGCACATAAATGCTGATTTTAAAACTTAAAATAACATTGAAAATGACAACAGGTGTTTGATGAATCTGGATCATCAGCACTGTTTTCAAAAATGGCTGGAGTAGACTGATGGAACTAGACCGTTTTGATAAACAAATTTTAGAAATTTTGACCCATGAAGATGTCAATTTAAATGAACTGTCAGAGCGAGTGAATTTATCGGTCAGTTCAGTTCATCGTCGGATCAAACAATTGATTGATCACAATATTATCAGTGGTCTAAAACGTGAAATTAATTATCAAAAATTGGGCTTTAGTTTGCATGTGCTGCTACAGGTGTCCTTAAGCAAACATGATACAGATACTTTTGCTAAATTTTTAGAAGAACTTGAAAGTATTCCGGAAGTCATCAATGCATTTTTAGTGACAGGGCAGTCTGCCGATTTTATTGTGGAAGTCGTTGCACGAGATATGGAAAACTATAGTGAAATTTTACTCAAACGCATTGGTAAAATTGAACATGTGGTCGCATTACATTCGAGCTTTGTAATTAAACAATATAATGTTTTTAACTGTAATGGCTTATTAAATAAGGTTTAAATGCAGCCCTCATATATAAACTCAAACAGTTGAAAGCTAGGCAATAAAAAACGCACCGAAGGGTGCGTTTTATACTTCACTCGATTGAATTATAGAGCTTCTAATTCAGCCATCACTTCATCTGTAAATTCAACGTTGGTATACACGTTTTGAACGTCGTCTAGATCTTCAAACATATCAATCATTTTGATGATTTTTTTCGCTTGTTCGATATCTGAAATTAACGCTTTAGTTGAAGGGTTCATGACCACTTCGGCGTTATCAGATTTTAAACCTGCTGCTGCTAGCGCATCCTGAACTTCACCGAAAGTTTCAGGTGTGGTGATAACTAGAATTTCTTCTTCGTCCACTTCGATGTCTTCAGCACCCGCTTCTAAAGCGATGTCCATGATTTGATCTTCTAAAGAAACATCTTCAAAAGTAATCTCACCACGTTTGGTAAACATATAAGCCACTGAACCTGCAGTACCTAAATTACCATCAGTTTTAGAGAAACAGTGACGAACGTCAGGAACAGTACGGTTCAAGTTGTCAGTCATTGTTTCAATGATGACAGCAACACCACCAACGCCATAACCTTCGTAAGTGACTTCTTTTAGATCAGCATTTTCTTCACCGCCTACACCACGTTGGATTGCACGGTTAATGGTGTCACGTGTCATGTTTGCAACTAATGCTTTTTCAACAACAGCACGTAAACGTGGGTTAGACGCTACATCACCGCCGCCTAAACGTGCAGCTGTCACGATTTCACGGATAAATTTTGTGAATACTTTAGCGCGGCTCGCATCTTGTTTTGCTTTACGATGCTTAGTATTAGCCCACTTGGAATGACCCGCCATGCGAAATATGCTCCTTGTAGATTGGCCTTATGCCTATCAAATTGAGCAAATTCTACCATAATGGCTTTTTTGTGTGAAAGTACTGGATTTCAGGAATTGAGTAGTTGAAAAAAAAATATCCAAATTTGAGAAAATAATGCGAAATGTCTAAACGCTCGTACTGTAATTTTTCTTATGATGAGAATTGGGCTGAAAGGAGCGAGGTGATCTTGTTATAAAAGGAAGATATAAATGTACAATGCATGGAGCACGATACATTTATATCTTTAAGTACGTATATCTTAAAAAAACGTGAATGGCACTTAGTCTTTATTTTTAGGTTCTGGGATCACGATGTCTAAACCTACTTTATCTTTATAGAGCTGCTTAATTAAAGCTAAATCGTGATCGAGGTCAGTTGGGTAAATCTTACCGAAAATACCGCCTTGTTTGGTTTTTGAGTTGGCATACATTAATACAATTGGCACACCTGCAGCTTTAGCGATATACCAAAAGCCTGTGCGAATCGGTTTTCGTGCTTCACCATGTTCTGCTCGTGTCGCTTCTGGAGCAATGACTAAATTAAATTTTTCATTGGCTTCAAAATGCTCAACCATTTGAGTCACGATGTCTTTATTGGCTTTACGGTCTACAGGAATACCGCCAATCGCTTCAAGAACAGGTTTAAATGGACCTTTAAAGAGTTCTTTTTTAATCAGCGTGTGAATTTTAATGTCGTAAATTTGGCAAAGGGCCAGTGAAAGAACAGCATCCATCATTGAGGTGTGTTCAAAGCCGACGATCACTTGTTTATTTTCTAAAACATCAGGCTCTACGTGGTATTTCCAGCCTGCCAATTTAAATGCAGATTCGCCAATAAACTTTTTCAACATAGTCGGTGGTACGGTGATTTTAAAAAGGTGTAATTTCTGCTTGTTTGGATCATCAGTCAAGAGGATTTAAGTGAGCTTTGATCTGAATTATGCATATATTTCAAATCGGAATAAGAAGGGGGGATTGAAGAATTATACTTTTTAGCAATAAATCGGTTAAATTTTATATAGCAAAGCTATCATCATAGATAAAAATACTCTTAAAAATTTGCTAAATATGGCTAGGCACCGTCAGAAATTCTTATTAGACTTTTGTCGTAGGTTAAAATTTTTAACCTGTTGGTCTTAACTCGTTTTCTAACGGAGAACTCAAGCATGATTTATTTAACTGCTGTGTTATTCGCTGTTGCTATGTTTGCTTTGATTGTTATTTGGTCAATTGTTGAGTTTTATTTGGACTTAAGAAAGCCTGAACAGGTTGAGTCTTAATATTTGTGCTTTTAAAGTGTGAAATATATAGTATTTCTAAATGTCATGAATCAAAAAACATTTGCTTATAATGAATAAAATAATACCTTTTAAGTATAACAAATCGTGACTTTATTTAAGGGTATCTAGAACTTAAGCTTTTAAATTTTTCTTGAATGTATTTCTTTATAACCTACTTCTCGTATTAACCAATCGTAGCTTACTCAAGTTGACTTGAAGTTTTGTACGTATCTATATGTTATCTGCCATATCTTTTAAAGGCTTAGACAAACTTTACTTAGCTTTTAACATTAAAAAACCCCTCACGATTAATGCACGTAAGGGGTTGTTTTATATGGTGGGCCCACACAGACTTGAACTGTGGACCAACGGATTATGAGTCCGTTAATATAAAAATAAAAAATCAACGACTTAAGTGAATATAATTAATAATATCATCTATTTAATAAATTTTTAAAGTTTACTGTTCACTCTTTTTGTTGATTGATATATATTGATTTTTAGTACTATTTGCTTACCAGATGCTTACTAGAATGAAGTTTACAAAACCAGCTATAGACAAAATTGATTGTACAGATAAGACCAAACCAACTTTTTTTTGGGATGAAAGAACACCTGGATTCGGCGTTAAAGTTACACCTAAAAATAATAAGAGCTACATTTTCCAAGGCCGTATTGGACTTCAAAATCGCCGTATCAAAATTGGCGATGTTAATACGTGGAAATTAGAAGATGCTCGTAAATATGCACAAGAATTAGCGATTATGTGCAATAAAGGCATTGATCCTTTTATTGAGCGTAAGAAGGCTTTAGCTGATAATAAAGAGTTGTTAAAACAAGAAAAACGTAAGACTATTAAATTTAAAGACGTATGGTATGAATATTTAGCAGCAAGGCAACCTAATTGGCGGCCAAGAAGCTATCAGGATCATATCGAATTATCGAGAGGTGGTTATGATCCTGAAAGAAAAAGTGTGTATGCCAGTCAACCCATTTATCAACTGTTTGATTATAAACTTTCTGAATTAACTGCAGATGTATTTTGTGACTGGCTTGATCAAAATGACTACCGTCCAACAACATCAGGTAAAGCATATCGACTCACACGAGCTTTCCTCAATTGGTGTGAGGAACATGAGGATTATGAGAATCTAGTGCCTCCGAAATCATATAACTCTAAAAAGGTTAAAGATAAAGTCCCTTCTCCAAAAGCCAAAAATGATTGTTTAATGAAACAGCACCTAAAACCTTGGTTTGAAGAAGTCAATAAGTTAACTAATAGAAAAATCGCAATTTTTTTGATATGTAGTTTAATCACCGGTTGCAGAAAAAATGAGTTACTTTCATTAAAATGGAAAGATGTCGATTTTCGTTGGAAAACTGCAAAGGTAAAAGATAAAATTGAAGATACAGGTCGCCTAATCCCTCTCACAACATTTGTTGAAATTCTTTTATTAGAGCTAAAGAAAAATTCTGATTCTGAATTTGTATTTAGCAGTAAGGACTCTGAATGTGGCTATATTGTTAATCCCTACGATAGCTTAGAGAAAATATGTAAAAAATTAAATATTGTACTTACCCCCCATGGCTTAAGAAGGTCGTATAAAACGTTAGCAATTTGGGCTCAAATTAATGAAGGATCTTTAGCACAGATTTCTGGTCATAAGCCAAGTGCGTTAGTTGAAAGGCATTACATTGTACGCCCAATGGATATGCTACGCGAAACACTACAAGAATATGAGAATTGGATTTTGAATTGTGTTGGAATATCGTCAATTTAGTTGAAAAATAAGCGATTTATTTCAATTTAAAATATTTTTACCAAAAAAAAAGAGAGAAAATATAGATTTTATCTTTATATAATAGACCACTTGCGTTAGTAAAATTTAAACAGTCGCGAGCTATATTTTATAAGGTTTTTAGCTGATTTAAAAATTAAGTAAAACATACTTTCGGAAGAAGTCTAATATATTGAATAGTTCTATAGTAATAAGTTTAATGGCATCTTTGTTTATCTTTTGCAATTAGATTCTTTTATTTTTAGAAGGTATTACTATTCATTTAGAAGTTGTAGGTAAATAGTAATACTCGTAGAATACGATTTTTAATAAAGTCTCTTTATCCTAAAATCTTTTTATATAGATCTGCAAGGCTCTCATCTATGCAAGGTATTAAATGGCTTGTTTTTGGGTGGGAAATAAGCTCATCTTCAATTTTTTTAGATTTTTCTCGAATTTCAATATCCCAATTACTATTTCTGTATTGTCGCCAATTTAATTTAATTTTAAGTGGTCGATTATATCCCTTTAATTCCATAATAAATATCTGATCACATATTTCATCAAATAAAAATATATGTGATCGCTGAAGATAAGTGGTTTTTTCTAACACTAATTCTAAATTGTTTATAATTAGTGAGCAGCAATCATTTACTAGACTTGTACTTCCAATAGTATATCCCCACTGATGTAATAAATATAATGCACACAGGCTATCTAAAGAGCCATATTTAGCTATTTTTTCTAAATCAGATTTATTAAAACCTTTTATATGTCTATTTTGTATTAAATTTTCAATTATATAATCAGGAAGATTGTTTAGTTCTAGTAGTATTAAATATTCTTCTGTGGTTCGATATTTTAAATTTTTCCATATAGGATGATTGATAATATGAGATGAGCCGATACATTTTGAATCTACTGTTTTAATCCAATCATCTTTAGGTGTTGATAATCCAAATTTATATTTTTTAAATAAATTTGTTACATAGCCATTTTTTGGTTCCTTATAAAGTAACTTCTCTAAACCAAATTCATTTCTAATTTCACCGGAATTTAATAATTTATTATAAAAGAAGTCATACCAGCTTATTGTTTTTGCAAAATCTATCCTAGTTCTTAGTGGTCGGCCCATACATCATTCAGCTTTACTAATATTAATAGGTATGATTATACGAAAAATAGTAATGAAATGGTGTTTAAAATTACAATTTCTTTACTATTTTTAATGTGCTTTTATATCCTTAAATCAATTGGAATAGAAAGATATGGTACTTAAGCATAGGCAAAAGAAGATCACTGAAGATCGACTTTTGCTAACTACGAAAGAAGCAGCGAGATTGCTGGGATATGCAGAACAAACTTTGCGTAAATGGGCATTGTACGAAAACGGACCAATAAGTCCTATTAGGCATGGTCGTAGTCTTCGATGGAGTAAAGCAGAAGTCTATAAATTTGCTTGTGTCAAAGAAGAAGTCTAGAAAAATTGAGCTAGTTTTTCCTGTTTATTAGGTTAATTACATTTAATGTAAAAAGACATGCAATAACAAGAGATGCTAGCTCATCCATAAAATTTTTATCCGTAATTTTTTAAAAATATCATTAGCTTAAATTTCATCTCAATTTAGGCTCTAAGCTTTGTCATGCTCAAAAAAAGGCTTTATGAAATTTTTAGAGGGTTAAATTTGGAGTTAATAATGTCCAAAAATCAAGCTAAAACAAAGAAGAGTTTTAAGCTATCGCGTTTGAAAAAAACTAATTTAATTGAACGTTCGCTAAGAAAATATTCCAATCTAGTCGAGCAGACAGTAAAACTTACTGTTGTTGGAGTTAGTGAGCAAAAGAAGGTAAAAGATCGACTGAAAAATTCAATGATTAATCGCGTTATGAAAGACTATTTGAGCCTTACTCAATATACGTATCTTTTATCCATTGAAGGCAAAAGTCATGAAGATTGGTTTAAGAATCAAGCTAACTATATTTTTTGGTTAGAGCTATTTACTTATCTTCAAAGTCACAAAATAAAATGTGAATATAGAATTAACTTCTATAAGGAACTTTTTGATTATTTAACTAAATTAGAAGATGAAAATTTATTTTATTTAATTAATAAGGAAATCTTGAAGAGGGATAAATATCATATTCCTAAAATAATTTATAAAACAGATTTTATAAATTATTTTAAATTACCTAGAAATATTTTTGAAAACTATAAACTTGATAATATGGAATGCTGAAATGAATAATAAATTGAATTTAGAAATTTTTGAATCAAGATGTGATTGTTTAACTAAAATTTTATCTTCATATAGGGGGGATTTGGTTGTATTGGACTCATGTGGTGTAAAGGATTTTCATAATACTTATATGACTGATGAATTCATGAGAGAATTAAAAGTATTATGTGAAGATATATATTCATATTTGAAAATAAATAAATCTAAGACTCAATATAAGAATATTTTGGGGTCATCAAGTATCTGCATTTTATATAAAAATGTTGAAGATTCGGATGTTATAGATAAAGAAAAACAACTTTCGATTAACCAAAATATTTTGAAAATTTTTAATGTTGTAATTTTTTTAGTTGGGTTGATGTCCAATATAGAGAACTCTCAAGCTAAAATTGAAAGGCTAAACTATAATTTCTATCTAATTTTAAAAATGATGGAAAAAAGTTTTAAAGGTTTTCTTTCTGAAGCTTTACCTATAATTTCTCAATATTTTAATCATGTTATTGAGTTCGATCATACGGCTAAGACCATTAAAGAATTCAATACTTATGCAAAAGCCCAAAATGTACATGTCACAGAATTCTGTAAGCGCCTTGATGCTAATGTTTCAGAAAATATAATCAAATCTCTAACAAGGTATTTAGACGAGTACAGAATCGCAGTTGAGGATATCTTTTATCACAACAATGTAAGAATTAAAAAAACGGATCAGATTGATAGTATTGAAGATTTAGCCGTTGATCCGCAGACTTATAATAACCCGCCTTTAGTCACCGAGAGTCAGTCTGATTACTCAGATGACAAAGATAGTATTGATGATGAAGTTGATGAAGATAAGGTATTTAAGCAGTATGATTATAATCTAAATGAAGATACGCGCAGATTAGCACCGTTTGTCTCACATCCAAAATTGAATCGTCATATAGATAGAACTCAGCAACCAACGGTGAGTAATATTTACTATTTGGACATACCCTTATTAAAAATTGTAAACCAGGTTTTACTTGACCAACTTCATGAAAACAAAGATATCATGGAATCTGCAAAAGCAGCTTGTTGCTTGATGTCAATCTTTACCGGGCAGAGTGCCGTTATATTTCAAGATATCGACCAATTGCTAAAAACTAAGCAATTAAAACGTAGCTCCAATCGTGCCTATTATTTGTGGATCGTTGATGCAAATGTAAATAAAAATTTGAAAGGTCAAATTGCTAAAAAAGACAATAAATATAACGAGCATAGAACTTGGGCATTTCAAATTCCTGCTATGTGGATTGATAGAATTAGAGAGGCTAACCTTTCCAATCTAACGAATACAGATTTCGAAAAGTCTTTATCAGAATGGTTTTATCATCGTCGTATAGGCCCGATATCAGTTACTTCAATTGCTTTACAACTTTCCTTTCATTTGAACCGTATATGTAAAGATGATCTTACGAAAAATTTCTTAATCGGTAGACAGGTTTCACACCAACCTGATCTAGCGTATGGGGGATTTTCTTATAAACATTTAAATGAGGTATATGAGCAGTATATATATCTATGGTTTCAAAATAAAAACGAGGTAAATGTTTTAGATCGTCCGCAATTTATTCAAGTAGAAGAGCAAGCCCGCGTAGGAAGTCAGCGTGTATGGTCATTTGATAAAGCGAAAAAATTCTTAAATACATTAAACTTAAAAGTTGTCCAAGTTTTAAAAGAAGAACAAGACATTGCTGAAAAATTTAATGCTTTCAGTGTTTGGATCTGGTTTTGTTGTTTATTGTCTTCAGGTGCACGTCCTGCTATAGGTGCATCTAGTATCAGAGAAAACTTTGATTTTATTACTAATATTGTATATATCCATGATAAGAGCAGTAGATCTCGTCCACATGGTCGTTATTCACCACTGATCGAATTCGTTGTTAATGAGTTACAGCATTATGATGAATTTATCAAAAACATTAATGCCTTAGAGCTAGCTAATACAGCAGATCATAACTATTACCTTTCTTATTGGAAGAAAGGTTCAGAATTCATGAGCTTCACATTGGAGCCACTTACACAAAAGCATATAGCATCTTATTTATCAGAAAACTTTCCTGAAATTGATGAGTTATATCCCAATTGGACGCGGCATTTTGTAAGGAATTTTTTAGAATTGCCCGACGCGATTTTTAAGAGTTGGTATGCGCACGATCAACAAAATGAAATTGGATTTTCAAAATACTCATCTTTACAGCCTTATACCTACTTGACTGATATTAAATATGCAGTAAATCATCTGTTCAAAAGGCTTGAATTAAAATCGGTGGTGGGCTAATCATGACAGATGAAGAGTTACAGCAAATTCGAACTAAGCTAGAGACTTCGGTGAATATTTTATTTGAAAAAATTTCAGGATTACTTATTCATGAGATCACGGAATCTTGTGGAAAAAAGAAACTCGATGATCAGATTCAAACTGAAATGTATATTGCTAGAGCCAAAGTCGAAAAACACTTTCACAATAGAAAAATCTCAAAAAAAGATTTAGAAGAATTAAGGGAATTTTGGTCTGAATTATGTGTGAAAAAAAAGCAAGAAATTGAGTCAAAAATTCCGTGGTTAAAGGATCAATATGAAATTAAGCTTATTCAAAGAGCATATTCAGCTCCAAATATTAAAGACATTGAATCAACGCAAATTAAGTTGATTAGAGGGCAAAGGTTACATGAGTTTAAGCTCAAGTTGCATTTCTTTTGGGAAGCTGAATTACCGAAAAGGCTTAAAACTGATGTTTTTAATGCTGATTTTACGGATGCGCAAAAGGAATTACTTTTTCGACAATTTTTAATGGCACTAATTATTGATTGTGGGTGTAGTCATAAAGAAGACTTAATGGCGATTTTAAAATCACTCAGAGCATATTTTTCAAATGATCAGTTAAAATGATGTGTGCTTAAAAAACAGGAGGGTTTAACTTGGTAAACTATACATACTCATTAGGAGTTTACCATGAGCAAGAAACAGAAGACTTACACCGCAGAATTTAAAGCTGAAGCCATAAAAGCCATTGAAGAGAACCAAGGTAATGTATCGGAATCCGCTAGACAACTTGGCATTTCAATGCAAACCCTTTCGAACTGGAATAACAAAGCAAAGGCTGGAACTTTAGCAGGCACAAAACAGTATTCGCCCGATCTAAACGCCTTACTCGAAGAAAATAAGAAGCTTAAACAACAGCTCAAAACAGCTGAAATGGAACGTGAATTTTTAAAAAAGGCAGCAGCGTACTTTGCCAAAGAAAGTCAGTGAGGTACGCCTATATGAAATCGCAAAGCCACTTATTTCCGATTATTTTAATGGCTCGATTACTTCGTGTATCCGTTTCTCGCTTTTATGATTGGCTAAAGCGAGGCATGAGTAAAAGATCAATTCAGCGAAATCAGCAGACAATTTTGGTCAAAATAGCCCATGAAGAAACCAAACAAAGCTATGGCTATGTTCGATTAACCAAGCATTTACAAGCGCAAGGTATCAAAATAAGTACGTATGCTGTGCGCCAAATAAAAAAATCAAATCAGTTGTATTGTAAGCGCCATAAGCGTTTCAAAAGAACCACGAACAGTGATCACAACCGTTCTATTTATGACAATTTACTCAAGCAACAGTTTTCAATGACGAAGCCTAATCTTGCGTGGTCGAGTGACATTACCTACATTTGGACGGCTGAGGGCTGGTTGTACTTGGCAGCTGTCAAAGATCTTTACACGAAACAGGTTGTTGGCTATAGCTTAAATGAGCGCATGACAGCCAAGCTTGTTTGTGATGCATTGAATATGGCTATTCGCAATCAGAAACCTGCTAAAGATCTCATTGTACATTCAGATAGAGGCAGCCAATATTGCAGTAATGAATATCGAAACTTACTTGAGAAATTTGATTTTCAGGGTTCAATGAGCAAAAAAGGCGACTGCTTTGATAATGCACCGATAGAGAGTTTCTGGGGCATACTCAAAAATGAACTAGTCCATCATCGCAACTACAAAACAAGGGAAGAAGCCAAAGCGGATATTACAAAATATATAGAGTTATTTTATAATCAGGGAAGAATTCAAAAAGGCTTGGATTTTAAGACACCAAATCAAATGGCAGAAGACTTTTATCGGTTAGCTGCCTAGAATCTCCCAAGTGAAAGTCTCCTGCTAATTCAGCACACATCAAAACCATCAGAATTGTCGAGTGGACTTGTATCCTTATATTGTCAAGGTTCACCAAAAACGGGTTACTTATATAATTATCCAGTAGAAAATGAGAAATATGCGAATTTAGTATATCTCGATAATCCATTTCAAATTAAACAAATTTATCTCACACCAATCAGCCTATTAATGATGGTGCGACTCGTTAATATTATAGAATCTGAAACTCAGGTTGAAAAACGTCAGAATGAGAAATGGCTCATTCACATTTTGGATGCAATTGATACTCAGAATGAAGATCACTTAGATCAATATATTGATTTGGCTATATTGGATGTTGATCAAAATAGTGTGTTGCGCAATTATTTTTCTAAGGAAAAATATAAGTTATTTGAGCATATCGATTACGTGCAGTATTTTAGTCAAAAGAATACGCTTGACGGTTTTACAACGGCATTATCTACGGGGACGTTAGACAGCGCTGCACTATCATTGTCAACCTTAAAAATGCTTGAGACACTTCATGCATTTAAAGACAAGAAATCTTTAATAAAGAAATCGATTACTTCCGAAAATAAGTTTGATGATCCGACCGATATTTATCGAAAGCCTAAGTCTGAAAATATCCAAAAGTTGAGCACAGGGTATCATTGTGCCGCAGAAATTAAAAAAGGATTGATAGGGCAATTTCAAGGTAGAAAAAAGACCGAGACAATTAAGCAATTGTCAGAAGATATTCAGTCACTTAAAGAAAGTTACAATAATCAGAAGTATGAAATAGCTAAAGATATTGCGCTTGTGAGTGTTCAGATTGCCTTGATGACATGGTATCGGGATTACCTCGTGAGTGGTCAATCTTCAAATGTTTCTAGAGCAAAAGACGGAATTGCACTGAGTTCCTTGGATACCTACAAATCATCATTCGCTGAAGATCTTTTTATGTATGTTGTTACTCATGACCTTGATCTTCTGAAGATGGATGAAGAACAATTTGAGGGAGCATATGAGTATATTTTAAGTGAAAAATTTATTGCTGATAAGCGACGACAACATAAAGCATCTAAAAATAATGTTAGGGAGGTGAAATATAATAGCTATGGTAAAGCTGTAAAAAATTTAAAAAAATTTCATAGCAGTTTAATTCACAATTTTGGTGCTCCTCGAGTAAATTATTTAGACCAGTTAAAATCTGATGATCTTCAGATGTGTAGAGCATCATATATAACTCCAGTGATGTGGGTGCATTTTAATAATTTGATTGATCGCCAAGTTGATTTGAGTAAAGAACAAAAAAGTATATTCAAAATAATTTGTATGCTTGCTTACCGCACAGGTTTAAGGATTGGTGAGATTCTTGGGTTAAGGCTGAGAGATTTGGCTATGACGGATTTGGATGTTAAAACAATTGGCTATGAGCGATATTATTATTTAACAGCAAGCAATCCTCAATTTTTTAAAATCTTCATTCATAATAACTATTATCGTCAGGTTAAAACGGAAAATGCAAAACGAGGAATCCGTCTTGATGAGTTGCTAACTGAACGTGAACTGAATGAATTTATTGGCTTAATCAAAAAGCATCTTAATGTAAAAGTTGATCAAAGAAGGTTGGGGGCAGAAGATTGTTTTATCTTCCAAGATGAATTTGGTCAAATTTTTTCATCTCGTTTTATTGGTGCTAAGACAAAGGAAATTTTTGATACTTTATTCAATAACGAACCACACGATTATTCCTTTCATAGCTTTAGGCATACTGCGACAAACAATTTAGCTTTAATTTTGAAAGGAAGTGAAGCGTTAATCAGAAGTTGGATTGGCTACTCACCTGATCAGATTGCCAAAATTAAAAATTATTTATTGGGTGATACAGACAGTATTGCTGGACGTCAGGATGTTTGGAAGATTTTGGCACATTTTATTGGCCATTCATCTATTGAGATGACAGCCAACTATTACCTGCATTTTGGTTCAATGTTAGTCGGGGATGCATTATGTCCAGATGAAAGTAAAATATCAGCAAATATTGTAAGAGCTTTACTCTCTTGCAGAGTATTCAAGAAACAATTGAATACGTCGCAAATGAAAGAGAAGCTTGAATTAAAAGAAATCTTAGAGAAGATAGCTCCCAATTCAAAGATTATTCAAGACGTAATATTTCCTGATCGGTGGCATACTCAGATATTAAAACGAGAAGATGTAGAGCAAACAGATCATGTAACCGAAAGGCTCAAACTGACATCAGAATTGAATGATATTATAGATGTACTTTCAGGAAAAAATGAAAATCTGAAGTTGAAAGAAATTGGGAGAGACTTGGCCTCAAACCTGTATAAAAATAGACACTCTCAACACAAAAAAGATATTTCTAAAAGTAATCCTTTAGACATGCTGTTAAAGCATATCAATAGAAATAAGTCTGGAAATGTATTTAGCGAAGCTGATTTTAAAATTTTCACAGCTTTACTGGATAGCAACTTTATGTTGGATTATTTTGAGCGCCGTATTCGTCTTATAGATGCTCGTATGGAGGTGTATATCCAAAGCGAAGTAGAGTATCAGGAGTTTGATAAATTTTGTCGTGAGTTAAAATTTATATACAAGCAGTTTAAAGAAAAAATTAAAATATCAAAACTGTCATGGAAGGAAATTAAAGCTGAACTTGAAGCGGCTAAAAGTAAGAAAGGGGTAATCTTAAAAATTAGTAATGACAACTATAAAGATAATACCTGCCAAAAAATCTTTAGTGATTTATTTTTAGCAGTCATCTATCGCCGTTGGAGTTTAGCCCAGATTAATGATTAATTACTGCGTTAAATAATTTAACAGGTTTGGAAATCCCATTACTTAAAAATGGAGGCGAATTCAATGAAGCATACGTATATAGATGTAGATTACTGTATTCAAGAAGCTTTACAAGGAAATATTGTCCACTTAAACGATAATTTATATTTTTTAAGTGCTGAAACAGCCTTACAGCAAGTCCTTTTACCTGAGTATGTTTGCTGTACAGCACCATACTGGATCATTGGATATGAGTTGCCTAAGCCGATTCAAAATAAACAGGAATTAGAGTCATTATTCGCATGGCATAACTTTTTTGTTAAATTTGCTAGCAATGCTGATGAGTTTAAAGATTTTAATTCTAGGGATGAGTAATGAACTTTTATAGTGTGCCATCCGCTATAATTTTTAAATTGATTAGTGTGAGTACACGATAACTTCAGTCTGAACTGGATATAAAAGGATGATTTGTGACTAGGAGTGTAAAGAGGCAACTCAGTTTCTTTTTAATCGTACTTTGCGGATTCATTACATATAATTATATTGCTGCTCGTCAAGTTGAAAATACGGAGTTGAATTCCCGTGTTCAAGAGCGTGAGCGAGCATTTATGCTAAAACGAGCTGAATACATAAAAAATCATGGCGAGACTAGTATTGCCGAGCAAGAGATGACTCAAGAATTAGCATTCAGAAGTGGGCATGCTTTAATGAATAGTTCGTCTTCATATCAGCGTGTTGAAGAGCAAGATCCTGAACAATTTGTAAAGTGAGGTAAATATGATGGTAGATCGGATTGCTTCTAAAGAGAACACAAATATAACCGCTGAGTCCGAAGTAAAAAATCAGCAAGATGTAATAATAAAAGAGAATTATATCAAGTTGATACTAAATGCAACTCATCATCTTCCTATGAAAGTCGTTAGAACTGAACAAGATATGATAGAGTTTTTAGAAGACTGATTTTAAATGCATTGATCAAATTTTATTTGATCGCCGTGATTAAAAAGGGGGATTATCTGATCGCTAGATCATTCCCTCATTTCAATTTATATTGTAATTTGTTGGTCTTATTTAAAATAAAAATCAAGGGGGGTAATTGATGTCGAGAAAAACAATAATGACCACAAATGAAAGACGTCTTCAAGCATTAAATCAAATGCGTGCTAGCTACCGTGGTGTACAGCTTTTAAGGCAAGATAGAACTAGATTTATGCAAGATGAGTCTATTGTTCAATCCAGCTTATCTTCTACAAGCGATAGTAGATATCCTGCATGTGATGAATTATCAATGGAAACGGATGATAGAGATGTGTTGAAAGAAACTGCTGAAGCTATGTACGCATCTACAGGTGATACAATTTGGTTAAGCTTTTAAATATAAAATTCAAGCGCTTTATATCGTTTCAATGAGCAGAGTTCAAAATTGCTTGAGTACGTCATCAATTGATATTTCCTCTTCTACATAGAAAACACCATTTTGGTCTGCTTTCATTTTTTTAATAGTATTACCTTGGATTTTATGGATATCGAGTAGATCTTTAAGTATTTGATCTGCAATTTTATTCTTCCAATCATTTTCAGGATCTAAAGGAATCGACATGAGTTTCTCCTAGTTCGGATGTGGTATAAATTTCATTATCAGTATCACAGAAAATTTGAAATAAATTGATGTAGTGGAAAAAGTGGCCAAATATAGGTATGAACATTTAAACGTGGATAATGAGCTTTATTTATAGGCAAGCTTTTGTAGTTCATCTCTATGTTGATGAATTACACGTTTTAAATGATGTAGTACAATACGTTGTGTTGCTTGACTGTTGTCAAATGCCATAGGTATAACTTCAATAATTGGGCGTGATCTTTGTTCAATATTTTTAAAATCGATCGGTCTTCTCATTTTGCCATAAAACTTTATTGGTGTTATGTAATTTTATACTAATTCTAACTATGAGCTAAAGCTTAAAAGTCCTAACAGCACTATTGAGTACCAAAAAACATGTGACGACACTTATTTTAGGTTTTGATAGGACTAATGCTTCATCATTAATATTGCAGACAATTTTAAAATCGAGTTATCTGATGCTTTAAAAAGGTTTCAGAAAAAATATCTATTTAAACTTCGATGATCAAATTTTCTCTAAACCCATTTTTACCTTGCTCTGGTGGATAACCCAAAGGATTGATCACTAATCTACATCCATCGACTACAGTATCCACTGATGTATGCGTATGTCCTGCAATCCATAACTTAAACCCTTTTACATCTAGATCATTAATAAAATAGGGATTGAGGGCTGATGCAACAGGGTGCGTACCCCAATATGGATCAAGACAAGCTAAATGAGGTGGAAAATGCGTAATAACGATCACATGATCTTGCCCTCTAAACTGCAAAATATTTTGATGATATTTGTTAAATAGTTTTATGTAGTCATCGGCGGTTATAGGTCTATTTTCATTGCTAATCATGATTTGATCAAAATCATAAATCGATTGTTCAGCATCTTTTTGGGACTGTAAAAGCACCTCAGGAGATATAAGTGGAGAATTGGAGCGAAAGTTCGTAAACAGCGTGCCACCTACAAATATTTTATCTTGAATTTTGATATGGTTGTCATCAAGTAGTGCATTTTTTGGGTAGTTTTCTTTCAAGAAATTCACGACTGAACTGTAGTTAGAGCTGTAGTAATCATGATTACCTAAAACAAAGATAAATTTTTTATTCAGAGATTTACATTTTTCGGCAAACTCAATTGCACCACTTAAGCGATTAGAAAAATCGCCAGCGTGAATAATGACATCAGCTTGCTCTGATATTGAATATTTAGAATTGTGAGTATCCGATAAAATTTGCAGTTTCAATCTACTTCCTTTATTAAATCACGCTGCTTAAATATATAGAGTTTCATTGCGATTAGTTTACAGCAACTAAATATTGTAGAAATTATAAGATACTTATCTGTATTCTTAAGCCTCTAAAAATATAGGTAATTATTTTTGAATCAATTGATTAAATATTGATCATAAAATTTGACCAATTGAATTTATGCACATAAGATAAAGATGTTACAGCAAAATCTGTGACCAGGCGTGGAAACCTGTTACTCAACGAACTAAAGAGTCGCTTTTAGTGGCTCTTTTGTGTCTACATGGCGCTTTTATGGTAAGCCAGGTAGGGCAGTCTTTGACTGGCCGTTTCGTTGAGCGGTATTTCCACACCCTATTTGGTTTGCCTCCATCTCGTGGAAAAGATGTTGGCAAACGACAATCTATCAACGAGGTTTAAAATGCATCTTTATATTATTTCTATCTGTTTTTTCTCTAGCAAAAAGATACTTCTGAGTTGATGAGTTTTTAATTCATTTATCACTGATTTTAATTTTAATTACTTCTAATTTCGTAATCTCACGAGATCTAGAGAAGTATTGCCTAGAGAAAATAAAATGGCTCGTACTAAGCTTTTAACCAATATTATTCAAAGAAAAATGATGCTGCTTGACGAAATGTCGCACTCAAATCTGCACCATAACTTTGAAATATCACTTTATGACTTCGCCAACCATGAGATCCTAGAAAAACTATATAAAGCAGACAATCAACGCTCCACAGAGTGTTGGAGCCCTGCCGAAATTCAGGAGTTTATTCTAAACTGTTTGAATGATCGTAATGTCAATTTATGCGTTCGCTATTGGAAAGATGCTGCTGGTAATATTTATATCATCGATGGTGGGCACAGGATTTCAATTATCTATGCTTGGATCAAAAGATACTTTATTGATGAGCAAGTAGCAGGAGCCCCAAAATTCACGGCACCACAAAAACGAGATATTCGTCAGATTCGTAATCGATTAGGTGGATTAGCTGATTTTCAAGAGTTATGTGGCGATTCTGAGTTTCAGCAAAAATTAAAATCAACCAAAATTAATTTTATTGAAGTCATTGGGACACCTGAGGAAGCTCGAAAAGCCTTTTGTTCAATCAATTCGGATACGAAGCGATTAGATCCAGATGAAGAATATCATTTACAAAATAGGGGGAGTGATGCTTTTTATGTGATTTATGCGTGTTGTTATATAAACGATAATAAATCCAACTTGGCTGAACTGAATTACGAGCGGATAAATGAAGTGATCACTTTGGGTGAGCAAATTCATGATCATCTTTTTAAGATAATACTTTTAGAGCCGGATTTAACACACGGTAAAAAAATCGGCTTGGTCAATGAACTCCTGAATATCATGTTTGGTGATACTTGTCAGAATAATGTGAGTATAGACCAAGGTCAGCGTGTAGAAAATTTAATGCTAAAACTTAGAGTTGTGCTGTGTCGTATCGCTACACCAGCAATTAGTATTCGGATTCCAAGTCTGGGCTTACACCCAAAACTATATTTTTATAAAGATAATCGTTTTCAAGTGACATCCTTTTTGGCCTGGTTCTCTATCGTCTGTGAAATTGAAGAAGACTGTTTTGAAATACAGAATAAAAAGATAGATTTTATTGGATTTACTCGAGCACGCCGTGGTGTTGAAAGTTTAATTGAAAAAATTCCTGTGGCCATCAAAGAAACTGTCGGTAAGTTTGGTAGCGGGATCAGATCACATGAGCGATTGAAGAACGTGTATCAAGCCTTTATCTGTATTGGACTCAATATGGAATTAGATTTTGAAGATGAAGTTTGTTTGAACACCGTCATTCTTTCGATGAGTCAATCATTTGATTATATTAATTTTAATGATTTTTACCTTGACCGTTTTGGTGGTGATTATGATGAGAGCATTGTGGATGATGTTGTTAGCTTTGTGAAATCAGTAAGACTAACAAAGAAGAAAAAACCTCTAAATTTTTCACTCGCGACCAAAAGAAATCTTTATCAACGTGAGGAAAGGAAAACATGGAGCTATTGTGAAGTATGTGATAGCGCTTTATACCTTGAATCGACTGAAGTAGATCATCGAGAATCGAAAGCAGAAGGTGGTTACGGTGTTTTAGAAAATGGAGCAATTATTCATCCCATATGTAATCGTTTTAAGTCAGATCGTGCTTTGGAAGAAGTAAGAGCAGATTTATTTGACTAAAAAGATAAGGGAGCAAATGCTCCCTTATTTTTTTGTTTTTTAGTAGACTGGGGTCAGTGTTTAGCCTAAGCAATCAATATGAAAACAATAGACTATTACAACCAATACGCAGATCAATTTTTACAAGCCACGTTGTATGTGGATATGGAAAGTCTATACCAACCATTTTTAGCTGAGTTGCCAGATTCTGCACGGATCCTGGATTTAGGCTGTGGCTCAGGGCGTGACACTTTGGCTTTTAAAAATAAAGGCTATCAAGTTGATGCTATCGACTATTCTGAAGTATTGGTCGAACGAGCGAGCCAACTGACTGGTATCGCTGTTCAGCAGCAAAGTTTTTATGAGCTTGATATACACGATGTTTATGATGGGGTATGGGCATGTGCCTCTTTACTACATTGTGCTCGTAATAGACTCCCTGATGTTTTAAAACGTATTCATGCTGCATTACGCCGTGGCGGTGTGTGCTATATGTCTTTTAAATATGGAACAGCAGATAGAGTAAAAGGCGGTAGGGCGTTTACTGACTTAAATGAAGAGCAGGCTCAGGAATTGTTAGAACAGTTGAATGGGGTTAGGGTACTAAAACAGTGGATTACAGTAGATCAGCGACATGATCGTGATGAACAGTGGCTGAATATACTTTGGGAAAAACATGCCTGATTTTATTCTTACAGCTCAAAAAAATTGAAATTCTTAAAAAATATCCAACTGGTTCTATAGTCGGAGAGTTTTAGTAGTCATTATAAATTTGCACTATTGATTATTCTCAAACGATTAGCTATTGAAAAATGGCAGGACACAAGGACTACATAACTGATTGGGTGTGGCATTCGAATCATGAAAGACCACAACAAGCTAACAAAGGAAGATCACCTTTAATGGCTGCTTAACCTCTACTTATAACTTCGGTTATTTATAGGCTACCGAGGATTCCATGGTTTTTAATCCGCGTCTGTTTATGAAGTTATTTTACTGTACAAGTTTCCAAGTTATATAGAAAATTATGGTTATCAATATGATTTAATTACCCCCATAATATCAAGATATGTGTGGCGATTTAAGAAATCTCTAAATAACTTATATTTACATTCTTAATTAAAAAAAATATGATCAAAGTTCAGACAGAGGATTTTGATATTTAATAAATATAAAAAGACCTCTTAGTGCCAACTTTATCATGGAAAAACTTAATGCAATTAAATAACAATGGTTCTAGTACAGAACTAAGTACACTCGCACCTAAAATAATTCTTTCCCCTTTATTAAAAGCCATGGTGGGGACTCTTAAAAACCATCAACCAGCTCATTTCTTTAATTATTATGGGCCTTCTCATAATCTGCATTTTGATGCGACCGCTTTTGTGTCTGCAGTATTTAAGCAAATCGGGACTAAAAACGACTCAAAGCCAATCTATAACATCATCAAAGATATTCAATTATTACCTGAAGATTCAAAACTTCGAATTAGTACCTTATTTGATAAGGAATCTGAAGCTAAAACTGCCCAGACCTATCGTGATTTAGACCAAGTGATGTCTGAAATTGTTCGGCAAGTACTTCAAAATGCTCCGACAGGTATGGCACTGAATTCTCTCAACCAATTCTTAGGCGATCTCAAATATTCTGATCCAGTGATTGCCAAAAATTCTCAGTATCCTATGCAAGTCAAAGGACAATCTAAAGTAGCTTCTTTGCAATATACAAACGACTTAAAAGCAAAAGATGGCGAATTACGACTTTTCACTGTTACTGAAGAAATCAGCAAACCTCAATGGGTGAAAGAGGTTTGCGAGGCAATCAAAGCCATTGTGAAGCAGTCCTACTCAGCTGGTGAAAAGATGCCATTAGAGGTTGCTGAACGTATGCAGGAAATTCTTGATGATGAATGTTCTGCTGAAAATAATGATATCCAAAATCTACTTCATTTCGTAGAAATCAAAGCACTATCACGAGCTCGTATCCGAAATTGCTTCAAAATAATGGAGATCATTGCTGATCACATTGAGAAGACTGAGCGTAACGATTTCAAGCGTGAGTCCGCTGTTTCCTATATCCGTAAAGCAATTGCTTTCTTTGAGATTTTTGGTAATCGAATTGCTCCATGGAATGAGGAAACAACGGAAACCATTAAGGACTATGGTATTGACTTTAGTGCTATCTATGGCGCTGTAGGTAAAGTAGATTTTAATGGTTTGCTGGCCTATGTTGGAGCAACAGATGCTTTGCCAATCTGGGTAAAACCAAAAATTGAAATGAATGATATTCGTCATGAGGATAAGGAAGGGCTATCTCTAAAACGTGAAGTCACTTATGCCTTTCGGGTGAATGGGGAGTTTGTTAAAGAGGAAAAAGTAAGTTCATTTAATTCTAAGTTGCAGATCAATTATAAGACAAGCAAAGGCAACCGTTCGGGTACAGATACCATGCTGACTGCTTATGAAGCTCGTCTGCATACTATCAATAAAGCATTGCTGCTGAAGGATATTGTGGATGATAAAGGTCAGCCGATTTCTGAAGAGCGATTAAGCAAAGAGTGCTCAGATCGCGTTGCTCAAGTAGAGATGTTCCAGCTCATTATGATGTACTTCGTCCTATCTGGGGCAGACATGAAGATTTCAGATTTTGAAGGGGCATTCAATAAACTGGTTGATGCATTCAAGAATCCTCAAAAAATCCGACTTAACCTTACTCGTATCTTAGACGAAAAGCTCAATACCGAAAAAATGCATGAGCGAATGGAGGTGATCACGTCTACGATCACTACAGCGCTAAAAGCGAATCTGGATTCCATCATTAGTGAGATGGAAAAGGATAGTAGTCTTAAAACTGTACTCTACATCCTTCCAAGTATTGTGAATCTAGATGTATTCAAGAGTTCAATTGGTGAAGATGCTGAACAGTTCTTTAGTATATTTAAGGGTAAAGAATCGAACTTTTACAGCTATATCTCGATGGTGGATGCTAGCCGTAAAAAGTTGGCGAAAATGTGCCAAGACGAAATCATTCGAAAGAATGATTATGCTCGTAAAGCCCTAAGCGAGATTGAGTTTAATTCCACACTGAAAATTCGCACGTTGGTACCGATTGAGAATCCTAATACCGACCTAGATCAATTTGATGTCGCTCGTAATCTGAATATTCCTTGTTTACCAGTATTGATGGTGCCGACCAACAAGAAGGTCAGCGACAATGGGCTGCCACATTTTTATCATCCTGAGAGCTTAAGTTATGACAACTTGTTATCTAAATACAAGGTCATGATTCATTATTCATCTAAGCTATTTCGATTGAGTGACTTAAAAGGCGGCCATGCTCAATTATGTTTGGATGAAAAAGAAAATGCTTTGATCATCAGTACGTCATGTTTTTCGATTGCGATTCATCTATTCCTTAAACATCTGATTAAAGAAGTAAAAAATCAACTGGGTATTGAAGAGCGCTTATATGTACCTGTAATGCGAATTGACTCAGTTGATGAACATGAGAATGAAGAAAAAGCCCAATTTCAAAGGAAATCAAAAAAGATCCAAAAAGGTGGGTTTAATCCTGAGTGTAAACGAGCGTATGCCACCGCTTATACCCTTGAGAAGTTGCTGAACAATGATGATGCTATTGTGAAGGTACAGGGCCTTAAGTATCAACCAGATCCTATGCCTTATGGTAATCAAAATGGTGAGCGAGTTTGTGCCCCGGTGAATCTCGCTATGGATAAAACAGTGACTTACCGTATTCAGGCTGCAATTGAAGCACTGTCAGGATATTCAGAAATCATCATCCCATTTGAGGGCACTAAGGACAAAATTGCCTGTATTAGTTATAACTCTCGACCTGAGAATGATGTGGAATTTAAGTATCAGCATCAGAAGGATTTGCTACTTCTTAAACCAGATTATGGCTACATCTGCTACGTCTATACACTTGAGCGTATCAACGATAAACAGGGTCGCTTATCACTACAGAAGGTCAGTCATGCCCCAGTTGCTGAAGACAATCTGAGAACAAGTAAGGCGATGCACCGTATCATCGAAAAACTGCAGTCAGATGGTTTTGAAGATGTTGTATTGCTTTCACACCATTTTGCACAGCGTAAGATCGGTAAGACTGAAACCAGCAACTTGATTCATGAAAGTGAAAGTGCTTTGGATCAACTTGATCAGTTGTTCCCGAATATGAATTTCTATCCATTCCAGTCTGATACGATCCCAGCACTGAGCTTAAAAACCAGTGATAACAGTCGTGTCTATGAGGTACCGCACCATCAGTACCATACTGCGATCATCAATCAAAAAGAATATAAACAATCCTTGTCCGTATATAGCTTTGCGACTAAACGTACTGTGGGTGTTCGTACTCAGAATGGTATTTGCTCGTATTTCTATATGCTAACCAGTCAGGAGCATTCGATTCATAACGATAAGCGAATCAGATTGCACAGTAAAATTATTGATGTGAATGATTCCAATGAAATGAAATCAATTCGCTCTGTATTGCGTGGTCTGCATTACTTTGAGTCTGAACGTCCTACAGCTGGCAAAAACTTCACTCCGGTACTTGAGCCTTCCCATATTCGTGGCACTACTGGCATTCAAGAGCTTGGTGAAGTCATAGTGTCGAGTCGTCTAAACAAAGGCGAAGTCGTCATGAGTCTGCCAGCCTTAATCGGCAAGCTCGAAGAATACGTTATTCTGATGAATGAAGACTTGATTGAGCCAATCGAGCCGTCTCCAGAGGGAGCTGAAGAAATTTTAGCGACTGATGTGGAGTAAGCGCCGTGGTGAACAATGAAGCCAAAGTTTGGGGCGAGGTTTATGAGATCGCTGTTAAACGTGGTTCGATTATGGCTTTGCTTGATGCAAAGCTATTATCAGCCAGCCATCCTGTAGTAGCAGAATGGAATAGTAAACAGATTGCTGATGTCTTTCAGGAAATGAAGGAAGCGCTATATAGCGATGTCATTAATGCCGCTATCCATGAAAATATCGAAAGCTATTTTCAGCAATTGATAAAAACTGGATTCGGGCATGGTTATACCAATACTCGTGAGTTTCTAAGAAAGATCAAGCCAAAAGGTATTGCAAGGGCTAAAACG
Organism: Acinetobacter sp. YH16040_T; assembly: GCF_024605785.1. Lineage (NCBI taxonomy): Bacteria > Pseudomonadati > Pseudomonadota > Gammaproteobacteria > Moraxellales > Moraxellaceae > Acinetobacter > Acinetobacter sp. YH16040_T. Next base: position 2,210,042 of record NZ_CP094541.1, on the reverse strand, counting down.
GCGAATGCAAGACCAAATTGGAGCTTATCTGGCATCTGGTGTCCACTGACGATGCCAAATGATATAACCCAGACTTGGATTGATGACTATACGACTGAAGCAGAAATAGAAGCGATTGCGACCTTTAAAGAGAAAGCAGTTGAATCATGGAATCAGCAATTTGGAGTTTCTAATGCCAAATTGTTTGGTAAGGGCATGTTTGGCCGTGCTGATTTCTTGGCGGTAATCAAAGTCAAATCCAACTATCATGTGCTGGTTCAGGAATATTCATTATTTTACGTTTTAGGTGAACCAGAACAATTCAACGCCAAGGATTCTTGTACCTATTTGCAAGAGTACAAGCGTTACATCAAACATTCTGAATCCCAAAGTGTTTTCTCATACGTGAATGCAGAAGCTCAAGAGATCCCATTTAAGTTCTCAAAAAAACTACGTGAATACTTGAGAGCCTATGTCCGTAAGGAAAAAGTCCTATTTAAGATGGCGCAAGGCTGTTCGTATGCAACCACTTTTGTTGATTCTTTTAAATGGAAGTTTGAACAAGATGACATGCCAAATATTCGTCTGAGTGTGATGGCGATCACCAGCCGGGGAAGTGAGTACATCTCTGCTGAATTTGCGGATAAAGATAAATCACCAGAGCTGGAAATTATGTATCAGCTGGGCAAGGAGTATCAGGATAACGTTCTGAGTCTGGACGATATGGATGAACGCACGAAACTGCAAGTTGAGATTCTGAATTATCTGGTGAATGAACCTGTCAAAAACATCTCGGAAATCGTGTCCAAAAATATTAGCGATATTTCCTACGGTCAGGATCTTACTTTCACTATTACTGAAAGGCTTAAGGATTTTGTGAATCCTAACCAGCCACTGGCTTTAGAGTGGGTTTTTGACTTGATAGATCGGCAAGTCGATGACGAAGACCATAACCAAAAACTTAAAGATATGGTGCGGGCTGAGTTTAAAACAATTCGTAAGGGAAAAATTGAGAATAAAACTTCATTCACCTTACGTGATTTGCATAAATGCGCCGTAGTACTGGCACTGAAGGAAAGTAAACAAGGTCGGGTGAATTTCATCTGTTTGACTGGTACGCCGGGGATTGGGAAAACATCGAGCGTTAAGACCTTGTTGGTAGATTTGGAAGGGTTTTTCTTCTTCTACGCCAGTCCACGAGTGTTGATTAACGATGATGTGGTCAGTGATTTATCTAAAATATCAGCTACGATTACCAGTAACAGTGATGTGGTGACACAGGCACAGCAAATCTATTCGAAGATTCACAATACGGATTGTAAGGTGAATGCTCGTGGTGCCGCTATTGTGGGTGGTGTTGAAGATATGAAGATAGATCATGGCTCAAGTGTTCTATTGTTCAAACAAGATGAATACCGGAAGCTCAAAGACCTGGAACAGAGTGCAAATGCCAATAGACGCTATGCCAATACCTCAGAATCTAAAATTACGGCAACCAATAAGAAGTTTGCCAGAGTGTTTGATTCATTAGGGGAAGCGACCCAGCAATTACTTGTATTCCATCCAGAGCTCAATAAACTGACGATGACTGTAGCAAGTCAGGCATTCATGCCATATAACACCACACCAGCTGGGCCACGAAACCCAAGGGAAAACCAAAATAAAACTGTGGCAGCTTCCAGTTTGGATGGGCTGGAAAAAATGTTCCAATACAAAATCGATAAGAAGCCGACAGAGGCCAAAATCGAACGGAGAGAGTTTGCCAAAAAGTTCCCTAACATTGTGGTGATGTTTGATGAAATTACAGGGGATTCAGGCACTCGTACTTTTATCAATGAGATGTTGAAATTCCTTTCCAAAAACTTCATTGAACCGTTTCAAGGTAATTCACCATTTACGGTGACTGTGATTCTTGCTGATGCATCCCTCAGTAATGTGAATGCAATCCAGAATTACATGAAGAAACAGGATCAGTTACCAGCAAAAATGTTCATCTCTCCATCTTTGGGTAATTTCCCATTCAAGATGCAGACTGCAGATCTGGATGATGGTAACTGTGTTCGTTCTAGTATCCATATCATGGCGAACTGTTACCCGGCAAGTGATCTTAAAATCCAATATATGCTCAAGCAATACGCCGTAGTCCCTGAAACAGATGATTTTGGATTGGATAAGAACCTGACTCATCTATTTCGCCAGAAAGCTGGGGAAAGGACTCAACAGACTGCTATCGAGCTTATTCAAAAGAATCTTGAAGATGGTAAAAAGCAAGTTATCTACTTTGCTCAGGATAAAAATGCATTGGCTGCACTCAGAGATGCATTAGTCGATGAAGGAGTGGTTGAACGCTCTAAGATTGGCATTTTTGATAGCCAATTAATAGGATACCATCGTTCAGAGTTGCTGGATCGCAAAGAGACATTGCAAGTCGTACTGATTACTTCGACTGCAGCTAGGGGTATTTCGTTCCCGAACTGTGATTCAATCATTGCTGCCATGCCTCGTTTCGCAATTGAAGCCTCTTTAATGGAAATCGCCCAGCTTGTTTACCGGGGACGTGGTGGATATTTGGATAAAGAGAAAAATGAGTGGGTCAACGGCGATGAACGTGATCGTCTGCTGACGATTCTGGTAGAAGATTTCTACTTGGTATCTAATGATGAAACTCAGACAGAGCTTGAATATAAAGTTAAGAGCTCATTGGATATGCTCTCAATTTTTATGCTTATTCGTGGAACTTTATATACTCGTATTACTGGGGATGCTGGCTTCAAAAAAACTCAGATTGCCATGATCCCAATTGGTGAGGTGAAAGATAAAGCCAGTGATAAACCGGGTTTAGCTTCTTTGATTAGGGATTTTATGAAGGACGTGAATAGTGTTCTTTATAAAATTGTTGCAACTGAAGGTGAGTTGGTAGGTAGGCTTAAGGCTGTGGTAGAGAAGGCCCAAACGGTTTATTCAGCAAATAAGCTCAGTTCCACCTATAGCACTAAGACCAACAAATACCGAAGTTTTTACACACCTACATTAACGCCTGAGTTAAAAGAACTTCAGTTCTACGAGAAATGGTGCCGGGACAATCATTCGCTTAAGTCCAGATTACTCACTATTAGCGATCAAGAAGATGCTTTGACCATTCCTGAAAATATCTATATCTGTGGGCCTATGATCATGGAAGATCGCTCGAACTTTGGTAATAAGGAGTCTTTCGATATTGCCAATGATAATCTCTCACAAGATTCTTTAAGGAAATTCCGAAATGAGTTAATCGCCCTGCAGAGAGGATTCCCACAGTTGAATGTTTACAAGAACATTCAAAAGCACATTCGGGAAATTACGAATATGATTTCTTCTGTTCTTGAGTCAGAAACGGATAGCTATACAAAGGAAGTTGAGCAACAGGGAATGATGCGTAAGCTCTGGGTGACGTACCCGGTAGCGGCAAACGAGCTGGTTAAACTTAAAGATAAGAGCTTTGATAAAGACTGGTTTGATGCATTGAGCTTTGAGCTGAGAGTGAAGAATGCAGAGTTTCCGGTAATGGCAGAATATCGGGATCATCCATTTCGTGGTACTCAGCAATTATCAGGGCATCCAGTGTTTGAAAGGTTGTTCGAGCAGACAAATTTCATGCTTTGTCGTGAATTAAACTTGGTGAATACTTTGACTATGTTTAATGAATGATCCAAATTATATTATCTATTTAGTAGAGGATTAATGTGCATATACCTACTGCACAAGAACAACTTAAATTTCTAAAAAATATTCAGCTGATTTTACAGTCGGGTAGTTTTAGTAGCACCTATAAATTTGCATTGCTGATTAGCCTAAGCCGATTAGCTATTGAAAAAGGTGAAGATTCAGGTGAGAGTCTATCACTCGAATATACGGATATCGCTGAGAAGTTTATCGAGCTGTATTGGAAGCAAGCAGTACCCTATACCTTTAATGATGAAGGGCAGCTGATTTTAAATCAGAACAATGGAAAACAAGCTGCCATTGTGAATCGCATTATACAGCTTCGGCAAAGCTACTCTTCTTTGGGGTTATTAAGACGAGATTCATTGGTGTGGTTGAAGCTCGTTAAAGATGTCGCTCGCACTGTAAAAGACATGCCAGTCCGCTACTTGCAAAACATCAATGGTCAAAATTTTGAGTTTTTATATCAGCTTGATCGGTGTGGAAAGCAGCTCATCCTTTTGCCTCAAGTCATGTTTTGCTTACGACAGTTCAGTGAAATCATCGAAGAGCTTTGCCAGAAACGTTGGATTGACTATATCCGTAAGAACAGCAGCAATGCACCTATTTTGAATCAGTTGCCGAATCTTGAACAATTCATGTTTGAGCCAAGTCGAAATCAGTTAAATGCTGTAGCAAATATTTTGGTTGAGCTACAAGACTGTAAATGTTTCTACTGTAATAAGCCGATGCGCAATGGCAATTACGCCGTTGATCATTTCATTCCATGGTCTATGTATCCATCTGACACAGGACACAACTTTGTACTTGCTGATTCAAGTTGTAATTCTAAGAAAAGTAATTTACTGGCATCAGATGAGTTTTTGCATAAGTGGCAAGAGCGTAATGAAGAACAGGATTTGATTATTGTGGATCGAATTTCTGTGTTGGGATTTCTGACCGATAAAGAACGCTCACATAAGGTGGCTGAGTGGGCGTACGTTCAAGCAAAAAATAATGGATATATTTACTTCAGCTCATAATTGAAGTTGTTAAGTTAGGATTACTGCTTACTCGACATTTCAATATTTAAGCTATCGATTAAGAAGTTTTTTTGCTTTAATTAGAAAAGTTTTAATAGAACTATTTACAAAGTAGTTTGCGAGAGCTACTATTTGCTTCAGGAAATTTAAAAATAGTTTTTTTAAAACTATATTTGGAGTAGTTATGAAACTAAATGAAATATGTTCAAGTATTACAGTTGGAATCAATAAATTCAATGATACTCATGAGGAGAATTTAATCCAAGTCAGTTTATTGACAGGTCAAAGCCTAAACGATAGAGGTTTTCTGGATGTAAATACTCGTACAACGAAAACAGTATTTGTCGATGAGGAGCTTATTGAAAAAAAGAAATTAAAAGAAGGTGACATTGTTTTTTTATCAAAGGGCACAAATCTACGAGCTTCAATTGTGACTGCGGAACAGGAAAAATTAAATTTATTTGCTCCTGCAACATGTCTAGTCATCAAGGTAGATTCGGAAGTTGCTTTACCAGAATTTTTAACTGTTTTCTTAAACAGTGAATATGGTCAAGCAGTGATCACCATTCTGAATAAGGGTACTACGATTATGAATATCCCTGTGAGCAGTCTAAAGGATATTGAAATTTCAGTACCAGACTTAGGCATACAGCATAAATTGGCAGAAGTATTTCACAAAAATAATCAAGTCTTGCATGCAATAGAGCAACTGAAAGTTCAACAAATTAAAGCAACCAATGCCGCTTTTCAAAAGTTGATGGCCTAAATAGGAAATTAAAAATGAAAAATACAATCGAATATTTAGATGCCTTATCGACTATGACAGGCATGATGACACGTAGTGCTGCATTAGAACTATTTACTTTGATTGCTTATCTTGTAAAAGAGAATGGAGAAGAAAGTAAAAATATCCTTTTATCAACACACGATAACATCTCAACTTTTATTTCTGATTTTGTAGCGGAAAAAGAATTTCACTGGTTTTCAAAGGATGTAATTCGTTGGAACGCCAATCTGCTTGTGAATATTGTTCAGGTGTTTTTAAGCCTGCGGGAAGAGTGTTCGAATAATCAAAATTATGGTGAAAAAGCTTTTGAAGTATTAAAAGCTTTTGCACTTAATTCAAATAAAAATTGGGACATGTTTAATATTGATTCACAAAATATTCTAAATATATTCACATCTATTATAGGGTCTGTCGAAGACAAAACACTTTACGATGGGGCATGTGGCCTAGGATTATTAGCACACGAGCTTAATACTCAAAAGCCTATATTACGTGATATCAATGAAGCAACAGTAGGGGTGACAAAACTGCTTTTTGCCTTAAGTGAAAAAGAGGCAGATATTCAGCGGGCAGATTCATTAAGTGAAGGCTCTTCAAGCTATGGTGTTGATCTTGTAGTGAGTACGCCACCAGTCAATATGAGGGTCTTAGAATCCTTGGTAGCAGGACAAAATTATTTAAAAGAATTATTTATTACTGCTCGTATTCCTACCAGTGCATCTGAGAGTCTGTGGATTCAACAAGCACTATATAACTTAAATGCGCATGGTAAAGCATACCTTCAGATTATCCCTGGCTGGCTATTCAGAGGTGGGTATGATGCAGAGTTGCGTGAAAAAATAGTGCAATTAAATTGGGTCGAAGCTGTTGTTTTACTTCCTGCTGGTATTTTGACTGATTCAAATATTGAAATGAGTTTACTTATTTTAAATAAAGCCAAAGCTAAAGATACCATTCGCATGGTGGATGCACGAGGTTTAGGCGAGCGTCAGCGTAGAAAGCTTCATTTAAGCCTGAATGATGCACAGAAAATTAAGGAACTGCTCACTGTTGATCAGGAGAATGAGTGGTCAAAAGATGTCACTATCCAACAGGTCAAAGCCAATAAATATAGCTTACACTGTAAGGAATATTTTGATGTGCATATTGAAGTTGAGCAGTTAGATCTTGAGCATGAGCTCGCAGTACTGCAAGAAAAGCAACGTCAGTATTTGAGTGTGAAGGATGAATTTAATCAGCTCTTAAACAACATTTGAATGAGTAATCTTACTTAAATAAATGTTACTCATATCACTGAATTTAGATTTAAACATTTGAAACAGATTTCAGGTGTCAGAGCGGAGTCATGATGAATCAGCTCTCACCCAAACGTATGTTCACTAAAAAATTAACCGCATTTCATCAAACAGTACCGATTACTACACAGCAGGCAAATAGCCTATTAGAAAAAGCGGATAGAGCCCTACAGCCTTTAATGGCAGAAAAATCTAATTCATATTTAATGCCAAATGATTTGTATTGTTCATCTATGGTACTAAATTTATCCACTAAATAAGCTATAGGCAGAGCATGGTTAACGTGCTCTGTTTTTTCATGAAAAACGATAAAGTGGTTTATTTATTTCACATTTGTTTTGGTAGAAGTGGCTAAAAACATGCATTAATAAATGTTTAAATGTCAGTTAAAAGAGAGATGTTATACTTAGTTCAATTGTCACCACCTTTAAATGAAATTAGCGCGTTAACTGTTTATTTTATGGCTAGGATCAATCCATAAGCCTTGAAGTTAAAGAATTATTGGGCTTTGTTGCAAAATACTTAACTATATGATTATATTTATTTTTGTTAAAATTTTCGAAAACCCATAGGAAATCAGTATTTTGCAAAATATTTTTGCAACAGCCATTCTGAATTAGACTTATGTACAAAATATTTTTCTTAATAAAAATAACGTGAACTGATATGCTTATTTTAAGGGGAGCTTTGTATAAAAGCATAATAAAGTACAGATAGTTGTAAATAATATGATGAATTTAACTGAGTCTCAGTTTGATTTTTTAAAGGACGTAGATCCTTTGATGCATGCTTTATTAGTCAGTGCGGAAGCAGCATACTACACAGCACCAGCGCATACACTTGTACAAACCCGAAAATTTGCTGAGATTCTGGTTAATAAAGTAGCCCAAGCCAATCAAATTGGAATCTCTGAACAGGCAGATTTTCTCTCCCGTATTCGTTTACTTGAGAATAGACTCAAGTTGAAAGCTGACTTTATCTCTGTTTTACATACCTTGCGTGTTAATGGTAACAAAGGTGCGCATGATGCCGAAACCGATCATAGTGATGCTTTGACTTCTTTACGGTTGTCATATCGAATGGCACAGTGGTTGTATATTCTGACTACTCAAAAAACCAAATTGTTCCCTGAGTTTGAAGCACCTGTTGATCCAACGCTTGAAGCACGGCGCATGCGTTTTGAATTGATGGAGTTACAGCAGCAGTTGCGTACGGCACAGGACAAGCAAACTGTTCACTCAGATATTCAACATAAATTGGCAGAACTAGAAGCAGAGAATCTACAGCTTAAGCACCAGCAGCAAGTAGAAGCACAAACCCTACAGGCTCAACTCGCTGCCTATGAAGCAAAAGTAAAAGAGCTGGAACAGCAGGCAACCATGCCTACTTTAGAGACACCTATTGAAGATGAGCAATTGGATATAGCCAATGCTTCATTTGAATTGTCCGAGGCTGAAACACGAGAGCTCATTGACCGTCAGCTTCAGCTCGCAGGTTGGCAGGCAGATACACAGCTTTTAAGGTATAGCAATGGCGTTCGCCCGCAAAAGGGTTTAAACCTTGCAATAGCAGAATATCCGACGTTACTGGATGGTGAAGAGGGTTTTGCGGATTATGTACTTTTTGAAGGCTTGATGCCTGTTGCAGTGGTCGAGGCAAAAAAGCAGAACAAAACCGTCAGTCAGTATATTCGTCAGGCGGAGCGTTACTCACAAGGCTTTCAATTTGCGTCTGATTTAGACAAGCCATACAAGAATACGCCGTGGACATCTGAGGAAAAGGTCTACCACATTCCTTTTGTGTATGCATGTAATGGTCAAAAGCAGTCTAAGCGTCTAGCTGATGAGGGCGGAATCTGGTTCCGTGATGTACGACATCCATCTAACATTTCTAAGGTGTTGCAAGGTTTCCATTCACCAGCAGGGTTGAAGCGAAAGCTTGAGCAGGATATTGCTCGTGCAGATGAATATTTAGAACAGACCGAGATTCTGCCATTTAATGATCGTGTCTATCAACGTGAAGGAATTAAAGCGGTTGAGCAAGCAATTGCCAAAGACAAGCAACGTATTTTACTTGCTATGGCAACAGGTACAGGTAAAACGCGTTTAGCGACTGGCCTAATGTACCGATTAATCAAAAGCCAGCGTTTTAAGCATATATTGTTCCTGGTTGATCGTTCTACTTTAGGCACACAGGCATTTGATGCATTTGGCGCTGAAGTGATTGAGCAAGGCCAAACCCTAGCTCAAATCTATACGGTTGCCGATTTAGGTGTAGATACGACTGAACATCCTGAAGTTCAAGTTGCTACAGTGCAAAGCTTGGTACATCGTCTGTTTAACAGTGATGCACCACTGCCAATCGATTTTTATGACTGTATCATCATTGATGAAGCACACCGTGGTTACACCCTGGATAAGGAAATGACTGAAGGTGAGGAAACGATTCGTGATGAAGCGCAGTACTTGTCTACCTATAAGCGTGTAATCGACTATTTTGATGCCACCCTGATAGGTTTGACTGCAACGCCTGCACTACATACAACAGAGATTTTTGGTAAGCCTGTCTTCACCTACAGTTTTACTCGTGCTGTAGAAGAAGGTTATCTAGTTAACTATGATAAACCGATTCGCTATATCACCAAGCTTAGTCAGGCAGGTATTGAAATACCTAAAGGGACAAGCGTTCAAGTGATGACTAATGCCACCGGACAAAAGACCACGGCACTGATACCCGATGACATGGATTTTGATGTCGCAGACTTTAACCGACGCGTGATCAATGAAAGCTTCAATAAAGTCATATGTCAGGCATTGGTAAAGGATCTGAACCCGTTAGGTGATGAGAAGACCATGATTTTCTGCGTGACGGATCGTCATGCGGATCAGGTGGTAGCATTGTTAAATGAGCTTTTCAAAGAGAAATATGGGAAAGACTGGAATAATGATGCTGTGGTGAAAATCACAGGCAATGCAGATCAGCCGAGCAAACTGGTAGAGAGCTATAAAAAGAATAAGTTTCCGAATATCGCCGTCACCGTAGATTTACTGACCACGGGTATTGATGTACCGAAAATCTGCAATTTGGTGTTTATGCGTAAAGTTCGTTCACGTGTGCTGTTTGAACAGATGCTCGGTCGTGCAACCCGGTTATGTCCTGAAATCGGTAAAACAGAATTCCGTATATACGACGCCGTAGATATCTTTGCGACCTTACAAGCAGTGAATACTATGCAGCCGATTGTTGTGCGTCCAAATATCAGTATTGATCAGCTGATTCGTGAGTTAAGTAATCCGGAGTTGATGCAGAAAGCTAAAGCAATCAATGTTCCTTGTATTGATGAAGTCAAGCGTACGCAAGCGGATATCGTTCTCGATGAATTTATTCAGAAAGTGACCCGTATTTTAGGTAAGGCTGAGAAGTTCAAGCATCATCCTGATCAGGTCAAACTGCGTGAAGCACTTGGAAAAATCAAAGAAAACTTTAAGGTTGATTCATTTAAGCTACCACAAATGCTGCGTGCTAAAGGCGTGGATGATCTTGGCAATTGGCTACAGCAAAACAGTGCGATTTTAGAAGCACGTTTGGCTGAGGTTCGTAGTGCTCTCGGCACCTTGGATTTACCAATTATCTCGGACGAGAAAGACGAACTGATTGAACGCGTCGTAGATACGGCACATCAACAGCCTGAAGATTATCTGGAATATTTTGATAGCTTCATTAAAACAGCCGTGAATGACAATGCTGCGATTAAAGCAGTTGTTACAAGACCATCAGATCTGACTCGCGAGCAGTTGCGAGAACTGGAAAACTTGTTGACCAGTAAAGGCTTTACCCAAAGCAAGCTAACCCAGGCACTAGGTGGCAATGAGTCCAATCAGACTTATGCATCACAGATCATCTCTATGATTCGACGTTCAACATTGGGTGAAGAAATTTCTTCTGTCGAAGAGCGTTATCAGCGGGGTCTAAACAGGATTCTACAGCAGCGTGCTTGGACTGAGGATCAAAAGCAATGGTTGGCACGATTAACCCTGTTTATTGCCAAAGAGGTGGTGGTTGACAAGAATATGATTCACCATCAGTTTGCTAAAGATGGTGGTGTAAAACGCCTGAGCAAGTTGCTTGATAGTGACGTTGAAAAACTGGTCGATGATATTCATGACGGGTTGTGGCAAGCCTCTTAACTGCTACAATCCACTCGTAATAAAATTTCTATATTTTTCACATTTTCTGATGAAGTGCAGCACATGACACAAAATGATATTGTCCAAAAACTCTGGAATCTTTGCGACGTATTAAAAGATGACGGGATTAACTATAGCGACTATGTGTCTGAACTGGTGATGCTACTCTTCGTCAAAATGGTCGATGAACTGGATGACGAGTTTTCTACGCTTGCCAAGATTTATCCTGAACAATATAAATGGATGCACTTTAAAGATCATAACGGCATTGAATTACTCAATTTCTATAAGCAGATGTTGCTTGATCTATCGCAAAATCAGAATGAGCTGATTGCATCAATTTATGCCAATGCTCAAACTCGCTTACGTGAACCTCGCCATTTACAGCAACTGATCAATGAATTTGACAAGCTGGACTGGTTTAGCATTAAAGCGGATGGTCTAGGCGATTTGTATGAAGGCTTACTTGAGAAGAATGCCACTGAAACTAAATCAGGGGCAGGTCAGTACTTTACTCCACGCCCGCTGATTAACAGTATTGTGCGTTGCATACAACCTAAGCCAAGTGAAGTGATTCAAGACCCTGCATGTGGTACGGCGGGCTTCCTGATTGCTGCGGATGCGTATATACGACAGCAAAATGATTTATATGCACTGACTGAACAAGAAACTCAGTTCTATACTTTAGATGCATTTGTTGGTGTAGAGCTTGTACCGAATACGCGCCGTTTAGCACAAATGAACTGTTTGTTGCATGATATTGGTGGTGAGCAGGGGGCAATTAAGCTGGGTAACTCGCTTGGTCCTGTAGGGCAGGCTTTGCCAAAAGCGGATGTGATTTTAGCCAATCCGCCATTTGGTACGTCTAAAGGTGGTGAAGCAAGTATTACGCGTGATGATTTGCCATTTAATACCTCAAATAAGCAATTGGCATTCTTGCAGCATATTTATAAGAACTTAAAACCAGGTGGTCGTGCCGCCGTGGTATTACCTGATAACGTGCTGTTTGAAGCTGGACAGGGTACAGCAATTCGTCAGGACCTGATGAACAAATGTAATGTGCATACGATTTTGCGTTTGCCGACAGGGATTTTCTACGCGCAAGGTGTAAAAACCAATGTGTTGTTCTTTACCAAAGGTACAGAAGCAAATCCGCTACAAGATGAACACTGTACTGTAGATACTTGGGTTTATGACCTGCGTACCAATATGCCAAGTTTTGGTAAGCGTACACCATTTACTGAAACACATCTGAAAGGCTTTGAAACGGTTTACGGCGCTGACCCTAAAGGTTTAACACCACGTACTGAGGGTGAGTGGTCTTTAACTTTGGATGAGCAAGAGCAAACACTTGAGAACAGTCGTTGGCGTAAGTTTAGTCGTGAATGGATTAAAGAGCAGAAGGGTGATTCTTTAGATATTTCATGGTTAAAAGACAATGACGCCGTGGATGCTGCGAATTTACCGGAACCGCATGTGTTGGCGAGTGAAGCAATGTCTGAGCTGACTCAGGCGTTGGTTGAGTTAGATGCCTTAATGAAAGCATTAGGTCAAACTGATGAAGCCAATACACAAAAACAGCTATTAGCAGATGCACTAGGTTTGAACGCTGAGGAACAGGCATGAGTTTAGATAATTTGCCTGTTGAATGGTTATCTTTACCGATTGAAAAGGTTGCTGAAGTTAAGGGAGGGAAACGTCTTCCAAAGGGAAAAACCTTTTCATCTGAAAAGACAAAGCATCCTTATATCCGTGTAACTGATATGGGTAATGGAAGTGTTGATCTAAGTGATTTACGTTATATAGATGAAGAAACTTATCAACATATTAGTAACTATATTATTTCAATAGATGACCTATATATAAGTATCGCTGGAACAATTGGTTTAGTAGGGAGCATTCCTGATTGCTTAGATGGGGCAAACTTAACTGAAAATGCTGCAAAAATTTGTAATTTGCAAGGAATTGAAAGACCTTATTTAAAGTATGTGTTGAATAGTCAAATAGCTATAGATCAATTTGATGACAAAGTGACGTCAAGTGGTCAACCTAAACTAGCTTTGTTTAGGATTAGAGATTGTAGATTTCCTTACCCTCCTTTAGCCGAACAACAAGAAATCGTTCGTCAGCTTGATATGATGCTTGCGCAAGTCGAGCAAATTAAAGCGCGTTTAGATGCAATTCCTGCCATTCTAAAAAAATTCCGTCAGTCGGTTTTAGAAAGTTATTTCAATAATTTAGCATCAGTTCAGCAGGTTAACTTAGATGATCTAGTGGTGAGTATTGATCAAGGCTGGAGTCCAAAATGTTTAAATACTCCAGCTAGTGCAGAGCAATGGGGAGTTATAAAAACTTCAGCCATTCAGCCTCTCTATTTCGATGCTAGCGAAAATAAAGAATTACCAAGTAATTTGAAACCAAGAGAAGCGTTGTCTTTGATATCAGGAGATGTGTTAATCACACGTGCAGGACCACGTGCTCGGTGTGGTGTGACCTGTATAGTTGATAAGGATTACGATAACTTAATGATATGTGACAAAGTATATCGAGTTCGATGTGATTCCAAAAAGATATCGGCGGATTATCTGAATCTCTATCTCAATTCATTAACAGGGCTTAGTTTAATTGAAAAGATGAAGACAGGTTCTTCAGAAAGTGGGATGAATTTAACTCAATCTAAATTTAAAGAATTAGTTATTCCATTGGTAAGTTTAAAGCAGCAACTTGCTTTTGCAAAAGACATAAAAAAATTCTTCCAACTTGCAAATCATATTGAAGAAACTGTTCAATCAGCTCAAAAGCGAGTCAATTTACTTACTCAGTCTATTCTTGCTAAAGCCTTTAGCGGTGAACTGACTGCCGAATGGCGTGAACAGCATCAAGAGCTGATTACAGGTGTCAATAGTGCGGAAAGCTTGCTTGCTAAAATACAGGCGGAAAGAGAAGCGAGTAAGTCTGCTAAAAAGACGCGTAAAAAGAAAGAAGTTTGAACAAAAAATGCATCGAGGGGACGAGGCATTTTTTTTAATTGTGTTAAAGAGGAAATGATACGTTCAAATTATTTGAGTTATTAATCAATAGGCTTAATTAATCATTTTAAAAGTAACGTATTGAATATGATAGTGATGAGTATTTTAATATTTAAAATTCGAGTGTTTTAATAATGAGCAATTTAAATTTTAGTCCAAGAAAATATTTAGAGCAGATATTAACAACACGAGGATTAACATCTGCTGATGGGCGGGTACTTTATCAATATCAATTATCAGTTGGTGAATTTAAAGAAATTGAAAACATTCTTAAAAAAAGTTTCCCATTTCAAAATTTAAACCGTATAGGCGATGAATGGGCAAGGTTGTTTACACTGTATGCTGCCGAGTGGTTTAGACGTGAATATACTGCAAAATGGACATGGGATCCGATTTTAACTGCATTAAATATCGTCGATTTACCCGTAAATACCAGAAATGAAGTTGTAATTAAAGGGCTGAGATTCTGGAAGCGCCCGATTATAAAATATAGTAAAGCCAATAACTACCTGGGTTCGATTTTTAAAGAGGGTGGGTTCCCGGCACGCCTGTTAAAAGAGGATGGCAATCGCTATATCTCGATTTTTCAAAAAGTGACCTCATTATATTTAAACAATAAATATGATATTGATGAATTAAGAGCTGAAATTCAGCAAGAATTAAAAACGCTGCCCCAAGCATTTGAGCATGATGAGACATTATCTTTAGTAATTGATATTGTAAAATTAATCATCGAAAAAGTGGAAAAGTATGGATTAAATGTACAGCATGATCCAATTACCATTTTAGATCAAGAATCAAGGAGTTGGCGTAAAGAATTTCCATTGCCAATTGATGAAGATCAAAGCATTGTAGATGATTTCTTAAGGCATTTATTTAAATCTACCACTGAAGAAATTTCTAAACATCACCAATTACACCAGGCTTTCAAATGTACACATAGCTTGTCTAAGGATTTTAGAGAGCTATTTAGTACGGTTTATTTGCCTGAAGAACTTTCTTTTATATTGAAAGAGAACACTGAGTTACTTCGAACACGGGGTCATTTGGTGATTAAAGAAGGCTTGAATAATAAAAGCCACTTTTTATGCGTTGCTTATCTTTCTTTGCAGGAGTGCCAACAAGTCATTGCAGAAATTAACCGAGGGTTTTCAAAAGACATTCGCCGACAATCCTGCAATGAAACCTTATATTTGTGTTTAGAGGTAGATGGGGTAGTACTTAGCTATAAGGAATTAGAAGACAGTTCTCTGGATTTTGAAACTTTACCTATAGCTTTTGAAATACAGGAAAAACCAAAGTATATTGCACAAGGTGCGCTAAAAACTAAGGCATCTGAAGTCTTACTTAGTCTGCCGGCTGGCGCAAAGTTTATCCATACAGAATCAGAAGACTCACCACAGTATATAGGGCAATTTTTAGCATTTGATCTGTATAAAATTAGTGGCCAACAACGGATTCTGACACAAGATGGTGATCAAATTTTCATTAAATGCGGTCACTCTCAAGTTGAATTTGAACAGTTATTATTTAGAACAAATAATATCAGCGCATTACAAACTTCACCCAGTTTAGCATTCACAGGAAAACCAGTATTAAAAACATTTGATACACATACTTTGTTTTGTGGCAAAGAGCCGATTGAAAGTATCCTTTTGCATCGGTTACTTGGAGAACAGATGCTAACTTTAAAAAATAGACAGGGTGAAAGTCTATTAAAAAAGAGAGTAATTGTTTTACCAAAACATTTTGAAGTAAATGTAAGAGCAGGTGCTGTACTTAATCAAGCTATACTTGATATTGAATCAGATGCTGAAATTCAAATTGAAGTCTTGAATCCTCATTCAAGCTTAGTCTATGAAAAGACTGGAATATCGTATAAGTGCCAAGTGGAATGTGCAGTTGTACCTTTAGCATTAAACTTAAAAATAACCTTTAAATTTGGTGGAGAGTGTATTGTTACAGTTCCTTTTCCTGCAAGAGGATTCAAACTGATTCGTGAGCAGCAAGAGTTAATATCTACAGATTTAGTCATTCATGATTTATTAAATACAGAATTAACGGTTTATTCATACGATAGACCTGCTAAATTAGGCTTTGATCTTGTCTTAAAAACAAAAAATAATCAAAAACATGCTTTACCTTTTTATCGTACACAGCTGAAAGTAAAACAAGGAATTTCTTTAATTAATTTATATGAGTTTATGGAAGATGTGAAAAGTGTATTGAGTGTCGATGATGACTTGGATAGTTATGTTGAATGTACCGTCAGATATCAGCAGATTGAAAAAAAATTCAATATCCGTCATTACGCACATCAGTTAAATTGGGGGAAAAGTATTCAGGCGTACTATGCTGAAAATGCCTCAAATCATACCGAATCTTTATGCTTTAAACCGCAAGTGATGTCATTGGTGCAACCACAGGTTACACCACTCGATTTAATTGAAAAAAATGAATGGGTAGGGAAAGCTTTTCAAATACCAGAGTTAGATATGAGTCTTGCTCCTTATTTATTAATTCCGAGCAAAGGTTCTACATTATTTAGAGCAAAACTCATTCATAAGTTTGATTATCCTCAAGATGAAGACATTGAGCCTTTAACTGTCGCCACACGTGCATTTGGTCAGAATAAACTATCGATTAAGCAGTTTATACGTACAGTAAATTATGAAAATAATGAGGTGTTTTGGGAACATGTGAAAGCTTTATTACATAATTATGACCATTTGCCTTTAAATACTTTTGAAGTATTAAAAGGTCTAGCAAGTAATTATGATCAATTGGCTATCGCAATATTTAAACTTGATTTATCTCTCGATATTTTACGTCGTTTCGAAACCGAACTGTCGGTGATGTGGTATTTAATTCCTGTCTCATCATGGTTGAATGCAATCAATCAATTGATTCAGTATTGGCAGAAAATACTGATGGATGATGGAACATATGGTCGAGCAAAGGCAGAAAATATCTTAAAAAGATTGAAGAATTTTACTCCTTTATTGGCTGAATCATTTCATACATTCTATTTGAGCAATCAACGTTCATTTGGGCCTGAATTTAATTTTCACTTTTTAAATGACTGGATATTTGAAGGTAACTTTATAGGTGGTTTAGAAAACTCTGAGTATCAACGTATGTTGCAACGAAATCATAGTGCAACAGAAGATCAAGCGTGGCCAACGGCACTTTCGCAGAATAAATGGGCTTACTTTGACTGTATGCAGAAGCTCCCTTTTAGTTGTCAATTGGCAAGTCAGTGGAATAAAGATGTGGTCTATTTACCATTTTGTTTAGCATATATGAACGTTAAGCATCATTCTAAACTGCAATTGAGTGCCTACGATATATTGCAACTTAAGCAAATCATTGCATTTGATGAGCAATGGTTTAATCAAATTTTTAGTTCAATTGTTAAATATTTAATTTTAGAAGCGAAGTAACAATGTATAAATATTTTAGTTCTTTAACACAAGAAAGTATTCAAAAAAATAAAGAAGCTACACTGAGTATATTGGGTATCTCGCATCCTGAACTACGTAATGTTCTAGAACAGCAGATGTCTCAAGCTGTGGGTGAAGATCAATCATTTTTATCTTCACCTGTAATTGAACAGATGTTTGCATGGAAGAAAGGTCAGCCTACTTTAGAAGATTTGGGTGGTGAATTACTTCATGCAAATGTGATTGATGCTTTAGATCATAAAGAAAACGGCGCATATCGGTTTAATCGTAACTATCAACCTTATGTACATCAATTACAGAGCTGGAATGCTTTGTTAGAAGATAAAAAATCGATTGTTGTGACTTCAGGAACGGGTTCAGGTAAGACGGAATGTTTTATGGTGCCCATTCTAAATGACTTGTATGAAGAATTTATTCAAGCAGGGCAATCCTTAACTGGTGTGCATGCATTGTTTTTATATCCACTCAATGCACTGATTAACTCACAACAAGAACGTTTAGATGCTTGGACGCGGCATTTCCTACCATCGAATGCTATTCGTTATTGTTTATATAATGGTAATACACCAGAGCATAAATCACAGAAAACTGGAGAACAAAATCTTCATCCGAATCAAGTATTCACACGTGAAGAACTAAGATCGAATCCGGCTCCTATTTTGGTGACAAATGGCACCATGTTGGAATATATGATGGTGCGCCAAATCGATGCACCTATTTTGCAAAAATCTCAAGGAAAATTGCGTTGGATCGTATTGGATGAAGCTCATAGTTATATGGGCTCACAAGCAGCTGAGCTTGCGATGCAACTACGTCGTGTTCTACATGCATTTGGTGTAGAAGCAAAAGACGTTCGTTTTGTCGCAACATCTGCAACGATTGCAGGTGCAGATGCAGAGGAAAAACTGAAACAATTTTTATCAGAGATTTCAGGTCAAAGTATTGAGAATATTTTGGTGATTGGTGGTCAACGTGAAGTACCTCCATTAGCTTCGGTTGAGAGTAATCTTCTGTCTTTTGATGAATTAGTGTCTATTGATGAAGGACAAGAAATTTCTTTTGAGCGTTATCATAAACTGTCTGGACACCCAATCGCACTGACTTTACGTGAATATATTTGCTCAGAACGTGCTTTAACACTAGAAGATTTATTCAAAAAAAAACTAGAAAAGGATTTTCAGCTATCTCAACAAGAGATTTTAAAATGGTTAGATCTATTAACCTTTACAAAACCTTCTATTACGGAACAAGCTTTTCTCAAGATTCGAGTTAACTATTATCAACGTGTAACTCATGGATTATGGAGTTGTATAAATGATAAGTGTGATCAAAAATCTGAAGATCTAAAAAACTGGAGCTTTGGCCAGGTGTATGCGACACATCAAGAAAACTGTGCGTGTGGAGCACCTGTATTGGAATTAACGTTCTGTAAGAGTTGTAAGGAACCACATTTATTAGGTTTATTGGGTAGGGAAGATGTTCTTAAACAATGGACTGTTGAAGTTGAAGATGAATTTGCATTACTTATTGATAATGAAACGGAAGAGCAAGAAGAACGTGAATTTAAAAATGCTATAAAGAATCGTTTAGTGGTATTTTCTTCAAATGAAAATAAAGAGAAAAACTATCGTCGACAACAACTGAATCTAGATAATTTAAAACTTGGGCAAATTTCTAAAAATGCGTTAAATGTGCATTATTTTGAGCCGCTTAACACTGGTGATTCTGTTGAATGTAGCAATCCTGAATGTGGCTCGAAAGGAACAAAATATGATTTGCCATTTAGACGTGCGATTTTAGGTGCACCTTACTATATTACACAGACTGTTCCACATCTTTTACAATATTGTCCAGATATTGATCAGGATGATATTGATGAAGCAAGCAAAAATTTTAATGATCCAGAATTTATTGAAGGTGAATTCAAAGATCTCAAAGACTGCACACCATGGGACATGCCAGCTAAGGGTAAGCGCTTAATTACCTTTACGGATAGTCGTCAAGGCACTGCACGCTTGTCTGTCAAAATGCAACAAGAAGCAGAACGGTCGCGCTTACGTGGTGCTGTACTTAAAGCTTTAATACAACATACGAAAGCACAAACTATAACTATGGATTCGACGGAGGTATTTTTACGTCAGAAGATAGAAGAAGCAGAAAAATCAGGAAATGACTTTTTAATTAATCTATTTCAAAAAGAATTAGATGGTTTTATAAATAATAAAGCCCCAGTTGCGCTACCTGAAATAAGTTGGGAAGAGCTATATCGAGTCTTAGCAAAAGATTTTGATTTCCAAAATGGTATTTTACTCGCAAATCGTCATATAGCAGGTGATATTTTTGATGATGCAGGACCACTTAAACTGGCACAAATGCTACTAACACGTGAGTTTTCACGTCGACCTAAAAACGCCAATAGCTTAGAAACTTTGGGGTTAGTAAAAGTTAATTACCAAGGATTAAAAGACTTAAGTGATCTACCTAACTATTGGAAAGAGCAAAAATTAAGTATTCAAGATTGGCAGGATTTTATTAAAGTTATTCTAGATTACTATATTCGTGAGAATACAGTGATTGATCTTGCTGAAGAATGGAAACAATGGATGGGTGGACCTGTACGCCCTAAGCATGTTGTAACTCATGAAGATCGAGACAAGTTTAAACAGCGAGATGATGGTTCGAAAAATAATAGTATTTTGGCATGGCCAATGGCATCGGTGTCTAAAAATCACCGTCTAGTCAAACTTTTAGTGTTAGGTGCAAAATTAGATCTAAGCTTGCAAGCACATCGAAATATAGCTGATGATTGGTTAAAAAAAGCATGGCAAGTATTAGAAGCTGAATTCTTAGTTGAAGATGGAAATTCAAAATATCATCTTAGAAAGGAAAAACTAACCTTTAGTTTACTGGATAAAGTCTTTTTATGCCCAATTACGCATCGTTTAATAGACACTACTTTTAAAGGATTTACTCCGTATTTACCGATAAGTTTGCCACAAAATACTGATAAATATAAAACCGAAGAAATGGCTTTTCCAAAGCTATGGCAGTTTGATCATGAAAATCTAACTGCACTTCACCAAGATTTAGCAGTGAGCAAGCTAAGATCACTAAATTTATGGACAGACCTATCAGATAGCGCAGTATTGGGAGGTTTCTTCTATCGTACAGCAGAACATTCTGCACAACAGTCGGCAAATTTACTCAAGCAATATGAAACTTACTTTAAGGCAGGTAAGGTCAATGTCCTAAACTGCTCTACAACCATGGAAATGGGGGTTGATATTGGAGGGATCTCAACGGTAGTTATGAACAATGTTCCTCCACATCCTGCCAATTATTTACAACGTACAGGGCGTGCAGGACGTGGCAGTCAATCACGTGCTATTTCTTATACGATTTGTAAAAATAATCCACATGATCAGCAAGTGTTTAAGCAACCATTATGGGCTTATACCACAGCAATTCAGGCACCTCATGTAAGCTTTAATTCACAACGGTTGATTCAGAGACATATCAATGCACAGTTACTAGCCATCTTTTTAATCAAAGAAATTGGGGATACAGATATTGATCGACCCAAACTAGATTTAAAATGGTTTTATCTTAAACAGGATGATCAATCTGATTCAATTTGCGACACCTTTGAAAAATGGTTGGTGGGCAAAGCAGTAAAAGATTATCAACAAGTATTAAAATTTTTGAAAAAAGGCACAGCATTAAAAGATATTGATAATGCAGAAATCATAGATGCTTGTGTGACAAAAATCCGAGAACTTAAGATAGAATGGTTGGAAGAATATGTCATCGTTGAAAGAGAGTATCAACAAGAACTGGCTACGAATCCTAATAGTAGCTATCTACATCGCCTGACACATGAAAAATACCGTTTGACACAAGCATATTTATTATCTGAGTTAGCGATGCGTAACTTTTTACCAAGTTATGGTTTCCCAACGGATGTGATTACCTTTAATAATATTACTAAGCTAGAGAAAGATCGTTGGGATAAACTTTCAAAGAACCGAAAAACAAAGGATTTGGAAAGTTGTCTTGATCGTGAAGATAATTTATCGCGTGTAAAAGGCTTACCAAGCCGTAATATTGCGATTGCGATTCGTGAATATGCACCAGGTGCAGAAGTTATCGTTGATGGTCGTGTCTATACATCGAGAGGCATATCACTTGCATGGCAGAATACTCATAATGAACACGATAAGAAATCCCAGAAATTTGATTATGCTTGGATGTGCCATCACTGTGGTCAAACAGGGTTGACATCAGGTGTTTTGCTGAATGAAGAACAGTTGATATGTACAAATGCTAAATGTGGCGAAATTATAAAAGATGTTAAAAAAGTATTACGTCCAAACGGATTTAGTGTTGATTATTATGATAAACCCAATAATGATGTCACGATGCAAAAATATATCCCTGTCCAGAAACCTTGGGTAGGGCTTTCAGAAACAGCTCAAAGTTGGCCATTGCCACATGCTAATTTAGGATATTTTAACGTAGACCCTGATGGACATGTATTTCAATATAGTTCAGGATTGAACGGCACAGGATTTGCTATTTGTATGCAATGTGGTCGAGCGGATTCAATGGAAGAAAGTTATGACGGTGAAGCGAAGTTTCCAAGTACTTTAACTCCAGATCGTCCACATAAGGCACTTAAAGCTCTAAAAGATGGTGATAAATTTAAACGACCAGATTGCGGTGGTTCAAGCGTCGTTAAAGCTAATATTCATTTAGGCTGCCAAATTAAAACCGATGTATTGGAAATTGTTTTAAAACATCCGACCCGTAATGAATATATTTTAAACAATGAAGATGGTCGAATTATTGCAACAACATTAGTTGTAGCTTTACGTCAGGCAATAGCAACTAAATTGGGTATTGCTACTGATGAGTTGGGTTATGCAGTAAAAGTGAAGAAAATTGATGATCAAGCAGTTTTAGTTTTACAAATTTTTGATGACCTAAGCGGTGGAGCGGGTTTTTCGACTACTGCTGCTCATTATATTGCTGAAGTTTTAAGATCATTAGTTGCGGAAAAACTAAATTGTATAGACGATAGTTGTGATTCAGTCTGTGGCAAATGCTTGCTTGATACTCAAACAAGACATGACATTGAAAACTTAGATCGTACTTTGGCATTGGTATGGTTAGGAGATGAGTTTTTAACTTACTTAGATTCTCCAATTGCTAATACAGATTTTATCGCGGGTACTCCATTTACGATCATTGAGCAATATGTAAATCATGGTGCAACACAAATCACATTCAACCTCACCGGTAATAGTGAAGATTGGGATGTTTTGTGTACTGCAATCAGAAAAAAACTATTTAAATTTTTGAATAGTAATATAAAGCTAGTGGGGGTGGTCTCATTAGATATGAGTTTGACACCACAAATACAGCAAGAAATGTTGGCATTGGAAAAAATCGGTATTTCATTTACGGTGAATAGCAATATTACCCCTGAATATTTGTATGCTCAGATTGTAAGTCAGGAGAAAGTAATCACCTTATACAATCAGTCGACAGAAGTAAGTTGTTTTAATGAGTTCTGGTTGGAGGGTCAAAGCCCAAGCTATAAATCAATTACTTCCCCAGAGTTGCAATTACAAAAATTTAGTTTTGATTTTAAAGCTATTGAATCTTATGAAAATGAGTTTCAACAAATCAAAGTTGGTAAAGATTTTGATGGTGAATCAGTAAATGATTTTGCTGAAAAATTTTGGGCTAAAGTTTTACCAATATCTAAGCTACACGATTTGGTGAATGATGAGGTTATAGAAATAGAATATTCAGATCGATATTTGCAATCCCCAGCAAATATTATTCTGATAACCAGTTTGTTAAAAGGAATAAAGAAATTATTAGGTATTCGCCCTCGATTAACGATAACAACTTGTTTTAGAAACAAACAAATACAAGATGAAAAATTATATTCAGATTTTAGCAAGCGTGAAGTATTTGAGAGTTTCTTTATAAATTATTTTGAAGATCAGTTATCTCAGAAGCTGAATTTGCAGATACCCGACTCAAAAATTGATCATGCGAGATTTTTACTTTTTAGATTGAAATCTGGGAAGAAAATTGAGCTTCGATTAGATCAAGGAGTTGGATTTTGGCAGATAAAATACATTGAGTGGCCAAAAGTGAAAGAAGACAGAGATTTTCCATTTAATGAAAGTTTCCAAAAACAATTGTTGTGGGTAAAACGGCAAGAGACGAATCTATGTGTAAGAAGTGAAGAGAATTTTAAGACTGATTTATATATCACTAAATCTTAAAGTGCATATAAATAGAGTCATTATAGATTGCTAAGAGTATTCATAAGCCTGTACTTTTTACTAATGCTGAAAAGAAAGTTTCAGCATTAGTAAAGGAAGCTCATGAAGCCTTGGAAATCTTTAAAGAGTTAGGAAAAATTTACCATCGATGTTATGAGTTTATTTCTTAGATTGTTGCCTGTGGTGATAAAACCTTGAGTATCTAAGTGAACTCACACTGTATTGTTCCAGATGCTACGTGAGCAAGATGTCAGAGAACACTGGTATGATAACTCAAATTCACAATAATCCACGTGAACAAGCGCTGTTAGGTGAATTTGATACAGCACTTGAGACGCTGTCCTGGCATAGCAATGCCGCATATGGAGCAAATGACACAGCTTATGAGCAATTCAACAAAGCCAGGCTGAAAGAGAAGCGAGTAAGCCTGTGAATAAGATGCGTAAAAAGAAAGAAGTTTGATTTTTAAAATGTAATCATTCGTGGGTACATTTTTTGTTGAATGTTCAACTATTAGGAGAAAAAATGAAAATCATAGAGTTAGATCGAAAAACAAGAGACTACTTAGAGAGTTTAAATATTGATTTAACTTATAATGAAGAGCGATTCATAGCAATAAACGCATTAATAAAAGCCAATATTGCATTTAAAACCAAACTTGAAAACTTTAAACAATTTATTGACTGTTTAAGTGCAGATCGTTGCTTTGCCTTATGGATTTGGGAAACAGAAGAAATACTTCAAAAGTCCGAGGATTCTTTGCAATATTTTGCACATATGAGCGTGACAGAACAACAATTTGTTGAAGAACATATTGCTTTAGCAGATCGAATGCTAGAGTTGGCAAAAGCTCGGCTTTACGAAGGGCATTGGGAATATGGGGTTTCAAGTGCTGTAGATCGGCAATTTGATGATCTTACCGAATTATGTAGACGTATTTGGTCAAAAGAAAATAAAGCTTGGGTTAAATTGGCTAAGGCATGGAAAAGTTGTAACTCAAGGGTAATATGATTTGGCTAGCGATCAAAACAATTGCCCATTTCATTATTCTAATGACTGCCGCTGCTTAATTATGTGTAATTAATTTACCCTTTAATTAGCTTATAGATCATCGTTCACAAATAATGATGATCTATAAAAAGAAAATAAGGTTTAAAAAATTCTGTTGGTCACATCAGTTCAGAAAATAATAAAGCCTCTTCCTTTCTAAAATTTTCAATCGCTTGATCGAGTTGATTAAACTGCTGTTCATTGAGTGTGAGATATTGAATATTTTGATTGGTATTAATTCTTTCCCAAACATTTGGCTGCATGTTTAAGCGCTGGTGGTGATCTAGCTTCAAACGTACAGTTGTTCCAGTGTTTAAAGGCAATTCAATATGTGTATCATCCGCTTTCCACACGTGTTCAATATCTTCTACAGAAAATACCGTTAAATCTTCTAAGAATGGAACAAAGCTGCGTGGAAAATAAATATTGGTCGGTGAGTCTTTAAATAAAGGGCCAATTTGATTTAGGCTGAAATTGGCAAACCCACAGCCAATCTCAGTGAGATAGAACTCAAGATGAGGATTGCTTTTGGCATATTGCTTAAAGTTATTGATATAGTTTTGGATAAGATTTAAATCTAAGACTTCCCCATTTTTAGCAATGGTTGGAATGCCATAAGACTGGCCTTGTCTTCCTTCACCTTGACCTAGTTTTGCACCAAAATGATGTAGAGCCGTTTGTGCATATCCAGAGTAATGCTTACCTAACTCATGACAGCCAAATACTAAGATTTGATCTTCGGAAAAGTTATAGTCTTTAATTTCTTGATAATACTGATAAATCATAAAATGCCTACTTGAAAAACGTTTCGTTGAAGAATGCATATCTATGTATGAGTCAAATCCAATCCAGATCTGAAAAGTACATAACTATCTAGCGAATAAATGAAGTAAAGTATTTAAAAGATTTGTTTAATTTTCCATTAAATGTTAACACAGAATAACTTCAACTGAAGTGCGGTAGGTTCAATAAACAATAGTTGGACGACAACTAATGTCGCAAAGATGCTCGATAGGTTTGCTAATTCAATATCTAAATCGTAGAGTAAGTTATGAAATTAATCCTTATAAACCAAACAACTATAATTCGCTTATCGTGAGGAAAAAAATATGGGTGTACATCAAACTAAAAAAACAGTTCAGGATTTAGATATTATCAATCAACTGATATTGGGCGATACTTCTAATGAAAAATCAGGAATCTATATCCTTCCAGTCTTCACCCGTAAAGTCGAAATCGCAGCTGCTTTATTTGGCTTAAAATATACGTTTGAACAGCTGAGTCTGCATTATTCAAATGCTAATGAAAAAGAAAATGGACAATTGTTTTTTTGGGTGAAACAACCTAAGGATTGTGAAGATTCAGTCTTTAATCAAAATATTCTAAAAATTTGTCACTACTTTCAAATCACATCGAAATGTTTACTCAGCATTCAAGATGAGGGCGCCAATATTAGACTTTACGTCAACAAAGAACCTTCACAAACAATCGTTAAAGTGAAAGAGGCTGCAGAATGGTTAATGACTTTATTCTTGGATAAATTCCAAAATGAATCTCTAGGAACATTTGTTGTCACTCCGGCAAATGAATATGTAGCCGTAGCTGAACCACAAACCAATATGGGCAGAATGGCAAGGAAATTGAAAGCTGATCAGCTTGTAAAAGAATTAGATTTAACCCAGATAAATTTGCCTAATGAGACGACATAAATTGACGTAATAGCTATGATTGAACTTTATTTATTTGCTGTAATTGATTAATATAATTGAATAAAATTTGATTAAATATAAAGGGAATATCATATCGGTACTTTAGAAAAAGCAATTTCCTTCGCAACTGAACGGCATTTGGGGCAAATAGATAAAGCAGGGCAACCCTACATCCATCACCCCTTGCGTGTCATGCAAAATGCACAACATCCTGATGCCAAAATTGTCGCTGTTCTGCATGATATTTTGGAAGATACAGCAACATCGGTAACTGATTTAAGATTACTAGGGTTTGATGAAAATATTATTCATGCAGTTTTAGCTGTCACAAAACAAGATGGTGAAAGTCGTTTTCAGGCAGTGCAAAGAACAGTAAAAAATCCGATTGCTTGCGAAGTTAAACTTGCAGATTTACGTGACAATATGGATTTATCGCGCCTGCCCAAAATATCTGCCAAAGATTTGATTCGCTATAAACAATATCAAAAGGTTCAGAAAATACTAAAAGAGGCTTATGCAATTCATCAGCATATAAATACTTTAGATCTGGATTCTGAATATCCAGAGTTTGAATACGGCAGTATGCAGTTTAATTTTCAATATCTACTGAATGCTCTATTTGATCAATTACATCCAATGGGTGGAAACCAAATTGGTAGTCCTCAGGAATGGTGGATTATATTCGAAGATGCAAGTGAGTATTTTGCCTACTGTAAGCGTAAAAAATTAAAACCTTTTCTAAAACATTTTATTCAATTATTTAATTCGACTGATCGTGATTTTTTTGGCAGTTCATTCCAAACACCGGAAGATCAAGATATCTTGATGGAAATCTACAATAATGTTCTTGGTCATCATTTTAAGAAGGATATCGTATGATTTTGAAAGAGGACTTAATGATTGATGGATTGCACTACATACTCAAATTTGATCATTATAGTTTTTCCTTTTCTTTAAATAGACCACCCCGTGCCAGAGTCCAGATCAATTACCGTAAACATCCTGAATTAGCCCTATTTAGAGATGATCCCATATATGAAGATATCAACTTAAAGTTACCTGCCATGAAAGTTTTTAATGCGATTAGTAAGAGAGTTGAGGAGCTTATTTATAAGCATGATATTCATTATTGGTCTTTTAGTGCGACCTCTACGAAAAAAGCGAATGTCTACGAAAAACTTTTAAAGCGATGGATGAGTCGTAACACCATGGTCTTTAAATATGATCGAGTGGAAAATGATTTTTATGTATATGTAGAGAACAATTTTAATGATTTATACCGCTAATATAGCGGATAATTTAATGTAAATTTCATTTTTCCGTTTTTGAATCGTACCGGGTTTGTTGGAGGAGTTTATTAAGATAGGCTGCCTGACCTAACACAGCGATTAAATTGAGACTGTAAATTAAATTCTACTTTCTCGCATTTTTTGAGCAGTCAATGTCAACAAGTTCTAATGTAATAGATATACTACATTAAGTAAAAATTATATAATGAAGGGGTAAATAAGATGCCAATGATAATCCAACATATAGACGCAATTGCGAGAAAAAAAGGAAGTGATGTACTTTTTGTTAGTTTTAGTGAAATGACAATAGAAAATCACAATTATAAAGAGTTAACTGAGCGAAATGAATTAATACAATGGCTAAATTATAATAATATTTCATTTGAGTTTTGTTACGGTATGGCTAGTGATAATGTTATACAGCAACCATATCTAGGTAATTTATTCTTAGATGTCAGTTTTGATAAAAATGATCCTTTATATATTAAACTAGAAAAACATTTGGAAAATCGAGATGGAAGTCCAAAAATTCCAGGGGTGCATTTTTTTTATTGTCCATTAGATGTAGCTATGCAAAATTCACATTATGATTCCCCAGATTTTTTTCATGAATAGAATGTTTAACAATAGACCTTGCGGAGTATGCTTTTACCTAATTTTGAATTGGTTAAAACCTTATAAAATATAGTTTGTGGCTGTTTAAATTTTGACTAATGCAAGGTCTAATATATTTTTTAAGGCGACTGATGCAAAAATCTATTTTTTGTTAAAGGATGGCTAATCATTGTATTTCAACCGCAGATTATGCACGAATGCTAAAAAATCTGGGATGCAAATATTAACCAAGAAGAAGATCGTTTTTTGATTTATGAAAGAAGTCTATAGTAGTATTTGTTTTTTTAGTACTTTATAAAAATAATTGGGGTAAATATGAAACTGCATAATGATAATTTAATTTTTTCTCCCTCAGATTTAATTTTGTTTTTAGAAAGCCCTTTTGCTTCTTGGATGGAACATTACAGTCTTATTATTCCTGAAACTTTAGATTTAAAAGATCAAGATGATGCAATGATGCTCATGCTTCAAGATAAAGGTGCGGAGCATGAATCATCTGTATTGGAAGGATTGAAGGGACAAGGCTTAACAATTACAGATATAGGATTAAGTTCAGATAAGAAAGCTGCAACGATACAGGCCATGAAAGAAGGTGCAGATGTTATTTTTCAGGCTTGTTTGAGTAAAGGTAAGTTTGACTCAAATGTACGATAGCTAACCTATTATATGATAGTGGATACTTTGAAAGCACAACGCTAAAGAACACATCTCTATCTTTTTCATATGTTAAATGATCAACAGTATTTTCTATCAGCTTTAAATAGCCAGATTCAGAAGAGAATTCATAGCCTATTGAGAAATTGAAGGATACTGTTTCAGTATTCGATATCGTATTAAGGTAGGCATGGAGTTGTTGTTCATAACTAACATTATCTTGCAATATTTCATGGATATTGATGTATCGATATCCATATTCAAATGAATCAGAATTAAAAAAATCATAAGTTTCAAGAAAATAATCAGCAGAGAAATAAAATTTAATAAAACCATGATACAGCTTTTCCAAAGCTTGTTGAGATGACATGGATTGGTCATGCTCAAATATTAGGGCATTTAGATCATTTTCTAATTTATTCTTTGAAAATGCCGGCATGATAAGATGAATATTATTGCAATTTATTTGTAAATTGCTAAGTTCATCATAGGACTCTAGGATGACAATATGGATTTTATTTTCAGTCTTTCTAGGGATCTGTTTTAAAGTTTTAATTGTAAATAATATAGGGTTAAGTCCCTCTTCAAATGATTGAGAGAAATCAAGAGAAATCTCTGTATCTGTATAAATAACAATATCTTGCAATGTATTATAAGCTGTATGGGTCATGTTCTATAATGGTATTCAAAATTTGTAAAAAAGGTTTCATTCATAGCATGAACGATGTAATAAAGATACTTGTAAACCAAAATTATAATTCAGTTTATATCGTTGGAGATCTTCACGGGTCTGAACCGTACCGGGATTGTCGGAGACTTTTTATTTAAGTTAGGCCACCTGACCTAATAGGTTAATCTTATCATAGTACATTGCTTCAAACTCAGAAGAGGCTAGTAAGTTCTCTTCTTTATGGGATTGTAGACTGGCATAAAAAGCAACTTGAATTGAGTTGGTTTTCTCAATCAATATATGAACTAAAGATTACAGTAGTAATCTTTAGTTGTTCAAATTAATTTGGGTGAAAATGGGTGCAACATTTTCTTTTTATCTTACTAAAGAAGATGTTAGCAATGATTTCAACTCCCACCACCTCCAAATTGGAGTGGATCAATGCTTTTGGAGTAAGACATTTGTCCTTCATTATTATTTTTAGAACTTAATGAGATTATTCGGTGTCCCCCGGTAATCCCCCCTTAATGAAATAAAAGTGTTAAAGATAATTTAGACTAAGGCATGCAACAAAAAGAGACACAAAGTTTCGCTTAAATATAAATCAATATAGACTTAACAAGACTGAATTTAGTAAAATTGGTCACAGATTAAACCAACAAAAAATAAATAGAATGCCCAATAATATTTATGCTGAATTAGAGCAACTTGGACTTACCGCACAAAAACGTGCAATACACGTACAGTTGAGTAACGGCACGCTCAACGACCAAGTCTTCCTTCAGCGTATTGAAGGCACGCATGAATTAAATAAGGGTATTTATTTACAACTCATCTGCCTTTCGACCTCAGCGAATATACCTTTAAAGCAGTTCATTGGTGCACAAACAGCAATTGATATTGTCAACGACAAATCCGAACTCAATCGTATTTCTGGTATTGTGACAAAAGCCGATATTGGTGCAAGTGATGGATCGCTCACGATTTATCGCTTAATCGTAGAGGACCCAACAGCACTCTGGAAACACCGTCGAAACTCACGCGTGTTCATGAATAAATCTGTGGTTGACGTAGTGCAAACCATCTTCTCTGAGTGGCAACAAAAAAGTCCATTATTTGCTTCAAGTCTGACATTGGATAAAAGTGGACTCACTAAAGACTACGATATTCGTCCATTTATCATGCAGATGAATGAGCGGGATATAGACTTTGTTCAACGGCTTCTTGCATCTGAAGGTATTAATTGGCTCATTGACGAAGCACAACTCAAAGTATCTAGTTCAAGTGAACAAATACAACCCCAAAAACTCCGTTTGATTGATGATAATGCCCAGTACAAAGCTTTGGATCGACGTAATATTCGCTTCCATAGAAGCTCGGCAGTAGAACAAACTGATTCGATCACCAATTTTATTGGACGGCGTAGTATTCAACCGACTGCGGTTCACATCCAACGCTGGCAAGCTGATGCACTCGAAACCGAAGAAGGCGCAGGCTCAGTACAAAGCAAACACAGCCATAGTGAAAACCAAGACAATGTAAGCCTTGGCTTAGAACAGGCATGGCACTTTTCCCCTGCATGGATACAAGACCTCAAAGGTGAAGATGGTGCAACCAAATCAGGCAATAGTCAGATTGAAAAGTTTAATGAAAACCTGAGTAACTACTACGACTCACAAGCCAAACAATTTACTGCAACCTCAACCGTGCGTGATGCACAGGTAGGTTACTGGTTTGAATTCAATGAACACCCAGAAATTGATGAACATGATGGCGCGGATAAAGAATTCTTAATCACCGCGAAGTCCTTCTATAACCAAAATAATCTTCCCAAAGACTTAACCGATCAAGTCACAGCCTTGCTTAAACAAAGTAATTGGCAACAATTTGATATTCAAACCAATAACCAAGATGAACGTCAAGCTAACAACCTCGTATTGCAACGACGTAATATTGCCACCGTTCCTGAGTATAATCCTCTCACCCAAAGACCAACAGTACATCCCATGCGTGCCAAAGTGGTGGGTTTAAGTGGAGAAGAAATTCATGTCGATGAATGGGGACGCATCAAAGTTCGATTCCTATTCACCCGAAATGAAGATAATACTCATGATGGTGGTGCAGGCTCAAACGACAATGACACCGATTCCGCTTGGGTCGATGTACTGACGCCATGGGCAGGTGAAGGCTATGGAGCAAGATTCCTACCGAGGGTCAATGAGATTGTCGTCATCGACTTCTTTGACGGTAATATCGACAGACCATTTGTGGTGGGACGCATCCACGAAGCACAACGTCACCCAACCAAATTCGATAACAAAGGCAAACTACCTGATACCAAAAAACTGGCAGGTATTCGTTCTAAAGAAGTCAAAGGCGAAGGTTTTGGACAACTACGCTTTGATGATACAACTGGACAGATCAGCACCCAACTGCAAAGCAGTCATGGTGCAACGCAACTAAATTTAGGTAAGCTGAGTCATCCTAAAGATAAGGCAGAAAGTGAAGACCGTGGTGAAGGTTTTGAATTGCGTACAGACCAATGGGGTGCGGTACGTGCAGGGCAAGGGTTATTAATTAGTAGTGAAAATCAATCGAATGCTTCAGATATTCAATTAAATATTAAAGGGTTATTAACTCAGATATCTGAATCATTAGATCAACTAAAAACTTTAGAAAAAAATGCAAGAACAAGCAAAGCGTTTCAAGATGAAAATTATCAAATTAGTGAGGACATAGCAAAACAAGTTGAAACGACTTTGGCAAAATTTGAGGAACCTCATATTTTAATGAGTTCCTCCAAAGATATTATTTCTGTAAGCCAACAGAATCAGACACATGTAGCTAAAGAGAATATAAAAATTATTTCAGGTAAACAGTTAGATTTAAGTTCTTCAGGGGAGCTAACAGCCCATGCTGTAAAAGGTTTAAGTATATATACACAAGAAAACGGTATTAATGCTATTGCTACGCAGGGGCAAATTAAAATTCATGCGCAAAATGATGAACTTGATGTAGCCTCATTAAAAGACTGTAAAATTATGAGTACAGAAAATGCAGTCACGATAGTAGCTAAAAAAGAGATTATGCTAACTTGTGGTGGTGGCTATATTAAAATTAAAACGGACGGTTCAATTGAAATCAATAGCCCTGGATTGATTGAAGTCAAATCTGGACAAACAAAATTTACGGGAGGAACGCGTCATAATTTCCAAATCCCAAATATTTCAAGCAAAATCTGTATCCCTTGTTTATTAGATGCAGCAAGAAAGTCATTGCCTTTTGTTCATAGGGAAATTTGATATGAACAGCACTAAATTATTTGAACAAATAGCTAAAAGTGATTCAGAAAATAATTTTTTCCTTTTGCTGGATACTGCGAAAAATTATCTTTTTATACGTCGCTGGTTAAAGAAGCTTTCGTTCAAAAAACTTAAACAAATTGGAAATTTATTTGAAGGCACTATTGATGAAACTTCACCATTGGAAGTCTCACCTTTATTGATTCCTATTCATTTTGAAACTAAAGATGAACTTAATAAGCAATTTTTAATTGAAGAAAATATAGGAATGTTTTCAGTTCTAGAAACTCCTTTATCAAAACATGAGTTAATTCAGCACTTACAGCCATTTTTACAAGCTGAACTTCCTACAGGTGAACTAGCACTATTTCGATTTTATGATCCCTTTATTATTCAAGTATTAAATCAGATGTTGAATGAACAGGAATATAGTGATTTATTGAAACCTATTACTAATTGGTGGGTTCAACAAATGGATAATACTTTTCTGAATTTAGAGAGTCATTGCTATGCCGATTAAATTTACACAGGAACAAGTAGATTCTTTTATTACAGATCGTGAAGAAATATTAGCTAGCATTGCTTGGAATGATTATAAAGAAATGTTCCCTGAACGTGCTGAAAAGATAGCATTAACTGATGCAGATGGTATTTCCTATATGACTAAGGGAGTGAAGAAAGCCAAAATATATATGGCTGGTTATGAAAATGACTCTCAATTTAATCGTTGGCTGTCAGGTTATCTAGGATTACAGTTTCATATAGGTGAAAATTTTGATGAACACCCTTTTACGCAAAAAATTCTAACTGAAAAGTTATGGCATCCTTATAAACGTGTCGATATTTTAATGAAAATATTAGCTGTGATCACAGTAGAGCCAGCACAAAAAGAATTTTATAAACAATTAGAAAAATTGGTATAAGTCATGGGTATAGTAGCAACGGCTCCATCAATAACGACAGCAGAAATTGGCTCTAAAGTTACAGAAATCGCTTCTAAAATGGGCGATGGAATGAAAGTCGGTGGGGCAGGATTATTACGTGTTGCGGGTGTTGCTGTTACAGCAATTTTTTCAACTCAAAGTTTAGGCGTCGATTCTGATAAAATTCCAGGTGTTTTGGGTCAACCAGATGTTGGATTAGATCAAGATAAAGTTGGCATATTTATGGGTTCTAAAACTAAAGCTGAACCAAAGGTAAAGGAGAAAGCAGATACATGTACTGATACAGTAGGCGGAACTCCAAGTAATAAAAAATGTAAGGATGAAAGCCATCGTGGTAATATTCAAGCACAGGAAGAAACAGGAATGCTTGTAGTAACACCAGCAATATCTCGCTGGGATTTACCAACCCCACCTGGGTTTGTATTTGCAACTGCAGCAGCTAATGCTGTTCGATTAGCTTTGTTTGCTCAAGGCGAGAATGGGATTGACCTAAATCCAGAGCTTGGTTTGGTTAAAGGTGATAGAGGAAAAGATTTTCAAAAAGGTGCTGATAAAGCACATGCAAATATCTTAAAAATTTTAGAACAAAATAAAACAACAGGAATTTATAGTAAATATGAAATAAGTTGTTATTTTAATGGAACTAAAGCTTTTGGTGCAAATAAAGCTTTAAAAAAGGCTGCCTCTCGCAGAATTGATTTAACAGTTCATAAAGGTCAACTTATGGGACCTGGTACACTCTAATGAATATATTAAAGTCAAGAATTGAATTATTGCAACAGCACCCACTTTACCCATTTTTGTCTTGGAACAATGATATTAATCAGTATGTATTAGCGAATTATTTTTGGATAAATGTTCTAAAGGAAATTAGTCATTTTAAGGATTGGACTTATTACGATTCTTATATAAATTTTGATACAGATCATGAAGTCTCAAACCCTGCCATAAAATTATACAATTATTACGAAAAAAAAATTCTAACTATTTTTCATATGGGGAATTATGAAGAAGAATTTGATTACCCATATTTTTTGGTTGGAGCTGGAAATACAGCTCTTGAGACTGAAAATGGTGAAGATAATTTTATAGAGTTATCATTAATGGTTGATTTGCGTCATTCAAAATCATTAGATTCGGCAATAGGATTTATCTCAAAATTTTTGGACGATAAAATACAATTGGAACAATTAGACCAAATAATTAATGAATTTGAATTAAAATATGAAAATGATTTTAGTAGATTGAATTCAATATAATAAAGTTGGATTGAAAAATTTAAATATGATGCACAAGGTAATTTACTCAGCTATACTGATTGTTCAGGCAAAGAAACAAAATGGCAATACGATGAACGTGGGCGTGTTAAATCCGTAGAAAATGCGCTAAAACAAAAAGTCGAATATTTCTATACAGAATTTAGTGCTGAGAAGCGTGAGTCAATCATCAAAGGCTTACCTTTAAATGCCTTTGGTCAGCTTGAAAAAATCAAACATGCTGATGGGACTGAAGAACATTTTGTCCATGATGCTGAAGGACGGTTACTTGCTCACGTTGATGCTAAGCAACAGCAGACACGCTATGAATACGATGCAGCAGGTTTAATAACCAAACGCATCGATGCATTAAACCATACGTTAAAATATCAATGGGATCGTTTAGGACGTCTAAAACGATTGACGAATGAAAATGGCGCAAGTTACGAATTTGTTTACGATGCTGGCGGTCGTTTAATTAAGGAAATCGATTTCGATGGCAAAGAAACAATTTATCATTATGATGAGTTAAATGGTCGGCTCACCACAAGTATCGAGGTTGCGTCAGCTTATGGACAAGATTTAAAAGACCGTGCAGCACCGAAAGACCGAATTCAACAATTCATCTTTGACAGTATGGGACGTTTGGAACAACGTACCGCAGGCTATGGGCACTGTGGCTTAGAACTAGAAGAGAAACAGACTGAAGAATTTGCTTACGATTACATGGGACGTATTCTGCATGCCAAGAATGCAGAAAGTAACCTACAATGGTTCTACGATGCTGCGGGTAATGTGATCAAAGAACACCAACAGGATTATAAGAGCAACACAACAGCGGTATGGAAACACAGCTACGATGAAATCAATGACCGAATCAAAACCATCCGCCCTGACGGACAAAATATTGATTGGCTCACCTACGGTACAGGTCACGTACAAAGCCTGATTGTCAATGGACAAGATTTAGTCAGCTTTGAACGAGATGACCTACACCGTGAAGTTGTACGACACTACGCGAATGGAATCAGCCAAGAACAACAATTTGATCTTGCGGGACGCTTACACAGCCAAATCATGCTCAATGAACATGACAATGGCTACCAAAGCCAGTACAGAGAAAAAAACAAAAGACAGAACAATGCACTGCAACAGACCCGTCAATTGGTACAACGGCTGTATCAATACGACAAAACGGGTGAACTGACAGCCATCAAAGATACCCGTCGTGGCAACATTGCCTACAAATACGATCCTGTAGGACGTTTACTTGAAGCAAGCAGTAAACTGGGTAAAGAGACCTTTAACTTTGACCCTGCTAGTAACATCATAGATCGTTACAATGATGACAAAGCTCAAAGCCACCAACAACAAGCAGAAGAAAAAGGCTTTGGCTACAACCGTCTAGTCAATAACGTGGTGAAAGAATATCTCGACCAACAATACCAATATGATGCATACGGGCAACTCATTCGACAAAAATCTACGCAAGGTGATTTAAACCTTGAGTGGGATGTGTATGGGCGAATGATCAAAAGCCGAAACAGCCAATATACTGCAGAGTATCGTTATGATGCATTAGGTCGCCGTATTCAAAAACGTAGTAAGCACCATCATACGGGGGATGAACATAACATCATCTACGGATGGGATGGTGACACACTGGCTTATGAGTCAACGGAACACGCCACCAAACATTACATTTACGAAAAAGACAGTTTTGTACCTATGCTACAAGCGGTCTATCAAAGCCCAATAGAGTTACACCAAACGCCTGATTGGTCAGACAA
The DNA here is from genome assembly GCF_024605785.1 of Acinetobacter sp. YH16040_T. Classification (NCBI taxonomy): domain Bacteria; kingdom Pseudomonadati; phylum Pseudomonadota; class Gammaproteobacteria; order Moraxellales; family Moraxellaceae; genus Acinetobacter; species Acinetobacter sp. YH16040_T. Next base: position 2,172,996 of record NZ_CP094541.1, on the reverse strand, counting down.
GCCGTATAACGTGCATCGTGATCCATTGTGGAGAACTACGAAGCAAAGTAAAGGCTTTGATGATGTATGGTTCTACCATTGTGACCATTTAGGTACACCACAAGAAATGACTGACCATACAGGTTCGATCATTTGGAAAGCTGAGTATAAGGCTTGGGGTGAATGTAAGGCTGAAAAGGCTAAATCGAATTTCTTTGAAAATTCAGAAATTATTTCAAACAACATTCGTTTTCAAGGTCAGTATTTCGATCAGGAAACAGGATTGCATTACAACCGTTATCGGTATTATTCGCCTTATGTGGGAAGGTTTGTAAGTAAAGATCCGATTGGATTGTCTGGTGGGATGAATATTTATGCATATTCAATAAATCCAATTACTTGGGTTGATGCACTTGGATTAGCACCTAAAAAGCCAAAACCACAGCAGAGTTCGGAACCTACTGGTGTTGTCTGCAGTTTGACGAATACTTTAAAATCTTCTGCACAAGGCTTAACTTTAATAAAGCCAGGTACAAAACAATGGATGCAAGCGGTTCAATCTATGAAAAATGGTGGTAATACAAATTTCTTAGTGAGTGATATTGATGATGCAAAAAAACTACTTTCTGATGCCCGTGGAAACATGAACAAGATGCCTAGATATACTGAAGTTGGATATACTAAAGGGTATGAAGTTCACCCTTCAGAAGCGACGACTAATAACGCACCGCATAACAATTTAGATCATTTAAAATGGAAAGATTTTAGTAAAAAAGCTAAGAGTGCAAACAATTGTGGAAAGGGGCATATTTTCTTTGATAGTAAAGGTGCAGTACCTCCATTAAGAAAAGGTGAATAAAATGAATAAAGAAGAATTATATAATCTATCTAAAGAGCGATTGTATATAATCTATCAAGATTTAAAATCATCTAATGTTGATAAAGATATTTTACATTCTATTCAATTTTTTGACGTTATACCTAGCGAATCAATTTGGGAGAATTATATTTCTAAAAATGAAAATAAAGTAATTCATTTTAATAATGACTTGAAAATAAGTGAAAAGTATAGAAACTATACTGATATTGAAAAAGCATTGGATGATTTAAAGTGGTTTACTGATAATAATAAACTGTTTTTTTTATTTTATAATAAGAAAAATACTATTTTATTTGATTTTAATTTTTTTGATTTAATTATTAAAAAATCAAATTTTTTAGATAATGAGGATTATTTATTATATTGTTTTGATACGAAAAAAATTATTACAGGAGGATGGCAAGGTTTTGCAATTTGGGAAAGACCCATTAATTAATTATAATACTTTTACTTCGGTTTACTGATTGGTCAGAAAACCATATAGCGTACATCGTGCCCCATTATGGAAAACTGCGAAACAAAGCAAAGGCTTTGATGATGTATGGTTCTACCATTGTGACCATTTAGGTACACCACAAGAAATGACTGACCATACAGGTTCGATCATTTGGAAAGCTGAGTATAAGGCTTGGGGTGAATGTAAGGCTGAAAAGGCTAAATCGAATTTCTTTGAAAATTCAGAAATTATTTCAAACAACATTCGTTTTCAAGGTCAGTATTTCGATTTAGAAACAGGACTTCACTACAACCGTTATCGCTATTACTCGCCTTATGTGGGGAGATATGTAAGTAAAGATCCGATTGGGTTGTTAGGTGGGTTTAATACTTTTGTTTATGTATCAGATCCTAATGGATGGGTTGATCCTTACGGTCTTTATGGTACGAGAGGAAAACAAAATCGCATGCCAGGCGATAAGCACATGCCAACAAAACAAGGATATCAGCGCCAACATATTATCCCTTATTCTTTGAAAGACCATGAAATTTTTGCTAAATCAGGAATGAATATTAATGGATCGTCTAACCTTATGTACATGCCTGTATGTGAAGGAATTGATAAAAATGAAAAGCTTGGTTTACATCGAGGTTGGACTTCAGAGCATGCAGAATATAATAGAAAAGTTGAAAGAAAACTGGATGCAATACAAGCAAGATCCCGTGGGCAAAATTGGGATTATAGAAAATATCAAAGTGAAGTGTTAAATTTACAAAGAGAATTGAGAGCAGGGACGAAAAATGGTATTTATACTTGCGCATTACCTTTGAAAAAGAAATAGGACTAAAATTATGAATTTTTACACAATTTATCCATCCGAACATGTAAATCGAGATTTTTCTTTTTACTTAAAAGGAAATCAAGATAAAGTTGTTGACTATTTTAAGTTTAATGATAGTAGCACAGGATTTCTAAAGAATCCTAGAATCAATATGACATATGATAATGACTTTGAAGGTAATTTAGATGAAATACTAAATGCTGACTTTTATTATTCTGCTTCAGGTATTTTATTATTTTCGAAAAATTTTTATGAAAAGTTGAAAGATGAATTAGCTTCAGAATGTGATTTCTTTAGATGTTTAGTTAATAATACTGAGGTAGATATTTATGCGTTATATATCAAAAATACTGTGAATATATTAGATGATGATGAAAAAATAATAGAAACTAAGAACATAGATTCAACTTTTATCTTAAAAGATAAATCTAAACCATACATTTATATGGTTACTGAAAAATTTGTAAAATTAGTAGAAGAAAATAAGTTAGAAATGCAGTTTTTAGATTTTAAATGATAATTTCATTCAAGCCGCTGGTTTATCAGATAAACACCGATAGTGTACATCGTGATCCATTGTGGAAAACCACAAAACAAAGCAAAGGCTTTGATGATGTATGATTCTATCACTGTGACCATTTAGGCACACCACAAGAAATGACAGACCATACTGGTTCGATCATTTGGAAAGCAGAATATAGGGCTTGGGGTGAGTGTAAGGTTGAAAAAATTAAATCGAATTTCTTTGAAAATTCAGAAATTATTTCAAACAACATCCGTTTCCAAGGTCAATATTATGACCATGAAACTGGATTGCATTATAACCGATATCGTTATTATGAGCCACATAGTGCAAGGTATGTGAGTAAAGATCCGATTGGGTTGTTTGGTGGGTTAAATAATTCAATTTATGTGAGCGATCCGAATCAATGGGTCGATTCGATGGGGTTGATGGCACAAGGGGAAAGGGAAAAAGTTGCTGCGAATAATGCGTTAGTTGAAAAGCATGCAGCTGAAAGATTCGCTCAACAAAAAGCTGCTTGGCAAGTTTCAAAAATAAAAGATGCAAGATCCAAACAACAAAATAGACCAAGTACTGGAATATTGGGTGCATTATTGCCAGGAACTATGTCAAGTGTTGCGAAAAATAAGCAAGATGCAAATGTTTTAAGAAATCAGCAAGGAATGAGAAATGTAGGTACAGTTGGAGCTGCCGCCGCTACTTTACCATATGGAGTTACAGTAATTAGTGGCGGTTTTGGAGCAGGTGCAAAGGCACCAATAATGGGTGCTGTTGGTTCTGCTGCAGTAGACGGTGGTTTTCAAACATTTGATAGTGTTAGATGTAAATGCAATGCCTATAATTATAAGCGAACTCTTGGTGTAGCTGGTGTGGGAGCATTAGCAGGAGGAGTTGGCGCAAATCTTGCAAAAGCAAATGGAGTAGAATATGTTACAGCTATGAATTTCTATAAAAATACTACAAATACTATTGGAAAAAGAATATTTTATGGTCAAACAGCAGTAAAATCTATTACAACAAAGCCTATTAAAGAGAATCCGAGTCTAAAGTTAGATGAACCACAGTACAGTAAATAATAAAGGAAGTACTTTTATATGTTCAATATAATTATTGAAATTGTGTTAGGTACATTTATATCTAATCTGAAAGCAGATAATCATCCCTATTTGTTTTGTTTTATAAAGGGGGTTTTACTGGGGTTGACAGGATTTTTTTTAGCCGTTATTTATAATTATTTTAATGATGATTATATAATGCCTTTTAATGATCTAATGTTTTTCTTTTTAATAACTCAAACGATAGGTATTGTAGTTTCAGTAATTTTTCTTATAATTGAATATTTGTTTCCAGATAAAAAAAACGAAGACTTTTAAAATATTTTAGGTGTAGGTGTTTGAAAAATATGTGTATTAAATTTACCAAAAAAATGTGATTGAAACCAGCCAAATAAGCAGAAACCTTAATCGCTTAATCCAAAGTGATCACAATAGTCAAATCACCATTTATGGTTATGATATATTTGGAAGACGAATATCTGAACAAAGTCAAATAGTTAATCAAAATTAAGTGGAACACAGCCTGACATTATTTGGTTGGGATAGTGATTTGACGATTTTCGAGTCGCAACATTACACTCAAAGCAATAATAAAATACAAGAGAACTTACAGCATACAAGTTACACCAAGCATTATTTTTTGAACCAAATAGTTTTACCATTTTTTCAAACAGGCTATGCAGGTTTTATTAAGTAGATTGAAACCTCAGACTATTCACGTTTCCAAACAGAACCTTATTCAATTTTATAAAGACCCGATATGGAAAACCGAAAAGAGAAAAAACAGAGCTGAATGGCTTTGTTGCACAAAGCTGTTCTTGAGGGCTTTTTCAGCGATATAATTTTCAAATGAAGAAGCCTACATACAAAATCTACCGCACAACCAATTGGCCCGCATATAACCGAGCACTCATGAGTCGCAGAAATATTGCCATTTGGTTTGATTCTGCTACGCAATGGTATGCGCCATCAAAAGGCAAACAAGGGCGAAATCAAACCTACTCCGACGCAGCCATCCAATGCTGCTTAATGATTAAATCCTTATTTCGTCTGTCTTTACGTATGGTTACTGGCTTTGTGCAAAGTCTGATTAAACTTTGCGGATTAAATTGGATAGCTCCAGATTACACCACGCTTTGTAGAAGACAAAAGCATATTGATATTGTAATCAGCTACCAAAAAAGTAGCGATGGGCTGCATCTACTCATAGACTCTACAGGCATGAAGTTTCTAGGTGAGGGCGAATGGAAGCGCAAGAAACATGGACCTGAATATCGTCGCCAATGGCGTAAACTTCATATTGGTATAGATGCTGAAACCCTTCAAATACGCGCCATTCAACTCACTACAAATAATGTGAGTGATTCACAAGTGCTTGGTGATTTACTCGATCAGATTCCACAAGATGAGCAGATTGACTCTGTTTATACCGATGGAGCTTATGACACCAAGCAATGCCGTCAGGTCATTGCAGATCGGCAAGCGCATGCGGTGATTCCACCTAGAAAAAATGCGAAACCATGGAAAGATACAAAGATCAGCTCGCTAGCGCGAAATGAATTACTTCGAACAGTTAAACGTTTAGGCAGGACATTATGGAAAAAATGGTCCGGCTATCATCGCCGCAGTTTGGTGGAAACCAAGATGCATTGCATCAAATTATTAGGTGATAAATTAATGGCAAGAAGCTTTTCTAGTCAGGTGAATGAAATTCATGCACGTGTAGCAGTCCTCAACAGATTTACGGAATTAGGTCGACCACTTACCCAAGTTACGCCTTAAATTTGGCTCAATTAGGGGGCTTTGTATTTCAAATCTTTGTGCAACAAAGCCGTTATAAATTGGCTCTGTTGCACAAGCAGCGCCAATAAATTATTTTGTGTTTTTTTATTATCTAATCAAATGAATATACTCATGCTTCAGCAATTTTAGGCAGAATTATTGATTTTATGTCATTTAAATCTTATTCATTACAAAATTCTGCCCAATCAGCCATTAAGCCTTTTCGTTTTTCAAAATATGCTCCACGTAAGTCAGCAGCTTCTACCTCATCTGGTAGTTTATGTACGAGTGCATTCTCATAGATTTTACGTGGGTAATCGGTTTTATCAGCAGCAAAATTACTTGGAATTGGTCCCTTTTCTGCACGGTTGCGTGTTAGTGCAGCCATTACAATTCGATTGTTAAGTTCAATATTGTCCCAATTGATAAGAACTAAAACACTAATACCTGAAGGGTATCAGGTGCACTACATAATTCCAAAAAGCACAGATTCATTACGAGATGTTAATAAATTGTGTAAAAATTTTGATGTGCATAATGTAAATAAATTAATTGCTTTACCTAAAGATGCAAATGTTCCACTTAAAACTGGGGGAGGTTTTGGAAAAACTACACACTTTGGATATCATTCTGGATATAACGAAGCTGCTATTGGCGCTATGAAAGTTGCAGCAAGATTTAAACCAAATGTCGGTAGGTGTAAGAAATTAGCTGTGGTTCAGGGGGCATTAAAAAAACAATTGCAAGCAGGAGGGCAAACAATGTATGGCAATGCATACCCTAATGGTACTGGTGGTGTTGAAAAAGATTGGATGAATACGGTTAGAAACCACGTGAGAGGAAAATAAATGAAGACTTGGGATCAAGTAGTAGAAAGTGCAGCTGAATTTATATCTTTTTTGGAAAAAGGTAATTTTTATAATACTAAGTTTAGTACTGAAAAAGATTACAAGATTATTTTTGATGCTAATTTAGGAATAGATTATGCGACTAATGACAGTTTTGATGATTTTGATGAATGGGAAACTGTGACTGATACCCCCGATATTTTTCCAGAAAGCTTTGAATGGAACGATCAGATTAAATATAAACTAAAACAAAAAAATTATTTTGGATTTGAAAATCAAGAATTTAACGGAGCTAAAGAAAAATGGATAATGGGTGAAGCTTGTCTGATAGTAGAGTTGATGTATAGAGATATAGGTATAATATTTCAATGTTATGCAAATGACTATTTTCCTACAATCTGGAAAGAAATTTTAGAAATATATTTAAATAGTGGTTTTCCGTGTGGATGGGATGGTCATCTACCTGAAGGGAAAATTGTAGTTTTTTCTAATCAATAAAATTTAAAATCAGTACGCTATTTCAAATTATACAAAGCTCAATGATAGCTTCATTGAGCTTATTTTTATTTTAATAATTCATATAACGTACGCCAAAATTTGCTATCGAAAACCACAAAACAGAGCAAAGGCTTTGATGATGTATGGTTCTATCATTGTGATCACTTAGGCACAGCACAAGAAATGAGTGACCATACAGGTGCAATCATTTGGAAAGCTGAATATAAGGCTTGGGGTGAATGTAAGGCTGAAAAGGCTAAATCGAGTTTCTTTGAAAATTCTGAAATTATTTCAAACAACATTCGTTTTCAAGGTCAGTATTTCGATCAAGAGACAGGTTTACACTATAACCGTTACCGCTATTACTCGCCTTTTGTGGGGCGGTTTGTAAGTAAAGACCCGATTGGATTGTCTAGTGGGAGTAATAATTATGCATATGTACCAAATCCAACGAGTTGGGTTGATCCAAATGGGTTAACATGCCAGAAATATCGTAGGGAAAGTCTTCGTGAGATAAGACGCAAATTGGGAATTCCAATGAGTCAACAACCTATTAGTCAAAAAATGGTACCTTTAACTGATAAAAATGGTAAAAGAATTCTTAATGATAAAAATATGCCAATTATGACGCGAGAAATGACTTATAGCGCAAACGGAAAAATTTTTATAATTCAAGATCATTCAGCAGGTCATGATTTTGGCGAAGCAGATGGGACTGGTAATCAGCCTTCTCACCACAATGTTAGACCACCAGACAATACAAGAACTGGTAATGTTGAAGGAATGGATGATCATTATTATTTTGACTGTAGGAATCGGAAATGATTGAGCAAATAAATTTATTAAACCCGATGGCACTTAATAAATATTCTTTAGACTGTAATAATGTAGAAATTTACAAGATAATGATTACAAACAATGATCCTACTTTAGAAATTAAGTTTAAATTTGAAGGTGGGATTGAATCCATATTTGTTGATATTAGTTTTATTGGAGTTGATGATTTATTGATTAAGAATATATCATTAAATAATATTGTTAAAGACAATAAAATATTAAATGATTATTTTGAAATACATACTTTAAATTTAGGTACTATACAATTTAAATATGAATGGGGTAGAGTAGAATCAATTAAAAAAATTAAAGAAGGAACATTTTAATTTAGTATTTAAATACGGCTTTGTTGCACAAAGATTTGAAATACAAAGCCCCCTAATTGAGCCAAATTTAAGGCGTAACTTGGGTAAGTGGTCGACCTAATTCCGTAAATCTGTTGAGGACTGCTACACGTGCATGAATTTCATTGACTTGGCTATCAAATTTTCTTGCACTGAGTTTATCCCCCAATAATTTGATGCAATGCATCTTAGTTTCGACCAAACTTCGGCAATGATAGCCGGACCATTTTTTCCATAATGTCCTGCCTAAACGTGTAACTGTTCGAAGTAATTCATTTCGCTCTCGCGAGCTACTCTTTGTATCTTTCCATGGTTTCGCATTTTTTCTAGGTGGAATCACCGCATGCGCTTGCCGATCTGCAATGACCTGACGGCATCGTTTTGTGTCATAAGCACTATCTGTATAAACAGAATCGATTTGTTCATCTAAGGAAATTTGATCGAGTAAATCACCAAGTACCTGTGAATCACTTACATTGTTAGTTGTAAGCTGAACTGCACGTATTTGGAGAGTTTTAGCATCTATACCAATATGTAATTTACGCCATTGACGACGATATTCAGGCTGATGTTTCTTCCTTTTCCATTCACCTTCACCTAAAAACTTTAGACCGGTAGAGTCTACCAGCAAGTTAAGCCCACCACTGCTTTTTTGATAACTAATCGCAATATCAATATGTTTTTGTCTTCTGCAAAGCGTACTGTAATCTGGTGCGGTCCAATTTAATCCACAAAGTTTAATCAGACTTTGCACAAAGCCAGTGACCATACGTAAAGATAGAAGGAATAAGGATTTAATCATTAAGCAGCATTGAATAGCAGTATCGGAGTAAGTTTGATTTCGTCCATGTTTGTCTTGTGATTGTGCATACCACTGGGTCTTAGTGTCAAACCAAATGGCAATATTTCCGCGACTCATGAGTGCTCGGTTATATGCGGGCCAATTGGTTGTGCGATAGATTTTGTGTGTAGGCTTCTTCATTTGAAAATTATATCGCTGAAAAAGCCTTTACAGATAGGTTTGTGCAACAAAGCCATGAAAATGAAGTAAGTTTAATCATGTGAAAAAGAAATAGGACTAAAATTATGAATTTTTACACAATTTATCCATCCGAACATATAAATCGAGATTTTTCTTTTTACTTAAAAGGAAATCAAGACAAAGTTATTGACTATTTTAAGTTTAATGATAGTAGCACAGGATTTCTAAAGAATCCTAGAATCAATATGACATATGATAATGACTTTGAAGGTAATTTAGATGAAATACTAAATGCTGACTTTTATTATTCTGCTTCAGGTATTTTATTATTTTCGAAAAATTTTTATGAAAAGTTGAAAGATGAATTAGCTTCAGAATGTGATTTCTTTAGATGTTTAGTTAATAATACTGAGGTAGATATTTATGCGTTATATATCAAAAATACTGTGAATATATTAGATGATGATGAAAAAATAATAGAAACTAAGAACATAGATTCAACTTTTATCTTAAAAGATAAATCTAAACCATACATTTATATGGTTACTGAAAAATTTGTAAAATTAGTAGAAGAAAATAAGTTAGAAATGCAGTTTTTAGATTTTAAATGATAATTTCATTCAAGCCGCTGGTTTATCAGATAAACACCGATAGTGTACATCGTGGTCCATTGTGGAAAACCACAAAACAAAGCAAAGGCTTTGATGATGTATGATTCTATCACTGTGACCATTTAGGCACACCACAAGAAATGACTGACCATACAGGTTCGATTATTTGGAAAGCTGAGTATAAAGCGTGGGGTGAGCTCGTGTCAGCAAAGCAACGCTGTGCACGAGCGCAAGACGAGAGCTATGCTCGAAGTGGTGAGGCTGAAAAAGCGAAATCGAGTTTCTTTGAAAATTCTGAAATCATTAGCAATAACATCCGTTTTCAAGGACAGTATTTCGACCAAGAAACAGGATTGCATTACAACCGTTATTACTCACCTTGTGTGGGAAGGTTTGTAAGTAAAGATCCTGTAGGATTAAGTGGTGGGTATAATATTTATGCCTATGCTCCAAATCCAATACAATGGACAGATGCTTTAGGATTGGCTAAAACACCCACTAGAACTTTACAAAGAAATTGGAAGAATTATGTAGGATGCAAACATACAAATTCTGATATTCATCACGGTTTCCCAGAGGAATATGCAGAAAAATTCAAAGAGTTAGCTGGTATTGATGTAAATAATCTACAGTATTACTATAATTTGCCAAAAGAGAAACATACTAAAACTCCAGGAATACATACTAATGGGTCTAGGACAGGGCAAAATTGGAATAAAACATGGGGAGGAATATTGAATCAAGTAGAAGCTATGAATTTGAGTAAAGCAGAGTCTAAAAAGATGCTTGAACAGACTTTGAGAAGACTAGCTAGAAATGAAAGAATTAGTAAGCATAATGCCACAGCCGTCAAAGGTGCCAATTTGTGTTGCTGCAGTTAATTATAAAGAGTTGTAAATGTTCGATAAAGTATTTGAAATTGATGAAATAAAAGAAATTTTTATTCAACGTAAAAGCGCGTTAAAAAATTTTAATAAAATAACTGTAAATGACGATTTTTATTTAAGTTTTTTAAGTGAATTTCAAACTACAGAATTTACAGCGGATATAATAATATTTGGATATGAAGAAGCAATTAAAGAAAATAAATATGTTGAGGAAATCAACCCTTTTATTAGTGAAAATTTTTGGATGATTGGTCGTACAGGTCAAGGTGATGAGTGGTTTATTGATAAAGTTAAAGGAGGGATATCGTTCTATGATCACAATCAAGGAGACTATGCGGATATAAGTCAATTTCAAAAAATTAATATTGATTTTACCGATTTTGTGAAAATGGCTTTTTTATTTAGAGAGCTAGAAAGCGAATTGGACCGAGAAGAAAATATATCTCATGAAAATCAAAAAAAACTCATTAATCAAATAAATTCAATAAAAAAAGGATTATATGAATTATATCCATTTAAATACTTTTAAGCTAATGATTTATAAAAATATTAAATTTGAAAAAATTTCAAAAAGTGAACAACAGCTTCAATCATTGTCATTAATTGGAATTAATTATGATAAAAGATTAAAAAAAATGCTATTGGAAGAGTATAAGAAACCCTCAGAAGTTAATGATGTTATGCTCAATCAATTTGAGGGAGAGTCTGGTATTAACTTTCCAATTGAATACAAAAAATTTTTACTAACAACAAATGGTGGTAGCCCTTCAAAAGATACATTTGATATTTCTCCAAAAAATAATCGAGTAATACAAAACTTTTTTACATTAAATTCAAAAGTAGTCTCATATACATTAAAACATAATAATAGTGGAGAACTAATATCATTCCCTAAGTACTATTATGCTATTGCGTATACTGTAAATGGTGATTTTATTAGATTTCTTTCATAAGTCATTTTTCACTCAGCTCTAAGTTATAAATTCCAGCAATTAGATTGAATCTCAATGCTAGTCTTTTGCCTCGATTGCGATATCGCTCAGCAAGAATTTTGAAGGTTTTCAAACTGCCAAATACATGCTCAATTCCAATTCTTCTTTTATTGATTTCCTGATTATAGATTTTTAGTTCGGAATCCAGTTTACAGCGCTTCTTTGCTTTTAATGGCAACAAGCTATTTGGATACACTGTATAAATTCCCTGATAACCCTTATCCGCAAGGATAAATGCACCTGCAGGAATCTGATTCAAGTTACGTTTGAAGAGTTCGAAATCATGTACGGCACCACGACTCGTACATAAACTCAGGATTTTTTGAGTTTGATAATGAATGATGGCCTGTACTTTGAAAGTGTGGGTCTTTTTCTTGCCGCTATAGCTTTTCTTCTGTTTTTTTAGGCCTTTGGATTGGAATTTCTGTGGCATCCACGATCACAACATTCCAATCGATGCCTTCGCCCTCGGGTAAATCTTTGGGTAAATTAAAGAGATTGGACCGAATCAGGCAGTCTTCAACATGATGGACAATTCTTGAGGCTGTGGGCTCTGAAACCCCGTAGCTCGTCGCAACGTGAAATAAGGTTCGGTATTCCCGCCAATAGCTTAGACAGAGCAGAACCTGGTCTTCCAGGCTTAACTTGGGCGGTCTGCCTTTGGCAGGGACATGTTTCTTCAATTGCTCAACCATCAAATAGAAAGTTGACCATGAGATGCCTGTGTATCGCTTGAACTGAGGATCAGAAAGCTTGTTTGAATCGATGTATTTCATCCGCAGATTATGCACGAATGCTAAGAAATCCGGAGTGCAAATATTAACCAAAAATAAGATCGTTTTTTGATTTATGAAAGAGATCTATTATGTTAAATGTTGATGATGATTCTAATGATTATGGTGGTGTTTATATATATTTTCATGATAAAGAGAACTCTTTAAAAAAAATAGCATCGTCATTTGATGATTTTTTAGATAAATTACATGACTGATTTGATAAATATATCGATATAAAGTGACTTCAATTTTGTAGATGATATTTATGTTTCAATGATCAAAAGTCGAAATAACCATAAACTGCTGACTATTGCTATGTGAAGTTTTCTGAAATAACAGGATACTTCCACTTGGGAGATTTAAAGAGCTTTGTTGCACAAAGATTTAAAAATTCAGATTTCCCATATCTACTCAAATTTAAGTGACAATTTGGGTATGAGGTTGGCCTAATTCCGTAAATTTATTTAACACCGCCACACGTGCATGAATTTCGTTGACTTGACTGTCAAACTTTCTAGCATTCAGTTTATCGCCTAATAATTTCATGCAATGCATCTTGGTTTCGACCAAACTTCGGCGATGATAGCCTGACCATTTTTTCCATAGTGTCCTGCCTGAGAAGCACTGCTTCGCAAGATTAACCGTTCGAAGTAATTCCTTTCTCTCCTAAGTATGAGCTTTTGTATCTTTCCAAGGTTTCGCATTTTTTCTTGGCGGAATCACTGCATGCGCTTGCCGATCTGCAATGACCTGACGGCATTGCTTGGTTTCATAAGCTCCATCTGTATAGGCAGAATCGATTTGTTCATCTAAAGGGATTTAAACAAGTAAATCTTCCAGTAACTGTGAATCACTGACATTATTTGTCGTAAGCTGAACGGCACGTATTTGAAGGGTTTCAGCATTGATACCAATATGAAGCTTACGCCATTGGCGACGCTATTCAGGTCCATGTTTTTTATGCTCCCATTCACCTTCACCTAAAAACTTTAGGCCAGTAGAGTCTACGAGTAGATGGAGACCACCACTACTTTTTTGATAGCCAATTGCAATATCGTTATGCCTTTGTCTTCTGCACAGTGTGGAGTAATCTGGCGCTATCCAATCTAATCCACAAAGCTTAATCAGACTTTGGACAAAGCCTGTGACCATTCGCAAATATAATTTAAATAAAGATTTGATCATCAAGCAACATTGAATAGCCTTATCGAAGTAAGTTCGATTCCCCAGATAATTTAACTTGGCATCATTGAACCGTACCGGGTTTGTCGGAGAGTCAATATTCTGAGAGACTATCCCGATGACAAAATTAAAATATACCCCTGAAATCAGAGAAAGAGCGGTTCAATTATTGATTGAATCTGAAAAAGATTATCCTTCTACTTGGGCTGCAATCACAGCAATTGCGCCTAAGATTGGTTGTACTCCTGAAACACTTCGTGCCTGGCATCAAAAGCATTTAGATCAGCAAAATCCTATTAAAGTACAACAGATATCTGATCAAGAAAAAATGAAACAAATGGAACGAGAAATTAAAGAATTAAAGCGTGCCAATGAAATTCTACGTAAAGCAGCCGCTTTTTTCGCCCAGGCGGAGCTCGACCGCCCACACAAATAATGGTGGATTTCATCCATAACAATAAGGCGTTATATGGTGTTGAGGCGATTTGTAGGATTTTACAGATCTCAGCTTCTACCTATTACCGGACTTTAGATCTCACAGTAAATCCAGAACATCGAGCGAAACGAGATTTACATGACTTGCAGCATGCTGAGGAGATTAAGCGAATTTGGAAAGAAAGTTCAGGTCGATACGGTGTGCGTAAGGTCTGGCAACAACTGAAACGTGAAGGCTATGTGATTGCACGTTGTACAGTTGCTCGATTGATGCAAAAGCTAGGTATACAAGGTGTTTGGCGTGGTAAGAATAAACAAACCACCCGTAACCGAGATGACCAAAAACGGGCAGATGATTTAGTGAAACGTAATTTTAATGCTGATCATCCTGACCAACTGTGGGTGAGTGACTTTAGTGTGCCGCAGCAAGCGGCGTAAGAGATGAGGGTATGGCCCCTCGCTATCGGCTTGCAGGAGCAGGTAGCAAACCACCATAAGCGGCTTGGATCAAAAGTCCCGGTCGTGAGCGTTATGGAAAAGGCATCGTAGAGATGTCAGGTAAGAATTAGGAAGGCGAACAACAGTGAACTGCCGTTCAAGTGTCGAAAGTACTCAAATGACATCAAAACCGGGGATGGAAGTTACCCCGCGATTAGTTTGGCCGTTACCTGCTTACGGGCCATTCGGTGTCCGGCGTAGAGGCAGCGCGATCCTAATTCAGGCTCTTACGTTGAACTGCGGGAACCTTCGGTGGCGATGTCAAGCGAAAGGCACAAGCTCAAAAGGCAAGGCTGATAATAGCAATGCGTCACCAAGGGGCGGAGCAACTCGTAGTAGTGTTGAAGTTACTGTAATGGTAATGGAGCGAAGGGGTTGCATTATCCAGGTCTACGGATTTGTCAACTGTGCAAGCAGGAGGAGCAAAACTTTATGACCAAACCATTTAATATTCCTAAAGCGTTAATCTGGGAGGCATTTAAAAAAGTCAAAGAGAATGGTGGCGCTCCAGGCGTTGATCATGAATCTATTGAGCAATTCGAAAAGCATTTAAAGAACAACCTATACAAACTATGGAATCGACTTTGTTCTGGCAGTTATTTTCCACCGCCAGTTAAGGCTGTTCCGATTCCAAAGAAGTCAGGTGGCGTGCGTATACTAGGTATTCCAACAGTTGCAGATCGAGTCGCGCAAACAGCAGTTAAGCTCTTATTAGAGCCGAAAATTGATCCATTATTTCATCCAAACTCATATGGATATCGTCCGGGGCGTTCTGCCCATGATGCAATTGCGATAGTGAGGAGACGAAGTTGGGATTATGACTGGGTTGTGGAATTTGATATCAAAGGTCTCTTTGATAACATCGACCATGATTTACTAATGCGTGCACTCAAGAAACACTGTGAAATTCCATGGATTCTTTTATATGTGCAACGTTGGTTAAAAGCACCAATGCAACACATAAATGGCCATCTTTTAGAAAGGAATCGCGGCACACCACAAGGTGGTGTTGTGAGTCCTTTATTGGCGAATTTATTTATGCATTATGCTTTTGATATGTGGATTACGAAACATCTTCAAAGTGTACGGTTCTGCCGTTATGCAGATGATGGCGTAATTCATTGTCGGAGTTTATCTCAAGCCAAACTTGTTTTACAAAAGATCGATGCACGATTTCGTGAATGTGGTCTCGAATTGCATCCAGACAAGACAAAGATTGTTTATTGCCAAGATATTAATCGTCGTAAAGCATATCCCGATGTTCAATTTACTTTTCTCGGGTACACGTTTAGGCCCCGTAAGGCTGTGGACAAGTATAAAAGAGTTTATGTAAATTTCTCTCCTGCAGTCAGTCGTGATGCACTTAAAGCAATGCGACAGACTATTCGGAAATGGCATCTACATCTGATGTGTAATCGCGAATTAAGTGATTTATCTGCAATATTCAATCCAATTCTTCAAGGTTGGCAGCAATACTATGGTCGATTCCATGGTTCAGCAATGTCAGCGATCTGGCAACACATGAATGCTTATCTTATACGCTGGATGAGGCGTAAGTATAAAAACTTGGCCCGTCATAAAAGACGGGCTAGATATGCCTTAGGGCGACTTGCGCGTGATTTTCCAAATGCCTTTGTGCACTGGAAAATGGGATGTTTACCATCGGTTGGATAATGGGAGCCGGATGAGCTGAGAGGTTCATGTCCGGTTCTGCGAGGGGCTAAGGGTGAAATTCCCTTGGTCTACTCACCCGTATATTCAAACTCATTCAGGCTGGGTCTATACCGCCTTTATTATTGATGTGTTCTCACGAGCAATTGTTGGATGGAAAGTATCGACACGGATGAATACAGATATGGTGCTCGATGCATTAGAGCAAGCCTTGCACGATCGAGGCATGCCAAAGAATGTGATTCATCATTCCGATAGAGGTGTTCAATATCTTTCTATTCGCTATACCAATCGTTTAGAAGCTGCAAATTTACGAGCATCAGTCGGTACAACTGGTGATTCATACGATAATGCTCTGGCTGAAACGGTGAATGGCTTATACAAAACAGAGGTGATTGAATATTTAAAAGCAGATTGGCAAGGTTTAGCAGATGTACAACTTGCGACACTAAACTGGGTAGATTGGTTCAATAAAGAGCGTGTACACAGTGCACTGGGTTATGTATCGCCTTTTGAGTTTGAAGCAAGGTACTATGATAAGATTAACCCGTTAGGTCAGGTGGCCTAACTTAAATAAAAAAATCTCCGACAAACCCGGTACGGTTCACTTTCCCACTAATACGAATAATTATCTTTCAATCTTTGCGCTATTTCTTTATATTTATGAAGTTTTACCTAACTATATAAATATTGAGGGATTTTTGTGAAACATTTTTTTCTTATACTAACTTTTGGGTTGTTAATCACTACACTTTCAGGATGTGCAACATCTCGTGGACTTATCCAAGTTCCAACCTCTAATCAAGTTTCTACACAAGAGGCCAGTAATTCTAAAAAAGTGATTATTGCACTTGTTGAAGATGAAAGGTCTTTTCAAGATAAACCACCAACTGCTGATATCCCATCTTTAAAAGGTGGTTTAGCAAAGGCTACGGCTGAAGAAAAAGCAAAAGCTGTAGCTCGAAAGCGTAACGGTTATGGAAAAGCTTTAGGTGATATTCTTTTAGAGAAAGAAACGGTTTCTGAATTATTAAAGAAACGTACAACTCTAGCACTTAAGAAATCAGGCTATGAAGTTCTTGAAGATAATGCTGCCAATCGGGCGAATGCAGACCTAGTTTTGAATATTAAAATTAATAAATTCTGGTCTTGGTTCCAGCCAGGATTTGCATCTATTAAAATCCATTCTGAAATTGATACCGATATCTTCAATACGAAGAAATCGCCAGCTGAACCTATTCACGTTTACAGCAAAGTTGTTAGATCAGCACAGGTAGCCAATGGTACAAAATGGATTGAAAATATTGATAATGTTTTGAATGACTATGAAGCTAAATTAATTTTATCTTTGCCTAGAGTTACCCCCTAATAAATCATTTTAGATCCAAATTATAGACTCTTAGAATAAAGCTCTTTTAGAAGAGCTTTATCATTTTATCTATCTGTTAGATTTCCCAGTCTACATTCAACTTCACATAGGCTTTGTTGCACAAACCTATCTGTAAAGGCTTTTTCAGCAATATAATTTTCAAATGAAGAAGCTTACATACAAAATCTACCGCACAACCAATTGGTCAGCATATAACCAAGCACTCTTTAATCGTGGGAATATTGACATTTGGTTCGATCCAAAAACACAATGGCATGCAGAACCGCAAGGCAAATAAGGTCTAAGTAAAACTTACTCCGACATAGCGATTCAATGTATTTGATGATCAAATCTCTATTTAGACTCACTTTACACAGGGTTACTGGCTTTGTTCAAAACTTAATTAAACTTTGCGGATTGGACAGCACCAGATTACAGTATGCTTTGTAGAAGACAAAAGCATATTGATATTGCAATTAGTTATCAGAAAAACAGTGATGGGCTTCATCTACTCGTAGACTCTACAGGCATGAAGTTTGTGAATGTACAATGAGGTCCTTAGCTGGTTTTTGATTGTGAATAGCCATATTCGATGCATCACAAACAAGCTTGGCTGTCATACGCTCATTTAAGCTGTAGCCAACCACTTGTTTCGTGTAAACGTCTTTTACAACTATTAAGTACAACAAGCCTTCAGTCGTCCATATATACGTAATATCACTCAATCACGCTTGGTTTGGTTTAATCATTGAGAATTGTTGCTCAAGCAAATTTGGATAGATCGCTCAGTTATGGTCACTGTTCGTCGTTCTTTTGAAACGTTTGTGGTACTTACAATGCAGCTGATTTAACTTTTTTATCTGACATACTGCATATGTACTAATTTTTACGACCTGAGCCTGTAAATGCTTGGTTAAGCGAATATAGTCATAGCTCTGTTTCGTTTATTTGTGCGCTATTTTGACCAAATTTGTTTGTTGATTTCGCTGAACTAATCGTTTATTCACACCTCGTTTTAGCCAATTATAAAAGTGTGAAACTAATACATGAAGTAATCGTGCCATCAAAATAATCGGCAATCAGTGTTTTTGCGATTTCATATAGGCGTACCTTACTGACGTACTTTGGCAAAGTACGCTGCTGCCTTTTTTAGAAATTTACGTTCCATTTCAGCGGATTTAAGCTGTTTGTTTAAGTTGCTTATTTTCTTCGAGCAAAGCGTTTAGGTCAGGTGAATACTGTTTAGTACCAGCTAAAGTCCCTGCCTTTGCCTTATTGTTCCAATGCGAAAGGGTCTGCATGGAAATGCCGAGTTCTCTAACTGTTTCGGATACATTGCCTTGATTGGCTTCTAATGCTTTGATGGCTTCAGATTTAAGTTCTACCGTATACGTCTTGTGTTTCTAGCTCATGGTAAACTCCTGATGAGTATGTATAGTTTACCAAGTTAAAACCTCCTGTTTTTTCAGCATACAGCAATTGATAATTGAATGGATTTCACAGTTTTATTTTTGAAAACAACATGGTTTTGTTATTTTTTGTGAAAAATTTAACTCGGTGTTATAATTACACACCTGATAATTGTCAATTTTTTAATTACTGATCATGATGATGCAACTCCACGTGTCCCACTTAAATCTAAGTTCGATTGATCAAGTGTTATCAGCTATACAACACATTCCTGCGATGCAACGCCGGCGCTTATCGCGCCTAGCAAAGCTGGCTATGAATAGTGCAATACAGACTTTAAATACACACAAAGTCGATTATATTGTTTGGGTGTCGCAATATGGTGATGAAGCCAAAACGCTGAATATATTAGAAGATGTCTTGAGAGGGCAAACGCCTTCACCGACTCAATTTTCAACCTCGGTACATAATGCAATTTCAGGCTTATATTCTATTTTATGTCAGGATGCGACACCTGCGACCAGTTTGGCAGGTTCGTGGAATGATGGGTTGATTGAAGCTTATGCATGGTTAAAAACAAGGCCAGAAGCCTGTCAGGTTTTGCTGGTGTATTATGATGAAGCCTTGCCTGAAATGTATATCGAGCATCAGCCATTTTCTGCTTTTGCGATGGCAGCGATGATTTCATTAGCGCCTGCAAATTTGATATTGATGCCAAAGCATACGAATGCAACGCCAGCCTATCAGCAAGCTTTAGCATTTAACACGTTTTGGACTAATCCTGAGCAAACTGAATCTGAAGCGTGGACGAAATGCTGAAATTAAATCGAATCAAGCAAAAAGCCAACTATGCATGGCGGGTTGGGGCGACAGGATTTAGCTTTGCCAGCTTTGGCTTAGGCGGTGTGGCGATTGGCGGTTTGGTTGCCCCTCTGGTTAAGCTGAGTTCGTCTGATCTGGATGTCCGAAAACAGCGCACTCAAAAGGTGATTAAACACAGTTTTAAAGGTTTCACCGAAATGATGGTGAAACTGGGCATTATGACTTATACGGTTGAAGGTTTAGAGAAATTAAAAAACAGTCAACAGGAGTTGGTGATTGCCAATCATCCGACACTGATTGACGTGGTGGTTTTAATTGGTTTAATGGAGCAAGCAAACTGTGTCGTTAAGCAGGCACTGTGGTCAAATCCATTTACCAAAGGTCCTGTGCAAAGTGCGGGCTATATTTTAAATGCGGGTTCTGAACAATTTATTCAGGACTGTGTACACAAATTGCAGCAGGATCATGCCGCGTCCTTGTTGATCTTTCCTGAGGGAACAAGAACAGCAAAAGGTGAGCAGTTGAACGAGTTTCAGCGCGGCGCAGCCAATATTGCACTAAGGGCAGGGGTACCGATTCGGCCTGTGCTAATTAGCTGTACGCCCTCGACACTCACCAAAAACGAAAAATGGTATCACATTCCAGAACAGCCTTTTCATATCCATGTAAAAGTCTTGGATGCGATCCAAGTGGAAGACGTATTGGATGACGTAACGGTTAATCCAAAAAATGTACGTCAATTAAATCAACAATTACAATGGTTTTTTAACCAAGAGTTATCCCTAAATGACGAATCTTGCTGATGAATTAAAGCAAATGATTATTGATGTCCTTGCCCTTGAAGACATCAGTATTGAAGACATTGATACAGACGCGCCTTTGTTTGGCGATGGTCTAGGTTTGGACTCGATTGATGCCCTTGAATTAGGCTTGGCATTGAAAAAACGTTATGGCATTCATTTGAATGCAGAGTCTGCAGAAACCAAAGAACATTTTAAATCAATTCAAAGCTTAGTGGCTTTGGTTGAAGCACAGAAAACAGCATAAGAGGTTGCTATGCTTGCACAAGAAACCGTGTTAGAAAAATTACGTGAATGGATGGAAGAGTTGTTTGAAATTGCGCCTGAAGATGTGCAATTAGAGTCAAACCTAGCTTTAGACCTCGATGTTGACAGTATTGATGCCATTGATTTGGTGGTAAAAATTAAAGAGTTGACAGGCAAACAAGTCAACCCTGAAGATTTTAAAAATGTGCGCACCATTCAAGATGTGGTGGTCGTGATTCAGAATATGTCAGTTGCATGAACAACATCTTAAAAGGGGTAGCAGGGATCGGTTTGATCCTCTATCCTTTTTTTGTCGCTTATGCTTTGGCACATGGACAGTATGTCTGGGTCAGTGCGGTATTGATTGTACTGGGCATTTTACGTCTCTTGAGTAAGGGCAATGCCCTGCTGTGGCCATTGACAGGTTTTGCCATTTTATGTGGCGGGCTGAGTTTGATTTTAAAAGATCATGCGTGGCTTAAACTCTATCCTGTCTTTATGAGTCTTGGGGCGCTGTTTATTTTTGCCAGCACCTTGATTCGACCGCCTTCAATGATTGAGCGTTTTGCACGTTTGGCAGAGCCTAATCTGCCAGAAGAAGGAGTCGAATGGACCCGTCAAGTGACCAAAGTTTGGTGTGGTTTTTTTTGCATCAATGCGGTCATTGCCCTGATCACTGTTTTCTTTGCACCGATGAAAATTTGGGTGATGTATAACGGCTTGATCTCTTATGTCTTGATGGGTGGACTGTTACTGGGTGAGTTTGTGTTGCGTAAACGCCAGCAACGACTGCATCAGGCACAGAAATAACAGCATTTCCGTCAGGGCAACTGAAACAGTGGCCTCGAACTATAGCGATTAGAAATACGGTTTTTAAAAACAAATTTTATGTCTTGTCATTTTCAACACCATCTCCATTCATCGCGTCCCTTGTGTATTCAGGCGGACTCAAGTTTTGTGTCCTTTCACACTTTTTGGTTGGATGTAGCTGAGCAGGCTACGCAAATTCAGCAGTTGGAACAGCCAGTATGGGCGCTTTGGGAACAAGACAGTTATGAGTTTTTGGTATTGTTGTTTGCAGCCTTGCAAGCAGCTAAGCAAGTGCTGTTGCCGCCGCATCGGGTCAGCGACTTAGAAAAAGAATTGGCTGAACAGCAGATTTATTTTTTAAAACGTTTGCCGTCGACAGCCGCGTCAACCTTTGAGCTTCAATTTGATGCTGCCTTTCTCAATCAGGCACAGCTGTATTTCTATACTTCGGGTTCAACAGGGCAGCCGAAAAAGATTCCGCGCACCTTGCAACAATTGTTCAATGAAGTCTGTGGTTTGGAAGCCAGTTTTGATTTGCCTGAGCGGGCAGTTGCGATTGCCACGGTGAGTCATCAACATATTTATGGTTTGTTGTTTAAGTTGTTGTGGCCCTTAGCCAGTGGACGCAGTTTCTATCAAAAACAACAGGCTTTCCCTGAAGATGTGGTCGATCTTCAAAAGAAAATTGCCCATCTGCAACTGCCCAATTACCTGATTTCAAGTCCTGCATTGTTGAAGCGCTGGACCACAGATGTAGTGTTGCAAGACTGCCATCGGGTCTATTCCTCTGGTGGAAAGTTGGATGCAGGCGTGCGTCCTTTGCTGAACCGTCCGATTACTGAAGTGTTTGGTAGTTCTGAAACAGGCGGGATTGCTCACCGTCAGGCGGATGATGCACTATGGACACCCTTTGCCAATGTCGAAATTAACTGCGCCGAGCAGCAAGAGTTAGCCGTTAAAACCAACCATGCCTATAGCGAGGATTGGATTCTGACGGGAGATAAAGTGCAGGTTATGGATGCAGATAATCCCAAAAGTTCGTTTCAGTTGTTGGGGCGTTTGGACCGCATTGTCAAACTCGAAGAAAAGCGGTTAAGTCTCGATGCGATTGAAGCAAAAATCGCTGAGTTGGCAGAAATACAGCAGTGCCATGTTTTAATTCATGAAAAAGAACAGCGTCAGATGTTGGCGGTGGTGGCAGTGTTAACGGATGATGCAAGGGCGCTGCTCATTGAAAAGGGTAAAGCTGCCTTTACCGCACAGCTGAAAAAACACTTACAACTGAAATTGGAAAGTATCGCGATTCCGCGGCAGTGGCGGTTTTTAACGCAAATGCCACAAAATGCACAATCGAAGCTGAACAAACAGTATTTAAAATCACTCTTTCAGCCGATGACTCTGCCTGTGGTATTGACACAGCAGTCACAGGATATGCAGATCACTTATGCTTTGGAGTTTGTGCCTGAGCTGGAATGCTTTAAAGGGCATTTTCCGAACTTCCCGATTTATCCGGGCGTAGGGCAAATTGGATTTATTCAACATTTTGCCAAACAAAACTGGGCAGATTTACTGTGGTGCAATGGTTTTGAGCAGTTAAAATTTCAAGGACTGATCCAACCCTATCAAACGCTGGAACTGGTGCTCAGCCGTAAAGCACATAAGATCAGTTTTGAGCTGAAAAATCATGACAAAATATTGGCATCAGGACGTTTGCTGTTTGCTGTCCCTGTAGACGTTTAAGCCGAGAGACAAAAATGAAACACTGCTTTGTGATTCCTGTGTATAACCATCCGCATTATTTGGCTGCGTTACTGTCACATTTAAGCGCTTTTGAGTTACCCATTATTATGGTGAATGATGGCAGTGATGCTGATTGTACAACAGTGTTACATCAGCTTGAGCAGGACTACCCAAGGGTCGATTTGGTTGAACATACCCACAATCAAGGGAAGGGGCAGGCGGTGATCACGGGTCTCAAGCATGCCTTTCAATGTGGCTATAGCCATGCTTTGCAACTGGATGCGGATGGACAACATGATTGGCAGGATGTGCAACGCTTTTTAGACACCTCTATCCAGCATCCCGAAGCCATGATTATTGGTCAGCCGATCTTTGATGCGACTGTTCCAAAAAAACGTCTCTATGGACGTTATGCAACCCATATTTGGGTGTGGATTAACAGTCTGTCTTTTGACATTAAAGACAGCATGTGTGGCTTTCGTGTTTATCCTTTGGCGCAGACGGTGAACATTCTAAATACAGCCAAGTTTCAACCGCGGATGGGCTTTGACTCGGAAATTTTGGTGCGTTTGAAATGGGATAATGTGCCGTTTATCAATTTGCCCACGCATGTCGTTTACCCTGAAGGTGGCATTTCACATTTTGATGTTTGGCGTGACAATTTGGGCATGGCGCGCGCGCATAGTCGCTTGTTAGGTGGCATGCTGCTGCGGTTCCCCAAACTGATTTATCAGAAAGTTAAAGGCTAAGGCGGTCAGAGAAGCATATGCAGAAATGGAGCGCCGTGAAAGAGCGGGGCGGGATGTTGCCGCTGATGCTGATGCTGGGTTTCTACCGTTTGGGTGGGCGCTGGCTGTGTCGGGTCATCTTGTACTTTGTGATTTTATGGTACTGGCTCTTTTCCAATACCGCGCGTCAGGCTTCTCTGTTGTACTTAAAAAAACTGCATCATTTTGCAGGTGCACAGTCACCGTTTCAGGCTGAGCCGCAGCTTTGGCATAGCTATACGCATTTGATGCAATTTGGCGAATGTATTTTAGATAAAATTGAGGGCTGGCTCGGGCATATTCCTGAGCAGAACTTAAAGCTGCATGGTCATGCGCATTTTCGTTCGCACTATCAAAAAGGTGCGGTGATTGTGGTGTCACACTTTGGCAATATTGAATTGCTTCGTGCCGTCAAAGCAGAGCATCCGCAGAGAATTAATGTGTTGGTCTATCAAAAACATGCCACCAAATTCAATGAGTTTTTAAAAAAGCTGAATGAACATGCCGATGTCAATTTGGTTTCGGTGGATGAGTTGGGAATTGAAACAGCACTGATTTTACAGGATAGGTTGGATCAAGGTGAATGGGTGATTGTGGCTGCAGACCGCGTACCTGTGCAGTCAGATCGGGTACAATCGGTTGCGTTTTTAGGTGAGCAGGCGCTGTGGCCACAAGGTGCATGGATTTTGGCCAGTTTGTTGAAAGCTCCTGTGCTGGCAGTGTTTTGCTATCGAGTTGATACACATTTTGAAGTGCATATTCACCCAGTGGCGGAGCAGTTAAATTGGCCACGTAAAGAGCGTTTACAGGCCATGCAGCAGACCACACGACAGTATGTGGAACTTTTGGAACAGCATTGCATACGCGCGCCCTTTCAATGGTTTAATTTTTATAATTTTTGGAATAAAGGATAAGTCTTGTGTTAATTGTTGGGGAAACTCCGCTCAGTATTGAAGATGTTGTGGCTGTAGCGCGTAAAGAAAAACAGGTGGCATTGCCTGCCTCTGCTGAATGGACAGCATTGATTCAACGTGGCGCAGATTTCCTCGATCAGCTGTTGCAAGACGAAGGCGTCATTTATGGCGTGACCACGGGCTATGGAGACTCGTGCTTGGTTGAAATTCCGGCCCATCAAGTGCATGAGCTACCACTACATTTGTCGCGTTTTCATGGCTGTGGCATGGGACAAAACTTAGACTTAATTACCGCACGTGCTGTCGTGGTGGTGCGTTTATGTTCATTGGCGCGCGGCTATTCGGGTGTTTCGCATGCCTTGTTACAGCGTTTGGTCTGGATGCTGAATGAAGATGTCATTCCGGTGATTCCCTCAGAAGGTTCGGTGGGTGCCAGTGGTGACTTGACGCCTTTGTCTTATATTGCTGGGGCCTTGGTCGGTGAGCGCGATGTGTACTATCAAGACCAGATCGTACCGATTGCACAAGTGTATGCCGAAAAAGGTTTGGAGCCTTTGGTGATGCGTCCTAAAGAAGGTTTAGCCCTGATGAATGGTACAGCGGTTATGACCGCGATTGCCTGTTTGAATTATAAAAAAGCCGAACAGATTTCTTTTGCCAGTACTTTGATTACCGCCCTGAATGTTTTGGCTTTAGAAGGGAATCCAAGCCATTTTGATGAAGTCTTGTTTGCGCAGAAACCACATCCGGGACAACAACATATTGCAGCTCAGTTACGTGACTGGTTAAACAGTGACGTGCAGACCGAACACCAAAGTTCGCGCCTGCAAGACCGTTATTCACTGCGCTGTGCACCGCATGTGATTGGGGTGTTTGAAGATTCTAAAGTCTGGCTGCGTCAGTTTATTGAAAATGAGCTGAATTCAAGTAACGACAACCCATTGATTGACCCAGTGAACCTGCGGGTACTGCATGGTGGACATTTCTATGGCGGACATATTGCCCAAGCCATGGACAGCCTGAAAATTATGATCGCGAATATTGCTGACTTGATGGATCGTCAGTTTGCGCAGTTGGTCGACTATAAAATGAACAATGGTTTGCCGCGCAATTTAACCGGTTCAAGCCCTGAGCGTTTGCCGTTGAATCATGGCTTTAAAGCGGTGCAAATTGGGGTTTCGGCATGGACAGCAGAAGCCTTGAAACAAACCCTCGCTGCGTCGATTTTCTCACGCTCAACCGAATGTCATAATCAAGACAAAGTCAGTATGGGTACCATTGCTGCGCGTGATGCCAGTCGAGTGATTACCCTGACTGAACAAGTGATTGCGGCACTCAGCTGTGCAGCGGTTCAGGCGGTCAAACTCAAAGGGGTAGATACAGAACTCAGCCCTGTTTTAACAGCATTTCAACACTGGGTGCTTCAGAGCTTCACCTATGTAGTGGAAGATCGTCCTTTGCAACAAGAGCTTCAGGCATTGGTTCATCGCTTTGAGGATTTAGAACTGTTAGACAGCATTGCTGTTCAATATTCATAGGAAATGAGCATGCATGCTGATGTAATCATTGAAGTGCCTTTTCATGATGTCGACACCATGAATGTGGTGTGGCACGGGCATTATTTAAAATATTTTGAAATTGCACGCTGCAAATTGCTGGATCAATTTCACTATAACTATAACCAAATGCGTGACTCGGGCTATGCATGGCCAGTGATTGAAAGTCATGTGCGTTATGTACAAGGCATTGAGTTTGAGCAAAAAATTCGTGTGCGCGCCGTTTTGAAAGAATGGGAAAATCGCTTAAAAATCGAATATCTGATTTTCGATGCAGTTTCAGGCAGAAAGCTGACCAAGGGTTATACCTCGCAAGTGGCGGTACATATTGAAAAACGTGAAATGTGCTTCCAGTCACCACAGGTGTTGCTGGACTGTTTAAATGCATGGCCTGAATTTAAAGCGGAGTAATGCAAGCATGATTCGATACAAATTTTTTAAGCCGATTTTGGTTGCGTGTACAGCCAGTATGATGACTGTGCTTGCTCCCGCAGTGAATGCACAAAATACTGAATTGAAACAGGTGTTTGCTCAGCTCGGTGCAACGCCTGTGGTGCGTGCCCAATTTGAGCAGCAGAAAAAACTGGCCGCTCTGAATAAAACCTATGTGTCCAAAGGCACGGTGCTGTTCAGCAAAAACCAAGGGGTGCTGTGGCAGATTCAAAGTCCAGTCAAAGCCGATTTGGTGGTGACACCGCGTAAGCTGGTACAAAAGACGCAGCGCACGTCCAGTCAAATTGAAGTCGATAAGACTCCTTATGGCTCTGTAGCGACGATGTTTTTGCAGTTGATGTCGGGCAATGAAGCGGCACTCGCTAAAAACTTTAACGTGGTGTCTGCCAATTACAGTCCGACGCAGTGGAATGTCAGCTTAACGCCGAAAAGCAGTCTATTTAAAAAGCTTTTTGTCCAAGTCGATGCGCAAGGTCAGCGTTATGTGGACCGTATTACGATTTTGGAACAAGCCAATAATCGCACCATCATTCGTTTTAGCCAGCAAACGGCTCAACCTCAAACTTTAACGGCTGCGGAAAATGCGCTTTTCCAATTGGCAAAATAAATTTAGCGCCCTGTGGTTGTTGCTGTTGTGTGTCATTGCTTTGGCACTGGGCGTGGCTTGGCTGAATAAAGGCATTAAGATTGAGACCAATATTTTTGCTTTGTTGCCTGAGGCCCATCAAGATGCTCATCTGGAACAAGCACAGCAATATGTCAGTCGGCAGTTAAATGACAAAGTTTTTGTGGTGTTGGATGCCAAAACAGATCAGCAATTAGAACAGGCAACGCAAGTACTCAAAACCCAAGCCGACCAAAGTCAGCTGTTTTTACCCGTTCGTCCGCAGCTTGATCCTGATCAATTTGCCCAAGCGCTGTATCAACATAAGGCGGGGTTGTTATCCAAGACAGATCAACAGATTGTGCAGAAGCAGGATGATGTCGCACTGACAGAGCAAGGCTTATTACAACTGATGAGTCCGGGCATGCCAATCACGGCTGAAATTCTCAAGCAAGATCCCTTGCTGCTGTTTCCCCGTTATGCAGTGGGTTTAAGTGCCTTACAAAATAATGCCGATATCAATTTAGAGCAGGGCTTTGCGACCATTCGTGATGAGCAGGGCATCTCGCGCCTGATGGTGCTTCAGCTCAATAGCAGTCCCTATAACATTGCCTACCAAGAGCAGACTGCTGCATTTATTCAGAATATCAATCGGCAGCTCAACCAGTTGCAGGTTAAACCGCACTGGACAGGCACGTTATTGTTTGCACAGTTTGGCACCAATTCTGCCAAAGAGGAAATCTCGACTATTGGCGTGGGTTCGACCATCGGAATATTACTACTGGTCTGGTTTGGCTTCCGTTCGATACGCCCGATGCTGACGGAAATGGTTGCAGTAGGTACCGGCAGTCTGGTGGCCTTTGCGGTGACGTATTGGGTTTTCGGTGAAATTCACCTGATGACACTGGTCTTTGGCGCCAGTCTGATAGGGGTTTGTGTCGATTTTTCATTTTACTTTATGGCCATGCAGTCTCAGCACCGACAGGTGGATGGATTTGCAGTTTTAAAACCATTATTGCCAAGCCTATTTGTGGGTTTGATGACTACATTGTTGGCTTATGTAGTGCTGAGTTTTACCCCATTTCCGGGTTTTAAGCAGATTGCGGTCTTTTCCATGGTTGGACTGAGCGCCGCATGGGTGACCAGTATTTTATTGTTGCCACGTTTGCCTGCGCTGAATGCGGAACCTGCGATACGTGCTTTGGGCTTTATTGGCAAAGCACGCAGTTATGTGCAGAGTCGAAATACGCTGCGTTATGGCATGATTGCACTGATTCTACTGGTGATGGGTAGTAGTCTCACCTTGCTGAAAAGCAATGATGACATCCGTAATTTACAAAGTATGGATGCCACTTTAAAGCAGGAAGATCAATATATTCGTTCTCGTTTTATGCAGCAGCAAAGCAGCGAATACTTTGTGGTACGGGGCAGAAGCTCAGCAGAGTTGGAGCAGCGCGAACAGCAACTACTGGCAGAGCTTGCGCCCTTACAACAGGCTGGCAAGTTGGATGCTGTACAAGCTTTAGGGCAGTGGATTCCATCGCTTGAGCAGCAAAAAAAGAATGTTGAAATGTTACAGGCGATTCCTCAGCCGGCTTTAGTGGAATATGCGCAAGCGTTGCAGCTCAACGCAGCGGATATTTTAAACTGGCAAGCGCATTTAAAAGACCAACCGTTATTGACCGAAGCGGTCTTTAAAGATCATCCTCTGCATTTTTTGCAGATGAGTCCGACACAACGTTTGGTGATGCTGCAAAATGTGCATGACGTCAAAGCCGTGCAACAGCTTGAAAATGCGGATGTACAACTGTTACGCCCCGTTCATCAACTGTCTGAATTGTTTAAACAACACCGTGAGCAGGCACAGTGGCTATTACTCAGCGCTTTGCTGATTTTAGCCATTGGCTTAGGGACACTATATGGCAAAAAATCCATTCTGCCTTTGGTGTTGCCTGTCAGCATGGCCTTAATGACCACGTTTGCGATTCAAGCATGGCTGGGTGTCGAGATTAATTTATTCAGCATTATGGGTACCTTCCTAATCATTGGGATTGGGGTGGACTATGCGATTT
Source organism: Acinetobacter sp. YH16040_T (assembly GCF_024605785.1). Taxonomy (NCBI): domain Bacteria; kingdom Pseudomonadati; phylum Pseudomonadota; class Gammaproteobacteria; order Moraxellales; family Moraxellaceae; genus Acinetobacter; species Acinetobacter sp. YH16040_T. The sequence continues at coordinate 2,143,376 of NZ_CP094541.1, read as the reverse complement.
TCTACCGCCACGGACATGATCATCCGCAGGTGGTGGGGATGGCTTTATTCCTGTGCATGATGTCGACGTTTTTTAGTTTTGGTTTGCTGTCCTTTAGTCATACCTATGCCATTCACAGTTTTGGCTTAACAGTGTTGCTGGGCGTTATTTTTTCATTTATTTATGCCACACTTTTTACATCCTCCGATGCAAAACATGTGGTGGTTCAACAATATCAGCCAAAGAGCTGAGTCAAAGGGTACAGTGCAATGAGCACCATGCAACAGACAGATGTTTTAATTATTGGGGCGGGACCATCAGGCAGCTCGGCTGCAGCTTTGTTGCGCCAAAAAGGTTACCAAGTCACGGTCATTGAAAAGCAATATTTTCCGCGTTTTTCCATCGGCGAGTCTTTATTGCCGCAGTGTATGGTGTTTTTAGAAGAAGCGGGTTTATTGGAAACGGTGCGTGCACATGCCGACGAATATGCCTTTCAGTTTAAAAATGGCGCGGCTTTTTTAAGAGGCAGACAGCGTAGTTTTTATGACTTTACCCAAAAATTTAGTGAAGGCCCAGGCACTACATGGCAGGTCCGACGTGCCAACTTTGACCAGCTTTTGGCACAGCAAGCCGAAAAAATGGGCGCGGACATCCGTTTTGGCCATGAAGTCTTGGCCGTCGATGTCACATCCACACAGCCGATTTTGACGGTCAAAGATGAGCAAGGCAACAGCTACCAAATTCAAGGCAAGTTCCTGTTAGATGCCAGTGGTTTTGGCCGTATTTTGCCGAAGTTTCTCGACTTAGAAAGCCCGTCGGACTTTCCTGTGCGCCGTGCAGTCTTTACCCATATTGAAGATGGTTTGTTGGATGACCCTGAGTTTGACCGTGAGAAAATTTTAATTACTGTGCATGAAAAAGATCATCGTGCGTGGTATTGGCTGATTCCCTTTGCTGATGGGCGCTCTTCATTTGGCATCGTGGCGGAGCAAGATTTCTTTGAAAAATATGGTTATGACGGCAGTGCAGATTATGACCTTGAGGCCTTGCAGAAACGTATTTTAGCCGATGATGCCAGTTTGTCACATGTACTGCGTCACGCCAAACATGATACTTCTGTCCGTACTTTGGTGGGCTACTCTGCCGATGTGAAACATTTGGCTTCCAACAACTATGCACTACTGGGCAATGCCGGTGAGTTCCTTGATCCTGTCTTTTCTTCGGGAGTGACTATTGCTTTGAAATCGTCCAGTCTAGCCGTACCATTGGTCGAGCAAGTGCTGCAAGGTCAGGCAGTAGACTGGATGGAGCAATATGAAAAGCCACTACGTAAAGGCATTCAAGTATTTCGTGCCTATGTCGAGTCATGGTATTCGGGGGAGTTTCAGGATGTGGTGTTCTCCACTCATCAGGATGAAAAAATCCGCCGTATGATTGCTTCCTTACTGGCAGGTTATGCGTGGGATGCAAGCAACCCGATTCATCGTAATGCCAAGCAACGCTTGAGCACTTTGGCCGAATATTGCCGAGAAGAACAACCGCAAAAAGAGTCGTTGACTGATGAAACTTAAGCTGCGTTTGAAAACCGTCAGTTGGGTTTTAGCCAGTGCTCTGCTCTGTAGTGCCTGCCAAAGCTGGATTCCCAAGGCGCAGGGACTCGCGACCCCGCAGTGGGCTGCGCAAAATTATCAACGTCAAGATCAAATCGAAGTGCAGTGGAAAACCCAGAGTTTCAGCTTTTTACTGTATCAGCAACAACGGGGGCAGTCGCTTGATATGTTAGCGCTCAGCCTCACAGGGCAACAGTTGTTTAAACTCAGTTTTGATGGTCAAAAGGTCGAAGTTGAACAGCGGATTGATCCAATGAAACGGTTGCCTTTTGATTATGTGGTGCGTGATATTCTGTATGCCACTTATCCAAATTTTGCTGCCTTACATACTGCTCAAAATGCTGTCGTGCAGAAAGACGATACCATTTATATACAGCAGCAACCCGTGTTGAAAATTCAGCAAAATGAAGGAGCAATTGAACTGGATAATCTGCAAGTGCCTTATCAAATGGTGATCAGCACGGTGAGCAATACTTTAGAAGATGATCAAGGTGACCATCATGACTAAAAATCTACAGCATGTTTCAGCCATGGGTATTCAGTTCAGTGTGGCGCTGTCGGCTTTGGGGCAAAATGCCACTGAGCTTCAGCATGCCTTAACAAGCACAGAAAATACTTTGTCACAACGAGAGGATTTGATCGCGGGGCGTTCGGTCTGGGTCGGTGCATCGGATCAAGCCTTGGTTCAAGCAGTGCCTGAAAGCTTGAGCAGTGCAGATTCACGGAATCTACGCTTTGCCCTGACGGCTTTGGCGCACATTGAAACTGAAATTCATGCTTATACAGCACAGTTTGCTAAACAACGTCTTGCTGTGATTATCGGCACGTCAACCTCAGGCATCGCAGATAATGAGCCTGTCTTAAAAGACCAGTTTCAACAGTCTGTACCGCAGTCTGTACAGCACCAAAAGCAAGAAATGGGCAGTTTAGCGAAAGCCTTACAACAGTATTTGGGCTGGGAAGGGCCTGCCTATACCATTTCTACCGCTTGCTCCTCGGCAGCTAAAGCGCTGGCGGCGGGGCAACGTCTGCTGAATGCAGATCTGGCCGATGCTGTCTTAGTCGGTGGAGTCGATACCTTGTGCAAGCTGACTTTAAATGGTTTTGATAGTTTAGAAAGCTTATCGAGCGGAATTTGTCAGCCCTGTGGTGCCAACCGTGACGGCATCAATATTGGCGAAGCTGCAGGACTATTTTTACTGTCCAAAGCACCTGCAGCTGTGATGTTGCTGTCGAGTGGTGAGTCAATGGATGCATGGCATATTTCAGCACCGCATCCAGAAGGACGAGGGGCTGCGGAGGCGATGCAAAAAGCTTTAGATATGGCACAGCTTGAAGCAGGCGATATTGGGTATTTAAATTTGCATGGGACTTCTACACCGCAAAATGATGTGATGGAGATTAAGGCGGTGCAGACTGTTTTTGCAGATTATCCAGTTGCACTTAGTAGCACCAAACATAAAACGGGACATTGTCTGGGGGCGGCGGGTGCAATCGAAGCCTTTATTTGCCAGCAGGTTTTATTAGATCAATCTTGGTTGCCGCTGCATCATGCAGGTGAATTGGACGATGCTTTGGCTGGGCAAAATTATGTGTTTACACCGCATTTAGCTGCACCGATTCGCTATGCGATGAGTAATTCTTTTGCTTTTGGTGGGAGCAACATCAGTTTAATTTTCGGGACGGTTTTGTCATGATGGACGCAGTACAGTTTATTCCACATGCGAAACCGATGGTTTTCGTGAGTCATTTGATTGAAGCCAATGATACATTTGCGATTGCAGAACTTCATATCACAGCTGATTTGATGTTTTGTGAGCCAAATGGCTTGCCCACATGGAGCAGTATTGAGCTGATGGCGCAGACCATTAGTGCCTATGCAGGCTATAAAGGGCAAACCAAGGGTTGGCCACCGAAAATTGGCTTTTTATTGGGAACGCGTAAAATGCAGTTGCCTTGTGCCTATTTTAGTTTGGGCACAACCGTGCGGATTCGAGTAGAACAAAGTTATCTGCACGAGGGTTTGGGGCAGTTTCATTGTGAAATTGAATATCAAGAACATCGGTTCAGCGCCATGTTGAGCGTATTTGAGCCTGAAAATATGAATGAAATCATCGGAAAATTAGTGTGAACAGAAGAATTTTAGTCACGGGTTCGAGTCGTGGGATAGGTAAAGCGATTGCTTTGGAGTTGGCAAAGGCAGGCTTTGATGTCACGGTCCATGCCCGTTCAAGACAGTCTGAGGCCGAAGCGGTGGCTCAGGAAATTCAAGCGCTTGGACAGGCCAGTCATGTACTGATGTTCGATGTGAATGAGCGTGAAAAAATTGCCGCTATTTTAGAGCAAGATATAGCACAGCATGGTCCTTTTTACGGTGCAGTGCTGAATGCAGGATTAACCCGTGATGGTGCTTTCCCCGCACTGACTGATGAAGACTGGGATGATGTGGTCTCGACCTCTCTGAACGGTTTTTATAATGTGTTGAAACCATTGATGATGCCAATGATCCGCTTTAAAAAGGGTGGACGTATTGTGACATTATCTTCAGTGTCTGGAATTATGGGGAACCGTGGTCAGGTCAATTATAGTGCTGCCAAAGCAGGCTTAATTGGTGCGACCAAAGCATTGGCACTAGAGTTGGCAAAACGCAAAATTACGGTGAACTGTGTGGCTCCGGGCTTGATAGAAACCGAAATGGTCACAGAGGAAGTCAAAGAACATGCCTTGAAAATGATTCCGATGCAACGTATGGGGCAGGTGGAAGAAGTCGCTAAAGCGGTAAAGTTTTTATGTAGTGATGATGCCAGTTATATCACCCGCCAAGTGCTTTCAATTAATGGAGGCCTGATCTAATGAAACGTGTTGTTGTAACAGGCATGTCTGGGATTACTTCTTTGGGTGAAACCGCAGAGCAAATTTTTGAGCAGTTTACACTCGGTAAAAGTGGCATTCGCTATATGCCCGATTGGGAGATCTATCCTGATTTACGTAGTAAATTAGCTGGTCCAGTTGAGTCATTTACTGTACCGAAGCATTTTAACCGTAAAGTTACTCGTGGTATGGGGCGTGTTGCCTTAATGTCCACGGTATGTGCTGAAAAAGCATTGGAAGACGCAGGTTTACTCCATGCTGATATCTTAAGAAGTGGCGATGCAGGCGTGGCTTTTGGTTCTTCTGCGGGCAGTGTGGATGCTGTGCGTGAGTTTGGTACCATGTTGCTTGAGCATGATATGAGTCAACTCAATGCCACGACCTACATTCGTATGATGTCACATACCAGCGCGGTCAATATGACGGTGTATTTTGGGCTAAAAGGTTTAACGCTGCCGACCTCAAGTGCGTGTACTTCCGGTTCGATGGCCATTGGACAAGCTTATGAAGCGATTAAATACGGCAAGCAAACTGTGATGATTGCAGGTGGAGCAGAAGAGCTCAGCGCTGCGGGTTCAGCTGTGTTTGATGTACTGTTAGCGACCAGCGTTCAAAATGATCATCCAGAGAAAACTCCGCGTCCCTTTGATGCAAATCGGGATGGTTTGGTTGTTGGTGAAGGTGCAGGCTGTTTGATTTTAGAAGAATATGAACATGCTCAAGCACGTGGAGCGACTATTTATGCTGAGATCATCGGTTATGGTAGCAATACTGATGGTCAGCATGTGACGCGACCTGATTCTGAGATGATGGGACGCTGTATGCAATTGGCACTGAAAGATGCACAGCTTACTGCTGCGGATATTGATTATGTTAATGCACATGGCACTTCGACTGATCAGGGTGATATTGCTGAATCACAAGCAACTGTGCGTATATTGGGTCAAAAGCCAATCAGTTCATTAAAAAGCTATTTTGGTCATACTTTAGGTGCATGTGGTGCAATTGAAGCATGGCTCAGCATTGAAATGATGCAACGTAATCAATTCGTGCCAACTTTAAACTTAGATAACATTGACCCTGCGTGTGCGGAATTAGATTATATTTGTGGTGATATTCGCCCGATGTCAGCAAAAATTATTATGACGAATAATTTTGCCTTTGGTGGCATTAATACATCATTAATTTTCAAAAATAATATAGACCATAACTGAAACAGAGGGTAAAAAATGGGGTTTAAAAAAACACTATCTATCTTATCAGCAGTGAGTATGCTGGGATTAACAGCTTGTAGTACTGTAAAAATTTCTGATTATCCGCAGCGGCAATTAATGACAGCAAAATATGCGACTGCGGCTGATATTGTGAACAATATTCGACTTGGTGTTGGGCAAAATGCGCGCACTGGTTGGGTAGTTGAACAGGCAGATCAGACAAAGGTAGTTGCGGGTTTAACCCGTCGTAGCCATTATTTACAAGTAACCTATCTCATCTCAGGTAATCAAGTCAGTTCACAAATTACAGGTAGCCGTAATCTCGATCAACGTGGTAATAAAATTCATAAAAATGCGATGGCATGGAAGGCACGTTTAGATAATTCGGTATTTACACAACTTTCAAAAACGTTAAATTAAATAAGAGAGCAATTACTATGAATATTAAGCAATTTGGCTTCACAGCTATTCTGGGGCTAGCTGCATTTACATCAGCACATGCAGCTGACCAAATGCATGATTTCAATTTCCAAGAAGCTGTAAGCCGTGCTGTTGCTGATGGGGTTTTGGATGGTTCAGTAAAATTTTATTTGGCGGGAACCAAGTCGGGCGGTAAGGTGATTGAAAAAGGCTTAGTGACCAATAAAAAGACCAATGGTTTTGCCAAATCTGCGGAAAGTTCATGTGATCATGTACTTCGTTCGGCATTGATTCAATTTCAAAATACAGCCAAAGCCAAAGGCGCCAATGCGGTGACCAATCTGGTGAGTTTCTATAAGTCCAATGAAACACGTAGCACCACGACTTACCAATGTGCGAAAGGTACGGCATTAGCAGGGGTGGCATTAAAAGGTGACTTAGTAAAGTTCTAATATGGTCTGATAGCATGGTCTTTCTAGAAACAAGAGAAAGACCTTATCTGACTGGATTGGTCGCTGCGGTGTGGAACTGGAACCTTTGGCCAATGCTTTAAAAGAGGTGGTGCTGCAACAGCAGGTGCTGCATGCCGATCAAGCGCCGGTCACCATTGTTAGCGGCAGTGTAAAAATGACCCCCTAATGGCATTTAAAAACTGCCCCCCCTTGGTTAATATAGCGGTCATTTTGGACTGCTCAACATGTTAACTTTGGAGCAAGCAGTGACAATCCAAATACTTCATCAGCAAGGTAAATCTATTAAAGCTATTACTCGTGAACTGGGGGTGTCCAGAAATACCGTACGTAAATATTTACGGCAAAACACCACACCTCAGTATCAGCGTATACAGCCTAGAATAAGTATCCTTGACCCATATAAAGCCTATTTACTCCAACGTGTAAACGCAGCTCATCCTGAATGGATTCCTGCTGTTGTGCTCTACCAGGAAATTTTAGGGTTGGGATATCCAGGAAAGATCAGGATCTTGAGGGAATATCTTGCAACATTAAAACCAGCTGCTCAACCGGAACCGATCATTCGTTTTCAAACCCAACCTGGCCAACAAATGCAGGTAGATTTCACGACAATTCGACGCAACAACACGACTGAACCGTACTGGGTTTGTCGGAGACTTTTTTATTTAAGTTAGGCCACCTGACCTAACGTGTTAACCTTATCATAGTACATTGCTTCAAACTCAAAAGGCGATACATAACCTAGTGCACTATGTACACGCTCTTTATTGAACCAATCTACCCAATTTAGTGTCGCAAGTTGTACATGTGCTAAACCTTGCCAATCTGCTTTTAGATATTCAATCACCTCTGTTTTGTATAAGCCATTCACCGTTTCAGCCAAAGCATTATCGTATGAATCACCCGTTGTACCGACTGATGCTCGTAAATTTGCTGCTTCAAAACGATTGGTATAGCGAATAGAAAGATATTGAACACTTCTATCGGAATGATGAATCACATTCTTTGGCATGCCTCGATCGTGCAATGCTTCTCATCACAGAGATCTAGAGTCCGATAATAGGTTGAAGGGGCGATCGGTAAAATTCTACAAATCGCCTCGACTCCGTACAGCTCTTTATTATGGATAAAATCCACCATTATTTGTGAGGGCGGTCGAGCTCCGCCTGGGCGAAAAAAGCGGCTGCTTTGCGTAGAATTTCATTGGCACGCTTTAATTCTTTAATTTCACGTTCCATTTGCTTCATTTTTTCTTGGTCAGATATCTGTTGTACTTTGGCAGGATTTAGTTGATCCATATGCTTTAAATACCAAACACGCAATGTTTCAGGAGTACAACCGATTTTAGGAGCAATAGCTGTGATTGCTGCCCAAGTAGAAGGATAATCTTTTTCAGATTCAATTAGTAATTGAACCGCTCTTTCTCTAATTTCGGGGGTATAGTTTGGTTTTTTCATCGGAATAGTCTCTCAGAATATTGAGTCTCCGACAAACCCGGTACGGTTCATTTTCAATTCCAAACATATCATGTTCTTCATGACCACTTGGAAGATCAAGAATTTCGATTTCCTTGTTAAAAATTTCTTTGAGGCTTTGCATTAAAAGCTCTGTTTTACCAGACTGCATCATAAAATCTGTACTAAGTATTGTAATTTTCTCAATATCGCTTTTATTTTCTAGAAAATAACGTGCAGATTCTAAATTTGCTTCAGGATGTCCCGTTGTGCTTAGTAAAAGTATGCTCATATCGATTTTTATAATAAAAATAATGCATTGAGTATGGTAAAGGATTGCAGCACAAGTTAGAAGCTTTAATAGAAGAAGGAGTGTGCTGTGATGCTTTATCTCAACATGCTAGCTCATATTGCTTCCTTTTAGTAATTTAATCTCTGTTGCACTTCATTTGAGAATCTAAGAGTTTAAAAAATATCTTGATGAAAAAACCTTATCTTAATGTGACATTAGTCGAGACGCTTAAAAAATGGTGGAGTTCTAAAAGTTATGCTGGCTTCAGTTGTCAATAAAATTATAGAAAATATTCTGATGGAAAACATCTTATTTTCAAGGCTTCACGACATTTGATTGGTAATTAAAATAGCATCAGCATACTTTTTGAAACACTACCAAAAAATTGAGCCATTTTTATTCAGTGGTAGAAAGGCTTTGTTGTACAAAGATTTAAAAATTAAAGTTTTAACTACGCTATCCAAATTTAAGATACAGCTAGGGGGTACCTAAATTTGTTCTCTAATAAAGTTGATTGATTTCGCTTACCATTTGCTTACCAGAATCAAGAAACAAAAAACCCCTCACGATTAATGCACGTAAGGGGTTGTTTTATATGGTGGGCCCACACAGACTTGAACTGTGGACCAACGGATTATGAGTCCGCTGCTCTAACCAACTGAGCTATAGGCCCTATATTCTGAATGTGTTATTTATCAACAAGTTCAGACGCAAAGCATACTAGCGAAGATTTTTTTAAAAGACAAGCCTTTTTCTTCACGGCTGCACACTAACACAACAAATTTGCTGTAGTTGCAGCAGTTGAGCTTGGATTCGACCAAAATGCACAAAGTGTCGAATCCTATCGTGATGTAAATCACGACAAAAGTTATCAAACAGTCAAAATAACCTTATAATAATGCCCATTCTTGTCAGTACCGTGCCCAACAGCGCTTAGATTGGTACTGGCCTCACATTTTTAAGTCAATGTCCTACAGTTATTCGGCTTATGTTTTCATTTTTATGTGTTGCACTGACACATAAGAATATTTAGGTGCCCACATGGAAATTAAGGTTAATTATCTCGATAACCTTCGACAAGAAGCCAAATTTGATGACTTCACGGTAATTGCCGACCAACCTATTCGCTATAAAGGCGATGGCTCTGCTCCCGGACCATTCGACTACTTTTTAGCGTCATCAGCATTATGTGCAGCGTATTTTGTAAAAGTGTATTGTGCAGCGCGAGACATTCCGACAGACAATATTCGCCTATCTCAAAACAATATTGTTGATCCTGAAAACCGCTATAAGCAAATTTTCAAAATCCAAGTCGAACTACCTGCGGATATTTCAGAAAAAGACCGTCAAGGCATTTTGCGTTCAATTGATCGCTGTACGGTTAAAAAAGTGATTCAAACTGGTCCTGAGTTTGTCATTGAAGAAGTAGAAAGCATTGATGCAGATGCACAAGCTTTACTTATGCCAAATTTAGCGTCAGACAGTACCACGTTTATTCCGGGTAAAGATCTGCCATTAGAAGAAACCATTGCCAATATGTCAGGTATTTTGGCAGGTTTAGGCATGAAGATTGAAATTGCGTCATGGCGTAATATCGTACCGAATGTTTGGTCACTACATATTCGTGATGCACAATCGCCAATGTGTTTTACCAATGGTAAAGGCTCAACCAAAGAAAGCGCATTAGCTTCGGCTTTGGGTGAATTTATTGAACGTCTCAATTGCAACTTCTTCTATAACGACCAGTTCTGGGGTGAAGAGATTGCCAATGCTGACTTTGTGCATTACCCAGATGAAAAATGGTTCCAACCCGGCCCAGAAGGCGAGTTACCTACTGAAATCTTAGATGACTATACACGTGAAATTTATAACCCAGAAAATGAGTTATTAGGTACACATCTATATGACACCAATTCAGGAAATATAGCACGCGGTATTTGCTCTCTTCCATTTGTCCGTCAGTCCGACGGTGAAACAGTGTATTTCCCATCAAACTTGATTGAAAATTTATACTTGTCAAACGGGATGAGTGCAGGGAATACCTTGGCTGAGGCTCAAGTGCAATGTTTATCGGAAATCTTTGAGCGTGCGGTCAAACGTGAGATTTTAGAAGGTGAATTGGCTCTACCAGATGTACCAGAAGAGGTTTTAGCCAAATATCCAAGTATTGTTGCGGGTATTCAAGGCTTAGAAGAACAAGGTTTTCCTGTATTGGTAAAAGATGCTTCACTTGGTGGTCAGTACCCTGTGATGTGCGTAACCTTAATGAACCCACGTACTGGTGGGGTTTTTGCATCTTTTGGTGCGCACCCTAAACTCGAAGTAGCTTTAGAGCGTAGCTTAACCGAGCTTCTACAAGGCCGAAGCTTTGAAGGTCTAAACGATCTACCAAAACCAACTTTTAGCTCAAATGCAGTCACTGAGCCAAATAACTTTGTAGAACACTTTATTGACTCAAGTGGTTTGGTATCTTGGAAATTCTTTAGCGCACAATCAGACTATGATTTTGTAGAGTGGGATTTCACTGCAGAAGGTGAAAATGCCAATGCGGAAGAAGCTGCAGCGATGTTTGCGATTCTAGAAGACATGGGCAAAGAAGCGTATATGGCGGTCTACCAGCATCTAGGTGCTACGGCATGTCGTATTTTGGTTCCGGGTTATTCTGAAGTGTATTTGGTTGAAGACTTGGTTTGGGATAACACCAACAAAGCTTTGGACTTCCGTGAAGATATTTTAAACATTCATCGTTTAGATGAAGACGAGTTAGTGTCATTGGTTGAGCGCTTAGAAGAGCTTGAGGTGGATGATTACACGGATATTGTGACGCTCATCGGGATTGAGTTTGATGACAATACCGTATGGGGCCAATTAACAGTACTTGAGCTCAAACTACTGATCTATATTGCCTTACAAGAGTTTGAAGAAGCAAAAGAGTTGGTTGAAACTTTCCTTCAATACAACACCAATACGGTCGAACGTGGTTTGTTCTATCAATGTATGAATGTGGTTTTAGAAGTTGAATTGGACGATGACTTAGATCTCAATGACTATGAACATAATTTCCGTCGTATGTTTGGTGACGAACGTATGGATGCAGTGATTGGTTCAATGGATGGCAGTCTTCGCTTCTACGGTTTAACTGAAACCAATATGCAACTTGAAGGTTTAGATCGTCATTTACGTCTGATTGATAGCTATAAAAAATTGCATGCTGCACGTGCGAAGTTTGCCAGTCAGAACGTTTAAATCTGGGCTTGTGAATAACGTTACTCGTGTGATCATCTATTTGAAAGAACTCTCCTAAGGGGGAGTTTTTTTGTGCGAAATTTGCTGAAAATTAATCTATATCTGTGATGTTGATATTAATAAAAATCCTTATAACTCAGGTGAATATAAGGAAGGCTTAAGAATAACCGATTATCCGAAATTGTGTCATTTTAAAGTAAAGATATTTGACTCATTGGAAAAATATGATAATAAATTAGCTATGGCGTGTTTAGGCATGGTCATAATATTTCAGGACGAAATATTTAGAAGCACATTAATAAATAAACGGGAGTTTTAACAACATGCTTCAATTATTCAGAAAACTATTTTGCATGCATATTTACGAATACGAGCAAATGGAAGAAATCGGTTCGCACAAGGAATGTCGTAAGTGCGGTGTGACAAAGTAATGCAGAGTCTAAGCCGAAAAAAAAGTGAGCGAAAGCTCACTTTTTTAATGCCGGTCAATATTGAAATCATTAAAATAGAATCACATCCACAGTTTTCATGCAGATATGAGTAAAGATTTTCAAGCCGAGCGTTATACCGTTGATGCCAATATGGCAGATACCATTGCATGGTTATTACAACATCAAGATTGCTTTGAATCTTTTCATTATGATGTGATTCAGCAGCAATTGGTGGTTCAACATGCTAATGGTCAAGACATTATTCGTGAAGGGGATTATTTAAATGCAGGCTATGGAATTTTAATAACAGCACATAACTTTGTTAAGTAAACGATATATTTTCCCTACTCATCGTGATTCAACCATTCATTTATTCGCACCATCTCTTGCATTGCACTTTGATACCTATCACTGATCATTCAATGAACTAAGCCCCGAACTTCGGGGCTTATTTTAAGCCATTTGCATGGCATCAGTTGAAAGCTGTGCAGCATTTGGTTTGGGCTGTTCAGCCACTAAACCGAGTTTGCTAAATAAAAGCTGATCTTTGCCTTCGCCTGCATTTGGCGTGGTCAGTAGTTTTTCACCAGAAAAGAGTGAATTTGCACCTGCCATAAATGCCAAAGCTTGTTCTGAATCACTCAGGGATTCACGACCTGCAGAGAGTCGAATATAGCTTTTTGGCATAATGATCCGTGCGACTGCAATGGTGCGAATCCATTCGATCACATCGAGTTTTTCTACATCAGCAAGTGGGGTACCTTGAATAGGCACAAGGAGATTAATCGGCACGGATTCAGGATGAATCGGTAGCGTTGCCAACTCCATCAGGAAGGCAATTCGGTCATCACGGCTTTCACCTAAGCCCACAATTCCGCCGCTACAGATTTTCATTCCAGATTGGCGAACATAGTCTAGCGTCGTTAAACGGTCATCATAGCTACGCGTGCTAATGACATTGGGATAATACTCACGAGAGGTATCGAGGTTATGGTTGTAATAATCTAAGCCTGCCTCATGTAGGCGCTCTGCTTGAGACTGATTCAGCATGCCAAGTGTCATACAGGTTTCAAGTCCCAGCGCTTTGACTTCACGCACCATTTCTAGCACATAGGGCATGTCCCGTTCATGTGGATTGCGCCATGCAGCGCCCATACAAAAACGCGAAGAACCTGAGGCAAGCGCAGCTTTCGCTTCATTGATGACTTTTTCCACGGCCAGACGTTTTTCAGCCTCTAATCCAGAATCATAATGTGCGGACTGTGAGCAATATTTACAGTCTTCAGGGCACTTACCAGTTTTAATCGAAAGTAAGGTGCTGACTTGAATATGATTGGCTTGGAAATATTCACGGTGAATGGTCTGTGCTTGGAATAATAAATCCATCAATGGTTGTTGATACAACTCTTGTATTTCTGGGTGTGTCCAGTCATTTCGGTAGCTCATAAATAATCCATATTTTCTGCCTAATGCAAATCATCATACGTAAAATTTGCAGACTTCCAAGACTATTTTGTAACATTGAAAGTTGGCTATAGTGCATTAAAATGACTTTTTTAAAGAAGTTTTGATATTTAGGATACTTGCAAAGTTGTGTTAAATGTCAGCACAATCGCTACAATGTTTATTTTAGGCTGAAAAATTGATTTTCTTTGATTGCGCCACTAAGTTTTAGCTTAAATGAAAACTTTGTAAGGATCTGGAAAATATAGAATCAAATCCATTAAAGCATTTTTGAATTTTGTTCTGTAATTGCCCAATCAATATGAACTTGCACGATCGCGTCATGTTTTTCGCGAGAATTTTTTAATGATTGAACAATATTTGAACTGTATGGTGCATTGCCTAAGCCAATAACGATATTTCGCATAAAGCTTTGATAGCCTGTTCGTCGGATAGGACTGCCTTCCGTGCAGCTTAAAAAGGTGGCTTCATCCCATTGCCATAGATCTAATAAACTCACTTGGTCGAGACCATGACGTGGATAAAAGTCCTCAATTTGAGTTTTATGCGCAAAGCTATTCCATGGACAGATAAGTTGACAGTCATCACAGCCAAACACACGGTTGCCAATGCCACGGCGTAATTCTTCAGGAATGATGCCTTTATATTCGATAGTTAAGTAGGCAATGCATTTACGTGCATCTAACATATAGGGCTCAACGATGGCCTGAGTTGGACAGATGTCAATACAGGCTGTGCATGAACCACAATGTTTGGTTGCCGGAGAATCAAAAGGCAAATCGAGTGATGTAAACAGCTCACCTAATACAAAAAATGAGCCTGATTTTTTATGGATCAGTAAGGTGTGTTTGCCTGTCCAGCCCATGCCTGCATTTTCAGCTAAAGATTTTTCAAACACTGGTGCAGAGTCGGCAAAGGGTCTAGATTCAAAATCTCCGATTTTTTCACGGATGATATTCGACAAGGTTTTTAAACGACCACGCATGACTTTGTGGTAGTCACGACCTCGTGCATAGCGTGCAATGATGGCTGAGTTTGGTTCATCTGGAACATAACGTGGTTTTGGTGTCTCGACCAAATAATCCATGCGGACACAAATGATACTGCGGGTACCGGGGACTAAAAGTACTGGATTGGCACGTTTTTCAAGGTTTTCCTCTAGGAATTTCATATCGCCATGATAACCACGTTCTAAATATTCTTTAAAACGAGGGAGTTCCTCTTGAGCATCTGGCTTTGCGATGACACAATCAGAAAAACCTAAATTTAAGGCTTGTGCTTTAATCCATGCTTTTAGGGTTTCTGGATCATATTGATCGACAGGAATTTTTTGTGCAGGAGTTGAAGCGGCCATAATCATAACAAGGAAAAACAATGCGTCTGCAAGTTTACCATAGCCCTGTTTATCTTAGCCAAAGTATTCAAGCTTGGGAGCAGCGTTGGTTTGCTCAGCACAATAGCAGTTATGGCCTGATGCAGCAGGTTGCATGGTCGATTGCTCAGCAACTCATTCCAATGTTAAAGCAGCAAAATTTAAAAAATATTGCAGTGTGTTGTGGGCAGGGCAACAACGCAGGTGATGGCTATCTTACAGCGCAATACCTACAGCAAGCAGGCTTTCAAGTTGATATCTATGCCGCTGAAATAGGGGCATCGAAGGACTTACATTCTGCAGTACAGGAAGCATTAGATCACAAGCTCAAGATCTATACACATTTTGATTTTCAGCGTGACTATGACGTTTATATCGACGCATTATTTGGTATAGGGCTCAATCGTGAACTTTCTAGCGAATGGCAAACCATTATTCAACGATTGAATGCATGCACGGGACTCAAAGTTGCGATTGATATTCCAAGCGGTTTACATGCCAATACAGGACAGCCTTTACCCATTGCATTTCAAGCTGATTATACCTTTACGGCATTGGGTCTAAAAGCAGGGCTATTTACAGGTCAAGCGAAGGAATATGCAGGTGAAGTTTCGGTGATGGCATGTATACCGACTGATGCAGAGCTAGAGCCACTCGCTTATTTGTCTGCGCAGAAAATAGCCTTACCTGCGCGTCAAGCTTTTGGTCATAAAGGCAGTTATGGCCATGTTTTGGTTGTTGGAGGGCATGCTGAAATGGGTGGGGCGGTGATTATGGCTGCTGAGGCTGCATTCCATGCAGGTGCAGGTAAGGTTACGGTTGTTTGTGATGCACGACATCACACCGCTATTTTGGCGCGCGCACCGAATATTATGCTACGCGATATCAATGCATTAAATGTAAAAGCGATTCAGCAACTGATCGATCAAGTCGATGCGATTAGCTTTGGCATGGGGCTTGGTCGTGACGATTGGGCACAACAGCAGTTTCAGTCATGGTTTCCATTGATTCAGCAGTCAACCTTGGAAATTGTTTTGGATGCAGATGCCTTATGGTTTATAGCTGAAGCACCTAAAAATTTGAATGCACGAACCTATGCAACGCCACATCCCGGTGAAGCTGCGAAATTATTGGGTATTACTATTGCTGAAGTTGAAGCAGATCGTATACAAGCAATTCAACATTTAAAAGAAAAATTTCAAGGTCAATGGGTGCTTAAAGGCGCAGGCAGCTTAATACTTGAAGATCAGCTTTGGATTTGCACCGCAGGTAATGCAGGAATGGGTACAGGCGGTATGGGAGATGTGCTTGCAGGGATGATTGCGAGTTTAAAAGCACAATTCCATCAGCAAATTCATCTGCACGAAATCGTAAGCTTGCATGCTTTAGCAGGTGATGTATTGGCGCAGTCGGGGATGCGTGGTTTGCAGGCACAGGATATGGCCCAAGCGGTTTATCATGTGGTCAATCATTCAGGAGTTGAAGACTAAAATGCATGCAGTTAAATTGCGAATTCAAGGTAAAGTGCAGGGCGTTGGCTATCGTCGTTGGTTTGAACAGCAAGCGATTGCACTTGGTTTAAATGGCTATGTGAAAAATCTAGCGACGGGCGAAGTTGAAGCACTGATTATTGGAACTGAAGACGCCATTCATAAAATACTGAAACACAGTCTGGTGGGGCCTTTACGAGCAGACGTAACTAAAATCGATCAGCAAGAAATTCCAATGCATGAATTAGACTATAGCAATTTTAAAATGATCCGCTAAATTTGATCACTAGATTGAGTGGGCTTTTGAAAACAATCTGAATTACTGAGCTATATGTTTTGACGATTATTTATCGACGTCGAGTGCTTACACGACTTCGACCACGAGCCATACCACCTAAGGCATTCAGTACAGCCATTTTACTCATACTACCAGACGCATGCGCATGACAAATTGCGGCAGCCAAAGCATCGGCTGCATCCTGCTGTGGTTTGATGCTTAGGTTCAGAATGCGCATAACCATCATTTGGACTTGTTCTTTGTCTGCCGCACCATAGCCGACCACTGATTGTTTTATTTGACGCGCAGTGTATTCAGCGACTTGTAAATCTAAATTGGTTAAAGCAGCAATAGCAGCGCCACGTGCTTGACCTAGTTTTAGGGCTGAGTCAGGGTTTTGAGCCATAAAGACTTGTTCAACCGCAGCTTCAGTAGGCCCGTGAAACTTTACGATGCGATCAATACCAGCAAAAATACGTTTTAAGCGTTCAGGCATTTCTGTCGTTTCGGTACGAATGGTGCCAGCATCGACAAAACGTAGTTTAGAACCATCCTTTTCGATGATGCCGTAACCAGTTAGGCGAGACCCAGGGTCAATACCGATAATTAATGACATGTTTGCCCTATTTGCCCTTTAAAAATAAAATAATGCCCATATTGTTACATAAGCGTGTCAAAAAAGCTTGATAGTGATTGGGCAGTTGAACGCAACACCTTAAATTAATTTACTGAGATTTGTTTAATTTTCATGAAATTATTTCTTCTGATTTTAGCAGGCTTGATCCTGGAAGTGTTTGTCTGGATCGGTGTGGGCGACCTCGTCGGCAGCATGTGGTATGTCTTTTTCTGGTTCGTGGCGGCCTTCTTTATAGGGATGAATATTATCCGTAAATATTCATCAGGTCTGATGCCTCAAATGCAGCAAATGCAAGCAGGTCAAATGAGTAATGATCCAGCTTTAACTGGAAATTTACCAAAAATTTTGGCTGGTTTCTTATTGCTGTTACCGGGTCTAATCTCAGATATTATGGCATTACTTATTTTGATTCCACCTGTACAAAATGCCATGAAAGCAGTCATGATGAAAACAATGATGAAGCGTCAGCAAGCCATGATGGAAAAAATGATGGGTGGCATGATGGGCGATATGGGAGGCATGGGCGGTGCTCAAGGTCAGAACCCATTTGCAGATATGATGCGTCAAATGCAAGATATGCAAAATCAGCAATCAGGTCGTGATTCATCCGTTATTGATGGTGAAGCTCGTGAAGTGACGCCAGATGCGAAACAAATTGAACTGAAAGATGTCAATAAAAAATAATTAACTCAGTATGAAAGGCCGAATGTGTATTCGGCTTTTTTTTTGCGTAAATTTTGATACGGCCTAAAAATAAACCTTGTGTTGCCAACAAAAAAATTGAACAAGCGATATAATCTTCACGTTTTAATTCAAATGAATCAGCTTGCATGTCACTGTTATTCACCATCTGTGCGCTTCATTTTGTTGCGCAGTTGAGTCCCGGTCCAGATGTATAGCCAAATCCTAAAAACTATAGAACAATAGAGATATGGGATATTCAAAAGATTTTAAAGACAAAGTCATAGAAATTATGATTCGAGATGAAATGTCTGTGCGAAAAGCAGCACAGCATTTTAACATCTGTATACAAACGATTCAGAACTGGAAAAAGTCCACTACAAACAAACCTATTCCTGGCCGTCCAGCTAAAATTAGCAGAGAGCAAATATTGAAGGATGTTGAACAATATCCTGATGATTATCAGTATGAGCGAGCTGAACGTTTAGGAGTAAGCACTCATGCGGTATTTAATGCATTACATGCCGCAGGAATATCGCGTAAAAAAAGACGTTAAAGCATCCTAAAGCAGATCAAAATCAACGTCAGCAATTTCAAAATCTCATAGAGTGTTTAGAAGGGAAATTGCCTCTGATTTACATAGATGAAAGTGGTTTTCAAAGTGAAAGTACCAGAACTCATAGTTATAGCCTTCAAGGAACACGTGCTGAAGGTGAATTTAACTGGCAGTTGAAGAATTGCAGTAATGCGATCGGTGCAATTATCGAAAATAGATTGTTGACAGTTGGTGTGTTTAATTGTTCTGTGAATACAGAAGTATTTGAATGTTGGATTGAACAGGATTTATTACCTAAGTTGAAAGAAAGCAGTGTTTTGATTATGGACAATGCGACCTTTCACAAAGGGAAAAGACTTCAGGAGTTGATACGTTGTGCAGGCCATTACATTGTGTGGCTTCCTAAATATAGTCCAGATTTAAATCCAATAGAAAATATGTGGTCACGAGTCAAGGCGATTCGAACTAAGTTTAGAGTTAAAGATATTGATAAATTATTTAAAGATTACTGTAATGATTTATTTGGTATTTAGCTATATTATTAATTGCTAAAAGTGCAGCATCAACAACGCGTGCAAATACCTTAAAAATTATTGCGGGGATCTCTGTCGGGATTGTGGTGTGGGTCGTTTTAACCTTATTGGGCTTTACGGTTCTGGTTGAGCAATTTCCATGGATACAACAAGTTTTAATGGCTGTTGGTGGATTTTTCTTAGCGAAAATGGGTTGGGCAATGTTTAGTGGCGGGCTTAAAAGTTTAAATCAAACAGCCAATTTAGAAGATGGGCAGGCCTTAAGTCAGCAGAATACTGAAAATTATTTCTTATTAGGTTTATTTACGAATTTAGCCAATCCGAAAACACTGATCTATTTTAGTAGTGTGTTCTCACTGGCGTTGAGTTCATCAGCCAGTAGTAACCTAAAAGCACAGCTTGCTGTCATCATTCCGATTCAAACTTTTATTGTGTTTAGTCTGTTTATGATGATTATGTCTTTGCCTAAAATTAAAGCACTCTACCAACGTTCGGGTAGTTATATTGATGTGGTTTCAGGGGCGTTATTTTTAATTTTTGCGATTTGGCTGTGGTTCGACGCAATTAGAATGTTCAATCTTCAATAGCTGCAAACATATTGCTGTCAGCAAAGCGAAAGCCAAGTATTAGAACTTGGCTTTTTTTATGTGCCAATTTTATTGCTCTGGATTGGTTTGATCTTGGTCTTTAGACGGTGCTATATTTGATGGATCTTGTGCAACATTGGTAGTTTCAGCATGATCACGATAACGGTTCGGTTTGAGGGTGGTTTCGGTATTTTCAGAGCCTTTGTATGATCGGCTACGATTGGCGCGTTCACGCAAACCGCCTTTTTTGATTAACTGCACCATCGTCTAGAACCTCATTGCTATTGCCATAGTTTAAAGAATTTTCCTCGTGAAGATAAGTGAGCAGGGCGATGCTAGCGCATAAAAAAGCCTGAAATCATTCAGGCTTTCATCATTTTAATTTATCTCTTTGAATGACTTTAAAGCAACTGGATAATAGTGCTTAGATTTAGCTTGGCTAAATTTTACACATTGCCAGCCTGTTCATACGGCTGTATTTGGCTGTTGTAAAAAAGCTTAATTTTTACCATCTTGCTTGAGTACTTCAAAGATGTTGAGTTGGGTCGAAGCTTCAGTATCATGCTGTTGCAAATACACTTGGACACTCTTAAATAGAATGGCAACAGCCAAACAACTGAGTATGCAAAATATCCAAAAGCCATATGGGCTACGGATATTATGCGAGCCACATTCGGAACATTCTTTATCGCTTGAAGCCAATACTTTATTGCAACAAGCACAGTGATATTGATAGTGCATTGCTTTTCTCCATTTAGTCGAATTTGACCAACATTCTTGTTGTTATTGTCAACCACCAATCCGTGATGATTGTTTTATCTTAATGTGCAAATAAGCTGCTGTACAAGTTTTAAACGGTTTGTTTTGCTCATTATTGTGTAAGTAAAAAGCGTCAGAGAGTTAAATATTTGTTTTATTGCTAATTTATAAATGAAACAAGACATGAATTTTTAGTCATAAAAAAGCCAGTTCGAAAACTGGCTTTTGCTGTTCTGTCTAAACTGAATTATTGACCAGAACGGATGATGTAATCAAAAGCAGATAATGATGCTTTCGCGCCTTCACCTGTCGCAATAATGATTTGTTTGTACGGTACTGTTGTACAGTCACCTGCAGCAAATACACCTTTTACATTGGTTTCATTGCGCTCGTTAATTACGATCTCACCACGGTTTGAAAGTTCTATAGCTGTTTCTTTTAAGAAATCCGTGTTTGGTAACAAACCAATTTGTACAAAGATACCTGCCAATTCAATCGTTTTGATTTCATCAGTTGCACGGTCTTTGTAGTTCAGTGCAGTCACTTGTGAACCATCACCAACCACTTCTGTAGATAATGCATTCATGATCACAGTGGTATTCGGTAAGCTGTTTAACTTGTCTTGAAGGACTTGGTCAGCACGAAGTTTGGTATCAAATTCAACAAGTGTTACATGTTCCACAATACCTGCAAGGTCAATCGCCGCTTCGACACCTGAGTTACCACCACCTATCACTGCAACACGTTTACCTTTAAACAATGGACCGTCACAGTGTGGGCAGTAAGCTACACCACGAGTACGGTATTCTTGCTCACCTGGAACATTCATCTCTCTCCAGCGTGCACCTGTTGAAAGAATCACTGTTTTAGATTCAAGTTTTGCACCATTCTCTAAAGTTACTTCAACTAGACCATTGGCTGTTTGATCTGCACCTTTGATGTCTGATACACGTTGCAAGTTCATGATGTCCACACCGTACTCACGTACATGTGCTTCCATTTCAGCAGCAAACTTAGGACCTTGGGTCTTTTGAATCGACGTGAAGTTCTCAATGTCCATAGTATCCATGACCTGACCGCCCATGCGTTCAGCCACGATACCGGTTTTAATACCTTTACGTGCTGCATAGATTGCAGAAGTATTACCTGCAGGGCCACCACCAATCACAAGGACATCAAATGCTTCTTTGGCATTTAGCTTTTCAGCATCTTTTGCAGCAGAGTTGGTGTCTAATTTGGCAATGATTTCTTCCAAGGTCATACGACCTTGACCGATGTGATTGCCGTCTTGGAATACCATCGGTACAGCCATGATTTTGCGTTCTTCCACTTCTTCTTGGAAGAATGCACCATCAATCATGGTTGCAGTTGTGCCAGGGTTGTAAATTGCGATCAAGTTTAGTGCTTGAACTACGTCAGGACAGTTATGGCAGCTGAGTGATACAAATACATCAAAATCAGCTTTAAGACCTAAACCTTTAATGGTATTCAGTACTTCGTCAGAAACTTTCGGTGCATAACCTGAAGTTTGTAGCAAAGCTAGAATCAAAGACGTGAACTCGTGGCCCATCGGTAGACCTGCGAAGAATACGCGTGGTGTTTCACCTGCTTTTGCAATACCAAAACTTGGCGCACGGCTGTTGTTACCGCCAAAACGTGCAGTCACTAAATCAGATAAGGCAGCAACTTCAGTTACCAATTCTTTAATTTTGTCTGATTTGTCCGTGCCGTTTAAAGTCGCGACGATTTCAATCGGGCCTTCAAGGCGTTCAAGTAAGGTTTTTAATTGAGCAGAAGTATTTTGATCTAACATTGCTAACGTCTCCAGAGGAGTAAATTTATTTGATGAGAGAATGATAGAACAAACCATTAAATAGGTGAAACGGTTTGTTTTTATAAAATTAATCGGTTTTACAAATCAAATAGTTAAATTTCTTTCTAAATCATAAGAATATACCGATGTGAATGCAGTCAATATTGGGCCACTATCGAGAAATACAAGTTAAATAGTGGAAAAATAAACGAATTCATCGCGCTTTAAGCGAGAGAATGCTAGAGTCAACGCTATTGTATTGAGAACTTTTTAA
This sequence comes from Acinetobacter sp. YH16040_T, assembly GCF_024605785.1. Taxonomy (NCBI): domain Bacteria; kingdom Pseudomonadati; phylum Pseudomonadota; class Gammaproteobacteria; order Moraxellales; family Moraxellaceae; genus Acinetobacter; species Acinetobacter sp. YH16040_T. The sequence continues at coordinate 2,120,943 of NZ_CP094541.1, read as the reverse complement.
GGAAATGACATGCAGGTTAAGAAAGGGATTTATCAGCATTATAAAGGTCAGTTGTATCAAGTCTTTCATGTTGCAACACATAGTGAAACGCGTGAAAAAGTTGTGGTCTATCAGTGCTTGTATGACGACTATTCCATGTGGGTCAGACCCTTAGAGATGTTTATGGAAACCGTTGAAATTGATGGTGAAGTAATTCCACGTTTTAAGCTGATCCAAGAAACCCACTAAGTAGATATTTAGTACTTCAATTTATAAATATGAATGAAATAGCAAAAGGATAGAATCATAAGCATGGATACAAATTTTAAAAACTATACGCAACAACTCTATGCAGACTTTAGTGCTCACGATGCTGCGCAAAATCACCGACTTGCGCGTTACCGAAATATTGAGCCTGAGTCTGCACTGTTTTTGGCTATGCAAATTCGCTTAAAACAAGCCAAACAAATCTTGGAAATTGGAACATCTACAGGCTATTCCACGCTGTGGTTAGCAGATGCTGCGCAGTCTACACAAGGGCGGGTCGAAACCATTGAAATTGATGCAGCGCGTATCGAACAAGCTAAACAACATGCGGCAAATTTAAGCTTAGCCGAATACATCGAATTTCATCAGGGCGATGCACTGCATTTTTTACAGCAGTTAAATCAGCGTTATGACTTCATTTTATTAGATGCAGAACGTGATGCATATGTGGCGTATTGGCCATATTTAGCTGAATTGATACAAGCTCAAAGAGGCGTGTTAGTCGTGGACAATGTGCTATCACATGCCAATGAGGTCGCTGAATTTATCCAACGTGTTGAAGCGGATGATCGTTTTATCAGTACGACATTAAATGTGGGTGCAGGGCTTTTTATGGTGAGTTGGCGCAACTAAAAATCAGGGCATTCAGCCCTGATTTGATCGAAAATATTTTTTAATTAATAAAATACTGTTGCTATAGCGCTAAGCTTGTAGCGGTTTAACCCTGTAAGCTTACTCGTGAAAAATGTAGATCATATTCTAGATATTTGTGGACAAATGCCGTTTTATCACTACATCGAAGTAAATTATCATAAATAAAAGGTGAAACTGGATAAAAGAGATCCCCAGAACCATTCGCATAAAATATTTTTAAGTAACGTGAAGAAGAACTGTATTTCCAAGAAGTTACAACAGTTGTTGTCATAAGCCACCCCCTTATTGCGTTGTTATAGTCATACTGCAGTTAAAGGTTTATCTCATTTGAAATTAAGACAAATTCAGGGCGTGGAGTATTGCAGAATTGTTAAAAAATAATGTTTTATCTCACATTTTTTTTCATTTCTTTATCAACTAATTTGATAAAAATAATGCCAGTTCAGAGAAATGCCATAAGCGTCATTCTCCCATATTAGTGTAAGGAGAGTTAAAAACTACGGCATTGTTCTGATTTATTGCCTTTGACTTGGTTGTTGCTGCCATTAATTGAAAAAGCATTTTCAAGACAAATTAAATTACCTGCGATTTCATTATTATTTAGCACAATATTGCCATTATTTTTCTTTAATGTGAGGTCGCCTGAAATTTGGTTATTGAGGAGTTGGATGTTTTTCCCTGTCGTAAAATCGACATTGCCACTGATATTGTTATGATTGGCAATGATCTTAGTAAAATTTTTATTCGATTCAATATTGCCTTTGATGTGGTTGTCATGCAGTTCAACACTGGCGCCATTTTCTAAAATAACGTTGCCATGAACAATTAAACCTTCAAGCTGACAATTTTTTTTGACTTTAATATCTTCACGAATACTTTGGTTTTTAATTTCACCTTCGCAGTTCACGGCAGCAAAAGTCGTAAACGAACATAAAATTAAACTGATCGAGACGAAATATTTTTTCATGGGCTTACATCTTCCTGAAATAAGCAATTGACCTAAAATTCAAGTTAAAAATACTGAAATACCGACAAAGATGTAAGTCTAAACCATCAGGTATGAGGCGCATTTTTATTATATTTGTGTAAGTGCTAAGTTGATGAATATCTATAGATAGATGGAAAGTGCTAGGGCGTTATAGCTGTATGAATAAAGTGTGAACTGCGTAGGGTGTATAGAGGTACATACTCGCCAATAATAGGCATAAAAAAACCACGCTAAAAGCGTGGTTTTTGAATCAGTTCAATCTAATACAGATTAGATTTTACCAACTAGGTCGATTGAAGGAGCAAGAGTTGCGTCGCCTTCTTTCCATTTAGCTGGGCAAACTTCGCCTGGGTGAGCGTGTACGTATTGAGCTGCTTTAACTTTACGAAGAAGTTCTTGAGCATCACGACCGATACCACCAGCGTTGATTTCAACGATTTGGATTTTACCTTCTGGATCGATAACGAAAGTACCACGATCAGCAAGACCGTCAGCTTCGATTAATACGTCAAAGTTTTTAGCAAGAGTCCAGTTCGCATCACCAACCATTACGTATTGGATTTTTTTGATTTCTTCTGAAGAATCGTGCCAAGCTTTGTGAGTGAAATGAGTGTCAGTAGAAACTGAGTAGATTTCAACACCTAGTTTTTGGAATTCTGCATAGTTGTCAGCAAGGTCACCAAGTTCAGTTGGGCAAACGAAAGTGAAGTCAGCTGGGTAGAAGAATACAACAGACCATTTACCTTTAAGATCAGCTTCAGTTACTTCGATGAATTGACCATTTTGGAATGCAGTAGCTTTAAACGGTTTAACTTCAGTATTAATTAAGCTCATCATTGTCTCCATGATTGAGGTTTGTTTTTGATTTCCAATAGGGTACAGAAATTTTTCTTATTGCTGAAATAGTATTTTTACATAACTAATATCGGAAAATCCGAATTAATAGTGATTTACTCATTTCCCAATAGACCAGTATTTCATCTCATTTAACCGCAGTTGTGTGAGGATTAAATGACAGGAACTACCCTAAACGCCCTACACAGACATGAAGTCACACCCCTTAAAATTCAAGGGTAAAATTTAAAAAAAGTGATTTAAATTTTTCTATTGTTGATTTAATCCATCTTTAGGCATGCCGATTCGCTCATCAGCGAAGCATTTCTTTTGTTCAATTAGGCGGATGAAGGGGGATATGGCGAATTCATCCTATTTTCAGATTTGAGATCTAAACCGCACCACGCCAGTCGCGCCAGATAAATTCACTTCGGGTTTTCAATTGTTGCATTGGGAAATGCGATGAAACCGAGTAGAATATCGGGTTTCATGTAGTTGTAAGGCGTATTCTTGGTGGCGAAAGATTTAAATGTAGATCAGATGGTGATGGCTCGTGATGTTCACCGTTTAAATCGATTGCGTAAGGGAAAAGACGCCAACGAAAAGCAGCATAAAGAACTGTTTGAAAAGTCGAATGCGAAAGTCCGCGAACGGATTGCCCGCATCCCAAATATTAAATTAAATCAAGACTTACCTGTTACGCAGTATGCAGACAAACTGATCGATGCGATTCAAAAGCATCAAGTGATTATTGTGGCAGGTGAAACCGGTTCGGGTAAAACCACACAGTTGCCTCAAATTGCCATGCTTGCAGGTCGTGGTTTAACGGGTTTGATTGGCCATACTCAACCCCGTCGACTAGCAGCGCGTAGTGTTTCGCAACGTATTGCAGAAGAAGTGGGCGAAAAGCTGGGGGAGTCGATCTCCTTTAAAGTTCGTTTCAATGAACAAGGTTCACAAGATTCCATCGTTCGGTTAATGACCGATGGTATTTTATTGGCTGAACTGGCCAATGACCGATTCTTAAATAAATATGACACGATTATTATCGATGAAGCACATGAACGTTCGCTGAATATCGACTTCATCATGGGCTATCTCAAACAGCTCTTGCCTCGTCGTAAAGATCTCAAAGTCATTATTACTTCAGCAACTTTAGACGTAAATCGATTCTCGAATTACTTTAATGGGGCACCTATTTTTGAGGTCGAAGGTCGAAGCTTCCCTGTAGAATTGCGTTATCGTCCGATTTCAGAGCTGAGCATTGTCGGTAGTGATGATGATGAATTTGACGATTTTGAAGAAAATTTACCTCGTGCCGTGGTTTCAGCTGTAGAAGAATGTTTTCAAGATGCGCAGGAAAAAGGTCATCCTGAACATGCCGACATTTTGATTTTTGCCAGCACTGAACAAGAAATTCGTGAGTTACAGGAAACACTGCAAAAGTTTGGGCCAAGACATACCGAAGTTTTACCTTTATATGCTCGATTGGCTTTGGCAGAACAGCAAAAGATCTTTAATCCATCAGGCGGTGGGCGACGTATTATTATTGCCACCAACGTGGCAGAAACGGCTTTAACCGTACCGAATATTCGCTACGTAGTTGATAGTGGCTTTGCACGGATATCCCGTTATAACTATCGCTCACGTGTACAGCGTCTACCGATTGAGGCTGTATCACAGGCGGCAGCAAATCAGCGTAAAGGTCGTTGTGGTCGTATCGCGCCGGGTGTGTGTATTCGACTATATTCAGAAGAAGACTTTATGAGTCGTCCTGAATTTACCGAGCCTGAGATTAAACGAACCAACTTGGCCTCGGTTATTTTGCAAATGCAAAGTTTGGGCTTTGGTGAATTAGAAGACTTTGATTTTATTGAGCCGCCAGATCATCGTTTGGTGAATGATGGTCGTAAGCTTTTGATTGAGCTTGGGGCGATGGTTGAGAAAGGGAAAGCCCCTCTTTCGCAAAGAGGGGTTGGGGGAGATTCTATTGAAAGTAATCCCCCTAAATCCCCCTTTACAAAAGGGGGGCTTCCTCCGGCGAAGGGTGGTGGTTTAACCAAAATTGGTCAGCAAATGGCAAAAATGCCGATTGACCCACGTCTTGCACGGATGATTTTGGGTGGAGCGCATTTTGGCGTATTAAATGAAGTCTTAATTATTGTCGCTGCTTTAGCGGTACAAGATCCACGTGAACGTCCTGCGGATAAACAAATGCAGGCCGATCAGAAACATGCTTTGTTCCGTGAAGCTGACTCGGATTTCTTGTTCTATATCAAATTATGGGAAGCTCTAGTCGCAAATCGTGACATGAGTGAAAATAAGCGTCGAACTTTTGCACGCAACCATTTCCTGAGTTGGTTACGCCTCCGTGAGTGGAAAAAAACCCATGAGCAATTGGTGGATTTGGCTCAGGGCTTAAAACTGTCCTTTAATGAAAAGAAGGCCAATTATGAAAATCTGCACCGTGCGTTATTAACGGGTTTACTTTCATTTATTGCCAACAAAACCGATGAACGTAATGTGTTCATGGCAGTGCGTCAGCAAAAGGCACGCATTTTCCCTGCATCAACTTTGCATAAAACCAATACACCTTGGGTCATGGCTTTTGAGATGGTGGAAACCTCTCAGGTATATCTTCGTACATTGGCGAAAATTGAACCTGAATGGATTTTATTGGCTGCAGGCGATTTATTGAAGCATCATTATTTTGAGCCGCATTGGTCGAAAAAATCTGGTGTAGTCAATGCCTATGATCAAATTTCTTTGTTTGGTTTGATTATTGAGCCACGTCGTCAAATAAATTATGAAAAAGTGGATCATCCTGCGGCGCATGAAATTTTCCTACGAGATGCGTTGACGACGGGACATTTGGGTATTACGCCACCGTTCTTAAAACACAATTTATTAAAACTCGAAGAAGTTGAGCGCGTTGAAGATAAACTGCGTCGTCGTGATTTGGTGGTGGATGAAGAAACCATCTACCAGTTCTATGCTGCTAAAGTGCCTGAAGAGGTGGCAAGTCGTCGTAGTTTTGAAGACTGGCGTGCAACGGTAGAACCGCAAAATCCGCGTCATTTATTTATCGATGATGATTCGCTTTGGATGAATGACCGTCCAACGACTCAGCAATTTCCAGACTACCTACGCAATGGTGAGCTGCGTTTGGCTGCAAGTTATCGTTTTGACCCAAGTCATGATGAAGATGGTGCAACGGTCAAAATTCCAGTTCAAGCTTTGCCGCAAGTGGATGAAAATATTTGGTCATGGGGTATACCTGGTTGGCGACAAGACCTGATTGAAGCCTTGCTTAAAGCATTGCCTAAGGATAAACGCCGTCACTTGGTGCCAATACCAGATACAGCGCGTAAATTAATGGATCGTGTCGATGCCGTGCATTTGCGCGAGCATATTTTTAGTTTCTTGGCGTTCCAACTACGTGGTGAGCAAATCACAGATAAGGACTTTTCTTGGGAGCGCGTTGAGCAATATCTGCTGCCTTTAATCAAAGTCATTGATGAAAAAGGCCGTGTGATTGAGCAAGGTCGTGATCTAGATGAACTCAAAGCACGCTGTCGTACGGAAACTCATAGCCCAGTCAAACAGTTAAAAGGTGAGTTTAAAACCTTCCCTGATAATTTTGTGTTCGAAGCATCACAAAAAGTCACGGGTGTGGTGGTGAAACAATACCAAGCGCTTGTTCCAGTCAAAGGCTTTGCAGAGTTGGATGCCAAAGATGAATCGGGTGTGGTGATTCAGACTTTCAATGACCAATTTGAAGCAGTCAAACAACACCGCGAAGGAATCATTCGTTTGGTTCATATGCAGTTGGGTGACTTAGTTCGTCAGTTGAAAAAACAGATTTCTAAACCCTTGGCATTGGCTTATTCACCGCTAGGCGACAAAGCCAAACTAGAGCAAATGTTAGTTTATGCCACACTTCAGCTTGCAATAAATGAGCTACCTGTCAATGTGCAGGAGTACCAAAACCTGATTTTGAATGTAAAGAAATCTTTCTTAACCCATGGGCAACAAGCATTAGCCGTTTTAACTGAAACCTATATTCAATGGCAGGATATACGTCGGAAATTGTTGGTTTTAGATGATTCTGTGTTTGGAAAGAACATTGATGACATTGAAGATCAACTCGATTTGATGCAACTTTCAGATTTTGTTTATGGCAAAACTTCCGATGTGTGGCTCGAATTTCCAAGATATTTGAAGGCATTAGTCTTGCGTTTAGACCGCTTGCCAAATAACCTACAAAGGGACAATTCTGCCATTGATCAAGTTGACCCATGGATGGAAAAATTATTTAAGTTTAAAAATGACACTCGCCTTAAAGAATTGTATTTCATGGTTGAGGAGTTACGCATCTCTATTTTCTCTCAACCAATGAAGACCAAGATGCCAATTTCTCCATCCCGCTTGCAAAAAGTATGGGATAAGCTCGGAATCAGTTAAGATATAGGTAATTTCTAAAAGGAGTTTTACATGGGCATCCGCATTACGGGTACAGGTCTTTATCATCCAGAAGACGTAATTACTAACGAAGAGTTAGTTGAAGCTTTAAATGCTTATGTGGAACAGTACAACAGCGACAATGCTGAAAAAATTGAAGCCGGTGAGCTAGAAGCGCGCCGTGGTTCAAGTGCAGAATTTATCGAAAAAGCGTCTGGCGTGAAAGCACGTTATGTTGCTGAAAAAAGCGGTATTTTAGATCCAAAACGTTTACGCCCAGTGCTACATGAACGTCCAAATGATGAAATTTCGCTACAAGCGGAATGGGGTGTTGCTGCGGCTAAACAAGCGATGGAAAATGCAGGCGTGACTGCAGAAGACATCGATGTAGTGATTTTGTCTTGTTCAAATATTCAACGTGCTTATCCTGCTGTAGCGATTGAAATCCAAACTGCATTGGGTATTCAGGGCTATGCATATGACATGAACGTTGCATGTTCAGCTGCAACTTTTGGTATCAAACAAGCCTATGACGCGATCAAATCAGGTGCTCGTCGCGTGTTATTGGTGAACGTTGAGATCACGTCTGGTCATACAGATTTCCGTATGCGTGACTGTCACTTCATTTTTGGTGACGTTGCAACGGCTTCGATCATTGAAGAAACTGAAACCAAAGCTGGTTTTGAAGTGTTGGATATTGACCTGTTTACTCAGTTCTCAAACAACATTCGTAACAACTTCGGTTACTTAAATATGAGTGAAGTCGATGCTGACATCGACAACAACCGTTTCCGTCAAGACGGTCGTAAAGTATTTAAAGAAGTGTGTCCATTAGTGGCGAAAATGATCACTAAGCAATTGGATGACAATAAAATTGCGGCAACAGATGTAAAACGCTTCTGGTTACACCAAGCAAATGCCAGCATGAATGAATTGATTCTGAAACTGGTTGTAGGTAAAGAACATGCTCAGCCAGACCTTGTGCCAATCATTCTTGATGAATTTGCCAATACTTCTTCTGCAGGCGTCATTATTGCATTGCACCGTACTGCGAATGAAGTAAACCATGGCGAATACGGTGTACTTTGCTCATTTGGTGCAGGCTACTCAGTAGGTTCTATACTTGTTCAAAAACATGATGCTGCCTAAGGTCGGTACATTTGCAGGTTGAACATGATGCAAAATGGATAAAGCGTTTAAGCGCTTTATCCCGCATGTATTTCACGCCAACATTTTTAGGCGCTGAATACATCGATGCATCTAAACCTGCAATGTATGTAGGGAATCACACAATTTACGGTGTACTCGATTCACCGGTGATTATTGATTATCTCTACAATGAACATAAAGTGGCTGTGGTCAGTATTGCTGATCATAGCCATTTTTATTTGCCCGGTTGGCGTGGCATGGTCAAAAAGTTCGGTGCAGTCCAAGGTATTCAGGACTATGTCAGAACAGTGATGCAACAAGGCTATTCCATTTTAGTTTTTCCCGGCGGCGGTCGAGAGGTATTGAAGCGAAAAGGCGAAGCCTATCAACTGATCTGGAAGCAACGTTATGGCTTTTTAAAACTGGCTCAAGAATTTAATTATGACATCGTGCCTTTTGCCGCTTTAGGTGGGGATGAAGTCTTTGAACTGGGTTTCGATGCCAGTGTGATCGTTGAACATCGTTGGTTTAAACAACTATTAAAAATACAAAAACTCGATAAATTATTACGCCATGGTGATGTGATTCCGTCTTTACCCAAACGGATTATCCCCAAGCGCATTCCGTTCTATTTTCAATTTTTACCCCGTCAAAGTTTAAGTCATATTCAGAGTGTGGAGGATTTAAAGCGTTATCGAGAGGCTCTACAACAAGATATTTACACTGCGATAGAACAGCTCAAAAGAATCCGTGCAGAACAACATTCTACAGATCAATAATAGTGACTACTCTGAAACTTTATCTATTTTTTATCCGTCACAGCTCAAAATCATAGAGAATGAGTCACAACATTTGTCTTTCGGTATTTCAAACTAATGCCTTTGCATTGACCTTATGAACATCATTTTGGCCGATTAATGGCAGTAGTCGGAGTATTAAACTTTGACTATAGTGAAGGTTGAAAAATAATCAACGATCGTTAGGGCGGAAGATGGAACAGAACAGCTTGACCCCGCAGCTTGAGCATATTGCTCGGCAACTTATTCGAATATCTCCAAGTTTAAAGCAGTTGTATCAAGAGCAAATGGATCTTGCTACAGCACTCAATTCACAAAATATCTTTAAAATTGAACAAGAGCAGCACCGCATTCAACTGTGTAATGGACTGTGGACCTTACAGCTACAAAGTCGTGAATCGATTGGCTATCAGTTTCCTAGAAGTCCATTTAGACCCATCAAAATTGCTGAATTGCATACGACAGTGCCATGTATTGAAGTAGTAGAAGATTTCTTATTTCATGAATTGTATTTTTTTACTGGCGACCTAAAGCCGCAACATTCACTCTTGCTCAGAGAAAAAGCACAGCAATTTAGACAATTGATCTTACAGTCGATTTTTCAACATCTAAATGGGCCAGCGCGTGTTCAGCAGTTTTTAGCACAGATGACAGCAGTTGAAGCGCAAATTTTTGATCAGCTGATGCAAGAGCAGCAGATTTATCAGACACCGCTATTACAAACGTATATCGAATGCCAAATCTGTCTACCACATTGGTTGATGCAAAAGATTGAGCAGATGTTTGCGCTTCATTCACTTACAGAAGCTGAAATATTGCCGATACAGCTCTTGATGGATAGTTTGGACGAGATTTGTTTTGCTACAGCACAATTTTTAGATCCAACGATTTACCGGATCATGAGTTTGAGTTATGAAGATCGGTTCAATTTACAAGAATTAAATGAACATATAGAAGATATTATTTTGTTGCTCGACCATGCATATGAGCGTCCCAATTTGTTGGGTTTTATTCGTTTGATGCATCGGGATGTTTGGGCAGAGCAGGACATATTAAGCCACAGTAATTTTGTGCAAGCTACAGCAATTTGGCAAAAAAAATGTGGAAAACTCCCTTTACTCGATAACAACCGTGCAGTGCGATGGGTGTTCAAGCAGTCAGTCGAAGTGTTGGATTGGCTGAGTCGTAATTTTCAACACAGTAATGTACGAGTGGCTGTGACGGCATTAAGTTTTGTCGATACGCAGCATATTCATCCCGCATTGATTCTTACAACCTTACAACATTTTCAATTTGTTGCAGCGCGCTTATTTATTCAAAATTGTCATACGATTGCGCATGAACATGATTGGTTTAATCATGAAAAAAATCTACAGTTTGTTTTACAGCGAAAATATCAGCAGCATGATGACCATCGTGTAGTGATCAGCCCATCGATTTTGTATTTAGATGAGTGGTTGATCTTAATGCGACAGGTGTTAGGCGCAGAGGATCAGGCCATAAAAAAAGTCTATCTACCTTTGAGCCGTATTATGCAGGCCTATCTGCAACATTTAGTACGTTGTACGCAGCATTTACCGCAGGCTTTGATGGATTATATCCATCCAGAAACCCAAGAAAATCGCCAGTTTTTAAGTATGTTACGACAGCATAAAATTCAACTGCAGGATTTTCGAAATTTATTTTATTTAAAGCATGCTAATTTAAGAGTATCTGTATTTGATGCATATGTGCGTGACTATGTTAGTGCGACTTATTCTACAGGTCATACAGTCCCTAAAAATATTACCTGGAATGGGGTCTTTCATCAGGCGGTGCATTGGCATGCTAAGCAACAAAAGCAAGAAGTGTTAACTCAATTAAAGCGTAAATTTCAGACAACAGTCTGGCAGCCATTTACAACAGAAGACAAAATATATTTTCAAGAGTGGGTCTTTGAAGAATTAAAAACCATCGATCGAATTATTGATGAATCTATTCACTTTAAACATTGTTTGGCATTAAGTTATAGCGCCAGTATCATTGCAAGAGTATATGTAGCTTTTCATATGTACCATCCCATTTTGCATGTATCGATGACTTTGGGCTGTCATGTGCAAAACCACATTTTGGTTTTTGATCAACTTGAGTATTCAAATAATACCCAAGCAGAAATAGAAAAAGTAAATATCGCCAAAGAATTTTTAAATAGGTTCAATAGCTTAAAGTAAGATTGGCGAAATACGGATTTAGTAAACTGTGTTGTGCGCTTAACTTTTGAGTCAAAAATCGTTAGGCTATAGCCGTTCTTTTACGGTATAGGTCTTATGAAACAAGAAACTGCACTCAAGCTGCTCAAAGCAGGCGAAAATGTGTTTTTAACAGGTTCGGCTGGTGCAGGTAAAACTTATACTTTAAATCAGTACATCAATTATCTAAAAGCGCGCAAAGTGCCGGTGGCAATTACGGCTTCTACAGGGATTGCTGCAACCCATATGAATGGCATGACAATTCATACATGGGCAGGGATTGGGATTAAAGATGCGATTTCCGAAGATGAGTTAAAGCGCTTAAAAGAACGTAAATATTTAAAAGAGCATTTGGAAAATGCCCAAGTTTTAATCATCGATGAAATTTCGATGTTGCATGCCAAGCAATTAAACTTGGTGAATAAAGTTTTAAAATTTTTTAAAGACAGTGAAGATGCTTTTGGGGGGATTCAAGTCATTGTTGCAGGTGACTTCTTCCAGTTACCCCCTGTGGGACGCAAAGGTGAATTAAACCGTGACAAGTTTTGCTTTATGTCTGAGGCATGGGTAGAAGCGAAGTTTCGCGTGTGTTATTTGACCGAACAACATCGTCAGGGTAATGACTATCTCAATGATATTCTAAATGCGATTCGTGCTCAGCAAATTACGGGCGATCATTTGCATGCTTTAAGGCAGACAAGTTCACAAAATATAGGTGAAACCTTTACGCGCTTGTATACCCATAATATGGATGTAGATAGTATTAACTATAAACATCTAAATGAAATTGAACAGGAATCTCGCCAGTTTGATGCTCAATGCGATGGTAATGACAAACTGATTGAAACCTTAAAATCTTCAGTGCGTGCGCCGGAAACTTTGACCTTAAAGAAAAATGCCAAAGTGATGTTTGTAAAAAACAACTTTGACGTGGGCTATATCAATGGCAGCCTCGGTGAAGTGATAGGTTTTGAAGAAGATGATGAATATGGCATCTTGCCTAAAGTAAAACTCACTGATGGCACGACCTTGGTGGTAGAACCTGAAACATGGTCTGTCGATAATGATGATGGTAAAACCATTGCCAGTTTCCAACAAATTCCACTGCGTTTGGCTTGGGCGATCACCATTCACAAATCTCAAGGGATGACCCTGGCAGCGGCTGAAATTAACTTGACGCATACTTTTGAGAAAGGTCAGGGTTATGTGGCATTGTCGCGTTTAAAAACATTAGATGGTTTGCGTTTACTTGGTTTTAATGAACAAGCCTTAGAACTCGACAGTTTGGCCATTAAAGCTGATCGACGCTTTCAGGAACTCTCTGATGAAGCGGAAACCAATTTTGCAGAGGCTGATTTAACCGTACAACATAAAGCCTTTATTCGTCATTGTGGTGGAACGCTGAATGAAGTGGAAATCGAGCGCAATGAAAAGAAAATAGCCAAAACTGGTGCAAAACAAAGCTTTGCCACAGCGACTTTAGATCAAACTCGGGAGTTGTTTGAGGAAGGTTATGAAATTCAAGATATTGCAGTGGAGCGTGGCTTAACACCAGCCACCATTATTAACCATTTGGCTCGTCTGCAAAAAGAGCAAGGTTTAGATATCTCGGTGGCACATCCGGGAGAAGATGTGGTTGAGCAGGTGCGTAAAATCTATAAACGCTTGGCGAAGCGACAAGACCCAGCACATTATAATGATGACGGCACGGTTAAGTTGCGTCCAATTGTGGAGTTAACCAGTCCACGCATGGGATATGACCAAGTTCGTTTGGCTTTATTATTTGTGGAATAATGGATATATGGTGCATACGAAAAATACTGATGAATAAAGTGTGGTTAATATCGTTCAATAGATTTAACAGTAGACTGTCTAAAGGATTCGTATTTTTCCTAAGCGATGGTTTACACTGTAGCAAGTTAATTTGCTAACGATTTGAATTATGACTTTTAGTGCATGGTATTCACTGCGTAAATTTGTCTATAACAATTTACATAATGATGATTATGAAACTAAATTTAGTCATTTTCTCAACTATGCTTTGATATTGCTGATTTTAGGTAATGCTGCTGCGGTTTTACTCGAATCGGTCAATGATATTTATTTGTCTTATCAAGTTTACTTTGATTTTTTTGAAAATTTTTCAATCATTGTATTTAGTGTTGAATACGTATTGAGGCTTTGGTCGATTGCAGATAAAGACCCATTTTACTCCGCTTGGCGTAATCGTTTGAATTGGGTAAAAAGTGGTGGCGCAATTATTGATTTATTGGCAATTTTACCTGCATATCTAAATTTCTTTGTCCATTTTGATTTGCGTTTTTTACGTATTTTACGATTACTGCGTTTATTAAAATTAACTCGATATTTTGTGTCGTTGCAAATTTTGTTACGTGTCATTGAACGTGAAAAAGGTTCATTTCAAGCTGTTGTTTTTATTTTATTTATTATGATTATTATGGCCGCAGCTGGGGTGTATTTAGTTGAGAGTAAAGCACAGCCAGAGGTCTTTAGTTCTATTCCTGCGTCCATGTGGTGGGCTGTTGTTACTTTAACGACGGTCGGTTATGGCGATGTAACACCGATAACCCCTGTTGGGCGGATATTAGGTGCAATGATTACGATATTAGGGGTTGGCTTGGCAGCATTGCCAGCAGGTATTTTAGCCAATGGTTTGGCACATGAATTGGAGCAACGCAAACAACAATTAGAACTCAGTTTTCGTGAGTTGATTCAAAATCGTGAAATTGATTTTGTACTTGAGCCTGAAAAAATCGAAGAAATCCGAAAAACAGTGGGTTTAACCCGTGAGCAAACACAGGATATTATTTGGCAATTGTTACGTGAGCAAAAAGAGGAATCATTAAAGCAGGAGCGTGAGCAGTATGCATATTGCCCGCATTGTGGAAAAAAATTACCTGATTTGTAATGTGAAAAAAACACATTAGCTAAAGATGATTCAGTAAAACTTGATGAAGTATATTCATGTTAATAAAAAATAGTTAAATAAAATTTATGATGAATATGATTCATAAATATCATGATATGATAAATATAATTTAAAAATACTGATTTTCAGCTCATTCAGTATGTCGTTTGTGGAACTCATTATGTTGGAATTACGCCATCTCAAAACATTATTGGCACTCAGAGAACACGGTTCTTTGGTCGCTGCATCTAATGATCTGTGTTTAACGCCTTCTGCACTTTCACACCAGTTGAAAGAGCTAGATCATTGGTATGGGGTAGAGGTGGTGAACCGACGCACACGTCCTGTTACTTTTTCGAATGTTGGGCAACGTTTACTACGCCTTGCCGATGACATTTTGCCGCAAGTTCAAATTGCGCAATCGGACATTACACGTATTGTGCATGGTCAAACCGGCCGAATTATTTTTTCTTCAGAATGTCATAGTTGCTTTGATTGGCTCATGCCGTTATTGAATGTCTACCGTCAGCAATACCCCGATGTAGATTTGGACTTTGCCTCTGGCTTTGAAGCCAATCCGCATGAACTATTACAAACGGGCGAGTTTGATCTTCTGATTACGGCAGATCCGATCAATTTAAAAGGTGTGGAATATTTCCCTATCTTTGAATATGAGTCTCGTTTGGTATTGTCAAATACACATCCATTGGTTCGTGCGACAAATGTGACTGTTCAAGAATTAGCAGAAGAAACGCTGATTACCTATCCGGTCGATAAACATCGTTTAGATATCATGGCAAAATTATTTTTACCGGCCAATATTCAGCCTAAACACGTTCGTACTACAGATTTGACCCAGATGCTGATTCAGTTGGTTGCAAGTGGTCGTGGTATCGCGGCATTACCTGATTGGGTGGTAAATGAATATGAGCAAAAAGGTTGGGTGACCTCTCGGCGCTTAGATTGTGTTTCACCTGAAGGTTTAAGACGGACTTTGTATGCGGGTTATCGTACCGAAGAGGCTGAAAAAAGCTATTTTGAAGGCTTCCTAAAACAGTTGGCGAAATTCTCACAAAAACGCAATCAATATTATTCCAACTAAGGGGGATCTATGACTCAGAGTCTTTTTGTATACGGGACATTACGTCTAGGTCAGCCCAATGCTGATGTAATGGAGCGCATAGGTGGCGTGTGGAAGAAAGGTGTGGTTTGGGGTGAATTAGAACATAAAGGCTGGGGTGCGGTTATGGGCAGTCCGGGCGTTCGTTTATCGAAGGCAGGTCAAGCCATTGAAGGCTATGTTTTTATCTCTGAAAACTTAGCAGCACATTGGGCGGCTTTAGATGAATTTGAAGGTGCTGAATATCAACGTGTGGCTGTAGATGTGCAATTGGAAGGCGGAGAATGGATGCAGAGTGAAATTTATGCATTGAAATAATATCCAGGGGGAGAGTCGTAAAATACGTGGGCCATCCATACATCATGACTTTCCCCAACCTTCGATATGTGTATCGATGATTCTGCTTGCTCTGTTGTTTCCTTGAGTGCAATTTTTTAAAGAGCCGTATCTAAAAGAGTTGTATCTAAAGTGCTTGAATGCACAGAAATCACTTTAAGATCGCTATACAAGTGGATGAATAATTTTTAGAATTGAGCTGTATCTCACATTGAACCCTGTTTGAACTCAATCATGCCCAATTCTATAGAACCCTCACCAACTCAACTCATGTCTGTGATTCAAACTCAGACAGCTATTGCCAAACTGGGTTTAGATCTAAATGCAGTGATGACCGTAGTGGCAGAACAGGCGCAGCAGATTACACATGCTAAAGGTGCAGTTGTAGAGTTGGCTGAAGATGGTGATATGGTCTATCGTGCAGTGTCTGGTGGGGCGAGTCATTTACTGGGTTTAAGACTTCATATTGAAAATAGTTTATCGGGTCTATGTATAGCGCAAAAACAAACACTGTATTGCCAAGATTCGGAAACAGATGCACGGGTAGATCGCGTGGCATGTCAACGTGTTGGATTGCGTTCGATGGCAGTAGTGCCATTGATTCATTGTGATGAAGGTGTCGGTGTTTTAAAGATTTACTCTGACCAAGTCGATGCCTTTCAGGAAGCCGATTTACATATATTGAGTTTGATGTCTGAGTTGATCGCTGCGGCGATGTACCATGCAACACGTTTCGGTGCGACAGAGTTATATAAATTGGCGACTCAAGATAGCTTAACAGGTTTAGCTAATCGGGCTTTGTTTGTCGACTTTTTACGCCAAGGTATAGAAAAAGCACGTGCGCAGAAAAAAGTGCTAGGTATCTTGATGATTGATATGGATGGTCTGAAGCCGATTAATGATCAGTTTGGACATCGCATTGGGGATGCTGCACTGAAAGAAATTGCACAGCGCATTTTGCGTGAAACACGTCAAGATGACTTGGTTGCACGCTTGGGTGGTGATGAATTTGCTGTGATTTTAACCAATATTGCCAACTTAGAGCGTGCGCAAACGGCGATGAATCGAATCGCAGAAAGTTGCGGACTACCGTTTGCATTTGAGCAAATGAGTTTGAAAATTGGTGCCAGTATTGGCATGGCTTTATTTCCAGAAGATGCCGAATCCATCGATCAATTGGTCGAAATGGCAGATTTGAAAATGTACGCCAATAAGCGTGAACGGAAACAAGTAAATATTGAATAACTCACTGCTTAAATAATTCACTAATTGTTATGCAGGTGAATTCCTTCACTACCGCCAAATTATTGAAAGTATCAGAAAAAACATTTTTGATGGGAATACGTGTTGTCTCAAATAATTGCAGATGACATGACTAAGTATCGTTGTTTAATTTAAATCAAAGTGCGCTTAGCATGTGACGGTGCAAGATGATTAAATAATTGAAAAATCATCTAAGGTCATTTGTTTTTTGACTCAAAATAATATTTTGAATTGTTAAGCTGTGCACTATTGCATGGCGAAAAGAGCATGACAATTCAATGAAAGGGATGTCAAAAGATTTATTCATTATTGCGGCAGGTTTTGTTGCTGCAATGCATATCGGGAAACTACCGCCCGCAATACCTGTATTACAACAGCAACTCGGCATTAGCTTTATTCAGTCTGGTTTATTGCTCTCACTAGTACAGGGTGCAGGAATGTGCTTTGCATTGTTGATTGGTAGTTATATCCAAAAAATTGGATTTAAACTGTGTATCTTATTGGGCTTAAGTCTATTGACGATAGCAAGTGCATGGGGGAGCTTTGCACAAAGCTTTGATGTCTTGTTGCTACTGCGTGTCATAGAAGGATTTGGCTTCTTATTGGTGACACTCACAGGGCCTGCATTTATCCGTCAGCTTGTACCGCTACAGCACATCAGCGCAAAGATGGGACTGTGGAGTGCTTATATGGGCGGAGGTATGGGCATAGCCTTATTGGTTGCGCCATTTCTAATTGCTCAATATGGTTGGAGTGTGGTTTGGCTCAGTTTCGCTATGATTACTGCAGCATTACTACTCTGTATCGCTATGTTTATTCCTCAGCCTAATGTGGCGCTGAATACAACACCTATTATTGGTCTCATTCGGGATACTCTGAAACATCCAGCAGCATGGCTTTTGGCGCTCATTTTTGGGACATATGCAGGGCAGTGGTTTGCATTGGTGGGTTTCTTACCGATGATTTATGCACAAAACCAAATTTCAGCTGAATTGGCAGGCGCTTTAACAGCCAGTGTTGCCGTTGCGAATGCAGTGGGCACATGGGGGTGTGGACTGCTATTACAGCGTGGTTTTCAAGCTAAAACTTTAGTCCAACTGGGTTTTGCCGTCTTGATCATTTGCTCCTTAGGATTTTATCTCTTTAAAGACGCGTTACCGTTTTTATTGCAATATTTAACAGTGTTCAGTTTTTCGCTATTTGGTGGCTTAGTTGCTGCGACGGTCTTTGCGCAAGCACTGCATTTTGCACCTTATCCTGCGGCAATTAGTACGACGATCGGCATGATTTTACAATGTTCTGCCATTTCACAATTTGTTCTGCCTCCCGTGATTGCCACCGTAGTTTCACAGACTGGAGCGTGGTTTTGGGCGGGTATCTTGATGTCAGCGTTGTCATTCGTTGGAATCATGCTTAGTCGACGTTTATTTCAAATGCAGCATGGCTCAAATTAACATTTTGTTAAACCGCTATGTCAGCAACGGCCTTATTGCTTAATCCCAATCAGTAAAGACAAGATGCCTGCTGCAATGAGTGGGCCGACAGGTACACCGCGCAGCATCGCAACACCTGCGACTGTCCCAATCAACAGTCCAGCAACCACATCTGGCTGATTGGACATCAGTTTGACACCGCGACCGCCTAACCATGCGACAAAGACGCCAATGGCGATTGCGACGAGGGATTTCCAACTTAAAAAGGATTTTAAAATTGAATCGCCGGGTATTTTCCCGCTAGCGATCGGTGTGAGTACGCCAATGGTTAAAATAATAATGCCAATGTTTAAGCCATATTGTTGCAGATAGGGGAAAAATTCACTTAAAGGCGTGATGCGGAAAATAATCAAGACACCTGCTGCTATGGTGATCGCTGTATTGTGGCTAAAGATGCCACAAGCCAATAACACCAATAACACGATCAGATTTAAATCCAACTGAGACATAGGATATTCGTGAGAAACTTCAATAAATAATCAATAGTGTAGCGCAGAAACATTAAAAACTGGCGTTCAAGATCATTTCCGCTATTTTTCCTGCAAGTTGAGTCACTGTTCAGTATAAAATAGCAATATATGGTGTTTATTAGGTTGTTCTATGTTTTTGGAAAAAATGCTGCAATCACAAGGTTTTGGTTCGCGTAAATATTGCCAACAGTTGATTAAAAATGGTACGGTCGAAATACACGGTGAGATTGTAGATAATCCAAAGCAAAAACTGGACTTAAATGATTTAACTTACAGTGTGCATGGTCAGGACTATACCTATCGTGAGCATATATATATTGCGTTAAATAAACCTCAAGGTTATGAATGTTCGCATCAGGCAACCCATCATTTTAGTGTTTTTGAATTATTTGATGATGTGCTGTTAAATCGTGGTTTGCAATGCGTAGGGCGGCTGGATCAAGACACCACTGGACTGTTGCTGCTTACGGATGATGGTCAATATCTGCAAGCACTGACACACCCTAAAAAGCATGTTGCCAAAGTGTATTCGATGCATACCGCAGATCCTGTGACGCCTGAGCAAATGCAACAATTGCAACAAGGCGTGGAGCTGCGAAACGAAAAAGGCATTTTCGCTGCAACCAATGTACAGCTATTGGCTTCACATCAATTGCAAATGACTGTCCATCAAGGGGTATATCATCAAGTGAAGCGGATGTTGGCGGCTGTCGGCAATAAAGTTGAAACATTACATCGTGCTCAAATAGGACAATTAAAGCTTGAAGATATTGCTGAGGGTGAATGGATCTATTTGAATGCAGCGCAAATTGAACAATCGAAATTTCGTGAAAATCTAAATTCACAGTAATAGGTACAGGGCTTTGATACGTCATCATTTGAAGGATGAATGTGCGGTATTAAAGCCCTTTAATATGTCTGCTATCTACTGATCGAAAGATTCGTTTTTCAACATGCTTTGTTGATGTATTTTAATGCTGAGCAATGCATTAGCGAATAAAGTAATGATAAGTTTGAAATTCATCGTCTTTAATGAAGCCCATCGATTCATAGAGCTGATGCGAGTGATAGTTATTTTTTTGAGTTTCGAGGCTGATTCGAAGCGCACCTTCATGTTGTGCAAAGAGAACAGCGGTATCGATCAATTGTTTGGCTGAACCCTGACGACGATATACAGGGCTGACATAGACATCATCTAAAATATAGTAGGTTGAACAAGCCACAGATGAAAAGCCCAAATATAGTAAGATAAACCCAGTAATCACATCATCTTTTAAGCAAATAAAAATTACGCTTTCATTATTTTCAAAACGTTGTCTTAGAAATTTATATGAAATATCAAGATTAGAAGAGGTGCCATAAAATTGGCGATATTCATCAAATAAAACAGCAAGTGGATGAAGGTCTGCTTCTGTTGCGCGTCGAACGATCATTTTTTTCTATACTCCCTGCTATTTTTATCAGTCTTGCATGAAGCATATCGAATTTTCGAAATTGGTTGATTTATAAATTGTTTATAAATGCGACAGTGTTAAGTTTTGTCACCTTCACCCAAAATTGCATTGAGCTCTTCAAACAAGTCGAGATGATCATCATCTAATAATGGATCATTATTTAAAATTTCTAATTCCGCAGGGCTAATTTCAGTGGTTGAAATGGCTTGAGCTTCTTGTTGTTTTAATTTACGTAACTTAATCAATTGTTCAATATTGATATTTTGGTTTTCAATAGAGAAGGGGATCGATTTGGTTAAAACAACTTGTTTAAAGAATAGACGTACAGCCTGTGCAGGTGTAATGCCTAATTGCTTAAACACGGCAAAGGCCTGTTTCTTTTCCTGTGAATCGAGGCGGATTTGGTAGACTTCAGTTTTTCTCATATTCTTAGAAAGCTTTAAAATACTTAACTTTTCGCATTTATTCTAATCAAAACTGTTATAAATTCAAGAAAGTTTGGCAGTATTTTATCAATTTAATGTAATGACAATAGATTTACAGTGTCAATTCATAGGCAGAACTGAATTGAAAAGCCTGCTCTGTCACAGGATCGATAAACTCAAGATGTTTCGCAAGTAGTTGTAAAGGTTGGCTGAAATCATCCTCTGCCTTATGTTGCACTACAGGATAAAAGGGGTCGTTTTGAATTGGAATGCCCAAAGCATTTAAATGCACACGGAGTTGGTGCTGCTTGCCGGTATGTGGCTTTAATTCATACTTGGCATGGTTTCCATGCTGCTGGATCAGCTGAATGAAGGTTTCGCTGTTAGGTTCACCATCTACTATTTGCATTGTATAAAAAGGTTGACCTTTTTCCATGCGATAGCGAGTTGTCATTGGGAAATTTAATTCATCTCGATAAGCTGCAATGGCATGATAGGTTTTTTGAACTTGCCGCTTGGCAAACATCTGTTGATATAGCCCACGGCTTTCGACACATTTGGAAAACAGCACCACGCCGGCAGTTTCACGGTCTAAACGATGAATCGGCGTTAGCTGTTCAAGCTGCGTTTGCTTTTTGAGTCGAACCAATAAGGTTTCTTGTACATACTGACCGGTTGGACTCATGGTGAGAAAATGTGGTTTATCGGCCACAATGAAATGATCATTTTCAAATAAAATCTGATGTTCAAAAGGAACATGGATTTCATGCGCTAAGAATCGATAATAATAAACATGACGATTGGCTTCAAAAGGACTGTCTAGTGTTAAAACGTCACCATTTGCGGCATAGACCAATCCATCTTTAAATCGTTGTTGCCACTCTGCTGCTAGGATATGAGGAAATTGCTCACACAAATATCCATAGACGGTAGAGGCATGTGTGTGTTGACCGTCAAGGAAGACTTTGCTGGCACTGACACCATTGATCATCGGGGGGGTAAATTCAAAACTGTGCATGAAGAAAGATCTAAAAACTGAGCAAATAAAGCAGAGAACACATCATGAAAAATGCTCAATCTGTAGTGTGAACATATCCATTTTAGCCAGTGCGATGCTATCATATTTAATTCTTATGTACATGTTGTGAGTAATATGCAGTATTCATTCAGTCTGGAACTTAATAGTGAAGTCGATACCCAAAACTTAGCTACCGTACTGGCGACGCATTTTACGACGGGTGTAGCGTATTTAATTGGTGACTTGGGTGCAGGAAAAACCACGTTAACCCGTTATTTTTTACAACACTTGGGTCATCAAGGTGCGGTAAAAAGTCCGACCTATACATTGGTTGAACCTTACAATATTCAAGGACAAGATATTTTTCATTTTGACTTATATCGTCTCAACGACCCCTATGAGCTTGAACTCATGGGCATCCGTGATTATTTAGAAACGCCGAATGCCCTATTTTTATTTGAATGGCCATCAAAAGGGGGCGACGAAATCCCTGCGGCTGATTTAATTATTAATATTGAAAAGTCTGCGGATGAAACCACCCGTACAGCGACTTTAAGCTCTACTTCAGAAACTTTGCAAAACGCTTTGGAGCAAAAATTTAACCATGCTGAATGAAATCAGTGCCCGCCGCATTCGAACGCTTGATCCTGCCTTAGCCAACCAAATTGCCGCAGGGGAAGTGATTGAACGTCCTGCTTCTGTGGTCAAAGAATTACTGGAAAATGCCATTGATGCAGGGGCGACTGAGCTGATTGTTCGTATTGAACAAGGCGGCAGTACACTGATTGAAATTATAGACAATGGTCGGGGCATCCACCCTGAAGATTTACCTTTGGCGGTCATGCGCCATGCCACAAGTAAAATCCAAACTGCTGAAGATTTACATGCCATTGTCAGTTTGGGCTTTCGTGGGGAAGCCTTGGCTTCGATCGCTGCGGTGTCTCGTTTGACACTGACCAGTAGCCAAAATGATGACGGTGTAGGCTATCAGGTCGAAGTAAATGGCACCGCATTTGATTCGCAAGAAATTCAGCCTGTGGCAGCGACGCAAGGCACAACCATCCGTGTGCAAGATTTATTTTTTAATGTACCTGCACGGCGTAAGTTCCTCAAAAAACCGGGGACTGAGTTTGGACATATCGAAGAAATTGTCCGTCGTTTAGCACTGACCCATTTTGATATACGTTTTGTCCTTGAGCATAACAATAGCATTAAGCTGAACTTGCCTATTGCAGATAGTGGTGCGCTGCGTTTTCAGCGGGTGCAACAATTATTAGGCCGTCAATTTACTGAAAATGCGTACTGGATGGATGCTGATAGCGTCAATATGCGTCTCAGTGGGTGGTTAGGTCATCCTTCAGATGCACGTGCGCAAGCCGATATGCAATATGTCTATGTGAATGGACGTATCGTAAAAGACAAGACAGTTTCACATGCACTTCGCATGGCCTATGACGGTATTTTGCATGGACATCAACATGCGGCTTATTTGTTATTTATGGAAGTTGATCCAGAAAATATCGATGTGAATGTGCATCCAACCAAGCATGAAATACGTTTTCTAAATCAACGTGAAGTACATGAATTTGTCCGACATTTTGCCAAATCGACTTTAGCGCAATTTCAAACCGCGACCGCCGAATTGTCTTCTGCAATGAAACTCGACGGGCAGGCACATGAAAATATTATTCCGCAGCCGCGTCATCAGGAACAATTTTCATTACATCAACCCCAGCCAGTTGCAGAGCAAGGCACAAATTTTGTCAGTCCAGAGATCGCAGGTGGACTCACTGACTTTAGTTCGCCAGCAAAGGTGCAATATGCTTCAAATCAAGCGTCAACAGGGCTGGAAGCGTATACACAGCAATATTCAAATGCGTCGAATAATAGCGCTGGATATCAGTCAAATTTAGCGGGTTCCAGACAGCTCAACAATGCATTGCAAAGTTATTTAGCGCCTCTACGTCAAACTGAGTCTTCAAATGATCCTAATATCGCTTTAGCTGAGCATATTCAGCAGAAAGTCGATGAGCATCCTTTGGGGATTGCCATTGCGCAATTGCATGGCATTTATATTTTGGCGCAGAACACAGAAGGTTTAATCATTGTTGATATGCATGCGGCACATGAACGCATCGTTTTACAACAAATGAAAGCGGCTTGGGATAAACCTGAGTTTTGGACATCACAGCAATTGCTGATTCCTAAAGTCGTCAATATCAGTCGGATGCAAGCCATGCGCGTCGATGAGCTCAAAGAACAATTGGCACGATTAGGTTTGGAAATAGACCAATATGGCGATGAGCAAGTTATTGTCCGAGGTGTTCCTGCCATTTTGCATAAAGCAGACTTTGATGCGCTGATTCCAGATTTATTAAATGATTTAGACCCAAGTGATCAGGTTGCAGGGTTACTACAAAAGCGCGATCAAATATTGGCAGGCATGGCCTGTCACGGCGCTGTACGCGCACACCGTATTTTAAGTCTATCTGAAATGAATGCATTACTGCGTCAGATGGAACAAACTGAATTTGCCAGCCAATGTAACCATGGACGTCCGACGTGGCGTGCGTTTCCATTGGCACAGCTAGATAAACTTTTTGCTCGGGGAGAGTAGTTTTACATGTCAAATCAATTGCCGGTCATCAACTTAATGGGACCAACTGCAAGCGGTAAAACCGCCTTGGCATGTGAATTATACGAGCAAGGTGGATTCGAATTAATTTCTGTCGATTCTGCTTTGGTTTTTCAGGATATGGATATTGGTACGGCCAAGCCGAGTAAAGCTGAGTTGGAGAAATATCCACATCATTTGATTGATATTATCAGTCCGCTAGAAGTGTATTCGGCAGCGAACTTTGTGGAAGATGCGTGTGTACTGATTGATGATATGCATGCACGAGGTAAAACACCGATTTTAGTCGGTGGTACAATGTTGTATTACAAGGCTTTATTGGAAGGGTTGTCTTCAAATTTACCAAGTGCAGACTATGCTGTACGTGCTGAAATTGAAGCCAAAGCTGAGTCGCAAGGTTGGGATGCTGTATATGCAGAACTGTGCAATGTAGACCCATTGGCAGGTGAAAAATTTAAACCGAGTGATAAGCAACGAATTATCCGTGCGCTAGAAGTTTTTAAGTTAACCGGTAAACCCATTACTCAGTTACAAGCTGAGCAACCTAAAAACGTACCATACCGATACAATTTTCATAATTACGCATTATTGCCAGACCGATTAGAATTACATGAGCGTATAGCTCAACGTCTAAAAACAATGTGGGAAATTGGATTTTTAAATGAAGTGAAAGCTCTCATTGAAAAATACGATTTAGATGAAAATTTACCCTCTATGCGCTCAGTTGGATATCGTCAAGCTTTAGATTTTTTGAAAAATAGTGATCAAAGTAGCGAAAAACAGCGTGAAATGGAGGATAAGGCACTTTTTGCAACACGACAACTTGCAAAACGTCAATATACTTGGTTAAGATCTTTGCAAGAAACGCATAAATTTACTACATATTTAACTGCGCAGCAGGCTCAAGAAGACTTGCGAAAGTGCTACGGATAAAGCAAAATTTACAGACTACCTTTTTGATAATTTTTAATTGAAAAGTAAAGGTAGCTTTTGCGCTGATTTTTATTATTTTTTGGAGTTATAACATGTCTAAAGGTCAAACTTTACAAGATCCGTTCTTAAATTCTCTCCGTAAAGAACGTATTCCTGTGTCGATCTTCCTTGTCAACGGTATTAAATTACAAGGTCATATTGAATCTTTCGACCAATACGTTGTTTTATTAAAAAATACTGTAAGCCAAATGGTTTACAAACACGCTATTTCAACTGTTGTTCCAGCACGTAACCCACGTCCTGCTGGTGCTCCTGCTGGTGCTCAAGGCGCTGCCGGCTTCGGTGGTCAACAAGGCGGCTTCGGCGGCGGTCAACAAGGTGGCTTCGGTGGTCAAGGTGGCTTTGGTGGTCAAGGTGGCTTCGGTGGTCAAAGTGGCTTTGGTGGTCAAGGTGGCTTCGGTGGTCAAGGTGGCTTCGGTGGTCAAGGTGGCTTTGGTGGTCAAGGTGGCTTCGGTGGTCAAAGTGGTTTCGGCGGTCAAAATGCTGGTTTTGATGGCGAAACTAAATTTGAAGATGCTCAAGACGACGAAAACAACAATCGTTAATTGAGTTAAAAAAACCTCCCAAATGGGAGGTTTTTTTTGCCTATAAAAAGAGTAGATGGTTTAAATACTGGTTTTTTAATAATTACTACAACTAATAATTACTACAACGCTGAATAATGATAAGAATCGACATAAAAAAACCAGCCGAAGCTGGTTTTTTGTTTATTCACTTATTTCTTTTTACGATCTAGAGCAGGGTCTTTAATTTCAACATAGGCATTGTTGCGTATTTCACGTAACCAGCTGTCCAGTTCAGTGTCAAATTGACGCTCACCTAAAATCTGACGTGCCATACGTTCTTGTACTTCATGTGTCATGTCTTGTTGACGTGTATCTGTTACTTGCAGGATGTGCCAACCAAACTGAGATTGGAAGGGTTTGCTGATTTCACCTTTCGCTGTTGATTTCATCATCGCTTCAAATTCTGGAACCATAACACCTGGGCTAACCCAACCTAAACTACCACCATTGGCAGCAGAACCGGTGTCATTCGAGAATGTTGAAGCCAAGACAGCAAAATCTTCACCTTTTTGCAGGCGGTTATACAAGCTGTCTATCATTTGTTTTGCGTTTTCAGGACTCACCACTTCAGAAGGTTGAATCAAGATATGGCGAGTTTGGTATTGTGGAACAATGGCTTTTTGTTCGCCACCTTTACGGTCAACCAATTTTAAAACATGAACGCCATCACGTACTGAAATCAGTTCAGTGGTTTGACCGACTTGTAAAGGTGCTACACGTGCAGCAAGTTCATCTGGAATATCAGATAAGTTGCGGAAGCCCATATCTGCACCGTCAACTTTAATGTCTTTAGTGCTGTATTTGCTGGTAATCGCTTTAACATCGTTGCTTGTTGCCAGTTCTTTGCGAATGTCTTCAGCGATTTTAACGGCATTATCACTGCTAGCAACGCGTACATGTAAGACGTGGACTTGATTACCTAGCGCAGCTTGACCTTGTGGTGAACTTAAGAAGTTTTTCACATCTTGGTCACTGATTTGAATGCGAGAAGTGACTAACTGTTGGCGTAGGCGTTGTAACGCGATGTCTTCAGCGATACGTGCACGTAAACCAGCATAGGTATTTGGTGCAACAGCATCTAATTTTTGCTGAAACGCTTCTAAGCTTGGAGAACCTGCGTCTTTTGCAACTTTAAGTACGGCTTCATTGAGCGATTTTTCATCCGCTTTGACGTTATAGCGTTTCACTTGTTCAAGCTGTGCTTGGCGCGTAATCAGCTGTTCTAAAGCTTGTTGCTGCAAGTATTCGGTCGGTGGGACGGTTTGTTTTTTTGCTTGAAGTTGGTGAGTAATTTCGGCAATGCTTTGATCAAGATCACTACGTAGAATCACGCTATTGTCAACGACAGCTACAATTTCATCTTTAGGTTGCGCAGCAGCAAATACAGATACAGAAGTCGATAGGCAAAGTGCCAAAGCTGACGCTTTAAAAATTTGTTTTAACTGTTTTGTCTTCATTAACGTTCTGTCCAAGATTGATTAATATTGTTAAAACCCAACACTCGGTTTTCAAGCAAAGAGGTTAATTTATTGTTGAAGCCACCTAAACCTTTTAGGGTGAACTCCGCCATAATGGCACGTTTTGGTTTAACATCTGAAGATGTTACATCATCTAAATCGTTATAGTACGAACGACCATAAACTGAAACACCCCAGCAGCATGACTCGTAGTTCACACCAAGTAAATATTCACGCGCAATACTGTTGTCGAGGTCATATTGTGCATGACCGATAATACGCCAGTTATTGTGAATAGGTTGAATAAACGATGCTACTGCTTGGTCATAGCTGTCTTGGCGGTTCGGAATGTCTTTACGATAGAAATAACCGACATTGTATAAATTGCCTTTATTTCCTGTGTAATACATTTGAATATCGCGCTGAGCATTATCACCATTCGCCATCCATGCAGAATTGGCATTGACACTGATGCTGTCAGATAGCTGGCTAGAAATGCTCACGACAGGGCCAGTATGGCGTTCGGTATCAAATTTATCAGAGACGTTGTTTAGCGTGACGCGACGGTCTTCAAAATAGAAGCTTTGACCAACACTGGCTTTTAAACGCTCAAGACCTACATCATCAAATAAACTATAGCTTAAACCTAGAGATGCGAAGTTGTTGTCTTCTAAACGGTCATTACCGTAGAAGCGACGCGGGCTAAATAATTGGTCATAGTTAATTGACGCTGTGGTTGAGTCAAAGTTCGGGTTAGTGTCTTGGTTTTTGTATGGAGAATACGCATAGAAGAAGCGAGGCGTTAAGGTTTGTAGATAACGACCTTCGCGCTCCATCACAAGACCCGCATCTAAAGTGAATTGCGGTACAACGACCGATTTACTTTCATTTGATGAACTAATGTTTTGTGCATTAACGGTGTCTTGATCGTAAATGGTGTTGACGTTACGAATCGTTGCTTCAGGAATCACAAATGACCATGGGGTACGATAGTTATAACGTACACTAAAGTCGTTATAAATACGCGCGCCGCTTGGCTCATACATTGGCGAATCGACAGTGCTGCTTGGAATATCGTTGCTACGTAAGTTCTTTTTGAAGTAAGCCGTATCATTGTTAAATTCGTACTGTAAGCCGAGCGGATTACCAGTCTTGTAGTTCAGTAGGAATTGTGGCAAGCGCGCATATGGACGGTCTTCATCACTGACAGTTTTATCCAGTGTTTGGAAGTCTTCCACTTTAAGCTGTGCTTTTAGGCCAGGGATACCATTTTTATAATTGAGTTCCCATGCACGGCGTAAGTTCAGGTCAGTTTTTGAGTTTGGATTATTATTGAGATCTGAGAAATAGTCTTTATCAGATGCATAATTGTATTCTAAATTTGTCGTGAATTGATCGTTAATTTTCCAGTTATGTAGGAAATGTAAGTCTTTACGATCCTGATCATCATACTTTTGGTCGGATGGTAAATAACCCCCCCACACCATCCCTGAACCAAAGTTTTTGGTCAAATAACGGAATTCACCTTCCATCATTGCGCCACGGTCTGCAATATAACGTGGTGTTACTGTAGCATCATAGTTTGGCGCAAGGTTTAGGTAAACTGGTACTGCAAGTTCAATACCGCCATCATTGGTAAAACCAAAGCTTGGGGTCAAAATACCTGTGGTACGGCGGTCATCAATCGGGAAGTTGAAGTAGGGCACAGCCATCACAGGTACGTTTTTTACATATAATGTTGTACCTTTGGTTTCACCGCGGCCAGTTTCTTGATTCAGCTTAATTTTGTCTGCTTGAATTTTCCACGTTGGTTTTTCATCGGGTGGACAGGTGGTATAAACCGCATTTTCTAATTCAAGGGTTTCGGTTGAAGTACGCGAAATTTTTTCAGCACGACCATGCGCATGCTGCTGTTCAGCAATAAAGAAGCTGTTATTTAAATCACCCTGTTGGGTTTTTAAATTGTAATCAATCGAATCACTTTGCGAAA
Organism: Acinetobacter sp. YH16040_T; assembly: GCF_024605785.1. Taxonomy (NCBI): domain Bacteria; kingdom Pseudomonadati; phylum Pseudomonadota; class Gammaproteobacteria; order Moraxellales; family Moraxellaceae; genus Acinetobacter; species Acinetobacter sp. YH16040_T. The sequence continues at coordinate 2,091,437 of NZ_CP094541.1, read as the reverse complement.
TCAGCCCAGACTGTGCCATTTGCACGCGGCCAGAAGCATTGGCATAAGTTTGGGTTTTATCAATTTTGATTTGATCGGCACGAATTTGACGACCTTCTTGGTCAATCAGAACATTACCTTCAAGAATGGAATCGCCATTCGGGTCAAAATGACCATAGTCTGCGGTAATGGTAGAGGTTGCATCTTCAGGTGCGACTGCTTTCGTTGTTGGAGCAACTGGGGTAATCCAGGTGCCTGTACAAAACGCAGAACTTAATTGATTGGTGTTGCGAATCTGTGCTTCAGGTGCAGATTTATCGACATAATATTGTTCGAAGAACTGCTGCCCCGGATAAGCTTCTGAAATGCTTTGTTTGAGTTGTTCTGTATCGTCATCCGTGGACGGGTTTGAAACAGGTGCTGCATAGCTTGGTAACGAGCTACCACATAGAAGGGTTAAGATCGCAGTCGCTAAAGGATTAAATTTAAACTGATGCTTCATTTGTCTCATTAACCAGGTATGCTTAATCGCAATTAATTATTGTCGCATCATAGAGAAAAAGTTGATAAGTAGCTACACTTAGCACTTTAAAAACTCAGCCTGTATTAGAATTTATCGCAAATGAATACACAACGTGAACAATTGATACAAACATGGATTTCATCTGTACTCGGTTCAGATCAATTTGAAATTAACTTCTTAGCAGGCGATGCAAGCTTCCGTCGTTATGCACGAATCAAATTGAATAATAAAACATTTATGCTCATGGATGCACCACCAGAAAAAGAAGATTGTGGTCCTTTTGTGTCGATTGATGAATTTTTTGATGCACATGGCGTGCGTGTACCACATATCATGGCCAAAGACCTCGATCAAGGCTTCTTATTGTTAGAAGATTTTGGTGATGTTTTATTGTCCACGTTGTTGAATGATCAAACCGTAGACGCACATTATGCTCAAAGTTTTAAACAGTTGATTCAATTACAGTCAATTGATGGTACTGCTCATTTTCCTGCATATGCCTATGAAAAGCTGATTTCTGAAATGGAGCTGTTAACCGATTGGTTATTGCCATCTCTACAAGTGCAGCCTACTGAAGAAGAATCGGCACTGATTAAACGTACCTTTGCTATCTTAGCCAATGCTGCATTGGCTCAGCCTCAAGTGATTGTGCATCGTGATTTTCATAGCCGTAATTTGATGGTACTAGATGGTGAGCAAGATCAGGGCGTGATTGATTTCCAAGATGCTGTGATTGGTGCAGATACTTATGATTTGATTTCTATTACACGTGATGCCTATGTGCAGTGGAATGCAGTTCGCGTTTATGCATGGTTTAAGACGTTCTATGATTTGTTGCCTGCATCGGCTAAAGATGGTCGTAGCTTTGAGCAATTCAAACAAGACGCCGACCTGATGGCGATTCAACGTCATATCAAAATTTTAGGTATTTTTGTGCGCTTATTTGAGCGTGATGGTAAGTCAGGTTATCTCAAAGATTTGCCGCGTGTGATGTGGTATTTACTTGAAGAAAGTAAACCATATGCAGAATTACAACCTTTTATGCAATTTATTCAGGCTAAAGTATTGCCGAAATTTGAAGCCAAATACGGCACTTATGAGGTTGTTGCATAATGAAAGCCATGATTTTAGCGGCGGGTCTCGGAAATCGGATGCGCCCTTTAACATTGTATAAGCCAAAGCCTTTGCTTGAAGTGGGTGGAAAACCACTGATTGTTTGGCATATAGAAAAGTTAAAAAAAATAGGTGTCACTGAAATCATCATCAATTCTGCATGGCTTGCAGATATCCTGATTGGTACTTTGGGTGATGGTTCGCAGTTTGGTGTAGATATTCGTTGGACACGTGAAGCGGAAGGTCTGGAAACAGCCGGTGGCATTATTAATGCTTTACCTTTGCTTGGGACAGAACCGTTTATTTTAGTCAATGGTGACGTTTGGACGACCTACGATTTTTCAGCTTTGCTCAATATTGAGCTAAAAGATGACTTGGCACACTTGGTCTATGTGACTAACCCAACGCAACATCCAAAGGGTGATTTTATCTTGGATGCTGGGCGTAGTTATACCTTTGAGCAAGAACATGCAGGCGAGGCACTCACCTATAGCGGAATCGCAGTTATACATCCAAACATGTTTAATGGATTGGAAGCGGGTAAGCGTCCGCTCGCACCTTTATTGAAACAAGCTATGTTGGATGGAAAAATTTCTGCAGAGAAAATGCAAACTGCGTGGGTTGATGTTGGCACACCTGAGCGTTTAAGTGATCTAGATCTACAGATTCGCCAAGGCATGTACGATTAAGTGCATATTCGCTAAGCGTTAGCTACTGTTCCACGGCTTAGAAATCGGTATACTTCAGTTAATTTTTATTGAGATGTCTTCTTTATGCATCCTTTTTTTCAAGACTTAAAGCAAGGTAGTCAAAAGCTTGGCTTAGATTTGAGTGAAGAAGCATTAAATCTATTGCTGAAATACCAAGATGCCCTAGTGCTGTGGAACAAAGCGTATAACTTGACCGCTATTCGTGATCCTAAAGAAATGTTGGTTAAGCATTTATTGGATAGCTTAAGTATCCTAAATGATTTGCCTGCAGGTCGTTTATTGGATATCGGTACGGGTGGTGGCATGCCGGGCATGATCATTGCACTGTGTCAGCCTGAACGTGAATGTGTGCTTTTAGATGCCAACGGTAAAAAAATTCGATTCTTAAAACAATTTATTGCTGACTTAAAACTAAAAAATGTCATTGCGGTACAAACACGTGTCGAAAATGAAGACAGCATTAATGAACTGGGGCAGTTTGATGTGATCACCAGTCGTGCTTTTGCATCGTTAACGGATTTTGTGGATGCGTCTAAACCGTATATGCATGCGCAAAGTATTATCGCGTCGATGAAAGGCTTAATTCCTGAAGAAGAAGTTGAAACACTAAAAAGTGATTTCAAGATTGATATCGTTGCATTAAAAGTTCCACGACTTGATGAGCAGCGTCATTTAATTTTTCTTAAACGTATTTAAAATTTTCAAAGGACTGGGGTTACCATGGCTCAAATTATTGCGATTGCAAACCAAAAGGGTGGCGTAGGTAAAACCACAACGGCTGTGAACTTGGCTGCATCTTTAGCCATATTAAAAAAACGAGTTTTACTTGTGGACATGGATTCACAAGGCAATGCCACGATGGGTTCGGGCATTCAAAAAAATGATTTGTTGTATTCAGTCACGGATGTCTTACTTGGTGAAGTGCCGATTGAAACCGCCATATATAAAGCGGAAGTGGGCTATAAAGTTTTAGGTGCAAACCGTGACTTGGCCGGTGTTGAACTGGCGATTGCGGATCAAGACGGTCGTGAGTTTATTTTGCGTGAAGCGTTGGCAAGTGTTGAAAAAGACTTCGACTATATTATTGTCGATTGTGCGCCAAGTTTAAGTTTGATCACTGTCAATGCACTTGCAGCGGTACGTGCGGTGCTGATTCCAATGCAGTGTGAATATTATGCATTGGAAGGTTTGGCTGACTTAACCCAAACCATTGACCGTATTCAGCAAGCTTTAAACCCAGATCTAGAGATCGTGGGTGTGCTTCGTACCATGTACGATGCGCGTAATGCCTTAACACGTGATGTGTCTGCTGAGCTTGAACAATACTTCGGTCAGAAACTTTATGACACGGTCATTCCGCGAAATATTCGTTTGGCTGAAGCGCCTGCGCACGGTTTACCAGTAATTTATTTTGAAAAAAGCTCGAAGGGTGCAGTTGCTTATTTGAACTTGGCAGCTGAGATGTTAAAAAAAACCAAAGTAAAAAAAGGAACTAAAGCATGACCGTAAAAAAACGCGGACTGGCTAAAGGTCGTGGTCTGGATGCCTTACTCGGCTCAATCCAAAAAGAAAAACTACAGCTCGAAGCAAAAGCTTTAGATCATGGACAGTTAAAACAAATTGATGTGCATTTATTGAAACGTGGTGAGTATCAACCGCGTCGTTTCATTAAAGAACAAGATTTACAAGAACTTGCTGCATCGATTGAAAAGCATGGTGTCATGCAGCCAATCGTGATTCGTCCTGTAGAAGATGAAAAGCATCCCTACGAAATTATTGCAGGTGAGCGTCGTTGGCGTGCGGCTCAGCTTGCAGGTTTAACTGAAGTTCCTGCCATTGTTCGTGACTTGAGTGATCAAGTGGCAATTGCCTTGGCATTGATTGAAAACATTCAACGTCAAGATTTGAACCCAATCGATCAAGCCATGGCTTTACAACGCTTCCATGACGAGTTTGGTTTAAGTCATCAAGAGATTGCCGATACGGTAGGTAAAGCACGTACCACAATTAGTAACTTGCTACGCCTCTTGTCTTTAGCGGATCAAGTCAAAGACTTTATGCAGCAAGGTTTGCTCGATATGGGGCATGCACGTGCGATCTTGACGTTAAAAGCCAAAGATCAGCTTAAAGTTGCTGAAATGGTGATTGAAAAAAGTATGTCTGTACGTCAAACCGAACAATTTGTTCGTGATTTGAATGCACCAAAACAACAAAAAGCGAAACCAAGTGTTTCATCAGACATTCAGCAACTGACACAACGTCTCTCTGATCGTTTCAGTGCAGATGTGAAAATTGATCATAATAAACAAGGGAAAGGCAAGCTGGTGATTAGCTACCATACTCTTGAAGAGCTAGATGGCATTTTAAATATTTGTCTAGCTGAATAATTTTTAAATTCGATTTATTGGGGAAAATCAAATGTGGGAATTAGTCAAAGCGGGCGGGTGGTTAATGATCCCGCTCGTCATTTGTTCGATCTTTACGGTAGCCATTACCATTGAGCGTTTTATTCGTTTAAAAAAATCAATGGTGTTACCAAAAGACTTGATGATGAATGTAAACACATCGGTGAAAGATGTGGTGCAGCAGCTAAAGCAAAGTCCAACTTTACAACAAAGTACATTGGGTCGTGTATTGGGCGCAGGTTACGCTAGTAAAGATCAAAACGAGCAATATGCACGTGCGCAAATGGAAGTCACAGCGTCACAAGAAATTGGTTATTTAGAAAAAAATATCAACTTTTTGGGCACTTTAAGCGCTGTTGCACCTTTACTAGGTTTGTTGGGTACGGTGATCGGTATTATTGAAGCATTCTTAATGATTGATATAGGCACCAATAGTGATCCAGTATTGATGATGCCGGGTATTTCTAAAGCCTTGATTACCACTGCTGCCGGTATGTTAATTGCGGTACCTGCATTATTTGCACATCGCTATTTCCAACGTTTGGTTCAGGAATATGTGGCTGAGTTAGAACAGCAGTCGACGTTATTTCATGCCGCTTTGTTTTATAAAAAAACACCTGAAGTAGAAAGTCAGGACATTCAGAAAGCCAGCTGAGTGGAGACTGCGCATGAAATTTAAACGTCGTCAGGTTGAAGATATTCATATCAACCTCACACCGATGATTGACTGTTTGATGTTTATTTTGGTGTTCTTGTTGCTCTCGACTACCTTTAATCAGATGAGTCGAATGAACCTCACTTTGCCAGATGCACAAGGTGTTCCACCTAAAAACTATGATCAAAAAATTGAAGTTGTGGTGGATTCATCAGGCCATTATTCTGTCAATGGTCAGTCATTGGCCAGTAAAGAAGTTTCTGATTTGAATACTGCAATTAAACAGACAGCCAATGATCGTCGTGATTTAATGTTTGTGATTGCCGCAGATGCAAAAGCAACACATCAAGATGTGATTCGGGTGATGGATGTTGCAGGTCAACTTGGATTTGTGAATGTCAACATCAGTACTAAAGTTCCAACTCGAGGTTATTAGTGAAGCACGATTTTAAGGTCTATTTACGCCTATTAAGTTATTTAAAACCTTTTTGGGGAATCGGCCTGCTGGTTTTGCTTGGTTTCGGTATTAATGCTGCGACAGAAGTTTCTGTCGCAAAATTATTGGAACGCATTATTGAAGCCATTCAAAACAAAGATCAAAGCTTTACAACCTTATTTCCACTCTTGGTGGTTTTATTGATGTTCTTCCGTGGACTCGGTTTGTTCATGGGGGGATACTTTACCGCAGTGATTTCTCGAAACTTAATCTTTAATATTCGTCAGCAAGTGTTCGCAAAACTCATGCGTTTGCCTTCGCAATATTATTTAGATAATTCGAGCGGTCATATCACTGCAAAAATTATGTATAACGTTGAACAGTTGACGGCAGCATCATCTGAGTCACTGAAAACGATTGTACAACAGGGTCTGATTACCATCGCATTATTGGGTTATTTGCTGTATACCAACTGGCGTTTAACTCTATGTATTTTAATTTTTGGCCCAATTATTGGGCTGATCATTCGTAAAGCGTCGAAACGCATGCGTAAATTATCCATGCAAGTACAAAGTACCATGGGTGACGTTAACCATGTGGTGCAAGAGACAGTACAAGGCAACTTGGTAGTGAAGGGCTTTGCAGGGCAAGATTATGAACAAAAACGTTTTTATGAAAGCTCAATGGAGAACTTACGCCGCGGCTTAAAAATGGTTGTGGTGCAGCAACTCAATAGCCCAATTGTTCAGCTGATTATGTCGATCGCGCTCAGTATCGTGATGTATATCGCGCTACGCCCAGAGATTCTACAAGATACAACAGCAGGTGAGTTTGTAGCGTATATCACTGCCGCAGGTATGCTGAGTAAGCCGATTAAAACCTTAACGGATGTCAATGAAAAACTACAACGAGGCATGGCAGCAGCTTATTCAGTTTTTGAATTGCTTGATATGCCTGAAGAAGTAAATAACGGCACGCTTAAGCCTGCTTTGAAAGGTGATGTCGAATTTAAAAATGTTAATTTGATCTATGCCGATGGTCACCATGCGATTCATGACTTCAATTTAAAAGTGAATGCAGGGCAAACTGTTGCATTGGTTGGGCGTTCAGGTGCAGGTAAAACCTCACTGGTCAATCTGTTGGTGCGTTACCAAGAGGTATCCTCAGGCCAATTGTTGCTTGATCAGCATGATATTCACGACATAGAGCTCAATAGCTTGCGTACTCAGATTTCGATGGTCAATCAGCAAGTGGTTTTGTTTAACCGTACAGTGCGTGAAAATATTGCTTATGGTCAGCTCGAGCATGCAACAGATGAACAAGTCATTGCTGCTGCTAAAGCTGCATTTGCACATGATTTTATTATGGATTTACCGCAAGGTTATGACACGCCATTGGGTGCACAAGGGTTAAACCTGTCTGGTGGACAACGTCAACGGATTGCGATTGCTCGTGCGATTTTGAAAAATGCACCGATCTTAATTTTAGATGAAGCGACCAGTGCGCTAGATAACGAGTCTGAATTTTTCATTCAGCAAGCATTTGACGCTGCGATGCAAGATCGTACCACGATCGTGATTGCGCATCGTTTATCGACCATTGAAAATGCAGACTGTATTGTGGTGATGGATAAAGGGCGTATTATTGAACAAGGTTCGCATACGGAATTGATGGCACAACGTGGTGCATATTACCAACTTCATCAGCGTAATTTTGAGGAAAATTAAGTCATGTCTTTTACACAATTGATTCAGGATGCTTGGAATGAACAGGCAAAGTGGCTCGTTGTGTTTAGACCTTTGTCATGGCTTTATCGTGGCGGCTTTTTACTCAATAAAAAACTCTATCAATCAGGTATTAAGCAAAGTTATAAAGCGCCTATTCCAGTCATGGTCATTGGAAACATCACAGTGGGTGGGAGTGGTAAAACCCCATTACTCATTCACTTGGTCAGTTATTTAAATAGCTTAAAGCTGCGAGTTGGTGTGATCAGTCGTGGCTATGGTGGTCAAGGACCATTTCCGGCCTATGTAGATTTAGACTCGACGGCTGAAATCGTGGGTGATGAACCTAGCTTAATTGTTCAATCTACTGGCGTTCCAATGGCGGTCGGTCCTAACCGCCAGCAAAGTATCGAGTTGCTGCTCTCTAAGCATGAATTGGATTTGATCATTTGTGATGATGGTTTACAGCATTGGGCGCTTCAACGTCAGCTGGAGTGGATCGTACTGGATAATAACCGTGGTTTAGGCAATGAAAAATTATTACCCGAAGGTTATTTACGTGAACCGAAAAAGCGCCTTGCCAGTGGAACGGTCATTGAGCATTCAGCAGATCCAAGTTCTCCACTGAATATGCACCTAGAAGCGGCGCAGCCTTATTTGCTCAATAAAGATCTTGTGACAACATTTGATGCAAATAAAGATTTTTATGCTGTGGTGGGTATCGGCTTTCCGCAACGATTTTATAAAACCCTTGAAAACATGGGGATTCATCAATTTCAATGTCATGAATTCCCAGATCATTATGAATATGAACTGAGTGATTTGCAGTTTGAAGATGCCAATCCCATCATTACCACTGAAAAAGATGCAGTGAAAATTTTAGCGATCCTCAAAAATAATCCAGATTTTAAAAGAGAAATATGGGTTGTTCCTGTAGATGCAGTGTTATCACCTGCGTGTTATGAAACTTTGCATGCGCAGTTGAAACAACTGGGTCTGAAACTTCCCGAAGGCATTTAATTTATGAAACATATTGTTATTCCTGCACGTTTTTCAAGTTCACGTTTACCAGGTAAGCCATTGCTTGAAATTCACGGCCGTCCGATGATTTTACGTGTAGTCGATCAAGCCAAAAAAGTTGCAGGATTCGATGATCTTTGTGTTGCTACAGATGATGAACGTATTGCCGCAGTGTGTCGTGCGGAAGGGGTTGATGTGGTATTGACCTCTACAGAGCATCCATCTGGGACAGATCGTTTAAGTGAAGTTGCGCGTATCAAAGGTTGGGCAAGTGATGACATTATTGTCAATGTGCAGGGTGATGAACCTTTGCTTCCCGCTCAATTGGTAAAGCAAGTTGCACAATTACTCGTTGATCAGCCGACATGTTCAATGTCGACACTCTGCGAGCCGATTCATAGTCTAGATGAGTTTCAACGTGACAGTATCGTCAAAGTGGTGATGTCAAAGCACAATCAAGCGCTGTATTTCAGTCGTGCGACTATTCCGTATGACCGTGATGGTGCAAAGCTAGCTGAACAAACCTTGCATGATCAGGCTTATCGTCATTTAGGTCTTTATGCATACCGCGTAAAACTGCTTCAAGAATATGTCACTTGGGATATGGGGGTGCTAGAAAAATTAGAAAGCCTTGAACAATTACGCGTTTTGGAAAATGGTCACCGTATTGCCATTGCTGTGGCAGAAGCGAACCTACCACCGGGCGTAGACACTCAAGCTGACCTTGATCGTTTGAACCAAATGGATGTTTCAAACTTCGAATAAGGTTAAACGATTTATGCAAAATGACATTGTGGCGCAAGTGTACCCTTGGCAGCAAAATACATGGAATACATTAACCAGCCGTTTTCCACAACTGGGACATGGCGTGCTTTTGTATGGCAAAAAAGGCTGTGGTAAAGAGGCATTTGCAAAACAATTTCTTGCTTGGGTGCTGTGTCAAAAACGTGATGAGCGAACTGAGCCATGTGGTGAGTGTGGGAGTTGCCAGTGGTTAAAGTCAGATACACATCCAAATTTTGTCCATATCAGTACAGATGAAGACAATAAAAAGCAAAACGCCAAAATTAAAATCGAGAAAATTCGTGATTTATTGCCTTTTGTACAGCAAACCGTAGACGGTTGGCGAGTTGTGTTGATTGAGCCTGCTGAAGCATTAAACATTGCATCATCAAATGCATTGCTGAAAACATTGGAAGAGCCGGGCGAGCGGATTGTGATTATGTTATTGGCAGAGCATTATTTGAAATTGCCGGCAACCATTCGCAGTCGAATGCAGCACTATGCATTGGATCGTATTGAACCGGAACAATCACAGCAATATTTACAGCAGCATTTGCCCGATAGTGGTGAAACCCAGCGCAAAGTTCTCATGAACTTAGCTAGTCAAATGCCATTACAAGCGATTTCATTGGCAAGTAGTGAATGGCTAAATATGCGCCAAGAGTTTCTACAAGATTGGCAAAAACTTGTGACACAAAAAAATATGCCGATGGCAATTGCGACCAAGTGGAATAAAGCTCTGAGTTTTAGTGATTTTAGTCAAATGTTTGAATACTTGTTGTCCGATATAATTTGTGTCAAGCTAAATCAATCCATAAAAAATATAGATTTGGATTTTGGGGTGTTGGCAGAGCAATATTCGCTCGAAACACTCTTTGGGATTTATACAGAATTACAGCAGTCTAAGCAGTTCATTGAGCAGAACGTACAGGGGAATCTGGTCGTAGATGAGCTTTGCATCAAACTGATGAATGTTTAATTAAGGGGAAACATCATGCAACCACGTATGGGCGGGATCGTTCACGCTAATATTCCAGATGTGGAAACACTTTTTGCGAGCTACATGCCTTATGTCGTTGGTGGCGGTTTATTTGTACCATCAAAGCAAGCTGTGAAAATGGGTGATGAGGTTTTCTTATTGGCGACTTTGCCTGAACAAAGTATAAAAATTCCTTTGACAGGGAAAGTGATTTGGATTTCGCAAAAGCAAAATGGCATTAAACCACAAGGCTTTGGAATTCAATTAAGCGGCGAAAAAGGCGTTTATTTCAAAACAGAAGCAGAACGTTTACTTGCAGGGCTTAAATCTGAGGGGCGTAGAAGTTACACTATGTAGTTACAACAGTGAAGACTTGTAGGTACATATTGTGTTTGTAGATACCCATTGCCATTTAACCATGCTTGACTTAAGCCCTTATGAGGGTAATTTAGATCTTGCATTGGATCAGGCTCGTCAAGCCGGGGTCTCAAAATTTATGAGTATCTCGGTTGATCTAGATGACCATATCGAACTTTCAAAAATTGCATCACGTCATGCTGATGTGGGTTATTCCGTTGGGGTTCACCCATGTGAAGATCCTGCAACGATGGCTCGGGCAACAGAAGAATATCTCATTGAATTAGCACAACCTGAAAAGGTTTGGGCGATTGGTGAAACAGGGCTGGACTATTTTCATAGTACAGACTTTATTGCAGAGCAAAAAGAATGCTTTGCCCGCCATATTCACGCATCACAAGCTGTAAAAAAACCAGTGGTTGTTCATACCCGTTCTGCAAAGCATGATACGGTGGATATTATCCGTGCAGAGAAATCCACTCACGGTATTTTGCATTGTTTTACTGAAGATTGGGAAACGGCAAAAGCGGTCTTAGATTGCGGTTATTACGTGTCATTTTCAGGCATTGTTTCTTTTAAAAATGCACAAGATTTGCGTGATGTGGCCAAGCAAGTGCCACTGGATCGAGTGCTCATTGAAACAGATAGTCCATATCTTGCACCGATGCCCTATAGAGGAAAGTCTAATGAACCAAAATACGTTCCTTATGTAGCCAAAGCCTTAAGTGATGTATATGATAAGTCAATTGAAGAGATGGCTTTCATTACAATGCAAAACTTTGAAAATCTCCTCAATCTTAAGTAAATAATTTGAATTGATATAAGAGTAAGAGAGTATAGGGTGAAGATGGATCGTCAAGCTCAGTTTAGAGCAAGAGAGGCATTAATTTTCCAAGTGGCAGAGCAGCTGCTATTGGAAAATGGCGAAGCAGGGATGACACTAGATGCGCTAGCGGCAGAACTCGACTTGGCAAAAGGGACGTTATATAAACATTTTCAAAGTAAAGATGAACTATATATGTTGCTCATTATTCGTAATGAACGCATGTTATTGGAAATGATTAAAGACACCGATAAAGCTTTTCCTGAACACCTTGCTTTCTTTATGTTGCATCACTTACATCACCCAGAACGTACAGTGTTGTTTCACCAAATTGAAGAGCGTTTATCGACAACGGGTGTGGGTATTCAGCACTTGTTTAGTGAACTATATCAAGTGCGCAAACAACGCCTACGATTGATCATTCGTATGACTGAGCGTTATTTGGAGTCGATTCAAAGTAGCATGCCAGTACGTGATTATCTTGCTTCGATTTGGTCACTTACACATGGCGCCGCAGCAATTTTGAACTCTAGTTTTTATCAGCGTTATTTGGGTTCAAGAGACACCTTGCGGGTTGCTTATATTGATCAAGCCTTGGCCTTACCAAAACAAGTGCATGCGGTTGCTCAATTCGCTTAAAGGCTGCTTATGAAAAGTGCATCACCATCATCGGTTCGTGGATTCACCCTCGTAGAATTGATGGTGGTGATTGTGATTATGGGCATCATGGCCTCATTGGTGCTTTTAAATATCGGTGGGACAGATCAACGCAAAGCCATGCAGGCACGTGAAGTGTTTGTAATGGATCTGAAACGAATTTTACGCGATGCAAATGATCAAGCTTTGATATTGGCCTTACAGCAAAACGCTGGAACGGATGTCAACACGCAAAGCTATGCGGTACAAGAATATTTACCAGAACAAAAACGTGTAGAAAATAGTATTTTAAATCAGAATAATAAATGGCAAAACTATAAAGATTTTGAAACCCGAGTATTACCTGAAAATGTCTCTTTTACGATTCAGCCTTTAGATCAGCAGTATGCAAATGCCAATAATGATGATTTGTTAAATACCAATGCACCCAAGTTGATTTGGTTGGGCAATGGTGAGGTAAAGCCTGTGCGTATACAGTTTTATTTTGAAGAACGTCCCATTGGTAATGAAATCGAAATCGATCATTTAGGGAAAGTTAATGCGGGCTAAAGGGTTTACACTACTTGAAGTCATGGTGGCATTGGCGATTTTTGCGACTGCGGCAATGGCTTTGTCTAATGTTGCGATGCAATATACACAGTCGACAGCACACGCAATTTTAAGAAATAAAGCACAATTTGTCGCGTTGAATGAAATCGCTAAGATGGAAATCAATCGTGAATGGATGACGGGTACTGCATCTAAACAAGTCACTGAACAAGGCGAACAATGGCAAATTGACAAAAAAGCCCAAGCCACCATTAGTCCAAATGTACAACGGATTGATATCCAAGTGAGTTTGATGAATGCTGAAACAGGCGATGTTGAAGCAGGGATTAGCAGTTTGGTGTTCTTTAACTATAAGGCTCCGTTGGATGAAAATAATAACTAGAAAAAAACGTACATCTCAAGATATGCCTGTGCTTGTACAGCAAGGAATGAAGAATCAAGCAGGATTTACCTTAGTTGAGCTTTTGGTTGCGATTGCTATTTTCGCAGTGCTGTCTGCTTTGGGTTGGAAGGTTTTTGATTATGTCTCGAAAGTGAAGGAACGAAACGCAACCCATGAGGCAAGGCTGAGTCAGTTGCAAGATGCCCATCAGCAAATTCTCAGAGACACAGTACAAGCTGTGCCCTTAACTGCCAATATTAATGGAGATATTCAACCAGCGTTAGTATTGCAAAATGGCCGATTTAATTTCAGTAAGACAGGTGTCACTGATCCATTAAATCAGGGCATTGCACCTGACGAGCGAGTGGAATATCAATACAAAGCTGATGAAAAAAAATTGTATCGGCTAAAATTTAAAAATCTCAACCAAACGGGGCATGATCAGCCAGATTCGAGTGTTTTACTGGATAATATTGAACAATATAAAATCACGGTACTCAATCCAAATGAGTTGGACAGTTGGCCAGATTCAGCTGCAGATATGAATAATGAAAAAACCATACAACTGTTACCACGCGGTATCAGGATGCAACTCACAGTCGATGGGACAGACTATGAATGGCTATTCAGTTTGTTAAATACTGATTTTTTATTGGATAAAAATAAGAATGGTTAACGGTCAGGTTGTGGGGTCATTTGAAGTTCGGAGTTGCTTATGAAACAGCAACGCGGCATTGCTTTATTAACCATCCTGATGATGGTGGCTTTGGCAACCATTGTTGCAGCAGGCATCGCAAAACAACAAGCCAATACTTCTGAAAATACCGCCTACGTGATGCGCCAAAATCAATCGATGTTATATGCGAAAAGTGCCGAAGCATTTTTTGCCGAACTTCTGGTAAATGATGCTGAAAATGCAGGGCAGGTGGATCATTTACAAGAAAATTGGGCTCAGCCTATGCCAGCCTTTCCTGTGGAAGGTGGAACTGTTGCAGGTGTGCTCCAAGATGAATCTGGCAAATTTAACCTCAATAGTTTGGTTTCAGAGGAGGGTGTGGTAAATGACAAAGCAAAGTTATGGTTTGAAAAAATATTGCAGCGTGTTGGTTTACCCGCAGAATTAAGTCAAGCTGTGATCGATTGGCAAGATGAAGATGATGAGACCTCTGGCCCGATGGGAGCTGAACTGGCGTACTATCGTGGTTTAAATAATGCGGCACTACCGCCAAATGCAAAATTTCATAGTGTGGAAGAGTTGAAATCAGTCCGTGGTTTTGAAGGTGCTCAATATAAACTGATTGCACCCTATGTGAGTAGCTTGCCCTCGCATGAAACAACGGTAAACATTAATACCGCTCCTGCATTTTTGTTGGCAACCATGGATGATTGTTTAGATGTCAATGCAGTCGAACAAGCTTTGCAACAAAAAGCTGCCAAATTTGAACATTTTGAAAATATCAATGATTTATGGGCAATGGAGCCATTTGCACAGGTGAGCACAGAAAATCGAGAAGTTTTAAACTCACAATTGGGTGTGCAGTCGAACTATTTTAAAGCGCAAATTGAAATTATTTTAAATGAAAGAAAGCGTCAATTTACCAGTGAGTTAGTGCGAAAAGATAAAGATGTATATGTGGCTTTTCGCAGTATGGCACCATTTTAGGTCTTAAATATCGCTAAATTTTCATGATGCCTTTTCCCAATTGTGCTGAACAGCAAAATTAATGCCTCTTGTTAGACTTTTGCATTATAATCTCTGAGAACCCATAGATTATTTGATTGCATTACGACATATGTTAATTCGTAAGTTATTTAAGTTTGAAAACGCGCATATCGTGCGTAATTGCACGTCAGACCGCTGCAAACGTTCCATTCATGGACACAGTTATAAAGTCGAACTATTACTCAAAGCGTCGAAACTTGACCATGGACAAATGGTTTACGATTTCGGTTTGCTCAAAGGGGTTATTAAAGACTTATTTGACAGTTTTGATCACGCGATTTGTTTTTGGCAACACGATGATGCTGAGTACATTCGTGCCTGCAAACAGTTCAGTGCACGTTGGGTTGAACTACCCGTATCGCCCTCAGCAGAACAGTTTTCACGAATCTTCTTTTATTTAGCACAACAAGTTCTAAAATCAACAGAAACTCAAAATGGTGAGGGTGATGTTGAGGTGTATTCTGTGATTGTGCATGAGACAGACACAGGCTATGCGCAAAGCTTCTTAGAAGATATCAACAACGCACAAATGGGGTTGTTGCAGTTAGATCAAATTATCTTCTCCGAACAGGTTCAGTCGGAATGGAACGATACCCAGATGTATGAAAAATTAAAACAGGGTCAAAAATTTTTAAACCCTGCAGTTGATTTACAAGTTAAAATTTAAGTAAATATTTGGTTTTATTAGGATTGGTTAACAGTGATGTCTTTAACAGAAGAGCAACAAGCAAAACTCGCTAAAGTGCAGCTTGAGCCTAGCTGGAAATATGCCCTAAGTGAGTTTTTGCTTAGCCCCCGCATGGATGAGTTAAAAGACTTTCTGCTACAACAAATCAAACAGGATAAAGTGATTTATCCACCGAATCCGCTGATTTTTAATGCCTTAAACACGACGCCTATGGCAAATGTAAAAGTGGTGATTTTAGGCCAAGACCCGTATCATGGGCCAAATCAGGCACATGGCTTGAGTTTTTCGGTACAAAAGGGGGTTGCATTACCACCTTCTTTACGTAATATTTTCCATGAGTTAAATACCGACCTTGGGGTACCTGTGTCAAAACATGGGGACTTAACACGCTGGGCAGAACAAGGTGTTTTGCTTTTAAATGCGGTACTGACTGTTGAGGCTGGGCAACCAACTTCACATCAAAAACGTGGCTGGGAAGATTTTACAGACCATGTGATTGATGTTTTAAATGAACAACGTGAGCATATTGTCTTTATTTTATGGGGGGCATATGCACAGCGTAAGGGACAACGCATTGACCAAAATAAGCACTTGGTGCTAAAAGCCGCGCATCCATCTCCTTTGGCTGCAAACCGCGGTGGATTTTTTGGTTGTAAGGTGTTTTCAAAAAGTAATAATTATCTTAAACAAAATGGCATTGAGCCAATAGACTGGCAGCTGGACGCATGACTTATTCTCCCGTTTCAAAAAATTATCACCCGGATCTGATTGTTGAAGAAGCGAAAAAGGGCTGGCGCATTGTTCGCTTGAATCGCCCAAAATCGCTTCATGCATTAGATGAATCAATCTGCACAGCGTTGCTTGAAGTGTTTCAGGACTTTCAACACGATGATGCTGTAAAAGCGATTTGGTTAGATTCCACTACGCCGAAAGCATTTTGTGCAGGTGGTGATGTACGCAAATTGCGACAATTGGTGGTCAATGATGAAGTTGAAACGGCGAATAAATTTTTTGAACAAGAGTATGCCCTAGATTTGCTGCTGCATAATTATGCAAAGCCGATTTTGGTTTGGGGCGAAGGTTATGTGATGGGTGGTGGTCTAGGTCTATTTATGGCCGCACCTTTCCGTTTGGTGACACCTTATTCACGTTTAGCAATGCCTGAAATTAATATCGGTTTGTATCCAGATGTGGGTGCGACGCGTTTCCTTGCTGACCGTGGTGCCATTGGGTTGTTTACTGGGTTAACGGGCTCAATTATGACCGCAGCAGGTGCTTATGGTATCGGTTGGGCAACGCATATTTGTGATGCACAGCGTGATAACGTACTTGAAACTGTCATCAATATTGATTGGGATCATTATCCAGCAGGCGATTTTCGTGCCATTGATGACACTTTAAATAGTATGCATCGTCCTGTGGGGCCGGGGCCATTACAAAATTCATTGGATGTGATTCAAAGTGTGTGCCGTGGGCATAATTTTGAACATGACTATGAATCAATTATTGGTTTAAGCGATGCGCGCAGTGATTGGCTACGCCAAGCCAGTGAAAATCTACAAAAAGGTTCACCTGCAACCGCAGCATTAACATGGTTGTTGTGGCAGTGGGGCAAGCAAGTGCATTCTTGGAATGAAGTGTTTGAACTAGAAACCCAAATTTCGGATTGGAAAATTCGTCACGCGGACTTTGTTGAAGGTGTGCGCGCCCGTCTAGTCGATAAAGACCTCTCTCCAGAATGGAAAAAAGGTACAGATCTTTCCCTCAAAGGAATTCTGGCTGATGAGCCTCCTGTAACCAATATTGACAGTTGGAATGTACTGTTAAGACAGTATGGTGTAATTTAATTAATTGATGTCTGAACAAAATCTATATAGTGATGAACATTGGATGCAGCTTGCTTTCGAGCAGGCTGCACAAGCTGCCGAATTGCAAGAAATTCCTGTAGGCGCAGTCATTGTGAGTCAAAATCAAGTCATAGGTGCAGGGTTTAATGCGCCGATTTCTCTGAAAGATCCCACCGCACATGCGGAAGTACAAGCTTTGCGACAAGCTTGTTTGAATATCGATAATTACCGATTACCTGACGACGCAACTTTATATGTAACTTTAGAGCCATGCACAATGTGTGTGGGTGCTTTGGTACATTCAAGAATAAAACGAGTGGTATTTGCGACGACTGAGCCTAAAGCAGGTTCTTTGGTCAGTTCGCGTCAATTATTAAATTCAGGCTACTATAATCATATCTTTGAGTTTGAGCATGGTTGCCTACAAGAGCAATGCTCCCAACAATTAAGTGATTTTTTTAAAATGCGTCGTGAACAAAAACGACTGATGAAGTTACAGGAAAAAGCCACTTTGACTGAACTTAATTTAAAAAATCAAGTAAACTCTACTGACAATTAATATTGTCAAATAATATAGGGTACACCATGAAATCCATTCAAGTAAAAAAAGAATTTAATGCACCGGTCAAGCAAGTTTTTGACTTACTTTCAAAACATTCGACCTATAACGTGGCTTTTGCACCGATTCAAGTGGTGCGCGTCAAAGATTCTGCAGATCCTGAACGTCCTGATGGTGTGGGTTCTGTACGTCGTATGGGCTTTGGGCCAGTGAAGCCGTTACAAGAGCAAATTACCTTGTTTGAGCCAAACCAACGCATTGAATATAAGATTATTAAAAACCCACTGGTGAAACATCATTTGGGTGTGATTCAATTCGAAGCGATTGATGCTGCGCGTACTTTAGTCACTTATACGATTGAATTACAGGCGCGTGCGCCATTCGTTAGTCAATTAATCCTTGCGCAACTGAAGTCAGCGATTAAAATTGGTTTTTCAAAACTTGCAAAAACCGTATAAACAAAAGTGGAAGAGCAATGACAGTTCAAATCATTACAATTGATGGCCCAAGTGGCTCAGGTAAAGGAACATTGGCAGCAAAAATTGCGGCACATTATCAGTTCCACTTACTCGACTCAGGTGCGTTATATCGTCTGTTGGGATTGTCATTGCATAAGCAAGACTTAATTGATGCATTAGACTCAAAGCTCGATGAATGCGTAAAAATTGCAACAAATTTAGACATACAATTTGTGACAAATGAAGCAGGTGTTTCGGTGCTTTTAGATGGTGAAGATGTCTCAAAAGTTATCCGTACTGAGAGAGTCGGAGAGTTTGCCTCAAAAGTTGCTGCAATTCCTGCACTTAGAACTGCGCTTTTAGAACGTCAGCATGCCTTTGCCCAAGCACCTGGTTTGGTTGCAGATGGCCGTGATATGGCAACAACGATTTTTCCAAATGCCCAAGCCAAGATTTATTTAACGGCTTCTGCTCAGTCCCGTGCGGAGCGCCGTGTAAATCAGTTGCAGGCTATGGGCGTGGATGTTAAAATAAACGACATTTTAGCTAATATCGAAGCGCGTGATAAGCGAGATATGGAACGCACAGTCGCTCCACTCAAGCCTGCGCCAGATGCTTATTTCATTGATAGTTCAACTTTGAGTATTGATGAAGTATTCACGCTGATGACGAATTACATCGATCAGCAATTAGCAAACTAAAGAATTTTCAGCAGAAGCATAGCTTGATCAGTCTTATATGGACTATGTAGACGCTTAATTAAACCGGCCTTGTCTGATCCAAGACCGCTGACTTTACTAGGTATATCATGACCGAATCTTTTGCAGCCCTCTTTGAAGAAAGCGAATTAAACCTCAACGTTGAAAAGGGTGCTGTCATCCAAGGCGTTGTAGTAAATATCGACTCTGACTGGGTAACAGTTGACACTGGCCTTAAATCAGAAGGTATTGTTGACCGCGCTGAATTCTTAAATGAACAACGTGAACTTGAAGTTCAAGTTGGCGACACTGTTGACGTAGTTGTTGAAGCTCTTGACAACGGTATGGGTCAAACAGTTTTATCACGTGAAAAAGCGAAACGTGCTGAAACTTGGACTAAACTTGAAAAAATCTTTGAAGACGGCGAAATCGTTACTGGTGTTATCTCTGGTAAGGTTAAAGGCGGTTTCACTGTTGACATCGGTCCAGTTCGTGCGTTCCTTCCAGGTTCTTTAGTTGATACTCGTCCTATTCGTGATACTACTCACTTAGAAGGTAAAGAGTTAGAATTTAAAGTAATCAAACTTGATGCTAAACGTAACAACGTTGTTGTATCTCGTCGTGCTGTTATGGAAGCTGAATCTTCAGCTGACCGTGAAGCTCTTCTTGCTCAGCTTGAAGAAGGTCAAACAGTTACTGGTACTATTAAAAATCTTACTGACTACGGCGCGTTCGTTGACCTTGGCGGTATTGATGGTCTTCTTCACATCACTGACATGGCTTGGAAACGTATCAAGCACCCTTCAGAAGTTGTTGAAGTTGGTCAAGAAGTTACTGTTAAAGTACTTAAATTCGACCGCGAACGTAACCGCGTATCTTTAGGCCTTAAACAATTAGGCGAAGATCCATGGTTAGCGATCATGAACCGTTACCCTAAAGGTTCTATCGTTAAAGCTCGTGTAACTAACTTAACTGACTACGGTTGCTTCGCTGAAATCGCTGAAGGCGTTGAAGGCTTAGTACACGTTTCAGAAATGGACCACACTAACAAAAACATCCACCCATCTAAAGTTGTTCAGATCGGTGACGAAGTTGACGTTATGGTTCTTGAAGTTGATGAAGAGCGTCGTCGTATTTCTCTTGGTATCAAACAAACTCGTGCTAACCCATGGGAAGAGTTTGCTAAAGAACACGACAAAGGTGAAAAAGTTTCAGGTACTATCAAGTCAATCACTGACTTCGGTATCTTCATCGGTTTACCAGGCGGTATCGATGGTCTAGTTCACTTGTCTGACATTTCTTGGAACGAACAAGGCGAAGAAGCTATCCGTCGTTACAAGAAAGGTGACACAGTTGAAGCGGTTATCCTTTCAGTAGACGCTGAAGGCAACCGTATCAGCCTTGGCATCAAACAAATGAACAGCGATCCGTTCAACGATTTCTTAGCTGCTAACGAACGCGGTGCGCTTGTTAAAGGTACTGTAACTGCAGTTGACGCTAAAGGCGCTACTGTTAAGTTAGCTGACGAAGTTGAAGCGACTCTTAAAGCATCTGAAATCAACCGCGACCGCGTTGAAGATGCAACTAAGTTCCTTGAAGTTGGTCAAGAAGTTGAAGCTAAAATCATCAACGTAGACCGCAAATCACGTTCTATCAACTTGTCTATCAAAGCGAAAGACGAAGCTGAAGAAAAAGAAGCAGTAGCTAACTTGAACAAGACAGCTACAGCAACTTCAGACAATGGTCCTAAGACTATTGGTGATTTGATCAAAGCTCAAATGAACCACTAAGTAAGTGTTTGAATTGTATTATTAATGTAAATTAATTAATATATTTTACACAATTACTGTAACGGTAGCGTAGTAAGTGATTATTACGCTACCGTTTTGTATTTAAACAGGTTATTATCAGGAAACTGATCCTAGGTAGCTTGATAATTAAAGAGGTCGCAGATGACTACTGAAGCACTTAATAAGTCTGACTTAATAGAGCGTATTTCTCTTAAAAACCCACACTTAGCTGAACCCTTAGTGGAAGAGGCCGTTAAGATAATGATCGATCAAATGATCGAAGCTTTGTCTACAGACAACCGAATTGAAATCCGTGGTTTTGGTAGTTTTGCATTACATCACCGTGAACCACGTGTGGGTCGTAACCCAAAAACAGGTAAATCAGTTGAAGTGGCAGCAAAAGCTGTACCACACTTTAAACCTGGTAAAGCATTACGTGATGCGGTAAACGAATCTGCAAACTAATTCAAAACATTGTTAGGGGTGTTTATGCGTTACGTATTGGTCGTAATTCTACTGGTCCTATTTGGATACTCATTGGCTTTGGTTCTGCAAAACGGAACTGAACTTTCAGTCGATTTGTTGTTTACACAAGTGCCTGCAATGCGTTTAGGGCTTTTATTGCTATTAACCTTGTCATTAGGTTTGGTGTTAGGTCTTTTATTGGCAGTGCAAGTATTTCGAGTATTTCAAAATAACTGGGAAATTAAACGTCTACGTAAAGATATTGACCGCCTACGTAAAGAGCAAATTCAAACTGCTCAACTGGCTGCTGCTGAAGCGGCTGCACATACGCGTCATGAAAAGACAGTTTTAGATATTGATGCGAATGAGCGTCCTTCTAACCCGTTATAATTGGGTTTTAGAAGTAAATTAACTACTTTTATGAGTAGATTTAAATTTTATATTTAACACTCCGGTGGATCATCGGGGTGTTTTTTTATGGGCTGAAAAAATAATACGCTTATCTCAAATAAAATAATGAGATAGCTCAATTCAAATTAATCATTTCAAATAACATGAGTTTTATGACTTTCTGATCAAGTTGAATACATCTATAATGCACTAATTTTGTCAAAATGAAGGGTAAGTCTCTTGAGTATCATCGTTGCACTAGATGCTAAAAGCCAATATGACGCACTTACAATTGCAGAGCAGTTAGATCCTGCATTATGTCGAGTTAAGGTTGGTAAAGAGTTATTTACCCATGAGGGTCCAAGTGTCGTTAAGGCCTTGCATGATAAAGGTTTTGAAGTATTTCTAGATCTAAAATTCCATGATATTCCAAACACCACAGCGCAAGCAGTTTGTGCAGCTGCGGATATGGGTGTGTGGATGGTCAACGTTCATGCATCAGGTGGTCGTAAAATGATGGAAACCTGTGTAGAGCGCCTAAAAGCAGGCAATTACAATACTCAGCTGATTGCTGTTACTGTTTTGACCTCGATGGGTCGTGAAGATCTTGCGGATTTAGGTTTAGATGTTGAACCCTTTGAACATGTGAAACGTCTTGCGACTTTAACGAAAGAAAGTGGTTTAGATGGTGTAGTGTGTTCGGCACAAGAAGCAAAAATGCTGCGTGAGACTTTGGGTGCTGAGTTTGCTTTAGTGACACCGGGTATCCGTCCTGCGGGTTCTGCTGCTGATGATCAAAAACGAATTGTGACACCTAAACAAGCCATGCTCGATGGTTCTACACATTTGGTGATTGGTCGTCCGATTACCAAATCGGAGAATATGCGTCAGACTTTAAAAGATATTTTAGCGACACTTTAATATTTACCTTCTCTCTCTAACTCTCTCCCAGAGGGAGAGAGAAAGTCCTCTGCCTTTGGGAGAGGATTTAGGTGAGGGGTTAGATAGCCGCCAATATACTCACCAATATTGGTGCGAGTACAGAAAGGATAAAGCCACTGACCATGGCATGTGGAATAAAATCATTACCACAGGCTTGTTTGACCATAGGTAGGGTGACATCCATAGCTGTTGCACCCGCAGATGAAATTGCAGAGCGTGGGTAACGCCAGCCAATAATATACATAAACACAATCGCAAAAATTTCTCTGAATAAATCATTCATCAGCGCGATACTGCCGAGATGTGCATTTTTTAATTCTGTCACGACGATGCCTGTCATCGAATAGAAACCGTAGCCTTGTGACAGCATGATCAAATCTTTCAAACTGATTTGTGGCAATAGGTATGCAGCAGCAAAAGCGCCCAAAAGTGAACCGACGATACAACCGAGTGGAACAAGTAGAATTTTCCAATTTAACCAAGAGCGATCCAGTGGTGAGTAGGCGAGATCAAGCCCAATCAGAAACATGAAGACTAAAAGTAGATCCCAAGTACTAATATGTGGCTGAAGACTAAAATGTGCTGCCATTTCGGCAAAAGCATAACCTAAACCTAATGCAATAAAAGCATAGCTAATATTGATGAGCGAGCTTGTCACTAACTGCATGGACACTTTGCCATGACTGGGTTTATAGCCTAAAAGCTTAAATAAAATATAGCAGCAAATAAAAGCACCCACTGAGGTCAATAGTGCAATAAGTACTGATGAAGAAAGGATTTGCAGAGGTGCTGAAATAGTGTGTAATGTTTCAGAAAATTCGATCGCAATCGCAAATAACAAAATATAAGTAAAATACGGCAGCAGTTTAAAGGCGATTTTTTCAAGCCAAGTGGGTAGGCGACGTGCAAGAATAAAACCAAGCCCTAAACAGGTCAAGAGCTGGAAAATCAGCCAGAAAGATTGCATACAAAAATAGGCAGATAATGAATACCTGCCTATTATGACCTGTTATTGCTTAAGCTGCATGACTAGATTTTGTTTTACTGAGGAGTCGAAAATCGGCTGGATTTATTTTTCGAGTAGCGAGCCAATATTTCCATGTATAAGTTGGCCACAGTGCAAAATTTTTACCGCCATTTTGCTGATACCAACTCACGCAGCCTGATTGCCATACCGTACCATCAAGCATGTCTTGTACATGCGTGTTAAATTGATCTTGCACCTGATCTTTGACAGCGATGGCTTGAACATTAGATTTTGAAACCAATTGCATCATTTGTAAGATGTAATCGACTTGTGCCTCAATCATAAATACCACTGAATTATGGGCAAGTACGGTATTGGGGCCTAATAATTGGAACAGATTTGGAAAGCCTTTGGTGCAAATGCCATAAAAGCTTTCTGCGCCAGCTTGCCAAACTTGTTTGAGTTCTTGAGCATTTTCACCAATACATTCAAAGGACTTGAGATAAATACGTGGGTCAGTAATAAAGCCAGTCCCATAGATTAAGCAGTCAATTTCACGGGATTTTCCATCTTTGGTAATAATGGCATTTTCAGTGATTTCTTGTATTGCATCACTGACCAATTCCACATTCGGTCGATTAAACGTTGGAAAGTATTTATTAGAAATTAAAATGCGTTTACAGCCCATGATGTAGTTTGGGGTTAGTTTCTTGGCAAGTTCAGCATCTTTCGCTTGATACTTAATATATAGTTCTGCCAGTTTTTGCGCATATTTCATGGTGGTTGGTTTAACAATTGGCACGACACGTGATTCGTTGGTCCAATACAGGCGAGCACGGTGAATTTTTCGAAACCAATCATATTTTTTAAATAGTGATTTTTCTAAACCATGATAACTACGCTCATCTCGTGGAATGACCCAAGCCGCTGTACGCTGAAAAACATACAGTTGCTTTGTTTGTGGTGCGATTTCAGGAATGTATTGGATGGCACTGCCGCCTGTACCAATAGATGCGACTTTTTTACCTTCTAATGGATATTGATGATCCCATTGCGAAGAATGGAACACTTTACCCTTAAATTTTTCAATGCCTGGAATATGTGGAATTTGTGGGACATGTAACGGGCCAGATGCAAAAATCACATATTGAGCGGTAATTTTAACGCCATCTTTGAGTTCTAAATGCCAGTCACAGGTTGATTCATTGTATTGGCTTGAAAGCACTTCACTGTTAAAGCGACAGAATTGTTTTAAATTATATTCACGGGTAACGTGTTGGATATAGTCAAATATTTCCGGCGCTTCAGCATAACGTTTTGACCAATCTGTTTTGGGTGCAAAAGAAAGCGAATACATATGTGATTGCACATCACACGCAGCGCCAGGGTAGCGGTTTTCACGCCAGGTTCCACCAAAATCATTGGCTTTTTCGAGGATCAGAAAATCTTGATTGCCTTGTTGTAAAAGTCGTATCGCCATAGCGATACCACCAAAACCACCGCCAATGATGGCGATTTGTGTATGTATTTCAGAATTGGCGTTTGGGGTTTGCACTGTTTTTGTTTGCGCTTCCTGCATCATTTTTTTAATTCCAAGCGAGATTACAAGCTAAGCATACTTGAGTTCATGATCAGAACAATATGATTGAGATGACAGAAAAATTGATCGAAACGGCAATGTTCATAATTGCAAATTTGTAGTAAAAAAGAAGAAATTTAATGTCATTTTACGATTTATGAAACGATCCATTCTAAGCCTGATGTATCTTGTACAAGGAATGCGTAAAGCAGGCGTAGATGTCGATCAACGTTTGCAAACTATCGGGCTGCGTGTCGATGCACTCGATCCTACTTCGGTGATTCATCCGAGTTTGGAGTGGGATGTACTGAAAGTCATTGGTAAAGATGTAGAACCTGAGCAAGGGTTATTTATTGGTCAGCATTATACGTTGGCGGGTTATGGTCCGTTGCTGATGTTATTGGTCACCAGTGATACTTTACGCCAAGCTTTAAATCAGGGGATTCGATTTCAACAGTTGACGCATCTAACTGGGCGTTTGAGTTTGCAAATCAGTCAGCATAAAGTGGCCTTATGTTATCAACCCCAAGATGTGTATGCACCACTGGGTGCATTATTGGCACAGTCGGAAATTTCTGGAACGTATAAATTCATCCGTGATCTGTACAAAATGATGGGTCTATCTACACCGCAAGTTCAAATTGATTTGCCGTTTGCTGAACCCAAAGATCCTGAAAAATTAAAAATGTTTACTGATTATTATGGCTCTCAAGTTCGATTTGGTGCGCCATTTGCGGCATTTTGGTTCGATGAAGATGTTTTAGATATTCGGATCCCTTCCGCAGATATTATTACTTTTCGATTATATGAGTCGAAATGTATTGCGGAGTTAGAACGTTTAAGCGCCGATGAAGATGCGCCATCATTGGTTCAACGTGTGCAAGATTATTTGGAATTACAAAGTGGTGCGATGCCAAGTATGGCAGCAACTGCTCAAGCGTTGAACTTGCCTGAAAGAACTTTGCGTCATCAACTGCAACAGTTAAATACCAGTTATAAGCAAATTCGTGAAGATATTATTAAAGATAAAGCACTCCGTATGATTGAATATAATGAATATTCAATTGAAATGATTGCAGAATTGCTGGGCTATTCAGAACCTGCGGCGTTTAATCATGCGTTTAAACGTTGGTTTGGGCATAGTCCGAGACAATATAATAAATAGCCAATGCGCTTTACTGCCAAAGTGTTATATCTTCGAGTTTATTCTTCGTTATAATTCATTTAGCCCAAAAAAGTATTTAATGATATGTCAGATTTTCAGTCACCACACAACACCGCATTTACTCCGATTTCACCGGCTGAGCGTTATGCTCAAGCCTTAGCATCTGGTCAGTTTTTACCAGATCAGGAACAGGCGCAAGCGGTGCATGAGTTGGATCGAGTTTGGCAAGAATTAATCCAACGTTTTAAGGCTTCTAAAAAAGCGTTTCGTCGTTTCCGTCGTCAAACTGCACCGAAAGGGGTGTATATGTGGGGCGGTGTAGGACGTGGTAAAACGTGGCTGATGGATCAGTTTTATGATTCTGTGCCATTTCGACGCAAAACTCGTATGCATTTCCATCACTTTATGCAGTACGTACACCGTGAATTAAATAAGCTTTCAGGTCAGCGTAATCCACTAGACCTTGTTGCCGACCAAATTTATAAAGAAGCAGTCGTGATCTGCTTTGATGAATTCTTTGTATCCAATGTCACGGATGCAATGATTTTGAGTGATCTATTCCAAAAATTATTTACGCGTGGGATCACCCTTGTTGCAACATCTAACATCGCACCAGATGGTTTATATAAAAACGGGATCCACCGTGACCGTTTTATCCCAACCATCGAAATGGTAAAAAAGAACTGTGTGATTTTAAATGTAGACTCAGGCGTAGACTATCGTTTACGTGTATTGAAACAAGCGCAGTTGTTTAAGTCGCCTTTAACACATGAACATAAGTTGTGGATGGCACAGCGTTTTACAGCATTAACGCAAACCCAAACGGTTTCACAAGAGCCAATTATTATTAATCAGCGTATTGTAGAAACCATTGGTCATACGGAAGATGTACTGTGGTGTGAATATTCTGAGCTTTGCCTAAAACCACGTAGTCCAGCGGACTTTATTGAAATTGCCAATATTTATAATACGGTCTTGGTAAGTAATGTGCCGCACATGACCGATTATTTGTCTGAAGGGACACGTCGTTTTATCTACTTGGTTGATGAATTTTATGACCGTGGGGTGAAGTTGTTGCTTACTTCAGAAGATACGATTATTGAATTATATCAAGGTGAAAAATTGGCAT
The DNA here is from genome assembly GCF_024605785.1 of Acinetobacter sp. YH16040_T. Lineage (NCBI taxonomy): Bacteria > Pseudomonadati > Pseudomonadota > Gammaproteobacteria > Moraxellales > Moraxellaceae > Acinetobacter > Acinetobacter sp. YH16040_T. The sequence continues at coordinate 2,063,942 of NZ_CP094541.1, read as the reverse complement.
TTGAAATTGAGCGTACACGTTCGCGCTTATTGGAAATGCAATCTGATGATTATCTACATACATCTCACCGTCAAATCAATGCACCAGAATCTACGGCAGAAAATTAAGCGTTTCTGTTGGAATGAAAAAAGAACGTCTTGATGGCGTTCTTTTTTTTGATTTTTAGTTTTAGAAAACATGTATAAATTAAGAAAAGCTGTGGAACGAACAATAGAAGTTAAAGCAAAGTCTCATGATAAAAGCATCATTAAATAAGAAGTATGGCTGTTTAATAATTCATCGATAAAAGCGTTAAATTTAAACTGATTGGTTGAAGTTGTAGCATCGACATTGGCAGCATTTCATGGCTTAATCGAGTGAGTTTGTTTGAGGCTTGGGTCTATTTGTTCAGTTTTAGAACAAAATTCTGCACTTAAGTCTAATTTCGACATTTCAAAAACTTTATACACTGTAAAAAGGTATTCAGGCTGATGATGACGTCGTATTTCTGATCTTTATTATGTTGAATGATGAGGGTATTTCATTACATAGAAAATGATCATTATTTAGGAATGTGATAGTACTATTCAGCAAAGTATAAATGGGTATACTAGAATCTCTTGTTATAAAAAATAGCAATATCAGGAAAGACAATGACTGCACGTATTCAAAAAGGCAAGTTAGCGATTGCTAAAGAACTTTACGATTTCATCGAAAATGAAGCACTACCGGGTTCAGGTTTAGACAGTGAAACTTACTGGAAAAACTTTGAACAAGTCGTTGTCGATCTTAGCCCAAAGAACAAAGCACTATTGGCTAAGCGTGACGACATTCAAGCGAAAATTGATGAATGGCACCGCAACAACAAATTTGAACTCGAAGCTTACAAAGCTTTCCTTACTGAAATTGGCTACTTATTACCAGAAGTAGAAGATTTCCAAATCAGCACAGAAAATGTAGACGAAGAAATCGCATTATTGGCTGGTGCGCAATTAGTAGTGCCTGTACGTAATGCACGTTACTGCTTAAACGCTGCGAACGCACGTTGGGGTTCACTCTACGATGCTCTTTACGGTTTTGACGTGATCTCTGAAGAAGACGGCGCGGAAAAAGGTAAGGGCTATAACCCAGCTCGTGGCGCAAAAGTTATCGAATTTGCTAAAAACTTCTTAAATGAGACTTTCCCGCTAGCTAATGGTTCCCATGCAGATGCAACTAAATATGCGGTAGAAGGCAAAAAGTTAGTTGTAAGCCTAAAAGATGGCTCAACTGCAACTTTAGCGAAAGAAGCTCAGTTTGTTGGTTTTAATGGTGACGAAGCTGCACCAACTGAAATCGTACTTTTAAACAATGGTTTACATGTAATCATTGAAGTTGATGCGACGAGCCCAATTGGTTCAACAGATGCTGCTGGCGTGAAAGACTTAGTTCTTGAAGCTGCGGTAACGACAATTCAAGACTTGGAAGACTCAATTGCAGCAGTTGATGCTGAAGAGAAAGTTGAAGGCTACCGTAACTGGTTAGGCTTAATGAAAGGTACGCTTTCTGAATCTATCGAGAAAAATGGTAAAACCGTTACTCGTACATTAAATAAAGATCGTACGCACAAAAACTTGATCGGTGGTGAAACTACACTTCACGGTCGTTCATTGATGTTACTTCGTAACGTGGGTCATTTGATGACAAACCCTGCGATCCTTGTAGATGGTGCTGAAATCTACGAAGGTATTATGGATGCATTGATCACACCGTTATTGACGTTTGCAGACATTAAAGGCGAAAACGAAAACAAGAACTCTCGTAAAGGTTCTATGTACATCGTTAAGCCAAAAATGCACGGTCCAGAAGAAGTTGCATTTGCAGTTGAATTATTTGAGCGTGCTGAACAAGCGCTTGGTTTGCCTGCGAAGACTTTGAAAATCGGTATCATGGACGAAGAACGTCGTACCTCTGTGAACTTGAAAAACTGTATCGCGCAAGCGAAAGATCGCACGATTTTTATTAATACAGGTTTCATGGACCGTACGGGTGACGAAATTCATACGTTCATGGAAGCAGGTCCATTCGTTCGTAAAGGCGAAGTGAAGTCTCAAATCTGGTTCCCAGCGTATGAAAACCGTAACGTGATGATCGGTCTACAAGCAGGCTTACGTGGTAAAGCGCAAATCGGTAAAGGCATGTGGCCAAAACCAGATATGTTGCTTGATATGTACAAAACTAAGATTGAGCATCCAGAAGCTGGCGCAAGCTGTGCATGGGTTCCGTCTCCATCTGGCGCTGTAATTCACGCGATTCACTATCATCAGTGCAATGTTTCTGAACGTCAAAAAGAGTTGTTGAATACTCAACCGCTATCTTTAGATGACTTGTTAACACCGCCTTTAGCGACAGATACAAACTGGTCTGAAGAAGAGAAAACCAAAGAACTCGAAAATAACCTTCAAGGTATCTTGGGTTATGTGGTTCGTTGGGTTGATTTGGGTGTAGGTTGTTCAAAAGTTCTAGACATCAACAATGTTGGTTTGATGGAAGACCGTGCAACTTTACGTATTTCTTCTCAACACGTTGCGAACTGGTTACGTCACGGTATCGTAACTGCTGAGCAGGTTGAAGAAGTATTTAAGCGCATGGCGAAAGTTGTAGATGAGCAAAATGCCAACGATCCACTTTACACGCCAATGGCACCAAGCTTTGATGGTTATGCATACAAAGCTGCTTATGACTTAGTATTCAAAGGTGGCGAGCAGCCTTCTGGTTATACAGAGCCGCTTCTTCATGCTTACCGTTTAAAATTAAAAGGTTATACAGGTGACTAATCTGTAAATCAAAAAAAGCCTCTTCGGAGGCTTTTTTTATTGCTTGAGAAAGTTAGAATGTCGACATAAAAAATCAAAAGGAAACGCCATGTATTTATGGAATGTAAATCGGTTGGTGGATGATATAAGACTGAATAAAGTCTCTGAAACCCATTATAAAAACTACTATATTGCCAGCTCAATATTGATTTTCTTTAGCTACTTAGCACTGACGTTAACCCCAGAATCCAAACCTACAGAAGCTTGGGCTTCGTTTGTTTTACAAGTTGGTCTGCTGATTAGCTGGGTGAATGCCATATTTAAAGCCAATGGCGGCGAGCAAGGCCGAGATTTTTTAAAGCGCTTTATCGCATTGTATCTACCCGTGACCATTCAGAGTTTAGTTCTCTTTATTGCCATCGGCATTGTCATCGAAGCGCTACTACCCATGTTGACCGTAAACATGGATGAGGCTGCACTTGAGCAACTCACCACAGTTAAAGATCTGAGTTTTGAAGTCGTCATTAGCTGTTATATTTATTGGCGCATCTATAAAGCGATGCGGCAGATTCATCAGCCTGTTTAAAGTATAAGGTTGTAAAAGAAATTAATTATAAAGTTTTATCCTGTTTTTCTCATAGCTTTTCAATGCTGAAGCCTTTACATTGGGATGAATGATAAAAATAGGATGGAAGCGATGTCAGCATATACAGCATTAGATTTGCAATATATTGGTGGACAGTGGAGAGCAGGGACTTCAACGCGCCACATCAAGAATATCAATCCCTTTAGCCAAGCAGAGATTTTTGAATTGCAGGCAGCCAGCAGTGTCGATGTAGACAGTGCTTATAGTGCGGCAGAAGCTGCCTTTAAATCAGAAATGACTAAGTCCATTGAAGTACGTCAGCAAGTTATCAGCAAATTAGCTCAAACCATTCAGCAGCGCAGAGAAGAAATTATTCAATGGCTGATAGATGAATCTGGTAGTACACGTTTAAAAGCCAATATTGAAGTTGATGCAGCGCTTGGCATTATCCAAGAATCGCTGAGTTTTTCTGAAAAAATGCAAACTACTCAATTGGAAAGTAAAGACCCGAGCCGAAAGAGTTTTGTACTGCGTAAACCCTTGGGTGTCATTGCGGTGATTAGCCCGTGGAATTTTCCATTTCATTTGTCGATGCGTTCTGTGGTGACTGCGATTGCCTGCGGCAATAGTGTAGTGCTGAAGCCTGCAAGTGACACGCCTGTGACAGGTGGAACGTTGCTCGGAAAATTATTTGAAGAAGCGGGTTTGCCGCATGGCGTATTAAATGTCGTTGCAGGCAGTGGCAGTGAAATTGGCGACTATTTTGTAGAGCATCCTGTACCTAAAATGATTTCATTTACAGGTTCAACTGAAGTAGGTCAACAGGTGGGGGTGAAAGCTTTGGCAAGTTCACGAATTAAGCGTTTAGCGCTGGAACTTGGCGGCAATGCGCCTTTGGTCATTTTAGATGATGCAGATTTAAATTTAGCCGTTGAACTGACCGTGATGGGGCGTTTTTTGCATCAAGGACAAATCTGCATGAGTACCAATCGAGTGATTGTGGATGAATCCTTGCACGATGCTTATGTTGAAAAATTAATTAAACGGGTAAAAAGCATTGTGGTCGGTAATCCGAATGATACTGAAACCCTGATAGGGCCTATCATCAACAAGGCACAAGTCGATAAATTAAAAACCATTATTCAAAATGCCATTCAGCAAGATGCGATTTTAGCCTATGCAGGCGGCATTGAGGGTCAATTGATTGCACCGCATATTTTCACCCATGTCGATGCGCACGCTGATATTGCATTAGAAGAAAGCTTTGGGCCAATCTTGCCAATATTAAAAGCGCGAGATGAAGCGCATGCACTTGAATTGGCGAATTCAACCCGATTTGGTTTATCGAGTACGGTATGTACGTCAAACTTAGCGCGCGGCGGAGAGTTTGCTGCCAAACTCGATATAGGCATGACGCATATCAATGGCATCAGTGTGGCGGATCATTCTAATGCACCCTTTGGTGGTGAACGTAATTCAGGCCTTGGCCGTTTTAATGGTGAGTGGATATTTGAGGAATTTACCCGCACCCATTGGCAGACTTTCCCCGCTTAAAATACACAAAATGAAGTCTATTTTATCTTGTGCAATAGACTTCACAACAGGTTCTGTTGCGCAGGAGCAGGACCTCTCTAGTTTATTTCCATGAAATATCAGGAAGTATATAGTCCCAAAAACGACTCCAACGTGTTTTGTAATACAGAAAAGCGCCAATATCCTGACTTGAACAATTATTCTGATAGTACATTTGCTGATTCATCAACAGCATAGGCTTACGTTGCAAGGTCGTTATATACAGCTTTACCTGCACTTTATAATTGTAGATTGAATAATTAGAAGAAATAGTCTCGGTTTTCATTTTTTGGATATTGTGAATATACACATCAAACTTCAAGCCATTTTTGTAATCCGTTGCCTCATGAATTGTTCGATCTTCGATTGGAATAAGCGGATTGTTATCACTAAACGCTAAATATGCATTATGTTTTTGTTTTCCTTGTTGATAATTAAACTGAAGAGCTGAATTTGCAGTAGTGAAATAGGGGAGCGCATCCAGAGGATTGATCTTAAAAGTGCCTGTACAATCTGTCCTGACACGGCCTTCATCTGCGTTCACTGTAAACCAGCCAAATTGATCTTCTAATTCTGTCGTGTGGGCTTCATCTGCGTCAGGAAGAATCACGCCAAATTGATCTCATTGTCTTTGCTGATTTTGCATCAAGCGATAACTATTTTGAGCATGTTTTGCAAAACGGATTTCAGGAAACATTTCTGGAGATGTAATTTTAAAGTCAGAGACATTGATCATTTCACCATCAGGCAAGATGACGAATGAAAATTGTTGTTCTTGAGTATTGGGATGATTTTTGACCGTAACCCAATGATGTGTACTGATCATTTGCTGATTGCGAAAATGCTTATATTGAATACGGTACTTGCCAGCAGGGATGTCACTTTCATTGATCAGGCCTTGTTTAAATGGATATTCATTGAGATAGAGCGCGTCGAGACTAAAAGGTAGAAATGAAACGGTATGTACAGAAACTTTTGCTGCTTTGCAGTTGGATATAGACTTAAACTGAGAATTAAAACGATAAAGCGACTTCGGTCTAGATTTTTCATTTATTATAAAGATTGAATTTTTGCGGATTATGGCAAATATGTGTGCCAATTTCAAACCGATTAGCTTAGCGCAATTAAAGTCTCAAAACTTGCCTGAAATCAGTTTTGAATATCCTGAGGAAGTCTATCCTAATTATGATTTGCCGCTGCTCTTTAAGTCTGAACAAGGGCTAGAGTGGCGAAAAGTGGGTTTTGGCATGGTGCCTAAATGGGCTGAAGACAAATCTATTGCACTAAAAACCTATAATGCTCGTAATGAAACTTTGTACCAAAAGCCTACGTTTATTAATGCAATCTCAAAATGTAAATTTGGTGTAATTCCCGTGTCTGAGTTTTATGAGTCAATGTATATCGACAATAAGCCACAGCGTTGGAGCGTTAAACGCAAAGATGGAGAAGCGTTTTACATCGCTGCCTTATATGACAGTTGTAGACAAGGTGATGAGATTGTACGTTCAAGTACCATGATTACGATGGACGCTATTCAGCATGAGATGATGAAACACTTTCATGAGCCGGGCAATGTAAAACGCTCAGTGATTGTGATTCCGCATGCGCGATTAGAGGAATGGTTAAGTTGGAAATCACCGAACATCCAAAGTTTTGTACAAGGTTTTCCTGTTGATGAGTTTGAATGTGCACACGCACCCAAAATAAAAATCGAAAAAATCAGTCCCCAACTGAACTTTTTCGATTGATATTTCGGTGATGCAGAATGCTTAGCGCGCTAAGTTTTTGAAAATATGCTTTAAGCTTTCCATGGTTTTTTCAATTTGTAGCGGTGTTAAGCCTTCAAAAGATTGCTCTAGAACGACATTCGTTAGATCGTTAATCTTCTGCGTCATAGCAGTGCCTTTATCGGTTAACACGACGCGGGTAATACGCGCATCATCTTCACAAGAATAGGTATCTACTAAGCCTTCATCTTTTAAACGATAAACGATCTTGGTTGTCGTCGACATTTTAGACACGACCATTTCAGATAAATCCGAAACACTCGCATGAGGTTTAGACTTGAGTGCGAGCAGGATGCGACGACGTGAATTATCAACGCCATACTTTTTTAAGGCATGGTCGACGTTTAAAACATATTGTGAATGCACCTGAGTAACCCAGTAGAAAGGAAAATTTTCTAAACTAAAGTCATCGGTGGATGGTAAAAATTTTGAATACTTTTTTGTCATGAAGGAGTCCCCTGAATATTTGTTTTAATTTTATTTAATGTTTTAACATTCTATTGAAAAATAGAGGGTAATAGCAAGAGTTCACAATAAAAAAATAGAAAGTATAAGATATCTCATTTTTAGATTATCTTAATAGATTATATTGATATTCTGTCCAAATGATTAAAAGAGAATAAAAGCAAAGTTGGGTATACAGATAGTGTAGTGAAAATAAATAAGTTTTTAATTTAAATTGAATATTAATATATTTTACCAAAAGGTTGAAATAAATAATTCATTAGATTTGTCATACAATCTCATACAACGTATTTAATTACATTTAATTAAAAGTCAGGTGAATTCAAGCTTTTTTTAAAGTGGAAGCGGATATCTCAAAAAGTAGGTTTTAACATCTAGAAGTGTATTTTATATCGGCCATTCAAACTGTAACGCATTCAGCGTTTTTTAACATTTTGTCATATTGTTGATGCGAAAAAATATGCTTGAATACATTACAAATGCGCAAGATTGTGCATAATGGAATGGTCTATAGTTACACAGGTTAAATTTATGGATCCGTCGCCGTGCGTTGGTCTGATTAAAGATATTCTTACAATCCAGAATGAGGAAGAGAGCTAATGGAATTTTTGTTAGATCCTGGAATCTGGGTTGGTTTACTTACATTAATTATTTTAGAAATTGTACTAGGGATTGATAACCTAGTCTTCATTGCCATTTTGGCAGAAAAACTCCCTCCAGAACAACGTGACAAAGCCCGTATACTTGGTCTTTCACTCGCATTGTTAATGCGATTAGGATTGTTATTTGCAATCTCTTGGTTGGTCACATTAACAAAGCCCCTGATTACCGTTTTTGATTGGACATTCTCTGGTCGAGATCTCATATTATTGTTCGGTGGATTGTTCTTAGTCTATAAGGCGGTCACAGAGCTGCATGAGAAATTAGAAGGTAAACCAGAAGTTCAAGTGACAACAAAAGTGGCTTATGCGAGCTTTACGGCAGTCGTGGCGCAAATTGTTGTCTTAGATGCAGTTTTCTCTCTTGATTCTGTTATTACAGCAATCGGTATGGTCGACAACATTTATGTCATGATGGCTGCAATGATTGTGGCAATGGCAGTGATGTTACTTGCATCTAAACCGTTAACGGCCTTTGTGAACCGACATCCAACCGTCGTGATTCTATGTTTAAGCTTCTTATTACTTATCGGTATTAGTTTGATTGCAGAAGGCTTTGGTTTCCACATTCCGAAAGGCTATATCTACTCAGGTATTGGAGTTGCGATTATCATCGAAGCCTTTAACCAGTTTAGTCAGCGTAATGCTCAAAAACACGAAGCGAAAATTCCATTACGCCACCGTACTGCGGACAGTATTTTAAAGCTGATGGGTGGGCGCTTAGAAGCCGATCAAGTCGGTAATCAAGCGCAAGAAACCTTTGCAGACGAAGAGCGTTACATGATTGGTGGTGTATTGACGCTTGCAGAGCGTTCAGTTGCATCGATCATGACTCCCCGTAATCAAATTTCTTGGGTGGATTTAAATGACACACCTGAGCAAATTCGTGAGCAAGTCCTTTCAGTGCCGCACAGTTTATTCCCTGTGTGTCGTGGTAGCTTGGATAAAGTGATTAGTATTGTCCGTGCGAAAGAGCTTATTGATGTTTTAGATAGTGAAGATGATCTAAAAGCATTGATTAAACGTCATCGTCCGATCTTTATTTTCCAAAAGATGAAGGTGATTGATGCGATTAATACCTTGCGTACCTCTAAAGGCTCTTTGGTACTGGTTACGGATGAGTTTGGTGCGGTACAAGGTCTGATTTCACCACTCGATGTGTTTGAAGCGATTGCTGGTGAATTCCCTGATGCGGATGAACAACTTGATTTGATTAAAATCGATGATGAACATTGGAAAGCTTCAGGCATGCTCGATCTGTATCAGTTAGAACTTGAATTGGAAATGCTGGATTTGATCGAAGAAGATGATGGTTACATCAGTGTTTCAGGCCTCATTTTGGATCAGACTCATGGCAATGTTGAAGTCGGAACTGTGGTTGAATTTAAAGGCATCCAATTTAAAGTTACGGCAATGGATGAAAACCGCATTAAAACGGTTGATATCTATTACCAAGCTTAATGCTTAAATCTTAAAATAACTCAAAGACAGCTTTTAGAAGCTGTCTTTTTTGTATGACTAGAAAGTATAAGAAATCCTATCCAAGGGGGCTGTAATTCACGATGTTAAAACGTATTATATTTACATGATGTAACAGTAAAAAAACGCTGCAACTTTTGAGCTTTTAGAGGGTTAAAGCGGTTCAAAAGTAAAAAATATTGATAGGGTTGATTTTAAAAAAGCATGAGGGTAAATAGCGATTCATTTTTAACTTTGGGTTTTAATCATCATTGATGATCTATGAATAATTTTATTTCATTTAAATATCGCTTCGGAAAACTTTATAACTAGGGACTTTGAAAAAACATCAAAGTTAATCCATTAAGAAAATGGGTGTTGGTATGGCGATCACTGAGAATATCATTGATTTTTGCAAACTCACGACTGAAGAAAAACATGAGTTGTTTCAACGGCTCTGGGAGTTTGATCAACGTATTTTCCCGACATCGAAAATTGAGCAACTTTATCAATACATGCATGACCCCGATATTGTAGCATTACCAATTATTCAGTATTTTGAGCAAGATAAACTGATCGGGCAAAACATTGTGCGTATATTAAAAATTATGCATAACAATCGGCCGATTTTTATTTTTAATTCACGGGCAGGGGTATTGGTAGATTACCGGCGGAAAAACCTGACCTTAAATTCGGCGATTAAAGTGGCGATGCAGCATCAGATTCGATTTCCAGCGATTCCGATGTGGTTTGTGGCTACATTGGCACAACCAAAGGTATATACATTATTTGCCTCGCGCTCTGTTAAGTTTTATCCAAGGCATGGTGTCCCGATGCCCACTGAGTATGCGGATGTTTTAAACAGTTATAAAATCCGTCAGCATGATGTGCAGCATCGGGCTGAGGATATTTTTGTTCATCGTTGTGATTTACCGAAGGTGACGCCTGAGCAATTGGTTCGGCTACGGAAAAAATCTGATGAACATGTTCAATTTTTTATGCAGCACGTGCCAGATTATTTTGATGGCATGGGTTTAATGTGTATTTGTAAATTAAATGTTTCAACTATTTTTGAAGCAAGTATGAATCTGGCAGTTGGGCGGGCAGTTTAATGATGGACATGGATGTGTTATGCGACAAATGACGATATATCGATTATTCGGTTTCGGCGCGGCGATCTTTTTAACGGCTTGTCAGCCAGCAGAGCAAAAAGTACAGGAGCAATCGCAGAAATGTGTTGCCCCCGAAAAACTGGTCAAACAAATTTATGATCAAGAGTTGAAATTGCATGCTTTGAGTAAAGATCAACTTACTGCCTATTTTGAGCCATCGTTAGCGGAACGTATGCAAGCAGAAATTAACTGTAAGCAGTCGCAACAAGCGTGTAATGTGGATTTTGATATTTTCACGGATAGCCAAGATCCGCAGCAAGATTCGAAAAAAGGTGTTCAGCCTAAACTGAGTTTTGATGAAAATAAAAACGTCGTTCGTGCTGAGTTTAAAATTGGCGATGAAGCCAAAGTATTAAATTATGAAATGAGTGATGGCGACTGTTCAAAAATCAAAAATATTGTCTATGCGGGGGACTATGACCTCGACATGATTTTGAGTAATCCAACAGAAACGATCGAAAATTCAGAAATGTTTGATGCCAATGCTGCAAGTGACAGTACGGCACAGTAAAATTTTTGTCGCATATTAGGGTCTGTTGACATTTGTTGATTAAAAAAATAGCGAGATAGTAAAATTAAATCGCCAAACCCAATTTTACACTCGCTATGCCTCGAACAATGCTAAATGATCAACACTGGTCCAAGTTACTTGCTATTTTCCGTCACTTTAATATTTATCTCAAATTAAATTTACGGAATTTTATTGAAGCGATTTTATTTCGAATTAGAACAGGCTGTCCTTGGCGAGATTTACCTCAAGAGTTTGGTAAATCAAATTCTATTTTTAAGAAATATAATCGATGGTCTAAAAATAGTAAGTTTATGAATATTTTTGAATTATTCAGCCAGCATGCTGATAAAGAGTGGATTTTTATCGATGGGAGCCATGTACGAGCGCATCAACATTCAGCTGGTATTAAGAATCAAAGTATTTCCAAAAGTATTGGTGGTAATAGTTCAAAAATACATTTAGCAATCGATTCAAATGGTAATCCTATTGAATTTATTATTTCAGATGGAACTCCACATGATATTAAGGTTGCACCTGATCTTGTATCAAAATTAGATTTAACAGAGTCAGAAATGCTATGTGCAGATAAAGGCTATGATTCAGAAAGTTTCAGAAAGAAAATTAGAGAAAGTAATACGAAAGCAAACATTCCTCGAAGATCAAATGCCAAATCTAGCAATGATGATATGGACTGGTATATATATAAAATCAGACATTTAGTTGAAAATGCATTTTGTAGATTAAAACAATTTAGAGGAATTGCCACAAGATACGATAAGCTAAAACGTAACTATCAAAGCGCTGTTGCTTTAGCTTGTATATTTATATGGTTGCCTCTTTAGCTCAATTTATCGGCTGTAAATGTCAACACACCCTAATTAGTACAAAACAGTATGAATCCCTGAACAGCTTGAGCCTTTTACTCAAGCTGTTTTTTTTCTCAAGCTATCATAGCTTCATAGTGCATAAATTTGCATGTTGGCAAGTTGATTGAAATCGTCTTCATTGAGATTATAAATTTCATCTAAAAATGCAACATTAAAACTGCCGACACTTGAGCTAATTTCATAGGCTTTTTGACCCGCAATCGCAAAGTGCAAATGTGCTGCGACCGTGCCAGCAGTTAGCGTTTCACTCACGGCGCAATAAGCCGCTGTTAACGCACCTAAAGCGCAGCCAGAAGCCGTCACTTTGGGTTGTAAGTAAGATCCACCATTAATCTGTATCACCGCATTCATTTCTTTCGATAAGATGAAATCTGATTCGCCTGAAATTGCCACACATTCACAGTGTTCTAACAAGGGCACAGCATTTAAATAAATTTCTGCACTATTGAGCGTGCTATCGACACCGCGGGATTCACCTTGGTTACCTGCAAGACCGCTAATTTCTGATGCGTTGCCGCGAATAATACTTGGCTTGTATTGGAGTAATTGGTCAACCATTTCAGATCGCCATGGCAAAACGGGGCCATAACCGACAGGGTCAAGCACCCAAGGTTTATTTAAATTTTGTGCTGTTTGTGCAGCAATTTGCATGGCCTGCATTTGTTCAGACGTTGGCGTACCTAAATTGATATTCAATGCACTGGCAATAGAGGCAAAGCTTTCGGCTTCAAAGGGATTATCAATCATTGCAGGAGAAGCACCCGCAGCTAAAAGGACATTGGCGACATAATTGCTCGCAACTGCATTGGTGAGGATATGCACCAAAGGTTGTTTGGATTGAAGTTCAATCCACGCATTAATGACGCTTTGTAAAAGCGGGCTATTTAAGTCAGTTAATTCACTGTTCATGGTCGTTTCAAAATTTTCAGATTGATTCATCGTTTTCTCCCTTAGCGGGTGAAGTAATGGTCTTGATGTTTACAATTACGGCAGAACAGGGTCACATAATCTGCGGCATCATAATCGACAGAGAGCTCTTGTGAACCACAGTACATGCAGCGCTTTGTGGAATAAAAATTTAATCGTGGTTCGATTTTTTTCCAAGCATGGCGTATCGGTTGCACAAAGATACTTTCATCGAGTCCTAAAAAGTTAAAGAGCAAAATTTCACTCATTTTACTAAACGGTAATTGTGGCGGACGAGGGAGGGTAAAGGTTTCCCATTTTTCCTGTAAGCCACGTTCACGGTATTGCTGTAAGGTCTTTTTTAACAGATTAGTATTAATGAAGTTTTCATTACGTACTTGCAGAGCTTTTTGTTTATGTAGATATTCGAGTGCTGACTGAATCATATAGTAAATCTGCCCAACCGCTAGATGGTCGAGTAGGCGATAACAGAACACTTGAAAGCTTTTATTCCCTGCAATTTGAATGCCCCATGTCTTACAGTAAAACTGCATGAATTGGACAATTTCTTGAAACAGTAGGAGATACAAGCACTCTTTCACTTCGTCAGCGCTTTTAAAAGGAACACCCAGAGCTAAATTTTCATAAAACCAATGGCGCAGTTGCTGTGCTACGCTAAAAAGGCTGGGCTCTGAATATCCATCCAAACGGACATTGATATAATACTGTTCAGCTTGTAGTGCATCATCTTTCACAATCAAAATTTGCTCATGCACGAGATGCTTTTTGAGTGATTGTTGGAAGAAATAATTCGGGCTGATGTTATGATACTTAATAGCGTCCCAGTCGATAAATTCTTGATGCGCCGTATGTTCTTGGACGTGATTATCCAATAAAGCCAGCAAAAAGAGTTTCTGTAAAAAACTCAGTTCACTTAATTCACGTTCAACGATATCTTTATTTTTGAGTTTACGCTGTTCTTGTAAACGGGTTTCTTTCAGTAGTTTTTTTCGCGCAGCCTGACAGTTTTCACAATGACAGTTGTATTGCTGTTCTGGAAATATTTGATGATGACAGTGGCTACACTGATAAAAATTAAATTCTTGCTCATCTAATTTTTCAGCATCTACCCAATACATAGATGCACGACACAACGGGCATTGCGTACTTTCATCCATTTGTTTGCGTAGAATATTGAACATGTTGCCAGCGTTTCTTGAAAGGTTAAATTGATTATACACATCTCTGTTTAAAGACGGGTTTGCAATTTCAGTTGCAGCAGCTCAGGCGAGAAGTCGACAAATAAAAAAAGCTGCATAGTGATGATGCAGCTTTTAGTCAGAATGGATTATTAATAGGCGGCTGGGCATGGGATCGATTCGTCCTCCTCTCCAAGTTGTTTGGCTTGTATTAAAGCTTGCACTTTTTTAGGCGCAACTTTTTTAGTGCCTAATGCACTATATGAGTTAAGTAATGAACTGACCTCAAAGGCTTTGAGTGGAATCCCTTCGCAGGTCATAAACATTGCAATCACCTGATGGTCGATATTTACAGCATCAAGTGCTTGCAGTGTCTTCATATTTTCAATACGGATGATGTGTTCTTTAATAAACATAATGCACCTCTTTTTGTTTTATTCTGAATATTTTGCTTTTGGCAATTAAGTAGATGCAAAACGCATGCTCAACTGTTTTGAGTAGAGATTTTAAAGCAGATAAACTGTATATTTACTTACTAAGGTATTGAAAATAAATTATTAATTTAAAAGTAACAAAATAATATTGATGAGTGTTTCTATCCCAGATGCATTCTCAAAATGCTTAAACTGTTGAAAAAGAAACATCTTGGTGCAAGGTTTAAACAGAAGTATGCAATCAAATCCAAATGAGAAGATTGATATGAATTGCTTACTAAGGTGCTTTTTGGAAGGAATCACCTAAGCGATTAGATTTGAAAAGTATATTTGTATATATTGAGCTTATAATTTTTAATGATCTAGGCTTCTCGAAATGAAACCAAGCGGAATCTACTGAACTTGATACACAGCATGATTCAGCTTGATTTCTAAAGGTTTTGATCTTTTTTATCCTTTCTTTGTATGGAATACACATGTCAGACGCACTTAAAAACAGCAATATCACTCGCATGCAATTATATAAGCAGCCACAGGGTACGGTTGGCGCGCTGATTATTGGGCATGATCAAACTTTAGAAAAGACGATCGAGTTACTGGGCCTGGCGCAGCAACATCAAGTATCTAAAATTTATGTGGCTGGTGTGACGGAAGAAATTCAGCAATTCCTCACCTCCAAAGTCACGGCATTTCAATTTTACTTTGCTGCAGACTACGACAGCGCACTCGATTTAATTTTTGCAAATCAATAATCCTCTAAATCTTAAGCTGGAAAGTTTGAGCGCAATAATTTGAACGTACAGATGGATAAAGCATTTGTACTTTCTCTTTCTAGTATATAGGTGCTTTATTTATTTGATGTAGTTAATAATTTGCATATTGCAGTAGCTGTGCTCAACTCAGGCATTTATTTTGCTTAAACATGGCGAAAATATGTGCCAGCCTTTAAATTATTCAATAAAGATGATTGAAAACAACATGCGCTGAGCCCATATATAAATCATTGTAAATGCGAAGACAGCTTATGCATCTTGTCGTATGATCAAGTCATTCACAATGTGTTCAAAAAGCTGATAAAGCAATAACTAAGGAATAGGACGAGATATGAACATTGCGGCAAATCCAGTGGTCGAAGCAGACCAAACTGTTTATTTAAAAGATTATCAAAAACCATCATTTGTCGTAGATAGTATCGATCTAGATATTCAAGTCTTTGATGACCATACCAATGTAAATGCAAAATTAGTGATGCAGCGTCAAACAGCAGGGGATTTGGTGTTATTGGGTCGTGATTTGGAACTCAAATCAATTCGCTTAAATGGTCAAGTCTTGCCGGCAGATGCCTATGTTGTAGATGCAGAACAACTGGTGATTTCAAATGCACCTGACCAAGCTGTCATTGAAACCGAAGTCGTGATTCATCCTGAAAGCAATACTCAACTCGAAGGTTTATACCAAGCGGCAGGCGATCTATTCGTCACCCAAAACGAGCCTGAAGGCTTCCGTAAAATTACCTATTATCCTGACCGTCCTGATGTGCTATCGGTATTTACCACACGTGTCGAAGCGGATAAAAAATTCCCTGTATTACTTGCCAATGGTAATTTGATTGAAGCGGGTGAAACCGGTGAAGGTCGTCATTATACCGTTTGGCAAGATCCAACCAAAAAACCATCGTATCTATTTGCCTGTGTGATTGGTGACTTGGCTGTACTCAAAGATTCTTATGTGACGTCTGAAGGTCGTAATGTTGCTTTAGAAATCTATGCAGAAGAAAAAGACATTCCAAAATGTCATATTGCGATGGAAGCTTTAAAACATTCGATGCGTTGGGACGAAGAACATTATGGTCGTCCTTATGATTTAGACAATTATATGATCGTGGCAACCAGTGCATTTAACATGGGTGCAATGGAAAACAAAGGTTTGAATATTTTCAACACCTCTTGTGTGCTTGCTGATGAAGAATATACGACTGATGCTGCGATCATGCGCGTTCAGTCTGTGATTGCACATGAATACTTCCATAACTGGACGGGTAACCGTATTACCTGTCGTGATTGGTTCCAACTCTGCTTAAAAGAAGGTTTGACAGTATTCCGTGATCAGTCGTTCTCAGAAGATTTACAATCTGCTGCGGTACAACGGATCGATGATGTTGCAGTGTTAAAAGCACATCAGTTCCCTGAAGATTCAGGCCCGCTTTCACATCCACCGCGTCCAGATCATTTTGTTGAAATTAATAACTTCTATACCGCAACAGTGTACGAAAAAGGTGCGGAAATTAACCGCATGATGGCGACATTGCTGGGCAAAGAAAAATTCCGTGCAGGTACTGACGAATATTTCAAACGCCATGATGGTCAAGCTGTGACTGTTGAAGATTGGGTGGCAGCACTAACAGCAGGTTCAGGTGTAGATTTATCGAGTTTCTTGATTTGGTATAACCAACCGGGCACACCAAAACTTGAAGCAAAAGGTGAGTACGATGCTGCAAATCAAACCTATACTTTAAGTTTGAAACAAAGCTTAAAAGCGCATCCGAAATATCCAAATTTAAAAGCAGTGCCAATTCCTGTGGCTTTGGCATTGTTTGATGCGACGAGTGGTGAACAGTTAGTTCTCAGCTCAGATGCATTGGTTGAAAATGGCATCAAAGATGGCGTGTATTTATTTGATACCGATACTGCAACGATTACATTTAGCGGTGTAAAAACCCAGCCTGTTGTGTCTTTACTGCGTAATTTCTCTGCACCTGTTAATCTTGAATTTAACTATTCAGATGAAGAGCTTGCTTTCCTGATGCAGTACGAGCCGAATGGTTTTAACCAATGGCAAGCCAGCCAAACCTTGTTAGAACGTATTTTGTTAAATGGCCATGATGCTGACATCTATGTCCAAGCTATACAAAATACATTACCAGCATTGGTTGAGCGTGATCCACTACTTGCTTCACGTTTATTCGATGTACCGACAGAGGGTTATTTAGGTAGCCGTATTGATGCCGACTACAGTCCTGCCCAAGTGCAAGAACAGCGTGAAGCACTTTTAAGTCGTGTGGCACGTGAGTTAGGTGCTTTCTTTAAAGAGACTTATGCAACTTTAGACCCTGATGCGCAGAAAGAGTTTTCACAAGCCATGGGTGTTCGTGCATTGAAAAACATCATGTTGAGCATGATGGCACGTCAAGGCGATGCATCCGTATTTGAATTGGCCTATGAACAATTTAGCTCTACAGGCAATATGTCTGAACGTCTTGGTGCTTTAAAAGTATTGGTTTGGAATGATGCACCACAAGCACAGCAAGCTTTAGAAACTTTCTACACACGCTTTAAAAATGAAGCCTTGTCGATGGACCAATGGTTTATGCTGCAAGCAGCACATCCGAAAGCAACTGCGGAAACCATCAATGCACTGACTGCTCATCCTGACTATGACTTGAAAGTACCGAACCGTATTCGTGCGGTTACAGGCGGTTTAAATAGCAATCCTGTCAACACATGGAGTTTTGGTGTGCAGCACATTGTTGAATTGGCAAAATTCCTCGATGAGAAGAATCCAATTGTCGGTTCACGTTTACTGCAAATTTTGTCCCGTTGGTACACTTTGGCAGAACCGCAGCGTAGTGAAGTCAAAGCAAAACTTGAAGCACTTAAACCTGTTGTGAAATCGAAGAATGTGTCAGAAACATTAAACAGTATGTTGAGTGTTTAATCATTCAACCTCTCTGTACGATTGATTTGAGTTAAATCAGTCCTACTAAAATGAGTCTGTTGTCATAGGTATGGCAGCAGGCTTTTTTATATCCAGTCTTTTTTATCTAAACTTTAGTTAGGATTGAAAATCAATCATGTTTAGATGACTGAAACTCAAAAAATTTCTCTGAGCATTTATTTAAATTACATAATAATTGCAATATAAATCACATAATGGCGCTACAATAAAATAGGTCTAACACATGAATGACTGTATGCGGTAAGGCATCCAAGTTCATGAATGTTTAGATTTTTTTATCTATTTCATTGTGCAAGATTTTGAGGCGGGTCATGTTAGTTAAGGTTGATGAAGGTTTTTATTTAAACTCACATCATATTATTGCAATTCGAATTAATAGAGATTTGCTTGATACCTTTGTTGTTTCGGTAGAATACACACCCAATAGTGTGCAAAACACAGGTGTATTTGAAAAGAAATTCAATGCGCGCCGCGATGCAGAACAATACCTACAGACTCTGAATCAGATCATTGGTAAATCGTAAAAGCTAAAGTGCATATCGTGGATATTGTCTAGATTGAAATGGACATGACATGAATCAGACGCAGATTGACGTCTAGCAAAAGGGATGAAGTGCATCCCTTTTTTTGTGCTTATCTGAGCGAAACTGATGCGAAGAATTGAAAATAAATCATTCTATCGATACGACTCGATTTGCACGTCGGATATTTTCCTGACATGCTGTAGCCATCCAAAATGAGTTAAAACTATATGCGAATCAGTATTGTGGGTGCAGGTCGTGTTGCACATCATTTGCTCAATGTGCTTCATCCACAACATCACATTGTGCAAGTTTATGCGCGAAATCTTGATAATGCAGAAAAACTTGCGGCAACTGTAGGTGCAGAAGCCATTCATACCCCAACTAAGTTGAATGCTGAGATTGATCTTTTGATCATTGCGGTGAGCGACCAATCGATTGCAACCGTTATTCAGCAAGTCAAAGCCTATCTGCCACAAGTTTTGATTGTGCATACGTCAGGTAGCACCAATATCACGGTACTGACCCAACAGCATTCGCGAGCAGGGGTGTTTTATCCTTTACAAACCTTTAGTTTAGATCGAGATGTGGACTGGATGTCGACACCGATCTTTGTAGAAGCGGCCGACTCTGCAGATTTGACGACACTTACAGATTTAGCAAACAGCATGAGCCAAAGGGTTTATCAATATGATTCGGCACAGCGCTTGAGTCTGCATCTTGCTGCGGTGTTTGCCTGTAATTTTAGTAATTATTGTTATGACATGGCAAAGCAGATTGTTGATGCAAAACAAGTCGAATTTAGCTTACTTTATCCTTTGATTTTAGAGACAGCCAATAAAGCTACTCAGGCTGAACCACGTAACATGCAAACAGGTCCTGCAATGCGTGGGGATCAAAATATCATGTTGATGCATGCCAATATGCTTGAGCAAGCTGATCAAGTCGATCTGAAAGCGGTCTATGAAATGTTGAGTCAGCAGATTTTTGAGCATCATCAGAAATAAACAATCCATAAAGAACAATGAATATTTATTAGCTTAGACATACATGTCAAACAGGATGTTACATGGCAAAAGATTTTAATAGCCCACAAGTGGTCGAAAGTTATGATGCACATATACGTAAATTAATTCCCGGTTATGAACTTGTCCATCAACAGATTCAGGCGGTGTTAAATTGCTATGTCGCTGAAGATGCCCATGTACTGATTATTGGATGTGGGACGGGCTATGAATTGGGCTATCTCATGGCCTTGAATCCAACATGGTCATTTACCGTTACAGAATTATCTGAAAATATGCTGAATCAAACACGGCAAAGTGTTGAAGCTGCTGGACAGTTGCATCGCGTCAAATTTGTTTTGGGCAGTCACACTACTTTTGAGCAGGCGAGTTGTTTTGATGCGGCGCTGAGTATCTTGGTGACGCACTTCATTGCGTTGTCCGAAAAAAATGAATTTTTAACAAAAGCTTTTGAATTGCTTAAACCGCAGGGCATTTTTTTAAGTTTTGACTTGATGCAAACTCATTCGAATTTTGAGCAGCGTGTCCTGCCTGAGTTTTGCCAAATGCAAGGTTTATCTGCTGCACAAGCGACAAAAATGATGCAGCGTTTAGAGGATGATTTTGAACTGATTAGCCAGCAGTATTATCAAAGCTTACTGAGGGAAATAGGCTTTGATCAAATCCATTGTTTCAGTCAAATCTTTAGCTATGCAGCTTACTGTGCTTTTAAAACGTCGATTAATTGAAAAAAATAATAGAGTCCACGATTGGGCGTATGAAGTTCATCGATCAATTTGACAGATATTGATGCCACCTTGCAAGAGTGAAGCATGAAACAAAATTTCGATCATCAGTTTCATCCTTCTTGCACGGTAGCGTGTTCATTTTTTTAAAAAAGAAACTTTTCAGTCAGCGTTAAATCACTTATTGTGCATTTATAAAAAGAATCAATTGGATGAAAATAATGTCAAAAATGGAATTTGATTATATTGTGATTGGTGGCGGAAGTGCGGGATGCGTACTGGCTGCACGCCTCAGTGAAGATCCACATATATCTGTGTGCTTACTAGAAGCAGGTGGGCAAGGTGATCAGTGGACGGTCAATATTCCAGCTGCGTGCGTCGTGAGCTTACCGACTAAAATCAATAATTGGGCCTTTGAAACTGTGCCTCAAGCTGGCTTGAATGGTCGTAAAGGCTATCAACCACGTGGAAAATGCCTTGGTGGTTCATCCAGTATTAATGCCATGATTTATATTCGTGGACATAAAAATGACTATGATCAATGGGCAGCACAGGGCAATACTGGCTGGTCATACGACGAGGTCTTGCCCTATTTTATTCGCTCAGAAAATAACAATCGAATACAGAATGAATTCCACGGTAATGACGGCCCTCTATCCGTCACAGATGTGCAAAGCGACAATATTTTCCATCAACGCTATACCGAAGCGGCTCGTGCACAAGGCCATAAAGTCCTCGATGATTTTAATGGTGCAGAACAAGAAGGCTTAGGGGTTTATCAGGTTACGCATATCAATGGAGAACGTTGTAGTGTGGCGCGTGCGTACTTATTTCCACATTTAGATCGGCCAAATTTAACTGTATTAACCAAAGCAACGACACATAAAATTACCATAGAGCATCAAGTTGCGACTGGTGTAGAAGTACAACATGCAGGGCAAATGAAACACCTAAAAGCCAGACGGGAGGTCTTATTACCGGGTGTAGGAAAGAACTTCCACGATCATCCCGATTTCATTTTTGGTTATAAAGTCAAAGAATACCAAGGCACATTTGGCGTGTCCTTACCTGGCTCAATTGATATGTTCAAGCAGATCAGTCGCTATCGTAAGGAACGACGAGGTATGATTGCTTCAAATTTTGCAGAATGTGGTGGTTTTCTAAAGTCTTCACCCGATTTAGCCATTCCAAATTTGCAATTACACTTTGTTGTGGCGTTAGTAGATGACCATGCACGTAAATTTCACGCAAGCCATGGTTTATCTTGTCATGTGTGTCTGCTCAATCCAAGAAGTCGTGGCACGATCAAACTAAGTGGTTCCAGTGTAAATGATCCATTATTGATTGATCCAAACTTTTTAGGGAATGAGCAGGATTTAGAAGATTTGGTACAAGGCTTTAAGTTGACGCAGCAATTAATGATGTCTCCGTCTTTATCGAGTCATTATCAGCAAGATTTATTTACCTCACTGGTCAAAACAAATGATGATATACGTGCAATCTTACGTCAGCGTGTGGATACAGTTTATCACCCTGTCGGTAGTTGTAAGATGGGCGTGGATGAGATGTCTGTGGTTGACCCTGAATTAAAAGTCTACGGGATTCAAAACCTTCGTGTCGTCGATGCCTCTATTATGCCTTCTGTGGTGAATGGCAATACCAATGCGCCGACAGTGATGATTGCTGAAAAAGCCGTGGATATGATTCGACAAAGTCAGCTCCAAGCGCAAGTAGCCTAGTGGTTATTCGTTTTTATGTGATTTGATACAACACAGATAAATCTCAGATCAAAAACAGCAATAAAAAACCACCGCTAACGGTGGTTTTTTATTTCATTCAAAAATTAGTTTACTTTTTTGAAGATGAAGTCATTAATTTTATGGCCTGCTTCAATTCCGCGACGTTCAAATTTAGTTTGTGGACGCCAGTCTGGACGAGGGTAGCTATTGCCTTTACCCGCAAGGTTTTCAAGACGTGGACGTTCTTCAAGAACTTCGATCATCCATTCAGCATACGGTTCCCAGTCAGTTGCTGAGTGGAATGTGCCGCCGATTTCTAATTTTTCTTCAACCAATGGCATACGGTCATGAGATACAAAACGACGTTTGAAATGACGTTTCTTCTGCCATGGATCTGGGAAGTATAATTGCACAGTATTAATACTGTTATCTGGCATTTCACGTAGCACTTGGATGGCATCAGCATCCAATACTCGAAGGTTAGTTAAACCTGCAAGACCTGCTTCATAAACACATTGAGCGATACCCGGAACATGCACTTCAATGCCGACAAAGTTTCGCTCTGGGTTTGCTTTTGCCATTAGCACCAAAGAGCGACCCATACCAAAACCGATCTCTACAGTTAATGGGCGTTCAGGGTGTTCAAAATGCTGACGCAAATCACCAACGGGGTATTCCAAAATTAGATGACCATATTGTTCCAGCGCAGTACGTTGCGAAGTATTAAGTGGCGCAGAGCGGCGCATAAACGTCACGATTTCACGGTGTTCGTTTAGGTTATCCAGATCTACTGCGTGCTGGTCTAATTGATCGTTCGACATAACTTTGGCAAATGTAAAAAATTCGAATGCGGTATTTTAAGTCCTGAGATGCACAAGTCAAATTTTTTACCGTGAATAAATCCGCTTTTTGCTCAATCTCACCGACTGAAGCCGTGCTGAGCATTTGCAATGAGCAGTCAAATGCTCAGCTCAAAAGTGATGAAATAACATTAAGCTAGGCGTTTTTATCGTCAAGATCTTCATTATCAGCACCGTCAAGCTTAAACGGCAAAATGGCCTCAAGCACGGTACAACCCGGCTGTGACTGTATTTTAAATTCACCACCAATACGATGGATTCGCGTTTGCATACTGTGAAGGCCGACATGTAGGCCTTGCTCAACTTCGTCAGGGTTGAAGCCGATACCGTTATCTTCAATACGTAAGATCAGCTGAGTCTCTGTTTCGCACAAACTGACCTGAACTTTGCTTGCTTGACTGTGCTTTAAAATATTGGTCAGGGTTTCTTCTGCGACACGAGTCAAATTGAGGCATTGGGTCGCAGAGGGTGAGTGAATCCATTCGGCAGCAAATTTCCAGCTCGAGCTCATGTCTAATTCTTCAAAGAGCTGTACAAAGCGATGGCGAATCGGCGCCGCCCATTCGATCGGGGTGTCTGGAACTTTCGTCCCTATACTTGAACCCGAATCGATAACTTGTCTTAAATCATTTCGGAACAGTTTAAGCATCGACATGATTTGTGGTTTTTCAATTTTGTCATTTTGTTCTAACAGTAAAATTGAACGGACAATAGATCCGCCTAAACCATCATGCAAGTCATGAGATAAATGAATTCGTTCTTGAAGTCGTGCATTTTCAAGTGCGAGTTGATGTTGTTGACCGAGTGAGGTAGCAAGTTTCAGTTCTGCACGTTGTACATTTTCAGTTAAGGTCTTATTAAAACGTTCAATTTGACGGGTGTGTCGAGCTAAACGCAAAGCCAGTACGCCACCCAAGACGAGGGTGGTCAGTGGCCCAGTATACGGTGAGAGCGCATGACCCTCCATGGTCATCATAAAGTGCGCATCATGTACCGCAATCGGTAAATAAATCAGATACAGCGTTGCAAGCAAATAGGTTTCGGCCATTTTGGCTTTATACGCCAAGTACGGATAGCTAATACATTTGGCCACAAAGACCAAAACAAAGAAGCTAAAACAAATTTGGATGACGGTTTTTAAATAAGCCTCTGGTGCAAAACCAATACAGAGCGCTGCGATAGTGGCAAGGCTTAATAACAGCTTTTGAATTTTTGGGAAGGGGTGGTTTGCAAAATACCACGCACCAATACAGCCAAAAACCGTATAAAAACAGAAAATAATATTTTGTAGACGATCGACCTGTACGGTGGTTAGAAATGCAATTGGCCCATTAAAAATAATACACAGGCTATAAAATACCCAAGCCATGCCTGTAATGGTTAACCATAAGTAAGCTCTTTCATTACGATTGGCGAGCCATGCTAAAAAAAAGAACACGGCCACGACGAAATTAATCATCGTATTCAGTTCGACTAATTGTCGTTGTTCGAGTAACCAAATTTTAAAGGTGTCATAGACTTGCTGGTAATCCCCAATTTGAACTGAACTGAGTCCTGATTTTTGGGTCACCGAACCATACACTTGCACCCAAATGGTATTTACACCTTGCTTTAAACTCGAGCTAGGTAAGTTCAACAGTCTAGGTTGATGTTGGCTTCGCGAAAAATGTTCTGCTGAAATGTAATCTTGCCAAAGTAGGGCTTCGTTGATATAAACCCGTCCACTTTGGGTGATGCCTTGTATAGCGATAGCAATGGGCTGATTTAACTGATGGAGGTCACAGTTCAACTTAAATTGGATTTTGTACCAAGCGATACCATGATAATCCGGCCAACGTTTATTCCAAGTGTCTGGAAGCTTTTGCAGATTTTGCCAACCTGTACGTGGGCGCTCTTGCTCGACAGCGCTTTTAGCTGTGGCAATATGGGTAATTTCAACAGGACAATGACTGCTTGAGATCTGTGGGGTGGCATTGGCAAAACTGGGTATAGCGATACAACATAGCAGGCAAAATAGACTCGCTAAGACCAGCAGCCGATTTGCTTGAATGCAGTGTCGTGACCAAAACCATACCATCAAAATTCCCCCAATTTTGTGTATCCACAATTTAAAAAAATAAATAGAAAGTCAGATCAAATCTTTGTTTTATTATTGATAGTTATAATTTTATGAGATGAATTATACAGTTAAATCGAATGAATGGTGAATTTTTCTCTTTTTTATAGGCTTGGTATTTGATGTAATGTCATTACAAATGAGACTTTGATTATTGAAACCCTTTGCTATATACATCCTGCATAGGGTTTCAATAGGTCACACTTTATTGAAAATTGATTTGATTCAAAGTGAATATTTCAAAAACCCATTAGTCACTGACACGGTCAAGTAAAGTACTACTTGCTTCATTTAAGCCAAAAACGTCTACTTGTATCTGTTTTGACTCAAATTTTTGCACGACATTTTTTAAAATATTAACGGAGGTAATATCCCAAATATGGGCATGACTCAGATCAATTCGCACATGACGAACCGTCTCCTGAAAATCAAAAAATTGATAAAAACTCTCAGAGCTACTAAAGAAAACTTGTCCATAGACCGTGTAATTACGGATATTGTCTTTAAGTTCTGATGTGACTTTTACCGAGCTTTCCAGTTGATTAATAATAAACAACGCAGAGAGGAGCACTCCAACCAATACGCCAAGAGCTAAATTATGCGTTGTAAGCACCACGATCACCACAGCAATCATCACGACATTAAAAGACATCGGATGCTTTGAAAATTGCTTGACTGAATTCCATTGGAAAGTAGTGAATGACACCATGACCATAATCGCAACTAAGGCCGCCATTGGGACATAGGCCAACCAGTCTTTTAAGAACACCACTAAGCACAACAAAAATACACCTGCAACCAAAGTGGAGAGGCGAGTTCGCGCGCCAGAGCTGACATTAATAATCGACTGACCAATCATGGCACAACCTGCCATGCCGCCCATAAAACCACTGACAATATTGGCAATCCCTTGACCACGACATTCCTGATGACGATCTCCTTCAGTTCCAGTGACTTCATTGATCACTGTCGTGGTCATCATGGTTTCTAATAGGCCAACTGTTGCTAGGGTGATGGAAAAGGGGAAAATAATCGTGAGGGTTTCAAGATTGAAAGGAATGTCAGGAATCAAGAACATGGGTAAAGTCTCTGGAAACTTGCCCAAATCACTTACAGTACGCAGGTCAGCACCCAAAAATAATGCCAAGCTACTGAGGACAATAATGCAAATCAGCGGTGATGGAATAGCTTTGCCAATTTTAGGTAGATATGGAAAAAGATAAATTATTGCAAGTCCTAAAAGCATAAAGACATAGCCCAAACTATCCATCTTTGAAATTTCAGGTAGCTGTGCGACAAAAATCAAAATCGCGAGTGCATTTAAAAAACCATACACCACTGACTGCGAGACAAAGCGCATGAGTTTTGCCACTTTAAAATAGCCAGCAATGATTTGTATGACACCAGTTAAAACCGTGGCAGCCAAAAGGTATTGCAAACCATGATCTTTGACCAATGTGATCATAAGTAAGGCCATCGCACCCGTAGCAGCTGAAATCATTGCTGTACGACCACCAAATAAGGCAATGGTGCCGGCGATACAAAACGAAGCGTACAAACCAACCTGAGGGTCAACCCCAGCAATAGCTGAAAAGGCGATCGATTCTGGAATTAGCGCCAGTCCAACTACTAAGCCAGCGAGCACATCGGTACGAATATTGGAAAACCATTGTTCTTTTTTAAGTTGTAACACGGTAACTTTTCATCAAATCTTAAACGCGGCTATGTTAAAACAACTGAGTATAAAAATGCATAACAGATTGACTTGAAATCTTCTTGATTATGGACAATAGTCAATGAGTATATGTGTTTCAGCATTTACGCTTTTTTGCAATTTACAGGTTTGATCACTTGAAAGTTTGACAGAAGAGATTTAAAACATTGAATAGTACATAACAAGGATCAGATATGAAGCTTTATTATTCTCCAGGTGCATGTTCATTAGCATCACATATAATTTTAAATGAAATTAATGTCGATTTTGATTTGGTCCGTGTTGACCTAAAAAACCATAAAACAGAAAAAGGGGTGGATTATTACGAGATCAACCCAAAAGGTTATGTACCTGCATTAGAAATCAACCCAGGTTTGATCCTGACCGAGAACGTGGCCATTTTACCGTTCCTTGCACAACATGATCCTAAACAAGACTTAATTCCTCCATCAGGTTTAGGTCGTGCCAAAGTTTTAGAATGGCTTGGCTATTTGAACTCAGAATTACATGATGCTTATGCCGTATTCTTTGGTGCTCCACTAGATGCAGACGCTAAAGAAAAAGCCTATGCAGAAATTGATCGTTTATTGACATATATCGATAAAGCGATTGGTGAATCGGATAACGACTACTTGGTCGATGATAACTTCGGCCCAGCAGATGCCTATCTCTTTGTACTGACAAATTGGTCAAATGGCATCGGACATGATTTAACGCCATATAAAAATATCATTGCATTACGCAACAAAGTTGCAGAGCGCCAATCAGTTCAAATTGCGATGCGTGATGAAGGATTGATTCCTTAAAAGATGTTTCGCCCGTAAAAGTAATTCGCATTTTTTAAATGATTTTTAAGCCGATTCGACGGAGTCTTACATTTAGCGTTTGAATAAAGGGTTTAGCCTTCGGCTGGAGGTACTTTTGTTTAGGCAAAAGTACCCAAAACCATTGTCATCCGCAAAACTCGTTCACTACCGTCTAATTTTTCAAAGTATCGCAAAAACATTTTTATTAGAAGTAGCTCTGTCTCAAACAATTACGGATGACGATACCGCGTATCATTCTTTTATTTGAATCAAATTACGTTTCTGATTTTACTGCGTAACATCAGTTCTTTAAATTCAGTTTTGAAATTGAATAAACAAACCGCCGAAATTGGCGGTTTGTTTATTGCTAGATTGGCATTGCTCAGGTTCAACTTAGTACTCGAACTGTGTATAGAAATCATCAAAGTTAATATTTTTAAGCGTCAGTTGCTGTGGTGCTTTGAAGGTTGACCATTTGGTTTGAGTTTTGGCATCTTCAAACATATTGCCGCCTACAATTTCCTTACGTTTTAAGGTCGAAAAATTATAGCTTTTCGATGTTTCTTCACCAGAAGCTCGGTGAAAGCTACTGTAGTCAAAACCAATCAGGTCAAAGCGTTGATTTTGCCAACGGAAGGTGTAACTATGTCGGGGCCATTCCCAGCCACCACAAGCCATAAAATAACTAAAATGAACGAGTAAATTGCCTTTACTGATTTGGATGTCTTCTGCTTCAGCAAGTGGATCAAGTAAGCATGAATTCGGCTGCTGAGCGACTGGGATACTATGGTTTTCAACGATACGTTGATATCCCTTTGCGGTTTTAAAAAACACGATGAGTTTTCGTGGATGGTTATGAACGACTTTTCCATCGTCATCATAGGTCACCACATCGACTTTTTGTTTTTCCACGATCATCGCAACATCTGGCATTTGATCTTTGTTTAGGTCGCCAGTCGTAGCCATCAAAATGTTCCAACCTTGCGGTGCAAGTGATTTGGCTGTGCTGGGCACTTGGGCTGACAGCCAACTAGATGCGGCACAAAGACTAAAAGTACAAAATATATGGGATATTTTCATTGTTATTAGGTTTTAAAATCAAAAAAAGGACTCTATAGAGTCCTCTTTTATACCGTGATTGAGTTCTTATTTAAAGAAGTATCCGGTTTCAGGTGAACTGGCATTTGCCATGCGTTTACGCGGCATACGTCCTGCTAGGAACGCTTCACGACCGGCTTCAACTGCTTTTTTCATCGCTGAAGCCATCAGAACAGGGTGTTGAGCTGCTGCAATTGCTGTATTCATTAATACGCCATCACAGCCCAATTCCATCGCTATCGCTGCATCACTTGCTGTACCTACACCCGCATCGACCAAGACAGGCACTTTGGCATTGTCTTTAATGATCGAAATAGTATGTGGGTTGAGAATGCCTAAACCTGAGCCAATGAGACTACCTAAAGGCATAATGGCTACACAGCCCATGCTTTCCAGTTCTTGTGCCACAATCGGGTCATCTGAGGTATAAACCATGATTTCAAAGCCATCGTCAATCAATGTACGTGCAGCTTTTAAAGTCTCGGTAATATTTGGATATAGGGTTTTCTCATCGCCTAAAACCTCAAGTTTAACCAGATTGTGACCATCTAATAGTTCACGCGCCAACATACAAGTACGAACCGCGCTGTTCGCATCGAAACAACCGGCTGTATTTGGCAAAATCGTATATTTCTCAGGTGGAACTACAGAAAGCAAGTTCGGCTGGTCTGGATGTTGACCAATATTCACACGGCGAATGGCAACGGTCACAATTTCAGCACCACTAGCTTGAATGGCCTGGTCAGTTTCCGTTAAGTCCTTGTACTTACCTGTACCAACTAAAAGTCGTGAATTAAATGTACGTGAACCAATGATTAGGGGTGTATCTTCCATGGGAGCTCCATTTTAGCCGCCACCTACGGCATGAATAATTTCAATATGATCTTGCTCTGCAATTGGGGTTTGTTCCAATTTACTTTTCGAGATGATCATTTCATTTTTTTCAACAGCGAAGCGTTTGCCTTCCAGTTGTAATTGTTGAACCAATTGCAAGAGGTTGACACATTCGGTTTGTGTAGCTTCGCCGTTTAAATAGATTTGCATTTTTGGATTCCGTTCTTGCTGCCTTACCTATTGAATAAGGCCAAAATCTGTTGTTAATTATTTTGCGTATTTAAATGCATTCCAGGCCAATATGAGCCATCCAGCAATCATCAGCGCTCCACCAATTGGGGTAATGGCACCGAGACCACGTGGTAAGCCTAGAGCCATCACATATAAAGAACCACAGAAGAAGAAAATACCAACTTGTATAAGGAGGAAACTAGCTTTAATTGGAAGTTGGGGAATGACTTTGGATAAGATCGCGAGGGCAAGTAAGCCTAGTGCATGGTAAAAGAAATAGTCCGTTGCAGTTTGCCACCAAGCCAATTGGGCTTCAGTCGCGCGCGCTTTTAATCCGTGTGCACCAAAGGCACCAAGCATCACAGCAAAAGCTAAGTTAAGTGCGGAAATGGCAATCCACATGTGCATTCACCTTAACAAAATTTGCGCATAACCATAGCATATTTAGCGCGCAGGGTTAAAGCAAAAATGCCCAAAGTTTTTGTGTTGTAGTTTGTCATTCAATACTATTCAGACATAAAAAAGAGCATCGAAATGCTCTTTTTTAGAATGACTGGGAAAAGTCTTCAACTTAGTTTGAAGACATTGCGACTTTAATTTTTTCCATCGCATTTTTTTCCAACTGACGAATACGTTCAGCAGATACATTATATTCCGCCGCCAATTCATGCAGTGTCGACTTTTCGTCATCTAACCAGCGACGTTGTAAGATGTTACGTGAACGATCATCCAGCTGATCCATGGCTTCATGTAAAGCTGAAGTGCTTTGTTCTTCGTAGTCTTCATCTTCCGCTAAACGCGCAGGGTCGTAACGGTTATCTTCGAGATAAAGGGCAGGAGCGACATGGGTCGAACCTTCATCGTCGTCATCACCTTGAGCTTCAAACGCAGCATCATAAGCGGTTAAACGGCCTTCCATTTCCAAGACTTGTTCAGGTGTCACATTTAAGTCATTGGCAATCGACTGTGCTTCAGCCAAAGTTAATTTTTTAGATGACTTTTTTAAGCTACGTAAATTAAAGAATAATTTACGCTGCGCTTTAGTGGTCGCAATTTTGACAATACGCCAGTTACGAATCACATATTCATGAATTTCTGCTTTAATCCAATGCACAGCAAAAGATACGAGACGTACGCCCATATTTGGGTCAAAACGTTTTACCGCTTTCATTAAGCCCAAGTTACCTTCTTGAATCAGGTCACCTTGTGGCAAGCCGTAGCCTGCATAGCTACGTGCGATATGCACAACAAAACGAAGATGCGACATCACCAGCATTTTAGCTGCGTCTAAATCTTGGTCGTAATAATAACGCTCGGCCAGCTCTTTTTCTTGTTCGGCCGATAAAATTGGAATCTGATTAACAGTACTAATATAAGCACCAAGATTCACCCCAGGTGCCGATAATGACAGGGGCATCAATTGATTGCTGCTGTCACTCATGTTTTCTCCTTGAGAACTAAAAATGGGTAAGCCCAATAACTAAGATTCATCTTAATCCAATATTTCCGTAAATTATGGAAAATTGGGTATAGAAATGTAAACTTTTATTCAATTATGAAGCAATTTAGTTTAACTGAATCTTTTTAAGATTCAATTAAGTAATGAAACTCAGAATCTGAAATTTTGCGCATTTCACAGTTTAACTGATGTATTTGACAGTATCGTGATACATCTTGTTGGCTGTGCGGATCCGATGACATTAACAATAAAGATTGGTCTGGACTTTTCTTTAAAGCTTTTTTGAGCATCAATAGTGGCATCGGGCAGGGTTTACCCATTGCATCTACAGTTAAAAGCGAATTTTGGCTGTCACTCACGAAGCAGATCCAACATGTTTACATTTCAATGGAAATATTAGCAAATACAGTGCCAAATCCCAACCTAAAATAGGTAAAAATCCTCTGTAATTTATAACTCAAACGATGTGAAAAAATAAGAATATTCAAAAGGAAAATAGATCAAAAAAATCTATTAATTGCGGTAAACCCGTGTTAAGCTCGTTGCGTTGTTAAGATTTTTGTTGGCTGTGAAGCCTCTTAACTCTTGATATATTTGGATGTAACCGGGATTTTGTTGATAGTTTTACAGAATGATTACAAGCTTAGAAATAAAAATATTTTTTTTAACCTTGTTTGGTCTGCTGTTTGCAACACCGGGTGGTCCTTCTTTTTTAAATACGATAAGGATTAACTTATGACAGCTCGTGAACAAGGCGTTGTTAAATGGTTCAACGACACTAAAGGCTTTGGCT
This sequence comes from Acinetobacter sp. YH16040_T, assembly GCF_024605785.1. Lineage (NCBI taxonomy): Bacteria > Pseudomonadati > Pseudomonadota > Gammaproteobacteria > Moraxellales > Moraxellaceae > Acinetobacter > Acinetobacter sp. YH16040_T. The sequence goes on along the minus strand of NZ_CP094541.1, from coordinate 2,031,876 downwards.
TTATTCAACGTAACGGCGGCGACGACGTATTCGTTCATTTCCGCGCAATTATGGGCGAAGGCCACCGTTCACTTCGTGACGGCCAACGCGTAGAATTCAGCGTTGTTAAAGGTCAAAAAGGCTTCCAAGCTGAAGAAGTACAACCTTTAGACTAATCGTCTGAATGTACTCAAAAACGCTCCAATGTAAATTGGGGCGTTTTTTGTTTATAATGCTTCAGCAATTTTGTGATTATTCAATTAGGGCACATCTATATGTCATCAGGTTTTGAAACCTTAAATTTACATCCGAACCTTAAAAAAGCCATTGATGCTTTAGGTTTTAAGGATATGACGCCTATTCAGCAAAAGGTTTTAAAATTTACATTGGCTGGACATGACGCTATTGGTCGTGCTCAAACTGGTACTGGGAAGACTGCGGCTTTCTTGGTCAGTGTGATCAATGACTTGTTGAATAATCCAATTAAGGAACAGCGTTATCGTGGTGAACCGCGTGCATTGATTCTTGCACCAACCCGTGAGCTTGCATTGCAAATTGAAAGTGATGCTAAAGAATTAGTGAAATACACTGATCTCAATGTCATGACTTTGCTCGGTGGGGTAGATTTTGATAAGCAAAAAAATCTATTAAATCGTAATTTTGTCGACATTATGGTTGCAACCCCAGGTCGCTTAATTGACTTTGTGGAACAAAAAGAAGTTTGGCTCGATCAAATTGAATTTTTAGTGATTGATGAAGCTGACCGTTTATTAGATATGGGCTTTATCCCATCTGTAAAACGTATCGTGCGCTTTTCACCACGTAAAGAACAACGACAAACTTTGATGTTCTCTGCAACATTTAGTTATGATGTTTTAAATTTGGCACAGCAATGGTTGTTTGAACCAGTAACTGTTGAAATTGAACCTGAGAAAAAAACCAATGCAGATGTAGAGCAACGTGTCTACATGGTGGCGAAGTCTGATAAATATAAATTATTGGAAGACATCTTACGTGATGAACCAATTGAAAAGGTCATGATCTTTGCCAACCGTCGTGATCAAGTGCGTAAACTTTATGATCATCTCAAAAAAGACGGTTATAAAGTGGTGATGTTGTCAGGTGAAATCGCTCAAGATAAGCGTTTGAAAATGCTTGATCAGTTTAAAAATGGTCAACATAACATCATGATTGCAACAGACGTTGCAGGTCGTGGTATCCATGTCGATGGCGTTTCTCATGTCGTGAACTTTACACTTCCTGAACAGTCTGATGATTATGTACACCGTATCGGTCGTACAGGTCGTGCAGGAACACGTGGTGTCAGTATTAGTTTCTTGTCTGAAGATGATGCTTTTTCACTACCTGAAATTGAAAAAGCCATTGGTCAAAAATTACCTTTAACCCGTTTAGACGGTTATTGCTAATTTTTGCTTCAAAAAAAGCCTGCAGATTTGCAGGCTTTTTTTATTTCATCTCGACTATTTCATAACAATTATTTCATGACGATAATTTCATTTTGAGTTAATGACAAAACGACATCACAGACTAACGTTTTAGTTGGCACGGCAACTAAAGGTCAGTACAGTTTGGTAATCATCATCTTTGCTGATACTGCCGCTATTTCCTGTAATGGTGCCAAGTACGCCAGCCGCAGCCTGAATCATTTGACCTGTCTTTTCATCGACCACGCCTTTTAATACACCGTTGTATTCTTGCTTTTCATCTACCACGACAGGGGTCGCATTTTTACCACAGGTACTATTTGCAGCTGCAATTGCATTATTTTTTGCCGCTAAACTGGTTTTACCTACGGCGGTCACTTCATATTGATTATTTGGTTTTTGAATCGCTAAAGATTTTGTTGGCGTAGATGTACATGCAGCTAAAAGCACAGTTGCGCTTAGCGTGCTAACAATGGCAACAGTTTTGTTGAATTTTTTCATGCGGTGCCCCGAGTTAGAAATAATTTGATTTATTTGAACATAAAATTTCTTATAGAACAGGGAACTGCTGTACAAGTTATGCGGTTTTTTTATAGTAAATCTGTGAATAAAGCTGACTTAACAAATAAGCACCGAGTCTGACGTAAACATTCTAGAGTAAGTTATTGAGAATATGCTAATCTTGAGCAAACGTTTTAAAGTACAGTGTATAGATGTCAATTCTAAAATCAGCAGTTGATACAGTTCATCAAAATATTCATCAGCGTCAGTCGATTGGTCATTTAATTGAACCTGCGCCGAATGCTGAGCAATTGGAAAATGCGTTTCAAGCCGCTTTAACGGCGCCAGATCATCATCGTCTTAAGCCTACGCGTTTCGTGATTATTCCTGAAACTGAACGTGAAGCATTTGGTGAGTTGCTTTCACATGCTTTAGCCGATACTGGACAAACAGAAGAAGCGCAGTTGGAACGTGTGAAACACCATCCATTTCGTGCGCCACTCTTGGTTTTGGCTTTAACTCAATTACAAGATCATCCCAAAGTTCCGCATTTCGAACAAATTTTAAGTTCAGGCGCAGCAGTACAAAACTTTTTGCTCTCTTTACAAGCACAGGGCTTTTCAACCATGTGGCGTAGTGGGGCGGTGGTTGAATCTAAATTGTTTAAACAAGCCTTAGGCTTAACGGAAAACGATTTGATTTCAGGCATTATTTATATCGGTACAGCAGTGAAAGCAATTCCACCGCGTGCTGAAATACAGTCTGCTGACTTTGTAAGCCATTGGCATAAAGCAAACCAATAAAAGTGAAAAATAGGTCGATTGAACAAGATCGATCAGTAAAGAAATTAGGATAAAAGAACAATGTCAGAACTTGATTTTGCAAGTCTTGTTAGCCCTGTGTCAGTTGATCAAAAAACTGCACTGCGTGTTACGGTGCTGGGTGGTGGGAGTTTTGGTACTGCGATGGCTAATACTGCAGTACGTAATGGCTGTGACACCATGATATGGATTCGTGATGAGGCGGTAGCTGCGGACATCAATGCAACACATATTAATAAACGTTACTTGCCAGATTTTCAATTAGAAGCAGGTTTGCTCGCTGTTTCAGATTTAGAAGAAGCAGTATGTAATCGTGACATTATTTTGGTAGCCATTCCGAGCCATTCTTTCCGTAGTGTTTTACAGCAGATCAAGCCTTTTATCACGTCACAAGCAGTGGTGTCTTTAACCAAAGGTATTGAAGCCAATACCTTTAGCTTTATGAGCGATATTATTCGTGAAGAACTTCCTGAAGTCCCTTATGGTGTGCTTTCAGGGCCAAACTTGGCGAAGGAAATTGTTGCGGGGCAACCTGCGGGGACTGTGATTGCAAGCCAATCTGAACTGGTTCGTTATGCTGTTCAACAAGCGCTGCACAGTGCATTATTCCGTGTATTTGCAAGTGATGATGTGCATGGCGTGGAATTGGGCGGTGCTCTGAAAAATATCTATGCAGTCGCGATGGGTCTAGCTGCGGCTTATGGTGTCGGTGAAAATACCAAGAGTATGATTTTGACACGTGCTTTGGCAGAAATGAGCCGTTTTGCAGTGAAATTAGGCGCAAACCCATTAACATTCCTAGGTTTATCTGGTGTCGGTGATTTATTTGCAACTTGTAGTAGTCCGCTCAGTCGTAATTACCAAGTCGGTTTTGCACTCGGCAGTGGTAAAAGCTTAGAACAAGCGACCAAAGAACTAGGACAAACTGCGGAAGGGATTAATACTATTGTGCAAGTACGCGCACGCTCTGAAGAGCTCGGTGTGTATATGCCAATTACCAGTGCATTGTATGAAGTGATTTTTGAAGGTGCGCCGGCCCTGAACATTGCTTTGTCATTGATGAAAAATGGACATCGCAGTGACGTTGAATTTGTCTTGCCACATCAGCAAGTTTAAGTTTGCTGATTAATATGCAATACACATAGCTTTGTCATACTGGCTGTATATAATGTGCGGAATAGAATAAGGAAATTTTATGCAACTGACATTGGTTAGGCATGGCGAAGCTGCTCCGCCAGTAATGGGGAATGATGAAAAGCGTCCTTTAACAGCGCGCGGACAAACTCAAGCGGCAGAAACTGCAGCATATTTGAAAGATATAATTCAACCAGACGTTTTTGTGGTGAGTCCGCTACTGCGGGCGCAGCAAACACTTTCATCTTTGCAAAAACATTTTCCACATGTACCTGTGGTTATTTGTAATGCCATCAAACCTGAAGATGATGCCAAAGTTGCAGTGGAATGGTTGTCACATTTACCGTATGAGTCTATTGTTGTGGTGTGCCATATGAACGTTGTGGCACATATGGCCAGTGTTTTGGTCTCAGAATATTTTAATCCCTATGCTTTGGCAGAAGCGCGTATTTATGAACAAGCGGTCATTGCTCCAGGGTTATCGACACAAATTAAAACGTTTATACCATCAACATAAAAACCAATTAAAACGGCAGAAAAATTAATGTTGTATTTATGGATGCCCGAAGCCAATGGGGTTTGGCAATGGTCAGAAGGGGATTTCTGGAAGCAGTCATCGACACTTGAACAGTTGATTCAGGAAATTCAGCCGCATGCGGGAAAGGAAGCGGTTGTTTTCTTTCCGAGTCGTGATGTACAAATCATTCAGCAAAATTTTCCAAAAAACCAATATAAAAAACTTGGCCCAGACGGCGTAAAATATTTACTTGAGGAATATGTCATTTTGCCTTTGGATGCAATGAAAGTATTGCATCATTTTCAAAGTCCAGATGAATTAACGGTCATGGGGATTGCACATAGTGCAGTCGAAACGATGCAGCATGCTTTGACGCTAATTCCTGTAAAAGTTATTTCGTTATTACCTGACTTTTTGGTCTTGCCAAGTCCAGAAGCAGGGCAACATGTTTTGGCAAATGTCAGCGGTCATTTATTGGTCCGAAATAGTGAATATGTCGGTCAGTCTGTTGATGATTTGGCATTGTATTTAGATTATCAAATTGGTCAGCCGAACTATAAGATTTCAAATCTAAGTTCAGATCAGACGCATAGTCTTGAAGCCGCTGTAACGCATGATCACATTGAATCTTTTCATTATGAACTACCCAATATAAAAAAACCGAAACAACATCCACTCAATGTTTTGCCGAAAGCCAAAGCCAATAGTGGTGTGGGTGGCTATTGGAAAGCATGTGCAGCAGTTTTGGTCGCGGCTTTAATTACACAGTTTAGCTATGATACAGTTCGTTGGTATCAATACAAAAAAGTGGCTAATATCACTGCGGCACAAGCGATTGATCAGTTTAAATATTGGTTTGGGCAAAGCTATCCTGTCACTGAACAAACGCTGAAAAGCCAGTTCGAGTCACAATTGCGTCAGAGTCAAACAGGCAATGCGCAGGCGCTGTCCTTACTGAGCCGTGTTGGTCCTGTTCTAATGCAAAACCAAATTTCTGCAAATCGTGTGAGCTATGAAGCCTCGATGTTAAATATGGAGCTAAAAGCCAATTCGGCAGAAGTACTGCAAACCCTAACCAATCAATTAAAACAACAAGGTTTTAAAGTTGAATTAGGGAATATTCAACCAAGTGCCAACGGCGCGATTGGATTGGTGAAAATACAATAATGATAAAAATGGAAAACCTACAGCAACGTATAGATGGGCAAATTGAGCGCATCACTGATTATTTAGACCAACTTTCTACTCGTGAACGAGTCATGGTGATCTTTACCACGATTTTTGTTGTAGTGGCAGCGATTGGTTCGGCACTGTTTTATATGAACAAAGCTGCAAATTTTCAACAAAAGCGCGTGAATGAACTCAAGGATACTGTTGTTTGGATGCAAAGTAATGCTGTCACGATGAAACCAGCAGGTGATACACAACTGAGCGCGTTGGAAAAAGTTCAGCGTGTATCGCAACAACAGGGCTTGTCAGTAGCATCTCAACAAGTCGGCGAGCAAATACAGATTGCTGTGATGCATGAAAATTATGCAATTCTGGCCAATTTTTTGACGCAATTGGTTCAAATGGGCTTAAGTATTGAAAAGATGGAATTAAGTTCTGAAGCGGGACAGGTCAAATTAACAGCGAGTGTGCAATAATCGGTAAAAATAAAGATCTGCTAAGCATGGTGTTTTATTTGTGCTGTGCCTATAATATGCCGACTTAAAAAGCAGTAGACTTTTATAGATATGTTGTATTCTCTAGCCCGCCCTTTGTTGTTTACTTTAGCACCAGAGCGTGCACATGAGCTGACATTATCGCTGTTGAAATCTTCTCACAAGATGGGAATGATGCGTCAAAACGTGGCGTCTAAACCAGTGACATGTATGGGAATCGAATTTCCGAATCCAGTTGGTTTAGCAGCCGGTCTTGATAAAAACGGTGCTTATATCGATGCGCTGGCGAGCCAGGGCTTCGGCTTTATTGAAATTGGTACAATTACACCACTTCCACAATCAGGAAACCCTGAACCTCGTTTATTTCGTTTACCGAAAGCAAAAGCCATTATTAACCGTATGGGTTTTAACAACGATGGCGTGGATCGGCTGATCGAAAATGTCAAAGCTGCAAAATTTAAGGGTGTACTTGGGATCAATATCGGTAAAAATGCAGTCACACCTGTTGAAAAAGCAGTTGACGATTATCTGATTTGTCTAGAAAAAGTTTATAACTACGCTTCTTATATTACGGTTAATATTTCATCTCCTAACACAAAAAATCTTCGCAGCTTACAAAGCGGTGATGCTTTGACTGAACTGTTAGAGACGCTCAAGAAACGTCAACTCGAGTTGGCGGATGAAAATCAACATTATGTACCCTTAGTACTTAAAGTTGCACCAGATCTAGAACCAGAAGACATTAATTTTATTGCACAACAATTGTTAAAATTTAAAATTGATGGTCTGATTGTCACCAATACGACTTTGTCACGTGAAGGTGTTGAAGGCCTTCCATTTGGTGATGAAGCTGGTGGTCTATCCGGCGCGCCAGTCTTTGAAAAAAGTACGGCATGTTTGGCGGCTTTTGCTAAAGTATTAAACGGTCAAATTCCATTGATCGGTGTGGGTGGTATTTTGTCGGGCGCGGATGCTGTTGCGAAACAAAAAGCAGGAGCAAGCCTTGTACAAGTGTATAGTGGCCTCATATATACAGGTCCGACACTTGTAAAAGACTGCGTAGACGCATTGTAAATATCATGAATACCATTGATATCTTTATACTGATTATTTTGCTCATTGGAGGGCTTAACGGTTTGCGTCAAGGATTTGTAAAAGCCTTTGCGAACTTCATTGGATGGATTCTTGCACTTGTCATTGCGGCAAAGTATGCAACCGTCCTTGCACCTTCGATGACATCTTTAAGTACAGATCCAGTGGTACAAAAGATTGCCGCGTTCGCATTTATTGTATTGTTGATTGTAGTCATGACTTGGGTCGCTACATGGTTATTGAACAGTATTTTGAAAACATTAAAGCTCGGTCCGTTAAATCGACTGGCGGGTGGTGTTTTTGGAAGCTTAAAAGGATTGTTGGTGGTGCTGATCACTATGCAGGGACTAGGTCCTTGGGTAGAAAGTTCACCACATTGGAAACAATCTAAAATGGTTCAGTCATTATTACCATACGCGCCTTGGGCAACCGAATTGTCCAAAGATGCTGCAAATCAAGCACTTCATCATATTCAGTCTGAAGATGCTCAGAAATCTTCAGACCTCCCATCTGATTCACAGAACATGCACGGACGTTCTGGATCGGGTGATTCAACAAATAATCCTTTTTATTAACCCTAGCTTGTCTGCGAGGTTGCTATGTGTGGAGTAGTTGGTATAGCTGGTAAATCACCTGTTAACCAAATGTTGTTTGATGCGTTAACGATGTTACAACATCGTGGACAGGATGCAGCCGGGATCGTAACTTGTCAGGATGGTCGTTTATTCCTGCGTAAAGATACGGGTATGGTACGTGATGTGTTCCACACACGTCATATGCGTGCATTACAGGGTAATTATGGTATTGGCCATGTTCGTTACCCAACTGCTGGTTCTTCTAGCAGTGCTGAAGCTCAGCCATTCTATGTAAACTCACCTTATGGCATCACGCTTGCACATAACGGTAACTTAACCAATGCTGCTGAAATTCATGATGACTTGTTCAAGACTGACTTACGTCATATGAACACTGATTCAGACTCAGAAGTATTATTAAACGTATTTGCTCACGAATTGCAAAAACGCGCAAAACTTACACCAAGCGCTGAAGATGTATTCCACGTGGTTTCACGTGTGCATGAACGTTGCAAAGGTGGTTATGCGGTTGTTGCTATGATCACCGGTCAGGGCCTTGTGGGTTTCCGTGATCCAAATGGTATTCGCCCATTGATCTACGGTTCGCGTGAGACTGAAAATGGTATGGAATATATCATTGCGTCTGAATCTGTCGCAATTACAGCGCTCGGCTTTAAGGTTGAGCGTGATATTGCACCGGGTGAAGCAATTTATATTACTGCTGATGGCGTGATGTCGACCAAGCAGTGTGCAGTAGCCCCTGAATATCGTCCTTGTATCTTTGAATACGTATATTTTGCGCGTCCAGATGCAACCATTGACGGTATTTCAGTTTACAAAGCACGTTTGAAAATGGGCGAAAAACTTGCTCAGAAAATTCTACGTGAATGGGGTGATGAGCACGATATCGATGTCGTGATCCCAATTCCTGATACTTCACGTACTTCTGCGCTCGAGCTTGCAAATACCTTAGGTGTGAAATTCCGTGAAGGCTTCATGAAGAACCGTTATATCGGTCGTACCTTCATTATGCCGGGTCAGCAACTTCGTAAGAAATCTGTGCGTCAAAAGCTAAACCCTGTAGAGCTAGAGTTCCAAGGCAAAAACGTACTATTGGTCGATGACTCGATTGTACGTGGTACGACTTGTAACGAAATCATTCAAATGGCGCGTGACGCGGGTGCGAAAAAAGTATTCTTTGCGTCTGCTGCACCGATGGTGAAATATCCAAACGTGTACGGTATCGATATGCCAGCCAAATCTGAACTGATTGCGTCTGAACGAAGTGTAGAAGAAATTCGTGAAATCATTGGTGCTGATCGCCTAATTTTCCAAGATTTGGAAGATTTGAAATCTGCAGTACGCACCAAGAAAGTCCCTGAGTTACAGGACTTTGATTGCTCGGTATTTGATGGTAAATATGTGGCAGGCGGTATTGATGCTGAATATTTAGCAGCATTAGAGCGTAAGCGTAATGACTCTGCAAAAAATGAAAAGCCAGCTTATATCGATGTTAACATTGATGCAGCTTCTGTGGATTTAACAGGTGTTCGTGAAGAATAATCTGCTGAAAACATACTGAAAAAGCGGGAATTTCCCGCTTTTTTCATTTATGATGAGCAAACAAAAGACAATGTAGCTTAAGGGTATTACATTGAGACGTGTGGGTTATGATTTTATAAAAAACAAAAATATGTTTTGGCCTGTCACCATGTGTATGGCGGCAGTGTTTTTGACCGTCGCAATTATTAATGTAATTGTCGGTTTAATTGTGGATTATTATGATTCCACTCAGTCTATCTATTGGCATGTTCTTAGCCCATTTTTAGTGGCTGCTGTACTGCTGATTATGTTGGTTTCAGTTCTCTATGATTTTTACACCTTTCGCTTAGGTGGTTATTCACTTGCTAAACAGTTGGGTGCGCGTCGTCTGAGTCTGATAGAAAGTATTCCTGAAGAAAGTGTTGCACTGCGTATGACTGAGCAGCTGGCAGATACCTTTCTAATCGATACTCCTGCACTTTATGTCTTACCCGATGAAGTGGGTGTAAATGCACTCACCGCAGGTTTTAGCCCTCGAGATACATCGATCATTTTAACCTGGGGTGCCTTACAAACCTTAGATGAGATGGAAATGTATGGTTTGCTGAGCCATGAATTTAATAAAATCTTGTCAGGGGAAGCTGCGGAAAATACCCGTTTGAAAATCTTATATAGCGGTTTGACGACCTTTAGTCAGTGGGGTAGTAAAATTGCAAAACGTGGTTTCTATAAAAATGGACAAGCACGGGACAATAAGTTTGAAACCCTCTTTGTAGCGATTGGCGCGGTCATTTGGTTGATCGGAAGCTTGGGTGTATTGATTTCCCGCTTTATTAAATATATCTCTTTGGGTTCTCGAACCTATCGTAATGACCAGAAAACCAAACGTCTGATTCAAAATGATGCCAATATTCAAACCTTATTAAGGATTTATGTGCATCATTCAGGTTCGCAAATTCATAGTGAATATGCGGAATCGATTTCTCATATGTGTTTTGCAAACTCACTCAGTCCGCAAAACTGGATGAATATTCATCCGAGTATTGAACAGCGCATTTTTGAATTAAATCCAGCGCTCATTCATGATTTACAACTAGAAAATTTAAAAAAACTGCGAAACCAACCGCTATTTTATTTATTCCGTTCACTAGAAGAAGCTAATCCAGATGTTGCAACACCATGGAACTCGCCACAACCATTACCTTTACTGCGCTTGTCACCGATTAGTTTTGCGATACGAGATGCAATTAAACCGTTGAACCCCGAGATTCGTGAAAATTGGCAGCGGCCTGAATTGATCCAACGTGCCTTGCAAACAGCAACGGGTTCGCGTGAGGTGATGGTTGCTATTTTAATGATTCGTCAGTATCGAGAGTTTATTCCGACTGAAGCTGAAGTGAGTCGTGCGATTGTGGATGCCTTATTGAATCTTGATGGTCGTGTGCATATCTCAATTTTTCATGAGGCATGTAAAAATATTGGTACCATGCCAGCAACAATTTCACGGCAGTTCTTAACCAAGCTGGCCAAAATTATTCAGGAAGATGGTGAAATTGGTTTGCTCGATGCATTACTACTTGAAACAGTCAAATATGAGTTAAATCTGTTGCCTGCACATACACCTACATCTTTAGAAGATGTAAAACCGAGTATTGTGCGTTTGATTGATGCCTTGTTGCATGTGCAACAAATTAACAGTGATAACCAACTCGAAGTACGTGAAAAAATCCTCAATCGAATCTTAACGAAAGAAGAACTAGAGTTTTATCGTGATATTTCTGATGAGCCAATAGACTTGGCTGAAATCCTAAATGATATTTCAGGATTGTTGCTGCGTGAGCGTTTAAGCATCCTTGGGGTTGCAGAAGTATGTCTATGGAATGATCGAATTATCACGCAAGATGAGTTGGATGTTTTGCAGTTGCTATATTGGCGTATTGGATTTGAATCAGCTGAGATAGTTGAACTAATGCAAAAGAAAAATAGTTTGATGATCGTATAATTATTTATAGCGGCTTGATTTATGAATAAATTGTTTAATTTTAAGTCAAAATTAGTCTGAGCAATTCTAAAGAATCTTTAAAGAAATAGTATGATCTAATTGATTTATAAAAGTTCAGCAAAACAGAGTGAATCCCGTTAGAATATCAAGCCTTGAATAGGTGAAAATGAAAGCATGATTGGGCATCAGCGAAGCATAATGGCGGCAATGGGAATTGATGTATGGATTCCTCAGGCGGCACCGTGTCAGCAATTTAGCTCAAATATCTGGCGAGATCAGGCGGCTCCTGAAATAGTCTCTGAAATTCTACTCAAAAATGAGCCTCAGCCAACGCCTGTTTCATCACAGACTGAGCTTAAAAACAACGTTGATGTTGTTGTAAATCAACCTGTAGAAGCACCTAAGGATGAACCAAAGGTTTTTGAACATGTTGAAGTTCGTCCGATTGTTCAAATCCCTTCGTTTAACTTAGAAGCCATCTGTTTAATGCACTGTGTCATTGTCATTGATGCCACCGAATTAACTGCAGAGCAGCAAGTTTTGTGGAGCAATATTCAGCGCGCAGTCAGTGCCGATTTCTTTGCTTTACAGTGGCCATTTGGTTGGGTGAATTTGCAAGATGGTCGTGGTGCAGCATCTTATGTGCAGGGCTTTATTGATGCGATGAGCTTGGATAAAAATGTTATTTGCTTAGGCGATATTCCGCATTTAGAGCATGCGAAGGTGTATCCATTGGCATCTTTACAGCAAATGATTGAACAGCCTTTATTGAAAAAACGCTTATGGCAATTTATGCAAAATAAGGCAGGACAAAATACTTAAATTACGTAAATGGAAAATTTATGCAAAAAAAAGTAGTGGTTTTTAGTCAAATAGATCAAGAAATAATTCAACGTTTAGAACAGCAATTTAAAGTTTTCCAAATTAGCCCTAAATTGGGTGATGTGAATCAGCAAATTCTTGAGCATTCAAAAGATGCTGACGCCATGATCGGTGCGGGACGTTTGTTGAATGCTTCGAATTTAGAGCATGCATCACAATTAAAAGTCATCTCAAGTGTAAGTGTCGGTTATGATAACTATGATCTTACATTTTTAAACCAAAAAAATATATGGTTGAGCCATACTCCGCATGTATTGACGGAAACTACAGCAGATTTAGCCTTTACCTTGCTGATGAGTGCAGCACGGAAAGTGCCTGTATTGGATCAATGGACCAAACAAGGGCAGTGGAAGCGTACAGTGGGCCCTGAGCAATTTGGCATGGATGTCTTTGCTAAAACCATCGGAATTATTGGCTTAGGACATATTGGAGCAGCGATTGGGCGTCGTGCTCGCTACGGCTTTAATATGAATGTGCTCTATCATAATCGCCGGGAAAAAATTGAATTGGCTGAATCTTTATCAGCGCAATATTGCGATTTGGATGATTTGTTGCAACGTGCTGACTTTGTGGTCGTTGCAGTGGATTTAAATGCAGAATCCAAAGCTTTAATTGGTGAACGTGAGTTGGCCTTGATGCAATCGCATGCGGTATTGGTCAATATTTCACGGGGTTCAGTGATTGATGAAGCCGCATTAATCGATGCATTAAGTCGTGGTCAAATTTTTGCAGCAGGCTTAGATGTGTATGAGCAAGAGCCACTTCAAGAATCCCCATTATTTACATTAGCCAATGTCGTGACATTACCCCATGTGGGTTCAGCAACAGCGGCAACCCGTAAACGTATGGCAGAGTTGGCTTATCAAAATTTAGTGGATGTTTTGGTACATGAGCGCGCGCCACGCTATGTGGTTAATCCAAAATTTGAATAAACAATCACAACAGTTTTCTCCATAATTCACCAAAATTCAATGCTATATTCGATGAAGTACGAATATGAAATTTAGAGAATAGACTTTGAAAAAGATTTTACTGGCATGTGGTCTCGGGCTTTGTTCGACATTGGCGCAGACGCAGTCCGTAGATTTTAGTTCATCCCCACAATTTTCTGTGCCTGAAATTGGTAGTGGCGTCGGCTTGTTGGATCAACAAAAAGAGCGTGCCATTGGCGAGAAGGTGTATCGTGAGGTGCATCGTCAACTTCCTGTGACTGAAAATCCGTGGATGGAAGATCGTCTTTTATCTGTCTTTACGCATATTTTGAGCCAAACTCAACTTAATCAACCGGTCGGATTGTTATTAATTAATGATCCACAAATTAATGCTTTTGCTGTACCGGGTGGTTTATTTGCATTAAATGCGGGATTAATTAATTCAGCACGCAACATGGATGAAGTGGCAGGGGTGATGGCGCATGAAATTGCACATGTATCACAACGTCATTACAGTCGTTCACAAGAAGCCTTTAAAGGGCAAGGTTTATTGTCACTAGCCGGTATTTTGGTCGGAGCCTTAGTGGCCTCACAGGCAGATGGTGATGTCGGTGCGGCTGTAATGATGGGCTCACAAGCCGCTTTGATGGATAAGCAATTAACCTATAGCCGCAACCAAGAACGTGAAGCAGACCGTATCGGGATGCAGTATATGTATCGTGCTGGATACAATCCGCAGAGCATGGCTGACTTCTTTGAAGTGATGCATCGTTCTACGAGTCGAGTGAGCTTTCTGCCTGATTTTTGGTTGACGCATCCATTAACCACGGAGCGTATGAGCGAAGCGCGCTTACGCGCCAATCAGTTGCCTCAAGTTAAAACCAGTTTGGTTGATCAAGATTTTGAAATTCTGCGTTGGTATAGTCGAGTACTGTCAGGTCAGGCAACTGAATTGCAATTAAATGCGATGGTGGCGCAAAAGAATTATGCAGCTGAGTTGGCTTTAGTGAGCTTACATATTAAACAAGGTGACTTTAGTGCTGCTCAAAAGTTATTAAATGAAGCGGCAAAACAAAATTCATCGCATGCACTTTTTATTATTTTACAGACCGATGTGCTGTTGGGTCAAAACAAAGCGGCCGCTGCCGTGAACGCTGTGAAAAGTTCGGCAATCATCATGCCTGAAAATCGGGCATTAAATTATAAATATGCAGAGGCTTTGATTCGAAACAAAGAATATACGCAAGCACAACTGATTCTACAGCGATTTTTACAAGCAAATCCGCGTGACTTGAGTGGTTGGCGACTGATGTTGCAAATGGCTGATGCAGACAAAGATGCAAGCTTCCGTTCGGTCAATGTGCTGCGATATCGAGCTGAAGTAGAGTATTGGGGTGGGGATGAAGAGCGCGCGATTAAATCTTTGCTACAGGCGCAGCGCATCGCCAAAGACTCGAAAAGTCTTGCTGCGAAAATCAAGCAACGTGTAGACGAAATGCAAATTGAACGGAAATTAAAAATATAAAGATTTCAAATGTGATGCACTTATCTATGTCGATTATAAAGTGCAAATTGTAGTTTTAGTGGTTTAGATTAATCAGTGTAAACTAGCTGGATGTAAAATGTTTATGATTAAGAACTTACAAGTGAAAAATATGATTTTGGCGGCCTGTCTGTTGGGTTTAGCAACGAATATTGCAGCAGCTAGCGCAGAACAATATGTGATTGCTGTGAATGATATTAACGAAAAATATAAAACCGATGTACGCCAATTTTTTAGTCAGTTAGATCCGCAGCAACAGGGATTTAAAGCAGACCAGCAAGTGAAATACTGCGGTATTGTTCAGACTTATGTAAATGATCTATATCGTGCTGCAGACGAAAATCGTGCATTTTTAGATCGTGAGTACCGTAATATGAATAAGCAGGATGTGATTCAGCAGGTGATCGCATCAAAAGAGATGCAATTATTAAAAAAATATAATGTGCAGTGTGCCCTAAATTAAAATTGGTTTTACAAACATTTTAAATCATTGCGAGAAACTGAAAAAAATGAAACTCGATGATTTTGATATAAGTCATGGCAGAATCACGCTTCAGTTGATTCAGCGTCACGATGCAAAAGCACTTTATGAAGCGATCTGTCAAAGTATAGAGACCTTACGAATGTTTCCTGCAAGTTTGGCTTGGTCCTTACAAGAACCTAATTTAGATGCTTCATTGGCATTTTGTGATTCGAGAGTGTTGGCTGCGTTAAATCAGGAAAATTTTGTTTATGTGATTCGTGAGCAACAGTCGCATAACTTTCTAGGTGTCATGGATATTCATCAAATCAATTGGATGGAAAACCAAGCTAACGTTGGGTTTTGGGGAAATGTTGAATTTAAAGGGCAGGGTTTGATGACAGAAGCTTTGCAGTTATTTGTGGATCAATTATTGAATGATCTAGGATTTCAGCAATTAAACGCTTTTGTAGATGTAGAAAACAAGCAAGCACGACGTCTATGTGAACGAGCAAATTTTAAATTGATTGAAATCGAACAAGCTGCAATTCAAAATCCAGTAGATGGAAGTTGGCGAGATATTTGTAAGTATGAAATCGTTAGATAAGAAAGAAAATTATAAATGATGAATAAATTTGAATTTGGATAATTTGGCTATTTAAGTCATTAGCGTACTTAAATAGACCAAATCAAACAATATAGATGAAAGATTAAGAGAGTTTCGCTTTAATTTTAGCTGAAACTTGTGCAGGATCGGCACGTCCGGCTATGAGCGGACGTAGAGAGTTCATCACCTTACCCATATCTTTCATGCTAGTAGCTTCTTGCGCAGTAATTGTTTGCGCAATGATGGAATCAAGTTCTTCCTCAGTCATAGCTTCTGGTAGAAATTGAGATAACACCTCAATCTCGGCTTGTTCCTTACTAGCTAAATCATCTCGGTTTGCACCTAAAAAGGCTTTAACCGATTCTTTGCGTTGTTTGATTTGCTTTTCAATGACCGCAAGAACTTGGTTATCGTCAAGCTCTATGCGCTCATCGACTTCGATTTGCTTGATTGCTGCCTGTAGACTACGTATTACCGTTAACTTATCCATTTCTTTAGCACGCATTGTTGCTTTCAAAACTTCAGTTATTTGGTTTTTTAAAGTAGTCATTTATCTTGTCCAGGTTAGTCAATCAATCACAAATTAATCTTAGTAAAGGCGAGTAGTACGTACTGATTCGCGAGCCAATTTCTTTTGGTAGCGTTTAACAGCAGCAGCTTTTTTACGTTTACGTTCTTGAGTTGGTTTTTCGTAGAATTCACGTTTACGAACGTCAGCAAGAACACCTGCTTTTTCGCATGAACGTTTGAAACGACGGATAGCTACGTCTACTGGTTCGCCTTCTTTCAATTTAACTTGTGGCATGAAGAATCCTCATTAAGTTATGGATAAGATCTCGGGTCGAATTACCCTTGATCACAAGTGAAGGTCAGTATTTTACTCATTTACATCTCATATCACAAGTCTATAATAGGTTTCGCAATATTTTGAAATGGGCAAAAGGCAGTTTAATGATCGTTTTAGGCTTGGAAACTTCGTGTGATGAAACAGGACTCGCACTCTACGATAGTGAGCAAGGATTACGCGGACAAGTATTGTATAGCCAAATCAAACTGCATGCAGAATATGGTGGTGTGGTACCTGAATTAGCTTCACGTGATCATGTGCGCAAGTTAATTCCTCTAATAAAACAATTGCTTGAAGAAAGTCAGATAGATAAATCTGAAATTGATGCCATTGCATATACCCGCGGACCGGGCTTGATGGGTGCCTTAATGACTGGCGCATTGTTTGGTCGCACATTGGCATTTGCACTGAATAAACCTGCTATTGGCGTGCATCATATGGAAGGTCATATGTTGGCGCCTTTGTTGTCTAAAACTCCACCAGAATTTCCATTTGTGGCACTTTTAGTCTCTGGCGGACATACTCAATTGATGGCTGCTTATGGAATCGGTCAATATGAATTATTGGGTGAGTCGATTGATGATGCAGCAGGTGAGGCATTCGATAAAGTCGCTAAAATGATGGGGCTACCATACCCAGGTGGTCCAAATATTTCGAAATTGGCGATGAATGGCGACATCAATGCCTTTGAATTTCCACGTCCAATGCTACACCAAGGCTTAGATTTTTCATTTAGTGGTTTAAAAACTGCCGTTTCAGTTCAATTGAAAAAAGTTGAAGGCGAAGGTCGTGAGGCGGATATCGCTGCATCTTTCCAAGAAGCGTTGGTTGATACATTGGTGAAAAAATCAGTTAAAGCCTTAAAACAAACCGGTTTAAAACGTTTAGTTATTGCCGGTGGTGTAAGTGCGAACAAACGTTTACGTGAGCGCTTAGAAGCTGACTTGGCAAAAATCCGTGCAAATGTGTTTTATGCAGAACCTGCGCTTTGTACAGATAATGGTGCAATGATTGCGTTTGCTGGTTATCAGCGTTTAAAAGCGGGTCAGCATGATGGTTTGTCTGTTACGACTACACCGCGTTGGCCGATGACGGAATTAAGTAATCCAAACGAAGCGTAAAAATCGGTTAAAAAGGAGGCTAAATTAGCCTCTTTTTTTTGGGGAAATGAAAAAAAATTATAGTGAATGTTATGTTCATCTATCTGAGTCTTTTGTTATGCTAAGTTTTAAACTTAACTAAAAAAATTAAAGATGAATAAATTATTAGCACTAGGATTTATGGTTATTTCTTTGTCTGCTTGTAGTACGAAACAAGAAACAGCAACTGAGCTAAAGAGTACTTTTAAGAACTCTGTTGAATGTCAGACATTGTTAAAGGAAATTGTAAATCAGCATTTTAATTTACGTGGTATTCCAACAAGTGCATTGAAATTTACTGTATCAGCAAAATCTGAAAATGAAGAACAAATTCAAATAGATGTCTTGAAAAATGACGTATCAAAAGCAACCTCAATTGGGAAATTCAAAGTCTTAAAAAATGAAAAGCAAATTTTTGATTCAACTTTTGAAGATACAAATATGATTAAAGTTAATTTAAAGGAAAATATAAGTGTAATTGATATATGTTTTTCACAAGCATAGCGCAATTATAAACTCAAAATATTAGGCATCAGAACCTTATATGTGAATCGCTCAACTCAATTTAGCGCCATAAGCGGTGTGTTCTTAATGATTTTCAAGCAATTGATTTAATCAAGAGTTTGAATCGAGTTTGCTAAATTCTTAGATTAGCATTTAAAAGCAGCCAACGAGGATGTGGCTGCTTTTTTTGAAATAATCTGACTGGCTTTGCAGAACTTATATTTTCAGATCATAAAAATATTGTAGACGTTATTTTTCCAAAGCCTTTAGATTTTCAGACCCAATCCAATGCTTTGAAAACTGATAAGCAGCACGGCCTGAACGCTGCCCACGAGACTGACACCATCTTAAGGCTTCAGCACGAACTTCGCTGGTCATGGCTAAATCAGCCTTGGCAAGATAGTGTTCCACAATTTCGAGATATAAATTTTGATCCATTGGGTAAAACGACAGCCACATCCCAAAGCGGTCAGAAAGAGATATTTTTTCTTCGATCGCTTCTTGTGGATGGAGCTCAGTATATTGAGGCACATCTACCTTGGTTACAGGTGTGTTTTCATGCATGAATTCTGGCAATAAATGACGACGGTTACTGGTAGCATAAATAATAAAATTACTCGAACCTGATTGTAATGAACCATCTAAAACACTTTTTAAACTGCGATAGTTTTCATCTTCAGCATTGAATGCCAAATCATCACAATATACGATAAATTTTTCAGGGCGATGTTCAATCAACTTTTGGATTTCTGGCAAATCAGATAAATCATCACGCTCAATTTCAATTAAACGTAAACCTTGGTCTGCATAATGGGTGAGCAGAGCACGGACGATGGATGATTTACCTGTACCACGAGAGCCAGTGAGTAAAACATCGTTGGCAGGTAAGCCTTTTAAAAACTGTAAAGTGTTTTGAATCACTTTTTCTTTTTGACGCTCAATTCCTTTTAAATCTTCTAAATACATGACTTTGGGCTGTTGAATGGCTTTAAGCTGTTTATCTTGCCATTTAAAAGCGATACTCGAAAAATCGGGTGCTTGTTTAAGCTCAGGCAAACTGTGCTGTAGTTGTAAGAGTACAGTAGATAGTGATTGAAGGATGTTGTCAGGTAAATCAATTGTAGCCATGATAAGTCAGCTTGTCGTGTCTTGTTGTTGGTTAGTATATGACAGCAGTGTACATCAATAATGCAGTTATAATCGCCTAAATATGTCAAAGTTAAATGATTGTTCTGGCAGATCAGCGCTATTCGAATAACCAAAAAGTTGTTATAAATCTAGCTGAGTGAACAGTTTAAAGTGTGCTGAGGGATAGTCATGTTGTTTACAGGGTTTTCAAAAAGTATTAATCCACATCAGGCATATCGGATAAAAAAATTAAAGCGTCAGCTCGACCGTGCTGAATGTTATGAAGAATGGAAAGATATCGCACTTAAAATAGATGAAGAATCGGGTGCGCAAGAATGGAAATTCGATAATAGTTCACCGTATTTTGATGCAGAAATTATTACTCATCGTTTAGGGTTACTGAGACGATATCGTGCTCAGAAACGTACTCGAGATTTGATGTACATTTTAAGTGAAGGTTTAACTTATGATGTTGGCAATATTGCTCATCCTTTACTGTTTACAGAAGCCTACGTCGGCACCAAAAAAATTATTGAAGACTATGTTGATGAGGTGAGTAAAAGTTTGGCATTTATCACATCTGAAGAATGCGTTTGTCTTGATGCTGCACAAAAAATTGAATTCTTTGAACAAAGCCAAAAAGCCTATGGTCAACCTGTTTTGATGTTTTCAGGCGGTTCAACTTTAGGTTTGTTTCATACCGGTGTGTGTAAAGCACTGATGGAACAAGATTTGATGCCAAAAGTTCTGTCTGGTTCCAGTGCTGGCGCAATTATGACCGGGATGTTGGGTGTATCTAAACCGTCAGAGTTTACCAATTTATTAAACGGACAAAATTTCTTTAGTGAGGCATTTCATTTTCGTAAATTGACTGAGTTAGTGCAGGGTAATGGCGGTTTGGCAGATGTAAAATATCTGAAAAAGTTTTTGGTTGAAAACTTAGGTGACTTAACTTTTGCCGAAGCTTATAAGCAATCTGGTCTGCATATCAATGTGGCAGTTGCGCCTTATGATGCATCCCAAGATGCACGAATTATGAATGCGTATACATCACCCGATTTGTTGGTTTGGAGTGCAGTGTTGGCATCTTGTGCAGTGCCCATTCTATTTCCACCGGTACGACTGACCAGTAAGCGTTATGACGGGCAATTTACGCCATATATGTCGGCAACGCGTTGGGTGGATGGCAGTGTGCGCAGTGATTTCCCACAGGAGAAAATGGCGCGTTTGTATAATATTAATTACAGTATCGCTAGTCAGGTCAATCCGCATATTGTGCCGTTTATGCAGGATGATGCTTCACGCTTTCGTAAAAGCATGTTGAGTTGGCCTGAGCGGATCGTTCGTCGTCAAGGTAAGGTGATTAGTAAAGGGGTGATGGATTTTGCCCGTGAGCGTGCAGGAAGTATCCCACCTGTAAGACGTTTGCTTGATCATGGTTATGGTGTGGTGGATCAGCGTTATTATGGTGATGTCAATATTGTTGGGAAATATGGCTTAAGACACTATAGTTATATGTTGCAAAATCCGCGACCTTATCTGTTTAAGGTCTTGCAGCGTGAAGGTGAAAGAGCCACATGGCCGAAAATTTCATTAATCGAAACGCAAGCCCGCATCGGTAAGACCATTCAGCATTGTTTGGAATTATTAAATTATCAAAATGAACCCAGTCAACGACATGCAGAGTTTATTGCAGTTTAAGTCCACAGATTTAACGCAAATCATTTATGAGCCAAAAACCAAATCTAAAAGTTTGGTCTTTGGCCGTCGTCTATATCAATTTCAATTTTACCAACAACGTTATTGGCTCAAGGCACAAGTCAGTGACAGCAGCCCTGAACATGTAGCTAGTTTTGGTCGAGAAATTGAGCTGTACCAGCTATTCAATCAAGCGTCTACACAAAACAGCATCACGCTACCTTTTCAAGTGATAAAACAGTCGCATCTCAGTATTCAGCAAGAGTCTATTGACCAACTATTAATATTGCCGAATGCTGAGCCTTGGTTCGTACAGCCTGCATCGAATTTGAGCATTGAGCAGGTGAGGCAAGTGCTATGGCAAGCACTCGATGTGGTTGAACGATTAAGCTTGCACGGTTGGATACATGCAGATTTAAAACAAGAGCATTTTGTGGATTGGCAAGGGCAGTGCAGACTCATCGATTTTGAGCAAGCGCTACCTTTAGAATTTGATCAGTTAGATGCCTTAACTGCGACACCACGTTATATGGCTCCCGAACTTTTCCATGGACAAGCGAAATCTTTGCATAGTGATATCTATGCTTTGGGGATTATTTTCTTGGAATGGCTGACATCACAGCGTTTAGAGGCGAAAAACTATGAAGATTGGGCTTATTTACATTGCCAACGCTTAAAGCTTGATCTGCCAATGCAATATCAAGGGTTTACTCAGCTATTGCAACACATGTTGATGAAGCAAAAAAATGACAGATTGGTGGATTTTTATCGCTTAAAAAGCGACTTAGTTGCTGAATTTGCTTAAGAAAAATACAAAAAAAGCACTATTGTTTTTTATTTAAACAAACAAGATGCTTTTTTATAAAAAAGGCTTGTCATGTAGGGGGGATCTCTATAATATACACAGCCATCGGGGACGTGGCGAAATTGGTAGACGCACTGGATTTAGGTTCCAGCGCCGCGAGGTGTGAGAGTTCGAGTCTCTCCGTCCCCACCACTGAATTACTAAACATGAGTTTGGTAATGAAGATCACAGAGGATTGGTGTAATGGTAGCATGACGGTCTCCAAAACCGTTCGTCAAGGTTCGAATCCTTGATCCTCTGCCAAGTTTTAAAAAGTCTGACATTGTCAGCAACCCTGTTGGGGACGTGGCGAAATTGGTAGACGCACTGGATTTAGGTTCCAGCGCCGCGAGGTGTGAGAGTTCGAGTCTCTCCGTCCCCACCACTTAATTTATTAAGTTGCCAAATAAACAGGTTTTTAAAACAAATTAAAGTCTGACATTGTCAGCAATCCTGTTGGGGACGTGGCGAAATTGGTAGACGCACTGGATTTAGGTTCCAGCGCCGCGAGGTGTGAGAGTTCGAGTCTCTCCGTCCCCACCATTAGATTAAGCAAGGTTTTATACCTTGCTTTTTTGTTTTTGAAATTCGAAAAAAATCAGTGTCTCAAACGTGGTTTTTTTGAAGACATAATCTAATGAAATAAATCTAATGAAAGATGATGAACCAAGAGATACAGCAAGATGTCTAATCTTGCTTTTTTATTGTCTGAAATTTAAATCAATAAAAATGTGTCAGTAAAACAAAGGTGAAAAAAAGCCCGCATATACGGGCAAATTTAGAAATGTGGATTCGAATCAATCGAATTAAATCATTTATTTCAAATCGTTCGAATAAATTATAGAGCAGATTATGCCTTTAAATGATCTTCAAACTCTTCACCGAGCTGCATGGCCAAAGCATTACCAGACAAGTCTACAGTCACTAGACCATATTCTTTTTTAAAACTGAATGTAAATCCACGATTATCTGCCAGTGTGCGAACAGAATATCCTAACTTTTCTAACCAAAGACGGAAGGCAACTAAATTTTTTGCTTTAACCACTTTTTTCACGAGCGAACTCCTTATCAATCATTAAAATATTAAATAGGGGTGTCAAAATATTTTTTAAAGGGGAAATGGAAAACTTTTATTTAAAATATGAAATTTTGATGGATAAATAAACAGATTATCGGCTTGTAAACGGTATAAACTTATTTAACTCTCTGTTTTATAACAAGATAAACTTAATGTAAGTAAATATAACGTATTTTAAAAATTTGGGTTTTAACTGCTGGCTTAAAATCTGAACTATGTTTATAGAGAAGCTGTGCGCAAAATAAACGATTGTTTGGCTTAGAATGCACATCTGTTTGGGCATGCAATATTGATTGCAAATAAATAATTATTCACAGCCTAAATGGCTCGATAGGTGAGCATGCAAAGCTATTTCTCATCAAGATTTATCGAAAAGCTTTTATACTATGTCCCATCGATATGAATAGATTGAACGCATGCAAAACATTGAGCACGCTGTCAAAGCAAAAATTGAACAGATGCAACAAGCAGGGCAGACGCCTGTTGCGATGATGCTTGGACATGAAGATTGGTTGGTCTTTTCGGAGCAATCCAAAGTGGCATATACGCCTTTTGGCAGTGCGCGACGTTATCAGCCGGCATTAGGTGGTTTATTGATGGTACGTATCGATGAAATGCAAGCCGTTCTAGTTGTAACACAAGCTGAATTGGATGAGTTTGCTGCCACCAATCAAATTTTATAAATATAAAATGATGAATCGGCCCGAAACATTCATCACAAATAAAACAGTATATTTGTGATGAAATCTAAAATGCTTATAACTCGCAATCCAATTAAAAATTGTCTTTGAGTTCTCTTAAGCGTTGAAATGCTTCAACACTTTCTGCGCGTAAAAATGGATTGGTTTCTAGTTCTAATTCAATGCTGCTTGGCAAAGTACATTGTCCGAGCATGCGTAGGGATTCAACCTCATCAAACCGCTGTTGTATGGCAAGGTTGTCAGGTTCAACATGCCGCGCAAACTGCGCATTCGATAGGGTGTATTCGTGAGTACAATACACTTGAGTTTCAGCAGGGAATGCGGCTATACGGTTCAATGAATCGTACATTTGTTGAAAGGTGCCTTCAAAAACACGTCCACAGCCCATAGCAAATAATACATCGCCACAGAAAAGCGTATGAATGTCATCGATAAAATATACGATATGACCGAGGGTGTGGCCGGGCGTTGCTGTAATTTCAACTTCAAGCCCATGAAATTCAAAACGGTCATTATGATCGAGAGGATAATTCACCCATGGAATACGGCTTAATTCTGCACGGGGACCGTAAACGGCAATGTTTTTATCCTGAATAAGTTCTGGTACGCCACCAACGTGATCTTTATGCCAATGCGTTAGCCAAATTTGCGTAAGATTGAGCTGATGTTCCTGACAATAGCGCTCGACCAAGGCAGCTTCAGTAGGATCTACTGCAATGACATCATAACTTTCGGTGTGCTCAAGCAGCCAAATATAATTTTGCAGTGAATTTTTGACATCCAATGTATGTATTTTAAACGCCATATCCATTCATTCAATATTTTAAATTAAGTTAAAGTTAGCATGAAAATGCTCAAAAGGTATGATTATCCATTTTCAACCCTAAATAAACGACAGAGTTCATAGCGCTATTTTAGTCTGGTGTCTCATCTACAGATACAGGATTACCAATGGTATAAAAGTGCCCGCCAGCAACATGATGTAGGCTTTTCCATTCATCTTCTACTTCATGATAATACCAATGTTCGTTACGGAAGACGCGGTCGTCTGCATAGGCAGCAATGACTTCACCAATAAACAGATCGTGCGCTTGTTGATTGTGAGGTTCGGGAATAAGTTTGCACAGTAGCCAAGCAGCACAACCTTCAACCACAGGAATATCTGAGGCATTAAATTGAAATAATTCCACGCCACATTGGCGTAATTTTTCTGGCGCATCACGTTGGCTCATCATACCAAGTGCATAGACCAGTTTGAGTTGTTTCAGTGTCGGTACTTGTAAGGCGAAATAGCCTGAATTCTCAATAATCTCACGTGTTTTAGTTGATTTATCCAGTACTACCGTCACTTTTGCTGGGTTGAACTCTAAGGCGCATGCCCATGCTGCAGTCATCACACCAGTATGGGTTTGATCCTGAGCAGAGACGAGCACAGTCGGTCCATGATTTAAAAGTCGGTATGATTTTTCTAAAGGAACGGGGTGAATATGCGTTTTCAAAATTATGCCTATAGTTAAGTTCATCTATAACTTAGATGTTTTATTAAAAAGTGTAGCTACATAGCATATAACGCATGAAATATTTTCAAAAGCCTTTAATATAAATCACTAAATCAGGAGTTCTATCAATGAAAATGTATCAAGTGGACGCATTTACCCAAGTGTTATTTAAAGGCAACCCAGCGGCG
This sequence comes from Acinetobacter sp. YH16040_T, assembly GCF_024605785.1. Taxonomy (NCBI): domain Bacteria; kingdom Pseudomonadati; phylum Pseudomonadota; class Gammaproteobacteria; order Moraxellales; family Moraxellaceae; genus Acinetobacter; species Acinetobacter sp. YH16040_T. The sequence goes on along the minus strand of NZ_CP094541.1, from coordinate 2,006,554 downwards.
GTTTTGGTGTTGGATGAATGGTTAGATGAACACTTGATGCAACAGATTGCTTTGGAAAATAATCTGTCTGAAACTGCATTTGTGAAAAAAATCGACAGCAGCAATTATGAAATTCGTTGGTTTACACCGACCACTGAAGTGGACTTTTGTGGACATGCGACATTGGCCAGTAGTTATGTGCTTTTTGAGTTTTATACGGCTGAAAAAAATATCCAATTTCATGTCAAAAATCTCGGTATTTTTAGCGTAAATAAAGCTGAAGATGGAAAAATTCTGATGAATTTCCCTGTGCGTCGGGCACAGGTCGTGAGCGAATATCCTGAAGAGCTACGTCTAGGGTTGAGTCAACCTTTTAAGCAGGTTTATCTGAATGCGCAGGCGTATATCGTAGAATACGAAACGACTCAACAAGTCTTGGACGAACAACCGAATTTTGAAATCTTAAAACGTCTTGGCAAAATTCGCACCGCAATTACAGCGCCGGGTACGATTACTGATGTTGCAATCACTGCGGCAGCCCAGCAATATGACTGCATTTCACGCTATTTTGCACCGGGCAATGGCATCAATGAAGATCCTGTTACGGGTTCTATTCATACTGGAATCGTGCCTATTTGGGCAGAACGTCTAGAAAAACGTCAAATCTTGGCGTATCAAGCATCGAGTCGTGGTGGTGAGTTACACTGTCAAATGCTTGAAAATGACCGTATAGAAATCTCAGGCTATGCGTGTTTGTATATGCAGTCTGACATTTATATCTGAACATAAATCAAATACATGCTGTCTCATTCTGCAGCATGTATTTAATAAAAAGTAACTATTAATCCAGAAAAGCTCAGCATAAAATCAAAACCAATCTGATCGACAGCACTGCGCTGATCGATGCTAAATATAGAGGACACTTGAATTACATGCGTATTAAACATTTAACGCTTTCACTTTTTTTTGCAGGTTTAAGTACAAGCCTCTTTGCTCAACCTGTATTGGTTAAAACTGAACAAGCCATTGAAGAATATAAATTAGACAACGGTTTTCGTGTGGTTTTGGCGCAAAACGATAAAGAAAGCAAAGTGTTTATGAATACGGTGTATTTCACGGGTTCATTAAATGACCCTGAGGGCAAAGGTGGTTTAGCGCATTTGCTTGAACATTTGGCCTTTAAAGGCACTGAAAATGTCAAAGGTGATGAATTTCAGCGTCGCCTAGACCAATTCACGCTGATGACCAATGCCAGTACGGATTATTATTCAACGAAATACACCAATGTGATTCGTCCTGAACAAAGTTCAATCGATCAAGTTTTGCATTTAGAAGCAGAACGGATGGATAAATTGGTACTTCAGGAAAAATTTGTACCGACAGAAATTGATATCGTTAAGCGTGAACGTGAAATTCGTTTAGATCAGCCATTTTCAGTGTTAATCGACCAAGTTTTAAAAGAAGCCTATGGCAATCAATCTTTAGGCCGCTTACCGATAGGTGATTTGAAAGAACTTCAATCCATCAATATGAACGAATTAAACCAGTTCTATCGCCGTTGGTATGCGCCAAATAATGCAGTGATGGTGATTTCTGGTAAGTTTGATAAAGCGGCTGTATTAAAACAAATTGATCAACAATTTAGCCCAATTGCCGCACGCCAAATTCCTGAACAGGCCAAAGTCCCTAAATTAGATGGAACGAAATTAAAGCAACGCGAATTTACAGTTCATAAGGGCAGTGACTTTGGTAAATTTAATATTTATTTAAATGGTGCAGTCGAACCGATTAAAACTGCTTTGGCGGTATCTCCAACTTTGTATACCTTACAGCCAAGTGGGCATTTGTATCAAAGCATGGTGGAAACAGGGACAGCAACCGCAGTTCAATCCACCACATGGTTAGATAAAGATTTTAATTTGGTGTTTATGGGGGCGATATATGGCCCAAGTCATGATGCTAACAAAGTGGCAACCAGTCTGGCACAAGGTGTAGAGCAGAATAAAGCCTTTAATGACGTCGAGCTAAACCGTGTTAAAAGCCTGACTAGAAATATGGCTGACAATGTCAAAAATAGCGCAACAGCACTTGGCGAGCGTCTTAGTTCTTATACTGTGGCTTATAACGGGGACTGGTCTCAATATTTCCGTGACTTAGATAAAGTGCAAAAGCTGAATGTAAGCGAGGTGAATCAGGTGTATAAGGACTTTCTAAAGCCTGAATACCGTGTCACAGGAAATATTCTGCCTACACCTGAAGATCAAAAGAAAGCACAGCAACAAGCCGCGTCAAAACCTGCTGAAACTTTAGATCAGCAAGCGCCTGCAGAAGAGCCATTGAAAGATGCGAGTGTTTATCGAGCTGAAGTGAAGCAATACGTTGCAGAGTCTAAGCAATATCTAAATCAGAAAGAGAAGCAGATTCAGCGGGCTAAATTTAAAAACGGCATTCAGTATGCATTGTTCCCAACCAAAACTCGTGATGACAAGACCTATGCCACGATTGCATTGGATTTTGGTACAGCACAAAGCTTAATGAATAAAGGGGAGTTGCTAGATTTAACAGCTTATCTCATGTTCCGTGCATCTAAAGATCAAAGCTTACAGCAAATTGCCGATAAAATTATTGATGTCGGTGGCGGTGCAACGGTTAGTGCAAATGATAATGGCCTCATGATTCAAGTGGTTGCTCGTAAAGAAAAATTTGCAGAATTTTTGCAATATGTCATTGATGTTATTAAAGCTCCGGCATTTGAGCAGTCACAATTTGATTTAATCAAAGCGCAAAGTTTATCGAGTTTGGATCGACCTTATACAGAGCCGGATACCGTTGCTGCAATGACGCTGTCGCGTATTGTCGAGATCTATCAGCCGGGGGATATTCGTTATCACTTCGAACCTGAACTTGCGAAAAAACAAATTGAGTCGGCTACACGTGATCAAGTGCAGCAGTTACATCAAAAATTCTTTAAAACACAGCATGCACAAATTGCGGTAACTGGTGATTTTGATACTAAGCAAATTGAAAAAATTCTGAAAAAAGAATTTGCAGATTGGAAAACCAGCGAGCCATATCAACGCTTAGAGTCTACGTTTACGGCATATCCTGCACAGAAAGTGCATGCATTGTCTGAACAGCGTGAGTTTGGTAGTTACCAAGCGATTATGACTCTACCTGTAGGTGTGGAGCATACTGATTCTCCTGCACTACAAGTATTACGCCACATACTTGGTGATTCACAGTTGTCTTCACGTTTAGCTCAAGAGTTACGTGAAAAGAATGCACTGGTTTATGGTTTTAGTGCAGACATTAATTTTGATGAATGGGTGAATTCGGGTGTACTGAGTATTGATGCAAACTACACTGCGGGTAAATCAGCACAAGTTTCTCAGTCTGTTCATAAAGTGTTGCAAAACTTATTGAAAAATGGCGTGACGGAACAGGAAGTAGAAGCGGCCAAAGCCAGTATTTTGAAAAAGCGTTTAACTGCACTTGAAGATGACCGTCGCATTCATAGCATGTTGATTCCACAGTTAGAAAAAGGTCGTGACCTAAACTATCGTGAAAAGCGTGATCAACGCATTGCTGCTTTGACCAAGGCGGATGTTGATGCTGTCATTAAAAAATATATTCAACCTGAACATTTGGTTGAAGTGATGTCTGACCAATATGGTCAAGCCGCAAAATCTACTCAAAAATAAACCGAATAAAAAAATCCTCCAGATGGAGGATTTTTTTTGAGCCGCAATGGATAGCTTGATAGCAAAATAGCTTAATGAACTTATAGGCGGTAGAACTGACGCGCATTTTGTTGGAAGACTAAAGTCAGCGCATCAGGATCATAACTCGCGACCGCATCTGAAAAGGCGTCAATAATATTCACCAAGGATGCACTCACACTATCCATCGGGAAGTTAGAGCCAAACATCACACGGTATTTCCCAAAGCATTGTAGAGCATGAGAAATAAGCGGAAAGGCGCAATCGAAAATCTCTTGTTTGGATGCAAGGCGTTGTTCTTTATGAAACTGATGACCCAGCACCGGCATGAATAATCCAGACATTTTGGTATAAACATTTGGGCAACTTGCCAGTTCAGCTAAATCATCTTTCCAACGAAACAAGATATTGTCACGTGAAGTTTGGGTTAAGCCTGTATGTGAGCCGACAGGTCCAAAGGCACCGACAGGTGTCCCAAAATGATCCAGAACGATAGATGTTTCAGGGAAAGCACGTGCTAAAGCGGTTAAATCACGAATTTGGTCTGAATAAACCCATGCATCAAAACTTAAATTCATTTGAGCAAGGGCTTCAAAACCTTTCATAAATTTTTTATTGGTATAGAGATGGGGCTCATTGGTCCATGCGTGAACTTTTGGGTCTTCATGTACAGCTGCCATTTTTCGTATGCCACGAAAATGTGGGGAGGCTTGTTTATGCATTTTAAGAATTTTCTTAAAACTACTGTCACATGGGTCTGCAGTGCCGACTATGGCGCCAAGTTTAATCTTTTGAGCATTAAAGTCTAAAGATTCAATAAACTTTGTTTCACCAACCACCCCTTTGCCTTTATGGTCATGCCAGCTCGCTTCTACATGTACGATTTGATCGACCAGATAATGTCCTGCATCTTGCTTATAATTTTCAGGCAAATACGGTGTCGTCACATGTTTGGTTAAACCAACTGTGTCAATTAACTCTTGCGGCTTAACTAAGCGCATCATTTTGTCGAGCAAGTAGGGATGTTTACCCAATAATTTCACGGCAAGTGAAGCGGCATGTGGGGTATTGTATGGATCCCATTGATGTATATGTGAATCCACGATGGCAAAATCGAGCGTCTGCATTGCTATCCTTGTCCTTAAAACCATGTCCATTTCTTGCGTATTTCATTGTATTTCCGAATACGCGAGGCACTGAAAATAGCATGAATGATGAAAATACAACGTTATGACTAAATATTAAATCAAAGCTTTGTGAAAGAGAAGTTGTATAAAAAAAGCCCCGAAGGGCTTTTGATTAATGCTGATGATCGTGGTCGTGATCATGCTTGTTTGCATGGAATTCTTCGTTATGACGGAAGCGAAGATAGTTTTCAAACTGTTCGCAATATTCATCATAATTATCTTCAAGCATCATTTGAAATTGTTGAAGAATATAAGACATCACTTGATCTTTGGCATCACGCATTTCTTTGCCATCTTTGAAGCCATTTGCAGCAACCCAAGTATTAAAGCGAGCAGTACCAAATAACATGGCAGCACTCACTTGGCCGCGCATTTCTGCAGGTTTAACTTGAGAACCTTTTTCAACACGACAAAATTCATTGGCTTGTTTAATAAATTCATCCGCACGTTCAAAGAAAGCTGCATTCAACGCTTCTTCTTCGGTTACATCAGTAGCTTCAATCTTTTGAACCATGAATGTGTCCTAGCATAAAAATCTAATGCAGTATTATAGGCAAAGCCTTGCAGAAACTAAACCTTTGACTTAATCTAAAAAATAGCCTAAGTAAAATGGAATGCTTCATGCAAGACGCAATCGCAGTGCAAAGTCTGAAAAGTGATATTGGATTACTTCGACAAAATGTTTGGCCGCCCTCAACCTTAGCCAATGTAGAAGGGCTGCCCATTTATTATGGTACACAATCTGAAGTAGCCGAATATTATGCGCAGTGGACTGGCTTAATTGAACGTGCTCAGGAATTATTTCAGCCCTTTATGGAAGATGAAGTCCTCGATGCAGTCCATTTGCCGAGTCATTTGAATCTGCCGCTTTTTTATTTTCACGTGGATCGTATTCGAATCAACAAAACACGGGCGAAAGAATCTAAAACCTTTCGTGGTATTGCTAGCTTAGTTGAAAAATGTGGGCAATTTGAAGCAGATCAAATTCAAGCGATGCGACTATGGCTAGACAGCGATGATACGGCAGCTTTGGTCGCACACCGTGAATTTATTGACCTCAGAACCTATGTATTTCAACATGGACAAAGTGAATACACCCGTACCCGTTTTTATGTGAATGGCATTGTTCTCAGTGTCGAAAACGACTTTAAATTGGTGGATGCCCGTGATAAACCACGTAAAGCCCGTAGTGATAGCTATAGCGACCCTTTAGCCGATAACAATACGTGGAAAATCTTTGGGAAATATCGTTAATCAAATGTATTGACGATATCACTTAGAGCGTGGACTTAGTTCGCTGTACAAGGAAGCTTCGGGTTATTTAATCCACGCCCTAAAGTGAATATAGCCACTATGGCAAATGCGACAAAGATCATCACCGAATACAATAAGGTATTGGCATTAAAATGATCGACAATATAGCCGCCAAACAGTGAGCCACACGCAATCATGAGTTGGAAAATACCAATAAACAGTGGCATGCCTTTTTCAACAGCTTCAGGGGCATGTACAAACATCCAGATATTGGCCGTTGTAGGAAATGCCCCAAAAGCGAATCCCCATAATGCCGTTAAAAGATATGCACCGAATAAATGAACTGCAAAGTGTGGAAAGCTAAAAAATACTACGATAAAACTGAAGGCAACAAAAGCAAGGGTATAGCGGACATTGATGTTACTGCTATAACCCGCAAATAAATTACCAAAGAAACCGGCTATACCGTAGATCAATAATAATGAACTGATGGTGGTCGCATCAAAGCCTGCATGATTCTTAAAAAATGGGGCGAGATAGCTATAAGAAGAAAAATGAGCAAAACCAATTAATAAAATAATAGATCTCTTTCATAAATCAAAAAACGATCTTATTTTTGGTTAATATTTGCACTCCGGATTTCTTAGCATTCGTGCATAATCTGCGGATGAAATACATCGATTCAAACAAGCTTTCTGATCCTCAGTTCAAGCGATACACAGGCATCTCATGGTCAACTTTCTATTTGATGGTTGAGCAATTGAAGAAACATGTCCCTGCCAAAGGCAGACCGCCCAAGTTAAGCCTGGAAGACCAGGTTCTGCTCTGTCTAAGCTATTGGCGGGAATACCGAACCTTATTTCACGTTGCGACGAGCTACGGGGGTTCAGAGCCCACAGCCTCAAGAATTGTCCATCATGTTGAAGACTGCCTGATTCGGTCCAATCTCTTTAATTTACCCAAAGATTTACCCGAGGGCGAAGGCATCGATTGGAATGTTGTGATCGTGGATGCCACAGAAATTCCAATCCAAAGGCCTAAAAAAACAGAAGAAAAGCTATAGCGGCAAGAAAAAGACCCACACTTTCAAAGTACAGGCCATCATTCATTATCAAACTCAAAAAATCCTGAGTTTATGTACGAGTCGTGGTGCCGTACATGATTTCGAACTCTTCAAACGTAACTTGAATCAGATTCCTGCAGGTGCATTTATCCTTGCGGATAAGGGTTATCAGGGAATTTATACAGTGTATCCAAATAGCTTGTTGCCATTAAAAGCAAAGAAGCGCTGTAAACTGGATTCCGAACTAAAAATCTATAATCAGGAAATCAATAAAAGAAGAATTGGAATTGAGCATGTATTTGGCAGTTTGAAAACCTTCAAAATTCTTGCTGAGCGATATCGCAATCGAGGCAAAAGACTAGCATTGAGATTCAATCTAATTGCTGGAATTTATAACTTAGAGCTGAGTGAAAAATGACTTATGAAAGAAATCTAATAATCAGTCCTTTACGTGCTTTATCATGTTGAATCAGTGCAGGTAAATCACTAAATCGAATAGCTGATGTTGGTGGAAGTTTTGGCAGGAATTTGATTTCTAAAACTAAAATGATGATTCCGATTGCTGCAATGATTTGAAATGCACTACGCCAACCTAACCAGTCACTTAGCCAAGTGCCTAATGGAACACCTAATACCGTCGCTAAAGTGACGCCCGCCATGACGATTGCAGTGGCTTTGGCTATGGCGAGATGACTGGGTGCGACACGTCCACTCAAAGCTATGGCTGTTGCCCAAAATCCACCGATAGCAATACCCAGTAGAAAACGGCTAAACAACAACAGTGCAAAGCTTTCTGCGAAGCCAGTTATAAAATTAGAAATGACCATAATCACGGTTAAAGCAATCATTAAGATACGACGGTCAAGTTGCTTCACAGCAACAGAAAGCAGGGGCGCTGCGATCGCACCCATAATGCCAGGGAGGGTAATCACCCAACCTGCGGTACCTACACTAATCTTTAAATCAAGAGCAATGGCATTTAACACACCAATAGGTAAAAACTCACTGGTGACTAGTGCGAAAGCTGTAATGGCAACTGTGAGGATTGCAAACCAATTCCCTTGATTAGGAGAAGATTCATCAGGCTGCTGCGTCAACTGTTTATCTGGTTTTAAAGCTGTAGCATGCGGATTCATAGCGTTACACCTTAATTATTTAATTTAATAGTGACTGTTATAAAAATAAACTATTTGATTAATTTATGAGCGTCAATTATTTTATTAGTGAACGTTATAAAATATAAATGTTAGCTTATGATGAATGATTCAAAGCAGGAAAATATGCACGCTAATTCAGCTGATTTGGTCAAGAAGCGTGGACGACCTAAATGTTTTAATGAACAACAAGCTTTAGAAAAAGCCATGATGTTATTTTGGCAATTTGGCTATGAAGGAACATCCATCAGTGATTTAACTCTAGCTTTGAATATCACAGCACCTAGCCTATATGGCACATTTGGCGACAAAACGGCGCTCTTTGAAAAATGCATTGAATACTACAGTGAACACGAAGTTCAACCTGCCGAAAAAATTCTACAAGCAGGTCAAACAGCTAAAATTGCGATGGAATTGTACCTATATGACAGTATTCAGCATTTGGTACAAGCCAATAAACCTAAAGGTTGTATGGTGGTGGTGGCAACAATGAATTGTTCACAGCAAAACCAAACCGTACAAGAACAGCTCAAACAACGTCGTGCCTATACCAAAACTAAAATTATGGATCGGCTCGCTATAGGCGTGCAAAATTCGGAAATTGAAAGTTTGGCTCATGCAGAACAATTGACTGATTTTTATATGACCTTATTACAAGGGATGACCATGCAAGCACGTGATGGTATGGCCTTGACACAATTACAACGCATGGTGAGTAATGCGATGAAATCATGGGGGTTGTTAGCACAAGGTCCAATCAGTATGGATCATGAATTAAACTCCCAATAGCAGCGTAGCCTTAACGCACTTTTCTTAGTTTTTTTGAATGACTGATATGCAAATACCTTGTTGAAGTTCATTTGCAAGGGTGAATTTTAATGTCACCCAATTCCATCACACTGATATAACCATCAACCGCAATCAAATTGTCGCTTTGACTCGATAGAGTTAGACATTCTCCAGACTTGACGCTGGATAGTAGCTGACCTTGTTGCGGATTTAAGTTCATGCTGTAAATACTCAGTGTGCCAGCATCGGTTTTGATTTGGTAAGACTCATCACCATAGTCCTCATTATTATTGCGCAGGACTTTAAAGGTTCGTCGTGTCTGATCAAAGTTTTGAGTTGGAGAAAGCGGCTTTTCGACTTGTAAGGATGCTGTGCGCCTTAATTCGGTACTTTGCACAGGCTTATGTTGTTCACTACAAGCACTCAGTAATGGGAAAATGATAAAAATAAGTGAAAATGAAAATAGGGGATGAATTACAGGTATGTGACTTTTCAACATAAAACCACCCTGAATCTAATTTTTCAGATAGCTTATTTTAAAAGTTTTTACCTAGAAAACAAAAATAATAGCTTCTCAAAATATTTCAATGTAACTGAGTCAAACTAAGGAAATGATGAATTGAAATTAGCCGACTTTGAATCTGAATGTTCAACAAATGAATATCTATATGACAATGTGGGATGCAAATAAAAAGGGAGAATCATTGAATCTCCCTTTTGGATTTTACTTAATGAGTTTTCGACTCACAAGGAATTGTTCTGTCGCTTCTAATAGCTTATCTGCATAAACCTCTTGTTTTGCAGTCAACCAGCCGAGAACAAACCAATCACTAGCTTCTAGCTCTGTTTGCTGAATATATTGTGCAGAAGAGGAAAGGACTTGATATTCCTGAGCCGCGACTTGTGCATCATTAAGCGCTTTACTGTATTTCTGCAAGTTTTTTACATCATAAATCGACGTCAAAACTGGGAAGCTAAATTTAAGCTCTTGTATGCGTTGAGAAAGCATGTCTAAGCTTTCAAAATTGTTAATGTCGGCATCATTTAAAGCCTCTTGGAGGGCTTTATATTGGTTTTGCAGGGTTGTTTGAGCATACCATTTAAAATCGTGTTGCTGCGGTGCATCCTCCACTTTCAAACTAAACATTAAAAGCTCAAGATAATGATGTACATTTTGAGTCGATTTAACCAAATTGCCTAACTTCTCTTTGCAATACAAAATATCTTTAGTTAAATTTTCTGAAGTCGTTGGGTTTTGTAAAAAGCCTCCCAAGGTATTTTGCATGTGTTCAAAATGGTGTAATTGTTCAAATTGCTGCTTAAATGCGCCTAATTGCACAGCCCATTTTTCAACGATATCACTGTTCCAATCTTTAAATAGCGAAATGGTTAATTGTAAATGATGGAGTGCTTTCTGAGCTTGTATAATGTGCTCAGCCTGAGCCACACCTGCAGAAATTGCGGCAATATTAGGCAGAAGATGCTGCATTTCCTGTGCAATTAAAAGTCGTAAGTTTTTTGCGGCAGTATCTTTTTTACTGAGTTGAAATTCTTTAGCCTCAACTGCTGGACTCACAGTTTGATTCAATGCCAGCAAGTTACCGATTTCCGCTTTACTGCGAACATCCAACCATAAATGATACTTTTTAACCCATTCGAAACTAAAGGCAAGGAGTGATTGAATAGAGCCACTTTTAAGCTCAAATTCAACTTCATGAACTTCTGTTTCTGTGCTGTTGCTGCGGATACAGCCGACATCTAAGCAAACTTCGATCTTGGCATCTTCAAACTCTATGACGCGATAAGTTCTGAGAATATCTGTTTCAAATTGAAGTTGTAGCGAATCTTGCTGATCGCCTAAAGTGGTTTTTAAAACCGATTGAACTTCAGCTTCATTGGCATAGACCGATAAATCTAAAGCAGGAGCTTGTTCAACTTCACCCAAATCTAAGTTATGTTCAAACCGTTCAATGTGGCTCTTACCTGCAGCTTTTAGAGTTTGAATCCAGCGCGCTCCTTCTAAACGTTGACGCAAAGCTGCATGCTGCTGTGCCATTTTTCGATCTGGGGTATCAAAATATTTAGCTTTAAGTTGAATTTGTTCCGATTTTTTTGGATCGAGTGCTTTTAATAATGCGGTTCGACGTGCTTCTGGAATCTGGAACTTTAATTCAACTTCAACCATGGTTTTCTGTCCTGATGTCACAACTTCATGATCTGGCATGAAGCGATCTTTAAATTTTTATAAAAATGAAAAACTAAAATGCGCGTAAATTTTCTATGAGCTAAACGCGTATCGATTGTAGCGAAAAACAGTTGAGAAGTAAGACTTGACGGATTTGAAAATTCTGATTTTGGACGAAGAAAAGTTTTAAAAGATGGATATTCCATCAATTGTATAATTTACTATTGCTTGAGTTACATGGGAGCAAAATAAAATTTTACGCCTTTAAAATGAGCGAGTTTTGAGCTATGTTGGTTAAAATAAGTTCAGGATGAGCACAACATGAATTCACAAGTACAACCCGAGTTTAATCGAAACTTAAAGCCCGAATTTCAGTTACCGATTCGTGACTATTCGCAATTTTATCGATTTTATTTGACTGAACATCGAAATATTATGAGTCGTCGTTTACATGCCACCGGCAGCAGTATTGGACTCTATTTCTTTGCAAAAGCAATTTTAAAAAGACAACCAAAGTATTTTGCTTATGGCCTGGTTTCAGGCTATGCCTGTGCATGGGTCGGACATTTTTTCTTTGAAAAAAATAAGCCAGCTAGTTTCAAGCAACCTTTGTACAGTTTTATTTCCGATTGGCGCATGCTGTCTGATATTGTGAAGGGGAACTTAAGCTTAAAAGACCGCAATTTAGATAAGATTGATAGTTAATTGTTTATTAATCAAACGTTTAATTTTTATGGATCTAGGTGTGATTTTTTTGAGTAAATGACTTGCAAAAATAGAGTGATTAGTCTAATAATGTTCATATTATTTATTTACTTACTATCTATAAGATGAAAAGTCGATAAACCCCAGTTTTCCAAGCCTAGAGTGACCTTCTCTAGGCTTTTTTTATGGCCTTAGAAATGGTCTATTGTTTGAAAGATTTAACCACAAAAATGTTCACAAAAAAAATAGGCTAGACTTTTTGATGCTCTGAACGCTCCCCAAAACGTTTCTTACCAAGCACCAAAAAGTCTAATAGGTTGCATATTTTATTCTTATCAAGTGTTTTGTTTTTATGCGCTGTTTTTTGTATTCTTCTGTTTCGCTATTAGATAATTTGTATCAGTTTTGTTCTATACCTAAAAATAGTGATTTTTTCCATTTTTTACAGACAATTCAATTAAACATTTATATAAGCAGTCTTGTGAAAAGGAATATAGCTTTCACAGCGGGAAAATATTAAAATTTTATGCCCCAAGCAACATTTCATAGACCTAATCGCTATAATATTCAAAAGTTTTAAGTTGTGATTGAACTATGCGTGGTTTATACCTCATTACCAATGATGATCCTATAGAATTGCTTTTAGCCAAACTTGAAGGCGCGATGGCGACTTATGAAGTCGCTGTTTTGCAATATCGCCGTAAAAAAGTGGCAAAAGAAGATCAGGCTTATGAAATTGAATACATGAAAAATATGTGTAATCAATACAAAGTGCCTTTTGTTATTAATGACGATCTCGAAACTGCAGTTCAATATGGTGTGGGTGTACATTTAGGGCAAGATGACGGTTCAATTGCTGAAGCTGTAGCACGTTTACCTAAAAATGTTTTGATCGGTCGAAGCTGTAATAATTCTTTAGAACTGGCTGAGCAGGCGATTGCAGACGGTGCAAACTATGTGGCTTTTGGCGCCATTTTTGCGACTGAAACTAAGCCTGAAGCAGGCAATATTGGCTTAGAAACGCTAAAACAAGCCAAAGCGAAACTAAATGTACCTATTTGTGCAATTGGTGGTTTAACTGTAGAAAATTCTGCTGAAGTGATTGAAGCGGGTGCTGATCTTTGTGCTGTGATTAGTGATGTATTAGGTCGTTCAATGTCTGCTGTCAGCAGTCGTGTTTATGAATGGTCTGAGCTTTTTGCTGAACAAGCTTAATTTTATTTTTTAGATTGAATAAGTAGAGAATTTTTATGAGCTTATCTGCTAAGCAAGAACAATTATTCAAACAAGCCAGCAAGCATATTCCTGGCGGCGTAAACTCTCCTGTACGCGCATTTAATGGTGTAGGCGGTACACCGGTATTTATCGAAAAAGCGCAAGGCGCATATCTCTATGACGTAGACGGAAAACGCTATGTCGACTATGTCGGCTCTTGGGGCCCAATGATTTTAGGTCATGCGCAGCCCGACATTATTAAAGCGGTTCAAGAAGCGGCTGTTGATGGTTTAAGTTTTGGTGCGCCAACCGTTCATGAAACGACTTTGGCGGATATTATTTGCGAAATTATGCCGTCTATTGAATTGGTTCGTATGACTAATTCAGGGACTGAAGCGACTATGACAGCCATTCGTCTTGCTCGTGGCTATACCGGCCGTGACAAGATTGTAAAATTTGAAGGTTGCTACCACGGTCACTCAGATTCACTCTTGGTTAAAGCGGGTTCAGGCTTACTCACTAAAGGTGAAGGCGAAGCGACTTCTGCAGGTGTTCCTGCTGATTTCGCCAAACACACTTTAACCCTGCCGTACAACGATATTGCGATGCTGAAAGAATGCTTTGCAAAATTCGGTTCAGAAATTGCAGGTGTGATTGTCGAGCCAGTTGCAGGCAACATGAACTTGGTGAAACCAATTGACGGTTTCTTGCAAGCGATCCGTGATGTATGTGATGAGCATGGTTCTGTCTTTATCATTGACGAAGTGATGACAGGTTTCCGTGTCGGTCTTGGTGGTGCGCAAGCGCATTATGGCGTAACGCCTGACTTGACCACATTAGGTAAGATCATTGGTGCTGGCTTGCCAGTCGGTGCATTTGGCGGTAAACGCGAAGTAATGGAATGCATCGCGCCGCTGGGTAAGGTGTATCAGGCAGGCACACTATCAGGCAACCCACTTGCAATGCGTGCTGGTATTGAAATGTTTAAACATTTGCGTAAACCAGGCTTCTATGAAACTTTGACTGAAAAATTGGCAGGCTTGCTTGCTGGTTTACAAGCTGCTGCAGACGAGGCGGGCATTCCGTTCTTTACGCAGCAAGTAGGTGGAATGTTTGGTATTTACTTTACAGATCAAACTGAAATCACTGGTTTTGATTCAATTTTGAAATGTGATGTAGATGCGTTTCGCACTTTCTTCCATGGCATGCTGAAACGTGGTGTTAACCTTGCACCGTCTGCATTTGAAGCCGGTTTCTTCTCAAGCGCACATAGCGATGAAGATATTGCATTTACCATTGAAATGGCGAAAGAAGTTTTTGCTGAAATGAAGTAATTTTCATTTAAATTGGTAATTTCTGCTTTAGAATAAAGCCCGCAGCCTGCTGTGGGCTTTATTTGTTGTTTTAAGTTCAGTTTTTTAAGAAAAGGATTTTTAAATGAAAACCAAGCATTATTTAACTCTGGCAGATGCAGAATTTTTACTTAACACAGCACATGCTTATGCAGTCGAAAATGGTTTTAATGTCAGCATTGCGGTAATGGATGATACAGGCAATTTATTGGCGATGAAACGTATGGATGGCGCATCGCCAATGACAGCAAATTTATGTTTAGAAAAAGCCAAATGTTCAGCCATCAGTAAGCGCCCATCTAAATTGTTTGAAGATTTGATAAAAGGTGGGCAGATGGGTTTCTTAACCATGCAGACGTTTAATGGCATGCTGGAAGGTGGTGAGCCGATTTTGTATGAAGGGCAATTGGTGGGTGCAATGGGCGTGTCTGGGGTAAAGTCATTTCAAGATGCAGAAATTGCACAAGTGGCGATTGAGAAGTTTTTATCTCAGGTATAAAATTTCTTCAGAAATTTGTAAGCTTAACTTTAGCAATATATGTCAGTTTTATAGCTAATGATACGTTGAACGTGATTAATCACAAAAAAGCCATTCCAGTGCCCTATTTACTGGAGCGGCTTTGATTAAGATATTGATGCTTATGATAAAATTTAAAGCTGTTATTCACCAATTAAAATGTCTATGCGATAAACCATTTAAAATGTCCTGTTTTTTCATATAATTAAAAAATTCACCCCCATAAAAAACAACAAGAAACCGACTTGGAAATAAGTCGATTTCTTTTTGAGAAATTTTGATACATCTTGCTAATTAATTTGATCAATATCGGATCAAATTGTCGTTTTTCTCTGCGTTATCAAGCCAGCGCTTAATTAAATTATCCACAATTTCTGCGGACAACTCTTGGAGTAAAAATCTACCAATTTTGTACCCCTGAGCACACATGACTTTAGGAATTTTGCGGATATTCACAATCTCTTGTATTCAATATTATGAAGTTATAAGAGAACAGGACGTTCCGCAGAATAAAAATAAATAATCGCACAAGGATCGGCGGAACGACAGGAGTTATGCCAAGCGAACCAATACGAAAAAGCCCGACAGGATGTTGGGCTTTTTTATGTTCTGTATATCAGCGAAACATTTGATGTAAACTGCGATTAATTACTTATAAAGTATTCATGATGAAATTTTTTTTTAAAGAAAAAATTGTCGATTTTTTTTCATTAATGGCAATTTTAATTCTGATCATCTCATGGTTTCTTCCTGTATTCGATGGCATGAAAGGATATGAACTTTTTGTATATTCATTTTTTTTACAATTTTTGATCTTTCCCATTATTTTAGTTTTTCCAATTTGGGCAAATCTATCCCTCGTTTTTACATATTTTTTATTAAATGATAATGATCCTAAATCATTTCGTTGGAGCTGTATAACTTTAGCAATGATGTGCTATGGTCTTGCCACCATTTTATTTATAGATGGTAAAAAAGGTGAACCTGTTCTCGTCGGTGCTTATGTTTGGATATTCTCAGGAGTTTTACTTTGCATCTGTGCCTATATTAAAGTGAAAAAAATATCAAAAAATGATTAATCATAGGCTAGATTTTGTATAAGAGATTTACGTTAACAGATGATTGAAAATTCCATGAATTTGGTTGTTCATATAACAGATTTCTTTCATAAGTCATTTTTCACTCAGCTCCAAGTTATAAATTCCAGCAATTAGATTGAATCTTAATGCTAGTCTTTTGCCTCGATTGCGATATCGCTCAGCAAGAATTTTGAAGGTTTTCAAACTGCCAAATACATGTTCAATTCCAATTCTTCTTTTATTGATTTCCTGATTATAGATTTTTAGTTCGGAATCCAGTTTACAGCGCTTCTTTGCTTTTAATGGCAACAAGCTATTTGGATACACTGTATAAATTCCCTGATAACCCTTATCCGCAAGGATAAATGCACCTGCAGGAATCTGATTCAAGTTACGTTTGAAGAGTTCGAAATCATGTACGGCACCACGACTCGTACATAAACTCAGGATTTTTTGAGTTTGATAATGAATGATGGCCTGTACTTTGAAAGTGTGGGTCTTTTTCTTGCCGCTATAGCTTTTCTTCTGTTTTTTTAGGCCTTTGGATTGGAATTTCTGTGGCATCCACGATCACAACATTCCAATCGATGCCTTCGCCCTCGGGTAAATCTTTGGGTAAATTAAAGAGATTGGACCGAATCAGGCAGTCTTCAACATGACGGACAATTCTTGAGGCTGTGGGCTCTGAACCCCCGTAGCTCGTCGCAACGTGAAATAAGGTTCGGTATTCCCGCCAATAGCTTAGACAGAGCAGAACCTGGTCTTCCAGGCTTAACTTGGGCGGTCTGCCTTTGGCAGGGACATGTTTCTTCAATTGCTCAACCATCAAATAGAAAGTTGACCATGAGATGCCTGTGTATCGCTTGAACTGAGGATCAGAAAGCTTGTTTGAATCGATGTATTTCATCCGCAGATTATGCACGAATGCTAAGAAATCCGGAGTGCAAATATTAACCAAAAAGAAGATCGTTTTTTGATTTATGAAAGAGATCTAACGTGTATTATGTTAATTTTAAGTTATTTAAAGAATAATCCTTATGGATGCAGAAAAAACTATCCTACGTAATTTTCCCACAATGACTTGTTTGATGATGATTCATTTTTAGGAAAACTCCATGAAGAACAATTATGGGATATTGAGGAATATTGGCTTTTAGAGTGCAGTATTTATGAACTTGAAAAAAACTCATCTGAAAAATTGCATTGGGAAATATTTAGAATTTTTAGCATAATTATGGGCAAAATTAGCTATCATTTGGATAAGAATGATTGCTTTAAAATCAAAAAATTAAAACGTCACAAACTTTATGAACTGAGAGAAAGAGTTTAATTAGTATTTGAAGGTTATTTCTCCCAAAAAATGCCTGAACAAAATATTTTTGAAGAGGTTAACCCTTTACTGATACCCTCTATTTAACAAAATGGCTGTTATACGAAACTAAAATAAAGGGAAAGCTATGGACTCAAAAGAATTAGCTCATCTGCTCAAAAAAGGAATTATTAACGAAAACCTAGAAATTTATAAAGGATTGTTCACAGACTACTCACCATCAGAAATAAAAGATCCTTATTTTATTGATGCAATAAGTTTTTTTAATAATTTGCCAGACGAACATAAGAGAATTTTTTTTTCAATCTTACGACAAGTAATGATTGATTCAATTAGTAATGTATTGGGTGTTATTGATGGCAGCTCAAGTTTAGAAGAGCACGATGGTGATTTTTCTTTGCTGTATGAGGGTAAGTCACTTGAATATTTACAAGATTATTTTTTATCCCAATTTGAATAAAACCAAAACTTAGGTTTATCTAATAAACTTAATAGAATTAAAAAAATATATAAGTTTAAAGTTGACCAAAAAGTAAATCATCAGTAGCCGAAAGTCACCTTCAGATATGATTCTGCGTTAGCATATCAATTGTTCCAACTTGAGTTATGTACCGAGTCTGTATGCTTTATCCCATGCCCAAGAAAATCCAATTTGCACCTTCTCTATCAAAATGGCAGTTGTCATCAACACAGTCTGTATTGGTGCTGGATGGTTTACAAAATCTACGCATGCAGCAGGGCATACAAGATACGCAGTTGATGGAAAATTTGATCCAGCTGACCAATAAAGCCAAAGCCTTAGAGATTCCTATTGTCGATTTATATGGTGATGATTTACTTCAAGGCATGCAGCAGCTTGGTGAATATGCAACAACACACCCGCAGCTCATCTTTGCAGGGCAAATCACACCTATGCTGAAACAGATCTTGCCGCATCTATATAGCGTAACAGAGCAAATCTGTATCGTTGATGACGCAATTGTGCTGAGTAATCAGGAACAGCATATTCAGTGGGTGGACTCCATGTCAGGCCAAGGTATACATCATATGAGTAGTTATAATTTGATGCGGCTTTGGAATCTGTCAGCACCAACTGAATTCGTTTTGTCAGCCAAAGGCATATTATTGGCTATTGCAGAGCAGCTAGATATGGACGCATTGGAAATAGATCCCTTAATCGATTTACGCAGTTATGGGCTCGATTCCATTGCCATGGTCAGCTTAATTGGGTTGTGGCGTGCCAATGGTGCAAACATCCGTTATGAAGACTTTTTAGATGGTGCAAGTTTAAAAGCATTGCTAGAAAAATTGCTCAATACAGATTAAACAAAGCCAATTGGAATTATTTTTGTTCTAAATCGGAAAATACGTCGGGAAATATAGCTTTGTGCATTGTAATTGTTGGCTAAGCTTTTTATTATTGCCGCCTTGTTTTTCGAGATCAGAACTGGATTGAACTTTGAGTAATTTTCTAACCGAACACCTGATACATCGTGATACTGACTTTATGGTGATCCATAAACCAGCAGGTTTACTCACAGTTCCGGGAAAAACAGCAGATTTACAAGACTGTGTTATCAATCGATTATTAAAAATTGAACCGAATACCTTGCTCATCCATCGTTTGGATCGTGATACCTCAGGTATTTTGGTTTTTGCATTAACCCGTCAAGGGCAAAATCGAATTTCACGCCAGTTCCAAGAACGTCAAACTTCAAAAACATATCAGGCATTGGTTGCGGGTACGCTCGAAGGTGAAGGTACTGTCGATGTACCGGTCATATATGACCCAGAACATCCGCCACTGCATATTGCCGATCCTGCACACAATAAGCCTGCGCTTACGCATTGGAAAGCCACTGAACATTTTGAGATTCAGGGGCAAGCCGTAACACGTGTAGTTTTAACTCCTATTACCGGTCGATCACATCAGCTTCGCGTTCATATGCAATATTTAGGTCATCCTATTGTAGGTGATACTTTGTATGCAACACCTGAGCAACAGCAGCTGATGCCGCGCTTATGTTTACATGCTGAGCGCTTGAGTTTTAACCATCCTGAAACTGAGCAAACAGTGGAATTTCACTGTCCTGTACCATTTTAGGAAAATCATTTAAATCCCTAAGAATTCTGCTCACTATTTAGTGGGCTTTATGTCAAAATATATTGCTTTATGGTCTAGATTTTTGCTCAAATAACGTTCACAGTTTGAGCATAATATTTTCAGACCGAACTTGAGAAAAAGGTGGAAAAATTGCAGCAGTTTGCTATTGGTCAACGTTGGTTATCAGATACAGAAACGGAACTGGGTTTAGGTGTTCTTATTGATGTTGATGAGCGATCGGTCAGCATTTTATTCCCGAAAAGTGATGAAACTCGTGTCTATGCCCGTCACAATGCACCTTTATCTCGTATTGTTTTCAATGTAAATGACGAAGTCCAAGACCAAGAAGGTCAAATTTGGATTGTCGAATCGCTTGAAGACCGTGGTGGTGTGGTTCGTTATAACGCGGTACGTAAACTGGCCGACGGTACAGAAGAACGTAAAGCACTGAATGAAACACGTATTGGTGCAAGTATTCAGTTAGCAAAACCATTAGACCGTTTACTTGCAAGCCAAGTAGACTATAAAGAATGGTATGACCTGCGTATCGAAGCATTGCTTCTTCAAGCCAATATGAAGTCTAGCCCTTTACGTGGCCTAGTGGGTTCACGTGTGGGTCTCATTCCACACCAACTGTATATTGCGCATGAAGTGGGTAAGCGTTTTGCCCCACGTGTATTACTTGCTGACGAAGTCGGTTTAGGTAAAACCATCGAAGCCGGTCTGATCATTCATCAGCAACTCAAAACGGGTCGTTCAGAACGTATCTTGGTCTTAGTACCTGATTCATTGCAATATCAATGGATGATTGAAATGCGTCGTCGTTTCAATCTTGAGTTCTCATTATTTGATCTGACACGTACAGCATCGATTAAAGAGCACGATCCAGACCTCAACCCATTTTTAACTGAACAATGCATCATTGCCAGTGTCGATTTGATGATCGACCATGATGACTTGCGTGAACAAGCCCTTGAAGCTGGTTTTGATTTGCTTGTAGTCGATGAAGCCCATCATTTAATGTGGTCAGAAGAAGAAGGCGGCAATGACCGTTATGACCTTGTTGAAGAACTTGCTGAAAAAACACCGGGTGTCTTGTTATTAACCGCAACGCCTGAACAATTAGGTGTGGAAAGTCACTTTGCACGTTTACGTTTACTTGATCCACAACGTTTTAGTTCGCTTGATCGTTTCTTGGATGAAGAAGATCAGTATCACCAAACAGCTAAAATTGCTGAAGTGCTGATGTCTGATCTGCCACTCGAAGAAGGGCATTTGGCAGCGATTGAAAGCCTATTAGGTCATCGAATTACTGACGAGCCAGAACAACGCTTTCGTGCCATTCACGAGTTGTTAGACCGTCATGGTACTGGTCGTATTTTATTCCGTAATACACGTGAAGCGATTCAAGGCTTCCCAGGTCGTGACTGTCAGCCTGCGCCATTACCTGCACCTGAAAACTGGTCTAAAGATGGCAAGCTACGTGAACAAATGTGGCCTGAAGAAGCGCAGCTTGATGGCTCGTGGATGGAAACCGACCCACGTGTGATGTGGTTGATGGAACGTCTGCGTACAGACCTAAAACACAAAAAAGTGTTATTGATTGCACGTAGTGGTCCAGTCGTTGAGTCTTTAGAAAATGTACTTCGTTTGCATGCGGGTATTCGCACAGCGATGTTCCATGAAGGCATGAGCCTATTAGAGCGTGACCAAGCAGCAGCTTATTTTGCGGAAGAGTCATACGGTGCGCAAATTTTACTATGTTCAGAAATTGGTTCTGAAGGTCGTAACTTCCAGTTTGCATCGGACTTAGTTTTGTTTGACTTGCCTGCAAACCCAGACGTACTTGAACAACGTATTGGTCGTTTAGACCGTATTGGTCAAGAAAATCGTATTCAAATTCATGTGCCTTATCTGGTTGGCACTGCGCAAGAGCGTATGTTCCGTTGGTATAACGAAGCATTAAATATTTTCTGTAATATCTCGCCGACTGCACAAACCTTACAAGAAAACTTTATCGTCAATCTGAAAGATTGTTTATTGGCAGATAAAGGCCAAGAGTTTGAAGATTTGCTCGAAGCGGTGAGTGTACAACGTGAAGCACTTGAAGCTGAACTTCAAGAAGGTCGTGACCGTTTACTTGAGTACAACTCTTGCCGTCCAATCGTGGCACAAGAAATTGTGACTGCACTTGAAGACTACGACGACAATACAACCTTGCCAATGTTTATGAAGCGCTTCATGGCGTCTACAAACATTGATTTTGATGAGCAAAGTAACGGTACTGTGATCATCAAGCCAACGGATCAAATGCAAGTTCAAGGTCTGACTTTGGACGAAGAAGGCATGACGGCGACGTTCTATCGTGACCAAGCACAGATCCGTGAAGATGCTCAATATTTAACACTTGAGCATCCATTCACTGAAAGTGTGATGGAAATGATTAATACACAAAGTTTTGGTAGTACCAACGTTGCTGTATTGAAATCAGCAGCTTTACCACAAGGTTCTGTGTTAATGGAAGTGTGGTTTAAAGTCGATGTCGTTGCACCGAAAGCATTGAATTTGCCGTCAAGTTTGCCTCAACAGTTGGTTCGTGTATTACTGAGCGAAAAAGGTCAGGATTTATCGCAAAAAATTGCACCTGAAATTTTACGTCCTTATTTACATCATCTTGATGGTAACAGTTGCCGCCAAGTGGTTAAGGCGCGTCGTGATGTTATTGAACAGCGTTATACGCAAGCGCTGGAAATTGCACGTGGCGCATTACCGGGCTTTAAACAACAAGCCAAAGAAATCTATGGTAGCAAATGGCAATATGAAATTGACCGCTTGACTTATTTGAAGCAGTTCAACCCAAGTATTCGTGAAGATGAAATTGCACGTTTACAAAAACTGCAAAAAGAAGGTTTAACACTGCTTGATGGTCTGGCGGTTACACCAGAAGCAATTCAAATTATGGTAGTGGTTAAGCCATAATTTTAAATTCTCAAAAAAGCACCTTCGGGTGCTTTTTTTCATGGCTAAAATTATAACTGTAAAATTAATCACGACAGATTTACGCTAAATCAAAGTTTTGTATTGTTTATTTTTAATCTAAATTGTCGACATCGGCATAAAAAAAGTAACTATTCTTCAGCAATTCTACAGCTTGATCAAAATCTTCATGTTCATCCAACATATAAAATATGCCATCAAGCTTTGTATAGTCAGGATGATTTTTTGCTAACTGAATTTGGATCGTACATCGGTCTGCTTGGCTGCGTGTTGCATAATGAGCAGTAAGTAAATCAAAATTGATGTCAATGCATAGCGGCTGTTTTAAGGCAATGGCACCACAATAAGCATGTATTTCAGGTAATAAACGTAAGACTAAATCAGCCTCTTTGCTTTCCGCCACGATGAGCTCTGGGTCTGCGGTCTTACACAAAGCGAGTACTTCAGTTAACAGGGTTGAGTCATCTATAGCCAAATCCTAAAAACTATAGAACAATAGAGATATGGGATATTCAAAAGATTTTAAAGACAAAGTCATAGAAATTATGATTCGAGATGAAATGTCTGTGCGAAAAGCAGCACAGCATTTTAACATCTGTATACAAACGATTCAGAACTGGAAAAAGTCCACTACAAACAAACCTATTCCTGGCCGTCCAGTTAAAATTAGCAGAGAGCAAATATTGAAGGATGTTGAACAATATCCTGATGATTATCAGTATGAGCGAGCTGAACGTTTAGGAGTAAGCACTCATGCGGTATTTAATGCATTACATGCCGCAGGAATATCGCGTAAAAAAAGACGTTAAAGCATCCTAAAGCAGATCAAAATCAACGTCAGCAATTTCAAAATCTCATAGAGTGTTTAGAAGGGAAATTGCCTCTGATTTACATAGATGAAAGTGGTTTTCAAAGTGAAAGTACCAGAACTCATAGTTATAGCCTTCAAGGAACACGTGCTGAAGGTGAATTTAACTGGCAGTTGAAGAATTGCAGTAATGCGATCGGTGCAATTATCGAAAATAGATTGTTGACAGTTGGTGTGTTTAATTGTTCTGTGAATACAGAAGTATTTGAATGTTGGATTGAACAGGATTTATTACCTAAGTTGAAAGAAAGCAGTGTTTTGATTATGGACAATGCGACCTTTCACAAAGGGAAAAGACTTCAGGAGTTGATACGTTGTGCAGGCCATTACATTGTGTGGCTTCCTAAATATAGTCCAGATTTAAATCCAATAGAAAATATGTGGTCACGAGTCAAGGCGATTCGAACTAAGTTTAGAGTTAAAGATATTGATAAATTATTTAAAGATTACTGTAATGATTTATTTGGTATTTAGCTATAGTGTATGGTCTAACACGATGACTTTTTGCGGTTGGGTTAAATCGAAGTCATTTATTAAAATCATAAAACCTCCTGAAAATAGAATGGTTATGCTTTATATATCTGCGTTATAAAATGAAAAGGTGCTACGTTTCGAATCTAAAATTTTCTAAAAATGGTTTTGGATAATGTGTTCAGTCTATGAACGTTCTAAAGTTAATCATGGCGTAGAAATGCAACATTTTTTGATTCGTAGCTCAGTTAAATACTGAAATTGTAAAATAGGCTGCTACGCTTCATGCTCATTGCTAGACCCAATATACATGTTTTGATTAGTAAAAGAATCGGCGTTGCGACATAAACTGTCGTTGTTGATATCAATTGAATTATGAAAGTGAAATGATTAAATGTATTAGGACATATAGCGATAGCATCATAATCAAATGATTGTTCACGAACTGCCTTAATGTCGTGTTTTAATGCTTTAGTTAAGTAAAGTTTTGGCTTGATTAAATTTATACGTCGATGCTAGCGAGTTGTGGGTAGTTCCGTTAAAATGCTTTAAATTTCAGCAGTTCGTTAGAAGAAAATAAAAATATGAAATCTTTAATTACCTTAGGTAGTAAAACGTCACACGGTGGTGTGGTTTCAGAATGTGAACCTTCATTTGTGATTAATGGTATTGCGGTGCATTTAAACGGCATGAAACATTATTGCCCGAAATGTAATTCGACTGTGGCTGCGATCGCGGCAGATCAAAGTACAACGGTAAAGGGGCGCGGTGTTGTGGTTGCTGGGGATAAAACCACTTGTGGCGCAACATTTTTACCGAATCAATCAATGGTCGGTTCACAAAAATAATCTGCAAACTGACTTTGAGGTCATCTAGATAAACTCATTGAGTCCTGTTTAAATCGTATTGATCTCTTTATGATGTGGCATCATCAGCTGATTAGATGAGTTTTAGATGAAAAGCGCGATCCATTTTACCCATGCCAATGGTATTCCTGCTGCAAGTTATCGAAAGTTTTTATCCTACTTTGCACCGCAATTTGATGTGAAGGTGATTCCGCTTATTGGTATGGATGAGCGCTATCCGATCACCAAAGATTGGCGATATTTGGTCGATCAAGTCATAGCAGATATTGAGCACCAATTTCCAAAGCAACAAGTGATTGGGCTAGGGCATTCTTTTGGCTCTTTAGTCACCCTGATGGCGGCTTATAAACGTCCAGATTTGTTTTCACAACTGATTATTATGGATCCACCTTTTGTAATCGGTCCTAAGTCCGCCATTTTTGAAGGCATGCAAAAATTAAAGCTCAAAACTGTCGATAAAATCACGCCTGCAGCAATTACACTGAAGCGCAATGATCATTGGTCAAATTTGGATGAAGCCTATACGGCTCTGCGGAATAATCGTTTATTTAAAAGTTTTGATTCGCAGTGTTTTGAGGATTACTTTGCACAAGGCATTCAAGCTGATGAAAAACGCGGTGGCGTGACCCTCAGCATTCCAAAAGCCGTCGAAGCACAAATTTTCCGTACAGTGCCTGCATGGTGGTGGCGTACCCCACGGAAAGCCCCTCAAATGCCTGTACACCTTATCACCGCAAATGACAGCCATTTTTATAAACAAGGTTTGCCTGACGGAATGAAGAAAACCTATGGTATAGATTATAGTGTGGTTGATGGTGGGCACATGTTTCCACTTGA
This sequence comes from Acinetobacter sp. YH16040_T, assembly GCF_024605785.1. NCBI lineage: Bacteria > Pseudomonadati > Pseudomonadota > Gammaproteobacteria > Moraxellales > Moraxellaceae > Acinetobacter > Acinetobacter sp. YH16040_T. The sequence goes on along the minus strand of NZ_CP094541.1, from coordinate 1,980,883 downwards.
GCAGCCGAAACAGACAGCGCTACACGTCATGCAGTACTTACAGCATTAGAAAAATATATTTTGCTCATAAAAAAGGAGACCTGAACGTCTTCTTTTTTTCTCACCGTTAATTTTTAGCGAATTTGGGCTTCGTCTAGATGGCGAGCACCTTCCAATATCATACGAATCATAATCATGGTTTGTTCGGCAACTTCTTTGCGTTGTTCTGTCGGTAGATCAATGACTTTCGCACCCATGTTAAACACCAATTGGGTAATACCACGTGCCACGATGTCAGGATGAGCCAACTTGCTCTGATTTAAACGCTCTAGGACGATTAAATCTTCTCTTAATTCTTGTTGGAAATAGTTGAGTTGACGCTCAACTGCATTTTTATAAGAATGCGAACCAGTATAGCCTTCACGAAGTAAAAGGCTTAAGTTGCCTTCATCGGCATCTAGCTGCTGAATAAATACTTCAACTGAACTACGAATAATACTGCTTTGGCGTGATGCCTGAAGGCGTGCTTCATGCAAAATTTGACGTAACACACCGCCAGCTCGATCAATCAACTCAATGGCTAATTCATCAATATCTTTGAAATGACGATAGAAACTATTTGGAGCAATGCCAGCTTCACGTGCAACTTCACGCAAACTCAGTGATGAAATACTTTTTTGTGGACCAATTAAATTAAGCGCTGCCTGAAACAGTTCTTCCTTGGTAATTGTTGCTTTACGACCTACAGTGCGAACTGTAAGTGGAGTTTCAGCTTCAGAATGTAAATCTTCCTGGTACATGTTAACCATATTCGTCTGTGCAGACTGAGTCATATTTTTTAATAGATTAAAAACATTAACATATTATAGCGTCTGCTAATAGCTTTTGTGAAAATGTCGATTAAATGCACAAGCGTATATACAAATATATATACATGTGTATAATAATTAAAAACCTCCCATGAGTTGTATTTGATTATGCATGTACTCGAAAAAGCGAAAAAGCCTTTAAACGCAATCAAAGACAGTGTTGTAGACGTCAATGCGGTAAATTTCTGGTTGCAGAAATTTAATCCGTTATGGTCTGGTAATCAGGCACTCGGCAAAATTGTACAAAAAGAAAATGCAGCAAATGAGATGGTCAGCCTAACCATACAGGTGAACCGTTTATTTAAAATTGGCGAAGCTGGTCAGCATCATCCTGTTTTTGCTCGCGTAAATGGTATTCGTTACGAACGTACTTATAGTTTGACTCAGTTAGATGATCAACACGTATTGCTTAGTGTAAAAAAAGTGAATACGGGTATTGTGAGTACTTGGCTCGTAGAACAAGCGCAAGTGGGCGATATCTTAGAATTTGGTCAGCCTTTTGGTGATATGACTTTGGTGTCAAATTCTGCGCCGTTGCTACTATTGGCTGCGGGTAGTGGTATTACGCCAATGTTAAGTTTGTTGAAAACGATGAGCAAAACCAAGCAAATTGCGGAGCAACCAATTCAGTTAATGTATTGGGTTAAGTATCACGATGATGCCGCATTCAAATTACGCTTCGAAGCTTTGGCAAATCAATATCCAAACTTTAAATTTCAAATTTTCTTTACCCAAGAAGATGTTCCCGATCCACGATTAAATGCCGCTCACGCTGCTCAAATTGACGACATTGAGTACAGTACAGTGTTTGCATGTGGTCCATCAGGTTTCGTCACTCAGGCCGAAGCATTATTTGATCATGCACAGTGCTTTATGAGTGAAGCATTTAGCATGAGTCCAATTGCAACGGATGACATTGGCTTTGTGAATGTCACGCTTACACAATCCAATAAAACCGTCAGTATTCCAAAAGGCCAATCAATTCTAGCCAGTCTTGAACAGCAAAATATCAAACCAAATCACGGTTGCCGTATGGGCATTTGTAATAAATGTGCCTGCAACAAAGTAGAAGGTTCGACTAAAAATATGGTCAATGGTAGCCAAAATACAGAGCCGGGTAATTTACTCAAAATTTGTGTGAACTCAGCACAGTCAGATCTTGTTATTGATTTATAAGGTAGAAAAAATATGAACATGCCTGTAAAAATTGAATATTTTAAAAATCCTAAAAACCGTGAGTTAACCCAATCGCAATTAGATGAACTTGCGCGTGAGCTTGACGCAATTAAGCAAGAAGTTTTAGATGACTTAGGTGAAAAGGATACGAAATACATTCGCCGTGTATATTCGACTATTCGATATTCATCTATGGCGGGTCGTGCATTATTGTTTGCAGGTTGGTTTCCGCCAGCGTGGATTTTAGGCACAGGTCTTTTAGGTTTTGCCAAAATCATGGAAAACATGGAATTAGGTCATAATGTCATGCATGGTCAATATGACTGGATGAATGATCCTAAATTCAATGGTCAGACTTATGAATGGGATATCGTGGGTACTGCAGATAACTGGCGCCAAACTCACAATTTTAAACATCATACCTATACCAACATTAAAGGTATGGATGATGATATTGGTTATGGTCTCGTTCGTTTGTTCCCAGAACAGCGTTGGAAGCCGGGCTATCTATTACAACCGATTTATAGCATTCCATTTTGCTTATTGTTCCAATGGGGTGTTGCCATTCAAAACCTTGAATTGGGTAAATACTTTAAAGGTCGCAAAACAAAACAGCAGACCAAAGAAGAATGGAAGCCAATGCAAGCCAAAATCGGCAAGCAATTATTTAAAGACTATGTGTTCTTCCCGCTTATTGCAGGGCCTGCAGCATTACCTGTGCTCACAGGGAACCTCGTTGCGAATGGTCTTCGTAATATTTGGACATTTAGTATTATTTTCTGTGGTCACTTCACCAAAGATGTTGAAGTTTTCCCGAAAAAAGTACTTGAAAATGAAAGCCGTGGACATTGGTACATGCGTCAAATCCGTGGTTCTTCAAACCTTACTGGTTCAGAAGCATTTCACATTTTGACAGGGCATTTAAGCCATCAGATCGAACACCATTTATACCCTGACGTTCCTGCGCGTCGTTATCGTAAAATGGCGCCAAAAGTGCAGGCGGTCTGTGAAAAATATGGTTTGAACTATAACAACGCAAGTTTAGTGAAACAGTACGGCAGTGTACTAAAACGTATTGTGAAATATGCGTTTCCATTTAAAAAGTAATAAACGCTACACTAAATTTACGGGAAAAAAAGCCATGCAATTGCATGGCTTTTTTATATTAACTTTGGGGAAAATATTTATTTCAATTTTTGATATGTAATTTGAGGATCTTAATCAAATTCATATAATTTCCTTTTTTAGCCATACGAATGACCAATTCAATTTCTTCTTTCGTCCACATCTGGCGAGTGGCTGAGAAGGCAAATTGAGCAAGGAGTACAAATGGATTTTCGCCAAATTTAATATGGAGGCCTTTGACATATTTCGGTGGATTGAATTGATTCATATTCTTTTCCCGCTTTTAATATTTGACCGCATTATTTCTAATTAATGAGAAAAATAGCACACTATAAAGTCAAAATAAAAGCAGAATTTTCAAAATTTAATCATATATTAGAGCGACTTAAATTTAAGTTTGTGATTGTTAACTTTGATTAATAAACCAAACTAAATCACTCGACTTTAGTCGAGTTCAGGTAGGCGTTTATCCTTTCCATTCATGAAATGGTGGGTGGCCAATTCGAACATAGCGAGGTCTTCATCGCTATTTCCATAGGCATAAACATGCTCATAGTCTTGAAGGTTAAATTGCTCCAAAACGCGATTTTTCTTTTGCTCACCACTACAGTCTAAGGTTTCATATAAACCAGTCAGTTTTTGGTTATTGGTTGCAGTTTCAGTACAGATCAGTTTGACCCCGAGCTTTTCCGCCACAGGTTTAAGATATAAATCGACGGATGCAGAAACCAATACGACTTCATGACCGCGTTTTTGGTGTTGCTGTAATTGTTCATACAGTGAAGGATTGAGTTCTGACATCAAATGTTCAGCATATTGTGCTGCTTGATTTAAAACCTGCTCATGATTGGCTTGGCTAAACATTGCAGCATAAAGGCGAGGACGCATTGCATGTGCAGGATATAGCTTGAGATAATAGCCTTGAATCCAAGGGAGAATTTTAATCCCTTGGCGCACGATATGCCGTTTAGGCAGGGAATAGAAGATGAACCCTGTAAAACTGTCTTTGTTACACAGGGTTCCGTCAAAATCAAATAAGGCTAGAGTTTTAGATTTTTGATGCGGCGCATGCATGTTTGATAACGTCCATCGACTCGTGTGGCAAACCAATTGGTATTGTAATCACGGCTTAATTTCGGCCCCGAAATTACGACTTCAGGCATCATGGCATAAAACGGTTCTTTACCAGTCTTTTCTTGGTACAACTTTTTGACCGCTTTATACGTCAAAGTATCTTCAAAGTCCTGATCTTTTTCTTTTTTAAGATCTGAACGAATTTGACGTGGCGTCGCGATCACATTGTTTTCTGCAAAAACGGCAATCAGCGCGGTTTCAGACTGGCTTTTTGCTGAACGTGGAGAACCATCTTTATTATAAAGCAAGAGGTCACCATCTAAGCCGAGCTCAGCAGGGGTTAAGTCATTTAACATGCTTTGGAATGCCGCATTACGACTCGAATAACGACCCGAGTTATAATCTGCAAAACGATAAATTGGTTTGTCATATTCAGCTGGATACATCATTAAACGGTGGATGCCATAATACAAACCGCCATATTGGCTATACATGTCTGTACGCAGTGCAGCAATATTTCCACCTTGGCGTTTGTGGTCTTTGGCATAGCCTATATGGACTTGCATCGAACCCAAAGTGGTAATTGGGTTGAGCTTTTCACCAATATCTTGTCCAACCAGTTTCGCTGCGCCTGTTAATGCACTCACGTGATAATGTTTAGACATATAGTCAAAAATTTCACGATATAGTTCGTCTAGTTCACGTTCAGTTTGAACACGGCGCATTTGGCTCAAATAGTTATCTTCTGGACTTGGCTGATTTTTTAACACATCTTGGAAATAGCCAGCGACTGTACCACCGATGCCATCACCCAATTTATCTTTAAACTTTTCTTCAAGACGATCTTGAACTTCTTTAACGGCTTTTTCACCGAGTCCCGGCACATGTGGGTCAGCAACAAAATTGGACTCTTGATCGACCACAGCAACAATCGTACAGACATTTTCTTTCGTGGTCGGAATACCGAGCTGATCACTAATGTCATAGATATCATTGGCCCATGAAAGACGTTCATTCACGCGAGGTGGAATGGCTTTTTTAATCTGTTCTGCTTCCATAGTGGGTTCATCTTTGCTCCACCATGAACCATTACCACAGGCAGCCAAGCCAATGGATAAAGCCAGTACAGAAAGGGATTTAAAGCATAATGTGGTCGAAAAAGTTTTGTTCATATTTTCCAATAAACTCAGCCATATGGGGGCGACAAAGCAGGAGCAGTATACTATGCAAAATACATAAGTAATGAATAAATATGTATATGCCTCATAGGGGACTGTCAATCTATTTATGGAGATCTACGCGTGTAAAAACAAGCAGTTCTGTCAGGATGATTGGAAAAAGAATGCTTTTTGAGCTAAATAGATGAATATTCCAATATCATTTTCAACAGATTATAAAAATGAAGGTATATACTAGCTGAAATCCATAATTTTTTAAGGGAATTATTATGCCAGCTAAATTTTTCAGTCGTTTCTTGGGTTTGATTGCGTTAGTTATGGTATTGGGGGCAATCATTATTAACTTTGTTGTGGCTAAACCGATGGTGGAATATTGGATCTTACTCTTATTACCTTGTTTTGCTGTTCCAATTTTAACCTCAGTGATGATCACGAAGGATGAAAATCTTTAACATCATCGTTCAGTAAATCTATTTTTCAATCCAATAGATGATGAATACACAGTCTTTGCAAAAAGCTCACATCGGGTGGGCTTTTTTGTCGATATGTCTAAAGTCTTTTATACTGAGCAAATGAGAAAGTTAAAACGCCAGCACAAATTAACGGTATCAACCGTGGTTTGGTCAACTGAACAAGATGCCGTGTTGATCGAACATGCAGATTTAGCTATGTCTGAATTAATCCAGCGCTTGGGATTTAGTGAAGAAGACATTTTACAAAGAAAAGAAGTATTAGGTTTAAACCGGCGGGCACGTCAAATTCAACGTTTATATTTTAAATAATTGAAGTCAAATTCATTGAAAACTGCGAAAGACTTAAAATGTCTGTGAATTTAAAAACCCACAATCTGTGGGCTTTTAAATTTTTGCTCAATTATTTTGCAACAGCTTCAGAAGCAGGAGCCGCTTCAGTTGCGTCTTGAGCAACTTCAGTTGTTTGAGCTTCAGATGCAGCAGCTTCAACTTTTTGTTCTTCAGCAGCAAATGTAGTTGCAGCAGCAGCAGAGATAAGTGTAGCGAAAAGTAATTTGTTTAAAGTTTTCATGATTCAATCTTCAGTCTATTTTTTTGGAAAAAACAACTTAATGTATTAATCATGATAAAAGTGTAATTAAAATGGGTTGTTATGTGTCTAGCTTGTGAACACTTACGAAAAACTTATCAAAATAAATCAATAGTTTGAAATTTATCACAAAATAATATGTGTCTTTAAATTGTCGTTTATTATTTGAAAGGCTTTAAAAAGAAAAACCCGAATAAATCGGGAAGTGTATTTTACGTTGTTATTACAGCGAAACTTACACACTTTCGCTTAATAACAATTTAGCGCTCAATTATGACGCCATGATGAAAAGGAGGTTATTCAGCAGGGCATTCAATTTTGAGTTTTTCTTTGTAATAGTCCTGTGCAATCTTCAAATCATTCAACATTTTATCTTGAGTATAGTCTTGGGCTGCGAGTTTGAGCATGGCAGGCATATAGTTGGTTTTATATTCATGAGGGTAGTCATGACATAAGACTTGTGTTTTTTCCTTGATAGATGTGCTTGGGGCATCTAAAACATCAAGGTATTGACTGATTTGCGCATCTGACTGCTCAAATTGTTGAGTCGCTTGTTCCGTTGTTAAATCAGCGTTTTGGCTTTCAGCTGCAGCCACCTCGTCATTGGGTTGTTGGCAGGCAGTAAGAATGGTAGCGAAAAATATAAAAGAGAGAATTTTCAATTTTTTCATAAAGTTCAACTCACTGATGTGAATTTATAGATTTAAGTTTTCAATGATTTTAGCAGTATCCCTCTATAGTAACACCTGTACAGGCAGATCTGCTGAAAGTCTGATGTTGAATCGATAGTGTGTTAACTACATGGCTGATGCATAAGTTTCAACGACTCTTAAGCAAAAGCGTAGAAATTTTTGTTTGGAATTACTAAACTATCGCATTGCAAATTTGCCGTCCAATTCCGAAGCTTCAAATTCCTCAATTCAATCGTTGAGCAATGTTGATATTCATTGTCATCATTCAATTGCATAATCATTGCCATGAAACGTTTTTACGCTCAACAGATTTTGCGAACATACATTTGAATTTAGCATTGTAAAAGTGGCTTGGAAGATTTCGAATGTGGTTCGGGCATCATTTGCTAAATATAGCTAGAGGTTAAAACATTGAGTCAACATCCTGTCATTCAAGAATTATTCGATCGTCCCATCGAGAGAAAACTGTGGGTGGCACCTATGGCAGGTGGGTTAGATTACGTTACTATTTACAATAACATCCAATTTAATGAGTATAAATAGTGCATTATCTAACCAAAATTATTAACGGACTAACAATTTGCTTCCTAGCATCAGTGAATTGCTATGCTAAAGATGAACCATCAAATGCTCATAATGTAATTGAATTTAAATGGTACGAAGCCAAAAATTATTACAACAGAATAATGAGAGAGTCTAGAGAAGCCAAAAGGAATGATAGTGATTGTGAGAAAAAACTGGATAGCTGTGATAAAGATATGAAAAGCTATCTTTATTACCCGAAAGCATTAGCTGACGCAAAAGCTCGCTTAGAAGCAGCTGAAAGTAAACTATATGAGAAAATATCATTAGAATTTAATGCAGAGAATGCTGGGGTTCAGAAAGATTAATACTTTTATAAGAAGCGGCGTAATCAGAAAAGTCTTGTCGCGTTAAATAATAGATATTCTTTTCAGAAATATCTAAACTAGCGATATGCTGTAGTGCTCCTGTTTTTGTCCTAGCAAAACTGTCCGCCTCATCCAAATACTGAAATATGAATTCTCTGAGTGTTTTTGCTTAAGTTGCACCTCAGGGTTCAACATTTTTTCAGGGTGCAATTCAATTTCTGCCTCTGCGCGTTTAATCCACTCATCAGCCAAAGACTTTTAGCTAAATGTTTTGGATTGCTTGAATTCTGGGTAGCCTTGAAGTTGTACGCGGACTTGAGCTCTATACCGAGTTGTACCGTCTTTTGTTTGTCGCTTAGTGACTGTACCTATAAATTTGCAACATTGAAATTTCGTGGTGCAAATAGGTTGCAACTAAAGAGCATTAAAAGTCAATACGAAGCGACTAAACGAAGTTAAACGAGGTTAAAAGATTTTGAGTAAAAACAATGTCATTCAAGAATTATTCGATCGTCCCATCGAGAGAAAACTGTGGGTGGCACCTATGGCAGGGGTTACAGATCGCCCATTTCGTACACTTTGCAAATACTTTGGCGCAGGTCATGCTGTTAGTGAAATGATGACGGCAGATAAGACCTTACGCATGAGTAAAAAGAGTCTTTATCGTGCGAATTTTGATGGTGAAATAGCACCTATCTCAGCTCAAATTGCAGGATCAGATCCAGCTGAACTGGCTGAAGCCGCTCGCTATCAAGTGGCAAATGGTGCACAAATTGTCGACATTAATATGGGATGTCCGGCGAAGAAAGTTTGTAATAAGTTGGCAGGTTCTGCGCTGCTCAAAGATGAAGATTTGGTGGCCCGCATTTTAGATGCTGTGGTCGAAGCAGTTGATGTGCCTGTGACCTTAAAAACCCGTTTGGGCTATCTCAATGGTCATGAAAACATTATGCGCGTTGCGAAGCGTGCCGAAGAAGCTGGGATTGCTGCGTTGGCGCTTCATGGTCGTACACGTGAAGATATGTATCTGAATACGGCGCGTTATAGCTTAATTAAAGATGTGAAATCGTTGATCAATATTCCTGTGATTGCCAATGGTGATATTGATACACCTGAAAAAGCCAAATATGTACTGGATTATACTGGTGCTGATGCAGTCATGATTGGTCGTGCAGCTCAAGGTCGCCCATGGATATTCCGTGAAATAGGACATTACCTGACGACAGGTGAGCATATGGCGGCGCCAAGTATTATGGAAGTCCGTGACGTATTGCTTGGACACTTGTCTGAATTATATGGTTTTTATGGCGAATATTCAGGTTGTCGAATTTCACGCAAACATATTGCTTGGTACACCAAGGGTCTACGCTCTAGTAATGAATTCCGCCAAAATATGTATAAAGTTGAATCTACAGCAGATCAATATAAAGTCGTCGAGAACTATTTTAATCACTTACTTGATCATGGTCAGATCATGAGTGATGTTCAAGTTGATCAGGTCAACTTGCTTGAAACCAAATAATTTAAAGCCAAACGAAATGGATCTGCACAATTTGATGCAAAGTAGGCTGCTTTAAGTTAGTTAGATTGATTTGAAATAGATTTAACTAACTTGATTCAAATGATCTGAAACAATTCTTGAATTGTGCATCGATGATGGCCTAAATTACATATAAAAAGCCCTCAATGTTGAGGGCTTTTTATTAGGCATTCATGTTTGAATGACCCGTTGAGCGAGGTCTTAGTTAAAGCGCATTTCTAAAACCAATTGATTGATCAAGTCGGGTGCTTCCAATTCACGTATTTGAGAGACATTAGTTCCTGCCCAAAATGCACCATATTCATGTACGCCATGCTTGCTGGCTGCTGCATGTAATTGTTTGCCTAAATCATAGCTATATGGGTAAGCCGGAACGGTTGGGCGAGTCGGCGTATCAATATCTGTGTGCCAGTTATTGATAATGCCACGTGCAGGCCGGCCTGAAATACTTGATGTAATCTGCGTGATGGGCGCATCAAATAGTGCTTTGCGATAAGCCTCATTTGCATTTGATGTTTTGCATTGCACAAAAGCAGTGCCCAGTTGAACAGCATCTGCACCCAACTCCATAATTTGATAGGCCTGATGTCCATTCATAATGCCACCAGCTGCAACAACGGGGCATTGAATATGGCGTTTCAAGAGCTGAACTAAGTCACGAGTTTTAACGCTGCTATCGAAGTTTTCATTGAAAATGCCACGGTGACCACCAGCTTCAATACCTTGAGCAATCACGATATCAATACCCGCAGCTTCGATCAGTTTAGCTTCTGCTAAGTTGGTTGCAGAAACTAGAGTCAAAATACCCGCTTGTTTCAAGGCCTGGATTTGATGTGGATGTGGAATACCAAAATGGAAGCTTACCGCTTTAGGGCGCGTTTCCAGTAAGAGGTTTAGAAAATGGTCATTATCTTTAAAGCTTGGATAAATACAGTTCAGTGCTTCTGGAGCTTCTGCATTATATTGAGCAAAGCGTGATTTAAATTGCATGATCCATTTGGCAGCAACTTGTTCATCGAGTTCTACTGTATCATGACAAAAGAAATTCACCTGAAAAGGTTGGTCAGTAAGTTCTTGAGTTTGTAAAATTTGCTGACGTGCATTCTCAACACTGCTTGCACCTAAACCCAGTGAACCAAGTCCACCTTGATTTGACACTTCTGCAGCAAGCTCAGGTGTAGAAACACCTGCCATTGGGGCAAGAAATATAGGGTGTTTGATGCCAAGTTTTTCTAATAAAGTCATGTGCATACTCCAATCACTCTAATTACTTTGCCCAAGCGAGTGAAATTAAGCAAATAATATTCGTTATTTCATATCAAAATGGTCTTATGCTTACACGAAAGTTGTACTTGAAATTAAGCGACACCTCGTGTCGTAGTAATGATGTATGACCCGACTTTTGAGGTGGATCCTTTTAAAATAATGCTGTGTTCACTTTAAATTTATAATTCTCCCATGTCTGAACGTATCCGTGAAAAACTGCAAATTTTAGCCGATGCTGCCAAATATGATGTCTCATGTTCTTCGAGTGGTAGTAAGCGCCAAAATAAAGACAAAGGTCTGGGTAATACTGGAAACGGCATTTGCCATAGCTATACCGAAGATGGTCGCTGTGTTTCGTTATTAAAAATTCTATTTTCCAATGTCTGTATTTTTGACTGCGCATATTGTGTGTCCCGTCGAAGTAACGACGTAAAGCGCGCAGCATTTACGGTACAGGAAGTGGTCGATTTGACCATGAATTTTTATCGTCGGAACTATATTGAGGGGCTATTTTTAAGTTCGGGAATTTTTAAATCAGCAGATTACACCATGGAGCGCATGTTGCAAGTGGTGAAAAAGCTGCGTTTAGAAGAAAATTTCAATGGTTATATTCATCTGAAGACCATTCCGGGGGCATCTCAGGAAATCATTACCGAAGCAGGTTTATATGTCGACCGTATGAGTATTAATTTGGAAATGCCGACAGAAGATGGTTTAAAAAAATTTGCACCTGAAAAAAGTCATGTTGAAGTCCAAAAAGACTTAGGTATCGTGCGAGATCGTTTGATTCAATTCAAAGATGAACGAAAAATAATACGCACAGTTCCTAAATTTGTACCCGCAGGACAAACGACGCAAATGGTGGTGGGCGCACATCAAGAGTCTGACCGTGATGTCATACTGATGGCAGACCGTCATTACAAAGAGTTTAAGCTCAAGCGTGTGTATTACTCGGGCTATATTCCAATTAATGAAGAGGAGCGTGCGCTGCCAGCTGTGGGGTCTGCGCCACCTTTATTACGAGAAAATCGGCTGTATCAAAGTGACTGGTTAATGCGTTTTTATGGGTTTGAAGCGACGGAATTGGTCGATGAAGAGCATCCAAATTTAGAATTGGATATTGACCCTAAATTAGCGTGGGCACTGCGTCATCCCGAGCAATTTCCCGTGGATATCAATCGTGCTGAATATCAAATGATCTTACGTGTGCCGGGCATCGGTGTGCGTTCTGCTAAAAAAATTGTTCAAGCACGACGTTTTGGTAAAATTCATATCGACCAATTAAAACGTATGGGTATTTCCTACAACAGAGCACAACATTTTATACGCTGTGAAGATTCACCTAAATTTATTCGTGAACAACAGCCTCATCAAATAAGACAGCAGATTTTGCAAAGTGGCCAGTCGAAATATACGCAGCAAATTTCTCCACAATTGAACTTCGGTTTTTAGGATACAGTCGTGAGTATTTATGTCTTTGATGGCACGATGACAGGATTGTTAAGTTGTGTTTTTCGGGCCTTTCAATTTAAGCAATTTGACATTCAGATTTGTACAGATGGGCAAGTGCAGGCAGGTCTTTTCGCCGAAGTCATTGATGTGGCTAGTCACGATGAACAAGCACAGCGGGTATGGCAAGGATTAAAGCTTAAAGCATCTGAAAGTGCTTTGAAGCAGTTTTATTATGCGTTTTTATCCGAGCAGCAGCAGGCTTTTCAACATTGTTTTAATTTTGCGATTTATGTGTTCCAGCAACAGCGTGATGTGTCTAAAAACTATGGTCATGCTGATGTATTAGGGATGAGCCAATGGGCGAAGCAAGTGGGGCGTGAAAAGCACCGAATGGAAGCTTTTGTGCGCTTTAAAAAATGTCAGGATGGCTTGTTTATCAGTTTAGTCTCACCTGACTTTAATGTATTGCCTTTGATCGAACGGCATTTCAAATCACGCTATCAAGATCAACGTTGGCTGATTTACGATGAAAAACGCAATTATGGCATTTATTATGATTTAAAACTGGTGCATCAAGTGGATATGGATGCCACAACCATAGATAGGCAAATACAATCAGGCCATAGTCAATCCTTTAATATCGAACTGGATGATGATGAGGTTTTGTATGATCAGCTTTGGAAAGATTATTTTAGAAGTGTCAATATTGAAGCCCGACGTAATATGAAATTACATGTGCAGTATGTGCCACGTCGTTATTGGCGTTATATGAATGAGAAAGCGATTTAATTTCAAATCATTTGAAGAATTTCGGGCATAATGATTGCGCTTTTGATTGTTTAAGTGAGACTTTGATGAAATTATTTCTTGTTACGACCATTTTGACGACAATGGCATTAACGGCGTGTTCTGCAAATGAACAAGAAAAGAAAACATTCGATCCAAAAAGTTATCAAGTTGCTGATACTGCTGGATTACAACGACGCTTTGAACAATTAAATCAAACTCTAGCTATAGATTTTAGCCAACTGAAAAAAGTAGAAAGTTTGGCTTTTTCAGACCAATCCGCTTTAGATGTTCATAACTTAAAAACTTTAAATCAGCATTTTGTTGCCAACACCGCTTTAAAAAGCTCAAAAATTGCCTATTGCGAAGTAATGAATCATTATTTTTCTGAAATGTATCATCTCGGACATGTGAACTTAGCCTTGGTGAAAGACGTTAAACTGCCAAATGCCGCAAACGAAGATTTGAGTCAGGTATTTGCGAATGCAGACCAATTTTATGATTTTATTATCAACCGCTATACCACATACAAACAGGCACAAGAAACCATGCAATATGGTTGTAATCTAAAAGCAGCTCTGACAGATTAAAAAAAGCCCCTCATTTGAGGGGCTTTTTATTTACTGAAATTAGCAGCCTGTTAGTTTTTCCGGTTGTGGACGTTCACCAGGGAAGAAGATTGGACGTAGTTTGACGCCAATACCGTTCCCAATGAAGGCAAATACTAACCATAACCAACCGTGTAAACTACCTGAAGCGATACCGCTGAAATATGCACCAATGTTACAGCCGTATGCTAAACGTGCGCCATAACCTAACATCAAACCACCGATCACAGCCGCTAGCAGTGAGCGTTTTGGGATATTAAAGTTCGGTGCAAATTTGCCTGCTAGGCTCGCTGCGAGTAATGCACCGAGCATGATGCCGAAATTCATCATCGACGTGATATCAAACCATAATGATTCGGTCAGTGCTTTGGCATTTGCAGGTTGCTGCCAATATGCCCAAGATGCAACATCGATCCCCATGATACTTGCTGATTTTGCTGCCCAAACAGCTAAGGCAGAGGTCACGCCCCAAGGACGGCCTGCAAGTGCAAGTGTGGCAAAGTTCAGTAAAGTCAGGATAATTCCGCCCCAAACCAATGGCCATGGACCACGTAGAAAACGTTTCCAGCCGTGTTGCATGGCTTGTGGTTCAACTTCAAGCTGACCATGGCGCTTCTTTTCAAAGTAAACTGTTGCTGCTGCAATGATTGCAAAAAGCACAAAGTTTAATGCCAGTGCAGGAACTACACCAAAGCTTTTGACTAAAGAAATCGGCTCAAAGTGGGGAAGGTCAAACCACCATTGAATATGTGAAGTTGCAATTAATGAACCTGTACAGAAGAAGATCAGCGTTACAATCATGCGTGCACTACCTGCGCCCACAGTGTACAGGGTGCCTGATGCACAACCGCCGCCGAGTTGCATACCAATACCAAAAATAAAGGCACCGATCATCACGGACATTGAAACAGGATTAACGTTACCTTTGACTGGGTTGCCAAATAATTCGCCCGCACCTAAGGCAGGGAAAAAGAGTAATACAGCCAAAGCCAACATGATCATTTGTGCACGCAAGCCACGACCACGACGCTCTTTAATGAAGACACGCCAACTCGAGGTGAAACCAAAAGACGCATGATAAAGCGTCATACCCAAAGCACCACCAATTAAAAATAGCAATGCTTGGTTAACGCCCACAACCAGATAAGCACCAATGGTACCTAAAATTAATAAAACAAAAGCCACCCAAATCGATACATTGGATCGATTAGCTGGCGCAGCAATAACAGACATGGAGAAAAAAGCTTAAAAAATGTAGCTTTATTTTACGGTTTTTATATATTGTAAAAGTAAATATTGTTGAAAAATCACACAACCATTACTGTGTATAATTGATTTCATATATTTGTAAAACTGATAAAAGAAACATTAAACTGGATTTACATTAAATAAAGAACCAATCCAGCTAGAAAATAGCATGGCTGCAATGCCCCAAAGCGCAACACGTAGACTGCCTTTCAACATAGAAGTACCTGCTGCATAACTGGCTAATGCACCAAGGAGTGCTAGGGAAATCACACCAACGGCCATAACAGTTTTTTCAATATGCATGTCAGCACTGATCAAGATCGCAACCATCGGAAATATTGCACCAATTGAAAAGGCT
Organism: Acinetobacter sp. YH16040_T; assembly: GCF_024605785.1. NCBI lineage: Bacteria > Pseudomonadati > Pseudomonadota > Gammaproteobacteria > Moraxellales > Moraxellaceae > Acinetobacter > Acinetobacter sp. YH16040_T. The sequence goes on along the minus strand of NZ_CP094541.1, from coordinate 1,965,580 downwards.
AAAGCCGATGATAGCGCTGCTTGAACGGGTTTTGCTGCTGTATTGTCATGGATTCCAATTTCATCTCGGGCGTGGGCTTCAAGTGCATCATGTGCAGTTAATTGGACTGCGACTTCATGGGCCAGTGTAGGCTCTAAACCACGTTGAATATAAATTTGGGTAAGTTCTTTAAGTTCTAGCTCAGGGTTCTTTTGTAGTTCTTTATGCTCCATGTGAAGATCTGCTTTTTCGACGTCTTCTTGAGATTTCACAGAGATATATTCGCCCGCCGCCATAGAGGTTGCACCAGATATGAGTCCTGCAATGCATGTAATGAGTAAGGTATGGCTAGAAGCACCACTTGCAGCCATGCCCATAATTAAACTAGTGACGGAGATAATGCCATCATTTGCACCGAGTACAGATGCACGTAGCCAACCCGTACGTTCCATAAAATGTTTTTCGGCATGATGTGAGTAAGACATTATTTTCTCTAAGTTTGTTATTTATATGACCTCATAAGATTGACCTGACATCAGTTAAATTTCAAGTTAAAAATAGATTGAAACAGTAAGTTGAATAAAATACAGATATAAAAAAAGCACCCGAAGGTGCTTTTTTTTAAAAATGCTTATTGTTGAGCTTTTTCTTTCACGTTTGCTGCACCTTGCTCAACAGCACCTGCAGTTGCAGCAGTCGCGTCTTTAGCTGCTTCTTTTGCATTGTGTGCAGCAGCTTCAGCATTTTCTGCAGCATTATCTACAGCAGTAGCTGTCGCAGTTGCCGCTTCTGAAGTTGCATCAGCAATGTCATGGCCTGCTTGGTCAGCAGCGTTTTCTAGGTGTTCACCAGTTGTTGCACCTGTTTCTGGCGCTTTGTCTTTATTACAGCCAACAAGTGCAACAGTTGCAGCCAAACCTAAAGCAACAAGTAATTTATTCATTTTGATCTTTCCTTTTTTTGTTATGCCCGTAGCATGGGCTGAATTTATATTAGCTGAAAAAATATTCAAAAATCGATCAAAAATTGTTGATTTAGTGTAATTTTATCCAGCTTATTTTGTAGTTTGAAAGGCTTTATATCTGCTTATGGCGTTAAGGGTTTTGACTAAATAATTCTTTAATTGAAGTCACAAGTAGATAGATAAATTCACTGTCTTCATGGCGCCATAAATATATTTCTTCCCCTAATTGCGTATCGTCTACCGTGCGCATCAATAAATAATCGCCATCGCCGTTATGCGCAATAGCAATGCTGTTTTCAGGGAAGTCTTCAATTTTACTTATGGATTGATGTTCTGCGGCTAGATGATTCGTTGTACGTTTTATTCTTTTCACATTGCTGGTGTCTTGGAAGGGAAAAAGCCACCAAGCTTCGATATCATCACCATCTTTAAATTCATCCGCGCTAGAAAAGCTAATGCCGAATTCGCCACCATTTTCAATTTGCATTTTGGCTTTATATTTTTCTGGAAACTTAAATCCTAATTGTTCTTCAGTTGCAGTAATAAATTTTAAGTCTAATGGAAAAGGCATGATGTTGTTCTTAAATTATTTTGGTGTTTTATGAAAAAGCTAGGCGTAAATTTTAGTCAATATTTTTTACACTCGTTATTTTTATCCTAGATGTTTTAGTTATGGACATACGGGCCATAAAAAAGCCTGCAATCAATGCAGGCTTTTTTGAGAAATTAATCTATTAAGATTAAAGACCAGCAGATGCTTTAAGCGCTTCCACTTTGTCAGTTTTTTCCCATGTAAATGCGGTATCAGAACCTTCACGACCAAAGTGACCATACGCAGCAGTTTGTTGGTACATCGGTTGGATTAAGTTCAACATACGAGTAATACCGTATGGACGTAAGTCAAAGTGTTCACGTACAAGTGCAATAATCAAATCTTCAGATACTTTTGCAGTATTGAATGTGTTGATCGAGATAGATGTTGGTTCTGCAACACCAATCGCATAAGACACTTGAATTTCACATTTGTCAGCCAAACCAGCAGCCACAATGTTTTTAGCAACATAACGACCTGCATAAGCAGCAGAACGGTCAACTTTTGATGGGTCTTTACCAGAGAACGCGCCACCACCGTGACGAGCCATACCACCGTAAGTATCTACAATGATTTTACGGCCTGTTAAACCACAGTCACCTACAGGGCCGCCAATGACGAACATACCTGTTGGGTTGATGTGGAATTTAGTGTCTGCATGGAACATTTCAGCAGGAATCACTTTTTTCACGATTTCTTCAATTACCGCTTCTTTCAATTGAGCTTGAGTAATTTTTGGATCGTGCTGAGTCGAAAGTACAACTGCGTCTAAGCGAACTGGCATGCCATTTTCATAAGCAAATGTTACTTGGCTTTTTGCATCGGGACGTAACCAAGCAAGTTTGCCTTGTTTACGTAGTTCAGCTTGTTTTTCCATTAAGCGATGCGCATATGAAATCGGTGCTGGCATAAGCACATCAGTTTCACGGCTTGCATATCCAAACATTAAACCTTGGTCGCCCGCACCTTGATCTTCTGGTTTTTGACGGTCAACACCCTGAGCAATTTCAGGTGATTGCTTACCGATCATGTTGATCACGGCACAAGTTGAACCATCAAAGCCAAGATCTGAATGGTGGTATCCGATACCATTTACGGTATTACGAACAATCGCTTCAAAGTCAACATTTGCAGTTGTTGTGATTTCACCGGCAAGTACAACCGCACCCGTTTTTACAAGCGTTTCACAAGCAACCCGTGCATATGGGTCTTCTTTTAAGATTGCATCCAAAATAGCATCACTGATTTGGTCAGCCATTTTATCCGGATGGCCTTCGCTTACAGATTCCGAGGTAAATACAGCGTACTCGCGCATAAGTCCTATCACAGTTAAATTTAAAGACGCAATATGTTACATCGAGAATGCGTTTAGGACTAGCTCAACATGACCAAATTGGATGAAATTAATTCATTTCAATGACTTTTTAATTGATATAGGCATCTAAAAAATTGATATGAGCTATGGATTTCTCAATTTAATTTTTTATGATGAGATAAAACAGAGATATTGGGCTTTGGCACAAGCAACAATGTGATTAGGCGTTCAATTGCCTAAATTGTTTTTTTAAGTGAATCAATTATAAGAAAAAATCAAATCAGTATCCTGTGATTTATCAATGATGAATGTCATGAACTGTCAGAATATGACTGTTCATGACAATTAATCGTTTAATTTGAAAAATAAAACACAATAAATGCGGGCTTTTGAGACTTGGTATGCAAATTGCCTATTTGTCATTACGTTGAATGGGGGAAACGTAATGAAACAGTCTGGTTTTACACTCATTGAAATTATGATCGTTGTGGCAATCATCGGTATTTTGGCTGCAATTGCTACTGTATCTTACAATGGCTATGTTGCTCGGGCGCAAGTGGCTGAAGTATTAACAATGATTTCACCCTATAAATTAAAACTGATTGAAAATTATTCAGCGGAACAAAGCTGTGTAGATTTGAATACAGCGCTAAATGAAAGTATCAGTACCAAGTATATTGCGAGTAGTGAAATTACTGATGTGGCAGGAACGTGTTCAGTGGTTTTTACGTTTAAATCAACAGATGTCAATTTTGCTCTTCGCTCAAAGCAGATCTATTTTAGTATTCCAGATGGTTTAAATGGTGCTTGGAATTGTCAATCGGATGATATTTCGCAGCGAAATTTACCTGCTACATGTCGTGGTATATAAATATTGAATGTGAAACCGTGAGTATATTGGATAAGTGCTGATTTCAAAGGGATGAGTTTGCTGTTTGAGTTACCCAAACCGTAGAGGGTGTATTTTATATGAAATCAAATTTCAAATGGTCATTTATCTGGATCGGCTTTGGCTGCTATTTATATTCACGATTTCCATTCGATGTATTGGACTTTTATCAATTACGAAGCGTTTGCTTTCACCACTAAACTCTAAATATGCATTGCGCTGTCATTGATTCGCCATATAAAAGCGTCACTGTATACAAAATAAACGACATGCATAGGCTTGAAATTGTGCAATAAGCGCCCAAAATACAGGTGGTGCAGGAATAATTAGCGAAAATTTGCCCCTGAGGCTTTACCCATTCCGCTTTTTTTAAGACAATATGCGCATCTTTGAATTCTTATTCATCTTACTCTTTTAAACCATTTGTTTGGACTCTGACCTATGACAACCCCGCTTAACGAACGTCGTATTGCAAACGCAATTCGTGTATTGGCAATGGATGCTGTGCAAAAAGCAAATTCAGGACATCCAGGTGCTCCAATGGGGATGGCAGATATTGCTGATGTGGTATGGCGTGAATTCCTCAACCACAACCCTGCAAACCCACAATGGGCAAACCGTGACCGTTTCGTATTGTCAAACGGCCATGGCTCTATGTTGCAATATGCGCTATTGCACTTAACAGGTTATGACCTGTCTATTGAAGATTTAAAATCTTTCCGTCAATTGCATTCTAAAACTCCAGGTCACCCAGAATTGGGCTATGCACCGGGTATCGAAACAACTACGGGTCCATTGGGTCAAGGTATTGCAAACGCTGTAGGTTTTGCACTTGCTGAAAAAACTTTAGCGGCTCAATTCAACAAAGAAGACATCACAGTTGTAGATCACAACACATACTGTTTCTTAGGTGATGGCTGTTTAATGGAAGGTGTTTCTCACGAAGCATGTTCATTGGCTGGTACTTTGGGTCTAGGTAAATTAGTTGTTTACTACGATGACAACGGCATCTCGATTGACGGTGAAGTAGAAGGCTGGTTCTCTGATGATACAGAACAGCGTTTCCTTGCATACGGCTGGCAAGTACTTAAAGTTGACGGCCATGATGCAGACGCAATCCGTGCGGCAACTGTTGAAGCAAAAGCTGAAACTGCGAAACCAACCTTAATTATCTGTAAAACCATTATTGGTTTAGGTTCACCAAACAAACAAGGTAAAGAAGATTGCCACGGTGCGCCGCTTGGTAATGATGAAATCGCTTTAACTCGTGAAGCTTTGGGCTGGGCAGAAGGTCCATTTGAAATTCCTGCTGATGTTTATGCAGCTTGGGATGCAAAAGCCAAAGGTACTGCTTCTGAATCTGCTTGGAACGACACATTTGCTGCGTATGCTGCTAAATATCCAGCAGAAGCAGCTGAACTAAAACGTCGTCTTTCTGGTGACCTTCCTCCTGACTTCGCAGCAAAAGCGGATGCTTATATTGCTGAAGTAAATGCTAAAGCTGAAACAATCGCTACTCGTAAAGCTAGCCAAAATGCCATTCAAGCATTTGCACCACAGCTTCCAGAAATTCTAGGTGGTTCTGCTGACCTTGCAGGCTCTAACCTGACTTTATGGAAAGGAGCAGAAGGCGTTGAATCTAACCCAGCCGGTAACTACGTTCATTACGGCGTACGTGAATTCGGTATGACTGCGATTGCTAATGGTGTAGCGCTGCATGGCGGATTCGTTCCTTATGTAGCAACATTCTTAATGTTCATGGAATATGCGCGTAATGCAGTACGTATGTCTGCATTGATGAAACAACGTGTGATCCATGTTTATACACATGATTCGATCGGGTTGGGTGAAGATGGACCTACACACCAACCTGTAGAGCAAATTGCATCTTTACGTGGTACACCAAACCTAAACACTTGGCGTCCATGTGACACTGTAGAAGCGTCTATTTCTTGGAAATCTGCGCTGCTTCGTTCAGAAGGCCCTACAGCGTTAATCTTCTCTCGTCAAAACTTGCCATTCCAAACACGTACAGCAGATCAAATTGCTGATGTTGCGAAAGGCGGTTATGTACTTGCAAAAGAAAAAGGCGAATTGAAAGCAATCATCATTGCGACTGGTTCAGAAGTTTCATTGGCAATGGATGCTTATGCACAGCTTGAAGGTGTACGTGTTGTTTCTATGCCATGTGCTGAAGAATTCGTAAAACAAGACGCTGCTTACCGTGAAGCGGTTCTTCCTGCTGCGGTCCGTGCGCGTGTTGCGGTTGAAGCTGCGCATGTAGACTACTGGTGGAAATTTGTAGGTCTTGATGGCCGTGTAATCGGTATGACGACTTACGGTGAATCAGCTCCAGCAAAAGACCTGTACCAACACTTTGGTATTACTGTTGATGCTGTTGTTGCTGCTGTGAAAGAAATTACCGCTTAATTTATAAAGATTAACCTTAATAAAGACGCCCCAGAGAAGGGGCGTTTTTTATTGCAGAGATTAAATTTATTTTTAATTGTGAAATAACGATTTGTAACGAATGAATTAAAGCATTGGTTTAAAATTAATTCATTCATGCAGTATTCAGCCACGGGTGCAATGTTGCCCCAAGTGAGGAAACGATGAGCCTTTACGATCAGATAAATGATGAAATTGTACTGATGGATGCTGGTGAACAGAAATGGATAGGCACGGACTTAGCGCTTGAAGCCATGGTTGCAGTAGAATTGATGCTGCAAGATTTGCAAGAAGACAAAGTGATTAAGATTCGCCGTAAGAACCATGAAAAGCATACAGGCTTGAAGCAAGTTGACCGCATTTTGGTTGAGAAGCTATAAGCTAAATGGTTAAAAAGTCCGATTGTTCGGGCTTTTTATTTGCCTATCGTATTTATAAAACGGATAAGAAAAAGTCCATCCAAGACTTATCAAGACTAAAAAAGAGCGCATTAAATACAGTGTTTTCAACACAAAAAGCTTTATTTCAGTTATAAAAATCCAGTGCTCATTTAAAAAGATATCGAACGTGCAAATACAGATTAAAAATTTAACAGAAATATCAAAAAACCAATGGCTGCCGCTTTGGGAGCTGTATTTAGAATTTTATAAAAGTCAGGTGGCGGATGCAGTGACCAAGCGAACGTGGCACAGGTTACATGCTGCTGACTGCGAACATATGTATGGCTTTGCAGCTGTGATTGATCATCAAGTGGTTGGGATCGTGCATGTCATTGAACATGAGAGCTGCTGGACATTGCAGCCTTATGCCTATTTGCAGGACTTATATACCCTTGAGGATTATCGCGGGCAGGGCATTGGCAAAGCGCTGATCGCCAAAGTGAAAGAATATTGTGATCAGCGGCAGTGTGACCGTGTGTATTGGCTCACGCATCAGGACAATGAAACTGCACAAAAGCTGTATGATCAAATCGCGAGAAAAACCGGATTTATCCAATACCGCTGTCATTAACTCAATGTAAAAGGCCATTCCAAATCAACAGTAGCTTTTGCGTGAAGAGCTGCTGGGCCTGAGCATTTAAGCTGAAACTTTAAAGTTTTTAGCTGAGTCTGCTTCTTGCTGAATGATCCATTCGCCACCTACGCGGAACGATGATGCTGAGGCATAGGTATCTTCCATAAATTGGAAAAAGCTGATTAAACCGTTTTGAACTTTGGCTTTGATTGAAAAAGGCGAGGTGAAAGTATTTTTTGCATAGACTGAGGTGTAGGTGAATTGACCAAATACAGCTACAGTTTCATCTTCAGCGATCATATCGGTGATTTGAAAGTCGTCGATGTTCCAGTAGGTGCCGACGTTGGCAAAGGTATAAATATAGATGGCTCTGCCTGTGCCAGACCCAGCCCACGGCTCAATTTGTTTAAGTTCTGGGTTGCTGAAGTTTAAGGAAACATACGCCGCGTCTTCTGCAACCAGCAGCTGAGTTGCATTTTCGACGAGTTCTTTTGAAGTATTCATAAGAAATGCCAAAACGACATCTTTGGGAGTTTTAGTGTTTAAGGCTTTTTCAATAGCCAGCGATTGTTCTGTCATTTTTGGGTACTCAGATTTTTATGATGTCTAAAAATCTTAAGTGGATTTGTTTTGAAAACCTACGACTCAGATAGGTTAATGTTTCCTAAATTTAGGATAAATCGTCGGGGAGTAGCTTGAAAAGAATAATTATTTGAAATATATGGAAAATTTAATAATTGAGAGTGGTTGTAGATGCTGCTACAGATTTTACAAAACTATCGTTCTAAACATGCAACAAAACGTTTTATCTTTAAAGCTGTAATACGGCTAAAAATCTATAGACTTAATGGTATTCGAAAGTGAGATAAAAACATGAACTTTAAAGCATTAACAATCGGTTTGGCGGTAGCATCAGTTACAACAATTTCTATGGCAAAACCTGTTGCCTATCAAATTGATCCTACTCATACAGCAACAGTATTTACTTGGAATCATTTTGGTTTCTCAACGCCTTCTGCAAATTTTAGTGACATTCAAGGGACAATTAATGTCGATAATGCAAAACCTGCAAATTCGTCTGTGAATGTGACGATTCCATTATCAAGCTTAAATACCAATGTCAAAGCATTAGATGATCATTTAAAAACTGCTGATTTCTTTGATGCTGAAAAATATCCAAATATCACGTTTAAAAGCACAAAAGTTCAAGCGATCAGCAAAACTAAATACAAAATCACGGGTGATTTAACAGTTAAAAATGTGACTAAACCAGTGGTATTGGACGCTGTATTGAACAAGCAAGCCGTTCACCCAATGACTAAGGCGGAAACGATTGGTTTCAATGCAACGACTTCTTTTGATCGTTCAGCATTTGGTGTAGGTGCATATGTACCGAATGTAGGCGACAAAATTACGGTAAATATTACGACTGAAGCGGCTGTGTCTACAGCAAAGGCAGCAGCGAAATAAGATTTAGCTCCCTCAGCTAAGTTAGGAAAGCACCCATTTGGGTGCTTTTTTATGTTTGGCAGATATTTAATTGGTGCTTGATTAATCGCGATTGAGCAGTAATAGGCAGCCAAAACTGATGAAGATTCCACCGGTAATTGCGTCAATTTTTTTACTAAATTTTTGATAGTAATGCGTCATTTTAGGTGCTGAGAATAAGACTGCAACCAATGCAAACCAAATCAAACTTTCAATAAAGACTAAAGCTAATAAAGAGCTTTGATCAAAAATACTGACCTTTGCACTGATTCCAATGGAAAATACACTACTGAAATAAACCAATGCTTTAGGATTGGCCATATTGGTCAAGAAACCTTGGAATAATAGCGTCAAAGGCGATTTTTTCTGTACAGCTTGCTCGGTTGGTTTTGTTATTGTGCCGAGGTCTTTACTCCACGCAGACTTTAATAACTGAGTGCCTAAATATAAAAGATATAGGCCACCCAAAATCATGAGGCATTGTTGTAACCAAGCCATTTTTTGAAATAGAAAATGTAAGCCACTTATTGCACAAATTGACCAAACTAGAATACTGAGTGATATACCTAATGCGGCAAATAATGCATGTGATCTGGATTGTCGAATAGCACTTTGAGTGACAAAAAAGAAGTCTGGGCCTGGGCTGATGAGAGCAAAAAAGTGGATGAGCGCAATGCTGAGTAAGGGAGTCATTCTAATGGCTTATACGTTTTGAAGTGCAACCGTTATAAGCCATTTAGCATTAAATTAATAGCTGTTTTAAAGCTCAAGCTGTTGTAAAAATTGTTGCAAAATAAGGGGAGCAACACGTTCTAAATGAGGTGCTTGTTGTTGGCTTTGCATGCGCAAATTTGGAATGTTAATTTGTGCTTTATGTAATTCACATGTATGCCCAATCAGCCATTTTTCCATGGCCTGTGCTTCTGCTTCAATATGAAACTGTAGGGCTAAAATATTGGGCCCATAGCTAAACGCTTGATTTGGATAAATTGCCGAGCTGGCGAGTAGCTGTGCATTTGCAGGTAAATCAAAGGTATCGCCATGCCAATGCAGTACCGGTACTTGATCTAATGGCGCTAAAATATTGTGAGTAATGGCTTCAAGCGCTAGGGAACTCCAACCGATTTCTTTGCTATGACCTGCATAAACTTTAGCGCCCAATGCATACGCAATAAGCTGAGCACCTAAGCAAATGCCTAAAGTCGGTAAGTTACTCTCTAAACGTACTTTAAGTAAGTCTATTTCTTTTTGTAGGAATGGGTAGTCATCAGTTTCATAGACTCCGATCGGGCCACCCAAAATGATGGTAAGCCCTGTATGTTGAATAGCTTTACTCAGGTCATCGACTCCAGCTTCGAAGTATCTCACCCGATAACCCAGTTGGTAAAATACATCTTCCAATGAACCCAAATCTTCAAATGCAAGGTGTTGAATGACGTAGATGGTTTCGTTTAATGCAGTACTCATAGGAATTTTTCAGGATTAAGATTTCAAAATAGAATGTAGCTTGAATTCTCTGAGAATAAAAAGGAAAACTGTAAATTTTTCACAATTACGAAAAGAGATAAATATAGAAGTTGGTTGAAGCGGATTGTTTTTTCTTTGAGTGATTATGTTCGACGATAGAACTTAGCATTTAAAACTTTGGTGCTGTGAATTAAGGGATCCCGCAAGGCTTTATTGGTAAAATTTATGAGAAAAAGTGCATGAAATTTTGATAAAGCTTTGGTTTAGTATAAAAAAAAGATGAAAAACCAATGGAAAAGCGTTTAGAGATGCGTATGATGAAATCTTCGACAAACAACAGTTCATTTTTCTTTTAATATCATCACATAATTAGATAACTGATTTTAAAAGTAAAAAAATATAAGCCAGGGAACTTGTATGCAGTCAAAACATAATCGAGATGCCAGTCTCTTGCATGCGATACATAAAATTTTATTAAAGGAATGGGACCCGTTAGGGATTCGCCGTATTCCTGCTTTACGTGATGAGTATGATGATTATTTGCCCAATATTTTTAAATTAATTCAAGAGGATTCAAGTGAATCAGAAATTTTTGAATATTTATGGTGGGTTGAGCAAAAAGTCTTAGAGAAAAAAGGACAGAAGGAACATACCCTAAAAATTGCGAAAATGCTGAAGGCAATTGAGCGCTAGTTTGCGGTCGTGTACGCATAAAAAACCGATACATATCCGTATCGGTTTTTTATATTGAATCTCTTAGAAGTCTATTAGAAACGGTTTAGAATTTCTTTTCTAAGGTAAACATAAAGCTTGGAATTGCTTCATTGATACGAGATTGGTATAGCGCGCCAGAACTTTGTTCTTTTAACACTTCTTTATAATCTGAGCTGAGGATATTACGTGCATTCACCGATGCAGACCAATTTTGATCAAAGCGTTTAGTAAAACTCACATCCATGTTAACACGTTCATTGCTGGTGCGATTGTACGGTTCGTTACTCAGTGCACGTGTATATTCAGGGGTGTAATTGAGGTTCACACTTGTTGCAATACGCCACGGTTGATAGTTATAAGATAAACCTGCACTAGCGGTATAAGGTGCAACATCGCTTGCCAAACGATCAGAGCCGTCAGCTTCTTCAATCTTTGCACGTACAGTTGAAAGCTGAGCATTCAACATAAATGAATGGCCATTCTCCGTTTGCTTCAGTGCATAACGTCCAGCAATTTCTACACCATAAGTAGTTGCACTGTCTTGGTTATATGGGCGTTCGACAAAACGGCAATCGGTATTTCCTGTTTCGCAACGATCGCCTGTAGCATTTTCTGACAGGATCGATTTTTCGATATAGTCATTAATTTCTCGATAATAGGCAGTGATATTTACGCCGCCAGCAGGGGTGTTATAGCCTATGGTTGTTTCGTAAGCATTGATGGTTTCAGGTCGTAAGTCAGGATTACCCCCACGGTCAGGGTTGTTTAGTGTCCCTGCATCGCTATCTGTAGAAACTGAAACAGTCGGCATCAATTGATTGCTACGTGGGTTTTTAAAAGCCTGACTCAAGTTGGTTTGGAGTGACCATTGCTCATTAAAGTCAAAACGGTGTGCTAATACAGGACTCAAATGCTGATCTTGATAATCCACTAAACCGGAACGATCAATCCACTCTTGGCGTACACCTAAAGTTAAGGTTTGGCGCGGCGTATATTTCCAACTTCCTTCAACATAGGCAGCATACAATTGTTCATCTAAGGTCTCTGCAATATTGCTTTCAAGTTCATTGCTACGTAGATCAGTACCAAATTTTATTTGGCGTTTTGAGTCAAACTTACGGACACCGTCGTAGCCTAAACCATATTCATTAATTTGTTCATCAATATATGATTGGGAATCTCTATATTCTGTAAATTCCGTTTCATTTTGCTGCTCGATTGATAAGCGAATTTTGTCTGAATTTCCTTGGTCTTTACGCTCATATCGTGTGTTGAGTCGAATGCTGTCATTTTTATCTTTTTGGACTTGGGTGCCACTTGTGCCTTCGCTTTCATTGTTGCGATAAAACATTTCAGCGACCAATTTTTGTTGATCATCAAGTTGATATTCAACACGTGGGGTGAGCATTTGCGACGTACGATTGGTGATGCGTTTTTGAGTTTTCGTTCCTGTTACATCTTGTATACGGGTGAGCGTATCTGAGTCATTCCACATTTGGCTCCCAGATAAACTATAGATCCAAGGGTCTGAACGACCATCCATTTGAAAGTTTAAATTGGTGCGTTCTTCTTCACGTGTATTTGACTTGGTTAGGCCATAACCAGCACGTACAGATCCACTCAAACGCGTGCCATTCAATGGTTCTTTTAAAATAATGTTGATGACTGCAGATGAAGCAACCGAGCCTTGAGCGACGCTCGGTTGTTTGGTGATTTCAAGGCGTTCGATCATTTCGGGCGTAATGCTATCAACAACTGACATGCCACCACGAGGACCACCTTGTACAGGTTCACCATTGATTAAGAACACGGGTGCACCACCACCACGGAAACGCATGCCGCCAGCACCTGCACCACCACGTGGACCACCGCCAGCACCAGGGAGTTGAAATCCTGCAGCACGACGCAGCGCATCATTGATTGACTGATTGCCAAATTTCAACATTTCATCACGGCTTATAATAGTTTTTGCGACAGCACTGATATCTGGGTCTTTGGGCTTAGTGCTTGCTGTCGGAACTTCAAATGTTAAAGCTTCCATTTGCTGAACTGCTACAGATTCTTGCGGATTTTGAACAGTATCTGCGGCCCAAATTGATGTTGAGATCGTAAGTAATGCGTAACTTAAGCTGGTCAGTTTGAGTGTAGTGTGCGCGCCGTGCATTATTTGGTTGTCCAAATGTAATTTTGGCAAAGAATAACGGAAAATTATGGAGAAAAATTTAGGAAAATTGGCGAGATGAGCATTTCATCAGATTATTTTTTAACAGGTAGGTGAAAGGTCGTGTGGCAATAGGGGAAGCCTTATTCGTTGGGGAAAATTAAGGCCTATTAACGTCGCTACAATATAATAAATAACTGAGGTGACGCAGTAACATCAGAAGCGTACTTTGCTTCAAATAATAAAGATACGCGGTAATGTCATGCGCAATTGTTTGAGACAGGACGACTTCTAATCAAAAATGTTTTTGCGATACGTTGAATAATTTGACGGTAGTGAACGAGTTTTGTTGGTGAGGTGCATTGCACCGCAAGATGGTTTCCTTGCGAAGCTTCGCATCTCATTTTGCCGAATGAAAAACAACGTTTCGTAAGAGTACCTCCAGCCGAAGGCTAATCTCTTTATTCAATCCCTAAATGCGAAATTACTTTTATGTGCATAACATGAGTAAATAAATCTAAAAATAAGCCGTTGAAGAAAAATTGAGACATAAAAAAACCCTCATCTTTCGATGAGGGTTTTTCGTATTCTGGAGCGGGAAAGGAGACTCGAACTCCCGACCCCAACCTTGGCAAGGTTATGCTCTACCAACTGAGCTATTCCCGCAATGAGGTGAATTATAGAGAATTTCACACAACTGTCAACTCTCTATGCTTCTGTTTGCTTAATTAATCAGCACGGCGCCAAATAGTACCTTGACGAGTATCTTCAAGGACAACACCTTGATCTAATAAAGATTGACGAATTTCATCTGCTTTGGCAAATTCTTTGGCTTTTTTCGCATCTTTACGTTGTTGAATTAAATCTTCAATTTGCTCTTCAGAGAGACCTAGAGCTTCCTGACCAATATCTGATTTTAAGAATTCATCAACATTATGCTGAACCAAACCTAAAATATTGGTTAAGTGACGCAATGTCGAATAATACACAGCCGCTTGTTCAGCATTTTCATCTTTTACGGCACGGTTCAATTCTTTGTTGACTTCAAACAATACCGCAATTGCTTCTGCGGTGTTGAAATCATCACGCATAGCGGCATTAAAGCTCTCAACTAAATCATCATCCAAAGTTTCTACGGTTTTTTCACCATAGACTTGCTGATAAGCTTTAAATGAATGATAGAAACGGGAAAGGGTATTTTTCGCTTCTTTTAAAGCAGTGTCAGAGAAGTTTACTGGGCTACGGTAATGTGATGACACAATAAAGAAGCGAATCACTTCAGGGTGGAATTTATCCATCACATCACGAATAGTGAAGAAGTTACCTAAAGACTTCGACATTTTTTCGCCATCGACATTAATAAAGCCGACGTGCATCCAGTAATTAACATACTGTTCGCCAGTAGATGCCTCAGATTGCGCAATTTCATTTTCATGATGCGGGAAAGTTAAGTCTGAACCGCCACCATGAATATCAAAATGGTTGCCTAAGCAGCAGGTCGACATCGCTGAACATTCAATATGCCAGCCCGGACGGCCATTGCCCCAAGGCGAAGCCCAAGAAGGTTCATTTTCTTTGGCATGTTTCCAAAGCACGAAGTCAAAAGGATGTTTCTTTTCTACTTCTACATCAACGCGTTCAGAAGCACCAGCCTGCATATCGTCAAGTTTACGACCCGAAAGACGACCATATTTGGCAAACTTTTCAACTTCAAAATAAACATCGCCATTTGCAGATGGATATGCTGTACCTTTGTTGACTAAGTTACCAATCATATTCTGCATTTGATCGATATAGTCTGTTGCACGTGGTGCTTCATCAGGTGCTGCACAACCTAAATTGGCAGCATCTTCGTTCATGGCCTTGATAAAGCGATCGGTTAAAGCAGTAATGCTTTCGCCATTTTCATTGGCACGGGCAATGATTTTGTCGTCAATATCGGTAATGTTGCGAACGTATTTAACGTTCCAGCCCTGACTGCGCAGGAAACGGATAATGTAGTCGAATGCAACCATAACTCGAGCATGACCAATATGACAGTAGTCATACACGGTCATTCCACAGACATACATATCGATATGTCCTTCTTTGCGAGGTACGAATTCTACTTTTTTACGTTGCTCTGAGTTATATAGAACAAAAGGTTGCATAGGTCTTCAAATTGTTTCTACCAAAAGATGGCTCATCTTAACCTAAGCATTTTTTTTCATAAAGTTAAAACCCAAAAAAGCAGATATTTTTTAATGCTTGATGTCTTTGCGTTGCTAAAAATAGCGTAGAAGGTTAATTGGATTCAGTCTGAATCTCATTCGAGTGCTGAATTCAATTTATCTGTCCGGAAGATAAAAATGAAGAAATGCATCTTTTCTGCATAATTCATGAATTCTTATACATTTGGAAACGTGCTATTTGCATAGATATGATAAAATTGTGAAAATTTTTTATTTTGAAAGTGAGAGCGCACCTCTCACGGCTTAAGGTATAACAACTTTGAATCCACCAAATATGCCGAATCAAGTCGATTTTCAGAAAGTCGCATTAGAAACTTTGCGTATTGAAGAGCATGCTTTACAAGTATTAGCGACGCAAATAGATGATCGTTTTAGCCAAGCCTGCGAAATCATTTTACAGTGCAAAGGGCGTTTAGTGATTACTGGTATGGGCAAATCGGGTCATATCGGTCGTAAAATGGCCGCTACGTTTGCCTCGACAGGTACACCATCTTTCTTCATGCATCCGGGTGAAGCTGGACATGGTGATTTGGGCATGTTGGTAAAAGGTGATGTGCTCATTGCAATTTCAAACTCAGGTAAGAGTGATGAAATTATGATGCTCATGCCATTGATCAAACATTTGGGCATTCCTCTAATTACCATGAGTGGCGACAATAAAGGCCCAATGCCACAAAATGCTGATGTCGCATTGACCTTGGGTAATATTCAAGAAGCATGCCCTTTGGGTCTAGCGCCGACTTCAAGTACCACTGCAACATTAGCCTTAGGTGATGCCCTTGCAGTTGCATTATTGGATGCACGTGGCTTTACCTCAGATGATTTCGCACGTTCTCATCCTGCTGGAGCGTTGGGTAAGCGTTTGTTATTGCATGTAAAACATCTTATGCATACAGGTGAAGACTTACCCAAAGTGTCGCCAGAGACACCAATGAATAAAGTCCTGTACGAAATTTCAAATAAACGTTTGGGTCTCACCACGATCGTCGATGAAAACGATACCTTATTGGGCATTTTTACCGATGGTGATTTACGTCGTTTGATTGATAAACAGCAAGGCTTTGATGTGAATATGAAAGTCTCAGAAGTGATGATTAAAAATCCTTTGACGATTTCACAAGAAGAACGTGCGGTACATGCTTTAGAACGTATGAACGAAAAGAAAATTACACAATTTGTAGTTGTTGATGATGCCAATAAAGTGATTGGGATTATCAGCATGCATGATTTGATTCAGGCTGGGGTAAATTAAGAAAATGGCATCGTATGTATTGCTAGAACAAGCGCGTCACATAGAAGCACTAGTACTGGATGTAGATGGAATTTTAAGTGATGGATTTGTAACGTTGACCAATAGCGGCGATGAAATCAAATCCTTTGATATTCGAGATGGCTTGGGCATGAAGTTGGTGCAAAAAGCGGGTATCAAAGTCATCATTATTACTGGCCGTAAAAGTAATATTGTTGAAAAACGCATGTCTGACTTAGGTGTCGATTTGGTCTTTCAAGGACGTGAAGACAAAGGTGTTGCCTTGACTGAAGCCTGTGCACAGTTTGGTATTGATCCTTCAGATTGCCTATATATGGGTGATGATTGGCCCGATCTTTCAGCCTTTGCTATTGCGGGGATGAAAGTGACCGTACCAAATGGACATTTAGAAGTACGTCGCCGTGCAGATCTTGTTACGCAGGCGATGGGTGGACGTGGTGCTGTTCGTGAAATCTGCGATATGCTTTTAGTTTCTAAAGGTGTATACCAGGAACTACTTGAAAAATATGCAAGTGCACCTTATTAATAAATTGATGCAGTCATTGGATTGAATCTCCGCTTATGGATACTAAAGTTTTATACGTGACAGCTGTGGTCATTGCTGCAGTAAGCGGTGGTTTTTATTATTTCGGTGGAAAGGGTAATAAGCTTCAGGCGGACTCTTCGAAAAGTATGACTTACTCAGCTGAAAACATTAACCTGACGCAGACTGATGAGCAGGGAAAATTGCATATTCGTGCGCAAGTCGATCGACTTGAGCAGGATTTGCAAAAGCAAACGTCTCATTTGGTCAATCTGAAAGCATCGACCTATCAAGATGGTGCTGTCGATGCCACGTTTTTTGCCAAACAAGCCAATGGTATGGACGATAACCAAAAAGTCGTGCTGAGTGACAATGTGGTTGCAACAAAATTGATGCGTGAAGGGCAAATGGAGTTTCGTACTGAGGAACTAACTGCTTTTCCAAAACAGCGTGAAATAGAAACGGACAAGACTGTAACGGTGATTTCACCACAAGCCGAATTTGTCAGCCAAGGTTTAAAAGCAAATTTAAACGACGGTCAATACGAATTTTTTAATATTCGAGGAAAGTATGAACCATAATTTTAATCGAAAAACTGCAAAAACTTTCCTAAAACGTACAGTGCTACTCGGTTCACTGGCGATATGTTCGGTTGCAGCTTTTGCTTTGCCTTCAGATCGTAATCAACCGATTTCATTGGTTGCCGATCGTGCAACATTTAATGAAAAAACTGGGATTACGACGTATACCGGTAATGTCATCATTGAACAGGGTTCGATGAAGCTTCAGGCAAACTCAATCGTTGCGAATTTAAACAGCAAAAAAGAGATCAGTACGATTACAGCAACGGGTGGGCCAGCACATTTCCAACAAAAAACTGATCCTACCAAAGGCTATGCAAAAGGCCAAGCACAGAAGATTGTCTACAATGCTGAAACAGGTATTATCACCATGACGGGTGGTGCTTTGTTGCAACAAGATGGTGCAAGTATTCGGGGTAATAGCCTGAAATACAGTATGAATAAAGGCGATATCGTTGCTGAAGGTACACCAAATAAATCTGGATCTTCTTCAGGTCGTGTACAAATCGTGATTCCGCCGTCAAGCACTAAGTCCTTCCCAGGAGCACGTGATTAATGGAGCAGACCTCGCAAGTTCAAACTTTATGTATTAAGCATTTAGCCAAAAACTACAGTAAGCGTTGGGTGGTAAAGGATGTGTCCTTTAGCATGCAAAGTGGTCAAATTGTGGGTTTACTTGGTCCAAATGGTGCAGGTAAAACCACAAGCTTCTATATGGTTGTTGGCTTAGTTCGTATGGATAAAGGTGAGATTCATTTAGATGATCTTGATTTGTCTGACTTGGCAATGCATGAGCGCGCACGTAAAGGTATTGGTTATCTACCTCAAGAAGCATCTATTTTTAGAAAATTAACCATTTCTGAAAATATCATGTCGATTTTAGAAACCCGTAAAGATCTAAATAAGCAACAACGTCAGCAACGTTTAACGGAATTGCTTGCTGACTTTAAAATCACACACATCAAAGATTCTCTTGGTATGAGTGTGTCGGGTGGTGAGCGACGCCGTGCGGAAATCGCGCGCGCGTTAGCTGCAGACCCTAAATTTATGTTGCTAGATGAACCTTTTGCAGGGGTCGATCCTATTTCAGTGGGTGATATCAAAGACATTATCCGAACATTGAAAGATCGTGGTATTGGTGTATTAATTACCGACCATAATGTGCGAGAAACCCTTGCGATTTGTGAGCATGCCTATATCGTGAGCGAAGGCTCAGTGATTGCAGAAGGTACTCCAGAAGAAGTCCTTGCAGATGAGACGGTACGTAAAGTTTATCTTGGTGATGATTTTACTGTTTAATTGAATAAAATAAGAAATTTCCCGTTGAGTGGCGCTAGTTTCATTCAGCGGGTTTATGTTATTGTCTGAAATGACAAAAACTGAGCGATTAATCTAAAAAATTAACAAGAATTCAGTATATTTTAAACTAAAAATACGACCTGCAAAAATCATGCGATTACGAAAGATGAATGGTCCAAAAGTTGGGCGTCCGCGTAAAAATAAGTGCAATTTCTTTTGTATATTATTATTACCCTTTTCCATTGGTTCAGTGTATGCAGCAGATACTAGCACTGCACAAAGTACCATTCAAAAGACATTAGATAAGATTTTTTTACCTAATAAGCCTAAACCTTCTGCCGAAAAAATTAACATCACCGAACTCAGTAAATATAATTTAGATACCTCACGTGTCCAAGAAATGCCCGCCGTTGCTTATGGTCGAACGCAACAAGGCAACTATAATCCAAACACAGTAGCGAAGAATCTAAGTTTTATTGATGCGATACATATCGCCGTCCAAAGACGTCCAGAAATCACACAAAGTATTGCTACAGTCGCATCGCAAAACGCTAATATTGACCTAGCGAATGCTGCATATTATCCCCAAATTTCAGGTGGATTGAGCACTGCAGATCTGACTAAAGGCGAGCGTGGACGTCAGTTGGTATCTTTAAATGCGACGCAGATGTTATATGACTTTGGTAAAACCAAAAGTGCTGTCGGTATAGAAGAAGCAAAAATGTTACAAGAGCAGGCCAATGTGCTTGTAAATTTAGATGAAGTTTCTTTTGATGTTGCAAATGCCATTATCAACATTAAACGATATCAAGAAGTTGCTAAAATTGCGCAGCAACAAATTGCCGGTGTGAGTCGGATTGCTGAAATTGCCAACCTACGTGCAACCGCAGGGATCAGTAGTCAAGCAGACCCTATTCAAGCCAAGTCAAATTTAGAAGCTGCGGAATCAAATTTAATCGTGCAAGAAACTCAGCTTCGACAGTACCAACAGCGACTTCGTACCTTGTTAGGTTTTGATGTAAGTCAGATCAATTGGGTGATACCCGATCGGATCTTAACTGCAGCGGCTTTATACGAGGATCCGGACTTCAAGATGATTCCGAGCATGATGCAAGCACAGGCTGGGGTTGAAATTGCCAAATTGCAAAAGCAACAGTCAAAATTAAGTGCTTATCCAACAATAAATGTCAAAGGCAGTCTGAGTCAGGCGGTGAATGGCCGTAATCCAAATAATGATGAAGATGATGGTTTATATAATTCAATCATGTTGGAAGCTACCAGTAATTTTTACCAAGGTGGTGCAATTGCAGCGCAAACACGTGCCGCAAGCTATGCTGAAGAAGCAGCTAAAGCACAAGTGAATACAGTATATTTGGATGTGATTGATCAAGTCCGAATGATTCGAGAACAAATCGAAAATAAAAAGCGTCAAATGTCGATATTGGTGCAGCGTCGTGAAACAACGGTAAGAACCAAAGAACTGTATCAAGAACAATATAAATTAGGAACTCGAACGGTTGTCGATCTACTGAATGCAGAGCAAGCCATACATAGTGCCGCACAAGAAATTGTGACATCACAATATGATATCTACTCAGCACTTGCGCAGTACATCCAAGTGACAGGACGTTCACGAAATATTTATGAACTTAATAATATATCTATTCAGGGGTTTGAAGTTCAGCCATGAGTAATACAATAAATTATCAACCGTGGCTACAAGCGGTTCTGAATATTGCAAAGCATTATCGAATTGAACCCTCTGAAGAACGTATACGGTTGCAGTTGGATTGGGATCAACACAAAAATGCCGATGAACTGGTTGCAGTCATGGCACGCCAAATTGGATTAAGTGTTCGAAAAAATAAATATGACATAAATCTGCTTAATCCATGGCGCTTACCGGTATTGGTTGAGTTTATTAGTGGTGAAGTGGGTGTGGTAGAACGCATCGACGTAGACGGTAATGCCAGTGTCCAATTGAGCGGAGATGAAGGCCTATCTCAAGTCTTCTCTATTGAACGATTGAGCCATGGCGTTCGCAATATTTATATTCTGCGTCCAGAGTCATCTGTACCCGATGCACGTGTTGATGAATACATCAAGCCGTTTGAAAAAAATTGGTTCTGGTCGATTGTTTTAAAAGACTGGAAACGCTACATCGACATTATGTTTGCTTCATTAATGGCGAATATTTTGGCCCTAGCCACTATTTTGTTCTCAATGAACGTGTACGACCGCGTCATTCCATCTCAATCTGTACCGACTTTATGGGTACTTGCCGGTGGGGTGTTAATTGCAGCGATATTTGAGTTTGCACTACGTGTTTCACGAATTTATTTATCGGATATTATTGGTAAACGTGCCGATTTGAAAATTTCCGATCGTGTATTTGGTCATGCATTAAGAATTAAAAATAGTGAACGTTCAAAATCAACAGGTACTTTTATTTCACAGATTCGTGAATTAGAAGGTGTGCGCGAGATGGTCACCTCGACGACTGTTACCGCGATTGCCGATTTACCGTTTTTCTTCCTATTCTTGTTCATCTTCTGGTTAATTGGTGGCAATCTATTTTGGGTCATGCTGTTGGTTGTTCCTTTGATGATTATTCCAGGGATTTTGGCGCAAAAACCATTGGCTAAACTTGCACAAATGGGTATGCGCGAGTCTTCGATTCGTAATGCCTTATTGGTTGAATCTGTGCAAGGCATGGAAGATATCAAATTACTTCGTGCGGAATCACGCTTCCAAAACCAATGGAACCACATGAATGAAGTGTCTGCTGATGTCAGTATGCGTCAACGTAAAATCGTGGGCTTAATGTCGGCATGGACACAAAAAATTCAGGGTCTAACATTTGCAATCGTTGTACTCGTCGGCTGTTTTGCTGTGATGAAAGGTGAAATGACCACAGGTGCATTGGTGGCTTGTTCGATTTTATCCTCTCGAATGTTGGCACCGATTTCTGCACTGGCAGGGGTATTAGGTCGTTTACAACAGGCTAAAGTGGCGAAAGCAGGTCTTGATGAACTCATGAAGAAACCTGTCGATCAACCGGATTATTCTCACCTCATTCATCGACCATCAATCAACGGTCATTATGAACTCAATGGAGTCTTATTTAAGTATGGTGAAGATGATCCACGTCCAAGTCTTTTAATTCCAAAACTGGAAATTAAGGCTGGAGAAAAGATCGCAATTTTAGGCCGTAATGGTGCTGGTAAATCGACGCTTCTTCAGTTGTTATCAGGTATGCAAACGCCTGTACAAGGAAAAGTTAAATTAGATGGAATCGAACTGTCTTTAATAGACCCTGCAGATGTACGTCGTGATATGGGGCTATTGAACCAAAATGCACAGTTATTCTACGGTACGATTCGTGAAAACTTGACCTTGGGTGCTCCGTTGGCGACGGATGAACAATTGATTGAAGTACTGAAAATTACGGGTGCAATTCACTTTGTTCAAGAGAAAAAAGAAGGGCTAGACCATATCATTTTAGAAGGTGGTGTAGGCTTCTCTGGCGGTCAACGCCAAGCCTTGCTGCTTGCACGTTTATTGATTCGTCAACCAAATATTCTATTACTTGATGAACCTACAGCGGCCATTGATGACGTATCTGAGAAGCAGTTGATCGATCATTTAAAAGGTTATTTACAAAATCGAACTATGGTGGTGGCAACACACCGTCGTGCGGTACTTGAGTTGGTTGACCGCATTATTGTGGTGAACGAAGGTAAAATTGTCATGGATGGGCCACGTGATCAAATTCTGAATCAGAATGCTCAGAAAAAAGTAGCTGGGGCTTAAATCATGAGTGAAAATAAACAAGAAATACAACGCTCGACCAAAGTTAGCTTTAAAGAGCCACCATTACCGAAATCGAGTTTAATCATTTGGATTATTACGATTGGTTTGGCAATCCTTTTAGTTTGGGCTTGGTTATTCAAATTAGAGGAAGTCTCTACAGGTACAGGTAAAGTGATTCCATCTTCGAAAGAACAAATTGTTCAGTCGCTTGAAGGGGGGATTTTAACTAAGTTGAATGTGAAGGAAGGTCAAATTGTTGAACAAGGACAAGTTCTTGCGCAACTAGATCCAACACGTTTCGCATCAAATGTTGGTGAAACTGAGTCTTTACTTGTGGCATCTCGTGCAACAGCAGCGCGTTTACGTGCAGAAGTAAACGGTACGCCATTAAGCTTCCCTGAAGATGTTCAAAAAATTCCTGCCTTAGTGAATGAAGAGACTGCTTTATATCGTTCACGTCGTGCAAACTTGGAAGAATCCGTTGCAGGCTTAAAACAAGCTTTGGTATTGGTTCAACAAGAATTGGCCATGACTGAGCCGCTCGTTGCCAAAGGTGCAGCGAGTGAAGTTGAAGTGCTTCGATTAAAACGTTCAGCAAATGACTTACAAAATCAGTTAAATGATGTCCGTAACCAATATTTGGTGAAATCACGGGAAGAATTGTCGAAAGCCAATACTGATATTGAATCACAGCAACAAGTGGTGAAAGGCAAATCGGATACGCTGAGTCGCACCGTGTTTAAATCTCCAGTTCGTGGTGTGGTCAAAGAAATTGATGTGATGACATTGGGCGGTGTGATTCCGCAAAATGGTAAATTGATGACCATTGTACCTTTGGATGAACAACTTTTGGTTGAAGCACGTATTTCACCGCGAGATATTGCTTTTATTCGTCCGGGTCAAGAAGCCTTAGTTAAAATTACGGCTTATGATTATTCGATCTATGGCGGGTTAAAAGGTAAAGTGACCGTCATTTCACCAGATACGCTACGTGATGAAGTGAAACAAGATCAGTTCTATTATCGTGTTTATATCCGTACAGATAGCGATAAATTAAGCAATAAAGAAGGTAAAAGTTTTAGTATCACACCGGGTATGGTGGCAACGGTCGATATCCGCACAGGCTCGAAAACTGTACTTGAATACTTAATTAAGCCATTCAATAAAGCAAAAGAAGCACTTCGCGAACGTTAATAACGCAGTGCCAAGCAAGCCTCCAGTATTGGGGGCTTTTTTGTGGATGTAAGTCTTTCAAAAAACGCTATAATATCCGCTGATAGAGGATCTAAAGACGTTATGCCATTTACACTCGCCGCACAGTTTGAATATGAAGAAGACATTAAAAAAAGTCGTTTTCAAGCCATCGCAGTTCCTGTGGAAAATGAACAAGCCGTTAAAGAATTTCTCGAAGCCCATAAAGATATCTCAACAACACATCAGTGCTGGGCATGGAAAATTGGACATACCGTACGTTTCAATGACGATGGTGAGCCTTCAGGCACAGCAGGTCGGCCCATTCTAGCAACCATAGAAGGGAATGATCTAACCAACGTATTGGTCTTGGTTAATCGTTGGTATGGTGGAATTAAGCTCGGCACAGGGGGCTTGGTACGTGCCTATGGTGGCTGTGCCGGTCAATGTCTGCTGCAGGCTGAAAAAATTGAACTCATTGAGAAGAAAAAAGTGCAATTTAGTTGTCAGTTTAATGAGTGGGCAATTTTCCAATATGAACTCAATCAGCAGCAAATTGAATTTCAGGAAGACTACACAGTGGAAGGTGTAAATGTACTTGCATCATTGCAAATTCATCAAATCCAACCACTGCAGTTAAAGATACAAGATGTAACTCGCGGACGTGAACAACTGCATATCGTCGAGGCTGATGAAGATGAATGAACAAGATCCATTATTGAAATATCGAGAGCAACATAAGCATCGTCTGAATTATATGCCTTGGTTGTATTGGTCACTTAAACCGAAAAATCGTGGTTGGGCCGAAGCTTGGCAACAGGAATATCAAGACTATCTCAAATCGATGGAAACCGTTGAAATTGGTGAAAACTGTTTTATATCGCCATTGGCTCATATTTTTGCCGAACCGGGACGTAAGATTGTTATTGGAGATAACAGCTTTATTGCGGCGGATTGCACTTTGCATGGCCCAATAGAAATAGGCAATGAAGTGGCGATCAATCATCACTGTATTATAGATGGTGGGCGAGTGGGCATCAAAATTCACGATCAGGTTCGTATGGCGGCATATTGCCATTTATACGCTTTTGATCATGGAATGGATGTCAATCAACCGATCTATCAACAAGCTGTACGTTCACAAGGGATTGAGATAGAGCGTGATGTTTGGCTAGGTGCGCATGTTGGAATCAAGGATGGCATTCACATTGCTGAGCAGGCTGTGGTCGGCATGAACAGTATGGTGACGAAAAATGTCGAAGCGCGTGCAATCATTGCGGGAAATCCTGCAAAACTCATTCGATATCGTGAATAAATAATCGCCAAATAGGTCATAAATCGTTTTTATGCTTACACAAATGCATGCACAGTGAAACAGAGTTGTGATAAGTTAAAAATAACAAACAACATTTTATAGCCAAGCAATAATAAAACGAGGGCTAATCATGAAACGAGTTATCGCCTGTATCGACTCTTCTCCATGCATTAATGCACTAGCTGATGCTGCTGCTTGGGTTGCTAAACAAACTCACCGTGAGTTGGTTTTACTGCAAATACTTGATTACTATCCGGCAAGTTATCACTTAGGTGAAATCAGTGGAGTGATTGGGTTTGAAAGTAATGCTATGCTCTTGAAAGAACTCGCGGAGTTAGAACAAAAACAAAGTGATTTAGCGTTAGATTATAGTAATAACTTGCTCAAACACATTTCTGAAATGATCCAAGATAAGCATGGTATTCAAACCACCCATATTCAGGAAAAGGGCGACTTCTTAGAGCAAAGTTTTAATGTGTTGCAAGATGACGATATTGTTTTAATTGGTCGCGTGGGTGAACGTTCAGCAGAGCGCAATAAGCCGCTTGGTAGTAATGTTGAAAACTTTATACGTGGTGCAAGTTGTACAGTTATGACTGTAGGGCCAACGTTTAAACCACCGACTCGTTTTATTTTTGCCTATGAATATTCGCCTAAATGCGTTGAGTTAATGAAGCGTGTGGCACAAAGTGATCTACTCAAACTCTTACAATGTCATTTGGTCTATGTTGGAGATCACCCACAAATCTTGGATGATCCAAAAAATTATTTAACCAATGCCGGTCTCGATGTGGTGACAGAATACCGTTATGGCGATGTTTCGGAAAATATTCTGGACTATCAACAAGAGCATGGCATTCAGTTAATCGTACTTGGCGCTTTTAGCCACAGTAAAATCCATCAGTTCTTCTTGGGCAGTATTACCACCAGTATTTTCAGAAATTCGAGTGTTCCACTGTTGGTTGTAAAATAAGTTGAGACAATGAATAGGTGATTAAATAGACAGAGAAATGCGAGTAAATAAATAATAAGTTGTTGTGTTAAAAATAATCAGAGTTATCCTCATAAATTGTGGATAACTCTGTGTGCAGTGTTTGTAAGTAATTGTTTTAAAAATAAAATATTGTATTGATTATTTTTTATACCTTTATCCAGTGTGTCTAAAAAACACCTCGATTTAGATTATTTAACGATTGCAATCGCAAAACCATCATGACCTTTGCAACCAACAGTTTGAAGTGCTGTGCAAGATAAAATTTTTGGATGATTTTGCATAGCTTTGAACATATCACGAATACCTTCAATGCTTGGTTTGTGGTTTTCAGCATTCAGAATCTCACCTGCACGAATCACATTGTCTAAAACAATGACTGTACCTGAATGAGATAAATTTAGGCTTAATTCTAAATATTCAGGGTAGCTCTGTTTGTCTGCATCGACAAAAATAAAGTCAAAAGCTTCTGTGTCGTCAGGAAGGGCACGTAAAATATCTGCCGCACGACCACATTTTAATTCAATCGTTTGTGCAAGCTTTGCATTATCAATATTTTCTTGACCGAGGGCCGCGTGTGTATCACGACCTTCAATGGTCAGAATATAACCATCTTCAGGTAATGCGCGTGCTAACCACATAGTGCTGTAGGCTGCAAAAGTTCCAAGTTCTAAAACGCGTTTACACTTGTTCATTTGGATTAACATTTGTAGCAGCATGCCTTGATTGGCCGCTACAGCAAGATGATCAGGAAAGCCACGTTCATCTGTATGTTGAAGTGTTTGGGTCAGTATTGGATCTTCAGGAATTAAATGTGAATCGATGTAAGCATCAATGTCTGTCCACATTTGTTGCATGTTGTCGCACCTCGTGATTGATGCAAGCATTTTAAACCTTTCCACTAACATCGCAATTTATTGTTCTGTATTTGCATATTTTATGCACAAAAAAGACCTCCGAAGAGGTCTTGATATGACGATGTAATGTTTTAGTAATTACACATTGATGAGCGGCTTGAGTGATCAGGCCCCCAAGTACGGTAGCCTTGAGTATCAATATGAATTTGTCCGCTGGCATATAAACCAAGACCCATATTGAGACTTTGCCCATGTTGTGACCAAAACTGGCATAAACGGAACTTGGTGTTTTCAATATAACTATAGTCTTCGGGCTGCGGGTACGCAGGTCCAATACGGAAATCAATCGCAGAGTTGTATAAGTGACGAGATGAACTTGCACCACCGGCACACTGGTTCAAAGGCAAATCACGATAAACCGATGTCACTTCAAAGTCCGTTAAGATATTGGCAGCTACTAAATATTTAAAGACACGTAAGGTTGCAATTTGGTTTTGCCATAATTCACGGTTAGGTACCATATATTCTGAGCGACCACATTTTTGCCAGTCACGTGCAGTACGCATCAACTCAAATGATGGAATGATATTGCCTACACCATTTTTCTCTAAAAAGACTTCATAGTCTCGAACGCGACGTAAATTATCGACAGACGCGACCCACGAATTGTAGGCATAAGGCACCACTTTAGGCGGGGCTTGTCTGATGGTCGTCACTTTTTCTTGAGGTATGTAAATACGTTTACCGTCGGGAGTTGTAATAGTGTGACCTTGTTTTTGTGGTGTAGTTGTACAACCAATGAAAACAAGAGGGAATATTGCAACGGACAATAATCCCTTGAGTAAATGCTTCATTATAGAAATCAATTATTTATAAACTCGTTCTATTTTAATCCAATTTGATTGAGAAAATTTGAATAATTTGCAATGAAATGTGTGCTTTAAGTATAAAAAAAGATCAGCATGTGCTGATCTTTTCATGAAAGCGTAAAATTACTTTTCAAGATATTGTAATTTATCAGCTTTACCGTTCCATTCTTCACGGTCGGCAGGTTGATCACCAATTTGAGTGATGTTCGGCCATTTTTGAGAAAGTTCAGTATTAAGTTCGATAAATACTTCTTGACCTTCAGGTAACTCATCTTCAGAGAAAATCGCGTTAGCTGGACACTCAGGTTCACATAGCGCACAGTCGATACATTCATCTGGATTAATAACAAGGAAGTTTGGACCTTCATAGAAACAGTCAACAGGGCAAACTTCTACGCAGTCTTGATATTTACATTTAATACAGTTTTCAGTGACAACAAAGGTCATGGCGACAGCTACCTAAAAAATATGGTTCTAATAAACTAATGGTGTATTTTAGGCAAAAAATAGGGTAACTAACAATTCCTTTTATTGATAATTATTATATGCAGTGCTGTTAAAATCACTAAAAACTGAACAATTTATGTAAATTTCACAATGAATGAGAATCATACTCAAAAACTAATTAAATTACATCTGTTTATCGAACAATATTTTTATGTGCATTTTAAGCATGAAACATTTTAGAACATTAATTTTTTATCAATTTATTGCTGAATAGCCGCAGTAGTAGATAGCAAACATTCACTAATTTACGCGTTTGAATGGTGTCAATGCAAAGAACACCTTCATTGGTGTTCTTTGCATATCTCATCTATCGCTTCTGCTCAATTTAGATCTTAAGTAAATCCTTTAAAGCGTAAAGCTGTTGTAATGCTTCACGTGGACTTAAGTTATCGATATCAATATCTGCTAAGGCATCAAGTACGGGCGATGTTTTTTCAACTTCAACTACGCGTTCAATGACTTCAGGCTCTGCGAGTGCCGAGAATAGATCGGTTTGTACAGCCGTATTGAGTTGCTGTTTTTGCTGAGTTTCTAATATATGAAGGCGATTTTGCGCTTCTTTGATCACAGCTGCAGGAATACCTGCAAGCTTTGCCACCTGTAGACCATGACTTTGACTCGCTGGGCCTTGTTGAACTTTATGCAGTAAGATCAGGTTGCCATTTAGCTCACGAGCAGTCACATGATAGTTATCTATATTGGCGTCTTTGCCTAACTCGGTGAGCTCAAAATAATGCGTTGCAAATAGGCATAAACATTTAATGCGACGGGTGAGATCGAGCACACATGCCCACGCCAAAGATAAGCCATCATAGGTACTCGTACCACGTCCGACTTCATCCATCAGTACCAATGATTGATTGGTCGCATGATGTAGAATCTGTGAGGTTTCAGTCATTTCCACCATGAAGGTTGATTTACCAGTAGACAAGTCGTCTGCAGATCCGATACGGGTAAATATCCGATCGATCGGCCCTAATACGGCAGATTGGGCAGGGACAAAGCTACCACAGTAGGCTAATAAGCTGATTAAGGCAGTTTGGCGCATAAAGGTCGATTTACCGCCCATATTTGGCCCTGTGATAATCGCCATACGGTGATTAAAGTCCAAACTGGTATCATTTGGGGTAAATGCCGATTTGCTCAGAGATTCCACAACAGGGTGACGTCCGGCTTTGATTTTGATCCCAACTTCAGGGCTATATTCAGGACGTGACCAATTGCGTAATCGAGCTTGATGGGCAAAATTGGCCAATAAATCTATTTGCGCTATAGCGGCGCTCATCATTTGTAAGTTGCCAATATCTGCACGTAACTCATCAAGTAATAGCTCAAAGAGCATTTTTTCGCGCGCTAATGCACGTGACTCACTCGAAAGCACCTTATCTTCAAAAGATTTCAGCTCAGGGGTAATGTAGCGTTCCGCATTTTTTAGGGTTTGGCGGCGAATATAATGATCAGGTGCTTGCTCAGCCTGCGCTCGAGTGAGTTCAATATAGTAGCCACTGACACGGTTATAGCCAATTTTTAAGGTTGAAATTCCGGTTTGTTCACGCTCTTTGATTTCGAGATCGATGAGGAATTGTCCTGCATGGTCACGAATTTTACGCAGTTCATCGAGTTCAGTGTCGAAACCCTCGGCAATCACATTACCATCACGTAAAAGCACTGGCGGGTTTTCTACGATGGCAGACATGAGACGCTCATGTAAGCCGTGAAAATCACCCATTTCATCATTTAACTGAGCAATGAGCTTAGATTGGTGTGACTGAATGATCGGTTCAAGTGCATGTCGAAGATAGGGAATTTGTGCACAAGTTTGACGTAACTGAACTAGGTCTCGTGGACGAGCACTGCCGAGAGCTACACGAGATAGCACACGTTCAATATCACCAATTTCTTTGAGAACTAAGCGGATCGGAGACTCATGATAGCCTTGCAGCATCGCTTGTGATGCATCTAAACGTGCATCCAATAAAGCGGTATCTCGTAAAGGCTGCATTAAGGTACGACTTAATAGACGGCCACCCATCGCAGTTTGGCAATCATTGATCAGTTGGAACAGGGAAGTGCCATGTTCAAATAAAGGATCAATCAGTTCTAAGTTACGACGAGTGACGGGATCGAGCGCCACGAAATCACTACTTTGTTCGAGTTGAATGCTGCGAATATGGGGTAAAGCGGTTTTTTGAGTGACTTTTGCATAGTGAATCAAAGCCGCCGCGGCAGCTTTCGCCAAAGGCAAATGGTCAATACCAAAACCTGAAAGTGTGGCTACGGCAAATTGATCACATAGGGTTTTTTGCGCATTATTTAAATTGAAGTCGACGTTTGGACGCTTGGTAACAGGGCAGTCTAATTGACGTTTAATTTGCTCAACAATATTCGGGTCAATAAGATCTTCATCAATCAAAATTTCGCTCGGCATTAAGCGAGAAAGTTCGATTGCCAATTGTTCCAGTTGATAGTCCATTTGCTGAACTTTGAAAATACCTGCACTGAGGTCCAGTAAAGCAATCCCGATTTGATTTTGTTGTAAGCAGATTGCGACTAAATTAGAACTTTGATGAGAGGCAATCAGTGCATCATCCGTTAATGTCCCTGGGGTAATGATACGGACAATACCGCGCTCAACCGGCCCTTTGCCTGTCACCTCACCAATTTGCTCGCAGATCACCACTGTTTCACCTTTTTTTACAAGGCGGGCTAAATAGCCTTCAGCAGCATGGTATGGGACACCTGCCATTGGAATAGGCTCACCATTGGCTTTACCACGATGTGTCAGTGTAATTCCTAAGAGTTTTGCTGCTTTATGCGCATCTTCAAAAAAGAGCTCATAAAAATCACCCATCCGATAAAACATCAGTGAATGCGGATTTTGCATTTTGACTGACATGTACTGTTGCATCATCGGGGTCAGGGTTGAAAGGTCAACTTTGGAATTATCAGCTTGCATGAAACGAAATACCTTAAAATAAAAATTTGTGCGCTGCTAAACGAAAAACACTGTTTTGATGAAAATTGGATTTAGAAAAAGTCCTTATATTATTTTGTCTCTTCATTCAAAACCACAGGTGTACGTTAACAAATCGTGTTGCTGATTCTAGCAAAAAAAGTGGTAGGAAAATGCCAGAAAAGGTTTGTCTGCATGTAAAAAAAGCAGTCAAAATATTATTTATAAACGCTAAAAAGTCTGTGTGTAAATTCAACAATGGATACATTTACAAAGCGATAAACTGACTCAAACATCAAGCTGCGCTTCAGCCTGAGCTAATCGATATTGGTTGCGACAGCTACCTTTTGCAAGGTAAAGTGCACGATCGGCAGCCTATATAAATTTCTGAATTTGATAAGATTTGGATGGAATGATCGTTTCCGTACCGATGCTAATCTTCACAAATTTAGACATATGGCTGGCTGGATGTGGAAGTTCGAGTGATTAAATTCTGCGTAATAAATCGGCTGCCAAAGGTTCAATTTTCAGCTTCAGTTAACACCCTAAAGAGGAGTAAAAACTCTTCGCTGCCATAGTGTGCAGCTAACTCACCATTTCGATTAGTGATTTGAGACAAAACCTCTGCAATTTGGGTCAGGCAGATGTCACCCGCCTGATGACCTAAATGATCATTTTAATTTTCAAAAATTCGATATCGATCACTATGATGCTTAAAGGCTGTTGATGGCGTAGGGCATAATGCCATAGCTGTTCTAAAGCTCCTTATAACGGACAACGGTTTGCTAGCCCAGTCAGTGGTCATGTTCTACCAACCCGCAACCATGGCAATATAAAAACGCATACCAACAAAGGCATAGATGATGACCAAGGCATACTTCATGGCTGCATGTAATAGCGCATCATTGTGATCATTACCAATCACAGTAAAGATGATAAATATGATTGCAACAGCGCACATCGAGCCTAGACAAGTATAAACATTAAAATAAGGGGTTAATGCGGAAAAAAAGAAAAATCCCATGCAATCAGAATGATAAACACTACCCAAATATACAAAGGAATCTACAAAACTGCGTTATGGAATCACTTGATAAATCCCCGAACATAACAGGGCATACAGGAGAAAAATAATGATCCCGCGAAAACGAAATTCTTTCGCCGCTTCATCACGGTAGAGCGGCTGATAAATGGATTCTAAATTTGGCGTAAAATAAACTTTATTTAATCTATTTTTGATTAAACTCTCTATTTCATCCCGATGAAGTAACTTTGAGCCTTTTAATTTCATAATTCGATATGCTCATAAAAAATTTAGGATATGTGCACAACTTTTTTGTCTATATTTAACCCGTATTTATCTCTAATATAAGATTTGTATAAAATTTAACAAGTGATTTTGAGTTTTAAAATGATTAAAAAATAAAGGCTTATATAATAATTATGTGAATAATGGCATATTCAAGTAAATGCAGAAATGAAAAAAACCGATCCTGAGATCGGTTTTAAAATATGTAGATCGAATTAAATGTTGTATTGCATTATGGTTTATAGAGGCCAAGTTCAATCAAATGCAGTCGTAGTATACGGCGCAGTTCAAGTACAGCTTCTGGGGTTTCTTGAATCGAATGACCACCTTTAATGATCTTTTCTGAAACAGCACCCTCTAAATGCGCACTGGTGTATGGCACGACATCATCCGAGATTACATTTTTATCTTGGCTATTGGTGTTATTTCCCATAATTGAATGAAACTTCAAACCTTTACGTGGCTGAATATCTTCAGTGAGCGCAATAAATTTGGATTGGTGGCTTAAGTCACTTGGTCCATTTTGGATTAAGCCGTGGTCGATTTCACGGAATAAATCTTTCAGGTCTTCTTCCTGAGTTAACACATCACCCATGGCTGATAAGAAAGCGCCCGGAAGTTTAATGATTTTTCGAGCAGCTTTGGTAAACCAACGATCTGCGTATTCAGTACCACGATGCGGTGCAGCCAAGAAAATCGCACGGCTGAAATTTGGAATATCGTCAATTACCATACGCTGCTTCACGACTGGAATATTGCGGTACTGATTTAATTGACGTGAGTTCATCATTTTCAAAGCAGATTGTGTGGTATCGGCTTGGCTAACCAGTAGTCGTGCAATAATTCCGCCCATACTATGACCAACTAAAACCGCATCTTTTTTAGCTGCAGCATTGGCGTCGACTTTATTAAAAGTTTGAGTCAATATGGAATAAATTTGGAAGCGGCTTTCAATAATCGGCATGTTGGTTGAGTAGAACACTTGCCACACTTGATAGTGCTCACGTAGCACTGAATCGCCCATAATATCGTTGGTGAGACGAATCCATGCTTCAGGGCTACTAGCAAGACCATGTACCAAAACGATGACTTTTTTGTCAGGATTATATGGTTCAAGCATGTATAAATGTGGCATCGTGAGTTTTTCATCACGGTCAATCAGGGATAAATACGCTGCCTTGCCCAAGTTGTTTTGTGCTAACCAAAGACCATAAGGTGCAGAAAAATTGGCTGCAAGGGCATAGTTTTTATTGGCAATATTGACCTGTTCATATTTGTACGGGTCGTAAGCCTTAATTTGAAACTCATGCTGATTTAAAATTTGATCAACTGAAGTTGTGGTGCTTACAGGTTCCGCTGTTAAGGTTGCAGCTAAATAGCGCGCTTGATGGATATTAGGGTTTGAACCAGACGGATATTTAAAATCTATTGGGTTGATAATGTATTTGGCTTTGCCTGTTTCAACTGTATGTTCTTCGGGTAAAACCACAAGGAATTCGGAACCAAAACCATCTCGGCGGGTAATTGAACGTAAACCTGAGAAGTTGAGGTTATAGGTTGACATCAATAGTTCAATTTTACGATTTTTGAGTTCTGGGTAATGGCTGAAGTCAATATGATAGGTGGTTTGTCCGACTTTGATCTGTTGGGTGACTTCTTGCGGTTTATAACGTAGTGCATAGCTGCTAACCAGTTTAGCAATCCCTTGATTATAGAAATCTCGGATTTGAACTTGGCGGTTATCAAAAATACGGTCAGCAGGCGCACGTTTGGTTTTAAACATATAGGCATAGCTATAGCGAATACTTTTATCCAGTAGCGTCAGCTGTTGATCTAAACATTTGTTATAAGTGTCTTGTTCAATTTTTTGTTTTTCTTCTGATTTGTGGCTACTCAGTAAACCTAATTTACAGGCAGAAGAAGACTCATATTCAATGGCTTTTGCTAAATATAATTCACT
Source organism: Acinetobacter sp. YH16040_T (assembly GCF_024605785.1). Taxonomy (NCBI): domain Bacteria; kingdom Pseudomonadati; phylum Pseudomonadota; class Gammaproteobacteria; order Moraxellales; family Moraxellaceae; genus Acinetobacter; species Acinetobacter sp. YH16040_T. Next base: position 1,930,880 of record NZ_CP094541.1, on the reverse strand, counting down.
TGCCGTAGACAGTAACTGTTCGTCTTGAATTTGTGGGATTTGTTGTAGTTCATCAACACAGGCTTTCGGGTCTTCTATACACGCTTTGGCTTCACGACCTGTCATCGACAAGACATTTAAACTGGCTTCGCTGAGTTTGTTTCGAGAAATAATACTTTCACGTTCATTGGCAATAGAAACGTTGAGTTTTTGGTTTTTGACACTGACGACCTGACATCCACTCAGGACGCTGGTACTCATGATTCCAAGGAGCAGTATTGTTTTAGTATTTAGCTGCATAAAGGGGTCGCACATTGGGTTAAATATTTTCAAATCATACGATAATTGTCAGGATTTTCAATTCGCCATAAATGAAAAAAGACCGTTAAAACGGTCTTTTTTCAAAAGTATTTTCTAAATCGTTACAATTAAGACGCAGCTTTAGGCGGATTTAAAACTTGCCAAACATTCCAACGGCCTTGCTTTTCAATTTCTTGAATTAAGCGGTCAGCGACTTCGCCTTCTTGTGGGTATTTCACTTTGTAGTTCTTTAAGACCTGAATCGCGTTCTTTTTTTGTTCCATCGCAATATAGTTATTTGCTGCAGAAAGATAGGCTTCTTGAACACCTGCTTTCATCGCTTTGTCTAAGTATGGAATCGCTTCACGTTGACCACCACCTTCAGATAAACCAAAACCGAACCAGAAGTTTGCTTCAGCATCATCTTGGTTGATTTTTAAAATACGTTGTGCGTAAGTTAATGATTTAGTTGTGTACACAGAACCTAAGTCGAGGTTACGTGCCATCACACTGGCTTTAAATGCACGAACTAAAATATCAAAAGAAGCATTGTCTTTAGACGCAAGCGTATCTAATTTTTGCGTCACTTCTTTAAGTTTAAGCTCAAACCCTTTGCGTTCTTGGCGTTGAACAAAACGTGGTGGATAGTGACGTGCTTTACCTTCAACAAGCTGTAAGAAATCATCAATTTCAGTAATGTCGATTTCATTGTCACCTGCTAAAGCAGCAAATTTCATCGAACGTTCTTTGCTGTCAACAGTGGGGATAATCAGGCGGTTTTCTTCAAGAGTTAATTGCTTAGATGGGTCGGTTGGGCTAGTTACCACCATCTTAGTCACAGGCTGTGCTGCAGCTTTTTGTAAATTTAATTCAAAAGGAGGTGGTGCATCGTAGTTAAATGGGTTGAGTGCGTAGAAAGGTGGAGTCAGTTCAGGCTCTACAAAAATCATGGCATCTTTAGGAGCATTATTTTTAGTTGGGGCGCTTCCACAAGCGGCAAGGGTTAAAGCAATACAAGCAACTGCCAAGGGCTTAAGCGTCATATGATTCATCCATTAATTTATTTTATACAAAAAAGCATGTTGGTCAGTCTAAAAAAACTCTGAACAACATGCAAGTTAAAGGCAACTTATTATGATTGCTTTTGGTTAAGCTTTAGATTGATTACTTTGAGCTTCGCATTCGCGGCGCACATCTTCAATGATTTTAAGTTCTTCCTGACTAAAAGGTTGTTCATTAAGCTGTTGCTTTTTGAACGTTGGGTCAAGGAGAGACAAACGCTGACACAAATTATTCATACGTTTTTCATTGTGCTGAATACGATCTAACAACACACGCATACCTTCTAACATTGGGTCAGTTTGGTCTTGTGTTGCAGCATACGGTTGGAAACCAATACTTTCTGCATAATCGCGACGACGGCTTTCAGCTTCATCTTTTGGCTTATCTTTCGTGATAAAGCGTGCTGGATTACCTACAGCGGTAGTATCCGCAGGAACTTCTTTGGTCACCACGGCATTTGAGCCGACTTTGGCATTTTTACCTACCGTAAATGGGCCTAAGATCTTTGCACCAGCGCCAACCACTACGCCATCTTCCAAGGTGGGGTGACGTTTGCCTTTATTCCAAGTTGTGCCCCCTAAGGTCACACCATGGTAAAGGGTGACATCATCACCAATTTCAGCTGTTTCACCAATCACCACACCCATACCATGGTCAATGAAGAAACGACGACCGATTTTCGCACCCGGATGAATCTCAATGCCTGTGGCAAAGCGGCTAAAAGAAGACAATAGACGAGCTGAGCCTTTACACTCTTTTTTCCAAAGTTCATGTGCCATACGATGCATGATTAAGGCATGAATTCCTGGATAAGTCGTTAAGACTTCGAGCGTATTTCGTGCAGCAGGATCGCGCGCGAATACAGCCTGTATATCTTCTTTGAGCTGCTTAAGCATTAGATTGATCCTCATTGTCTGTAGATTTTTTCCATGTTCCGTTATTTAAAGCCTGTACTCGGCTAAAGATGCCACGTAATAAGTGGTATTCCATACGATCTAATTGTATACGTCCAAATAGGCGACGCAAGCGTAAAGGTAATAATCTTGGATTTTTTGGATCCATAAATTCAATCTCTGCCAGCATTTTTTCAATATGCGGGTAGAACTGTTCCATCATTTCATGGGTCACCAAAGGTTCATCCCATTCCATATCGATGTCATCGGTAACATGCATATTGGCATCAGGATTTGCAGTTAACTCAGTATGTGCAAGGGCGGCCATGCGCATTTCATAGCAAATGACTTGAATCGCTTGGGCAACGTTTAAGACGCCATATTCAGTATTCACTGGAATAGTGACATGGTAGTTGGCCATTGCCAATTCTTCATTGGTCAAACCACGGTCTTCACGGCCAAACACCACGGCAATTTCTTGCTGTTGTTCGCAGACCGCTTTGAGAGACATTTCGGCAGCAGGGCGAGCGTCAAGTAATGGCCATGGGATGGTACGACTACGCGCACTAGTACCAAAGATAATATGACAATCTTTAATGGCTTCTTCTAATGATTCAACGATTTCAATTTGATCAATTAAATCGACAGCACCGGCAGCCAAAGCATTAATGTCAGGATGCGGGTAAGTCTTCGGTGCAACTAAGACCAGCTTTGAAAGTCCCATGGTTTTCATGGCACGTAATGCACTACCAATATTTGCGGGTAATGTTGTATTCACCATGACAATACGCACATGGGAGAGATGTGCTGAAACCGCAGCATTGTCAGTTTGATTCATGATATTTCCAATATGTTTATTTAAAAAAGCAGTTCAAACAGCGTTTAAACTTTAAGAAAATTGATTGGCTTCTGCTTGGTATAAATCCATGGCATCATCCATGCTCATCCCATCTGGCGGTGGCGGAACCTGCGCAGGAATAGAGGCTTGTTCATAACTTACCGCTTTGGCAGCTTTGGATTTGACATGATATTCGACATGCAAAGATTCTTTACCGAAGTAGTCACGCAGCTTAGACAGTAATTCATCTAGTGGGGCAACTTTCCAGTTTAAGCCCAAATGAATGTCGGCCGTCGCATATGGATAGTCAATATATAACTGCACAGGTATATGCGTACACATATCGACATTGCAAAAAGGCAGTAAAATATTTTGGATGTCGCGTGATAGCGTTTTACTAAAATGTTCAGGTGTTAATTTAATTTGAATGGCATTGGCACGTTTTTGACGGATTTCATTCAAACTGAAGGCTTTAGTTAAGCGACCCATTGGCCGATCAAAACCTTCACGTTCGTAAATTTCACCTTCAATGACCACCACTTTTTCGTTTTGAATCACGTCTTTGAAGCGGTTAAAACGTTCGTGATTCGCAGACACTTCAATACGTGCTGTACCATCATCGAGTGTCACCATCATACGGTTCGGGAAGTTGGCTACATCGACGACTAGGCCTGCAAATACTGTAGTGACACCGCGACGTGTAGGCGTAAGTTCATTAATACGCTGTGAAATAAAGGCTTTTAACTCTGATCGATACACATCGATCGGATGACCTGTTAGATAAAGCCCAAGAGTATCTTTTTCACCTTTAAGACGAACTTCATCTGACCACGGTTTAACAGGTTTAGAAGGTTTACGCTGAACTTCTTCAACTTCACCAAATAAATCCATCATCCCTGTTTCGCGGTTAGTGCGGGCTTGGTCAGCCGCTTGTACAGCTTCTGGCAATTGCGCCATCAAGTCAGCGCGTTCTAATCCTAAACAATCCAGTGCGCCACCACGAATCAATGCTTCAAGCGTGCGCTTATTGATTTTTTTTAGGTCAATACGATGGCAGAAGTCAAACAGATCTTTATATGGGCCATCTTGGATACGTGAGTCAATCACAGACTGCATGGCAGCTTCACCGACACCCTTGATCGCACCTAAACCATAGACGATGGTTTTTGGATCGCTGGCATGGAAATTATATAAAGACATATTGACCGAAGGTGGTAAGACTTCAAGACCATTAATACGACAGTCATCGATTAAGAACACCACGTTGTCCGTGTTCTGCATTTCCGAGGTCATCACTGCTGACATAAATTCAGCAGGGAAATGTGCTTTTAACCAAGCAGTTTGATATGCAACAAGGGCATAGGCAGCGGCATGGGATTTGTTAAAACCATAGCCTGCGAATTTTTCCATATAGTCGAAGATATGGTTGGCCGTATCTGCATCAATACCTTTGGTTGCAGCACCCTCAGTAAAGATCTGACGGTGCTTAATCATTTCTTCGACTTTCTTTTTACCCATAGCACGACGAAGTAAATCCGCGCCACCCAAGCTATAGCCAGCACAGAACTGCGCTGCCTGCATTACCTGTTCCTGATACACCATAATACCGTATGTCGGTTCAAGGACACTTTCTAGTAATGGATGTAAGTATTCAAACTCGCCACCATGCATACGGTAAATAAAGTCAGGAATCAGATCCATCGGGCCTGGACGGTATAAAGACACGAAAGCAATAATTTCTTCGAACTTACTTGGACGTGCCTCTTTCAGCATTTTTTTCATGCCGACGGATTCAAACTGGAAGACCGCTGTGGTATTCGCATCTGCGAACACAGCATAGGCAGGTTTGTCATCCAAAGGAATCAGGGAAATATCGACAGGTGTAGTGATATCTGGACGGGTATTAATGTGCTTAATGGCATCTTCAATTACCGTTAAGTTACGTAAGCCCAAGAAGTCGAATTTAACTAGACCTGCAGCTTCCACATCGTCTTTATCGAATTGGGCGACACGGTTAGTTCCATCTGCATCACATAGGACAGCCGAATAGTCAGTTAACTTAGTTGGTGCAATAACCACACCACCGGCATGTTTACCTGTGTTACGGGTAATGCCTTCAAGTTTGAGTGCCATTTCCCAAATTTCGGCTGCATCGTCGTTATCTGGGTTAGATGGGTTAGTGACAATGTCTTTTAGCTGTGGTTCGGCCTCAATGGATTCTTCCAAACTTAAACCTAAAGGCTTGGTCGGAATCATTTTAGAAATACGGTCAGCTAAACCATAAGATTTACCCAAGACACGGGCTACGTCACGAATCGCACCTTTTGCCGCCATGGTACCGAAAGTTGCAATCTGAGAGACCGCATCTCGACCATAAGTGCGTGCAACATAGTCAATAACACGGTCACGACCTGCAATACAGAAATCGACGTCAAAGTCGGGCATTGATACACGTTCAGGGTTTAAGAAACGTTCGAACAGTAGGTCATAACGCAGTGGATCTAGGTCGGTAATTTTTAAACTATAGGCAACCAAGGAACCTGCACCCGAACCACGGCCTGGACCAACAGGGACGCCATTACCTTTAGACCATTGAATAAAGTCCATGACAATCAGGAAGTAACCTGGGAATTGCATGGTCAGGATGATCCCAACTTCATAAGCCAAACGTTCATCATAAGGCTTACGAATTTCTGGCCAGTCGTCACCACGTTGTTCGACAGGATATAAATGCGCTAAACGTTCTTCTAAACCTTCTTTTGATAAATGTTCAAAATAGGTGTCAATTGTATGACCTTCAGGAATTGGATAATCGGGAAGGTCGTGGAAGCCTAAACGTAATGACACATTACAGCGTCGCGCAATGTGATAGGTATTTTCTATAGCCGTTGGAATGTCTGCAAACAGCTCCGTCATTTCCTCGGCAGTTTTAAAATACTGTTCAGGACTGTAATTTTTAGGGCGACGATTGTCACCGAGGACATAGCCATCGGCAATACAAACGCGTGCTTCATGTGCCTCGAAATCTTCTTTACGTATAAAATGCACATCGTTATGAGCAACCACACCAATGTTAAATTTCTTCGCAAGTTTTACTGCTTCGTGAATAAAGTCTTCTTCACCCGAGCGCTCAGTTCGTGTAATCGCTAGATAAACACGATTGCCAAATTTTTCGACCCATTCAGCTAACAGGGGTTCAGCTTTTTGCGGGTTAGAAGAGCAAAGCATTTTGCCGACATCACTTTGCATACCCAGTAAAACAATCAAATCTTGGTGTTGATTTAAAATCCAATCTTTTTTTACGCAAGGAATATCAAGCTGTTGACCTGAAATATAACCTTCAGAAACCAACTCTGTTAGACTGCGCCAACCTTTATTGGTCATCGCTAGAAGAGTAGCTTTGTGTTCAGCATCATTCAAACGAATGGTTGAACCAAATATGGGTTTAATGCCTTTATCTAAGCACTTTTTATAGAATTTTACAGCAGCATGTAGATTTGAAAGGTCAGTAATGGCCAGAGCGGGCATTTCATCTGCAGCTGCAGCTTTTACAAGATCAGGTATACGTACAATAGATTCAGTAATGGAAAATTCTGTAAAAATACCAAGATGTACAAAGTGCATAGATGAGTCCCTGCGAAAACAGCTGCTGATTTTAGCATGCTCTGAGATCAAACTTGCGTTTATTGCATGGCTTTATGCAGATTTATAAACTCACTGTTTAATCAATAAACGCTGTATGACAAACACCATTTAGCAAGCAATACCTTGATTAACTGAAAAAGCTATTAATTTGCTATTTTTAAAGTTGAAGGCTAGATTGCCAATATAGGGTAAATCATAGTTATGCGGCTCTTTCAGTACGGATTTTGCATGAGTGGTGAGAGTAAAATCACATAAGCCACTTCATTTGGATTGGCCAATTTTGCACTTTTGGTAAAGTCTTTTACAAATTGTTGATAGTCATTTTGGCTTATCAGATGTTTTGACCCAATTTGAATTTTAACGCGTATTTGAGTGGATTTATCCCATTCCATCCAAACATTCCCTTTGGTTTGTCCAAGTTGGGCGAAGCTGCTTTTATTTTTATAGAATGAATCATTTTTAACTTGAGAATTGTCCTCAGCATAAATTTCAAATTTTAGAAATTTACCTTTTGATGTGACATGAAATTCAGTATTGCCGGCACATTCTGAATATTCATATTTAAGCTTTACTGGATTTTTGCTGATTAATGCATTTGCTTTTGATGCAGGCAAGGGTCAGGCTAAGTCAACATCATTTACCTTAATACTAGTGACATAGTCATAATCAGCAATGGATGCAGATACTGCTGAAGTGATGAATATCCACGTTGTGAAAAAAGTTAAGCGTAAAATTTGTGTTAGCAGTATTGTTTGCATGGGGAATATAAAATCCTGTTCTTTTGATATTTTGTACTCAATCAAGTTTTTGTAAACGTAATATTGAAGGTTATATTTTAAATTTTATGGTGTTGCTAATTTGCCGTCAAAATAATTTAAAACTAAAAAAAATTTTGGTTTAATTTTAGCTTAAAAAAAACCAAATCTTAAACATTAAAAAGCCCTCCGAAGAGAGCTTAAATATATGAATTATGCAGGCTTAGCGCAGTTTTGATAACCAGTCTCCCAGACTTTGAACAATTTGCACCAAAATCAACAAGACAATCACGGTCATGATGACCACGCTACTATCAAAACGTTGATAACCATAAGAAATGGCAAGATCACCGATACCGCCTGCACCTACTGCACCCGCCATGGCTGTTGCACCAATTAAGCTAATGGTTGCAGTCGTTAAGTTTAAAATTAAAGAGCTACGAGACTCTGGTAGGACAAATTTAGTAATGATTTGCAGCGGAGATGCACCCATCGCTTGAGCAGACTCAATGATGCCGTCATTCACTTCAAGCAACGAAGTTTCAATCAGACGACCAATGTAAGGACCAACATAGATTGTGAGGGGAACAATTGCAGCCCAAGTACCAATTGAAGTACCCACAATGACTTTGGTCAAAGGGATGACCGCAATCAAGAGGATAATAAATGGCAATGAACGCAGCGCATTCACAATCGGGTTCAAACCATGGTAGATGACACGATTAGGCAAAATGCCTTGTGGACGTGAGACATATAAAATCACGGCCTGGATAAAACCCCAAATACAGCCGAAGAGCATGGCGAAGAACACCATGTGAAAAGTTTCTTGTAGGGCAGTGACGAACTGATCCATAGACAAAGAACTTTTCCAAAAGGGTGCTGTAATTTGAGTCAGCCATTGAACAATTAAATCTCTCATTGCTGAACTCCTGCTTGAGTGACTTCAACCCCATGGTGTTCTAAGAACGCCACTGATTGTTGAATCAATGCTGCATCACCTAATAGCTGAACGAACATTTGACCAATTACCGCACCATTAATTTCAGTCATATTGGCAAACAAAATATTCAGGCTAATATCAAACTGTTTAATTACCGCTTGAATGACGGTTTCCTGTGCCGAACTGCCCAGAAATTTTAAACAATAAATACTGTTATGGTTTTGATTTTCTAGATTATTTAAAATATTAACAGGAAGCTGTTGCTGCAATACAGTTTGAATAAAGTTTTTGGTTGTATTGTGTTTTGGCTGACTAAAAATCTCTAAGGTTGAGCCGTGTTCGATGATTTTCCCTTGTTCCATCACCGCAACATAATCACAAACAGATTCAATCACATCCATTTCATGGGTGACCATGACAATAGTAATGCCTTGTTCTTGATTGATTTTCTTTAATAACGCCAATACCGAGTTAGTGGTTTGCGGATCGAGAGCAGATGTTGCTTCATCACACAGTAAAATTTTAGGATGATTGGCAAGCGCACGGGCAATCCCGACACGTTGTTTTTGACCACCAGAGAGCTCATCTGGATAGGCATTTTTCTTATGTTTTAGGTCAATAAATTCGAGCAACTCTTCTAAACGTTTTTGGCGTTCAGCTTTAGACACACCTAAAAGTTTAAGCGGCATTTCAATATTTTCTGCAACTGTTTTGGTTTGCAGTAAATTGAAGTGCTGGAAGATCATGCCAATATTGGTTCTTTCTTGACGCAGCTCTGCCGAATTTAAAGCAGTAAAGTCTTTATCATGAATAATAATTTGCCCTTCACTCGGACGTTCTAGCAAATTAATTAAACGGATTAAGGTACTTTTGCCTGCACCACTGTAGCCAATTAAACCGAAAATACAGCCATCTGGAATGTCCAGATTAATCTGATCCAGTGCTGTAACGGTTTGGCCTTTTAGCTCAAAATGCTTGGAGATATTTTTAAATTGGATCATAGCGTCAAAAAAGGGTTCAGAAATGAAAAAACAGGCAAAGTAAACTTTGCCTGTTTATTTGAAGAAATTATATTACTATTTTGCTTCAGTGAGGTAGCTAGTTGGTTTGTTTACATCAATTTTAGTACCACCAAAATGTTCATCGATGTAAGCTTTAACAGCTGGAGTGTGATAAAGCGCGCCTACTTTTTGTAGTACTGGGTCATTTTGACGGTCAGCAGCAACAGCAAGAATGTTCACGTTCATTTTTGTACTTTGATCGATTGGCTCATAGTAAACCGCATCTTTCAGTACGTTTAAACCACCTTCCATTGCAAGGGTATTACCCAAAACAATCGCATCAACTTCGTCTTTAACACGAACCGCAGTCGCCATTTGAATTGGTTTAATTACGATTTTCTTCGCATTTTCAGTTACGTCAGCAGGTGTGCCTTTTACATCGTCAAAATCTGCTTTAAGTTTGATTAAGCCAGCAGATTGAAGTAGTAACAATGCACGTGATTCGTTTGCGCCATCATTTGGAATCGCAATGGTTGCACCTGTTTTAAACTCTTCAAGTTTTTTAACTTTGCTTGAATAGATACCCATGGGTTCTAAATAAGTTGTCGAAAGCGGTGCAATTTTATCTTTATTGTTGTCATTGAACGCAACCATATAGGCATATGATTGGAATGCGTTAACATCAATTTCTTTATTCGCTACAGCAGTGTTCATAGACACATAGTCAGTGAAGTTTTTCACTTCAAGTTTAATGCCAGCTTCTTTGGTTTCAGGAAGCGAAGCAATGTAGCGCCAAATATCAGCATCCGAACCAGTCGAAGCCATAGTGACGGTTTGCACTTCTGCAGTGTCTTTTTGTTGTGCTGCGTCAGTTGCAGGAGCTTCTTGTTTACCACAGCCTGAAAGGCCAACAGATAAACCGAGAACTAATCCTAGGAGCTTTTTCATATATTCACCCGAGTAAATTTATAAAATTAATAAATTCACAAATCATATTATGGAGAGATTTACTTAAGTCTTTTATCAGACAGGCTGATAGATGCTTAATAATTTAAAATGCTACACAGACTTATACAATTAGATCTGAGTCTATTTCCAAATGGGAAAAGATAGCCATTGCAAGCTGCTGTAAACAAAAGATTTAATAAAGCAAATCTCTATATTTCGCTAGGCATCATATCAATTTTTTATTATTCAATATAGTGATTTAAAAAGTTATGCTTAGCACCAAAAATGTAAATGGAATATGTTTAATTAAATAATTTAATAAGTAAAAACAATATATTATTTATAATTAAACTATTTAAGTACGTCATTTGTATATGTTTAGGTCTATATAACAAATTTTAAAATGTATTGCTGAAAAAATGATAAAAATGAAATAAGTCCTGTCATACACAAAATTGGTAACATTCATATGTGAAAATAACGGAGAGTTTCAATCTAAGCTGAGTTGAAATATTTATTGGTATATTTGAAGTTCAACTCTGATTCATGGTTTTTCAAAATTTTAGATCTAAATCTGAGGAAGATTGAATCCGCAATATTGTTTAATATAAGCTGCTTAATAATTGATCATAATAAATTGCTATGTGAGGCACGCTATGTCAAATCAGTTTGATTTCGTCTCAGTTGTAAAAAAGCCTACGGTTCATTATGGCGGTAGATCTGTGAACCATGTATTAAAAATGGAAGATGGTAGTCAAAAAACCATCGGTGTATTTTTGCCATCAGAGCAACCCATGACGTTTGAGGCGCATGTGAAAGAACGTGTTGAAATCACATCGGGGCAGTGTGTTGTGCAAATTGGAGAGCAGGGCGAGTTTGTTCAATATACGTCTGGCGAAAGCTTTATTGTTCCACAAGATTCTATTTTCAAAGTGCAATGTACCGATGTTGTTGATTATGTATGCCATTTTGATTAAGTATGCTTAGACAGGTTTGCAGTTGCTTCAGCTTTACACCTTATGATTTTTTTATTTCTAAGTTATAGCAATTGATATTTTTATTGCTTAAACCCCGCACTTAGCGAGGTTTCTTATATGATTACATGAATGATTTTGCTGTCTTATAGGAAATCCTGTAGTAACTAAAATTAAGGTTTTTAACATCTTCTATAGCCACTGTTTGGCAGAGTTAATGTACTTTAGTTTTGCCGTGAATAATTATTCAATTAGCAAAAGGGGATGTGCAAGTAATCACTACGCTGTATTTCATACAGGATATGTTTATTTAAAGGATGCTCTAGTGGTACAAGTGGATGATTAAATTCACGGACTTTTTGCATACCAATGCGTTGCATGACATGTTCTGATGGTGTGTTTAAGCTTGCTGTAAAGGAAATAACTTTATCTAATCTTAAGTTTCGAAAAGCATGTTTAAGTACAGCTTTTGCACCTTCGGTGGCATAACCTTGATGCCAATATTGCGGTAGTAGTCGCCAGCCGATTTCAGGTGCATCGGCTATTTCAAACTCAGGTGGGTGTACGTGTAAGCCGATAAAGCCAATAAATTCGCCTGTGGCTTTAAGCTCGACGGCATATAAACCCCAACCACGTGTTTCTATTGCATCGCGTAGGCGTTGCATAAATGCAGTGGCTTCGGACGCATCAAGTTTGTTAGGGAAATAGCGCATGACGTCGTCGTCTGCACACATTTGGATGAATGGAGCAGTATCGGAGTCTTGCCATTGGCAGAGGATAAGGCGAGGGGTTTGGATAAAAATATGCATATTAAATATTAATTTGTATGGGTGTTTTCTTACTGAGACTAATGTAAATAATTTATAGTGTACATGATGATGGAATTGATATAAGTGAATAGTATTTGGGGGAGATGTCATTTGATTTGATGAACTAATCTTAATAGGCTTTTACATATATTTAGTTGATAAGGAGTAAATATGGAGTTGCAATACAAATTTTCAGAGGATGAATTTCTCGTATTATGCCAAGAAAATCTTGGGCGGGAAAAAACAACAGTTTTTGAAGATTTATATGAAGCTCTTATTCACTTTTTTAGTACTCCGGATTCAATCTCAATAACTGAAATAAAGCAGAATTACACATTTGGATACTATGATGATCACTTATCACTGAAAGAGTATATAGATAAAGGGAAAATGATAATCCCTTATCTTCAATTTGAGCTAATCAGTGATAAGGACATAGATCTGGATGTTACGGAAGTTAAACTACCTTCATTTATTATATTGTGTGATTTCCTTTATGGAGGAGGAATAACTAGGAAGTACAATATTAAAAATACAAAAATGAAAACCAAAAACAAAACATCAATACAGCTTCTTTCCGTTGAATTTCCACAAGCATTATTAACTAAGCTTTATTCACGAATGACACCACCAAAAAGTTTATTACCATCAAAATTAGGCTTTTATGAGTGGCGGCAGACTTTCTATAACAAAATGACAGGAGAAAGTTTCTTTTGCTCATGTTTTAAGGATGCTCTTGCCCAAAATCAGATTGGGTTGGCTGTACGCCACACTCACCTTAAAAATGCGTTAGAACATAAATCTGTTAAAGTTTCGATTTGCCATATCTGCACCAATACCAATTCAGATTTAATCTATTGCCACAAAATGTATGGCTCGGCTTTTAAAGCTAAATATGGCGCTTACATTGCTAAATACGCATTTCAGGAAGGTATCAGTGAAAGGGATGCGGAAAACCATATTAGAGAGTTAAAAGGTGTTGCACGTATAGGTGAAAGGTGGGTTAATGAAACCTTATTATTTAACTATATCAATCTGCTATTTCCTCAATACACGGTTCAAAGAGAAGCATCACCAAGTTGGTTGAATAGACAAAGGTTTGATGTCTATATCCCTGAGCTAAATTTAGCGATTGAGTACCAAGGGCAACAACACTATCTTGCTGTCAACTTATTTGGTGGAGAAGAAGGTTTAAAAAGAACAAAGCAAAGGGATAAGGAAAAGCTTCAACTCAGTAAAGCAAATGGAGTGGATATTATCTATTTTAGCTACAAAGATAATTTAACTGAAAAATTAGTACAAAATAGACTTAAAAACTATCTTAAAGAACCTCTATAAACGTGTATTTTTAATCATGGATATAGATGATAAAAGCCGTTATTTGAGCTATTTATTTATAAAAAACCCCGCACTTAGCGGGGTTTTTATTTAATCAAATGAATGATTAAGCATTTTCACGTGCAATCGCACGGTAACCAATATCTTTACGGTATTGAACACCATCAAAAGTCACTTTTTGGCAAAGTTCTAAAGCTTTCGCTTGCGCTTCACCAATCGTATCACCTAGCGCAGTCACACAAAGAACACGACCACCAGCAGTCACAATATCACCATTCTCAAGTGCTTTAGTGCCTGCATGGAAAACTTTAGCATCAGCCATTTCAGTGTCTAAACCTGAAATTACATCACCATTGCTAGATGTTTCAGGGTAGCCCTTAGATGCAAGTACGATACCTACAGTCTTACGCTCATCCCAATCTGCTTCTTTTGGTAAGTTACCTGCAATACCAGCTTCAACAAGGTCAACTAAAGATGATTTTAAACGCATCATAATTGGCTGAGTTTCAGGGTCACCAAAACGGCAGTTGAACTCGATCACTTTAGGTTGACCTTGTTCATCAATCATTAAGCCTGCATATAAGAAACCTGTGTACACGTGACCGTCTTTTTTCATACCTTCAACGGTAGGACGCATCACTTCATTCATGGTTTTTTCAAATACGTCAGCAGTCACAACAGGAGCAGGAGAGTAAGCACCCATACCGCCCGTGTTCGGGCCTTGGTCGCCTTCAAAGATACGCTTGTGATCTTGAGACGTTGCCATTGGCAAAATGTTGTCGCCATCAATCATACAAATGAAAGAAGCTTCTTCACCTGCAAGAAATTCTTCGATTACTACACGTGAGCCAGCATCACCAAATTTGTTGCCTGCAAGCATGTCATCAATCGCATCAAATGCTTCTTGATTCGTCATTGCAACGATTACGCCTTTACCTGCAGCAAGACCATCAGCCTTGATTACAATTGGCGCACCATTTTTTTCAACAAATGCTTTAGCCGCATCTACTTCTGTAAATACATCATAGAAAGCAGTTGGAATGTTGTGGCGTTTTAAGAAGTGCTTTGCAAATGCTTTAGAGCCTTCAAGCTGTGCAGCAAATTGAGTTGGACCCCAAATTTTTACACCTGCTTCACGGCAAGCATCCACAACGCCATTTACAAGCGGTGCTTCAGGACCAACCACGATTAAATCAACTGCATTGTTTTTAGCAAAGTCGATAATCGCTGCGTTGTCTAAAATGTTAAGCGCAACATTTTCGCATTTATTTTCAGTTGCAGAACCCGCATTACCCGGTGCAACAAATACTTTTGCGACTTTGTCATCTTGTGCGATTTTCCATGCAAGCGCATGTTCACGACCGCCATTACCCAAAACTAAAATATTCATCGGTTCATACTCCATGAATCGAAAATGACATAAAGTCCTCAACCTGAAAGCAGGAGAGGACTTTATGCAAGATTAGAAATCTAGTGTATTAAGCAAAAGACTGTGCTTAATTGCCATGATCAAGCCGCCAACTTAGTGACGGAAATGACGCATGCCAGTGAAGACCATTGCAATGCCAGCTTCATCAGCAGCAGCAATTGTTTCTTCATCACGCATAGAACCACCCGGTTGGATAATGCATTTGATACCTGCTTTCGCAGCATTATCAATACCATCACGGAATGGGAAGAATGCGTCAGATGCCATTACAGCGCCTTCAACCACTAAACCAGCATGTTCAGCTTTAATTGCTGCAATACGTGCAGAGTTAACGCGGCTCATTTGACCTGCGCCGATACCAATCGTTTGACGGCCTTTCGCATAAACAATCGCGTTAGATTTAACGTATTTCGCAACTTTCCAAGCAAAGATTAAATCATCAATTTCTGCTTCAGTTGGTGCACGTTTAGTCACAACTTTAAGGTCATCTTTCGTGATCATGCCTAAGTCTTGGTCTTGAACCAGTAAGCCGCCGTTTACACGTTTGTAGTCAAGTTGCGCTTTACGTTCTGTAATTGCAGGAAGCTCGCCGCATACGAGTACACGTACGTTTTTCTTCGCGCCAGTCACTTCAAGCACGCCTTCAGCAACGCTTGGAGCAATGATCACTTCAACAAATTGACGGTCAACAATGGCTTGCGCAGTTGCAACATCTAATTCACGGTTAAATGCAATGATGCCGCCGAATGCAGATTCAGGGTCAGTTGCATAAGCAAGGTCATAAGCCGCTTGGATGCCGTCTAGAGATACTGCTACACCACATGGGTTTGCGTGTTTAACGATTACACAAGCAGGCTTAGCAAATGATTTTACACATTCAAGTGCTGCGTCAGTGTCTGCGATGTTGTTATAAGATAATTCTTTACCTTGAAGTTGTTTCGCAGTAGAAACAGATGCTTCAGTTGCTGTGTCTTCTACATAGAAAGCAGCAGATTGATGCGGGTTTTCACCGTAACGTAAGTCTTGAACTTTGTTCAATTGAGTATTGAAAGTACGCGCAAATTTATCTGCTTGACCATCTTCCTTACCTACGCGAGCGCCTAAGTAAGATGCAATCATGCCGTCATACTGTGCAGTATGTTCAAATGCTTTAACCGCAAGGTCAAAACGAGTTGCATGTGAAAGTGAACCTTCAGCTTTTAACTCTTCAACAACAGTTCCATAGTCAGATGCATTTACCACGATACCAACCGATGCATGGTTTTTCGCAGCAGCACGAACCATAGTCGGACCACCGATGTCGATGTTTTCAATCGCATCAGCAAGTGAGCAGTTTGGTTTTGCAACAGTTGCAGCAAACGGATAAAGGTTAACAACTACAAGATCGATTGCATCGATGTTGTGTTCAGCCATCACAGCTTCGTCTAGACCGCGACGAGCTAAGATACCACCATGAATTTTCGGATGTAGCGTTTTTACACGGCCGTCCATCATCTCTGGGAAACCTGTGTGCTCTGAAACTTCAACTACGGCAACATTATTGTCTTTCAACAATTTGTATGTTCCGCCAGTAGATAAAATTTCTACCCCTAGAGCAGCAAGTTCTTGTGCAAATTCAACAATTCCAGTCTTGTCAGACACAGAGATTAAAGCGCGTTTAATAGTCATGATCTTCGTCACAGTTTTCAAGGAACAGATTAAAACAAAATTAGCAAAATGCAGGTTAAAAAAAATGCCTGCGGAAGCCGCAAGCATTTTATCATTTATTCACTCATTAAACCGTGAGCTTTCAACTTTTTACGTAAAGTACCACGGTTTAAGCCGAGAATCTCAGCAGCGCGGGTTTGATTACCACGCGTATATTCAAGAACTACAGATAGAAGAGGCTTCTCCATTTCCGCCAGCACCATATCGTATACCTGAGATGGTTGCTCGCCTTGCAATTGTGCAAAGTAATGGCGAACTGCGCGATCTACGTGAATACGAAGAGCGACATCAGATTGTGCAGTAAAAATAGGAGATTTGCTATTCATGCGAATTAATCCGAAAAATCAAATATCACTTGGGTAAAGTGATTTGTTAAAAGTGGTCTATAAACTTGAATGAACTCCGTTTTAGTTCCTAATGCGGAGTTCTAAAACTTGTACATTACTTGTAGCTTGACACAACTCGCAAAATTGTTCGAAAAATAAGCGTAACAATAGATTAATAATTGTTACAGCCTAAAAAACAAACAAAAAATCTACTCAATACGCAATAAATATTAAAGCGCACGGTTGGGATTGTATTTGTTGTGAAAAATTAGCGAGGAGTTTGCAGCACAAAGCTTTCGTGGCGCGTATCATACCATTGTCTAGGAAAAAGTGAGCAAGAAAACTGCATTTTTTTTATGTTTTTTTTAGTTTTTTAATAGTTTTTTCCAATATTAGGGGCGAATCAACTCAATTGAATAATTATCGAAGCTTTTGCGTGCAATAGGCAAGTTAAATTGGAATTTAAAAGGACTACTTTTTGGGATCCGTTGGATGCCATGCAGACTTTTGTCCAAATACTCTTCAGGTAAAAGCGTATAGTTTGCTATTTCAGTACCATTTTCTTTTAGTGAAATTTT
Organism: Acinetobacter sp. YH16040_T; assembly: GCF_024605785.1. Lineage (NCBI taxonomy): Bacteria > Pseudomonadati > Pseudomonadota > Gammaproteobacteria > Moraxellales > Moraxellaceae > Acinetobacter > Acinetobacter sp. YH16040_T. The sequence continues at coordinate 1,913,358 of NZ_CP094541.1, read as the reverse complement.
CATATTGGGTAAGGCAAGGCTACGGTCATGAAAATTGATCATTTCACCTGTAAAACGTGTTTCATTATTTCCAATGCTACGAATTTTGACTTTTTTGGTACTAATTAAACTGTAATGTTCCTCTAGACGTGAACAATTGAATACATCACAGACCGCAGTAAATGCAGCACCCATCACTGGACTATTTTTTAAATATTGTGGATTGAACCAGAAAAACTGGAATATAAGTGCACCAAATAAGAAGGCATTAATACAGAACCACATAAAATAGTTGAGTGGTGTACGTTTTTTATCCTTTTCAGCCTGTTCTGCCCAATTTACTGCAGGAAGGTTGCCGATAGGCTCGGTACTGAAATAATTTAAGTTATTTAAATAAGTTTTTAGATCGATATTAGAGTTTTCGACTTTTTGATCAAATAGTTTTAATAAATGGTGGGTTGGTGTTTCTTCAACAGTCACTGGTGTAAGCGTATTATTAAATTCGCTGACATTAATAATAGTATTGGAGTTTTTTTGCGGTGCATTTTCTTGCTCAGGGGTAGAAAAAGACAACGCTTTATCTACCACCAAATGAGACAGTGCATTAAAAGATGTAGAGCACTTTGGGCAACAAACCATGCCCTGAGCGACAGTAAGCTGCGGAACAGTTACTTTATATGTTGTAAAACAAGTAGGGCAGTTAGTTAATTTGTCGCTCATAAGTACACATTTTAAATTTTAATACTGTTGGCGTTTACCCGAAATTCGGCACCATGTTTCGTCACGTTTTTCTACGTCTAATATATCAAAAAATTCAGAATAAACACTAGAAACATCAGAAACTTGCTCTTCAATCACACCTGCAAGTGCGAACTCTCCCTCAGATTTAATTAAAGTTGAGAATTCTGCAGCCAAGGCCATTAGAGGGCCTGCAAGAATATTGGCAACAAATACATCGGCTTTTTGTCCAGCGAGCTCTTGGTTGAACTCTTCAGGTAGGCCTACATACAGATTTTCCAGTACACCATTCAATTCGGCATTTTGTTGTGTTGCTAAAACGGCTTGTGGGTCAATATCAGTGGCATAAACTTTTTTGGCACCCAAAAGTAAAGCGGCAACACCTAAAATACCAGAACCACAACCATAGTCGATTACGATTTTATCCTTAAGATCAACTTTACCTAACCATTGTAGGCATAAGAATGTTGATGCATGGTTACCAGTACCAAATGCCAGACCTGGGTCTAGTTTGATGTTTACGGCGTCTGCTTCTGGCGCTTCCATCCATTCTGGTACGATCCAGTATTTTTCACCAATTTTAATAGGCTCGTAAGCATCCATCCATGTGCGTTCCCATTCTTGGTCTTCAATGAATTCGCTACGCATTAGTGCTTCAGGAAGTTGAGCTTTAATAAATGTTTTTAATGCAGCAACATCAATTTCTTCATCATCTTCTTGTGCATAGATACCAGTAACGATCACTTTATTCCAAAGTGGTGTTTCACCTGGAAGTGGTTCAAGTAAATCCTGATTTTCTGCATCATCTAGCGTGACACTGACTGCACCTAAAGAACTGAGCAGCGTTTCAGTGTAATCAACTTGAGCTTTTTCAACAGTAATATGAATTTGTAACCACTTCACGGACATAACCTAAATGAGTTTTATAAAAAGCTATTGTAACGGAACTCGGCAACTTGCAGCTAGCGATTATCAAAATTGACAAAAAATAAAAGGATGCACGTAGCATCCTTTTAATTTTTCAATGACTTAACTTTTAATTGTTTCGGTTGTAGTTGTCGAGATTGGTGCAAAACGCGTAATTAGGAAGCCAAATACAGCGGCAAAGATGTACATAAAGATTGAATATACCGCCGCAGGCATTGCTACAGCAGAGCTTGCCATCACCGTTAAGGCGATGGTCATGGCTAACGTACTGTTATGAATACCGATTTCAAATGCACAAGCACGTGCCTGAGCACTATTGATGCCGAACAGTCTTGGAACAAAATAACCGATACATAAGCTGAAAATACAGAATAGAACCGTAGCTAAGCCAACTTGGGTTAGATAAGCCGCAATATTATGTCGTTCAGAGTAAATAGCACCGATAATAATTAAGATGAGAAAGACCACAGCAAAGATGCGGAGTGGTTTATGCAGTTTCTCAGTCAGTTTAGGTGCATAGTGACGAAGCAGCATGCCTATACAGACGGGGATGATAATGATGCCGAAAACTTGGAGGATTTTTCCAAACTGCAGACTGATTTGTTGCCCTTCTTGCATGAAGTGCATGATCGAAAAATTCACGATCAATGGAAGGGTTAATGCTGCAATGACTGAGTTGATGGCGGTCAGGGTAATATTTAAAGCCAAGTCACCTTTAAATAGATAGCTAAATAAGTTAGCTGTGCTACCACCGGGTGAGGCTGCGAGTAGCATCAATCCGACAGCAAGCAGTGGTGGTAATGCTAGCAGTTTACATAGTAGAAAGGCGATACCAACAAGCAACACGAGCTGGCAAAATAATGCGATCAACACGGCTTTAGGGTGCTTGGTGACACGTGCGAAATCTTTGGGGGTAAGTTCTAACCCAAGCCCGATCATAATAAAGGCCAGTGCTAATGGCAAAAGAACCGTAATAATTCCAGAATCCATCTTATTTATTCTCCTTGAGCATATTTAATGGTTTTTCACCAAAGTCCTTATGGTGATTGCGTTAGAAAAAATAGTTTAGGTTTTCACTTGTTGAATCAAGTGACTGCCACGGCGCGTCAAAATAAAACCAAATAAGGTCGCCAATAAATACATAAAAATAGAATAAACACCGGCAGGTATCGCCACTGTGGTGTTTTCAAGCACACTCAGTGCGATGGTTAGGGCGATACTGGTGTTATGAATACCAATCTCAAAGGTACACGCACGAGCCTGTTTTTCAGGCACACCCGAGAGGAATGGAATTAAGTAACCCAAAAATAGTCCACTGAAACAGAGTAAACAGGTTGCAATGCCGACGCTGGCAAAATACGTAATAATGTTGGATTGTTCGCGCAAAACTGCGAGTGTAAAGATAAGAATTAATAAAAAAATAGATAACATTCGCATCGGTTTGTTGATGTGATATGCAATGGTCGGAAAGGAGTTACGAATAAACATACCGAAACATACCGGTATCAAAATAATCAGAAATACATGGGTGATCTTATCGATAGGCATGCCAATACTGGTACTTTCACCAACAAAATGCAAAATGGAAAGGTTGACAATAAAAGGCAATGTAAAGCACGAAACAACTGAGTTAATGGCCGTTAAGCTAATATTTAATGCAACATCACCTTTATATAGGTAGCTATAAAGGTTTGCTGTGGGGCCACCGGGTGAAGCCGCAAGCAACATGAGCCCGACCGCGAGTAAAGGGGGTAACTCAAGCAACTTACACAGGAAAAACGCAATGCTGGTCAGTAGAATAAGCTGAGTAAATAAAGCGATGAAAATAACTTTTGGATAGCGTCCAACGCGTAAAAAGTCTTTGACTGAAAGTTCAAGTCCCAAACCCATCATCATAATGGCTAAAGCAATGGGTAGAAAAAATGCAAATAATCCCGAATCCATGGAATTTCCTGATATTTTTATCCTTATAGTGTTTTTGAGTTTATCTCAGTTTGATAAATAAGCAATAAATAAAAGCGAGTAAAAACTGATGTTTTACCCGCTTTATTTTTGATCTGTTAATTGGTCGATATTTTTATCGACAACTGTTTATTTAGGACGAGGAGGAGTGAACCCTAAAGCACATTTTCCTTTAATTTCTTGTCCATTAATCGTTGCAGTAGTGGCTTTTGCATCTGCACTACATGTGCTTAATAATTCGGCTTCTTCGCCATGAAGATTTGCATTTTTGGAAGAACTAAAAAATTGTGGTTCGCAAGTACCATTCCAGATAATACCGCGATAGGCAAATGAAACTTGAGCGCCTTGGCTTTTACCTTTACAGACTTGTTGATATCGCTGTGCATCATACACTTTCTCAACTTTATCATTGGCTGAGGCAGCAAGTGGTGATAAACATAAACCGCATAAAACCGTGGATAGCAAAATATTCTTATTCATGCTTATAGTCCTTATGATTCTCATGGGATCTATAACAGAATAAAAAATCATGAGAATAAAACAACAATCTTCGAGTAACATTTGCTTGAGAAATGTATATTTTTATGTGGAATATGCAAAGTATGTATGTTCATAAAGAAATATATAGGCATAAAACAGTAGCCAATAACAATAAAATCGAGTTAATCAGTCAACTTATCGGTGAATTTTTGCTATAATCTTCCGTCATCCTTTTTTAATCTCCTTTACCACTATGCATTATCCTAAAGTTTACGATGTCATTGTTATCGGCGGCGGTCACGCGGGTACTGAGGCAGCTCTTGCTGCGGCACGTATGGGTCGACAGACTTTACTCTTAACTCATAATATTGAGACTTTAGGGCAGATGAGCTGTAATCCAGCCATTGGTGGTATTGGTAAATCACATTTAGTACGCGAAATTGATGCGCTTGGCGGTGCAATGGCATTGGCTGCCGACAAAGGCGGTATTCAATTCCGTATTTTAAACTCACGTAAAGGTGCGGCTGTTCGTGCGACTCGCGCACAGGCTGACCGTATTCGTTATAAAGCTGCGATTCGTGAAACCTTAGAAAATCAAGCGAACTTGGATATTTTCCAACAAGCAGCTGATGACCTTATTGTTGAAGGCGATACTGTTAAAGGTGTAGTCACCCAAATGGGTATTCGCTTTGATGCGAAAACTGTTGTATTGACTACAGGTACATTCTTGGGTGGTGTGATCCACGTAGGTCTAAATAATGCTTCAGGCGGTCGTGCGGGCGATCCTCCTTCAATTTCATTGGCTGCGCGCCTTCGTGAATTGAACTTACCTGTAGGTCGTTTAAAAACTGGTACACCACCACGTATCGATGCACGATCAGTTGATTTCTCTGTGATGACGCCACAGCCGGGTGATTTCCCATCTCCAACTATGTCGTTCATGGGTGATGCGTCGATGCATCCTGAGCAAATCAATTGCTATATCACACATACCAATGAAAAAACTCACGATATCATTCGTGGCGGCTTAGACCGTTCACCAATGTATACCGGTGTGATTGAAGGTGTGGGTCCACGTTACTGCCCATCGATTGAAGATAAAATTCATAAATTTGCCGATAAAGATTCGCATCAAGTGTTCTTGGAACCTGAAGGTCTGGACACACATGAGCTTTATCCAAACGGTATTTCGACTTCTTTACCATTCGACGTTCAGTTTGAATTGGTTCGTTCGATTCGTGGTATGGAAAATGCGCACATTTTGCGTCCGGGTTATGCAATTGAGTATGATTATTTCAACCCACAATCATTGAAATTCTCGTTAGAAACCAAATCGATTAATAACCTGTATTTTGCGGGTCAAATTAACGGTACAACAGGTTATGAAGAAGCGGGTGCACAAGGTTTGCTTGCAGGCTTAAACGCAGCACGTCGTGCATGGGATCAAGAGCAATGGACACCAAAACGTGATGAAGCGTACATGGGTGTATTGGTTGATGACTTGATTACTTTGGGTACTAAAGAACCGTACCGTATGTTTACTTCGCGTGCGGAATACCGTTTGATGTTGCGTGAAGACAATGCGGATCAGCGTTTAACTGCGATTGGCCGTGAAATGGGTCTGGTGGATGATGCGCGTTGGGATTCGTTCTGCCAAAAAATGGAAGCAGTTGAAACTGAAAAAGGACGTTTACAACACCTTTGGGCAGCGCCAAACAATCCACTAGGCAAAAAATTCGTTGAAATGACTGGTGATGACCTGTCTAAAGAAACCAATGCAATTGATTTGTTAAAACGTCCAAATATCAACTTTGCGCAAATTGCTGAATTGACGGGTTCAGAAGTTTCAGCATTTGTGGGTGAGCAAATTGAAATTGCAGTGAAATATGCGGGTTATATTAACCGTCAGCAAGAAGACGTTGCGCAAATGAAGCGTTTGGAAGATACACGTATTCCTGCTGATTTTGATTATGATGTCGTTTCTGGTCTTTCACGTGAAATCACCATGAAGCTGAAAAATGTATTGCCTGAAACATTGGCACAAGCAAGCCGTATTCCGGGTGTTACACCTGCGGCTGTTCAATTGGTGATGATTACGATTCGTAAGAATAACCAAGCGAAAAAATCTGCATAATTTTTCAGCTGAAAGAAAAACCCGCTAGATGCGGGTTTTTTATTGCTTAAAAATTATTGGCTGTTGGTATTTGATCGGATTAAATGAATATTTTGATCATCATTAGTTTTAGCTATGGTTTGATTATTAAAATCTTCCATAAACCTAAGTGATTGATAATGAATTATAAATGCAAAAAATAAGATCTAAAACTATTGATATACAAAGTTTTAAGTCTTAATGGTGGGCTTTTGGTCGTGTGAATTCCGACCTTTGTAGTGGTATTTATTCTACCCAATAAAGCCGAAACTTCAGGGCATGGCGTACAAGTGGGTTTACGCTACATGAATGGAGTTCGATTATGGCAAATCAACAATCGGGAAAAATGCAAAAATTTCTAACGGTATTTTTGTGTTTCTGGGTGGCATTTTTTGAAGGTTTTGACCTACAAGCACCCGGTATCGCAGCAAAGGGAATCGCAGCGACATTTTCCTTAGATCAGGTACAAATGGGCTATGTGTTTAGCTTAGGTGTGTTTGGTATGTTATTTGGCGCGTTCTTTGGGGGGCGTGTCGCTGACTATTTGGGACAGAAGAAAGTCCTGATGTTGTCGATTTTTATCTTCGGTGTATTTATGTCTATCACGGCAGTTGCACCAAGCATTGAAATTTTATATATCGCACGATTCTTTACAGGTTTAGGTTTGGGTGCTGCGATGCCAACGATGATCTCGGTGGTGGGTGATGAAGCGACGGATGCTAACCGTGGGCGCTTAAATAGTTTGATGTACTGTGGCTTACCCGTAGGTGCAATCTTTGTTGCTGGCTTGGGTATTGTCTTTAAAGATATCTCATGGCATACACTATTTTTAATTGGTGGTTTAACGCCTTTAATCTTGATTCCATTCATGGCGATTATCTTAAAAGATAAGCGTACAGAAAAAGTTCAGGCAGAAACCAAGGAAACGGTTCCACCGATGGGGCAAATCCTTTTTGCTGAACAGCGTTATAAGTATACATTGCCGCTCTGGCTGAGTTTCTTCTTTACCTTAATGGTGAACTATATTCTGATCAGTTGGTTGCCTAACTTGCTTATGGAACAAGGGTTGGAAAAGCAACAAGCTTTTATGATCATGTTGATGTTCCAAGTGGGCGCAGTGATTGGTACGCTGGGTTTAGGCTACTTGCTGGATCGCCTAAAATTATGGCAAATGGCAGTGATTATCTATTCAGGTTTGTTTGTGGCATTGTTTGTGCTGTTTACAACAAATTCCATTCCTGTACTCATTGCTGCAGGCATCATGGGCGGAATTTTCTCTACAGGTGGTCAATCGATTTTGTATGGGATCTCTCCAATTTTCTATACACCAGCTGGGAAAGTGACAGGTGTGGGAAGTGCAATTTCATGGGGACGTTTGGGTGCAATGACAGGTCCATTACTTACAGGCAAGATTTTGGCGCTAGGTCTAGGAACGACAGGTATTTTAATTGCAAGTGCGCCGGGTATTGCTTTGTCGGCTATCGCGGTGGCTGCATTATCTGCCTATAAATCATCCCTCAAGAAATAATCGAAATCAGTCATATTTAAAGGAGCTACGGCTCCTTTTTTATTGAATAAATATCTTTAGCTGAAACTAAGTTTTGTTAGAATAAATCTAATATTCATGAATAAATTTACTTCTATGTCTTATCAATTGATCGAACTTGATATTTCTCCTTCAGATAACATTCAGTGTCCACATTGTCAGCAGCAAGTGATTGATTGGTCAGAAGAGCAGTATGTACAGCCATGTGAGCATGTGCTGTTTATTGCAATGGATATTGGTTTTGAGTTTATTACCGATGAATTTGAGCAAACTATGCAGCATACAGTCGATGACTTGCATGCCAATGATGATCAATATCATATGTTTACTGAAATTACCGCCTCAAGTTTCCCTGAGTTTCTGATATATAAGTCTGATTTAGGGGTGGAAGGTTATTCACGTTATGTCGGCTTTACGGCATAAAATATTGCTAAAAAATCTCAAAATAAAAAAGCCAGTTAAGTGACTGGCTTTTTTAATGAAAATCAGAAAATTAACTTTCTAATTCTTCTTCGACATCATCTTCGGCACTGTCCATACCGAGTTCTTTAAGTTTACGGGTTAAGGTATTACGACCCCAACCTAAAAGTTCTGCAGCATGGCGCTTACGCCCACGTGTTTGCTGTAGTGCTGCATTGATGAGGGTGCGTTCAAACATTGGTGTGGCAATGTCGAGAATTTTCATCTCACCATTTTTAAGTTTTTGTACGGCCCATTGACCAAGTAACTCATCCCAGTGATGCACACCAATACGATCAATCCCTTGAGCAGCAGGGTTGCCATCTGTGCCTTGAATTGGAATCTGTTTTAATTCAGACGGTAAATCTTCTGGATAAACTTCACGGCCTGTGATCATAACCGTTAACCAACGACAGGTATTTTCAAGCTGACGCACATTACCTTGCCATGGCAGTTTTTGCATGTATTCTTGCGTTTCAGGACGCAGAATCTTCGGACTTACCCCAAGTTCTTTGCCTGCACTTGCAAGGAAATGCTGTGCAAGCATCGGAATATCTTCACTACGATGTGCAAGTTTTGGAATATGAATACGAATCACGTTTAGACGGTGGTACAAGTCTTCACGGAAGCGACCTTCATGTACTAACTTTTCTAAGTCTTGGTGCGTTGCAGCAACGATACGGACATCCACCTTGACTGGGATGTGACCACCGACACGGTAGAATTCGCCATCCGCTAAAACACGCAGTAAACGTGTTTGAGTTTCAAATGGCATGTCGCCAATTTCATCAAGGAAAAGAGTCCCGCCATTGGCTTGTTCGAAACGCCCTTGACGCTGTGTGTTAGCACCGGTGAATGCGCCTTTTTCATGACCAAATAATTCAGTTTCGATCAAATCTTTTGGAATTGCTGCCATATTGAGCGCAATAAAAGGTTTGTTGCCACGTGGTGAATGCTTATGCAGCGCATGCGCAACCAATTCTTTCCCTGTGCCTGATTCACCATTAATTAATACAGTAATGTGTGATTGAGAAAGACGACCAATGGCACGGAAGACTTCCTGCATAGCAGGAGATTCACCAATAATCTCTGTAGATTGAATCGGTTGAACGGTTTTAGCAGATTCTTGTTGTTGTAATTTGGCGATATGTAAAATTGCACGGTTTACAAGGGCTAAGGCTTCATCAATATCAAAAGGTTTTGGTAGATATTCAAATGCACCCGTTTGATAGCTCGACACAGCAGATTCTAAATCTGAATGTGCGGTCATGATGATCACAGGTAAGTCAGGGTAGTTGCCTTTGACTTTACCTAAAAAGGTCAGTCCATCAATACCTGGCATACGGATGTCCGTCAAAATAACATCTGGCGCATCGACACTTAACTGATCTAAAGCGGATTGTGCTTCTTCAAAACTGGTAACATCAAAACCTTCTTCTTTGAATGTTTTTTCCAGCACCCAACGCATGGCGCGATCATCATCGATGACCCAAATCTTATTACGCGACATGATCTGACTCCCAAGGTAAATATAGGCTAAATACTGTTTTTCCTGGAACTGATTGGCATTCAATCATTCCGTTATGTTGATGCATAATATTTTGTGCAATGCTAAGGCCGAGACCTGTGCCTTTCGCTCGTCCTGTCACTAAAGGATAAAATACGGATTCTAATATTTCTTGTGGGACACCCGGTCCATTGTCCTCGATGTCAATGCGTACCGCAGAACGTTTTAATACACCATTGATGGTGACTAAGCGTTGAATACGTGTGCGCAAGGTCAGTTCTGGTTGATGCTCAACAAAGAACTCTTTATTTTCAGTCATCGCCTGAACAGCATTAACACTGATATTCAGCATGACCTGAATTAATTGATCACGATCTGCCAGTACATCTGGTAAAGAAAGGTCGTAATCACGGGTGATTTTAATTTTCTTTTTAGTTTGGTTGACGATCAGTGAACGAACACGTTCAAGGGGTTCATGGACATTGACTGGTTCGTAACTTGGTAATTGTCTTGAACCAAGCATAGTGTCAGCAAGATTACGTAATCGGTCTACTTCACTAATAATAATGTCGGTGAATTCGCTGTACTTCGGATCATTTAAACTACGCGCTAAAAGTTGTGTCGCCCCACGGATACCACCAAGTGGATTTTTAATTTCATGAGCAACACCACGAATCAGTTGTCGTGCAACTTGATGTTGTTGAATCAGGTTTTCTTCTTTAGAGATTTTTAACATTCGGTCGATTTGATTCAGCTCAATCAATAGCAAAGGGTGGTAGGGTTTACCTGAGTTGAGCTGTGACACGGTGTAATCAACATGAATGTCTTTAAAGTTGACATTAATCGTTGCTTCTCGGCGCGTATAGTGCTGACCGGAAGTTAGTGTATTCATTAATGCATCATGCGTATTGAACTCATCATCGGGCATATGGAGTAAATTTAATACAGGCTGACCTGATGCACGAAGTAAGCTGATGTCAAAAAGCGCTTCACAAGATGAATTTAAATAAAAAATATTCAGGTTGCTATCGACCAATAAAATGGCAGTGGTTAAATTATCCACTAAAAGCCGGTAATCAATCGTCATAGTCTGATCCATTAGCGAGAGGTTCCTGTCTTAAAATGGCGCAATGGCATCTTCATAAAGCAAATCGTTCAATCTAATAAGGTTCGAATTGATGCAAGTTATGCAAGATATAAGCCAACTATTTCAGAAATACGCTAAGTTTTGATGCTTATTTGAATAAATGCGCTTATTTAAGACTTTAAATAAAGTGTATAGCTGATTAAAAACAGGCTGTAAATCTAAAATGCATTAAAATGGTGCAAATGAAATTATATGGATGAATTTATAGCATTATTTTGGTGCGTGATATAAAGAGTGGCCTTTTCACCTGTTTTTATGTTTTGAAAAGACATACAATACGCGGATTATAGTGGAGCGCAGATTCATGAAATCCCCCAAAGTCGGTTTTGTTTCTTTAGGTTGTCCTAAGGCATTGGTAGATTCCGAACGAATTTTAACTCAGTTAAAGACTGAAGGTTATGATGTAGCATCAGATTATGATGGTGCCGATTTAGTAGTTGTAAATACATGTGGTTTTATTGAATCTGCAGTACAAGAGTCGCTAGATGCCATTGGTGAAGCGATGAGTTCAAACGGTCGCGTAATTGTGACTGGTTGTTTAGGTAAAGACGAAGACAAAATTCGCCAAATGCACCCAAATGTCTTAAAAGTGACAGGTGCTGCGGCATATCAAGAAGTGATGGAAGCTGTGCACGAATACGTGCCTGAGCCACCGAAACACAATCCGTTTATTGATCTAGTACCTGAACAAGGTATTCGATTAACACCAAAACATTATGCTTATTTGAAGATTTCAGAAGGTTGTAACCATCGTTGCACATTCTGCATTATTCCGAGCATGCGTGGTGATTTGGTTTCTCGTCCAGTAGGTTCAGTATTGACTGAAGCTCAAGCGCTGAAAAAAGCAGGCGTAAAAGAAGTCCTTGTGATTTCTCAAGATACATCGGCTTATGGCGTAGACACCAAATACAAATTGGACTTCTGGAACGGTCAGCCCGTTAAAACCAAATTCTATGACATGTGTGAAGCATTGGGTCAATTGGGTATCTGGGTGCGTCTGCACTATGTATATCCATATCCACATGTAGACGCTGTGATTGACTTAATGGCACAAGGCAAAATTTTGCCGTATTTGGATATTCCATTCCAACACGCAAGTCCTAAGATTCTAAAACTCATGAAGCGTCCTGCGCACAGTGAAAATACACTAGAGCGTTTAAAAGTTTGGCGTGAGAAATGTCCTGATCTTGTGATTCGTTCTACATTTGTTGTGGGCTTCCCGGGTGAAACTGAAGAAGACTTCCAAATGTTGCTTGATTGGTTAAAAGAAGCGCAGCTTGATCGTGTGGGTTGTTTTACTTACTCACCAGTTGAAGGCGCGACTGCAAATGATTTGCCAGATCATGTGTCTGAGGAAATCAAACAAGAGCGTTATGAACGTTTCATGCAAGTTCAGCAAGAAATCTCTGCTGCGAAATTGCAAAGCCGTATCGGTCAGAAAATGACAGTACTGGTGGATGATCTTGAAGAAGAGTTCCCAGTTGCTGTTGCACGTTCTTATGCAGATGCACCTGAAATTGACGGTAATGTTTTTGTTGAAGATATCGATAAGTCAGTGATTAAAGCAGGTGATTTACTTGAAGTAGAAATCACAGATGCAGATGAATATGACTTATTTGCAAAACTAATCTCGGTTAAGTCTGCTTAAACGATTCATTAAAAATAATTGAAATTAAATAATTCGGAGTTGATGATGCTTGATTCTAAAAAACCACGTTTTGGTCGCATCCTGCTTAAGCTTTCAGGTGAAGCTTTAGCGGGCAATAAAGAGATGGGTATCGATGCACAAGTGCTCGATCAAATGTCACTCGCAATTGCGCACCTTGTTGGTTTGGGTGTTCAAGTGGGTATCGTTGTCGGTGGTGGTAACCTTTACCGTGGCAGCCAGTTACAAAAAGATGGTTTGGTTGGCCGTGTAACAGGTGATCAAATGGGTATGTTGGCCACTGTAATGAACGGTTTGGCACTTCGTGATGCTTTGGTACGTCGTAATATCAAAACTCGTCTAATGTCAGCTTTACCCATTGGTGCTGTAGTTGAATCATATTCTAGCCGTGATGCAATTCGTCATTTAACTCGTGGCGAAGTTTGTGTATTTGTTGCAGGTACGGGTAACCCATTCTTTACGACAGATACAGCAGCATGCTTACGCGGTATCGAGATTGAAGCCAATCTTATCCTTAAAGCGACGAAGGTTGATGGTGTTTACAATAAAGATCCAAGCAAATATGAAGATGCAGTGAAATACGATGCATTAACATTTGACCAAGTTTTAGATGAAAAACTGGGTGTGATGGATTTAACTGCGATCTGCTTGTGCCGTGACCACAACGTTCCACTTCAAGTATTTGATATGAACAAATCTGGTTCATTACTTTCAGTGGTAATGGGTGAAAAAGAGGGTACTCACGTTACGAACTAATGTACGTGGGCCCTAAAGCTCTTTATACTACAAGCTATTTTAGAATTTACATCTTTTCGAATTAAGTAAGGAAGATCACATGATTAACGATCTTAAAAAAGACGCAGAAGACCGTATGAACAAATCTCTAGATTCTCTAGAGCATGGTTTTGCCAAAGTTCGTACAGGGCGCGCGCACCCATCAATTTTAAATGGTGTTATGGTTCCTTACTATGGCTCTGATGTGCCATTAAACCAAGTGGCGAACGTAGGCGTAGAAGATTCACGTACGTTACTTGTTCAGCCTTTTGAACGTTCAATGGTTGCTGCAATTGATAAAGCAATCCGTGAATCTGACTTGGGCTTAAACCCGATTACTGCTGATGCCATTCGTGTTCCTATGGCTGCATTAACAGAAGAAACACGTAAAGACATGCAGAAAGTTGCACGTAACGAAGCTGAAAATGCAAAAGTTGCGATCCGTAACATCCGTCGTGATGTTTTGGGTGATATCAAAGCATTGTTGAAAGAAAAAGAAATTTCTGAAGATGATGAGCGTCGTGCGGGTGATGACATTCAAAAAATCACAGACAAATTCGTTGCTGAAGTTGAAAAACGTCTGGCTGCAAAAGAAGCTGAATTGATGAAGGTCTAAGTTTTAATGACCTCATCTGAAGAAACTTCCCGTCTTCCAAAACATGTTGCCATCATTATGGATGGCAACAATCGTTTTGCCAAAAAGAATCAAATGCAAAAAGGTGAAGGGCATCGTTCTGGAAAGGACATCCTAGATCCCATCGTTGAACATTGTCGTAAAAGAAATATCCAAGCACTGACCGTTTTTGCTTTTTCGAGTGAAAATTGGAATCGTCCTCAGTTTGAGGTTGATCTGTTGATGGCTCTTCTCGAAGAAACCATTCATGAGCAGTTGCCGCGTATGGAAAAATTTAACATTTCCCTACGTTTTATTGGTGATCGTTCTCGTTTATCTCCTAACTTACGTGACTTAATGTTGCAAGCCGAACAAAGGACTGCTAATTTCGACAGCATGACTTTAACTATTGCAATTAGTTACGGTGGTATGTGGGATATGGCACAGGCTGCAAAACAAATCGCAGCAGATGTTTTAACTAACAAAATAAATCTTGAAGCAGTGGATGCTGAAGTCTTTGGTCAATATGTCAGTTTAAGTGATCTACCTCCGGTAGATTTGTTAATTCGTACAGGTGGTGATTTCCGTCTTTCGAACTTCTTGCTTTGGCAAGCTGCTTATGCAGAACTTTATTTTACCCAGACATTATGGCCTGAATTTACCATTGAAGAATTTGACGATGCACTAGCGGTATTTGGTGGTCGTGAACGTCGTTTTGGTAAGACCTCAGAGCAGATTCAACAAGAGCAGTTTGAGAATAAATAAATGTTAGAGCGGATAATAACCGCATTGGTACTGGTTTCAGTTGTATTGAGTTGCATGTTTGCAACCGAGTCTAAATACCCAATGCTTGTGCTGATGATTATTGCATCAGCTGTCGCGGGTTATGAGTGGTTTAAACTCATGCCGCGTAATACACAAAATGTGATTAAACCTTTCGCTTGGGGCTATGGTCTAGTCACTGCTATTCTTTCAGCACTAGCATTGCATTTTACTGATGTTGCATTACTGCTTTGGGCAGCTTCAATCTTTACTTGGATCTTAAGTGTCTATTGGGTGAAGTCTTATCCTGAATACGACAACTGGTATAACCCAAGTCTGAGTGGTATAGGCTTAGTCTTGGTTCCTGCTGCGGTAACTGCTATTTTTTCTGTGTGGATGAACTCACCTTGGTGGCTCATGTATCTGTTCCTGTTGGTATGGGGTGCAGACAGTGGTGCATACTTCGTGGGACGTAAATTTGGTAAGAAAAAACTTGCACCAGATGTGAGCCCAAATAAATCGATCGAAGGTTTATATGGCGGTCTATTCACTGCAATGCTAATTGTTATTGTTGTTGAAATTATTTATCTTGATTTAAGCATCGCTGAACATATTTTATTTTTAATACTTTCAGTAATAACGGTATTTAGTTCAGTACTTGGTGATTTATTTGAATCGATGATCAAGCGTCGTGCAGGGATCAAAGATTCTGGTCGTATTCTTCCGGGACATGGTGGTGTGCTGGACCGTATCGACTCGTTGCTTGCTGCAGCACCTATCTTTGCAGCAGGTATGTATGTTTTAAAATTAATTGGCGTAGATTTATAGATGTCACAATCTGTTTGTATATTGGGTGTAACAGGATCCATTGGTCAAAGTACTTTAAAGATTCTGCAACAGCACCCCGAAGAGTATTCAGTTTTTGCAGTCACTGCACATAGCCGAATTGTAGAACTTGTCGAAATATGCAAACAATATCGACCGAAAATCGCAGTTGTTCCATTCAATAAAGTGGATGAACTGCGCCAATTACTCGTAGCTGAAAAATTAACTGATATTGAAATCCTGCATGATGAAGCCGGATTAATCGCAGTAGCAGAACATCCACAGGTTGATGTGGTCATGGCAGCTATTGTGGGTGCGGCAGGGTTGCTACCTACATTGGCTGCTGCGAAAGCAGGTAAACGCGTGTTGCTTGCAAATAAAGAAGCGCTCGTGATGTCGGGTGACATCATGATTCAGACCGCACGTGAAAATAATGCTTTGTTGTTGCCAGTCGATTCTGAACACAATGCAATCTTCCAATGCTTGCCTGAAGCTTATCTACAAGGTGAACGTCATGGTCAGCCAAAACTAGGTGTCAAACAAATTTTACTCACCGCGTCTGGTGGTCCATTTTTACATCATAGTTTAGAACAATTACAAAGTGTGACGCCTGCACAAGCCTGTAAGCATCCAAATTGGTCGATGGGGCAAAAAATTTCTGTTGATTCTGCAACGCTGATGAATAAAGGCTTGGAATTGATCGAAGCCTGTCATCTTTTTGCAGTTGAAGAACAATTTGTAACAGTTGTTGTCCATCCACAGAGTATCATTCATTCAATGGTTCAATATGTAGATGGTTCGACTTTGGCGCAAATGGGTAATCCTGATATGTGTACGCCTATTGCTCATGCATTAGCATGGCCGAAGCGTATTCAAACACATGTGCCTCCATTAGATTTATTTATTCATTCTCAGTTAAATTTTGAACAGCCTGATATACAGCGATTCCCAGCGCTAAAATTAGCACGTCAAGCCATGAAGGCTGGAGGCTTAGCTCCTACGATTTTAAATGCAGCCAATGAAATCGCCGTGGCAGCATTTTTGCATGAGAAAATTGGCTTTACTCAAATCCCTCAAATTGTTGAACATGTGTTGGGGCAAGTTGAAAACTCAGCTGCAAATAATATTGATGTTATTTTGCATGCAGATAAATCGGCACGTATGGTTGCTGAAAAAGCAGTATTGAATTCAGGAAGTTAAGACATGAATGCCTTGTTTATGATTATTGCAGCAATATTGCTACTTGGACCGCTGATAGCGATTCATGAATTTGGGCATTATTTCGTTGCACGTAAACTGGGCGTAAAGGTTTTGGTGTATTCGATTGGTTTTGGCCCAACACTACTTAAGTGGACGTCAAAGAAGTCGGGTATTCAATATCAACTGTCTGCATTACCACTGGGTGGTTATGTCAAAATGTTGGATGAACGAGAAGGTGATGTCGCAGCAGAAGACTTACCAAAAGCATTTAACCGACAACACCCTTGGAAACGTATTGCAATTGTTGCGGCAGGGCCACTCATCAACTTGGCTTTTGCAGTAGTGTTGTTTTGGATTTTATTTTTACCAGCTCAGGAACAGCTGAATACGCGCGTAGGTAAAATTTTACCGAATACGCCTGCAGCAGCTGCGCAAATGCAGTCTGGTGATAAAATTACTGCCGTAGATGGCACTCAAGTATCCACTTGGGAGCGCTTGAATTATGCCTTGGTTGATCGTGTAGGTGAAACTGGCAATATTCAAATTCAAGCTGAACGAGCAGGGCAAATTCAAAACTTCAGTTTACCTATTCAAAGTTTCTTACGTGATCAAACTCAGTCACCACTCGATGTTCTAGGTTTTACACCGTATCGTCCTGAAATTCCTGCAGTGGTTTCAAAACTCAGTGAAGATGGCGCAGCGATTCGCCAAGGGATGCAAGTGGGTGATCGAATTGTTTCGATTGATGGCGTAAAAATGAAAGACTGGTTTGATGTTGTACAAGTTGTACAAGCTTCTCCAGAAAAGTTACTTAAAATTGATGTTTTACGACAAAATAAAATTGTGCATTTAAGCGTGATGCCGCAAGGTAAGCGTGACCAAATGGGTAAAGTCACAGGGCTTTTAGGTGTACAAAGTGATCCGGGTAAAGTCAATATTCCAGCCGAATACAAACAAACCATTCAATACACGCCTGTAGAGGCGATGGGCAAAGCGGTAGAAAAAACAGGTCAAATATCTAGTATGATCCTGAATTCTATTGTAAAAATGGTGCGTGGTTTGGTTGGTTTAGATAATTTATCTGGTCCGATTACTATTGCGAAAGTGGCTGGACAAAGTGCTGAGATGGGGTGGCAAACCTTCATTTCATTTATGGCACTGATGAGTGTAAGTTTGGGTATTTTAAATTTACTACCGATTCCTATGCTCGATGGCGGTCATTTAATTTACTATTTTATTGAATTAATTCGTGGTAAACCTGTTTCTGAACAAATACAATTGGTTGGATTAAAAATTGGTATGGTATTGCTGGGTAGCATGATGCTACTGGCTCTATTCAATGACATTATGCGTTTATAAGAACGTTATACGAAATAAATTAACAGCGGAAAAGACTGGCATGCAGCACAAACATTTATTTATGCCATTGGCACTGGTTAGTGCTATGGCCGTAGCACAACAAGTATATGCAGCAGATGATTTTGTAGTACAAGATATTCGTGTTGATGGCTTAGTGCGTTTAACTCCTGACAATGTAGCCGGAATGATCCCATTCTCCGCTGGTGATCGTGTCAATGATCAAATCATTTCAAACTCAATTCGTAGCATGTTTGCATCGGGTTTGTTTGATGATGTGAAGTCTACACAAGTCGGTAATACCCTTGTATATACAGTGGTTGAACGTCCAGTTATTTCTAAAGTTGAGCTAAAAGGCAATAAACTTATTCCTAAAGAAGCCTTGGAAGAAGGCTTAAAGAAAATGGGTCTGTCCGAAGGTGAAGTTTTAAAGAAATCATCTTTGCAAACGGTTGAAACTGAATTAGAACAACAGTACATGCAGCAAGGTCGTTATGATGCTGATGTCAAAGTTATTACAACCGCTCAACCAAACAACCGTGTTAATGTCTTAATCGAGTTTGAAGAAGGCCAATCTGCCAAAGTATTTGATATCAATATCATTGGTAATACGGTCTTTAAAGAAAGCGAAATTAAACAAATTTTTGCATTAAAAGAAAGTGGTTGGAACTCGATCATTTCTCGTAATGACCGTTATGCACGTGAAAAGATGGCTGCGAGTTTAGAAGCTTTACGTGCGATGTATCTCAACAAAGGTTACATCAACTTTAACATTACCAATTCAAGTCTGAATTTGAGTGAAGATAAAAAACACGTCTTTATCGAAGTTTCGGTGGATGAAGGTGAACAATTTAAGTTTGGTAAAACTCATTTCTTAGGTGATACGCTTTATACGCAAACTGATTTAAACGCTTTAAAACTCTATAAAGATGGCGACTTATATTCACAAGAAAAAGTGAATGGTGTGAAACAACTTTTACTTCGTAAATACGGTAACGCAGGTTACTACTTTGCAGAAGTGAACATTGTTCCTGAAATCAATAAAGACACCAAATTGGTCGATTTAAATTACTATGTGAATCCGGGTCAGCAAGTCACTGTTCGCCGCATTAATTTTACAGGTAACTCGAAAACAGCTGATGAAGTTCTACGTCGTGAAATGCGTCAAATGGAAGGCGCATTAGCAAGTAACGAAAAAATTGATTTGTCTAAAGTGCGTTTAGAGCGTACAGGCTTCTTTAAAACCGTTGATGTTAAACCTGCACGTATTCCGGGTACGCCAGATCAAATTGATTTAAATGTGAATGTTGAAGAACAGCATTCAGGTACAAGTACTTTGGCTGTTGGTTTCTCACAAAGTGGCGGTGTAACTTTCCAAGCAGGTTTGAGTCAAACCAACTTCTTGGGTACAGGTAATGCAGTTTCTATCGATTTGTCACGTTCTGAGACTCAAGATTACTACAACCTCAGTGTAACTGACCCGTATTTCACTATTGATGGTGTACGTCGTGGTTATAATATGTACTACCGTAAAACCAAGTTAGATGACGACTATAACGTTAACAACTACGTCACTGACAGTTTTGGTGGTGGTATCAACTTTGGTTATCCGATCGATGAAAACCAAAGTATCAGTATGGGTTTAAATGTAGATCAAACCAAGGTAACAACAGGTGAGTATGTATCTACATATGTGCGTGATTATTTGAAGGCAAATGGTGGTAAAACCATTGATTCTAATTCATTTAATACATGTTCAATTGTAAATCCTGATCCTAGCAATCTTGAATGGACATGTCCTGAAGCGAACATAGTTAATAATGATTACGAAAGTGCGTTTGAAGGAAAGTTTTTAACCTATAACTTAAACCTAGGTTGGTCGTATAACACGCTTAACCGTCCTGTATTCCCAACATCAGGTATGTCGCATCGCGTAAATACTGAAATTGCTTTACCAGGTAGTGATGTTGAGTATCAAAAAGTCACTTACGATGCACAAGCTTATTTCCCACTAGGTAAAGACTTTGTGCTCCGTGGCTATGGTAAGTTGGGTTATGGTAATGATTTACCGTTCTATAAAAACTTCTATGCAGGTGGTTTTGGTTCGGTACGTGGTTATGACAACAGCACCTTAGGTCCAAAATATGACGGTGTCTATTATGATGCTCGTGGTGAAAAAGATTATGACCCAGAAGAAGTCGGTGGTAATGCTTTAATTCAATTTGGTACTGAATTAGCTTTACCTGTGCCATTTAAAGGCGATTGGGCGCGTCAAGTTCGTCCAGTATTATTTGCTGAAGGCGCACAAGTATTTGATACCCAATGTGACGTTCCTAAATCTAGTGAAGACCGTCAATACTGTAAAGATAACTACGGCTTTGATATGAATAACATGCGTTATAGCGTTGGTGCAGGCTTTACTTGGATCACGATGATTGGTCCAATTTCACTGAGTTATGCATTCCCGCTTAATGACAAAGCTGGCGATGAAACAAAAGAAATTCAATTCGAGATTGGTCGTACCTTCTAAGTACGACCCTTCTGGGAATAACAAAATTACAGGTTGATAAGATGAATAAATTATTTACTGGTTTGGCGGTATTGGGTATGTCATGTTCTGCTGTGGTACATGCAGCAGGTTACGGTGTGGTTGATTTAGAAAAGGTGGTGGATCAAAGCACTTATATAAAACAACAAAATGCTCAAATTCAACAGCAATTGAAACCACAAACCACTAAAATTGAATCACTGGCTAAAGAGCTGGAAGCAATGCAGCAAAAAGCTCAGCAGGGTGGTGATAAGTTGACTGCTGCGCAAAAGCAGCAAATGGGTCAACAGTATCAAACTAAACTTAAAGAGCTGACTGATTTACAGCAAAAAGTTCAAGCTTCGGTTCAAGGGAATATTCAGTCTTTAAATCGCACGATGGATACACGAATCAAGCAAGTTGCAGAACAATTGCGCACAGAAAATAAGTTAGATGTTGTTTTGAATAAAAATTCAGCACTTGCGTATGACCCTAAGTTTGATTTAACTGATAAAATGATTCAAAAGGTTAATGCAATTAAATAATCAATGAATTCTCAAAAATTCAGTTTAGAAAAGCTTGCTCAACTTGTTCAAGGTCAATGTATTGGCCAGCTAGATTTGCTATTCAGTGGAATGGCAAGTTTAGAGAGTGCTCAACCGCATCAGCTTGCATTTTTAAACGCAGATAAGTATCTGAATGAAGCTCAACAGTCTCAGGCTGGTGCGCTGATTGTGACTGCAGAGATGCAGTCACAAATCCCTTCACAGCAAAACTTCATTGTTGTACCCAATCCGTATCTGGCTTTCGCTATTCTGACGCATGTTTTTGAAAAAAAATCTGTAGAAACAGGAATTGAAAGTACTGCCCAAATTCATCCTTCAGCAATCATTTCTGATACTGCTTATATTGGGCATTATGTGGTGATTGGTGCGAATAGCGTGGTGGGTGAAGGAACTCGCATTGAATCACAAGTGAAGATTGATCATGGTGTTGAAATTGGTAAAGATTGTTTTATCGATTCGCATGTGACGATTACTGGTGAAGCTAAGTTAGGTGATCATGTACGTATCCATGCAAATACGGTGATCGGTGGTGAAGGGTTTGGTTTTGCGCCTTATCAAGGGAAATGGCATCGTATTGCTCAATTAGGTTCTGTACGCATCGGGAATGATGTGCGTATTGGCTCAAATTGTAGTATCGACCGTGGTGCTTTAGATGACACAATTTTGGAAGATGGTGTCATTATTGATAACCTTGTGCAAATCGCGCATAACGTCAAAGTTGGTGCAAATACAGCAATGGCTGCGAAATGTGGCATTGCAGGTAGTACAACTATTGGCAAAAATTGTGTGCTAGCAGGGGCTGTTGGTATCGTAGGTCACATTAATATTGCAGATAATGTGACAATTACTGGTATGTCAATGGTCACAAAAAGTATTTCCGTTGCTGGGAGTTATTCTTCAGGTACGCCAATGCTTGAAAGTGGTTCTTGGAAAAAGGCAGCAATCCGCTTTAAACAATTAGCAGATGTGCCATTGACCCAATTGGTCAAACGACTTGATCATATGCAGTCTCAAATTGAGTCCCTTGAATCAACATTTAAATTGCGTAAATAATTATGATGACAGAGTCGAATACCCCAGCTTTCACAAAACCTGAATTACCAATGACTATTCAGACTATTCGTGAATATTTGCCACATCGTTATCCGTTTTTATTGGTTGATCGTGTTGTTGAAGTGACTGACAACGGGATTGTAGGCTATAAAAATGTAACGATTAACGAAGAATTTTTACAGGGTCATTTCCCTGAATACCCAATTATGCCGGGTGTGCTGATTGTTGAAGCATTGGCGCAAGTGTCGGGTATCTTAGGTTTCATCATGAATAATGAGAAACCTTCAGCGGGTTCGTTGTTCTTATTTGCTGGTGCAGAAAAGATCCGATTTAAAAAACAAGTCGTTGCAGGCGATCAACTTGTATTAAAATCAGAATTAGTGATGCAAAAGCGTGGCATTTACAAATATAATTGTGTTGCCACTGTAGATGGCGTAGTCGCAGCAACCGCGGAAATTATGGTTTCGCATCAGAAAACAGAGACAGCATGAGCAATAACGAATTAATTCATCCTACCGCCATTATTGACTCATCAGCAGTAATTGCTCCGGATGTGCAAATTGGACCATATTGTATTATTGGTCCTCATGTCACAATTGGAGCGGGTACTAAACTGCATTCACATGTTGTGGTGGGTGGTTATACCCGTATTGGTCAACATAACGAAATTTTTCAATTTGCCAGTGTTGGTGAAGTTTGCCAAGACTTGAAATATGCTGGTGAAGAAACGTGGTTAGAAATCGGGGATCATAACTCGATTCGTGAACACTGTAGTTTACACCGTGGTACTGTTCAAGATCAGGGTCTAACTAAAGTTGGAAGTCATAATTTATTGATGGTCAATACACATATTGCACATGACTGTGTGGTAGGTGATCACAATATCTTTGCTAATAACGTCGGCGTTGCAGGCCATGTCCACATCGGTGATTATGTCATCGTAGGTGGTAACTCTGGTATTCATCAATTCTGTAAAATCGATTCTTACAGTATGATTGGTGGTGCATCTCTTATTTTGAAAGATGTACCTGCTTATGTCATGGTATCTGGTAATCCAGCCCATGCTTTTGCCATGAACATTGAAGGAATGCGTCGTAAAGGTTGGTCTAAAAATGTGATTCAAGGTTTACGTGAATCCTTTAAATTGATCTATAAAGATGGATTAACGACGAATGAAGCGATTGAACGTATTCGTACTGAAATTTTGCCTGAAGTGGCAGAAGCGCAATTGTTGATCGACTCACTTGAGCAGTCTAAGCGCGGTATCGTACGCTAAATGCTGCGAATAAAAAAAGACACCTTATAAGGTGTCTTTTTTTTTGCGTTAAAAAAAAGTCCTATTTTTTAACAAAGCCTGCTTCTTCAGATTTTGGATACTTTTGGGTAAGCTTGGTTTTGAGCTGCGTTGCTAAACTGCTGTTTCGATCTACGTCTTTTGCAATGCTATACAGTTGATATAACGCTCTAGGCGCGCGGGTCGACTCAGGGTATTGATTTACCACGATACTATAGTTCTTTTTCGCTTCTGCGTAGTTGGTCGGTTCAACAGCAAGGTTGAACTCAGCTAACCAAAAATATGCATTGCTGATGTAGACGCTATTAGGATTATTCTTAATAAAGTTTTTCATTGGTGCAATGGCTTTTTTCGCACCACCTTGTTTATATGCATCTAAAGCAACGGTATAAGCTGCTTTCTCAAGCTCAAGTGAGTCACCACCTGCATTTACAGGTTGTTTTGCAGATGAGCTTAATGTTGCTTGGGTCGTAGGTTGTTTAGCTGGTGTAGGGGTTGTATTAGCTGCTGCTGGGTGCAGTACCTTGTTGGTTATCCTCCGCAGCTTCTGTGTCTTCACTCGGATCTACTTTTTGTTGGAGTAGCTCTAAACGTTGATCTAAATCTGCATAGCGGTTTGTAAGTTCACTTTTTAATTGTTCGATAATATTGTCTTGCTCTTCCATTTTACCGCGTAAGCTACGCAATTCATTTTCGAGCTGTTGGTTCTTCTGCATGAGCTGCCAATTTAAATTTGTTGGCGTAGGGGTAGAGCCAGCACCTGTTTGAATGGCTGTATTATTTGCTGTATACACAGTGCCATTATCTGCGCCACTCAAACCGCGAGATTCAATTGGAATATTGGCAAATAGCGTACCTGAGCAAGTCAATGTAAGGGCACACAATACATGCTGTTTAAACATCATAAAAATTCCATGTAGTTGCAAGCATGTCCGTATTGAATAGTTTTATTACAGACTGCTTTAGATAAAACGATAAGCACATTAAAAACGCCAAAGTTCTGAATTGCAATAAGCTTTTACAATCTTGTTGTGTATTAAAGTAAAAATATAGTGATGATGTTTCACGTTTTCTACATCATCGACCATCATATTGATTTATAAATAATCAAACAGTGTTTTCTACTCAGGAATTCTTGGTTTTAGTCTTGCATGTTTATCAAAAATCTCTATACTCTGTTCTTGCAATGGTAGCCCTGCCGGTTACTTCGCAATTGTACTCTACAAACCCCGCCAGGACCGGAAGGTAGCAACGGTAGTAGAAATATGATGTGCCGAAGTCTTGCTGGTAGGGTTGCCACCAGTTTCAATCATAATAAATTAAACGTCCTCTCATTTTTTTTAATCCTAGATTCTTCTTTATTTTAGTTTTATTAATTCTTTATTTAGATCTATATCTTTGTTATTCGGCATCAAATTCTTTACGTGCAATCACTTTAAAAATCGTATCGAGATCGAATCCTCGATATTGTAAAAAACGTATTTGTTTGGCTTTTTGTTTTGGATCACGTTCAACAGCTTTGCCAAATTTTTTGATCTTGAGCTGGTAGGCTTCGGCGACCCAATCTGTTTCTTTTAATTCATCCTGAATTAATTCACTGTCTACTTTTTTATTTTTTAAAGCGAGCTTTATACGGTTGGGACCTTTACCTTTACGCTTTTGACTCGACAACAGCATTTCTGCTACACGCTGATCGCTTTGATAGTTCTCACGTGCGAGTTCTTCCACCAAGTGTATGACTTCTTCACGACTATCCGCATACAGTGCTAATTTCTCGATTAAATCCGCTTTTGAGTATTCTTTACGTGTGAGTACTGCAAAGGCGTAGGAGCGTAAACGAGAGCCGCGCAGTCCTGGTTTTTTTTCAGCATGAACATCTTTACCATTGGCATCAAAATGCAACGCAGAGTGATCGGTCACCGAAGTATTGTCATGTGAAATGTCAGTTTGTGCAGTATGATTTGCGCAGGTAGGTTCTTCAGCTTCTGCGAACTGTTGTTTTAGTGCTTCGTAGTCGAGCAAGAGTGGAAAATGGTCTTTAGTCATGGGGTCATTTTAATACAAATTTTGAGTGCAAAACAAAACGCCCCGTAGGGCGTTTCGTCTACTATTAAAGTATGCTGTAATTAAGCATCTAAAAAGTCTGGTTCTTCTTCGTCTTTGTCTTCTACAGGTGCTGTACCCGTAGTCAGAAGTTGTTCACGAATCAGTTTTTCGATAGTTTGCACAAGTTCAGGGTGTTCTTCTAAGTGGCGAATGGTATTGTTTTTACCTTGCCCAATCTTGTCACCTTGGTATGAATACCAAGCACCTGCTTTTTGAACAATTTCTTGTTGTACTGCGAGGTCAACAAGCTCACCTAAATGGTTCACGCCTTTACCATAAAGAATTTGGAAAATCGCTTCACGGAATGGAGGAGCCATTTTGTTTTTCACAACTTTCACTTTGGTTTCTGAACCAATGATTTCGTCGCCTTCTTTCACTTGACCAATACGGCGGATATCTAAACGTACAGATGCATAGAATTTAAGTGCATTACCACCAGTTGTGGTTTCTGGGCTACCAAACATTACACCAATCTTCATACGGATTTGGTTAATGAAGATCACCATACAGTTCGAACGTTTCGCATTACCGGTAATTTTACGCAGTGCTTGGCTCATCAGGCGAGCTTGTAAGCCCATGTGTGAGTCACCCATTTCGCCTTCAATTTCGGCGCGAGGGGTCAGTGCAGCTACAGAGTCGACAACGATCAGGTCAATGGCACCTGAACGTACCAGCATGTCTGCAATTTCAAGTGCTTGTTCACCATTGTCTGGCTGTGAAACAAGTAAGTTATCAATATCTACGCCAAGTTTACGTGCGTATTGAGGGTCTAATGCATGTTCAGCATCGATGAATGCACAAGTACCGCCAGCTTTCTGACATTGTGCAATAGCTTGTAATGTCATAGTCGTTTTACCAGAAGATTCAGGACCGTAGATTTCTACGATACGACCTTTAGGCAAACCACCAATACCTAGTGCGATATCTAATGTTAAAGAACCTGTAGAGACAGCTTCAACTGCCTGTACGGTATTATCACCAAGACGCATAACGGTGTTTTTACCAAACTGCTTTTCAATTTGGCTTAAGGCCGCATTTAACGCCTTGCTTTTATTATCATCCATCTTACAACCTCAATACGATGTCACGAAACAATATACTCAAGTGGATGTATTCAGTTTAAATCTGTTCCACGAGTGTATAGTGACAGAAATCATCCTTTTGTTCTATGAAAATCACAACAGGTGCGACATGTTGTGACGCTTTAACTTAATCATCATTATAAGACCATTGCTGGTCAAACTGTTGATCATTTTCTCTTTTAAATTTACCAATATCTCGACGATCTTTTTTACTTGGTCGATGATCTGGCCGAGCTAGATTATGCAATTTTCTTTGTGATGCGAGCAATTCCCGTTTTGCAATACTGACCTCAGTTTCATCATAAAGCAGCTGAGCGGTTGGGGCAGGCCCACGAACATCCGACAGTGCTTTCACCACCACAGTTTTTTTCTCAAGGCCTTGTGCAATGGTTAATTCCATGCCTACACGAACTTCACGAGAAACTTTAACGCGTTCGCCATTATGATGAACTTTACCGCCTTCAATCGCATTTTTGGCAATAGAGCGGGTTTTAAAAAAACGTGCAGCCCACAACCATTTGTCTATACGCATACCAACCGCATCTTCGGCTAGATTTGATTTACGCATATTTTTTCTGTTCCTCGGCTTGCTCAATCATTTGAGCTTCTAAAATAGGGATTAAATCTGTTAATGCGGACAGCATTGGGTAATTGCAAGTCTCGCGAGGCGCTTTGGCAGATGAAGGCTGCTGAATCGAATAGAGCTGTTCGATCCCAAAAAGTTTTGCACCATTGAGCACTTTTTCAGTGTCATCAATGAAATAACAGTTTTTTGCATCGAAGGAATGTTTGCTTGCTAATATTTGCCAAAACTCAATAAACTCTTTGGCATGACCGAGCGTTTCTGAACTGACGATCACATCGAAAAAATCACGAAGACCGGTTTCTTCAAGTTTGAATTGTAAGCCAGCATAGTCGGCATTGGTCGCAAGCCAAATAGGATAGCCATTTTCTTTTAGATAGGTAAGCAGCTCAATGCAACCTTCACGTTTAGCCACTTTGGCTTTTTGTTCTATTTGCATTTCCAGAACATCAACGCCAACTTGTGACGTCCAAAAGCGAGAGGAGTACCATTTTAGGGTATGATTATGCTGTTGATAAAAACTAAATAGCGTTTGCTTGCTTTGTTCGAGTGAGCACTGATGCTGTTCAGCATAGCGAATTGGCAGCAGCTCATTCCAAATGAAATCATCATAGGCAAGATCGAGTAAAGTACCGTCCATATCAAAAATGATCGTCGGCTTTTCTGAGTAATTTGGCATATAAAGGTATTCTATGTTTAAAACAACAACAGCACCGCAAGACCCACTGATTTTGCAGTTGGTTCCCATTGTGACACAAGCTTGCGAAATTTTGCGAGAAGAATATCAGCGTTATTGCTCAGGTGCGGATTTTGATGTGGAACGTAAAAGTGATGATTCACCTGTAACGCAAGCTGACTATCGTGCAAATAGCTATATTACTCAAGCATTATCCAAAGTTTCTAACTTGCCTGTATTGTCAGAAGAAGGTGACAAGTCTGAACGTATGCAATGGCAAAAATTTTGGCTCCTTGATCCCTTGGATGGTACCAAAGAGTTTTTACATAAAAGACCTGAATTTACCATTAATCTGAGTTTGGTAGATGGGGCCAATACCACTTTTGCCATATTGGCGATCCCGGGGGAATATAGCGTATATATTTGCCCCTTTGCGGGACTGCCGCTGAAATATGATAGCCAGTCCACTACATGGTATGAATATGTTCAAACCTCTGCAGAGAGTGTCGTACACGTTGGCTTGAGTCAAAGTGCCAAAAATAAGCCGATTTATACGGACTATCTAGACGCTTTAGAAAAACTCACTCCTTTTCAGGCCTACCATGCTGGTAGTGCATATAAGTTTTGTATGATGTTAGAAGATCGAGTGGATATTTATCCGCGTTTTCATCCGACTTGTGAATGGGATACGAGCGCTGGACAATGTTTAATCGAGCGTATTGGTGGTGGTTTGGTTGATTTTAAAGGTCGCGCATTTCTATATAACCAACGCACGACTTTATTAAATGGTGGATTTATTGCATTTAAAAATGCCGAAATGAAAGAATTGGCCTTAAATGCTTTGGCAAACATGCCTGACAAAACTTGAGCTAAATCGGGTTCATGCTATAGTGTCAGCACACTCCGTTAAATCTCCTGCATTTAAGAACTGTCAATTATGGCCCTAGATTTGCTCCCTCCTAGTATGCTGAAAGCAATAGACTTATTGCCGGATGAAAAGACGCCTGTAACATTGTTTACACGTCATTCCATTCGTGAAGTTGTACAAGGACAAGGCTTGGCCGGTTATGACTTGCAACTGACCCATCAAGGACGTGATTTAGCCGAAGCGTGGGGCAGCTATTTGGTTGAAAATACCGATCGTGTTATTCAGCACTGTATTTCGAGTCCAATTCAGCGCTGTGTGGATACGGCGGCATTGATGATTCAAGGTGCAGATAATGTCACGATTGAACCGAATACCCACCATATCGAGATCATTGAACAAGGATTATTGGTCGAGCCGGGAAGTTTTGTGCTCGATATTAAAAAAGCAGGACCATACTTTCAAAAGCAAGGTGCTTTAGGCTTTATCAATAGTTTTGTGAATAATGCTTTGCCGGGTATGAAACAGCCCATTCATGGGGTGGTAGATGTTTTGGAGTTGATTTACAACACTCATCCAACCAATGATTATGGTCTGAGTCTAGCGGTGAGTCATGATACGATTTTGGCTGCAATTCTTGCCATTATTTCAGGTAAAAATATCGTGACACGCGAAGACTGGCCGAAAATGATGGAAGGTTTATTTGTTTGGTTTGAAGGAGATGTATTCCTTGAGTCAAAACTGAAATGGATTTGGCGTGGAGAACTAAATGAATTAAATATTCGTGAATTTCAGCAGGCTGAGCAGCAACTCTAAGTATTTTTGCGCATACAAAATATTTAAAAAAGGCATCCATGTACGGGATGCCTTTTTTATCTGCTTCAATATTTCATTAAATAAAAGATTAAATATTGGCTTTAATTCGTGCAGGATACTGATTTAAATCAATACTTGAACCGTCGTCACTATAAGGCCAGCGGCTAGTATTGACAGGGAGATGTTGTTGGTGGATTCGACTGTATTTGTCTGCGGCAATCAATGTGGCAATGTCATGATCTTTAATGCTATACGCTTGTACGAGTTCAACTGGATATTGTGTGCGTTCAAAAAATGCAGCTTCCGTTTCCCCTTGATGCAGCGCAAAGATGCGTTCTACAGCCGGTAAATACACGCCATATGCTAACCATGAGTCTACGCCTTGAGAGGCTTGAATCTCAGCGGTTGATTTCATATTTGAAATGACTTTACCTAAAATGTCTTTTTCACCTTTCGATGTAAAATATTCAATATATTGATTTTCTGCTTCTGCAAATTTTTCTAATGATGGCAAAAATTGGTTAATCGACATTTTTATCCCTCTTTTCATTTGTACAGCAATGGCTGCCTAGGATGAAAATTAAAATACCATAAAAAATATATGGGATTAAACCATTTCTAAAAATTTTTATTTACAAAGTTTCTAAAAATATCCTGACAATTTTTGTCGGGAATATACGATTGTATTTAAAGGCCTACATCTTAATTTTAGTTGAAAAGTGAAGTACCTGTCACACCAATCGTGATTCAGACAATACTAAATATTTAGATTTTATTTGAATTGTTAAAAAGTGACAAAACACGGCAATTGAATAATTAAATAAAAGAAAATAGCATTAACTTTTTTATAAATTATTGATTTATATATTTTATATAAGTCTCTTTATTGGATTTTATTGTGGCTAATTGGGGAGTGGTAGTGAAAATTGTGATAGGTTTTTCATATAACAAGTTATCAATTTGTATTGTGTCATTGATGTTAGTTGCTTGTGGCGGCGGAGGCGGTGGTGATAGTTCAAGTGGTTCTGCATCAACTTCAAGTTATCCAGAACCGACCCAAGACATAGTCGATGATACCAGTATTGGCTTTTATGACTACGATGCAAATGATGCTGTTCGTGAAATACGAAATGATTTAGTCGGCAACTTTTCAGCGCAAGTTCAATTTGGTCAAAGTCATGTCGTCGATCCGAATGCGAACGAATCCAAGAAAATGCCACGGTTAACCAGTGAAAAAGAAGCGCTGCTTATCGTGATGCCAACACTTGATATGCAAAACATCAAGCAACTCAAAGTAGAAATCTATCAAAACAACCGCTTAATTCGTACCGCGACATTGGATGATCCGACGCAAATGCCTGTTTCAGACCAGAGTGGGCAAAGAGGTCGTCCAGATGTTTGGTACAGTAAACGCGCGTGGACCACGAAGCTCAATTGGGATGAAGTTAAACCCGGTCTAAGATTAAAATTTATTGACGCAAATAAAGTCAGCGGTGAATTGGCTGAGGATAAAATCGATTTTGCTGCACCAGGTGAATTGGTTTTAAATAATATCCGTGTTGGTATGTTGGCAGATAAGCCAAATTCTACCGGCCACTATATGCTACTAGAGCCTGAAAAAGCGGGCACAGATTATTTCCAAACCATTCCTGCAGCAGAAATGACGGTTGCACAATATGATGATATTCAGTTAACACGTGCAATGGTATCTTCAGGTGTTATTTATGACAGTAAAAGTGCCGGAGATGGTGGTGTTTATGCAGGAGACATGCGTGAGGATGTCGGTAAATCAACCTTTAGTGTTGGTATAAACCTTGCTAACTGGGGTATTACCAGTGCATCTATGGCCAACCAAAGTCAGCCACAATTAACCCAAACAGTAGTTGTCCATCATACGAAGGGGAACTATGCCAATGGTGTGCATACTCATGGACTGAGTGGTGGTAATGGCATGCTCACGCTTTATGATTCTGTAGGGAATGAATTTAGCCATGAAATTGGCCATCACTATGGTTTAGGACATTACCCTGGTCAGGTAGGTGACAATCTATTTTGGGCTGCACATCATGCGGACAGTGGATGGGGTTATATTGCCAATCGCAATATGATGCGCGGAAATCTATCATGGACGGCGACATGGAAGTGGGATGGAGCGAATGGTATCCCAAATTTTAAAAATTTGTTTCCGTACGGAAAAGATGCCATGTCCGGCGGGTATCCTGATAGTAATGTATCACGCTACACACACTATACGGGTTACAGCACATTCCTGAAAATTCAACCACACTTTGACCGTTATGTCTGGGATGAAACTTCGCCTACCGGCTACAAAAAGTGGAACAAAACCACTCGTGAAATGGAAGTCGCTCAACCGAAGATGCCAAATTCTACGGCTCCGGTTTGGTATAACGCAGATCAAAATTATCCACGACCACGGGTCTTTGGTCAGCCTGTTATTACCATTTTAGGGGGCTATGATCCAGTCAATCAAGTTGGTTTGTTGTATCCTGCTGCACGTTCAAACTGGGGCAATGTGTATGACTTAACTGCTGCCAATACCACTTTAGACCAAGCGGCATGTTGGTTGAATGTGCAATACACGAATAAAGTCAACAATATTGCTTTAGCACCTGCACGATTAGGTAGTAATGCCAATAAACTGCATGTCAATTTAGCTTTGGCAGATCAACCACAGAAGGTCAATTTATACTGTAAAAAAGCAGGTGAAGAAGCCAAGTTATTAGCAAATATTGATATTCCAGTTTACAGCACAGCGATCAAGCCGGCTGTCAAAATTGGACGTCAGCATGGTTATAGTGCATTGCGTGCTATCGAACTTCCTCAATTAGAAAGTGCTTTGGAAGCGCAAGCTGCAAATGCTGTTGTTGCACTAAATCCAACTGAAAAAATGCTGTATGAGTCCTATAAAAATGACAAGTCATTGATGAATAGTGTGGCGCGTCAGCAATTAACCCGTTATGAGTCGCAACAAAACACAGCATACCGACTAAATCGTTGGATGAATGTGTATGCACAAGACCTAACCAATCAAGTTCCTGAGGCACAAAGCGCACTCGAAGCATTTATGACAAAGCTTTCAGTATCTCAGGAAGGTTTGTTTGATCAGGCAACATTGATCAAAAATGGTAATAACTGTTTGAAAGCAGAAACATTAACCGATGGAAAATTAAACTTATATATTAGTGGTCCAAGCGGATGTACTGCGGACGAATCGGAACAGTGGGTATATGATGCGATTGGTCGGATACACAGCAAGTCAAATCCAGATCAATGCGTAACAGGCAACGGTGGTTCAGCTAAAGTGACGCTAGAACGTTGCGTGTTAAACCAAACCAACCAAATTTGGACCATGGACCCTGCGACTACAACGATTCGTCAAAGTGGTCAATGTATGGATTTAAATACGGGACGTTTGCAAAATAACCGTGCGGATTTAATTCGATATAGCTGTACCAATGGTGGCAATCAACGTTGGACAAATTTGACAGCAAGCCAAAACTTATTATGGACATATTTATCAGCGACGAACATGAAACTGATTAATAAATAATCTGTAAATAGAAAATAAGGTCCAATAAGGACCTTATTTTTTTGCTTTTAAAAATCGATAGGCACAAAAAAAGCCCTAAGAAGGGCTTTTTTCATTAAATCCTGTTATACTTGTTGAATAATCAGTAATTTAAAAATCAATAAGATATGATATTTTTATAAAATATTGCAATTCGATTTAAAAGCTTTTTAAAATATAGTGCAACAGAAGTGCAACAGGATTTACGATATGGCGACCTTCCAAAAGCGTAACGGCAGAGTGACCGCTACCGTAAGAATAAAACCCCATCCTCCCAAAAATAAAACATTTGATACTATGCGGGACGCCAAAGCTTGGGCGCAGGAGACGGAAGTAAGGCTTAAAAATGAAAGAGCTCAAGTATTTGACCACGTTAGATTCAGGGATGCGCTACAGGAATACAGAGACACCGTAACAGTCAAGAAAAAAGGTGCAGTCCAAGAGGTTGATAAAATTAATTTCATCTTGAAGCACATGGATTGTGATATCTCCCTACAAGATGTATCTAAAGAATTCTTAGTAGAATGGCGCGAAAGCCGTTTAACAAAAGTGAAGAGCGCTACTGTACGAAGAGAGTTTATTGTGCTGGCCGCTTTCTTCTCATGGTGTAGGGATGTAAAACTATGGATTCCTAAAACCCCGTTGGAAGGTGTAAAAATTCCGAAGGACTCTGACCATCGAGAGCGAGTGATTTCAGACGACGAAATTGAAGTAATGTGCGCAAAACTTCCTGAAGGATTGAAGCATATTTTTCTCTTTGCGCTTGAAACGGGGATGCGACAAAGTGAAATTACTGGATTGACTTGGGATCGTGTCTATTTAGATAAAAAGTTCGTGAAATTAATCGCTACAAAAAACGGCAGGCCTAGAGAGGTTCCGTTAAGTAAAGTTGCTTCAGAAATTCTACTTAGCTTAGGGGATAGAAAATCAGGGTCTGTGTTTGGTATGAAATCACAAGAGGTAAGCTCGGCTTTTATGAACGAGAGGATCGAAGCTGGTCTCGAAGGTTTTACTTTTCACGACACTCGACATACAGCGGCTACGCGAATCGCTCAGAAAATTCCTGTGTTAGACCTATGTAAAATGTTCGGGTGGTCGAACCCGAAAAGAGCGATGGTGTACTACAATCCCACCGCTAGTGAGATTGCAGAGCGCCTTTAACTTCATTCAATGAGTATTTGCCACGTACATTTTTTAAATCGGCTTTCTTAATAAGATTTTTAAAAAGGTGGCGAGTTAGCCCTGGTATCTTTTGGCAGAGCTGTTCAATATTGAGCAGCTCATCCTCTCTTTGAGAAAAAGCGTCTAGAACTGCTTTACGACAAACTCGGTCTAGTAAAGTCTCTAGTTCAGTTTCTGACATAGTTATGATTTTTACTTCATTCATGATACTTCTCCCAAACTCAAAATAACGTCTTCAGGCAGTTCGCCAATTTCTTCTTTAATTACGATGCACATTTCTTTTTCATTGCTTCCATAAGTAGATCTTGAACTTCGCGCTTTGAGTCTCTGCGCTGCATAACGACTGAATCCATTGTGTCCTTTGCCACTATGTGGTGGATAAAGACAGGGCGGTCGTGTCCCGCTTGCGCTTGGCGGGTAGGCCCAATACGTTCGATGATTTGCTGGAACTCTTCTAGGTTCCACCAGTGAGAGAAGAAAACCAAAATATTGCCGCCGTCTTGCAAATTCAGTCCGTGACCTGCACTTTGCGGATGGGCAAACATCACAGGGATTTTTCCTTTATTCCAATCGCTGATTGTTTTTGGACTTTTATCAAGTTGCTTGCCTTGGGGGAAAGCTTTCAATAAGCGCTCAAGGTCGCTTTTCCAATGGTAAGAAACCAAAACAGGCATGCCCGCAGCTTCTTCGATAATGGATTCCAAAGCCTGAATTTTTAGATCATGGATTGTTTCCCATGCGCCATTTTCATCTGTGTATAAAGCGCCACTGGCAATCTGTAAGCACTTCATAGTTTTTGATGCTGCGTTAAATGCTTCAACTTCTACAGATTCAGAAAGCTCAATGAACATTTCATTTTCCATTTCGTCATAAACAGTACGTGCTTTGCCTTTAAGCTCGATCTCAATGACATTCACAATTGGCTCGTCAATATCGAAGTGATCTTTTGCTTCAAGCGAAATGCAAATATCTTTGAGCTTGCCTTGTATCTCAGATTGAGAATGGTCATAAGGCACAAGCTGAATGGCATTGCGATCCGCACCAACTTGAATTGAACGGAACCAACGAGAAGTAAAAGCATTGAAACTTGTACCGAGTCTTTGGCCACGGTCTAAAAACCAAGTTTGACCCCATAAATCTTTTAGGCCATTTGGTGCGGGTGTGCCTGTCAATTCGATAAAGCGTTCAACATATTTATGCGCAACCTTACCCAGTGCTTTGGCGCGTTTTGAACCTTGGCTTACGCGAAAGCCTTTTAGCTTTGTACTTTCATCAGCAACTACTTTGCTGAATTTCCAATTGCTGCCAAGGTATTCAACGAGCCATGGCAAGTTTTCATAATTGATTGTGTACACATGGGCTTTTTGGCGAAGTGCAGCTTCACGCCCCTTAGGCGTTCCGATAATCGCAACGACCTTAAGTTTTTCTAGGTGCTGCCACTTCTTCGCTTCATCGGGCCAAGTGCTTGCTGCAACTCGTAACGGGGCAATGACCAATGCAGGACCTGGTTCAAGCACTTCAAGAATTTCCAAAGCGGTTAGGGTAGAGGAAGTTTTCCCCATACCCATACCTGCGAACACACCGCAGCGCGGATTATCGAGAATATGCTCGATAATCGCATGTTGATATGGGCGAGCTGTAAAAGGTTTAGCTGTCATTCTGCTACCTCGATTTCAATAGGTTTACCATCAACAAGAATTTGGATTGAAATAACGCCTTGAGTGCGGTCCTCCTTTAGCTTTTTAAACAATGCAGAGGCAATCATTAAATCTTTTTGGTTTACATCACCAGGGCGAACTGCAATTTTTTCAACTGCTTTAAGAAGTTCTCGTACTTCTGGCATTGTTATTGGATTCATTCTGCATTTTCCTTTTCATAAATTTTTTGATCAATTTGCGCCATAGTGATTAGCAGAGGCTTTAGCTCGGCATCTGCTGCGCCGTGTTTGTATTGCTTATTCAGACGGGCGTTTGCTCCAAGGGAGATACAGGCCAAGTTGTCTAAATTAAAATTTGTTTTATTGCCGTCTTTGAAGCGGATAACGTGCTTATCAGGCACTGGCCCATTTGCGTTTTCCCAAATAAAAACGTGTTTGAGTTTGAACTTATTCGGTTCAGCAACTTTCACCATTACGTACCCGTCAATGTGAAAGCGCTCATACCCAATCGGTTTGCGGTTCCATTCTAAGTGGTTCGTTTTAGTCCATGATCCTGAGTTGGCTTTCATCACGCCGACAGTGCCCTTATTCCAAGGTTGGCTGTCTTTCCCAAATCTGCCGTTACGGCCCGTAAACCATCCTTTGCGTTTGCACAAAGTACGAAGCACTTGTTTGTCATAAGAAGTTCCAAACTTTGCATTAAAAGCATCCGTCAATTCCTGACGAGGCATCTCCTTGTTAGCTTCTAAATATCCAAGTTGTTCAACGGTGTATTTGTTTGGAACGCCTTTAGCCATGCTCTAACCCTCGATAGCATCAAATTGCGTAGGTAACAGTGCACGTTGTTCTGGTGTTTTAAGTTTTTGAGCCTCAAGAACCAAGGTGTTTAAAGCTACGATAGATTGGGCAGTAGCATTAATAGCTTTGGCGCGGTTGAATTCGCGTTGTACTAAGTCAGGAGAAATGGGATTTCCATCCTTATCTGTTAGATCGTTAAGGCGATCAAGCTGCTCAATTAAAATGTTGTGTACGTCTGATATTTTGTTTTTCATTTCAATATTTCCTGTATTCGTTCTATGGAGTCGATCACTTCAATTCGCTGCCCAGTCTTACGCATACGATCATGCTCACGGCTTTGGGCGGGGGTAGGTTTCTCACCTGGTGCTTTTAACTCCGCCCAAAACGTATTGCCTTTAAGCATCACCAGTCTGTCTGGAGCACTGTTTCGACCGATCCATTTAACCTTTCTAACTTCACCGCCCATTGCTTTGACTTGCTGCACTAGGGCTTTTTCAATTTGAGATTCGCGCATGGTTATGCACGTAAAGGCATAATTACTGCTTTGGCATGGTGGTCGAATAGAGTGCCGTCAAAGTCCACCAATGCGACTTCGTTTGTCGATTTCGGGCGTAATCCGACTTGGGTACCGTTACCGCCTAATGCTTTATGGATTTTTTGAAAATCAACCATATAGGCCCAGTTAAAAGTCGGGTAATATCCTTGGTACTCACTTGGCACATCTTTTGGAAAAATGCGTTGCCAGTCGGGAAATTTACCGTCGATTGGGATAAAAAGTTCATGTACCTGCAACGGAAAGTTAGAGATTTTTCCTTGCTTTGCCTTTAGGTCCAGCGAAATAACGCAATGTCCTTTACGGTTTTTGCTCGGCACTTTTTTAATAAAAGCTTTGATTGCTTCGGTTGGAATGATCAGTGCAAGGTCCTCGTCCAATCCGTCAATTGTGCATGCAAATGCACGATGCCCATCGGTTGAAACAACGTGCCCTTTATTAATCGCAACTCCGTTTAAGTAAAAACGCACATCGTTTTTAGCAGCGCAGAATGTTGCGGCATCCAGTACCTGCATTGGCACTTCGATTTCAATATTTTCCATTGTGTTATTTCCTAAGTGGTATTCAATAAGTGCTACCGGTGTAGCGGTAATTCGATTTCTATAACTAGCCATATCAATCTTTTTTGTAGCGATAAGATTCAAAACCTGCTGCTGCCAATGGCAAATCAATCGCCCATTCGGGATTGGCAGCAAGCAGTTTTGATAAGTGTTCATGGTTCCAAGACGGGTTATCGATCGCTTCTGTAATCACTTCATCGTGAACAGACAAAACGATTTCATAGCCTTTGGATTCAATAGTCGGCATGTTGAAAGCCAAAACGTCACGCGAGAAAGCTTGCGTAATGTTCTCGGCAAGTTTTCCGCCGTATGTGTATAGGCGTTCCCATTTACGTGTGTATTGGTTGTTGCCCATGTAAGAAATGCGACCGTCAGTTTCAGCACGAGCACCCGGATAGCAGAGGAAACGACCGCTTGGTAATTTGATCAAAAGCCAAGAGCCTTTTTTCATCATTACGACTTTGCGGCATGGGTACGCATGGTCTGGATTGGTCAAAGCTTTAATTGCAGTGAGCTTTAACTCTGACCACCATGCAGAAATATTCGGGTGTGCATACCGCCATGAGCGCTTAAACGAGTCGCATACAAGCCAAGTATTTTTCTTAAGGCCAAAGGTGTTGCGGCGCTCTTTCTTGTGCCATTCCCAAGCGCGGATTGCTTCGTTCATTACGCTGCGATCAATGCCGTTGAATGCTTGTTCTGCCATTGCATCTAGGTCTAAGTTGTAGGCAACTGCGAATGTTAAGAATGCACCGACACCGCCTTCGTATCCCAAAGCCAATTCTTGAACTTTACCGACTTGGCGCTGATCTTTATCAACTGTCTCAGGCGGTACGTTGAACGATTTTGAATATGCAACCTTATAAAGGTCATGGCCTGTACCATTGTCAAAATCACGAAAAGCTTGGTTTTTCCATTCTTCACCAGCAAGCCAAGCTAAACCACGGCCTTCGATATTGGATAAGTCGGTGATTACCAACTTTTTACCTTCGGGCGCAATGATGCAACCGCGGATCGCAGAAGAAGTTAGTTCCATGACATTGTTTGTAAATAGGTCGGCGCATTCGATTTTTAAGGCTTCGATTCCGAAATCAATGTCTTCTTGTTTAAGAGATGGTCTCGGTAAGTTTTGTGGCTGAAATAACCGACCTGCCCAACGTCCAGTGCGCGACGCTCCGTTGAATTGTAAAGTCCCGCGTAAACGCCCATCGGAGTTAGTGCCAAGAGCAAGCGCTTTGTATTTGGCTGTACTCGTAGTCGAGGCTTGCAAACGGATTGCAATAAGTTCTCGCACAGCAAGAGGGAGTGAATCGTCATTAAGTCTTCGCTCAAGAGTTGATTTCTGCATATCTGGCAACGACACGCCATGTGCGTTAAGGATGTGCTTGAGCATTGCATCTCGTTGGGTTGCTGCTTCAACTTCGCCATTGGTCATGTCCTGTGTTTGTTTTGCCAATACCTTTTGTTCTTTTTCCACGGCTTCCATTGCGGAACGCACAAGGTCGGTATCGATACATACGCCACGGTCATTAATTTTCTGATCAAGATGCCAGAGGGCAAGTTCGCCATTGCGATAATTCCATTTCGGCATTTTTTTACGGATTTCGCGCATTGCCAAAATATCGTTTTTTGCATACGACAAGAACTCAGCCCATTTTTCAGGATGTGTTTTGCTTGTAGCACGACGCTCTTTGCTTGTCTTTGGACGCGGTTTGCAAAAAAGCTGAATTAACTGTTTGCCGGCTTTATCTTTTGCAACGTCAGTTTCCAATCCGAAAATTTCAGAAAGTGAACCTAATGCACCTGGCAGCGAATGGCTCAGGGCTTGAACCATTGTGTCTTCCCAGCGTTCGATTTTTAAATCAAGAAAAGGACGTGCATAGCGTAAAACAGTACGGTCGAATCCAGAGTTGTGAGCAATGAGCTTTACAGATGGGTTGTGCAAAAGCGCAACTAGCTCTTTGCTCATCGGTGCTGCTGTTAAATCTTCAACGTGTACCTCACCATCGTTTAAAGCCCATGCGAAAATCATCACTTCCGCATTTTCAGCATAGGTGTGTGTACCGTTTTTGATTGGTGTTTCGCTGTATGTTTCGAGGTCGAGAAATAGTTCGTTTTGCATTACTGGCAAGCCTCCACGTCTGCGATGGCTTGTTTTAAAGGTAGAGTGTTGAAAATAGCTAGTGGATTATTTGCGATTCTTTTTGCTTCCTCTAATCCACCAAACTTTTCCACCGATTCGTGACTTTCAAGAACTCGTTTCAACTCTTGAATAGAAACGTGATTGTCTGTTTCCCCATGAGCAGAATATTCAAGACAGCAAGGGCAGTAGTAATTTTCCTCACCGTCATTGGATGCGCTTTTTACAACAATTTTGCAAAAATCCAATCCGAGGTCCTTAACCAAAGTGGTCGCTTTCATATCTGTATTTCCTTTTTGCTTTGGTGAAATAAACGCAGAGGGTCAGCTATACATTTATTTCTCAAAGCAACCGCCGAAGCGGATGCTGTTGTTTGAGTTATGCGGTGAAAGCACCTTGGAAAATTTGTCCTTGGCCTTTTAGGCGATCCGTCAAAATGTCTTTGAATTCTGATGCCAGTGCTTCGTTCAAGGCTTCTTCACCAACGATTCGAAGAATGAAGCCCGGTGCTTCGTCGTTATTCGCAGAAACACGAAGTGAAAGTTTTACTTCGCGTGGATTTAAACCGTGGAAGCATTCAGTGTTCAGGATGAAGTAATGCGGTAGGTTTTCATCTACGCCGGTAGCTTCGAGTTTTTCCATTGCGCTTACTTGGTGTCCAAAATCACGTACTTGGCTGTCCAGTTCAGAGCCTTTAGTAATTTTGACTTTACGCAATGCGCGGATTGCTTTATCTAAATTAACTTCGCCAGACTCGTTGTGAACAGTTAGGAAATCTGCCCAATCATCAACAAAGTCGATTAGTTGCTGTTGGCGTAAGCGATTGCCATTCAGCAATTCAACACGTGCAAATTCAGCTTTCTTTTCCAAGGTTAAAATTGCCGTGTCATCGCCGTGACCGGGGTCAATTTCATCGCCGAGGTTCAGGAAGGTTTGGGCGCTTAAACCGCGTTCCGTGCTGATATATGTTTGAACATTTTCGTCAGCACCATTGTTACGGTATTCGATGTACTCAGCGAAAGAAGAAATCGCACTTGTGCGGTAGTCGCCACGGTAACGGTCACGCTGCGCATTGAATTTTTCAGTGCTATGAAGCTTAAAACCTTCAGGCAAAATAGCGATTGAAGCTGCTGCATCTACTTGAACTGGCATTTTGCCTTGAGCTGCAATTGCAAGGTCTGCGATTTGTTGAACTGCTTGTTGTTCCATGTTTTTTACTCTTAGTTGGGTTTTAGTTAGAAAGTGGTAAGGGGACTACATCAATCGATGTAGTCGTGTGCTTTTGCAGTGTTTGGCATGATTGAAATGCCGCCGCCGTGCAGTACGTGCATAGGAGTCGCACCTTCTACCAATTCGGCACGATGGCCTTTAGAAGTAGGGGTTTTGTAGTCCAGTGAATGTGAAATGTTCACTTGGTTTGTGTCCGAAATTTGCTTTAGTTTCAGCTTGACGGTTACTTCACCTTGTTTACCGTTAGCGATAACACCAGCGGCAACATCCGTAAGGATTGCCCCGAGTTGCTTTTCAAATACACCAGCGTTAAGTTCGCCAATGAAATCTGCTACATCAGTTGGTTTTGCAGTCATTTTTATTACTCACTATTTTGTTTATTAGAAAAGGTTGCCCCGATTGCTCAGGGCAGTTTGATTTACGCCATTAATGGATCTTCTTCGAACTCATCGGCAGCCAAGTCGTCAAATTCATCAGCAGAAGCAACACCGCCACCTGCAAATTCTTCGCCATCTTTAAGGAATTGAACGCCACGCAATGAAGCATTAATGCGTTTGCCGTAATTGTTGTCTTGTGCCCAGAGTTCAATCGAAGCATTCACATAGCAGCCTGCGTATGGTTTGCCGTCCGATTCAACAAGTGGAGTTTTGTCACGGTCTAAAACAACAGGACGGATTTTGTTACGTGCAGAGATAAAGAAGTTACCTTCATAACCTTCGTATTCGGCTTTCGAGTCGCCGTTGTGAAGTGCAAAAGCGTCTTTAGCTTCGATAGTTTTTTTAATGGTCGGCCATTTAGCACCCCATTTTTCTTGGCCCATTTTTTCAAATGCTGCCTGCAATTCTTTAATTGCTGGGTGGTCAGGTGTTAATAAGAAAGATGCAGAGAACGCTGGGGCACCTTCGCCATTTACGGTTTTTGCTTCGAAAAGAGCAGGGAACGCTAGACGTACGTTAGCTAATTTAATTTTCATGAGTTACTTCCTTAGTTTTAAACAGTTTCAAAATCGTTTAGGGGGTTAATTTCAAGCGCTGGGCGCTTATCAGATTCAGGTGCGACAGTTGGTTTTCCATCTGGGCGCACAATTAGGTTTTCTACTTTTGTCCATTGGCGTGGGCCAATCGTTCCTGCTTTTTGC
This sequence comes from Acinetobacter sp. YH16040_T, assembly GCF_024605785.1. NCBI lineage: Bacteria > Pseudomonadati > Pseudomonadota > Gammaproteobacteria > Moraxellales > Moraxellaceae > Acinetobacter > Acinetobacter sp. YH16040_T. The sequence continues at coordinate 1,870,850 of NZ_CP094541.1, read as the reverse complement.
AGCTTCTCTGCATTAGTCGGTGAAATGAGTTTCAGGTCATACATTTCTTCAACTTTCAAACGCATGGACTTAAGAACTTGTTCAGCTTCTTCGGCATTTGCCCAAGAGCGATTGCCTGCACGGCCTTGTACAAGTTTGAATCCAAGTACTTTTTCACCGTTATGCAGTTTTTCAGTCACAGCAATTGATACTGCTTTTGACCATTGTTCGATTAACGGTAACGATGCGTAGAGCTTTCCAAGAGTTTCATTTTCTTGACTTGGTACGCTTTCGATTGCTTGCTTTAATTCAACGTCCAGATTGCAGGTAGACAGGTCGTCAAATTCACCGGCAACAGTCGTCAGCACAGCCTTGGAAAGAGCAGGGCAAGTCGCTTTTGCTTTACACCAGTGGCATTGTTTTTCACCCGGATTGAGCATGTCTGTTTCATTAAAAAGAGATTGCCCAAGGTCAATCGCTTTAATCATTTGCACTGTGTTTTTTGCACGGTGCGCAAACTCATATAGATCTTCTACTGAAGCAACTTCTTCAGATACGTGACCAATACGCGGTTGGTGGATAACAAGGCGAACTTGTTTAAAGTCACCAAACAATCCGAATTGAGCCAAAGCGCCTAGGCCGTATAGACGTAATTGCTCATTGCCTTGAGCATCAACTTTTGTGCGACCGTATTTAAGGTCATGCACTTGGATTTCATTTTGGCAAATGATGATCGCATCGCTTGTACCGAAAGCATTTTCAGATCCAATGAATTCAGAGAAGTCGACACGCTGTTCTACAAGTAGTTCATTGCCGTCGGCCTGTGAGCGTATTGCATCGATATACTTTTGAACGTATTCGGCCATTTCAAGATCAACAATAAATCCCGAACGTGTTTCGCTGGCTTCTTGATCCCAAGATGCGTTGCCTTTTTTAATCACAATAAAGCAGTTCAAAAAGTCAGTTGCATTGCGATTTTGTTCCAAGCATTCAGACGCCAAAAAATGTGCTGCAGTACCTTCGTCAGCTTGTACTGATGAATTGTTTGGTAAATCCTTTTCCATTACCAAGCTGCCCGGGCATGAAATCCAGCGGTGTGCAGCAGAAGGGCTAAACTTTGCATGTGACATTTACTATTTCCCTTATTCAAAATAAGCCCGGTAAACATTTACCGCTAACAGGACTACAGTGAAAATTACGAGTAAAAGAATTAAAGATTTTTCTAGACTACTTGTAGGCATGTATTCGTCACGTTCTTGCGCAAAATCCTTAGACTTCAGTCGCTTTAGACATACCTGATCAATTTTTTGATTACCCATTTGCAGTCTCCAAAATGCTATCTGCCATTGAAACCACTGCAGAGAAGTCTTTTTCTTGGATTGCGGAAAGGTTTGCAGCACCGAAATGGTTGAGAATGTCCTGAAGCTCGGAACGAGATTTCTTTGCAACTTGCATGAGTGCTGCTTTGACATCATCAAAGGTGGCAGTCTGTGCTTCATCTTCGATTGCAACTTTCTTAACGGCTTCAGTTTGCTTTTCTTCAGCAGGAGCTTTCTGAGTTTCCGCAAGAATTACCTTTGGCTCTTCAACCATTCCATCGTGTGATCCAGCGGTTTTGTATTCGCCGAAGATGAACTGCTCAAGAGTAGTTACTTCCCCGATAATTGATTTAGCGTCGGTTTTACCCGCCGCGATTAGGGCTTGGCACAATTGTGTGCGGAGTGATGATTGAGTTGCTGCATTCATTGTATTAAACCTTTATTTTCATCTTTGGTTGAGATGAAGATTAAAATAAAGGTTTAATTAATGCAACACAAAATTAAAATATTAATTTAATTTTGTTTTAATGCTATGAAATATATTAAATTTAATTTTTAAAATGGCATTAAAAAACCGCCCGTAGGCGGTGATTTCTTGAAAAATAATTAAGTATGTCTACGTCTTAATGCCCGAATATGCTCGACGACCGTGCCAATAATTCGAATTTCTTGGTCGCTGGAGTTTAATATCGGGTAGTCTGGATTTAATGGTGTAAGTTCAAAAATAACTTCGCCTGCAGTGTCATACCCTCGTGGACGATACTTTTTAAAAGTTGCCTCGTGTTCACCGTTTTGTGCAATCACATAGTCGCCGGGATTAGGTTGAACATCGGGGTCTACAATAATCTTATCTCCCGTTCTAAATTCGGGGGACATGCTTTCGCCTTGGACTTCAAGAGCAAATGAATTATCTCCAAGGTTATCCATGTAAGAAGCAATGAAATTATCTTGCTCATTTAAAATCGCTTCTTTGAATGCTCCTGCTTGCACGTAACTAATTATGGGTACGAGCTTTACTTTTTTAGCTCCAAACTGAACGTTGGTTTGTCTATCAATTAATTCCAAATTATCGTGTACTTTGAAGTTTTTATCTTTTAGTTCAGATTTAGGATATACATGATTTAACTCATATTTTTTCGACGGATCTAGCGGCAGGAATACGCCTTCACCGTCTTTGTACGCTTCAGCCTGCTCTTTGAACATCTCATATATTTGAGCGTCAACTTCAGCGATATTAAAATCAGGATTGAACCCATCAATGTGTGGATTTGTTATTCGGATTCGACCATTACCTGGGACTTTTAAAATGAGGTCGTCGTGTGCGCTACCGTACATTAGCCAAGTAGGGTCAGCACCTAGAAACGTAGCGATTTGCTCAAGTACTTTAAAACTGATTTTTCCTTTTTTCCAATTGGTGGGTGCTTGAGGCGTGTAGCCTATGCTCTTTGCGAGACTAGCCCAAGATATGCGTTGGCCCTTGATTATTGTGTAGCCTTTAATCGCAGTTTCAATCCGTAAAGCAACTTTATCAGTAATTTCGCTCATAAGTTTTCCTTATTGGGAGAGCACACAAAGTGTGATTTGTTTCACATTGAAACCTTAAGTTTAATTATTATACCTTTAATTTAATATTACAAAAGCGTCTTTCGTCAGACTGATCAATTCAAAAATTAAAATTAAAAAGTTGCAAAATTAAAATAAAGATTTAATAATTAAAAAATAGGTTTAATTTTGAGATTGTTATGTTTTTAGATGAAACGCCATTAGCACGAGTTGTTCGTGCTGTCGGAGGCCAAGTTAAAGCCGGTGAGGCATGTGGAGTTTCTGCAGCAATGGTGGGTAAATGGATCCGACAAAAGCATTTACCTCGGACGGAGTACACGAAAGAAACAGAATACGCTGATGCCCTTTCAAAAGCATGCGCTGAACGGTTCACAAAAGAATGGATTCTTGAAGAAGCACACCCTTTGAAAGTTAAAGTAAAAAAAGAGAGTACTTAAAATGGTTGGACAAAAATTTGATAACGGTAAACGTCGTTTTTCACTTATTCCAAGTGGTGTATTGACTCCAATTACTAATGTACTTGAATTTGGGGCTAAGAAATATTCAGAGGGTAATTGGCGTAATGTTCCTAATGCACGCACCCGATACTTTGATGCTGCGCATCGGCATTTAGATGCTTGGTGGTCTGGGGAATCAATTGATGATGAAACAGGTGAGTCCCATCTTGCTCATGCTATTTGCTGTCTCATGTTTCTATTGTCTGCTGAAAAATCATCTCTTTTAAACGTTTGTGAACATAGCTGGAATGAAATAACAGCCGGTGGCGATGATCACAGAACGTTTGTTTGTTCTAAATGCCCAGCGCAGAAAATAGAACCTATCGGGGAGCATTCTTTTAATGAATAATTTCTTTCGTGAGCAAGGAAAAGCTCTTCTTGCTTACAACTACCTGATTGTCCCGATTAAACAGGGCGAAAAACGCCCTATGTTAAAAGAATGGCAGGATTTGCGCATTACTTCGGCTGACATCAATAAATACGCAAATTGTGGCGTTGGTGTGTTAACAGGACAAGGTCAATTTCCTATATGCGCTGTTGATATTGATGTACTCGACGAAGACTTGGCAAATGAGTATGCAGAATGGTGCCGAGACAATTTAGGTGTCAGTTGCGAACGTATTGGCAAAGCACCGAAAATGCTCCTTGTATACCGTGCTGAAGATGCCAATTGGGGTAAGTCTATGTCGGGGTGGTTTGCCACTCCGGATGAGGCAATCAAACCCTTCAAGGAAATGAAAAAACAGCGCCTTGAAATTCTTGGTAAGGGGCAGCAATTTGTTGCGTACCACATCCACCCCGATACTCAGAAACCTTATGAATGGGTTGATTTCTTTGGTGGGCTTACTTCGATGGAAGCCAATATCTTACCAGTTATTACAAAAGAGCAGGTTTCGTTAGCCGTTGAGACTTTCGAAATAATGGCACTAAAACACGGATTACTCCGAGTTAAAAACAGCCAAGCTAAGGTAGGAAATTTAACTTCAAGCGAGATCGATGACGATGATCCGCTAATGACCATGACAGCAACGATTGGATGGTCATTAGACGATGCTAAAAAATATTTGGATTACATAGACAATGAAGATTTTGAAACTTGGCTTCGTGTTGGGATGTCTTTGCATCATGAGTTTGCAGGCAGTGCCGAAGGGCTTGAATTATGGAATGAATGGTCTTCAACGGCTTCAAACTATTCAAGTGTTGAAGATATCGAATATAGATGGGCCTCGTTTAGTCAAACTGGATCAAACATCATTACCGCGCACTGGCTACTTAAAACAGGTCGTGAATCTAAACAAGAAAAAGTCAGAGCTGAAAAGCGTAATGCATTAAGCAGTATCAAGGATTCAATTAACAAGTGTGAAGATACGCAGGACTTGCTACAGATTGTTGCTAAAGAAGCAGGGAAGGTTGCCGGTACTGATTTAGCCCTTCGTGCTGAACTTAGCGGTTTAATCAAAAAGCGCTTCAAGCAAATTTCTGATATTGGTTTAACGGTACGTGAAATCAACATTGCCATGGGTGGTAAGAAGATTCAACTTGCGTTTGATGATTCTAAAAAGTTACCTATGACCGAGTTTGGTAATGCTGCACGCATGCTTGAACAATACGGCAGTGAAATCATGTTTGTTGCGGAAACAGGAAATTGGTATCGCTGGAACTCAGTTTATTGGGAGCCTTGTGTATCAGTTGCGATAGAACAATACGCAAAACAGACAGTGCTTAAATTGGCAGATGAAGCTAGAAAAATTGATGATGATGCCCAGCGAGCGGAATTCTTTATTTTTTGTGCAAATAGCCAAAAGGCTTTTATGGTTCGGAATATGGTGTCGTTAGCACAGTCTGATCCTCGCGTACTTGTACCAATTAAAGAGCTCGATTCTGACCTGTTTTTATTGGGTTGTGCTAATGGTGCAGTTGATCTGCGCACGGGCGACTTAGTCCCTCCTGCTCAAGACTTACTTATAACGAATAGCACTGGTGTTGAATACAACCCTAAAGCTAAATGTCCTTTATTTCAAAAAACTGTCCTTGATGCTTTTTTTGGCGACCAAGAAATGGCGGATTTTTTCCAACGTTTGATGGGTTATGCCATTCTGGGCAATCCAAAGGAAAACTTAATTGTGATTCCGTTCGGGGATGGTTCCAATGGTAAATCCACTGTACTGACCACTATTTTCAAAGCGCTTGGCGATTACGCCAAGATGACTCCAGCTGAAACTTTTTTAGGTGATGGTAAGTCAAATGCAGGTGGTGCTCGTGAGGATTTACTTCGTTTACGAGGCGCTCGGTTCGTGTACGTTGGCGAGCCAGATGAAAACAAAGAATTAAAGGAAGGTCTTGTTAAATCAATGACAGGTGGTGAATCTATTATTGCCCGCGGCCTGTATTCCAAGGTTTCTGTTGAGTTCATTCCTACGTGGACAGTAGTCATGCCTACCAACCATAAACCTATCATCAAAGGCGGTGATCACGGTATTTGGCGTCGATTAATGATGGTCCCTTTCACTCGAAATTACGATAAAGATGGGACGGTAAAGAAAGACCCAAGCCGTACTGAGAAGCTCAAAAACGAATTACAAGGTGTTCTTTCTTGGCTGGTTCAAGGCGCTTTGACATACCAGGAATATGGTCTTAAAGAACCTCAAAAAACTAAAGAGGCTCGTGATGAGTATAAAGAAGACATGGATCTACTTTCTGATTGGATTCGCGAGTGCTGTGAAGAAGGTGACTTTCGGGAAACGTCTCAAAATCTTTGGTTAAGTTGGCAGCAATATGCTGAAGCACGTAAAGAATTACGCTACATACCGACTGCACGAGCACTTGGTCGTCGTTTAGCAAGTCGCTTTAAGTCTATAAAAGGAACAGGCGGAAAAAGGATGATTAGTGGTTTACGTGTCGTTGGTGGGGATGTTTCCGCAGAATTTGCAGGAATTAATTAAGGGTTAGTACGTAATTCTTTGCGTATACGCAGTTTTTTACGTGTTTGTTGTGGTTAAGAGAATGAAAAAGTGGCGTTTGTGGCGTTTCAGTGGCGTTTTTCAGGAAGTATCTATTATATATATTAGCTATTTCCTGAAAAATGACTAAATAAAGCCACTTACGCCACTCGAAGGCGAAACATACAATTTAGAGTGGATTTTTGAAAAATGATTATGACAAAAGAGAGACCCCACTTTTCAGTGGCGATAGACTGGAAGCAGAGAGATATCGAGCAGTGGCTTGAGCAATACGGCTCTTGGTTATTGACGGATTACAGATATGAGGACTTAGGTGCCAATAGCGTAATGGGTAAACTATTGGACATGGCACAAGGCGTCGCATCGAACCATCGCAGAAGAGCTTTGCCTAAGTGCAAAATCTCAGATCGTGAAGCAGAAGCAATTGAAGATTTGCTTAAGCACGTTACCCAGACGGAAACAACAAAAGCAAAGAAGTGGATAAAAGTCGTGATTGCTTATTACGTTGAGGGCATGTCTGAAGAAACAATCGCAGAGGCGTTTAATATGTCTCGGTTTGGAGTGACCAGAGATAAGATGCATGGCCTAATTAGATTAGTCTCTAAGCAATCTTGTTTAACCAGTAGATTAATTGACTAACGCTTGACTGCCGGCAGTAATATGCTAAATTACAGATATAGTGGTTGAACTGCGTAAGCAGCAACCTAGAAAGGCTCACTGATAAGTGGGCTTTTTTATTGCCTTGAGAAATCTTTTTTTGTGTAAGCAATATCAAGGCGACTATGGCGGCTAACTTTTATTCTTAGTGGTTTAAATTTTTATGCCGCCTCTCAAATTCTAAGGAGATTAACATGCTCCAATTCTTAAAAAGACTGTTCTGCATGCACCACTTCGATTATGAGTCTGATGTATTCGCTCAAGTTGAGTGTAGAAAGTGTGGAAAGTACAAAGACAAATAATTTCTCCTTGCCGGAAGTATTACGGCACAAAAAACCCTGTCATTTGACAGGGCTTTTTCTTTTCATATTTGGAGGTTTTATGACAGACAAAGTGCAAGCGAAACGCGACTTAGAATTTTGTAGTGCTGAATTGTCAAAATACCAAAACCTCAGTCGTTCAGGTCTAACAAGAAGTGAAATGTTGGCGATAGACGGCATCATGATTAAGTTGAAAGAGCGTATCAAGAATTTACGCGGAGCTCTTTACGCATAAGGTAATAACTATGGCATGTGCAGGATGTGAACAACGCAGACAGAAACTAAAGGCAATGTATGACAACTCAAAAGAATCCATCACAAAAGCAATTGCTCGACTTACTAGCCGAGATCGTAAAGCAGAACAACCAAGTGTTGCAGCAGAACAGTCAGTTGATTCAGATAGTGGTGACACAGAGCAGTCAGATACAGGAGTTGTTGCTTCAGTTAAATCCCGACGAGGACGAGCCAAGTCAACATGAGTACCTTGATTCATGAAACTCCCAAGACTTCAAACCAAACTGCAGGCGATGACGCCGCAGCAACCAAGACTTGCACCTAAAAAGAATTGGGGTAGTGGTCGAGGTGGTAGACCTTGGCGCAGACTGAAGCAGAAGATCCACACTCGTGATGAGTGGACATGCCAGTGCTGTGGTCGTGTGACTATGGAGCTTGAGTTAGATCACATCAAGAACAAGGCGAAAGGCGGAACGGATGACATGGACAACCTGCAGTCGTTATGCAAGCAATGCCATGACCAGAAGACACAGCGAGAAAGCAAACAAGGGATGCAACGCAAATGACCAAGATAGCAAAGCTCATAGTACCTGGTGGTATAGGTGTGATGGGAACTCATGTTGAACTTGAAGATGGAACACGCTTGAAGGGTGTTCAGTCAATCAAATTGGTGGGTGGTGTTGATAACCCTATTTGGCGTATGACTGTTGAAGTCACGCCAGAGTTTATTGACCAGTTGCCAATTGATGCTGAATTGACCACAGACATTGGCAAGCTTAATGACTTGACCGATGACCAGCTTGCCCAGATCGGACTGAAACGAATCAAAGATTAATAGAACATACAGAACCGGCACACGTTAGCTTGGTTCAATGTTGGCAGCTCGGAATAGACGGCACGTTCATGTGTAAGCAAACTCATGAATGATTCTATGTCTCAGCAGGATGCTGAGAGGACAGAGTGGGTAGTGAAAGGATTCATACCTTGGTGACGGCAAGCCATTAACACATCAATTGGCCATCGTGGACGACTCTAATCCCTGTCAGAAATGGCAGGGATTTTTAATTCGTGGAACATATATCGTGATTCATTTTATTAAAGTTTTCGTGGAACATTTTAATAAAATGAATGACTTGCATCATATTGGTGCGCATTTAACCCCGTGGGGGGTATCAAAATTTAAAAATTTCGGTCCCAGCGGACACCGCCCCCGATCTCATTTATAAAAAAATTTCCCTTTTGAGAAAATGTTAAAGGAGGGCATATGGCTTTAACAGCTAAAAAGAAGGCATTTGCCCAATCTAAACATGATGGTGCAGATAACAAGCAGGCCGCTATTTTCGCGGGTTACAGTCCAGAATCAGCTTCACAAGCTGGATCGAGATTAGCCAAAGACCCTGATGTGATTGCACACATTGAAAGGCTTAAGATTAACACCGAAGTTAAAGCTGATGCCAAACCAGAACAGCGACCAATTATCACCAAAAAAGACATTGAAACTGCTGGCAATCGTGCTGACCCGCTCAAATTTTTAGAAGAGATTTGGACTGATCCGGTTGAAGATATGAAATTGCGAATGGATGCAGCAAAAGCAGCCCTTCCATATTTCCACGGCAAGGTTGCTGAGAAAGGCAAGAAAGAAACCAAAGCCGATGAAGCTAAAAAAGCCACTCAAGGTGGAAAGTTTGGAACACTGGGTTCGCAACTAAGAAGTTAATTTAAATAGAAAAGGAAAAATGCATGTCAAACGAAAAACAAATTGAACAAGAAATTCAAGATAAGGGTTTAAATGCTCCACGTCTAACACCTGATCATATCGATTCAAAAATTAAAGCTATTCGTTACTTAAGTGGTGATGTGGCTCCAGCTTTTTCACATGAAGATTATTTTGCGAAAGAAGATAAAGGCACACCTTGCTTAACAATCTGTATTTTAACTTTAGAAAATGGTTTCACAGTTACAGGTGAATTTGCATGCGCAAGTCCTGAAAACTTTGACAAGCTGATCGGGCAAAAAATTGCGTATGAAAATGCACGTAATAAAATCTGGCAGTTAGAAGGTTACTTGCTTAAAGAAAAGTTAAGTCAAAAAAATATTTGATTAATTAAAACAATATCATATGCAAAGAAATGGTATAATTATTAGACAAAAAGCCTAGTCGCTGGAAACAACTAGGCTTTTCTAATCAACCTGTTAATTCGAGTAACATGATGACTTCTGATAATTCTAAAGTTATAGCTAAGGCTATGCAATCAAAGTCTGAGCTATTTGTTCAGAAAGCCGTAATGAAACATGGAAATCTTTATGATTATTCTAATGTGTCTCTTAAATCCAATCACGATAATGTAAAGATTATCTGCAAAAAGCACGGTGAGTTCACACAAAGAGCTACCAATCATTTGCAAGGGCGTGGTTGTAGAAAATGTAGTGCCGAGAAAGTAAGTCAAGCCAATAGAACAACATTTGATGAGTTTGTTGCGAAGGCAAAACTAGTACATGGTGATTTTTATCTTTACCCAAAACAAGATATCAAAAGATTGGATGACAAGCTAAAGATCGAATGCCCGACCCATGGCGAATTTCTCCAGATAGGTCTCAGTCATCTGCAAGGTAAAAGATGCATTAGGTGTGCAAAAATAGCCAAACTAGATACCAAGCAATTTATAGAAAGAGCGAATAATATACATGGCGGTGCCTATGGGTACGATCTTGTTGAATATAGAAATAGTCATAGCTCAGTAAAAATTAGGTGCCCTATTCATGGTGTGTTTGAGCAAGCTGCAAACCATCACCTTGAAGGACATGGCTGTAAACAGTGTTCGTTGCAGAATACACATAGGCGTTCGATATACGAGCAAGTTTGTAAGGGTAAATCAAGTCTTTACGTGATTAAATGTAGTGATACATCTGAAGTTTTTTATAAGATAGGCATTACAAAGCAGAAAATTAAAAGGCGATTCAGTGCCAACAATCTGCCGTACAGCCTTGAGGTGGTGAGTCTTATCGAAGAGGATGCGGGGATTGTGTGGGATTTAGAGAAAAAACTTCACTCAATGTGTCGAGAATATAAATACTCACCAAGGAAACGATTTAGCGGCTCTAAACATGAATGTTTTAAAAGAGTGCCAAATGAAGTTTACAAGCTGATAAAGCACTTACAATCTTCGCCACAAACACAACTAGTCATATAGCACCTTCGGGTGCTTTTTTAATAGGTGCAATATGACTGAAAAATTATGGACAACATCCTGCCCGGACTGGGAGGAGCGTATTGTCGCAAAAAAATCCCTGATGCCATGTGCTCCACTTTTTCCCGAAGTGGCGGACGTAGCAGAGCGGATTTTTAAAGAATTAATTTTGGTCGATGTGATGGGTAGCCCGAAAATGGGCGAGGTCACATTGCCATGGGTGATTGAATTTGTCCGGGCAATTTTTGGTGCTTACGATCCGGTGCAGAAGAAGCGTTTAATTCGCGAATTCTTCCTGCTGATCTCCAAGAAAAACACCAAGTCTACGATTGCAGCTGGAATTATGATGGTGGCCTTGATCTTAAACGATCGTATGTCGGCTGAGCTCATCATTCTGGCACCAACAAAAGAAGTTGCCGATAACTCATTCAACCCAATCCGAGACTTTATCAAAGCAGATCCTGAGCTTCAGGAGATGTTCAATATTTCAGAGCACACCAAAACAGTCACTCACTTGGGCACTAATGCGACCTTGAAAGTGATTGCTGCTGAAAGTAATGCTGCTGCGGGTAAAAAGGCTTCAATCATCCTAATTGACGAGGTTTGGTTGTTTGGGAAACGATCAAATGCTGAATCAATGTTTCGTGAAGCAAAAGGTGGTCTGGCATCACGGCCTGAAGGTTGTGTTATTTACCTGTCTACCATGTCAGATGAAACGCCATGCGGTGTGTTCAAGCAACTGCTGGATTATGCGCGTGATATTCGGGATGGTGTAAAGGTCAATCCTCAGTTTTTACCGCTGATTTACGAGTTTCCAGAATGGATGCTTGAGGCAGGTGAGCACTTAAAGCCTGAAAACTTCTATGTCACCAATCCAAACTTGGGTGCATCGGTTGATCTTGATTACCTGATTAATGAGTTTGAAAAGGTCAAAGATGCAGGCGAAGAATCGCTGCGTGACTTCCTTGCGAAACACTTAAATGTACCAATTGGCCTAAACCTTCGTGCTAACCGTTGGGCTGGTGCTGAATATTGGCTACAACAAGCCAAAGAATTCACTCTGGATAAACTGATTGAGCAGTCGGACGTTATCACCTGCGGTATTGATGGTGGTGGTCTTGATGACTTGCTCGGCTTTGCTGTACTTGGTCGGCATAACAAAAGCCGTAAATGGTGGCTCTGGAATCATGCTTGGTGTAATAAAACTGCAGTTGAGCGACGTAAAGAGAATGCGCCCAAGTACGCTGACTATGAAAAGGAAAAAAGCCTGACCATTGTTGAGCGTATCGGTGATGACATTGACCAACTAGCCGCCATTGCAAAGAAATGCTTTGACTCAGGAAAGCTCGACAAAATTGGACTCGATCCATTGGGTTTGGGTGGCCTTTTAGATGGCCTACTTGATGCAGGCATTCCTGAAGATAAGCTCACCGCCGTACCTCAAGGTTTTAAATTAATGGGGTACATCCTCACCGCAGAACGAAAGCTTGCTGAAGGTAATCTTTACCATGCAGGACAAGGGTTAATGGCTTGGTGTGTAGGGAATGCGCGTGCTGTCGTAAAAGGAAACGGCATGATGATCAGCAAACAGGAGTCAGGTGTCGGGAAGATCGATCCATTGATTGCTACGTTCAACGCGGTGGCCTTGATGTCAATGAATCCAGAACAGGCCGAAAAAGATTACAACGTCTTCTTTATCTAACCAAATCTTTTAACCAAAGCTCGCATTAAGCGGGCTTTTTTATTGGGGAATCCAATGAAAAAAGCTTACAGCTTGCTACAGGTCAAGTCGTTTGATGCTGAGCAACGAATTATTAAGGGAATTGCTTCAACTCCAAGCCCGGATCGAGCCGACGATATTGTGGATCCACAAGGTGCCAAGTTTGCTTTACCTATTCCTTTCCTTTGGCAGCACATGCATTCACAGCCAATTGGTGAAGTCACTGAAGCAGTAGTGACAGACAAAGGCATTGAGGTGACCGTTCAGATCGCCAAGATCGAAGAAGAAGGCAAGTTGAAAGACCGCATTGATGAGGCTTGGCAGTCCATTAAGTCAGGGCTGGTTAAAGGTCTATCTATTGGCTTTCGCGGTCTCACAGTTGAAGACATCCCGCGTTCATGGGGTCTGCATTTTAAAGAGTGGGAGTGGTTTGAATTATCAGCTGTAACCATCCCAGCAAATGCAGAAGCATCCATCACAGAAGTTAAATCGATTTCTAAATCTTTCGAGCAGCAAGAAAAAACCGCGATTGGTGACGAGCCGCAAAACCCGAAAGTAGAAAACCCTCCTGTCAGCGATGTGACAGAAAAAAAACAAGGCATCCAGCCTATTCAATTAGTTAATCCAAATGAAGGAAGTATTCCGCTATGTTAAAAGCACAATTAGCGAAAGTTAAAGCCACCATCGCTGAGAAACAGAAGGCTATGGAAGCGCTACATAAAGCAGCTCATGAAAAGGGCTTAACGCTCAATGCTGAGCAGAACACCCAGTATGATTCACTGGAAAAAGAAGTAGGGCAGCTGGAAAAAGAAGCTCAGCGCATTGAAAAGCTAATCGCTGCTACCGAAAAAGCTGCAAAATCTGCTACAGCTGCAAAAGGTGAGTCTGAGCAGGAAGCAAAAGACACGGCTGAAAGTAAAAAAGAAGTGCCACGCATTCAGGTGGAATCAAACCTGCCTAAAGGTATTGGCTTCGCACAATATGCACGTGCAAAGCTTTGCTCACAATTGGCAGCCAAAAACGGCAACTTCATTTCACCAGTAGACATGGCTAAGCAAATGGGCTTTGGTGGTGAAGTTCAGGACTTAGTGACAAAAGCCACACTTGGTACTACAACAGACGTTGGTTTTGCATCTGCATTAGTGCAAGAAAACCGCTTGGTTGGTGAATTTGTTGACATGCTCCGTGCTGCAACCGTATTTGACCAACTTACAGGCTTCCGTAATGTACCGTTCAACTCAAAAATCCCAAGCCAATTAACAGGCGGCACTGCTGCTTGGGTGGGTGAAGGTGCGGCTAAGCCATTAACCAACCCAACCTATGGCGAAGTGGAAATTAAAGAACACAAGCTTGCGGCGATTACTGTTTATACGCAGGAATTAATGCGACGTTCTGATCCGGCGGTAGATGTTTTGGTACGTGATGATCTTATTGAAGCATCAAAAACGCTTATTGATAATACTTTCCTTGATGCGGTGGCTGCATCAACTACGCGCCCAGCAGGTGTTTTAAATGGCGTTGTAGCAACCCCGAACACGGGCACAACTGCGGCAGCATATGAAGCTGACCTATTAGCTCTTATTAATAGCTTTGTGACAGCCAACCTTTCATTGGATGGCTCATATTTCTTAATGTCTGAAACGCGCGCCGCACAAATCAGTTTGTTGCGTGATGCGTTAGGCAATAGCTATTTCACAGGTATGGCGCTTCGCGGCACCCGTACATTAATGGGTATCCCAGTCATCACATCGCAGGCAGTAGGCGACAAGATCATTCTTGTGAAGACTTCTGAAATCCTGCTTGCTCAGGATGGTGGTGTGGATGTGTCTTACTCTGATCAAGCAACCTTGGTTGATGGTGGTACGACTCACCACTTATGGCAAGAAAACAAATTTGCGGTACGTGTTGAGAAGTTCATCACTTGGGCTAAACGTCGTCCGATTGCTGCAGCATTTCTTAACTATGCAACAGGTGGTTAATCGACCTAAAACAGCTCCTTAATTGGGGCTGTTTTTATATCTAAGCATCACAATTGTTTAGCTATAGGAACAGTCTATGAAGATTAAATACTTGAAGGTTATGCACAACGCCAATCCGGGTGATGTGCTTGATGTAACCGAGTTTGAAGCAAACATTTTGATTAAAACAGGTGTAGCGGAAGATTACGAAGAACCTAAAAAGACGACTCGCAAGACCAAAACAGATACCACAGAGCAAAAATAAGGCGGTTTAGATGGGCATTTTTGACAGACTTTTCCGAAAAAAATCACTGCAAAGTGTCCAATCAAACCAAGGATGGACGTCTTTGTTTGTGCAAGAGCCATACTCAGGTGCTTGGCAGAAAAACGATGAGTTAACTCGTGAAGATTTGGCAGCACATCCTGCAGTTTTCTCGTGTATTTCTTTAATCTCCCAAGATATTGGGAAAATGGGTGTTTTGCTTAAAAAGCAGAAAGGCGGAATTTTAGTTGATGCGCCCATTCCTGAGGATCTGGTGGTTCTTAAGCGGCCAAACCATTACCAAAACTGGCAGCAGTTTTTAGAGTTTTGGATGATCTGTCGAAAGCTCCGTGGTAATGCATACGGATTTAAGGTGCGTGATGTATTTGGGCAGGTAGTTAAAATTGTTATTTTAAATCCAGATCAAACAAAACCACTGATTAGTGATGATGGGCAAGTCTTTTACCAGCTTGGGATTGATCGGCTGAATGGCACAGAGTCTGTTGTTGTTCCAGCCTCCGAGATTATCCATGATCGTGAAAACTGTCTCTATCATCCATTGGTTGGTATTCCTGCTATTACTGCTTATGGAATTTCAGCGGGATTAGGTTTAAATATTCTGAAAAATTCCAAAACTTCTTTTGGAAATATGAGTCGACCAAGCGGCATTCTGGTTGCACCTGGTGCGATTTCAGAAGATAAAGCACGTGCCATCGGTGCAGCATGGAATGCGAACTATACAGGCCAAAACATCGGTAAAACTGCGGTACTGGGTGATGATTTGAAATATCAGCCAATCAGCATGACAGCTTCGGATACTCAAACGATTGAGCAGCTGAAAATGTCGAATGAAATTATTTGCTCAGTGTTACATGTGCCAGCGTTTAAAGTTGGGTATGGAACAATTCCGGCAGGGCAGAAGGTTGGCGATTTGAATGAAATCTATTTTTCTGACTGTCTACAAAGCCCGGTAGAGGCTATTGAAAACCTGCTTGATGATGCATTTGACTTAAAGGCGCGTGGCCTTGAAATATTCCTTGATGTTGATTCTCTACTCCGCATGGATAAAGAAACAAAAATGGGCATTCAGGAACGCGGAGTTAAGGCTTCAATCTTTACTCCAAATGAAGCGCGTCAGCAGTTTAATTTAGAGCCTTTGGTGGGTGGTGACACGGTTTACATGCAGCAGCAGAACTATTCGTTGGAAGCATTGTCTAAGCGTGACCAGTTGGATGACCCTTTTGGCAAAGCTGCACCAAATACGCCTCAAAATACCGAAAATCCAGACCAAAAAGGCCAATACCAAGGCGTTTTTAAGTCAGAAAATCAGTACAAAAAAGGCTGTTTTGTGACACATAAAGGCTCGTTATGGCACTGTGAAAAAGACCATTTAGGTGAATTTAGCCATGAAAACTTTAAATTAGCGCAAAAGAAGTGGGGTGATGAATGAGCATTGTTGATTTAGACATCCTTAAACTTCATCTCCGATATGACGATGATTCAAACGACACGATGTTACAGGGATATTTGGACGCAGCTGATAGTGCTGTTAAAAATTACATCACAGATGAATTTGAGTCTGAATATCCGAAAGCGATCCACCAAGCAATTTTAATGCTTTGTGGGTATTGGGATAAATATCGAAATGCTGAATCAGATGCACCTTTAAACGGTAATTATCTACCTATGCCGGTACAAGCCTTGCTATACCCATATCGCAAGCCAACTGCGGTTTAGGAGACATTATGAAATGGTTGAAAAAGTTAATTGGATGCCAGTGTTGGGCTTGTAAGAATGTTCGCTTAGGTGGAGGCTATCAACCCTGTCATAACATGAAAAAAACTGGTGAGCTAAAAACGCCACCACGAAAACGGTAGGAGATGCTATGACCCAAAACGCTGGCGAACTCCGCCATAGAATCACAGTTCAAAAACTCACATCAGGTCGTGATGAAGATGGTTATCCAATTCCTGAGCAATGGGTTGATTACATGCCTTTGTGGGCTAAAGTCACCCATTTATCGGGTAAGGACCTAATTGCCGCACAAGCAAGTAATTCCAAAGTCGTCGCACGTGTAAAGATCCGCTATCGAGAAGATATCGACACGACCATGCGCGTGATTTACAAAGGCAAAACCTACGCTATTGATAGTCAAGCGCTTGAAGATACAAACACAGGTTACGAGTCGGTGACGTTCTTGCTTTCAACTATGTGAGGTGCTTATGTCACTTGATGTGCAAATACATGGCATTGATGAGCTAAATCGAAAGCTTACGAAGTTAGCAAATACCAAAATTGCAAAGCGCATAGCACGCAAAGCAGCACGCCAAGCAATGAATATTGTTCGTGATGCAGCGCGAGTGAATGCCAAAGCGATCGATGATCCTGAAACAGTAGAGAAGATTTGGAAAAATATCGCAGTATCTGGTGGTAAAACTCGAAGCCAAAATGAAATTGTGATGCGTGTTGGTGTGCGTGGCGGTGCTGCACAGAATGCAAATACTGATCGCGCAGCCTTATCTAAATTATCTGGTGGAATCACGACCTATTGGAGATATTTGGAGTTTGGCAGTGCCAACATGCCTGCCACGCCTTTTATGAGACCCGCAATGAGCAATAATATTCAAAAAGTGACTGATAAATTCTCACAAGTTTTCAGTGTTGAATTAGATAAGGAACTCGCAAAATGACAGCTCCAATTGCTCGAACCATTAAAGCCGATACCTATTTAGCATCAAAATTCGGAGATCGAATCTTTTTAAGCCAAGCAGACATTGGCACAGCGGTTCCATATTTAGTTTTTCAAGGCATAGGCTCAGAACCTGAAAACACTATTGATTGTGGTGCGATTAATGAAAACGATACATATCAAATGGTGATTTGGCATTCAAGCCCAAAAGAAGCTGAAGCACTGCGTTTGAAAGTGCGCACTTTGCTTGAAAAAGCAGGGTTCTACTACAACGGAAAGCATCCAGACACCATCGATCCTGAGACTAAATTGCATGGCAGAGGTTGGGATATGAACTGGTGGTCTGAAACTTAATTTAAAATTTTTACATAGCGTCCAAAAGGGCGCTTTTTTTATGCCAAAAATTTGAGGAGTAGCTACTCATGGCGCGTATTAAAGTTCAAAAATCACAGTTGTATTACCACGAAGAAGGTGCGACCGCAGTTGAATCGGTTCAGTGTGCAAAAGAGCTGGAATTGGGTACAGACACTGAAGAAGATATTGATGTGACTTGTCTTGACGACGAAGAAGATAACTTCGATCCGGGTAAGAAAACACCGGGTGAAGGGTCGCTATCAATTGATCTTGATGATGAAAACTCATCTCACTTAAAACTGATTGCACTTTCAAAAACCACACCACGTAAAAAAGTCACTTGGTATTTAGGCTCAAGCAATTCGGATGCTCCCCCAGAGGTCGCAGGCGGTGCGGTTACATTGCCACCTTCTCGCACTTGGTGGGTTTGGGAGGGGTATCTTAAGTTAGCTGAAAAGACTTTCGTAAAAGGGCAATTTGTTGGCTACAAATTCCCAATGAAGAAAACTTCTATTGTGAATGAAACAATTCGCACACTCCCACCTGTAGGACCTTAAAACATGGCTAAAAAAAATAAATTAACACTTGCCTCTGTCCGCAAAGCGGCAGGGGTTGGGGTGCTGGTTGAACGAACAATCAGTTTTGTTGGGAATGATGGTGAAAAGTTTGAAGGCGAGATTCTTATTAAGCGCCTTTCGCATCAAGAGCGATTAGAAGCTATAGACGCTTGGGGCCTAGAGGATAAATCCAAGGCGACTGTAGATCAGTATTCAAAGGCAATGCTTTTTGCTGCTGTCTATTCATCAGAAGATGAAAAGTTCTTTTCAGTTATTGAGGACACAGGCCTCGTGAACTCGGAAATCATCGCATCTATGAGTGAGGCAGTAGAAGATGTGAATGACTTCATGGGAAAGAAGTGGATCTTGAATCAGAAGAATTCTGGTGCGAGCTCGTCATCAACGGAATCGGCGGAAGAACCATTGAAGAAGCAAAACAGCGAGTAAGTTCTGAGGAATTTGCGATCTGGTGGGCTTATCGTATGCGGAGAGGCTCTTTGTTTATCGGTCGAAGGGTTGAGCAGGGTTTTGGAAATTTGGCGGCAACATACTTGGCATCTAAAGGTGCCAAAGATATTGAAGCAGTTTCTTTTATGCCGCACGAAGACCAGCCTGAAGATGAAATTTTGACGGTAGATGAAATGATGATGAAGGGGCTGGCTTAGGTCGGCCTTTTATTAACTGTGTAGACTTTTTTTAAATAATTGAGTAATTTATCACCTTACTTTTAAGGGGGTAGTATGAAAAAATTATTAGCAATCGGAACATTATCTTTAATTTCATCACTTGCTTTGGCTGATCGAGCAATAATTCTTCAATCCGGCGAGCCATTACCTATGGGTTCAAAAGCAGAAACCACGTACAACAAATCAACCACCAGTGGTGTCGGATTTAATGGGCAGATGTCACTTGCAGGTGGTTATGCGGGTTCGAAAATTGGTTCAAATGAATTCGGCGGTGATGAAACATTTAATGGCTTCTTTTTGAATGCATCTGCAGATATCACTCAAAAAACGGATGTTTATGCAGAATATGCATTTCAAAATGCATCGGATATGGATTTTCACGAAATATCGGTTGGGTTGCAGTATAAGGTCTTAGAAAATAAAAACAACTATGCTGCGGTTGGTGCTGGCATTGGGTATGCGTGGCTAGATGAGAGCGCTTACGATGCTGATTTTGACGCCAATGTATCAATAGATCTTACTTATGTAACCCTACCAATTCACTTTGAGTTGGGGCATAAAGTTAACAATAATCTAGATGTTTTTGGGAATATGGGCTACAAGTGGCTTATTAATGAGGACGCAGAAGCTTGTGTCGCTGGGCAGTGTATCTCAAGCAATAGCTCGGATTTAAATGTTGATGGCGTAACTTATAAGGCCGGCATTCGTTATAATTTTTAAATAAGATAGCCGCCTTCGGGCGGTTTCTTTTTGACCGTAAAATTAGTATCTTGTCCTAAATTAATAATTTGGGGTGAGGTATGGGCATTAAGCCTTGTAAAGAATGTGGATCACCAGTAAGCGACAAGGCGGAAAGTTGTCCACGTTGTGGGGCGAAGCAACCAAAGAAAACCAGTGTGTTAACTTGGATTTGCGTTGTAATGTTGGGGTTGGCAGCTCTCACTTGGATGTACTCGGATAAAACAACAAGCGAGCCTGTGGAGTTGAGTGTTGAGCAGAAGGCGTTACGAGCTAAAGCATCTACAATGCGCGCTATTTCAGAGGTTTTAAAAGATCCAGATTCAGCTAAATTTGAATTCCTAAATGAAAATTGCGGTACCGTTAATTCTAAAAACAGCTTTGGTGGTTACGTCGGAGCAAAAAGGTTTGTATCAGTAAAAGATATTGTTGATTTAGAAGGGCATACTATTTCCAAAAAAGAAATGGATAGCCTTTGGAAAAAACATTGCAGTTAAAAATATTAAGCATACAAAGCACCCAGTAGGGTGCTTTTTTATTGTCTGAGGTTTTGTATGAGTACCAAGCTTGGAACGTTGACATTAGATTTGGTTGCCAGGATTGGCAGCTTTGTTGGGCCAATTAAAGACGCAGAAAAACAAACTAAGCAAAGTTTTGAAAGTATGCGCAAGCATGTCAATAGTTTTGGCTCAGTTGCAGTGGCGGGTGCTGCTGCAGCGGGGGCAGCCGCATTTGCAATGGCTAAGAACTATGCTGATGCAGCGCAAGAACTGCGTATTTTTTCAAGTATTGCGAATGCCAGCAATCAAGAATTTCAAGCAATGGCAGTTGGTGCTCAAACAATGGGTATCAGCCAAGAAAAGCTCGCAGACCAGTTAAAAGATTTCAATGAAAAGCTAGGGGAATTCATCACAATTGGTTCTGGTGGTGCTGTAGATTTTTTTGAACAAATTGCCATTAAAACAGAAGGTAGTGCTGAAGGAGCAAGAAAACTTGCTTTAGAAATGCAAAACCTATCTGGACCAAAAGCACTTCAATTGTATGTAGATAAGCTTGAGGAAGCGGGTGTCACTCAGCAACAAATGTCTTTCTATTTGGAAAGCATGGCTTCGGACACAACTAATTTAATCCCGTTGCTTAAACAAGGAGGTGAGGGATTTAAGTTTTGGGCAGATGCGGCTGAACGCGCCGGTGTTATCATGGATGAATCAGCCATCGCCAAGGCTGCAGAACTAAAAGTTCAGCTTGGATTATTAGATCTGCAGGTTCAAGGGGCAACAAACCAATTTATCCAGGGTTTAATACCAGCGCTTGTTTCTGTGGGGGATGCCATGTCTGATGCCACTGTGAATACAAACATGATGGCAGATGCAGGTGGATTGCTTGGCGAGGTATTTAAGGGTGTTGCAGCAACAGGTATGGGTGTTTATGCAACAATTAGACTTCTATCCAATTCAATTGCAGGATTGGCTTACGATGCAAATGTGGCTAAAAAGCACATGGAGGTCGAATCTGGTTGGAAGAAGTGGACGGGTATAAATTTCTTTAAGAGCGCAATACTCGGCACTGCTGCCGCAAGAACTTCTGAAAACAGTGGTATTGCAATGGCTGCTCAAGATAATAATAAAGTTATCGAGGATGTAGCAAACTACATTAACAGACTGTATTCAGATACTGCTAGTGCCGCTACTAAACAAATGGCTAAGATTCAGAGCAGCCAAGCGGGTGTTACAAAGGGCTCTCAGGAATGGGTGAAGAAGCAAAATGATGTAGCGAAAGCAGCTAACGACAGCAATAAGGTGCTCCGCGAGCAAAATCGCATTCTAGAAGAGCAACAGCGAATTATTTACGACTATGCAAGTGGGCCTCTGCAAAAAGAAATCGAACTGGAAGAAGAGATTAAGCGACTACGCAAAAATGGCATGTCTGAATATATCTCTATGGCTGAGGCACGATTTGAGCAAGAAAAGAAACTTGCAGAAATGCAGATAGGTTTTGAGGTGTCTGAACATAAACTAACCGCAAAAAGAAGGCTTGAATACTCGTTCAATATACGCCATCAGGAAGTAATGGCTGATGCGAAGCTCACCAAAGAACAGCGAGATGGAAAAATCCAAGCGTTAAATGAGCAGTATAGAATTGAGTCTGAAATGCTGCGAATCGCCCAATCAAAACAACTCCTCGAAGCAAAACGCCACTGGATATCTGCTGCTGACTACGCCAAAGAATATTACGCATTAGTACGAGAAGAAATTCTTAATACTGCTGAATATTCACCTGAAATGAAGCAAAGTCTTGTTAAAGAGGCGAACTTTAATCAAGGGCTTGATTCTAACGCAGACCGTGAAAATGTTTGGGGCGATTACAAGTCTATGATGGGCTTGGATAAATCGCCATACCAAGAAGATATGGATCTGCTTGCTGAAGCACGTGCTCAGATGCTGATTACTGAGGAAGAGTACCAGAACGCAAGGTTGCAACTTCAAGCTAAATCAACTGCTAGTTATATGGAGGGTATGCTTGGAGGTTTTGCAAGCCTAGTTGATGAAAACTCTAAAACGTACGCCGTATTATTTGCTGCACAAAAAGCTTTTGCTGTTGCGCAAGCAATGCTAAACATCCCAGCTGCTTATTCAAAAGCTTATGATGCTGTTGTTGGGACGCCTTATATTGGCCCGTATATTGCGCCCGCAATTGGAGCGGCAGCGGCAGCATTACAGGTTGCTCAAGCTGCAAGCATTAGGTCGGTAAATATTACAGGTATGGCCCATGACGGTATAGATAATATTCCGAAAGAGGGAACATGGCTTCTGGATGGCGGTGAGCGGGTATTGAATCCTGAACAGAATAAAGACTTGACTAGATATTTGAACGATAAACAGACACAAGCTGCTCCAGCTCAGGGGCAGCAGCTCACAATCGTAAACCAGATTGAGCAGGATGATTTGGTTGGTAATTACATGCGTGGTGCTGCTGGAGGACAGATTTTAATTAACCAAATTAAAGCGAATCCGTCTGACTTTAAAGCAGCGATGGGTATCGCATAAGCTCACTTCGGTGAGCTTTATTTTTTAAGAGGCAATATGAAAATCCAAACGACACTTTTTGGCGAACTTGTATTGCTCACTGAATGCACGCTGGTCGGATCGTCTGAATCACTGGCATTCAGTACATATATGTTTGAATCTCACAACGGCACAGAGCAGCGCACCGCGTTGCGTGAAACTGCAGCCCAGTTGCTCAATATCGATTATGTGGCATTAAGAAAAGCCATGGTTCAGAATTTTAATGTGCTTTATGGCGGCCTGCGCTTAAAGTGGGCTGTGCCAGTGGACATAGAATGGCAGCGCATACCCGCCGCATCGGGTGATTTTATTGCCTGTAATACTGGAATTTATGATTATCGACCCGATTCGCTTGCATTAATCAAAAAAGGCAATGAGCGTATTGTTGTTGAAATTCAAGAGGTGCGTAGCGATGGACTCAAGCTATATCAAGCAATAGACCTGCAAAACTTCACAATATGCCCACTTCGAGTGGGCTTTTTGTTGGGCGACGTTTCAGCACCGATCAATGCGGTTTGGAGTCAGCCTAAACTGCAATTTCAGGTGCTGGATGCTCCTTATAAAAATGCTCCGGCGCCAGCGCAGTTTCTGGGTAAAGATATATATTTTAAACGTCTTCTTCTTGAAGGGGATTCGCTGAATGTCACTGTGTTGCAGCACCAGACAGTTGTTGATTTTGGCCTTGGACCAATTGATCGGCATACGAATTGGCTGCATGCAAAATATGGTAAGCCGATGCGCTCAGTAATGAAAACGCAAGCTGAGCTGTATGAATATCGCCAGTTTCTGTTTAGACGGCTCGGCATGTTTAGACCATTCTGGCTTCCGACTTTTGAGCGCAATTTCTATGTAAAAAGCACAGGCAATGTAGCTGCTGTACTGGATGTTGAATCTAACCAGTATTTGGAGTTTGCTGCGCATCGCAAGCATATCGCAATCAAAGCAAATAATGTCTGGTCTGCGCACACAATCACTGCTGCAGTAAAAAATGGTGTTAATACGAGACTGACCATTTCACCAGCTCTGAATAAGCCTGCAGCAAGCATTCAAATGATCAGTTATTTGGGCCTGCATCGCCTTAATAATGATTCTACTGATATTCAGTACAAGGGCGGAAATATCACTGAATCTTCAGTTTCAATTTTGGAGATAGAGCCATGATGCAATTTTTTAAGCGAGTGCTGGGCAATGGTCGCGAAACGATTGCCCGACGTGAGCTTTATCTGTTTAAAACCGGTGCTGTGGTTCGTGCTTATACCAATGGTGACGCATTTATTGAACACCTGGGCTATTCATTTGAGCCGCATGTCATCAAGCGTGGTCGGCACAAATCAGGCACAACACTTGAAAAAGAAGTCATGGATGTTGAATTTTCTTTACAGTCAGAGCTTGCACAAAATCTCTCACGCTCTGAACTTGAAGAGTTGACGACTGTTGAAATGTTTGCGTATGAAGGCACGCAATTTAATCAGTTCTGGTCGGGTCGTCTTGTCAAAGTAAAGCCGAAAAGTGAAGGCATCACACTGCAGTTTGAAACCGAATACACGAAAGTGGGTCGAAATGCTGTTACACGTAAAATTCAAGGGCCGTGTCCGTATCGCGTATTCAGTGATGAGTGTCGACTGAATAAAGATGATTATGCAGTAAAAACTACAATCAAAAGCGTTGATAAGTTGAGTGTTGTGCTGCGTGATCTTGAGTTGTACGCAGACAATTACTTCAAGATTGGAATGATTGAAGATCCAACCGGTGTCTTGATTACTATTGATGAAAGTAAGCAGAATTCGCTGATTCTGAAGCGCCGTTATGACAGCTTCTCTAAATATGTGATCGAAGATGTTCAGCTTGCAGCTTTGTTTGCAGCCATTGATGAAAAACAATTGGCTTTTGATACGGCTCAAACTGAATTGATTAACGCACAAGCAGATTTAGTAATCAAAACACAAGCTGAAATTGACGCACAAACCGTAGTTGATAACGCTGGTCTTGATGATCCAAATTATCAAGATTTGATAGATGTGCTAGCACTGGCGCAAGCTGAAAAACTGCAAGCCGAAACGGTAGTTTCAGACAAAACTGCAACGCTTTCTATGGCTGAAACCGAATTACAATCCGCAAAAGATGCAATTCCATATGTAACGCTCTACCCCGGCTGCATGCGCACACCGACAGCCTGCAAGGCCTACGGAAACATGCCAAATTATGGCGGCTTCCCTTTTGTACCGACCGACAACCCACTTGAGCGGCAGGTGATCTAGCGATGAATTTACTGATTTATGCAGCAGTTGCCATGGTTGTTTCGCTGATTGTCAGCTTTGCGATGATGCGTGGCCAGCAAAACAGAATGTCAGCACAAGATGTGGAGGTTACTACTGCCGAGGAGGGGGTGACCAATAAAGTAGTGCTAGGTACGCGTGATGTGAAGGGTAGTGTGGTGTGGTTTGGTGATCAAAAAAGTCAGGCGATTAAGAAATGAGAATTTATATTCGACATATGCGAGCAGCTGGGTATTGCAGGAAAGAGGGCGTTAAGCCCTTTTTTAATGCCAGAAATTGGGATTGGCAAGACTTTTTAGCAAACGGAATTGAGGCGCAAAAATTGATTGACACAAATGATGCGATGGCTTTAAGAGTCGTAGAGATAGCAAAGGTGGAAGAAAATGAGCAGCGGAAAGAAACAGACAGTTGGGTATAAATATTCTGTCGGATTCCATGCCGTGCTTGCACATGCGGGCGCATATCTGCGCAGAATTTGGGTGGAAGACAAAGAAGCATGGTACGGCGGGGTGGGTAATGAATCTAGTAGAATTTCAAAGCCTCACTTGTTTGGTGGTGATGACTCTGGTGGTGGTGTTGCAGGCAATTTTAACTATTACATCGGCACACCAGATCAGCAGCCTGATCCATACCTTGAGTCGGTCTTAGGCGTGGGCAATGTGCCGGCATACCGTGGCGTTAGTTCTTTTGTTTGGAAGCAGGGATATATCGGCAATCAAAACTACATGAAGGATTGGAAATACCGTATTTCACATGTTGGCGGCATTAACTCCAATATTACCAACACTCCTTCAAATTTTGTATTTGCTTTTGACTGCTCAAAATCATTATCAATGCAAGACTTTGTGCGCTTAAAGAATACACTTTCAAGCATTGTTAATACCTTAGTTTTTTTTAAAGAAACTTACTACAACTGTGTTTTAAATGTTCGCATTATCGCATTTGACGCAACTGTGACCTATAAAGATTTTATTGATTTTCAGGTCAGCGATGCGGGTGAATTTGGGGATTTTATTGCATATAAAGACCAGGTGAGTGGCAATTCATTTACAGAAATGATGAGCACAGGGTATTCATTTTTTTCTAACAACGCAGAAGCGACGCGCAATACATTTGTCATTATTGCAGATGGGGAGGATGTTACAGTATCGCATACAGCAACAGCGCAGAGCCACTTTAACGCAGTTAAGCATTTTTGTTTATACACTCAGTTTATTGCGAGTGCCAACAATGCTGATTTACCGCACCATATTGCTTTGTCAAGTTTAGACAATACACCGGAAGACAATTGGGTGCGTGAAGATGTCAAGCTAGGTGGCGGATTGTTGTGTCCGTGGATTTGGACAGACGACGGGTCTACATTAATTAATGAAGAAGCGTGGTTTGGTATTCGCACTGGTGAACCAGATATGAATCCAGCTGACATGTTATGGCTCTGCATCACAAATGCCCAGTGGGGATTAGGTCAACCTGAATCAATGCTTGATAAAGATTCATTCCTTGAAGCTTGGCGTGTCTTAAAAATTGAAGACATGTATATGAGCATTGTTTTTGATGATGAGGGGCAGATTCAAAACATTATTAATCTGATTTGCGAGCACATTGATGCGTCTTGTTTTGTTGATAAAAAAACAAATAAATGGACGCTAAAACTGATTCGCGATGACTATGAAGCAGAATCTTTGGTTGTGCTAGATGAGTCCAATGTGCGTTCAATTTCAGATTATGAAATTCGTACTGCAGCAGAGCAGGTCAATCAAGTCACTGTGACATACTGGAATAAAGAAACCGGTAAAAATGCGACATCAACCGCACAAGATCCCGCGCGTATTGCGCAAAACGGTTTAGTGAATAAGCCTGTTGAATACGATGGCTTTACCAATGCAGCCACCGCATATCGTGCGGCAGAGCGTGATTTGCATGCGCTTTCAAGTCCGCTGAAAGTGGTCACATTGAATGAAGTGCATCCCGATTTTGGCCGCAAGCTGTCAGTTGGTGATGCATTTACATGGAATTGGGGTGTTCATGGTGTTGTGGGCTCAATCATGCGTGTTAAGACAATCGATTACGGAGACGCACACGATCTTAGTGTGAAAATTGAAGCGATTGAGGATGTATTTAGCACACCAATGAATTCATTGGCACCATATGTGCCACCAACTGAAAACCCAATGAATCAGCCGCCGCTAGATAATCCGACTGTGCGTGTAATTGAGTTACCGTATTTTGATGCCGTACAACTCTCAAGCGAATCAGAAGTGAATGCAGATCTTGATGCAGACCCAACACTTTCAAAAGTTGCGGTGATTGCAGCGCGGCATCAGCGCAATTCAACAAATGCAGATATGCAAGCAGGACAAGGCGGCTACAGCACAAAAGCAACATTGGACTATTGTCCATCTGCACTATTAAATGCAGGCATTGATCGCATGCAGACAGTACTTTCAATTAAAGACGGCACAGATCTTGATTTGATTGAACTAAACGAATGGTTATTGCTTGATGGCGAAAAGCTTGCTGTTACGGCGATTGATCTTGTTGCAAACACAGTCACAGTGAAACGCGGTGTGCTTGGTACTCGGCCTGCAGCGCATGCTGCCGAAGCCCGGCTGTATTTCTGTGATCAATGGCTTGCGGTAGACAATACTGACTACTACGCAGGTGAAATCGTGAATGCGAAAGTACTGACAAATACCAGCTCTGCGCAGCTTTCACCAGCATTGGCCACTGCTCATTTAATTATGCTAAACGGTGAAGCATATCGACCATATCCACCTGCAAATGTCAAAATTAATGATGCTTTTATGCCAATTTATTTTGAAGATGACTTTGTTTTGACATGGTCAAATCGAAACCGGTTGCAGCAAACTGGTGGTGAAATTCTTGGCTACTTTGAAGGCTCAGTTACGCTTGAGCTAAACACACAAACATTACTCACAGTGATTGAGCTTGATGAAAATGGCTTGGAGCTTGCAACACATAGTGCCAATGTAACCGCATTAAACAGCTACACGTTGCTTGAGTCTGTAATGCAAGCTGAAACAAGATCATTGCACATTAATCTAAAAACAGTACGTGATGGATATGACTGTATTAATGCATTCAATCATACAGTACGTATATCTAATCTGATTGCACTGCAAAACGTGACTTTCGAGGTAATTGAGCTATGACAGCAAGTGTAAAAATTCGGATAAGTTGGACGGATGATAACGTCATTACTGAAGGGGTGCGGATTTACAAAAGTGATGAAGAGTTTGATGTGAGCACCAAGCCACCGCCATTGGTTGAGTTAACTGATGGTGAATTATTCTATGAAGATTTTGACGTAGAAGAAGGTCAAACAATATGCTACATGCTTTCTTGTTTTCTGGGTGATCAAGAGGTTTTTACTGAGTGTTTTAAAGTTGAAGTAAAAACCGGAATGTGGCTCAAAACGTCTGCGTTTCTACAAAAGCTTCAACAGCAAGCAAAAGATTTTCACTCATTAACCGGCTCAGCTGCACGAAGTTTTAATACAGGTGGGGCATCGTTAAAATTTTCAGGAGCAGTCTTAGCGCCAAATGGTAAGATTTATTGTGTACCATTTGGCGCAGCAGACATTTTGATTATTGATCCGATTGCAAATACTGTATCAAACATGGGGGCTAGTCTAAGTGGTAGTGAGAAGTGGCAAGGTGGTGTATTAGCGCCAAATGGTAAGATTTATTGTGTACCATTTAGCGCAGCAGACATATTAATTATTGACCCTGTAGCAAACACAGCCACACGTTCAAACATGGGGGTTAGTCTAAGTGGTAGTGTCAAGTGGCAGGGTGGTGTATTAGCACCAGATGGTAAGATTTATTGTGTACCAGCAAACGCATCCAACATATTAATTATTGACCCTGTAGCAAACACAGCCACACGTTCAAACATGGGGGTTAGTCTAAGTGGTAGTGAGAAATGGCAAGGCGGGGTGTTGGGGGTAGATGGCAAAATTTATTGTGTGCCGGTAAACGCAACAGATATTTTAATTATAGACCCTGAAACCAATACAGCAACTCGCTCAAATATGGGGGCTAGTTTA
Source organism: Acinetobacter sp. YH16040_T (assembly GCF_024605785.1). Classification (NCBI taxonomy): domain Bacteria; kingdom Pseudomonadati; phylum Pseudomonadota; class Gammaproteobacteria; order Moraxellales; family Moraxellaceae; genus Acinetobacter; species Acinetobacter sp. YH16040_T. Next base: position 1,841,759 of record NZ_CP094541.1, on the reverse strand, counting down.
AGTGGGAATTACAAGTGGCAAGGCGGGGTGTTGGGGGTAGATGGCAAAATTTATTGTGTGCCGGTAAACGCAACAGATATTTTAATTATAGACCCTGAAACCAATACAGCAACTCGCTCAAATATGGGTGCTAGTTTAAGTGGCAGTAGTAAATGGCAAGGCGGGGTGTTGGGGGTAGATGGCAAAATTTATTGTGTGCCATTTAGCTCTGATAATATTTTAATTATTGATCCGATTGAAGGTACCGCGACGCGATCAAGTATGGGGGCTGGTTTAAGCGATGGTCTCAAGTGGGCAGGTGGAGTCCTTGCTGAAAACGGCAAAATCTATTGCTCAGCATATAATAGCGTTGATGTTTTAATTATATCGGCTGATGCATCTGTGCCGAATTTCAATCTCGGCTTTTGCTTGTCGCCACACATCAACAAATTCTAAGCACCAAAAGGTGCTTTTTTATTACCAAAATTTAGGGGGCGCAATGTCAAATGACTACTCATCTGACCCACCAGTAGCGACAGCAGGGCAGCTTCTTGCCATCTCAGACAAGATTAACGATCTTGGAAAAAGTATGGATAAGTTGGCTGAAATGCCCCAAAAGCTTGACCGCATGAATATGCAGTTAGAGCAGCTCAATAAGGAACATCAGCAGACACGAAATGACTTAACTCAGACTCGGGACAATCTGCAAGATGACTTAGATCGAGCCAAGTCAAACTTTAAAAGCGAGATCAAGCAAGTCCGAAATGAGATCGATCCGAAGTTTAAAGAAATGGATATGCAGATCAGGGTGCTACATGAAAGCAAAACCAAGATTGATAACACCACAAGCCTTGTGCGCTTTGGTGGCATTTTCTTAGCAGGTCTATTCGTCGTCGCTTGGAATACTCAGACGAGCAAGACAGACACGGTAAACACTCAAACCATAGCCAACAGCCAATCCATCCAAGTTCTTGAAAAACAATCTGACCAACTCTTAAGAACAGTTGAAGAAATCCGCAACAAAATTTATGAACGAAATATGAGAGAGGAAAAATGAAATTAATCCAAGAAAGTGCACTTCAGTACTTATCCGTAAAGCTCCCACTACTGGGGGCTTTTTTAATGCTTGCAGTTTTAGTTATTCAATGGGCGTTGGACTTTAATTTTATCCCTGAACAATATGCGCCTTTTATTATTGGTACTGTATTGCCAGCTTTGAGCTGGATAGGTCGTAAGATTGCACAGCCACAATTGCATAATCAGACTTTAGGCTTCGCCACCATTACAGCAGGGCATAGCAATGCAGATCCGGGTGCAGTAAATGGCAAAACCAAAGAAGCAGATCTGGTCGTCAACTTCCGCAACGCAGTGACTCATTATTTGCGTGAAGCTGGATTGCAGGTCAAGACCGATGGTACTGGCACTAAAAACGATCCATTGTCTGCTGCGGTAAAATTAATTCAAGGCTCAAGTGTGGCAGTCGAATTTCACATGAATGCAGCGACTTCAAAACAAGCGAATGGGGTAGAAACGATTGCATTGCCAAAAGATAAGGTCTTGGCTCAAAAGTTATCCAAAGCCGTAGCGGATGCTCTTGGTAGTCGATTACGTGGTGACAATGGCTGGATTGATCAGTCTAAATCTGCGCGTGGTCGCTTGGCATACGTGAATGCTGGCGGTTTAATTGTAGAGCTTGGCTTTATTTCAAACGCAACAGAACTTGCAGCATTTCATTCAAAATATTGGTCGGCTGCGAAAGCGGTGGCCGAAGTTCTAATTGAATATGAGGCCAGCAAATGAGTGAGTTTAAGAAAGTAAGCGAAGTATTACTTGAATCACAAGGCATTTACTTCATTGAGTGTCCGGGGTGTAAAACCTTACACCCCATCCATGTTGGTGAGCAGCATCGTATCCGGTGGGGTTTTAATGGGAATGTGGATGTACCAACATTCACACCATCATTAATGGTGAACCAAGGCCACCCAAGTCAATGTCACTCTTTCATCACTGATGGAAGAATTCAATTCTTATCAGATTGTCATCATAGCTTGGCAGGTCAGACAGTTGACTTGCTACCAGTGGAAGAATTCTAATGTTAAAAAGCCCTCAAGTGAGGGCTTACTTTAGGATATCTTTAAATAATATATACTCTTTAAGGTTGGACTGAATAGTTTGTGAAGTGCTATTTAGTCCAGATGTAAATACTTTTCCTCTCGAGACAAAGTCTTCAGATATTAATTTATTATCAGGGCATTTAATGTAGCTGTCTAAATAATCCACATGTTGACTTACCAAATTGTTATAAGCTTTGATCATGTTATTGAGTTTGGATTCTGACGACAGATCTTCAAAATATTTTAAATCAACTATTATTTCTTGATTAAACGATACCAAGGGCTCCATAGAGTTGTGAATATCATTAATAGAAAAGGCAACAGAGTTACCTAACATTCTATCTAAGGATTTATTGTAAGTGGCTAATAATAAATAGGATTCACTAATTTTTCTAAAAATTATTTTAGCTTCGTTTGATAAAATAGATTTATTGTGCTGCTCTTTCCAATCATTAAATAATAAAGACGCAATATAAGCTGCAATAAGGGCAGCGCCACCACTAAATAAAGAGGAAACAATAGACCAAGTATCTTTTAGCGAGTTTGATGAACCCTTAAATTCAAACAATATCCAAGATGAAGCAAAACAGAAAAAGCTTATGGCCATTGTAATGGCAATAATATTTATAATTTTATTTTGAATATCACTCACTAACTATCACCACACCTTCCCAAAATTCCCCCTTCTTTTTAGCCAAGAAAATATCAGCATCTCTTTTACTCATAAAATATTTAGCTTTCTCATAATCACTAGTCCAATGCCAGCCCGATTGATCTAAAAAATTCACTTCTGATAATTCCCAATAATCCAAATCATCTTCTTGTTTTACATAGGAGAGATACTTTTTATTTTTCTTCATAACAATCATGGTTAGCGTCCGTATCTTAAGATGATTTGAGTATATGTTGCTCTAAGGTAAATATCATCCGGAAAACTATTCTCACGTTCTAAAAAAGTAGGAGGAATTGGAACGAGTTCTGAGCTATATAGTCCAAGAATTACTAAATGGTCTTTTGTTGACCGGTATACGTATTGGATGTCTAAAAAATAATATTTTTAAAATTATTACAATTTATTTTTAATAGCTTAGAGAATGTTAAGTGCAACAAGAGTGCATATTTATTGTATAACTTATTGATTTATAAAAACAAAAAAAGCCCTAAGAAGGGCTTTTTTCATCGCAACAAATTAGTTAGCTAAAGCTTTAACTTGTGCATTTAAACGGCTCTTATGACGAGCAGCTTTGTTTTTATGGATGATGCCTTTATCAGCCATACGGTCGATTACAGGAACAGCTTTTTTGTAAGCTTCTGTAGCGACAGCGTAATCACCAGCAGCAATAGCAGCTACTGTGCGTTTAAGATAAGTACGAACCATAGAACGTAAGCTTGCGTTGTGTTGACGTGCTTTAACGTTTTGACGAGCACGTTTTTTTGCTTGAGCAGAGTTTGCCACTCGTGCACTCCTTGAAATAGATTGGTCTGGGCGGGCTGAAATTACATCTGAAAACCAACATCAGAAGAACTATCACCAGCCCGTAAACAAGTGCCATATTGTGATTAAACTAAGCGCTTAAGTCAAGTCTTGACATGCTTTGACAACATTTTAGATGCAGAAAAATTTTAAAGAAAACGTTAGATTAGTCTAAAGTTATTGAGATTGTATGAAAAATGACTAAAAGTATAGAGAATGCAATTGTCATTGGGGCAACAGGATTGGTCGGGCGGGAATTGGTTCGTCAGCTCAGTCAAAATACAGGATGTAAGAATATTACGGCTGTGGTACGTCAGCGTGACCATGAACTGAATGGACTGGCAAAAGTTCAACAAATGGTGATCAGTGCTTTCTTTCTCTGACTCAGGATGATGTGAGAGATTATAGTCATGCCTTTAGTTGTTTAGGCTCGACCATTAAAAAAGCAGGGTCTAAAGATCATTTTTATCAGATCGATTTTAGCATCAATGCGCATTTTGCTGAATTATTAGAATATACAGAAACCCATTTGATCATAGTTAGTGCTATGGGCGCTGACGCCAATTCCGCATTTTTTTATAATCGAGTCAAAGGGGAATTGGAATATTATTTAAAAACCTTAAAGTTAAATCAACTTTCGATATTAAAGCCTTCGCTGTTACTTGGCGAGCGTCATGAATCTCGGCGTTTAGAAGATGCGACACAGAAACTTTATATGCGCTTTTCGCATTTTGTACCAGACCGTTTCAAATTTAAGCCAGTGACAGCACAGCAAGTGGCTCATACTATGGTCGATGCAGCACAAACTCAGACTGAAAAGTTCGAGATTTATGATAATTTACGCATACTAACAATTAAATGAGGGAAATACCGTGTCTACAGTTCCATTCGTCACCTGTGATTTACTTGATGATCATCCAGATAAAGAATTACAAGTGGTGATCCCGTCGTTGGATGGTAAATTCTTTCAAAGTTATGGTGCACGAAAAAGTTTTGGCGGTCAGGTGATGACGGTCAAATGTTTTGAAGATAACTCTCGTGTTAAAGAATTATTGGCAACCGATGGTACGGGTAAAGTATTGGTTGTGGATGGTGGTGCGTCGATGCGCTGTGCCTTGATGGGTGATATGATTGCTGAATCTGCAGTTAACAATCATTGGAATGGCGTCATTATTTACGGCTGCGTGCGTGATGTTGATGCGATTGCCGAACTTGATTTAGGTGTGCATGCTTTGGCTGCGATTCCACAAAAAAGTAACCGCAAAGGCGTGGGTGAAACAGATATTCCATTAAGTTTTGGTGGTGTAAACATTCAGTCTGGTGATTTTATTTATGCTGACAATAACGGCATTGTTGTTTCAAAAGAGCAATTGGTTGTTCTTTAAGTGGGTTTGAGTTTTTAGTCATGGAATCAGTTGGCATTGCTTACTTATATACGACGATATAAATCTGGAAAAAATACAAACTTCAGCTGAGGACTCTCGGCTGTTGTATAAAAATACGAAATAAAAGAAGAAAGGAAGAATATATGTTGTTGCATCAATTAAAAGTGGCGCAAGCGTTGCTCTCAGGCGTAGCAGAGGGCGGACGAGGTACAAATGGGACGCCTTATCCCAAACAACCTGATAAAGCCCTTAAACTGTACGAATTTGAAGGTTCTCCGTATTGCCGTCGTGTGCGTGAAGTTTTGACCACACTTAATTTGGATTATGAGGTTTACCCATGTCCCAAAGGGGCTAAAAAGTACCGTTTAGAGGTACAGAAATTAGGTGGAAAACAGCAATTCCCTTTCTTGGTGGATGACAATACTGGGGATCGTTTGTACGAATCTCAGCAAATAATTCATCATCTATTTAAACATTATGGCAAAACAGGTCAGACTCCTAGGAAATATGCCAATTATCCTAAAATTCCGTATGTTGCCTATGTTGGAACCTTAATTAATGGGGCTCAAGGCGTGTGGGTGCACCGTAAAGTCATTCATCGTGATGCTCCAAGTCAACTCTTAGAACTATGGGGTTTTGAAGCGAGTCCATATACACGTATCGTACGTAGCGCATTGTCTGAAATGGAATTGGCATATATCTTTCATAATGTGGCTAAGGAACGTTGGCAAGATCAGGGATTAGCGGTAATGCGCTTAAGACCTGGTAAATATGTACCCCTGAAAGGTGGCAAGCGTGAACAAGTGTTAAAAATCATGGGGAACAATATTCAAGTGCCATATTTGAAAGATCCTAATACTGGTGTAGAACTTTTTGAATCTGAAAAAATTGTAAAATATCTGAAGAAGCAATATTTGAGCTAATCTCACTCAAGTTTAAGCTAAGTGCAGTGTATAGTCAGACTGATGGCTATACACGTATTGTAATGTTAAATGGATTTAAAATTAGAAGAAAAATGCATCATAGCTGCATCAATTGAATTAGAATAAATTGTTAAAAAATAAGAAATTTACTTAATTATAGGGATATCCTAAAAGGATTAAACTCATTAATGTAAAAGACATTTCATTTTTTCGGGGGAAGTAAATCATGTCACCACAAGAAGTCATACTACCCGTACCGGTGCTCGTCGTTGAAGATGAGGAAATTATTCAATTACGTTTACGTCAAATTTTGACAGAGCTGGGTTATAAGCGTGAAGAGCTTATCTTCACCAAAAATGTTAAAGAATCTATTCAAGCCGTAGAGACCCAACCGATATCCTTAGCCTTAGTTGACTTAGGTTTGCCTGATGGTAGTGGTATCGAAATTATTGAAAAAATACGTTCCCTCGAAAGTAATACCATGATCTTGGTTGTCTCTGCATGGAGTACACAAGAAAGCTTATTTGCCGCAATTAAAGCAGGTGCAACGGGCTATGTATTAAAAGAACGTGATGATGCTGAAGTACTTTTATCTATTCGGAGTATTTTACGTGGTGGGGCGCCGATTGACCCATTTATTGCACGAGAAATCCTTAAACAAATATCCGAAGCCGAAGCGCCAAGTCCAGAACAAACAGTCGCCGATGAAGCAGACCTGAACCTCTTGACCAGTCGTGAAAAAGAAATTTTATGTTTGGTTGCTCAAGGTTTGAGTAACCGTGAGATTGCTGAACAGCTTTTTGTTTCTCGCTATACCGTAGAAAGCCATATTAAACATATTTATCGCAAATTAGCCGTAACGAAACGAACCAAAGCCGTGAGTACAGCAAGATCTATGGGTATTCTATAATGCGTAAAGGAGGATATTTTTTCTTATTTATCCTCTGTTTAGTATGGGGGAGCTTGAGTCATGCAGAGCAAGTATTCCCTGTAAATGATCAATGTAATGTAACTGTGAATAGCATTTCACGGGTGAAAACACCATCCAATCAAGAATTACCCAGAACGGGATGGAAAACCACACAATTACCTGATCGTTGGAAAGAAGATAAAGACTGGGAAGGTTATCAAGGTGGTGCTTGGTATAAACTAGACTGGTCTTGGTACTGTAAAAATAATGCCCGTTTGGCAGAACCCATCGTACTATATATTGATTATATCATTAATACGGGTTCAGTCTTTCTGAATGGCGACTTGCTGTGGACCAATAAAAATCTTCAAGAACCGATTTCTAAAAGTTGGAATGTTGCGCGCTATTGGATTTTACCGATAAGTGGAATCAAACATGATCATAATGAAACTTTGATCTATGTGTATGGCTACTCGAGTCTAAATGCAGGATTAGGACCAGTTAAATTTAATAATGTAATGGCAACGTTGGAGCAGGCCGAAGAAGCCACATGGACACGTCGAACCATTTTACAGTTAAATATTTTTCTTTCCGGGGTCTTGGGTCTAATTTGCTTCATTATTTGGTTGATGCGTCCTCGTGATACCAGTTTTGGCTGGTTTGCGCTTTCAACAGTGTTGTGGATTTTATTTCTCAGTAATGCTCTGACTACTGAAACCTTTCCATACCCAGATTCGATTTTTTCCACCAAAGCCAATTTGATATTTTCAATGCTGTACTTTCAGTGTTTTAGCATCTATATCTTGCGCTTTGTTGGACGTAAATTTCCGCGAATTGAATTGTCCTGTACTATGCTCACTGCGGCTCTGATTGGTGTAGTATGTATTTGGCCATTTGAACAAAATGCGGAAATTTCGAGCCTTATTTTCTTTTTGTATTGTGCATTCTTTTTTATCACTTACCTCTATCTGTGTAAAATTTGTTTCAAAGAACGAAGAAAGGACTATATTTTATTAGCAATCTGTTTGACTGCGATAATTGTGATAGTCATAGCTGACATCATGGTTTTGGTACTCTTTCCAAAAGAAAATTTTACACCTTTATCACCCTTTACTTCACCGATTATAACCTTATTTATAGTGGTGATCTTGGGGGCGAGACTCAATCGAAATATACAGAAAATTGAAAAATATAATGATGATCTGGCATTTGAAGTTCAGAAAGTCAGTGATGAACTATGCAGTAGCTTGAATGATAAACATCAGCTTGAACTGAGTAATGTACGCCTGCAAGAACGAATTAAATTATCACATGATCTGCATGATGGTCTGGGCGCATCCATTGTGCGCTCGATGATCTTGGTTGATCAGTGTGAAAGTAATATTCCAAACAAACAGTTCTTGTCGATGTTGAAATTACTTCGGGATGATTTAAGGCAAATTATTGATAGTGGATCATCTTTAGACAGTAAAGTGCCAGATTCACCTTTGCTCTGGATCGCACCTGTTCGACATCGCTTTAGTCAGTTGATGGATGAAGTGGAAATGAATGCCAAATGGTGTATTCCTTCGCAGTGGGCGATCAAACCAACGGCAATTCAGTGTCTGACTTTAATACGAGTGATTGAAGAAAGCCTGACCAATATTGTGAAACATAGCCAAGCAAATCATGTCAATGTCACGCTGTCACAGTTCGAAAATGGCGCATTGTTATTAACTATTGAAGATGATGGTGTCGGTTTCGATGTTGAGAGTGTTTCAAATCATGGCATGAGTATTGGGATGCGAAGTATGAAAATGCGTGTAGAGCGGATAGGTGGGAATTTCAAAATTCATTCTCAGCAAGGCTGTACGATTATTCATACAGAAATTAATTTAAAATCAGCTGCATAAAATAATATGTTGAAATAATAAAAATGATGATCAATTAGATATTAAATAACCTAAAGCGCATTGCATTGTTCTGCTGTGTCACTTTTATCGCCGCTTGTGGTTCGCAGGATCAAGCGCCTAAACCGGGTGAGTATGGGCAGATTTTGTTCCAACAATCAGTGTTAAGCACCGAAGAAATTCAGCAATTACTCACAGAAAGTCAAAGCCATACAAATGCATTAAACACTAAAAATTTTGCAGTGGATTACACGGCGACATCGAGCCAAAACCCATATCGTGCAGTCTTGTTGGTCAGAGGTAGGGCAATGACCAGTGGCGAGGTATCCGTTAAATTTCAAATTGATAACTACAATGCTGCTATTCAACAAACCTCAAGCAATCTCATGCAAATGGACGCAGGTGTTGATCAGGTTGAACGATTAGAGACATTGGATGCAGGACAAGAATTTACTTTTGTCATGGATGGTGCACCTTTTTCAGTCAATGCTGCCAACGACCCAAATAGCATGACCAGTCAACTGAGTTTGTTAGAGTCGAGGAATGTGGAGTTTCAAAGTATTGAATTACAAATTTGACAAGGCAAAGGCAGTCAATACGGTGTAATGCGCTATCTTTGGTTTATTGGATTGGTGTTATTGATTGTATGGGTTTATCGCGTCATCGTGGAGAAAAAAGCCGATCAAGTCGAAGATTTTTTAAATCGTAGAAAGCGAAAATAATGCTATTCAGTAGCATAAAAAGGGAGCGTGACGCTCCCTTTTTTATTGATTTTATTCAGCTTCTGTTGGGACGAGCATGAGTACAGATTCATTTAATAGCATGGCAATATCTTCTAAAATATCAGCATCATATAAAGATTCGTCTAGCGCTAGACTTTGACCATCGGCAATGGTTTTTAAATGCAATGCAAATTCGTCTGAGATACAGATTCCTTCACCATTTGCCCAAAACAAAATATCACCATCTTGCTCTGTGTAAAGTAAGCGTGAAGCAGGTTCTAACATGAGTTGATAGCCTTGATCTAGAGCTTCCTCTAAATCACCAGTGCCGATTTCTTCTGCTTCAGGAATATTGTCAGGATATTTAGGTTCTGACATTAAGCTCATGATTGCATCTTCAAGTACGGTTGAATTTTGCAATTGTTCAAATAACTTTTCTTTTAAATACTCAAGTTCATTTTCAGTCACTTGGCCAATCGCACTGATTTGGTCACGTAAAATGTCAGTTAATGGATTTTTAAGTAGAGGATTGTCTGTGAATTTGTCTGTCACTCGATCCATCATTTCAGTGACATTTGGCATGCGGAAGCCAAATGAATACGTCAGACATTCATCTTCAGCTACGCCATAGTGTGATAGGCCTGGTGGTACATAAAGTAAGTCGCCGGGAGCAAGCACTTCATCAAAATGAACGTCCATTTCTGGCAGTAAGCGAAGCGGTTGACCTTCGACAAATGAAGTATCTGCATCACACATCTGACCTAATTGCCAACGGCGGTGACCATAGCCTTGTACGAGGAATACATCGTAAAAATCAAAATGTTGTCCGACAGAGCCACCTTTTTGTGCATACGACACCATGATGTCATCACGACGCCATTGCGGAATAAATGAAAACTGCTTCCAAAGCTCGGCTAGGTCAAAAGAATAATGATCGACAGCTTGAACCAATAAAGTCCACAGTTTCGGCATTTTTTGAAAATCAGCTTTAAGTAGTGGAGAAGATTTTACTGTCCATTGGTTAGGATCACGATCTTTTTGTTTGATGAGACGTGCAGTGACGTTATCTTCTAAAGCCAATTCAAGAATGTCTTTGGGTTCTAGTATATGGGCAATTTCAGGGAGTGCATTACGAACCAATAATGGTTTTTTCTGCCAATATTCGGCAAGGAATTGTTCAGCGCTGATACCGCCGAGGATGTCAAGAGAATGAGCCATAGCTAAATACATACAATTTCAATGGATATATTGTCCCTTGAGATTCCAGTTTTTAGCAAGGCTCTATTTCATTAAATTATTTCGATTAACTTGAGACTATTTTAAAGGATTGTCTTTGAGATATTGCATGACTAATTTTTCAACTTCCAAATCATAGCTATTGGCAGCAGCCGTGGTCGCTGAAAATTTCATGAATTGCTCAAAATGTGCATTGGTGTCAATTTTAGTATTTTCTTTATCAGACATTAATTTGAAATGATTCGGCATGACTTTTGCCATCATTTCAACATTTTCGGTTTGTAGTTTTAGAAGTTTTTTCACTTCAACTGTTTGTGGCTGAATGCTTTCAAATTTTTGTTTGCCTAGAGCAACCAGTTTATTGATTTGTTGTTCTGGCGTGTTACTACCACCGGTTTTGGTTTTAGTGCCCAGTTGTTGAATGATTTGCTCCTGCATCGCAGCGCCTTGTTGTTCTAATTCAGCATAGATAAATTTATATTGAACCCATTCATTGACTAAGTTTTTATTGTATTGCTGAGAGTTGGTCACAGTTTGATTCACTGTATTGGTATGACCGTTTGTCGAACAAAATAGAAGGCTAATGCTAATGAGGCTAGATGAAAGTAAATTAAACGTTTTCATGTTTTCAGTTCTTGGTTGTAATAAATAAGTAAGTGACTTTTTAATCATTAGCCCATAAAGAGCTAATGATGTGTTTATTATGCTGTAACAGATAAAGATTTTAAAATTATGGGACTAAGATCTTAAGCTCACGCAAAATATTGCAGAGTTTAATCATCGGCATACCCATGAGTGTGGTTTGGTCTTGCCCGATCATTTCTTCAAATAAGCTAATCCCTAAACTTTCACACTTAAAACTGCCAGCGCAGTGTAGCGGCTGTTCAACCTGAACATAACGTTCAATTTCAGGCAAGCTAAGTTTGCGAAACTTCACTTTATAGTGCTCGACAAGGGTTTGTTCAAAACCTATCGATTTTTGTTGGACACTGAGTGCAGTACTGAAATAAACGATTTTGTCTGAATTGGCTTGAAGCTGCTTAACGGCTTTTTCATCGCAAAGCGGTTTACCAATAAAAATATCTGGTGCGCCTTCGCGCCATGCGACTTGGTCAGAACCAATCACAATTGCGTCTGGGTGTTGGTTTGCAATCGCAGAAGCTTTTTCAAATGCCAGTCGCTTTGCTAACTCATCGGCGTGGTTTTCACCGCGAGGTGTTTCGTCTATATCTGGTACGATTGAGTGGTAATCAATCCGTAAACGGTCCATCAGGTCTTTACGGGTTTGGCTGCTAGAAGCCAAAATGATTTTGGAAGTACTCATTACACTGCATATTCCATAAGTACATCAAGCGGTACATAAGACAGCACCGCTTGGTGACACGCTTGTATTTTAATAGGTGGGGCAAATCCTTCTTGATACGCTTCCACCCAGCGAGTCACACAGATACACCAGAAGTCACCAGGTTGTAGTCCTGGAAAACCAACTTCGGGTAAGGGTGTGATTAGGTCATTGCCAACTTTTTGGGAAAAGTTTAAAAATTCAGATGTCATTTGTGCACACATCGTATGCTGACCAAGGTCTGTTGTTGCTGTATGGCAAAAGCCATTTCTAAAATATCCGGTAATCGGATCAAAACAACAGCTTGCCAAGGGTTCGCCTAAAACATTTAAACGATTAATATTTGGGTCTGGATGAATCGACATAAGCGCTGAATCTTTATAAGGCTTTTCGCTATCATAACAAAACTTTGGCTCTACATAGCTTTTCTGCAAAAGAAGCTAACGTTTTTCTGCATAATCATTTAAAATCGTCGCGTTTTGATATCAATAAAAGAGAGTAATGCATGAACTTTCAGCGTATGACTGACCTAGATTTGGCGGGTAAACGTGTTCTGATCCGTGAAGATCTTAACGTACCAGTTAAAAATGGCGTGATTACAAGCGATGCACGTTTACGTGCGGCGTTGCCAACAATTAAAGCAGCTTTAGAAAAAGGTGCTGCTGTAATGGTGTATTCACACTTAGGTCGTCCTGTTGAAGGTGAGCCTAAAGCAGAACAGTCTCTAGCACCTGTAGCCGCTTATTTAACAGAAGCTTTGGGTCAAGATGTTCAATTGATCACTGACTATTTGGATGGTGTTGACGTTGTGCCAGGTCAAGTGGTTTTACTTGAAAACTGCCGTTTCAATGTAGGTGAAAAGAAAAACAATCCTGAATTATCTGCTAAATATGCAGCACTTTGTGATGTTTACGTTATGGATGCATTTGGTACGGCTCACCGCGCAGAAGCATCGACTGAAGGCGTAGCACGTTGTGCAAAAGTCGCTGCTGCAGGTCCTTTACTTGCTGCTGAGCTTGATGCGCTAGGTCGTGCACTTAAAACTCCTGCAAAACCAATGGTTGCGATTGTTGCGGGCTCAAAAGTTTCTACTAAATTAGATGTATTAACTTCACTATCTGACATCTGTGATCAATTGATCGTGGGTGGTGGTATTGCCAATACATTCTTAGCTGCTGCAGGCTTCAATGTCGGTAAATCACTTTGTGAAAATGACCTGATCGACACAGCAAAAGCCATTGCTGCAAAAGTATCTGTACCACTTCCAACAGATGTTGTTGTTGCTGATGCTGCTAAAATTGATTTTGCTGACTTCCTTGGTTCATTAGCTGCTGCAAAAGCTGTTGTGAAAAAAGTTGAAGATGTAACAGACAACGATATGATTTTGGATGTAGGTCCTGAAACTGCAAAAGCATTTGCTGAGATTTTGAAAACTTCAAAAACTATTCTATGGAATGGTCCAGTAGGTGTGTTTGAAGTTGATCAATTCGGCGAAGGCACTAAAGCATTGTCTTTAGCGATTGCTGAATCTGAAGGCTTCTCGATCGCGGGTGGTGGTGATACGCTTGCTGCAATTGATAAATATGAAGTTGCAGACAAAATTGGTTACATCTCGACTGGTGGTGGTGCTTTCCTTGAATTCGTTGAAGGTAAAACTCTTCCTGCTGTAGCAGCGCTTCTTGACCGTGCTTAATTTAGTATTATTAATAAGATAGTACAGTATTAAAAAAGGTTGGCTTCGGTCAGCCTTTTTTTATCGCCCATTCATTTTGCCGTCATCAAAGTGCAATATTTCTGCAATAAAATTCATCGCAACACCTAATTCGCAGTAGTAGGAAACAACGATGAACTTAAAACTTGCACTTGCTGTACTTTTAATTGCTCCATTAACTTTGACAGCTTGTGCTAAAAAAGAGTCTGCACCAACGGAATCAGAAGCATCTGCTGTTGCCGTAGATAATGCTCAAACAACGCCAGAACAACAAAAAGCCATTGATGAACTTGATAAGCCAGTATTGGATGAAAAGAATCAAGATGTTCCTGCTGAAATTGCAAATGCACCTGCAGACGAAGCAACAGCTGACGCTGAAACAGCCGCTTCAGCAGCAGCAACTCACTAAGATTGTTGTCTTTATTTAAAAAGTCCCTGCAAATGCAGGGATTTTTTTTTAAATAGTGTTATTTGTTGCTGAATTGAAATGATTGAGCATGTAGAATATGCGGCATTACCTGGGAGGATATTATGGCTCTTATTTCATTGCGCCAGCTCTTGGATCACGCCGGCGAACATGCTTACGGCGTACCAGCATTCAACGTAAACAACTTAGAACAAATGCGTGCAATTATGCTTGCAGCAGATGCAACAAATTCACCTGTAATCGTACAAGCATCTGCGGGTGCACGTAAGTATGCAGGCGCTCCGTTCTTGCGTCATTTGATTTTGGCAGCAATCGAAGAATGGCCACATATTCCTGTGGTTATGCACCAAGACCATGGTACTAGCCCTGACGTATGTCAACGTTCTATTCAACTTGGCTTCTCATCAGTGATGATGGACGGTTCATTAGGTGAAGACGGTAAAACACCAACTTCATACGAATACAACGTAGACGTGACTCGTCGTACTGTTCAAATGGCACATGCGTGTGGCGTTTCAGTAGAAGGCGAAATCGGTTGTTTAGGTAGCCTTGAAACTGGTATGGCTGGTGAAGAAGATGGTGTAGGCGCTGAAGGCGTACTTGACCATTCTCAGCTTTTAACTTCAGTTGAAGAAGCGCGTTCATTTGTAGCAGATACCAATGTTGACGCACTTGCAATTGCAGTGGGTACTTCACACGGTGCGTACAAATTTACTCGTCCACCTACAGGTGACATCTTAGCGATTGACCGTATTAAAGAAATTCACGCTGCTTTACCAAATACACATCTTGTAATGCACGGTTCAAGCTCTGTGCCACAAGAATGGTTAGCTGTAATTAATGAATTCGGTGGTAACATCGGCGAAACTTATGGTGTTCCAGTAGACCAACTTGTAGACGCAATCAAACACGGTGTTCGTAAAATTAACATCGATACTGACTTACGTCTTGCATCTACAGGTGCTATGCGCCGTATGATGGCTGAAAAACCAGCTGAATTTGACCCACGTAAATTCTTCTCTGCAACTGTTGATGCAATGAAACAAATTTGTATCGATCGTTATGAAGCATTTGGTACAGCGGGTAATGCTGACAAGATTCGTCCAATTTCTTTAGAGAAAATGGTGAGTCACTATAAATAATTTGTCTTGAGATAGATTATTTTTGAAGAAAAGCCCACAATTAAGTGGGCTTTTCTTTGATTTGAACTTAGAAAAATTGCTTTAAATACAACTCAAGAATAAGAGCGTGTCATGGAATTGATCTTTGCTGCCGCGATTTGCAGTGTTCTCGTTTCAGTAATTCTAAAACTCTGTCGTGATCGGGGTTTTAACCCTGCACAAATGATCACATGGAATTATGCATCTGCGAGTATTTTATGTTTTCTATGGTTTAAGCCGGATCTAGCCCATATTTCGATTAATAAAACGCCGTGGGTTTTAATTGCGGCTTTGGGTGTATTACTGCCGACGATTTTTTATTGCTTAGCACGCTCACTGCAAACAGCAGGTATTTTAAAAACCGAATTGGCTCAGCGCTTATCTGTTGTGCTTTCTCTTAGCGCAGCCTATTTTATTTTCAGTGAATATTTTAATGCCATTAAGCTCATTGGTATTGCACTTGGTGTACTTGCGGTATTGCTGATTTTATTTTCACAGCGTAAGGGAAGCATTGATGGAAAGCAGGGGATTTTATTTTTATTAAGCGTTTGGGCAGGCTATGCACTGATTGATGTGCTATTAAAATTTGCTTCAGGTTTAGGCATGCAGTTTGCGGTGACTTTAAATCTGGTGTTTATTTGTGCATTTTTACTTTCGAGTATTTATAACATCGTACAGCACGGCAGTTTGGGGCAGACCAAAAATATCCTCGCTGGATTGGGCTTAGGTCTCTTAAACTTTGCCAATATTGCACTGTATGTGAAAGCCCACATGTTGCTTAAAGACACACCTGCAATCGTATTTGCTGGCATGAATATTTTGGTCGTGGTTTTAGGTGTGGTTGCGGGCCTCATCATCTTTAAAGAAAAATTGAGAGTCGCAACCGTATTTGGTTTGATTGCAGGGATCATGAGTGTGGTTTGCTTAGCATATGCCATGTCTGTCTAAGATAATTTTTAGCAAAAACGATCGGGTGTTGTAGTAAATCATCCCACTCAGCCACGCCCATGAGCAGTCCTTGATCTCGACAGGTTGGACACTCAGGGCAGTGATGATCAGTATATTGATAAGTATGCAGATACATTTGATGGCAATGACCGCATTCAAACTTCATCGGCATTTGTAGTAAATATGACATGTCCCACCTCTGCTTGAATTGTTGTTTTGATTCAAATTATTCAGCAAAGTTCAGACCAATTTATAAAATTTCTATTTTCTCACATTGTTACTAAATATGTCGTTATTAAAAAAGCCCTCGTATTGAGGGCTTTTAGTTTTAGATGTTTACTTAACGTGTGAGTTGTTGAAAACGTTGTAAGGTATTTTCAAAATAACATTTACCCACAGCAACAGGGTGCTTCAGAAAATCTTGAGTTTCAATGGTGCCTTGTAACTGACCCGGTTGTTTACAGTTTGGGCAGTTTGGATAGCTATGGAGCATATCGCCCGCATATTTTTGTAAATAAACCGTATTGCACGCTTCGCAATGAAATTTCATAGGTAATTTTATAGCTGTAGGCATAGGGAGAAACCTGAGTATATTTTGAGCAGAATATACTCGATAATTGTTTAAATAATAAGTCCCGAAATGACAAAAAAGAGGCAAAATTGCCCCTTTCGTCGGTTTTATGGAAAGCTTAGAGGTGTGTAAAAATTTCTTCAGCATTCAGACGTGATTTAGGTAATTTCGCATTGAAATCATTTTCGCTACGATAGCCTAAAGTCATCAGTACAGAAGGAATCAAGTTTTGTTCAACTAAGCCCAATTCTTCAGTGATGATCGCTTCGTCAAATCCACCAATCGGTGTTGCATCCACACCTTCAATGCCTGCTGCCAAAAGCATTTGACCTAAAGCAATAAATGTTTGGTTTTCAGCCCAACGTTGAATATCACCTTTTTCATTACGATAATAATCGACATAACCTGTACGGCTGTCTTTTTGACCTTGTTTGGCTTTGTCATCTTTAAAGCGACCACTACGATCATCCTGATTTAAAAGATTATCTAAATGCTCTGCAGTGATGTCTGCTTTAGTACAGAATAAAATCGTATGTGATGAATCTAAAACTTTTGGGGCATTGTAGGCATATTTTCCTACTAAGGCTTTGGCAATGCGTTGTTTGGCTGCATCATGATCTGCAATAAAAAAATGCCAAGGCTGAATATTAATGGAAGATGGTGTTAAACGGAGTATTTGTAATAAACGCTCAAATTGTTCCTGTGGAATTTTTTTAGCAGGATTATATGCTTTCGTGGTATAGCGTTGTTTTGATACGTTTAACAGATCCATCGAATATCTCCAGATATAGTTTGCTGTAGTTTAGCGGATAAATGGCCAAATGGTCTAAGGAGAAAATTTTCCAAAGATAGATCTTAGTCGTATATGCTGTACTCATTGGCTAAAAATTAACAGATTTAAGCTGTATGAAGTGCGAATTAGAGTTATATAAAATCATAAGATAGATAAATGCTATTGGTAGTTTTTGCCAAAAGGCGTTTAATCAATTGTAGTTAATCATAGTTTAAGCATGAGACAGCAGCGATGGATTACACCAATCATTTCAAGAAAAAATTAAAAACCGAACAGCAGATTGGTTTATGGGTCGGATTAGCCGATGCTTATGGGACTGAAATAGCTGCAAACGCAGGTTATGACTGGTTGCTAATTGATGGCGAGCATGCACCAAGTGACTTACGGACGACATTGTCGCAATTGCAAAGTATTGCAGCATATCCTTCGCAAGCCGTAGTTCGACCTCCAATTGGTAGTGTGCAACTGATTAAACAATTGTTGGATATCGGTGCGCAAACCTTGCTGATTCCTATGGTTGAAACTGTTGAACAAGCTCAACTTATGGTTAAGGCAGTACGTTATCCACCTGAAGGTATTCGTGGAGTAGGTGCAGCATTAGCACGTGCAACACGTTGGAACAGTATTCCTGACTACTATGCAACTGCACATGAAAATATCTGTTTACTGATTCAGATTGAGTCGGTTGAGGGGATTAAAAACTTAGATGAAATACTGAAAATTGATGGCATCGATGGGGTATTTATTGGTGCGGTGGATTTGTCGGCGACGATGGGTTATCAGGGGAATTCGAACCATCCTGAAGTACAAAAAACCGTGATTGATGCAATTCAGCGTATACGTAAGGCGGGTAAAGCCGCAGGTATTTTGTCGACACAACATGATGTGACTCAGAAATATATCGAGTTAGGCACAGAATTTGTTGCCGTGGGTGTCGATACCAGTGTGCTCATGAATTCGTTACGAGAGCTTTTATCGAAGTATAAAACCGATACCCAAGTAATGAAAACAGAAGGTGGTTACTAAGCGGTACAGCCTTGGTTATATTATTTACTGTGTGGGTAATTAATTTACTCGTTGGTTAAAAAAATTAATTCAATAATTTTAGCAAAAGTAGTGGCTTAGAGTATATATAAGTCCTACTTTTGCTAATCAAAGCGCAATATTGTATACTTCTGCTTAACTCGAAGCGGGTAATGTTCCTGCTTATCTTTTTTTATTTAGCTGATTGTGATTTATCTGTATTCAAGCTTCTGACTTGAATCTTATCTTTGTAACTACAGAATTATTATTCCAAACCCGATTGATTAATCTCTTTGTTCTGTCACAAAAAGCTCACATGTTGAGTAAATCTTTTGAATATTTTAAATACTTGGCAAACTGCCAAAGCCGTAAATGGCGACGAAATTAATGTAAAACTGGTGCCTTTGAAACGTCAACAAAATACCAATGCTGGTTTAATTTGGGTTGATGTTGGGCAAATGATTGAATTAGAAACAGGCGAAACCTTTAACCTGAATCTAGATGGCAAAAGCTTCTATACTGGCCCAAACCAGCTATATCGCTTAGCTTAAATGAAAAAAACAGCAGATGATCTGCTGTTTTTTTTTGCTTAATTAAAAATCTACGTTTGCATGGTTTGGATACGTACATTAATCAGATATGATGGTAAATTTTTCTAAAGGCTAACGATTAGAAAGCTATGGACTAGTAAGACCAAATTTTTAATTTTAAATCACTCACAGATGGGTTTTCATTAAACTCTAATATTTGAGCTTGTTCTGCACGCCAGTCCCCTAAAACGATACGCGGTTTGCCATGCACATCATGTATTTGGGGGCGGTGGGTATGTCCATGAATCAGTAGATCGGCTAGCTCTAAAGCCTTTTCTACAGCTTCGGCATTTACATCCATGATGTCATAGGATTTAACTTGCTTGGTTTCTGTACTTTTTTTGCGGAAGCCATTGGCGATTTTTTGTCGAAAGCTAAGCGGTAAGCTCTTTAAGAAACCTAATAGGAAAGGATTACGAATCACTTTACGAAACTTTTGGTAAGACACATCATCGGTGCAAAGTAAATCGCCATGTTCGAGACGAATTTTATAGTTGCCAATGTGGAGATAATCCACGTCTTGTAATAATTGACCGTGAAATTTATCTAAAAACTTTTGACCCAATGCAAAATCACGATTACCTACTTGGAAATAAATTTGATTTCCCAAAGCAGTGAAATCTTTTAGTGCTGTAATGATTTCGTCTAACCATGGGGCAGTGAAGTCATCACCAATCCAAGCATTAAACCAATCACCTAAAATATACAGCTGGGTATTTTGAGTTTTGTATTGTTCTAACAAAGCTAAAAACCCCCGAACGAGTCGAGGGTGTTCAGGTGACAAATGTAAATCAGCGATAAACAGATAGGTCACGAATCTTTTCCTTTGAATCTCCCTAAATCCCTCTTTAAAAAAGAGGGACTTTTCCTCCCTTTTATAAAGGGAGGTTAGGAGGGATTCTTATTCAGAAATGATTTTAGCTGATTCGATTACAACGTTCTCTAGAGGAACGTCTGCGTGGTAGCCACGGTTACCAGTACGAACGCTTTTGATTGCGTCAACAACGTCAAGACCTTCAACTACTTTACCAAATACTGCATAGCCCCAACCTTGCGCTGTTTTACCAGTGTGGTTAAGGAAAGAGTTGTTTTTCACGTTAATGAAGAATTGAGCTGAAGCAGAGTGAGGTGCTTGAGTACGTGCCATAGCGATCGTACCAACATCATTGCTTAAACCGTTGTCAGCTTCGTTTTCAATAGAATCACGAGTTGTTTTTTCTTTGAAGTTTTCATCCATGCCGCCGCCTTGGATCATGAAACCATCAATAACACGGTGGAAAATCACGCCGTCATAGAAACCATCGCGAACATACTGTAAGAAGTTTTCAGCAGTTTTAGGTGCTTTTTCAGTGTTAAGCTCAAGAACAATACGACCTTTATTGGTGTTTAATTCGACTTGAGGAAAACTCATTGTGTAATCTCCTGTACATGGACATGAAAGCCATGGGTTTTTTGGTTGTGAGAAGCATAAGCAAACTGTAAACTACAAGGCAAGTAAAAACGTTACTTTCTTTGTTAAAAATGAAGAAAAGCGTTTTAATTATCCTAATTTTATCTTTATAGAAGTGATTTTATTACCATGAAGCCAAACGATGTTGTTTCATCCCTGCCTAACAATCCGACAACCAAGAACAATGCCCCTGTCGAAGCTGCGCAGCAGGAACAACAGCCAGGCTTAGATTTTGTACGTCAGGTCATTACCGATGATTTATCAGCAGGTCGTACAGAACAAGTTGTAACACGTTTTCCACCTGAGCCAAATGGCTACCTACATATTGGTCATGTAAAAGCTATTTGTCTGAACTTTGGTATTGCTCAAGAATTCGCAGGTCTATGTAACCTCCGTTTTGACGATACAAACCCAGATGCCGAAGAGCAAGAGTATGTAGACGGTATTGCCAATGACGTGAAATGGCTAGGTTTTGAGTGGAATGGCGAGCCACGTTATGCATCGAGCTATTTTGATCAGCTTTACACTTGGGCAGTGCAATTGATTGAACAAGGTGATGCCTATGTGGATTTGCAAAGCCCTGAAGAAATCAAACTAAACCGCGGTAATTTTGTTGAGCCGGGTAAAAACTCGCCGCAACGTGATGCTAGCGTAGAAGAAAACTTAGCGCGTTTTGAACAAATGCGTAATGGTGAGTTAGGAGAAGGTCAGGCAGTACTACGTGCCAAAATTGACATGACTTCACCTAACATTCATATGCGTGATCCTATTTTGTATCGTATTTTGCATTCAGAACATCACCAAACTGGTGATAAATGGAAAATGTACCCAATGTACGATTATGCGCATCCATTATCAGATGCCATTGAAGGGGTTACGCATTCACTGTGTACACTAGAGTTTGTTGATCACCGTCCATTCTATGACTGGGTTGTAGAGAAAGTTAAATCACCATCTGTACCACGTCAGTACGAATCAAGCCGCCTAAATGTAGATTACACCATTACCTCTAAACGTAAATTACGTAAATTGGTTGAAGGTGGATTTGTGAATGGTTGGGATGACCCACGTATGCCGACCGTTGTGGGTATGCGCCGTCGCGGCTTTACCCCAGAAGGTCTGCGTGACTTCTGTAAACGTGTAGGTGTAACGAAAGTCGATGGCAGTATTGTTGATGTTGCAATGCTTGAATATTGCATCCGTCAGTCTTTAGAAAATACTGCTTCACGTGGTATGGCGGTGTTAAACCCACTGAAAGTGACTTTAACCAACTTGCCTGAAGCAATGGATTTGGTACATGCACGTCATCCAAACGTGGACATGGGTGACCGTATTATTCCGTTGACTCAAGACATTTACATCGACCGTAAAGACTTTGAAGAAGTTGCACCTAAAGGTTTTAAGCGTCTGATCCCGGGCGGTGAAGTGCGTTTACGTCATGCGTATGTGATTAAGTGCGATGAAGTGATTAAAGACGAGAACGGTGAAGTGGTTGAATTGAAATGTTCAATCGACCCTGAAACTTTAGGTAAAAACCCTGAAGGCCGTAAAGTGAAAGGTGTTGTACATTGGGTTTCTGCAAGCAAAGGTATTGCTGCGGAAGTTCGTATTTACGACCGTTTATTTACTGAGTCAGACCCTGAAGTGGGTGATGACTTCCTTGCAAACTTAAATCCTGAATCACTGAAAGTGGTTCAAGCGGTCATTGAGCCTGCATTGGCAGAAGCAAAACCTGAAGATCGTTTCCAATTTGAACGTGAAGGTTATTTTGTTGCAGATCAGTTTGATCATACAGCGGAAAAACCAGTGTTTAACCGTATTCTAGATTTGAAAGACAGCTTCAAACCAGGCAAATAAAATCTTAGCTTTTAAATGGATTCATCTTTGAATCCCCAATAGGTTAAGATCAAGTAGGTTAAGATTAAGCTCAACTTCGGTTGGGCTTTTTTCATTGTTGAAATTGTTCATTAAGGCAGTACAGAGGGGAAATAAGTGATCATTCGAAATAAAAATAATAGTTTTAAACTTTTATTTGCATGGCATGGCACGATACTCCCAAAAGTCATGCCTGCGTTGGCTGTCGTCGTGAGTTTGTCGGCGATTTTGGTGTATCTAAGCGCTGCACACTACCTGAATACGCCTGAAGTTCCAGCCATCGGATTTACCATCTTTGGGGTGATTCTGTCGATTTTTTTGAGCTTTCGAAATACTGCCTGTTATGACCGTTGGTGGGAAGGGCGCAAGCTTTGGGGCTCATTGATTGCCAATACACGCCACATGATTCGTGATAGCCATGTCCTTGAAGATGAGCAGAGAACCGTGTTGATGTACCGCATCATGCTGTTTTGCAATTTGTTACGTGATCGCTTACGCTATGAATCACAAGATATTGCACATTTTAAAGACGGCGTAGCTTTGACGGATCAGCAATGGCAGCAATGCCGAGACAATATCAATGCACCACAGTATTTACTTGAAATTATTCAAAAAGATTTAGTCAAAGCCTATAAGCAAGGTCAGATTACAGACATTATCTACAGCACGCTTACACGTCATACCGTAGCGATGGGTGATATCCATGCAGGCTGTGACCGTATTATGACCACGCCATTGCCATTTTCATATTCGGTGCTTTTACATCGCGCGGTGTATTCATTTTGTCTGATTTTGCCATTTAGCCTAGAGGCCAGTTTAGGGATTTGGACACCTGTCATTGTGGCTTTGATTGCGTATTTATTTTTAGGTTTGGATGCGTTAAGTGCAGAGCTGGAAGAGCCTTTTGGCTTGCAGGAAAATGATTTGCCGCTGGACTCGATTGTACGCAATATTGAGCGTGAAATGTTTAGCAGCCTAGAAGTTGAACTTCCGCCGCTGATTAAGACATTTAACAGTAACTTAAGATAAGTTCTTGGCCTAATTTTTAGATAAATTCGGCGATACGTACCAAGCATACTGATGCTGAAAAAAATCGTCCAAGTGTCGCATAAAAGCCTGTACTTTAGGCGGAACTAAATGTCGATGCGGAATTACCACATAGATTGCAGTACTTTGAACAGGGATATTGGGTAGAACTTGGATGAGCTGGCCAGATTGTAAATCTTCCTCCACATGCCAGATGGAGTGGTTTGAGATGCCTAAACCTGCAAGTGCTGCTTGGCGTACGCCTTCACCTGAGTTGATATGAACTTGTCCTGAAACAGGTATATTTATGTTGTGTTGATCTTGGACGAATGTCCAAAGCTGCGAAACACCCTTAGGGTATTTCTGTAAAATGCATTGGTGTATAGAGAGCTCTTCTAGGGAGTGAGGTTCGCCATGTTGTTCGATATAGCTAGGCGAGGCACACAAAATACGACGGTTTAAGCTGAGCGGTTTAGCAATCAGTGATGAGTCTTCTAGCTGTCCAATACGTATCGCAACATCTAAACCTGCGGAGACCAAATCTAAATTTTGATCGGTCTGTTCAATATCCAAAGTCAATGTTGGATGCAACTTGGCAAAGGCTGCAAATACTGGCCCCATAATACGATTTCCAAAAACTTCTGAACAGGTGATTTTTAATGTGCCACTGAGTTGTTGTGGTTCAGGCTGAAATTGGCTCAGGAGAGAATTAAATTGTTCGAATAAGGGAAAACCTTGCTGCAATAAAACAGCACCTTCCTGTGTTAAATGTAGCTGCCGTGTAGTGCGATGAAATAAGCGCAGCCCTAAACTATGTTCAAGTCTGTGTAGACGGCTACTAGCGACAGAAACAGAGAGATTGGCTTCTTTGGCAGCTTGACTGATTGAACCCAGTGCCGCCATTCGTGTGAATAAGTCGAAATCTTCAGTTAGCATTATCAATATAATCAAGAAAGTCTTTCTCGATATTCAGGGTTTTTCTGATAAATATCTGTGCCTATTCTGTGTATAAATAAAACACAGGAATTCACCATGAACTATCTCAACCTAGGGCAATCTGGCTTACAAGTTTCAGAGTTCGGCTTTGGTGCAGGTACATTTGGCGGGCAAGGCCCTATTTTCTCTGCATGGGGGCAAGCGAGCTTAAATGATGCTCAGCGCATGATTGATCTGTGTATTGATCAAGGCGTGAATTATTTCGATACCGCAGATGCTTATTCAAATGGTGCCTCTGAGCAGATGCTCGGTGCATTACTTCAATCAAAACGCCAAGAGGTGATTATTTCCAGCAAAGTGGGTATCCGATTGAATGATGGAATCAATCAAGGTGGATATTCTAGAAGCTATTTAATTCAAGCCGTGGAGGCGAGTTTAAAACGGTTAGGCACAGATTATATTGATGTGCTGCAGCTGCATCAGTTTGATAGCACGACGCCACTTGAGCAGCTGATGCGCAGTTTAGAAGACTTGGTACGTAGTGGAAAAGTTCGCTATATCGGTGCATCGAATTTTTCAGGCTGGCAGCTCATGAAAGCTCAGTCGATTGCCCAACAGCATGGCTATGAAAAGCTAAGTGTGCATCAAGTCTATTATTCTTTGATTGGACGTGACTATGAATGGGAGTTGATGCCTGCGCAGCATGATCAACAGATTGGTGCAGTGGTTTGGAGTCCGCTGGGCTGGGGGAGATTAACAGGAAAATTTGATCGTGAGCATGCGATTCCAAAGCAAAGTCGGCTGCATGAAACAGCACAATTCGCACCGCCAGTTCGACATGAAAAGTTATTTGCAGTGTTAGATGTAATGCAAGAAATTGCCATGGAAACAGGGCACTCTATCCCGCAGATTGCATTGAATTGGCTGAAAACCAGACCGACTGTGTCTAGTATTTTGATAGGCGCACGTAATGAACAGCAACTGTTGGATAACCTTGCGGCGAAAGATTGGTCGTTAAGCGTAGAGCAGTTAGCCCGATTAGACGCAGTCAGTGCAGTGTATCCACCTTATCCATACTATCCCTATTGGAATGGGCAATTTACAGAGAAAAATCCAACGCTAGTGACATCAGCATTTTTTTCAGAACATACAGGAGAATAAAGCAATAACAATTCAGTGGTAGGCAATGATCAGTTCTCTGTGCTATCACTGAATAAAATTAAAATACTGTAGGAATGCTGATGAGTGTCGTGATTGAAACCCAGATGTTAATTCGTAAGTCCATCAATATCGTATTTAATGCTTTTGTTGATCCATTAATTACACAGCATTTTTGGTTTAGTGCATCGAGTGGCTATCTAGAAGAAGGTAAAATCGTGCAATGGACTTGGCAAAAATATAATGCAGTCGCCGAGGTAGACGTGCTGAATATTAAGGAAAACCAATTAATTCAAATACAGTGGGGAGAACCAAAAACTCAGGTCGATTTTATTTTTGAGCAAATTAGCCCGATGGAAACCCATGTTCGTATCAAAAACGCACAGATTCCTCTGCAAGGTCAGGCATTGATTGATTTTATTATTGATAGTACAGGTGGTTTTACAACGGTTTTGGATGCAGCCAAAATTTATTTAGAACATGGCCTGCAAAGCAATTTGGTTGAAGATAAATTTCCACCTTTTAGCAATGTGAAGAGTGACCAAATTAAGCATTACATCTGATACGCGGTAAGCAAAATCTTGTGTATTGGCACAGGATCTCTAAGTAATGTCTGATGTATTGAAATTTGATAAAGCCACAGTTCAACGATGCTGTAGTGGATTAACGATTTTTATGTTCTTCACGCTTTAAATAGGTATAAACCGGCATCTGCATTTTGGCTTTTTCGCGCAGTTTCTTTTTAATATAGAACACCAGTGCAAAGCAAGTAGTGGTGACGGTTAGCATCATACTGCTCATAAAGCTCATCAGAGAACTGACATAACCAATCGTGGTGAGTCGGTTCATCATACGGAACACCTGAGGACTACTTTCAACACCGGTAATGGCCCAGGTGCATAAGTGTTCACAGTTATTAATAATCAGATGATAGTTGTTTTCATGCATACGTGAGCGCATGCGACGCACCACTTTACGACCTTTAAATTTTGGATTGCTATATGACTGAACGATAATTTTTTTGCCGTGGCTGAATTTTTCGATAGAAGTCATTTCAATCGGATGTTTTTTGAAAAGGTGTGCAAAACCAGAGTAGTGAATGACTCTACCGCGGCCGGCATATATGCCATGATGGCTATAACCGAAGTGTTTAACAATCAGATGTGTTCCAAGAGGAAAACCATCTTTCTGCACGTGCATGAATTTACCAGTCCTACTTTAAATCCGAATTATTTTTAAAGATTAGTCTACTTTTAATCTGTGAATTAATCGACTATTTTAGCGATGATTTAGCTAAAATTTGTTCGATTTTTAACGTGCACTATGGATAGGGTCATGCTTGGTCTTCAATCAACCTCAATGTTTAAAAAAATGCGCTTTATGATGCTGCTCGGTCTGATTTTCTCACCGACTATTTCCTATGCCAATATTCAAGCGAAACGTGTCAGTCAGCCCATTGCAGTGGATGTGGTTGAAATTTCGGATTTGAGTAAACTAGAGCTCTATTTATATGATGCAGAGCAGCAGCCATATCGAGACCTACAGCGTTTAAAGCAGTCATTAGCGCGTAAGTGTAATACGATGAACTTCGCAATGAATGCAGGGATGTATCATGCAGACTTAGCGCCTGTTGGTCTTTACGTTGAAAATGGGCTGCAGAAAAAAGCCTTGAATCGTGCAACACGAGGCTTCGGTAATTTTTTAATTCAGCCGAATGGTGTTCTGGCATGGAATGACAAGCAAGCGGTGATATTAACTACACAAAAATATGCTTCCACAGATTTTAAGGCACGTTATGCAACGCAGTCAGGTCCAATGCTGGTGGTAGATGGAAAAATCAATCCAAACTTTATCCCACAGTCAGATTCATTGAAAATCCGCAATGGCGTGGGGATCAAGAACGGCAAGTTGTATTTTGTGATCAGTCGTGAAGGCGTGTCGTTTTATGCATTTGCACAATATTTTAAGCAGCAATTATCGATTAACAATGCCTTGTATTTAGATGGATCTGTGTCTAGTGCAGATATTCAAGCATTGAATAGACATGATTCAAGTTTGAAACCTTTAGGGCCAATTGTAGCGTATACAACAGCATCTCAATGCAAACAATAAAAGCCCGAATAATCGGGTTTCATCTGTACAGTGTTTAGATTGATAGAAACTACTGTTTATTTGCCGACTAAACCTAAAAAGGTACTTTGGGTTTGGCACATTTGAATGGCTTGTTCTTTAGATTGTTTTTTAATACTTTCTTCAAACTGTTTTTTCTGTTCTTTGATTTGTTCTTCGTTTAAGCCCATTTGTTTCGACAAGGCTTCGAGTTTATCCCAGGATTCTTCGCATTCTTTGGGGATTTGGCTACAAGCACTTAGACTAAGTATACAGCAGGTAACAAGGCAATTTGTTAATTTATTCATGTGCATTCCTTTAGTTTTTATATCAATGCTGTTTAGAGGTCATCTGCCTCTAATTTAGTGCAATATTAGGTTTTATTGTCGTGTGTTTAAAAATTAGACATCACTGAGTTGCCTTGGAGCATAGCATAAAAGCTGTAAATAGCGATGTGGCCAATCCACAAAACCTGATCTGTAAATAAGCGGCATATTTTTGATTAGACTAAAAATGAAAAAGGCACTCTGTAAAACAGAATGCCTTGTTTGAACATTGAATGTTCAGACTCTACTGTAGAGGTAGATGTTGGATTTCATTTAATTCCTTACGGCTATAACCGCGCGAAGCGAGTACTTTTTTGATACCGAGGATAACATCTTCATCCGTTGCCTTTGTAAGAGCAGCAATAAGCTGTTCATTGGTTTTACAAGAGCAATCATTTTCAACACAGGCAATTTGATTCTTATGCCCGTTTTGCTGTTCTTTAGCGAACAACTTATGCCAAAAACTCATAGAGCCTTCATTTGCGACCTAACATAGGACGAAATATAACCAATCCAATAAATAAAGCAAGACTACTAAAGTGATATTTTAGCCAGTTGAATGATCATTTTTTCGATTGGACTTTTAGAATCTTTGCCTAATTGATATAAAAAGGCATCCATTGCACTGCATGTGGCGAGAAAATAAAGCTTTTTTAGCATATAAAAAAGGAGCTTTTAGAAAGCTCCTTTTATAACAACAACATGACTTGAAATAATTTGTTTAAATCTTCTCAAGAAACACACCAGACTCTACATGGTGTGTATAAGGGAATTGATCAAACAAGGCAAATTTACTGATTTTATGCGTTTGTGAAAGCAGTTTAAGATTGTCATGTAAAGTATCTGGGTTGCATGAAATATAGATAATGCGTTCAAAACGTTGCAACAGTTTTAGGGTTTCATCATCGATACCTGCACGCGGTGGATCGACAAATACCGTATCGAAGTTATAGCTTGAAATTTCAATCTCAGCTTCTTCAAGGCGGCGGAATGTACGTTCAGCATTGTAGGCTTGGGTAAACTCTTCAGCTGAAAGACGAGCCACTTGGATATTATCAATACCATTTTGCTCAATATTCCACTGCGCGGCATAGACTGAAGACTTGGCTAATTCTGTTGCCAAAACGCGATTAAAGCGTGTTGAAAGAGGCAGTGTGAAATTACCATTACCACAGTAAAGCTCAAGTAAGTCTTTATCAGAGTGATCGGCAGCCTGACATGCCCATTCCAGCATTTTTTGACATACGCCGGCATTTGGCTGAGTGAAACTACTTTCAATTTGTTTGTACTGATATTTACGGTCAAAAACTTGGAGTTCTTCAACCACATAGTCATCAGTTAAAATCACGCGCTGACCACGACTACGACCATAAATCTTGATATTGAGCTTTTCAGATAGGGCTTTGGCAGCTATTTCCCATTCAGCATTGAGCGGGCAGCGGTAAACCAATGAAACCAGCATTTCGCCTTTCAGCGTTGCCAAGAAATGAACCTCAAATAAACGGCTCGATAAGATCTCTTGTGCCTTGAGTTCATTTAATAATATTGGCATTAAGTCATTAATGCTTTTATCTGCAATCGGGAAATCTTTAATTTCTACAACTTGTTTTTCATTGTCTGCATTGCGTTCAAACATTGCATAGAACATATCATTTTCAGTATGCCAAATTCGGAATTCCGCTCGCATACGAAAGTTTTGTTCAGCAGAAGGAAAAACTTCTAAAGAGGGAGGGTTGTATTCTGAAAATTGAGCCGTAATGCGGGCAACTTTGGCATCAAGTTGTTGCTGATAAGTTGAAGTCATATGCAGTAAAAAATCGCAAACATATTAAAAAAAGTCATGTTAGCAAAATTCACCTTATAAGACTAAATTAATTCCACTTTTGGCTGTATTTATCTGTAGAGAAGATGAATCTGAATACGCTAAACAGAACTTTTATCGAGGGGAAGTTAAAAAAACGCTCAATCTTTATGGAACATTCATAAAGATTGAGCTAAGTGAGGAACTGATTAGTTGGAGTTCAATTCAGTGTTTAATTCATTGTCATTAAGCTAGCATTACCACCGGCTGCCGCTGTATTGACACTGATTGCACGCTCAATCACGAAACGTTCTACAGGGATGTCATATTGGCCTGAAGCTAAATGCGTAATGCCAATAATTGCACCTTCACGAGACGCGATGACTTGTTGAATTTTTAATAACTCACCTTTTTCACCATGATGTAAAACTGCATCAAAATTCCCATGATAAATATCCGTGATCACTTTAAATTGGTCCACGAGAATTTTCGGCATACTATTTAAGTGTTTCAACACAAAAGTATTGTCTGCAAGTACCACAGGCTGACTACCTACCGATAAAATCGCAGCAATTTGATGTAGTTGATCTGCATCATTGTTAGCCAATGAAAGCACACCCTTACGTGCCAAAATGGCATATTGGTTGTTTTCACCGGTTGGGCCTTGTAGCTCAAAACTTTGTCCAGCGGCTATGGCCTGCGGTGCTTGAATCGCAATGCCTGAAAAATGCTGCTTCGCCCAAGTGTTAAAAGCTTCATATGCAGGGAAGTGTGTAGCTTGCGTTTCTGCCTGAGCCGCATAAGGTGTAGCCAGTTTTTTCTCAGAAACTTGATGCATTAAACGGTAAAGATATAAAGGACCGCCCGCTTTTGGACCAGTACCTGATAAGCCCTCGCCGCCAAAAGGTTGTACACCAACCACAGCGCCTACAATATTACGGTTAATGTATAGGTTGCCAACTTCTGCATGACCGATAACTTTTTGAATCGTGTCATCAATACGTGTATGCAAGCCCATGGTTAAACCATAACCTTTGGCATTGATTTGCGTTAATAGGTTTTCAATCTCACCATATTTGTAGGTGATTAAATGCAATACTGGCCCAAAAACTTCGTGTTCTAAATCATTTAAATGTGGAAGTTCAATTAAAGTTGGTGCAACAAAAGTTCCCGTACTTAACGCATTGCTATCAGCATTAAACATGATTTGATGTACGGGATAGCCTTTGCTACGCATCTTCTCAATATGTTTTTCAATATTTTGTTGTGCTTCAAGGTCGATCACTGGGCCAATGTCAGTTGCTAAAAGTGCAGGATTTCCGACACGAAGTTGCTTCATCGCACCTTGTAACATGGTACGGACTACGTCCACATTATCTTCTTGCACACAGAGAATACGCAGGGCAGAACAGCGTTGACCTGCACTGTCATAGGCAGAGTTAACGACATCCAATACCACTTGTTCTGTCAATGCTGATGAGTCAACAATCATGGCATTTTGACCACCAGTTTCAGCAATCAAAACTACACTTTCGCCAAATTGGTTTAAGCGCTGTGCCACGGTTTTTTGCAAGATACGTGCGACTTCGGTTGAGCCTGTAAACATGATGCCTTGGACACGTGAGTCCGCGCTGAGTTTGGCCCCAATGGTTTCGCCACGGCCAGGGAGAAGTTGCAATACATCGAAGGGAACACCTGCTTCCCATAAAATATGTACAGCTTGAGCAGCAATCAGAGGCGTTTGTTCAGCAGGCTTGGCAATCACGGTATTACCTGCAACCAAGGCTGCAGCAATTTGACCTGTGAAAATAGCAAGCGGGAAGTTCCATGGGCTAATGCACAGCACAGTACCTAGGGGTTCAATTTGCGTATTCTCTGCTAGATCAATTATTTGAGCTGCATAATAACGTAGGAAATCTACAGCTTCACGGACTTCAGCAATAGCATTGGCATAAGTTTTACCACTTTCACGTGACAACAACACCATCAGAGATTGCAATTGTGCTTCCATCAAATCCGCCGCACGGTTTAAGCATGCTGCACGCTGATCTTTGTCTAAAGTTTTCCATGAAGCTTGGGCATTTACCGCATTATTGAGAGCGATTTCCGCTTGTTCTAAACTGGCTTCGCTGACACTACCGACCACATCACTATGGTTTGCAGGGTTTGTAATGTTGATACTTGCAGTATGAATTTCTTCTAAATTAGCGCCCATTGCACTAGCATGCCACTGGGTATGTGCATGCTGTACTGCCGTGGTATTGAGCTGAGATAAGTCGCGATCATTGGCTAAATCGAGTCCTTTTGAGTTGCGACGTTCTGAGCCATACAAATCTTGCGGAAATGGGATGGATGGATGCTTAGCGCCAGTCACACCTTCTTTTTCAGCAGCCGCTAATATCGTCTGTCTTGGATTTTCAATTAAATCTTCAATTTTTAAATTTTTATCTGCAATACGGTTGACGAAAGAGGTATTCGCACCATTTTCCAGTAAACGTCGAACTAAATAGGCCAATAAGGTTTCATGGTTACCCACCGGTGCATAAATACGACATGGCACACCCAGTTTGTTGTCAGATTTCGAACCCACCACTTGTTCATAGAGGGGTTCACCCATGCCGTGAAGGCACTGAAATTCATACTGGCCTGGATAGTAAAGCTCTGGCTGTGCTAATTGGTAGATCGTAGCAACAGTTTGCGCATTGTGTGTTGCAAACTGAGGATAAATTTGCTCAGGTGCAGCCAAGAGTTTTTTAGCACATGCAATATAAGATAGGTCGGTATGAACTTTGCGCGTAAATACAGGATAGTCACTCATACCCTCAATTTGCGCTTTCTTAATTTCGCTGTCCCAGTATGCACCTTTCACCAAGCGAATCATTAAACGTTTTTGGCTACGCTTAGCGAGGTCAATAATATGGTCGACCACATAGAAACAGCGTTTTTGGTAGGCTTGAATCACAAATCCAATACCTTTCCAATCCGCTAATTTAGGCTCAAAACACAGGCGCTCAAGTAGTTCCAATGAAATTTCAAGGCGGTCAGTTTCTTCAGCATCAATGTTTAGACCAATATTGTAATGCTTGGCTAATACTGCAAGTTCAAGCACTTTGCCATAAAGCTCGTTATGTACACGATCGATCTGCGAGCGTTGGTAGCGTGGGTGTAGGGCAGATAATTTGATCGAAATACCTGCACCGTTATAAACATCTTTACCTTCAGAGGCTTGACCAATCGCGTGGATCGCATCGGTATAGTCTTGATAATAACGTTCTGCATCAGGTTCAGTTAATGCTGCTTCACCTAACATGTCATATGAATAGCGGAAGCCTTTGTCTTCTAATACTTCTGCATGTTTAAGCGCTTCATTGATGGTTTCACCTGTAACAAACTGTTCACCCATCATACGCATAGCCACGTCTACAGCTTTACGGATAATGCCACGTCCACTGCGTGCTAAAATACCGGTGAGTAGGCTAGACAGACTTTTTTGTTGAGGGGTTTCCATCAGTTTGCCCGTCAGCATTAATCCCCAAGCAGCAGCATTTACGAACATGAGGCTACTTTGGCCAACATGATCTTTCCAGTTACCTTGGTTGATTTTATCTTTGATCAGTAAATCACGTGTTGCTTTGTCTGGAATACGGAGTAGCGCTTCAGCTAAACACATGAGCGCGATGCCTTCCTGAGAAGACAATGAAAACTCTTGTAGCAAGCCTTGTACAATGCCTGCTTTACCTGTACCGCTTTTACGTTCACGTAATGAATGGGCTAAGTCAAAAGCCAATTGTTGAATTTGATCGCTGATCGGGGAAGGGATTTCACTGTGTGCTAATAAGTTTTCAATGCACTCAGTTTCAGCACGACGCCATGCTGTATTAATCGATTGTTCAAAGCTATTCTTGTCTTTAAATTCAATGATGTAGTCATCGCTTCCCGTGACTTCAAATACTTTTCCATTCATGTTTCAATTTTCCGTGTCAAAGTTCTATGACGAGCAAATAAATCTTGAGCTTGATCCTTTATTTAATTTATCATCACAGAATATTT
The DNA here is from genome assembly GCF_024605785.1 of Acinetobacter sp. YH16040_T. Lineage (NCBI taxonomy): Bacteria > Pseudomonadati > Pseudomonadota > Gammaproteobacteria > Moraxellales > Moraxellaceae > Acinetobacter > Acinetobacter sp. YH16040_T. The sequence goes on along the minus strand of NZ_CP094541.1, from coordinate 1,807,831 downwards.
AGCGAATAACTCACTATAGTTTTAATAATATTTAGAGAAAAATTCAGATGACTAGCCCATATTTGAGCTTAGACCGTATAGATATTCGAATTTTAGAGCTGCTGCAAGAAGACGGAAAATTGTCCAATATTAAGCTTGCAGAAATGGTAAATTTATCACCGACTGCGGCGTTGGCACGTGTGCAAAAATTATCTAAAGAAGGCTTTATTTTAGGCTATGAAGCACGTTTAAATCCGGTCTTACTCAACAATGGATTTGTGGTTTTTGTAGAGATTTTACTAGATAAAACCACGCCCAATGTATTGGAAGATTTTTCGGATGCAGTACGTCAAATTCCAGAAATCGTAGAATGTCACATGATCAGCGGTGGTTTTGATTTTGTGGTGAAAATACGCTGTGCAAACATGGAAGAATTTAGAAAAATTTCAGGGCAGGTGCTTTGGCAGCTACCTGGTATCAAGGAAACGCGTAGTTATCCTGTGATGGAAGTAATCAAAGAAAGTATGCAAATTAAGCTGAAACCTGCGGCTCGGCCGAAGTAGCTAATCATCAATAATTGAGTATAAAAAAGGGGCATTTAGCCCCTTTTTAGTGTCAAAAATTTTAGATTTCAGACATTTCTTTTTGATATTGCGCTTCGGCTTTTTCAAAGCGTTCAACCACATCCGCCTCTGGTGCTTTACCCAATAAGCTCACGACAACGATACTGATTGCAGAGAAAATAAAGCCTGGAATGATTTCGTATAAACCAAGGTGGCCTAAGTAGTTTTTCCACACGATGACAGTCACAGCACCTACGATCATGCCAATGATTGCTCCGTTAAGCGTCATACGTTTCCACAGCAATGAAAGAATAATCAGCGGGCCAAATGCAGCACCGAAACCTGCCCATGCATAAGCCACTAAGCCTAAAACTTTACTTGCAGGGTTCATTGCAAAGGTGATTGCAAATACAGCAATTGCCAAGACCATCGCACGTCCAATCCAAACCAATTCTTTTTGCGATGCATTTTTACGAATAAAACCTTTGTACAAATCTTCCGTCAAGGTTGTTGAACATACCAATAACTGACAGCTAAGTGTGCTCATCACCGCAGCTAAAATTGCGGCTAAAATAATCCCTGCAATCCACGGATTGAATAGAATTTTAGTCAATTCCATAAATACCGTTTCAGGGTTGGCATTAACGACGCTTGCCAGTTCTGAGTGAACTTGGAAGTAAGCAATACCGATATAACCGGCTGCTACAGCACCGCCTAGACATAGGATCATCCATGTCATTCCAATGCGACGTGCATTTGGAATGGTTTTAACAGAATCGGCTGCCATAAAGCGAACCAAGATATGCGGTTGACCAAAATAGCCTAAGCCCCACGCCATGCTGGATAAAATCGCAACTGTACTTAAACCTTCAAATAAATTAGAAGCTTGTGGGCGAGCTGTTTCCAAAATAGCAGCAAGATTTTGACTGTTATCACCTAAAGCAAGGTAGGCGATGATCGGTGTGATCAGCAGTGCAAAGATCATCAGACCCGCTTGGAAAGTATCGGTCCAACTGATCGCTAAGAATCCACCAATACAGACATAGCTGATGGTTGCAATTGCACCAATCCACAGTGCTGTTGTGTAGTTCCAACCGAATAAACTTTCGAAAAGTCGTGCGCCAGCCACCATGCCAGAAGCACAGTAAATCGCAAAGAACACTAAAATCACTACAGCTGAAATGATACGTAAAATCTTTTTACGGTCTGCAAAACGGCTCGTGAAATAATCGGGCAGGGTCAGGGCATTATTTTGATATTCGGTATGAACACGCAAGCGACCAGCAACGATCAACCAGTTCAACCAAGCACCGATAATTAAGCCGATTGCAATCCAAGCTTCGGAAAGACCAGATAGATAAATTGCACCAGGGAGACCCATGAGTAGCCAACCACTCATGTCGGATGCACCTGCTGAAAGTGCAGTCACAACACTTCCTAAACTTCGTCCACCTAAAATGTATTCGTCAAAGTTATGCGTAGCTTTGTAGGCATACAAACCAATGGCAAGCATTGCAAGAATATAAAAAATAAAGGTGACTAATGTCGGGTTTAAATGGCTCATAGACGGTTCATCCTTAATGAAAGCAAATCATCTCTGTCCTAGATGAAAATTTGTACTTCTGTCGTAAGTCGCAGATTCAAGCATGATTTAAAAATTACACTCTGTAACCTTTAAGCATATTTTATGTATGTTTTGCGTAAATGATATTTTTTCTTATTACAAATCGAATTTTTTTATTGTGCTGCTGAAATGTTGTACAGAAGGGAATTTAAATTTTGAAATATAAATCTACTTAAGACTTTTCATCACAAAAAGAGAACTAATGAAATTAGGTAAAAATTACACAATGTTACATGGTGAACAAGAAATGTGCATTTGAAATATTTGGTTGCAAATGTGCATCACATCATCTGTAGTGAGATGATTTGAACAGGTCGAATATGAGGTATGCACAGTCTTGGTGCGTAATTAGAGGGAATGCGCAGTGACAACGGTTCAAATGGAAAAAACGAGAATAGAGCATGATTTATTGGGGGATAAAGCAGTCCCGCAGTCATGTTATTACGGTATACATACATTGCGTGCCATCGAAAACTTTCAAATATCAAAGCAGCATGTCGGACAAAATTTAAACTTTGTACGCGCTATTGCTCAGGTAAAAAAAGCGTCAGCAGAAACCAATTATCAATTTAACTTAATACAAGATGATATTCGCCAAGCGATTCAGCAGGCCTGCGATGCATTGATTGATCATCCAGAACATTGGCAGCCTGCATTTCCAATTGATATTTATCAAGGTGGAGCAGGCACTTCTATTAACATGAATGCCAATGAAGTCATTGCCAATATTGCCCTTGAGTCGCTCGGAGATGCTAAAGGCAGTTATCAACGGATTCATCCAAACGATCATGTTAATAAGTCACAATCCACCAATGATGTCTATCCAACAGCGCTGCGTCTAGCAACATTTAGCGCTTTTGATGCTTTATTTGTGGTTTTAAATCAGCTAATTGGAAGCTTACATGTTAAAGCCGATGAGTTTAAACATGTCATCAAAATGGGGCGTACACAGTTACAAGATGCTGTTCCGATGACTTTGGGGCAAGAATTCCGTGCATTTGCAACATTATTAAAAGAAGATTTGAAGTTGATTGAGCAAAATCGACAGCTTCTATTGGAAATTAATTTAGGTGCGACGGCAATTGGCACTGGCGTGAATTCTCCTGCGGGTTATGCAGCGAAGGCCGTTGAAAATCTAGCTCATTTGACCGGTCTAAAATTGCAAGGTGCAGAAGACTATGTCGAAGCAACCAGCGATTGTGGCGTATTTATTTTATTATCAAGTTGCTTAAAACGTTTAGCTGTCAAACTTTCTAAAATCTGTAATGACTTACGTCTTTTAAGTTCGGGGCCACGAACAGGTTTAGCGGAAATTCGTTTACCTGAGTTACAAGCAGGTTCGTCGATCATGCCTGCAAAGGTCAATCCCGTGATCCCAGAAGTGGTCAACCAAATTGCATTTCGAGTGATGGGTAATGATTTAACCATTACTTTGGCTGCAGAAGCAGGGCAATTACAATTAAATGTCATGGAGCCTGTGATTGCATTGTCCATGAATGAATCGATTGAGCTTTTGGTGAATGCAGTAAAAACATTAGACAGCAAATGTATTCAAGGGATTCAGGCAAATGAGCAAGCATGTTTTGATGCAGTGATGCGTAGTGTAGGAATCGTGACCTTACTTGATCCATATTTAGGTCATGCAAAATGTGATGAAATCGGTAAGCAATGTATTGCTGAAAATAAAACCATTCGCCAAGTGGTATTAGAGCAAGAGCTGTTAACTGAAAGTCAATTGGATGAAATTTTCTCGATTGAAAATTTAGTTTCTGAAGTGACACCATTTAGTATGCCACTCGCTCAAGTGAGTTAAATGCTTATTTAAGACTTTTAAATAGTAAATGATGAGTAAATGACGAAGGTTAATCCTTCGTTTTTTATTTGAAGAAATTAGTGGTAAATATAGAGAACTAAACTAATGACAGTCATGTATTAAGTATCCATTAGAAACCTAATTTCTAAAAGAAAGTATTAGGTTGAGAATAAAACGCTATATTTGCTTAGGATTGTAATTATTGTTCTATATATAGTCATGAAGGTTTGGATGAAAAATTTAGTGCATAGATAAAGTCAGAAAAGCTTTAACTTGCCCAAAAAAGGACGTAATCGAAGTACAATAGGTTTTTTATCATGTTGTAGATAGTCAGATGTTTAATAAGTTAGTCGATTTATTCAAAGGCGCTAAAGAGTCGCCTGAGCAACTTTACTTAGAACAACACCACATTCAATATGATGAAACTCAGGGCTATATCATTGAAGGCGTAGTTTTAAATACTTTGTCTGAACGTATGGAATATTTGTCGAATAGAAAAATGACAAATTTCGATGATTTAAAACAGCTCTATGCGACTGCAATGATTATCAATGAAAAAATAGACTTGGAAATTGCAAATAAACGTTTTGTTGCAAGATTAGGCAATACTGAAGAAAATCTGTTGCAGTTTAAACTCTATGTCAAACTATTGAATGATTATTATCGTCAATTCATCCGTGATCGTAAGTAAGTGAATGGACTGCAGTGTTTGAGTTTGATGGGTGCGTTAATGGTACTCTTCAATAGAAAATACAATCGCAAATCCATATTGGTTAAAACACTGTATATAGTTGCTTAAATCTCGGAATGTAAAAAGCATCGTGTTAATATGATCACTAAGTGATTAAAACATTAAAAGCTATTTACATCATGTTCCAGCAAGAAATTTCACAACTCAATCTTAAACAGCTCAAAGCTGGCGAAAAGCGGTGGGTCGGAAACTTACAAGGCTCATCTGCTGCATTATTATTTAAAGAAATTAGCAAACAATCGAAACAGTTGTTTGTGATTGTAGCACGTAATAATCAGCATCTCGGGCAGTTAGAAAGTGAGCTGGAATTTTACGGAATTAAGCCGACTATTTTCCCAGATTGGGAAATTTTACCTTATGACCGGCTGTCGCCACATCAAGACATCGTTTCTGAGCGCTTGGCGATTTTGTCCAATATGCCACAGCAAGGTGTGTTGTTGGTTTCAGCAACAACTTTAGCGCAGCGAGTTGCGCCTGCATCTTGGGTATTAGGTGAACACTTTGATATTAAAGTAGGTCAAAAATTTGATATAGAACAACAAAAATTAAGATTAGTACAAGCGGGCTATCACTTGGTGGATACCGTTTATGATCATGGTGAATTTGCAGTACGCGGCAGCATCATGGATATTTACGCTTCGGGGCAAAGTTCACCGATTCGTGTTGACTTATTTGATGATGAAATCGATACCCTCAAATTCTTTGATCCTGAAACTCAGCGAACCACCCAAAACTTAGATCATTTTACGGTTTTACCTGCAAAAGAATTTCCATTAAAAGAAGCGCGGTCACTGTTTCGTGATCGATATGCGGAAAATTTTCCGACGGCAAATCCAAAGAAAAATCCAATTTATCAGGATGTACAAGATGGTATAGCTTCACCGGGTATTGAGTTTTATTTTCCGTTGTTCTTCTCTGAACAAGCCATGAAAGAGCAAAGTACGCTATTTTCGTACTTACCAGAGAGTGGCATTGTCATTACAGATAAAGCTATTGATGACATATTGATTCAGTTTTGGTCGGATATTGTGCGTCGTTATGAAGACCGCCGTCATAATGTCGACCAACCGATTTTGCCGCCAGAGCAGATTTTCCTACAACCAAATCAGGTTTTAGAACAATTAAATCTCTGCCGTCGTATTGTGGCTTCGCCTGAGGCTTTTGATGAACGCAATGGCGTGATCAATCTTGCAGCTGAGATTCCACCCCGATTACCTATCGATCCAAAACGTGAAAAACCATTTTCTGCGGTTAAGCAGTATATCGATGCGGCAAATTATCCGGTACTTTTAGTGGCTGAAAGCGCTGGTCGACGTGAAACTTTAAAAGATGCATTGCGTCCAAGTTTGGGTGATATCCCGACGGTCGAAAGTTTTAATGATTTTATGCATTCTATGCATGCGATTGCGATCACCAATGCGCCCTTAGATCGTGGTTTATTGTTAACTGACAAGCTCAGTGTAATTTCTGAAAATCAGCTTTATGAACACCGTGTGGTTCAACGTCGTCGTAAACGCCAACAGGAAGTATCAGAAGAGTTCCTTGTTCGTAGTTTAACCGAGCTAAGTATTGGCGCACCTGTGGTTCATATTGATTATGGTGTGGGGCGATATGCAGGTTTAATTACCTTGAGTATCGATGAGCAAGACCATGAATTTTTGCAGTTAGACTATGCCGATGCAGCTAAGGTGTATGTCCCTGTAACAAACCTACATTTAATTAGCCGATACAGTGGTGGTGACCCAGATCTAGCACCATTACATAAATTGGGCACAGATGCATGGTCTAAAGCGAAACGCAAAGCACTAGAGCAAATCCATGATGTGGCGGCCGAACTTTTACATATTCAAGCCCGTCGTCACTCGAAGCCGGGTTATGGATTTGAACTGGATCAAAGTCTCTATATGCAGTTTGCCAGTGGCTTCGCCTATGAAGAAACTTTAGATCAAGCCAATGCTATTGAAGCAACACTCTATGACATGCAACAAACGAAGCCGATGGATCGCTTGGTTTGTGGTGATGTCGGTTTTGGTAAAACAGAAGTAGCTATGCGTGCTGCATTTGTGGCAGTACAAAATAACAAACAAGTGGCTGTACTTGTTCCAACCACGTTGTTGGCGCAGCAGCACTACGAGTCTTTCAAAGATCGCTTCGCGGATTGGCCTGTACGTATTGAAGTCCTTTCACGCTTTGGTTCATCAAAATCACATACCAAAACCATTGAAGACCTCGCAGAAGGCAAAGTGGATATCGTGATTGGCACACATAAAATCTTGCAGGAAAGTGTGCAATTTAAAAATCTCGGCCTCATGATCGTGGATGAAGAGCATCGTTTTGGTGTACGTGATAAAGAGAGAATTAAAGCCTTACGTGCCGATGTAGATATGCTGACGCTAACTGCAACGCCTATCCCACGTACGCTGAATATGGCTTTTAGTGGTATGCGTGATCTATCTATTATTGCAACGCCGCCTGCACGTCGTCTTGCTGTGAAAACCTTTGTGCAAGAACATACTGGAGATTCGATCAAAGAAGCCATCTTGCGTGAACTGTTACGTGGTGGGCAAGTGTATTTCTTGCATAATGAAGTGGAGACCATTGAACGTACGGCAGAAACTCTACGTGAATTGGTTCCTGAAGCCCGAGTTGCGGTAGCACATGGTCAAATGCGTGAGCGTGAACTAGAGCAAATCATGCAACAGTTCTATCACAAAGAATATAACGTACTGGTGTGTTCAACCATTATTGAAACTGGGATTGACGTGCCAAACGCCAATACCATTTTGATTGAGCGTGCAGATAAACTGGGACTTGCGCAGTTGCACCAATTACGTGGTCGTGTCGGTCGATCGCACCATCAAGCATACGCCTATTTACTTGTACCTTCGCTCAAAGGCTTAAAGGGTGATGCTGAAAAACGCCTAGATGCCATTTCTCGTGCATCGACTTTGGGTGCGGGCTTCATGTTGGCTACAGAAGACTTAGAAATTCGTGGCGCAGGTGAGTTGCTGGGTGAACAGCAAAGTGGCTCAATGCAAACCATCGGTTATAGCCTGTATATGGAAATGCTTGAAAAAGCCACCAAAGCCATTCAAAAAGGTAAAACGCCTAACTTTGACTCTCCATTGTCATTAACGGCTGAAATTAGCATGCACATGCCAGCCTTAATTCCAGATGATTATTTAGGTGATGTACATCAACGGTTATTGTTCTATAAACGCATTAGTAATACGGATACTCAAGAGAAACTCGATAACATTCGTATGGAGTTGATCGATCGTTTTGGCTTGCCGCCGCAAGCAGTCAAGCAATTATTCTCTGTCCATCAGTTGCGTTTAAAAGCGGAACAATTGGGTATCACAAAAATTGATATCAGTTCACATGGCGGCAGTATTGAGTTCTCACCAGATACACCAGTTCAAGCCATATCGATCATTCAAATGATGCAAAAGCATCCGACTTTCTTCCGAATGGAAGGTGGACAGCGTCTAAAAGTGATGGTCATGCTCGAAGAATATGACAAACGCATTCAATTTATAAATGACTTATTAGACAGTTTGCTGAAGGAATTGGCGCCAAATCAATAGATTTGGCGTATAAATTGCTTGTTTAGAATGAGTAGATTTTCATGAGTGTTTTTTATATAGAAGAAACGCTTGATTTTTTTGAAAAATTTATTAGAGTCATAAGCACGCAACGTTTTATTCAAATGCAGTTTATTTGTAATGAAACGTTCTGTACAGAATATTCACACCCATAAGGATGTGATAGTATTAGCCATCATTCTAATTTTGCATCATTTATAAAGATATGTTTAGTTTACATCCACAACTTGCTCAAGATACGTTTTATGTAGGCGACTTTCCTCTGTCAACATGTCGTTTGATGAATGATATGCAATTCCCGTGGCTTATTTTGATTCCACGTGTTCCGGGAATTACAGAGCTTTATGAATTAAGTCAGGCAGACCAAGAGCAGTTTTTACGTGAATCAAGCTGGTTATCAAGCCAATTGTCACGTGTATTCCGTGCAGACAAAATGAATGTAGCTGCATTGGGTAATATGGTTCCACAATTACATTTTCATCATGTTGTTCGTTATCAAAATGATGTGGCTTGGCCGAAACCAGTTTGGGGTACGCCAGCAGTTCCTTATAACAATGATGTCTTGGCACACATGCGCCAAACACTAATGCTTGCACTACGTGGTCAAGGTGATATGCCTTTCGATTGGCGTATGGACTAATCCCGATTTACGGACAATATCAGGATAGTAGAAGAATGAGTGTCCGTATGGGGGGCGATCGAGTGCCGTTAGACAATTTAATCAGCAAAGAGCCTAAACAGTTTGAATATTTTCATCGTTTGATGGGATATATCATGCTGTCTTTGGTGATTGTTGTCTATCACTACACCCAACCAGATACGCATTATCAAATCTATATTCCTGCATTTTTATTTTTTCTGATTTTAGTTGTTCCCAAGTTTTCCCATTGGCTAATTTATCGATATAGCAATCAAACTAAACGCAATGTGCTGTTTCTGATCGATATCATAGTTATTGCTGTACTGATGTCTGCGGTACATTTAAGTCTTGTTTTAACCTTTCTTGCGGTCTTTGCGCTGCTATACACAACAATCTATAACAAGATCAATTTCTTAATGATGTCCTTGGCAGGGATTGTTGGCGTCACTGTATTTTATTTATGCAATATTTATGTCTTTGGTTTTCAAGAGTATTTTGAGTCGACCAGCAGTGAATTAACCGTTCTTGGCTTTCTGTGCTTAATTACATATTTCAGCGTAGGGGCTTTTTATCAACACACCCAAGTTCAGTCTCTGAGTAATAAAAAGAACCACTATTATGATCAGATGAATCGTTATATGGAATTCGCCAATCAGCTGAGTCGTTATGCGCCTATGCAACTTTGGCAATCGATTATGAAAGGTGAGTCTGAAGCTAAAATCGAATATAAACGTAAAAAGTTAACGATTTTCTTTTCCGATATCCAAGGATTTACTGAGCTTTCTGAAACATTAATTCCAGACGATTTAGCATTTCTACTCAATGACTATTTGAGTCATATGACTGAGATTGCCAAACAGTATGAAGCGACTGTTGATAAATTTATGGGGGATGCAATTCTAATCTTCTTTGGTGATCCACATAGCCAAGGCGTAGAGCAAGATGCAAAAACTTGTTTAGAGATGGCAATGGTCATGCGTCAGCAAATGAAGTTGCTGCGTGAACGTTGGATTAAAATGGGTTATCCGCCGTTACATATTCGTATGGGTATTTCTACAGGGTATTGCCACGTTGGGAACTATGGTGCAGCTCACCGTATGGCGTATACCATCGTTGGTCGTGATGCGAACTTGGCTGCACGATTGCAAAGTGCGGCTGAAGTCGATGAAATTTTGATTTCAGACGATACGCATCATTTAGTGAAAAATGACTATTTATGTGCACCTAAAGCACCGATCTTCTTAAAAGGCATCAAAGGCCCAGTACGTACTTGGCAAGTGATGGAAAAATACACCTCGCAGAAAACAGATTATCAGCGGTGGTTTGACTACGAATATAAAGGCTTTAATCTATTGTTGAACTTAGATGAAGTACAAAACTTTGAATATCCTGAACTAATACATGTTTTAGAACGTATGATTCAACGCTTACAAACTCAGCAAAAAATGACCAACTCTGCTGGTATCGTAAAACTGAATTTAGAAGACGAAGTGATCGAAGAAGTCAAAAAAACTGAATCTCACTCTTAATTTCACATATACATTATAAAATTAGATCTAATCGTATCGCGTAAAATTTAAACAAGAACACAATTCATGCTTTTATCAAAACGTCTTCTTTTTTGATATGTTGAATACATTTATGTATAAAAAAGCCAGTTACGATAAACTGGCTTTTTAATTATAGAAAATTATCTATAAATTAATGATTTTCTGAAGCATGGTTGATGGTGTATTTAGGAATTTCAATTTCCAAATCTTCATCTTCAATTTTTACTTGGCATGACAGACGAGAGTCTGGTTCTAACCCCCAAGCACGATCGAGAAGATCTGCTTCGACATCATCCATTTCATCTAGACCATCAAAACCTTTACGTACAACCACATGGCAAGTGGTGCATGCTTTAGACATGTCGCATGCATGTTCAATTTTGATGCCGTTTTTTAACATGCTTTCGCAAAGGTTAGCATTTGATTCGACTTCAAACTCAGCGCCGTTTGGGCAGATTGTTGCGTGAGGCAGTACTTTAATACGTGGCATAATCTTGACCTATAAATTAATTTGAGTTTGACCAGTCATCGAGTTTTGTGCCTTTCAATGCGGCATCAATGTGCTGATTCATACGAGCTGCAGCAAATGCATCGCTATGTATTTTAAGCTGTTCTACAGCATGTTCAATAGCTTTAATATCTGTCGTTTCAAGTGCAGCATCTAAAACAGTGCGTGCTGCAGTGAGGGAACTGAGTTGCTCTTGGCTGAGAAGTTGAGCATCCACTTTAAGTGCTTGATCAAGTGCTTCAAGTTCACGTTTTGCTTCCACTTTGGTTTCTTGAAGATGACGTAAGTTTTTATCTTCTTCAGCAAACTTATAACCATCAATCAGTAAGCGTTCAGTGTCGGCATCAGATAAACCATAAGAAGGTTTGATGTCAATTTGGGCATGCACACCAGAAGTGGTTTCTTTGGCAGACACCGTGAGTAAACCATCTGCGTCAACTTGGAAAGTCACTTCAATGCGCGCTTGACCCGCAGTCATCGGTGGAATACCACGAAGCACGAAACGACCTAGACTACGGCAATGTTCAACTAGATCTCGTTCACCTTGTACAACATGAATCAACATCGCTGTTTGACCATCTTGATAGGTTGTGAATTCTTGGCGACGAGCCACTGGAATAGCTGTATTACGCGAAATAAGGCGCTCAACCAAACCGCCCATGGTTTCTAAACCTAAAGAAAGCGGTGTGACGTCTAAAAGCAATGAACCATCTTTAGAGTTACCAATAAGCTGGTTCGCTGTAATCGAGGCGCCAATGGCCACAACTTCATCAGGGTTAATTGTGCAGAGTGGTTCTTGATTGAAGACATCTTGAACAGCTTTTTGTACAGCATACGAGCGGGTAGAACCACCGACCAATACCACATTTTGAATATCGCTGAGTTCAAGCTTGGCATCACGCATGACACGTTTACAAACGCTGATAGTTTTATCCAAAGCAACTTTGATGATGGATTCAAAAGTAGGGCGGTCTAAAGTCAATGATTGATCAAGAACTTTAAGCACTACAGATTCAGCCTCGGTTAGAGCTTCTTTTGCTTTACGAGCAGAAACGATGAAATGTGCATATTCAGCATCATCTAAAGTTCCAATATTCAGTTGTTTTTTTGCCCATTTTACAATCAGACGGTCTAGGTCATCACCACCAAGCGCCGTGTGGCCACCCGTTGCTAGAACTTCAAAAACGCCTTGAGAGAAACGTAAAATTGAAACGTCAAAAGTACCACCACCCAGATCATAGATCACATAGTTTTGATCATGTGCAAGATTGGTGTCTTGGTCTAAGCCATAAGCCACTGCAGCAGCAGTCGGTTCATTTAATAGACGTAGTACATTTAAACCTGCAAGCTGAGCCGCATCACGCGTTGCTTGACGCTGTGCTTCATCAAAATAGGCAGGCACAGTAATGACGGCACCATTTACTGGATTATTTAAGCTGCTTTCTGCACGGTCTTTGAGTTGTTTTAAAATTTCAGCAGAAATTTCAACGGGTGTTTTGCGACCTTGTGCAGTTTCAAAAGCAGGCATTTCATTCCCTTCACCGACTAAGTTGTACGGGTGTTGGAATTTAATATCTGCTTTAGAGCGACCCATAAAGCGTTTTACAGAAACGATGGTGTTTTTAGGATCAGTCGTTAAGAATGCCTTTGCGTCGTCACCATATTGCGTAGTGGATTCGCCATAGTGTGCAATAGAAGGGAGTAACACACGACCATGTTCATCGTTAAGCACTTTCGCTTTACCAGAAAGTACCGTGGCTACTAAAGAGTGTGTAGTCCCAAGATCGATACCAATTGCGATGCGGTGTTCATGCGGCGCACTTGATTGACCAGGTTCTGCAATTTGCAAGAGAGCCATGTGTGTTACATCCTTTGAACGTCAAATATAAAAAATAAATTAAAAATCATCGTCTAAATCAAAGCTATCGTCGTCTAAGAAGCGATCTTCAGCTTTATCGATGTCAGCCATTACTTTTTGGAAGAAGCGTAATTTACGTACGGTATCCCGTGCTTCAGCCCAGTCTTCGTCGTCATAATCAATCTTGAATTCACGAACCAAACCGTCAATCCATTGCTGAACTTCAGTTTTAAGTGAAGTGAGGTCATCAGCAGAGCCTGCCTCATCTAACTGTTCACGAATTTCTAAGGCATCTTGTAGGAACTCAAAATCACTAATCGATTGATCAAGGTGATAATCTTGTTTTTTGAGACTTAAAAGATATGCAGCGCGGCTATCAACATTGGATAAAGCTTTAAATGCTTGATTAATCTCACTAGATTTTATCAGGGCTAGATCTTTGTCTTCGGCTTTATCTGGATGATATTGTTGCTGCAACTTTAAAAATTCAGATTTTAAAACTGCTAAATCAATATCGAGTGCTACAGGTAAGTTAAACAACTCAAAATGATTCATGGGAGATGGTGTCCGCAATAGAGGTGCAAAAAGTGTTGCTTTAAATGCAATTAAAACAGTGAATTTTACACTGTTTTAATGCGAAAAAGGAGCGTGGAAAAGGCTTAAACCGTAAACGATTCGCCGCAGCCACATTCACCTTTTTTATTTGGGTTATTAAATTCGAAACCTTCGTTTAAACCATTTTTCACATAGTCCATCTCCATACCTTCAAGATAAACTAAGCTTTTTGGGTCAACAAATACTTTTACGCCAAACTGATCGAATACTTGGTCATGCGTGTCAATATCATCGACAAACTCAAGTACATAAGCTAGACCAGAACAGCCAGAAGTTTTCACGCCAACGCGAATGCCTTCACCCTTACCGCGATTCTTGATGTAATTGCTGATATGAGTTGCAGCATTTTCAGTTAAATGAATCATGAAAACTCCGTTAATCTTTTTTAAAACACGTAAACAATTAAGCTTTTACTTTCTTGCTACGGTAGTCTTCTACAGCAGCTTTGATTGCATCTTCAGCAAGTACAGAGCAGTGTACTTTTACTGGTGGAAGTGCAAGTTCAGTTGCAATATCAATGTTCTTAATTGCTTGAGCTTCATCAAGAGTTTTGCCTTTTAGCCACTCTGTTACTAATGAGCTAGATGCAATTGCTGAACCACAACCGTAAGTTTTGAAGCGAGCTTCTTCAATTACGCCATTGTCATCAACTTGAATCTGTAGACGCATAACATCGCCACAAGCTGGTGCACCGACCATACCTGTACCAACGTTTTCTGCATTTTTGTCTAAAACACCAACATTACGAGGGTTTTCGTAATGATCAATTACTTTTTCGCTATAAGCCATGACGCTTCTCCAAACCTCGGGGTCAGCCTTAAGATTAATATGGGGGTGAAATTACGTTAATCAATGAGATAGCCTTAAAATAAAAGCTATCTCACCGGGATGAATTAGTGTTCAGCCCATTCTACAGAATTAAGGTCGATACCTTCTTTGTACATATCCCAAAGCGGTGAAAGATCACGTAGTTTTTCAACTGCTGCTTTGGTAATTTCAAGTACATGGTCAATATCGGCTTCAGTGGTGTATTTACCAAAGCTGAAACGAATCGAGCTATGAGCCAATTCATCTGAAAGACCCAATGCACGAAGTACATAAGATGGCTCTAAAGTTGCTGATGTACATGCAGAACCAGAAGATACTGCGCAATCTTTAAGTGCCATCATTAACGATTCACCTTCAACAAAGTTAAAGCTGACGTTTAGATAGTTTGCAACGTTGTATTCTGGGTGACCGTTCAGGAAGACTTGTTCAAGACCTTGCAAGCCATTCCAAAGTTTGTCACGAAGTACACGAATACGAGTTTGTTCGGCATGAAGGTTTTTACCTGCAAGTTCGAACGCTTCGCCCATACCCACGATTTGGTGAGTCGCTAGCGTACCTGAACGCATACCACGTTCATGACCGCCACCGTGCATTTGCGCTTTAATACGTACACGTGGTTGACGACGTACATAAAGAGCACCAATACCTTTAGGACCATAGATTTTGTGGCCAGAGAAGCTCATCAAATCAACTTTCATTGTTGAAAGATCAATTTCTACTTTACCTGCAGCTTGCGCAGCATCTACGTGGAAATAAGTTTTGTTTGCACGAGTCAATTCACCGATTGCAGCTACATCTGTAGTTGTACCGATTTCATTGTTCACCATCATCAAAGATACAAGAATCGTATCTGGACGAAGGGCAGCCTGAACCATTTCAGGTGTAATTAAACCTGTTTTTGCTTCTGGCTCAAGATAAGTAATTTCGAAGCCTTCTTCTTCAAGCTCGCGGCAAGTATCAAGAATTGCTTTATGTTCAATTTTACTTGTAATAATGTGCTTGCCTTTAGATGCATAGAACTGAGCAATACCTTTAAGCGCAAGGTTGTCAGATTCAGTTGCACCAGAAGTCCAAACGATTTCGCGTGGATCAGCTTTTACTAGATTAGCAACTTGTTCACGTGCATATTCTACTTTTTCTTCTGCCTGCCAGCCGTAAGCATGAGAACGAGAAGCTGCATTACCAAAAGTACCGTCAAACGTTAGACATTCCATCATACGTTCTGCGACTTGAGGGTCTACAGGTGTAGTTGCTGCATAGTCAAGATAAATAGGACGCTTCATGTCAAATACCTGTAACCGATAAAAGGGCTGAATCAAAGTTTGCTGAATTTTGACGAATAGATACGGTTTGAACGTTATCGCGTGCTACAAGGTCAGCAAGGGTGATTTTTGCAAGATAATCGGCAATGTGGTGGGAGAGTTCCTGCCATAAATCGTGAGTCAAGCACATTGCACCATTTTGGCAGTTGCCTTTGTGGTCACAACGGGTTGCATCAACTGTTTCATTTACAGCTTCAATAATTTCCAAAACAGTGATGTCTTCAGCACTACGAGCTAGGTGATAACCACCGTTTGCTCCACGGATGCTGGAAACTAAGCCGTGACGCTTTAATTTTGCAAATAACTGCTCAAGATAGGCCACTGAAATGGTTTGACGAGCTGCAATTTCTGCAAGAGTGATCGTTTGTTCAGTTGGCTGCAAAGCTAAATCAAGTAGAGCAGTCACTGCGTAGCGACCGCGAGTTGTTAAGCGCATGATTCGATACACATGTTAAGTCTAGATGTGCAGATTTTATGAATCCTGACTAAAATAGTCAAGTTTTTTTGAGATTGTTTATTTGTTTTATTTTGTCTGAAAAATTATGTATTTATTTGAACCACACATTATACACTAATAACGTTATTAAAAGAACAGATATTAGACTAAAAGCGATATTAATCCGCTTTTGACGACGTTCGATACGCTTAATACGGTTTTTATATTGTTTAACTTCAACTTGCAGTGTGTTGATTTTAGAGCGTTGCTGTTCGATTTTTTCTAAAAGTGGGGCAATACGTTTTTTTGACGCAACGATATCGTTTTCTTCGACAGGTTCAGACAGCCAGTGTTTCCAGTCAGATAAAATTTTGGGCACACTAAATAATGAAACCAGATCACGAAATTCATCTTTTAGAACCACATCACCATCGATACGCATGGTTTTGATGCTTTTACGATTACCAAATACAAAAATTTTTACCAAATCTATTAGTGTCGTGCGGACATCAAGGTCGATGGCTTTATCTGGAGATTTCGTGTCGAACAGAATACCGTGCTCAGTAAACTGAACATAAAAATCAAAATAAGGGATGTAGCTATTTATTTTCAGTGCGACTTTTTGATCAACAAATTTTTTAGCTTGTAATGCTACAACACGGTCATGTTTTAAAATGAAAGTAAAAATCGTTTCTAAAACAATCAGGGTCATAGTAAGCAACAAATGTGGTTGAGCTTGTGTTTGTTGCGTATCACTCATAAAAAAAATGTCCTTGTTAAAATCTGAAAGCACTGGAAACTGAGCATCCTGCTCTAGAGGAACTTAGAATATACCAAAAAGTTGGTAATTCACCAGCTTTGTAGAACAGTTTAATCAATCTATCAAGTCATATGTTTGCTATTATGTTGTTAAAATGAAGAATCACATGTTGCTGTGCACATAAAATAATCAGGAGAAGTGCGGATTATGGAAAATACAGAAAGCATAATTGATGATGCACAAGAAAAAGCAGAAAAGCCGGCTAAAACTCGCGTACGTAGTCATTCTGATCGTCGCTCTAAAATGGATTTTCGCAAATATACCAAACAGATTTGGTTGGCTGGATTAGGTGCTTTTTCACGTGCTGAGGGTGAAGGAAATAAGCTTTTTGACTCTTTAGTCAAAGTTGGAGAGGAGCTTGAGTCCAAAACGATTGATATTGCAGATCAAACTGTCGAAAAAGTTTCAGAAAAAGCCAAAGAATCTGTAACTGATACGAAAGATAAAGTAGAAAAAATTTTAGATAATGGTGTTAATCATTCTTTAAACCGTTTAGGATTGGTGACTGTAAAGGATTTACAGCACTTAGAAAGGCTTATACTTCAATTACATACTAAAGTTGACCTATTGGCCGAAGAAAATGCCCAACTGAGGGCCGAAATACTAAAAAAACACTAACTTTTTTACTATTATCGAATTTTCAAGGTTTTTTTCGTCAAAAAATTCTATAAAAAGAGGTTGAGGAGTATTGCGTTTAACCCTAAAGCATTGCTATAAAGGCGTTATGGCGTTTTATACAAATTCTTGAACCTTAAATAAACGATATTAAGAGGACGTAATTTTCATGAATAAATCAGAATTAATTGATGCAATTGCCGAAAATGGGGGATTATCTAAGGCCGATGCCGGTAAAGCTTTAGATGCTACAATTGCTGCAGTTACCAATGCATTGAAAGCTGGTGATACAGTTACTTTAGTTGGTTTCGGTACTTTCAGCGTTAAAGAGCGCGCTGCACGTACTGGTCGTAACCCACAAACTGGTGCGACTTTAGAAATCAAAGCAAGCAAAGTTCCTAGCTTCAAAGCTGGTAAAGGCTTGAAAGATTCTGTAGCTTAATCTTATTAAGCACATGAGACGCGCCATTATTTGGCGCGTTTTTTATTGGTAAATGTGATTAATTGATATATCGCATTCATTCATCTCGGGTTTTCGGTTAAAATTCACCGCAAATAAAATATTGGAATACTTATGGAATCGTTTCGTAAAGTCATTAAGGGTTGGCTGGGCAAGGTCTTGCTCGTTTTGTTTTTGACCCCTTTAGCACTTGTAGGTATTGAAGGATATTTTAGTGGTGGATCTAAAGATGCAGCAAAGACTGTAAACGGTACTGAAATTTCTCAAAAAGAACTCGAAGCACTGACGAACTCATTAAAAGAACAATATCTGGCATATGCTCAGGGTGATGAAACATTATTGAATCAAAATTTCATTAGCAATAAAGCGATGGATACTTTGGTTTCACGCCAATTGTTATTGCAACAAGCTGATAAATTAGGCATTAGCTTGAGTGATGCACAAATTGTGCAAATGATTCATCAGCAGCCAAGCTTCCAAGTCAATGGTCAATTTTCAGATGAAGCGTTTGGGAGATACCTCGAATCGATTGGTATGACAAACCGCACATTCATTGATAATTTACGTAAAGACCATGCTTTAAAAATGTTGTCTACAACATTTATGGAATATGCATTGGTGAGTAAGCTTGATATCTTGCAAATTGCGAACTTACAAACGGAACAACGTAGTATTCAGTTGGCGAGCATTAATCTTGAAAATTACAAGAAAAATGTAAAAGTATCTGATGCTGAAATTGCGGCTTATTATGAGCAGCATAAAAACAAATTTAAGCAAGCAACCAGTGTTGATGCAGATTTTGTCGTATTAACACCTGCCAATATTACTGCACCAGTAGAAGCTGCAACTGATGCTGAATTGAAAGAAGCGTATAACAGCTTTGTTGAGAATGCACAGAAGTCAGTTAAACCACTCGTTAAGCACATCATGATCACTGCGGACAATCGTTCAGATGCCGAAGCTAAAAAACTGGCTGAAAGTGTTCAAGCTAAAATTAAAGCGGGTTTAAGCTTTGACCAAGCTGCAGCGCAATTCTCTGAAGATCCGGAATCTAAAGCAAAAGGTGGTGAACTGGTTGCTTATGAAAAAGGTGTGTTTGGTGATGCGTTTGATGCTGCAGTTGAAGGTGCTCAAGCTGGTCAAGTGACTGCTCCAGTAAAAACAGACAGTGGTTATCACTTGATCGAAAAAGTGGCACCAGCTGTAAAAGTGGCTTCATTTGAACAAGAAAAAGCACGTCTACAAGCAGAAGTCGCTGCTTCGAAAAAAGCCAATGTTTTTTCTGACACTGTAAACAGCCTCAATGACATGGTCGTGAGCAGTGATGCCCTTGATGTCGTGGGTCAAGAAGTGAAAGGCGTAAAAGTACAATCATTGAATGGCTTAACATTAGCATCGCAACATCCAGTTTTAAGTGATGCAAACGTCAAAGTTAAATTGTTTAACGATGATGTTAAAAATGGTGAACGTAATGTTTCATCGAGCATTCAGTTGAAAAACGGTGATGTGGTTTGGGTGAAAGTGCGTAACTATCATGCTGCGGGTGTTCAAACTTTAGCTGAAGCGAAAGCGCATGTGAAAACTCAGCTGATTGAAAAGAAAGCGTCTGATGCTGCAAAAGCCCAAATTCAAGCGACATTAAAAGAGTTTGCTGCAAAACCTGCTGCTTCAGTTGCGAAAGGCAGTTTAAACTTTGAAAATGCGGGTACATTCACTCGTGCGGATGGTTTGTTAAAACGCGAAATTCAACGTGCTGCATTTAGTGTAAAAGCGCCGAAAGCAGGTCATTGGTCTGTTACTACGACTAATCTACCAAATGAATTGGTTGTGGTTGCTGTGACTGCAGTGAACAAACAATCTGATGCGGCATTAACGGGTGAGCAGTTAGATGAGTTAACAAAACTTTATCAACAGCTTCGTGGTCAACAAGAATTTGATGACTACACACGTTATCTAAAAGATCATGCCAAAATTAAATAATTTAGGCAGCTTTAAAAAAACCAGCTTTCGAGCTGGTTTTTTTATGTTTAAGTTTAATGCATCACACTTTAAGAAAAACTTTTAAAAACAAAGATTAAATAAAATTGACTATTTAAATAATTCTCTTAAATTGAGTTTGGGAAGGCAGTTTCCTAAAAAATATAATGATGTGATTTGAGGGTGCTATGCAAAAGATGAGAGATTTAAACAGTATTTTAAAAAATATTTTGGGACAAGTTGAAATAAAGCAGTTGCTGATTCAGGGGAAATCACAGCATCAGCATATTCCCTCAACACCAGAAGTGACAGGACTAAATGACCTTTTAACTGGCACGGCAGAGCCAAAAACATGGGTGATCATTTCGGTCGGTGAAACTTTTACACGGGTCAAAGTGGATAAACAAGGACATTGGCAGATTGAAAATCCACTTAAAGAGGGCGGAGTTGTCACAATTTATGCGGCAAATCATCATGGCTTACGCTCAGAGGCAATAATGATTGCTCCAATTGCAGAGCCAATTGTACTACCGAAGATGCCAGAAATTCTTGAAAAAGGTGAATACTTGATAGGTAAAGCTGAAGCAGGAAATACGGTAGTTGTGACCTATGGTGAGCAAGAGTTTATAACAGTTGCTGATGAAAATGGCGATTGGTCGATGCTCAATCCTTTAACGACCACAGGTGCAATAAGTGTTGTGGCAATTGATCAGGACGGTAATCGTTCTGAGGCGTTGCATACAGCGCAAATCATTTTACCGCAAGCTGTTACGATTTTAGAGTCTGGCGCGGTGATATCAGGTACTGCCGCACCAAATACGACAGTTGTGATTGAGTCGGATCAAGCGGTCTATCGTATTCAGGTCGATGAAAATGGTGATTGGTCAATAGAAAATCCAGTGGCAAATGGTGGCATGTTGATGATTGTTGTGGAAGATCAATTTGGTCAGCAATCTCCTGCGATTGGCTTGGCATTTCCATTTATTCAGACCCCGCCTGAAAATCCAAGCTATGTACTGCCAGCGCCAGAAGTGACGCTAAATAGTGAAAAACTCGAAGGTAATGTATTTCAACAGGCTAAAATCATTGTGACAGCCAATGGTCAAGAGTACGTGACGTATGCCAATGAAAGTGGTTTCTGGTCGATGGATAACCCGATTCAAAATGGCGGTTTTGCAACAATCGTGGCGGAAGACAGTCGTGGTGTTCAATCGCCTGAAATCTCAATAGCTAAACTGATACTTGCACAACCTGAATCATCAGCTGAACTTACAGAGATTTTACTGGTAAGTGATGAACTGAGTGATGAACAAACTGAAAACCAAAATGACAGTCAAATTGAGCCGATTCAATCTGTGATCAATCTAGATACGCTTTTACAGGATGCGAATGAAGTCCCAATTGTATTGCACACCGATGAACAGGATTTGATCGCATTGGGCAGCGACGTTTCAAATCCGCCCGCTATACTTCCTGCGCTTGAATATCCAAGCTTACTCATTGAAGCTCCACTGACACCGTCTGATTGGCTTGCTTAGAAATATGAACCAGCTTCCGAGCTGGTTTTTTTGGTTTAAATTGACAGATATAATTTTTATTTAAAAGATTTGGCATATGAAATATTGACTCTAGCATCGTAGATTGGTGTTCTCAAAAAATAATATGAAAAAAATAACTCATCACAACAAAGGATTAAGCGGATGATATCTCTGTATATGCCTCAATGTAAACGTTTAAAGAACCCGTTATTGCGATGGATGGATCATTATTTTAAACACATGATACAGATGCTACTAACGATTTGCGTTGCCAGTAGTATTCAAGCTGCAGAACTGAACTTTCAAAAAGTTCTAGAGCAGGAAAGAGCTTGGGCGGGCTTGAGCAGTAAAAAAGTCAAAAATAATGAAATCGAGTGGACATATAGTGAAGGAGGAGATCCACGAAAACCGACGCTGTTATTGCTACATGGTTTGTCAGGCACGCGTGATAATTGGAACCGCGTTGCCCGTTATTTAACGCCCAATTATCATGTCATTATTCCAGATCTGCCAGCACATGGAGAAACTATTGTCACAGATCAATTTGATCTATCAATTCCAAATTTAACTGAAAAATTACGACGATTTATTGATGCTGCAAAGTTAGATCCAAATTTACATATCGCAGGGCATTCGATGGGTCGTGCAATTGCCATGCTCTATAGCGCTCAGTATCCCTTAGAAGTGAAATCTTTATTGTTGGTGGATTCGGCTGGTGTCTTTAAGTCGAGCAATACAGCGTATCTAAAAGATACGGCAAAGCTTGCAGAGCTAGTGGTCAGAAAAACCGGTGATTTTGATCGCGTGATGAAGATCGTGATGCAATCTCCGCCTTTTATTCCACAAGAATTAAAAATTGGGCAAGAAAAGTTGATGATAGTTCAGTCTAAACATACCAATAAAATGGTGGAACAACTGCAAAAAATGGCGACCTTGTATACGCCAGAGTCCTTTGCTTTGGCTGCACGAGGCATTGATGCACCTGTGTTTATTATCTGGGGGAAGCAAGATCAGATTATCAATGTTGAAGTGGCAGAAGAACTGAGAAGCTTATTTAAAAAAGCCAAAAAGCCTCTGATTTTAGACCATATTGGTCATATGCCTATCTTAGAAGCGGAGCAGTTAATGGCGTTGCCATATTTAAAGTTTCTTTCAACTGTTCAATGAATCAAATCGGTAAAGTGGGTGAAAAAAAAGCGAGAAATATCTCGCTTTTTTAAACTTAATTAGACACGTTGAGTCGATTTAAGTACGTACTTTAATTTCATAGCCCGTGTATTTACGAATATTGATCACACCGGTATCCAAAATCAGATACTGACCTTTAATCCCTTGTAATTTTCCTCGAATAATCGGTGTTTTGTCCAAATTATGCGATTTGATTTTTTCAGGATATTCGTCTACCGGGTAGATAAATTGGCGTGGCAACTCATCTTCTAGCAGTTCAACGGTTTCATTAAACTCTAAGTTTTGACTAAATTCTTCGCGAATGGTTTGAATTTTTGGTGCGAATTCTTCTACCAATTGGTCGCGAATTTCGATCAGGTTGATTGGTTCTGCTTCACCTTTGAGCAATTTACGCCAATCGGTTTTATCGGCCACATGCGTACCAAACATGACTTCAAGCTTACCAGATAAGCGACGTGAACCAACTTTCATAATCGGCAAAGCTTGCGTCGCACCTTGGTCCAGCCAACGTGTAGGCATTTGACCCAGACGGGTAATCCCCACTTTTAAGGCACTCGAATTGGCTAAATAGACAATATGCGGTTGAAAGCAAACTTCATGGGCAAAATCATCTTCACGACAAGTCCCAAGATGATAATGACAGGTTTCAGGTTTCATAATGCACATATCACAAGATGCCTTAGTCTTCATGCATTTGAAGCAATGACCTTGTGAATATGATTTAGGCGTTTTTGCGCCGCAAGAAATGCAGTAGATATTTCCAGTGGCTTCGATTTCAATTTCTTGGCCAAGGCTAAACGGTAGATCAACTTCTGAGCGATCTAGAATAAATTTATACTCAACATTTGCCTTGTGTGTATGTTGATCAGTTACACTAAGGTCTTTAAGACCTGCATGCATTTTATGGCAAATGCCTTGTAGTTCCATACGAATACTCACTTCATTATTAAGGATGCGGTCAATGGCTGAACAAAATGTCATCACTTCTATGCTAGACGATTTGTCAAAAGAGCAGCCAATTTCAACCGCAATCTGTATTGGTCAGGATCTTGAGCAATACAATCAATTTCATCCAATTCAATGGCAACATTTTAACGTAACTGAGTTTTTAAATCTGCCTTTTACCCAGCGTTTTGACCTTGGATTTGTGATTCTTGATACTGAAACCATGTTGAGTTTGGATCAGCAGCAGAAAACGCAGATGTTGGTAAAATTACGAGACCTATTCGCTAAACGCATCGTAGTGGTGAGTAAATTACACGATGAACAATTATTACGTGCTTTAGGCTTTACTCAGCTCATTGATAAAACCACGCATGAAAGTGATTTTGCTTTATGGCAGTTTAATATTTTGACTTATAAACACATTCCAGATTGGTTTAACTCTAAATTTTGGGCAAATCCTGAAAACTGGGATAAATTCCGTTGGTAACAAATACTTAGCCTGTGAAAAATTGCAAAAATTAACAAACATTTATGATGGAAATGTCTTTTTCCACGTATGCTGTAACTAAGTTTATCTAGGTTTTACTGGGAAAAATAAAATGACAAATTTAAATAATATTGTTGAAATTTTAGCAAAGCAGGCCCTTGGTGGTGCGAACAATCAAAATCAACAAGGTGGCTTGGGCGGTATTTTAGGTTCGGTGTTGGGGCAACTGGGTGCAAATGCAGGCGCTCAAAATACACAAACCAATGCTCAAAACCAAGCGGGTGGTTTGGCTGGAATTCTAGGCTCTGTGTTGGGCCAACTGGGCGGTGCAGCGCAGTCGCAGCAACGTAGTAGTGGTGGCAATGCTTCAACCATTTTAGTTGCAGTGTTACCTCTGGTGCTGGCTTGGATTCAAAAACAAGGTGGCCTACAAGGTGCTTTGGATAAATTACGTGGACAGGGCTTGAGCAGTCAGGTTGATGATTGGGTATCTACAGGCCCTGGCGATAATGCCGCTGTGAATAATCAACAAGTACAAAATTTATTTGATGATGCTGAAGTGGAGCAAGTTGCACAAGAAACACAAACTCAGAAACAAGATGTGTATAGTGCAATTTCAACAGTATTGCCGCAAATTATTGACTCATTGACGCCACAAGCTGGACAAACCAATCAGCAAGAAGCGAATGCTGATATTCAACAAGTGATGAATTTGGTCTCAGGTTTTCTTAAGCGTTAATCAAAATATCGCTTTAGGTATTTAATTGAATACAAGCCAGTGAACACTGGCTTTTTATGACTTGAAAAATGGTAACAATGTGTCGCTAAGATTGTCACTAGGATGGATTAAATAAACGGTTCGACACACTGATTTTTTTGCCAATATAGTGTGATTTTTTTTGACGAATCAAAATGATTTTTGACTGAAATTCTAACTCACCAAACTCTGGTTCAACTTGCACATAATGTAGTTGACCAAACTCATCACGCACACGCGCTTGAGCCGAAAAGCCGGGACGGGCATTTCCACTTGAAATGGTTGCTAGACGACCCAGTAGGTTAACGGTTTGTTTTTTATATTTGGGCGGTACAACCTGATCCAAACAATGAATCATAAATACCGTAAAGAATATGGCAATAATCAACGCAGGTAAAATAAGATAATAAGCGGGAACGAATTGACCTTCTTTAGCGTGAATACAGAACTGAAGTACATAGCCTGCAAAGCTAAAATTCATCAGTAGAAAGAACAAAATCAGAGTCTTGGAAAATTTGACATTCAATAATGCCAATTCTTGTATGCGCTGTGGGGCAATTCTTTTCAAAACTTGGCTAGGACTAATATTGATGTAATAGCCAATGGTTTCAACCATGCCCAATAACAGTACGGCCAATAAACTTAAATGAAAGGGTATTAAGTTATAGTCTGTTAAAAATGCGGACATGGTTGTATTCCAGTGTTTATTCTTCTGTGAGGTAGATTCCACCGTCAGAATGCACGTTAATGTTCACTTTTTCAAGGGCTTGACCTTGGCATGGGCCAGAAATACATTCCCCAGAGTCGACCATAAACAGTGCGCCGTGTGTTGAGCACTCAATAAACTCTTGGTCACGATCTAGAAACTGATTTTCAAGAAACTCAAGTTCCACGTGCAAGTGTGGGCAGTTATTTTGATAAGCGTAAAACATGCCATCACGTTGGGTGATAAAAATCGTTTCACCTTCAGGCGTTTCGAATGATCGTGCTTCACGTTCAGGCACATCATCCGTCATGCAAATTTTAAACATTAAGCACATTCCTTCTGAAATGATTGTAAAAGCTGAGCATAGTCTTCAACTGCTAGGCGTGGACCAAACTGAGCCACAACTTCACTTGAGATCAAGATGGCAAGTTCAGCAGCCGTTTGATAGTCATGACCTGCATTGAGTGCATATAGGAAAGCACCAGCAAAAGCATCACCAGCACCATTGGTATCTACTGCGGTAACTTTACGACCTGGCACGGTAAATGTTGCGGCTTCATTATGAATTAAGGCACCTTTGGCACTTAATGTAATGACAATGTGTTTGCTTAGTGATTGCAATTTCGTAAGTGCAGCATCTAAATGATCTGTTTCTGTATACATCAGTGCTTCTTGTTCATTACAGAACAATAAGTCCACGCCATCATCGAGTAATTCATCTAGACCTTGACGTGCATATTGCACCATTGCTGGATCAGATAAGGTCAATGCAATTTGTACACCATTGGCTTTGGCGATTTGGCGTGCTTGTTTTACCGCAAGGCGTGCGCTGTCTGATGTTGAAAGATAACCTTCGATATATAACCATTTCGCAGTATTTAAGCTGCCAAAATCAATTTGGCTATCAGTCAATTCCGCAGTAATACCGAGGTAAGTATGCATCGTACGTTCAGAATCAGGGCTGACCAATACCATACATGTGCCAGTTACACCTTCACTGATTGATTGAGTTGCAGTTTGGATGCCAGCGTCGTTTAAACCATTTAGGTAAATTTGACCTAAGTCATCATTGCCGACACGACAACCATAAAATGCAGTTCCGCCTAAAGCACTAAAAGCAACCGTTGTATTTGCTGCAGAACCACCAGAAGCTTGACCTTTATATTCTTGAGTGGCTTTTAGATTGTTATAAAGGGCTGCTTGAGTATCGCCATCTGTCAGTTGCATCGTACCTTTTTGCAGATTGTGTTGAATTAGGAATTCGTCAGAGACTTTAAATTCTTGGTCAATAAGTGCATTACCAATTGCAAAAAGGTCAACA
Source organism: Acinetobacter sp. YH16040_T (assembly GCF_024605785.1). Classification (NCBI taxonomy): domain Bacteria; kingdom Pseudomonadati; phylum Pseudomonadota; class Gammaproteobacteria; order Moraxellales; family Moraxellaceae; genus Acinetobacter; species Acinetobacter sp. YH16040_T. The sequence continues at coordinate 1,780,925 of NZ_CP094541.1, read as the reverse complement.
GTTGCCATGTTGTATGTTCACATCAAAAAAATGAAAGTGCTAAGTTTACACGAATGCTCAGGATTGCTGTAGTTTGTTGAAAAAAATTCAATTAAAGGACAAGTGTGTATAAAAATCGGGCAAATCCATTATATTTTTACATTTTTTTTGAATTAGTTGCCGTTTTAATCAGCTTTGCTATTGTGCAAATCGAAAAATTTTACTTTTATAGAGCTATAGGGTGTTCAGACTGAATCAAGATGATTTGGTCATCATAAATAGATAACAGATTAAAAGTGTGAATATATGGAAATTACGATTCGTCCAGCAGAGCAACTTCCTGCTCAAATCGAAAATATTGCTGCTTTGGCGCAGCATGAAGGCTATACATTTATACACCGTTTAATTGAAGAATATCAAAGTGGTAAAAATCGTTTTGACCAAACGGGTGAGCAATTATTGCTTGCTTATGATGGCGATAAATTAATTGCTTGTGGCGGTTTAAATCAGCAATGGGGTGATACTGGTGTAGAAGAACGGATTGGACGAGTTCGCCGTTTCTATGTGCATCCGCAGTACCGTCAGCATGGCGTGGGTAAGCAGCTATTGGTGGAATTGGAAAAGGGTGCGAAAAAGCATTTTTCTGCACTGTGCTTAAATACAGAACTTAAAAATGCTGCAAAATTCTATCAAAAGCAGAATTATGTCTATGTTGAAAGTCATCCAAATTATAATTATTTCAAATATCTAGTTTAGTTTTAAATCCAAAAATAGACTCTAAATACTGTAAATGAAGCATCCGATATCGGGTGCTTTTTTTTCATTTAGTAATTCAAAAAAAGAGTGCTTTATTTTAAGCAAAGTTTTAAGCAAAAATTCATTTTAGTTATCGAAGATATAAGCATCAAAATAACTGCATAGAGTGATGCATATGCAAGTGTATGAGCTACAAGACTACGTTAAAAAGTCCCTGAGATTACCGCACTGTTTTGGTTGACCAAAATTTTTGCGACCATCTTTGGTGAAACCAGTGTTGATGCATTGTCCATGTCCTTAAATTTGGGCTATTTACTCAGTACCTTTATTTTCGCAGGCATATTTATAAGTCTGCTATATTTTCAAATACAGTCAAAAGCATATAAATCTTATTTATATTGGGCCACGATTATTGCCAGTATCACGGTCGGTACGACCTTAGCGGATTCTGTAGATCGTTCTTTAGGGATTGGCTACTTGGGTGGTAGTTTGCTATTTCTGAGTTTGGTGCTCATATCGCTTTTCAGCTGGTATCAGGTCGAAGGGGCAATTAATCCGAGTGTAGAGAATTTGCCGCGAACACAGATCTTTTATTGGTTGACGATTACATTTTCTCAAACGCTAGGTACAGCTTTGGGGGACTGGACTTCCGATAGTACAGGATTAGGCTATAGCGGTGGCATTTGGCTATTTTGTGGTTTAATTCTATTGATGGCGTTGTTGTGCTTTTTTAGTCGGGTCTCAAAGACGATTTTATTTTGGGCTACTTTTGTTTTGACACGTCCATTGGGCGCAGTTGTCGGCGATTTTCTAGACAAGCCAATCAGTTCAGGTGGATTGGATCTAAGTCGCTTTATGGCTTCTTTTGTACTGTTGTTGGCGATTGTGATTTGTGTCTATTGGTCAATACGAAATGATAGGCAATCCATAAAACCAGTCTAAATGTTTTAGTGCGAAAACAAGTGATTTTTAAAATTAAAGTTCAAGTTGATTAAAACAGTTGGAAATGTCGTTTCGGTGAATCTAGTTGTGATTTTTTAAGGTATACTTTGCCTAATTTAAATGAATAGATTAGGAGCACACATGACTGTAGATGTCACTGAAACCATTTCTCAAACTGTACATCCCGCGTTTCAGTTGATTCGTCAACATCATGTTGAAGCTTTAGACATTTTAGTGTCTGAATATAAACACAAAGTGACTGGCGCGGTGCATTATCACTTAGCCACAAACCATGATGAAAATGTATTTTTAGTTGCCTTCCGTACGCAGCCGATGGATTCAAAAGGTGAGGCGCATATTCTTGAGCATACAGCACTGTGTGGTTCAGAAAAGTTCCCTGTACGTGACCCATTCTTTTTAATGATTCGCCGTTCACTCAATACGTTTATGAATGCGTTTACCGCAGCGGATTGGACGGCTTATCCATTTGCAACACAAAATAAAAAAGATTTCCAAAACTTGTTAGAAGTTTATATGGATGCTGCTTTTGCTGCGAATTTGAACCCGCTTGATTTTGCGCAAGAAGGGATTCGTATTGAGCTAGAAAATGGCGAAGCAGTATATAAAGGCGTGGTATTTAATGAAATGAAAGGTGCCATGAGTTCACCTTCAGATCAGTTGTATCACCAACTTGCCCATCATTTATTCCCAGAAACGACATATCATTACAACTCAGGTGGTGATCCTAAAGACATTCCTGACTTAAGCTATGAAGAGTTGGTCAGTTTCTACAAATCACATTATCACCCAAGTAATGCGGTGTTCATGACTTTTGGTAATGAGCCTGCTTATAACTTACAAGAACAGTTTGAAACGCTTGCTTTGTCAAAATTTGAAAAAGGTCAAACGCTGTATTCAAAACCTGAGCGTCGTTTAACTGCGCCTGTAACTGTAACTGAAACGTATGCAGTTGATGCTGAAGACCTCAAAGACAAAACCTATCATGTGCTTTCTTGGTTATTGCCTGAAGCAAGTAATATTAAATTACGTTTAGGTATGCGTTTGGTTGAGGGGGTATTGCTTGAAGATTCTGCTTCACCATTACGTCATTACTTAGAAACCTGTGGTTATGCACAGTCGACTGGTCCATTTATGGGCGTAGATGACTCAAACTATGAAATGACGTTCTACTGTGCAATTCAAGGTTCAAACCCTGAGCATGCAGAACAATTTAAAAATGGCGTGTTTAAAGTATTAGAAGACGTTGCGGCTAAGCCTGTTGATTCGGCTTTAGTTGAAGCGATTTTGCATCAGATTGAATTGCATCAGCGTGAAATTAATGGTGATGGTACACCATATGGCCTAAGCTTAATTCTGAATGGTTTAAGCAGTGCGATTCACCATTCAGACCCTGTGGATGTCTGGGATGTGGATACGGCCATTGAACAAGTGAAGGAAGAGTTGAAAGACCCAATGTGGTTATCCAACTTAATCAAAACTTACTTGCTTGATAATCAACATCGTGTGCAATTAACTTTGGTTCCAGATGCTGAAAAAAATGCTTTGGAAGCGGCAGCAGAAAAAGCACGTTTAAAAGAAATAGATGCGAACTTAACTGAAGCGCAAAAAGCAGAGATTATTGCGCAGACTGAAGCATTGAACATTCGTCAAGATACGCCGGATGATTTGAATCTCTTGCCTAAAGTAGGTTTAGAAGATGTTCCTGCGCAGTTACAGATTGTACAAGGTCAATTACGTGAAATTATCAGTAATGGATTAGATACGCCGTTAAATCTTTACCACGCAGGCACCAATGGTCTCTACTACCAACAAGTTTTGATTCAGATTCCTGATGAAGTGGTGCAATCGCCGTATTTCAACCTCTTGTCGATTTTGATGGGTGAAGTTGGTGCAGGTGAATACGACTACTTAGAGCTACAACAGTTGCAAACAGCTGTGAGTGGCGGTTTAGGTATGGGTGCGTCGCTGCGTTCAAAAGTGGACGACAAAGGTCAAATTAGTGCTTGGCTGACTCTAACCACTAAATCATTGGTGAATAATCTTGAAGCTATTCGCTTATTGAAATTGGCTTTTGAACAGCTACGTTTTGATGAGAAAAACCGTATCGTAGAGTTATTGCAACAACGTAAAGCACGTTGGCAGTCACGTGTTTCTGGCTCTGGTCATAGCTATGCAATGCAAATTGCAGGTCGTCAACATAGTGCATTGGCGTTACGTGATTATCATAATACAGGCCTAGGCGCGCTGAACTGGTTGTCAGAACTTGTCAGCAAAATTGAGCAAGACGACACGGCTTATAATGCCTTGATTGATGAGCTTAAGTTAATTCATAACCGTTTGCTTAAAGCACCAAAACAATTCTTGGTGGTGTGTGAAGAACATCATTCAGACCGATTGGTTGAGGAAGTTCAAACCATTTGGGATAAAGTGGCGATTGACGATAACCCACATGCTTTAACTCAAGTGAATTTTGCAGATAGCAACAATGACGAAGCTTGGCTCATTCAAGCCAATGTTCAGTTCTGCGCTTCAGCATATCCTGCGGTGGAAGTGTCGCATCCTGATGCAGCACCTTTAATGATTTTGGCGGCTTATTTGCGTAATGGCTTCTTGCATAGCGCGATTCGTGAAAAAGGTGGTGCTTATGGTGGCGGAGCAAGCTATGACGGTAATGCATGTTCATTCCGTTTCTATAGCTACCGTGACCCACGTTTAGCTGAAACGTTTAAAGATTTTGACGCAAGTGTGCAGTGGCTACTGAATGCTGAACAACAACCGCATCAGCTAGAAGAAGCGATTTTGGGTCTAATTGCTAGCATGGATAAACCGGGATCACCAACGGGTGAAGCTATTACAGCTTGTTATGCTTTATTGCATAAACGCACTCCAGCTTTCCGTCAAATGTTACGTGAACGTCTTTTGAATGTGACTTTGGAAGATCTAAAACGTGTTGCTGTGGCGTACTTGGTTGAACAACAACCGACAAAAGCTGTGGTTGCACCGGTGGCTAAGCGAGATGCTTTGGTTGAGCTTGGTTTCGAAATAAAACAAGTGAATTAAAACAAAAAAGGGGTTTTTATGGCGTTCAAATCTCTTGAGCGTACGACATTGCAACTGAGCCTCATTGCGCTCAGTTCAATGTATGTCAATACTGTAAATGCACAAAATGCGGAAGTGGCTGTTAAACCAGCTACCGCTGAAGCATGTGTGGCACTTGAGTCAAATGCAGAGCGATTATCGTGTTATGATGCTTTGTTTAAAGTGCAACCTGCTGAAAAAGAAATGTTGGTTTCTGAGCGTCAAGCTGCCCAAGAAATCAAACCTGAGCCGACTGAAAAGCTGACTTTGAAAGAAAAAGTCAGTCATGCGTTTACGGACCGTTTATTTGCTGTAGAAGCACCGAACCTCAATCCAAATCTTTCACTATTGGATAGTCGTTGGGAGCTTTCTCCAGAAAGTAAATTGGGGACGTGGAATATTCGTGGCTATCAACCTGTGTATTTAATGCCGGGATATTGGACTTCGGATAAAAATGAACGTCCATCAAGCCCGAATGAAAACAACACGGTACAAGCCGATCAGGAACAAAACCTGAAATCGATGGAAGCCAAATTCCAATTGTCATTAAAAACCAAAGCTGTTGAAAACTTATTTGGTGATAATGGTGATATCTGGTTGGGCTATACCCAGTCTTCTCGTTGGCAAGTCTATAACGAAGACGAATCACGACCATTCCGTGAAACCAACTATGAGCCTGAAGCCAGTCTGGTTTTTCGTACCAACTATGAACTGTTGGGTTTGAACTGGCGTATGCTGGGCTTAACCTTTAACCATCAGTCTAATGGGCGTTCTGATCCCTTATCGCGGAGTTGGAACCGTGTCATGTTAAATCTAGGATTTGAACGTGACAATTTTGCACTGATGTTACGTCCTTGGTATCGTTTCGAAGAAGATACCAAAGATGATAACAACCCTGATATTACCGATTATGTGGGACGTGGGGATTTAACAGCATTTTATCGTCATAAAGATCATGACTTTAGTTTGATGTTACGTCATTCACTGAAAGGTGGTGATGATTCACATGGCGCTGTGCAGTTTGATTGGACTTTCCCAATCAATGGTAAATTGCGCGGCACAGTTCAATTGTTTGATGGCTATGGTGAAAGCCTGATTGACTATAACCATCGGGCAACCTACGTCGGTGTTGGTGTGTCATTAATGAATTGGTTTTAATGATTGCTCAATAATTAATTTACGGACGTAAAAGTAATTTCGCATTTTTAAGATGCTTTTAAGTCTAATCGACGGAGTCTTATATCTAGGGATTGAATAAAGGGATTAGCCTTCGGCTGGAGGTACTTTTGTTTCGGCAAAAGTACCCAAAACCATTGTCATCCGCAAAACTCGCTCTCTAGCGTCTATTTACTTAAAGTATCGCAAAAACATTTTTGATTAGAAGTCATCCTGTCTCAAACACTTGCGGATGACCTTACCGCGTATCGTTCTTTCATTTGAATCAAATTACGCTACTGATGTTACTATGTAACATCAGTAAATAAAAAAACCATGCTATGGCGTGGTTTTTTTTATGGCGGAGAGAAAATGTACAAATCAACCGATTTGGATCTCAGAAGGTGGGTGTTTTAACCGACTCTTCTTCGGTGTGGCAATCAGATAGGCCAGTGTTAAGGGGCCAAGTCGACCTGCGAACATTAATAACATCAGGGCAACTAAACTAGCAGGTTGTAAGTCGCTGGTGATGCCACGAGATAGACCAACGGTGCAAGCAGCGGATACCGCTTCGAACAACAAATCTAAAAAGCGTTTATCAGGTTCGAGAAGCAATAGACTGAAAAAGCCAATGAAAATCAACGTTACTGTAATGAAAATCACCGCTAATGCTTTAAAGGTGGTTTTTTCTGAAACAGAGTGGTTAAACACACGTAGTTCGTCTTCACGTCTTAAAAAACTGACAACACTGAGCACAACAATAATAAACGTTCCGACTTTAATGCCACCGGCCGTACTGAGAGAACCACCACCAATAAACATTAGTAACATCGTGACGAGTGATGATGCATCGCTCATGCTTTCCATGGGTAAGCTGTTAAAACCGGATGAACGTGGAACCGTTGCATGGAACCAAGCATTTAGGGCTTGATCACCTAGTGACATCGTGGCTAAGGTTGCAGCATTATTGGCTTCTAATAACCAAATGGTGATGAAGGCAAAGACATTTAAGCCTGCAATGGTCGATAAAATCAGCTTGCTATTGGTGCTGAGTTTTTTCCAACTTTTATTGCGCTTAATGTCCATCAGTACCAAAAAGCCGATACCACCGATGATATAAAGCATACTGATGGTAAATGTAATGAAATAACGGTCAGCGAAGCTCATTAAACTATTGGGAAATAATGAAAATCCACCATTATTAAATGCTGAAACACTATAAAAGGCAGCATAAAACAGGGCCTGGTTAAAATTGTATTCTTGCATCCAAGCGATGGTCAAAATAACCGTTCCCACCATTTCAAAAAAGAGTGAATAAAGCAGTACGCCTTTAATAGTCATGGTCACTTTGGCAAGGCTGGTTTGTCCAATGGTTTCTTGAGCCATAATTTGTTGTTTTAGCCCAATTTTAGGGGACAAACTCATAGCGGCCAATATCGCAAAGGTCATAAAGCCGAGACCGCCGCATTGTAGTAAACCCATAATCACGACTTTACCAAACACAGTATAGGCTTCGCCGACATTTACAACCGAAAGTCCTGTAATGGTTACGGCTGAGGTCGCTGTAAAGAGGGCATTGATCCAACTTAAATCGCCATGATGTGAATAAGGGAGTTTTAACAGCAAGGTGCCAATGATAATGAGCCCAAGAAAACCCAATGCCAAAATACTGGGTGGGCTGAGATTAATGGTATTACGCTGTTTATTGTGAAGTTTCATGTTTTTTTACTGTCATCTTGCGTGATTATGTGCAAAAGGAGCTCGACGCTGATTACAAAGTTGCTTTAAAGTGTTTAGCCAGTCGACGTAAATGTTCGAGTAAACCTTCAACCACTAAAATATCGCCTGTTTGTAAAATCAGGTTCGGATCTAAACTATATTGAAGCTGGGTGCCACGTTTATGCAAAATCGCCTTCACTTCAGGGACATGATCCATTATTTGATTTAGACGCGTGCCTTGTTGTGATTCTTTAATTTCAACTTTCACCAAATAATGATCATCTTCGAGCACCATGTAGCGACTCACCATCGGATAACTCAGTGACTGGGCAACACGGACGCCCATATCTTCTTCAGGATGGATGATTTTGCTGATGCCTAAATGGGTTAAAATCATGTGATGCGCTTTGGACTTGGCTTTGGCCCAAATTTTGTTGATCCCCATGTTTTTAAGATGGAGCACACATAAGATGCTGGCTTCAATATCTTCACCAATTGCGACTACGACTGCTTCACAATTTTGAATATTGAGTTCTTGTAAAACGTGTTCATCTGTTGCATCAGCAATCACTGCATGGGTCAGTTGGTCCGAAATACTTTCAACAAACTTTTTGTTGCTATCGATTCCAATGACATCGTGTTTTAAACCCATGAGTTCAGTGGCTACAGTTGCGCCAAAACTTCCTAAGCCAATCACAGCGAATTGTGCCATGCCGTATTCCTAAATTATTCTAAAGTTATTGAATATGTTGATGTTAGCTTGTTCAGCCTAGAGCGGCTATGAAAATTTACATAATCCATCTAAACCGAAAAGTTTTAATTTTTAATTTCTTCAGCGTTTTGATAGGCATAAAGTTCAGCAATATTGGGGCAATTTTCCATAACTTGTTGGTATTTAAAAATTTCATAACCTAATTTGTTTTTTAGAATGTATTGAAATTGATGCTGATCTTCTTTAATGACATTTAGGGTAGCTTTACGAACGAGCTCGGAATTGTTCTTTAAACGGTTTAAGCCATCGCATGAAAATTCACGGATAATGGCTTGAACAGATTCGGGAGCGGTTTGATCACTTAGCTCATCAAAGCGAATATATACAATGTAATTTGGATATTGATTCAACATTTCAGCCTGCGCGGTATAGCCGTAAATATTTTCTAGATTTTGCGTACGTGACTGATTTGGAATTTGTTTCATACTTTGACGAATCTTATCTTCCTCTTGCTTAAGTTGATAAGCCGGATATGCATAAAAATATCCACCTAAACCCACAATGACGATCATAAATAAGGCATAAAAATTCAATTTTAAATATCCATTTTGTTTTATTTTCAATGGATTATAGGGTATGGTGAATTTAACAACAATGACAGCGTTGATGAATTAATTTGATGAATTTATTTATTTTGATTCAGGAAATAGTTGATGCAAATAAAAAAGCTGGAACCTAGATCCCAGCTTTCATATAGAAATTTTACTTATTTCAAGAAACGTTGATAACCGAGGTTATTGGTAATCTCAACATATGGATAGGTAATATTTTCCAATGTTTCAATTAAACCATCTGGGTTTTGTTTCGCATCCGTTGCTTCCATACCCACCAATACACGGCCTTCAGCAGCACCGTGGTTACGGTAGTGGAATAGGGTGATGTTATGCGTTGGGCCTAGACGTTCTAAGAAAGTCAGTAATGCGCCCGGACGTTCGGGGAATTCCACGCGGAATAGGCGTTCATTTTCAATATCGGCATGACCGCCAATCAAATAACGGATATGGAGTTTAGCCACTTCATCATCGGAAAGATCGTCTACATCGTATTGGAATTTCAAAGTTTCAAAAATTTCCTGACGTTCTTTTTCGCCATTTTTGAGACTAATACCCACAAACACTTGAGCGGCACTTGAGTAGCTTGCGCGGTAGTTAAACTCAGTGATGTTACGGCCTTGTAGTGCACGGCAGAATTTAAGGAAAGAACCTTTTTCTTCTGGAATGGTCACAGCAAAGATCGCTTCTTTACGTTCACCCAGTTCGGTACGTTCTGCAATGTAGCGCAGACGGTCAAAGTTCATGTTTGCACCGCAAACAATCGATACCATATTTTTACCTTCTAGACCATGCTCAGCTACATACTTCTTAATACCTGCAAGCGCCATTGCACCTGACGGTTCTACAATGCTGCGGCATTCATCAAAGGTATCTTTAATCGCTGCACAGATTTCATCGGTATTTACCAGTACAACTTCACGCTCAACAATAGGGCCTGAGTTATCTGATTTTTGTAGCTGAATCACTTCAAATGGTTTTTCACCAATTTGAGCAACTGCTGTACCGTCGGCAAATAAACCTACAGATGGAAGAATGACACGTTCATTAGCTTCAAAGGCTGCTTTTAAACATGCTGATTCGTCATATTCAACAGGAATGACTTTAACATGCGGTGCCACATCACCAAGATAAGCAGCTACACCGGCAATGAGACCGCCACCGCCCACAGCAACAAATACATAGTCTACATCACGCCATTGACGCAAAATTTCGTTGGCAATGGTTCCTTGACCGGCCATAACGAGTTCGTCGTCATAAGGTGGAATAAAGGTCATACCTTCATCTTTTGCACATTGGATTGCGTATTTATTGGCTACGTCAAAAGAATCGCCATGCAGAACCACTTCACCGCCTAAGCGTTTAACCGCTTGTACTTTAATGTCTGGTGTGGTTTTAGGCATAACGATAATGGCGCGAATACCCAACTTTTTACCAGATAACGCCACGCCTTGAGCATGGTTACCTGCAGAAGCCGTAATAACGCCACGTTCCAACTGAGATTTCGGTAATTGACTAATACGGTTGTAGGCACCGCGTAGCTTGAAAGAAAAGACAGGTTGTAAATCTTCGCGTTTAAAGCGAATGTTATTGTTTAGTTTTTCACTAATTCGTGGCGCTGCTTCGAGTGGGGTTTCGATTGCAACGTCATAGACCGTTGCCTGTAATATTTGTCGAACCAAACGAGACAGCATGTTAATTTTCCATCTAACAGTTTAAAATAGGGGTTTATTGTAACAAACCACTGTACATTTGGGCTGAAAAATCAGCGTCTAATGTCAAAAAATAGTTGAGCCAAGTTATGAGTCTGTATGCAACCCAAGATGAAAAGAAACAAGCTGCCGCAAAAGCTGCGTTAAAGCATTTGCCAAAGGGCGGTATTTTGGGTGTTGGTACAGGAAGTACTGTGAACTTCCTCATCGAATTATTGCCAGAGCTTCAACTCGAAGCTGCGGTTGCAAGTTCTGAAGCAACTGCACAACGTTTGAAAAAATTAGGCATTGAAGTGGTTGATATGAACCACGTTGGCGGTTTAGATGCCTATGTGGATGGTGCAGATGAAATCGACCGTCATATGCACATGATTAAAGGTGGCGGCGCTGCGTTGACTCGTGAAAAAATCGTGGCGTCTATTGCGAAAAAATTCGTTTGTATCGTAGATGATTCTAAATGGGTTGATCAGTTGGCACGTGAATTTCCGCTTCCTGTAGAAGTGATTCCAATGGCACGTTCTGCTGTGGCACGTAAAATCGTTTCTTTAGGCGGCGACCCTGTATACCGTGAAGGCGTAGTAACAGATAACGGTAATGTAATTTTAGACGTACACAACTTAAATATCCTAAATGCATTGGAACTTGAAAAGACTTTGAATGACATTCCAGGTGTAGTGTGTAACGGTATCTTTGCTCTAAACAAAGCGGATATTGCTGTTGTTGCAACTGATAACGGTATTGAAGAGCGTACTGCGGTTTAATCTATAGAAAATTTAATTGTAAATTGAGTTTCGATTTATATTAAATTTCTAATGGAAGTTCCCTCTCCTTTGAGGAGAGGGTTAGGGAGAGGTCAATTTAAAAGTCCCCTCATCCTAACCTTCTCCCTAAGGGAGAAGGGACTCCTAATATATTTTTGAAAATATTTAAAATTCAATTTTATGCATTATTAATAAGCTTTTAAAAAGAATAAATGACACCAAACCTTCCTGAAATTCAAATCACTCGAAAATTACGTGCCACACGCTTAAGATTGCGAGTAGAACCAACTCAAATTAAATTAACGGTTCCCCAGTTTTGTACACAGCGCCAAGTTCAAGATTTTCTGAAACAAGCAGAACAATGGATGATTGAGACATGGCAGAAGCAGCAGGAAAAAACAGGGCAGATTGATAAAACGCTTCCAGCTGAATTAAAACTATTCAATTTAGAACAGCCTTTAAAGGTTATTTATAAAACGCAAAAAAACTCATTTATCTTGGATGAAGAAAAGCATCAGCTTTTCATCAGTGATCGGCAGCCTGAGCAATATTTAAAAAGCTTTGTGATTGCTTATGCCAAAGAGTATTTACCAATTTATTTAAAGCAAGTGAGCAGTGAAACAGGCTTAAAATATGGTGAGTGCTCGATTCGTCAGCCCAAAACTCGCTGGGGTAGTTGCTCTGCAAAGCATGACATTATGCTGAATAGCGGCTTGGTGTTGCTCCCATTAGAAATTACGCGTTATGTGGCTGTACACGAGTTAGCGCATACTCAGCATTTTGACCATAGCCCAAACTTTTGGGCTGAAGTCCAAAAGCATGATTCAAACTATAAAGATCATCGGAAAACTTTAAAAAGTGGTGTGATGCCGTGGTGGTGGTGCTAGTATATTTTTCATAAAACCTAAACTGATTGGGTGTATAGTTATGAAAAATAGAAAAATTCTGGGATTAATTTTACTTGCATATTCAGCACCAATTTTTGCAAATAGTTTTCAAGATCGGGATAGCTGGCAAAAAAAAACCGAAGTAATGATGGTTGATGATATTGATCTTAAAACAGATGAGCTGATTGAGCAGGGCTATGTTCCTGTGATGAGTGAAACATTTAAAAGTGTATCTACAAATAGGGGCTACAGCGATAGCATGTGGGACCTGAAAAATAAAGGAAATCAATTGGGGGCACAAATCGTTATTTTCACTAATACGCCTGTAGAGAGTGGAAATTATTATAGGTATAGAAATTCAAAGCCAGATTCATATCCGTTTTTAGTTGGTGATAAGTTGACAAAAATAACTAATCATGCGAAAAGGTTTTTTTAGTTAACAGATGTTCACACATGCCTCGGATTGTTTCTGTACCACTTAGTTTAGAACAGCGAGAACGACTCATTTTTCTGGCCAAACATGCAAAACATTGGCGTGAAAGACAACGTGCCCAAACTATTCTCTGGCTTTCCGAAGGTAAAAGTGTTGCAGAAGTTGCCACTCTACAAGAACGTATCCCAGAAACCATAAGGCTACAACGCCGACGTTGGGAATTGTATGAGTTTGAATCGATTAAAGAAGGTCATCGCTCAGGTCGACCCAATACATTGATCTCAGACTATCAGGCGAAAATCTTAGATTGGGTCAATACAAGTCCACTCAATGCAGAACAAATCCGAGTCAAACTACATGAAGAATACGAAGTGTCCGTGTCTGTTGAAACCATTCGTAAGTTTTTACGTGATTCAGGTATGGTTTTCAAGCGTACCCGTCATAGCTTGAAAAAAAAGAGATCCGATTGTATTTGAACAAGCAACACAGCAGATTGAAGAATTACGAGAGCAAGCGGCACGTGGTGAAATTATATTAGGTTATGTTGATGAAACAGGGTTTTCATCTACACCTGATAACCGCTATGCGTGGACAAAGATAGGTAATGTTCATGCGGTTGATGCAATAAGATTAAAACGAGTTAATGTCATGGGGTGTTTGCTTTCAACGGGGAAACTGGTGACAAGTTGTTTACAAGAGTCAGTTACAAGCACTTGGTTTTATGCCTATTTAACTGGAATAGCTCAACAAGTTAAACAGACGTATAACCTTCCATTGGTTCTTATTGTTGATAATGCCTCGATTCATAGAAGTAAAAAGATGGCTGATTACAGAGAGCTACTTAAAACTAACTTTTCGACGAATCTGTATTTTATTCCAGCTTATAGCCCTGAGTTAAATCGAATCGAGATGGTATGGAAGCAGATGAAATATTATTGGCGAGATTTTCAAGTCATGACAGCTGATAAAATAGAGCAATGGGTGGAGAAAGTATCAAACCAATTCGGAAAAGAATACATGTTTACTTTTTAATGACAACTTAATCAAAAAAGTGATTTAAATATTTATCCTGTAGGAACTATTGAGGCAGTTCCTCATCGTCTTGCGAACAGGACAGAATATTCCTCACGATATTTTTATAAATATAATTCAGTAACAGGAATTTATCCCACCATATTGTCTTCTAAGGATAAAATTAATAATGGCCTTCAGGGCGGAGTGATTATACAAAAAGTTCAAGCTGGCTCTCTAGCCAAAGGCGTTATTTTGCCGCAGGATATTATTATAAAAATGAATGATGATAATATTAATGATGTCAGTGCATTTGTTGAAAGTTCAAACTATTTAAGAGGAAACGTTGTAAAGTTTGAAATTCTGAGAAATGGACAGAAAATACCTTTAGAAATTAGTTTGAAACAATAATATTTGGCTGGAAGGTGGGACAATTGCACTTTTCATCCAATTTAAGTTTGGTGCTCTCTGAAAATATGTTTTTTCTTAAATTGATAAAAAGATCCGAATTGCAATAAACCCAAGCAAAACAGTTCAGAAATCCTCAACTTCCTGTCATACTACGCAGTCATCAAATGGATACTTTGAATAGAGGTAATGAGCGTGATTTCAGTAGGTATTGTCGGTGGTACAGGTTACACAGGTGTTGAATTACTGCGTATTTTACTGCGACACCCAAATGCGGAAGTGAAAGTTTTAACTTCGCGTACTGAAAATGGCCGCCGTGTGGATGATATGTTCCCAAGCTTGCGTGGACATACAGACCTTTGCTATTCAGATCTAAATATTGAAGAACTAAAACAATGTGACGTTGTATTTTTTGCGACGCCGCATGGTGTAGCAATGAAACACGCAGAAGAGTTAGTTGCTTCAAATACTAAAGTGATTGATCTTGCTGCTGATTTCCGTTTGCAAGACTTAGCTCAATTTGAAAAATGGTATGGCCTAGACCATGCATGTCCAGAGCTATTAAAAGATTCAGTTTATGGTTTGTCTGAATTAAACCGTGAAAAAATTCAAAAGGCTTCAGTGGTTGGTAACCCAGGTTGTTACCCAACAACTGTTCAGCTCGGTTTAGCGCCAGTATTAAAAGCTGAAGGATTAGTGAAACCTGAAAGCATTATTATTGATGCAAAATCAGGTGTGTCTGGTGCAGGTCGTAAAGCCAGCCTAGGTATGATCTATTCTGAAAATGCAGATAACTTTAAAGCTTATGGTGTAGCGGGTCACCGTCATCATCCTGAAATTGTAGAAGCCTTAGAAAATATTTCAGGTCAAAAAGGCGTATTTAACGAAATTTTATTCGTACCGCATTTGGTACCAATGATTCGTGGCATGCTGAGCACAATCTACATTGATTTGACAGACGCAGGTGCTTCTGCTGATTTACAAAGCTTATATGAACAGTTCTATGCCAATGAGCAGTTTGTAGATGTGATGCCTGCAGGAAGCTCACCTGAAACACGTACTGTGCGTGGTGCGAACCAATTACGTATTGCGATTTGCAAACCTCAGCCGAAAAAATTAGTGATTTTGGTGGCTCAAGACAACTTGGTGAAAGGTGCTGCAGGTCAAGCCGTACAAAATATGAACTTGATGTTTAGTTTTGCTGAAAATGCAGGACTTCAAGGCATTGGTTTATTACCATAAGAAACGATTTAAAACTTCACACACATTTAAAACTGGATTTAAATGTGTGCCTTGAGTGAACTAAAAATAAGAGATGACGATGTCGAATACAGAATCTAATTTCAAGTCAGAACCTGAAAACAGTGAAAAAACGCCTTTTATGAAGACGAATATGCCACTGGCGATTGGTGCAGTTGTACTTGCATTGAGCAGCGGTTTGCTCGGATATAGTATCGGTCATCGTCAGGGCTTAACAGTGGTCGGTTATGATGCAGATGCAGAGCAACTTGTTGATGTGGTGCAAAAGCAAAAAACTGAATTAGCAGGGCTAAATAAAAGTTTGAATGCGGCAATCCAAGAGCGTGATGTCGCTGTAAGTAATTCAAATGATTTATATTTGGCTGTTAAAAAAGCACGTGATGATCAAGAATTAACCGGTAATTTAGGTGTTTTGTATCGTGAAGTATTGCGCCAACGTGGTGGTATGCCTCTTGCAGTACAACATTTAGCGATTAAACCATTACCTGAAAATGCGTATGAATACCAACTTGATCTCGTTCAAGTTAGCCCATCAAAAAGTAATGTATCTGGAGGCGTTGAGCTGCGCCTAATTAAGGGTACAGAAGTACTTGCAGTGCCTTTAGAAGACAAAAACTTTAACTTTAGCGAAAGTGAACGACTCACTGGACGTTGGACCATGCCTAAAGGCTTTAGTCCAGACTTTATTGAAGTGCGTTTAAGCGGTTCTAAACCCGTTATTCGCCGTTTTAGCTGGTCGAAAGGTCAGCCTGTTGAAAATCAATCTGCCTTCCTTTCAGAAATTCCTCAAACTGAAGCAAGTGCAAACTAAGTGTGAAACCTAAATCCTATGCGAATCAATAAGCGTCAAACGTGTTTATCTGACATTAAAAATTCATTTTACCAATCTGGTTTAGTGGACTGGCATCTAAACCCGACTCTCAGCCAAGGTACGCAGGATGATGGTGATTCAGACATTCAAGTATTGACTGCGCCACCTGAGTTAAAGCGTCCTCCTATGTATGCTGTCGTTTTAATGAACGATGATTACACCCCAATGGACTTTGTAATTGAAATTTTACAACAATACTTTGCTTTGAATCTTGACCAAGCCACTCAAGTAATGCTAACTGTACATTATGAAGGAAAGGGTGTTGCAGGGGTTTATCCGCGAGACATCGCAGAGACTAAAGCAAATCAGGTCAATAATTACGCTCGGTCGCAAAGTCATCCATTACTTTGTCAGATTGAGCCAAAAGATTAATAAGGGGATTACATGCTCAGTCGTCAATTAGAAGTATCACTACGTTTGGCTGTCAGCATGGCTCGTCAAAAGAGACATGAATTTTTGACGGTAGAACATTTATTATTGGCTTTACTGGATAATGATTCCGCTGTTAATGCATTGAAAGCATGTGGCGCAGACATTATTGTGCTTCGCAAAGAACTTGAAGAATACGTAGAACAACATACCCCTAAGCTTGGCGAAAATAGCGATCAAGCGCCACATCCTACAGAAAGTTTTGATCGTATTTTGCAGCGTGCAATTTTCCATGTGCAATCGAGTGGTAATGACCGCACTGTAGAAGGTGCAGACATTTTAGTTGCGATGTATTCAGAGCGTGATTCATTTGCGGTGTATTTACTTAAACGCCATCAAATCAACCGTTTGACATTAACGCAGTATTTGTCTCATGGCACACGTAAAGACGAAGTCCAAGCCGAAGAAGAAATCGAAGAGCTCGATGGTGAAAACACCACGTCTTCAAATTCTGGCCCATTAGAGCTATATACGACCAATCTGAATGTTGAAGCTCAAAAAGGCAAAACAGATCCACTGATTGGTCGTGAAAAAGAGATTGAACGTACAGCTCAAATTCTATGCCGTCGCCGTAAAAATAACCCACTTTTGGTGGGTGATCCGGGTGTAGGTAAAACTTCGATTGCTGAAGGTTTGGCTTGGCTCATTGTAAATGGCAAAGCTCCTAAACCGCTTGAAAATGCAGAAGTATTTAGTTTAGACATTGGTGCTTTAGTTGCAGGAACTAAATACCGTGGTGATTTTGAAAAGCGTTTAAAACAACTGTTAAATGCATTGAAGAAAAAGCCCGAAGCTATTTTATTTATTGATGAAATTCATATGATCATCGGTGCAGGCTCAAGTATGGGCAGCACGATGGATGCATCGAACCTCATCAAACCAGCTTTGGCGAATGGTACTTTACGTTGTATCGGTTCAACGACTTTCCAAGAATACCGTCAAGTTTTTGAAAAAGATCATGCATTATCTCGTCGTTTCCAAAAAATTGATGTCAATGAACCATCTATTTCAGAAACGATTGATATTCTGCGTGGCTTAAAAGGCAAATTTGAAGAATTCCATCATGTGAAATACGAAGATCAAGCGTTGGTTTCTGCGGTTGAACTATCAGCGAAATTTATCAATGATCGTTTCTTACCTGATAAAGCCATTGATGTGATTGATGAAGCTGGTGCGCAGCGTCGTTTAAAAGCTGAGCAAGATGATACAGTCATTTCAGTTGAAAACATTGAAGATATCGTTTCGAAAATTGCGCGTATTCCACCGAAAACTGTCTCTAAAGATGACAAGAGCGTTCTTGAAAATCTTGAGCGTGATCTGAAACGTGTGGTGTTTGGTCAAGATGAAGCGATTGAAGCGCTTGCATCGGCGATTAAATTATCTCGTGCAGGTCTTAAAGCACCAGATAAGCCAGTGGGTAATTTTGTCTTTGCGGGTCCTACAGGTGTGGGTAAAACTGAAGTCACTAAGCAATTGGCAAAATTATTAGGCGTTGAACTTGTACGTTTCGATATGTCGGAATACATGGAACGTCATGCCGTATCTCGTTTAATTGGTGCGCCTCCGGGTTATGTAGGTTTTGATCAAGGTGGTTTGTTGACCGACGCGATTCATAAAAATCCGCATTGCGTACTTTTACTAGACGAAATTGAGAAAGCGCATCCAGATGTCTTTAATTTGTTATTACAAATTATGGATCATGGTTCATTAACGGATAACAATGGTCGTAAGTCTGACTTCCGTAACGTCGTGTTAGTGCTGACTACCAATATTGGTGCAGAATCAATTTCACGTGTGAGCATTGGTTTCATGGATCAAGATAACAGTAATGATAACCAAGACGCGATGAAAAAAGCCTTCTCTCCGGAGTTCCGTAACCGCTTAGATGGTGTTATTCAATTTAAAGCATTGCCAACAACTGTCATTGAAAGTGTGGTTGATAAGTTTTTAACAGAGCTTCAGGCACAGTTAGATGATAAAAAAGTGGTTCTTGAGGTTGACCAAGATGCACGCGAATGGATGGCAGAGCAAGGATACGATCGCTTGATGGGCGCTCGTCCAATGCAGCGTTTAATTCAAGAGCATTTGAAGAAACCGCTTGCTGAAATGATTTTGTTTGGCGAGCTTGCGGAACATGGCGGTAATGTTGGTGTTTCAGTGAAGAAAGAAAATGGCAAAGCTGTGGGCTTAAAACTCGAAGTGTTTGAAGACCAAACCGCTGAACCTGCTTAAGTAATTTAATTAACGAAAAACCCGTGCTTGCACGGGTTTTTTATATTTATTCGACGCTAGATTTGGGTTTCTCAATGATGGACATACCATTAACAAAAGTGCTGACCACATTTGGTTTATTTGCACTGACAGCATTGATGGAAATTTTAGGCTGTTACTTCCCATATTTGATTTTAAATCAGAAAAAATCGCAGTGGTTATGGATTCCAACAGCGCTTGCATTGGCTGCATTTGTTTGGTTATTGACGTTGCATCCAGCAGCTTCGGGTCGTATCTATGCAGCCTATGGCGGAATCTACATTTTCTCTGCATTGCTGTGGTTGCGTTTTGTCGATCACGTAGTTCTAACACGTTGGGATATGCTAGGTGGCGTCATTGTGTTGGTGGGCGCAGCTGTGATTGTATTACAGCCTCAAGGTTTAATTCGTTAAGTTAAACAATGCAAAAGTTAAACCAAGAGCTGTAAGAAATTAGATATTTATTTAAATTTGCACTCTGTATTTTTAATGATAATTTCGTATTGATTGCTACCCGAGCTTAGATCCATTTCAATTTTATATGGATTAACACGTTGAAATTGATGCTCGAATAGTAATTCACAGTTTTGGAGTGAATTATGCTTGATGAGTTGCTTCACCTTATGTTCACCGACTGATTGTTCAAATTGCGCAAAATCAGGGGTGGTGATAATACCATCAATTTCAATCTTATCCGCTTCAATTTCCATTTTTTCCATCAACATATTCTGATCAACTTGATAGGGAAGAGTGCGTGAATCTTCATCACTAATGGCAGCCAGTATTTCGTTTAAACCTGTTTTATTTTTAATTTTAAAATTGCTATCTAAAATCTGATTTTTCACCAAGTATTGATCTAATTCACTTGGTTCACCAGCAAAGCTAAAAGTAGATAAGCTCAATCCAAGAGCCAATAAGCAAATATTTCTTAAACGCATAATCTTAATCACTTATAAAAGTTATGGTTTTATTAAAGCATGCAAAAACAAAAAAAGCACCCGAAGGTGCTTTTTTATCTAAGTAAAACCTTAGTCTTTTTTAAGATTTTCGTTAATTAAGAATTCAACAAGTGCTTTTTGTGCATGTAAGCGATTTTCAGCTTCATCCCAAACCACAGCATTTTTGTGGTCAAGCATATTTTCAGAAATTTCTTCGCCACGATGCGCAGGTAAGCAGTGCATAAATAGGCAGTCAGCGTGAGCAAGATCCATCAGGCGTTCATTCACTTGATAATCAGCAAACGCTTTTTCACGAATTTTTTGCTCTTCTTCTTGGCCCATACTTGCCCAAACATCTGTAACGATTAAATCTGCATTAACTGCAGCATCTTCGGCAGAATCAACAAGTTCCACACAGTGTGCAAATTCAGATAAAAATTCTGCTTTAGGTTCATAGCCCTTAGGTGCAGCGATTTTTAATTTAAAGCCCCACATATGAGCCGCTTCAATATATGAGTTACACATATTGTTGCCATCACCAATCCAAGCAACCGTTTTACCTTCAATAGAACCACGGTGTTCAACAAATGTTTGAACATCGGCAAGTAATTGGCAAGGGTGGTGATCATCTGTTAATGCATTGATGACAGGAACTTTTGAATAAGAAGCAAAACGTTCAACAATGTCATGACCAAAAGTACGAATCATCACAATATCAAGCATGCTTGAAATCACACGTGCAGAATCTTCTACTGGCTCGCCACGACCTAATTGAGAGTCGCGAGATGAAAGGAAAATTGCGCTACCACCAAATTGGCTCATTCCTGCTTCAAACGATACACGTGTACGGGTGCTCGATTTCTCAAAAATCATGCCCATGACTTTACCAACGAAAGGTTGGAAAACTTCATTGTTATGCTGTTTGCGCTTGAGTTCGATACCGCGCTGTACAATTTGGTTAAGTTCTAAAGTCGATAAATCGCGTAAAGTTAGAAAGTGACGTAGAGCCATTGTTACTCCACAATAATTGCTGAATCAAAGAACAAAACAACAATTAGTTGTTGGTTGGTTAGAGAAAAAGGAATCGATTAATATACTATAAGAGAGGTAAATTGCAAAAAATCTAGCGCTTTTGGTGACCGTCTAGGAAACGATCGACGCAATAACTGATGTAATTGATTGTTTCTTGATCATTTTCATCAATGCTGATGCCCATGAGAACGCGCCATTCTAAATTACGCAGAATCCCAAAATAAAACTGAGCCGAAAACAGCGGGTTTTCACAATACAGCAAACCGTGTTGATGTGCTTGATATAAAATTTCGGCAACGGTGTTCTGAATTTGTTTCGGACCTTGCTCATGAATATAACGTGCTATTTCAGGATTACGTCCTGTTTGTTCTAAGACTAACCGCATAAATGCCGCATTTTCAGGCATCACGATATGCTGATGAAAGTCACTTAAAGTATTGATGAGATAAGCACGAATATCGGTGTCAGGGCTCACCGTAAATGGTAGGCAAATATCTTTGAAAAATAAGCAGCGACGATAGTCACAAATGGCCTTAAATAATCCGTCTTTATTACCAAAATATTTATAGATTGACGCTTTTGAACCACCTGCATGATTCACGATGTCATCTAATGAAACTGCATCAAAACCACGTTTTAAAAAAAGCTCCGTAGCACTTTCTAAAAGCGCAACACATCGTTCATGTCCGCGCCTCGTTTGTGGCTGGTCATGCGTTAGAGGTTCAATGTGTATTAAATCTTGCATAAAGTGATAATTTTTAACAAAAAAAGAGCTGATTTGACGATAATTATAGCAAAAAAATTAGTACTTTTCTGCTTTGCTTATAAATCAGAGATCTTTGACTAAAGAATAACAACAGATAGGTGACAAGTGAAATATTTGACTAAAGTTTTAGAGTTAATATTCTACAAAGCCATAGAGTTGGAAAAAAATATGGATATACTCAAACTTCGAAAATTAAAGTAAATGCCGTGGAAAGGAATATGACACAACAAACGTCTGCAGGCTTAAGATTTAGACAAGCATTGGAAGTAGAAAAACCATTACAAATCATTGGCACAGTAAATGCCTATGCAGCAATGATGGCAAAAGAAGTTGGCTATAAAGCCATATATTTATCTGGTGCAGGTGTTGCGAACTATTCTTATGGTTTACCTGACTTAGGCATGACCAGTTTAGACAATGTTTTGGAAGATGTTCGTCGTATTACTGAACGTGTAGATACGCCATTACTTGTCGATATCGATACAGGTTGGGGCGGTGCATTTAATATTGCCCGCAGTGTGAAGCAAATGATTGCAGCAGGTGCAGCAGCGGTTCATATTGAAGACCAAGTCGCACAAAAGCGTTGTGGTCACCGTCCGAACAAAGAAATCGTGTCACAACAAGAAATGGTTGACCGTATTAAAGCGGCTGTTGATGCAAAAACCGATTCAAACTTTGTGGTGATGGCGCGTACAGATGCATTACAAAAAGAAGGTTTGCAAGCAGTGATCGACCGTGCATGTGCCTGTGTAGAAGCAGGTGCAGATGCGATCTTTGCTGAAGCAATGACTGATATTACCATGTACAAAACTGTCTGCGATGCTGTTGGTGTCCCTGTACTGGCAAACATTACAGAGTTTGGTGATACCCCTTACTACACCAAAGAAGAACTAGGCGAGCAGGGTATTGCAATGGTGCTTTACCCATTATCACCAACACGTGCAATGCAAAAAGCGGCACTCGAAGTAATGCATGCGATCCGCAATGACGGTACACAAGTCAATGTACTGGATAAAATGCAACAACGAAAAGAACTCTATCAATTCCTCGATTATCACACTTTTGAAAACACCTTAGATAAATTGTTCACTGAAGGAAAATAAAAAATGGCTGAAGGAAAAGTACTCACGGGCGCAGGACTGCGCGGACAAGTAGCGGGTAAAACTGCACTTTCAACTGTAGGCAAAAGTGGTGCGGGCTTAACCTATCGTGGTTATGACGTTCAAGACTTGGCAGAAAACTGTCAGTTTGAAGAAGTCGCGTACCTGATTTTCTTTGGTGAATTGCCAACAACAGAACAACTAGCAGCATACAAAGCCAAACTCAAATCATTGCGTCAATTGCCGCAAGCATTGAAAGAAGTATTAGAACGTATTCCTGCTGACTCACACCCAATGGATGTGATGCGTACAGGCGTTTCAATGTTAGGTAACCTTGAAACTGAAAAATCATTCGATGAACAACAAGATGTTGCAGATCGTATTTTGGCAACGCTTCCTGCGATCATTTGCTACTGGTACCGTTTCAGCCATGATGGTGTACGTGTAGAAGAAAACACCGATGATGATTCAATCGGCGCTCAATTCCTACATTTACTGCGTGGCGAAAAACCAAATGAATTGCACGAGCAAGTGATGAACGTATCACTGATTTTGTATGCAGAGCATGAGTTTAACGCATCTACATTCACAGCGCGTGTATGTGCATCAACATTGTCAGATATGCATTCATGCATCACAGGTGCAATTGGTTCACTACGTGGCCCATTACATGGCGGTGCGAACGAAGCTGCGATGGAAATGATTGAAAACTGGACGTCTCCAGAAGAAGCTGAACGTGAAATGCTCGGCAAACTTGAGCGTAAAGAAAAGATCATGGGCTTTGGTCATGCGATCTATAAAGACAATGATCCACGTAATGGCATCATCAAAATTTGGTCTGAACGCCTAGCAAAAGACGTCGGTGATACTGTGCTTTATCCAGTATCAGTACGCTGTGAAGAAGTGATGTGGCGCGAGAAGAAATTGTTCTGTAATGCAGACTTCTTCCATGCATCTGCATACCATTTCATGGATATTGCAACCAAATTATTCACGCCAATCTTTGTGATGAGCCGTGTAACAGGTTGGGCAGCGCATGTGATGGAACAACGTGCGGACAACCGTATTATTCGCCCAAGCGCGGACTATACAGGCCCTGAACTGCGTAAAGTGGTGCCGATTGCAGAGCGTTCTGCGGCATAATTTTAAAGTGAAATAAAAAAGCCTCAAAAGAGGCTTTTTTATTATTTGTTAATTGAGTTAACAATCTATTTGGTTAATAAAACAGGATCTTCGACGCTATATCCCGTTTCAAATGGAATCCCTAGATATTTAACAGTCACTAAATAAAAAGGCTTTTGCACTACACGATAAGTTTTAGAGATTTTTAAACCTTCTTTATACGTCTCAGCCTTTTGTATGGCGCTTTTATACTGCGAATTTTTAATACGATATTGATAGGTCCATTTATCAATGGTTTCATTCGGGTCATACCAAGATTTTGCAGTGCCATTCATGGTTGTTAATAACTGTATTCGAGCATTATTGTTATTTACTGGTGTTAATTTGACTAAACGTTTTTTTATTTTCGCGATTTCTTTATCAAACTGGGTGCTGTCTTGATCGTAATCAATCCGTTTTGTCTTGGGATTAATATATAAAGATCTCACTGTAATTAATTGCGTCGGTTTTTGGCTATTTAATTGATAATAATATAATTGTGGTAAACGACCACGACCATCTTCAAAATGACGCATTAAATAGATTTTTTGGTCTTTTTTATCAAAACCTAAAACCTCAATGGTTTGAGGGCCGCCTACCGTCGCGAAAGCAGAGCAGGAAATTAGGGTGCTAATTGCGAATGCATTGAAATGACGTAGCTGCATTTTCTTGTCCTGATAAGTAAATTCCTCAATACAGTATGCGATGCAAAATGATATTTAAATATGAAGATTATGTATGTTTTATTCTGCATTTAAGATGTCTAATACACTGTGAGCAACATTTTCAGTTAACTGATCTAAGCGTTCTAAAGCCGTACCCAAAATAAAATAATGATAATTATAGATACGACCATCATGTAAAATTGAAATATAAAATGTTCCTTCGGGTTTTTCTACGGTTGCACTGCCACCGGGTTTGAGTAATCCAGTGCAGGCCACCACAAAGTCCGCATGTAAAAATAGTTGTTGTCCTTGCTCAGCCATCGCTTGAGTCACTTCTGCGGATTCGGCCGTAAATTTTTCTATTAGTAGAGGATCTACTTTTAAAATTTCACGCTTGATTGATGGATCATAGCTCACTAGTCCACCTAATAAGATATCTGCACCACTATTCTTATAAATTGAAAATTGACTACATAAATAACCAGAGCTTGCACTCTCGATAAACGCGATAGTCATGGATTTTTGTTCTAAAGCATCGCAACACTGTTTAAGCATGTGCTTACCCCAAAGTAGAATGGTGAATGATCATTAGTATTCTTAAAATTTTAGCATTGATTTCGCTCGCCTGTAATTTCACTAAAAGTCTAAGTTGGTACTGTGTGTTGTGGAATTCACGAAAATAGCGTGATTGTTTAGAAGCTGTACGAAAATATGAAATAAAGGTTTCTTCGGAAGGAAAACGATGTTAAAACTTAAAATAAAGAGCGTAACAAAAGTAGGTTTATTTCAATGAAAACGACTGTTAAATATGTAGTATTAAAAAGCCTAGACTATCAATTGGGCACGCCACTTTTTCAAGAAGAATTAGACGCAGATAGCCTGTATTTTGATCAAATTCCGGCTGTAATTCAGTATCAAAATCATCAATTCAAAGTGAAAAGCAAAGAGTTAAAGCGTGTTTATTTGGCGGAAGAAAATGAAGACATGCAAACCATTATTGTGAAAGTACTTGCCGTTTAATTTCGATCAATTTGTAGTATTAATAATACAGTTCTCATTGAGTTGGGAACTGTATTTTTGTATTTGCCTGATTCAAACTTTAGATAAGTCTAGATTCAAAAGGGATATGTATTTTTTAATGATCACTTGATCCATAGCTCTAGCTATTCGACCAACGGCTATTTAATCCCCGAGATATTATTGAGTATAATTTATTTGTTTTTTCATGGGGGAAGAAATAATAGATCTCTTTCATAAATCAAAAAACGATCTTCTTTTTGGTTAATATTTGCACTCCGGATTTCTTAGCATTCGTGCATAATCTGCGGATGAAATACATCGATTCAAACAAGCTTTCTGATCCTCAGTTCAAGCGATACACAGGCATCTCATGGTCAACTTTCTATTTGATGGTTGAGCAATTGAAGAAACATGTCCCTGCCAAAGGCAGACCGCCCAAGTTAAGCCTGGAAGACCAGGTTCTGCTCTGTCTAAGCTATTGGCGGGAATACCGAACCTTATTTCACGTTGCGACGAGCTACGGGGTTTCAGAGCCCACAGCCTCAAGAATTGTCCGTCATGTTGAAGACTGCCTGATTCGGTCCAATCTCTTTAATTTACCCAAAGATTTACCCGAGGGCGAAGGCATCGATTGGAATGTTGTGATCGTGGATGCCACAGAAATTCCAATCCAAAGGCCTAAAAAAACAGAAGAAAAGCTATAGCGGCAAGAAAAAGACCCACACTTTCAAAGTACAGGCCATCATTCATTATCAAACTCAAAAAATCCTGAGTTTATGTACGAGTCGTGGTGCCGTACATGATTTCGAACTCTTCAAACGTAACTTGAATCAGATTCCTGCAGGTGCATTTATCCTTGCGGATAAGGGTTATCAGGGAATTTATACAGTGTATCCGAATAGCTTGTTGCCATTAAAAGCAAAGAAGCACTGTAAACTGGATTCCGAACTAAAAATCTATAATCAGGAAATCAATAAAAGAAGAATTGGAATTGAGCATGTATTTGGCAGTTTGAAAACCTTCAAAATTCTTGCTGAGCGATATCGCAATCGAGGCAAAAGACTAGCATTGAGATTCAATCTAATTGCTGGAATTTATAACTTGGAGCTGAGTGAAAAATGACTTATGAAAGAAATCTATTGATGAAATTTAGAATTTCACATGATTAAAAATGATCAATTTAAAAATGGCACATAGTGATGAAAAAATTAACTTTGTTAGGTTCAATAACTTTGGCTTTGTCTGCGGCGGTTTCGCCAAGTGTATCTGCTGCACCAGTAAAACCCATTCAGTTTGCAAAAGGTGCTATTGGTACTACAGTTGCAGGATCATTTAAAGGCTACGATGACATTCAGTATAGTTTGAATGCTAAGGCTGGACAAACTTTAAGCTATAAGCTGACAAGCAATCATGATTTAGCCCAAATTAATATATATGCTCCTGGTGATAAACCAGGAAAAACAGAAGCTTTAGTGATTGGATCTACAACAGGAGTATCTGGAAAATTCAAGCTGCCAGAATCAGGCAATTATTTGATTCAGATCTACCAAATGCGGAATACGGCACGGAATAATAGAACGGTTAATTATAAATTGCATGTTGAAGCAGTTCGCTAAACTTACTTTATCTGGATCTGGATAACTTAGAAAGTAACCGAAGAAAAACCAACTAGATGAAATTATATAAGTGATAAAAAAATATTCAAAAAACCACCAAAAAGTGGTTTTTTGAATTTTGTATTAATTGGAAAATTATAAGAAATTAAGAAAAATGATATTGATAAATATAATGAATTTAGAATGAAGACATTAAATTGATCGTTTTCTTAATTTAATAAATTGCTTAATATTTAATTTAGTATCTAAAAATATGATAACATGTGCACATTCTAAACAGTGGCTTAGATTGAGTCAGCCTTTAATTTTCAATTTATGCACATGAATATTTTTAATATTTATCGTATAGAGCGAAATTACAATCGCCAGCACTCATCTTTACAAGCCTGTTTCTTCCGCAGTTAGCGGATATCTCTTTGATCAATTTTGATCTGTCTTACAAATAAAACGGAATAGGGAAGGTATGTCTTCATTGAAACCGTCATGGTATTCCAATGTGAATCCAAATGTGTTTATTAGCACAGTTGTTATTATCGGCATTTTCATTGCCATTGTATTTTTAGCTCCCAATGCTTTTGATCTAATTACTAAACAACTAAATCAATGGGTTACAAACTCATTCAGTTGGTTCTATGTGTTATCTGTAGCCATTTTTCTAATAGTGCTTATTTATATTGCCTGTTCAAATATGGGTAAAATTAAATTAGGTTTAGACCATAGCCAACCAAAATATAGTAATAGCTCCTGGTTTGCTATGTTATTTACTGCTGGTATGGGTATTGGCTTAATGTTTTTCGGTGTCGCGGAGCCAGTGATGCACTATGTATCACCTCCAACTGGTGATCCTGAAACGATCCAATCAGCGCAGCAAGCCATGCGCGTAACCTTCTTCCAC
Organism: Acinetobacter sp. YH16040_T; assembly: GCF_024605785.1. Classification (NCBI taxonomy): domain Bacteria; kingdom Pseudomonadati; phylum Pseudomonadota; class Gammaproteobacteria; order Moraxellales; family Moraxellaceae; genus Acinetobacter; species Acinetobacter sp. YH16040_T. Next base: position 1,752,738 of record NZ_CP094541.1, on the reverse strand, counting down.
TGGGGACTTCATGCATGGGCAATCTACACCATCGTTGGCTTAGCGTTAGCTTACTTTGCTTATAGACACAATCTACCTCTAAAAATTCGCTCTGCGTTATATCCTCTCATAGGAAAAAAAATCTATGGTCCAATCGGTGATGGTGTAGATACCTTTGCGACGATCGGTACTGTATTTGGTGTCGCAACGACATTAGGTTTTGGTGTAACCCAAATTAACTCCGGCCTGAATTATCTATTCAGGATTGAATATTCAACGACGACGCAACTAATTCTAATTGTCATTGTTACGGCTATGGCCTCTTTGTCCGTATTTATGGGCTTAGACAAGGGTATTAAACGATTATCAGAGATCAATTTAGGCTTAGCATTAACCCTCTTATTATTTGTATTTTTTGCTAGTTCAACAATATTTATATTACAAGCGACTATACAAAATGCTGGCCAGTATTTTTCAAACTTATTCAACATGACCTTTAATTTATATGCCTATCAATCTGATGGTTGGATTGGTGGTTGGACAATTATGTACTGGGCATGGTGGATTTCATGGTCGCCATTCGTAGGTATGTTTATTGCGCGTGTGTCTGAAGGACGTACTATTCGTGAGTTTATTGTAGGTGTTTTACTTATTCCAACAGGCTTCACGCTGATCTGGATGGGAGTCATGGGGAATGCTGCACTCTATAGTATTTTAAACGAAGCGAACACCTCGCTGATTTCTGCAGTGCAACGAGATTCATCCGTTGCGTTATTTGAATATTTAGGGACCTTGCCATTCTCAGGCGTAATGAGTTTTGTGGCGACCATTCTGGTCATGTTGTTTTTTGTGACTTCGGCAGACTCTGGGGCTTTAGTTACAGACTATCTAACTGCAAAATCTGAAAACTCTCCAACTTGGCAGCGATTGTTTTGGACAACGTTAATGGCTGTACTTGCGATTGTTTTGTTGTTTGCAGGAGGTTTAGGTGCTTTGCAATCTGCAACAATGTTGAGTGCATTACCATTCACTTTTGTAATGCTTTTAATTTGCTGGGGCTTAGTCAAGGCTCTACATTTAGATGCAACCAAGATGCAAGCATTACAGGATGCGCGTATTACACCTAAAGCAATTCATAATCCAAGAAGTTGGCAGCAACGTTTAGGATTGATTATGCATTATCCGCATACACGTGAAGAAGTTGAACAATATATTGATACAACGGTAAGCCAGGCATTTTCAAATCTACAGAAAGAGTTTAAGCGTCGTCATTTAGATGTGACGGTAAACACGATAGATGATGGCTTGCAGCTTCGTGTAAACCATCAAGATGAGATTAACTTTATCTACCAAGTAGTTGTCCAAGAAAAAAATACACCAAGCTTTATGATTGATTCAGGAGAAATTACGCAAGATTATCAAGCTGAAGTATTTTTGAGGGAAGGTGGTCAAAATTATGACATCATCGAATGGACGCAAGAAGATATCTTGCAAGATGTCATTGATCAATATGAGCGTCATCTGCATTTTTTAAATTTAGTTCGAACTAAGAGCCAATAGATAAAAAACCGCCCAAATGGGCGGTTTTTATTAACATATGAAAGTTTTATAAGTAAAAATAACATATTGTTTAATAAATAGAATAATGAGGAAATTTGATATTTTGATAAAATTATACAAATTTTGAAATAATTTAATTAAAATAAATTTGTATACTCGCCATATCCTAACCAAGCCTTTTAGATGCAAAAGTATACAACTCTGAAAAGTTTATAACCTATTGTAAATACAAAGGAATACAGCTTGATGCTTAACATTCCAATCCATTCCAAACTCGGTGGATTCTACTTTTTCTATTATTCAATAGTGGGTACATTCATGCCGTATTGGAGTTTGTATCTAGAGGATCAAGGGTTTAATTATCAAGAAATAGGTATTTTATCTTCGATTGCAATTGTCACACGTTTTTTTGCACCGTTTATTTGGGGTTGGATTGCAGATAAATCCGGCAAGCGCATGCTTTTAGTTCGAATAGCAACATGGATGGAAGCCTGTATTTGGTTTCTGATTTTTATAATTCCCAATAGTTTTCAGTCTGTTGCATTACTCATGCTGGTTTTTAGTTTCTTTCAAAATGCCATATTGGCTCAATTTGAAGGAGTAACTTTATTTTGGCTCGCTGAGCGTCGTGCAGAACTTTATGGAAAAGTCAGAAAATGGGGATCAGTTGGTTTCATTGTTGGGGTATTTGGAATAGGGGCTTTGCTAGAAATAATACCTGTTTCCATGCTTCCTATCATGTTGTTATGCATTGCATTTCTCGCATTTATTTGGTCATTTACGATTAAAGAGCCCGCTACTGCACCATCTTCACAGAAAAAACTTGAACCACTTTGGCCTATCTTAAAACGGCCTATTGTAGCGAGTTTTTTTATCATTGAATTTTTTCTGCTCTTTTCGCATGCACCGTTTTATAGTTTTTATAGCAATTACCTTAAGCAGGCTGATTTTTCGACGAGCCAAATCGGTTTTTTATGGTCTGTCGGAGTCATTGCAGAAATCATTATGTTTGCCTATGCCAATGTCTTTTTTAATCGATATTCTTGGCGTAACTTAGTGCTCATTTGTTTGGGGCTAACAGGGATGCGATGGTTGATTGTAGGCTTATATCCGGCGGTGTTTATCACTCAATTTGCTGCGCAAACGATTCATGCCTTCAGTTTTGGATTATTCCACTTAATCGCGATGCGAATCATTTTTCAAAATTTTACCGCAAGTCAACAAGGGCGAGGTCAAGCGCTATACAGTACCATGTGGGGCTTAGGTGTTGCGAGTGGCAGTATTTTAGCAGGTCGATATTGGGACATGCTTTCGGGACCCGTTATTTTTATGATCGCAGGACTGGCGGTTCTACCTGCCATGTTTTTGGTCGTGGGCTTGCCTAAAACGATTCAAAAGCCAGCTTGAAGCAATTCAGTATATTGATAAGTCTCAATGGACTAAAATCACCTGATTACGGCCGAGCTCTTTGGCTTGATATAAGGCCTGATCGGCTTGATTAATCATACTTTGCAAACTTGGAGCATTGGGCAAAGACTGATGAATCAGACCAATACTCACCGTAATATAAATCGTATTTTGTTCATCAATGAAAATAGGTGTGGTTTCAACGACTTTTCGGATACGTTCAGCGATACCTTGGGCTTCAGGTGCTGCAATGTTGGTAAGTAATATACTAAACTCTTCACCACCTATACGTGCAAATAAATCTGTTTCACGCAAATTCTTACGTACAATACCAGAAAATTCCTGTAAAACTTGGTCACCGACATAATGCCCATATTGATCATTCAATTGTTTAAAATGATCAATATCTATCATGATAATGGAAAAGTTAAGCTGAATTTGGTTTTGTAGGTAAAGCTCACCTTGCTCGAAAAAATATCGACGATTCATCGCATGCGTTAAACTATCATGATTTGCAAGGTATAAAACTTCTTTATACAGTTCGTGCCGATTGCGGCTAATAATACAAAGAATTAATGGAGCGATTATCAGCATGGCAAGGCCAATGCGTACAGAAATGGCTGTAGACAAGTAGGTGAGTGATGAATCATGTAAATAGAAGGCATTTAAATTGTAATAGGTCGCTAAAATGACTACGGCATTAATCAGAGATAGGGTAAATAATCGATAGGTTAAAGCTGCCCAAATCAGAGCCGCTAAAGGGTAGAGAATTGCGCCCGGACCAGTAGTCACTGTCGTTAAAAATACGCAGAAGATAACCGCAATAGCTGGAAATATCTTGTTGATTTGAAAGCTTTGATTGCGTCGGTCTTTGCAATACAGTTTAAGATCGGCCAGTTTAGGAAAAGACAGAATAAGCGGTAATATAATCAGCGCATTTAATATTTCAGTAATCCACCACATACCAAAATCAATCGACAATCGATCGGTCGACATAAACGTGTTGGGGATATAAGGCACAGTGAAAATAGCAAAAAGAGCACCTGCAAGGCATCCACCACAGGCGATGATGACAATCATGGTCAGAAAGGTGAAACCTTTATTATAGTTTTGATAGTTCACCTGAAAATATCGCATAAAAAATAGCGATACCATGCTGTTGGTTAAATTTGAAAAAGTGAGAAATAAAGTGAGTTGGAAATAATTGCCCGTCACTAAATCTGCGAGCATATAACCGGTAAATGCACCTAACGATCCTCCCAGATTACTCAGTTTAGGGAACCTTAAGAATATTGCTAACAATACTGCATTCGCAGGCCAAAAAATCGCTAAATAGCTTAATGGGCGGCTGAAAATACCGACTAAGCAGCAGCAAAGAATAACTGCAGCGACTATGACAAAAGCCATGCTGTGGCGTGCATTAAGCGGAGCAAGACTATTCGAATGCAGTTTCATTAGCTTATGTAAGCCTAAGTTAAATATGGGAGAATTCGTTTTTTTCGAATATTAAACGATAAAAAAGATTTTATATTATTTTATTGTAAATAGTGTGATTTGTTTGGCATTTAGCTGATTTGTAGTTTCGTTAACCGAGATTGATTTTTTGGATAAATAGGAAAAATGATTGTTATGAAAATGTGATAAACCGCGGATTTGTAAAAAAATGTGTTACTTTAAGAGCATGATTTATATGACTGATTAAATGTATGAAAATAGCATATCTTACAGTTTTACTCATGTTGAGTTCATCGTTGGTGATGGCGGCAGATAATAAGAATACAACTCAAAATTCAGAGGCTAAAAATCAAGTTGAAGCGGTGAATAGCTTTAGGGTGACAACACGTTCTGAATTGGTCGGCTTATGGGGTATGGAAATTCCGACCAATAAAAAGTGCGTTGAATATTATAATTTTAAGAGCAATAATGATGTTGTGATCAAAAGCGGTGAAGAGTGGTCATCTGGGGTATATGACTATCAACCTGCGCAAGATCCGAATGTGCAAATTCCAGCACTGATTTTACAAGTGAAATATGACAATAATCAGATGGATTGTTCGGGCAATATTCAAGATCAAACCGGCGAAATTTCACAGTACTTTGTAAAGTGGAAAAGTCCATCGGTTATTAATTTCTGTGCCAATGATCAGGCTCAGCAGTGTTTTGCGACATTGCGTCGAGTTTTGCCTTAAGCATGACTATAGATCTTTCTTATGAAAATAAAAAACCACTCATTTGAGTGGTTTTTTTGACGCTGAAGTTTTATTTCTCTTCATGTCCTTCGACTTTCTTTAATAGATGTTTTTCAAGATAGTGAATATCCATTGCTTGTTCGCAGAAATTTTTATCTTGAAGAATCAAATCTTTATGTAGCGGAATATTGGTTTTCACGCCAGTTAAGATAATCTCTTCGAGAGCTTGTTTCATGCGCGCAATAGAGGTTTCACGATCTTTACCATGCGCAATGAGTTTTGCAATCATTGAATCATAGTATGGCGGGATGCTATATCCTTGATAGATATGAGAATCTAGTCGGATACCTGCGCCGCCCGGTGCATAGAAATGATCGATTTTGCCCGGTGAAGGCATAAATGTAGATGGATCTTCTGCATTAATACGACATTCAATCGCATGACCTTTAAGTTGAATATCTTCTTGTTGAAGATCCAAACCTAAGCCAGCAGCAATGCGTAATTGTTGCTCGATAATATCTACGCCAGTCACTTGCTCAGTAACAGGATGTTCTACTTGTACACGAGTATTCATTTCAATAAAGAAGAATTCACCTTCTTCAAATAAGAACTCGAATGTACCAGCACCACGGTATTGCATCAATTTACAAGCATTTACACATGCTTCAAGAATATGCGCACGTGCTTCTTCAGGTAAACCTGGTGCAGGCGCTTCTTCAAGCACTTTTTGATGGCGACGTTGCAATGAACAGTCACGATCATAAAGGTGAATTGCATGGCCATTACCATCTGCAAGAACTTGCACTTCGACATGGCGTGGCTTTTGAAGGAAACGTTCCATATAAACGGTGTCGTCACCAAACCACATTTCCGCATCACGTTGAGCAGCTTGTACAGATTCGAGTAGTGTGTCTACACGTTCAACGATACGCATACCACGACCACCACCACCAGAGGCAGCTTTTACGATCAATGGAAATCCAATTTCTTTGGCTTCTGCCAATGCATTGTGAATCGTTACAGCATGGTCACAACCCGGAACAGTTGGTACACCAGCTTTTTTCATCGCAATAATGGCAGAAACTTTGTTCCCCATTAAGCGAATGTGTTCAGGACGCGGACCGATAAAGATAAAACCTGAGTTTTCTACAATTTCTGCAAACTCAGCGTTTTCAGATAAGAAACCATAACCTGGATGGATGGCATCTGCACCGGTGATTTCAGCCGCTGTAATAATGGCAGGGATATTGAGATAACTTTCGCTGCTGGCACCTGGTCCAATGCACACTGCTTCGTCACAGAAGCGTAAGTGCATTAGGTCTTTGTCGGCATCGGAATAAATCCCTACGGTTTTAATTCCTAAAGTTTTGCAAGCGCGGGTGATGCGGAGCGCAATCTCACCACGGTTTGCAATTAAAACTTTTTGCAACATTGTGATTCCCCGTGGTCTTAAGCGCGATAGCGGAATAATGGTTGACCGAATTGGATCACTTCGCCATTTTTAACCAAAATTTCTTCAATCACACCGCTTTGAGTTGCTTCAATTGGGTTCATGATTTTCATTGCTTCGATGATACCGAGTGTTTCACCAGCAGATACAGTTTGACCAACTTTAACAAATGGTGCTTCACCTGGATTTGGCGCAGCATAGAACACACCAACCATAGGAGACGGCTCAACAGCACCACGTGGTGAACGAGGTGCAGCAGGTGCAGCGGCGGGAGCAGCCATAGCAGGCGCAGCGGCAGCAACAACTGGATTGCGACGAGTTAGAGCGATAGATTGATCGCCTTCTTTAACTTCAATCGCCTGTAAGTCAGATTCAATCATCAAATCGATGAGTTTCTTGATTTTACGGATATCCATGAACAGTATTCCTAATTAAGATTGAGAAGTTGGTTGAATTTTTTCGATGGCGAAGTCTAGTGCTGCGGCATAGCCTTTTGCACCTAAACCACAAATAACGCCAACGGCTTTATCAGATAGATAGGAGTGATGTCTAAATGCTTCACGAGCGTGGACATTTGATAGATGTACTTCGATAAACGGAATGGCTACACCAAGAAGGGCATCACGCACAGCAACCGAAGTATGTGTTAGGGCTGCTGGATTAATAATGATGAATTGAACGCCTTCTTGTTGCGCTTGATGAATTCGGTCGACGACAGCGCCTTCCCAATTACTTTGGAAAGTGTCGAGAGAAATGGAAGCGTTTTGAGCCTGTGAAATCAGTTTTTGGTTGATATCTTCAAGTGTCAGATAGCCGTAAACTTCGGGTTCACGTTTTCCCAGTAAGTTGAGATTCGGTCCATGAATGACCAAAATGGTCGAGCTCATTCAGCCTGCTCCAATAAAAAGTTGCAAATTTACTTTGCAAGATACCTGCAAAGTTTGCTCATTATGGCATAAAATTCCACATTTTTTTTATAATTTCTTTGAATTGACGTGAAAAGCATGTGCCGAGAATGGGCTATATAATGCGAACTTTGCAGAGAATTGGCAATGTTAAAAGATTACATTTTTTATCATTATATTGTAGGGCATCATTTTAAACCCAATTGGCTAAAACTGTTGATATCTTTTGTGTAAACTTGCTTTATCGTGGTGCGTACGTTTAGCAATAACCAGCACAAATGACCTTAAATGTGAGATGCCTTGTGTATCCATCTTATAGATCGTCAGTTGAACTGCCTACGCATGCATAGTCGTAAAGATAGTATTTATTCAGCGCATTAAAAATTCTAAGGTTTAATTTATTTGTGCATAAAGAAATCTAAATTGCTCTCAGCTTTCAAGCGAGTTATTTAAAAGAATAAAGCAAGTCTGTATGCTAAGTATATAAAAATTAAAAGATAGTTTATTTTTTTTATGATTGATACAGCATATTTCCAAACCAATGAAATGTTTTCATAAATGATAGGGCTCAAGCTAGATATTTTGTTTGCCTCAGTGAATTGAATATTCTGTGGGAGCATTTCCTTATAAGTAGGCAGCTTTAGATATGATGAACATTTATTGCGTAGCTAAGTCATACTTTATAGACCTATATATAAGCGTATTAACCATCTTGTGTATTTTCTAGTCAGTGTTTTGAATGTATAAAGCGTGCAAGGCATTGACGATTTCTTTCATAAATCATGCAAGTTTGGAAAATTGGGTATTTGTCCAAATTTGTACAGGTATTGGCAAAAGTTAAATCTGTGGTGGTAAAGAAGCTTGCTGTTTGCATGCTGATTCTATTTTTTATTCGTCTATTTCTATGTTTTAGCGGTATATGTGTTGAATAAGTTTCCTTTCTTCTTGTTTATACTTTTAGGTGGAATCTACCGCATTGAGTCTTTTTCTATAAATGAATTGATAAAACAAGGCTCGAATGCTTTCCCGCGGAAAAAATTTATCTATATAAGTGTAATTCACGGTAGAATGCCCGAAACCTATATGGCCTGAGAACAAACATGGCAAAACATACGCAAAATTCATCACCTTTGGCAGAATTGATTGCAGAACAAAAACTTTTATGTGAAGAAGTGGGTTCTGCATATGTAGAAGTGCAGGGCGATGATGTAATTGCGGTGGCTGTTCATACCTTAAATAAAGATCCAATTGTTGGTATTCGTAAGCCTGCAGAAGGTGATGAAAATGTCAGTTGGTATATTTATGGTGGTGAGCTTGAAGGCGCAGATAACTTTGAAACAATGACTGTGCGTAAACTGCAAGATGTTGTGCCTGAAGTGCTACCGTATTTAGCTTTGGATGTAGGCTATCGTTTTATGATCGATGCTGATGATTATGAAGATGTCTGGAAAGAAGGTGATGAGGCTTAATTTATGCATTCTCCGTTGATGTATAAACTTTATGTCCTTATTTTCTCTGTGTTTACTGCTTCTGTAGCATATGCAAATGTGAATGAAGCGGTTACTCCACAACTGACTCAAGCTGAATATAATGCTCAGATAAAAGCATATACTGAGCAAATTAATTCAACCAAAGCCATTTTGGATGACCCAGCCTCTACAGCAACTGGTCAGCAGCAAACTCAAGCTTTTTGTTTAAGATTGAATGCATATCGACAGATTTTAGAAATCTCTCAACAAAATTCAGCTCTTGAAATGGCCAATCTAATGCAAGTGGCTTCACAGCATTATTTACAACAACAGCAACAAAGTATGCAGTCGTCTGGACTAAACGAAAGTGCGTTTTGTTCGAGTCCTACAAAATAAATTGAGACGTAAACTTTTTCTTCTAAAACTTTTTGGATTCTATTCGGTGATAAATCTAACGTGGATAACCTTTACATGATTCATGATGTAGCATCCGCACACATTTACTCATATACGACATTCTATTCGAGTACGATAATCAAATGATTTAATCACTTTGAATTTTTATCGAGTTTCTCTCAGTATGGTTGATGGATAAATAGACAAATATTGCGAGTATGATAAGATGATTGAACACATTATTTTTGATGTTATTTTTGATGTTTGAGGAGTTGTTTATATGACAGCTTATACTTCAGTAATGAAAGCAAGCCAATATGAGGACGATATGATCCCGAGCCTTGCTATCCATGCATTTCGCCATGCTTTTGAACAAGCAAGTGCGTCATCCACTGTGGTTTATGTAAAAGGTCTACAACTGGTTCAACGTCTTCAAAATGGTCAAGAAGTACAATTAAAAGATGTATCAGCCGACTTCGTACAAGTGGACGATCTACCTAAAATTTTAAAACGTAAAAAGAAAATAGAGGAAATTGTTTAATACATGCCTCCACAACCTCGCATTAGAATGTTCGCGGGTCCAAATGGTTCAGGTAAAAGCACAGTTAAAGAATATTTATTGCCTCATCATATTGGGGCATATTTAAATGCGGATGAACTCGAAGCTCAACTGAAACATTCACACCGGCTCAATTTGTTAGATTATCATCCCGCTTTAAAATCAGAAGCATTAATTGACTTTCTAGATACGAAAAAACGTCCCGCGAATGGAGAATTTATTCCGCTATTAGCACGAAAACCTCAGATATTAGATCCGTGGAAAATTGAATTTCATCCAGATCAGATTGATTCATATCTTTGTGCAAGAATTATCGATTACATCCGTTTGCAGTTTTTAGAACTAAAGATTAGTTTTACCTTTGAAACGGTGATGTCCCATATTTCAAAGGTGGAGTTTCTACGAGAAGCAAAAAGAAAAGGCTTTAAAACCTATCTATATTATGTTTCCACTATTGATCCTGTGATCAATATTTCACGTGTTCAGTACCGAGTGAAAACGGGTGGACACGGAGTGCCAGAACAAAAAATTCGCGAACGTTATTATCGAAGTATGGATTTGTTAATGCAGGCGGTAGAAGCAACGGATCGAAGTTATTTATTTGATAACTCTGCCGATGGACAGTATGCTTCTTTCATTGCGGAAATTGAACAGGCTGAAATTTTAAAGATGAATTCAGGTATTCAGCGTTTACCGTGGTGGTTTGTAGATAAGGTGCTTAAAGAGTTTGAGCCAAATTAATATCAACTGAATATAATACAAAATAACAGGATGAACCTATGCAGAATAACGACTATAAATTACAACAACATTCAAACTCATCTTCATTAGATCAAACTCATCTTGATCAAGCCATTGAGCAGCAAGCTGAACAAGAACAGCAAAAAAATAGTACATCATCTGATCCGTTGTCTTCTGTAGATTTGACTGACTTAGCTGAAATTGGTTCGAATATTATAGAATTGGGTTCAGATGCTTTAACGTGGGTGAGCGATGCACTCAGCGATATTAGTATTGATCTATAAATTATCTATTATTTCAATTAACTTCATAATAAACAGCCTTTATTGAATAATCTCCGAGGATATATTTTGTGATTTTTCAAGTTTATAAATTAATTCTAAATAAAAATAATCAAACACTCTTGAACCGTTAAATTTTTCAATTAGGAAAAGGCAAAATTAGAACGAATATTTCGGTTGGAGAGCTTGCATCTTTTTTTAAATAACATATTATAAAAACATATATTGTTTTTGTGGCTGATGAATATGCATCCATTTCTAACCGCTTTTCTCGGCGGGACCTTATTGGGCCTAGCCGCAGTTGGCTACCTATACGTACATGGTCGAATCGCCGGTATCAGTGGTTTAATTGCGCAAATGTTGAATCCTCAAACGATTTTAAAAACACCTGCGATATGGTTTTTAGCGGGACTTTTTATTGTGCCTTTTATCTACGGGAAAATGACCTCTGTGACAATTGAACTGGATGCAAGCCCATGGATGATGATCATTGCCGGGGTATTGGTTGGATTCGGAACGCGATTAGGTTCAGGTTGTACAAGCGGACATGGCATTTGCGGTATTAGTCGTCTTTCTAAGCGTTCATTCGTTGCAACTGCTAGTTTTATGTTGGCTGGGATTATCACAGTTTATGTAATGAGACATGTAATCGGAGCTTAATGATGAAAAATATATTGGCTTTTATTTTTGGTGGAATTTTCTCATTAGGTTTAATGATTTCGGGCATGTCTAATCCAGAAAAGGTCTTAAGTTTCCTTGATATTACAGGGCAGTGGGATGCGAGTTTAGCTTTTGTGATGATGGGAGCCATTGCAGTTGCATTTATTCCATTTCAAATGGCCGTTCGTCAATCAAAACCGACAACCTTTGATAGGAAGGCGATTGAATTACCGAGTAATAATCAAATTGATGCAAAACTCGTCATGGGGAGTGTTATCTTTGGAATAGGTTGGGGGATTGCTGGGATTTGTCCTGCACCAGCCTTTACTTTGATCGGTCTTGGTTATTATCAAGCGATTTATTTTGTTATAGCGATGTTTGCAGGCGTCTATCTACATCGTAAAATTTCGGGAGCAAAGTAATGTCAAATCGTGCACAGGTACAACATTTTTTTGATGAAAATACCAATACATTTAGTTATGTGGTATCTGATCTACAAACAAAACGATGTGCGATTATAGACAGTGTATTGGATTATGATGCTGCTTCTGCAACTACTCAAACGAAGCATGCAGATTTGATTGTTCACTATATTCAAGAAAATAGCCTAAGCGTAGAATGGATTTTAGAAACGCATGTGCACGCAGATCACTTAACGGCATCACAATATTTAAAACAGGTTCTTGGTGGCAAAATTGCGATGAGCCATAACATCAAGATTGTGCAGGAAACATTCAGTGCCATTTATAATTTTGATGTGAAATATTTTAATTCACATCAGTCTTTTGATTATTTATTTGCAGATCATGAAGCATTTAAAATCGGCGAGTTAAATGCGTATAACATTCCAACGCCTGGACACACACCTGCTTGTCTGAGCTATGTGGTTGGTGATGATGCTGTGTTTGTCGGTGATACCTTATTTATGCCTGATTATGGCACAGCACGCTGTGATTTTCCCAAGGGCAGTGCAGCAGTATTATTCGATTCAGTACAAAAGATTTATCAGTTAGCACCTGAAATGCGCTTGTTTTTATGCCATGACTATTTACCAGAAAATCGGTCAGAATACTGCTGTGAAAGCAGTGTACATGCACAAAAGGAGCAGAATATTCATATTCACGTTGGTACGAAAAAAGAAGATTTTGTCACAATGCGAACTCAGCGTGATGCAAATTTGGCTATGCCAAAACTGATTTTACCTGCAATACAAATCAATATGGATGCAGGTAAATTTCCAAAACCAGAAGGGAATGGTATTCGCTATTTAAAAATTCCTTTTAATCACTTTAAATCTGCAAATTAAAGACAAAAATCCTTTAGGTTGAATGTATAGCCAAATCCTAAAAACTATAGAACAATAGAGATATGGGATATTCAAAAGATTTTAAAGACAAAGTCATAGAAATTATGATTCGAGATGAAATGTCTGTGCGAAAAGCAGCACAGCATTTTAACATCTGTATACAAACGATTCAGAACTGGAAAAAGTCCACTACAAACAAACCTATTCCTGGCCGTCCAGCTAAAATTAGCAGAGAGCAAATATTGAAGGATGTTGAACAATATCCTGATGATTATCAGTATGAGCGAGCTGAACGTTTAGGAGTAAGCACTCATGCGGTATTTAATGCATTACATGCCGCAGGAATATCGCGTAAAAAAAGACGTTAAAGCATCCTAAAGCAGATCAAAATCAACGTCAGCAATTTCAAAATCTCATAGAGTGTTTAGAAGGGAAATTGCCTCTGATTTACATAGATGAAAGTGGTTTTCAAAGTGAAAGTACCAGAACTCATAGTTATAGCCTTCAAGGAACACGTGCTGAAGGTGAATTTAACTGGCAGTTGAAGAATTGCAGTAATGCGATCGGTGCAATTATCGAAAATAGATTGTTGACAGTTGGTGTGTTTAATTGTTCTGTGAATACAGAAGTATTTGAATGTTGGATTGAACAGGATTTATTACCTAAGTTGAAAGAAAGCAGTGTTTTGATTATGGACAATGCGACCTTTCACAAAGGGAAAAGACTTCAGGAGTTGATACGTTGTGCAGGCCATTACATTGTGTGGCTTCCTAAATATAGTCCAGATTTAAATCCAATAGAAAATATGTGGTCACGAGTCAAGGCGATTCGAACTAAGTTTAGAGTTAAAGATATTGATAAATTATTTAAAGATTACTGTAATGATTTATTTGGTATTTAGCTATAGCTCGCTATTTCATTTTATTAAATAGCCTAAGCAAATTAAATAGTTGTTACATAAAATAGCCTAAGTGTGATTAATAAATTTTAACGGTCATTTGATTTCATTCCATCAACTAGGCATCATAATGTCAATTTAACATAGTATTCAGAAATGATCCTAAATTACGAATATCATCAAAAATTAGAAGGCGAAACGCATCCACTAGTCTTTATTCACGGTTTATTTGGCAGCCTGAGCAACTTAGGGATGCTTGCCAGAGCTTTTCAAAATTCACATTCAGTGATTCAGCTCGATTTACGAAATCATGGTAAATCACCTCAAAGTACAGAAATGAATTATCGTGAAATGGCAAACGATGTACTTGAGACATTAGATGTAATTGGCATCGATAAGTTTTCAGTGATTGGCCATTCCATGGGAGGAAAGGTCGCAATGCAATTGGCTTTAATCTCAGAGCGGGTAGTGCAACTTGTTGTACTGGATATCGCGCCCTTTGCATATCAAGAACGTCATCATGATGAAATATTTAAAGCTTTGATCGCTGTACAAAATGCACAAATTCAATCTAGACAACAAGCGGTTGAAATTATGCGTGAGTATATTCATTTCGATATGGTGATACAGTTTCTGCTCAAGTCTTTTAGCAAAGGACAATGGTTGTTTAATGTAGATGCGTTGTATAAACAATATGACCAGATTATTGGTTGGGAAAATATTGAAAATACTTGGCAACAGCCTGTATTGTTCATCAAAGGTGGAGAGTCACCTTATATTTCAAAAGTGGAACATACCAATACGATAGAACAACAATTTCCAAATGCGAAAATTGTAGAGATAGAAGGCGCAGGCCATTGGTTACATGCAGAAAAAACAACTGAAGTAATAGAGCAAATACAAAATTATCTAGAATAATACAATGTGCCTTCAATTATATTTTGAAGGCACAACATCGAAATATTACTCAATTGAAATATTATTGGCTTGAAGCTGACCTTCAGAGGTGAGTAGTGCCGCCATCTCTGCAGTTTTTTTCAGGCCTGGCATACGATATTCTGTATGGCCATAATCTTGAATGGATTTCCAGCGTCCGCCCCATGTTAAACCGACAGACTCAGCGGCTTGACCGTAAAGTTGATAACCACGCATAGCCCAAGGGTCTCGTTCAGTAATGACCACTTTTCCATTGCGTTTAAAGGCGACATCGGCTGCTAAACCAAACTGATGATAACTTTGGAAGCCACGGGCACGAGTGGTATTTTTATTGGTGGCTAAATTATTTTGACGTTCTGGACTACGATAACCTTCAAGCAAAATCATTTCATAGCCATGTTGTTCACGCATGATTTTGAACACCATCAATAAACGCTGCTTATAACGAGGGTTCATTTTATGCCATTTACGATCTGCTGAAGGCACATCCGTAGAGTATGAATGCGTATGGATATCTTGAACTTCTGGATTAAAGCTTGAGGCCATAACAGATGGCTGCTCAATCATTGCAGCTTCTTCTGCAATTGCTTCTTGAACAAGATATTCTTCGACTTCAGGAGGGGCATCTAAAACTTGCCCATCGAGCATCGAGTAAATTTGAGGATCGACTTTGCGTAAATAATCTGCTTCTACTTTACTTGCAGTAATCGGGCGAGTAAAAGCAAATAATAAAATACTGGCAAACAGTAAAAAGCCTGCAAATAAAATCCACCATTGTTGTAAATGCCAGTGTGATTGAATCTGTTGTGGTGCTGCAGCATAGTTCAGTTCATAAGCAAAATTTTTGGCGTGTTGAATTCTTTTTTTACTTTGTGGAATGATTTGAAAGAAAAAATCTTGAACTTTAATTCTTAGCTCATAAGAAAAGCAAAGCACTGTCACCAGTGCTAAGACAAAGAAACAACTAACCAAAAAAATGATCATGGAGAAACTGTAGCGCTCACAGTCGCATTGGCAGTGCTTGTTGCAGCAACCACTTTTGGACGTTTGGTTTCAGAAATTTGCGTTCCGCCCATCGGTTCTTCGAAGTGCTCATCTTCTTTCACTACTTTCGTAGATGGCTCTGTAGGCTTGGTCACCTTGGCCGTTGTTGGCGAAGCTTTTGGTTTCGCTATAGTATTTGGAATATGTGATTTAACGGTTGTTGTAGCAGCTACAACAGGGCGCTGCGGTTGGGTAATTTCAAAAGGTGAACGGTTATTCGCCACAGCTTGAACAGGCTGAGTTGCCTTAGCCGTGTTACCATGATTGAAAGCAGTAGCTAAATCATTCGAATATAAGTCATTATCCGGATCTTTTTCTTCAGTTGCATGAACGGTTTGCTGCGCTTTTTCAGCTGAAGCTTGCTCATTTTCGTTTTGACGAGGTACAGCGGATGCCTCAGTTTCAACTTTATCTTCAGTTGGGGCAGAAGTAGTCATTTCTGCATTTGTAGGCTGATCGTCAGAATTTAGATAAAAATATCCCAGGCCAACAACAATAATCACCGCTGCACCAACAAGAAAGCCAATCGCAGCATGAGCTAAAGGCGGTAAATTATTTTTTTGAGTCGACTGTAAAATTCTAACGTTATTCGATTTTTCGTTTGCCATGGTGTCTAAGTCTTATGGTAAATGAATGGTGATATAAGCCTGTTCCGATGGGGCAGTTATGACGTTTTGATATTGTGATAACGCCTGATTATTTTGGCTAGATAACATATATCTCAGTCCACCAAATGCTAATACAGCAAACAAAGCCCAAAAGATAATGATCCAAAAAAATGGTAATTCACGGTGAATAATGTTTTTAATTTGATCCGGTAATGCCGCGAAAGGCGAAAACGCCTTTTTACCTTTCATATAATCAATTTCATCACCGACACGTGCAACGAGTGAATTGAGCATTTCAATCGATTCAAGTCGGTATTTACCATGAAAACCAAGGAGCATGCAGTAATGATAAACTTCAAGTGCTGCTAAACGATCTTTATTCTTAGAACGAATTTGCTCTAAATTTTCAAAAAAGCGGTAACCCGCAAGCTGTGAACCAAAAAGACTTAATTGCAATGGATTCATCATCCAATTGTTTTGTAAATCAAAAAAGCGTGCATCTTGTTGGGTGACAATGGTTTCATCTAATAAAGCGCAATAGGCATATTTTGCGTCCGTGATATCTTCATTGCTGAATTGAAGCTTACGGGCTTGGCTTTCAAATCGGTTTAATAGATCCATAATTTTTGTCCTGAAACTTTCAGGGCTGGATGGAACATATTGATTTTTGAGTAAGAATACGATGTAAAAACCATCATGCAGTAGATCAACTAAATTGGTTGAACTGTTGATTTTCGGTTCAGCACTTGGTTTTGAAGAGCCTAATCCAATTTGACCATCGTCAAAAAGTGAAGGGGCATTATTTGAAATATTCATGATTGCTCCTTAACCATTCATCACTGCAATAAGTTCAATCGAGATATCTTGGAAGCCAGCTGGTATGTAAACGCAGATGGATTCAGAATCAAGCATACGTTGATACAAATCATTATTTGGCTCAACTTCAAAATAACTCACACCTGAACGTACCGGAATTGCTGTTGGCACTTGCATCATATGTTGCAATGGAACAGCCGGTAATGCTGCCATGACACGCTGTTCAACATCGACAGTATTGCCGACTTTAAAGCGCAGTGGTACATAAGAAATAATGTCATGTGTAGGCATTACACTACTTGAAACAGCTAAATACAGGCGCGAATCGCGAGTAATTTTGTCACTTTCAAGACTGCCCACCCAGTAGGATTGACGGGTTTCTTTCAAGTTAATACTGATATATCGATTTGAAATAATCGTATCGAGCAACTCACGTAAAATCACATCTAATTGAGCAAAACTTTCTTGCAAATTATGATGTTGATATTGTGGGAGTTGATCTACATCATAAGCTGTAGAGAAGGTGAGTAAAGAACCTGTCAGACGTAATAATTCAAAATACAAACGTTCAGGATGAATCAGTGGATATTGCAATAAATGATTTAAGGTCGCATGTGCAGTATTCAGCGCATTAACCAACCAAAATGACACAATATCACCTGAACGGAATTCAATTAACTTTTGTTCGTTTTCACGATTATTCGATTGAATGGTTTTAATTTTAGCTTTGATAATATTGAGCGTTCGTTTAAGCCCAGTAATCAGCGAATCACACGAACTAATATGTAATATTGGTGGAATGAATTGATAATCTAAAACAAAATTACCTGAACTTTGGCGCTTAATTCGGCCAATAGGCATGTAAAGAAAACCATCAAGATTGTGCTGTGGTTCTTGGCCTAATTCAAAGATTTTAAACTCTGCACGGCGGTGTAATAAAGTAATTTCAGCAGCCGTCGCATCTGTAAACAAATCATGAGTTTCAGTCAAATGTGAATGATAGCGACTCGATTGGGTATTTTCTTCAAAATTGACGTTTCGTTTATTCGGTTGAACGATCGGTAATGCTAAATAAATTTGCATTTCACCACGTAAATTTAATGAATCAAGTAGTATAGGCTCAGGTAATAAATCTTGTGCAGGTGCTTGATAAATCTCGCCATCTTGCCAAATCATTTCGACTTTATTCAAAGCCAAAATATTAGTACTGAGTTGTGATTCATCAAAAATTAAACTTTGAATACCATAAGCGAACGGTATTGTTGCGCGAACCGTATGGTTTAAACGCTGTTCATGATAAGCATCTTGTAATTGAAAGTGTTGCGGGCGTAAAAATAATCCTTCACCCCATAAAATTTTTTCTGCTTTAAACATTGTTTTTACCAGTCGCTATTCGATTCATTACTTTGTTGCTGAACACCTAACATTTCTTGTACAGCTTCAAGAGGGTTTTCCTCCTTAATCACATGAGTTAACCATTCATGTAGAGGCATTTGTGACCATTTAATGGTTTTTTGCAGCATATAACTGACAGGGCTATGCGGCTCATTCACTTGAAAATAGTCAGCAATATCTTGCAAGACTTTCATGGCTTGTTCACGATTTTCAAGATGATTTTGCACTTGAGGTTTAAACTGCTGTGTATGCTGTTGTTGTATTATTTGCATATCATTCTGCACGGAAGTTACAGTGGAAAGTGTCTGGCTTTCAATTGGAGAATTTGATTGAACCTGTTCAGCGCTCGATGAATTGATAAAAGCATCTGCTTTATAGATTTTTTTTAAACTCAAGTGAATCATTTCGATTTGAGAGTCAATGCCAGCAAAGCTTGGCGCATCTAAACCCATCAAATCATCAAGAGTCGTTTTTAAGTTTTCCCAATGGTTTAAAATATCTAAAAACTGTTGGTAATACTGGTATTGAATTGATTTTGAGGTATTGAACAAGGCATGTTCAAACTGTTCCATACCATTAAAAGACTCTTCTTGATCATCATCTTCATGGTTGGATTTACGTCTTTGGTTTTGAACATGAAGTAGTCGATCATAGTCGGATAGGGAATAAGCTGCCGCGCCATGAACGATTGAAACTGATTTAATTAATGTTGGGATTTGATTAATTATCCCTTGTAATAAACCTAGACGTTGATCAAGGTCATCATCTTCAATTTCAGGATGAAGTTGTAGCCAAAAGTCTTGCAAACTTTTTTGTGTAAGTTCAATCCCTTTGGCAATCCCTTCGAAACCATGAATGTGAGTCCACGCTTCAAGCAACCAACCATATAAGCGAATATCTTTTGTATGTTCGCGAAGTAGATCTGACGATTTTTGGTGCACAAAGCCCCAATCTGCCTGTTTTGGTTCTGCGATCCAGTCGCCTTGATCCAAGAGCGGGTCATCTTGTGTTTTAGCTTTTTTAATTGCATGAAAATCATTTGAAAATGAAAAATCACTACCGCAAGGTAAATCGTCCGTAATCGGTTGCAATAAAGCGTCGAGCTCTAAACTCATATTCTACATCGTTCCTAACTTATGCTTCTAAGGTTTTAGTCTTTTTGCTGCTGCGTTTTTTCGCAGGTTTACTTTTAGGATCTAAAACATAAATAATTTCATCGTCTTTGACATCGATTTCAATGACTGATGGAATCTTTTGTTCACTCATTGCCATCAACAATTCAGTGGCTAAAGCAGGTAAGACCGTCGCATTTAAAATGTTGTCGACATTACGCGCACCACTATCGACCTCAGTACAGCGACTTAATAATAATTCGACTAAATCATCGGTATAGCGTGTTTGCGTACCATATTGTTTTTCAATACGCGCGGTGATTTTGCCTAATTTATGCTGAATAATGCGTACGAGCAGATCATCGTGCAATGGGAAATACGGCACGATACGCATACGACCTAAAAATGCCGGCTTAAATTGTTTATATAAAGCTGGTTTTAATACATCTAGAAGTTCTTCTGCTGACGGCCATTCTTCTACTGGCTGATTTAAACAAGCCTGCATAATGGCACTTGAGCCTGCATTTGAAGTCAATAAGATCGTGGTATTTTTAAAGTCAATGACACGACCTTCACCATCTTCCAAAGTACCTTTATCGAATACTTGGTAGAATAGCTCTTGAACATCGCTGTGTGCTTTTTCAATCTCATCGAGCAAAACCACACTATATGGATTTCGGCGAACTGCTTCTGTCAGTACGCCACCTTGGCCATAACCGATATAACCTGGAGGAGCACCTTTTAAAGACGAGACGGTATGTGCTTCTTGATACTCAGACATGTTAATGGTGATTAAATGTGACTCACCACCATATAACTCGTTTGCTAACGCGAGTGCAGTTTCAGTTTTACCCACACCACTTGGGCCAACCAGCATGAAAACGCCTTGAGGTTTATTTGGATCTTCCAATTTTGCCTTAGAGGTTTTAATGCCTTGTACCAGTTGATGCAGTGCATAATCTTGCCCCATCACACGTTGTTCTAACTGTGCTTCAAGCTTCAAAATTTGCTGAATTTCATCATTCACCATTTTACCAACAGGGATGCCGGTCCAGTCTGAAATGATTTCATTAATAATTTGAGCATTTACACGTTCAAAAACCAGCGGCGTTTGACCTTGTAACGTTGCCAGTTGGTTACGAATATTGCTTAAAGTTTCAATATTTTCTGGTTTTTGCTCGGACTCTTGTTCAAGCGTTTTAATCTGTTGAACGATTTCGAGTTCTTTTTTCCACTGCGTTTCTGTTGACTGAATCTCCTGTTCAAGCGCGGATATTTGTGTTTTTACACTTTCAATGCGTTCGTGGTGAATCGGAATATTCTTATGTTCATTTTCAAGAATCGCCAATTCAAGCTTCAAATTATGTAATTGAGCTTGAAGTTGATCCAATTTTACTGGTTGTGCATTTTGCGTTAACGCAACACGCGCAGAAGCTGTATCTAAGACACTAATCGCTTTATCAGGCAATTGACGGCCAGTGATATAACGGTGCGAAGCATGGACTGCAGTAACGATAGCTTCATCGTCAATTTGTAAATTGAAATGTTTTGCCATCACGGGAATCATGGCACGCAGCATATCGATTGCGACTTCTTCAGTCGGTTCTTCAACCTGAATTACTTGGAAGCGTCGGCTTAATGCGGCATCTTTTTCAAAATACTGCTTATATTCAGCCCATGTGGTTGCGGCAATGGTTCTTAACTCACCACGTGCAAGCGCCGGTTTTAACAGGTTTGCTGCATCATTTTGACCTGCTTGACCACCAGCACCAATCAACGTGTGTGCTTCATCAATAAATAAAATGATTGGATGTGCAGAGGCTTGAACTTCATGAATAACTTGTTTTAAGCGATTTTCGAATTCACCTTTAACACTGGCACCCGCTTGTAGTAAGCCCATATCTAAAGTATGAATGCTGACATTTTTTAAAGCATCTGGAACTTGGTTGGTTGCAATTTTTAATGCCAGACCTTCAACGACAGCAGTTTTACCAACACCAGGCTCACCCGTTAAAATCGGATTGTTTTGACGACGACGCATCAAAATATCGAGCATTAAGCGGATTTCAAACTCACGACCAATCACAGGATCAATGCCACCATTTTTAGCTTTTTCAGTAAGATTAATGGTGTATTGGTCTAGAGCTGGTGTTTTAACTGGCGTAGTTGCATTCGTTTGTGCTGCTGATTTTTCATCAAGTGTTGCAGTTGCTAAATCTTCATTTTCAATGCTTTTTAGGCAAAGATCTAAAAATTTATGTTTAATCGTATCGATAGGTAATAAATCGAAAAGAGAAGAAGCTCTTGCTGCAATTTGGTATAAATCTGGCGCGGTAAGGAGCGCAACAAGTAAATGACCACTACGAATTTGTGGATTTTGTTCAGCAGAAGCTAATAACCAAGCTTGTTCAAGTAAGCGCACAATGGATTGGGCAAAAATAGGAGTGCGCGTATTTCCTTTTGGAAGTTGAGCAATACTTTCTTTGAGGTCATCTGCCAAACCATCTGCAGAAACTTTGTATTTTTCTAAGAGTATTTGAAGGTCATTTTTATTGTTATAGGTTAATAATTCGAGTAAAAAATGTTCAATTTCGATTTCATAATTTTGCTGTGAAATACATGTATTGGCTGACTTTTCAAGTGAAATGCGGGCGTGAGGTGAAAGTTTAGTAATTAAAACTTTTAAATTATTCATAAATAACTCATCAAATTTAGAATCCACAGTACGAAATTTTACAAGTTTGACTGTGATCTCTTTTTCTTGCTATAAAAATAAAAACTTTAAAATCAACACCTTATATGTTATTAGTGTCTTGCTTTAGGCGATATAATACAGACTAAATAAAAAAAGGAAAAAGATTTTTTTATAAAATGAAACAAAAAAAAACAAATAGTCGACAAACTTTGAAGTATTTGGCACATTTTTGTATTGACTCTATGTGCTTATTTTTTGTTAAATCTGCAGCATATTTTTAATTTTGATAAATGAAGAGAAAACCCACGGGAAAATAAGTGGTGATTTCTCCACATAAATTAAGTTTTAGCACGTAGAAATACAGAGGCAATTTTGAATAAATTTAGTGTTTTATTACCTATAATTTTAGCAGCCAGTTTAACACAAACCGTTTTTGCAAAAGATAAAGCGGCATCTGTGAAAAAATCCTGTTTAAAGAATTATCCACTGGCAGTAGGTGATACAGATCCAGAGATTATTGGTTTTTATAATCAGTTATGTGACAAAAAAAATAAGAAAAATGAGAACTTAAAAAATGAAATTTTTGTAGATATTGCCAAAAAATATCAAGCCAATGGTTACAATTTAAAAGCATTGCAAGCGGTCAATCTGCTGCGAGAAAAGAACTATCAGTCGCCTGAACTTACTGATGTCACTTTTTTAGCAGGTATCGCTATTTCTTATAATGCGCTGAATCATATGCGGAGTAATGAAAATCGTACTCTAGATGAACAGACCTATTCTCCTGCCAAAGTGTTGTCGGATAATATTCGTTATATTCAGCCGACGATTGATAAATCTACGTCTACTGCAGCAGATGCTCGTGAAAAAAGCACTGAATCTTCGAGCAATGTGAAATCTAAACAGACGATACCTACAAAAAAACGAACCAATACAGCGTCTACGAAGCCTAAACAAACGAATACAGCAGCAAGTAAAAAGAAAACCACCACGACAGCAAAACCGCAAGCTACAGCGAAAAAACCTGCTACTGGTGGTTCACCTTTCGATACATTGAAGAATAAATAACAAGGAAAAGCACTCATGGCAAAACGTGAAAGTGTACAGAAAAAACTTCAACGAATTCGTCCTCCTCGTGTTCAATTGACTTACGATGTTGAAGTTGGCGACGGTAAAGAAATTAAAGAGTTACCATTCGTTGTAGGGGTGTTAGGTGATTTCTCTGCGGCATCTGAAGTAGAGAAAACTAAATTAAAAGACAAGAAATTCATTAATGTTGATTTAGATAATATTGATGAGGTAATGGAGTCTTTAGCGCCACGTGCTAATTTTCAAGTTGAGAATACCTTGACTGAAGACGGTGGAAAAATGTCGGTAGATCTTACATTTAAGAGCATGGCCGATTTCACTCCAGAGCAAGTTGTACAACAGGTTGATCCATTACAAAAGTTAGTTGCCGCGCGTGAGCGTCTGTCTGACTTGCGTAATAAAATTTCAAATAATGAACGCTTAGAAGATTTACTGGATGAAGTGTTACATAACACTGATCAAATTTGTAAGTTGAGTGTGGAGGCAGAAAATGAGTAATTTTAATACTGCAACTGCTGCAAACCTTGAAGCAACTGAAGAATATTCGCTTTTAGATTCAATTGTTGAACAAAGTCGTATTGCGCGTACAGATCAAGAACATGATCGTGCAAAAAGTCTGATCGGTGAGCTTGCCAAAGAAGTCATGGCAGGTACCATCACCGTTTCGGACAATATGACTTTATCAATTGATAAGCGTATTGCTGAAATTGATGCGTTGATTTCATCTCAGTTAAGTAAAATCATGCACCATGCTGAATTTCAAAAAATTGAATCGACATGGCGCGGTTTGTATTATTTCTGCCAAGAAACGCCTTCAAACTCTCTAACAAAAATTCGTATGTTAAATACGACGAAAAAAGAGCTGATTAAAGATTTCCAAGGTGCGACCGATTTTGACCAAAGCACATTGTTCAAAAAAATCTATGAAGAAGAATATGGATCATTCGGTGGTGCACCTTATGCAACACTGATTGGTGATTTTGAGTTTGACCGTACACCTTCTGATATGTATTTGCTTGAGCAAATTTCACATGTCGCGGCGGCTGCACATGCACCGTTTATTTCGGCTGCTAGCCCGAATATGTTGGGACTAGAGTCTTTTACTGATATTGATCGTCCGCGTGATGTATCTAAAATCTTTGAAACAGCAGAATATGTACAATGGCGTTCATTCCGTGAAAGTGACGATGCACGTTATGTTGCGTTGACAATGCCACGTGTATTGGGTCGTTTGCCATATGATCCAAAAGAAGGCATTGCCACTGAAGGCTTTAACTTCGTTGAAGAAGTTTCCGGCGAAAACCACAATGAATATTTATGGATGAACGCGGCTTATGCTTTTGGTACACGTTTAACCAATGCTTTTGATATGCATGGCTGGTGTGCTGCGATTCGTGGTGTAGAAGGTGGTGGTTTAGTTGAAGGCTTGCCTGTCCATACGTTCAAAACCAATGATGGTGAAGTGGTCTTTAAATGCCCAACTGAAATTGCCATTACCGACCGTCGTGAAAAAGAGCTGAGTGATCTTGGTTTTATTCCGTTAGTTCATTGCAAAAATACTGATTATGCAGCATTTTTCGGTGCGCAATCGACGCAAAAACCTAAAAAATATGACAGCGATACAGCTAATGCAAACTCTGCATTGTCTAGCCAGATCCAATACATCATGGCAGTTTCACGTATTGCACATTATTTAAAAGCAATGATGCGTGACAAAGTAGGTAGTTTTGCATCAGCAGGTAATGTTGAGACCTTCTTAAATGAGTGGTTATCGCAATATGTATTACTTGATGATGGTGCATCTCAAGAAGCTAAAGCTCAGTATCCATTGCGTGAAGCTTCTGTAAAAGTTGTAGAAAATCCAGCTTTGCCTGGTCACTACAAATCTGTGGTTTTCTTAAGACCACATTTCCAGTTGGATGAGTTGTCTGTTTCATTACGACTTGTGACCGAGTTACCTCAGTCCTCAAATTAATTTTGGGTCAACACTATAATAACTTTAAATAAATAGGTATTCAGAACAATGAAAGATATATACATTCAATTTCGTGGTAAGTACAAAGTAGACGGCGAATCTCGTGATGCAGAGCACAAGAGTTGGTTAGAAGTAAACTCTTGGACGCATAACATCCGTCAACCTAAATCTGCGACTTCTTCCAGTGTGGGTGGTCACACCGCAGAACGTGTAGAACATTCTGACATGGTTTTTGTTAAAGATTTAGATGCGACAAGCCCTAAACTTTGGGAAGCATGTTCAGCAGGTTATACATTTGATGAAGTTCAAATTGATTTTTACCGTGCGAATGGCGACAAACGCATTAAATATCTTCAAATCAAACTGAAACATGTGTTGGTTTCTAGTGTGACACCAACCGTAAATGATGAAGGTGTTCCACACGAATCATTTGGTTTGAAATATGCTGCAGTAGAGTGGACATATAACCAACAAGATATTAACGGTACTGCGAAAGGTGCTGTTACTAAGAAGTGGTCATTATCTAACAACACTGCTTCATACGCAGCGTAATAGATGGATTCAGATAGAGGCTAACTTGGGTAGCCTCTATTTTCATTTTTTTAAATATTTATAAGAAGATATGAATCTCGATCAGCTTTATCCTTATGGTTTTAGAACGACATTATTTGACCGCTTATTACCAGCTGATGCTCAACAGACTCAAGGTCTGTCTTTGCAAGAACTTCGTGAATCTGTTGCTTCCGATTTAGAGGATCTCCTCAATAGTCGTGTGGCAAAATTAGATGAACTGATTGATGACTTTCCATTAGCAAAAAAGTCTATTTTGCAATTTGGCATTATCGATTTTGTGGGCTTATCGACAGCAAATCCATCGGATCGTGACAAAATTTGTCAGTCAATTGAACAATCGATTGCTGCACATGAGCCGCGTTTAAAGCAGATTCGAGTCGAAATGCTCATGGATGGTCATAATATGGGGGCACTATGTTTAAGTATTCAGGCATATTTAAATATTCATCCTTTATATGAACCGGTTATTTTTGATGCCTTATTAAAACCAACAACACAACAATATGTTATTTCTCCAAGAGCTTAATGAAGTGGGTTATCTGTGATTGAAGAGCTGTTACCGTATTACGAAAAACAACTACAGGAATTTGGACAACAGTCCCGTGAATTTGCCAGTAAATACCCCAAAATCGCCCAGCGTTTGTCTTTAAACCAAGAACAAATAGATGACCCGCATATTGAGCGTTTAATTCAAGCATTTTCTCTAATTTCTGCACGGATTGATAAAAAACTTGCAGATAGTTATGACGTTTTTACCCGTTCAATTTTTGAGGTGATGTTTCCTCAATATTTAAAACCATTTCCTGCATGTTCTGTGGTGAGCTTCGAAGATATAAATAAAATTAAGCAATTAACAGATCGACACGTTATTCCAAAGGCGACCAGTCTAAAAGCCAAAAGTACGCGTGGTGTTCAATGTGAATATCAGACGGTACAAGAAGTCACTTTATTACCGATTCAATTAAAACAGCTCAATTTCAAAACTCATCCATCGGCACATATGCATTTAAATCAAAATGCTACATTGAGCTTAGGATTTGAAATTTTTTCGAATAAGCACGCTTTACTCAAAAATGAAACTTTGCCGATATTTTTAGACGCTATTTCTAATTTTCCTTTACAGGTTTTAGATAGTATTTTTAAATCGACTACGAGTTTTTCGATTCGTGTGGGGCAGCACATTTTTGATATTGCCAATCCATTTGAAATTATGGGCTTTGATGAAGTTCAAAGTGTTCTACCTATCGATCAGCATACGCATCATGCATATCGTTTATTGATGGAATATTTTTGTGTTCCTGAAAAATTCAATTTTTTAAATCTAAATTTAGATTTCATTAAGTTTTTAAGTTTAGAACACAGTGAATTTGATGTTCAAATGCACTTTAAGCTTAATTTAAACGATCAAGCGGCAATTCGAAATTATTCTGAATTAAATGCTGCAAATTTTAAATTGTTTGCTACACCAATCGTTAATCTCTTCAATAAACAAGCAGAGCCGCAAAAGATTAATCATAAGCGAATGGAATATCCATTGGTGACAGATGCGCACCATCCTGAATATTTTCAGGCCTATAGCATTTTAAAAATGAATATGGTGCGTGAAAAAAGTAACCAAGATGAAGTGTATTATCCGGTACTGCCTTTTTTTGCAATGAGTCATTATCATCAAGATAAAGTCCAGTTTTTTTATAGTTTAAATCCGCAGCAGATGAAGAATAAACATCAGGAATTAAACTATTCAATCATATCTCGTGCTTTAGACCCGCATAGTACTCAGTCCGATTTTATTAGTACTGAACTTTTGTGTAGTAATCGTGAGTTACCTTACGAAAGTTATAATAAAGATCAGAATGCATTAACACTGAATGATAGTAATTTGGCACGTCGTGCTCTGATGCTCAAACGACCGTCGTTACCGTATTATTTTGAGCAAAATAAACAAGAACAGTGGCGGGTCATTTCACATTTATCTTTGAATAATATGTCTTTAATGAAAGGCGATGCGGTCTCTCATATTAAAGAACTTTTGGAATTGTATAATTTACCTAAATCAAAAGAAAACCAAATTATTATCGACTCCATAAAAAAGATTCAGTTTTCTACTACGCAGAAACTTGTGGATAGTAAACCATTTCCATTATTTGTCAGAGGTTTAAAAGTACAGCTCGATATCGATGCGGATATATTTAGAGGACATAGCCTATATATATTTAGTCAATTGCTGGCCCATATCTTTAATTTAAAAGTCAATATGAACAGCTTTGTCGATGTCTCGGTTTTTGATGCAAATAGTCAACAGGAGTTATACCAATGCGTGCAGAACGTTGGTGGCAAGAAAGCTCTGTAATTGACGGACTTTTCCAAGAACCGAAAGCCTACGAGTTTGTTCAAGCCACTCGTTTGTTAAGACATGCACCTTATGGAGCGGCTCAAGTTCACTGGGCAAATGACTTTGAGTTTAATAGTTCACTTAATCTGAACTTCCCGAACACTGAAATTGAAAGTTTAGAGTTCAACGATGAGAAAGTTGAACTGACAAATTTAATGGTAGGTTTAACGGGTATTCAAGGTGCATTACCTTATAGTTATACCAATAAGATTAAGCTCAGCGGGCGACATCAGCGACACGAAACTCAAAAGTTTTTAGGGCTGTTTAATCATAAATTAACAGCACATTATGTTGATGCCAGTTTAAATTATCATTTACCTATTCGTTATGAAATCGAGCAGGATAATCACTATCTTGATATTTTACATGCATTAAATGGTTATATCCGTAGCCAGCATGATCAGCCAGATTTAGATGATTATTTTGCTGAATTCTCAGGTTTAATGCAGGGGCAAAACAATACAGCTTATGCATTAAAAACCATGCTGAATTGTATCTTTAAGCAGAAATTTGATATTCGAGAATTTATCCCTGAAACTTTTGTATTTGAAGAAGATCAGAGAACATGTTTAGGTGGATCTCAGCCAAGCTTATTGGGGCTGAATACTTTTTGTGGTGAGAAGATTCAACAGATTGACGAAAAAATTGAAATCGTGATTGGACCTTTAAATCATGAAGATTATTTAACATTTTTACCGAATCAGGCACGCAGCCTAAAATTAAAACAAATGATTCAAACTTGGTGCAGTCCAACATTAATGGTGGATGTGCGCTTAATTTTACAAAAAGAAGAAATAAAACCGGTGTGTTTAAATTCTTTGAGCGGAATTGGTTTAGCTCAGGGAGCATTTTTACAGCCGAATAAACAGGTCGATAATACAGAAACCTGTTATGCCTTAATGGGGAATTTATAATAATGCTGAAATTAATAATTGGAACCTTTAGTACGCTTTTTGTTTTGTGTACTGCTTTCGTGATTTTTTACTGGCGAGATACAGGCTATGACCCGACAGCTTTCGATTTAGTCACATACTTTTTACTTCTTCCTTTAGCTTTATGTGCAATTATTTTGTCGCCTTATTTGCTTTACAAGGGCATTCAACATCAAAAAGAAAAAAAACTTGAAGCTGAAAAACGTGCAGAAGAACAAGCTGAGCAACAACAACTTGAGGCCATTGAACAAGCAAAACCAAAGCCTATTGATGTACAGCAATTTCGTTTAAATGTTTATTCTTCAGCGGCTTGGCATAGTTTTGGTGAAAACGAACAAATTATCCAAGATATTCAACAATTCAAAAGTCCTGAACTCGATGATAAGTTATTTAATGCATACGGTTTGCCTGTTCTTTCATTTCGAATCAAAGATTTAGATGAACTCACTAATGAAGAAGCAGATGATGAATATAGTGCCATCACCATGCGTGAAAAACGAATCCAGTCACTTATTCAGCAACAACTAGAGCAACACGTTGAAAGTCTATTTTTAATTGCAGAGCATCTGAAGCAATCAGCACTCTTTTATGATAGTGAATTGGCATATCAGTACCGTATGCATCCGGGTTGGGTGGATCCAGATTATACGCAAGATGAACATTCAGAACATTTGGCGAACTATGCACAGCAAGTTTCACGTTTAAATCGTTTAAATGTCCATATTTTGCTTGCTGATAATTTGATTCATCAATGGAATGATGATTATGCTCAAATTATTCAGCAGTATTTATCTGACGGATTTTCGATCATTCCCGAACAAATTCATATCGAGCCACATTTTATCGGCACTCAAGTCGCTTATTCAGAATGGTTAAGCATTTTAGAGATGATTTCAAAACAAAAGTTTGAAGTCAGTTTGATTCTCAATGCTGACTCTGAAATCGATCAAGAATGGATTGATGAAAAGATGTGGTTACAAGAAAAATACATTGCTGCAGAATTTGCATCGAGTTGGTGTTTGGCTGCTTCAGACGTTCAAGTTCGAGGTTTAACTCCAAATAAAGTGCTACAAGTGGTGGCACATGAGCCTGAGTTGAAACGTCATTTAGAGCTTCAAGCACTGAATAATTTAGATCAGTATGATCAAGAACAACCCTTTTTATTGATGTTAGATGATGCAACGGATATGAAAGTGGTGAAAAAATTACAGTATAAATTTAATGAAACAGCGATTGAAACCTATCATTTTTTATATACAAAACAGAATCTTGGAAATACCCAGCAATTGGCAAAAATTTTTGGATTCATGTTGGGTATGCACTTGCCAGAAGAGTTAACTGCCATGATTTATAGCACAGACCAAGAATCGACATTTGCTTTTATTCAAGCATTTTCAGTAGAAGATGAACTTGAACAAGAAACTGTTTAATTAGAATTAAGACGAAATTGAGAACATTGTGAACACACTATTTTATACGATCCTCGGTTATGTTTGGCAGTACGTCACCAATCCTAAAGCGATGGTGGCTTTGTCATTTTTTGTGGCCATTGTTGCCATGCATAATTCGATTCCGCAAAAGACTTTTTATATTGTGGTTGCTGTTTATATTCTCGGATTAATTCTGTGGGGTATATATGAATTAGTACAGCATTATCGTCATAAACAGCAAGGCGAGGAACTTGCTGAGGCGATTGCCAAGGATAATGAAGCTGAATACGGTAAACAAAAAAATAAAGAAGAACTTGCGCTGATCAATCAGCAAATGAAAGACTCGATTCAACTTATCCGTAAATCAAAACTCGGCGACAAAAAGGGTAATGCAGCCCTATATGAATTACCTTGGTACATGGTGATTGGTAACCCAGCAGCGGGTAAAAGTTCAGCGATTTATAATTCTGGTCTTAGATTTCCATTTGAAGAAACTCATCAGAAAATGGTGTCGGCAGGTCTAAGTGGTACTCGTAACTGCGATTGGTTTTTCTCTACAGATGGTGTCTTACTCGATACCGCAGGTCGATATTCTGTTTATGCCGAAGACCATTCAGAATGGTTAGGTTTCTTAAATATTCTCAAGAAAAACCGTTCTAAAGCACCAATTAACGGTTTAATCGTGATTGTTTCTGTGGCGGAGCTTGTTAGTCAAAGTCCTGAAAAATCAATCAAATTAGCCAAAAACTTACGCGCACGTATACAGGATTTGACGGAACGTTTAGAAATTTTTGCGCCAGTGTATATCGTTTTTTCAAAAATGGATTTGATTGCTGGCTTTACAGAATTTTTTGATTGTTATGATAAGGATGAATTTGATCAAGTTTGGGGTGCAACACTACCTTATGATCCAGACTCATCCGAACATGCTGTTGAGATGTTCGAAAAGCATTATTCAATTTTATATGATGGTTTGAAGAGCGTCAGTACTACGCACTTGAGTCGTCGTCATTCGCAAAATATTTCTCCAAGTGTAATGACATTTCCACTTGAGTTTAAAAGTTTAAAGCCAGTGCTCAAAACTTTTATTGGTACGTTGTTTCAAGACAACCCTTATCAGTTTAAACCGGTATTCCGTGGGTTCTATTTCACCAGTGCGTTGCAAGAAGGTGTGATTGAAAGTCCAATGACGGAGCAAATCGCTGAAGACTTTCATTTGGTGAAAAGTACGGATAGTGAGTTTGGCATTCCTACGAATTCTGTTTCGCAAGACCATGGTTATTTCTTAAAAGGACTCTTTTCAACCGTCATTTTAAAAGATAAAAATCTAGTTAAACAACATATCAATCCTGCACGTAAACGTCAGCGCTTTATGGCATTTATTGCTGCATTGTTATTGGTTGCTGTGGTGCTTGGGTTATGGGTTTGGTCGTATCGTAATAACCAACAACTCGTGGCGGAAGTTCAAGCTGACTTAGACAAAGTTGTGCAAATGGAAAGCCGTAGCGGAAGTGAGCTTTCGACTCAATTGGATGCATTGCTGATATTACAAGGGCATTTACAGCAGCTCGATCACTTTGATGAAGATCGTCCTTTGAAATATAGCTTTGGTTTATACCAAGGGAATAAAATTCGTGAAAAACTCAAAGTTGAGTATTTACGAGGTATTCAACAAATTGTATTAGCACCATCTCAGCAAAATATGGCGCAGTACTTACAACGTGTCAAAGCCAATGAATCGACGTTGAAAGAAAATCACGTCAATGTACAAATTACTCAAGCGGTGAAATCAAATCAGCCATATTTAGAACCATCGGATACCAATCCTCAGGATGCCTACAATGCACTGAAGGCGTATTTGATGATGAGCAATCATAAATATATGGAATCGAGCCATTTGAGTGACCAAGTTACTCGTTTCTGGCGTTCATGGTTAGATTCAAATCGTGGTCAAATGCCACGTGGGGAAATGATTCAAAAAGCCGAACAAGTTTTATCTTATGCGATGACTTTAGCTGCTGATCCTGCGTTCCCGCAAATGGAATCTGATCCTTTATTGGTAGATCAAACACGTCAATTATTAACGGCTGTTACTATGGGTATTCCTGCACGTGACCGCGTTTATAATGAAATTAAAATGCGTGGTTCGGTACGTTTCCCTGCAGTGACTGTGAAGCAAATTTTAGGTGAAACAGGCCAAAACAGCATGTTGGGTAGTTATGCCTTGCCAGGTATCTTTACTTACCAAGCTTGGAATGATTATGTAAAAGATGCGATTAACCAAGCCGCGAATAATCCGACTGATACTCAAGATTGGGTACTCAATACCAATCGTTCTGATGACCTGACGTTTAGTGGTAGTCCAGATCAGATCAGTAAACAGTTAACCGAACTTTATAAACAGGAATATATCGCTGAATGGCGTAAATTTTTAAATGCTGTGCATTATGGCAAAGGCGCAGATGTCGCTCAGCAGTCACGTTTTATCGATATTTTAGGTGAACCTGAAAATTCGCCAATTCGTAAAGTTGTCGACCGTATTGCAAAAGAAACCAGCTGGGATAATCCAATTGTTCAAGCAGAACTGGCTGCACCTCAGAAAGGCTTTATTGCCTGGTTTAAACGTAAAGTTCTTAGCCGTGATGATGCGCAGCAGGCACAGCAAGTTGCTTCAAAAGCCGGTCAAGGTGTTATTGCAAAAGAGTTTGATGTGTTCTATCAACTAGTTCGTAAGCGTGATGATCAGCAAAACAAATCAATTTTAGATGAATACATGCTGTCTTTGAGTCAAGTACGTAGTAAGTTCAATGATTTGAAGAGTGGCGGTGATATGGGGCCTGCAAGCATGACATTGGTGAAACAAACCATCAATGATCAAAACTCTGTCTTTAATAGCACGCAAAAATTTGTGGATGAAAAAATGTCTGTGGGTCTGAATGAATTAGATCAACAGTTGATTCAAAAACTCTTTATGCAGCCGGTGACTCAGTCATTTGAAGTTCTTTTGATTCCAGCTCAAAACGAAATTAATAAATTATGGGCAATGCAGGCGTATCAACCATTTACAACCAATCTTGCACCTAAATATCCATTTAATAGTAATGCTACTTTACAAGCGACCAGTAATGAAATTAGCCAAATTTTTGGTGAAAACGGAAGTATCGCTCGCTTTGTAAAAGAATATTTAGATCCATTGGTGATTCGTCGTGGCTATACCTTAACCACGAAAACATGGAAAGATTTGGGCATTGGTTTAAATCCACAATTTGTAGCGAATTTCCAACGCTATGTTGCGCCAAGTAATGGCGTTGCTACAGGGGAATTGAGTCAAGCAGCACCTGCGGCAACCAATCAATCGAACTTCCAATTCTTCCCATTAGAAAATACACAGTTGCTTTCATATACCATTGATATTGATGGTCAGCGTATGGTGTATGAAAACGGTGTTCAGCAATGGGTGAACTTCGTTTGGCCAAATAAAGGGGCAATTCCGGGTGCACGTATTACTGCAATTGACTTGGAAGGTCAAACGCATACGATTTTTGATGAGCCGGGTGAATATGGTATTAACCGATTGGTTGAAGGCGCTCAGCGTACACAAAATGGTAATTCATTTGAAATGGTGTGGCGTAGCAAACAAAATCCAAAAGTGTTTGTTAAAGTGAATTTCCGTTTAATTAGTGGTAACGCATCTGGCCCAACTACAGGTTCAGGCTATTCAGGTATGACTCTTGTTGATCAAGTGGTGACGAATAAAGGTGTTCGTGTCGTCGCAGCGCAAACGATGCCTGCAGGACAAGCGCCTGTAGCGCCACCAGCGACTTCACCGATGAGTGTTGTACAAGGAACAGCAACACCATGATGATGAATTTAAAAATGAGAGCGGTGGCATTCGTGCAAAAGAACAAGGAGTGTGACGATGTATGAAGTGAGAACGACACCGCTGTATTATGGAAAATGTCCAGCTCGTGGTGACTTCTTAAAGAGCCGTGAACAATATTCACTGATTCAGTTAATCGATCAGTGGATCACGGAGGCGCTTGAGTTCGCTATGCGTTCAGACAATTTTAATGCAGCGTATAACTCACTGCCTTCATTAGATTTCTTTATTGCCAGTCCAAAAGATAAGCGTTTTTTGGTTGCCAATTTGATTAGTAGTGAAGACAGTTCAAAGCGTCAATTTCCAATGGTGCTCGCTCATCTGCTAGAAATCGATGATCCTTTCGATAATATTTTGTATGCACCTTATCGTTATAAACAAACCTTAATTGACTTATATCAGCGTAACCGAGTGATGCGTTCTATTCGCGATCCCGATATTTTGCTCGATAAATTAGGCAAACTGAATAACGAAATTCAAGTGTTCGGGACAGAAGAAACCTCTTCTTTTTATGAGCATCATACGTTGCATTCATTTGCACGTTTATTGAATTTTACGCCTTATCAGTTGGCGCAAAGCATGATTGGTCTCGGTTTGCTGCTACAACCGATTATTCATCAGGGTACGTCTCGGTTGAATAAAGTGCTGATCTTACCAATCAATAATATTAGTTACTGCTATGAAATTGCGGCTTTTTGGGTCAATTTAATTAGTCGTTTTGTCGAAAACCAAGATGCTGAGTTACTCATTGGCATCCTACACAGTGATTCACCTGTTTTACTGTTTGGTTTTCAAGGTGCTGATATTACTGCACTCAGTGATGTTTTTACCCAAAATATGCAAAGTGATCATTGGGTTTCCCTGATCGATGCCAGTTGGATTGATCCTTATCTTGAACAAAATGCAGGCTTAGCCGTTTTGGAACAGTCTTTGAGTGAGCGTCAGATCAGCCTTATTCATGGCATTAAACTTTTTAGACAGACTTTTATAGAAGAATAATGATGCAAAGAATCTTACCAATGTTGCCCAAATTTCTTGCGAGTGTGTGCATTTTAGGCTGTTCGGCTTTGCTCTGGGCAGAGCCTATTGTGATTGAAGGCGCTGTACCGAATGAAGCAACCAAGCAAGAAATATTAAATAAAGCCTATTTGACCTATGGTCAGGCAAATGTGGTTGATAAAATTCAGGTTCGAGCGGTTACAGCACCTAATGGTTGGGGTAATAGCGTAAGCCAAATGATTAATGATGACC
This sequence comes from Acinetobacter sp. YH16040_T, assembly GCF_024605785.1. NCBI lineage: Bacteria > Pseudomonadati > Pseudomonadota > Gammaproteobacteria > Moraxellales > Moraxellaceae > Acinetobacter > Acinetobacter sp. YH16040_T. Next base: position 1,716,810 of record NZ_CP094541.1, on the reverse strand, counting down.
TAAAAAAAGTAAAACAGGGGAAACTCTCTGTACGCGGAACGCAAGTCGATTTAAGTGGCAAGATGTCAAATCAAAATGATATCCAACCCACGACCACCAAGTTTCAGTCTTTGGTCACAGCACCTTTTCGTTTCAATGCACAGCTTTCTGTCAATCAGGCTGAACAAGCCATTATTGATGCGGCTTTACGTAATCGTATTATTGAATTTGAATCTGGAAGCGCGATTTTAGCGCCATCTGGGGTACAGATCTTAGATGAAATGGTTGTCGCACTGAACCGCGTCGGTGGGAAAAAAGTACGAATTATTGGTCACACAGACAGCTCAGGGAATCCTGAGAAAAACTTAAGTTTAAGCCAAGATCGTGCTAATGCAGTTAAAAACTATCTGATTTCAAAGAATATTGCGGCGGCGAACTTAAGTACTGAAGGGATGGGCTCAAATAAGCCTGTAGCAGACAATGCTACGCCTGAAGGTCGTAAGAAAAACCGTCGTATTGAGTTTGAAGTGCTGTAACTATTTCAACTTAACTACAACGGCTAATGCGTCGAACCCAGTGTATCTAGACTGGGTTTTTTTATGCCAATTGATTCTGTCAATTATTTGATGTCAAAAAAAGACATTTTTAAAGCAGCAGAGTGAAAACAAAATAGGAACATATTTTGAATTGGGCTAAAGCTTTAATTTTTGCATTTTATACCACTAAAGCATTCATATTTTGAGCAATAAAACAGTGGATTCTAAAATCAATTAAGGTTAAAACATAAGAACCAGTTTTGGATATGCGTTTCATATCTACTGCTTTCAACCTTGTCGATAAAGAATAATCACTTTTGACATGGTACAAAGTTTTAAAAATCTGCAGGACAGTGCGGAAAAACAACAACTCAATATGGATGAATGTGGGAGCAAAGAATGCTTGGTAATATGATGTTTAAACCGCTTTTGATTAGTAGCATGATTGAACATGCGGGTCGCTATCATGCGGATAGTTTAGTCATTTCAAAAAATACAGACACGACGATTACGAAAACCACTTGGGGTGAAGTCCATAAAAATTCAAAACGATTTGCTAATGTTCTTGCTTCACTCGGTTTAAATTTAGGAGATCGTGTTGCGACCATCGCTTGGAATAACCATCGTCACTTAGAGTCTTGGTACGCTATTTCAGGTAGTGGTTATGTATGTCACACCATTAATCCGCGTTTATTTCCAGAACAATTAATTTTTATCATCAATGATGCCGCTGACCGCGTGATGTTATTTGATAAAACCTTTTTGCCTTTAATCAAAGCAGTAAAACCACTATTAAAATCTGTTGAACATTTTATTTGTTTAGATGCACCGGATGCAGCAATTGTCGAAGCGGTGCCAGATGTTAAATTTTATGATGAACTTATCGCGGGACAATCTGCAGACTATACATGGCCAGAATTAGATGAATTATCGGCTAGTTCTTTATGTTATACCTCGGGTACCACAGGCAATCCAAAAGGCGTGTTGTATAGCCATCGTTCAACAGTCTTACACAGTTATGCGATTTGTATGCCGGATTCATTAAATATCTCAGCGCGAGATATTATGATGCCCGTTGTACCGATGTTCCATGTCAATGCATGGGGTACGCCATACGCTGCGGCAATGGTGGGATGTACTTTAGTGCTGCCAGGCCCAGGTTTAGATGGAGCAAGCCTGACGCAAATGATTGATGACTATAAAGTATCTGTTGCATTGGGCGTTCCAACGATTTGGCAAGGTTTAATTAATGCTGCGCAGCAAGCGGGTAGTCAGCTCCAGAGTTTAGTGCGTAATGTAGTTGGTGGATCTGCTTGCCCACCTGCGATGTTGAAAGTCTTTAAAGAACAATTTAACTGTGAAACGATTCATGCTTGGGGAATGACCGAAACCAGTCCATTAGGTTCTTCAAACCAATTTAAAGCCAAACATTTGTTATTATCTGAAGAAGAACAATTACAAGTACGATTATCACAAGGTCGTCCGCCATTTGGAGTTGATTTACGTATTACCGATGAAGAAAACGGTACACACGAAGTTGCACGTGATGGAGAAACGACGGGTAATTTACAGATCCAAGGGCATTGGATTATTGGCAATTACTTTGGCAAAACAGAGTCTGCATTAACCTCAGATGGTTGGTTTGATACCGGGGATATTGCAACCCTGAATGAAGATGGTTTCTTAAAAATTAGTGACCGTTCAAAAGATTTGATTAAATCGGGCGGTGAATGGATTTCTTCTGTTGAGTTAGAAAATTTAGCTATGGGACATCCCAAAATTGCAATGGCAGCAGTGATTGCAGCTACTCATCCGAAATGGGATGAGCGTCCTGTATTAATTGCGATTAAAAAGCCAGATGTTGATTTATCTGATACAGAAATTTTGGATTATTATGCAGATAAAGTTGCTAAATGGCAGGTACCTGATAAAGTAATTTTCGTGGATGCTATTCCATTGAGTGGCACAGGGAAAATGCTGAAAAAAGATCTGCGTGAGCAATTTGGTGCTGTATTACTAGAAAGCCAACTTAATAGATCTCTTTCATAAATCAAAAAACGATCTTCTTTTTGGTTAATATTTGCACTCCGGATTTCTTAGCATTCGTGCATAATCTGCGGATGAAATACATCGATTCAAACAAGCTTTCTGATCCTCAGTTCAAGCGATACACAGGCATCTCATGGTCAACTTTCTATTTGATGGTTGAGCAATTGAAGAAACATGTCCCTGCCAAAGGCAGACCGCCCAAGTTAAGCCTGGAGGATCAGGTTCTGCTCTGTCTGAGCTATTGGCGGGAATACCGAACCTTATTTCACGTTGCGACGAGTTACGGGGTTTCAGAGCCCACAGCCTCAAGAATTGTCCGTCATGTTGAAGACTGCCTGATTCGGTCCAATCTGTTTAATTTACCCAAAGATTTACCAGAGGGCGAAGGCATCGACTGGAATGTTGTGATCGTGGATGCCACAGAAATTCCAATCCAAAGGCCTAAAAAAACAGAAGAAAAGCTATAGCGGCAAGAAAAAGACCCACACTTTCAAAGTACAGGCCATCATTCATTATCAAACTCAAAAAATCCTGAGTTTATGTACGAGTCGTGGTGCCGTACATGATTTCGAACTCTTCAAACGTAACTTGAATCAGATTCCTGCAGGTGCATTTATCCTTGCGGATAAGGGTTATCAGGGAATTTATACAGTGTATCCAAATAGCCTGTTGCCATTAAAAGCCAAAAGACACTGTAAATTGGATCCTGAATTGAAAATCTATAATCATGAAATCAATAAAAGAAGAATCGGAATTGAGCATGTATTTGGCAGCCTGAAAACCTTCAAAATCCTTGCTGAGCGTTATCGAAATAGAGGTAAAAGGCTTGGTTTGAGATTCAATTTAATCGCTGGAATTTATAACTTAGAGCTGAGTGAAAAATGACTTATGAAAGAAATCTAATGTAAGTTACTAACTATATTGGTAAAGAGCAAAACGCAAAGGTGACATGCCTTTGCGTTTTTTTATAAAAACTTAAATTTTGATAAATACCATATTCTTAATATGAGGTTTTTAAATAAAATTTTTTCAATGAATCCATAACCAAGAGAGGTGGTCCCACTTGTTTGAACAACTAAAAGCGTATTTATAAGTGATATTCCGCTCTAGTTAAGCCACCTTGTTTTGTTGGGGTAGCTGATCATAGTAAAACTCATTTGGTGTCATTTTGTCTAGACTCGAATGAGGTCGTTTCAAATTATAAAACTCAAAATATGCACTTAATTGCTTTTTCGCATCTGTGACACTGCTATAAGCTTTGAGATACACCTCTTCATATTTAACGCTCCGCCATAATCGTTCAACCATCACATTATCTACCCATCGACCTTTACCATCCATACTGATTTGAATGCCATTTGATTTCAATACATCAATAAATGCATCACTGGTAAACTGGCTGCCTTGGTCTGTATTAAATATTTCAGGTCGACCATATTTTTCAATCGCTTCATTTAAAGCCGAAATACAAAAATCCACCTCCATACTAATCGATACCCTATGCGCAAGTACCTTGCGGCTATGCCAATCAATCACAGCACATAAATAAACAAAGCCTTTTGCCATAGGGATATACGTTATATCCGTAGACCACACTTGATTACTGCGCTGAATAGCCAACCCTTTGAGCAGATATGGATATTTACGGTGAGCTTGATTAGCCTGGCTTAAATTTGGTTTGCAATATAACGCCTGAATACCCATTTTCTTCATTAAAGTACGTGTATGACGTCGTCCTATATGATGTCCTTGACGATTCAACAAATCACGCATCATACGACTGCCTGCAAAAGGATATTGCATATGTAATTCATCAATACATCGCATCAGCTTCAGATCTGATGCACTCACAGGTTTTGGGCGATAGTAATAACAACCACGGGAGACTTTCAGCAGCTTAGCTTGCTTAGATACTGAAATCTGAAGTGAGTCGTCGATTAACTTTTGTGGTTGAAGCGGCCCAGTTTCTTCAACACACCTTCTAAAAAATCAATTTCTAATGCCTGCTCACCGATTTTTGCATGTAGTTTTTTTAGATCGATGGGTGGTTCTGTTGGAGCTTTTGATTGATCGAAAGCTTGCGAGGAAGCTGAGATCAATTGATTTTTCCAGTCAATAATTTGGTTTTGATGAACATCAAACTCAGCACTCAATTCAGCAAGTGTTTTTTCTGCTTTAATCGCAGCAAGTGCTACCTTAGCTTTAAAATCATTTGAATGATTTCTTCTTGGTCTACGTGCCATAAAATACTCCATATATTGATGTTTATAACATCATTTGAGGAGCAGAATATCACTTATAGGAGTTGTTCAAATTTACGGATCCATCTCTCAAGTTCAATGAATAATCTAGCCGTGTTGGGTCGCATTCAATTCAATAAAAGCGTAAATTGATGAGGCATCCACCGTTAAACCACCTTTCTTATGTTTCCAGTTTGGATCTTATTCACTTTAATGGCTGCTTTTATGCAGTCATGGCGCAATGCATTTCAAAAGCAACTCAGTACCACTGTTGATGTGTATGGTGTCACCCTTGCTCGGTTTATTTTTGGACTCCCATTTGCCTGCATTTATTTATTTGTGCTGTACCAACAACAGCCTGTGAGTCAGGTAACCACATTTACACCTATGTTTTGGGTCTATGTGGTGATTGCAGGACTAAGTCAAATTTTAGCGACGATTTTAATGGTCTTGCTTTTTAAACAAAAGAATTATGCCATCGGCGTCGGTTTAGCGAAAAGTGAAGCCATATTTGCGGCCATTGTTGGGGTGATTTTCTTAAGTGAACATTTAAGTTTATTTGGTTGGATTGGTGTTTTGGTTGGTGGTGTTGCCGTTTTTCTTTTAAGCAAAGGTTCTCAACGACAAAAATTATCTCTGCCAACGTTATGCATTGGTGTAGGGAGTGGATTAAGTTTTGCTATTACCTCTTTATTGGTTCGTGAAGCCAGTTTAGAGCTAAGTGATTTACCGACTTTGCATCGTGCGGCGTGGGTACTGTTGAGTGTAATTGGCTTTCAATGTGTGATTATGCTGCTGTACCTCAGTCTATTTAGCCGCAAAACGCTCATTGCCATGTGGGAGAGAGTCGGTCTGACCTTTCGTGTTAGTGTCTGTAGCTTTCTAGCGTCCTTGGGTTGGTTTACTGCCATGAGCATGCAAACGGTTGCGATTGTCAAAACCCTAGGTCAAATCGAAATATTATTTAGCCTCTTAATCTCTGCATATTTCTTTAAGGAAAAACTCGCAAGAACTGATCATTGGGGCTTAGCCTTAGTGGTGATTGCGGCCATTATGGTGATTTGGGCTTAATGTGTGCTTTAAACAGACATGAAGGTAAAAAAAGTCCGAATTTAAGTCAGATTTTCGAATATTTTTTTTAATTAAAAGATGAGAAATATTTGATGTCCACTAGGATATTTATCATGGAATTGTTTATGATTTAAAGTATGACTAAACTTTGAACATGATTGAAAATGCTCAAGTTGTTCAATTTATATGTTTTTTTCAAATTTTAGCGTTAAATTTTTTTATTATTTTTTATTTATATTGCCAAAATAAACAATATATTGATGGGAGGGCTTAAATTTGGAAATACTCATACAAACATTATCCTTCCCAGCATTGTTAACGATTTTAGCTTCGGCTTTAGGCTGTGGACTACTCATCGGTTTGGAGCGTCAACGTAACAACAATTTGGACAGTGAACAGAGCTTTGCCGGTTTACGCTCATTTACCATTTGTGCGCTGTTTGGAGCATTGTGTTTTTTAATCCATTTAGCTGTTGGTGTAATCGGTGCAATTGTCGTCAGTATGTTTAGCTATTATGGATTAAGCCAGCAAAAACAAGATATTGGCACAACCACAGAACTTGCTTTTGTTATGACCTATTTAATCGGCGCTGCTTGTGTATTTAATATTCCATTGGCTGCGTGTTTGGCTGTGGTGCTGACCCTCATACTAGTTGGAAAAAAAGGCTTACATCATTTTGCAGCGCATTGGATCAAAGACTATGAGTTAAGAGATGGAGTCTTTTTACTGGCATTGATCCTAATTGCCTTACCTTTAACGCCGAATCAAGCCTATTGGGGTTCAGTATTAAATCCCTATGTGATTTTAAAATTACTGATATTGATCTTGGTGGTGCAGTCATTAGCGCACATCGCCAAGCGGCTTCTATCTTCTGATAAAGCGATTATCTTATCGGCCTTGGCATCAGGTTTTGTGTCGAGCACAGCAACAATCGCAAGCTTAGGCATGGAAGTGCGAGCAGGAAAAGCCAGTGCCAAAAGTAATGCAGGGGCAGGACTTTTTTCATGTGTTGCGACATTGGTTCAACTTTTGATCATTGTCCTTGGGGTGAGTTTTGCTTGGTTTAAAATATTAGTTATACCAAGTATCGTCGGCATCTTGATATTGGTCCTTACTGCGTTATATCTGATTTATGGCTCATCTCAAGTTCAGCATAATAAAGAGTCAGAACCTGAAATGCTTCGTGTAGAGGCGAATGAAACAGTGCCGTTAGAAAATACTGATAGTCGAATGTTTAGCTTAAAACAGGCGGCAATCATTGCCATCACGCTTACTTTAATCCAAGCACTTGTTTATGGATTAAATCTCGCTTTAGGTGATAAAGGCTTAATTTTAGGGACATTATTAGCATCACTCTTTGAAGTCCATGCAGCTATGGCAACCGTGGTGATGCAAGGTAATATCGACAATTTAACATTGGTTTATGCTGTGGTGATTGGATTATCAGCCCATGCGATTTCAAAATGTGTGAATGCATTTCTCACAGGTGGCTGGAAATATTTTCTATATTTTGCACCAACACAGTTACTTCATATGCTGTGCCTAATCGCGGTTTTGCTATTCAGTTTAAGATAAATGAGCCAAGTGACTGCTTCTTATTATTCATGGCGCAATTGCATTAATCTGGCTTTAATTTGTGGCCAACTGGTTGAAATCCAACATACCAGCGAACCTAATGTCACCAAAATGGCACCATGCCAAAAACTTAAACTCAGTGGTGTCTGTAATATAAACATTGAAATAACCGAAGAAAAAATCGGACTAAAATACGATAAAGTTACCAATATCGTAATATTGCCTTTTATAATACCTACATTCCACGCTGCATAACCCAAAGCAGTCACGATGGACACGATCAACATATACATACCGGTATGTAAGTCTACGGCAGGCATTCGCGGAATACCGTGAAATATCAACATTTTTAGCCATAGCATAATCGTGATCACGACGAAAAAGAATGAAATAGGGTTATGTCCAAGACTGTATTTACGTGTAATCACACAGTAGAGTGACCATAAACTCGCTCCCATAAAAGCAAGAAAATAGCTTAATGGATTAGACTGAATGTTCGTAAAGACTGTAGACCAGTTAAAACTTCCATTACCCGTTTGGATCAAAATGATGCCACCCAAACAAATGGCTAAACCAATGATTACGAAAAAGTTAAATTTTAATTCTTTAAATAAGATTAACGCGGCAATTGTCAGACTCGGCCATAAATAATTGACTAAACTGATTTCAATCGCTTGTTGAGCAGTTTGAGCCAAAGCAATGGCATACGAAAAACACAACTCATAAATCACAAATAGAATAGTGGCGTATATCAAAAATTGGCGCGGAACCAGTTTAAGGTTTGGAATTTTAAATAAGAGCAATAGAATAATTGCACTCAATGTATACATAAAGAGCACTGCAAGATCAGGGCCAATACTGAAACTAATTTTCTTAAGTAAACCAACAATAGAAGACCATTGTAAGATTGCACTGAATCCAATCAGCGTTGCAAGATTTTTGGACATGATTGCTCGAAGATTTCGCAAATGGCGAATGAATTCTAAGCTTTAATTATAATCTTTCTTTAGTTGTTTAGTCTAAGCGTGAAATTATCAAACTCTATTTAATTAAAAATATTTAGAGCTCGTTGTACGTCAAGAGCAGCATGGCGATGAACTAGGTTTAGGTTCTGGCTTATTAACGCACGATTTAAAACTTGGACAATATATTCATGCCTATATTCGTGCGAATCCAAATTTTCACTTAGCAGAGGGCGTTAAGTCAGCAATTATGATTGGCAATGGCTCAGGAATGGCGGGTTTGCTTTCACATCTTAAGCAACGTGTCGCAACAGAGCACTATCAAAACTGGTTAATTTATGGTGAGCATTAACAAGATTTCGATGCAATTTTTGCTGATGAACTGCATGAATTACAAAACCAAGGTAAAATTTCAGAAATCGATCGGGTATTTTCTCGTGATGGATTTGCTGAAAAGTATGTGCAAGATGTCCTAGTTGTAAAAAAAGCTGAATTGTTTGATTGGCTAGAGCAAGGGGCTTGTCTCTATATCTGCGGCAGTTTGAATATGGCCAAAGCGGTAGATGCCACTTTGCAAGAGATACTGGGCATTGAACAACTGCATACACTGCGTAAAGCAGGTCGTTACCGCCGTGATGTGTATTAAAAATAATGGCTATTCAATAAATAAAGTAAAAAATCCTCCAAACGTGGGGGATTTTTATGTTTTCTGAATTCATTCAGCATTTATGCCTCACATATATTTTAAAATTGTGCTGAAAAATATTTGAATGACAATTGCATATTGGATGTACAACATCTACTTTAAATTTAGCTGAAGTAACTTTTAAACGTATTGAAAAATAACAGCTAAAAGCGATAATTCATTAAATGACTCTTTTAAGAAAGTTTATTTTCTTTGACGGAGGAAGTTTAAGGATTACTTTGGCTTTGTTGCACAAACCTATCGTTAAGGGCTTATTCCACAATATAATTTTCAAATGAATAAGCCCACACCTAAAATTTACCGTACTCTCAATTGGTCTACATACAACCGCGCACTTATTAATCGTGGAAATATTGCCATTTGGTTTGATTCAAAAACTCAGTGGTATGCACAAGCAAAGGGCAAACAAGGTCGAAATCAAACCTATTCTGATATAGCAATCCAATGTTGCCTAATGATTAAATCCCTATTTCGACTCTCTTTACGCATGGTTTCAGGTTTTGTTCAAAGCCTGATTAAGCTTTGGGGATTAGATTGGACAGCTCCGGATTACTCCACCCTTTGTCGTAGACAAAAGCATATTGATATTGCGATTAGCTATCAAAAAAGTAGTGATGGGCTACATCTACTCGTAGACTCCACTGGCTTGAGATTTCTAGGTGAAGGTGAATGGAAACGTAAGAAACATGGACCTGAATATCGTCGTCAATGGCGCAAGCTTCATATTGCTATAGATGCTGAAACCCTTCAAATACGTGCAGTACAGCTTACTACAAATAATGTGAGCGATTCGCAAGTACTCGATGATTTACTTTCTCAAATTCCCTTGGATGAACGAATTGATTCGGTCTATACTGATGGCGCATATGACACAAAGCTCTGCCGACAAGTCATTTCAGATCGAGATGCACATGCGGTGATTCCACCTAGAAAAAATGCGAAGCCATGGAAAGATAAAAAGACCAGCTCGCTAGAGCGAAATGAATTACTTCGTACTGTTAAACATCTAGGTAGGACGCTATGGAAAAAATGGTCAGGCTACCATCATCGAAGTTTGGTTGAAACCAAGATGCATTGCATCAAATTATTGGGCGATAAATTAACAGCAAGGAGTTTTCCTAGTCAGGTGAATGAGATTCATGCACGTGTAGCAGTTTTGAACAAATTCACAGAATTAGGTCGCCCTCATACCCAAGTTGTCACTTAAATTTGAGTTACTTAGGGAAACTCTATCTTTAAAGCCTTTATGCAACAAAGCCGGTTCAATGCTTAATGTTCTAAAAAACAGAACAATCTATGCAAATCATTCTAATAGACAGAAATGTGTTTAGAATTTAATTTCGACTTAGAAAATAAGGATTTAGCAAAATTTAAATAGCGCTAAATGCGAAAGAAATATTGCAATTGTCGAGATGAACTATGAATGCCATTCCAGTACTCAATTTATTTACCCAACCTCAGTGCAGTACATTTGATGCTAACGACTGGAATATTTTGGCGCAGCATTGGTATCCCGTTGCATGTGTAGAAGATGTTTCGATTGAACCGCAACAAGTGCAATTACTCGATGTAAAAATGGCGTTGTATCAAACTGAAAGTGGAAAAATTCATTTGGTTCGTGATATCTGTCCACATCGTGGGGTGCCATTAACCAAAGGCTGGGTCAAGGGTGAAGATATTATTTGTCCATATCATGGTCTACATTATAACGGTGCAGGAAAGTGTGTAAAAATTCCTGCACAGCCTGAGCTGACACAAATTTCAGAGCGTTTTTCATTAACTAAATTTCCAGTCGTATTGAAATATGGATTGGTGTGGACCAGTTTATTTAACCGCGATGAATCTACGGCCAATTTTCCAGATTTAGACACGTGGGATACAGAGCAGCACCAATCTATATTGCCACCTTATGTAGATATTGATGGTTCAAGTGGGCGTCAGCTCGAAGGTTTTATTGATGTTGCACATTTCGCATGGGTGCATCATGAGAGCTTTGCAGATCGTGAAAACCCTAAAGTGCAAAAATATTCGACAGTACGTACGGACTATGGACTACATACAGAATATCTCAGTGATGTGAGTAATTATCCGCATGGCTTACAACATTTAGCGCCAGAAGACTTTTTATGGAAAAGAACGTTTGATGTCTATCCGCCATTTTCTGCAATTTTAACCATCGATTTTCCTGAAAATGGGGTATTGAAAATATTAAATGCCTGTTGTCCTGTATCGCATAATAAAACCCGTTTATTTGTGCCTTTAACTCGAAATTTTGATACCACAGGCGATTTACAAGCGGTCTATGATTTTAATGCACAAATTTTTGCTGAAGATCAGGACATGGTGGAAAGTCAAAAACCTGAGGAATTGCCACTGGATATCAGTATGGAGGCGCATTTCGAAGCAGATCGCTCATCGACAACCTATCGTCGAATATTAGCCGAATGGGGGCTAAGCAAACGTTATACCGTTTAATTTTTATTTTCGAATAATTTCATTCTTGGTTTTCATACAAAAAAAGCGACTCAATCGAGCCGCTTTTGACTTTGTACATAAAGGATTAGTTTACACGTATCCATGTTTGGCTGCGTCCAAGCGCAGATACACCAATATAGCCACGACCATTCAAGGTCTTGCCGTCATTCGACATTTTGGCATTGAAACTATAGGTTTTACCATTTTTCGGGTCAGTAATTTTACCGCCGTCATAGGTATTTTTACCGGTATTTTTCAAACCATTCACGATTTGCACACCGAGTAGTGGTTTATTGTGGAATTTACCTACACATTTTTGGCAGTTTTCTGCTTCACCCGGGGTGAGTACATCCACGATTTTTGCAGATAAAACGCCCTTTGATGTTTCATTAAATTGAACTACAGATAAAGGTTTTTTGGTTTGGTCATCGATGGTTTTCCATTTAGTACCATGCAATGGATCAGCAGCCAAAGCTAAGCTAGACACCAGTGACAAACCGATTAGGCTAAGAGTTGTTTTTATCATTTTAGAACCTCTATTGAACATAGTAAGAGATGTGCATCCCTGATCTTCCAAAGGGTGGATACACAAGACTTGGAAAATTACAAAGCATCAGCCTTGTTGTCTTCAAGGGCTATATTCACAAAAAAATAAGTATATATTGTGGATTTTATATACTGATTTTGAATATGTAGAATCTGGATCGTGTAGAAAAATAGAATAAATGTTGAGCTTTGTTTATAACATTTGGGATTTGTATCACTTTTATAAATATCAAACGCTGTTTGAGCTGAAAAATTTAGAGCTACAATCCCAAAAAAAGCCGGAGCTAAAAGGCTCATTTAAGTTTTCAATTTTTGCTCTAATCATGTTGAATTACATTAATTTGATTTGAAGCAATAACGCTAAAGAGCTATGTATAGCATTCATATTTTACAATTAAATAAAATCATTTCATTCATAGATCAGTTCTCGTTAAGCTTGTGTTATGAATAATATGAAAATGCAGCTTGTTCACTGAACGAGATTAAGTGTGTATAGGAATAACGATGAAAAATTTTAACAACAAAGTCGCAGCCATTACTGGAGCAGGTTCAGGTATTGGACAGCAATTAGCCATTCAACTGGCTCAATCAGGTGCGCATCTAGCATTAAGTGATCGCAACCTCGACGGCCTTGCACAAACGGCTGAAATGATTAAGCACACCGGTGTGAAAATAACTCAGACCCAGTTAGATGTATCTGATCGTGCCGCTGTCGAGCAATGGGCGGCTGCAACCCAAGCTGAATTTGGCCAGATCAATTTGATCTTTAATAATGCAGGTGTCGCGTTAGCCAGTACTGTAGAAGGTATGCATTATGATGAAATTGAGTGGATTATGAATATTAATTTCTGGGGCGTGGTATATGGGACAAAAGCATTTTTACCGTATTTAAAACAAAGTGGCGATGGACATATAGTTAATATTTCCAGCTTATTTGGTTTGACGGCTCAACCGACTCAAAGTGCCTATAATGCAACGAAGTTTGCGGTACGAGGTTTTACTGAATCTTTACGCCAAGAATTAGACTTGGAAAATGCTGGAGTCAGCGCAACTTGCGTGCATCCGGGTGGGATTCGAACCAATATTGCAAATAGCGCGCGTATGAGTGACAGTATTCGTGCGTTAGGGATGAACCCAGATAGGGCAACCAAAGCATTTAATAAAGTGCTAAAAACACCGCCTGAAGTCGCAGCAAAAGTCATTTTAGATGCGGTAAAGCAGAATAAACGTCGAGTTTTAATTGGTAATGATGCCAAAATTATTGATTTAATTCAGCGAATTGCACCTACACGTTATGCCCAAGCCATAGATCTACTTAGTGGTAAGAAAAAACGTAAATAATTCAAAGATAAGTAAAAAAGGGATGATGCAACATGATCCCTTTTTTATCCTATAGAGCTCTTAATTTCGAATATTGAATTTTTAAGTTTAAATGACAAGAAAATCAAAAAATTGAGTTTTCGATTAAACAAAGAAGATGTAATTTTCCCATCTTCTTTGTAGTAGTAATGCTTTTGAATATTATGAACTTTTAGAATCTTGAGCCGTTGTCATCGGCGCTTGTGTGGCTACTCGTTTGGTCAAAATGACATGTGCAGCGACACCGATACAAATCCCCCAAAATACTGAGCTTAGCCCTAAAAAATGCATACCTGAGGCTGTCGCTAAAAAAGTGATTAGCGCCGCATCACGGTTGGCCTCATTTTTCATTGCAACGGACATGTTTGTTCCAATCGCACCTAATAACGCTAGACCTGCAAGTGCAGCGACCAACTCTTTAGGTAATAGGCTAAATAACATGACAATGCTGCCTGCAAATAAGCCGCCTAAAATATAAAAAATACCATTGGCAATACCGGCTATATAACGTTTTTCTTTTAGTTCATGTGCATCTTTGCCCATACACATGGCTGCGGTGATAGACGCTAAAACAATAGTAATGCCTCCGACACATGCGACAACGAGCGAGGCAATACTGGTCGCTGTAATAATGGGCTTAGCTGGCGTGTCATATCCACTGAGTTTCATGATCGCCATCCCCGGAAGAAATTGACCACTCAGACTGACTAAGATTAAGGGAATCGCCAAATTTAAAGTCGAGTTCCAAGTCCAAATTGGGGCAATAAACTGCGGTATAGCGAGTTGAAAATTCACATCAACAGGATTAATTTTTCCTAATGTAAAACTCAGGATGACACCAGTCAGTAAGACCCAAATCATCGCGTAGCGTGGCGATAGTCTTTTAGAAATCAGAAAGACCAATAACATGCCAAAGACAATGATCGGCATACTATCTGTAGCAGTGAACAGTCCAAGCCCAAACTGAAATAAAATACCTGCCATCATTCCCGCAGCGACATCTTGAGGAATCCATTTTAGGAGTTTGTCAAAATAGCCGGTGATTCCAATCAAAAATATAACGATAGCAGACGTGATATAAGCTGCTATGGCTTCATTCAGTGAAATATTCGGAAATAGGGTGACTAAAAGGGCTGTACCGGGCGCTGACCACGCGGTAATCACCGGGGTTTTATATTTAATAGAGAGATAAATACCCGCCAGCGCAGCACCAATAGAAATCCCCCAAATCCATGAAATCATCATGGCTGGGGAAACTTGAGCTTTTTGTGCGGCTTGGAAAAAAATAATCAGTGGGCCTGAATATGAAATCAGCACGGCTAAAAATCCTGCAACCGTCGCTGAGATCGACCAATCTTCTTTTAATGTTTTTAACAGGGGTGCCATCGCTTTTGCCTCCATGCGACTATGTCAATGAGCCTGTTGAATTAAACCAATGACGGTATAGCGTTTAACCTTGATCTCCACCACCAACAGGGACGACTGTTCCTGTCATATAAGATGAATCATCGGATGCCAAAAATAAGATGGCATTGACTTGTTCCTGAATTGTGCCATAGCGGCCTAAGAATGTGCGGTCAATGGTTTGATCGACCACGTCTTGCATCCATTGTTTTTCATGATCTGACAATGGGTTGGCGTTTCTAGGTACTTTTCGTGGTGGCGCTTCTGTACCACCTGTAGCTACGGCATTGACTCGAATACCATCTCTGGCATGTTCAAAAGCGAGTGCAGAGGTTAAGCCATTTACCCCACCTTTTGACGCTGAATATGGCACACGGTTAATACCACGGGTTGCAATAGAAGATACATTTACAATTGTCCCTTGCTGATTTTGAATCATTTCAGGTAACACGGCTCGGCAGCACCACATAGTTGGAAATAATGAACGATTAACTTCCTTAACGATTTCTTCTTCTGAAAACTCTTGGAAGGGCTTCATCCAAATCGCACCGCCGACGTTATTGATCAAGATATCAATTCGGCCATATTTTTCAATGGCTTGGGTAGCAACTGATTGAGCGCCTGCAAATGTTTCAAGGTTGGCTTTAACAATAATGGCATCGCCATTATGGGCTTGAATATCGTTCAGCGTATCTTCAACAAAATCTGAGAGATCTGCCAATACCACTTGAGCACCTTCTCGGGCCACTTGTAGTGCGACTCCACGACCAATACCTTGAGCGGCACCGGTTACAATAACAACTTTATTGCTAAATCTGGCTTGTTCTGACATTAAACTATTCTCCCTTAATTCGCTGAGAATTTTTCAAACAAGAAGTTTGCAGGTTTAACGCCTTCGGTATCTAACCAGCCACGTACAGCTTCGACCATCGGCACAGGACCACAGAGGTAAATATCCACATCGCCATTGTTTAACCAATCTTTTTCAACATGACTGGTCACATAGCCTTTACGTTCATGCTGTGACTCAGGGTGAGCGACCACAGTACGGTATTCGAACCACGGGAGTTTGTTTTGTAATTCATCTAGCTTGTCTTTTGCCACGATGTCAAAGTCATTGGTTACGCCAAATACAAGACGAACAGGTTGTTCAGAACCTTTTTCTTCAAGCACTTGTAACATGGACATAAACGGCGCAATACCTGTACCACCTGCAAGCATGACCACAGGGCGGACAACATTACGCAGATAAAAACTACCAAAAGGTCCTTTGAAGGTCATTTTGTCGCCGGCTTTCGCATCGGCACTCAGGAAGGTACTCATTTTGCCTTCAGGGACATTACGAACCACGAAGCCTGTTAAACGATTGCCCGGCTTTGAACTAAACGAATACGAACGAGTTTCTTCAGTCCCCGGAATGCCGACATTGACGTATTGACCTGCCAAGAAGTTAATGTCAGGTTGACCTTCATCCAGTTGAATATCAAAGGTAATCGTAGAATCCGACATATTTTCAACACGAGACAATGTGCCTTGAAACTCATGAATTTCCGTTTTACACACGTCAGATGATGCACTGATTTGGAAAACCGCATCTGAACTTGGACGACATTGGCAAGCTAAAATATAACCTTGCTCAGCTTCTTCGGGGGTTAAAGCGTCTTCGATATAAGATTCTTCAGGCATGTCGTAAGTACCCGACTCACAAAATGCACGGCATGTCCCGCATGCGCCATCACGGCAATCTAGAGGGATATTGATTTTTTGACGATAGGCTGCGTCGGATAAGGTTTCACCTTGAGCAACACTAATAAAACGAGTAACGCCATCTTCAAATTGAAGTGCAACATTATGGTTTGACATGGCTGAATATCCTTTTGAAAATCTGGTATAACGTGTCCTTTCAGCCAAATATCCTTCTGGCTGAAAGTAAAACCTTGCTTAGTGAAATAAGCTTTTAGAGGTGATAAATATCAATAACTTGGTTGATATAATCGTTTTTCAGAACAACATATTTGCTGAGGATTTTTGGCTGCTCACCTGAAAAATCAATTTCATAACGTGACATGCCAAAGTAGCTATAGTTGGTTTTGTAGCGGAAACTTAAGGTGTTCCAGTTAAAACGCACCGTTACGTTGTCGCCATCACGTTCAATAATCTCGACGTTATTAATGTTATGGCTGGTTCGTGTATCCGGCATCGTGGCAGATGAACGCTCGGTTTTAATGCGGAAGACACGGTCTTCTAAACCTTGACGGTCTGGATAATAAATCAAAGAAATCTCAGACTGTGGATCTTCCGTGAGGCGGTCATCGTCATCCCAAGCCGGCATCCAAAATGATGCAGATGGGGCATAGCACTCTAGCCATTCATCCCACTGTTCATCATCTAAAAAACGCGCTTCGCGGTAGAGGAACTGAGATACAGCTTCAATGCTTACGCTGTCTAAATGTGCAGTTGCATTCATGCGACATCTCCTTGTTCATTTGCGACTTGTTCAGCTAGTTCTTTTTCTTCAGCGATGGCATGTTTCATGGTTTTTAACCAATATTGATGCTGAGCAAGGTAAAGACCTTCATCTTCCGTTTTGATGCCACTTAATAGCGGTTTTAATCCAATTTCATTGGCTGCATCATCCGGTCCATGAATCCAGTGTTTTGAACCACGGCACATGTCGTTCCATTCCAGCTCAATTCCTGCATAACCTGCTTGGCAGGCACGGAATTCTTCTAAATCGTCAGGTGTTGCCATGCCTGAAGCATTAAAGAAGTCTTCATATTGACGAATACGACGTGTACGTGCTTCTGGCTCTTCACCGACAGGGGCGATACAGTAAATGGTGACTTCAGTTTTATTGACAGAAATCGGGCGTAAAACTCGAATTTGTGAACCGAATTGATCCATCAAATAGACGTTTGGATAAAGACATAGGTTACGTGAACGCTCGATCATCCATTTCGACATCGGTGCGCCGAATTTTTCGGTATATTCATCGGCTTTGCTAAAGTTTGGCCGGTCTTCTGGGTTAGCCCATTGTGTCCACAACAACATGTGACCACTGTCAAAACCATAAGAACCACCGCCTTGCTTGCCCCAAGAACCCGCACTCATGGCACGAATATTATCTGCCGCTTGTGCTTCTTTACGGTGCTGAGTGGTCGCTGCATAGTTCCAATGCACGGCTGATACGTGATAGCCATCTGCGCCATTTTCAGCTGTCAGTTTCCAGTTACCTTCATAGGTATAGGTAGATGAACCACGTAAAACTTCCAAACCGTTTTCCGACTGACCTTCGATCATGTCGATAATTTTGGTGGTTTCACCTAAGAATTCTTCAAGGCTTGGCACATCAGGATTTAAGCTACCAAATAAAAAGCCTTTATAACTTTCAAAGCGTGCGACTTTTTTCAAGTCATGTGAACCATCTTGGTTAAAGCAATCTGAATAACCGGCTTCAGCAGGGTCTTTAACTTTGAGTAATTTACCTGAGTTATTAAAGGTCCAACCATGGAATGGACATGTATACGTCGCTTTGTTGCCTTTTTTATAACGACATAACTGTGCGCCACGATGTGAGCAGGCATTGATCATGGCATTCAGTTCACCATTACGGTTACGTGCAATGATGATCGGCTGGCGACCGATATGAGTCGTGTAATAATCATTGTTATTTGGAATTTGGCTTTCATGTGCCAAATACACCCAGTTACTTTCAAAAATGTATTTCATTTCAAGATCAAATAACGCTTGATCGGTAAATACTGAGCGGTGCAGTTTAAATTCACCAGTGTCAAAATTATCGACAAGAAGTTCATCAATACGATCTAGATGGCTGGTGTTAATTACAGGAATACGTGGCATGTCCATTCTCCGACTGTCCAATGAGGGGATAGTCGCCGAGTTGTCAAACTTGGATGAGACAGCTCGGCTTCCTTAGATTGAGTAATTAAGCGCTAGCGCGTCGACGATCAACTTCAGTATTTGGTGCTGCAGCTTGTTCTTTAACTAACTCAACATTAAAGCTAATGTGCTTAAACGGTTGGTTTAGACCACGACGTGCAATTTCAGCTTCGTCTGTGATATCAACAGCAGTTGCCACCAGACCATCACGAGTTGCAAAGGCAAAGTCGTCCCAAAGGTATTTATCACCTTCGATGTTGAATTGAGTAGTTAGCTTGCGGTAACCCGGTGCAGAGATAAAATAATGTACATGTGATGGACGGTTACCATGACGGCCTAGTTTGTCTAAAACAAATTGAGTTGTACCTTCTGGAGGGCAGCCATAACCAACGGGCATCGTAGTTTGTGCAACATATTTACCGTCTTGGTCAGAAAGAATCGTACGGCGAAGGTTAAAGTCAGATTGAGACTTATCAAAGAAAGAATAGTTACCTAGGCTGTTGGCATGCCAAATTTCAACTTTAGCGCCTTCAATGATGTTGCCTTCGGTATCTGTTACCGTACCTTCAATAAACAGAGTTGGAATTTTATCGGTTTCCGTACCATCGTCCATACGAGCAAAGCCCACTGATTCAGGTGCGCCAGCCACATATAAAGGGCCTTCAATGGTACGTGGTGTACCACCTGTAATACCTGCTTTCGCATCAGCTTCATCGGCACGTAAATCTAGATAGTGCTCTAAACCTAAACCAGCGGCTAAAAGACCTAATTCGTTCGCTTGACCCGCATCTGTAAAATACTCTAGACCTTTCCATAGTTCAGTTTGAGTAATATCTAGATCTTCAATCGCTTGGAATAAATCACCCAATAAACGTACCACAACTTGTTGTACACGTTGGTCAACAGGCCCTATTGCTGTATCTACGTTCATTTGTTTAACCAGAACATCAATCTCTTGACGGTTCATACTATATCTCCTTAAGTATGCATTTAAGTATGGGTGGCTATCACTCGATAAAAGAGGTCTTTGGCTGCCACGTTCCTTGTTTGGTTGTCTAACAATACTTTTTAAGTTGTTTCGTGTAGCAGGTGAAGTTTCTTTCAGGTATGGGCTGCACGATGTTTTTGATCTGTTGGATGGGATTAAATTTGCTTAATCCTGTCTATGTGATATACCTTAAAAGAATAAAATCTTCACGTCGAAGATCAAATTTGCATTTTATTATACTTAATAGGTATTGATAGCCATGGAACTAAGACACTTAAGATACTTTGTCGCGGTGGTTGAAGAGCAGAGTTTTACCAAAGCGGCAGAAAAACTATATATAGCTCAACCACCTTTGAGTCGGCAGATTCAAAATTTGGAACATGAGCTTGGAATTCAGTTATTTGAACGCGGTAGCCGTCCGCTTAAGACTACAGAAGCAGGCCAATTTTTTTATCATCATGCTTTAAAACTTTTGTCTAATGCAGAAGAAATTAAATCAATGACGAAACGAATCGGTTTGACAGAAAGAACAGTGACAATCGGTTTTGTGAGCTCTTTATTGTTTGGTTTACTCTCGAATATTTTGTACTTATTCAAACAACAACATCCACATTTAAAAATAGAAATGGAGGAAATGGCGACCACTGAACAAATCAAAGCATTAAAGGAAGGTCGTATAGATGTCGGCTTTGGGCGTTTGCGTATTTCAGACCCTGCGATCAAACGGGTTTTACTTCGTGAAGAACGCTTAGTAGTAGCCTTACACGCTAGTCATCCTTTGGCACAAAAAAAGGAAGGTATATATCTTGCAGATCTGATCGATCAACAATTGATTTTTTATCCAAATCACAATAAACCGAATTTTTCGACCCAAGTGCGTGGCATATTTTCAGAGTATGGTTTGGAGCCTAAAAAAGTACGCGAAGTACGTGAATTACAACTGGCTCTAGGCTTTGTTGCAGCTAATGAAGGGGTTTGTATCACTCCAATGAGTGCCCAAAGTGTGCAATTAACACATTTAACCTTTGTTCCGATCTTAGACGAAGCCGCGATCAGCCCTGTATTTATGGCTGTACGTAATATGGATGAAAGCGAAGATATTCGTGGTTTATTTGATAGTGTTTATCAAGTTTATGATTTAGAAGCGATTCCATATGATCGTGCTGTGTTTTAAGTAATGTGTTGATAGACGTTCAGATGAACAGCAGTTATGAAATGATCTATTTAAATAAAGCGGAATCAAGGGATTAATTTATATTCTACTTTTTAGGTATACAAACATGCCTAATCGGTTTTGGACATTAAGCACCGACTTATTCATTGTGAAAAGCGAATTTTACAAGCTTCACAATTAGGAGGTGGGCTATGCAAAACCAGAAAATTAATATTAATACCTTGGTTGATGAAGCCAAATTTACGCCATTTCATTGGGGTGTTTTGATTTGGTGTCTTTTGATTATTATTTTTGATGGTTATGACTTGGTGATCTATGGCGTTGCCTTACCTTTGTTGATGCAAGAGTGGTCATTATCTGCGGTACAAGCCGGCTTACTGGCAAGTACGGCTTTATTTGGCATGATGTTTGGTGCCATGTGTTTTGGCACACTGTCCGATAAAATTGGTCGTAAAAAAACCATTATGATCTGCGTCGGTATTTTTAGTGGTTTTACCTTTTGCGGCGCTTTTGCAAGTACTCCCGTTGAGTTTGGTATTTTACGCTTTCTTGCCGGTCTAGGCATCGGTGGCGTTATGCCGAACGTTGTCGCATTAATGACAGAATACGCGCCAAAACGTATACGCAGTACCTTAGTTGCACTAATGTTTAGTGGTTATGCCATAGGTGGTATGGCTTCAGCGTTATTGGGTGCTTGGTTAGTGCCTGTATATGGCTGGAAAATCATGTTTTATATTGCAATTATTCCATGTCTTGCATTGCCTTTAATTTGGAAATTCCTCCCTGAGTCATTGATGTATTTAACCTCAAAGCATCAAACAGATACGACTCGAACGATTGTCTCTAAAATTGCCCCTGAACAAGTCCTCACAACAGATACTCAATTTGTACTCAATGAAGTTTCTGAAGAAGATAACGCTCCGTTAAAAGCATTATTTCAACAAGGCCGTAGTTTCAGTACGTTTATGTTCTGGATTGCATTTTTCATGTGCTTACTGATGGTTTATGCACTTGGAAGTTGGTTACCAAAATTGATGATTCAAGCCGGCTATTCGCTTGGTGCAAGTATGATTTTCCTCTTTGCACTGAATATTGGTGGAATGGTAGGTGCTATTGGTGGTGGTGCTTTGGCAGACCGATTCCATATCAAAAAAGTTCTGAGCATCATGTTCATGTGTGGCGCATTGGCTTTAATCTTACTGGGCTTTAACAGTCCGCAAATGGTTCTGTATACCTTAATTGCTGTTGCAGGTGCAGCTACCATCGGTTCACAAATCTTACTTTATACCTTTGTCGCACAATACTACCCAACCACGGTACGTTCTACAGGTATGGGCTGGGCATCGGGCATTGGACGAATTGGTGCAATCGTTGGACCGGTACTTACTGGTGCGCTGTTAACCATGAATTTGCCGCATCAAATGAACTTCTTGGTGATAGCCATTCCCGGTGTCATCGCTGCATTAGCAATATTTATGGTGAATTTACAAGCGTCAGTAGAAGCGTCTACTCAAGGTCAATCGCCAAAGCTCAATACGCAAGCTATCAAAAATCCAGCGAATTAAGCCGATATTTAAAGATTTAACATTACCCCAAAATTTTAAGTTTCTAGGCCCTGATGCACAGCATGAGGGCTAGTGGGAATTGTGACAAAAAATAAGGAAAGGGCATCGCCCAAATCGAGGTCAGGATGAAAACTCAAAAGCTAAATTTAGTCAAAAAAACCTTTAAAATTAAACCGATGCTACTGGCTTGTGCAGCTGTGTTCCCCATGTGGACACATGCGGCAGTCAGCGAGGCTGAAGTTGAACAGTTGCGTGAAGAAGTCAAAGCGTTAAAAGCCATGATGCAGCAATATGTTCAACAGCAAAACACTTTGTCGAGTGAAATCAAAGACGTAAAACAAGGGCCTGTAGTTGCTGTGCAGAATCAAAAACCGACTCAAACACCGAGCCTGAGTTTAAATACCAAATCGGGCGCTGAGTTTAGCTTGTATGGCAATGTGCGTGCAGATGCATCTTATCAGGCAGAAGGCGGCAGCTTATCTCGCCTGTATAACCAAATGAATAGTGTTCCGCTAGAAGGGAATGCTGAAAGTTCAGATCGTTTAAAAGCAACACTTGCTGCCACACGTTTAGGACTAGACTTTAAAACGCCGACTCAAGTGGGAGATGTAGGCGGTAAAATTGAAGTCGACTTTTTGGGCGCAAATGATGGACTGCGGATTCGTCATGCCTATTTGACCTATGGTGATTGGTTGGTGGGGCAAACATGGTCTAACTTTGCTATACCTGATTATATGCCTGAAACTATTGATGCATTGGGCTATGTTGGTGGTGCTGTTAAACGTACACCTCAAGTTCGCTATAGTCACAAATTTAGTCCTGAGACAAATCTTGTGCTTGCAGCAGAAGATTCTAAGGATGACAGTTCAAATATGCGTTTGCCTGCATTAACAGCGCGGTTAAACCATAAAATGACAGATACACTCATGTTGAGCGCACGTGCG
Source organism: Acinetobacter sp. YH16040_T (assembly GCF_024605785.1). Classification (NCBI taxonomy): domain Bacteria; kingdom Pseudomonadati; phylum Pseudomonadota; class Gammaproteobacteria; order Moraxellales; family Moraxellaceae; genus Acinetobacter; species Acinetobacter sp. YH16040_T. The sequence continues at coordinate 1,693,337 of NZ_CP094541.1, read as the reverse complement.
ATGGGTGCTGAAAAGAAAACGGATACGGATACAGAAACCGCATGGGGACTTGGTCTGGGCGCAAAGCTAGATTTGACGGATAAAACAGTGCTCAAAGCGGATTATTACCATGTCAAAGGCGACAGTAGTTTTGTGTCATGGACCAACCAAGGTTTTGTCACCAATGCGGATAAAGACATCATCGCCACCAATGAATTTGACTCGATTACAGTAGGTTTAACTCAACAAATTTCAGCACAATGGCGCGGAACATTGGGCTATGGTTATATGAAAGCAGATAACAATGCAGATTATGTCAACTCATTAGTCGATAAAACCAAGGCCAATAAAAACTTATGGCAAGCATGGGCAAATGTATTTTACAGCCCTGTTAAGCCGATTAGTTTAGGTCTGGAATATGTCTATGGTGAACGTGAAGCTTTTGGCGCCGCACCAAATGGCAGTACTAAGGGTGAAGATAACCGAATCAATGCGGTCGCGATGTACAACTTCTAATGCCCTTACAGAGAATTGTTTAATTTAAATTGCCTTAGAAATTTCAATATCAATTTAACGAGAGCGTGATTGGAAGTATGTTCAGGTTTTGACATCTGACTTTCCGACAATCTTTCAATGCGTACTCTTAATCAATACACGCCCTTGATCTTTATCGATTGAGGGCTTTTATCTTATTTAGAAACTTTTATTTTTTGACTAAAAAATATAATTATCTGTTTTATTTCATTTAACAAATCATTTGAATATAAAAATACGAAGAAGAATATTAATAAAAATCATGAATTTTGAAATATTTTGATACATACATGATGATAAAACACACTACAATCCTTGCCGTTAAATTCGTTTCACTTAGAAGACGAAATCATGGATGTCCCTCAATTTTCCAAATATAACAACACGTCACTTAAGCTTTTAAGCCTAATGATGCTTACTGCAATGGCACAATATAGTGTTGCAGATAGCAATGTATTACCTGAAATCACCATTAACGTTGAACAAAGTTCAATGGATGATCAAATAAAAAAAGCACTGACTAAAGTAAATGGTGCAACCAATGCGATCGTTGCAGCAGACATTCAAGATGTACCCAAGCGAACAAATGCTGATTTATTTAAAAATCAACCGGGGATATACGCAGCATCTTCTGGAAATGAAGGGATGAAACTGTCGATACGTGGCTCCGGGATCAATCGTGCACCGGGGGCGCATGCTTCAGGGTTGTATGTGACCTTAGATGATTTGCCATTTACAGGGCCGGGTGGAACACCTTATGAACTGCTTGAGCCGCTGTGGGTAGACCATATAGAGGTTTTACGGGGGGCTAATGGTTTAACACGTGGTGCATTAAGCTTGGGTGGTCTAATTAACTATGATAGCCCAACTGGAAAAAATGCAGCAAAACTGTCAGTGCATCATGAAATGGGTAGCCACGGTTATCAGAAAAGTGAAATCAGCTCAGGACAACAAATCGGTGACTTAGACTATTATGTTTCATTAACGCAAAGTGATGATGATGGTTTTCAAGATCATGCTTCAAGCCAGAGTAAAGGTATATCGGCCAATGTGGGATATCAAATAAATCCAAACCTAGATACACGTTTTTATCTGCGTTACCGAGAGACTGAACACCAAACGCCGGGACGTCTAACCCAACAACAGATTGAACAAAATCCAAAACAAGCAGTAGCCCAAAATATCTCGCTGAATAATAATCGTCCGCAGCCGGGAAGTCTTTGGTTGGCGAATAAAACCAATATGACTTTGGACTCGGGCGATCGTTTACAGTTGGGTCTGGCCTATCATCATTATCCGATGGATTTGCAAGAAGGTTTGTATAGTACCGATGTTGACTATGACGATATCATTACCTTATTTAACTACCAATTTGACCGAACGCTATGGGGGCATGAAAGCCAAAATACTTTAGGTTTTCGTAGTACCACGCATTTGCCAGATGGTCAGGTCGTTGAACGCTTGCGTGTAGCGCAAGGCGCCTATGCTGCGGGTACAGAAACGCGGCATTATACCTACCAAGGTGGTGACTATGTTTTACATTATGCCAATGCCTTGGCACTACACCCACAGTTTTGGCTCGATAGTCGAGTTGCATTGGCGTACACCCATCGTGAAAGTGAAGTGACATGGCCTGTGCAAAGTCATAAAGAAAATATTCGTGAATGGAATGTCCTGCCATCGCTAGGTTTTCGATATCAAATCCAACCTGAAACACAGCTCTTTGCCAATGTCAGTCGAAGCTTAGAAGCACCACATCCTTGGGCTTTAATTTGGGGTTCGGATCAAAAGTTCCCCGATGAAAGTGGCGCAGCGACGGGACGCCAAAATGCTCCGATTCATTTGAATAGTCAGACAGCGAATACTCTTGAACTAGGTGGGCGTGGTCAACATGCACTGGGTGAGTGGAATATTGCATATTACTATTCACAGGTTAAAAATGAACTGTTGGCTGTTGAAATCCAACCAGAGCCTAATCCGATAATTTACGAATCGAATGCTTCAGACACCATCCATCAAGGGATTGAAGTCGGTTTAAACAGTTCACTTTGGCAAAATGATACATATGGACAGGTTCAACTAAAACAAGCCTATACCTTGAATGATTTTCACTATAAAAATGATGCGGTATTTGGAAAAAATGAGCTGGCAGGTATACCAAAACACATCTATCAGGCTGAACTGAAATACGAACATCCTTTAGGCTTTTATGCTGCGGTGAATACACTTTATGCCGCAAAGGTCACAACCGACTATGCCAATAGTTTCTACGCAAAAGATTGGCAAATTTGGGGAGCATCGTTCGGCTATATGCAACCACAAAAACAGTATTTGGCTTGGTTGGATTTCAGAAATATGGCCAATAAAAAATATGCATCTACCGTGACACCGGGCTATAACGATGCCGGCAAAGATCCTGCTCGTTTAACACCGGGTGAAGGTCGGGCGGTATATGCAGGACTAACGTATCATTTTAATTAAGTATCTTGTATTCAAATACAGTTATCCCTTGCAAAGCCTTATGCTGCGGATTTGAAAATAAAAAAGGGAGCCAATCAGCTCCCTTTTTTAAACCTTTGATTGGGCTGTTAAGCAGTTCGAGGCATATCCTGAATACGTCGCCATGGCTGAGCTTCTTCAATTTCATACGCCAGTTCGATCAAGGTTTTTTCATCACCGACATCGGCTGATATTTGCATACTGATCGGTAGTCCGTCGTTTTGGGTTTCTCCCATAGGAATCGACATACCTGGCGCACCAACAACATTTTGGATGGGGGTAAAAGTCACATAGTTCTGTATACGTTCAAATAACTGGTCAAACGGTAATTGAGGTGATAAATAGCCGATTTTCGGTGTGGTATGTGCAAGTACAGGCGATAGCAAAACGTCATAATGCTTAAAGATTTCACGATATTGTTGCTGCATTTTCTTTAATCGATACAGAAACAGCGGGGTTTTATAAAAGTTCTTTTTATACAACTTCGATAAACCAACGGTTAAGTGATCTAACTCTTTGGGATTAAAGTCAGCGCCAAAGATTTTCTTGCCAAAGGTACTCAGTAAAAAGGATAACATCCCCCAATATTCACTAAAATCTTCAACAAAGCTTAAGGAAAAAGGTAATTGAAGTTCTTCAACATGATGGCCTAATTTTTCTAAGAGTGCTGCACTATGCATTAAGGTTGCAGTTGTTTCGCTATCTATTTGCCCTGTAATCGATTGCGGGACTAAACCGATGCGTAATCGACGTTTAGAAGGCCCATGAATCATGCCTATGCGTGGCAGCTTTTTATTGTAATAACTTGATTCCATTCCTGCATAGAAATGAGCAGTATCTCGTATGCTACGGGTTAGGACACCTTCACTGATGATATTAATCGGAAGAGAGCCTGCTGCTTCACTGTCATAAGTACGGCCACGGCTAGGCTTTAATCCAATCAAACCGCAGCATGCAGCAGGGATACGAATCGAACCACCGCCATCATTGGCATGGGCAATCGGCACTACACCGGCTGCAACGAGAGCTGCGGAACCCCCTGAAGATGCACCGCAGGAATAACTTAAATGCCAAGGGTTATAGGTGGCTGATCCATCTTTATATTCGGTGCTGGCATTTAGACCAAATTCAGGGAGCTTGGATTTTCCTAATACGACAAACCCTTGATCTAAGATTTGTTGGCTAATTTGAGGATTACGATCGGCTGGTTTTGAACCGATGGCCTTTGAACCATGGCGTGAGGGCAATCCTTGATAATCTAGATTATCTTTAAAGAAAAAAGGGACACCCGCAAAAAGACCATGTTCAACATATTGATTTTGCTCTAAAGCACGCTGAAAACAGTCCAGTTCAATGGCATTTAGATGCGGGTTCACTTGTTCCGCACGTGCAATGGCCGCTTGTGTTATTTCTTGCACGGAGGCTTCTTTAGATTTGATGAGCTGTGCAATCCCCACAGCATCCAGATCTGTGAGTACATCCGAACTAAAGGCATGTATGCGTTGACTGTGTTTTTGATCTTCCATGAACTAACCTATTTGTTTTTTGAATTTTGGTAAATATTGAATGAATTCATTGTTATCTCAACAACAAATATATGTATTTGAACTGTATTGCTTTGAGCATAATAATGACAATAAAAATTGTCAAATATTCATCTGATCTGAGGAAAGTGCAGAGATTGTACTAAGGAGGGCATCTAAAGCCTGTTGAATCTCATCCTTCCATGCAAAGGAACAATTTAAACGGATATATTGAGTTTTGGCTTCTGATACGTTAAATAAACGGCCTGGAGCAACACCGATCTGCTGTTGAATTAAGGCTTCATAGACCGCCATGCTTTCAATATTTTCTGGTAGTTTTAACCAAAGAAAATAACCACTTGGATGATATTGTAATTTGCATCCAGTCGGTAGGCGGCTTTCTAAATAACGGTAAAACTGTAATTTGTGTTGCTGTAGACCTTTTCTTAGGAGCCTTAAATGTTTTTCATAATGATAATTTGAAATAAATTCCACCAAGGCATTTTGCAATAAGGTATTGACGGAAATCGTGCTCATAAGCTGTAAGTGTTGAATCGCTTGAGAATATTTACCCGCATGCACCCAACCGACCCGAAATGCAGCGCCCAACGTTTTAGAAAAAGAAGAGCAATGTAAGACCATATTATTTTGGTCAAAGTATTTCATTGAAACGGGTTTCTTGGATGCATAATGCATTTCCTCATACACATCGTCCTCAATTAAATGCACATGATATTGGTGTAATAACACGGCAATTTTTTGCTTGATTTCATCACTCACTGTGAAGCCCACAGGATTATGCGAATTCAGCATCAGCCAACAAATTTTGACGGGATAAGTTTTTAAAATATGTTCAAATGCGGTTAAATCAAAACCGTCTTGTGGATGTTCAGGTAAGGTCACCACTTTAAGGCCTAAGCGCTCTGCAGCTTGCAAGGCGCCATAGAAAATATTTTGCTGTAACACAATATAGTCACCCGGTGAGGCTATGGCCTGTAAGGAAAGATTCAGTGCATCCATACAGCCTGAGGTAATCACAATATCCTCTGGATCTGTGGTAATGCCTTGCATGCAATAACGCTGTGCAATCAACTTACGAAGGGCTAAATTTCCAGGTGGAAGATTATCAATGGCATCGTAACTTTTGGGATTTCGGGAAATTTGCCCCATGATTTGGGTTAACTTTTTAGAAAAAACGATGTCTTGAGCTGGAAAGGCTGAACCCAATGGAACGATTTTTTCATCTTGTATCGATTTTAAATACTTAAAGACCAGAGAGTTAATTTCAACGGGAGTGTTTAAGGACACGATTTGAGCGTGTTCAGCTTCTATTTCGAGCAAGCCTTGCGCTATATAGTAGCCTGATTTTTCACGTGCATAGATTAAGCCACGTGATTCCAACTCCTGATAAGCATTCATGACCGTGATTAAACTAAAGCCGGACAACTGCACTTGTTCACGTAAAGAAGGGAGTTTTTCGTGCGCTTTTAAAGTGCCATTTTCAATCAGTTGACGTAGGTGCTGTGCGAGCTGTTCCGATTTATACATAGTCATCAACAAGACAAAGTTCTGTTATAAATATATCAGTAAATGAAGCTTTACATTAAATTTTTATAACAGATGAGGCTGTACTGTTATAAGTTTTTTCAAAATCACTGTATCTAGTTTTAAGCTTGAATTTTTTATAAGGTGCATTGACCACAACACTTGTGGCGTCAAATGGTATGGAAGTTAGGGAGTTGAATATGTTTAAAGCCAGTGAATTAGAACTGTTACAATATTTACTGGTGGATGTTCCATTGACAGATTCAACGCTGCATCTGTTGCAACAACAGCATACTAATTTAGAAGCGGTACTTTTGCGCAGTCGAATTTTGCGTCAAGTACAGCAAGTGGGCTATGTCAGTATTTGTCAGGAACATATGGATGCCAAGGCTGAAAATGCGGCTTTTTTATTTGCACCTTTTATCTTAGCGAATTTGAATCAGAAGGTGATCTACGCTACACTGCAAAGCCCTGAAAATGTTGCAATATTAAATCGTTATTATCATGCTGAGGCTAAACTTAGCGCATTTAAAGTTGATGATGTTTTATCGGGACTAAATGTCTACATTGAGCTACATAATGAACAACTATCGCCAGCAGAATACTTCTATTTTAGTTTGATCAATAGCTTATGTAATCCGAAGGTTTCCAAAATCATATGTATTACACATCTACATATCGACTTAGAAAAATTAAAACAGCTCGCTGAATTTTTAGATGTTGAAATCCATGTCTTGGCGGATAAAGCTGAACCGATTGACTTTGATCTAAATAAAATCAATATGTTAAAGCTGCTATTTAAAGACAAAGATCAGCAATATATCGATTTATGCCAAAAATTTTCGTTTATTAATGCGAAAATTTTACAACGATTGGGTTTATATGAATTTGATCGTGCGCAAGTCTTGGTAGAAGACATGTTTTATTCAGAACACATCTTTGAAAAAATGTCGGTCTACGGTGAATATATTCAAACACATCTACAGCACCAAGTTAAAAAGCAAAGTCCTGCATAAGCAAGCGATTCAGATGGGCAAGTAATTTTATAGCTGTAATTTGATCACTTTAAAAATGCAAAAAAGCTTGTAAATGTAGACTTACAAGCTTTTTTAAAATTCAAATTTAAACCAATTTTAAACCAATTTATTTGGCCTAATGATCAATTCATTATGAACTGATCATGAGCAAACATGAAATGTAAGATATACATGCAATAGCGAGTTGCAATAAGCGAATAGATTATCGTTTAAGGTAGATAGGAATTATCTGCACCAACGACAAACGCTACACCAATACAGAATAAAAGCACATAGATCGAGAACCAAATAATGGCACGCTTAAAGGCCTTATCTGAAATTTCACTGTCTGCATATTTTTGCGGTTTTTTAGGCTCTTGATTGCTCATAAGATGTACTCTAAATCCCTAGTGGTTATAGGTGATTATTGGGGTATATCGCTTGAAAGCATAGATACAACATTCATCTAAATTTCTATAACAGTTATAGTTTGGAGTTGAATGACAGTTGATTTGAGATTATTGACACATGATTCGGGATTGTTAAAGTGTAGAGTAGTCTTGAATAAACCTCTCAATACATTGAAAATTAGATCATAAAATAATTTGGGGTTACAAGCAGAATACAATGGAAATAATTACGCTCATAACAATATTAGGAACTGTCATTTTATTGATTTATCTCAAACTTAGCGCCAAAAACCGTCAATGGCATTTGGATGAAAAAGGCGTGATGAAACATGAACGGATTGAGTACACACCATTCAATAAAATTGATGAAAATGACTTTCAATGGATACCTGACGTTATAAAAAAATATTTTCCTGACGGTCATGCCACCGTGCGGAAATATGGCAGCGGGGCGAAAAACATTCTGATCGTGAACAGCTCAATCTACTATCACCAATACTTAATTCGTGAAGAAGGCACAGGTGATATGATGCTGAATGGGTGGGATGCCATTATGGACAGCGTATTGTATGTAGAGAAGCGCAATGACGATAGTTACTGCATGTATCTATTCAGACCTTGCGAGATTAACTTGCAAAATCATAATTTGTTTTTTAAAGGTAGATTTTTGGAGGGTACAATTGATGACTTGAAGCAAGGTTTTGATACATGGCAGGCCGCGCAAAAGGATTTTGTGAAAATACATCAAGATAAGGTGGATATACTCAAAAACAATATCATCGCTAAACAAAAAAAATATGACACTGAGGTTTATAAGCATCCTGAATTCAATTAACCCGCAAATTAAAGTGAAATAAAATCTTAGCTTGTGTGTCAGAGAATTTCAGAAAATCTTAACTTATATGACAACGCAAGCTGAGATTAAATATCAAGAAAACAAAAAAATTATGATTTAACTAAGAAAATGAATCTCAGATTATTTGTCATTTACCTTTTGGAAGGTAGCTTCATTTCTTAATCCATTAATAAACTATGATATTGGTCAGTTCTTTTTCTCAAAAAGTCCCAGACTAGCTTAATGCGTGGCTCATGTTGTAAATCGACTAAGGTTAGCATCCAAAAGGTATGTACAAAACGAACATCTTGCGCCAAGACCTGTTCTAATTCGGGTTTTTCCTCGGCCAAAAACTTGGGCAATATTGCCAATCCTGCACCCGCACTCACGGCAATTTGTTGTGCCAAAATACTACTACTTCTAAAGTTGGCATTGAGCTGAATAGGTAAACGTTCTAAACAATACAGTTCAGGGCTATAGACCAAATCATCTATATAGTTCACAAAGGTGTGTGATTTTAAATCTTCTAATGTATGAATGGGTTGCGTGTTTTTTAAGTATTCCTTACTGCCATAAATCTTTAAACAATAGTCGGCTAGTCGGGTAATAATATATGGGCCTGATTTTGGTCGATCGATGGAAATAACAATATCTGCTTCACGATGTGAAAGCTTGATCATTTTCGGGACAGGAATAAGGTCGATAGTCAGCAAGGGGTATTTTTTGGACAATTCTGCCAAGAGCTGTGTCAAAAATGCTGTTCCAAACCCTTCGGGTGTGCCAATTCGCACACGACCTTGCATAGGTTGGTTGGGTTTTTCGATTTGTAAAAAGGCCTGTTCCATTTGTTCAACGCGAGGAACCAGTGCCAAACCTTCTAAAGTGAGCTCATAACCTGTGGCTTCACGTTTAAATAATGGTGTGCCTAAAGCCAGTTCTAGCGCATGTATGCGTCGAGAAACTGTACTGTGCTCAACACCGATAATACGTGCGGTATTGGTTAGGGTTTTCGCACGAGCCAAAACCAAAAAATACTGTAAATGATCCCAATCTACTTTCATTGTTATTGTCATCCCTGTGCATATTTGCACATCAATCGTGCGTGAATCTCTATTGGTAGTCAAAATTTTCTTTGCTAGTTTGAAGTGAATTGGAAAATATAAATATAAGGCTTTTGGATATTTTCTAAGTCAGTACAAAACAATAAGTGCCTATGGAGAGGTCATGAACACAATGTCAAATATTCAGTCTGCGACGGCTAAATTATTAATTAACGGTAAATTTGTAGAGTCAAACACTACAGAGTGGCAAGACATTCTAAATCCTGCAACTCAAGAGGTTTTGGGTCGTGTTCCAATGGCGACTATGGAAGAAGTGGATGCAGCGATTGCTTCAGCGCAAGAGGCGTTTAAAACTTGGCGCTTAACACCCGTACAAGCACGTATGCGTATTATGCTGAAACTACAAGATCTGATCCGTAGCAATATGAAAGACATTGCCCGTGTACTGACTGCTGAGCAAGGAAAGACGCTTGCAGATGCTGAAGGTGATATTCAACGTGGTTTAGAAGTCGTTGAGCATGCGTGTTCGGTTGGCACACTTCAAATGGGCGAATATATAGAAGGTGTGGCACGTGGTGTGGATACCTATACCTTGCAGCAACCTTTGGGTGTATGTGCAGGAATTACGCCATTTAACTTTCCTGCGATGATTCCACTGTGGATGTTCCCAATGGCGATTGTCAGTGGAAATACCTTTGTTTTAAAGCCATCTGAACAAGATCCATTATCTACCATGATGCTTGTCGAACTTGCGATTGAAGCCGGTATTCCAGCAGGCGTATTGAACGTAGTGCATGGTGGTAAGGACGTTGTTGATCGTTTATGCACACATCAAGCTATTAAGGCCATTTCATTTGTAGGCTCTACAGCCGTTGGTACACATGTATATAACCTTGCAGGACAGCATGGAAAACGTGTGCAGTCGATGATGGGGGCCAAAAACCATGTGGTGGTGATGCCAGATGCCAATAAAGAACAAACCTTAAATGCTCTCGTTGGTGCAGCATTTGGTGCAGCAGGTCAGCGTTGTATGGCTTTGTCTGTTGCTGTCATGGTTGGTGAAAGTAAAGAATGGGTTAATGAACTGGTTGAAAAAGCCAAAACTCTGAAGGTCAATGCAGGCCATGAACCGAATACCGATATTGGCCCAGTCATTTCACCTCGCGCAAAAGCACGTGTATTGGATTTAATTCAAAGCGGTGTAGAACAAGGCGCAGAACTGTTGCTGGATGGTCGTGATGTTCAAGTCATTGGCTATGAGCAAGGAAACTTTGTCGGAGCGACGATTTTTAATCAAGTTTCAACCGATATGCGCATCTATACCGAAGAGATCTTTGGGCCCGTTTTAGCCATTATTCATGTCGATACTTTGGAGCAGGCGATTGAATTGATTAATGCTAATCCATTCGGCAACGGTGTTGGACTGTTTACACAAAGTGGTGCAGTTGCTCGTACATTCCAAAGTGATATCGATATTGGTCAAGTGGGTATCAATATTCCAATTCCTGTACCTGTACCTTTCTTTAGTTTTACAGGATCGCGTGGTTCAAAACTGGGTGACTTAGGTCCATATGGTAAGCAAGCAGTTCAGTTCTATACACAAACTAAAACCATCACCAGTCGTTGGTTCGAAGATACACAAGAAAAAGGTGAAGTGAATACCACCATTAACCTACGTTAATTTGGGAGTTCAAGGATGAATATTACCTTTATCGGTTTAGGAAACATGGGCGGAAAAATGGCCCAAAACCTACTCAAAGCAGGTTTTACGGTTTACGGTTTCGACTTAAGCGAAATTGCGATTCAGCATTTTACTGAAGCAGGTGGCATTGTTTGCCAAAGCCCACAAGATGCAGCGAAACAAGCAGATGTTGTAATTAGCATGTTGCCTGCTGCCAAGCATGTCAAAGAGGTGTACTTGGGAGAAAATGGTGTGTTGGCGGTAATGAAAGCAGGAAGCTTATGTATCGATAGCAGTACCATTGATCCGCAAACCATTAAGGATATAGCCGAGGCGGGTGCTGCACATCAGATAAAAATCTGTGATGCACCTGTTTCAGGCGGAACTATTGGTGCTCAGGCAGGTACATTAACCTTTATGGTCGGTTCGGATGATCAAACCTTTGAAAAAACCAAAGCGGTATTGGGCCACATGGGTAAAAACATTGTGCATTGTGGTGATGTGGGTGCAGGTCAAATTGCGAAAATTTGCAATAACTTGATTCTTGGTATTTCCATGGCAGCCGTTGCTGAAGGTATGGCACTCGGTGCGCGTCTGGGGATTGATCCTCAAGCCTTAGCGGGTGTGGTGAATAGTTCGAGCGGACGTTGCTGGAGTTCGGATGTATGTAATCCATGGCCGGGTATCTCAGCAAATGCACCTGCGGGACGTGGTTATACCGATGGTTTTGCAACTCAGTTGATGTTGAAAGATCTAGGATTGGCTGTAGAAGCCGCAGGACAAGTCAAACAGCCGATTATTTTAGGTGGACTGGTTCAGCAGATGTATCAACAGCTGTGTTTACAAGGTAATGCACACTTAGATTTTTCAAGCATTGTGCAGCAATACTTACCTAAGGACGCTTAATCGCTTTGAACACCAATCTAGCCTAGGGATGGCTAAAAATACTAACACTCGTGTCGGAATAACAATAAATTGAGACTGAGGTAGAGAAGATGTCGAATTATCAAGATGTTGCAAAGGCATTTGACTTAAATCATGCTGCCAAAGAAATGTTATCAGGCTCTTTAGAGCAATTAAATGCATGTTATGAATGCTGCGACCGTCATGCGATTGATCAAGATAAGGCTGCACTGTATTGGCAGGGCAAAGATGGACGGAAAGAACAATATACCTTTGCAGAGCTGCAACAGTGGTCAAGCCAATTTGCCAATTTTTTAAAGTCACAGGGTGTGCAAAAAGGTGATCGTGTATCGGGTTTATTACCCCGTACAGTTGAATTACTTGTGGTGATTTTAGGGGCTTGGCGAATAGGTGCTGTATATCAACCGCTATTTACCGCCTTTGGCCCCAAAGCCATTGAACATCGTTTACACCTTGCACAAAGCAAATTGGTGATTAGCGATGTTGGTAATCGCAGTAAATTAGATGAAGTTGCACATTGTCCCCAAATCGTTACTGTTGCAGATCGAGCGGGTCAAGGGATTCAACAGGGAGATTTAAACTTTTGGGATGAAGTAAACGCACAGTCTACAGATTGTGAAATTGTCCTACAGAGCATCAATGATCCATTTCTTTTGATGTTTACTTCAGGTACTACAGGTCCTGCAAAGCCCTTAGAAGTCCCGCTTAAAGCTTTGATCGCTTTTGGTCAATATATGAAAAATGCGGTAGGGCTACGTGAAGATGATTCGTTTTGGAATATTGCCGATCCGGGTTGGGCTTATGGTTTGTATTACGGAATTACTGGGCCACTTTTACTTGGACATGCAACACTCTTTTACGAAGGTGGTTTTAGCATTGATAGTTTGTGTCAGATTGTAGATGACTACAAAGTGACGAACCTTGCAGGCGCACCGACAGCGTATCGGATGATGATGGCAGCTGATCCTGAACAAATGGCAAAACTCAAAGGGAAATTTCGAGTTGTCAGTAGCGCTGGTGAGCCGCTTAACCCTGAAGTGTTCCGCTGGTTTAAACAAGTTTTAGATGCACCGATCTTTGACCATTATGGTCAGACTGAAGTTGGTATGGTGGTGTGTAATCATCATGGCTTACAACATGATATTCGCGCAGGTGTCGCAGGTTATGCCAGTCCGGGATATCGCGTGGCAGTTGTTGATGAACAAGGGCAAGAGCTAGCTGCAGGAACGCCAGGAGTACTGGCTGTCGATATTAGTCAATCACCGATGATGTGGTTTGGTGGCTATAAAGAAAGTCGTAAGTCACCCTTTGTAAAGCATTATTACCTCACGGGTGATACCGCAGAATTACACGCAGATGGCAGTATGAGCTTCGTTGGTCGTAATGATGATGTGATTACAACATCAGGTTATCGTATCGGGCCATTCGATGTTGAAAGCGCTTTACTTGAGCATGATGCAGTGATTGAAGCTGCGGTCATTGGTGTACCTGATCCGGATCGGACAGAAATCGTAAAAGCTTTTGTAATTTTAGCTGAGCATGTCACAGCGTCAGAAGAATTAGCGGAGCAGCTAGGGCAATTTGTGAAAAAGCGCTTATCTGCACATGCTTATCCACGATTGGTGGAGTTTGTTCAAGAACTACCGAAAACTCCAAGTGGAAAAATTCAGCGTTTCTTATTAAGAAATCAAGAGATTGCGAAACAATCCACGCAGCATGCAAGTTAAAAGACGCAACGATTAACCCTAAATGAATGCCGAACAATCAGGATCAAAATCAAGCTTTCATTCAGTTCTAATCATTTTCAAACTGGATGGAAGCATTTGATTGATGTACAGGAAGATAAGATGCAATTTACCGAAGAACAATTATTAATTCAGGACATGGCACGCAGTTTCGCGCAGGAACAAATTAAACCTCAAGCGGCTGAATGGGATAAACACGGAACCTTTCCCAAAGCGGCTTTAGCGCAGATGGGAGAACTGGGTTTATTGGGTATGTTGGTATCAGATGAATGGGGTGGTTCAGATACAGGTAATCTTGCCTATGTTATGGCTTTAGAAGAGGTTGCCGCGGCCGATGGGGCAACATCAACCATTATGAGTGTACATAACTCAGTAGGCTGTGTTCCTATTGCTAAATTTGGCACAGAAGAACAAAAGCAGAAATATTTAGTGCCTTTAGCACAAGGCAAAATGATCGGTGCATTTGCATTAACTGAGCCGCATACGGGTTCAGATGCTGCTGCCATTAAAACCCGTGCAGTCAAAGATGGCAATGAATGGGTGATTAATGGTGCTAAGCAGTTTATTACCTCGGGACATAATGCAGGGGTCATTATTGTCTTTGCTGTGACTGATCCGAGTGCAGGAAAAAAAGGCCTGAGTGCTTTTATTGTCCCTCGTGAGACAGCCGGTTATGAAGTGATTCGTACTGAAGAAAAGCTTGGGTTACATGCTTCAGATACCTGTCAAATTGCACTAACAGATGTTCGTGTGCATGAAAGCTTGATGTTAGGAAAAGAAGGTGAAGGTTTGAAAATTGCCTTATCAAATCTAGAAGGCGGTCGTATTGGTATAGCGGCTCAAGCGGTTGGTCTTGCACGAGCAGCATTAGAAGAAGCAACCCGATATGCCAAAGAGCGTATTACCTTTGGAAAGCCGATCTTTGAACATCAGGCAGTTGCGTTCCGATTGGCAAGTATGGCGACAGAAATAGAGGCAGCACGCCAATTGGTCTATCACGCGGCACGTTTAAAAGAAGCAGGACAACCTTGCTTAAATGAAGCGTCTATGGCCAAGCTTTTTTCATCTGAAATGGCTGAGCGTGTTTGCTCCGCAGCATTACAAGTCTTTGGTGGTTATGGCTATCTCAAAGATTTCCCTATAGAGCGTATTTATCGTGATGCACGTATTTGCCAAATCTATGAAGGTACGAGTGATATCCAACGTTTAGTAATTGCCCGCAGCTTATAACGTTGTCATTAAGACATTTAAATGAAAAGGCTTCAGATATGAAGCCTACTCATGAATATTGAACATATATAGGGATATTACATGCAATTTGAAACGATTCTGCTTGAAAAGAACAATGGTGTTGGACTTATTACTTTAAATCGTCCTCAGGCCTTAAATGCATTAAATAGCACATTAATTCAAGACCTTAATTTGGCCTTAGATGATTTAGACAGAGATTCTTCCATTGGCTGTATGGTTATTACAGGTTCAGAAAAAGCCTTTGCCGCTGGTGCAGATATTAAAGAAATGGCTGAACTGAGTTTTCCAAATATTTATTTGGATGATTTTTTTCATCTGGCAGATCGAATTGCTCAGCGCCGTAAACCTCTAATCGCAGCTGTCAGTGGTTATGCGTTAGGTGGAGGCTGTGAGTTAGCGCTCATGTGTGACTTTATTTACTGTGCCGATAATGCAAAATTCGGTTTAACAGAAGTGACTTTGGGAGTAATCCCAGGGATAGGTGGGACACAGCGTTTAACGCTTGCTATTGGTAAGGCCAAAGCCATGGAAATGTGTCTGACTGCGAGACAAATGGGCGCAGTAGAAGCAGAGCAGAGTGGTTTAGTTGCTCAAGTCTTCCCTAATGAGGAGTTAGTCGAAAAGACCTTAAAAGCTGCTGAAAAAATAGCCGAAAAATCTGTAGTCGCAACCATGATGATCAAGGAGTCAATTAACCGTGCATTTGAAGTCAGTTTGCAAGAAGGTTTACGTTTTGAACGTAGAACATTTCATTCAATTTTTGCAACTCAAGACCAAAAAGAAGGCATGCAAGCATTTGTTGAAAAGCGCCAAGCCAATTTTAAAAACAATTAAAAAGAAAAAAGGATCATACGGATATGAGTACAAATAACTTAATGATTGAAGAACATGGACATTTAGGCCAAATCAGTTTAGATCGCGTGGCAAGTTTAAATGCCTTGTCTTTAGAAATGATCCAAGGCATCCAGCAGCAATTAGCACTATGGGCTGATCAAACCAATATTCATGCCGTACTTATACGCTCAAATAGTCCCAAATCATTTTGTGCAGGTGGAGATATTCGCTATCTCTATGATAGTTATATGAATGGTAAAGAAGATCATCAAGCTTATTTTCAAGCTGAGTATGAAATGCTGAACACCATTCGTTCGTATGAAAAACCCATTATTGTCATACTCGATGGCTATGTACTTGGAGGTGGATTTGGCTTAGCCCAAGCATGTCATGTGCTTGTCAGCAGCGAAAAGTCTAGATTTGCCATGCCTGAAACTGCCATTGGATTTTTCCCAGATGTGGCTGCGACACATTTTTTATCACGTTTGGATGATATTGGTGTGTACATGGCAACTACGGGCGATCAAATCAGTGCCAGCGATGCGTTATACCTAGATTTGATTGACTACCATGTTCCGAGTGAGCAACTTGTTCAATTAGAAGAAGATTTAAGAAATTCCAAGCATCTCAGCAAAGAATATATTGAACAATTGATTGCGAAATATATTACTCGACCAGCGGAAAGTGAACTCAGTCAAAATGCAGATTTAATTCGTAAGCATTTTGGTTATGAGAGCATTGATGCCATTGAAAATAGTCTTGAAAATGAACAGCATAATGATGCTCAAGCGTGGGCGTTAAAAATACGCAATACCTTGGAACAACGATCTCCAATCGCGAAAAGGATCAGTTTGCAACTCCAACATTTAGGTCGAGGTCTTTCACTAAAGCAATGCATGCAAATTGAACGACATTTACAAGACGTTTGGTTTCAACATGGCGATATTGTTGAAGGTGTGCGTGCATTAATTGTGGATAAAGACAAACAGCCAAAGTGGCAACAGTCTAGTCCGACTTTAGACAAAATAATGGAGGAAATATCTATTTAATCAGTAGATTTATATTTTTAACGGTTCAAACCCTTGGTCAATATTCATATTTGATTTTATGTTCGATATGAACCAGTGACTCAGCGTAAATTAAACACATATAAGATCTAAAAATATTGATTTTCATGAAGAAAATCATCATACAAATCAAGCATCGTGAAAATGCAACGTAGAAATATCTTGCAGAATAAGGAAGATAACAATGCAAAATGTACAGGGAAACACAGCTCCACCAGCTAAGTCCTCGCATCGTTTAGCGGGTATTTCCAGTATGGTGGGTACAACCATCGAATGGTATGACTTTTTTATCTATGGTGCTGCCGCAGCACTCATTTTCAATCGACTTTTTTTCCCAAATCTTGATCCCTTAACTGGCGTGTTGGCTGCATTTGCAACCTATGCTGTAGGCTTTATTGGTCGACCACTCGGTGGAATAGTTTTTGGTCATTTTGGCGATAAAGTTGGTCGTAAATCAATGTTATTGGTCACATTAATGTTGATGGGTATTCCCACGGTGATGATTGGGTTGTTACCGACATTTGAAACCATTGGTTATTGGGCAACGGTCTGTTTAATTATTTTAAGATTTATACAAGGCATGGCCATGGGTGGAGAATGGGGCGGAGCAGTACTCATGGCGGTAGAACATGCGCCAGCGGGTAAAAAAGGCTTTTGGGGAAGTCTACCGCAAGCCAGTACAGGTGGTGGTTTATTGCTCGCTTCGGTAGCTTTAGGTCTAGTCTCAATGTTACCTGAAGAAGCGCTATTTAGCTGGGGTTGGCGTCTACCATTTTTAGCCAGCATTATTTTACTGGCTGTAGGTTGGTATATTCGTGTAAAAGTACCGGAGTCACCAGACTTTGAAAAAGTTAAAGCTCAAACTGAAACAATTAAAGTTCCAGCAAAACAAGTGTTTAAAAATCATCCTAAGCAGTTGATTACGATTATTTTATCTCGAGCTGCTGAAAATGCTTGGTTCTATTTGGCATCGACATTTGCTTTAGCCTATACTACCACACAGCTGAATATTCCTAGACAAGACATTTTGTTTGCAACGATTTGTGGTGCTGCAGTCATCATGGTCATTACGCCAATTTTTGGACATTTGTCTGATAAAGTTGGGCAAAAAAACATGTTTAGATTTGGTTTATGCGTACTGGCTTTATACAGCTATCCATTTTTTGCGATGTTAAATACTAAAGATCCAGTATTGGTTTGGACGGCCATTGTGATTGGTATTGGTGTGGTTTTTCCTTTGATGTATGCGCCGCAGTCACAGTTATTTTCGCGCCAATTTCCAGCAGAAATACGTTATAGCGGTATTTCAATCTCAGTTCAATTTGCAGGCGTGCTAGGTGGTGGTTTAGCTCCATTAATCGCGACAAAATTGCTAAGTATTGGTGATGGAAGCCCAAATTTAATTATTGCCTATATTTCAGGCTTTGCTGTGATTGCGATTATTGCATCTTCATTTTTAAAGCCAGATCAAATAGAGCAAAAGACTAAAGTATTTAGTAGTGAGGAAATCAAATCTTCCTAAATCAACAATCAGGAAAACAGTAGACTGATTTAAATATAGAAATACATATGTACAGCCATAACAACAATTGTTATGGCTTTTTCTTGTCTAAGGATTGTGGCAGGACAAATAATATTGTCAGTATTGCGTAGGATCTTGGCGGCACAAAATATGTTTGATGTGTAAGAGCAACAAATCAAGTTTGTTACACAGATGAAAGATTTAAGCACCAATAAATTAAAAAATATTAAATATCAAAGTCTTAATTATACTATTTCGTATAATATATATTATGTTAAATCCGATACACCTGATAATAAGTTCATTAATATTGATATAGATTAAATATTACTAGTGATAACGTCAAATTTTTTAATATTTAGTTATGAATTACATGAACCGGATATTAATTAAGCCAAGAAATATGAAAATATATTTCTTGGCCTAGAATGGTTATTATTTTGAATAAACTTAACCTGAATCGCGGATAAGAAATTAACTTGAAAAAAAGGTGACTGAAAACCATTAGGGAGTTACCACACAACCTAAGCCTTCAGCCACCATGTTCGATTTTACATATTTCTTCTGCATCGTTGATGACTTTTTTCAGAAATTTGAAGCAAGCTATTGGGAATTTTTAAAACACAACAACAAGCGTTTGAGAATGCGGTCTTCTCAATTGAAAATTTCAGAAATCGTATTCATCGCAATTTGGTATAAATGCTCTCATTTCAATAACTTCAAAGCATTTTTCTTTTCATTAAAGCACAATCATAGTCAACTCTTTCGATATTTACCGTGTTACCAACGAATGGTTCATCTCATCAGAGCACATCAATTGGCACTGCATGCTTTACATTTTGCCTTAATGAAAGACTGTCAGAGTCAGTATTTATGGATCGATTCGACCACACTACCTGTATGTAAAAATCAGCGGATTCAACGGCATAAATCTCTAGCAGCAATTGCAACACGCGGCAAAAGCTCAATGGGATGGTTCTTTGGCTGTAAGCTGCATTTAATCATGAATCAGTCAGGAGACATGGTCAGTACAGCTTTATCAAATGGGCATACAGCAGATATTAAAATGGTTGAACAGTTGGTAGAAGGATTAAAAGCCAAGCTCTATGCTGATCGTGGTTATATCAGTCAGGAATTAAAGAGTAGATTAAAAGTACAAAGTACTGATTTAATTACCTATCACCGAAAGAATATGAAATCTGTACAACTCTCAACAGCAGATGAATATCACTTAAAGCAGCGTAATAAAATAGAGACTTTATTTAGCCTGTTAAAAGGGAAATATCATTTGGTGACGAGTAAAGCGAGAAGCATTGAAGGATACTTAGCTGGAATTTATGCATCTCTATGTGCTTACCAGTTATGCCATCAAAACAAGCCAACCATTCGAGTAATGGAATGATTGGCTTAAGCAGGATTCAGGTTAAACTTAATATTTTATATTACAAAGAACCCATGTGTGCCATCATTCTTAAGCTGATCGACTAAACCGAACTCCCAGTCTAGATAAGATTGCATTGCTTCTCTTGAATTATCGGTACCTTCATAAGGGCGTTTATATCGATCAATCTCTTCTGAAAGTAAATCTAATTCTTGCTCTAATGGCAGACCTGTCTGCACCCAAGCAGCATTACCACCTTTTAAGATATATACTTTTTGATTTGAATTAAGTTGAGCTTTGATTTCTGGCACTGCATATTGAGCAAGCAAACTAGAACCACAAGTTACAACAATGGCATCTTTGTTTGTAAATTCTGACTGCTGGATCAGTTTAGCTACATCTGCTTTTAAAACCCATTGTGCATTTGGAATATGCCCTTTTTTGTAGTTAGCTGCAGTAGTGAAATCCCAAATAGCAATATTTTGTGTTGCTGAAAGTTGTTGCAGCTCTTCTGGAGAAATAAATAAGTCAACATCTATCTGGGGTGTAGCAGGTTTCCAGCCTCCCGCTTCAGCCAGAAGTTTTACAAAATCATCTTCAAGTACATAAACATCCCAGTTCATTTGTGCTAACCAAGAACCGGTCATATATGCCCGAACAAGTTGATCGTCAACTAAAACAATACAAGCACCACGCACTGCAGCATAATGGTCAGTTTCCTGTACCAGCTGACCACCTGCTACCCAACGACTACCAGGTAAATGCCCTGCTGCATATTCCTGCTCAGTACGTACATCAAAAATATAAGTGGTTTTATCTTCTTGTGCCTGTAGATCCTGTAAGTCAGTTAAACTGATTTGCTTTACACCTGCTTGCTTTGCCAATTCTTCAGCATTTTGTTTTGCCTGCTCGTCAATCTGGGTATCAAGAGCTACAAATGAACGTTGCTGACCATGCTCTAGTTGTTGTCCAGCGAGTGTCCAGCCAATCGTTCCATTTCGTAATGCAAAAATTTCATGAGGCAACTTAGCATTAATTAATGATTGAGTACCAATAATACTGCGAGTACGACCAGCACAATTTACAATAATCTGGGTGTTTTCATCTTTAACCAATGAAGGAGCACGCAGAACCAATTCTGCGCCTGGAACACTCATCCCAGTTGGGATACTCATAGTCTGATATTCATCAAAACGTCGAGCATCTAAAATGACGATATTTTCTTGAGCATCAATTTTTGCTTTTAGTTCCTCGGCACTAAGAGATGGTGTGCCCTTATGATGCTCTACAAACTCACCAAATGCTTTACTGGCAGAGTTAACATCAATGAATAATTCACCACCATCACGTTGCCATGCTTCTACGCCACCTTCTAAAACTGCAATGTTACTATAACCATACTCGCTAAGTTTTTTATAGGCGCGCTCAACACGACCATCGCCATCATCATAAATAACCGTGAGTGTATTTAGACGAGGAATACGGTTATAAATTTCAATTTCGAGACGTGATAAAGATATATTTGTCGCAAATAAGGGGTGATTTTGAGCGAAGATATGCTCTTCCCTTAAATCTACAATAGCAACTTCCTCGCCAGCCAGTAATTTTTCACGGATTTCTTGATAAACGATAGTTTTCATTCTTTTAACATCACTCTTTAAAAATTTGAATAACCAGAAATAAATGGTTTAGCTGTACCGTCTAGTTGATAGGTAAAACGCTCAACTTTGCCTATATTTGCACCATAAATATGGATACTGATTGAGACTTTATCCTCAAAGGCATTGTTAACAGCATGAATATCTCCCGTAGTTGGTGTAAACCAGTCGATATCTCCCACTTCGAGATACTCGCCTTGAGCAACTGAATGTAAACCTGCCTCATCACAGGTATAAGGTGTAGAGACTTCTGCACCTTCAAGCACACCAATTGCACCCCATACTTCGTGGTTATGAATTGGTGTTTTTTGACCTGGTCCCCAAACAAAGCTGACAATGGAAAAACGCTCTTCAGGATCTAGATACAATAGATATTGTTGATAATATTCTGGATGCGGTTTTTTAAACTCTGGTTCAAGCCAGGTTGAATCCTGGAGGAGCTTTTTAAACTCAGGTGTAAAGCGCTGAATTAAGTTTTGCTCATCCAGTTGTTCTACTAATCCTTGCTCAATAGCATTAATTACAGATGCTAAAGCATTCAGATATTTAGTCATATTAATTTCCTGCCTGCTTTGTATTAAACTCACGATCAAACAGACCGCTTACATCAATTTTCTGATTTAATAATTGGTGTTTATGATAGAAATCTGCTGTGTCTTGCGAAGTGGCAATTACATCATCAGTAATACTAGTCCATGTGGCATTTTTTCGTTTGAATGCTAATGTGGCTGGTTCTTCTGGAATTCCGGTGATTTTTGCAAGTTCTTTACCAAATGACTGGTAGTTTTTATTTACCCATTCCTGAGATTCTTCAAGCCGGTAGATAAAGTCCTGAATAGCTGCACGCTTCTGCTGATCATTTAAAGCTTGCTCTGTACCGGCAAGGAATGTAAAACCTGAATATAATCCACGTCCATTTTCAATGATTCGAAAACCATCAATGACTTCAGCATAGGCAGTGTATGGATCCCAAACTGCCCATACATCAACATTGCCATTTGCAACAGCAAGTTTGCCATCTGCTGGTGGCAAAAATTTAAAATTTACATCAGAAGCTTTCAAGCCAGCACGTTCTACAGCACGTAATGTAACCAGCTGACCAATCGAGCCCTTATTCGCTGTAATAGTTTTTCCTTTGATATCCTGAATGGATTTAATCGGACTATCTTTAGGCACTAGTAAAGCTACTGCATACGGATCATATCGGTTAACCGCAATTGCACGTGCATGACCACCATTTGCATTTGCAAAGATGAATGGTGCATCTCCAAGATAACCAATATCAATCGCGGTAGCATTTAATGCTTCGGCAACTGGAGCTGCTGCCGGGAATTCATACCATGAAATTTTATAATCGATACCATCTAGAAGTTTTGATGCCTCTAGCTGGGCACGCATATTTCCTTTTTGATCACCAATTTTGAGTTCAATTTGTGCTGAATTTTTAAGTTTAGTCACTTCTTTTGTATTTTCAGCTTGATTAACCTGTTTATCACAAGCAGTTAAACTTATTGAAACAGCACTAATAATGCCAACTAATATTTTTTTCATTTCAATCACACTTTTTAATATTTTGTCAGCAAGGCCTAGGCAATCTTGTTTAATTTATCCAGTTCGGCTGTTTTATAACGGATGCTTGGTAGTAGTTCTTTGCCGTATTCAATGACATCATTTAATGGGTCAAAACCACGAATCAATACGCTGTTAATACCTAGCTTATAATATTCTGCAATAGATTCTGCTACTTGCTCTGGTGTACCTACTAAAGCTGTAGAGTTATGGTTGCCATGTACTAAGGTAGAAATGCCAGTCCATAAATTAGTGTCATGCACTTCTTGTGATGCCAACTCCACTAAACGCTGGGCTCCTACACTTTGAGCACTTTGTTTATCTTTGCGCAGACCGCGGTTTTCAATTTGCTCTCGAGTCAGACTGTAAATATCCTGTGCCTTTTCCCAAGCCTGTGTTTCGGTATCTGCAATAATTGGACGGAAAGAGATATTAAAATCCAGTGGATTTTTACGCTCAAAATTTACTTCATTTGCTCGAATATTTTTTATAAGCTCTTCAGCACCAGCTAAAGGCTCACCCCAAAGTGCAAATACATCTGCATGTTCAGCAGCTACATTTAATGCTTCTTGAGAAGAACCTCCGAAATATACTGGCAAATGAGATTGATAAGGTTTGATTTCTGAGAAACCATCTTTGACTTGATAGTATTTACCACTGTACTGGAAGGGGTTATCGCTGTACCAGGAAAGCTTAGCGATGTCTAAAAATTCTTTTGTACGGGCATATCGTTCGGCTTTAGTTAAGAAATCACCATCACGCTGCTGTTCTGGATCACTTCCCCCGGTAATAACATGAATTGCTAAACGACCTTTAAGTAAATGATCTAGAGTTGCATACTTACGTGCAGCTAAAGTTGGCGCTATAAAACCTGGACGATGTGCTAATAAAAACTTTAATTTCGAAGTATTTGCACCTGCATGAGCCGCCACAATAAAGCCATCGGGCTGATCTGACCATTGACCAATCAATACCCGATCAAATCCAGCATCCTCATGGGCTTTAGCAAAATTTGCAACATAATCTGGATTAAATACTGGGCCTTCTGCTGGGATCGTTTCCGAAGCAAGACGATGGCCAATCATGCCTAAAATTTGAATTGTCATTTCAATTTCCAAAATATTTTTTTGAACTTGAAACAACTGTAATTTAAAAATTAGTATGTGTTAAATAAATATTTATCATAAACTAATATTAATTTTACGCATAAGAATGCGTTTTTAGATTACGTTAAATGCAATTTTTGGTTAAAACGTTCCATAATTACATCAAACAATTCAGTTTGTGCATGGCTCAGGTTTTCTCGACGTGCATTGTAAACAATGACATCTAGATTTAGTTCTCCAGTATCTATAATTGATAATTGGTGAAAATGAGGAGTTTGAAAGATTAATTCCTGTGCCAAGAAACCTGCACCAACTCCCTGTTGTATTAAATCCAACTGGATTCTAGTTCCAGTAACTTCAATCTTTAAATTTAGCTGTTTATACTGTTTTTCTAATTGTTCAGTTAAAAATTCTCTAAATCCACATCCTTTATTATTTAAAATCCAACCTAGATCCTGCAAGTCTTCCCATGTTGAAACACCTGATCTGCTTAAAGATTTTGCTACTACAGGTCTAATATGTAAGGTACCCATAATTTTCAGAGAATAATCTTTTGGAAAAGCATTATGTTCTTTTGCAGTAGAAATCACGCCATCAAGTTCATCGTGAGCTAATTTAGATAATAATTCCTTACCCCACCCTGTACTAATTTCAATTTTTGCAGAGGGAAAATCTTTTTGGAGGTCTTGTATCATTCCAAAAATACCAGACTCTGACAGGCTATTTGGAATTCCTATCCTAAGATGTGTTGAATCTGCACTTTGTAAAGCAATGATCTGCTTCAATCTATTGAACTCTTGCTCGATAATACAGCACTGTTCATATATTTCTCGTCCTTTTGCGGTTAACTTTAAAGGGCGAGTATTTCGGTCAAAAAGTTGAACTGAACAGGCTTGTTCTAGACTCTGGATGCGACGTGTAACTGCAGGTTGTGTGATACCTAATTGTTGAGCAGTAAGACTCGTGGATTGCAATTTAACAAAAGCAATAAAAGCATGGATGTCTTCAATCTTCATTAAAAATTTAACCTCGGCATAATCGCGCTGCACAGCTGTCTGCTTGAAATCTAATTTGATATTTGAATAGCTCATATCATACTGGCTATCAAATTTATTTAAAAATTCAGGAGCTTATTCTATGTGAATTTAATATGAATTATTTAGAAAGATCAGTATTCTCTTCATTCATACAAAGGAAATTTTCTAACAAAAAATACTCAATTAAGGGTTTCTAGTTTTTAACAGAGCGAATCAACTCCTATTCACCTAAATTGAGTATCTAAAGTAGATGGTGCAAGTGACTATCTTACAAATTAACTTTGAATATTTAGATTAAATTATAACAAAAGATATTAAAAAACAAATTCTTAGCTATAAATTAATCTATATTCATTTTTCGCGGATTCTAGATTCCCTCTAATTTAAAGCGAAGTGAATATAATTCATATGAAAAGATAAAATTCAGAATAAGCTATGTTTTGTTTATAAAAGAATGAAAGTAACGTTATTATCTCAATCAATAAATTACAGAAATGTTTTTAATAAATATTACTAACACACTGATATAATTAACAAATTCTATACTAAAGCATAATTTTTCATTATAATTTTATTAGAATTATTGATATAAATCTTCTGTAAAGGGTGGAGAATAGATCAATCTTAAATTTAGCATTCATTATTTTTATATAATTTTATTAAAAATATTTATTTTAAACATATTAAATTCTCATTTATGTTGAGCTGAATAGGACTACTGCATCAGTGATGCTGAGCTAAACATAGAGAATAAATGATGATACAACTACAGGATCTTAAGAAAACATTTATCCAAAAGGATGGTCAATTCACGGCTGTTTCCGATGTTAGTCTAAATATTCATCAAGGTGATGTATTTGGCATTATCGGTTTTAGTGGTGCAGGAAAATCAACATTATTGCGCATGATTAACCTGCTAGAACGTCCCAATACTGGTGATATTAAAATAGAAGGTGTTTCCCTTTTACGATTATCAAAAAAGCAATTACTCGAACAGCGTAAATCCATTGGTATGATTTTTCAGCATTTTAACTTGCTGACCAACCGCACTGCTCTAGAAAATATTGAGTTGCCGTTAGAATTTTCAGGTGTGCCAAAAGCAGAACGTCATAAACGTGCTTTAGAATGCTTGGAAATTGTTGATTTGTTAGATAAAAAAGATGCTTATCCAAGTCAACTTAGCGGTGGACAGAAACAGCGTATTGCAATTGCCCGCGCTATTGTGACCCAGCCCAAAATTCTGCTCTGCGATGAGCCAACTTCTGCTGTCGATCCACAAACTAAAGAATCGATTCTGCATTACCTGTCAAAGATCAATAAACAGTTTTGTATCACCATAGTAATCGTGACTCATGAAATGCAACTAGTACACAAAATCTGTAACCGTGTGGCGGTAATGGAACAAGGCCAAGTCATTGAAGAGTTTGACCTCAATCAGCCAATCCAGCAACCAGTCAAATCTATTATTTCAAAATTATTACTCAATGATGTCAGTACTAGTTTAAAAGAGGCTTCCTAATATGTACGAAAAAGTAATTGGTATTTGGCCTGAAATTCAAACAGCACTTGGCGAAACCTTTTATATGCTGTCTGTCACGATTCTACTTGGCATTATTTTTGGTGGAATAGTAGGCACTGCCCTGTATTTAACTCGTGATGGCTCAATTTCTAGCAATAAGTTGGTAAATGGAGTTTTAAATGCTGTGGTGAACTTCATACGTTCTTTCCCTTTTTTAATTCTCGCTATTTCCATTGTGCCCTTAACACGCTTAATTGTGGGAACTTCAATTGGTACAACAGCCGCCATTGTTCCTATGACAATTAGTTGTATTCCATATTTTGCCCGTTTTGTTGAGGCAGCTTTGCTAGAAGTCAACCGTGGGGTAATTGAAGCAGCGGAAGCAATGGGCGCAACTAAATTTCAAATTGTACATAAAGTACTGTTTTCAGAAGCACGTGCAGCAATTGTTAACTCAATCACTATCGTGACAGTAAGTTATTTTTCCTATTCCACGATTGTTGGCATCGTTGGTGGTGGTGGTATCGGTGACTTTGCTATTCGTTATGGTTTTCACCGCTTTGAAACCGACATTCTGATTGTAACTGTACTCATCATTATCTTTATTGTTCAAGTAATTCAATTTACCGGGAACTATTTTGTTAAACGTTTAGATAAGCGTATTTAAAGAATCAAATTCAACATGACCTTACAGTGGAATAACTTTTAAGAAGGTCACTTGGAAAAAATGAATTACACATATTAGGAAAAGTTTTTATGAATATTAAAGTTCAGGAGGTAGAGAATAGTGTACGTCCCTATCATGAACGCAAAGAGTTTCTTGCACTAATTGAAACTATTAAAGCTGATTTGGCTATTCGTGATGCAAATGGCGAACAGCCACCAGCACAGATTATTCAATACTTAAAATCTCAGAAAATCGGTGCATTGCGCTTACCCAAACAATATGGAGGGCAAGCACTAAGTATTGAAGAGTTATTTGCTGTAGTTATTGAATTAGGTCGTGTTGATTCTGATGTTGCTCATATTTTCCACTCACATTTTAACTTTACAGAAGAAGTAATAAGGCATCCTGATCCAGCTTATCGCGAGAAATGGTTCAAGCGTATAGCTGGTGGAAAAATTATCAGCAATGCACTTGCAGAACCATCATCAAATAATGTCGGTAGTGGCAAGGTAAATACAAAAATTCTTAATGAAAATGGTCAATTATTTTTAGACGGTAAAAAGTATTTTACTACCGGTACTTTGTATGCAGATTATGTATTGGTATTCGCACAAAGTCATCTAGGTACTTTATGTCATGTTGTTGTACCGACTAATCGAGAAGGTGTAGAAATTTTTGATGATTGGATCGGGATTGGACAACGAAATACTGCTAGTGGGACTACGGTATTTAATCATGTAATCATATCTGAGGATGAGATCCGTTGGCCTAAACCCCATGGTTTAATTAATAAACCATTCGCACAACTGTATATTCAAGCGATCATTGCTGGTCAAACAAAAGCTGTAGAAGATCGCACTGCAGTACTGCTTGCTAATCGAGGTCGAACTTTTAATTATGGGAATGCTGAACAAGCTCGTGATGAGCCCCTCTTTCTCGAAAAAGCAGGAGAAATATCATCAATTGCTTTTATTGTAGAACAAGCAGTATTACGAGCGGCGCACTCACTAGACCAGGTTATTCAGCATTTAAACCAGCCGACTTATGATGATTTTTTGCAGAAAGCTGCTATAGAAACTGCAAAAGTAAAAGTTTCAATTGATCCATTAGCACTCAAAGCAGCCAATTTAATGTTTGAAGTCATTGAGGCATCTGCTATGGGGCACGAGACATTGAATGATCGACATTGGCGCAATATTCGTACCTTATCTACCCACAATCCAGTTAGCCTCAAGGCAAAGGTATTGGGAGATATTCTAGTGAATAAACGCACTGTACCCAATATTAGTTATTTCTAATCTAACCATATATTTAACCATTCTCAATATTTGAATGTAATTCTAAAAAGTAGCGCTAATAGCGCTTTAGGGGCTATTTATTTATGAAACTTAAATCTTTATTAACTGCTGTTTTTACAGCATCAATTGGTCTTGGATTAACAGGCTGCTCTAAACAGGAAAAAACAGTTTCTAGTGAAAGTAGTGAAAAAAAAGTAGTTACCTTACTTACACGTGATAACCCTCCATATCCACAAGTTGCTGAATATGTAAGGGATAAAGTCAAAAAACAAAATATTGAACTGAAAATTAAATATGCTAATGATGGCCTGATTCCAAATAAATCTGTGGCAGAAAATGAAGCAGATTTAAACTATTTTCAGCATAAGTATTATATGCAGTCAGCAAAAGAATTAAATAATTGGGATTTAATAGCAATTGCCTCTACTTTTAATGGAATGTTCGGGGCATATTCCCCTAAATATAAAAATATCAATGATCTTCCAGATAAGGCTAAAATCGTAATTCCATCAGATCCTTCAAATGGTGGACGTGCATTAAATCTATTGGCACGAGCAAAATTGATCGAGTTAAAACCGAATACTGGTGCAAAAACAAGTTTAAAAGATATTACAGCTAATCCAAAGAACTTACAGTTTTTAGAAGTTGAACATGCTTTAGTACCAGTTAGCTTTAAAGATTCAGATTTAGCAATTATGGCTGGTGCATATACTATTCATGCTGACTTATTGCCAAAACGTGATTCAATTTATCTTGAACAAGATAATCAAGAATACGATAGCGTTCTCGTATCCAATAGCAAAGCATCTCAAAAACCTGAAGTACAACTTGTTAAAGATGCTTTTATTGCAGACGATACGCGTGAATTTGTTTTAAAAAATTATGCCGAAACGGTTACCTGGCCAAAACGATAAAACTGTTTCATAACTTTATAGGTTGTCTCAGACCTCTACGTTGACATAGTGGAGGTTTGGGAATTTTTCATTTTTAACTCTAAAAAAACATCGAATTCATCAAGTTCATGAACTGGAAAAATTTAAATATTAAAACTATACAGACAAGTTGTTGATTTTATTAATGTTTAAATGATGTTTTTCTATGTGCTAGACTTTAGGTGAACATAAGTTAAATAGAATATCCAAGACTGTGGCCTACACAACGCATCCGTTGCCACAGCTCGACATCGTGAATCTGTAAAATTATCATTCACGATGCCGAGTACGCTAATGAACATAATATACGTTATGCCGAAATCAGAATCTTATCAATTGGCGAATCTGACGTTCCTGATGTTTAAATTCAAACCCTCTCATTTTTTCAACTCGCTCAGGTTATAATAATGGTCTCCCAAAATATGATTGATCTAATATGAGCACCTCCAATGACCCTTTACACGGCAAAAAACTTGCTGACATCTTGGATGAATTATTGGATTACTACGGTGGTTTTGAAGGCTTAAGCCGCAAAATTGAAATTAGATGTTTTTGCATAGATCCAAGCGTTAAATCATCACTACGATTCTTACGTACTACACCTTGGGCACGTGAAAAAGTAGAAAGCTTATATTTGTATGTCTTACGCCAAAAAGCCAAACAGAAAGCGTAACGATTAATACCTACGCTCAAATAATCTTGTATAGCAGTTTGTGTTTTAAGATAAAATGAAACTGCTGAATCCTTCTAGCTATTCCTTGCACGCAGTATTTTCGCCTCAGATTTAATTCGATCCCTATTATGAGCAATACTTTTTCCCAGCATCCTCAAATTGGTGTAGTCACTACATTTTCTGAATTGATTCATCGTCATTTCGAAGGTCAAATGAATGCGCTTTGCTGGCAACGCAGCATACAAGGCGACTTTAAAGAAATAGTCGAAAAACTCGAACTGATTGAAAATATAACCGAAATTTCTATAGATGATCTGATGAAGTTAACACTTTCATCGCAAGGCCATTTAGCCAGAGAAGTTATTTTAAATGATCTGCAACAATTAACAGCATTTGGTGCATCACCTTCGTTGAACTTGCTCAAATGTTATGAACGAGATGATGAATTCGATTTCATCTCAACCGATGTTTATTCCTTTCATGTCGATCGATCACCTATCGCTACCGATACCTTTTTATGTACATATTATGGTGCTTCCAGTGATATTGTGCCAAATGATCAAGTGACACAAAGAATCTTAATTCCTAAAATACGAGAACAACTTAAAGATTTGTACGATGGCCCTACCTCAGAATTTGATGATTTTTTAGCGGAATATTTTTTTGATTTACATTATCAGCTCAAAGAAAATGCTGTGCCTGTAAATCTAGGCAATGGTCATCTTTGGCGTTTAGCGGTGGATCATCCTACACAGCAAGTTTTGCCTTGTGTACACCGCGCACCTGTAGAAAATGTAGGTGAATATCGGCTTATACTGATTTGCTGATTTTAGCTGTGTTTAAATATTGATAAATCGTAAGTCCATACGATCCATTCTGTCTAATGAATGAACCGTATGGGTTAATGCAATATCGTTTTAATCAAAATTGCTTAGTCTAGATTATTGAGATCGAGCTGTATTAAGCCAGCGGTAAAGCACTGGCAATAGCACCAAGGTCAGCAAGGTGGAAGAAAGAATACCGCCGATCACAACCGTGGCTAAAGGCCGTTGCACTTCCGCACCTGTACCTGTTGCCAAAGCCATTGGTACAAAACCTAAAGAGGCAACACAGGCAGTCATGAGTACTGGGCGTAATCGAAGTACAGCGCCCTGCCATACGGCTTCATGCAATGGATACTTGTCCCCCAGTTCTTTAATGAAGGTCAGCATGACCAGGCCATTCAGCACAGCAACACCTGAGAGTGCAATAAATCCAATCCCTGCAGACATCGAAAGCGGAATATCTCTTAACCAAAGAAACAATACACCGCCCGTTAAGGCAAAGGGTACGCCAGTAAAGACCAGCAGACTTTCTTTCACATTATGAAATACTGCCATTAATAAAATAAAGATGGTCAGTAGTGCTAAAGGAATGACAATTTGCATTCTTGCTTTGGCAGATGCAAGGTTTTCAAATTGACCGCCATATTCAATCCAATAACCGCTTGGTAATGCATATTGTTTCAGCTGAGTCTGCATACCCGCCACAAAAGAACCTAAATCACGGCCCTCAACATTGGCAGTCACTACAATACGGCGTTTACCATTCTCACGGCTGACTTGATTGATCCCATCTACATTAGACACTGTGGCAACATTTGAGAGTACAATACTGCCACCATTTGGCAACTTTAACGGTAGTTGTGAAATTGTACTTACATTACGATCTTGATCATTTAAACGAATAACAAAATCAAAACGGCGATCACCTTCTAAAATCTCCCCTACACTTTGTCCACCGACACTGGCTGCCACAGTATCCTGTATAGATTTAACGTTTAAACCATATTGCGCAGCCAAAGCCTTATCTATTTCAATATTTAATAAAGGTAAACCTGAAGTTTGTTCAACTTTTACGGCGCTGCTCCCCGCAACTTGCTGCATAATTTTGGCGATCTTAGTGGCTTCTGTGTTGAGCACTTGCATATCATCGCCAAATATTTTGACGCCCACATCACTACGCACACCTGAGATCAACTCATTAAAGCGCAGTTCAATAGGTTGGGAAAACTCACTGTTATTACCTGGAATTGTAGCCACATAAGCCACCATACGGCCACGCAGTTCATCCACACTTTCTTTAGGGTTTGGCCATTCATTACGTGGTTTGAGCATGATATAACCATCGGAAATGTTCGGAGGCATTACATCGGTTGCTACTTCTGCCGTACCTGTACGAGCAAATACAGCCTGAATCTCTGGGAATTTTTTCAACAGCAGTTTCTCAGCGTTTTCCTGCATTCTTAATGATTCTTCTAAACCAGTGCTAGGAGAGCGCATCAGTTGAACTGCAAAATCACCTTCACTCAGCTGTGGTGCAAACTCACTGCCAATTTTGGTGCTTAAAAGCCCAGTAATGAGCAGTAAACACAGTGCAAAAGTCATCACTACAGCCTTGTAATGAAAGGCTTTATTTAAAATTTGAAGATACTGCTTTTTCAGCCAATTCATCCAACGGCTTTCTGTTTCTTTAATTTCACCTTTCACCCAAAGCGCTACAGCAGCAGGTACAAATGTAATAGACAGAATGATCGCCGCCACAAGTGCCAATACCACAGTTAATGCCATCGGATGGAACATTTTTGCTTCTACACCACTTAAAGCAAAAATTGGCAAATAAACCACTAAAATAATTAACTGACCGAATATCAGCGGACGGCGCGCCTGACGTGCAGCCAAAAAGACTTCTTTAAAGCGTTCATTTTGCGTTAATGGACGTTTCAAAATTTGCTGTGCATGGGCTAAACGTCGTATACAGTTTTCAACAATCACCACTGCACCATCAACAATAATCCCGAAATCCAATGCGCCTAAGCTCATTAGGTTCGCGCTGATATTCTTTTGTGCCATGCCGGTTAAGGTAAACAGCATGGATAGTGGAATAACGCAGGCAGTAATTAAGGCGGCACGGATATTACCTAAAAAGATAAATAAAATGATGATGACTAGAATTGCGCCTTCAACCAAGTTCTTTTGAACGGTTTTAATGGCTTTTTCCACCAATGTGGTACGGTCATAAACTGTTTCAATGATCACGCCTTTGGGTAAGCTGGATTGAATGTCTTTAATTTTGACATCTACAGCTTTCGAGACAGTTCGGCTATTTTGTCCCATGGCCATCATGGCAATACCTAAAACCGTTTCTTCGCCGTTATAGGTTGCACCACCTGTTCGCAAATCATGCCCTATCGATACTTGTGCAATATCACCCACCCGAATTGGACTGCCATTAGGGCTGTCAATCATGGTGTTTTCAATATCTGAAATGGTGTTTAAGGTTCCCGGCACTCGAACTGTTAACTGCTGACCATTTTCTTCAATAAAACCTGCACCACGGTTTTCATTATTTTCCGTAAGCGCTTGCTGTAATTGTTCTAATGACAGATTCAGCTGTTGCATACGGTTTAAATCAGGTGAAACCACGTAGGTTTTATTAAAGCCACCAATGCTATTGACCTCGGCAACACCTTGTACACGCTGTAATTGCGGACGCACAATCCAATCTTGAATTTCACGCAAATCCATCGCGCTATATGCCGTGCCATCTGCTTTTTTGGCATTGGGTTCAGCTTTAAGCACCCATTGATAAATTTCACCCAAACCTGTCGAAACGGGCGACATCGTCGGAGAAACCTGAGCAGGCAATGTCGACTGAACTTCCTGTACCCGCTGATTAATTTGCTGACGTGCCCAGTAAATATCCGTACCATCTTTAAATACAATGGTGACTTGTGACAGGCCATAACGTGAAATTGAGCGGGTCAGCTCCAAATCTGGAATACCTGCCATTGCATTTTCAATCGGATAAGTAATCCGCTGTTCAACTTCTAACGCTGTAAAGCCATTGGCCTGCGTATTAATTTGCACTTGGGTGTTGGTAATATCAGGTACTGCATCAATCGGCAGTTTTTGATAACTGTAAATCCCGACGGCAATCCATGTGCAGACAAACAGCATCACCCAAATTGCATTTTGAATTGAAAACTGAATAATGCGTTCGAATAGACCTTCTGGCTTTGGTAAATTTGTGTTCGGATTCTCTGAATTAGTGTTCATGGCCAGCCTCGTCTTTTTCCAGTTCCGATTTCAGTAAAAAACTGCCTTGGGAAATATACTTTTGCCCTGCATCAAGACCCGAAATCACTTCTAGCCATTGCCCATCACTGGATGCTTGTCCAAGTTTTAGCGCTTGCGCTTTTAAATGCACTTGACCTTTTTGTTCAGATTCAACAATAAAAATACTGTCTTTACCCTCTATGCTTTGCACGGCGGACTTTTGCACCCGTAATACATTTTTAGTACCTGAATCTGCCAATAGCACATTGACCATCACATTCGGGCGAAGCTCAGCAGATTGTTGTTTTAATTTGGCGCGTACCACCAAGCGTCCAGTTTGCACATCTGCCTGTGATGTCAGGCTTTGTATCTCTGCGCTATAGAGCTGATCTGAGCCATTAATTTTGAAAGAGACGTTTTGACCCTTTTGTAATTGTGCGGAATATTGATGAGCTAAGTTAAATTCTAGCCACAAATCTTTTAGCTGTTCAATGGTGAACAATTGATCTGCCAATTGCACATTTTCACCTACAACAATATCTTTTTGACTGATTACACCTGCAATAGGCGCACGAATGATAAATCGTCCGTTTTGACCGCTATTCGCGCCCAAAGCTTGCAAGCGCGATTGTGTCGACTGTACGCTAATTTGAGCCTGACGATAGGCATTTTCAGCACGCTGAAAGTCCTGTTTGGCAGAAATCCCTTGAGACCATAGCTTTTGCTCACGCTGATATTCTTGACGGGCTAAATCTAAATTGGCTTCAGCCATACTTAAATTGGCTTGCTGATCAATCAATTCAGGTACTGACAGCACAGCTAAAGTTTGCCCTTTTTGTACAGTTTGACCGAGTGCTACACTGACTTGCTCGACATGACCGCTGAAGTTTGGGGAAATATGTGCCTGCTGATCTGTATTAACGGCTAATTTACCCGGCAATTGAATAATATTTTCGACCAGACCATTTTCCGCAGTCGACATTTTAATTCCTTGTTCCACCATTTGCTGAGCGGTGAGTTGCAGTTCACCTTCTTCTGCATGTTCTGCTTCAGTATCACTCTTTTTGGCTTCGCTATTTTCACCTTCCGACTCAGTTTTATCCGCATCGGATTTATTTGTACTTAACCAAATAGCAGTACACAGCATCAGCGTTAGGCCAATCAAAACTGCAATCATCAAAGGCTGTGAAATTTTTCCATCTTGTTTAATTTTCATGTGATTAACTGCCTTATTGTGCTGATGCGCTGTTGATGAGATTTTGGGATGCCTCAATGGCTTTTTTATTGAGTTGGCTATAAGCATCTGAACGGCTGATTTCTTCATAACTAGTGCCAATACTTAAAGCTTCAGCACTGAGTGCGCTCTGCCAAGCCTGTGCCAAAATTTGTATTTGGCTAAGTCGAAGGTCTTGGAGTTGTTTTGTGGTTTGCTGTACATCTGTAATGGCAAATTTCCCTGCCTGAAAACCTTGCAAAGTTCGGTTTTGAACCTTTTCAGCCAAGCCAATCTGACTGCCTGTGGCATCAAACTGCGTACGTAGACCTTTAAGCTGGTGAATGCTGTTGGCGATGTCCAAAACTTGCTGTTTTAACTCGCGCTGTTGCTGATGATTTAATAAAATTTGCTGTTTTTGCGCCATTGGAATGGCATATTGCTGGCGGTTAAAAATATTTAGCGGAATATCCACACCAAGTACCAAGACCGTATCATTGGTATCTGTTGGAGACTTGGTACGTGACATGCCCATATTTAGGGTTGGGTTTGGACGTGCCTGTACTTTTAAATGTTCAATTTGCTGATTTGCCTGCTGAACATTCAAGGCATACAATTTTTGTAGCCAACCTTCCGATAAATTACGTTCAACTAAACTTTGGCTCTGTTCAGGCCAAGGTGTAACGCTGTTATTCAGTCCGATTTGCGACGTGGTTTCCCCCCATAAATTAGAAAGCTGACGCGCCACAGTTTGCTGTTTTAAAAACGCCTGTTGGTATAGACGTTGTATTTCCAATGCTTCAATTTGAGCGCGCTCCACATCCACCAAAGCGATACTGCCTGCCTGATAACGTTTTTGCGCACTGTCCAAATTAGATTTACTGAGTTTGAGCTGTGTAGCGTAAATCGATTGCTCATTTTGAGCGATGGCTAGCTGTGACCATGCATACTTCACAATCAGCTGACTTTGCGCGTTCCAAATCTGCTGTTGCAACTGAATTTGCTGTGCTGAGGTACTCGCGAGTGCTTGATTGATTTTACGCTGACCGAATACATCCAGTGGCTGGCTGATTGCGATACTGAGCTCTTGATCTTGATTTTTACCAAAACCATTTTGTTCAATCGATAGACTTGGGTTTTGCCATAGCTTGCTTTGACGCAGATTAAAATCAGAGATTTGCTGTTGTTGTTGCCAAATATCAGTTTGGGCTTGGTAGTTTTGTACTTTGGCAAATGCAGATTCAAAACTACTGACATTTTCCGCAAAAGTACTTTGTAAGGCCGTCGAAATACCGACAGCTAAGCCTAGACGTATAAACGCCGTAAAATATAAAGACATGATTTTTCCCACTCATTTATTAATAAAAGTGGCGGGATTTTTTTAGGCTACCCCGCCATTAGCGGGGCATAAACAGGAGGAGGTGTTTGCAGTAATAAATCAGGGGCTTGATAAAGATTCTTCCAAACAAATTTTGGCGAATATTCAAAGGCCTGATGTGCAATAAAAAGAATCGATTGTTGATTTTGCACAATCAAATGCGTCATAGACGGCAAATGGTCTTGATGATCTTCACCGAGTTGCAGATCGTTAGCGATATTTTTGACTGGTTTATTACTTGATTCAGATGCTTGATGCAACGAATGCTGTGGATTGGTTTCACTGCTGACGCATAAGGTATTTTGATGATGACCAAAATGATAGCTTTGAACAACTTGAGTTTGCTCTTCATGCACACAGAAAGCGGCTGCCACGTTCCAAAGGCTTTGGAACATGAACAATCCAACTAAGACTGTTATCCATGTCGCAGAACGCATATTGCATCAATCAAGAAAATTTTAATGATTATAAAGCTTGGAGTTGGTCGAAGGTCAAGTGAATCTTTGAATTTGTCTTAAAAAATGGATTGCCATAGAGATATAACGTAAGGCATTCGCTTTAATCCCCTGACACGGCACATTCTAAAGACAATCCATTGGTTCATGATTACAATTTTTATCAGCGATACCTTTATTTTTAATTCAGTTCGGAATCATTCTTCAACTTGGCTTTTCTTGTCACAACTAAGCCGCAGAGAACCACCAATGTCGTGACACCTAAGGACAATGAAGTCTCATAACTGTAGGCTGGAGATAAAAACATATAGATCAGCACACTTAAGATCACCAAAATGACTGCCCATGTGAGCCATGGAAATAGCCACATTTTAAACGCAACCTCAGTTCCATTTTTTTCGATTTGTGTTCTCAATCTAAGCTGTGAAAATGCAATCACTAAATAAACCAATAAGGCAATTGAACCTGTGGTTGAAAGTAAAAATCCGAATACTTGGCCTGGAAATAAATAATTGACTGCACAGCAAATTAAGCCCACTACAGACGATGCAAATACAGCAATAGCAGGTACACCAGAGGCATTAATAGATGTGACCCATTGAGGTGCTTCTTTGCGTGTCCCCAATGAAAATAGCATCCTTGATGAACTATAAAGTGCGGCATTCATACAACTTGCAACCGCAATAAAGACTACACTATCAATAATCAATTTTGATTGAGGGACATTTAAACTGACCAAGACATATTGGAAGGTGCCTAATTGTTGTAATTGCGGTGAACGCCAATCTACCAGTGCAACCGTTATAAAAATTGAAACCACAAAAAATAAGATGACCCGATACAATACTAAATTGGTTGCGCGTTTAATTTTTTGTTCAGGATCTTTTGATTCTGCTGCAGCGATCGATAGTATTTCTACACCAAAGAATGAAAATGCTGAAATCAATATTGCTGAAAGTACACCACCCAGGCCATTTGGCATAAATCCATCATTTTTGAACAGATTTTCTACACCACTCACGTCAGGTGCTAAGGGCCAAAATCCAAATATTGCGGTGAGTCCAATGGCGATAAAAATCACAATAGCCAAGACTTTTATCAGAGAAAACCAAAATTCAAACTCACCAAAACTTCGAGTACTAAAAAAGTTGGCTAAACTGAGAAGCACAATGAAGAATGTTGCAAATACAGCACTGGATATTGATGGAAACCATGCATGCAAAATTTCTGCACCGGCAATTGCTTCAATAGGAATAACTAAAACCCAAAACCACCAATATAACCATCCGATAGTAAAGCCAGCCCATGGCCCTATGGCTTTTCTCGCATAGGTTGAAAATGAGCCTGTGTCAGGTTGAGCTACTGCCATCTCCCCCAACATTCGCATGACTAAAAAAACCAATATACTGGTAATAATATAAGCAAGAACAGCGGCAGGCCCAGCTTTTGCAATCGCAGCAGATGACCCAACAAACAGTCCAGCACCAATTACACCACCGATACTGATCATTGTAATATGCCGATTAGATAGCCCTGCACCCAGTTTTGCAGTTGAATTATGTGTGGCTAAGCTATCATCATGCATCGATTAGATTCCCTGTCTGTACGTTCAGTCGTACAAATCATTATTTCCAAGATCATTAGGAATAAAAAAGGGAAAACGCTGTGTTCTCCCTTGTTTTGTAACAATTTAATCTAGAAAATGAGTTTTTCATAGTTCTAATCAAAACTTTAAGATGCATCTTATTGCCATTTTTTCATCTAATTCACTGTTATTACTTATATAATTTATATTTATTTAAAAACTTATTTGACCATTTTCTAGATACAAAATATGGGCTTTTAAATAATCTAACTCATCGCCATGATGCGTAACATATATCATCGGCAGCGCCGACTGTTCTTTCACCGTGTTTAAAAATGGCAATATTTGATCTTTCAGCCTGCGGTCAAGTCCTGTCAGCGGTTCATCTAACAGCAGCAGATCAGGCTGTGACAGCAATGCCCGGCCTATGGAAACACGCTGCGCCTCTCCGCCAGATAGTTCATGTGCCCGCCGTTTGAGCAGTGGCTTCAACTCAAGCAGATCCGCTACTTGCTGAAACTGAAATTGTGCATTTTCCTGAGCGCCTAAGTTCTCCGCATATTGCAGATTTTGCTGCACATTCATATGCGGAAAAAGCCATGCCTTTTGAAAAATCAGCGCTATATGGCGTTTATGCATCGGCACGCTAATTTGCTGTGCGGCATCAAACAATTCACACTGATTCAGCGAAATAAACCCTTGCTGCGGCTGCAGCAAACCAACCAAATTTTTCAGCAGCGTAGATTTCCCACTACCTGATGGCCCCATAATGCCCAGCAGCTGATCCTGCATCTGCAGCCGAGCCTGCAACTTAAAATCGGTGTATTGAAACTGAAAATCACACTGAAGCATGGTCGGCTCCGAGTTTTCGCTGATAGCGCTGTAAAATATAATAATTGGCAATCAATGCGCCAAAAGCCGCCAGCAATGAAAGGATCACTAAACGCATTGCGGCCTCTTCACCATTTGGCTGCTGTATCAGCGAATAAATGGCGATAGGAATGGTTCGGGTTTCATCTGGAATATTGCCGACAAAGGTAATGGTTGCGCCAAACTCACCTAGACTTCGGCTAAAGCCTAAAATGCTGCCAATTAAAATCCCTGGTAAAGCCAGCGGCAGGCTGATTGAGACAAATACCCGTAAAGGATGTGCGCCTAGTGAGCCTGCAACCTGCTCAAGATGTTGATTGATCATTTGAAAAGACAAACGGATCGGCTGCACAATCAGCGGAAATGACACAATCATCGATGCTAAAACGGCGCCTTTCCAATTAAAAACCAGCTGAATTCCCCATTCAATTAGCATCTTGCCGATCCAGCCATTTGAACCAAACAGCACCAATAGCAAATATCCTAGAACCACCGGCGGCAGCACCATTGGCATTTGTAAAAGTGCTTCGACCAAAAATTTTAAATGAAACTCATAGCGCGCCAAAACCCATGCCAGCCCTATAGCAAATGGTAAGCAAAATACAGTGGCGCAAATGGCAACCTTAGCCGACAGATACAAGGCGCTCCACTCTTCAGGGCTTAGCATGCTTTAGCCCTTCACACCAAAGCCATAATTCTTAAACAGCATTTTGCTTTGCGCATGGTCTTTAAGATAACGATAAAACTTCACGGCCTCAGGTTTAGCTGCGCCTTGCTGTGTTAAAGCCAATGGGTAAATGATGGGTTGATGGGTATGGTTTGGAAAAATCCCGGCTATTTTAACTTTAGAACTGATCATCGCATCGGTACGATAAACAATCCCCGCTTGGCACTCACCTCGTTCGACAAAAGCCAAAGCCGATCGTACATCATCTGTCCCGACAATCCTTCCATTCAAACTTGATAGCCAGCCCAACTTGGTTAGGCTTTGTTTGGCATATTTTCCAGCAGGTACAGACTCCATTTGCCCTGTACATAAGTGACCTTTGAATGCCTTGGCAAAACTAAACTGCGGCACGGCTTTAAATTGCATATTCACCGCTTTAGGCGTAATCAGCACCAAATCATTGCTTAGCATGTTGAATACTTGCTTTGCAGGTATTTTCTGTTTTTGCACCAAATAATTCATCCAGTCCACATCTGCTGAAAAATACAAATCACTTGGCGCACCGGCTTCAATCTGTTTGGCTAAAGCAGATGACGCGCCAAATACCGGTACAATTTTGATGTCTGGATTCTGTGCCTGATATTGCTTTGCAATATCGCTGATAGCATTGCTTAAACTGGCTGCAGCATAAATTTTGACTATTTCCGCCTGAGATGCGCCAGCAATGAAGCTCAGTCCTACTGCTAAGATGTATTTGAAATGCATAGCAAACTCCTAATGCTGAATAAATACGCCTTGAAGAATTTGTCCTGCTTGCACAGACTGCCCTGCAGGAATCCGAACAATGCAATTGGCTTGCATTAAATTGCTCAACATATGCGACTGCTGTTTAGACAGGCTGGTTAGTTGAAGCTTGCCTTGCTTATCAAAGTGCGCCGACATTCTTAAAAACCGCTCACGTGCATCTGCTTTTAGGTCATGTGTCATGACTGCGCTGAACCAGTCCAGCGCAGGTGTTTGACCTTGTAGGGCTTTCAATAATCTATCTGTATAAATTTGCATGCCGACATAGACTGCAGCGGGGTTGCCCGGCAGTCCGAGTAAATAACAGGAACTGCTGTCAGGACGTCGATATTGTGCAAACAACATCGGTTTGCCGGGTTTTTGTTTCACTTTCCAGAAAATTTGCTGAAAACCGATGTCCAAGGCTGCCGGCCGAACAAAATCATAATCACCGACAGATACGCCGCCAGTCGTTAAAATTAAATCAAAGCTGTCTTTTAAACGGTTGAATAAATCTAAAACCGCCTGTTTTTCATCTGCAATATGAATCACTTCAACTTGGACGTGCTGCGACTGAAACCATACTAAAATCAGCGGCGCATTGGCATCAAATATTTTACCTGCACGATAATCTTCTATATTTTGTGCAACTTCATCACCTGTAATGACCACCGCAACTTTAGGGTAAGCGTAGACCTCACAATGAGAAATACCTGCCATGCTCAGTGCTGCAATTGCCCCAAACGTTAGCTTTTGACCACGGACAGCCAAACATTGTCCGACTGAGAATTCCTCACCTGCATCACGAATATCCGCATGCTTATTTAAAACTGAAGTCAATTCAATTTGCTGTGCATCCGCTTTCACAATTTCTTGCCGCGCTACTGTAGTCGTGCCTTCAGGAATCGGCGCGCCAGTAAATATACGGACAGCTTGGCCTGCTTTTAAAATAGTTTCAGCCGTTTGCCCTGCGCGGATTTCTCCAATGAGCTCAAATTGCGTACCTGCTTTAATTTCACCCGCCGCGCAAATGGCATAGCCGTCTACAGCGCTTTGAGCAAATAAGGGCAGCTGAATTTGTGAATGCACATCTGCCGCCAAATAACGGCCTAAAGCGTGTTGAAGTTCCAAAGTTTCATGTGCCAAACTTTGCGTATGTGTCTGAATCAGCGCAAGAGCCTCGTCAACTGAAATCAGTCCAGCCTCAGCACCGCAGCCTGTATGCAATACAGCTTGGTTCATTGATAGCCTCCTACATGCGGAATATTCTTCTGCACATCAAATAGATGTACCAAGGCAGGTAAAATGGCAATAAGTGATTCTTTTGCGCCTTGTCTGCTGCCCGGCAATGTAATGACAAGGCTGTTATCTATATAGCCCGCAACACCACGGCTAAGCGCAGCATAAGGCGTGCGT
Organism: Acinetobacter sp. YH16040_T; assembly: GCF_024605785.1. Lineage (NCBI taxonomy): Bacteria > Pseudomonadati > Pseudomonadota > Gammaproteobacteria > Moraxellales > Moraxellaceae > Acinetobacter > Acinetobacter sp. YH16040_T. The sequence continues at coordinate 1,650,607 of NZ_CP094541.1, read as the reverse complement.
TTTTGACCAAAACTGCGTGAAGCCTCCATCAAACCCGGAATTTCACGTTTTAACAGCGGCTGTATCGTTTCTACAGTTAAATCTTTTGGCCCTAAACCCGTACCGCCAACCGTCAATATCAGCGGGTATTGATTTTTCTGTTGCTCAATCAAGGTAAGAAGCTGTTCAGGACTGTCTGGTATCACTTGATAGCTGATGTTGCTGAAGTTTGCTTCTTCTAAAATTTCGAGGACATTTTGCCCCGCAGTATCTGGTTTTTTACCGACAGCAACTGTATCTGAAAGCACAATAATCGACGCCGATAAGCTTTCTTTCAATACACGGGTAAAATGTGATTTACCACCTTTTTTCTTTTGCAGTTTTACCTGATCTAGGCACAAATCCTCTGGTTCACAGTGCGGTTTAAGCATGTCATACAGCGTTAAACCCGCAAGGCTGACAGCAGTTAAAGCTTCCATTTCCACACCCGTTGGGCCAATGGTTTCAACCACTGCGCTAATTTCAACATGCGCCTCAAACAATTCATATTCAACATCTGCACGGTAGATTGGCAGCGGATGACAGAGCGGAATCAGTTCATCGGTACGTTTAGCCCCTAAAATACCCGCAATACGTGCAGTTTTCAGCGCATCGCCTTTTTCTGTATTGCCATTACGCAGCAGTTCAATGCAATGTGGCGGTGCATGCAGTATTCCAGTTGCAATGGCTGTACGGTAACTTTCCGCTTTCATGCCCACATTTTTCATTGCTTTATCCTTATTTTGTTCATTTTCAGCTGTAATATTGAAAATATTGAATTTTGGGTTTTATAAATGCCATTGGTAAATATTGGCGTTCAAATGCATGGTCTGGCTATTTTGATGTGAATGTTCGCATGACTCGCTATGAACATGAGCATGCTTCGTTTCGTGATCTGCCACTTCAGGCGCGTGATCCTTACGAATACAGCAGCCCTCTACATATTGACTGCTGCCATCCATATAAAACTCTTCTTTCCAAACAGGCACTTCATGCTTTACACGTTCAACCGCTTCTTCGCAGGCTGCAAAAGCTTCACGGCGGTGCGGTGCATAAGCCATAGCAATAATTGCAGTATCACCAATATCTAAACTGCCAATACGATGCACAACCCGTACATATGACACGTCGTATTTGGCTTGAATTTCCTGTTCAATTTGTCGGATCATTTTCTCAGCCACAGGCGCATAAGCTGTATATTTCAGGGCTTTTACCGCTTTGCCTTCATGGTGATTACGAACCGCGCCAATAAATACACCTATACCGCCGCATTCAGGAAATGCCTCAATGCTGTCAAAATCAGCTTGGCTGAATACCGTGTCTTGTATGCGTGAAATATGCTTGAGCTCCATATTCAGCCTCCCGCCACAGGTGACAACAGCACAACGGTACTGTCCTGCATCAATGCGGTTTGCCTTGGCACAATGTCTTCTCCCATAGCGCAGGCGCAGCGTTCAAGCATGCTGAACGACTCCGGAAATTGATCTGTAACTTGCTGCAAAACCTCTGCAATCGACTGCTGTGCGAAGCAAGTCAGACTCAAATTCTCTGGCAGCAGGCGTTCAATAGCGCCAAAAGATTCTATTTTGATGGTGATATGAGTCATCTTTAACCTCCAATCATATGCATGCTGATTTTTCTAGATGGGCTGGATTGGGTAGTTATGGCATGAAAGCCTTGTTCCTTCTGCCAAATGTAACCGCCTAATTTTTGCTGCAAAGCCATTGCATCGAGCGGCATTAACTCTGTTGTTTTACTGCTTTTCAGCTGCTGAATTTCATGACTGAGATTTAAACCTTTTCGGGCAAACAGGCAGTTAAAAAACTCGCCTTGCGCATTCAGTCTTAGACGGTCGCAGCTGCCGCAAAAAGAATTGCTGATGGTTGAAATAATACCTATAGGCAAGCCGTTGATTAAGTAAGATCTGGCTGGTGACGCACCTTGACCGTGCAATGTTTGCACGTCAAAAACAGTCTTGAGTTTATCCAGTATGTCTTGTTCGGTAACGACCGCAGCTTTAGACCAGTTTTGATCACCATCCAGCGGCATAAACTCGATAAACCGCAGTTCGAAACCTTGTTGCAGCGCCCATTTTGTTAATGCAATGATTTGCTGTTCATTTAGACCTTTCATTAACACGGTATTGATTTTTATTTCAAAGCCCGCTTGCTGAGCCGCTTCAATCCCTTCTAATACTGGCTGTAATTGTTTTTGCGTCAGCTGAAAAAATTGCGCTTCATCCAAACTGTCTAAACTGATATTTATGCCATCTAAGCCAGCTTGTTTTAGGGCCTGTGCATATTGTTTCAGATAATGTCCATTGGTGGTCATGGATATACGTTTAAGGCCTAGCTTTCTCAGCTGTTGCAGCTGTTCAATAAAATGCACAACGCCTTGACGTATGAGAGGTTCGCCGCCCGTGATCCGGATCTGATCAATCCCGCGCAGCACCATAAACTCACAAAAATTGTAAAGGGATTCAAAACTAAGAAGATTATGCTTTTTCATCCACTCAGGATGCTCAGGCATGCAATAGACACATTTAAAATTACAGCGGTCTGTCACTGAAATGCGCAACTTGCGTTTTTCACGGCCAAACTGATCTTTAAAAATGGTCACTGGCTGTAATTGTGTCATGCTGTTCATGTTTTTCTTCCATGACGCTGTCATTTGCCCTGTCTTAGCTCAGTACAAATTTTGCGCCTTCTTTTCTTGCAGTAAAAATTGCAATAAGTGTTCCAACTTTGCGCTTTTTTAAATATTTATTTCAGAGGATTTGGTTTATTTTTTTGACATACAAAATCAACAACTTACAAACAACCAATAGCAATTAAAAATATAAATTGCCGTTAAGCCCATTATCAAAGGTATAAAAGCAGTCTGTTTTATCGCTATATATCATGCTCAAAAGCTTCATATTGGCTGTAAATTTTCTCTCTGGGTTCAAAAACAGCACATTAGGCTCATCATTTAAAATGAAAGCTCCGCAAAAGGTACAGCTTTCAGAGAAAATTCAGCTGACGGTGCTGCTGCAGCTCATCTAAAGAGTTAATACTGTGAAAAAAGAGTGCATTATTTTGAAAACGTGCAACCTGCATGTGCATTTGACTGAAACACCCCTTCAAACTGCGCTGTTTTTGATCAAGATGGGCTTGCAGCATTGTGAGACTGCTTCGTTTCAGCAAACAAAATGGATACAGCGCTTTGCCATTAATTTCCACAACTGCCACTTCACACAATGGATCCCGCTGCATGGCCTGATGCAGTCTCGAAAGCACTTTCTTCGGGATATAGGTCACATCGCACGGGACAAACAAAACATAATCCGACTGTACATGTGACCACGCGCTTTTCATGCCCATCAACGGCCCTAAAAACCCCGCTTCATCATCTTTATACAGCTTTATTGAAGGAATCATGCATTCATAGATTGAATGGTCACGATGGCTGTTAATCCAGACATTTGCAGCCCGTGATTTTAAACACTGATGAATCTTAATAAGCTGAATTTCATCATCAAATTTTTGTAAAACTTTATTTATACCGTTCATTCTGCGGGCTTGACCGCCCGCCAAAATGACCAAGTCTGTTTCTGGATAGCCTACTGATTTGGTGATTTTCTTCATCATTCTGCGTACTCCGTCTGACAGGCTTTAATTAAGCCTCGAATTTCTGATAAGCACGAACCGCAATTGCCGCCGGCCTTTAAACATGCAGTAACTTGTTTTTCATGGCTAATATTCTTTTCTTTAATGGTTTCGATAATGGTATTTTTACCGACTTTAAAGCAGCTGCACACCAGCGGACCTGCACTGTTGGTCATGTTCATCGGCTGACCTGCAAGCAGCGCTTTGCGGTGCATTGCGCTGAGTCGTTCACGCTTAAACATGCCAGCAATCCAATCACGGTCTGGCAGCATAGAGCGTTGCGCAATATATAGACTGGCAATTAAATGCCCATCTTGCAGCACCACGGTATGACTCAAATCGGCAGTTTGATCTTCCAAATTCAGCCATTCAAAGCTTTCATCGGTAAATGGCAGTAATGTTTTCAGCTGCTGAACCGTGTTTCTAAATTTTTTACGATCGGCCAACTCAAAACGCGTCGCTTTCGCTGTTTTAATTTTGGTCCACCACACCGTGTTTTGAATGGTGTTTTGCACCATTTGCTCAAAGCCGTCACGTACATACAGTACACCTTGCCACTGTGTATAAAACGGCTGTACAAATACAGGTGTGTGTTTAAACTCAGGTTCGCCTGAAAGCGCATCAACCACAGGGTTAACCACTTTACCAATTCTAGCATCGGACGCTACCTGATCATTCCAATGAATTGGCGCAAAGATTTGACCGCGTCGAATTTTACTGCTGACCTGTGCACGTAAAATACATAAGCCCCACTGTGATTTCACCTCAACCAGTTCACCATCTTTGACACCAAATTTCAGTGCATCTTGCGGGTGTATTTCACAAAATGGCTCAGCGATATGCGTACTCAAATTTGCAGATAAACCTGTACGGCTCATGGTGTGCCATTGATCACGGATACGGCCAGTATTTAAAACCAGCGGATATTCGCCGCAAATCTTGTTCAAAGGGTCAATAGCGGTTGTTGCTACAAACTTAGCTTTGGCATCGGCATGACTGAATTGGCCTGCTGCAAACAAACGGCTGACTGCATCAGCGCACTGATCTAACCGCCAAACTGGCCATTGCACAGGCTTTAATTCATCATAATCTTGTGCAGATAACTTACTTAAACCCTGCAAGTTAAAGTAGCGGAAAGACTCAGTTGTATCACGTTGATCTAAAGGCGCATTTTGATAAGCAGATAATTTTGCATGTTCAATAAATATGTCATAGCTGCTGCTGTAGTCAAAACCGCTATAACCCATCTTTTTCGCAACTTGTGCAATAGACCACCAGTCTGCTCTGGATTCACCCGGCGCATCTAAAAATGCAGTTTGACGTGAAATACGGCGTTCAGAATTGGTCACGGTTCCGTCTTTTTCACCCCAGCCCAATGCAGGTAAAAGCACATCTGCATATATTGCTGTGTCTGTGTCTTTGCAAATATCCGACACCACTACAAACTCGCATTGCTCTAAGGCACGTTTGACTTGATCTGCATCTGGCAAGCTCACAACAGGATTTGTCGCCATAATCCAAATGGCTTTGATTTTCCCGCTTTCTACAGCCCGAAACAGATCAACTGCTTTTAATCCCGCTTTATTGGCAATAAATGGACTTTGCCAAAACGCTTGTACTAATGCCTGATGCGCCGTGTTATCGACATCTAAGTGCGCAGCCAGCATATTGGCTAAGCCGCCAACCTCGCGGCCACCCATTGCATTGGGCTGACCTGTCATAGAAAAAGGCGCTGCACCTAATTTTCCGATTTTGCCAGTCAGCAAATGGCAGTTAATAATACTGTTGGCTTTGTCTACACCGCGCGAAGACTGATTAACCCCCATCGAAAATAGCGACATAACTTTGTCAGTTTGCGCAAATTTTTCAAAAAATAGCTGTAATTTTTCTAAAGAAATACCTGTACGCTCAGCAACTGCTGTCATAGAAGCTTCTGTTTTACTTTGCTCCAGCGCTTGCGCCAAACCTTGAGTATGTTTGGTGATAAAATCTACATCACTATGATTATTTTGTACTAAATACTGCAGCAAACCGTTGAACAGTGCGACATCTTGCCCCGGTAAAATCGGCAAATGCAAATCTGCAGCCTCACAGGTACTGGTAAAGCGCGGATCAATGACCACCACGAACAAATCACGTTCTTCTTTGGCTTTCATAATGCGCTGATACAGCACGGGATGGCACCATACTGTATTGGATCCGACCAGCACCACCATATCTGTATGCTCAAAGTCTTCATAGCTTGCTGGTACAAGGTCTTCACCAAATGCACGCTTATGTGCCGCCACAGCCGATGACATGCAAAGCCGTGAATTGGTGTCAATATTTGCCGTACCTAAATAGCCTTTGACAAATTTGTTAACGGCATAGTAATCCTCCGTCAGCAGTTGGCCCGACACATAAAAAGCGATGCTTTCACGTCCGTAAAGATCTATACATTGCTGAAATTTTTCGGCAATCAGTGCTGTTGCCGTGTTCCAATCTGTAGCCTGACGAGTATGGAATGGCGATGTTTGACGCCCAAGCATTGGCTGTAAGACACGTGTTTCTAATCCAATCGTATCGGCTAAGTTACTGCCTTTAATGCACAGCTTGCCATAGTTTGATGGATGGTTCATATCGCCAGTCACACTGACTTTTTGCCCTAAAGCTGTCTGTTCAACTGTTGCGCTCACGCCGCAGCCGACACCGCAATATGGACAAGTGGTTTGCGTTGTTTTAATTTTATTTTCTGTGGAGCTATGCAGTTCCACTATTGGGATGCTATTCACTTCTGCTGGCTCCTTTTCCAATTCTAACGAGGTATTGCAATAATTTTTAATATTAGACTACTTGCATAAGTAGATTTTTAATCAACACTTAATTCATATAGGAAGTTCCCTCTCCTTTTAAAGGATGAGGAACATAGTTCCGCAAGTGGGAGAGGATTTATATGAAAAGCCCCCTCATCCTAACCTTCTCCCAGTGGGAGAAGGGACTTTCAAAATTAAAGACGCATTACCCTGCTTTCTTTAATGCAAAATCCTTACCAAACAGCAATTTGTTTCGGATGCTTGAAATTGGAGTTTGATCTGAAATCAATTCTGCATACCATGCACCGTCTTCAGTATCGCCAAACAGCACAGCGCCAATCACTCTATCTTTTTGAATAATAATGCGTTTATAAATCTGACGCTTTTCATCATTCAAAATAATATCTTCAAAATCTTCTAACGGTTCAAAATTGCCTGCAGAAAAAACATCACAGCCGCTGACTTTTAACTGTGTCGGAACCGTAGGCGCTTTAAAGGTTAAGCTGCCATGTTCGGCCAAATGCGATGCACAAATGAATGCCTGTCCCCAAAGCGGTTCAACTAAACCGAAAGTTTGGCTTCGGTGTTCAATACATTCACCCACCGCATAAATACTCGGGTCAAAGGTTTGCATGGTGCCATTCACCATCACACCGCGGCCGCAGCGCAGTCCTGCACTTTGTGCCAATGCAATATTTGGGCGAATACCGACTGCAAACACGACAAGATCTGCAGCTAATACCGTGCCATCCTGCAAACGTAATTGTGTCACATGACCATCTTGCCCAATCAACTCTTGGGTATTTGCTGCGGTCATGATTTTTATACCTTTTTGTTCAATCGCATGATTGAGCATTAAGCTGGCTTTTTCATCTAACTGACGGTCCATAATACGATCCATCAAATGCAGTACTGTGACATTCATGCCACGCTGTTTCAGGCCATACGCAGCCTCTAGGCCAAGTAAACCGCCGCCAATCACCACTGCATTTTGCTTAGATTTACAGTAATCCAGCATGCGGTTTACATCATAAATATCACGGAAGCTGAGAACACCTTTTAAGTCAGTTCCCGGTATTGGCGGAATAAACGGCTTAGAACCTGTCGCTAAAATCAGACGGTCATAATCGATGACCAAGCCTTTTTCTGTGTATACCTGCTTACGCGGACGGTCTATGCGTACCGCCGCATCACCTGCTACAAAACGGATATTTTTGTCTTTATACCAAGCATGTGAATGCAGCATGATATCTTCAATGGTTTTATCACCTGAAAGCACAGGTGAAAGCATAATTCGGTTGTAATTACCCCAAGGTTCTTCACCAATGACCGTAATTTCATAACGCTCTGGGGCCATATCCAGCAGATCTTCTAAGCAACGCATACCTGCTAAGCCATTGCCGACCAAAACAAGTTTCATCAACTCAGACGATGGCGCGTTATTGGTAATATAGGTTTTTTGAGCAGTTGGACTAATCAGCACACGGCCATTTTCAATTTTGCTTGGAAAAACCAAGAGTTTTTGGTCTTTATCTTCTAAGCAGCGTCCAGTAGCAAGGCTGAAATGCTGTTTATAAATGGGTGATGCCACAACACGCTCACCCTGCAAGTCACCAATAATACCGCGGGACATAACATAGGCTTGACTAAACGGATCTTGATTGCTCAGTGCATAAACCCGCTTTTCTTCACCGACACGGAATATCGCAATTTGCTGATTTTCAATCAGTGCGCCCACACCTGTATTTGGCGTAATATCATCTAATGCACAAACATCAAACCAGTCTAAATCATTCATTTCTTTTAAAATTGTCATATTCTTGATCCTTTTTAAACTTCTTTTAGATCACTATCTTTTCATTTTCGCCTTAGCGAGAAACCGAATAAGGATGTAAATCAAATAAAAGAAGTTTTAAATTCGTTATTCTCTTAAGCTTCAACCACTGGAATGCGTGTCGTATCGCGTTCAGCTTCTGTTTTGGGTCTGATTTGACCGCGAACGGATGCAAACTGAATATGCGGATCATTTTGCTGTTCTGCTTTTGCATTCACGAAAGTCACAAAGCGTTTACGTACTTCAGGATCTTCTACAGCAGTACGCCATTCATCTTGATATGTACCCACAACATGGCTCATACGGCGTTCAAGTTCACCCGCTACGCCAAGCGAATCATTCACAACGACATCTTTCAGGTAATCTAAACCGCCTTCCATGTTGTCGCGCCATACAGAAGTACGCTGCAAACGGTCTGCTGTTTGAATGTAGAACATAAAGAAACGGTCAATGTATTTAATCAATGTTTGCGTATCTAAGTCTGATGCCAAAAGCTCTGCGTGACGTGGCTTCATACCGCCATTGCCGCATACATAAAGGTTCCAGCCCTTTTCTGTCGCAATCACGCCCACATCTTTACTTTGCGCCTCAGCACATTCACGGGTACAGCCCGACACAGCCATTTTCAGTTTGTGCGGTGAGCGAAGGCCTTTGTAGCGGTTCTCTAAATAAATCGCCAAGCCGACTGAATCGTCCACGCCATAACGGCACCAAGTACTGCCGACACAAGATTTCACCGTACGCAGTGATTTGCCGTAGGCATGGCCAGACTCAAAACCTGCAGCAATCAATTTTTCCCAGATTTCAGGCAGTTGATGCACTTGTGCACCAAACATATCAACACGCTGACCGCCTGTAAGTTTGGTATATAGACCATATTCTTTAGCAATTTGACCCACGGCAATTAATCCGTCCGGAGTAACTTCACCGCCAGCCATACGAGGTACTACTGAATATGAACCGTCTTTTTGAATATTGCCGAGGTAGTAGTCATTACTGTCTTGCAAGCCCGCATGGCTTGGTTTAAGTACAAAGTCATTCCAGCATGACGCTAGGATATTGGCTGCCGTCGGTTTACAGATATCACAGCCTAAACCATGGCCATGCTGTTGAATCAGGTCATCAAAGGTTTTGATTTCGTTCACACGTACCAAGTGATAGAGCTCTTGGCGTGAATAAGCAAAGTGTTCACATAAATGGTTATTTACAGTGACACCTTGACGCTGAAGCTCCGATTTAAGTACTTGAGTGACTAATGGCGCACAGCCGCCGCAAGCTGTTGCAGCTTTAGTACATTTTTTCAATGCGCCTAAAGAAGTCGATCCGTCAGCAATGGCTGAACAAATATCTGCTTTAGAGACGTTGTTACATGAACAAATCGTTGCGCTGTCTGGCAGCAGATCGACACCGCTTCCGCCCGATTTACCTGCAGATTGTGCATAGCCAGGCATGATTAGGCTTTCTGGGCTTTCTGGAACTTCTAAGCCATTCAGCATCATTTGCAGCAGGTCATTGTATTCTTTAGCACAGCCCACCAATACTGCACCTAGCAGCTTAGTTTTCTCTGCATTCACGACAATTTTTTTATAAACCTGAGCTGCTTCATCTGCATAGAAATAGCTTAAAGAATTTGGTGTCATTGCATGCGCATCGCCTACAGATGCAACATCAACTCCCATCAGTTTCAGCTTGGTGCTCATATCTGCACCAGCGAAAAGCGTGCAGTTTTGTTCCATCACATGCTTTGCTGCAATACGTGCCATGTCATAGCCCGGCGCAACTAGGCCATAAATTTTATTCTGCCAAAGCGCACATTCACCAATGGCATAAATGTCAGGGTTTGAGGTTTGGCAATAATCGTTAATTACAATACCGCCACGCTCACCAATGGCTAAACCACTTTGGCGCGCTAATTCATCGCGTGGGCGGATACCTGCAGAGAATAAGATGATGTCGGTTTCCAGTTCAGAACCATCACCAAACTTCATTACATGCTTCGCATTTGCACCATCTTCGATGCAAGATGTCGCTTTTTGCGTATGGACTTTAACACCTAGATTTTCAATTTTCGAGCGTAAAACTTTACCGCCTAGATCATCAATCTGAACTGCCATTAAGCGTGGTGCAAATTCAACAACATGGGTTTCTAAGTTTAAATCACGCAGCGCTTTTGCTGCTTCCAGACCCAATAAACCGCCGCCGATCACCACACCTGTTTTAGCATTCAAGCTTGCGGCACGGATGGCATCTAAGTCTTCAATGGTACGGTACACAAAGCAGTTTTCACGCTCATTGCCTGGAATTGGCGGCACAAATGCATATGAACCTGTTGCGAGCACCAGCTTGTCAAAAGAAAGAATATCACCGTGATTGGTTGTGACCGTTTTATTGCGCTGATCAATTTCAACCGCTTTGGTGCTAAGGCGTAAATCTATACCGTATGCATCGGCAAAGTCGCTGCGGCATAGGGTTAAATCTTTAGCCGATTTACCGCTGAAATATTCAGTTAAATGCACACGGTCATAGGCTAAACGCGGCTCTTCAGCCAAAATGGTTAATTCAACATCATCACCTGCGTGTTCCAGTACAGATTCGATAAATTTATGGCCAACCATGCCATGTCCAATCATGATGATTTTCATATTCTTTCTCCGCAAGATTTTTTTATTTGCCCCTAAATCGCGATGTTTAGAGGCAACTTTTCAGTATTAGTTTTGAGCTTCAGCTAAATTTCGTTCATTTACAGCTTGTTCAAATAGGCGCTGTTCTTTTTCCTTATGCTCTACAGAGAAGCGGATCATGAGTACACAGCTTGCAGCGATAACCACTAGACCGCCCAACACCATAAGCGTGGTTTGAATATCCAGCATGCCTTTAAGCAAGAAGCCTGCAGCCACTGCACCTACGTTACCGCCTGCACCGATAATGCCTGCAACACCGCCTAAAGCATCACGGTCAATGAATGGCACCAAGGCATAGGTTGCGCCGCACGCCATATGGGTGAAGAGCGCAAAGACTGTCATTGCAAGGATTGCAAGCACTGCAGTATTCATTTGTGAGAAGACAATCAGGAATAAGCCTTCTAGCAGAATCATGGCAAATAACACTTTGGTACGGCCATCCAAGCCTTTTTTAGTCGCTACTTTGTCCGAAACAATGCCGCCAAGCGCACGAGCAAACAATGCAAGCAAACCAAAGATACCTGCTGCCATACCCGCCTCTTTTAATCCAAAGCTGAAATGGTCGACGTAGTACATTGCTACAATGTTGTGAATAAAGATTTCAATACCGAAACAAGCTGCGTAAGCGCCAAATAGAATCCATACACGGTAATTGCGTGCTGCATGCATTAGAATTGCCAAGCCGCCTTTTTTGTCACTGCCAACACTGATGCCTTGTTCGCGAAGTTCTTTAAAGTTGCCTTGCGGACAGTCTTGTGTGAACTTCCAGTAAAGCGCACCAACAATCAGCATCATCACACCGGGTACAATCAGCGCAATACGCCAGCCCATCGCTTGCTCTACACCAAACATAACGAGTGCGCCAAGCAGTAAAGGCATAAGGGCTTGAGTTGCACCGCCGCCTGCATTGCCCCAGCCTGCTGTTGCAGCATTGGCTGTACCCACAACATTAGGCGCAAACATAATGCTTGTATGGTACTGAGTGATGACGAAGCTTGCGCCAATCGCGCCGATCAGCAAGCGGAAGAAAAGAAAGGATTCATAGCTGCTCGCAGAAGCGACACCAAAGACTGGAATACTGCCGATGATTAATAAAGCTGTATAGGTTTTACGCGGGCCATATTTATCACATAAAGGACCAACGATCAGACGGACTAAAATCGTGATCGCAACAGCGGCAATATTAATATTGGCAATTTGATCTTTCGTGAGGTGAAATTCGCCAGCAATCACTGGCATCAACGGTGCACAGGCAAACCATGCAAAGAAGCAAACAAAGAATGCGAGCCAACTCATGTGGAAGGCCCGCATTGCTGCTGAAGAAAAATTAAATAGACTTATTTTTGTGGCTTTTTTGGCATTTAAATTTGAAGACATAACCTTCTCCTGACTGAACTGAACGCATGAATTACTCGGTTATGTCGCTAACACATAACAGAGTCGATCAGAACGGACGTCGTTGGCCGTCTAACAAATTTTTAGAGTCTTCTTTGACTCAATAAGTATTAAGCACGATACGTGCCAAGTTTTTATTTCAATCGCAAATTTCATCTCTATATTTAAGCATTGAGCGCCGATCTATCCGAAAATAAGCGAATTAAGGTAAATAGATAGTCAATATGCCTATAGAGATGCGGCTGAATGTTCAAACGTGGTTCAGCCCTGCACAAGATCAGTGCACGGAAATGGTTCTATTTTAAAATGTGCATATAACCAAGCTAAAATTTAGAAGCAGATTTATACTTTGTATTGTCTTAAAATTTGGCATTTAAATTGCTTAGAAAACTCAATACGTATTTGTTTGGCTCTGTCTGAGCGTTTGCATGCCAAAACTAAAAATAGCCCTAATTGATGATGATCAAGAACGCGCTGAATTTATTCAAGCCTCATTAATTCAACATGACTTTGATGTGGTCGCCAGTTTCATGATTGATCATTTAAATATGTCATATCTGCAAAATATTCAGGCAGATGTGATTTTATTGGATATGGATCATCCACATCGCGATGTCATTGAAAGCTGTGTCAGCCAATTTGACTTACCGACTATTCTGTTCACTAAAAATTCGAGTCTTGAAATCATCCGAAGCGCGATTGATGCGGGTGTCACGGCATATATTGTCGATGGTATTGACCCTGCACGTTTGAATAGCATTTTAGAAATTTCGATTGAACAATATAAAAAGCATAAAAAACTGCTGAATGATTTGGCTGAAACCAAGTGCAAATTGGCCGATCGAAAAGATATTGAAAAAGCCAAAGTGCTTTTAATACAAATGCATGGTTTAACCGAAGATCAAGCATTTAATTTGCTGAGAAAAAATGCCATGAGTCACCGTATGACGATGGGTGAAATGGCGCGCCGACTGCTTGATGCGCAAGCGCTGTTACAGTCTCAATTTAAGGAATAAACCATGCAAAAGCTTGAAAAAACTGATATTCAATTGGGCTATATTCCTTTACTTGACTGTGTTGCTTTGCTCTGGGCAGAACATCAAGGGTATTTTGCTGAACAAGGCTTGAATGTCACACTAACTCAAGAACCGTCTTGGGCAAGTTTACGTGACCGTCTAGCTTTTGGTTTTTTAGATGCAGCACACTGTTTATCGGCCATGCTGCCTGCGTCTGTGACGGGCAAAGACCATCTCGGCATCCCCTTACAAACCTCACTAACGCTCAGTACCAATTGCGCTTATATTAGTCTGAGTCAAAAGCTCTACTATGAATTAAAGATCCATGCATTAGATCTACCAATTAATTCAGCAGAGAAAATCGTATCTGCGATAAAGCAGACTCAAAAGATTCAGTTGGCGCATGTTTTTCAGCATTCGATTCATCATTATATTTTAAGAGAATGGTTGGCACTTGCCGACACAGAACTCGCTCAAACGCAGACCTTTTCAACTCTACCACCGCCTTATATGGTGGAAGCAATATCAACGCAACGAATTGATGGATTCTGTGTCGGAGAGCCGTGGAATACGCAATCTGAAATACAAGGCTATAGTCGTATCATCGTCAATAGCCAAGATATTATTAAGCCTATACCAGATAAGGTTTTGGCTTTTACTCATGATTGGGCAGAAAAACATCCCAATACCTTAAAGGCGATCAATCTTGCCATCCAAAAAGCACAAAACGATCTGCTTCAACAAACGCATTTCTCAGAAATATTTTCTTTGTTAAAGCAATATCACATCATCCGTTTTGATTGTTCTGAGCAGATTCACGTCGAGGCTTTTCATCGGATCAAAAGCATCATTCAAAATTTTGGCAAGACCCAAGCGCCACAAACTTCAGACTTTGAATGGATGATTCAAAAAATGCAGCAATACGATCAATTAAATATTGAAGATGAAAAGGTTTTTGAAATAGCACAATCTTGTATTTATCAGGATGCTTTGGGCTGAAGTGATTGATATTCCATAAGACCCTATCATCTGAATAGTGGATCTTGTGTTACATCGACCATGAAACCTTGATTAGTTATGCATCTGCATCGATGGCGTGTAAGTCGATATTTTCTTCAACGAAGACTTCACGAATGCAATCCAGTATCTTTGGAATGTAATTACTATGATCCATATTGCGCACCGACAAAGAAATTGGACTATAGGCTTCCAAATCTAAGATTGGGATGTACATCAAATTTTTCATGCCAATATCACTGGCACTTTCAGGAATCAAGGAAATGCCCTCTCCCGACGCCACTAAGCCCAAAGCCATATGAATTTCACGCACTTCGGTTAAAAGTTTAGGTACAAGTCCTAATTCGGTAAATATCGATTGAATGAGCGTGGAAAAATTCGGTTTCGGTGTCGTTGGATAGGCAAAAATGGGTTCATCTAAAATTTGAGAAAGATAAATGCCTTTGTCTTTAAATTCAGCCAAATGATGATTTTTATGAATAGCTAAACGTAGCGCTTCTTTTCTTAATAAAATACGTTTAATGGACGGATCAGTTAATCGAAGTCGTCCAAAACCAATATCAATTCGACCGGTTTTTAAGGCTTCAATCTGGTCGCGTGTGCCACATTCTATGAGTTCAACATGAATATCTGGGTTACGTTGTCGAAATAAATAAATAATTTGCGGCAATAATGCGTATAAAAGCGAACTGACGTAACCAATGCGGACAGTTTTATCGACGGCATTAATCCGCTGTGCCATGGTTGTGGCCTGGGCGGTATGCGTCAATATCTGCACAGCATGCTCATAAAAGAACATACCAGCTTCTGTGGTTTTCACGGGTCTAGAACCACGCTCAAACAAGGTAATGCCCAGTTCTTCTTCAAGCTTTTGAATTTGGCGGCTCAAAGGCGGCTGAGCAATACATAATTTTTCTGCTGCCTTGGTAATACTTTGCTCTTCAACCACAGTGACAAAGTAACGTAAGTGCCTTAATTCCATTTATATACCTTTTAAGTATCTAAAAATACCAAAATCGCTCTAGTTAAAGATATTACATTAAATTAGGGTATATAAATAGTTGGATAGATAAGAAATACGCAAGATGTATAAGTCGATTGAAACCCTGCTCGTGGAAATCCCAACAATCCGTCCGCACAAGATGGCTGTTGCAACCATGCAAACGCAAACCCTTGTTTTGATTAAAATCACCACCGAAGATGGTTATATCGGTTGGGGTGAAGCGACGACGATTGGTGGTCTAGGCTATGGTGAAGAAAGCCCTGAAAGCATTCGTACCAATATTGAAACTTATTTTAGTCCTTTACTGAAAACTCTCACTGGTTTGAATGTAGCTCAAACCATGCAAGCTATTAAACGTAATATTAACGGCAATCGCTTTGCTAAATGTGCCATTCAAACGGCGCTACTCGATATTTTGGCGCAGCGTTTAAATCTGCCCTTAAGTGAAGTATTGGGCGGCCGTTTACGTGACAGCTTGCCTGTTCTTTGGGTACTTGCATCTGGCAATACGGAAAAAGACATAGCCGAAGCACAAAAAATGATTGCGGCAAAACGACACAATATTTTCAAACTTAAAATCGGTTCACGTCCCGTTGAAGCTGATGTTGAGCATGTTTTAGCCATTAAAAAAGCGTTAGGTTCAGACATTTCTATACGTGTAGATGTCAACCGTGCATGGTCTGAATTAGATGCCATTAAAGGCATTCAGTTGTTACAAGATGGTGGTGTTGACCTGATTGAGCAGCCTTGCGCAATCGATAACATTGACGCGATGTGCCGTTTAACTCGTCGTTTTGATATTGGGATTATGGCAGATGAATCACTGATGGGGCCTCAAACGGCATATCAACTTGCTCGGCACCATTCTGCCTCTGTTTTTGCAGTCAAAGTTGCACAGTCTGGCGGTTTAATCGAAGGCTGTGAGGTTTCAAAAATCGCCAAACTTGCGGGTATCGATTTATACGGTGGAACCATGCTTGAAGGCCCTGTGGGCACTATTGCATCGGCACATGCATTTTCTACATTTGACAATTTAGCTTATGGCACGGAGCTTTTTGGTCCATTGCTGTTGACTGAAGAAATTTTAAAAACCCCACTTCAATATCAAGATTTCGAACTCAAGATTCCGACCACAGCGGGTTTAGGGATTGAAATTGATGAAAACAAAATTGATGACTTACGTCGCAAATAACATTTAGCTAGGAGTAAGAAATGCTTTTCCAAGTACGCATGGATGTCAATATTCCATTAGATATGCCAGTCGAAAAAGCCAATGAAATTAAAGCTGTAGAAAAGGCTTATTCACAAGATTTACAACGTCAAGGCAAATGGCGTCATATCTGGCGCATTACCGGTCAATATTCAAATATCAGTATTTTTGATGTTGAAAGCAATGAAGAGTTACACAACATTTTACAAGGGCTTCCCCTTTACCCGTATATGAATATTGAAGTTATGGCTTTAAATCGTCATCCCTCTTCTGTTCGTGGTGATGACAGCTGATGTGATTGGATTCCAATTGTGTAGCACATGATTAGAATCCATTTATATGCATTTTTAAGTTTGTAAATATTTGAAATAAAAGATTATCTGCCTTGTATGACTGAAGTGGTTAGTCAGGTAAATAGTTTTATCGTTCTTGATGAAGGATCGTAGCATGATTGATAAAAGTACCGCTTCATTAACAGAAGCACTTTCTCAAATTAAGGATGGATCAACCATTATGATTGGCGGTTTCGGTACGGCTGGTCAGCCTGCTGAACTGATTGATGGACTGATTGAACTTGGGATCAAAGATCTCATCATCGTCAATAACAATGCAGGTAATGGTGACTATGGACTGGCTAAATTACTCAAAGCTGGTGCTGTCCGTAAGATGATCTGTTCTTTCCCTCGCCAATCCGACTCTTGGGTGTTCGATGAATTATATCGTGCAGGAAAGATAGAACTTGAGCTTGTTCCGCAAGGTAACTTGGCTTGCCGTATTCAAGCGGCAGGTATGGGTTTGGGTCCAATTTATACACCAACAGGTTTTGGTACATTGCTGGCAGAAGGTAAACCTACCCTCCATTATGAAGGCAAAGATTTTGTTCTCGAAAATCCAATTAAAGCCGATTTTGCTTTAATCAAAGCACATCAAGGCGACCGCTGGGGCAACTTGGTTTACAACAAATCAGCGCGTAACTTTGGCCCCATTATGGCCATGGCGGCAGATGTAACAATTGCTCAAGTCTCAGAAGTGGTTGAACTTGGTGCATTGGATCCTGAGCACATTATTACCCCTGGCATTTTTGTACAACATGTTGTGGCTGTTCAACCTGCACAGCTTGAGCAATCTGCATAAATCACGTGAGGAAAGAACCATGAGCTATACCAAATTAACCCGTGATCAAATTGCTGAACGTGTTGCACAAGATATTCCAGATGGTGCTTATGTCAATTTAGGCATTGGCTTACCCACCAAAATTTCAAATTATTTACCAACAGACAAAGATGTTTTTCTACATTCAGAAAATGGTCTTTTGGCTTTTGGTCCTCCTCCGGCTAAAGGCGAAGAAGACCCTGAATTAATTAATGCAGGAAAAGAGTTTGTCACCATGCAAACGGGCGGCTGCTTTTTTCACCATGGCGACTCTTTTGCCATGATGCGTGGCGGTCATTTAGATATTGCAGTATTAGGCGCTTTTCAGGTTGCCCAAAATGGTGACTTAGCAAATTGGCATACTGGTGCGCCAGATGCAATTCCTGCTGTAGGTGGTGCAATGGATTTGGCTGTTGGGGCGAAAAAAGTCTTTATTACTACAGACCATGTGACCAAAAAAGGTGAACCGAAAATTGTCGCTGAATTGTCATATCCTGCCACAGGCCTGCAATGTGTCGATCGTATTTATACAGATCTGTGCGTCATTGATGTGACGGTTGATGGTATGAAAGTCATTGAAAAAGTTGAGGGCTTGAGCTTTGACGAATTACAGTCAATGACAGGTGCGAAGCTGATTGATGCGAAATCAAGTTAATACAGAATGAATGATTAGTCCCCATAAATCCCCCTTTTTCAACGGGGGACTTTAATCCATCGACATTTAAGTAAGATTGGAAAGTCTCCCTCCTTTTAGGAGGGATTAAGGGAGATCAAAAGATTTGGAAATAAATAATATGAAAAACGCATATATCATCGATGCAATCCGCACCCCTTTCGGTCGTTATGCGGGCGGTTTAGCAGCAGTGCGTACCGACGACCTAGGTGCCTTACCCATTAAGGCACTGATGCAGCGAAATCCAAGTATTGCTTGGGAGTCAGTGGATGACGTGATTTACGGCTGCGCGAACCAAGCCGGTGAAGATAACCGTAATGTTGCACGAATGTCGTCCCTACTTGCAGGTGTACCTTTTCAAGTTCCTGCTACAACTGTAAACCGACTTTGTGGTTCATCGCTTGATGCGATTGCGATGGCAGCCCGTGCAATTAAAGCAAATGAAGCAGACTTAATTATTGCCGGCGGTGTAGAGAGTATGTCCCGTGCGCCCTTTGTTATGGGTAAATCGGAAAGTGCTTATGGACGCAGCCAAAAGATAGAAGACACCACCATGGGTTGGCGTTTTATCAATCCAATCCTTAAGCAAATGTATGGCGTGGAAACCATGCCTCAAACCGCTGAAAATGTGGCAGAACAATTCAATATTAACCGTGAAGATCAAGATGCTTTTGCCTTAGAAAGTCAGCGCCGTACAGCCGCTGCACAAGCCAATGGTTTTTTTGAGAAAGAAATCATCCCTGTAATCATTCCACAGCGTAAAGGCGACCCACTGATAGTCGATACAGATGAGCATCCACGTGCATCGACGACAGCAGAAGGCTTAGCAAAACTCAAACCTGTGGTGAAAGCAGATGGGACGGTCACTGCGGGCAATGCTTCAGGGATCAATGATGGTGCAGCTGCACTACTGATTGCTTCTGATAATGCTGTCAACAAATTTAAGTTAAAGCCACGGGCCAAAATTATTGCGGCAACGGTGGTGGGTGTTGAACCCAAAATCATGGGCTTTGGTCCTGCGCCTGCCATAAAAAAGTTGTTAGCTCAAACAGGTCTAAGCCTTGAACAAATGGATGTAATCGAGCTGAATGAAGCTTTTGCGGCTCAAGCCTTAGCGGTTACCCGTGAACTAGGTTTGGAAGATGGCGCTAAACATGTCAATCCAAACGGTGGCGCTATTGCTTTGGGGCATCCTTTAGGTGCATCTGGAGCCCGTTTAGTTATGACTGCGTTAAATCACCTTGAGGCAATTTCAGGTCAATATGCCCTCTGTTCGATGTGCATTGGTGTCGGTCAAGGCATCGCTTTGATTATTGAACGTGTTTAATCCTCAATAAAAGTCCTCCTTCTCATAGGGGGATTTAGGAGATTTATAAAATTAAGGATTCAAAATATGCCTACATTCATATCCAATGATGCAACGATTAATTACGCAACTTTTGGTGATACCAATAAACCTGCGATTGTCTTTTCTAATTCTTTAGGCACAAAGTTCAGCATGTGGAAGCCTCAGATAGAGGCGCTGCAGCAGGATTATTTTGTCATTTGTTATGATACACGTGGTCATGGTGCATCTTCTGCCCCTCAAGGGCCTTATAGCCTTGATCAATTGGGTACAGATGTCATCCATTTATTGGATCATTTAAATATTCAACAGGCCACATTTTGTGGAATATCGATGGGTGGTTTAACAGGTCAATGGCTTGCAATACATCATCCTGAACGCTTTAACCATGTCATTGTATGCAATACCGCTGCAAAAATTGGGCAAGAATCAGCTTGGAATGAACGTGCACAGTTAGTCCGTCAACAAGGTCTGAAACCAATTGCAGAAACGGCAGCATCACGATGGTTTACAGAACCCTTTATCCAAAGTAACACGGCAACTGTACAATCTTTGAGTAACGACCTCGGAGCTGGCAGCCCAGAAGGTTATGCAAGTTGTTGTGAAGCTTTGGCTAAAGCGGATTTACGCAATGAAATCTCGTCTATTCACGTACCTGTATTAATTATTGCAGGTCAACAAGACCCTGTAACTACAGTTGCAGATGGTCAATTTATGCAAGAACACATTACAAATAGCCAATTATTTGAAATTAATGCATCGCATATTTCAAACATTGAACAGCCAGATGCATTTAATCAGGCTTTGCAGAATTTTATACAGCAATAATATGCAGCTGAACAAATTCAATGTAATGTTATTAAAATAGAGCCTTGCCATTGTGCAGGGCTTTATTTCGTTTGAAGGCTTTGATTTAATGTCCGTTCTTAAAATAAATGGACAATTAGAAGAATGGTTCATCTATATAAAAAACGGATCAATATTACTTTTTAGTTTAATCATTGGCTTTAGTTCTACGATTTCTTATGCAGATGTTAAAACTCAGCGTATTAAGGATATAAAGACTTATACTCTCGTCAATGGAGATGGTATCGAAATCTTTCTGTGCAATTAGTAGACTTGAAAAATAGGCATATAAATGCTTATTGCGTGCAGCATTGCGGAAATTGGTTTGTGTATAATCCAGAATTTGAAAGTTATAGCTTAAAGAAAAAATATCAAGGCGCAAAAGTATGGACATCTCTTTCATACAAAAAAATAAAGACCGTATTGCAGGCCCAAGCTTTGATGAATAATTATACTTTATCTAGAAAATTAACATTAAAAGCACTCCGTAAATGAATATTGATATTGAAAAAGACCGAAGTATTGGAGTCCTTCGGTCTAAACTTTTAACTCCACTCATTCCACATAGGCGTTTAAGCCCATATATTGAAGAATAGTTTGAAGAATAATCCCATGAAATTTTAAGCTGCAGGATGATTGAGTTGATCAATGATGCCTTGTGCAGCCAATTCATTTAATTCAGCTTCAGTTCTATATTGGGACAAAATTTCTGTCGTGTGCTGCCCTAACTGTGGAGGTGCATGACGGTATTCCACAGGCGTATCAGATAATTTCATCGGTGATCCAATCACTTTAAAATCATGATTTAAAGCATGTGGAATATTCACCACCATTTGACGGTGTTGAATTTGTGGTTCATTTAATGCTTCTTCTACAGAGTTGATTACACCGACTGGCACTTTTACCGCATGAATCGCATCGACCCAAACTTGAGCATCTTGAGTGAGAAAATAGGCACTCAATAATGGAATTAATTCTTCACGGTGCTTTACCCGATCTTGATTACGTAAATAGTTTGGTTGATCTAGCAGTTCTTTATAGCCAATCGCAATACACAAGTCTTTAAATTGCTTGTCATTACCACAGGCAATAATAAATTCCTTATCTTTGGCTTTAAAAGTTTGATACGGCACAATATTCGGGTGATTATTTCCCATACGCTTGGGTGCTTTACCCGAGGTCAAATAGTTCATGCCTTGATTGGCCAGAGCCGCCACCTGTACGTCTAGTAAGGACATATCAATATATTGACCACGGCCTGTATGCTGCCGCGCCAACAATGCCGCCTGAATGGCAATCGTTGAGTACAGTCCGGTCTGAATATCGACCACAGCGACCCCCACCTTTTGTGCGCCTCCACCGATTACATCATCAGATTCACCAGTAATACTCATCAAACCTGACATACCTTGAATAATAAAGTCATAGCCCGGTTCTTCCGCGCGTGGCCCATCCTGACCAAAACCTGTAATTGAGCAATATACGATATTTGGATTTAGCGCACTGAGCGATGCATAGTCCAAACCATATTTGGCCAGTGAACCTGCTTTGTAGTTTTCAATCACGACATCTGCCGTTTGGGCAATTTCACGGACTAGAGCTTGCCCTTCTTCACTGGCAATATCAATGGCTACAGAATATTTATTACGGTTCGCACATTGGTAATAGCCTGATTCTTTCGTCGCTTGACCTTGCTGATTTGGCATCCAAGGTGGTCCCCACATGCGTGTATCATCCCCGACTTTAGGACGCTCAATTTTGATTACCTCTGCTCCTAAATCAGCCAATATTTGACCGCACCAAGGACCTGCCAAAACACGGCTTAAGTCCAATACACGAATTCCTTTTAATGCACCCATAGTTCACTCCAGATGTGCCATAGGATTGAGCTATGGCACAGATCTTTTTAATTATTTAACTGTTGCAGTTTTTGCAGACGCTTTTTGCTCTGCTTCAGCGACATGTGTATCTAAACTTGCAAGTTTTTCTTTTTCCGCATCTGAAGAAAGTGATGCTTGCTGCGGGTCATATTGACGTTCACGAATGAACAAGCCTGGAATAACACCTGCAATAAAGTAAGCAGCACCCATCACAATAAAGGCCATGGTGAACGATCCGCCAGCAGCAATCATGCCAATGGTTGCTGGTGCAATGGCTGCGCCTAAACGTCCCATATTGTAAGCACCGCCAATAGCCGTACCGCGTACATCCGTCGAGAAGCTTTCTGCCATATAAGTTGCATTTACACCGTATGGAATACCGTATAGGAAACCGAAAGTTACGAGTAAATAGGCAATGTTGGTTGGTGTGTTATAGAAAATGATGATCGGTAAAAATGCTGCCGTGGCTACCGTACCAAACACAAAGGTTATACGACGTCCGAACTTGTCAGCGGCATAGCCGGCTAAAATTTTGCCCAGAATCATGGCGGTATATGCACCTACCATATAGCCTGTCATGGCTTTAAAGTTCATGCTGAGTTCGGTTTCTAGATACGTTGGCATCCAGTTGTTAACACCGTAATAACCGAATTGTAGAAATGCAGCGGTCGACATCCAAAAGAAGAACATTTTGCGATGATTAGTGTGTCCAAAAATACGTTTATAAATACTTTCAGAAGGTGCATTTTGATTGACTGCAGCTTGCTGCTGTACAGGTTCAAGTTTTAATTCACGGCGTTTTAGCTGCTCAATTTTTGCTTCCTGCCAAGATTTTGGTTCAGGAACAAAACGCATAAAGATAAGGGCAAAAGCAGCAGGAATAATCGTGACATAAAATAGCATGCGCCAGCCGTGATCTGGAATAATGGCACCCGCCATCAGCGTTGCAACGATATACCCCACGGTTTGACCCGTTTGCAAAGTCCCAAGTACCGTTGTGCGGTATTTGGTTGGTACATATTCTGCCATGAGCGTATTACACGCCATATAAAGTGAACCCAAACCAAAAGCGCCAATAAAACGTAAAATTAAAAATTGTTCATAGCTTTGGGTAAAGCCTAAAATACATGTCATGATTGAGAAAAATACGACCGACCAAGCAATAGTTTTCACACGACCAAATTTATCGCACGCCCATCCACCAGAAATACCACCTAGCGCCATCCCTGCTAAAGAAGAGCTACCAAGCATTCCTGCTTGAAATGTACTTAAACCAAACTCAGCCTTTAAACTGGTGAGGCTGAATGACAGCAACATAATGTCTACACCATCAATCACCAATGAAATAAAGGCAAAAATAAAGGCCATTTTCCAAGTGTTGCTGGTAATACGATGCATCGTGCCCACGTTAGAAGGCAATTTGAGCGTTCCTGCTCCGTTTTGCATTTCGTTATTCATTTCCTTGTTCCTCATTTTCCCAAATGAGTCATCGGCATTCCTATGTCTGCACATTTGCCTTTTTTATTCTTTTTATTTCATCACTGCTCAGGCTATTGCACAGAGTTACAAGAGTGTTTCACGATGAATCCTTTATTGATTAAGTTTATTTTTGCATAAAAAGTCTCTAAGGCACTCTATGTAGAGCACCTTATTGATATTGAATTCAATTAGTTACCAAAAGCCGCGATGCCTGTTTGCGCACGACCTAGAATCAGTGCATGTACATCATGTGTGCCTTCATAAGTGTTGACGACTTCGAGGTTAACCAAATGGCGGGCAACACCAAACTCATCAGAAATACCATTTCCGCCCATCATGTCACGCGCTACACGGGCAATATCTAAAGCCTTGCCACAGTTGTTACGTTTAATGAGTGATGTGCCTTCTACTGCAGCTAAACCTTCATCTTTCATACGTCCAAAGCGAAGCGCAGCTTGTAGCCCCAAGGCAATCTCAGTTTGCATATCCGCCAATTTCTTTTGAATCAGCTGATTCGCCGCCAATGGTCGACCGAACTGTTTGCGGTCCATGGTGTATTGGTGCGCTGTGTGCCAGCAGAATTCAGCTGCGCCCATTGCGCCCCAAGCGATACCATAACGTGCACTGTTTAGACAGGTAAATGGACCTTTTAAACCACGTACTTCTGGAAAAGCGTTCTCTTCAGGGACAAAAACATTGTCCATGACAATTTCACCGGTAATCGATGCACGTAAGCCAACTTTACCGTGAATCGCTGGTGCTGATAGCCCTTCCCAGCCTTTTTCCAAAATAAAACCACGAATGTCACCTACATTGCCTTCATGCGATACTTCTTTCGCCCAAACAACAAACACGTCGGCAATTGGGCTGTTGGTAATCCACATTTTTGCACCCGTGAGACGATAGCCACCTTCGACTTTTTTTGCACGAGTAATCATGCTACCTGGGTCAGAGCCATGATCTGGTTCAGTTAAACCAAAACAGCCAATGTATTCGCCTGTTGCCAGTTTTGGTAGGTATTTCTGTTTTTGCTCTTCAGAGCCAAATTCATTAATCGGCACCATCACCAAAGAACTTTGAACGCTGGCCATTGAGCGGTAGCCAGAATCCACATATTCAATTTCACGCGCAACGAGACCATAACTAACATAGTTTAGACCTGCGCCGCCGTATTGCTCTGGAATCGTTGGGCCAAGTAAGCCAAGTTCGCCCATTTCTCGGAAAATAGATGCATCGGTTTTTTCATGGCGGAATTGTTCCAGTACACGTGGCTGTAAATGCTCTTGACAGTATGCATGCGCAGTATCGCGAATCATGCGTTCTTCTTCAGTTAATTGCTGTTCCAAAAGAAACGGGTCTTGCCAGTTAAATTGTACTTTTGCCTTTTTTACATTGACCATTTGATTCATCGCATCCTCTGCTTTTTCAGGTTTTCGTTGTTTTATTTGATGCTATGTGTGAAAAGTGATTCATTCAAACGATTAATTTGCATGTAGATATGCGCCTTTCGCATACCTAAGCTTGGCTCACAGCGTGTTAAGCACTTTAGCCACTGATTTGAACTGCGGATTGCTTTATTTATAGACTATAGTGGTATATGAAAATCATTCTTATATGCCATTTTGTGATACCTCTCGATAAAAAGGACTTTATCTATGCGGCGTAATATTCCATCATTGCAAAGCTTAATTTGCTTTGAATCTGCTGCAAAACACGCAAGTTATACGCATGCTTCTCAAGAGTTATTTATTACTCAAAGTGCTGTGTCACGCCAAATTCAACAGCTAGAAGAATATCTAGGTGTCACGCTATTTAGCCGAACGCGTCACGGTGTCGATCTCACAGAAGCAGGCAAACAATATGCAAAAAGTATTAAACCCTTTTTGCAAGGCATCGAAAAAAGCACCTCTGATATCATGACGCACAAAGGCTTAGGTGGTACTTTAAAGCTGGGCGTTGTGCCAACGTTTGCCACACGTTGGCTGTTGCCAAAATTACATAAATTAAATTCACAGCATCCTGAAATTACCGTGCATTTGGAAACCAGTACCAAACCTTTTTTGTTTAATGAAAATGTCTTTGACGCAGCTATTTTTGCAGGAACGCAACAGCAAATTGAGCATTGGCCTGGCATTCAAGCGCATTATTTAATGGATGAGGAAGTAGTTCCTGTCTGCTCCCCCAAATTGATTGAAAACAACTTTCCACTTGCGGAAATGACCGATGATCACAGTTTTAATTTAAGCGATGAAGAATTGCTTCAATTGCCCTTATTACAGCAAACCACCCGTCCAAGTATTTGGCAAGAATGGTTTCAGGCCCATCAGATTCAGCATCCCAAACCTTTCGATGGTCAGCGACATGAACTTTTTTCCATGCTTTCTGTGGCCGCCAGTCATGGCATGGGTATGGCACTGATTCCACAAATGCTGATTGAAGCAGAACTGAGAAAAAAAGAATTGGTGATTGCATCAAATAAAAAACTGCACGGTAGCCGAAAATATTATTTAGTCCATTCGAGCCAAGACAGTTCACCGCAAATACAAAAATTTGTCGATTGGGTGCTACAAGAATTGCATCAGCTAAGTTGAAGTAATCGCTATATTTTGAGTACAGTAAATTCGCTGAATTATTCGTTCAATACATGCAACCGTACGCAATGGACTCATCAATTAAAATATAAGGCTAAATATCTATGCAAAAAATTGTGGTGTTTTCAGGTGCCGGCATGAGCGCAGAAAGCGGCATCAATACCTTCCGTGATAGTGATGGTCTTTGGGAGCAGCATCGTATTGAAGATGTGGCCACACCTAAAGCTTGGGCACGTGACCCTTCTTTAGTACAGCGTTTTTATAATGAACGCCGTAAACATATTTTAGCCGCAGAGCCAAATGCAGCGCATAAATTAATTGCTGAACTCGATGATTTTTTTGATGTACAAGTCATTACTCAAAATATTGATGACCTACATGAACGTGCAGGCAGTCAAAATGTACTACATCTGCATGGAAATATTCGTTACGCAAAAAGCTCTGGCCCTCAGGCGCAATATACGCAGGAATTGTTTCCCATTGAAGGTGCTGATTTAAACTTAGATACTGATAAATGCCCTGAAGGATATCCTTTACGGCCACATGTGGTCTGGTTTGGCGAAGCAGTTCCTGCCTACGAAGATGCAAGTGTGAGTGTGCAAACAGCAGATATTTTTATTGTGATTGGTACGAGTCTGGCTGTCTATCCTGTGGCTGGATTGATTCACGAAATCCCAGCCAACTGCCGTGCCTTTTATATCGACCCGAAAGCAGATTATCAGCGTGTACCTGAGCAGTATCAACTGATTAAAGCGGGTGCGAGTGAAGGAATGAAAAAACTTTTTTTGCAATTGCTTGCGCCATAAAAGTACATTTTGGCATCAGTATCGATCAAAAAAATGATATCGCCTGCTACTTTTGCAGGCTTTTTGTTGTTTATAGCCTATCTAACTTGGCATAAGACCAATAAATCACGGCATACACGCGTTTGGCATTCAAATTGCTTAACGGTATTACGTTTTATTAAAAAAGTAATATTGGGGCTTGGTCAGTATGGGTTATGTCGCAAGAGAGCTCAGTCCAAAAAGTAAGCTATTGCTTGGCTTAGGATCATTTTTAATCCCTGTGCTCATTTGGTGTGCAGTGAGTTATTTGCCATTTTTATGGCATCCGCAGGTGCAAATTACTCAGTCTGGCAGTGTGCCTTATTTTCAGGTGGATAGCCGTGTAGACAAAGCGGTGTTTTATGCTGAAGCGCAATCTGCGGTCAATGCAGGCGCAGAACCGCCGCAAGGTAAACTGGTCAATCCAATCTATCTACCTGCACCGCATGAAGTGGCAAAAGCATTAGTTACGGCTTTTATAACTCCACCAGCTCAGCCTGATGCCCCATGGTTTCATCAAAGCTTATGGCACAGTATTAAAATTGTGTTCAGCGCATTTTTTATTGCCTCTCTCATCGGTATTCCGCTGGGTATTCTTTGCGGTTTTTCTCAAAAAATATCACAACTGACCAAACCCTTTGTTGAGTTTTTCCGCTACTTGCCCGCTCCTGCTTTTGGTGCATTAGCCGTTGCGATTTTAGGTATTAATGATGCACCTAAAATCGCCATTATCGTGATTGGTACGCTGTTTCAGCAAATTCTGATTATTGCCAATACCACACGGATGGTTGACCGTGGCCTGATCGAAGCAGGTTTTACGCTGGGCACCAATAAATTGAAAAGCTTATTTCATGTGGTGATTCCAGCAGCGCTTCCTGATATTTACCGCGACTTGCGTGTATTGCTCGGCTGGGCTTGGACCTATCTGATCGTATCTGAACTGATCGGCACAACCTCTGGGATTACCTGGTTTATCACCCAACAAGCGCGTTACCAAAACTTTGACAATGTCTATGCCGCAATCCTCATCATTGGGGTGATTGGTTTGGTGTGCGATGTGGTGCTAATGAAACTCGGTCAACGTCTATTTAAATGGAAAGCAGGAGCAAAATAATGAACAGCACAGAGTTTAATGCCACCACTTATTTCGATGCAATTTATGCACGCCCTGTCATTTTAGAAGCAAAAAAACTTACACAAAGTTTCAAGCACGGCAAAACTGAACGCACTATTTTAAATCAGTTGGATTTAAAGATTCATAAACGTGAATTTATCTGCGTGATTGGCCCATCGGGTTGCGGTAAATCGACCTTTAGCCGAATTGTGGCTGGGCTTGATCCTTACAGTAGCGGTGAATTGCTGGTCGATGACCAAGCGATTGAAGGCCCAAGCCCTGAGCGTGGCATGGTGTTTCAAGGCTACACGCTTTTTCCATGGAAAACGGTCAAAGAAAATGTGATGTTTGGCCCTTTAATGAAAGGTGCCAGCAATGCTTCGGCCGAATCCAGCGCCCGAGAATGGATTGATATTATTGGTCTAGAAAAATACCAAGATCAGTATCCGCATCAGCTGTCTGGCGGGATGAAACAGCGCGTTGCTATTGCCCGCGCATTGGTCAATGAACCAAAAATATTATTGATGGATGAGCCTTTTGGTGCACTTGACCCGCATACCCGTCAAAAAATGCAAAAGCATTTAATGGATCTATGGCAAAACATTGATATCACCATCATTTTTGTGACCCACGATATGGATGAAGCGATTTTATTGGCGGATCGTATTGTGGCGCTCAAAGCCAATCCTGGTGAAATTAAAGAAATTATTGAGGTCGATTTACCCCGTCCTCGTAATCCTGAACTCATGCTGAGTCCTGAATTTAAACAACTGCGCGAACGGGTGGATTTCTTGGTACATGCGCAGGAAGACGAGCTCGACCCAGCGATGGAAAACCTACCGAAAATTCCACGTATGACCCAAGTCAGTACGCAAAAATAACTGGATTAATCCCTCTTCATCTTTAGGACGGCCTAAATGATGTACTACAGCGTTGGACGGCCAACATTACAGGAATTGAAGATGAATGAATCTTATGTTTTGCCACTTGTTGATATTTCAAAAATGCAAAGCACGGAATTGTCAGAGCGTTTAGAAGTAGCCTCTGCGTTGGATCAAGCCTGTAAAGATGTTGGTTTTCTATATTTAAAAGGTGATCAGTTCAATTTTGATTTTGCGACATCACTAATTCAGGTGGCAAAGCGTTATTTCCAACAAGATACCGCCAGTAAAATGCAACACTATATTGGGCTGTCGAAAAATCACAGTGGATATGTACCAATTGGTGAAGAACAATTTTCAGGCAACAGCTACGACCTAAAAGAAGCCTATGACGTCAATTATGATTATCACGGCGAAACTACGGCATTTCCATTGCTTGGCCCTACGTTATGGCCAAATGATGCCACATTTAAAAGTACCGTCAGTGATTATTACTGCCATTTACGCAGTATTAGCGAGCAGATTTTTCAAGCCTTTGCTTTAGCATTGAATGTAGATGAGCATTTTTTTGATCGTAAAATTACCCATCCGACCAGCCAACTGCGTCTAATCCATTATCCGTATAACCCTGAAGTGAAAGATGCTGAAG
The DNA here is from genome assembly GCF_024605785.1 of Acinetobacter sp. YH16040_T. Lineage (NCBI taxonomy): Bacteria > Pseudomonadati > Pseudomonadota > Gammaproteobacteria > Moraxellales > Moraxellaceae > Acinetobacter > Acinetobacter sp. YH16040_T. The sequence goes on along the minus strand of NZ_CP094541.1, from coordinate 1,620,560 downwards.
GCATTGGAGCACATACAGACTATGAGTGCTTTACACTGCTCTTGCCGACGGCACCAGGTTTACAAGTATTAAATAAACAAGGTGAATGGATGGATATTCCATTGATTGAAAATACCTTGGTGATGAATATTGGCGACATGATGGAAATTCTGTCGAATGGCAAATATTTGGCCACCAAGCACCGTGTTAAAAAAGTCTCTGAAGAGCGCTACTCTTTTCCTCTTTTCTGTGCATGCAATTACGACACGATCATTGAGCCAGTACATTCTACTGAAGCGCCTAAATATCAGCCCTTAATTGGTGGCGAACATTTATTTAATCAAACCGCGCAAACATTTAGTTATCTCAAAAAACGTATCGCTTCAGGAGAACTGAGTCTAAGAAATGCTGTGCCGTTGTCCTCTTTTGGTATGGATGAAAATACAGAAGTTCAAGGAGCAAGCGCATGAATCTATTTCAGGCTTTAGCACAACTTCCAGCAAGCCAAGAGATTTCAGGTCCTATTCCAGACTATTTATATGGTGCTTTTCGCCGTAAAAGCATCAGTTTTTCGAATGGATTAACGGATGAAAAAACCATTGTGTATTGGTTTCAGTCTCGTAGTTTCACCATCGATCTACGTTTTAAAAGCCGTGAAAATACGCCAGTGAATGAACGTCAAGGCTGGATTGGCAACACTCTTTGGGATGCTGAACAGCAATTATTGTCTTGGGATGTTGAAGCACACTCAAATTATCAAAATCATGTGCAATGGCCAGAGCCTGCCAAGTTGCATGCGATTGGCAACTGTATTTTAGAATTCTCTCCGAGCAATGCGTATGTCGAAGACTGGCGTCAGCAAGTTCATGAAGGGCTATTTTTAGGCCTGCGTTTGAAGTCAGCCCTCGATGTAGAAAGTCATCAACCATTGCCGATGGATGGCGGTTTAATTATTTGTGATAAGCATGTGGCCTTCGCACTGAGCCGTTTACCTACAGATCAGCAAACAGTTGCCAGCATCAACATATCATCTGCACCTACTATATATGAAAAGGTGATTGAAAGCTTTGAAGTATCCATCGCTGTAGATGGTCTGCAAGAGATGGATCCGGAAATTTGAACAACTCCTATAAGTGATACTCTGCTCCTCAAATGATGTTATAAACATCAATATATGGAGTATTTTATGGCACGTAGACCAAGAAGAAATCATTCAAACGACTTTAAGGCTAAGGTAGCACTTGCTGCGATCAAAGCAGAAAAAACACTTGCTGAATTGAGTTCTGAGTTTGATGTTCATCAAAACCAAATTATTGACTGGAAAAATCAATTGATCTCAGCTTCCTCACAAGCTTTCGATCAATCAAAAGCTCCATCAGAACCTCCCATTGATCTTAAAAAGTTACATGCAAAAATCGGTGAGCAGGCATTAGAAATTGATTTTTTAGAAGGTGTGTTGAAGAAACTGGGCCGCTTCAACCACAAAAGTTAATCGATCACTCACTTCAGATTTCAGTATCTAAACAAGCTAAGTTACTGAAAGTCTCTCGTGGTTGTTATTATTATCGCCCAAAACCTGTTAGCTCATCAGATCTGAAGCTGATGCGATGTATTGATGAATTACATATGCAATATCCTTTTGCAGGCAGTCGTATGATGCGTGATTTGTTGAATCGTCAAGGGCATCATATAGGACGACGTCATACACGTACTTTAATGAAGAAAATGGGTATTCAGGCGTTATATTGCAAACCAAATTTAAGCCAGGCTAATCAAGCTCACCGTAAATATCCATATCTGCTCAAAGGATTGGCTATTCAGCGCAGTAATCAAGTGTGGTCTACGGATATAACGTATATCCCTATGGCAAAAGGCTTTGTTTATTTATGTGCTGTGATTGATTGGCATAGCCGCAAGGTACTTGCGCATAGGGTATCGATTAGTATGGAGGTGGATTTTTGTATTTCGGCTTTAAATGAAGCGATTGAAAAATATGGATCACCTGAAATATTGAATACAGACCAAGGCAGTCAGTTCACCAGTGATGCATTTATTGATGTATTGAAATCAAATGGCATTCAAATCAGTATGGATGGTAAAGGTCGATGGGTAGATAATGTGATGGTTGAACGATTATGGCGGAGCGTTAAATATGAAGAGGTGTATCTCAAAGCTTATAGCAGTGTCACAGATGCGAAAAAGCAATTGAGTGCATATTTTGAGTTTTATAATCTGAAACGACCTCATTCGAGTCTAGACAAAATGACACCAAATGAGTTTTACTATGATCAGCTACCCCAACAAAACAAGGTGGCTTAACTAGAGCGGAATATCACTTATAAATACGCTTTTAGTTGTTCAAACAAGTGGAACCACCTCTGCATAAGTACTATACAACGACTTCCTCTCAGCAAGATCAATCACTTAATTTTGATCATTTTGAATTTATTGATGAAACACATTTAAAGCAAAACCTAATTATTAACGGTCAAGCAATACAGCTGATATTTGAAGTGGATATTTATGTTCCACATTATGCATTTCAGCATCGCACTGATACCACGACAGAAAGTGCAGATTGGTTGCGAAATGAAAAACAGCACCTCTTGCACCATGCCGTAGAATGCCTATAGGAAATCAATGTCATTTATATATTTACTCATTGCAATCATTGCCGAAGTGATTGCAACGTCCGCCTTAAAAGCCAGCAATGGCTTTACTGAATTTGTGCCGATTGTTTTTACCGTATTGGGCTATGCCATTGCGCTTTTCTTTTTAGGTTTGACCTTTAAATCGATTCCTATGGGATTGGCCTACGCCATGTGGTCCGCTGCAGGCATTGTGCTTATTTCATGCGTGGGCTGGATTATGTTTAAACAAAATTTAGACCTGCCTGCCATGATTGGTTTGGCCTTTATTTTATTGGGTATTGTGATTATTAATGTTTTTTCTAAAAGCACAGAGCTTTGAAATGTCAGTTTTAAAATGAAGTTTTTAAATAATATCTCTGAAATTTTAAAGACTTAAATTGCTATAGATAAAAATGCTCTAGCTTGCTGTTGCACACTAGAGCATACGTTTCGAATGAATTAACTGTGATCAGTCGGCTTCTATAAAATGCCTTTCACTAGAAAAAAGCATCCAACAATACATAACAGCACAGCAAAACATTTTTTCAGTACTGCTGGTGAAAGCGCATGCGCAGTTTTCGCGCCATATTTAGCCGTAAAGAAACTCATCACACTAATGCCCAAAAAGGCATAGATATGAATAAAGCCAATGGTATTTGGAATTTCAACTTGCTGTTGCATACCAAAAAACATAAAGCCTAATGCACCAGCAATGGCAATGGGTAAACCGCAAGCCGCAGACGTCCCGACCGCTTTTTGCATCACCACGCCATTTGCCGTTAAATACGGTACCGTAATACTGCCGCCGCCAATCCCGAAGATGGCCGATGCAACGCCAATACCCGAACCCGCCACAATTTGCTTGCCTGTAGATGGCAGTGTTTTGTTGGGATCGACTGGCTTTTTTGCACCCATAAACATGTTATAAGCCACCCAAAGTAAAAACACACCGACAATCATTTGCAGATGCAAACCTGACAGCCAGCCTGCAATGCCCGCGCCTGCAAAACAGCCAATCGCCATTGGCGGAGCTAAATTTTTAAATACAGGCCAAATCACAGCGCCATTTTTATTGTGCGCCATTAAGGAGCTGATCGATGTCACCACAATCGTAGCCAAAGATGTACCAAGCGCCAAATGCATAATCACATCAGGGCTATAGCCCATTTGGCTAAAAACAATATAGAGCAATGGCACAATGATGGTGCCACCACCGACACCAAACAGCCCCGCAGCAAAACCTGCAAATGCGCCAATAATTAAGAAAGTAATGAGTTCCACGAAATAGATACTTTTAAAGTGATGTATTGAAGAAGTCTGACTGGTTTAAGCCAACTCCACTTGACCTACAGCATGATAAGCACGGTTGAAATACACCAAACTCTCTTCCTGCTGACTTTGCTTGATTGCGACCACACGGCACATAAACACACTGTGCGTACCCACTTCTTGAATCTGTTCAATCTGACAGTCAAAACTGACCAAAGCATCTTTGAGTATTGGTGAACCTGTTTCTAATGTGGTCCAAGAACCCAATTTAAACCGCTCTTCCGAACTGAATTTGCTTGAAGCAAAAGCATTGGAAATTTGCTCATGCCGTGCGCCCAAAACATTGACAGACAGAACTTTATTTTCAAGAAAATGCGCATGAGAACGAGAGGATTGATTCATACAAACCAGCAAAGTTGGCGGTGTATCTGTCACACTGCATACTGCTGATGCTGTAAATCCATGCATGCCTGCTTCGCCTTCAGTCGTAATCACGTTGACTGCAGTCGTCAATAAAGACATTGCATTTCTAAAATCAGTTGCTTCAATCATCTCTTCAATCTCAATGGTCTATATGGCTTATCTCTTTCTCAGGTTTGGGCAATAGCAAATTTAATTTACTTATTGCCCTTACATGAAATTGAGTCAGCTCGAATTTATGCGGTCAATTCTTGGCGAATAATGGCAGCGCCTGCGCTTAACGCATTTAGTTTGCCTTGCGCCACTTGGCGAGGTAAAGGCGCCATACCGCAGTTTGTTGAAGGATATAGCTTGTCGGCATCTACAAACTGCAATGCTTTGCGTAATGTATTAGCTACTTCTTCTGCTGTTTCAACCTGATTGGTTGCTACATCAATGGCGCCAACCATCACTTTTTTACCGCGAATCAGTTCGATTAAATCCATCGGTACACGAGAGTTTTGGCATTCAAGCGAGATAATATCGAGCTTAGATTGCTGCAGTTTCGGGAATGATTCTTCGTATTGGCGCCATTCATTACCCAAAGTCTGTTTCCAATCGGTATTGGCTTTGATGCCATAACCATAGCAAATGTGAACAGCAGTTTCACATTTCAAACCTTCAAGCGCACGCTCTAAGGTCGCAATACCCCAGTCATTGACTTCATCAAAAAATACGTTAAACGCAGGCTCATCAAATTGAATGATATCTACGCCTGCCGCTTCAAGCTCTAACGCTTCTTGATTCAGGATTTTAGCAAATTCCCAAGCCAATTTTTCACGGCTCTTGTAATGACCATCATACAAAGTATCAATCATCGTCATTGGGCCAGGCAGTGCCCATTTGATCGGCTGATTGGTTTGGCTGCGTAGGAATTTTGCATCATCAACAAACACTGCTTTCTTACGCGATACTTCGCCCACCACAGACGGGACACTTGCATCGTAACGATTACGAATACGCATCGTTTCACGCTTTTCGAAATCTACCCCTTCAAGATGTTCAATAAATGTGGTCACAAAATGCTGACGGGTTTGTTCACCATCACTGACAATATCAATGCCTGCATGGATTTGTTCATGCAAAGATAATTTCAACGCATCACGTTTTGCATCTAATAATTCTTCGCCTTCAAGTTTCCATGCTGACCACAATTTTTCAGGTTCAGCCAGCCAAGATGGTTTAGGTAAGCTGCCAGCAGTTGAAGTTGGGAGTAAAATGGCCATATTCGATCTTCTATCTCTATATTCTAAATTTCGCAAAAACAAAATGTCATCAATTGATTATTAAATTCATATTGAGAGTCCCTTCTCCCTTTGGGATGAGGAGCGTGCTCCGCAAGAGGATGAGGGGCATGCTCCGCAAGAGGATGAGGGCACTTTTCATATAAATCCTCTCCCTAACCCTCTCCTTAAAAGGAGAGGGAAATTTCTTTATGAAATAAATATTGATCAAAAATTAACTGATGCATGAAACATATTCTTTAAAACAGCTGCTTTAAATCATTCGTGATTTAAAATTAAGCCGCGTCTGCATTTTCAATACTATAATTAGCCGCCCACTCATTCAGAATGTCTTTATATGGCTGGATAAAGTTCTCTTCTGTCCATTTGCCCTGTTTAACTGCCAACTGGCCACGTTCAACACGGTCATACACAATACGGGTTAATGAGTAATCACCGAAGCTTAAGCTTGGTTGATAAACTAAACCTGCTGTCGCATTGGTATTGTAAATTTCAGGACGGTAGATTTTTTGGAAGCTTTCCATGGTGCTGATCGCGCTGATCAGTTCAAAATCTGTATAGTCGCTAAGTAAGTTATTTGCTGAATAGAATGCCAATGGCGCTGTCGCATTTTCAGGTTTGAAGTAACGAACACTTAAGCCCATTTTTGCAAAATAATCATCGGTACGTGAATAGTCATCATTGGTGTATTCCACACCTAAAATCGGATGCACATTTGCAGTACGGTAATAAGTTTTTGTCGTTGAAACACTTAAACAAATGACAGGCTGTTTTTTAAATTCAGCTTTGAATACGTCTGAATTGATCAAGTGTTGATAAAGCTTGCCGTGTAAATCGCCAAAATCTTCAGGTTTTTCATTGAACTTGCAGCCCAGTGCTGGCAATACCACACTGAAATCATAGTCACGCACATACGATGAAAAACTGTTGCCGATCATGCCTTCAATGCGTTCATTGGTTTTATGGTCGATGATGGTGCTTTTTAATGTTTCAATAAACGGGAAAGTTTGACCATTGCCTTCTACATCCAGCTCCGCAGAAATGATGTCAATTTCAAGTGAATAACGGTCAGCATTTGGGTTGTCACAGCTGGCCAAAGTATTGAAGCGGTTATTAATCATTGCCAATGTACGGCGTAAGTTTTCTTCACGGTGCTCACCGCGCGCCAAATTGGCAAAGTTCGTTGTTAGACGTGTATTGTCTGCTGGTTTATAGTTTTCATCAAAGCGGATACGTTTGATTGAACATGCAAATTTATTACTCATGGAGATTCACTACCCTAAAATTAAAATAATCAAAATTTCTGTATGGAGTAATTTATACGTGAATCTTAAGATGAATAAAAATGATTTAACCTCAATACAAAGTGAGTGAAATTCATGTTTGGTAATTTTATAAGATGAATTTATTTCAATTTAGCTCAATGAGCGCACTTTAAAACTGATCACCCCAAAGAATAATATTCAATTAATTATTGTATAAACAATATCTTATGATTTTATTGTTTGCGTATTCATATCAGAATTTTGCTGATTTTTTGATGTAAAAATGAAACTCATCAATTAGAATGTCTACTTTTAGAATATGATTATTTATTAACCTAAGTGAATTAAACTCAGCTTAAACTGAAAAAAGATCAAATAATTAACTGATTTTGTGATTTCTTATATGTAGATACAAATATCTAAATTTCTCATTTAGATACTTGCCCTATCTTTGTTAGCAGCTATGCAATCACTTTAAAAAATGAAAGATTTATGCGCCACAATTCCTGTCATCGCACCATCACCTACAGATAATGCAACTGAACCGCCAGAACGGGTCACATCACCGCAAGCATAGATCCCTTTAACATTTGTTTCCTTGGCTGGCGAAGTTTTAATGGCCTCGCCATATTCATTGCAGTCAATCTCTAAACCTAAATGATGAATCCAATCTGCTTGCAAACGAGTCACAGTTGAAACAAACAAACCGTCAAGCACTGTTTTTTCACCATCATCAAAAATTACCTCACAAAGCCCTTCGATACGTGAAATTTTGCGCGTTTCAATCTGAATTTGACGTTTTGAAAGCTTCGCTAATAGCTCATCATCCAATTGATCTGCACTAATGGCATCATTTAAAAACAGCGTTGTATTACCCCAATCTGGTAGCATCAATGCCATATGTAACGAATGCATACCCGATACCAGCATGCCGACTTCACCTAAATTTAGTTCATAACCATCACAATATGGACAGTGATAAACAGATTTCCCCCAACGTTCGGCCAAACCATCAACTTGAGGCAATTCGTCACGTACGCCAGTCGCAATAATCATTTTTTCAGCTTGAATGTGCTGATCACCTGCGATAACTGAATATTTTCCATCAACCGCTTTTACATCTGTAACAGTTTCAGCAAGCCATGAAATCGTTGAATACTTTTCTAATTGTGCTTTAGCGTCTTCTGCAATAGCACTTGGGGAACGGCCATCTTGGGTTAAAAAATTATGTGAATGTTCGGCAAAACGATTACGGCGTTGCCCTGCATCAATAATTAAAATACGGCGACGTGCACGTGCTAAAGGTAAAGCCGCAGAAAGCCCTGCATAACTACCGCCAATAATCACAACTTCATAATTCATGTTCATAACGCCCTATATGTAACTTTTAAAGTTACTATATCATTTAATATGCGTATAAGAAACTTTTAATGTTACAATCTATAAATTCCCCCAATAATCTATTTCCTCATGCGTAAAGACAGTAAACTTTCACGAATGCTACATGTCCTGTTGCATATGGCACGTGAAAATAAGCCTTTCACTTCAGATCAGATTGCCGAAATGCTGGAAACAAACCCTGTTGTGGTGCGTAGAACCATGTCTGGCTTAAAAAAACATGGATTTGTTGATTCTGAAAAAGGCCCAGGTGGCGGCTGGAGTCTAATTAAACCCCTGCATGACATTTCGCTGTATGACATTTACCTTGCTGTCGGTGAACCTTCTATTTTCGCCATTGGCAATGAAAATATGCAGCCAGACTGCTTGGTAGAACTGGTGGTCAATCGGGCACTTGATCATGCCTTTTTTGAAGCGCAAGAAGTGCTGATTAAAAACCTTAAAGCAACTCAATTAGACCAATTGGCACATGATTTTCAAATTGAATGGAATCAGCAGATGAACGTGAAATAAAACAAATAGATCTTTAAATTTGTTTCAATTTTAAGTCACTGTACTGAATCTGACTCAGCTCAAACTTAGAAATAATCAGCATATTCGAGCTTTGAAAGGTACATGAATCGCTAAAATATAAGGTTTATATTTATACCTTATTATTATGTCAAACAAACTTGAACGTCAGAAACTGACTCTCCCAGCAGGTCATGACAAACTTTTATTACACTCTTGCTGCGCGCCCTGTTCTGGCGAAGTCATGGAAACATTAATTGAATCTGGTATTGATTTTTCGATCTTTTTTTACAATCCCAATATTCATCCAGTTAAAGAATATGAAATCCGCAAAGAAGAAAATATCCGCTTTGCAGAAAAACACAACATTCCGTTTATCGACTGTGATTACGACACTGACAACTGGTTTGAACGCGCCAAAGGCATGGAAAATGAACCTGAGAAAGGCCTCCGCTGTACCATGTGTTTTGATATGCGCTTTGAACGTACTGCATTATATGCGGCAGAACATGGCTTTAGCCTAATCAGCAGTTCATTGGGTATTTCACGCTGGAAAAATATGCAGCAGATTAATGACTGCGGGCATCGTTCAGCTTCACATTATGACGGAATAACCTATTGGGACTATAACTGGCGTAAAAATGGCGGTGCTGTGCGTATGCTGGAAATCAGTAAAAAAGAAGAATTTTATCAGCAGGAATACTGCGGCTGTGTGTATTCACTGCGCGATACCAACCGCTGGCGTATGAGCCAAGGCCGTGACCGAATCAAATTGGGTGTGAAGTTTTATTCCAATGCGATGGATGAAGAAGCTTGAGTTCTGCCCTTCGTTATTTTTTTATGGATATTAATTTGATGTTGTTAAGCCCTGAAATTTTTACATCATTCAGGGCTTTTTTTAGCTATATTTCAACTTATTTCAGTTCTTCAACCAACGTTGGATAGATTGATCCATCGACATCCATTTCGGTTTTATAAATGCCATTGGCAACATTAAATTTGTTCACGTGATAACTCGAGCCATAAAGTGAATCAAATCCTGTACCTTTTTTAAAGACTTGTTTATTGGCAGCCAAGTCCAATAAATGTGTGCCTCCAATAAACTGTTCATATTGTGCAGGGTCAACACCAACTCGGGTTGACATGATTTTCACTGCATCGGCATGCGTTGCAGGGTCGTTGATGTATTTAACCGTTTTATCCCAAACTTGAATGATTTTTTTCCATTCTTCTTTGTTGGCAGATAAATGCGTCATGTTGACGGTTAATGTGTCGTAAATCAGACCGGGTTTATCTTTCGATGTATAAATGATTTTAGAACCTGCTACCGCTTTCAAAGCTTGATTTGCGACCGGTTGCCACACGGCAATCGCTGCAATATCAGGACTTGCAAATACTTGTGGCAGCTCATTGGTCATGGTGTTGACCAACTTCACTTCAGAAGCTTGAATTTTTGCATCATCCAAAGCCGTCGCTAAAAGCAAATGATCAACCAAGCCTTTTTCAGTCGCGACACTTTTTCCTTTTAAATCGGCAAGGCTATTGACGCCATCTTTAGCAATGATGACATCATTACCCGCAGAATAGTCCGTCGCCATAATCATGACGCCTTTCGTACCGCCAGAACCCGTAACTAAGTTATCGCCGTTAGTGACCAAAACAGCATCCAACTGATTTGCTGCAAATGCAGATAGTGAGGCTGAATAATCAAACCATTTAAAATCTACATTGACACCGGCTTCTTTCAACCAGCCTTTTTCAATAGCAACTTGCCATGCGACAAAACCAGGCCAGTCGCTATAGCCAATTGTGATGGCTTTTGTATTGACAGTGCCTTCTGCCTGAGCATTTGGTTCAGGTGTTTTGGCCGTATTGTCACAACCACCTAGTAAGATGGCGGTCAAAACGGATGCAGATAAGCAGGCTTTTTTGATCATAGTGCGATTTCCCCAATGGCATTACAGTTAAATTTGGTATTGGTGTACAAAAACGATGGTGTATTCGGATTGCTGACAGATTGAGCATTGTGCTTTGCACGATTTGGTCTTTGGTTACCTGCATTAGCATGTGCTTGCTGTTGGTCTGTGATTCGGTCTTTAAACTGACCTTGCGATCGATATAATTGGCCCATTTTAAAACTCCTTAATTCTTTGCATTTTGCGGAATTGGCGGCATCACAGCGTCCATCAACTCCAAATGTCCTTTAATCACACCTTTAAGTGCTGAAAAATGCTGACTGATAACTTTGAGCTCTGAACTAACGCCTTGCAGAATCATGACTTCTAAAATTTTGTGGTCATCAAGCTGAATATGCAGCGAGCTCACCACTTGTTCTAAAAACTGCTGCTGTAAATCTAAAAGCTGAATACGTAGCGCCGTACTACTTGCGTCATAAAGTAAGGTAAACGTGCCAACCATCACTTCGTTGCGCTGCTCCTGATCGGCAATCAGATGCTTATTGATCATGTCGACAATGGCCTGAGAACGGCTTTCATAATGCTGATCGACAATTTTTTGATCCAAAGCATCGACTGTTTTTTCAGGCACTGTAATACTGATACGCGCCAGCTTTTGTTTAGGCACTGTTTTTCCTTATTTTTTTGCTGAATATAGAAACCCGCACGGGCGCTCAGTAGTTCAATAAATAAATGCTTTAATTGATGCAGAAATGTTGCAGATTGATGGCGGTTCATATGCATCTCCTGTTTAAGTAATACAAAATATTTATTTCGTAATATCGATAGAAATGCAGAATCTGTGCCAAGTGAGAAATACAAAAAATGATCGATTTTTTGGACTTTTAACTTTCTTTTAGATTTTACTGTTCATCATTTGTGCAATAAATGCACTAATAGCGACTTATTTGCACTATTGCTGCGATGTGTCATTTGATGAAGGACCATTTATTAAGGGCGTTGTTCTTAAGCAAGAGCATTGACCGACAAGCAACAAACTCTATGTTCAATTTATTTCATCAACATTGAACATCATTTATACTGATTGATCATTCTATTTATCACTCAACGCCTATGAAGTATTTCAGCTGCGCGGTATGTTCTAACCAAATCTTTTTTGCCAATTCATACTGTGTCAATTGTCAGACTGCGCTAGGTTATATTGCCTCTGAAAAGCAAATGGGCTGTTTTGAAAAGCACAGCACTACGCTGTGGCTTGCGTTAAATCCTGAAATAAAGGGAAAACGCTTTAAACCTTGTCATAATTATCAGCATCATCAGATATGTAACTGGATGGTGCCTGCCGACAGTGAAGAAATTTATTGTGAATCTTGCTTACTGACACATACCATTCCCAACTTAGATAACCCAGACCATATTGTGTACTGGGCACGATTGGAACATGCCAAACGGCGTTTTTTGTATTTAATGCAGCAACTGAATACCATGCCGCGTCCTAAACGCAGCCAAGATGACCGTTTTGGACTTCGTTTTGATTTTCTGATGCCAACAGAAAATACACCTGTCATTACCGGTCATGCCAATGGCATTATTACCTTGAATGCCAGTGAAGCAGATGTGATTTACCGTGAAACAACGCGCATAAAAATGGGTGAAAACTACCGCACACTTCTAGGTCATTTTAGACATGAAAGCGGTCATTATTATTTTGATTTGATTAAACATTTACACCCAGAGCTGATTGATGAATTTCGAGAACTGTTTGGTGATGAACGACAAGATTATAGTGAAGCTTTGAAACGGCATTATAATGATGGTGCGCCGCAAAATTGGGCGGATTACTATGTCAGTTCATATGCCAGTACGCATCCATGGGAAGATTGGGCGGAAACATGGGCGCATTATTTGCATATGATGGACACCCTAGAAACAGCCTACTATGCAGGATTAGTGGTCAAAACCAATAAGTCGGATTTGAATAATTTAGAACTGAAAGAAAACCCGATTGGCGCTCAAGATTTTGACCTACTACTGCAACACTGGATGACCTTAACCTTTAATTTAAATGCACTGAACCGCAGCATGGGGCTAGATGATGCATATCCATTTACATTGTCGAATCCAGTATTGGATAAATTACGATTCATTCACCACAAACTGCTCAACATGACCTTAAAAAACCAGCAGCACAATTAGATTAAATTTAATACGTGATATTGTTTGAACCTCAGATCAACTTTTCTGTATTACAGCATTCGTACATTAGCTTATAGAAAGGATGTATACGTAGTAATTTTCTAGAATTGAGCGCTGTAACACCTGCCCTATTTTTACTATTTTATAAAGGTTAAAATAACAAAAAATAGATGCCTGTGACCTTTCCAATGATGCCTTTCACGCATTTACCTGTTCGTTTCATGTGTATCATCAGCCTGAGTTTGCTCAGTGGATGCCAATTGGTCAAATTACAAGAAAATCAACTCAGTGCGTCACTAAATAATAAAACAGATAGCATATTAACCCATCAGAAGCTCAGTACATTTAGCCATCAAATCCTGTTAATGGTGAATGAAAGCGACCAATCTTGTTTAAATGCGCTTGAAAGCTGTATTCACAAAATGCGTAATAATGAAACTTTAGATATTGCTCAAGTCTATGCAGCAGCAAGTGAGCTGTACATGGCACGTGCTTTAAGCGCTGATCAAAATCCACAATGCAAAAAAGCTTAAAACAACACAGCGGAAAATTAGCTTCAAGCAAAATTAAAATGTGTATGGATCAGCAGCTTGCAGACTTTGATTTCAGTCTGCGTTACAGCTATGTCTATCTATTTAAATCCGCTCAAGCCCCAGAAGAACGCTTATTTGATTTGCGTCAGGGACAAGTCCGCACCTTTTATAATGTGGCTTTATCACGTCTGATCACCTCATCATTTACCCGTTTTGACTATCAGCAAATGCCTGAAAGTTTAAGTTGACAAAAATAACTAATCATGCGAAAAGGTTTTTTTAGTTAACAGATGTTCACACATGCCTCGGATTGTTTCTGTACCACTTAGTTTAGAACAGCGAGAACGACTCATTTTTCTGGCCAAACATGCAAAACATTGGCGTGAAAGACAACGTGCCCAAACTATTCTCTGGCTTTCCGAAGGTAAAAGTGTTGCAGAAGTTGCCACTCTACAAGAACGTATCCCAGAAACCATAAGGCTACAACGCCGACGTTGGGAATTGTATGAGTTTGAATCGATTAAAGAAGGTCATCGCTCAGGTCGACCCAATACATTGATCTCAGACTATCAGGCGAAAATCTTAGATTGGGTCAATACAAGTCCACTCAATGCAGAACAAATCCGAGTCAAACTACATGAAGAATACGAAGTGTCCGTGTCTGTTGAAACCATTCGTAAGTTTTTACGTGATTCAGGTATGGTCTTCAAGCGTACCCGTCATAGCTTGAAAAAAAAGAGATCCGATTGTATTTGAACAAGCAACACAGCAGATTGAAGAATTACGAGAGCAAGCGGCACGTGGTGAAATTATATTAGGTTATGTTGATGAAACAGGGTTTTCATCTACACCTGATAACCGCTATGCGTGGACAAAGATAGGTAATGTTCATGCGGTTGATGCAATAAGATTAAAACGAGTTAATGTCATGGGGTGTTTGCTTTCAACGGGGAAACTGGTGACAAGTTGTTTACAAGAGTCAGTTACAAGCACTTGGTTTTATGCCTATTTAACTGGAATAGCTCAACAAGTTAAACAGACGTATAACCTTCCATTGGTTCTTATTGTTGATAATGCCTCGATTCATAGAAGTAAAAAGATGGCTGATTACAGAGAGCTACTTAAAACTAACTTTTCGACGAATCTGTATTTTATTCCAGCTTATAGCCCTGAGTTAAATCGAATCGAGATGGTATGGAAGCAGATGAAATATTATTGGCGAGATTTTCAAGTCATGACAGCTGATAAAATAGAGCAATGGGTGGAGAAAGTATCAAACCAATTCGGAAAAGAATACATGTTTACTTTTTAATGACAACTTATAGTCTGATAAAACGTGCTTATGTTATTGCTAGTTCCAAAAATCAAGAAAACTTAGTAAAAGAAATTATTGACCTAGCTATACAAATAGAATCTCAAATTGCTGAAGATGACTTATGTGGAACTTGGGGACTCTGCTTTGATCTTTTTATAGTAGGGAAAAGCAAATATTTAAATAAAACACTTAAACAGAAAATTATTGATGAGATGTTCGATCGATTAACTCGTCTAAAACAGTTAAGTGTGAGTGAAACGCCACTAAGAGGTACTGAACCTTATGTAAGCGAACAAGCCGTGAATTTTCTTTTAAGCTATTACCGAAGTATTGACGATCAATCTAAAATTACTGAAGTATTAGCTATATTTGCCGAAATTGTAAAGCTCAGAACTAAAAACAAAAATGTTCTACTCCAAGTTAGTGACTATGAGATTTTATATGGTCAATATATAAAAAATAGTAGGAAGGCCGAAGCATCTGTGATTATGGAAAAAATTCAAAGAATATCTCCTCAACAAACGCAACTCTTACAGAAAATATCTATTCCAGTCAGAATTCCTTACCATTTAATCGATCAGTTAATGATTCAACTCAAATCAGATAACTTGATAAAATGTTTGGACAATACACTTTTGTTTTTTATCCCTAAAAAACACCAAACTGAAAGCAATCTACAAAATAAAATAAGTGGCTCTTTTTTTCAGCAGTTGTTTTTTCAAAATAAAATTTACTTAGATCATAATGGAAGAAAGGTGGCGACTGTGAAGTCATTGGAAGAAGATCCAAATGGAAATCTATTTCAGCAACAGGCTGAAGATATTGCTGCTCCAACAATTTCCATTGCATTACATACAGCTATAAATCAATTAAAAGAAGATCATCTTAAAGATACAGATTCATTTTTAGATCATTTATATACTCTTCCTTTATTTACAGAAGACAATAAAGAAATCTTGAGATTGGGTATAGATGCATATTATAGAGAGGATGCAATCACATTTATACATTTAATAATTCCTCAAATTGAATTCCTAGTCAGGAAAATTTTAGTGAATTATATTGATGTTTTTGAATCCAATAATCATACAGGTGGATACAACTTAAAAACATTAGATCGATTATTAGCTAATGCTAAATTTATAGAAATTTTTGGAGATGATTTTTCATTTTATTGCAGAACTGTTCTTACGGACCAAAGAGGTTGGAATCTTAGAAATGATATTTGTCATGGAATAAGCACGAACAAGTTTACTCAAACATCATCTGATAGATTAATCCATATTTTATTATTAATTATTTATCAATATGATAAATATTTAAAAAAGACCGCCTAAGCGGTCTTTTTTTCCTATATCATCAAGCCACAGGCGCCAAGGTAAACAACACCTGCCCCGTTTTCACCGTCTGCCCTTTTTCAATGGTAATTTCAGAAACCTTCATACGTTCAGGCGCAATAATGGGGATCTCAATTTTCATCGCTTCAATCACAGCAAGTGTTGCACCTTCTTCAACAATATCACCTGACTTGCATTCAATTTTCCAAATACTGCCCGGCATGTGCGATTCCACTGCACAGCCACCATCAGGTATTTGAATATCGCTATCATCAGTTACAGCATCTAAACTTTCAGAAATATACTCTGCAAGCCCTGCTTCATGCCAACGGCGACGTTCTTCATCAAAATTGGCTTGTTGGACATATTTAAATGCTGAGATAGATTCGGCATTTTCAGTCAAAAAGTCATTGTATTCTTTTAGGTTCAGCACACCTTCTTCTACACGCAGTTTTAAGCGACCTGCTTTAAAGTCCTCACGCATTTGCATAAGTTCAGACTCAGAAACTTCATAAAACTTAATTTGATCAAAAAAGCGTAATAACCACGGCATACCTTGCTCAAAGTCAGGGTTTTTACGGTAACGAGACCACATTTGCGTAGTACGACCCACAAATTGATAGCCCCCCGGACCTTCCATCCCATAGACACACATATATGCACCGCCAATACCGACAGCATTTTCAGGTGTCCATGTCCGTGCAGGATTGTATTTCGTCGTCACTAAACGCTGGCGAGGATCAAGAGGTGTTGCCACAGGTGCGCCTAAATACACATCGCCCAAACCCATGACCAAATAACTCGCGTCATAAACCACATCTTTGACCGCTTGTTTGTCTTTTAAACCATTAATACGACGGATAAACTCAATATTGTCAGGACACCACGGTGCATCTGGACGCACGGTTTGCATATAGCGTTCCGTTGCCAATTGCGTTTGCGAATCTTCCCAAGCGAGTGGCAGATATACGGTACGTGATGGGACTTGCATTTCAGTCACATCAGGCAGTTCAGCTTCAGCGACTTGTAATAAACGCAGTAAATCAATTTGATTAAGTTTGATTGAATCAAAATGGATTTGTAGCGAACGTATTCCCGGTGTCAGGTCAATAATGCCGGCAATATTTTGCTTTTGAACCCATTGCATTAAGGCATGAATACGGAAACGTAAGTTCAGATCTAGCACCAACTCGCCATATTCCACCAACATGTAATTATTGCCAGCAGGACGATACACTACATCAGGCGCACCATTTTCACCTTTTAAGGTAGCGAGAACTGCATTTTTCAGTGTTGATAGCTCAGGATAGAACGACTCATCAAATGCCACCGCTTCTGTATCTAAAGCTTCTAATTGCACATGATATTTTTCATTTAAAAGTTTCGCTTGATGATAACTCACAGGTATAAATTTGACTTTGTCTCCTGCTTTCAATTGACCGAGTTTCCAAAGCTCAGAATTAATCACCACGGCAGGACAAACAAAGCCTCCTAAACTTGGACCATCTGGACCCAAGATAATCGGCATATCACCCGTGAAATCAATCGCACCAATCGCGTATGCATTGTCATGAATATTGGATGGATGCAGACCGGCTTCACCGCCATCCTCACGTGCCCATTCAGGTTTCGGACCAATCAAACGAATACCGGTACGGCTTGAGTTAAAGTGAATCTCAAAAGTATTGGCAAAGAAAGTATCAATGTCATTTTTGGTGAAGAAATCAGGCGCACCATGTGGGCCATACATCACCGCAATTTCCCATTCATGGCTAAATGACGGCACTTGTTCAGGCGCAAGCGCTGTCACTTGTACAGATGTAAATGCCGTGATTGGCAACATATCTCCAATCAATAAATTACGACCGGCATGACCACCAAACTGACCCAAGGTGAAGGTTGCTTGTGAGCCGAGATATTCAGGTACATTTAAACCGCCTTTAATACCAATATAGGTACGGCAACCTGTCGCAATTTTGCCACATTTGAGCACCTGACCTTTACGCACATTCACGGTTTGCCACATTGGCACAGACATACCATCAAGGGTTGATGGCATATCACCACCGGCAAGCACGATTTGACTGTCACAATGGAATTTTAAACTTGGCCCTTGTAGCGTACATTCCAAGCCTGCGGTATTAAATGTATTACCTAATAATTGGTTAGCCACATTTAAAGACAATGGATCAATCGCACCTGATGGAGGCACCCCGACATCCCAATAACCCAAACGACCTGTCACATCTTGCACAGAAGTTTGAATGCCTGATTGCAACACTTCAATTTTTTGGGTTTTCCACTCAAATGTATTTAAGAATCGTGTGGTTTGCGTACCAGCTTTAAATACATCGCAGTCGATAATATTTTGTAGATATTCAAGATTGGTTTCGATACCTGCAACCGATGTTTTGCCGAGTGTTTCGGTCATTGCAGCAATTGCCAAGTCTCGATCATCCGCTGTCACAATGATTTTCGCAATCATCGGGTCATAAAATGATGAGACATTTGAACCCGTTTCAACCCAAGTTTCATTACGTGCATTCGCATCAAAATCAACATGCGTTAAAAGCCCTGCACTCGGTTGGAAGTTTTTGATTGGGTCTTCAGCATATAAACGCACTTGAATTGAATGACCTTTCGATTCAAGTTGTTCTGTTGGGGCAATCCAATCGCCACTGCCTAAAGTAACCATCCATTCCACAAGATCTACACCAAAGACTTGCTCCGTCACGCCATGTTCAACTTGCAGGCGGGTATTCACTTCTAAGAAATAGAATTCTTGTGTGTCGGTATCCATCACAAATTCTACTGTGCCTGCCGAACGGTAATTCACCGACTGCATCAACCCAATCGCAACCGATTGAATATAGGCACGTTGATCATCATTGATATGCGGTGCTGGGGTTTCCTCAATCACTTTTTGGTTTCGGCGCTGCACCGAACAATCACGCTCACCGAGTGCTAAAACTAAGCCATTGCCATCACCAAAAATCTGCACTTCGATATGACGGGCATTTTGTACGAATTTTTCGAGGTACAAGCCTGCATCTTTAAAGTTGGCTTGGGCAAGATATGAAACCGTAGAATAAGCATCTTTCAACTCTTCTTCATTCCACACCAAACGCATACCAATACCGCCACCGCCTGCGGTACTTTTCAGCATCACAGGATAACCAATACGTTTAGCTTCCGTTAAGGCTTCGGCTTCATCTGCCAAAAGCTGACTGCCCGGAAGAAGTGGTACATTGGCTTGAATTGCAAGTTCACGTGCAATATGTTTTAAGCCAAATGATTTCATTTGTGCCGAATTTGGCCCTAAAAATACTATGCCTTGAGCTTCACAGAGATCACAAAATTCTGCATTTTCAGACAAGAAACCATAGCCCGGATGAATCGCTTCTGCACCTGTTTGTTTTGCGACTTCTAAAATTTTATCGACATTTAAATAGCTTTGGCTGGCAGGACTATCACCAATAAATACTGCTTCATCCGCCAAGGTCACATGCAAAGAATCACGGTCTGCTTCGGAATACACAGCAACAGATTGAATGCCTAATTTTTTGAGTGTACGGATCACTCGACACGCGATTGCACCACGGTTGGCAATGAGGACTTTATTGAACATGGTATTACTCCTCACCGTCACGGATGATCAATTGAATTTTTGTTGGGTTATAGGCATTACATGGGTTATTCAGTTGCGGACAATTGGAAATGAGGACAATGAGATCCATTTCAGCTTTAATTTCAACATATTTACCCGGTGCAGAAATACCGTCATCAAACTTTAGATGACCATCCGCAGTCACAGGTACATTCATAAAGAAGTTAATATTTGGACCGATGTGACGCACGTTTAGGCCGTGTTTTTTGGCAATTGGATGCTGAGACAGTGCAATCATGAAATTGTTACGGCAACTATGCATTGGATAATTGTCATGTGCATAACGAACCGTGTTACTTTCACATGAACAAGCACCGCCTAAAGTGTCATGGCGACCGCAATTATCATCATGAATGGTGGCAATTTTGTTGCCAAAGTTGGTGTATAAGGGTGTACCTTTTTCTAAATAGATTTGTTGATTAATCGCTAAGGTATCGGTTGCGCTATAACGCTCTTCAGGGTTTGATGTCGAGATAAAGAGCGTATCCACCGCTTGGTTGCCTTCTAAATCCACAATACGGAAATATTGTCCTTTTTTGACTTCGCACATCCATGCTTCACCGGCAGAACATACTTCGCTTAACACTGATTTTTCAGAATGTTGTGTTGGATTTACTAATGCAGTCATGATCATTCCCCTCAAGCCGTTAAAGCGTAATAGCGTTTATTATTTTGAAAAGCACGTTGATTTTGCGGACATGAATCTCGGCAAACGTCGCTATCGCCTAAAGGTAGTGCTTTAAACAGTGAAAGTTGAATATCTGCAGGTGCATACACTGTGCTGTTATCCAAGCCATGCGGTGCGGCAGATAGAAAGACTAAACAATCCATTTCAAAGCGAAGTTCAATAATTTGATTTGTATTGTTCGATGCAACATAACTTAAGTTGCCATTGTCATCAGGTTGAACTTTAGAGAATAAATTTAAGGTACTGCTCAGGTCGGTTGCAGATAAACCAAATTTGGTCATTTCAAGCAGCAAGCTATCCTTACCACTGCGGTACATATCGTTACGGGCATCTTGGAAAGTTTTTGAACCAAATTGTTGTTCGATTTGTTCTGCTGTACTTGGTGCACAAAAAGCATCATTCCAAGCGTGATCATCTTTCACAATAGAAACCATAGCACGACCTAAATCTGATGCCAAAATATGACCCGTACTTAAATATGCCGTATGCTGCCCTTTAAGGCTGTCTGGCATGTTGTAGCGCTCAAGCTTATCTTCACTATTTACACAGTACAGCGCCACATTGGCATTTTGCCCTAGCGATTTAAGCTGTAATACTGCCCCACGCTGAATACGCGCTGACCAGTGGTGTCCACCCGGTAAAAGTTCAGTCCATAGTGCTTTATCGTCATGATAATGTGTTGTGCTCATTGCAGCCTCTGCCTAATTCTTAACTGTTTACCTCCCGGGCTTTTATCCCTCCGTGCAGCTTTGCTTTGAATTAAAACGAAGCCGTGAACTCTCGGTCGCGGTCATACATAGAAATGTATCGGAACCCTAGATCACTTTATGATATAAGTAGAAAAGCAAAGGCTATGCCAAAACAGTAATACGATTTATATAACTGGTAATACTGCTAATTCGGGAAGTTTGGCAAAGAATCAAAAGAGGCCTGAAACTTTCAGGTGCAGAAAATGCGCTTTGCCTGCAAAATGCACCAAAATAAACAGATGCGCCAACAGGCAAACAGAAATGAAAAAAGCCCAGATAGCATCTGAGCGCTTATATATGGTAAGGAAACCGCTTATTCAGCTTGATCTTTCGGTGAGGAAGTCTTCAGTAATCCGCGTTATTTACGGTCTGCATCTTTGAACCGGTTGATCCATCTTACTGCAGGGGGAAATCCGCTTGCTGCGGCTTGACGGTAATAGCTTGCAGCCAGCGCCGGATTTTTTTCGACCCCCATGCCCTCATAATAGGTCATCGCTAATTCATGCTGCGCTTCTGGAACACGTTGAGCGGCTGCCGCTTCAAAATAAGCCAGCGCTAATTTATGACTAGCAAACAGACTGCTGTCAGATGCGTCCTTCGCAGCCGGTACATATTCACGTGAATAGAGCCAGCCTAACTTATAAATGGCATGGGCATTTCCTTGCGCAGCTGCTGCTTTAAATAGCTTTTCCGCTTCTGCATAATCTTGCTGCAAATATTTAAAACCTTCGGATCTAAATATCGCCAGCTTATACTGCGCCGATGCGCTTCCGCGCTGCGCTTGCTCGGTCAGCTTTTGTATGCCTGCTTCTGTATAATCTTCCTCAGTCAATTGATCCCTCGGCTGTGTCTTTACCCAGCGCTGAAAGGCTTCAGGCCCTATATTTTCTTCTGGATTGAACCAGCCGGGTATATCAATCGTGTGTCCAGAGAGCAGCGCGGCATAATTCATGGCGCGGCTGTCCCCTTTGCGCGCTGCGCTCTCAAACAGCGGAAGCGCTTTTGCTCTGCTGACCGCGTCATTTTGATCGAGATACAATCGGGCTAAACCAAACTCAGCCAAAGTAAAGCCTTGAGCGATAGAAGCCTGATACAGCTGCACTGCCTGCTGCAGGTCTGTTTTTACACCCAGCCCGGTTTCATATTTTTTAGCCATATTGAATTGGGCAGCCGGATGCTTTAATTTCAAAGCCAAAGCAAAATAATGATTAGCCAAATCACGATTTAAAGCTACCCGCGTAGCGGTATTTTCCAAGCGCTTTGAATCGGTTAAAGAGGATCTGTAATGCTTAATCGCCTTGTAATAACCCGGATCAAAATTTTTAGCTATGAACTCGCCGGAACCGTCATACAGCACAGCTAAATTATTCATCGCTTCAGGCAGCTGCTGTTTTGCAGCTTGCTCAAACCAATAGAGCGCCTGCTGTGAATTTTTTTCAGTTCCAAATCCGATCGCATACATATAGCCCAAATCATTTTGCGCTATGGCGCGGCCTTGCTTGGCGCGTTCCAAATTCCGCTGCAGCATTTGCGGCGCCTCTGTTTTAACTGCAGTCAGGTAATAGCCGAATGCAGAAGGCAAGTACATTTCAACGCCAATGCCTTGCTCAGACATTACCCCCAAGTTGTAGTGCGCATCTGAAAGGCCTGTTTGGGCAGCTTTGCCGAATAATTCATAGGCTTTTAAAGTATCCTTTTTTACCCCCATGCCGCGAAGATACATCTTGCCTAAATTATTTTGCGCTTTTGGATTGTTTTTTGCTGCGGCTGCATTGGTCCATTCATAGGCCTGACGCAGATCTTTTTGAACAAAATCTCCTTGCAGATACATTTGCCCCAGATTGACCTGTGATGGTGTATGGCCTTCTTTTGCCCATTGTGTCAGCTGGTTGATATAAGGCTTCTGTTTGCCGGATGGCGCATTTTTCAGCTCATCCATCGTCTGATCAAACTGCCCCTGTGAAGGCAAAGCATAGACCGCTGCCGGCGCGGCTAAAACCAGCATACTGATCGCAAGCGGAATGATTTTCTTTGAAAATATGTGCATTTTTAGTGATACATCCTGTAATTCAAATTTATGCAGGCTTTAGTAGCTCGAATCTCTTAAGCGTGAATCAAGGTCATCAGCCTGTATTTTTTCTTCCGCTGCGGCGGATGGCGTTCTCGCTTCTTCTGCGCGGGGCGCCGGATTTGCGCGTGTTTCAGCAATAACCGGCGGCGGATTCTGCTCTCCGCGCTTCGGCTGCAGTATTTGTTCTGCTGCCGGCTGCTGCTTCGGTTTTTGCACCGCAGGTTCGATCAATTGGACCGCTGGCGCGGGCCGTTCTGCTTCCGGCCGCTCAAGGCTTCTCGGGCGGTTTTCCCAAAAATCATCCTGCTGCTGTGTCCGCTTCGCCGGCTTTTCATCCGACCATTTCAGTTCTGCCTGAGGCTGGTCTGAGGATGCGTCCGTTTCTGCACGGCCCCGAGTGTCCGCGGTGCTTTGATGCAAAGTTTCACTGACAGCGCTTTCGGTTTTTTTGCTCATCATTTGGATGAAAATATTCCCGATTTTTTGCCATGCGGCTGGAATAAGCAGCAGTGATGCAAGAAACACTATCGGCCAAAATTTACTCAGCGCCGGCTGCCGGCTGCTGCGCGGGGGCTTTATTTGCGCCGGCCGCTTTTTCACCTGCAGCGGCGCTGCTGTATCCGGCACAGCTTTAGGCGTTAAATATGCATGCGCAACAGCATCAACCGGCGGTTTTGGCTGCCATTCATAGGGCATTAAGTTCATTTTGCCCATCAGTTCGGACACCCACTGCTGCTCTAAGCGGATACCAGCGCTTTTTTTAGCCGCAAAATATGCGCTGCAATGCGCGATATCCGTAATGCCCATCCACTTCCGGGTTTTTTCACTCAGCTGATCTTCGACATCTGTTAATGCCGTAAACACCGTGACGGCGCCGATATGCCCCAGTTCACAGCGGCTGAAAGCCGGTTCATTGCTTAAAAAATTCAGCAGGGAAAATTTATTATTGCGCAGCTGGCGGTAAGGGTTGAACTGATTGCCGCCTTTGACTTCAATCAATTCGTTATTATGATTCAGCAGCTTCCAAGGGCCGTTCTCACCGGCTGTCAGTGCGCCGGTATAGCTTTTAAAGTCGCCCACTATAATTGAAAAAGGGCTAAAACAGACAAAATCTACATCCTGCCCATTCCACATGGCGTTATAAACGATATAAATCCATTTTTCTGGACCATCCCAGTCCAGCTGCAGCTGTGATAAAAAATTCTGAAGCATGCGCTCTTCATGGGCATGATCGGCTTGATTCCCATAAAAGCAGTAAATCATAAACAGTGAACCCCTAAACCCCAAAAAGTAATAAATAATTGTAAAATGCAAAGCTAAAACAGCATCTTATTATGCATATTTCTTATAAATAAGAAAAGTTTAAATCAATACAGTAAATAAGCTTGCCTGCCTGCAGCCGGAGCGGAGTAGGCAGCAAACAGAATTCGCCGGCGCAGCTATTTCACTAAGATTTCATGGAACATATGACGCAGCCATTGATGGCTGGTTTTATGATGGCAGGACATATGCCAATATTGCTTCACGCCATAGGTTGGAAATGCAATCGGTGCGTCAAATATTTTTAAGTTGCCGCGCGAAAGCAATACTTCACTCAAGTAGTACGGCACAGTAGCAATCGCATCAGTGTCTTGCACAACCAAGCCCACACCTAAATAACTAGGTAATCGCATCAAAATATCACGTTTTAAATCAAGGTTAAGCAACTCATTTTCAATATGGTAGTGCCCCATCCCAGCATCAATATCAATATGCGACTCTGATAAATATTGCTCAGTTGTAATGGTGTCACCCGTTAATCGTGGATGATCCTTAGCTGCAATCACCACATAATATTGCTCAAACAGTTTTTGCTGATAAAAGCCGCTTTCCAAATGCGGTAAAAACCCCAGTGCTAAATCAATTTCACCATTCGCCATCTGATAACTGGTTTCAGTGGTAATCGGGCGTACATTCAGACGTATTTGTGGCGCGTGTTTTTTTAGATATTGGCTGATTTTGGGCAATAAAACCAAATGCGAAACATCGGTCATGGCCAAAGTAAATTGTTGATCTGAAATGGCTTGATCAAAATTAATCGTAAAATTATTAATAGCTTCGACTTTACTCAAGGCTTCGCTGACTAAAGGAAATAATTGACGCGATAACTCCGTAGGCACCATTTCATTGCCGATACGTAAAAATAAGGGGTCGTTATAATGCTGTCGTATTTTATTTAAAATATTACTGACTGTAGGCTGACTCATCTGCAAGTGTTCAGCAGCTTGCGACACATTTTTGTACTTATAAACATGAAAAAAAATGCTAAGAAGTTTACAGTCCAATTCAAACACGAAAGATTTAGTCCCTAATTAAATATTGCAAGTTATGCTGTGCATCATCTGCTGAATTATACAAAAAGCCAATAACGAAATATTACTTTTATTGCAGATGAAACGCCAGTTTAGCCTGCTCAGTTGCATTTGGCTTTTCAACACTCCAATCAGTCCGCATAATAGATACAGCTCGAATTTGGATATAAACATGCTTCAAGGAAAAAAACTGGTTTGTTTTGATTTAGATGGCACACTTATTGACTCTGTTGGCGTGTGGAATCAGGTCGACGCAGATTTGATTCAACAGTTAACTGGACAAACCATCCAACTGGGTTTAATTCAACGTGAACGTGACATTCAGCTGCAATTATTTAAAAACACACCAGACCCTTACTTAATGTACTGTAACTATCTAAAAGATACTTATAATATTGAACAACACACAGCAGATCAAATCAAACAGCAACGATATGCCATTTCACAGCATTTTTTAGAACATATCATCTTGCTTAAACCACATGCAGCATTATTTGTTCAACAGCTCATTCAGCAAGGCATTCAAGTGGCAATTACCACCACGACTAGCCTGCAAAATATTTATCGATATCAAAAAAATATCAACATTTATCCAAAGCTGCATTTTGAAAATAGCTTTGATCTGATCCTGACCCGTGAAAATGTCAAAAATATTAAGCCGCATCCAGAAGTCTATTTACTGGCGATTCAACATTTTGCCGTTCAACCTGAAGAATGTTTAATTTTTGAAGATTCACTCATTGGTGTAGAAGCCGCAAATGCCGCAGGTATTGAAGTGGTTGCCGTGTATGATGCATATTCAGAACACGAAATTGAGCAAATCAAAAATAAAGCGGATTATTTTATCCATGATTTCTCTTCGGTTTTGAACTAAGTTAAAGCAAAAAACATTCGCTTTAAAGTTAAAAAAGCAGCCCAATTTAGAGGCTGCTTTTGATATTTTTGCATCAATAGATAATTGATCTATTTTACTTTTTTATAAATGGATCCAGACCCGACTAAATTTCCTGTTTTTTCGTCAATTGCAAATTCAACAGCACCTGTACCAGAGTTTACAGCGAGTAAACCAGATTCAGCCACAGATGCAGGTACTGGATTTTTCTTTTCAGATTTACCACTTTGTTTATCTTTTAAAGTATTGGTAATGAAATAGTTTTCACCATTTTTACTAATAATCAGCGCATTTTCAAGTTGCGGATCTACTGCGGTATTTTGCCATGTTCCTGCATAATCGGGCGCTGGGCTTTGTTTACATGCAGTGAGGAGAGCTGCGAGCAACATCGCAGAAAATAATTGAATCTTTTTCAAAATACTGACCTTCTTTGTCAATGAATTTTGCATTATAGAAAGCCTTAAATCGAACTTAAGAGCGTTCGTGTTGTGCAAAAGTTGCAAACCAAGTCCTGCTGTTTTTCTTTTGTCATGTTTTGAAACATTTGTAGTCTTTCATAATAAATAAGCCCACTTGATCGTGGGCTTATTTAAATATTTTCAATCTTTAGATTTATACGATTTGACGCATTGAACCTGTTTCTTCAAAAGTGGCATGCCAAGACAAGGCCTCTTTTAAAATATGCGGCGTTTGACCACCACGCTCACATGCACGTTCAAAGTAGCTCAACAATGCTGCGCGATAATCTGGATGCGCACAGATTTCAATGACTTTACGTGCACGCTCACGTGGTGAAAGACCACGTAAATCTGCCAAGCCCTGCTCTGTAACCACGATATCAACGTCATGGTCAGTATGGTCGGTATGACTCACCATTGGGACTACAGATGAAATCGCACCGCCTTTTGCAATCGACTTGGTTACGAAAATGGCAATGTGCGCATGACGAGTAAAGTCTCCAGAACCACCAATACCATTCATCATTTTGGTACCCGTCACATGGGTCGAATTTACGTTTCCGTAAATATCAAACTCAAGCGCCGTATTAATCGCGATAATGCCTAAACGTCGAATGATTTCAGGGTTATTGGATAGCTCTTGTGGACGTAACACAATTTTGTCTTTGTACTGATCAAAATTGTTCATCACGCGCTGTGCGCAAGGCTCAGACAACGTCATTGAACAGCCTGAAGCAAATTTCATTTTTCCAGAATCAATTAGCTGGAAAGTACAGTCTTGTAGTACTTCTGAATACATTTCCAAATCATGAAAATTAGAATGCTCAAAACCTGCGAATACAGCATTGGCAATCGAACCCACACCTGACTGTAGCGGGCCTAAATTTTCAGGCAAACGCCCTGCTGCCACTTCACCTTCAAAGAAATCAATCAGGTGCTGAGCAATCGCTAGGGTTTCAGCATCAGGTTCATCCATTTTAAACTGGGTATCTGGCAGATCATTCAACACAATAGCTGAAATCTTATCGGGGCTGACATTGATCCCAATTGTACCAATACGTTCACCGACCTGAGTCAGTGGAATTGGCCCACGGTTTGGTCGCGCTTTCGGAACATATATATCATGTACACCTTCGAGCACTGGGTTAATCGTGTTATCAATTTCAATAATTACATGATCTGCCATTTCAATGAAATTTGCTGAGTTACCACATGAACCTGTCGGAATAATTTGACCATCTTCGGTAATTGCAGTCGCTGCAATAACTGCCACATTAATGCGCGGTAAATTATGATGACGAATATTATCGGCCATTTCAGACAAGTGTTGGTCAATATACATGACCTCGCCAGCGTTGATGGCTTTACGTAAACCTGGATCTGCCTGATACGGATAACGACGTTCTATCGCATGTGCCGCATTGAGACGACCATCGATACTATTTCCTAAACTAGCACCCGTTGCCAAAGTGATACGAAGAGGATGTGAAACTGCATGATCTGCAAGCGCCAAAGGAACCGTCTTTGCCTCACCTGCACCACCAAAACCACTTAAACCAACCACTGAACCATCTTGAATTAACTCAATCGCTTTTTCAGCAGACATCACTTTGTCGCGAAGGGAGAGTAAGCGAATGCGATCTAAACCATTCATAATTAAATCTCAAAAAATAAATATCTCAAAATAAACATCTTTTTTCGCCATCCCAGCGAACTGAGATAGCGTTTGTTATTGCTTATCTAAAAACGTACTTATCTAAAAGCTTACTTATATAAATTGAGGCAAATTAAATCAGTTCAACCGCAATTGCAGTTGCTTCACCGCCACCAATACACAGTGCTGCGACACCTTTTTTACCGCCAGTGCGTTTTAAGGCATGAATCAGCGTCACAATAATACGTGAACCTGATGAACCTAGTGGGTGACCAAGTGAGCAAGCACCACCATGAATGTTCACTTTTGCTTCATCTAAGTTAAATCCATCAATCGCCAGCATTGTAACCATAGCAAATGCTTCATTGACTTCCCACAGGTCAACCTCTTGTGCATCCCAACCCGCTTGTGCAAGCACTTTCTCAATAGCACCGACTGGAGCAATCGTGAACTCTGACGGATGCTGTGAATTTGTGGCATAAGCAACGACTTTTGCTAGTGGTTTTAAACCACGTGCTTGAGCCGTTTCTTCTGATGTAACCACCAAAGCAGATGCACCGTCAGAAATTGAGCTGGCATTGGCAGCTGTGATCGTGCCGTCTTTTTTGAATGCAGGACGCAGTGTTGGGATTTTTTCAGGCTTAGCACTTAATGGCTGTTCATCTGTGTCAACAACGACGTCACCTTTACGGCTTTTAACAGTAACTGGCACGATTTCATTTTTGAAGAAACCGCCTTGAATCGCGGCAACGGCTTTATTGAGTGAGTTGATGGCAAAAGCATCTTGCTGTTCACGGGTATAGCCTTTTTTATCTGCCATATCTTGTGCCAGAATACCCATCGATAAACCTGTCTCAGCATCTTCTAAGCCTTCTTGGAACATGTGATCTGTGGTTTTACCATGACCCATACGATAGCCTGAACGCGCTTTTTCAAGTAAATATGGCGCATTTGACATCGACTCCATACCACCAGCAACCACAATATTAGCAGAACCGGCTTTAATCGCATCAGCTGCTTGCATCACCGCCTTCATGCCTGAACCACAAATTTTATTAATCGTGGTGGCACCCGTTGTATCTGGTAAGCCTGCTTGACGCATCGCTTGGCGTGCAGGACCTTGTTTAAGACCAGCCGGTAATACACAGCCAAAAATAACTTCGTCAATATCTGTAGGTTCTAAACCTGCACGTGCAACAACAGCCTGAATCGCTGCAGCACCTAAGTCTGGGGCTGTACAAGATGAAAGTGAACCCTGAAAACCACCCATCGCTGTACGTACGCCATCTACAATTACAATCATTTCTTATTTCATCCTGTTTTAAATCTTTTAACCCCAAGGAACCATGACTGGTTCCTCAGATTTTCCATCTTAATGTTTTTCACAGTGGTTTCGATGAAACCTTAAGATTGAGCGGTGAAGTATTCTTCAGATAGCTGCATGATAAGTTCAGAACCTGCTTTAATGCGTTGAGCACGGGCAGCAAGGTCAGGTAGAACTTTCTCAACATAGAAATCTGCGAGTACCAGTTTGTTTTGGAAGAAGCTCTCTGGTTTTGCAGCAGCAGCTTTGCTAATACGCGCAAACATATACACAAAGCTGAGTAAACCAACAGCGTGCAGGTAATCGACTGCCACCGAACTGCTAAAGTCTGGGGTGGTCTTAGATTGTTCAATAATGAATTGCGTTAATGCTTCAACTTCGTCAGAAACTTGCAATGCTGCAGATTTAACTTTTGAATCAGCCATGGTTGCAGCAAAGTCACGAATTTCAGCAATGTATTCGGCAATAAATGCACCATTACATTTCGTGGTTTTGCGTCCAATTAAATCAATCGCTTGTACGCCATTTGTGCCTTCGTAAATCTGTGAAATACGTAAGTCACGAATGCATTGCTCCATACCCCATTCACGGATATAGCCATGACCACCAAAGCACATTTGCGCTTCTAAAGTAGCTTGTAGGGCTGTATCTGTTAGGTAGGCTTTTGCAATAGGTGTCAATAAAGCCACGCGGTCATTGGCTTTTTTCACAGCAGCTTCATCAGTTGAATATTTTGTAATATCCAGTTGCTGACCAACATACACAGCAAATGCACGAGATGCTTCGTTGTTGGCGCGTACATTCAACAACATACGACGTACATCACCATGTACCAAAATAGAGTCTGCTGGTTTTTCAGGAGATTTCACACCTGTCGCAGAACGACCTTGTAGACGATCAGTCGCATACTGTGCAGCATTTTGGTAAGCAAATTCTGCAGCACCAATCCCTTGGATACCCATCGATAAACGTTCATAGTTCATCATGACAAACATCGCCGCAAGACCTTCGTTTTCTTTACCAACGATATAACCTTTGGCGCCATCAAAGTTCATGACACACGTTGCAGAACCTTTAATACCCATCTTGTGTTCAATTGAACCCGCTGAAACAGCATTGCGTTCACCGACTGAGCCATCGGCATTGACATGGAATTTTGGAACGATAAACAATGAAATACCACGTGAACCCGCAGGTGCATTTGGCGTTTTTGCTAACACAAGATGGATGATGTTTTCACACAGATCATGTTCACCACTGGTGATGAAAATTTTCGTGCCTGTAATGTTAAATGAACCATCTTCATTCGGCTCTGCTTTGGTTTTAATGATCCCCAAATCAGTCCCTGAATGTGGTTCAGTTAAACACATAGTGCCTGACCATTCACCCGTATAAAATTTTGGAAGATAGGTTTCTTTTTGCTCTTGCGAAGCACGGTCATTAATCGCCATACCTGCACCCACAGTCAGTAGTGGATACAACATAAATGATGGATTGGTACTCCAAATCATTTCGTCAGCAAGTACCGTCAACATTTTCGGCATGTTTTGGCCGCCCCATTCTTCAGAAGCGCCTAAACCAACCCAACCACCTTCGGCGAATTGTTTAAAAGCGTCTTTAAACCCTGTAGGCGTAGTAACAACACCATTACTAAACTGCGCACCACCTTCTTCATCGGCTGTACGGTTCAAGTCTAGAATAACGTTTTTAGAAAACTTAGCCATTTCTTCTAAAATAGCATTTGCAGTCGCCATATCAATATGAGCTAAGTTTTCATTTGACTGCCAGAACTCATCTGCATTGAATACATCATTTAAGATGAAGTCCATGTCCTTTAACGGCGCATTGTATATTGGCATTGTACTTTCCTTTTCTACAGGCTTTGTCAGCGTCTTTGACAAAGTACTTTTTTAAAGTTGCACGCTCCCGCACAAAATCATCAAATCAATTTTGTGTGGATTTTTTAAAGATCTGTTTTTTCAGATAGATATCTAAAAAGAATATAGATAATGTGTTTTTACCGACAAGTGAAAAATAACCACCTGATATTTTGAGCAGCATTATTTTATTACACTTAAATAAATTTATTGAGTTGACTAAATTTATAATTGGTAATTGATTAAAACCAAACATAATAGTACCCATAATCATGTTTAATTTAGGTTGTATTAATAACATAACAACCAAGACCGTTTTGTTAAATGCTGCTTTTGTTGTAAAAGCGAAAAGACAATAAATTAAAAAAAATAAAAATGGAATTTTATTTCAAAAAAATGACCTCAAGGGTTCAGTTTTATTGACATTAATTTTATGCTATGAATTCTATATGCTTTACGCACTCTACTAATGTGTTTATTTTTAAACCAATTTATGTAATATTTGAGACCATAGTGGAATGTAAGATTCACAAGATTTAGCTTAAGCTAGGCTTGTTCACCCTCAAGCTGTTTATGGAACAGGTATCATGAGTTCAGTACGCCAACAAAATTTTATCCTTCGCAAGGAAAAAATTTTAGCCATGGCAGAAACCCTGCTATTAGATAATAATCAAGACATCACCTTAAGTGAGTTAGCTTGTGAACTAGATATTGCCAAAGGCACGATTTATAAACATTTTAAAAGTAAAAACCAATTATATTTAGAACTGATTATCTTAAATGAAAAACGATTATTAGAAATTTCAAAAAAATATAATCATGATATTAAAACTTATGTTTCACAATATATGCTTTATAATATGTTGAATTCTAATAGAACTATATTATTACATGTCATTGAAGAACGCTTAACTAATAATGAACGTAAATTAAAAGAGTTATTTGAAGAGCTCTATCGTGTTCGTGAAGAACGTATTATTGAAATTAAGGATATGACCAGTGATTATTTAAAATCACTTGAAAGCGCAATGTCGATTCGTGATTATTTATCCTATATTTGGACGGTCACTTATGGTGCGTCCCTACTCCTCAATTCAACGCATTATCAAAAATCAATCGGTTCACGTGAACGTTTAATCAAGCTATATATTAATCAGGCGCTGATGACGCCAGATAAAATTTCAGCCGTATAAAATTGATTTATAAATAAAAAAATCCGAACAATTGTTCGGCTTTTTTTATACATTAGACAATATCTAAGTTATGCAATCACAGGTGGGAAACCATCTTCGGTTAAAGCGCTAATCAATTGCTCTGCACTGGCACTGGATTCAACCTCAACTAATTTAGTGGCTACATCAATAGTGACCGTTGCATTTTCATCTAAGTCTTTAATCGTTGCTGTCACGCTACGTGCGCAACCACCACATGTCATATTATCAATACGAAATTTCATGCTGTTCATCCTTCTTTTCTAATAACAACACTATAAACCTTGCCACGATTGTAAGGTCAAGCGGGTTTAAATCTTTGCTGTATGGCAGCACTCAGCCATGCCCGTTTCGATTTGATTTAAAATCGTACAATCGGCTTGATCATTACCGGCACAGCCATCGACGGACTGTTGCAAGATCTCAACCATGGCCTGTAAGTCTGCGATTTTTTGATTTAAGGTCTGGATATGTTTTAACGCCAATGATTTAACTTCAACACTTTGCCGACTTTGATTTTTCCAAAGTCCAAGTAAATCTTTCATTTGTTCAGAAGAAAAACCTAAATCACGTGCATGTCTCAAGAAACTCAAGGTTTTAATATCGGCTTCCGAGTAAATTCGATAGCCTGCATCGGTGCGCTGCGCATTATTTAACAGCCCAATCGATTCATAATAGCGGATCATTTTTGCAGAAATGCCCGATGCTTTCGCTGCTTGTCCAATATTCATCTCAAGACTCCTGAAAAACTGGCCCTTTAAATGCTTTTAAACGTAAGGCATTCGACACAACAAACACCGATGAAAGTGCCATTGCACCTGCTGCGAACATAGGTGAAAGTAGTATGCCAAAGAATGGATATAACACACCTGTAGCGACAGGAATCAATGCTGCATTGTAAATAAATGCCCAAAATAGGTTTTGGCGAATATTATTCATCGTCGCTGTGCTCAGTGCGATTGCTGTCGGCACCATTTGTAAATTACCCGACATAAGCACAACGTCCGCGGCCTCTATCGCCACATCTGTCCCTGTACCAATCGCCATGCCCACATCTGCTTGCGCAAGTGCAGGCGCATCATTAATACCATCGCCAACAAAACATACAACACCATGTTCTTTTTGCAACTGTTGTACAGATTGCACTTTTTGATCTGGCATCACTTCAGCAATCACATGATCAATTTTCAACTGTCGTGCTATGGCAGTGGCAGTGTGTCGGTTGTCGCCTGTAATCATGGCCACTTTCAGCCCTAAATCATGCAAAGCTTGAATGGCTGCGAAGGTTGTGGCTTTGATCGGGTCGGCTACAGCAACAATGGCAGCAAGCTGTTGATCGATCGATACATATAGCGGGGTTTTCCCTTCATTGCCCATGCGTTCTGCCAGTGCTGAAAAGATTTGTGTTTCTAAACCAAGTTTATGCATCAAATGATCTGCACCAATATAAATGCTTTGTCCTTCAACAACCGCCTGAATCCCAGCACCAGTCACGGAATCAAACTGTTCAACTTCTAAAAGTTGCACTTGCATCTCTTTCGCAGCTTGTACAATGGCATAGGCAATCGGATGTTCAGATTTCTGCTCTACAGAGGCCAATAACTGAAATACGCGATCTTTATCAAAAGCTTCAGTGACTTCAAAATCTGTCAGTTTCGGTTTACCTTCCGTCAATGTCCCTGTTTTATCGACTGCAACCACTTGAGTATTTTTGAGTTGTTGTAAGGCTTCACCTTTACGGAACAATACTCCAAGCTCTGCACCTCGCCCTGTACCGACCATGATAGATGTTGGCGTTGCCAAACCCATTGCACATGGACATGCGATGATCAGTACTGCTACAGCATTGACTAAGGCATAGGTTAAACTCGGTTCAGGTCCAACTACATACCAAACTAAAAAGGTGATCAACGCCAACGCCATTACCACCGGTACAAACCATAACGTGACTTTATCCACCAAAGCTTGAATCGGTAATTTTGAACCCTGAGCCTGTTCGACCATATGGATAATTTGTGCCAAAACAGAATCTTGACCTACCGCAGTGGCTTGTATTTTCAATGCCCCATTTTGGTTAATCGTTCCACCGACAACTTGATCACCGGCTTTTTTCTCGACAGGAATTGGCTCGCCACTGATCATGGATTCATCAATATAACTGTTCCCAGACACTACAGCACCATCGACTGGGCAACGTTCACCAGGCCGTATTTCAATCAACATACCTGTTTCAACATCACTAATCGGCAAATCTATATAGCTACTAGATTGCTCAACACGTGCTGTTTTGGGTTGCATGCCGACTAAGTATTGAATAGCTTGCGAGGTTTTACCTTTGGCTTTCGCCTCCATAAAACGACCCAAAAGAATCAACGCCACAATTACTGCGGCTGCTTCAAAGTACACATGAACGGTACCTTGCGGTAATAATTGCGGAGCAAACGTGGCAACACAAGAAAAACTATAAGCAGATAAAGTCCCGACTGCGACCAAAGAATTCATATCTGGGGCAAGTCGCGCAAGTGCTGGTATGCCGTGCTGATAAAAGCGTCTTCCGGGTAGGATTAACACCAAAGTGGTTAATATAAACTGAATATACCAACTATTTTGTGTCCCTAAATTATGCGCAATAAAATGATGAAAAGCTGGAATCATGTGTGATCCCATCTCCAAGATAAAAACAGGAACAGCGAGTACCAATGCGATGATTAAATCACGTTTGAGCAACCGAGCTTCATCGGCTTTTTTTTCTGCCATTGTCGGTTGTAGTTGTGTAGCAACGGTCGCACTGTATCCCGCTTTTTTAACTGCCGCGATCAATTCCTGTGTTTTTGAAACTGGCGCCTGAACAAAGGCTTTTTCACTGGCTAAATTTACCGTTGCTTTATTGACACCGTCTACAGCGTTTAAGGCTTTTTCAACCCGTGCCACACATGAAGCACAGGTCATTCCATCAATATTTAATTCAATATTGGGCTGTGCAATATGAAAACCTGCTTTTTCTACAGACTTCGCCAATGCAGAATTTTCAACAGATGCCAATGCCGTAATCGTGGCTTTTTCAGTTGCCAAATTCACTTTTGCATCGATGACTTCTGGAACTTTCTTTAATGCTTTTTCAACACGTGCAACACACGATGCGCAAGTCATCCCTTCAATTTCAAGCTCAATCTGCTTCTGTGCAACACCAAAACCGGCCTTTTCAACAGCCTGAATCACAGCAGGATAATCCACACTTTTATCGCTCTGAACATGTGCTGTTTCAGTGGCTAAATTCACTTGAGCATCAGTGATGCCATCGACTTTTTTTAAGGCTTTTTCCACCCGTGCCACACAAGAAGCACAGGTCATCCCTTCAATAGCAAGTGTGCCATCAAAAAGTTTGCGTTCTGTCGAATCTGTCATGGCAAAATCCCAATCATATGTGCTTGTTTTAGGCTATAGCTTAAACTTTACCACAATGGGAAGGTCAAGTTTTTCTGACTCACAGCAAGGCTTTTCTTTAAGGTATAAAGAATTGCGAAGATTTAAAAACATAATCAATAATATTGAATAATGATTATTCAA
Organism: Acinetobacter sp. YH16040_T; assembly: GCF_024605785.1. NCBI lineage: Bacteria > Pseudomonadati > Pseudomonadota > Gammaproteobacteria > Moraxellales > Moraxellaceae > Acinetobacter > Acinetobacter sp. YH16040_T. Next base: position 1,584,000 of record NZ_CP094541.1, on the reverse strand, counting down.
TTAGTTTGTTTTTCTGATATTAAAACCACACATTTCCTCATTATTCAGTAAGATAGAGATTCGTGACCACCAAACGAATTACTCTCTTTCGTATGTACAAACTGTCGAACATTTGCTTTAACTGCGCATATTTATGTGCTTTTTTATTTTTAATTTTAAGTTGGAGTCTAGATCATATTGATGTTTGGCTCACTCAAGTGGTTATCCCTGCTGTCACGATATGCATACTCTTAGGCTTCCTGTTTAAATACATCGCTCGAAAGTTAGGACATGAACCACCTAAAAGAAAAATTAAACAACAAAATGCCAAAAACGATGATCAAGACGCGGCTTAAGACAAGTATAAATAACAAAATCATCAATAAAAAAGCCCATTCAAATGAACGGGCTTTTTTTCATGTCAGACCTATTAGTCAGCACTAATATCTTCAAATAAAACTGACGAAAGATAACGTTCACCACCATCCGGTAAAATGACCACAATAGTTTTGCCTGCATTCTCAGGACGCGCAGCAAGTTTTGCCGCCGCAGCCATAGCAGCACCGCTAGAGATACCCACTAAAATACCGTCATGAGTAGCCGTTTTACGTGCCCATTCGATCGCTTCAGCACTTTCAATACCGATCACTTCATCAACAAGGTCTAGATCCAAGTTACCCGGAATAAAGTTAGCGCCAATTCCCTGAATTTTGTGTGGCCCAGGAGTCAGTGTTTCGCCTTTTTTCGCTTGGGCAATAATCGGAGATTCAGCCGGTTCAACCGCAACAGAATAAAGTGGCTGATTTTTCACTTTTTCAAAATAGCTTGAAATGCCTGAAATCGTACCGCCTGTACCTACACCTGAAACTAAAATATCCACTTTACCACCGGTCGCTTCCCAAATTTCTGGGCCAGTGGTCAATTCATGAATTTTAGGGTTTGCAGGGTTTTCAAACTGTTGTGGTAAATAATACGTTTCAGGATGTTCGGCAACGAGGCGCTGTGCTTCTTCGACCGCACCTCTCATGCCTTTAGCAGGTTCAGTCAATACGAGATTTGCACCAAAAGACTTCAACACCTTACGGCGTTCGATACTCATACTTGCTGGCATGGTTAATGTAATTGCATAACCTTTCGCTGCTGCAACAAATGCTAAAGCAATCCCTGTATTACCACTTGTAGGTTCTACAATATGCATACCCGGTTTTAATAAGCCTTTTTCTTCTGCATCTGCAATGAGAGCTGCACCTACACGACATTTCACTGAAAATGCTGGGTTACGGCTTTCAACTTTAGCCAAGACCGTTGCTTCTGACTGAATCGCACGATTAATACGAACTAAAGGTGTATTACCAATCGCTTCAGCGTTATTACTATATACTGCGATACCTAAATTACTCGTTGCTGGAAAAGCTGAATCTGTTGTCATGACTATTTATCCCTTGTGTATTTATTGAATACGATCTTTAGATGATACAATTATTTTCAAAGTGTGCATGATGTTTTAAGCTAATGTCTTATATTTATGTGCATTTTGTGAAAGCTTGCACTAAAATCAAGCAATAAATTTAACTGATTAACTAAATTTAAACTTATAAAAATTAATGATATTTGATTTCATAAAAAACCATAGAAATTGTCTTATTTATTCAATGTATTAAGCCGTGATATCCGTATACTTGAGCTGTTGTTAATCGTATGGACATATCCAATGAATACCGATCTGGAAATCACTACTATGCGTGATTCTGCCGAATTAGTCGTGGGCGTTTTAAAGTCGCTGGCAAATACGGATCGTCTACTAATTTTATGTCATCTAGCACAGCAAGAATTGAATGTGTCTCAGATTGAAGAAATCACTGATATTAAACAGCCAACCCTCTCACAACAACTGATGATGTTACGCAAAAGTGATGTTGTGACCACGCGTCGTGATGGAAAGCAAATTTATTATTCAATTAAAGATGCAAATTTAGTTCAAGTTCTCAATACTCTTTACCAATTGTATTGCAACCAATCTTATAAATAACACTCAGTTATTTTAAAATTTCAAGCCAGACATGCTGTTCTTGCACCACTATAGATGAATTATCGCAATGGGCAGCAATTCAATATCTCAATTTACCCTCCAAACTTCTTCAAAATATCTATATTTATATCGAATATCCAAAGCTTTAAATCAGCTCATACTTTTCATTAATTCATTTAAAATGATGGCTTCTTAAATATCCCCTTAAATTTCCTGCAATGTTGTACGCTCAAAATTTATTGCACAAGACTTCTTAGCATTTTTTATGCATAATATATATGAAATTGTGATTTAGATAAGTTTATGTCAGATTTAAAACCTCATTTCTTACAGAAATTTCCTGCTTGGCAGTGGTTACAGCACTACAGCACTGTGAAATTTAAATCTGATGTACTTGCTTCGCTAATCGTGATTGCCATGTTAGTCCCTCAAGGTATGGCGTATTCCATGCTGGCAGGTTTACCCCCAATCATGGGTTTATATGCCAGTATTTTACCTATGATTGTCTACGCCCTCATTGGTGGAAGTTCAACCTTATCTATAGGCCCTGTGGCAATCATTTCGATGATGACCTTCGCCACGCTCAATCCGCTATTTGAAGTTGGTTCGCCTGTTTATATTGAAGCCGCTACACTTTTGGCCTTAATGGTCGGGCTGATTTCTCTGCTGCTAGGTGTACTACGTTTTGGTTTTTTAATTCAGCTGATCAGTCATCCTGTCATTAAAAGCTTCATTATTGCCTCGGCTCTGCTCATTGCGCTCGGTCAGTTTAAGTTTCTTGTCGATGTCCCGCTAAAAGCCAACAACATCCCTGAGTTTGTTTTAAGTCTGTGGGAATACCTGAGTTTAACTCACTTTGCTTCACTCATCTTTGGTGTGCTGGCCATACTGTTTTTAATCTATGTACCAAAAATGTTGGCCACTCAATCGATCCAATCTCGATTCGGCTCTACTGCCTTTCTAAGTAAAGCACTTCCATTGATACTAGTGGTGATCTCAATTGCATCGGTGATGTTATTTGACCTGCAAAATGTCGGTATTAAAACCGTCGGTGAAATTCCTTCAGGTTTTCCACCCTTAAGCTTTCCACATTGGAACTGGGAACTGGTACAAACCTTACTGCCCGGTGCAACAATGATTGCAATGATTAGTTTTGTTGAGTCACTGTCTATCGCCCAAGCTACTGCCTTACAACAACGAAGCCAACTTAATAGTAACCAAGAGTTGATCGCTCTAGGTTTAGCCAATCTAAGCGCTGGGGTTAGCTCTGCCTTTCCTGTGACGGGTAGCTTATCTCGTACAGTGGTTAATGCAGATGCAGGTGCAAAAACCCCGATGGCAGGTGTGTTGTCGTCATTGCTGATTATCGTTGTCAGTCTCTACTTCACTGGTTGTTTCCAAGACTTACCTTTAGTCATCTTGGCGGCCACAATTATTGTTTCCATTTGGAAATTAGTCGACTTTAAACCTTTTGTGGATACATGGCGTTATTCAAAAGCTGACGGGATTGCGATGTGGGTGACCTTTTTCGGTGTGGTGTGTATCGATATTTCTACAGGTCTCATTATTGGCATCATTTCTACCTTTATTCTGTTGTTATGGCGCATCAGTCGTCCACATATTGCGGTGATCGGTTTAGTCGAGGGCACACAGCACTTCCGCAATGTACAGCGCCATCATGTCTATACCGCACCACATATTCTCTCGCTCCGTATAGATGAAAATATCTCGTTTTTAAATGCCAATACGCTTAAAGGTTTCCTGATCAATGAAGTCAGTGAAAATATTGATCTAGAGCATGTTGTTATCAATTGCTCAAGCGTCAGTTCAATTGACTTAAGTGCCTTAGAAATGTTGGAAGAGTTAAATGCTGAATTATCAAAATTAGATATTCGACTGCATTTTTCCGAGGTCAAAGGCCCTGTCATGGACAAATTGCAGCACTCAAAATTACTCACGCATTTGAGTGGTCAAATTTTTCTCACCCACTATCAAGCCGTTACTGAGCTTGCGACAGCCAGTTCTGAGTACCAAATTTAAAGGCCTATTAGCTCACTGTTTAATCAATGCGAATTTGATAAACAGTGAGTTTTGAAGGGTTTACATTTTAATACACAAAAATAGATTATAAAAAACAAAGTTTTATTTTTAAATTAAATTATTTTTTAAGCATTCCACATTTTCGTATAAAATACAGGGCTAATTTTCATCATTTTGTCATTGTAATTCTGACAAGGCTCTCCTATGTTTTCAGCATTTACACGCTTGAGTTTAGTAACCCGAATTATTATCGCCATTATTTTAGGTGTATTGGTTGCTGTTGTGGCTCCGGGCGTTGCACCCTATTTAAGTTTGCTTGGTGATTTATTCATTAAGGCATTGAAATCCGTAGCACCGATACTGGTCTTTGTACTTGTACTGTCATCCATTGCAAATTTCAAAGTGGGTAGCAGTAATTCTTACATTAAACCGATTATGTTGATGTACGCTATTGGTATGTTCCTTGCTGCTTTAAGTTCAGTAGTAGCAAGCCTTTTATTCCCTAGTACATTAATTCTTGATGTTGCTGCAGAAAACCTTGTGCCGCCAGGCAGTCTTGCTGAAATATTGAAAAACTTATTATTAAGTTTTGTCGCAAACCCTGTTACAGCAATTTCTGAAGCAAATTTCATTGGTATTTTGGCTTGGGCTGTTACCTTAGGTATTGCATTTCGTCATGCATCAGAGAACACCAAAGTCTTTTTATCTGACGCTGCTGATGCAGTGAATAAAGTGATCCGTTTAGTGATTAACTTTGCACCTGTCGGTATCTTTGGTTTGGTTGCTGTTACATTTGCCGACTCAGGTTTGAAAACACTGATCAGCTATGCACACTTACTTGCGGTCTTAATTGGTACCATGTTCTTTGTTGCCTTGGTCGTCAATCCACTAATGGTGGCATTTATGACCCGCTCAAATCCGTTCCCATTGGTTTTCCAATGTTTACGTGAAAGTGGTATCACTGCATTCTTTACGCGTAGTTCTGCTGCAAACATTCCTGTAAACCTTGACCTTGCGAAGCGTCTTGGTGTCCCAGAATCGACTGCAAGTGTTGCAATTCCACTTGGTGCTGCAATCAACATGGCAGGCGCATCGGTCACAATTACAGTCCTCACACTAGCAGCAGTTCATACTTTGGGCATTTCTGTTGATTTCAGCACAATGTTGATTTTATCAGTCGTTGCTACCGTTTCTGCATGTGGTGCTTCAGGTGTTGCTGGTGGTTCATTGCTGCTTATTCCAGTGGCTTGTGGCCTGTTTGGTATTTCAAGCGATATCGCGATGCAAGTTGTTGCCATTGGTATGGTCATTAGTGTACTTCAAGATTCAACTGAAACAGCTTTAAACTCTTCGACTGACGTATTATTTACAGCTGCAGTAGACCGTGGTTTAAGATAATATCCTGATATTGGATACTTTTTAAGGCGAGGCCATGCCTTTTCAGACTTTACCGCTTTGGATACAACTGGGTGCTTTTTTTCTCGCAGTGAATGCAGGAATGATTAATGTACTCGGCCTGGTGACGATCTTGCACCAGTCGGTATCTCACATGACGGGTAATGTCAGTATGTTAGCCATGGCCTTCATTGCATGGCAGCCAAATACGATTATTTATTTGATTTTAGTCTTACTCTGTTATGTGATTGGCTCATTTTATAGTGGGCTTATTCTTGGAAATAGTCACTTTAGCTTAACCAGACGTTATGGCGTCCCATTAAGCTTGGTGGCTTTTTTTATTGTCCTGTGTTGGCTACTATTGCCCTATTTTCCACGTTACGCTTTGCTTTGGGCATGTGTGGCGATGGGTGTACAAAATGCAATGGTTAGCCACTATAAAGGTACCATTATTCGTACCACACACCTTTCTGGTGTTTTGACGGACTTAGGTTTGGCTTTGGGTTATAAAGCCCGTGGACTTCCGGTTGAGTCGAAACGTGTGGTCTTACATTTATTAATTTTGGCGGGATTTATCGTTGGTGGCATACTTGCCAGTTGGCTTTATCCTTATTTAAAATTAAACGCATTCCTAATTCCTGCCGCACTCAGTGTAGTTATGAGCGCAGTATATTGGATCATCTATTTTCATTATCGACATATACACGATTAGTTGGAACGTACTATGGTTAAAAATGCATTACAGGCGCAACTGCTTAAAGCAGGTCTGGTCGATAATAAAAAGGCAAAAAAATTGTCTAAACAAGCCGTACATGAAAAACGTACCGGTGAAAGTAAAGATGCTGAAATCAAGGCGAAAATTGAGCAAGATCAGCAGCAAAAAATCGCAAAAGATCATGCTTTAGAGCAAGATCGTAAAGCAGTGTTGCAAGAAAAAGAATTAAAAGCTGCCATCATGCAAATGATTAATCAGCATAAAATTCGTGATACCGATGGCGAATCGACCTATCAATTTATCGATGATGCCAAGATCAAAAAGCTTTATATCAATCAGCAAATTTATAATGCCTTGGTTGCTGGCAGTCTTGTTATTGCACGGGAAAATAGCAACTATGCTTTTTTACCAAAAGAATTAGCCGACCGTATTAATGCGAAAATGGAAGGCTTTATTATTGTGAATAATTCTGAAGTGAATGAACAAACCACGGATGAAGAAGATCCGTATGCAGCTTATGTAATTCCTGATGATTTAATGTGGTAAGCACTTCAAATCGCCAATGAAGCTCCCGATTCGGGGGCTTTTTTTTATCAACATTAATCTTTTTCAGTCCATAAATATCGGTTATACCTTCAAAAAATCATTCCTTAGCACCCAATAAGTAACATTATGGACTATACATGTCGTAACTCCGTAAATTTTACGAGTATAAAATTGCTTATATAATCACCACAATTACAATAGTTTGATCATTAACCCTTTCATTTACTTCAATAAGAGTAGGATAATTTTGGAAAAATTTCAGTTCATTAAAAATATTCAAGATTGGTCAGATCAATACCCTTGGTTAGAAATGCTGACATCGCTCAGTTTCATTATTATTTTTGCCATCATTGCAAATTTTATCGCCAAGCAAATTGTGGTACGTGGTATTCGTAAGCTCGTGTCTAAAATGGCCTTTAGCCACAGTCAAATTTTGTCAGAACATAGTGTGATTAAACGCTTTGCCAACATTGTTCCAGCAATTGTAATCTTAAATGGCATAACCACAGTCCCACATTTATCTGTGAAGTTTATCTCAATCGTTCAAATGGCTTGTCAGGCCTTTATCTTCCTGACCATTGCTTTAGCCATTTCTGAATTACTAAATATTTTTAATCTGATTTATCAACGTAATCCAAAATCTAGAAACAAACCAATTAAAGGCTATTTGCAGTTGGTCAAATTGATCATCTTTTTGGTTTGTGGCCTAATGATCTTAGGTACTTTTCTGAAAAAAGATGTATTTACATTACTCGCAGGCTTCGGTGCTATGGCGGCTGTACTGATGTTGGTCTTCCAAAATACCATTTTGTCACTGGTGGCTTCGGTACAAATTTCTTCTTATGACATGGTGCGAATTGGTGACTGGATTGAAATGCCCTCGCTCAATGCGGATGGCGATGTCATTGATATGTCATTACATACCATTACTGTACAGAACTTTGATAAGACCTTTACCACGATTCCAACCAATAAACTGGTGACAGACACCTTTAAAAACTGGCGTGGTATGGCACAGTCCGGTGTACGCCGCATCAAACGCTCACTTTATATCGATCAAAGCTCTATTCATTTCATGACTCAGGATGAGCAAAATAAACTCAAAGAATTTTTATTATTAGATCAATATCTTGATCATAAGCATGAAGAGCTTGCTCAGTTTAATCAGCAACTTTCCAATCAGTCGCAATATAATCAGCGCCGTTTAACCAATCTTGGGACCTTTCGTGCCTATGTAGAATTTTATTTACAACAGCATTCAGGCATTGCCCAACACCAAACGATTTTGGTGCGTCAGTTACAACCCACGAGTGAAGGCATTCCTTTAGAGATTTATGCTTTTAGTAAAACTATTGCATGGAAAGATTATGAAGCGATTCAATCGGATATCTTTGACCATCTGATCGCAATCACACCTGAGTTTGGACTTAAAATCTATCAAGCCCCTTCTAGTGCCGATTTTAAAGCCCTCATCCAACCAAATGCCGATAAAATCTAAGGCCTAAACGTTCGTCTTCCCATGTATATTCGAAGTAGAAATTCTGTAAATTAAAAAAGTCACAATGGCTGTTGAATATATATGGGACTTTCGTTTAAAACCTACTCAACTATCACAAATGATTATTGATCATGCGTTGCAAGGAATGAGAGCGAACCAGATAAATGCCCAGAGCAATATTTCCTTAAACATATAATTCATCTGAAACAGCTAAAATAATTAAAAAAACCAGAACAAATACTATACAAATGTAGACATTTTTAGATACTATTTATTAACAGTTGCATAAAAACGCTTCTAAAATAGGAACTTGATCATGGAAGGCCCCAATCAACCTTCTCGGAAATCAGTTAAAAACGAATCACAATTACTCATAGAATCGATGAATCGCACTTCTGCCAAACATACGCTCATACAGGCAGAAGCATGTGACTTAGAGAATCGTGTCCGTATTGAGCGTGCTTTATCCGACCCGATTGCACGTATCCCGGCACAGTTTAAAAATGCTTATTACAAATTTTTGTACTACAACCAGAAAGACTATTTAAAGCAGGTCAACTATTTCGCTCAATTGGCATTTTTAATCTATTTTTGGGCAGATCGCTATGTTCTGCCTGACATAGAAGTACTGTCAGGTGTGATTCGTATCATTGCTATTATTGGTGCATTTAGCCTGAACTATGTTCTGTTTAAATATATCAAACAGATTAAATTGCTCGATTTAATATTACCACTAGCGACTTGCCTTTCTGCAATCCTCTGGTTTGAGATATTACTTCAGTCGAAAAATGAACTGGTTCATAGCTATCAATATGCCGCCATTATTTTGATCGTATTGGGTAATTTAAGTATTCATGTGCATTTTCGCCCTTCGATTATGACCTCAGCCATGATCACGGCAGCGATCCTTTTTGGCGCATGGCGCATTAATGATTTTGGTGATTTTACAATATTTTTATTGGTGTACGTTCCTGTGCTGCTGTTCAGTATGTATATCTGCTGGAACTCTACGCTCAACTCTCGTAAAACCTTTCTAAGAGCGCTGCTAGATGACTGGAACTTTCATACCCTGCGCAAAATTGCCCATACGGATGAATTAACCCAGTTAAGCAATCGTCGCCAATTTGTACATGCTGCCAATAAAAAAATCCAAGAAACCCCAATGACGGTCTGTACCAGTCTTTTGATTTTTGATGTCGATCATTTTAAAGCGATTAATGATCAATACGGACATGATGTCGGCGACCAAGTGCTATGCCAAATTGCTGAAATTGCACGGAAAGAAATGCGTTTTTACGATATGTTGGCACGTTTTGGAGGTGAAGAATTTATTGTACTTTTACCTTTTACTGTCCCAGAAGATGCATTAAAAATTGCTGAACGGTTAAGACATAAAATGGAACAATATCAATTTCATATGGATGGTCAATTGGTGAAATTTTCGATCTCCATTGGTGTTTCCAAAATTGACCCTGACCACGCCAAACTTGATCAGTTAATTAAACAAGCCGATATTGCTTTATATGAAGCAAAACGCCAAGGTCGTAATCGGGTTGTGCATTTTAATTTTATGAATTTTTGCAGCCAAGCTTTTTAAGTAAATAAACAAATCAAAATGGAGAAAAATTAGCGAATCCATTACACTCAGAGCTGAAGAAAGAAAGATTAATTACAGTAAAATTCTCAGGTTATCTGCATGCTTAAATGGTTTGAAAATTTAGTTGACGCTTATCCTGAACAGGACTTGAATAAACCATTGCCAACAAAATTTTTCCCCTTTGTATGGCAAGCTGCAACGGGTGTAAAAAAATACCTCTTGTTATTGGTACTCTGTACAGCTGGTGTAGCGAGTTTTGAAGCATTGCTTTATTCCAAAATTGGCGAATTAGTCAATTGGATCAGTAAGTCTCAGCCTGAAACCTTTTTACAGCAGCACCAGACGAATCTAACTATTTTAAGCTTTATTTTATTGGCAAATATCTTCTTTTCTTGCCTTCAAACCATTATTAAACATCAGATTTTATATAGTACCTTTCCAATGCGCCTACGTTGGAGATTTCATAACTTATTATTGAAACAAAGTTTAGATTTCTTCCACAACGACTTTGCTGGTCGTTTATCTGCCAAGGTTATGCAAACTTCACTGGCTGTACGTGAGTTTTGGATTATTCTTGGTGACATGTTGGCCTATGTCTTCATTTACCTGATTTCGATCACTGTCATTTTAGGTGCTATATCGCCACTGTTGATTATTCCTTTATTACTTTGGCTGGCTTTATTTATTGGTTCTGCATGCTATTTCATCCCAAAATTAAGCAAAATTTCAAATGAACAAGCCAATGCACGCGCAGTAATGACTGGTCGTGTCACCGATGCCTACACCAACATTCAAACGGTGAAATTGTTTGCCCATGCAGGACGCGAAAGCCAATATGCTAAAGCCTCTATGAAAGAGTTTATGGTGACGGTGTATAAGCAAATGCGACTTGCTGCAAAATACAACATCGCGACGAATTTGCTGATCATTGTTTTATATGGTGGCGTACTGGGAACAGCCGTTTGGCTCTGGATGGATGGTCAAGCTGAGCTTGGGGTCATTGCAGCAGCGACCGCCATGATTTTAAAACTCAGTAGTATTTCCGAGTTTATGATGTGGCAAACATCTGCCCTATTTGAAAATGTCGGGACCATTCAAGATGGGATGAAAACCATGGGCCGCCCAATTCATATTCAAGACAAAGCTGATGCAACCGACTTAAAAGTACCGCAAGGCGAAATTAAATTTGAGGACGTCAGTTTTGCTTATAATGATAAAAATGTCATCGATCAATTTAATTTAACCATTCGACCAGGCGAAAAAATCGGTATTGTCGGACGTTCGGGTGCCGGAAAATCGACATTAATTCAACTTTTACTCCACTTTTACGATATCAATCATGGTCGTATTTCGATTGATGGCCAAAATATAGAAGATATTACCCAAGATAGCTTAAGAAAAAATATTGCATTGGTGACCCAAGACACCTCGTTATTGCATCGTACAGTTGAAGAAAATATTAAATATGGTCGCCCGAATGCAACCGATGAAGAAATGTATGATGCAGTGCGTAAAGCGAAAGCTGACGAATTCATTCCTCAATTGATCGATTTACGTGGCCAACGTGGCTATGACGCATTTGTCGGTGAACGTGGCGTAAAATTATCAGGTGGTCAGCGTCAACGTATTGCGATTGCTCGAGTATTTTTAAAAGACGCACCGATTTTAATTTTAGATGAAGCCACAAGTGCGCTCGATTCAGAAGTCGAAGCCGCGATTCAATCGAGTTTAGATGATTTGATGCAAGGTAAAACTGTGATTGCCATTGCGCATCGACTTTCAACCATTGCGCAAATGGATCGCTTGATTGTCTTGGATCAAGGACGTATTGCTGAGCAAGGCACCCACGAAGAGCTTGTTGCTTTGAATGGTATTTATGCACACTTGTGGCAGCGTCAAACCGGTGGATTTTTAATAGAACAACATAAAGTAGAATCAAAGGAAGATGAAAATGCTGTATCTGGAAGACCTTAAAGTTGGTGATCACTTTAGCAGTCGTGAATATGAAATGACTGTTGAAGAAATCAAGCAATTTGCCAACGCTTTTGATCCTCAGGAATTTCATACAGATGAAGTCAAAGCCCAACAGCACCCGATCTTTCAAGGGCTAGCGGCAAGTGGTTGGCATACTGCTGCTGTAACAATGCGCTTATGGACTGAATGTTTCCCTGTGGCTTATGGCTTAATTGGCTCAGAGTCAAGTCTGCGTTGGCCGCGCCCAACACGTCCGGGGGATAAAATTCGTGTAGAAGTTGAAATATTTGCAATTACTCCGTCGAAAAGTAAGACAGACCGCGGCATTGTGACCTATGTTACGCAAGCGCTCAATCAGCACAATGACGTTCTGTATATGTCTACGACCAAAATTGTGGTCTTTTCCAAAGATTTTAAACCGAATTAATCCTTAACGGCCTACTTTACAACGCTAGGTAGGCCGCTATAAATAATTGAGCCTAGTCAGTTTGTCCAACAATTTTTGTGGGATACAACACAGAATCATGCCAATATAAGCTTGAACAGAAGAAAAACCCGCATTGCAACGGAACGCTATGAAAACAATTAATTCCCGTCAGGATCAGGGTATTCCCGGAGTATATGGATTGCTCCTTTTAGATGTGGTCTCTCGATGGGGCTACACTGCAGAGACATTATTTAGTCCCTTCGAATTAAACAGCGAACAATTGGCTGAACCAGATTTCCGTATTCCAACACCCATCGCCAATCAATTGGTAGAGCACGCACTACGATTAACCGGTGAGCCCACTTTAGGTTTTCATTTGGGCAACCAAATGCGCATCTCTATTCATGGTTTTATTGGCTATGCCATCATGACGGCGAAGGACATAACCGATGCCTTAGTCTTGGCAAACCGTTTTATTCAGCTACGCATGCCCTTTTTACAGCTTTTTTTCTCAACTTTTGGAACCAAAGCGACTGTTCAACTACAAACAGACGTTACGATTGAGCCTTTACGTACTGAGATTTCAATTGCCTTAATTTTTGGCATGATCAGCATGGGCAAAGCAATTACCGGTGTGGATTATTCTGCTGGTGAAATTGATTTTGATTTTCCTCAACCTGAAGGTTTTGAGCGGTTTATTGCAAAATATCCACGCCACCAATTTAGATTTGATCAGCCACACCTTTTACTCAGTTTTGATAAGCAATATTTAACCAATAAATTGGTCCATGCAGACCCGATTGCCAGTCAAATCGCGATTAATCAATGTGAAGCTGAACTCTCCGCTTTGGGCGAACGTCACCGTATTGCCATGCGCGTTCGTGACATTTTAACCAACTCCGAGCAGCACTATTTAAGTATCGAAAGTGTTGCTGAACGGCTACACATGTCCGATCGAACCCTTAAACGCCAACTTGCTGCTGAAGGGACTTCATTTTCAACTTTGGTCGACGAAGTTCGCTACCGCCATGCTACTTCGCTTCTATCACGGACTGACTTTACCTTAGAGCAAATTGCTGATGAATTGGGCTATAGCGATGTTGCCAATTTCAGCCGTGCATTTAAACGCTGGAGTGGTCGTAGCCCAAGCAATTGGCGTAAAGATCCGTACTTATAAGTCTTTTGTTTTACGTAAAAAGCATGTATAACTCATGCCAAAAATGAATTTAATGGATTTAAGGAGTTATCAATGAATCATCCTTCAGATTTAAAGTACGCAAGTACACATGAATGGGTGCGAATTGAAGGTGACCTTGTTGTTACAGGCATTTCTGATCATGCACAAGACGCATTGGGTGATTTAGTTTATGTTGAAGCACCAGATGTGGGTCAACATATCACAGCTGGCGAACAAGCGGGTGTGGTTGAGTCGGTAAAAACTGCTTCTGATATTCATGCTCCAGTTTCTGGTGTGGTTGTTGAAGTCAATCCGGACCTTGAAGATGATCCTGATTTTGTAAATGATGCACCTTATAGCAAAGGTTGGATTTATAAAATTAAACCAGACAATATGGCTGATGTAGATGCTTTGTTGACAAGCGAGCAATACGAAGCTGGTCTGTAAATATTTCTAATATCTAAAAAATCAGCCCTCAGGCTGATTTTTTTATTTCAATTTGATAGCTAAATTGGCTTATATACCATTTGCATGAATATGCAGCTTATATTTCTTCCGAAGCTTCGGTGCTTTCAGGTTCTTCTTTCTTTTCTTCAACCATACTAAACGATTGCGCAGCCGCTGAAGTACCATTTGCACGTGAACTTTTTAGTTTAATTTGCAAACGTAGTTCATTGGTTGAATCAGCATTTCTTAAGGCCTCTTCATAAGAAATTGCGCCGTCATTATATAAATCAAATAAAGCTTGGTCGAAAGTTTGCATCCCAAGTTCACGAGATTTTGCCATGATCGCTTTTAATTCATGAAACTCACCTTTCAAAATCAAATCTGAAATAAGCGGCGTGTTTAACATGATTTCAACGGCTGCACGGCGTCCTTTACCATCTTCAGTCCGGATTAAACGCTGCGAAACAATCGCTTTCATATTGCTCGATAAATCCATAAGCAATTGATTTCTTCGCTCTTCTGGGAAGAAGTTAATGATTCGATCTAGGGTTTGATTGGCATTATTTGAATGTAGCGTACCTAAACATAAATGCCCTGTTTCAGTAAAGGCAATCGCATGTTCCATCGTCTCGGTGTCACGAATTTCACCGATTAAAATCACATCTGGCGCTTGTCTTAGAGTGTTTTTTAAGGCGTTATGCCACGAATGACTGTCTACACCGACTTCACGATGTGTAATCATGGATTTTTTATGCTTATGCACATATTCCACTGGGTCTTCAACAGTGATGATATGCCCTGCGCTGTTTTCATTTCGATAATCAATCAGCGCCGCTAAAGAGGTTGATTTCCCTGAACCTGTTCCGCCAACCACTAAAACCAAACCACGTTTTTCCATAATCACGTGCTTAAGCGAAGCCGGTAATTTAAGCTTTTCAAAATTTGGAATTTCTGCGGTAATGGTACGAATGACCATACCTACATGTAACTGTTGCTGAAATACATTGACACGAAAACGCGAAACGTTTGGCACACTAATCGCAAAGTTACATTCTAATTCTTTCTCAAATTCTTTGCGCTGCTTCTCATTCATCAAACTATAGGCGAAAAGCTTTGTTTTCTCAGCATCAAGCGCTTGCTGCCCAAAGGGTTTCATCATGCCTTGATGTTTAATACTTGGTGGAAAATCTGCCGTAATAAATAAATCAGAACCACCATATTCAACCACTTTGGTTAACATGTGGAACATAAAACGGCGTGCTTCTTCCAGCAATTCAGCAGTGTACATCAACTTCCCCAATATAAAATTTCAAACACCCAAGCACAGATTGTCATTATTTCAGGCGCTGTATTGGGCTTAGATATTATTGTGCATAAAAAGTGTGATTCACTCAAACATAAAATACTGAATTATCAGTATATATTTTAGGAAATATGCCATTTTTCAATTTTTATATCGCAGTAAACAATAAAGTAAATTTCAAAATAAAAGCCTTAGAACAATCAATATTCTAAGGCTTTGGGCTACATCAATTCAGACTGAATATGCTCTGGATTGTTAAGCACTACGTTTGATTTGTGATGCACGAAGTTCATTCGCAACCTGTTGAATCAAATCAATGGTTTTGTCCCAACCTAAGCATCCATCTGTTACAGACTGACCATAAGTCATGTCACAACTAATTTTTTGATTTCCGTCCACCAAATGACTTTCCAACATCACTCCACGCACTTGGGTATGCTCACGCTCTGCTACAATTGTACGTAATACTTCAGGTTGCTTCATTGGGTCTTTATGGCTATTGCCATGACTACAATCGATCACTAAAGCTGGTAAATCGCCTTTTACTTTTCTGCGAATTTTGTCTATTTCAGCCAAACTATAATTTGGACCTGTATTGGAGCCACGTAAAATCAAATGTGCTTGCGGGTTACCAACAGATTCTAAAATACACGGTAAGCCAGTTTGACTCATACCTAAGAACTGGTGTGGATGCGAAGCAGATTGAATGGCATCTAGAGCAATTTGGATTGATCCATCTGTTCCGTTTTTGAAACCGATACTGTATGGCATATGACTTGAGATTTCACGATGAATTTGTGATTCGCTGGTACGTGCACCGATTGCACCCCATGCCAAAAGGTCATCAAAATAACCTGTCGCCATTGGGCTTAAAATTTCAGAGGCGATCGGCAAACCCATTTCAATAATTTGTAAGTACAACTCACGTGATTTTTCTAAGCCCAACTGCATATTAGATGATCCATCTAAACTTGGGTCATACATATAGCCTTTCCAGCCCACTGTAGTACGTGGTTTCTCAATATATGCGCGCATCACAAGAAAAATTTGATCTGAAACCTGTGCCTGTAATTGTTTTAATTTTTCAGCATATTCCAAAGCAGCAATCGGATCATGGATTGAACATGGACCTGTAATAATCATTAGACGCGGGTCTTGACCCGTCAAAATATTTTGAATCGTTGCACGATGTGCAGCAATTTGTTCTGCAGCATGAACTGATAAAGGTAATTGTTGTTTCAGTTGATGTGGCAAGCTCAAAAGCGTTTCTTTTGACTGTGTAGATTTCTGAATTTCTGAATTTTGAGTTTGTTGTAAAGCTGTATTTAGCGCATTCATTGGTTCTATTCCTTTGGACTGTACGTATAAACAGTCCGATCTTTTATCTGAGCGTTATGGGACTTTGGGACTTCAAGGCTTTAGACATAGACTGACTAAAGTAAAACCAATAACCGTTGCTAAAATATGAATTATTTACTGTAAACATGAGATTTCTCCAAAAATGTTATAAAAATCAAGACATAAAAAAACCTGATCAGGGTTGCCGATCAGGTATAAACTTGGTGGGCAACCTTTTTCATGCCCGAACGCGTTCAGGCAATTATCTAAACTGCCAGAAGTAATAGTATGCGTTTGAGATTAAAGGTTGCTTTAACATCTTGATTTCATCAAAAAGTATCTGTCTGAAAATTAAAATACGCTGTATTCATCGGTTTGACAATAGTTTTTTGCTATTTTGTTGTATTAAATAACTCTGCTGTCAATTATAGCGACCTATTTTTAAAATTTGATGTATTGATTAATAAATAAACATTTATTAGACTGCACAAAATTAGCCTGTTTAAAGCTTTTTCCATTTATTTTTAATTCGAGTATTTCCAATGAAGTAAGCCCTGTTTTTTTCATCATCAAATCCATTTTTTTGATGTGCAAACACATGGCTAATGACTTCGACTGCATTTTCTCAAATATTGTCTTTTTTATAGAATAAAATTAGTTATTTGTATTGCGCATCTTTGCTATCGCAAGGTGCATCTATGACTCAAACAACTTGTACAATTTCCAAACTAAGCTTGGAATTTCCTTCTAAAACACTTTTTAAAAACCTGAAATTTAACCTCAATCAACAACAGCTTTCGGCATGTATTGGTCGCAATGGTTTAGGAAAGTCCTGCATCCTTAAAATTTTACATCAGCAAAATCTGAAAGATCTCCCATACGAAGGGGAAATTTCATGGAATGTACCACATGCCTATTTATCACAATTTACTCGACTAGAAGCTGACACGATTGCTTCTGCACTCGGTGTGGAAAATTTATATGACGCATTTCAACGTATCGAAATAGGCAATGCCAGTTTTGAAGACTTTGAACTGATTGAAAACCAGTGGCACCTTCCTACACTTTGGCCGCAACAACTTAAGCAGGCTTCACTTCCAACAGATTTAAATTTCCCAGTCGCTCAGCTGAGTGAAGGTCAAAAAACCAAATTGGCTTTGTGTGCATTATTTTTAAAACCCGACCATTATTTGCTTTTGGATGAGCCAAGTAATCATTTAGATGTATCTTCACGTTTATGGCTCATCGATCGCTTAAAAAACCATCCTGCCGGTGCATTTTTTGTCAGTCATGATCGAGAGTTGCTGCAACATGTAGAGCATATCTACGCTTTAAATGAGTTTGGACTCAGTCATATTACTGGTAACTATGAAGACTACGTTCAACAAAATGATCTGAAAAATAAAGCATTACAGCGTAATGCTATACAGCATCAGCGTGAGTTAAAACAACTCAAATCACAGCAACACGAAACACAGGTGAAAGCGCAAAAACGAGAACAACAAGGTTATGCACTACGCAAGTCAGGCTCCCAAGCCAAAGTATTACTTGATTTTAAAAAAGAACAAGCTGGTCAAAGCCTCGCGACAGTTCAAACGCAACAGCAGAAGCAATTGGAAGAAAAGAGATCTCAACTGATTCAGTCACAGCAACAACTTGAGTATGTCAAAGAGCAGCAATTCGTTTTTCAACATCACGCTGAAAAAACAGGAGAAATCTTAAGAGTTAAACATTTTCATCGCAAAACATCTCAGCACCAGCCTTTCGCCTTGGCCTTACAGGCAGGTGAAAAAATTCATTTAAAAGGAAAAAATGGTATTGGTAAATCTACATTTCTAAAGTATCTGAGTCAGGTCACATCACAGTCTAGCCATGAATTATTTTTGTCTGTGCATACCCTGTATTTAGACCAAAACTTGAGTGATTTATCACCTGAATTGAGTGTTTTGGACAATTTGGCAAAGTTTAATCGTGAGGTTTCATCAACGGAATGGCGGAATCAACTCGGTCAACTTAGAATCCGTGGTCAAAAAGCGGAACTGCCATTTCACTGTTTAAGTGGTGGTGAGCGTTTAAAAGTGACCTTGTTAGGCTTAAATTATTTAACACCGAATATTGAGCTTTTATTGTTAGATGAACCTGAAAACCACTTAGATATAGAGTCTAGAGTATTATTGGCTCAAGCCATCCAGCATTATACAGGTGCGGTGATCCTCGTTTCACATGATGCATATTTTGTAGAATCTTGTGGCATTCAGAATAGCGTGCAATTCGTTGAATAGCACTTGCTTGCTAGATAAATCTAAAAAAGCCAAAGTAGATGAATGCTACTTTGGCGAATTTACTGCTTTATAAATCGTTCTTATTTAACTGATATTACGCACGTAAAAGTAATTTCGCATTTTTAAAATGCTTTTTCAGTCTATTCGACGGAGTCTTACATCTAGGGTTTAGATAAAGAGATTAGCCTTCGGCTGGAGGTGCTCTTACGAAACAATGTTTCTCATTAGTCAAAATGAGAAGCAAAGCTTCGCAAGGAAACCATCTTGCAGTGCAATGCACCTCACCGACAAAACTCGTTCACTAGCGTCAAATTATTCAAAGTATCGCAAAAGCATTTTTGATGAGAAGTAGTCCTGTCTCAAACAGTTGCAGATGACGTTACCGTGTATCGTTCTTTTATTTGAATCAAATTGCGTTTCTGATGTTAATACATAACTTCAGCTTCTAATTTAAGATCTCTTAGGACAATATTGCTAAACAATACTGTTTTTTAACGCCCGATTTTCTTCATGATTTTTTGTTTAAGGCGCTGCTGAAGTGATGCTGAGCGTTCCTTGAGCTCGGCTCTCCAGTCATTCGGCACTGAGCATTTCGCGAGGCGAACCCAAACGCTAGCAAACTGTTTGATAAAACTGGCTTCGTTATAGTGAATACTATATTCCTCACAAAGTGCTTTAATTTTAGGTGCGGCTTCTGCATAGCGATTCGCAGGCATATCTGGAAATAAATGGTGTTCAATTTGGTGACTCAAATTACCACTGAGTATATGTAACCATTGTGTTCCACTAAAATTACTTGAGCCACGAATTTGACGGAGATACCACTCTGCTCGAGTTTCATTTTCGGTATTGTCCATTTCGAAGTTTTCTGCATCTTCAGTAAAATGGCCATTAAAGATGACAGCTGAAGCCCATAAGCTACGAATTACGTTGGCTACAGCATTGCCTGCAAATACAGGAATCGCATTGGGACCTGCAATAAGCGGGAAAAATACATAATCTTTAATCACTTGGCGCTTAATTTTCTGACGTACATCGGCTGCTTCATGCCATACATCTTTCCAAGTTTTGGTTTTATACGCAATAACATCTTCTAAATGTAAACGTTGAATGCCGACATACCACTCAAAGAAAACCATGAGTTGGGCAGCCAGTGGAATATTAAAAAGGAAACGTGGCTCCCACTTTTGCGATTCACTCACACGGATCAAACCATAGCCGACATCATGGTCCATGCCGACAATATTGGTATAGGTGTGATGAACATAGTTATGTGTATATTTCCAGTCTTGGCCTGTGGCAATAGTATCCCAATCATAGTTAGCACCATTTAAGCTTGGGTCATTTAACCAATCAAACTGACCATGCATCACATTATGACCGAGTTCCATGTTCTCTACGATTTTAGAAATACCCAATAAACCCGTACCGAGTAACCATACTGGTGGAATCCAACCTGCAAACATCAACATGCCACGAGATGCGATCTCGCTATAACGGACAAAATTGCGAATTTTATAAATATACGCTGCATCTTTTTCACCTACACTCTGCATGATTTCAAGTCGTATTTGCTCGACTTTTTCGCCAAATTCAGCAGTTTGTTCTGGAGATAAATAACGTGACTTACTATTCGGACTAATATATATCGATTGATTCATGATGATGCCCCTGATTTGTTTTTATGCGGCTTGGATTAGAGTTGAATACGTACAGGTGAAATAGCCTGAGAAACGCATAATTTGATTTGTGTGTTATTCGCATGATCAATTTCACTAGTGAGTAAGTTTTTCACTGAACCCTGTAATTTCGTACACGAACAAGTATTACAAATACCCATCCGACAGCCATGCGCAGGTTTTAAACCGGCTTTTTCAGCACTTTCCATTAAATTACCTTCTGCCAAAAAATCTTGCTGGGCTAAACTAAAAGTGACAGGTTGAGCAGGTACTGAATCATCAGCAATCATTTGAAAATATTCGGTGTTTAAATAATCTGAAAGCTTGAACTCAAGATACAGTTGTTCAATGCTTTGCATCATTGGCGCTGCACCACAGGCATAGCAATCTCGCTGCTTAAAATCAGGGACCATGTGATTTAGCACCTCTGGTGTGATATGCAATTTGGTTTTCAGCGTATTAATCGCATGTAAATGTGCATGGTTAGATTGCTTCGCCAGTTGAATCAATTCATCCAAATACGCATCATCTCGATTGAAATAAATCAGGTCAACCTTACGCCCAATCTGTATTGCTTGTTTAAACAAAGCCATAATTGAGGTAATGCCACTACCAGAAGCAAGCAGCAAAATTGGTCGATCCGAATTTAGCTTTAAGCCAAACTCACCTTGCGGTTGAGATAATTCAACAACCTCACCTTTTTTTAAATGAGTTAAGCAGTTGGACACTTTGCCTTGTTGTTTGACTGCGATGACTACATGACCAGATGTATTGATTTCGACGATGCTATAGCTACGTTGATGACGTACACCATCCTTTACAACTGTCACCAGAACACATTGGCCTGGTCGATAGTTTGCTACTTTAAAGTTGTGATTCGCTAAAAAACTCAGTTCATAAAACCCGATTCCCACACAACGTGATTTAACCAATTGTGCTTTTACACGTTTGTAGGCCCAAATTGCATCAAATTTTTCTGCAATAAAATCAATAAAATCTTCCCGAATCCACTCAGGCTTGTAACTTGTAGTTGTCATTTTTTGCCTCGGATAATGCATTAATATACATTTGTTTTTAAATTATGCTTACCTTATGTTTAGTGCTAATTTCCCACCATGTGAATTCGGGACAAAATCTATCATTTGGCATTTTTTATCATTTTATGTCTAACAATCTGTCACTTTTTGCAAATCCTAATTTGAAGTTTTGATTTGTTATAACGACACAAAAAAAACTAGGCCAAAGCCTAGTTTTAAAACAGTGAAAATTAACGCATTAATATTTACATCAATGCTTAATCTTCAAAATGTACAACAGAGCGAATTGATTTACCTTCATGCATTAAATCAAAAGCTTCATTGATTTTATCTAGCCCCATGGTGTGGGTCACGAATGGTTCAAGTTTGATCTCGCCTGACATGGCTTCTTCTACCATACCCGGTAATTGTGAACGACCTTTAACACCACCGAAAGCAGTGCCTTTCCAAGTACGACCAGTAACCAATTGGAATGGACGGGTTGAAATTTCTTGACCTGCACCTGCCACACCAATAATCACAGATTGCCCCCAACCACGGTGAGCACATTCCAAAGCAGAGCGCATCACATTGGTATTGCCAATACATTCAAATGAATGGTCAACGCCCCAGCCGGTCATTTCTACAATCACTTCTTGAACTGGACGATCATAATCTTTTGGATTAACAAAATCGGTAGCGCCAAATTCTTCAGCCAGTTTGAATTTGTCAGGATTGGTATCTACTGCAATGATACGACCTGCTTTGGCTTTTTTAGCACCTTGTACCACAGCCAAACCAATTCCACCTAAACCAAAGACTGCAACTGAGTCACCTTCCTGAACTTTAGCGGTATTTTTAACTGCACCAAGGCCTGTTGTTACGCCGCACCCCAACAAACATACATGTTCGTGGTTCGCTTCAGGGTTAATTTTTGCCAAAGAAACTTCTGCAACCACAGTATATTCAGAGAATGTTGAACAGCCCATATAGTGATAAATCGGCTGACCATTATAAGAAAAACGTGTTGTGCCATCAGGCATTAAACCTTTCCCTTGTGTTGCTCGTACAGATACACAAAGATTTGTTTTACCCGATTTACAGAATAAACACTCACCACATTCTGCAGTATAAAGCGGAATAACATGATCACCCGGTTGCACTGAAGTCACACCTTCACCGACTTCAACCACAACACCTGCACCTTCATGCCCTAAAATAGCTGGAAATACACCTTCAGGATCATCACCTGACAATGTAAATGCATCTGTATGACACACACCTGTATGGCTAATTTTGACTAAAACCTCACCTGCTTTCGGTGGTGCCACATCAATTTCTACAATTTCTAAAGGCTGACCCGGTCCAAAAGCAACGGCTGCACGTGATTTCATGTCTAAAAACATCCTGTATGGCTTATATTAACAGATGAGTTACAGTAACCTCTTTTTAAGCCTAAATACAACCTTAAAACATGATGTTATGATGAATTTTTCAAGGAATGATTAATGCTATTCGAATGATACAATTACGTGAAATAAGTTGTACTGTCGGTTTAACTGTTTCGATCAGCCTATTAACTGGATGCAGCTTACCTAGCAATCAGTCAAAAAAAGATGTCCCTATACAATCACATGCAGAAAAATGGATTACGTCTGCTACGGATTTTGAAAAATTAAAACAAAAACAAACGGCTTATTTAGCCTTAGATGATGCTTTCTTAAGCATTGCTTCTCGCCTACATTTAATTCGAAATGCAAAATACACCATCGATTTGCAATATTACATTTGGGGAAATGATGCTATTGGGCATCTGATGTTTCGAGAATTACTGCATGCCGCTGACCGTGGGGTAAAAGTAAGGCTATTAATTGATGATCAAAACGGGACGAAACTCGATCCGACCTTACAATCCCTTTCAGCTCATCCCAATATTTCAATCAAACTGTTTAATCCCTATAAATTCAGAAATTTACGTGTCATTGATTATGCATTTCGCTTAAAGCACATTAACCATCGTATGCATAATAAATTAATTATTGCCGATGGTTTTATGGGCGTAACTGGCGGTCGTAACATCAGTAATGAATATTTTGATGCCAGTGAAAGTTTTCAATTTACAGATTTGGACATCCTTTTCTATGGCGAAGCCATACAACAAGCCAATCAGGTGTTTTTGAACTTTTGGAATGATGATTTGAGTTATTCTGTCCAGCAATGGATTGGTGCAGGTACAAAAGAAGAATTAAATCAATTAAGACAAACATACCAAGAAAATTCTACAACGTTAACTAAAGATCAGCAGCGCATTAACTATGCACAGCAACAACTGGCGGCTCAGCTTAAACTAATACCGGTGAATTGGGCCGAAGCACATTTCATTGCGGATAGTCCGAATAAAATACGTGGTGAAGCCAAAGAACAAGAATTGATTTATAACCAATTTTCGACCTTGATGGGACAGCCCAAAGAACGCATGGAATTGGTTTCAGCTTATTTTGTTCCCACACAACAAGGGACTGACTTTCTGACAGGCCTTGCAGGTAAAAATGTAGAAGTCCGCGTCTTAACCAACTCATTTTTAGCCAATGACGTCGCTGTCGTTCATGCGTTTTATCAAAAATATCGCAAAGACTTACTCGAAAATGGCGTGAAATTATATGAATTTAAACCCTATATAGAACGCTCTAAACGCACATGGTATGAAGTCATGACTGGAAATATCATCCCTGCGAAAGGCAAAAATGCCTCTAGTTTGCATGCAAAATTTTTCGATATTGACGGTATGGTGTTTATTGGATCGTTTAACTTTGATCCACGTTCCGCAAATTTAAATTCGGAAGTTGGTCTAGTCGTTAAATCTGATCGATTACAAAACGATATTTCTGCCGCATTAAACCAATACTTACCGCAAATTGCATATGAGCTAAAACTGGATAAAAACGGCGAAATCATTTGGTTAGAGCATCAAAAAAATGGAAAAATCAAAACCTATATTCATGAACCAGAAACAACTCGATTCCAAAGATTTAGCATAAAAGCAGTGTCATACCTCCCGATTGAATGGATGATGTAATGACAATGCACTGCTAAATGATTAAATTTTCCTCATCGAGGCTATTTATTGAAATAATCTGAAAAGTTCGATCAAGTCGAAGATGTTCTTGGTCAGTCTCGTTTATATGAGTGCTGGCTTTTGAAAATAACCAAACCATTGATTTCGCCAAGACATTCCACTTGGCCATAATTGGCTGCTTTAAGCGCTGCTAAATGTTCCTCAACTGACTTATACAACTCATGATTTTGCTGAGCATGTGCTGCATATAAATGATCACATACAAAATACACGCCTTGTGTATTTAACAACGTTTTTACAGTCCGATGAAACTCTGCTGCATACGCCTTATGTCTCAATTCATGTAAGGCCTGATGAATAATAATCACATCAAAGGTACTTTTTTCATTGAAGTGAAGAGATTTTTCCCAATCCGATTGTTTGAAATCCCCTGTTATAAAATTGCATTTTAAGCGTTGCGCTACACTTAGTTTTCCTTTTGCCAAGTCATGCATAGCTTCGGAAAAATCAAATGCTGTGTAGTGAATATTTGGACAATGATTAATTAAAAATTCAGCCAAATAACCTGGACCTGAACCTAGTTCAAGTACACGGGCATTCGGGTTGAAAGCCCAAATAGAGTCAACATACATTTGAAAGATGTCATAACGCCACGGTCGTTTAAGATTCACTTCAGCGGCCCATTGTTTAGCTTCGATTGGATCTTTTAAGTCTATGGGGCTGCGCACATCCGTTGTGTGTATATTATTTTCGCAATTCATTTTTCTTAGACTTAATTTAGATAGATTGAATGCTATTTATACATAAAATATCTCAATAAAAGCAAAGGTTTTACTCAAACTTGATGATGCTTTAACATCCACCTCTTATTTTGTTTTATCTCCTCCTAAAGTTTTCTAATGCAATTTTTTGATTTAAGCCGCCAATTTAATTTAAGTGATATTTTAACGCCTTTTACGACACTTCCTGAACTTGGTCATCAAGAATGGTTTTTGTCAAAAGTTCGGGTTGAGCATGACTGCTTATCTGACAATGACATGATTGAAGGCCAAGCTGTACTTAAATCTAATCACAATATCCAAATTGAGTTGGAATGGTTAATTCAAGATACAGGTCATGAATTACAGCTTTTATTTAAAGGCATTGAAACGACGGCAAGCGAAGAAACTTTGGTGATCGTGAAAGGCGCGCAAATTGTTGATGATGCAAACAAAAAAGTTTCGTCTCAGACTCTGAGTTTATGGATCGATGGCACTTTACTACCTATGCTACCGAATATTCGCAAAGAAATTAAAGCGCGATTAAACCTTTGGGATTATGTTGAATATGATGGCTAAGGAGTTGATATTTATCCATAAGATGCCACGTTTTGAGTATTGAATGTTTGCCTGTTTAAAAGGGACATTTTCTTCAAGGTATCTCACAATAACGTAAACTTCCCTAAAGTAAGCCTATATCTTTAAATAAGCTTTGGTAGGCTTCAGCTTTTTTTTCCAGTGCTAGTGGATATGCTCTAGATGATGATGGCATGCGGTATAAAGTCAAATCTCTGCCTGCAAATTCGGTACGAACAGCATGCCCAATGTGTGGTTTTTCCGTATTTTCTGGCATCGAGAGCATCAAAGTATCAGTCGCCTTGTCTCCCGTCGTCATAATACTGTGGCAATTCGGCATTTTTTGAAGCAGCTTCGCAATATCGGTTGGCTGATGGAGCTGTAAAAACTTGTCTGATGCATTTCCTTTCAAACGAATCACTTGATAGGCCGTATCAAAAATGCCTATGCCTTTTTGATTTAAAAAATCTCGAATGCGCTGTTCTTTAAAAGTCTTGCTATCTAGATTGAGAAAATGATTTTTATCCTGAAAAAAACATAGGCCAAAGATTTTCCACATGTCATTTTGGAAATTTGGATAGTAAAAATCCATTTTCCAGCGTGTTTTGGGTGGCGGAAAACTCCCTAGCATCAAGAGTTTCCCATTTGATGGCAAAAATGGCGCTAAAGGATGCGTTTCGATTTGCGGATTTGCGTCGGAAATGTCTTTGCTCATGTAGATTTAACTTCGCCCAGTGTTTGAATCATTATTGTCTATGAAAATTCTTCAGTGATGTGTTTCGCTATTATTTCAGCCCATAACTGATAAATTTCTTTACTCGGGTGAAAGCCGTCTTTGGCCATTTGTAAATTTTTCTCACGATAATCGTGTAAATCGTATTGAATTAACCGCATATTCGCTTGAGTATTAACATAATTTTTTAACAGCGCATTCATCTTCTTTGAATATTGTCCAAACAGCCATGACAATGGAAACGGTAAAGCTGGAAACTCATCCATTGGTGGCACACCTGAAATAATCAATAGCTGTGGATGAAACTTTTCCTCAACAGCTTGATATAAGCGCTGCTGGAGCTTCAACCACTGGTCTGGTTGTTTTAATGCTGTGACATCATTGACACCAACAGAGCTGATCACGACATTAAAGTTCTGCGTAGTGACATTGTCCAAAGCATTGATGATTTGCTGGCTGTTATGTCCCGTTGTGGCTTCAAGGCAATAGTGAACTTGATAATCAGGCGATAAAATTTTAAGTAATTGTCCCAATAACGCATCCGACTGATGCTCGACGCCGACACCTGCTGCTGCTGAATCACCTAGTATTAATAGCGATAATGGCCGATTACCCTGACCAATCATTCCACAGCGCTCTCCCACCGGTTCTGCTAAACGTGGGGTATTTTTTTTCACACGGTAACCTTGGATCAGTAATGCAGGTAACAGCAGCAGTGTTGATACTTTGAGTAGCATAATATTTGGGTAATGAATTAAAGCTTGTCGACTGCATTATTTTAATTATTTTAAAAAACAAAGCATTGACTCTATTGTTATTTTTCTACATTTTCTTTTTTTAAAAGCACCATTCTGCGGCATATTGCTAGTTTTTTATATTAATAATGATTATCATTTATCTGATTTCATTCTACCTATTTTATTATTTCAATGAAAAAACTTTCCCTACTTTTTTTGGCTTGTTCTATGAGCTTTGCAGTTTCTTCTGCTTTTGCCCAAATTCAAAATTCACCCGCTTTAACCGATACAATAGAAAAAAAATATTTCCCCTATGCTGCTGCATGTGAAGATGTCAAAGCGCAAAGCCAAATATTATTAAACCTACAACATCAGTTAAATCAAAATCCAAAACAACGTGCTCAAATTCTTGAAGATTTTTGGAAGCGTGTAGAGCTTATGGGTACACCAATCATTGAAAACTATGATGAACAACATAGCCGCATAGTTTTCTTATGGAAAGGTGCGCAGCATAATGTTCGTCTTATTGGTGGCCCAAGTAATGACCATGAATGGTTGACACGCCTACCGAATACCGATATTTGGTTTAAAGAATCGATTATTGATCATCGTTACATTGGCAGTTATAGCTTTGCTGTCGACTTACCAAACTTAGAAGGCTATCTGTCAAATTATTGTCCGCATCTGAATCCTAAACTTAAAGAATCAAGAACGCAGCGTCGTGCTGTGATACAGATGCAACGAATTGATCCTTTCAATGAAAAAACTTATCTCGCAAGTGATGACACATCAGGCTTGCGTAATGAAAATTTTTTGGCTCTTAAAGATGCCCCACCATTTATTGATCCAAAACAATATCCAAATGTGCACCAGCCCCAATTACAAGAGTTTGTTCTAGACAGCAAAATTTTGAATAACTCACGTAAAATCCAAATTTACCAATCTAAAGCTAAGAAAAATCAAAGCTATATCACCGCTATATTTTTTGATGGTCAGCAATATAACGAGTTGCTGAATGTTCCAAAGGCATTAGATATATTAGTTGAGCAAGGTCAGTTACCGGCAATTCAAGCCATTTTTGTTTCTCCACCGAACGATCAGGAACGACCTAAAGAATTAACACCAAATATAAAATTTTCAGCATTTTTTAGTGCTGAATTGATGCCTTGGATTCAAAAAAATGCACCTGCAAAAGTCGATTCGAAAAAAACGGTACTACTTGGGTCAAGCCTTGGTGGTTTAAGTTCAGCTTATTTAGCCTTAGACAATCCAAATCAAATTAGTCACGTCGTACCTTTATCTGGATCATTTTGGTGGCAAAATGCGCCGACAGACCTCCCAAATGGCATGAGTAAAATCATTCGTGATAAAACCTCACAACCTAAACAGCATTGGTTTATTACTGCCAATAGTTATGAAAGCTCACGCAATAATAATGAACTGAGTATTTTAGAGACTTCGCCTATTGTTGCAGCCGACTTAAAAAATAAAGGTCATGATGTACATTACAAATCGTATATCGGCGGACATTCCTACGCGGTATGGCAAGTTGCCTTGCAAGATGCACTCAAACATTTTTTTGCGCAAAAGTAGTTTATAAACGTTTAGATCATAAAAAAGCCCTCAATTGAGGGCTTTTTTTGAAGATGGTACTGATTTAATTCCAGCGGTTTATGCGTTTAAAGGTTCCAAAATCATTGAAACGTACACCAACCTCACGCATGACTTGGTGTGCAGTTTTTGCGGTTAGATGACGAATATAAAACGGCTCTTTGACCACAAAATGGTGGATGGCATGGGTCGAACCAAAGTTAAAGCAAAATAATTGCATTGGGAACAACCACCACGGATTTAACACCTGAGTTTGTTTAATGACATCGCGTGGGTCAATATCACCATAATAATGCATATTTGAGCTGATAAATTGCAAGCAGAAAGAGCGTATAAAGTTCGGAATAATCCAAACCACAGCTAGAAAATTAATCGTTGGAATTAATTTCACTAAATTGACTGACCAACTAATACTTTGCCCTAACATCGGAGCAATACCATTCACCACATGATAAATGACAAATACATACCAAATGCCGTAATAAACAAAACTTAAAGGAAAAAAACCAGTCAGCTGAGAGAAGAATGCAGTTTTACGTTCTTTTTCAGGCTGTTTTTCAATGAATGTCCTAATCATCTTGAACATTTGAAATGGGCGCAAATAAACCGTCATCAATTGATCGCTAATGACCAATATACGACGTAAACCCCACGGCATGCCATTACTAATGCCCCGTTCTTCCAAATCGTATTCTGAACCTGAATATTTATGGTGGTTGAGATGCAAACGACGACGTGCCCAAGGACTAATGGTATTGGGACGTGCTAACCACACCAAAGCCAACATGAGATGGTGAGCCCACGGCGTCTTTTTAAAATACATATAATGAATCAGGTCATGTTCTAATTCATGTGTCAGTGAAGCAAACATCGCCACCAAAATCACACAAGCCCATGCAGGTAAAATGCCAACAGCAAACGCCCAAGCTGAACCCAACATTCCCAGTAGCGCAAAAATAAGGATGGCTGCGCCTATAAAGTTTTGATGCTTTAAAATGGGATATTGCTGACGTAAGTCTTCACCAGCTTTCGTTACGACAGTTCTGACTTTGTTAATTCGCTGTTGATCTGTCATATCGGAAGACATAGACATAGACATAGTACAAACCTAAAAATTAATGAACAGTTGTACATTAAAGCAAATTAAAAAAAAGGAAATCGCTATTTTGAGAACAAATCATCGTCTGTTCAAATATTCAACATTTTATTTATTTTCAATATCTTATTTATAAATAATCTGAGTAATTACTCCATTTTTTCTTTGCAAAATCGGCTGCTTTTAATGTCTTTTCATCACAGGTTTTATGTATTCCTTTTTAACCTACAGAGGATGGCGAATATTATTTGAGAATAAAAAAGCCCTAATATTGGAGCTTTTTTATTATATAAAGAATTAACCTAATTTATTCACGATCTTCAACGGCAATACTTTCATCGCAAGACCTAAAGGCAACCACGGCCATTGTGGTACATAAGCTTTAACCGGTGCTTTCTCAATGGCTTTTGCTAAAAGATGTGAACCAGTTTTTTCATCGACTTCAAATGGTAGTTTTTTCGCACCTTCATTGATCTCTGTACGAATATAACCAGGGAATATAGTGGTTACTTTAATTGGGGTATCAATCAGTTCTGCACGAATACCTTCAGCTAGAGCAGCAACACCTGCTTTACTCGCACCATAAGCCGTTAAATGTTTAGGCATGCCGCGCATAGCACTCATCGAAGAAATCACCACCAAATGCCCTGCATTTTGGCTACGGAAAATTTCAATCGCAGCTTCGCATTGCGCCAAAGCAGAGATAAAGTTAGTTTCAACTGTGGCACGGTTAATTTCAAAATTGCCTTTACCAATACGACGACCTTCACCGACACCTGCGTTGACAATAACACGATCAATACTGCCAAAATCTGCTTTAAAGGCACGGAATACTTCAAACACTTGATCGTAATTTGTGACATCGAGGGTTTTCGCAACCACTTTAATACCATATTGGCTTTCCAGTTCATTTTTTAGCGTTTCTAGACGCTCTAAACGACGTGCGCAAATGGCCAAGTTGTAGCCTTTTTGTGCAAACTCGCGTGCCATTCCTGCACCAATCCCTGAGCTTGCACCTGTAATTAAAATTGTTTTAGCCATGATAATTCCTTTGTTTATCTTAGATCCAAGTCAATAAATTTGGATCAACTGCTTTTATAAAATGGTGTTCATTTAAACTGAGTAATTGCGGTTCATTTCCAACCAAACGCAGTGTTGTCATACTGGTATTGGCAATGGCCCAATTGAGTGCAAATGTTTTTTCAGGACTCAGCCCTAAAATTTTACCGACTGCAACGGAGATCACTCCACCTGAACTAAACACAACGGCATAACGCGGTTTGGTTTCAGCCAGTTGAGTGCATAACTTTTCTAGCGCTGTTTCGACTCGACTTTTAAAATGTGGCCAAGATTCATCATATTCATGATGAAATTCTCCGCCTGTCCAACGTTCAATGGCACCTTCAAAAATTTTAGATAAATAAGCACGCGGGTTTTCATGCTTAGATACATCTTCTTTTAATAAATGCGGCTGGTTAAATCGAGGTTCATATTGAGCAAAAACTTGCTGATGATTAAATTCATTCCACGCGTTATCTGTATCAACTTGTGCTTCTGGAAAGCATTCAGCCAATGCAAGATTGGCTGTTTGTTGATGACGTTGCATGGAGCCCGCAACCACATAAGGACTTTCTTTTAAAATACGGTCGAAATACTGTCCCAGCACCTTAGCCTGTAGCTCACCATTGGGAGAAAGCTTGTCATAGCTTTCTGCACCAAAAGAAGCCTGACCGTGCCGAATTAAATATATCGTGGTCATTTCCCTAAAATATCCTTCATTTTTTCAATATATTTTTGTGCCACGTCATTGGCTTCAAGTTTTTGCAAACCAATAAGTTTTAAGGCACGAATATGTAAAGCATGGATCACAATCCAAAAATCTTTGAATGCCGGATTATTGGTTTGTTTGTGGTAAAAGCGGTAATAAATTTGCTGTGCGATCACGGCTAAACGGAAAATGCCGAACACTTCATAAAATGTCCAGTTGTCTGTTTGTAGACCAGTTTTTTCTAAGTAATATTCAACGACTTCTTTACGACTAAACATACCTTTCAAGTTAGTCGGCTGGCGTCGAGTCGCTTTAAAAATTGCGTTATCGCCACTTTCAACCCAATACGCTAAAGCTGAACCTAAGTCCATCAGTGGATCGCCAAGCGTTGCCATTTCCCAATCCAATACGCCAATCACTTGGGTAGGATCATTTGGATCTAAAATGACGTTGTCAAAACGCCAATCGTTATGAATTACACAGGTTTTAGAGTCAGCAGGAATATTGTCTTTGAGCCAATTACGGACATATTTAAAAGAAGGAACATTTAAGGTTTTGGCTTTTTCATAGCGTGCGTCCCAACCTTCCACTTGACGACGACAGTAGCCGTCGCCCTTGCCTATTTTTTCTAAAGCTGTGCCTTCATATGGCACTTGATGCAGTTCAATTAACTTGTCGATGACGTTGGTACATAACGCTCGAACTTGGCTTTCATCAAAATTTAATTCTTTGGGTAAGTTTGCACGTGGAATGATGCCTTCTACGCGCTTCATCACGTAGAAATCACAGCCAATAACTGATTCATCCTGACATAGCGCCACCATTTCAGGGAGTACAGGATAAAATTCAGATAATGCTTTCTGTACGTTAAATTCACGTGCCATATCATGTGCAGACTTGGCTTTGGTACCTTTCGGTGGACGACGTAAGATTAAATCAGCATTGTCGTATTTTAAGCGATAAGTCCAATTTGATGCGCCACCTGAATATTGAGTGACTTCAACAGGCCCTTCTATTTCAACGCCATGTTCAATCAACCAATTGCCTACGGCACGTACATCCAGTTCTTCACCCTCACGAACTGAACCGCCTACATCAATCACTGACATGCTTTTCTTCCTAAACTTGAATCTATCATGATGATAAAAATATAATTTTCTATAGTTTTATAGCATGGACAACTCGGGGTTGCCATGCCAAATATGTGACTACAACTTGTTTATTTTTTACGACGGCTGCTGTAACCGCGCTTAGCCAATTCTAATTTAGCAATCATGCCTTTATGTACTTCATCAGGGCCATCAGCTAGACGCAGTGAACGTGCTTGGGCAAAGAAACCTGTGAGCGGTGTATCTCGAGAAACCCCAGCACCACCGTGAATTTGAATCGCCATATCAACGACTTTTTCTAAGACACTTGGCGCAACCACTTTAATTGCCGAAATCTCGGTTAATGCAGCCATATTCCCTAGAGTATCCATTTTATATGCTGCATAGAGGGTCAGTAAACGTGCTTGATCGATCGCAACACGTGCTTCTGCAACACGCTCTAAATTGCCACCGAGTTTTAAAATTTCTTTACCAAAAGCAGTACGGCTCATACCACGGTCAATCATCAGTTCTAGCGATTTTTCAGCTGCACCAATACACCGCATACAGTGATGAATACGGCCTGGGCCTAAGCGACCTTGTGCAATTTCAAAACCTTGACCAGCGCCGCCAATAAAGTTTGCAACAGGAACACGTACATTTGTGAAGCTAATTTCTCCATGTCCATGAGGTGCATCATAATCACCAAAGACTGGAAGCATACGTTCGATTTTCACTCCAGCAGTTTCAACTGGTACTAAAACCATAGAATGCTGATGATGACGGTCTTTGCTTTCATCTGGTGTATGTGCCATAAAAATAATGATTTTGGCATTTGGATCACCTAAACCTGAAGACCACCATTTACGGCCATTCAACACAATTTCGTCGCCTTCAACGACAGCTGTTGCTTCCATATTGGTGGCATCACTTGAAGCAACAGCAGGTTCTGTCATGCAAAACACCGAACGGATTTTGCCTTCTAGTAATGGTGTTAACCACTGCTGCTTTTGTTGTTCCGTACCATAGCGCCAAATCACTTCCATATTGCCGCTGTCTGGTGCATTACAATTGAATACCGTGGGTGCAAGTAAGCTACGGCCTGAAAGTTCTGCGATGTGTGCATATTCTTGTACAGATAAGCCTTGCCCAAGTTCAGGACAAGGTAAGAACATATTCCATAAGCCTGCAGCTTTGGCTTTATCCTTTAAAACCTCTAACTGTGCCGGCCATTGCCATTTGGTCCAATCACCACCTTGGTTCAACTCATGAACTTCTGCCCAAAACTCAGTTTCTACAGGCTCAATTTCATCTTTAATAAATTTTTTTGTTCTTTCAATATAATCTTGTGCACGTGCTGAAAGTTCAAACATGACAATATCCTTTAAATATTATGTTCTTTACGCTTTACAACACCATAACCTGAAATCTAATATGAACAAAATGATTTAATTCAATAGAT
This sequence comes from Acinetobacter sp. YH16040_T, assembly GCF_024605785.1. Classification (NCBI taxonomy): domain Bacteria; kingdom Pseudomonadati; phylum Pseudomonadota; class Gammaproteobacteria; order Moraxellales; family Moraxellaceae; genus Acinetobacter; species Acinetobacter sp. YH16040_T. The sequence goes on along the minus strand of NZ_CP094541.1, from coordinate 1,549,653 downwards.
GAACATGAATAGTATTCATAAAAACACCGTCATTGATATGGGTGTTTTCCACCGTATGGATATCAATTTATATCCACTGTATATCGCAGTTTATGAACAAAAAAGCATTTCAAAAGCAGCACAAATTTTGTGTATTACTCAGTCTGCAGCGAGTCATGCACTTCAACGTTTAAGACAACATTTACAAGATGACTTATTTGTACGTGCTGGGGCAAAAATGCTCCCGACTCCATTTGCTGAACAGATTTATCCCGTAATTAAAAATGCGCTTATTGCGATTCAAAGTATTTCTATCCAAAAACAACAATTTACTCCTTCAATGGTACAGAGCTTAAAAATTGCCGTACATGATGAAATTGAACCGATTATTTTTCCTAAGTTAGTTGAACACTTTCAACAGCAACAGTTTCAGATCCAATTTTCCAGTATTAAATTAGACCGCAAAACCATTGTGGCTGACCTTGCTGCACAGCAAATCGATTTTGCGATTGATCTTGAGCAAAACTTTGGTGAAAAAATAAATTTTCAAACTTTAGTTGAAGACCAATTCGTGGTTTGTAGTCAACATTCCAAGATGGATGAATCTATTTATCTTTCTGCTCCTCACATTGGGGTTTCTTCCCGACGTGCAGGTGTATTAGTTGAAGATATTTATTTAAATCGTAAAAAACACTCTAGAGAGATTTTTTTACGCTGTCAGCATTACTCTACTGCGCTACAAATTTTGGCACAGCAACCCAAGGCGATATTGACGATTCCGCAAAATATTTTGACGCATTTACAGGTTGCTCCCGAACTGAATATTTTTGATGTACCTGTAGACTTGCCGAAAATTAAATTAGGGATGTATTGGCATAATGATTTGGAATTAAATTCACGGCATGTTTTTTTGCGAAGCGAAATTTCTAAAATATTTGCTTAGGCTATTTTCAATGGGACACCACTTTACTTAGGCTATTTGCATGTATTTAGATAGAGTTTTGCGTGATGAAACTTGCTGTATATTTATAGATCAAATGCTGATTATTTAAGGTATTTTTAACTGACCGTCGGTTTGTTCGACAGCCATATATCATGAGTTCTTATAAAATCTAAACTCCTGTTTTTATGCGATATGACCTCGTTCATATCATTGTGTATGCTTTCAAATCTCTCCGCGAATTGGCTCATGGCTTTAGGTGCAGTACTGTGCCTGATCACAGTCTATGTTCTTTATAAAGTCACCATTTTCTTAAAGGATTTTTTCCAACCTTTTAAGAAAGGAAAATCTTACCTCTGTCGTGTATCTGATATTAGTGATGGCGACACCCTCACCTGCTATCGGATGAATCTAAGACGTTCTAAAACCAAACTTCGCTTTGCTTATGTGGATGCGCCAGAATCGACACAAGCCTACGGTAAAGAGTCCGCTCGACTGATCAAATCCATGGTTTACAAGAAATTTGTTCGCGTAAAAATCACTGATGTAGACCGTTATGGCCGCTGCGTTGGGGTTATTTATCGCTATCGTAAATGCATGAATGAAGAAATGGTAAAACGTGGTGCTGCGTGGGTTTACGAAGAATACATCCGTGACCAAAAGCATTTGCACTATATGATGAATTTACAAAGCAAAGCACGTAAACAAAAGAAAGGTTTGTGGAAAGCCAGTCGTCCAATGCGCCCTAAAGAGTATCGTAAATTACATAAATAACAGACCACATTACAGCATGGCTAAGGAATATTTGACGACTTAGCCATGTCTAATATTTGACCTTTTTTTACTTCGCTATACAATAATGCTGCCCTTTTGGGCATAGAAAATAAATTAGATAATTAAAATTGGAATAATAATGACTGAACTTACTTCAAGCGAATTGAATCCGTTTCAACAAGATCAAAATATTCAGCCTCAAATTCAAAAAGCCGATCATCCCCTGTCTCCTGAGGGACGTTTTGGCCGCATGTCTTATTTAGCGTGGTTATTTATCATTAGTATGATTTATACCTGCCTATTGGGCATCAGCGTCGCGCTGGGTCTTTTTGCATTTTTCAATTCAGCAGAACGTAGTATTGATGCACTTTTTAATTCATTCTTAGGACTCAGTGCGATCGCTCTGATTGTCGTTTCCATCGTTGCAATGTTTGTCGCAATGATCTGCATTACGATTCGTCGTTTACATGATCTAAATAAAAGCGGTTGGCTCTGTTTAATTTTTCTCATCCCACTGGTCGGAACCATCTTTAGCATTTATGTGATGGCTTCAAAAGGCACTGAAGGTGAAAATAAATATGGCATAAAACGGCCAACGGAACAAACAGAGAAAGTTATTGGGTCATTGTATCTAATCCTGATGATTGTTTATTTATTGGTCATGATCCCATTGATGTTCAATATGCAAAGTATGATGAACAATTTAGAACAAGCGCAATTACAAGAACAAGCGATGATGTCTGAAGGTGAACCTGAATTAACGGATGAACAAATTGCGGCTTATTTAGAGCAAGCTGAATCAGAAGGTGAAGAACTTGCTTATGCAGATGGTGAAAGTGTAGAAATTTCAGAAAATGCAGACAGTTCAGCGGAAGATGCTGCAATTGCAGCTGCAGAAGCTTCTGTAGAATAAACTCGCATTGTTTAAGTTATCAATTCAATGATATGCATTGAACGATAAGCTTTAAATGAAATGTTATACAAGAAAACCTGTGTGCGCGCAGGTTTTTTTATACCTGTTTTTTATGCTTTGAGTTGTTCACTTGAATTCAAAATAAATTAGGCGTACAGTTGCGATAATTTAGTTACCCTAGTTAACTATCATGAATACCTCATTAGGTTTCCGCTCTTCACTTCTGCGCTGTGCGCGTCTGATGAGTGATGAAATCAACACGATTTTATTGCCCTATCAATTGAACAATTCGCTTTGGCAAGTCATGTTTGTCATCCGTGAAAAAACCGCTTGTACATCTATTGAAATGGCTGAATATTTAAACGTATCCAAGCCATCCATCACTAAGCGTGTCAAAATTCTTGCGCAGATGGATATTTTGAGTCATGTACAAACTAACGATAAACGTCAAAAGAAAATGATGCTCAGCGAGACTGGACGTGAGTTATTTCAGCAATGTGCAAAAGACATAGATGCCTTTGAGCAGCGCCTGATCGCGCCAGTAGCAAGCCAAGATATCCAACACTCCATTCAAATTTTACACCGTGTCATGCAAGAACTTGAACAAAACACTATAGGTGATGATCATGCAAGATAACGCACCACTTTGGACTCGAAATTTTATTTTAGTCAGCGCCATTAACTTCCAATTGGTTTTAACCTTTTATCTCTTGGTTGTGGTGATCGTGGGCTATGCGGTGGCTGAATTGGGTGCGACTACAGCCCAAGCAGGTTTAGTTTCAGGCTTGTTCATTGTCGGCACATTGGTCGGGCGTTTATTGGTGGGTAAGTTCCTAGAACGTTTTGGTCGTAAAACAACACTGATCGTTGGTTTAATTGGCTTTTTAGTCTTTTCTGGTTTTTACTTCATTCAGTTTGGCGTCGGCATGTTGCTTTTCATACGCTTTATGCATGGCTTTATGATGGGTATGGCATCAACAGTGCTGGGTACCTTAATTGCTCAAATCTTACCGGCTACACGTCGCGGTGAAGGCATTGGCTACTACAGCATGAGTAGTACTTTAGGTACAGCTATTGGGCCATTTCTTGCCATTTGGATGATGTTACACATTGGTTATCACGCGATTTTTATCGTTTCTACGATTATCGCATTGAGCTGCCTATTGGTTGCCTTGCTGATTCAAGTGCCCGATTTACCCAAAATCAATAAATCCCTCGATACTGTTGAAGCTGTCAAAAAACCGAGTTGGATTGCTCAATTTGTAGAACCTAAAGCATTACCGATATCGTTCATCATGCTTTTCGCTTCAATCTGCTATTCAGGCGTATTGTCTTTCATTAACTTCTATGCCAAAGAAATCGATTTGGTTGAAACAGCCTCGTTTTTCTTTTTGATATATGCCATTGCGATTTTAATTTCTCGCCCATTTACAGGCCCGTTGATGGACCGTAAAGGTGAAAATGTAGTGATCTACCCTGCTTTTGTGATTATGGGCGTGGCATTGGTATTACTCAGCATCACTCAGAGTTCATGGATGCTTTTACTTTGTGCAGGCCTACTTGGACTCGGTTATGGCAATATTCAGTCGGTCTGCCAAACAGTTGCCGTGAAAAGTGCACCGCTTGAACGTATGGGCTTTGCCACTTCGACTTTCTTTATATTTTTGGATGCAGGCTTAGGCTTTGGACCATACTTTATCGGTAAATTGCTCGACCATATTGGTTACTCACAATTGTATTTGTATAGCGCATTTGCTGCCTTTGCATGTATTGGTGCTTACTACATTTTACATGGTCGTTATACCGTTCGAACGGCTTAAACTATAACTAAACATCAAATCGTCGGCTGAAACGTCGACGATATTCTAAGGGGCTCAGCCCCGTTTTTTTTTGAAATAACCGTCGAAATGAGCTTGGGTCATTATAGCCGACATCTCGCATAATCAGATCTAAAGCATGTCCCGTTTCTTCTAAACGCTTTCGTGCAGCTTCAATCCGTATTGATTGTAAGTATTGATTGGGAGGCATATCCAAAGCCGCTTTAAAATGACGAATCAATGTCCTTGTTGTCACATTAAACTGCGCCGCAAGTTCATCTAAGACTATATTTTCATGATAATGCTGTTCTAACCAATCTTGAACTTTTTGCACCAAACCATCCTGATGCGGTTTAGATATTTTCAATAATGAATAGGACAACTGACTATCACGACGATAATCCAATACAAATGATTTTGCCGTGTGGATTGCCGTTTCAAAACCATAAAAACGTTCTATCAGGTGCAGTCCCAAATCAAACCATGCTAAGCCACCTCCAGCACAGTAAATATTTTGATCATGGCTAATGAGCTGATCTGCATTCAGTCTTACCAAAGGATAGCGTTCACGAAACATTTGCTGAAAGCCCCAATGCGTCGTTGCCTGCTTACCATCTAAAAGCCCTGCTTCTGCCAGAAAAAAGTTACCCGTACAATTTCCTGCGATCAGTCCGCTTTGCAATTGCCGAGTTTTTAATAATTCGATCAGTGCTGCGTTTTGCGCTAAAACATCTAAGATCGGCGCACCTATCGTTGGGACAATGATGACATCTGCATCTGTTATTTCAGAAAATGCTAAATCTGCAAAAAGCTTGATGCCATTGATACATTGCACTGCTTGACTATGTTGTGAGGCAATTTTGACCTGAAATAGCCGCTGCACATTTTGTTTTTGGATCCGGTTCCAACTGACTCCCGCCATTGCAAATAGATCAACAACCCCTGTAATCGCAGAAGCCAAAGCACCATCAAATGCTAAAATTATGATTTTCTTCATTTAAAGTTCAAATTATCAAAATGTCATTTTTAACTTATTAAGTGTCATTATTGACAATTCTATATCTAAAAATCAACTGCTAGGCTTAAGGCATAAAATTCAACCCGATTAGAGATTGAGCAATGGCGCAGTTAATCAATGACAAAGATTTAAATTTTTTGCTATTTGACGTGTTTAAAGCGCAAGACTTAACGCATTACCCACGTTTTGCTGAGCATGATGCTGAAACCTTCAAAAGCATCCTAGAAACTGCACAAGGTATTGCTCAAGACTTTTTTGCACCCCATAACGCAACAGCCGATCAAAACGAACCTACGTTTGATGGTCAACAGGTTAAAACCATTGCTGAAGTCAAAACGGCATGGAAACAATTTGCAGATGCAGGTCTGCTTTGTGCGCAGCATGATTATGATGCAGGCGGTATGCAACTACCGACTTTGATCAATATGGCTGCAAATGCTTATTTCATGTCAGCAAATCCTTCATCAGTGGCTTATTCATTTCTAACCGCTGCGGCTGCAAATGTAATTCAAGCTTTCGGTACGACTGAACAAAAAGATATGTTTGTACCGTATATGTTCAGTGGTCGCTTTGCAGGAACGATGGCCATGACTGAACCTAATGTGGGTTCATCTTTAGGTGATTTGACCACAAAAGCTATACCGCAAGCCGATGGTAATTACCTTATCAAAGGCCAAAAGATGTTTATTTCAGGGGGTGACCAAGACATCACTGAAAATATCGTACATTTGGTCCTTGCTCGCATCCAAGATGCACCTCAGGGCGTGAAAGGTATATCGCTGTTTATTGTTCCGAAGTTTAAAACCCTGAGCGATGGTTCACTTGCAGGCGCCAATGACGTTCAACTGGCCGGCTTATTACATAAAATGGGCTACCGAGGTACAACATCGACTGTACTGAGCTTTGGTGAAAAAGACCAATGTACAGGCTATCTGATTGGTGAAGCAGGTGCTGGTCTTAAATATATGTTTAAGATGATGAATGAAGCACGAGTCGGTGTCGGCTTAGGTGCAACCATGATTGGATACCGTGGCTATTTAGAGTCACTCGAATATGCCAAAAACCGTCCACAAGGCCGCTTAGTTTCAGATAAAAATCCTGCTGCAAAACCTGTCAATATTATTCAACATACAGATGTTAAACGGATGCTTTTGGCGCAAAAATCCTATGTAGAAGGCGCACTTGCGTTATGTTTATTTGCTGCACGATTAATTGATGAACATCAAGCCGCTAACAATGATGACAGTGCACTGTTATTAGATTTGATTATCCCTGTCGTCAAATCATTCCCTTCCGCCTATGGACCAAAAGCCAATGATTTAGCCATTCAAGTTTTAGGTGGCGCTGGCTATACCCGCGAATATCCACTTGAACAATGCTATCGCGACAACCGCTTAAATCCGATCCATGAAGGCACATTTGGTATTCAATCTTTGGATTTGTTGGGTCGTAAGCTTTGGCAGCACAACAGCAAAGGTTTGATGCTGTTATTACAACGTATGCAAAATACGATTGATCAAGCTCAACATCCAAAAACGGAAGCGCTTGCAGCGATTTTTTCAGCGCATTTAAACACGGTGAAGAAAACCACACAAAGTTTGGGACAAGTCCTCGCCCAAGGTCGTGTCGATCAGGCGCTGGGTAATTCTGCCTTGTATCTAGACATGATGGGCAAAGTTATCATTTCATGGTTATGGCTTGAAATGGCTAATCAAGCCCTAGTGAAATTCGAACATTCAGATTTAGCTGAAGATCAACAATTCTTAGCCGGTAAATTACAAGCCGCGCAATATTTTATCCGCTGGGAGTTACCTGAAATAGAACATCAAGCCAAGTTATTGCTAGAACTTGATGATACTTGCCTCAACATGCAAGAAAGTTGGTTCTAGCCACCCGTTTAGCTCAGTCCTCAATGGGCTAATCTGGACAAGGTTTTCACGGATGAAAATCTTGTCCAACCCTATCTATTTCAATAAAAAGAATAATAAAAAAGGAACTTATTTTTCGTTCCTTTTTTATCGAAATTGTGTGTTATACACTGCAATTATTGAAAGACTTTAAAACGAGCTGCATCATCCATATAACCTTTTTCTTTCGCTTCACCTTCCACTGAACCAAAAACCAATTGAGCACGAAGTTTCCAATGCGCAGGAATGTCCCATTCAGCATGCACTTGTTCATCCACAATTGGGTTGTAATGCTGTAGTGATGCGCCTAAACCTTCGGTATGCAACGCAGTCCAAGTTGCAAATTGGGCAATGGCAGTTGAGTGTTCTGCCCAAATTGGAAAGTTTTCTGCATAAGAAGGAAACTGTGCTTGTAGAGCACTGACCACATCCAAATCTTCAAAGAACAGAACCGTACCCAAACCTGCTGCAAAACTTGCCATTTTCGCCGTGGTCTTCGCAGCACTTTCTTCATCTTTTGCATAAGATTTTAATTTGTCAGCGACTAAGCCCCAAAATTTTTCGCTTTCAGCATTAAATAAAATAACAGCACGAGAAGATTGTGAGTTAAATGAAGACGGGCTTTGTTTAATCGCTGTTTGGATCAAATCAGTTAAATATTCTGTGCTTTGGCTTACATTGTCCCCAATAGCATAAATAGTGCGACGTTTGCGAATCAGGTCAATAAACTGATTTGACATATAAAATGGTCCTTTAAAATAAAATGTGCAGATGAGTCAGAAACATTTGGAATGATAAGTCTCGCGACTTTCCAAATGTTTTGAATGCTTTACTTGCTTGATGGGTCACTATGAAACAGTCACTTGTCGAAGTAAATCTGAAGTTCTGCTGTACATATAAAAAATCCTCCTAAGCGGAGGATTTTTCGACTAACTTTTTGACGTTTAGAATTTTGCTTCTAGTACATTCGCTGACACTTGGTTTTTCCAAAGCTCACGTAAAGTCGGTAGATAGAATTTTTCACCTAGCTCGACCAACTCTGCATCAATCAAACCATGAACTTCGTGCATGAATAGATAATCCAGTTCAACAGTTTGTAATTTTGACTGTGCTTTTTTATATTCTTTGCGCTTTTGCTGTGCTTTTTTTACCAAGTTATCTGCATAAGCACGGTCTTTATATTGGGCAATAGCATTCAAACGTAGTTCGATTACGCCCCAACCACTGAGTAGCAATTTAAATTTTTCAAAATCTGTCGTTGTCGATTCCCAGCTCATTTCTTCTAGATTTTCATTTTCAGGCAAAACTGGTAGCAAAAGCTCCATAACACTTGGGAAAATCTTTTTAAAATTCAATACAAATTTAACAGGATGCTCGCCCGGATAGTCTTTAAATTGAACGTTCTTTTGGACATCTGTCAAATAGATGGTGAGCATTGGGGGAAATCCTTAAATAAAACACTGTCTTGCAAATATTTATTCAAACAAATGTCAAATAGCAACGAAAACAGAAAAAGAAAGGCATTTTAACAAGTGTGCCAATGAATTCAAAGCCCAATCCAATGAATTACTCGCTTCATCATCAGGCCTTTCTTCATTTTGTTCGTTCCCCTATTTTTAATAAACAGTCCTGTTTATATACATACATTTCAAGATGACTATGATTCAAAAAAATATGTGTTAGCCAGTATTCAGCGATAAAAAGAATTAAAAAGTTATCCAATAAAAAGAGAGGCTGAATATGAATCAGCCCCTCTTTTTATTTTCAAACACTCTAGATGAATGATCTCAAACCAATTTATTTGGTATTGGGTGAAACCATTTGCTCAGGACGAACCACTTCATCAAATTGCTCTGCAGTGACTAAACCGAGTTCTACCGCAACTTGTTTTAGAGTTTTACCTTCTTTATATGCAGTTTTAGCAACTTTTGCAGCATTTTCATAACCAATTACAGGATTGAGTGCCGTAACTAACATTAATGAATCATGTAAGAAATGATCGATTTTTTCACGGTTTGGCTCAATGCCTACTGCACAGTGGTCATTAAAGCTATTACATGCATCACCGAGGAGTTGAATAGATTGCAATAAGTTAAAGGCAATAACCGGCATAAACACGTTTAATTCAAAGTTACCCGATGCCCCAGCAACATTAATGGTTGTGTCATTTCCAAGTACTTGAGCAACCACCATCGTCATGGCTTCACTTTGAGTTGGATTGACCTTACCTGGCATGATGCTTGAGCCTGGCTCATTTTCTGGAATGCGTAGCTCACCAAAACCACAACGTGGGCCACTGGCTAACCAACGCACATCATTAGCGATTTTATTTAAACTTACAGCAAGTGTTTTTAACGCCCCCGATGCAAATACAGCAGCATCACGTCCTGCAAGTGCTTCAAATTTATTGGGTGCAGTGACAAATGGCAGACCCGTTTGTTTCGCAAGTTCTGCTGCTGCTTTTACAGCATATTCAGGATGTGCATTCAGACCTGTGCCGACCGCTGTACCACCTAGTGGTAATTCATACAGTCCTTCTAAAGCTTGATTTAAACGCTTCAAACCATGATCGAGCTGTGAAACATAGCCGCTAAACTCTTGGCCTAATGTTAAAGGCGTTGCGTCCTGTAAATGTGTACGGCCAATTTTAACAATATCTTTAAAATCGTTAGATTTAGCTTCTAAGGTATTACGCAGTTTTGTTACTGCAGGAATTAAAAGCTCATTGATTTGTAGACTTGCAGCCACATGAATTGCGGTTGGGAATGAATCGTTGGTCGATTGAGCACGATTGACATGATCATTGGGATGGACAGGTTTTTGTGAGCCCAACGGATTACCCAGTTTTTGATTGGCAATATTGGCAATGACCTCATTACAGTTCATGTTACTTTGCGTGCCTGAACCAGTTTGCCAAACTACCAGTGGAAATTGTGCATCCCACTGCCCTGAGATCACTTCTTCGGCTGCATTGACGATATAACCAGAAAGTTCCTGAGGGATTTGACCCAATGCTGCGTTAGTAATCGCTGCTGATTTTTTAACGAGACCCATTGCACGAATCATTGGACGTGGTAAACGTTCACCACCAATTTTAAAGTTTTGCAAACTACGCTGTGTTTGTGCACCCCACATCGCATCGCTAGGTACTTCAACATCGCCCATTGTGTCATGTTCAATACGTGTTTGCATAAATGACCTCATATCCTTATCTATAAAATTGAACGTCTGTGCAGAATCAAATTCTGCTGATAAATACAGTTTAGGTAACTTTTTTAGCCTTGTAAATAATAACCATTATCAATTATAAGTGTTTTATTTGATAATCTTTATCGTGATTTTATAAAGAAAATCATGCACGACGATTAAATTTACCCAATACAAGACGAGTTAATTCCCTCTTAATGTTTGTTGATAGAAACGCCATTCATCTTCTAGCATTTTCTTTAAATCTTGTTCAGGCTGCCAATCAAAAGTACTTTTCGCTTTCTGTGTACTTGCCCCAAGCTGGTCATATTCATGGCTTGGGTAAAAACTAGATTCGACCGTCTTAATCTCCGCCTGTGTCACTTCTGAAAGCGTATCCAACAGTTGCTGTATCGAAACCAACTCACCTGAAATATTAAAGGCCTCACAGGCGAATTGCTGCTGCGACAACCATTGCAAACATTGCCACACCGCCTTACAGCAGTCGAGTACATGCAAGAAACTCCGTTCCACAGTACCATCTTCAGTTTTGGCTTGTTTGCGAAGTTCGATAAAGTCTCGTTGTAAAGCCCCGACTTGCATCGCAAGCGGCACAATATTTTTTGGCAATGGCGCAACAAACTCACCTAAAACTGCATGTTCGAATGCACCTGCGACGTTTCCTAAACGCAAAATCGCAATTTTCCACTCATTATCAGTACGTGCCGTATCCCGTATAATTTCTTCCACCATTTGTTGAGATTTCACATAGGGATTTGGATAGGTAAAATTGATTTCTGTGTCTTCTGTTAATTCTGCCGACGACTGTCCATATACCGCTAAACTTGATAAATGGATCAGTGTTCGTACACCTGTTCGCTGCATAGCACGCAGCAAACTCATGATACAACTGACATTATCATTATAATATTCAAGTGGTTTAAGGACGGATTCTTCCAATGACTTAAAGCCTGCCGTATGAATGACAGCATCGACGGTATATTGTTCAAATACTTTATTGAGTGCGGGAGTATTGCGAATATCGAGTTTGACAAAAGGCACATACATGCCTGAAATAAATTCAAGTCGTTCAAGTGTTTGTAAATTTGCATTGGATAAATTATCCACAATAATGACTTCTTGACCTTGAGCCATTAAACTCAAGGCTATATGTGAGCCTATAAAGCCTAAACCACCAGTCACTAAAATCATTGTTTAGATACTCCTTATAGTTATCAAGCTTTTACAACTCTTTGGCATCATCTTGGTGTCGTCACCAACTTATCTACAGATCTAAATTTTGAAACTTCGCCTCAGCATTTTTCATGAGCCGAACAATCTGCAAGAGCATTCTAGTTTTATCTTACTGCTTTGGAATTTTGACTGTGTTGCAGTTATGAATATTAACTGTATTTGATTTACGACAAATGACCTCGCTAGCCAATCAATTTTGAAGAAATCTCAAGATTACGTGGTATTTGAGCGAACAACTTTTAGAAGAAGAAATTTAAAAATAGTCGCACGGCAAAGCATATTTCACAGCAATAAAAAGTATTAGAGGTGATCTACTCGAATGAGCAAACAGCATTGAGCAGTCTGACTATTTTTTGAGGTATAGGATCTGGATGTGAATGCCAGATGAATCATTAGAATTATTCATCTAGCAAGATGTTGGCAATGTAACTATAGCAGCAGCAAACTTTAGAAATCGCAGATATCTAAGGAACTTAATTTAGCGGATATAGCCTTTTTTGATCATGGCTGAAAATAAAAATTCATAAACTTTTAAGATCAAGCTCACCAAATATGACCCATATTTTCGCCATAAAGACAGTCCAACAAAATTAAGCAAAACAGCAATGATCAACGCGCCTGCCATATCCATTGGATAATGCACACCCAAATAGACTCTCGACCATGCAACAAGAAAAGCGAATGCTAGAAATACATAGCCGACGGTTTTTTGCTTTGAAAATATATAAGAAAATGCAATCGTGCTAAAAAACAGCATGTGATCACTCGGGAATGATCCATTCGGTGAATGTTCTATAATCGTGCGTCCAACGTCCAAGACAAAGGGTCTAGGATAGTAAAAAAAACTTGAAATAACTTGGCTGATAAGAAATGCGACGATTGTAAAAACAGTGGCTTTAACGATTTGTTTTTTGGTGTCAAAACCGCCTTTAAACCAAGCCAAAAACATCAAGAGAATCACGATATAAAATAGATCATTGGCTATAAATATGGCGAAAGAAATAGTGAAATCTAAAGCATTGTCCGAAGCATTGATTGAATTAAATAAACTTAAATTAAATTTCTCTATATTCATGAGATGGTTTAAAAAATGAAAAGATCATAGCACTCTGCAAAATCAAAAATTGCGTTTTATTCATATAAAGATTTTTTCAGTATGTAACCGCACAGTTTATTTATGAAAAAGTGATAGCTTGAGGCTAGATCCCCAATAAACCAATACTCCTACTTAAAGAAAAATTGGCTATGACTTTGCTGCCTAATTAAGCAAAACTTTGCAAATATTCAGATCATTGAGTAAATCATTGTATACTAGCTTTTTCTTCTGAACTCAGAACAAACTGTCGATCTAGACCGTTTATTCATTTAGTGAATTTCGATGAGTACTCTATTACTAATTACCTCCTCACCCACTTCGATACTGGCTTGGCATGCTTTGGGTCTTGCCCAAGCGCTGAAGCAGAAAGGCGAAAACTTTCGGGTTTTTTTCTATCAAGATGCTGTAAATGTGGCGAATGCCCTGCAATGGGTGCCTGATGATCAACGCAAACTCAGTAGAGAATGGCAAAAACTCGGCATTCGTTTACCTGTTTGCGTAAGTGCAGCGCTCGCACGTGGGATCACAGATCAGGAAAATGCACAGCGTCACAATATTCAGCAACATAATCTAGCTGAGCAATTTGAACTTGTGGGCTTAGGTGAACTTGCCGATGCCGTACAAACTGCAGACCGTTTATTGCAATTCTAAGTATTTTTATTGCCGCGCATTTGTAGCATTGAAAAGGAAAATTACGTGAAATCTGTACTGGTTGTTTTAACCCATGCAAATCTTGCAAGCTTACAAGTACATGAAAGTCTTTCTGCGACCATGGTGCTTGCAACCTTCGGTTGTGACGTAAAAGTGTTGCTCAAAGATGCTGCGCTAAGCTTACTTCAAGCAGAACAAGAGTTTAGTCAGCTCAAGCATGCGTTTAAACTCGCATCCAACATGGTTGATAGCTTTGAGTTTTATGATCTCACTCCGATTTATATTGAACAAAAAAATTCACAGCATCCATTTGTAATCAACAGTGAACAAGAACTTGAGTTTGTTCAATTCAATACTGAATTAATTCAACAATTTGATCATGTGCTGTATTGGTAAAAGAGGAATGATGATGTCAAATTCTACGCTGTATTTAGTCCAAGCCAGCTATGCCAATACCCTACAGCACATCCAGCAGTTAGCCAGTTTAATCAACCCTGAAGATGTGATCATCTTGATGGGTGAAGCAGTCTTACATATTGCAGATGAACAAATTCAGCAATTTGGCACATGTTATGTACTTGAAAATGATGCTGAGATTTTAGGTAAAATTATGAATTATAGTCATATGAAAGTAATCGACTATGCCGCTTTTGCTGATCTATGCCTGAGATTTAAAAGATGTATTTCACTCAAATAATTTGAGTAAAAGCGATCCATTTCTACAATCTTCTCTTTTGGAATGAATATGAATCTTGAATTAGACCAAGATGGCCATTTGGTGGATTACACTATTTGGAATGAAACTGTTGCCCAAGAACTGGCTAAAAGTTTAGAACTTGAGTTAAGCCCTTGGCATTTTGAAGTTTTACAAGCTGTACGACAGTTTTATCAACAGTTTGGTCACTCGCCGGCAACTCGCCCACTCATTAAATTTTTAATGAAAACGGTGAGCGCTGATATTAATAATGCGGTGTTACAAGACAAATTTAACACCGGTTTGGTCGCTCGACATTTAAGTCGTTTAGCGGGCATCCCTAAACCTGCAAATTGTTTGTGATTTTAAAGCAATCCAAATACCGCTTAGGCTATTTTGGCTAAATAGATGTAAATCAGCATCTTGAAGAAAGCCATAAAACAGCTTAGGCAGGTTTTAATTGATTTAGAGCGATGTAATAGGCTTGGGTAAATATCGGTTTGACCTGTTTGGCTTGGATCGGTTCGGCACAACATGAGCACACTAAAACCGGTTTAAATTTTTGCCCACATGCCTGATGCACATATTCAACTGGTGATCCCAATCCCTGATCCATATATTGATCGGCCCAATGTGTCATGGCTAAAAGGATTGGATACAAGTCTAAGCCTTTTTGAGTCAGTCGATATTCAAAACGTTCCTGACGCTCGACATAAGCAACTTTGGTTAAAATACCTTCTTCAACCAAACGCTTTAATCGGTCAGATAACACATGACGCGTCACACCGAGATTTTGTTGAAAGTCATCAAAACGTCGAATGCCCATAAATGCATTACGGATAATCAACATGGTCCAACGATCCCCTAGCACTGAAAGTGCACGAGCGATTGAACACGGTTGTTGACCAATATCATCCCATTTCATTTTATGAACCATCAAAAATAACGACCAACACCCAATTTAATTCATGCCTGTTGATTTTGCAAAATCCTTTTCAATAATCTTTGATGTACAAATCATAAATCCACCATCGTTTCAACGCATTCATTTTATCTATTGATCTGTAAATGAACTAAAAATGTATTTTGTCTTTATTGTCCTCAATTATTTCTAGCCATGCACGCGTTGCGGGACTCATGGCAACAGTGGTATTCCAGGCCATACTGAGTTTCCAGTCTAGGTTTGGATTTTCTAATTCAGCCATATGGTATTTTGCCGCATCAAGTTGTTCACAATAAATTTTAGGCAGTAGTGCAATCCCGACATTTGAATCTACCATTTTGGCGATAAAGTCCCACTGGCTACTTTTACACACCACATTTGGCTCAAATCCGACGTAATTTGCCGCCTGTATAATGATGTCATTGAGTGTGAAGGTATCGTCATACAATAAAAAAGATTCTTCTTTTAATTCAATCAACGAAACGGTTTTTCGCTTACGCCACTGTGAGTTTTTTTTAGATAATAAACATAAAGGTGACTCCATCACTGGAATACCACTTAACACCGGTTTCAAGTGACCCAAAATAATTCCCACATCGACCTGTTTTTTTAAAATGGCATTTTCAATACCCGTCGCCCCTACCTCAAAAAAGCTCAGTTCAATATTGGGGTATTTTTTATGAAACAGCGCAATTAACTGACTGAACAATACCGATGCCAATGGCGGTAAACCTAGAGTCAATTTACCTTGTTTTAAGGCGCGAACTTGGGTGACAGTATCAAGCATCCGTTGTTGTTCATTCAAAATCACTAAAGCATGCTGATAAATCTGCTCTCCCATATAGGTGAGCTGTGCTTCCCTTTTACGCCCTGCTTCACCTTTATGAAATAAGGGTACGCCGATCTCGTCTTCTAACTGACGAATTAATTTACTAATGGTCGGCTGAGTGACAAAAAGCGCTTCTGCTGCATGACTGAAACTCTGTTTTTGTACGATGGTCACAAAGACTTTTAAGCTTTTAATGTCCATTATTATTCCATATAGGCATAATTAATAATTAATTATTCATAATTATACAGGGTATGCACTTTTAAAATAGCGTCATCTCCTATTCTGCTGTTGTCTCATGGATACGCTTCCACAATCTTCTTCCAAATTTACCCAGTTTCTCAAGACCTTAGCGCAGCTAAGTTTATTGATATTGATCTGGTGGATTGGATCTTGCATTCAATCTTGGTTTAACTTGCCGATCTCTGCTGGCGTAATTGGTTTATTACTGCTATTAGCCGCATTATTGAGTGGTTTATTTAAAATGCAATGGGTCAAACAAGGCTCAGATTTTATTTTGGCTGAACTGGTTCTATTCTTTATCCCCTGTGTAGTTGGATTAATTAAATATCAAGATTTATTACTCAGCTCTGGCTGGCAGTTAATTTTAGCCGTGGTACTGGGTACCGTCTGTGTCATGGTGTTTACAGCATTTACGGTTTATTGGGGCTTTAAACTCGAGGCAAAACTTAAAGCGAAACACCAAACTGCGACAGATCATGATGTCAACACAGCAGGAAAAACCTTATGAACGATTTTGGGTTGAACAGTATCTCAGTGTTGTTTTTCGTCCTGACCCTTGTCGGTTATATTTTGGCGAAAAAGCTACATCGTAAGTTACCGTATATGGTTCTTTCCCCTGCACTATTCGTCCCGTTTGTGCTGATTATACTCATGCTTTGCTTTCATATTTCATATGACACCTATATGCAAGAAAGCCAATGGATTGTATGGATGCTCGGCCCGGCCACTGTGGCCTTTGCTATCCCCATCTATGAATATCGACAAATTATCCGTCAGCATGCGCTGAGTATTAGTTTAGGCATCGTGATTGGCATGTTAGCTGGGATTATTAGTGCTTTTTATTTGGCACAGTTATTTCAATTTGACCAAGAAACGTCTTATAGCTTGATGGCACGTTCCATTTCTACGCCATTTGCCATGGAACTTACCTCAAATATTGGGGGCTCAGTAGAATTGGTGATTCTATTTACCATGATTACTGGGATTGCCGGCGTGGCTTTGGCTGACCTAGTTTTGGCTGGGCTTAAATTGCATTCACGCTTTGCGCAAGGTGCGGCTCTTGGCAATGCCGCACATGGATTTGGTACAAGTAAAGCATTATCACGTCATAAAGAAGAAGGTGTTGCAGCCTGCTTGAGCATGGTACTTGCTGGGGTCTTTATGGTATTGCTTGGGCCATCACTTATTCATTTGGTCATTTATCTATTGGGATAAATAAAAAGCCCAGTGCAATAGCTGGGCTTTTTAAATGATGATTTAAACTGTTTCATCTGTAAAACTATGCAGCTAAATAATGTAGTGCAATGACAAACGCTAAAAGACTAGATACCTCAGTAATTTCAATCGCAGCACCAATTGTATCGCCCGTCACGCCACCAATACGCTGAATAAATTTCCATCGCAAATACAGTAAAGTACAAATAAACGCGAATATACTCACCACTCCAAGCCAGCTAAAATACAAACATGCACTTAGGCAGAGTATAAAGACCAGGTATGCCGACTTTCGTGGAATAGTTGCTGCTATCGATGAGCCCAAGCCTTTTTCACGAACATACTGAGTTGTTAAAAACAAAAATAAAGGGGCTAAACGACCTAATACTGGAAATACAATTAATGCCAAATACATTTGCTGTTGTAGCAAAACATAAAGCGCCGACCATTTGAGTAAGCAAATCACGACGAGGCTCAACACACCAATCGGCCCACATGCAGGGTCTTTCATGATGTTAAGTGTACGCTCGGCATCACCAAACCCACCGACCCACGCATCTGCCGTATCAGCTAAACCATCTAGATGTAATCCACCTGTGAGCCAAATCCAAACTACCAGCAAAATACTGCTGAGTAAGATAATCGGCAGACTATGCAATGTAAAAGCAAGCAAGGCAAGAATGCCACCGATCAACAATCCCACCGCTGGATAAAACAGTAAAGATTGTCCATTTTGCTGTTTCGATGGCATCGCTTTAAGTTGAATCGGGAAAGTCGTGAGAAACTGTAGAGCAATCCAAAAAGGTGTCATTCACTTTGCTCCAAAAGACGAATATTTGCACGATTTTGCACAATGAATGAATTTAATTGTCCCAATTCAGCCGTCATTTTTAATAAATCATCTAAGTGACTTTGCTGTGCCGTACATTTTAATAATTTAATCACGCCACCATGGGAAACCAATAAAACGCGGTGCCAATGATGCTGTTGAGCCTGCAAGACTAACTCATCTAGACCGCTTAATATCCGATGTTGAAATTGCTGAAGACTTTCTGCATTCGGTGGCGTAAATGTGCTGGGGCTTTGCCAAAACTGTGCGAGTAACTCTGGGGTGTTTTCATAGATATGCTTGGTTGATACCGCTTCCCAGTCGCCAAAATGCATTTCTTGAAACTTCGCATTTTCAAACATTGGACATTTGAGTTGTTGAGACAAATCTAAAGCAAATAAACGGCAGCGCTGTAAGTCAGAAGTGATGATGACATCCCAGTTCGCTAAACCGTGTGTATGTATGACGTTCAATACATCATCTATGGTCTGCTGCATCTGCTGCCAACCTTTTTGCGTCAAAGTATCATCTGTAGAGCCACGTAAGGTATGGCTCAGTTCAGTCTCACCATGACGCAATATATCTAAACGGAAATGTTCCATTTAAACTTTTTCACCAATCACAGCAGCTTGCGCGAAAGTTGCCATGTTGTTATGTAAACGACATGCCAAACGAATTAAACCTAATGCCGCACCGGCACCGCTACCTTCACCTAAACGTAAATTCAACTTCAAAAGTGGTTCAGCTTCAAGGGCTTGGAGTAAACGTTGGTGCCCATATTCAGCCGATTGATGACCAAAAAGCATCCACTCACGTACAGCAGGATTTAAACGAACAGCGACCAAGGCAGAAACCGTACTAATAAATCCATCCACGACCATTGCCAGACCCAATTGCGCACAGCGAATGTACGCTCCAACCATCGCGGCAATTTCCAAACCACCTACAGCACATAGAGCTTTAAAGACATCTTGGCCGACATAGTCCTGATGTAAAGCTAAAGCTTGATCAATCACTTGTTTCTTATGTGCCAATTGTTCAGCACGAATACCTGTACCAACACCTGTCAGTTTTTCGGCCGGCTCATTAAATAAAAAACATGCAACAGCAGAAGCAGAACAGGTATTGCCAATGCCCATTTCTCCTGCGACATAAATTGACGCACCTGCAGCGATAGCATCTTCAACACTTTTACGGCCGAGATTCATCGCTTCAATACATTGTGATTCGCTCATCGCAACAGTTTTAGCAAAATTTGCTGTACCCGCTGCAATACAGTAGCGCTCTACCCCTGCATATTCATAAGCGTCACCTACCGAACCACAGTCAATCACTTGTAGTTTGGCTTGATACTCACGTGCAATGACACTAATACATGCACCACCGGTCGTGAAGTTTTGTAGCATTTGGCGTGTGACAGCTTGAGGATAGGCCGAAATATTTTCTTCCATCACGCCATGATCACCTGCAAAGATGGTGATCCATGGGAAATCGATATTGGGCTGATCTGTGTTTTGTAATGATGCAAGTTGCACCGCTACATTTTCAAGTTCTGAAAGTGAGCCCGTAGGTTTAGTTAGCTGTAACTGGTGTTTTACCGCCTGTTGCTTAGCTTCGATACTCGGATTTTGACAGGGTTCTTGCCACCAGTTCATGCTTTATCTCCTTTTAAGATTATTGGAAAACCTGCAACACAAAACACCACATGGTCAGCAATTTGACCAATTTGTTGATGTAAGCGCCCAGATTCATCGACGAATTTTCGACTGATTTGTCCCATGGGAACAACGCCTAGTCCAGTTTCGTTACTGACTAAAATAATGTCTGACTTTAATGTCGGTAGCACCGTAAGTAATTTTTGGCATTGTTGCTGTTGAAAGTCTGCTTGTTCATGCAGCAATACATTACTCATCCACAGCGTTAAACAATCGATAAGAATGGTTTGATGAGCTTGGTCTATTTCAACTAAGCGATCGGCTAAATACAAAGGCTCTTCAATCAGCCCCCAATGCTCAGGACGGTCAGCTTGATGATGCTGAATTCGCTCCTGCATTTCCTCATCATATGCTTGTGCCGTAGCGACATAGATGACGGCTTGAGCACTCGCTTTAGCTTTTTGTTCTGCAAGTCGGCTCTTACCTGAACGTGCCCCACCCAAAATGAAATGAATCATGATTGTGCCATCTCTATATTTTGTCTGAACTGATGTTGATAATAAGCACTCAATGCCCCTTGTAATACTTGAGCCTGATAATGACCAAAAGTCAGTTGCTTGCTTTCAAAATCAAAGCTGTGCTGTTCAACTTGTTGGATTCTTTCAAAAATATCATCGCTATTCCATGCCTGTTTATACAAGCCCAATGTGATATGCGGACAATATTCGATCGGTGCAATTTCATTCGAGCTTACATTGAAAGCTTGACGTAGATGATCAAACTTACGATCTAAATCCAAAATTTCAATAAACAGTGCGCTTTGAAAGCTATGGATCTGACCTGTACGTAGCCGAATATTAGATAGCGATAACTGTCGAAGTTGTTGTTGATGCAGTGCCAACTCATCTGCTGAGAAATTATCATTCCATCGTTGTTCAGAATGATCGATTAATTGGGTTTTATTCAGCTCTTCAAAAAAACCACAAATAAACACGGTGATATGAAATTGGCGCGTATTCGGCGTGTATAAAAGATCTGAAAACTGCGCTCGAAGTGCTGTGAGATATTCCAATAATTTAGGATCCTGTATTTCTAGATACCACAAAGCATAGTGCTGACGACCTTGATGCCAATCGGGATAATCCTGATTGAGCGTCGGTACGACTTGCGTTGAAGGTTTTAGAAACACAGATAAATCACTTTAAATTCAATCTGCTTTATTAAAGCATGAATCAAAACAGACTTTACCCAATTTTGATTTAGTAATATTCAGTTAGAACTGAAATTCATTCATCTAAGACCTCTATTTAAGAAAAAAAATGCCAAGTCATACTCAGCATTTTGATTCAATATATATTGCGCACAGATAAGCATTATATTTTTAGGCAAATTTCGCAGTATCTTTCTGATCTTGCGTTACAGCATGGTTTTTCCAAGATGTAAACTGCTCTGTGAACTGATCAGAAAAATGCTGCAACTGTATCATTACATTGGCCTCAATCTGTTCAATACGTTCCAGTTGTTCAAGCTCGTTTGTCTTTTTCAGTTCTGAAAATTGCAACTGGATAAAGTTGATAGCCTGATCCATCGAACATTGATTAACACTCACGGCATACATCAAACCATAGACAATACCTTGCTGTAGGTGCGTTGTCTCCAGTCCATATTTCACATTGGTCGCCAACGAGCCCAACACTCGTTCATTAATTGCAAGTTTACGTAAAGGATCTCGTGCCACACGCGCACATGGATCTTTATACGCATGTTCACAAGAGTTTATAAAGCTTTCTGCCAGTCGTGTTAGATCAAAAGCACGATTTGGTAAGCGTCGTGCTAAACCAGCCTGCACCTCGTCAATAAGTTCATGCATAAATTGATCAACCCGATGATCTGCAAGTGCCACACCTATGGTTTGATGATTAAACAGTGCTGATTGCCAAGCCAACATGGCATGTACGCCATTCCATAAGCGATTTTTAATTAATTGAATATCTTCAATATGATCGACCAAAATCATTTGACGCATTTTTTCTAACAAAGGACTGTTATTTTCTACATAGATCGGCATGTCAGATTCTGCGTTAAATAAAATTAAATCCATGCTTTGCAATATATGACTTGGGTGGAAATTTCGGCGCATATCCTCAACATATAAAGTGGCTTGACGTTCCTGATCAGGATTTAATTTCGTCGCATCTTCTAAGTCTAATTGAGCATTCACTTCAACTTCATCTAATTGAAATTGTTTGAAGATATTATATTTTATACGGAGCTGACGATATAAGTTTTGGTCACTTAACTTAGACACCATGCGGTTGACCACGGTATCGCAAAAATAGTGTTGTTGCATGATTTTCTCTGCAACAACCGCTCCAGCAAGCTCAGTTAAAGCCTGTTTTAAATGTGACATTAATAATTGTTTTGCTCCGACTTTGTTCAAAATGATCAGCATCGTTAGAGGTTCGATGGCTTTCTCATCATGTGCAATATGTCGTGCATACAGGCCTTGTGCAATGGTTTTGGCCTCTTCTGCAATCGCTTTTTCAGGCAAACAGATGGCAACCAAACTTGACTCTGTGTACATCTCTTGCATCTGCTGAATATTTTCAGCATCAATGACTGCCATGTTTTCAATGCGTTCGTCATAAGACAATTGACCATAGCGAATACAATAGGTACCAAATGCATTGACCGCAGAACGATATAAAGGGTTACGAGTCGATGCATAAATTTTTTTCGGGCGTGTATAACCATCCCAATGCGACAAAATTTGTGCTAAATAACCACCACCAATCGCCCCAAAACCATGAATACCAACAGTGAGCTGATTAAGGGTTTGTGGAAAAGCCTCTTGCACATGCGGCATCTCTAAATGCGCAGTGAACGGGTCAAGTTCCGTCAAACAGTCATACATACATTCATAATAATATTTGGCTTTGGACAGCATGTTTTGATTGGGCGATTTAATATCTTTAAACAGTACGGTAATACCGCCAGCGTCAAAGGCCGAAGTCACACCATTTTCCGAGTCTTCAAACATCAAACAATCAGCAGGATTTAAATTCAGCTTTGCGGCAGCACGCATAAATATTTCAGGATGTGGCTTACCATTTTCAACTTCATCGCCACAGACTAAGACATCAAAGAACTTATACACATTGGCATTGATGAGATATTCTTCTGCGATTGCACGGCGACTCGATGTTGCCACGGCCATCCTCAGTCCTGACTTACGTAAGCGTTCTAATACTTGAACCAAGCCTTTTTTGATCGGTACACCAAACTGACGAACATGCTCCAACTCTAATTCATCTGCGAGTTTGCGAATATCTGCGTATGGAATGTTTTCATCATATTCAGCTTGGGCCAATCGATGCGCGCTTTGTGCACTTAACCCCAAACAATTCATCAGATATGATTCGGAAAACTCAACACCGGTCAATTCAAGAGATGCCTGTTTCAATGTTTGAAACCGTAAACGTTCAGTATCAAACATTGTTCCATCCATATCAAAAATGGCGCCCAGAACCAAATCATTATTAAATTTAAGCATTTAACCTCCGTTATTTTTTATGTGAAAAGAATAACGGAGAAAACTATTGATTCAGTACTTTGAGAATTAATGAAACAATTGTGGTTATTTTTTAATCAAAAATCTTGCTTTTAAAATCTATTTTGTAAGATCAATCACCGATCAAGTAACATCATGTAATCAAAACCATCTATTGGCAGGATAGTCCTATCTTCACACCGACCTATTGAAGTATTTATACAACTCGATGCATATTTCACTCAGTCACTCGCTTCACGGTTTGAGTTTTGGTTTGAAATAAAAAGAATACGATCAGACCGAGCATCACTAAAAATAAAAAATAATACGGAAATTCTTTGTGCCACTGGTATAAACCCGTGCTAATCAGTGGCCCGACAACAAAGCTCAAAGCCTGAGTGGCTGTACACCAACTTGCCACCTTGGTCTGTAACGCACTGGGCGCCGTTTGCGCTGCACCCGTTGTAAATGCAGGGATTAAACACGCAACCGATATACCATATAACAGGTACGTGGCTTGGAATATCCGTAATTCATTGGTGAAAACCGAAATTAGCAAGGCTACTGCCATGCTAAACAGCCCAACCCACAGTAAGCGATATACGGACCAATTTAAATACTTAGAAATCAGCGTTTGCATAATCACCAAAGCAATACCGACGACAAGAGAACATTCTGCAAAATGCACTGCGCCTTCTGCAGCAGTCATATTAAAGCGGTCTTGAATATAAAACCCGGCCGTTAAATTTACGGTCACGATGGCAAGATAGAGACTAAATCCCAACATTAACCATGGATAGCATTGCTGAATGCTCAAATCCGTAGATGGTATCTCATCCTTAGCTGTCACTGGCTTTTCAACGCTATGCTGTTCGGTATGTCGATCAAAGCTGAACACCAAGACCACAGAAATCAACGCTAAAATAATGATTGCAGCCCACAGCGGCGTCATGATTCCACCAAAGCCCAGCAGCAAGGTTGTTAGAAATGGACCAATGATCACGCCTGCACTGTTTAATGCACCAAATTTTGACATCGCTTGTGAACGCTGCTGCTCATTACTAAATCGGGTCATCACATAAGTTTGCAAGGCAATCTGTGGCATCGCCATAAATATCCCAGTCGCTGCGCGTGACAACATCAATAAACTAAACAGCAGCAACATCCCTATCTGAACAGTAAGGCCATACATCAACACAGCTGTAAATAGCCCCCATGTCACAGCCATGCCCACAAAACCGATACTCAAGAGTTGATAAATCGAAAACTTAGATTGATTTTTTGAAATGTAAATGGCACCGATGGCCATCAGCAGCGCACCAACGGAAACCATCGCGCCGCCTTGTAGTTCAGAAAGTTTTAACTCACGAACCAATGGCGCCAACAGCGGCAATATCATCGAGAAACTTGCACCATTGGCAAGACTGGCAGCAATAAACAGTTTGTTATTTCGATCCATTATTTTTGTTATCCATTTTTAATGGCTACGTTATAAACAATAGAGGTGACTTAAGCCACCTCTATTTTGTAAGTCACGATACCGTGCTTTAAACACGATTCAGGATTTAAATCAGTATTTCACTGTATAACTTAAACCGTAGGTACGACCTTGTGCAGCTAGGCTAGAAATTGGGCCATAGACAGTTTCAACCGACTGGCTGTACACCGACTTATAATCCGTATTCCACACGTTGTAGACACCAAAGCCCACATTACCCGGTCCTACTTTTGCATTGGCAATCACGTCCATCGTTGCAAAGCCTTTAATTGCCGCTGCTGGAGCAGATCCATATTTCACAGCATCTTTTTGGGCTTTGTCTGTACCGCCAATCGCTAAAGCTTGAACACGTAGGCTCATGTCATTATCAAACTGCCATTCTGAAAATGCTGTTCCTTTTAAAGGTGCCACACGAATGGCATCCAATTCTTGCCAGTCACCTTGGGTATTTTTAAATTGGCCCGTGGTATATGCAACTGTGCCGCCAACCGTCCAATTTGGTTGAACTTCATAACTGGCATTGGCTTCGACACCATAGATACGCTCATCGGTATCAATAACATCAATGGTGTAATTCGGCGCACCAAATTTCAGGCTTTTATCTGAGTCATTATAAAAAGCCGTCACGCCTGCATTTAAACCACCGGCATTTTGTACACGCCATCCGAGTTCATAGTTATTGACTTTAATCGGGTCAATGGTTTGGCTATTAATCACAGAATTTGCCGGCACATCGCGCAGCATACGTTGCACATCGGGCAAGTTTGAACCTTGTGAGAAATTAGCAAACACTTGCTGTGCATCTGTTAAGTGATACACCGCGCCAACATTAAACAGCGTTGCATCATGTTTTACATTGCCGCCATTCAGTGTTTTCGCCACATAGCCTGGGGTTAAATCTGCAGTAATGGCTTCCATATAAGGCACAGATGAATCGACATCGCTTTCTACACGTTCATGGCGAATGCCGGCTTGTAAACCAAGACGGTCGGTTAATTCATATTGCGCTTGGACAAATACCCCAAGTTTTTCTGTTTCAACATCAGGGCCAAAGGCATAATAGTTAAACGGCTGATAACTCAGACCATTACTTTGAATAAATGTAGCACTGTCATACATTTGGATATTTTGTTGATCTTTTTCATTTTCATAGTCCACACCATAGGTTAGCCCCAGTTCACGACCATTTAAGTTAAGATCTTTTTGTAGAGCAACACGCGCGCCTAAAACATCGATATCGGTTTCTGACTGATACACCAAGAAGAGTTCAGGTGCCATTTGACGTGCAGATGGGAACCACCGTGCTTTTTCATTTCGATAATAGGTTTCAGCGTTTAGACGGTGGCCTAAAATATCTTGATTTTCATATTGTGCGTTGACGCTATAACGTTCAGTTTGTGATTGTTCAGCAAGTTGTAAGCCTTTTACCGCATTTAATGACAACGGCAGCTTGCCACCCACGGGCTGTGAGCGCAGCGCATTTAAATTTGGACCATAGTCAGGGCCATAGTCACTATCTTGCTCATCATTATAATATTGCGCGCCAAAACTCAGCGTTTGACCATCGGCAATTTTCCAACTGACACGACCATTTAGATCTAAAGTGTCGGTATCTTGACGGTCTGTTTGTGCAATTTCAGGTCCAATACGGTTGCCATGACTATCTTGTATTTCACCACGTTTGGTATAGCTTGCACCTAAAGTTCCGCGTAAATTGCCTTGATTAAAGTTCATGGTTTGTGCAGCTTCATAAGCCAGAACATCAGACTTAAAGTTATTACCAGAAGTAACACCGACTTTCGTTTCAAAACTCAGCGGTTCAGATCCACCTCGTTTGGTGATGATATTGATAATACCGCCTGTCGCACCTGAACCATAAATACTACTTGCGCCAGAGACCACTTCAATTCGTTCAATCATCGACGGGCTAATACTCGCCAGTTGTCGAGATCCATCACGATATCCCGTTTGCGGCACACCATCGATCATGTATTGCACCACACGTCCACGCATGGTCATCCCATAGTTAGACGTTGTACCACTCGATGGAGTCAGTGATGGCACCAATAAACCAACAATATCAGCTGTGCTTTTACCTGCATTGGCTTGTTTTTCAATTTCTTCTTTAGGAATGCTGTACACCGTACCCGCAATATCGGCAATGCTTTTCGCAGAACGAGTTGCCGTCACAACAATCGGTGCCATTTTAGTAGCTACTGCAGTTTGTGTTTCAACTGCAGTATTTTGTGCAGTGTCTGTCGTGACGTCTTGCGCATAAAGCTGAGTGCAAATTGCTAAGCTGAGACAAGTCAGTTGCATCGGTAGAGCTAAACGTTTCATATTCTTTTCCATTTCTTAGAGTTCCGATTGAGTCGGAAGAGTTTGAGTTTTTAAATTTTGTGTTTTTAAAACAATGCGTTGACTAAGTAAGACACTGATTACTGAGCCGATTGCCAATACCAAGTAAAAATGTCCATAGCCTAATGATTTTGCGAGAAAGCCTGAAAATGCGCCGCCAATGAAGTAAACGAGCAATTCAAAGCACACTAATATAGTGAAATCGGTACCCGCCTGTTCTTTAGAACTGGTCTGCATGAAATAGGCATAGAGTGATGTCATGGCGATATAACGAATGGCTAGCATCAACACGACAAATAGACCTAAAAGCAGATGCCATTGATTCAACCACTCCAATACAACGGCTGCCCCAATGACGGCATATAGCAATGTACGTAACCATCCTGCCCAGACCAACAATTGCGTCGCTTTGATTTTTTTCAGCAATACAGCTGCAATCAGACCGACACCGGCACCGACCACAGACATCAACACCCCGATCTGAGACAGTGACCATTTTTGATCGATCAACATGGGATTCAGCATTGCCATAGCGGGTGCTTCCACCACGCGATAACAAACGATGAGCAGCAAGGCCCAACGAATCGCAGGTCGTTTAAACGCTTGTCGCAGGCTTGGTTTGGCTTTTGCAATTTGAGTTTGTGGCTCTTCTTGAATAAAAAACACCGCAAACATGGTTAAAAATGTCAGCAGCGCTAAAGTTGTGAGCGCTGACTGCCAATCCCAATATTGGTAAATCCATAAAGTCGCAGCGCCACCGAGCATACTACCGACGGCCACCCCAATACTTTGTGCCATACTGCCCAGACGGTAATTGCCTTCGGTAAATTTCTCTACCGTATAACCATCAATCGCAATATCTTGCGTTGCCGCAAACGTTGAAATCCATAAACCAACAATGACAAATAAAGTCAGCCCATAAGAAAACTGCGTAAAGGCTAAAACCAGTACCCCCAGTACCAATGCGATTTGCGTAAACAACAACCATGTTTTACGTTTACCGAGTTTTTTGACATAGAGCTGATCGATCCAAGGCGCCCAAAAAAACTTGAATGCCCATGGAATGTAAAGCAGCGATAACATGCCAATCCAGCGTAAATCTACCCCTTGATGTCGTAAAATAGCAGGCAAAGCCACATTGTAAAAATACAAAGGCAATGCATGTGCTAAGTACAAAATGATCACGACGCTCAAACTCAGGACTGAAATTTGAGATGGTGAAATTGCATGATTTAATTTTCTTGAGTGTTGTTGCATATCCACCTCTGCACTGCCCATTGCAGCGCATCAGACTGTTCTAATGAAACGTAATAAGGCACACGCCACGCTGCATGCAGCGCGGGTGTATTTAAACGTTTGAAGTCATCTGGATCTTGCGCAATACGCACCAGACCCAAACAATATTGAAAAAAGAGATGTTTAAACTTCTTGTACCAAACGGCCTGTATTTGCCGATATTCTTCAGGAAATGTCGTTCCCTCAGCCGTTTGCATTACCAAAACAAAGGGCTGACTTTTCAGAAAAAAGCGCTCAACTTGAGTCAACCATTGTTCAAACTCTTCCACTGAAACATGCGCTGAAAAGCGCATGTCCAGTATGTGCATGTGGGTGCAGCGATAACTCATGACACCGCCTTAGCTAGTTGCTGATGCTGAAATGCCTTGGAGTCGTTTAAGTAGTGACCAAATTTTGAATAAAATGTTTCTCTAAAGCAGTAATACAACATGGCGGTCTTTTCAGGCATTGGGATTAGGCGCTGCGCTTCATAGCACATGTCTTCAACTACGACGGCATAAGGCTTCACACTATGATCAGGCTCTCCCACAATCTTGGCTGATGCTGCATTTTCAAAGATATAAAAACTCAATAAACGCATGACAGGACGTAAATAGCCTTTACCAAAAACGGACTTTTCTCCAAATAACAAATGCCAACCTAGATCAAGCTCATCACCGTCGTAGTACAAACCTAAACGATCCCGTTTTCCCTCGTAAATCTCTGTGTAGCCCACATCTTCACCATTGACTCCTACAATCAAAATTCGGTGATGATCATCTGCCAGCATTTTTTCGTAATACACTTTTAGTTCAGTTTCTGACTTATTGAGCTGCCACTGTGGAATAACATGCGGTTCATGCATCCATTTATGAACCAAAGCCATATCTTCTGGATATTGCATTTGTCGTAAGTAGTATTGCGTCTCATTCTCATGGTATTCATAAAAATCAGGTAGTTGTCGTGATAACGTTGTCATGATGTCGTCCTTTAAATTTGTTTAATCTTTTCTGTTCTTAGCTCAAAAATCTGTTTATGACGCAATACGATTAGTTGTCGTTTTCTGTTCGGCGGTATGCTGTTGTTTCGCCCACTGATTTAAAGTGCTTGGACTCACAGGGTTTGCAATAGGATCTAAAAATACAGGTACTGGTCGTTCTGCTTCGTCGTTATAACTGGTGGTAAACAGTCGAACACGGTTCAGACAAATTTTCTCGAAACGTGGACGGAACATACTGAATTTTTCAATACGATCTGCCAATTCAGGATGTGCCTGATGAAATTCGTCAATCACGGTGGAGATGGTTTGCCAAAACTCAAGTTCTGTATGCTGTGGATAATCTTCAAGGAAGACATTAGAGATATAGCGGTAATGCACCATGAACAAACCTGTAAAGATAAAGTGACTAAGTTCTTCAGCAGGATGGCGCAGTAAAATTTGCCCTTCAGTTGGTAAATTTTCGAGTTCAGGAAAATCTTCATCAACTAAATTGACATCATCAATAAAGTCCTTCAGCACCATTTTTTTCGGTAAGCCATTTTCATGGATCAACATGGTGTTTTCACCGTGGGGAGAAAAAGCCAAACCATATTTGTATAAACAAATCAGTAGCGGTGTTACACAAACTTCAGCAAAACGTTTCAGCCATTGCAAAGGGGTAAAACCTGAAGCCTCAATCAACACGGATAAAATAGACCGACCATTTATGTCTCGATGCAACAATGCTGCTTGGGAAAGTGCTAACTGGTGTTCACCAATACATGGCTCGACACTTTCACGCCATAAACAACCAAACAATTCTTTAAATTGGTAAGGCGCACCGTCTATCTGATCAAAACATGGCTGTTGCAAAGTGAGACTCGCAATTTCGCCCAAAAATGCCACCTGTGTTTTTTGCAGGTCTGCATCATGATGTTGAATGTCCTTCAGCCAAGCGGTCACCGCAGGTGCAGCCAAATTTCGTTTTGAAGGCAACCCTCGATATACCGCCGTATTAAAGATACTGACAGGTAACTTCACATAATGACGGTCAGGATGACTGGTATTGCATAAGGTACGAATTGATTGCATTGGCACATAATCATCTTGTCCAATCTCCAATTCGACAATGCGCTTATCGACGATTTCATTGGCATAGGTCGGGATTAACCACTGATGCCATTGCCATGCATGTACAGGAATAAAGTAATATTCAGCAGCATCTAAGGCTTTGTCCGCTAATTGCTGTTGAAAATCGTGTAATTGCGCTGAGTTCAATTCATGGCGATATAAACTTTGCGCATCCCAAGCCTCGGTCGAACGAAACTCAGCTAAATCACGATGAACAGCTAACCACAAGACTTTGACTGTTGGAGAAATCTCTGGTGCGGAGCTTAAATAATCATCATAGCCAAAACCCATACGGCCTTTACTCATAATGAGCCATGGGTGTCCACGCAACATGCCTTCAATTTGATAGTGCGGTGCTGACAGCACAGCCTGACTTAGCAATCTCTGTTCATCAAAAACATGTGCTTCAGCCAACCATGTATTGTTCATTTCTTTAATCAAATAGGCCTTGGTAAAAGGTTTCACCTCAGCTTGAGTTGAAAAGGCACGAATAAATTCATGCAGATTCCATGCGGGCTGTGCTGTCGAATCACCTAAATCTCGAACGCTCCCTTCAACAATACGCCAATGCCCAAGCAGAAACTGTGTCGCTTCAAATTGATACGTTTTGTCATCCAGATTGAGTTGCCATGTGTTATTTTCCACTGGCTGAATCTGAATAATTTCTTCATATAAAAATTCAGCAATCGCCATTTCAATCAGTCTTTGCCCTGCACGGCGCCACTGCGTTTGATTTATCTGTAATTTTGCAAATGTCATTATAATTTCTCGAGTTTAACCGCATTCTGTTCTTGCTTATTCGGCATTGTTGTATTGCGGTTCATTGCATAGTTGGCAATGGTTTTTTTTACGGAAAATGGTCTTTGGATATTGGTTGGCGCTGATTTCTTTACAATGCCCATACTGTGCATTTCAGCATTTTCACTGGGTGAAAAATGTTGGAAACTTTGCGCTTGATCACCTAAATCGTATAAGTTAAAACCCAATAATTGATTGGCAATGACCGCTGCACGGTGAGCACCAAGTCCTAAATCTGGTGTACCGACACCGTGACTGTGCATTTCCTGATTTTGAACAAAAATTTCACCGACAGCGTCATGCTGTACTCGGTAGTCCTGGCTGATTTTCCAATGACCGAATTCATCACACTGAATCAGTGGTTTTAGATATTTGAGATATTGCCACTCGGGACTGTGATATCCCGTTGAAGCCACGACAAAGTCCGCATCCAGATAGAATTGTTCTGCCGTGACTTTATGCTGAAACTGCAAACGGATGCCCGCACCATGCGGCTCAGCAGCAACCAAACCCACCTGAGCATGTAAATGCGTCTGTTGAATATTTTGACCAATGCTCCGGTGATATAGTTTTTGGTAAATATCACGGATGGTTTTTGCACTGATGCCCTTATATAACAAGCCTTGTTGCTTCAGTTGTTCGGCTTTATTTTCGGGGCTTAGTTGATAAAAATGCGCGGTATAATCTGGACTAAAATGCTCTAAACCCAGCGGTGCATATTCCATCGGGAAAAACCCATTAGAACGGGTCATCCAATGCAATTTAAACTGCGCTGTTGTCGTCTGATCCTGCAAATATTGACGATCAAACAGATCCATAAAGACTTCGGCCGAAGACTGGCCTGATCCCAGTACAACCACATTCCCTTTCAAGTGATTTAACGCTGCATTGCAATAATTTGCAGAATGTAAGCAGCGCTCCGGATATTGCTGTTGTATGTCTTTTAGACACTGTGGTAAATGCGGAACATTACCCGAACCAATGACCAAATTTCGGCATTGATAACGTCTAAAACGTCCATCTTGCTCAACCATGACTTCAAAGCCTTGCTCTTGGGCATAAATGGCTTTTACGGTTGATTGATATTGAATATGCTCTAGTTGGTCTGCAACCCATTGACAATAATGGTTATATTCACGTCTAGGAATCTGAGCTTGTTCTAAAAAATAGAATTTGTATAAACGCTGCTGCGCCTTTAAGTAATTTAAAAAACTAAAAGGACTGGTTGGATCGACCATGGAAACCAGATCGGCCATAAACGGCACTTGCAGTACTGTATTGGGCAATTGCATACCCGCATGCCAGTCGAACTGTGGTTTCTTTTCAAAAAATTGATACTGCAAATGATTTTGCTTATGTAGCAAACTCGCCAAACTAAGGTTAAATGGCCCTAAGCCTATCCCAATAAAATCAAGCATATTGCACATCCTTCTGTTCCACACATAAAGGATTTGGCAACTGTACATAAACCGATTGCTGATCGACTGGGGCAATCAATTCATCCAGCTCATACAAGCGCGTCAACAGATTACCCTTATACGGCAAGGTCGGCTGATACAGTAATGAATGAATCAATGAACTTTCTGGATATGCCCGATGTAAGTCCAACAGTTCATTTTGCAATATCGATATCAACACTTGCTCTGTGACATATCCAGTTGCACCAATTGCATTGATAATGCCGAATAAAGTATTACCAAAGAAATAATAGCTAAAGCGCTCATCGACAAAGGCTTTGGAACCCACGGCATGCGCTTTTTCTTGCAACTCTGGAAATGCGCTTAAGACCTCACCTGCAAGTTCTTCGATATAGTAAAAGCCTTGATTGTCACGCAGCCATAGATATTTAGGCATTGCATGTTCAAGCTCAAGTAAGACATTTTGCTGATGTGATTCAAAAGCCATTCCGTATTGATGGTACATATACATCAGTGGTTTCAGACTAATTGCCAAAAATTGTTTAAACCAATTGATCGCAATGGCGCTTTGATCAAGTTCAGGTTGTTGTTTTGCGATTTGTTCAAATAAGGCATTAAAACGGTTTTTGGGCTGTGCAGGATGATCTTGGCACAATGATGCAATACAACTCACCTGCTGCTTTTCACTGAAAGGCTGATCACGGAAAATACAAATAGTTTCTTCGACGATTTCATCATCTATACTCAATGCCATCCAAGCAGGATCATTCACCGCTTTGAGCGTTGGGCATTGCTGTAAAATACGCTCACCAAGACTTGAATGCCAAAGTCGATGGGTCATTTCACCACGGTGGCATTCTTTGGCAAGATTGACTCGGATTGAATTGGTGATCATTACAGATAGTGACGGTTTTAACATCCACGGCGCTGCAAAACTTGCCATGGTGCGTACCGAAGTTGTTGGGGAAAATGCCCAACCTTTCTCGCCAAAATCGATAATTTTTAATTTGGTTTTTAAGTTTTTAAACCATGTTTTTGACTGTAAATAACGTGCTTGCCAAGGATGCAAAGGCAATAACTTATAATGCGAATAAGCATTCAGTAGCGCTTGATCTGTTTCTGATAAATGCCATTGCAATTCGCTTTTCAATTGCGCTGATACAGCTTGATCTAAAGCTGAACCTTCTTGAATATATTCTGGAGCTACCAACCAATAATGCAGTTGGCTTAGACCTTTGGCTTCTGGCGAATACCTTTCCCAATCTTCATGCACAAAACCAACCCGACTTTTCGGTGCAGGATGCATGCTGTGCCCTAAAATTAAGGCCTGTTCTGATTCAATGAAACTTTGTTCCGCTTGGACCAAGGCCTCTAAATCATGTTCACGTAGTGTCAAAAATTGTGTAAGCGCTTCACGACTTTCGATCCAACGCTCTAATAATGATGAAGCATCCAGTGTATAACCTGACTCTTGTACGAGCTGTTCAAGCAATAAACTCGCGATCGCGGTGATACTAAATGACAGTTTCTGTCCTTTATTAAAAACGTATGGGAGATCTGCAAGACGATGTCTACCAACAAGGCTGACATAAGATAGTGGTACAAATAACTGTGATTGAATGCAATCTAAAGGGATGCATAACAACGTCAAGCCTTGGCTAAACGTCAATTGTGATGAATTCTGTTGATACTTTTCCAGCAAAATACCTTTACCGGTTTCTTGTGAGTATGCATTGACAAGATGCTGCATCGCCAAGCGATTAGCAAGCTCTTTCATCTGACCATATCCTCTATTTTTAAGCTTTTCCAAGCTTTGTCATGTAATTATGTTTCTTTAACTGTGCAAGTCATGCTTAGTACGCTGGCCAGCGTGAAACTATGTTAATGATAATCATTATTGTTAATAATTGCATTTTTGTGAAGATTTGCTACCGGCTTGCAAATTTGGTCTTATCTCTATGTATTTAAAAATTAATTTTTTTGATATGAACTTTTCTGTTTTTATTTATACAATTTTCTGAAATGGAACTAAATGATAATTTTCTCATTTAGCATAGAACAAATGAATCGAATTGTTTATTTTTTAGCCAAATTATCACATTGTGCAACTTAAACTAAAAACCCATGTCTTTTACATGGGTTTTTATATTCTGCTTTGAACCAAGCTTTTATTTAAATCAAAGAACGAAATGTGCAGTTAAATTTTAATCATTGAAGACTTTACTGGCATCATACTGATCATGCATCTTTATTGACTATAAGCATGTATTTCATAACAAACACCTACTGATTTCTGATCCATATCTTCTATTCAGACTGGCTATACAGCATGAATGATGAATATGTACTCAAACGATTGGGTTGAAATCAATCAATTGATTTAACAACCCAATCCAAAAACTTGTGCTTATCAAAAAAGTCTGGCGCAGCATTCGCAAATACACTTTTTTCTCTGTTGTTAAATATTCCTTTGTAATAAAAAGACCTATCTGCGGTAAATTTTGACTCATCCCCTTCATGTAATTCTTTAAAGAAAATCGATAACTGCATAAATCGACTTTTAGACGCTAAACCATGTTTTTCTAATACAAAATTATAGATTTGCTCAATAATCGCTTTAGTATTTGAATAAGGCATTTTGTTGTCTCTTTATTAGATCGCTCTTTCAAATTACAGCTTTTAAATTAAAATACAACTGTTCTAGTCGGATTTTAAATACCTATTTTTTATAGGTATTTTTACATTTAAATATAATTAAGCACTATTAATGAATGAGCCTCTAAACATGAAGTTTTACTAAATTTTGCTTCTGCAACTTCATGGATTTTCGTTATTCAAAGCTAAAACGGAAATAACAAAAAAGCCCACCTGTTTCCAAGTGAGCTTACAACTACTTCCAATGGCAGGAGTCATGACTGTATTAGCAGAAGGAACTTGTCTGCTTAGTGTGTTACTAACTAAATTAACAGTTGGAAAAGGAATTTGGGATACAGATGAAAAGAAAGCACCGCTTGGAAGTTGCGATATCACTTTACCAGAGCCAAACTTACAACTCGTTGAGGTTGAATTAACATTAGGATACACAGTGAAACCAGCAGATAGTGTGGGATACGTAACCCCTATTCCTCCATATAAGAATGATGTGTGCTGAATTAGCAGGAGACTTTCACTTGGGAGATTCTAGGCAGCTAACCGATAAAAGTCTTCTGCCATTTGATTTGGTGTCTTAAAATCCAAGCCTTTTTGAATTCTTCCCTGATTATAAAATAACTCTATATATTTTGTAATATCCGCTTTGGCTTCTTCCCTTGTTTTGTAGTTGCGATGATGGACTAGTTCATTTTTGAGTATGCCCCAGAAACTCTCTATCGGTGCATTATCAAAGCAGTCGCCTTTTTTGCTCATTGAACCCTGAAAATCAAATTTCTCAAGTAAGTTTCGATATTCATTACTGCAATATTGGCTGCCTCTATCTGAATGTACAATGAGATCTTTAGCAGGTTTCTGATTGCGAATAGCCATATTCAATGCATCACAAACAAGCTTGGCTGTCATGCGCTCATTTAAGCTATAGCCAACAACCTGTTTCGTGTAAAGATCTTTGACAGCTGCCAAGTACAACCAGCCCTCAGCCGTCCAAATGTAGGTAATGTCACTCGACCACGCAAGATTAGGCTTCGTCATTGAAAACTGTTGCTTGAGTAAATTGTCATAAATAGAACGGTTGTGATCACTGTTCGTGGTTCTTTTGAAACGCTTATGGCGCTTACAATACAACTGATTTGATTTTTTTATTTGGCGCACAGCATACGTACTTATTTTGATACCTTGCGCTTGTAAATGCTTGGTTAATCGAACATAGCCATAGCTTTGTTTGGTTTCTTCATGGGCTATTTTGACCAAAATTGTCTGCTGATTTCGCTGAATTGATCTTTTACTCATGCCTCGCTTTAGCCAATCATAAAAGCGAGAAACGGATACACGAAGTAATCGAGCCATTAAAATAATCGGAAATAAGTGGCTTTGCGATTTCATATAGGCGTACCTCACTGACTTTCTTTGGCAAAGTACGCTGCTGCCTTTTTTAAAAATTCACGTTCCATTTCAGCTGTTTTGAGCTGTTGTTTAAGCTTCTTATTTTCTTCGAGTAAGGCGTTTAGATCGGGCGAATACTGTTTTGTGCCTGCTAAAGTTCCAGCCTTTGCTTTGTTATTCCAGTTCGAAAGGGTTTGCATTGAAATGCCAAGTTGTCTAGCGGATTCCGATACATTACCTTGGTTCTCTTCAATGGCTTTTATGGCTTCAGCTTTAAATTCTGCGGTGTAAGTCTTCTGTTTCTTGCTCATGGTAAACTCCTAATGAGTATGTATAGTTTACCAAGTTAAACCCTCCTGTTTTTTAAGCACACATCAGAAAT
The DNA here is from genome assembly GCF_024605785.1 of Acinetobacter sp. YH16040_T. NCBI lineage: Bacteria > Pseudomonadati > Pseudomonadota > Gammaproteobacteria > Moraxellales > Moraxellaceae > Acinetobacter > Acinetobacter sp. YH16040_T. The sequence goes on along the minus strand of NZ_CP094541.1, from coordinate 1,512,286 downwards.
ATACTTTTAAACTAAATTCAGCAGCTAAGCGTGTAAACTAATGAAACAAATAATATTTCCATTATTACTATCAATCCTTCCACTTTCAGCTTGTGGTAATTCAAGTGAAACAGCCCCCCCCCTTGCACAAAGTTCAGCAACTAAAGTTGATGCTGAGCTTTCTCCAGAAAGTAAAGAAATCATCAATGAATATAATCAGATACTAATTCAATCTCAAAGTGAGTTAGACCCTCAAATAACCAATCAAAAGCTCAAAAAAATTCTACCTAAAATTTCTAAAATTAACTCAGAGAATGAACGAAATAACCTTTTACTAAACATCAATATGCGTCTTGGCAATTATGAAGAAGCCTTTGCTATTACAAATACAATTTTAGAAAAAAAAGAAACAACCAATATGAAAAATTTTCAATGTTTACTCATTGAAGTTTTAAACAAACCAAAAAAGGATATTGAAGACTGTTATTTATACAATAGATCTCTTTCATAAATCAAAAAACGATCTTATTTTTGGTTAATATTTGCACTCCGGATTTCTTAGCATTCGTGCATAATCTGCGGATGAAATACATCGATTCAAACAAGCTTTCTGATCCTCAGTTCAAGCGATACACAGGCATCTCATGGTCAACTTTCTATTTGATGGTTGAGCAATTGAAGAAACATGTCCCTGCCAAAGGCAGACCGCCCAAGTTAAGCCTGGAAGACCAGGTTCTGCTCTGTCTAAGCTATTGGCGGGAATACCGAACCTTATTTCACGTTGCGACGAGCTACGGGGTTTCAGAGCCCACAGCCTCAAGAATTGTCCATCATGTTGAAGACTGCCTGATTCGGTCCAATCTCTTTAATTTACCCAAAGATTTACCCGAGGGCGAAGGCATCGATTGGAATGTTGTGATCGTGGATGCCACAGAAATTCCAATCCAAAGGCCTAAAAAAACAGAAGAAAAGCTATAGCGGCAAGAAAAAGACCCACACTTTCAAAGTACAGGCCATCATTCATTATCAAACTCAAAAAATCCTGAGTTTATGTACGAGTCGTGGTGCCGTACATGATTTCGAACTCTTCAAACGTAACTTGAATCAGATTCCTGCAGGTGCATTTATCCTTGCGGATAAGGGTTATCAGGGAATTTATACAGTGTATCCAAATAGCTTGTTGCCATTAAAAGCAAAGAAGCGCTGTAAACTGGATTCCGAACTAAAAATCTATAATCAGGAAATCAATAAAAGAAGAATTGGAATTGAGCATGTATTTGGCAGTTTGAAAACCTTCAAAATTCTTGCTGAGCGATATCGCAATCGAGGCAAAAGACTAGCATTGAGATTCAATCTAATTGCTGGAATTTATAACTTAGAGCTGAGTGAAAAATGACTTATGAAAGAAATCTAATGCTAATTTATATAAAAAACAGTTAGATAATATGCCCAAAAATGATCCCTATTACGATCAAACAGAATGGGCTTACTATGCGAGCTTATTCCATGCAGGTAAAACAGAATATAAATCTAAATTAAAGCAGCTTGTGGACTCAAAAAAATTTTCAGAAGACAAAGAAATATATGAGTCGCTCTATGAAATAGAAACAATTCCTGATGGTAGAAAATCTATCTTAGATAATTACAAATCCCAAATGTAATGCAAAAAAAACCAGCCCATGGTTGGTTTACAACATTATCAATATATATATGCAAAGCTGCCAACCCTCATTTCACATCAAATTTGGCATCAATTTCTGCGCGCTCGGTATTTCTCATATCAATTCAAGAAGCACCATAAATATACCTTCTAATAATCATATTTAGCCTACAATCCTAAATTTAGTACCCTGTATATCGAATATAAAAAGCTGCACCATGTCCAATAAATCCGTGACACTTGATGCGTCATCGAACCACAAAGCCGCTCAATGCGGCTTTTGTTATTTTATAGATTTTGAAGTGGAAGGTATTCCCTCTAAATTCACTTAAATTTAAGTAGTCAAAAACCACATTTAATCATCAATCACATCAGCAAAGATTGCGCCCAAAACTTTTGCTAAATCTTCGGGTTTTAAACCAATGTCCAAACCACGCTTACCACCACTCACATAGATTTTAGCTAAGTTCTGTGCAGAAACATCGATCACAGTTTTTAAGCGTTTTTTCTGTCCAACTGGACTAATACCACCAACCAAATAACCGGTTAAACGCTCTGCATCTTTTGGGTCTGCCATTTTTAGTTTTTTACAGCCAAATGCTGTGGCCACTTTTTTCAAATTCAGCTGAAACTCCACAGGCAATACGGCAACAAAGTAATTTTTATCGTCCGTAACCATCAAGGTTTTAAACACTTCTTCGACGGTTAAACCAAGTTTTTCCGCAGCTTCTAAACCAAAACTTTTTGCTTCTGGGTCATGATCATATTCATGAATTGTAAAGTCGATTTTATTAGATTTTAAGAGTTTACATGCAGGTGTCATTGCTTTTTCGTCATTCCATTCGGACAACTAGGAAAACTCGATTATAAGCCTATTCTAGAAAGACCGGCGAAGACTTTTATATTTTTCATGAACATGACTTGTGCAATAAGTTTGAGTTGAATACATTTAAACAAAGCAAAAATTTCAAAAAAATATGACAACGCTGACTCAAGACCTCATCCAATTATTAACTGTAGTGCCCAAAGATCAGGGCTACTTTTTGGCACAGAGCAAACCTCTGTTTGGTGACCATATTTTTGGTGGACAATTACTTGCTCAGAGTATAATCAGTGCATCCTATACCTGCACGCTCCCACTTCACTCTTTACATGCCAACTTTATTTCTGCGGGTCATGCAAATCAGCCCGTCTTATTTAAAGTCGAAAATTTACGTGATAGCCATAGTTTTTCTACACGACAAGTGACCGCCATACAGCATGGCAAACCAATATATGGTGATGTTGTCCTATATGAATAACGAAACGGGTATGGAGTATCAAATACCTGAACCAGATCTGATCCCACAGTTTCCACCAATTATGCTCAAAGAAGAGCAATTCTATAAATCGCAAATCCAATCATCTATTTCACCTGAATATCTATCCACATTTTTACAGCCTTTTCAGCTTATATCTAAACCAATTGAATACGTGCTGACAGATTTGCCACCGTCCGGTCAAACTTCTGTCTTAAATCAAAATCAATATGCAGAATATTTAAAACTCCATGATGCCTTGGATGCACAATTTGACCAACTTCATATACATCAGGCCATTGCAGCATACTATTCAGACTATAATTTATATTCTGCGGCGCTCAAAACACATGGTTTAAATTATCTGTCTCCTGAACTCATCGCAACTAGTCTTGATCATTCGATGTATTATCATCATGCCTTTCGGGTGGATGATTGGGTTTTCTATGACATGAATACCACCCGAACCTCCCAATCACGTGGGCTTAGTCATGGACAAATGTGGCAAGATGGAAAATTAGTCGCAAGTACTACACAAGAAAACTTAATGCGTTATACAGGCGAATCTTGAGGCCTGTGACAATCTTTAACATTCAAATTCTTGTTAAGTTAAGCATCAATCGTATAAAATTCATGCAAATCATACCGCTATAACAATAATATGCCTTCGATCTACCAGCTTAAGCCTGCATTTCAAAACCTGCTTCGACCTTTGGTTAAATCACTTCATCATCTTGGTATTACAGCAAATCAAGTAACACTACTGGCAATGTTCATTTCGCTAGCTGTGGCATTTTTTATTTATATCTATTTTTCTCACAACGGTATTGGCATTTTACTGTTGATTTTCCCCGTGTGGATGCTTATTCGAATGGGCTTCAATGCCATAGATGGCATGCTGGCACGTGAGTTCAACCAACAATCCAAACTCGGTGCTTTTTATAATGAATTATGTGATGTGATTTCCGACTCAGCACTCTATTTTAGTTTAATTTGTTTTGCTTTTATTCAAGCTGAATTACTTATTTTAACCTGTTTTCTCGCCATACTTGCCGAATATACCGGTGTGATGGCGCCATTAGTGGGGCAAGAACGTCGTTACGATGGTCCAATGGGAAAAAGTGACCGCGCTTTTGTATTTAGCATCATCTGCGTCATCATCGTGACCTCTTCTATATTGAATGTTGGCTTAAATACATTGTCTCTTATCTGCAATAGTATTTTGATTATTACCATCTTTTTATTATTTATTACGATTTATAACCGCATTAAAAATAGCATTATCAACCCACAATAAATTTCAGTTTAGATCGTCAGTCGATTCATTATTTTGAGAACAACACAATGTATAACAATACTCAGCATACCTTTACGATCCATGATGGAACATCCTTGTTTTATCAACATTGGGAAAATAGCAGTTTAAAAAGCAACCGTAAGAAAAAAGCGGTGATCTTATTTCATCGTGGCCATGAACATTCGGGACGAATGGCGCATTTGGTCAATGAATTGAATTTGCCTGATTTTGATTTTTTCGCTTGGGATGCGCGAGGTCACGGTAATACTCCTGGTGAACGAGGAGATGCACCGAGCTTTTCTGCATGCGTTCAAGACATTCAATATTTTGTTCAGCATATAGAACAAAATTACCAAATTCGATCAGAAAATATAGCAATTGTAGCTCAAAGCGTTGGCGCTGTTTTAGCCGCGACATGGGTGCATGATTATGCCCCTAAAATTCGTGCTTTATGCCTTGCCTCGCCTGCATTTGACATCAAACTCTATGTGCCTTTTGCAAAACCCGGCTTAACACTCCTCAACAAATTCGCCGGCAACTTTTTTATCAATAGTTATGTCAAAGCCAAAATGTTGACGCACGATACTGCACGTGCGCAAAGTTATGAAACAGACCCGCAGATCGCTCGGGCCATATCAGTCCGGATGCTGCTGGGTCTATATGCAGCGTCAGATCGAATCGTTAAAGATGCACAAAATATTTTTGTTCCTACTCAAGTCTTATGTTCAGGATCTGACTACGTGGTGCATCAAAAACCGCAATTGGCGTTTTATCAAAAACTCCCTCATCCATTGAAGGAATTTCACGTCTTAGATGGTTTTTATCATGATACTTTGGGTGAAAAACATCGCAAAATCGCCACAGATAAAATCCATCGCTTTATTCAACAATGTTTTAAACAACCCTATTCCGCACCTAAACTTTTAGATGCAGATAAAATTGGCCCGAGCTGTGCTGTAGCAGAAACCTTAAGTTCAACGCTTCCCAAACATTCTTTAAAACATGCATTTTGGAGCTTAACCAAACAAAATCTTAAAATTGGTAGTCTCTTTTCCAAGGGCTTAAAAATTGGTGAAGAGACAGGATATGACTCTGGCAGCACCTTAGATTTTGTTTATCGAGATCAATCAGAAAGCCAAAATGCTCTTGGTAACATCATCGATCGACAGTATTTAAATGCGATCGGTTGGCGTGGTATTCGCGTTAGAAAACAAAATATTGAAGCACTATTAACGAAATATGCTTCTAAGTTACATGATGCCCAACACGCAGTACGGATTATGGATATTGCAGCGGGCCATGGCCGATATATTTTAGATGCTGTACAAAAACTGCCTGAGCATCCTGAATCCATCCTGCTTAGAGACTACAGCTCGATCAATGTACAAGCAGGTCAAGTAATGATTGAGCAAAGAGGTTTAAGCCAGATTGCCAAATTTGTAGAAGCGGATGCCTTTGATACCACATCACTAGCCAGTGTTGAACCTAAACCGACTTTAGCCGTGGTCTCAGGTTTATACGAATTATTTAGTGATAATGATTTGCTTAGACAGTCTTTAACCGGCTTGAGTCAGGCCATTGAGAAAGATGGTTATCTCATCTACACAGGTCAAATTTGGCATCCGCAACAAGAGTTTATCGCCCGTGCTCTGACCTCGCATCGCCAAGGAGATGCATGGGTCATGCGTTTACGCTCACAAGCAGAAATGGATGCCTTGGTTGAGCAAGCTGGTTTCAAGAAAATCGATCAAGTTATTGATGAGTTTGGCATTTTTACCGTTTCCGTTGCACAAAAAATTTAAGCTTGGATGGTCAATCTTATGCATAAACTGGATACGGAAACAGGAATTTGGAAATACGGCCTACTGTGTTTGGCATTTCTGGCACCTTTTTTCTTCTTAAGTTATGGTTTTGCCAACCAATACGCTGCGGGTTTAGCGTCTGTACCTGTTATCGTCTTTGAATGGGAAAAATATATTCCACTTTGGCCATGGAGTATTGTGCCTTATTGGTCGATTGATCTGTTCTATGGTTTGTCTTTATTACTTTGTTGGAATAAGTTTGAATTAAAGCAACATGTACTGCGACTATTTTCAGCACAAATCATTTCAATCAGCTGCTTTTTACTTTTCCCGCTACGTTTTAGCTTTGAGCGCCCCGAACTCACAGGTTTTTTCGGGTTGTGGTTTGATGTCTTGATGGGCTTTGATAAACCGTTTAATCAAGCACCCTCTCTGCATATTGTGCTACTGGTGATTCTTTGGGATTTTTTCCGTCGGCATAGCGCAGGCAAACTGAAATATCTGGTAGATGGTTGGTCCTTTTTGATCGGTCTCTCAGTTCTAACCACTTGGCAGCACCATTTTATAGATATCCCAACAGGTTTATTGGTCGGTGCCTTATGTTTATGGCTATTCCCGATGTCCTGTCCTGCGCCATGGGCTAAAAATATACAGAGTCGGCTAAGCTTAAAACACTTTAAAATCGGTATCCTTTATCTGTTTGCTGCCTTATTTTGTAGCGCAATCGCACATGCAAAAGGTTGGTGGCTTTGGCTGCTTTATCCTGCAAGCAGTCTGCTTTTAGTTTCGTTTGCATATTTATTCAATAGACCCCGTTTTTTTCAAAAACTCAGTCATGGTGATATGACTATTGCTGCAAAAATGCTGTTCGCACCCTACCTTATATTTGCTTGGATCAATAGCCGAATCTGGACCTATCGCCATCCTGAAGATTCTAAACTCATCAAAATCAATCAGAGTTATATTTATTTAGGTCGCTATCCGTCCAAACAGGTCATGCAGCAATATGATGCTTTACTCGATTGTTGCGCAGAATTACCCACTTATCCAAAGTGCTCCTATGCTCAACACTTGAGTTTAGACCTGATTCCTTTACAGGCCAATCAGCTGCATAACGCTGTAGAGTCTTTAGAACTATTCTTGAAATCTAATAACAATGATGAAGCACAAAACATCTTGGTCTTCTGTGCTTTGGGATATTCACGAAGTAGTGCTGTAGTGGCCGCATTATTATTGAAACAACATCCTGAATATTCAGTCGAAGATGTTTTAAGGATTATTCGCCATAACCGCCCTTGGGTCGTGCTTAAAGCACCGCAAATAAAACATTTAAATACTTATCGTTTAAAACTTAAAGGACTTGCACCATGAATTTACAACTTGTGGTGCTGTCAAAGTTGTTGCAATCCACCACTGGATTGCTCATCTCAGCGTATGTGGCAGCGATTCTCACGCTCTGGCTCATCATCCAGTTTGGCAATGTGATGCTATTCGATTTGCTATATGTAGTGATTTGTCTAGTTTTGCTTGGAATACAACATTATTTAAGCCTGAAAATCAAATTTGATTCGGCACTTTTAGCCACTGTCGCTGAATACAGCCAAACTCAAAACCTTGAACAAACCACCAAGGAGCTGGACTTAAGTTTAATCAACTTAAAATTAATGCCTGCAAATAAATGTGGTCGCGCATGGGAGCTGCGTGAATTAGGTTGTCTGGCTTTATTTAAATGGCAGATCTTTGTGCTTTGCTTGCAATACATCGCATTCCTCTGCATATTTTTACTGTATAAATAATTCACAATAATTTGAAGCTATGCCAACTCCATTAGACACTTCAAGGAATGCTCACTCACCAATGAAAGGTAATTTTTTAAGCCGTTCAATTGCTCGCTATATTGCCTTTCTCACTCGTCGTGGTGCGCGGCTGCTCACGGGCGCGCGGAGTCTATGGGTCGGGTGTAAACCTGTAATGAAGCAGCGTATTTATTATGCAAATCATAATAGCCATATCGACTTTATTTTGCTTTGGTCATCACTACCGACAGATCTCAGACGGAATACGCGTCCTGTAGCGGCTTCGGATTATTGGCTAAAAGATGGCTTTCGACGTTTTCTCATTCAAGATACGTTTACTGGCGTCACTATTCAGCGAAATCGAGAGCAAAATCAAGACCCCTTAGAACCGATCAAAACCGTATTAGCTCAAGGTGACTCGATTATTTTCTTTCCTGAGGGTACTCGAAATTTAAATGATGACGTTGAATTATTAGCCTTTAAAAGCGGCTTATTTCATCTCAAAAATCAATTTCCTGATGTTGAAATCGTACCGGTATGGATCTCTAATTTAAAACGTGTCATGCCTAAAGGCGCGCTTATACCATTGCCATTATTATCTACCGTTATTTTTGGCAAACCTTTAGAAGCCCATAATGAACAGAGTAAAACTGAGTTTTTAAACTACGCTCAGGACGAATTACTCAAATTAAAAGCATTGGAGTATCAATAATGGAATTCACCAATGCGCAAATGACCTATGTATTGTTTGGTATCTTTGCGGTTATTTTGATTATTGCCTCAACCATTGGCTCAATACTAAAATTTAAAGCGGGTTATGCGCCGGCACCGGTCATCGACAATTTAAATGCGCGGATCAATGCATGGTGGGTCATGTTGTTGGTACTTGGTGTAGCAATTTCATTAGGCAAAATTGCCTTTGTGATCCTGTTTGCGTTGATTTCACTCTTTGCTTTACGTGAATTTATCAGCTTACTTCCAACCCGTCGCGGTGATTATCTTCCTTTATTGATCGCTTTTTATTTTGTCATCCCTTACCAGTATTACTTGGTGTATATCGACTGGTACGGGCTATATTCGATTTTTATTCCGCTGTATGTATTTCTTCTTATCCCTATCGCTACACTCAAAGCCGAAGATACCACGCGATTTTTAGAGCGCAGTTCAAAAATTCAATGGGGTCTGATGATCAGCGTATTCTGTATTTCGCATGTGCCTGCGCTATTAAACCTCAAACTTCCCGGATTTGAGGGTGAAAAAATTTGGCTAGCAATCTGGCTGATCATGGTGGTACAAGCCTCCGATGTCTTGCAATATGTCTGTGGCAAGCTATTTGGAAAGCACAAAGTCGCACCGATACTTTCACCATCTAAGACCGTAGAAGGATTAATCGGAGGCATTGCTTTAGCCACTGCATTAGGTGTTGCTATGTCATGGCTTACACCCTTTAGCTATCTACAGGCTGCATGTATTGGATTTATTGTTTGCATATTTGGCTTCTTTGGTGGTCTTGTCATGTCAGCCATTAAACGCGATCGTGGTGTAAAAGACTGGGGACAACTTATCCAAGGCCATGGTGGCATGCTCGACCGAATTGATTCAATCTGCTTTTCTGCACCGATTTTTTTCCATATTTTGCGCTATTGGTGGTCTTAAGAAGAGACTCTATTTAAAACAATCATTTTTAGATTTTGAAATTAAGCACAATAAAAAATCCCAAGCAAACAAGCTTGGGATTCTTCTCATCAGGTATTCGATTTAAACGTCTGAAACCGCAAACTTTTTAAAAAGTCTTGCACGACGTTTAGGATGAATATTGGCTTTAGTTAAATCGCCTTGGTAGTGATCATAGACCCGTTTATCCATCATCTTAAACCATATAGAGGGTACTAAAGCAGGAATTAGCATAGTGGCATAGCCACTAGGCAACTCTGGCGCTTCATCAAAATGTCTTAATGCCTGAAAAGGGCGAGTCGGATATGCATGATGGTCTGAATGTCGCTGTAATTGATACAAAAATAGATTGGTCACAATATTATTGTTATTCCAACTATGTTCAGGCATGGTTCGCGCATAACTTCCATCCGCTTTTTGCTCACGTTTCAGGCCATAATGTTCAATATAATTAATAATTTCAAAAAGGCTGATTCCATACAAGGCCTGTGTAACTAAATACGGTGTCACGCCTTTACCAAACATTTTCAGCATCGCGGCATGAAAACCTGCACTCATCGCCCAACCATGAAACAGTTCATTTTCCTTCGAAAAGAAACTTAAACCTTTACGTTTTAAACGTTGTTTTTCAATCTGTACCGCCGATTTAATTCCACCAAATACAGTGCGTGGCCAAAACTCATAAAAGGTTTCGCCCATTTTTGAAGATGCAGGATCTTCAGGCGTTGCCGCACGTTTATGGTGTCCATAAGGATGTTCAATGCGGAAATGGCTATAACCCAAAGGCGCGAGCGTCGCATGTGCCCAATAATGGTCTTTTTTATGTGGTCGATGGCAAAGTTCATGTGCTGTATTTACACCGACTCCATTGATGGCACCCATCGAAATCCCAAGTAGAACTTGATCTAATAATGAAACATCTTTACGGGTAACCACATAGCCAGCAAAAGCGTTCGCTGCCATTTGCAGTGGAATAAATAATTTGACGATACGATCATAATAAGGATCATTTACTAAAACTTTAATGTCATCATCTGTCGGGTTATTGGCATCATCACCGATCAGTGCATCCAGTGCAGGAATAATGACATGCAGTAGAAGCGGCCCGCCCATGGCAAATAGTTTTTTTGTCGGTTTTGGACCAAAATGATAACCCGCCAAGATCCCCATACCAATGACTGGTAAACCTGGACTCAATAGCCAAACATAACGTTTTTTATCTAAAACACTACCGATTTTACTTTCTAACTGAGCGAGCTGCTGTTCATTTAATTTTACTGGTGCATTCATGCGCTAGACTTCCTTAATTACTTCTTCTGTGTTTATATTCGTAAAATATGGGCAGCCAGAACAGTTTTAAGCGTCCAAAAAAACTATGCTATCGTCTTTGGCATTTAAGGATAAATGTTGACCTTTAAGCACATAGTGACCATCTATAAATACAAAATTAATATGAGTAAATATTTGAAATATGGATGCTTTAAGTAAAATTTTTGATGATATTCATCTCCATCGATCTGAATATATTTATTTGAAATCACAGCATCCTTGGGCTTTTCATTTTCAAGATCACAATGCCATGGTTGCGTATGTAGTGATTCAAGGTCAGTGTGTTGTACATATAGATCAAGAGCAGGTCTTACTTGAAGCTGGCGATCTTTGCCTTATTCCGTCAGGGCAAAACCACCACTGCAAATCTATACAGTCTGATATCTTGGTCGAATCAGTGAACATCACACCACTGTTTCAAGAGCAACGAAATAAAACCATTGAATTAAATTCTACTGAGTCTCATGAAGCAGAAGAATTATTTGTACTCGCGATCCGTGGACATGTCGACAGCATTATGGCAAAGCCTTTAGTGAATGCCCTCCCCACGCTGTTACATACACCACACATTATGAGCAGTACCGCACCGGAATGGTTGCAAATTGGCTTACATTTTCTGGCCGTTGAAGCGCATCAGATCCGTCCAGGCCGCGACAAAATTTTGGATCATTTGGTGAGTATTTTATTTATCGAATGTGTGCGTGATTATATTGCAGCCTTGTCAGATTCAAGCAGTTGGTTGCATGCCTTGAGTCATCCTGAATTATCCAACGCTTTGGCCGCGATTCATGAACAACCACAGCATGCTTGGACCGTCGAAAGCTTGGCAGAACAATGTTGCATGTCACGTTCTAAATTTGCCAGTTTATTCACTCAAATGCTCGGTGAATCTCCACTCGCCTATTTGCAGCAACATCGTTTGCGACTGGCGACACAGCACTTACAAATGGGGCAACTGACTATTCAGCAAATTGCCCATCGTATCGGTTACTCATCTGAAACAGCATTTAGCCAAACTTTTAAAAAGTTTTATGATCAAACACCGAGCCAGTATCGACAGCATCATCAGCTCTCAAAAGCTGAGTCACCTTAGAGGTTTATTTAACTGACGTTACGCACATAAAAGTAATTTTGCATTTTTAAAATGATTTTTAATTTTATTCGACGGAGTCTTACATCTAGGGATTGAATAAAGGGATTAGCCTTCGGCTGGAGGTACTCTTACGAAACGTTGTTTCTCATTCGGCAAAATGAGAAGCGAAGCCTCGCAAGGAAACCATCTTACGGTGCAATGCACCTCACCGACAAAACTCGTTCAATAGCGTCAAATTACTCAAAGTATCGCAAAAACTTTTTTGATTAGAAGTAGTCCTGCGTCGAACAGTTGCGGATGAGGTTACCGTGTATCATACTTTTATTTAATTTAAAAGCTTTAAAATCGCTTCCACAGGATTTTCACTGTTGCCTGAAAGCAGTTGTTTATGCATGGTGATGTGCTGCATCACTTGAATTTGCGATTTTTCAACATCCATCAAGCTTTCAATTTCTGCTGCTAATTTTTCAGGCGTTGCATCATGTTGGATGAGTTCCTGAATCACCTTTTTGCCCGCAATAATATTTGGCAATGAATAATACGGAATTTTGATCAGCAATTTCACCACATGATAGGTCAGCCAATTTAACTTATAAAAAGTCACCATTGGACGATGTAAAAGCATCGCTTCTAAGGTTGCCGTTCCTGATGCTAAAGCGACAATATTCGATGCGTTCATCACCTGACGGCCAATTTTAGATTCCGTATCGTTGTTTTCCATCAAGCGAACTTTGGCTTGTAATGCTTCAGGATACTGCTTGAGCAACAATTCGATTTGCTGTTTACGTGCATCATTGATTGCAGGAATCAGGAACACATAGTCTGGATGCTGCTCCGTCAAAATCTGTGCGGCAGATAGTACCAAAGGCCCTAAGCGCTCAATTTCACCGCGACGGCTGCCCGGAAGTAATGCAATGTGCTTTTGCTGCTCATCTAAGCCTAACTCGTGTTTAGCCGCAACGAGTGGATTATCTAAAGGCAACTGACTTGCCAATGGGTGTCCGACAAATGCAGCCGGAACTTGCCATTTTTGGAAAAACGCTTTTTCGAAAGGAAATAAACAAAGGACTAAATCGATACTCGCCTTGATGCCATGCACACGGCCTTGTCGCCATGCCCACACTGAAGGGCTGACATATTGCACTGTTTTAATTGGTAGCTGCTTTTGCTTCAAGCTCTTGGATAAACGCAAATTAAAATCCGGCGCATCAATCCCCACAAAAACATCGACAGGATTTTCAGTCCATTTTTCAACCAGACCATCGCGTACAGCAAATAGTTTTTTAATATCTTTTAAGACCTCAACAATCCCCATCACCGATAAAATATCCATCGGATAATAGCTGTTAAAGCCTTCTGCAATCATTTGCGGACCACCGATGCCTTCAAATTCCGCATCAATCCCTTGCTCTCGAAAACTGCGGATAAGCTTGGCGCCTAATGTATCCCCCGATACTTCCCCAACCACGATGCCAATTTTAAGTTTCCGATTTTGCAAAAGTCTGTCCTTTTAACTCAATGTTCTTTAGCTATAGATTCTATACGAGTCCTTCGCAAAGTTAATAGATTTCCAAAAAAAAGCTGCACGTCTTTAATTCAACATTTTAAGAATAATCTTCACTGCTACTTAGCTGCTGATTAAAATTTTTCCGCCAATGGTTCGGATTTGTGCCGTATTTATTCTTAAACATTTTACGAAATAGTACTGCGGTTTTAAAACCCGTGCTTTCCGCAAGTTTATCAACTGAATAATCTGTCAATTCGAGCAATTCAGCCCCACATCGCAGTCTTTCATTATTTGACCAAGTGACAATAGGTAGTTCTGACGCATGTTTAAAATGTCTAGTTAGTGTCCTTCTACTCATATTCGAATAATGGCGAAACCTTATCTTTTTAAGGAGTATAGATTTTGCAGGAATGGACTTTAAGTTCACAGTCGCATATATCGATAAATAACTAATTAAAGACTAGGAAAATAAACCTACGGTGCGTTTTTTGGTATTAGAGATGCATTTCAGATAGTCATCACCTTATATTCTAAATACATGATTTCACTGCAGCATAATCTCCATTTGAGCTATCAACCACTTGCAAAAACTACAATCAATAACTTAGCTTATTTAAAATCCATTATTTTCCAAATTAAAACCACTCTTTATCTATTTTTTTCACAAGCAAATCACTAATCGAGACAACGACTTATATCAATTAGTCATAAGATATGCACGTTTTTTGATATTTGGCATTCAGCGATGGTCGGTCCTTTAGAGTTCATTCTGGCAGGTGTAATTGTAGGTTTCTGCGTAGGTATTACCGGCGTTGGCGGTGGTTCATTGATGACCCCGATCCTGATCAGCCTGTATAAAATTGAACCCCATATTGCGATCGGCACAGACCTACTATATGCCGCAATTTCAAAATTTTGTGGTTCTTTAGTTCATGCACGTAAAATGAATATTGTATGGACCATTGTTATTTGGCTTGCAGTCGGCAGTATCCCTGCGTCTTTTGCGACCCATTGGGTACTGGAAAACTATCTGAGCCAATCGACACATTACAAAACGGTATTAACCATGTTTTTGGGTTTTATGCTGACGATTACTGGGATCTCAATTATTTTCCGTGGTCATATCGAAAAATTCTTTAATAAATTTCGAAAAACTGATCAGTTGGATGATATGAGTGCGGATCTTGAACGTATCAATTTCCAAGCTAAAAATAAGCGTGCATATATCATCATCATGGGGATTATTTTAGGCGTATTCGTTACCCTATCGTCTGTTGGTGCAGGTGCCTTCGGTATTATGGCTTTGGTGCTTATGTTCCCGAACTTACCGATGATTCGTATTATCGGCTCTGACGTCGTACATGCCGTGCTTCTTACACTGGTTGCAGGCTTGGGTCATATGAGCTCAGGTAATGTCGATTTTCATTTATTGGGTTGGTTATTGGTTGGTTCTATTCCCGCGATTGTTGTCGGAACTTTGATCAGCTCACGTTTACCAGAAAAAGTGATTCGTAAAGTCTTAGGCATTACCTTGTTTGTTTTAGGCATGAATTTCATCATTAATCCAGTAAAATCAAAACCTGTTGAAAAACCAACAACTGCAATGTTGATCGCACCGACGGTGAATAGTCAGCAGGTTTAAATTAACTGCCCGATTCATCACTTTTTTTTCAGAGACTTATTGATCTTTTTTATAACATTTGAATGCTATATTCATGTTATATTCGGCTCACGAAACAACCTTTTGTATAATCAAACCAGTGACGGCAATGAATACTTTACAGTCAAATTCTATTACCCAAAACGACATTGATGACGTGAATGTAAAAAGCATTCAGCCTCTTGTTACTCCTGCAGAACTAAAAAAAGAGCTACCTCTGACTGAAACTGCCTATCAAACAGTCCTTAAGGGCCGTGAAACTGTACGTAATATTTTAGATGGAAATGACAAACGTCTTTTTGTTGTCATTGGTCCATGTTCAATTCACGACACAGTCGCTGCACATGATTATGCTGACCGTTTAAAAGTTTTAAGCGACAAAATCCAAGATACGATTTATGTCGTGATGCGTGTGTATTTTGAAAAACCACGTACCACTGTGGGTTGGAAAGGTCTAATTAATGACCCTGACATGAACGATTCTTTCAACATCGAAAAAGGCTTACGTATTGGTCGTAAACTTTTACTTGAATTGAATGAAAAAGGTTTGCCTTGTGCAACCGAAGCACTCGATCCAAACTCACCACAGTACTACCAAGATCTTATCTCTTGGTCAGCAATTGGTGCGCGCACCACTGAAAGCCAAACACATCGTGAAATGTCTTCTGGCCTGTCTTCACCTGTGGGCTTTAAAAATGGTACAGATGGCGGTTTAACCGTTGCGACCAATGCCATGCAATCTGTTAAACATGGTCATAGCTTCTTGGGCTTAAGCGACCAAGGTCAAGTTTCTGTTATTCGTACCAGTGGTAACCCATATGCACACGTTGTACTTCGTGGCGGTAACGGTAAACCAAACTACGACGCAGGTTCAGTTGCAGATGCCGAAGCGGCATTAGCCAAAGCAAAAGTTAGTGGCAAAATCATGATTGATACCAGTCATGCAAACTCAAACAAAGACCCGTACCTACAACCCCTTGTTCTGAAAAATATTACTGAACAAATCCTTGACGGAAACAAGTCAATCGTGGGTATTATGGTAGAAAGTCACTTAAAAGGTGGTCGTCAGGATATTCCTGCCAACCTATGTGACCTCGAATATGGTAAATCAGTGACTGATGGCTGTATCGATTGGGATACGACTGAAAAAGTCTTGTTAGAGATGCATGAAGCACTTAAAGACGTGTTACCGACACGCTAAGTGAATGAAAAACGCCATCTTCGAGATGGCGTTTTACTTTGAAGGATTATTTGTCAGATGAATGAAATCGAAAATGCGTTAAGTCACATTGAAAACTTCCAATATATACATGAACACTTATTAACGTCAGGACAACCATCTCCTTCTGAGCTTCAAACGATTAAAGAATATGGTGTTTCAACAGTTATCAATTTAGCATTGACTGATGCATCCAATCATATCGAGCATGAAGACCGCATTTGCCTAGATCTAGGCCTGAACTACATCCAAGTTCCGATCTCTTGGGATACCCCTTCAGATGATCAATGCCTTTTAGTACTCGATATGATTGACCATTTGGTTCAAGGTCAAACTGTTTGGCTACACTGTGCGAAAAACTTCCGTGTCAGCAGTTTGATGTATTTATATCGTCAATACTATATGGATGTTGATGTGCCAAAGGCTCAAGATTTGATGCATCAAATTTGGGAACCCAATGAAACATGGACAGGTTTAATCCATGCGGTTGCCTTACAACTCCAAGGCCGTAAAGCAACTCAAGATTTACAACATGCGCTGATCCATCCAGATCATTTTGCGTGAGAAATCAGTACTGTTGCAGTAGAAAGAATACCTTCTTGGCGACCAGTAAACCCTAATTTTTCGGTGGTGGTCGCTTTGATGCTAATTTGTGTGACTTCAACATCCATAACATCTGCGATGCTTTGACGCATTTCTAAATTATGTTTTGCTAGTTTAGGACGCTCACAAGCCACAGTAATATCAGCATTATTAAGTACGTATCCACGGTCTAAAATCAGTTGATAAACGTGTTTTAAAAGTACTCGACTATCGGCACCTTTAAATTTTGGATCTGTATCTGGAAAATGCTGACCAATATCTCCAAGTGCCAAAGCACCTAATAATGCATCACAAAGCGCATGTAGTACTACATCACCGTCTGAATGTGCTTTGAGTCCATGTGTATGTGGAATTTGAACACCAGCAAGCGTTACAAAGTCACCTTCTTCAAATGCATGCACATCCATGCCCTGACCGATACGAATTTGAGCTATCATGCTTGAGTTCCTTGAGAAAATAATGATTGAAATCTTGTATTCACGCTTTCTATTTCGCTATAGTGTGGGCAAGCGCAACATAGTGAAAGTATAAGCGATCATGCTGTTGAAAACTGAAATAAATATCATCAAAAAATTCGGATTTGTTCTGCTAATAGGTTCTGGCCTAGCGACGTTTACGCATGCAGAAAAGATAGACTGTGATCATGCCAATACTCTGGCAAAAAAAAATTACTGTTCTGACGGTTTTGAAGAACAGCGTGAAAAGCTAGATGGGCTATTTTTAACAGCGCAGTTGATTACTGATGCCCCTGTACGCTTACTGATAGATACACAAAAATTATGGTACAGTCGTGTTCAGCAATGCAAAAATTTGGATTGTTTCAAACAACAATTTGAGCTTCGCCACGAAGATTTGAATATCTACACCTCGATGAACCAAAGTTTAACGCAGCATTATCTGAAATTTGAAAATGGTCATTTTGCGACATCACCTGTACATTTAAAGGTGCATCAACTGGGCAAAGACAGCATCAAAATTGAAGGCATTGCCTATCGTAATCCGAACAATCGAGTTGAAACACAAACCATTCCCTTTTTAGCTTACACAACACCCGAACAAAAAAATCAAATCACCGATAATGAACACGACTGCAAATATCAGTTCAATTACAGTAAAGCCTTACTCTCAGTAAAAACTGAACAAAAAGGCTGTGAACGGTTTGCAGGGATTTATCGTTTATATGATTAAGATCAAATTCGAATGACTTAGAAAAAAAAGCCTCAAGGTTGAGGCTTTTTTATGTCTACAATATGTCTATTAAATTGGATGTGTTTGCCGCACTTGCTGGCTAATCATTGCAGCTGTTGCCGCAGATAAGGTCCATCCAAGATGACCATGCCCTGTATTATAAAAAATATGATCACGCTTACCTGCATGCACCACAGGCATCATATTGGGCATCATTGGTCGTAAACCCGCCCACGGCACCACATATTCTGTTGATAGATTAAAGTTACGATTTGACCAATCAATTAAGGGCTGAATGCGATCTGCACGAATATCTCGGTTATAGCCATTAAACTCTGCCGTGCCTGCAACACGGAGTCGATTTGCACCTAAGCGTGAAGTCACAATTTTGGCACTTTCATCCAACAGACTCACCCAAGGCGCATTGGCCTGACTTTGTTCATCATTTAAATTAATGGTGATTGAATATCCTTTGACTGGATAGACATTTACGCGGTCACCGAGTTTATGTGCAAGTTCATAACTACCTACACCACCACAGACCACCACAGCATCTGCTTCAAGTATGGTATCAGCATCAGGATGTTCCATATTTTCATCACTGGCTTTTAACTGAACATTGACACCTTTTGCATGATGTTCAAAGTCAGTCACCTCAAAACCCCACATATATTTCACATCAAAGCGTTCTGTTGCTTTAGCAAGCTGCGTCGTAAATTTGTGGATGTCGCCCGTGGCATCCCCCGGACAATAAAAGCCACCATAGTATTCACCTCTCAAACTAGGTTCAATATCACGGATTTCAGCTAATGTCACAGGATGACGTTCTAAGCCCCCCTCACAGAGCATATTATTAACTTGAGTCGCCACCTCATAATCATGTTGATTATGAAAAAAATGTAAAATGCCGCGTTTTTCTAAATCAAACTGCAAGTTTTCATGCTCAGCTATTTCAAATAAACGCTGACGTGCCATCAAGGCGAGACGAACGGTCTCGTGAGTATTTTCACGATAATCTTTAATATGCCCCATAAACTCAAAGAGCCATGAATATTTGTGTAGATTAAAACTTGGATTTAATAATAATGGCGCGGTTTTTTGTGACATCCATTTGATGCCTTTCACCACCGTTGCTTTTTGGTTCCAGACTTCAGCATTACACGCTGATAATTGTCCACCATTGGCAAACGACGTTTCCATCGCAGGATAAAGATGTTTATCGACCACAGTGACACGATAACCGAGTAATCCGAGTTCGTAAGCTGTCGTTACCCCAGTAATACCTGCACCAATCACAACAATATGACACATATAGGCTCCTTGGAAATTATATTTCCTATGTTCGCCCCATCTGTCATTGTTACCTGAGAGCTTTGGTTCCTTGCGAAGCAACGTGAACCTTCCCCTTCGGTGAGTAGGTCCAGCCTACTTCTCTCCAGATTTTTTATATGATTACAGTCCTTTTGCCTGAGAGTTTCCTGGGGGAACTTGCTCCTTCGGCGAGCACGATCTGTGCTTCTCTCCTGCAATCATCCATTCGTTTTTTTATTCGGCATTCATCTTGGTATTGCCTTAGTTAGATATGAGCAATATTTGTACCAAATCTCAAGTCCTATTTGGGTCAATATTGTTAAATAATATTTTTATATCGATTTAAGTTGTTAGGTTATAAATTTAAAATCAATTTTTTTATACCTAAATACTTCATCTTTAAAATAAAGGTTTAAAATACTGAATGAAATTTATATCTAGAAAGATTGAAGTTTTATGTCGGATTCTACCCTTTTCTCTTGCTTTGCATCTGTGATCAAAACACATTCTATTGAAGAATTAACTCAAAGTGATTTACTCCGTCTTAAAACTCTGGGAACTATTCAAAGCTTTTATGCACCATTCGAGGCCATAAATCATGATGCAAAAGTGGTCATCGTCGGCATCTGCCCAGGCCAACAACAATGGCGTAATGCATTAATTGCAGCGAAGGACGGCGTAGAGCAGCAATTATCTGAGGAAAACATACTTAAACTTGCCAAGAATAGTGGTGCTTTTAGTGGTCCTATTCGTAAAAATTTAACTCAACTGCTAGATCATATTGGATTACAGAATCAATTAGGCATACAGACCACTGCAGAGCTATTTAGCAATCATCAAGATATGGTGCAAATGTGTTCGGTCTTACAGCAATGTATTTTGGTCAATGGAAAAAATTATGCAGGCTCAATGCCCGCAATGTTGAAAAATGAATTATTAAAACAACATATTGATGATTATTTTATTCCTATGATTCAACAGCTTCCGAACGCAATTTATATTCCGCTAGGCAAAGGTGTAGATGAGGTTTTAAATTATGTAAGCAGCTTAGGCTATTTAAAAGATCAGCAGATTTTAGCAGGACTTCCCCATCCATCGGGTGCGAATGCTGAACGGATCAAATATTTTTTAGGCGAAAAACCACGTGACCAATTGTCTCGACAAACCAATCCCGAGCAGATTGATAGCGCAAAATCACAGATCTTACTTAAGTTATCTAAATTTCAATGAAATAAGATTTACATCACTTAATAATATTTTTTATTTGAATATCGACCACTTATATCAAAGCAGTGCTCAAACAAAACTAGAAAAGTGTGATGTATTTTACTTTTTTGTTTTTTCTGTGTGAATATGCGCCAAAATAAATATTGCTTATAAAAATAACGCTAACATGGAAAAACACATGAAAAATTATTTAGTTCTAGGATTTACACTCCTACTACTCACAGGTTGTATTACCGTACCTAAAAATAAACCTGAAACCAGAACATTAAAGCTGAATGGTGTGAATACCGTTGAAAACAGTAACGTAATCCAACGAACCATTACTCGAGGTCAATTACTGTGTGAAACTGGACAAAAATGTCCTGAACTTGCAATTGATTAGCAAAAGAATAAAGGTGAGTATGCACTTTCACTGCATTCTTATGATCAACAGCAGCTTGATATGAATGAAATATCTTTTGTGATCGACGGCAAAGTATTGTCTTATCCTGCAATAGGTCAAACAAATTATCGTCGCTTAGATAATTCAAATGTGATTGATTCTTCTAATACCGTGATGATCCCAGATGCTGTGCTTAAACAATTTCGGGACGCAAAAAATATTGCTGTGATTATGATTACCAACCAAGGTGAAATCGCACACTATATGTTAAAAAATCAAAAATCTTCAGATGCCTACCGACTATTTTTACGTGCTTACTCTTAAGCCCAAATAGTCTAAAATAAAAATCCCAAATGTTAGTGTATGTTTTCTTTTGGGATTTTTTATTCATCTCGCTTTATAAATTGATCAAATACATCACATGGTCTTTATTTTATTCGTTTAATTAATTGTTTAATTGTGAGTTCACAAATCGGTTGACCCACCTCTAAATGAAGTGGATAAGCTTGATTTTCATCTGTTAGCTTATAGCCACGTCGTTGATAATATTTTATTAATTCTAAACGCTGATCAATCACATACATGACAAATTCTTCAACATTGGGTTCAATCAACATCGCTTGCTGTTCTGCAAATTGCAATAATTTTTTTCCTAAGCCCTGAGCTTGCTCATTTGGATGAATTGCAAAATGACCAATTTCACAGCTCATCCCCTGCATTTGAATACCAATACACCCCTTGATCTGTGTATTTTCTGACTCCATCACATATAGATGAAAATCCTTTTTTTTGTAAGATTTGACTGAGTTGAGATACATTTATTCGATTTCCTCGAACAATATGATGTTCCGTGGTCCAACTCTTGGGATGATTTTCCCGATAGGCTATATTCATTAAGCTTTCAAGCTACTGAATATCGTCAAGTAAAGCTTTTCGTATATTCATATTTTTAGCTATTTATTTTCATGGGTCTATTTTACTGAAATAAAAAAACCAGACAATTGTCTGGTTTTTTTATGCAATTTGCTCATCAGTGTAGCTCGCTAGCGCTATTCACCAACCGCATCGGAACAAAAAGCAGCGCTTTGTTATTTATCCACTGTGACTTGCTAAAGCTATTCACTAACCGCGTTCGAAAAAAAGCAACGCTTTGTTATTTATACACTGTGACTTGCTAAAGCTATTCACTAACCGCGTTCGGAACAAAGCAACGCTTTGTTATTTATCTACTGTGACTCGCTAACGCTACTCACCAACCGCGTTCGGAACAAAGCAGCGCTTTGTTATTTATCTACTGTGACTCGCTAACGCTACTCACCAACCGCGTTCGGAACAAAGCAGCGCTTTGTTATTTATCTACTGTGACTCGCTAACGCTACTCACCAACCGCGTTCGGAACAAAGCAGCGCTTTGTTTCCTCACTTGGGTTCAATTGGGGCAAATGGTGCAACAACCTCTGCATTTTGTGCACGGTTACGCATGAAGTGATCCATGAGCACAATTGCTAACATTGCTTCCGCAATTGGAGTTGCACGAACACCGACACAAGGATCATGGCGACCTTTGGTCAACACATCAGTATCTTCACGATTAATCGTAATGGTTTTACCCGGCGTAGTAATGGATGCTGTTGGTTTTAAAGCAATCGCAACACGAATGTCCTGACCACTCGAAATACCGCCCAAAATGCCGCCAGCATGGTTTGCCAAGAAACCATCCGTAGTTAACTCATCACGTGTTTCATGACCAAACTGCTCAGCAACACCAAAGCCATCACCAATTTCCACACCTTTTACAGCATTGATGGACATCATGGCATGTGCAATATCTGCATCTAAACGATCAAATACAGGCTCGCCCCAACCGACTGGCACTTGCGTCGCAATAATTTCCAGTTTGGCGCCACAGCTCGTTCCTTGTTCACGAAGTGACGTTACGAGAGCTTCGAAACGTGGGACGGCATCTGCATCACCACAGAAAAATGGGTTATTCGGAACTTCATTCCAGTCCAATTTCTCTGCTTTTTCGGTACCAATTTGGGTTACATGACCACGAATTTCTATGCCGAATTTCTCAAACAAGAATTTTTTAGCAATCGCACCCGCAGCAACACGCATCGCAGTTTCACGAGCACTCGAGCGACCACCACCACGATAATCACGGAAACCATACTTATGTGTATACGTATAGTCTGCATGACCCGGACGGAAGGTTTGCGCGATGTTGCCATAATCTTTTGATTTTTGATCTGTGTTACGGATCAATAGACCAATCGATGTACCGGTCGTTTTGCCTTCAAATACGCCTGAAATAATTTCAACTTCATCGGGTTCTTTACGCTGAGTTGCAAACTTAGATGTGCCCGGCTTACGACGATCCAGATCCTTTTGCAAATCGGCTTCAGTCAGTTCAATACCCGGTGGAACCCCATCCACAATGGCCATCAGACCAACGCCATGAGATTCACCACAAGTCGTTACACGGAAGAGTTGCCCTATACTATTACCTGCCATGTCAAACGACTCCTTATGCTTGAACAGATTGAATGAATAAATCTCGGTATTTGCGGCATTGAGCAGCAGTCAATGCAAAGATACCTGTACCGCCTTTTTGGAACTGTAACCAATAAAAATCAACGGTATTGAAGTTTTGACGCATTGCCCATTCAGAGTTACCCACTTCGATCACAATTAAGCCATCTTCAGTCAGGTAATCTGCAGCTTGTGCCAACATTTTACGGACAAGATCCAAA
The DNA here is from genome assembly GCF_024605785.1 of Acinetobacter sp. YH16040_T. Classification (NCBI taxonomy): domain Bacteria; kingdom Pseudomonadati; phylum Pseudomonadota; class Gammaproteobacteria; order Moraxellales; family Moraxellaceae; genus Acinetobacter; species Acinetobacter sp. YH16040_T. Next base: position 1,488,509 of record NZ_CP094541.1, on the reverse strand, counting down.
CCATCTTGACCCGCAGCAAGCGCCATTTCAGGTTCATGGTGGAATTCTTCTGGTAAATCTGCCATGTCTTCAGCATCCACATACGGTGGATTCGACACGATTAAATCATATTGATTTTCTGCTGGAATTTTGGCGAATAAATCAGACTCAAGTAAAGCCACTTGATATTGTTTATTGTGGTGTTCACAGTTAATTTGCGCCACTTCAAGTGCATCTTTAGATAAATCTGTTGCATCAACTTCAGCATCTGGGAATGCATAAGCTAAAGCAATCGCGATACAACCTGAACCCGTACACATATCTAAAATGCGCTGAGGAGTTTTTGGACTGGCATTTTCAGGTAGATTATTAACCGCAGCACCCATTTCGCCATTTTCACCTAAGCAATATGGCGCAAAACGGTTTTCAATTAACTCTGCAATTGGAGAACGTGGAATCAGTACACGTTCATCGACATAAAATGGCTTACCAAAGAAATATGACAAGTTTAGTAAATAAGACGTCGGAACTTTTTCATTAATACGACGTTCTAACAATGCTAAAAATTCTGCAACTTCACTTGGCAATAATTTTGCATCTAAGATTTCCGCATCTGCATTCCAATCTAGAGATAACGTTTGTAAAACCAATGCTGAGCTTTCAGCAAAATAGTCTTCTGTACCTTGTCCTAAGTGGGCATCATATTGACGTAAAGCTGTTACCCCAAAGCGGATATAATCACGAATTGTTGATAGGTTTTCAGCTGCTTCCTGTAAATGTTCAGGGCTAATAGTCGGTCGATCCACTTAAGGCGTCTCCAGTTCATAATTTTTTAAACGCCCTATGATACCTTGTTTTGATGCTATTTATAATAAAAATACGGCATTATTCACAGCTTGAAAGCATTTCATAACCCGCATATATAGGTCAGATACATTCGCTGAAATGAAATGTATACTTTAGGCTTTTCTTCAGCATGCTATAAAACCTAATACATAAAAATTACGAATAAAAACCAATTCAAGCTCAAATGTTTAGCAATTTGTACTTGATCCCAAGCTTTAATTTTATAAAATCATCCCCATACAAACAGTTAAATTTTAAATGCGGAGCTCCAATGAGCTATAAGCACAATAACCTCATGGCTATGCGTCAAAGCTATTGGGAAGACACTCAGTCTTTAAATGTGCAAACTGAAAAGGCATTTTTTCAGCAACTACTGATCGAACATCAAGTTTTCCCTGATGCGAGTCTAGAAAACGCACGTACCCTATTTTTTAGCTTACCGAGCATTATTATTGTCAAAGGTTATGCTGCCGGATTTAAAGACGAATCTGTCCAACATCTTATTCATCAACATATTGAAGAACATAAAGCTGCATTGATGCAAAATGATACGGTAAAAATCAAATATCGTTTATAGTTTTATTTCCAATGTGCCTGTCTATGTGGCATCTTGCTTAAGTTTGCAAATGCTTACTGCATATTCAGTAAGTTGAACTATTTTAATACGTTAAGAAACGTTAAAATTAGCTACAATGTATTTTTCTGCGAATTGCTGATTAAAGGATTTAATTTACATGTCAGATCAGAACGATAAGCTCAAACACTTGAAAACGTCTTCTATGGATCGACGCTTATCTATCGCAAAGGCATCGCTACTTGCGGGAACTCGTTGGGCAGCATCAAACGCCACTTCTATTTTTTCGAGTGAAGAAGAAAAAGAGAAAAAGCGTAAAAAAGCCATGAAAGATCAGGCTGAATATCTCGTCGCAGAAATTGGTAAATTAAAAGGTTCAATTGTAAAAATCGGGCAAATGATGGCATTGTATGGTGAACATTTTCTGCCTGAAGAAATCACCCAAGCCCTCAACACGCTGAACAATCAAACAGTTGCATTGGCATGGCCAGCCATCAAAGTCCAATTACAAAATCAACTTGGCTCAAAGCTTGATGATCTCGTGATTGATCATGAGCCACTTGGCACAGCATCTCTGGCACAGGTTCACCGTGCAAAACGCAAATCTGATGGTTTAGAACTGGTTTTAAAAATCCAGTATCCGGGTGTGGCAGATGCAATCGATTCAGATATGAATCTATTCAAAAACATGCTCAAACTGACACGAATGGTTCCTCAAACCCGTGAATTTGATCAGTGGTTTGATGAAGTTCGTGAAATGATGCATCGTGAAGTAAATTATAAAATCGAAGCAGATACCACTCGCCGTTTTGCAGCACGCTTAAAAGAAGACCCACGCTATATCGTGCCGCAAATCATTGAAGGTTATTCAACACCTCAAGTGCTGTGTATGACCTTTGAACGTGGTGTGCCGATTAACAGCCCAGTGATGCTGTCACTTCCTCAAGAGCGCCGTAATGCCTTAGGTGAAGCATCACTTGAGATTGCCGTACGTGAAATTTTTGAATGGGGTGAAATGCAAACCGACCCTAACTTCGGAAACTATTTGGTCCGTTTAGGCAATGGTGCGGATGTGCCAGATAAAATTGTTCTCCTCGACTTTGGTGCGATCCGTCAGTTCGATGAGCATCTATTAGGCGTTGCGCGTAATTTGATTACCGCGGGTTACCATCACAGCTCTGAGCAAATGGTCAAAGCGATGACAGGTTATGAGTTCTTTGATGGTATTCCACAAAGTATTAAACCTGATATGGCTAAAGTCTTTTTGTTAGCGACAGAGGCATTTAGTAGCACTGAAAATAACCCAAACATCCCTGCTGGTGTTATGGACGAACAACAACGCTATGACTGGAAAAAAAGCCAATTACATAGCCGTGTGATGCAACAAGCGTCAAAATCGATGGCATCTCGCTATTTCTCAGTTCCACCTAAAGAGTTTATGTTTATTAGCCGTAAATTTATCGGTGCATATACCTTTATGACCGTCATTGAAGCAAAAACCAATGTTCGTCGTATGATTCAAAAATATCAATAATCATTCAATACAGACCTTAAAACTTGGCTGACTCAAATGTCAGCCAAGTCAATTTTAAAATAACAATACTTTTAAGCCTTTTTACTTTTCTATTCTTAATTAATTATTTAGCTATCGAATCCCACCTAATCTCGCCGTTTATCTTTGACAATCATGCATGTCATTTATGACATGGTTTTTCTATCTTTGGCATGTCAGCATTAAATAAGAACAACGCAAATGGAAAACAACAATGACCAATATGGTAAACAAGGCACAAGGATTTGGACTCTCACTTTTAACAAAAATTGCCGGAAGTGATGTACTCGATCAGTTTAAACTGCGCAAATTTGTTGAAAAATCTTTGTATCAGAGCTCAAAAGCTGGTTTTAAAACCCTGAGCCAGACGCAAAAAGCATTTCAGACCAACAAAGATGTGCATAAGCAACGTTTGCCAAATCAACAAAAATCATTATTTGATTTAAACCTGACTGAAGAACAGCAAATGACTGCTGATGCGATGCAGCAGTTTGCCACAGAAGTCTTGTATCCCCTTGCTCATCAAGCCGATCAAGAGGAAAGATTTCCTGAAGCGTTATGGCAACATATCCAAGATCTAGGTCTAAATTATTATGCCTTACCTGAAGGTTTGGGTGGCGTCGCGGCAGAAAAAAATATCATTAGCAATATCTTAATTGCTGAACAATTGGCTGAAGGTGACTTTAGTTTAACAGCAGGTTTACTGTCGACGTTTAGCTGTATCAACGCCATTACCCAATGGGGTTCCGAATCTGTTCAAGCAACCTACTTAGCGGCATTTGCAGATGATTCAGCCCTACGTGCAAGCTTTGCGGTTCAAGAGGCAACAGCGGCATTTAATCCCTATCAACTTAAAACTCACGCGATTGCTGATGGCCAGCAGTATAAAATCAGTGGGGAGAAAACCTTAGTCCTTCTAGGCGAACAGGCAGATGTGCTGTTAGTGAGTGCCATGCTCAATGGACAGCCTGAAGTTTTTATTGTGCAACGCGACCAGAGCATTAGCGCAAAAAAAACACCTGCTATGGGTTTGAAAGCCACTGAAACGGTAACTTTAAAATTTGATCAGACCCCTGCCCAACGCTTAGGAGATCAAGATTTCAATTACACCTCATTTATCGATCTTGGCAACTTAATGTGGTGTGCCATGGCTGTTGGCACCGCAACTGCAGTCAAAAAATATTGCATTCAATATGCAAACGAACGTACAGCTTTTGGAGAGCCAATTTCGCACCGTCAAAGTGTGGCATTTATGATTGCAGATATGGCAATCGAAATTGATGCCATGCATATGCTCATCCTCAATGCAGCAAGCCTAGCCGAAGCCGGCAAGCCTTTTCATCGTGAAGCCTATTTAGCTCGCGTGCTATGTGCTGAAAAATCGATGAAAATTGGGACCGATGGCGTGCAAATATTAGGTGGTCACGGCTTTACCAAAGAACATCCCGTAGAACGTTGGTATCGAGACTTACGTGCCACAGCGATTCTTCAATCTGGCTTGCATGCTTAATTCAGCAAAATAAAAACAAGGAAATGTCCATGAACTTACAAAATCCGAAAAAATTTAAATTGCTGATCGACCAAGCCCATGAAGTCGCATTAAATGTTCTACGTCCTATTTCACGTAAATATGACAAAGCCGAACATGCCTATCCTAAAGAGTTAGACATGTTATCTTCCCTCGTCGACGGTATGAATGATGGCGGAGATGGCATGAATGCAGGTGCTGCCGTCAATAAACGTGGTGACACAGACACTGGTAATAAAAACGGTGTCAATATGTCGACAGCCCTCAGTATCATCGAGATGTGCTATGGAGATACAGGCCTGTTGCTCAGTATGCCTCGACAAGGGCTTGGAAATTCGGCTATTGCAGCAGTAGCCAATGATGAACAACTAGAACGCTTAAAAGGAACTTGGGCCGCTATGGCCATTACAGAACCCAATTGCGGCTCTGATTCTGCTGCTATTCGGACAACAGCGACGAAAGATGGCGATGAATACATTCTCAATGGGGAAAAAATCTTTGTCACCTCGGGTGAGCGTGCTGATTCCGTGGTGGTTTGGGCAACGCTAGATAAAAAATTAGGCCGTGCAGCGATTAAATCCTTTGTTGTTGAAAAAGGTACGCTGGGCATGACTGTAGAACGCCTAGAACATAAATTGGGTATTAAAGCTTCTGATACGGCTGCCATTAGCTTTGTAGATTGTCGTGTCCCTGCTGCAAACTTATTAGGCAATGCTGAAATTGATGTAGCAAAGGGTTTTGCTGGGGTTATGGAAACTTTTGATAATACTCGCCCACTCGTTGCCGCGATGGCTATTGGCTGTGCCAAGGCATCTTTAGAGCGAATTAAAGAAATCTTTAAAGATGAATTAGATGAGCAGTATTCAACACCGATCTTACAAAGCTCGAATATTGCTGCACAAATATATCGAATGGAAGCAGACTGGGAAGCAGCACGTCTCCTCATGCTCAAAGCCGCATGGATGGCCGACAACAAAAAACCAAACTCACGTGAAGCATCCATCGCTAAAGCAAAAGCAGGCCGTGTAGGTAATGAAATCACGTTAAAGTGTGTAGAACTCGCAGCGGCTGTCGGCTATAGCGAAGATGAATTATTAGAAAAATGGGCACGTGATTCAAAAATCCTCGATATATTTGAAGGCACACAGCAAATTCAACAATTAATCGTTGCACGTCGTGAACTGGGTAAAAGTTCAAGCGAATTAAAGTAATTTTTTGCTTGAGTAATTTTAAACTTAGAGATGGATTTTTTTATAGGATCAGTCTATAAAAAATCCATCTTTTTGTTTTTCGATGATTATGTTTCAGATCCGACCACTTCAACTTGAAGACAATGTAAGCATTGCCAATGTCATTCGCACAGTTTCCAAAGAATTTGGATTAGCACCTGAATCAGGATTTGCCGTTGCAGATCCAATTTTAGATGATTTATATCACGTCTATACGCAAGCAAATGCACAATATTGGGTTATTGAAAATCAACACGGTACAATTTTAGGTGGTGGGGGCCTTTCTCCTTTAGTTGGAGACTCAAGCATTTTAGAAATCCAAAAAATGTATTTTATGCCTGAATTACGTGGTCATGGCTTAGCCAAAGATATTTTAGAACTTTGTTTTCAATTCGCCAAAGATCATAATTTTAAAGCGTGTTATTTAGAAACTACACATACACTTGGGCAAGCAGTGAAACTTTATGAAAAAGTAGGATTTCAACACTTACAAGCTCCCAAGGGCAATACAGGTCATAGCCAAGCATGCGAAATTTGGATGCTTAAAACGCTTTAAACTCAGATTCCACTAATACCTCTGAAAAGAGTTATAGCTTTTCCAAATAGGGATATTTAATGAGTGGATATTCTAGTTTTTTATAACTAAAGTTCTCGGGATTTGAATGCCCCACAATCTTAAGTAAGAATGTAAAGAGAGAAATACTGACTCAATTAACACGATCTGTTTTTCTCTCTTCACTTAAAAAATCATGTAATTTGAGTACATTTCCATCAATTCTTACAATTTCACTGTACAGAGCATCTTAAGAAAATATTGACCTCTAAGTCTCCAGTTCATAATATCGCTTTAGAAATTACACTTAGCCATGATTATTTTAAAGTGAATATAAATGCAGAATGTACTGAATAAAACTCGCCTTTCAACTCGTCTTTCGTCGCTCCTAAACGCTCACAGCTTAAAGTTTTCAACTGTTATTATATCTGTAACCCTGATTTCTGGATGTTCATCACTAGGTGGTGGCTCTGTAGAAAAACGTGCAGTTAAACTTTCATCAGGGATCCAAAAGGCCTATTCAGTCAATCCTGAAACTGCAAATCGAGTGTCACCCTACATTGTGCAAACTGCCGATCAATACAACTTAGATCCTTTACTACTGGCTGCCGTTATTCGCCAAGAATCAACTTTCCGCCCTTATGTCAGTTCTCCTGCAGGTGCAGTCGGTTTAACTCAGGTGATGCCACGTTATTGGCAAGCAACATGCCCTGGGGATTTATATGACGAATTAACCAATATTAATTGTGGGTCATTTATTTTAACTAAATATAAAAATGCCGCTGGCAGCATGCCAAAAGCTTTAGCCTACTATAATGTCGGACCTACTGCTTATAACACCAATCGAAAAATGAAAAAACAAGGCAAACGTTATGCAAAACAAGTGAAGCAACATCAAAATAATTTAAAAAGTGCATTATAAAAGTAAAGTTCAATCCTATGACCTAGGATTGAACTTTCAATATATATCACAAATAATTGAATTTAATAGACTTAAATCACAAATATTAATCTAGAAATAATATTATATAATATATTTTAATGATCAGAAAATAAACAAACAGCACAGATATTTAATACTTATTTCGTCTTATGTAATCTTTTTTATATATTAAAATAATGGAATAATACATTAAATCTATTAATAAAAAAACTCTTATAAAACAACAACCCTAATGGAATTTCATATACAACAATTCTATAAAAAGTTTAAATATTCTACACAATACTACAACTATTAGCAGCCAAGAATCGTTTAAAGACCATTTTTACTTTATTTATTATTAACAATAATCAACCAGCTGATTTTTTTTAGCATTGTTTATTCATTATTTTTAGCTAATATCTTATACGTCAGTAAAACTATATTACTGATTAACATATAAGTTGTCATTAAAAAGTAAACATGTATTCTTTTCCGAATTGGTTTGATACTTTCTCCACCCATTGCTCTATTTTATCAGCTGTCATGACTTGAAAATCTCGCCAATAATATTTCATCTGCTTCCATACCATCTCGATTCGATTTAACTCAGGGCTATAAGCTGGAATAAAATACAGATTCGTCGAAAAGTTAGTTTTAAGTAGCTCTCTGTAATCAGCCATCTTTTTACTTCTATGAATCGAGGCATTATCAACAATAAGAACCAATGGAAGGTTATACGTCTGTTTAACTTGTTGAGCTATTCCAGTTAAATAGGCATAAAACCAAGTGCTTGTAACTGACTCTTGTAAACAACTTGTCACCAGTTTCCCCGTTGAAAGCAAACACCCCATGACATTAACTCGTTTTAATCTTATTGCATCAACCGCATGAACATTACCTATCTTTGTCCACGCATAGCGGTTATCAGGTGTAGATGAAAACCCTGTTTCATCAACATAACCTAATATAATTTCACCACGTGCCGCTTGCTCTCGTAATTCTTCAATCTGCTGTGTTGCTTGTTCAAATACAATCGGATCTCTTTTTTTTCAAGCTATGACGGGTACGCTTGAAGACCATACCTGAATCACGTAAAAACTTACGAATGGTTTCAACAGACACGGACACTTCGTATTCTTCATGTAGTTTGACTCGGATTTGTTCTGCATTGAGTGGACTTGTATTGACCCAATCTAAGATTTTCGCCTGATAGTCTGAGATCAATGTATTGGGTCGACCTGAGCGATGACCTTCTTTAATCGATTCAAACTCATACAATTCCCAACGTCGGCGTTGTAGCCTTATGGTTTCTGGGATACGTTCTTGTAGAGTGGCAACTTCTGCAACACTTTTACCTTCGGAAAGCCAGAGAATAGTTTGGGCACGTTGTCTTTCACGCCAATGTTTTGCATGTTTGGCCAGAAAAATGAGTCGTTCTCGCTGTTCTAAACTAAGTGGTACAGAAACAATCCGAGGCATGTGTGAACATCTGTTAACTAAAAAAACCTTTTCGCATGATTAGTTATTTTTGTCAACTTATATTCAACACCGGACACATCAGAAATTAACTCCTTCATGAGTTTATGTGCATGTTCAATAAGCTGTAGTGGTGCTGAACGTGTTGTACGAATTGCTGTATTCATAATATCTTCATTAGATTGAAAGTTGAACTTCAGCTTTTGCAATAAGTGCTTCTAGAATAAAAAGAATGTCTTTTTTATTTCTAGCATCGATATAAAAAATCGGGTGATGTATTTGTTGTGAATCCTGCCATTCTTTATAAAGTTTGGTGGATTTATACTGCGTACTGTCTAAATGCGTAATCGCGATGATGATGTTTTCATTATTTTCAGAAAAATAATTTAAATAATCATTCAGCTGCTGAATTGGATGGTCATGTGTATGATCAATCATAATAATTGTACCAATCGCGCCGTTACAAATGGTATTCCATATAAAGTTAAATCTTTCTTGGCCCGGCGTACCATATAAACCAAGTTTAGTACCATCGGCGAGAGTAAGTTCACCATAATCGATCCCAACTGTAGTCAACATTTTTTGATGTGCATTTTGATCAGTATTCAGCGCTTCTGTACTCAGTACAGGAATATCAGAAATACTTTGAATAGCAGTGGTTTTTCCGGCACCCATCGTTCCGGCAAATACGATCTTGTATTGCTGTAAAATCATAATGAAATTTTAGATTCCTAATTTTTTTCGAAGACTACGGAAAAAACTCTGTAGTGGTTTTGAAGATTCTTGAGCTGCTTTTTGGCTATGATAGACAGTCGCCATGGCCGGTATCTCTTCTATGATTTGAGCTATGTGGGATGCAAATAAATATCGATTAATAAAGTTTTGGCTTAAATGTATTTGTTCAGCAATATATTGAGTAGAACTGCCTTCCATAAAAAAAGCGGATATTTTCAATAGTGATTGTCGCTCAGCACAATGCATAGGCTGTGGCCAATGCAAAAGTTTATAGTGGCTTGTGTAATTGGGGGGAGTATCATCTAGGTAATCCCAAACAAATTGCCATAATCCATGCTGTAAATTTATTGATTCCAACCCATATTTAAAAGTGACTACTGTATTGGTATCTGCTGGAATGAGTGTGAATTCGGAATTTTGTGTGATTTGTATATTTTGTTCTATCCAAAACTCGTTGCTTAAGTTATCAATGAGTGCGATTGGTTTTTGATCTAAAAGCAATAGTTGACGTTGATGTTTATTTAAATCTTTAAAAACCTGTGAGATCTGGAGTGCATTTAATTTAGGTTTTATGTCTTGAACAACTACAGGATTGGACACATTTACAGGATTAATAGCACGGAACCTTAACGCAACTAAATGCTCTAACCAATGCTCAAAATGATTGGTATTTGTTAGGGGTAAAAACAGGGTATCGTGTTCGATTTAATTTGCTTTCAATTCATTTTTTTTAAGTTTAAGTATGATTAAAGCTTCGTGCCTTATATTATTTATATTCGGCAGGTCGATAAAGTCATCATTGATTAATAGGACTTGGAGTTTCGAATCTGCAATGTTTGTCCAATGAATAGTAAAAGTTTCAGATAGCTTATTTGAAATAATAGATTTAATGTCATTGATAACATTTAGATTTAAGCCAAAGACAGAAATATATAATGTGCTATTCATGAAATTGTCCAGAAAAAACTGGGTTATTTCAGGTGAAATAACCCAACTTTAAATTAAGAAAAATCTAATTCTTTTTCGAAATGTTTAAGTTCATGGCGAGCCATAGCTAGGTTTGATTTGCTACGGTCTAAAACGAGGTAAAGAAATAATGCTTCATTTGAGTCGAGTGGACGAATTAAGTGATATTGTTTACCTAGAGTAATTAGAATGTCTTCAATTGAGTCATTTAAATTCAATGCTTTGGCAACTTTACGCTTTGAGCGTACAACTTCGGTATTACCAGCAGCAGCTAATTCTAAGTCGATGTCGTTATTGCCTTGTGTTGCCATAGCAAGGCCACTTTCGCTGTCAACCAAAGCTGCAGCAATAAAACCGTCAATGTCTGTTAAACCGTTTAAAGATAATTTGGCCATTATTAACCCCAATAAATTAAGTTGACAAAAATAACTAATCATGCGAAAAGGTTTTTTTAGTTAACAGATGTTCACACATGCCTCGGATTGTTTCTGTACCACTTAGTTTAGAACAGCGAGAACGACTCATTTTTCTGGCCAAACATGCAAAACATTGGCGTGAAAGACAACGTGCCCAAACTATTCTCTGGCTTTCCGAAGGTAAAAGTGTTGCAGAAGTTGCCACTCTACAAGAACGTATCCCAGAAACCATAAGGCTACAACGCCGACGTTGGGAATTGTATGAGTTTGAATCGATTAAAGAAGGTCATCGCTCAGGTCGACCCAATACATTGATCTCAGACTATCAGGCGAAAATCTTAGATTGGGTCAATACAAGTCCACTCAATGCAGAACAAATCCGAGTCAAACTACATGAAGAATACGAAGTGTCCGTGTCTGTTGAAACCATTCGTAAGTTTTTACGTGATTCAGGTATGGTCTTCAAGCGTACCCGTCATAGCTTGAAAAAAAAGAGATCCGATTGTATTTGAACAAGCAACACAGCAGATTGAAGAATTACGAGAGCAAGCGGCACGTGGTGAAATTATATTAGGTTATGTTGATGAAACAGGGTTTTCATCTACACCTGATAACCGCTATGCGTGGACAAAGATAGGTAATGTTCATGCGGTTGATGCAATAAGATTAAAACGAGTTAATGTCATGGGGTGTTTGCTTTCAACGGGGAAACTGGTGACAAGTTGTTTACAAGAGTCAGTTACAAGCACTTGGTTTTATGCCTATTTAACTGGAATAGCTCAACAAGTTAAACAGACGTATAACCTTCCATTGGTTCTTATTGTTGATAATGCCTCGATTCATAGAAGTAAAAAGATGGCTGATTACAGAGAGCTACTTAAAACTAACTTTTCGACGAATCTGTATTTTATTCCAGCTTATAGCCCTGAGTTAAATCGAATCGAGATGGTATGGAAGCAGATGAAATATTATTGGCGAGATTTTCAAGTCATGACAGCTGATAAAATAGAGCAATGGGTGGAGAAAGTATCAAACCAATTCGGAAAAGAATACATGTTTACTTTTTAATGACAACTTATGATGTTATGTTCAACTGATGGTTTTGAATTAAAATCTATAGAAAAGAAAAATATTGAAAATTCTGGAAAACTTGCAGCTGTAAGCAGTTCAATCTTAGCAATGGTTCAAGCTTTTACTAATGAAATTAATTTAGTCGGTTGTCAAACCATTACATTAGATGCAGAAAATGGTAAAGCATTACTCACAGCGATCTCTCACCCTCAGCACCCTATGATATTAGTTGTCTTGACATCAAAAAATGTATTATTAGGGCAATTATTATATTCTTTAAAAAGAGTGAGTAATGAACTAAGCGAATATCAACTGTCAAATACATTCGCCTAGTCCGATTCAAATTATTTCATCGATTCACGCATTTTATCTTCATCAAAATATTGTGCAAATGATGCAATACGTTTTTCAACAACTGGATTTTTCATCAGGTTCTCAGCTGCACGATTCCCCAATAGTTCAAATGCTTTACCCAAAGCATTTGTTCCTTCATTTTCTGTAACAGCTTTGATTTCAGCATTACAACGTTTAGTAAATAAATCTTGAAATAAATTTGCCATATTTTTATCAATTTTTTGCATCTCAGCGGACGTCACTTTACTATATTTAGAAATTTCTGGATGTGCTGAAAATGCCAAATAAATCCAAGCCGTTAAGTTCTGACTCTCTTCTGCTGAAATTTTATTTACCAAACATTCACTTAGTTTATCCTGATACACACCAGCTGTAGTATTGAAAGAAACAAATGCAAATAAAACTGTAGCTAATAATTTTTTTAAAAACATCTTAAATACCCTATATATTATTAATGAGACAAACGATTTTATTATATTGATTTATTACACATTTTCATTAGCAAAAGATTTTAAAATGATATAAATGGATTGAGCATTTTAGTTTTATTTTCTTTAAATATCTCTCGTTTTCCTATTTTTTGAATTTGCTTCTCTTATTATTTTTCTATTTTGATAACTTTCTCTTTTTCCCCGCATAAAAAAAACACCCCCTGAGATATCAGGGGGTGTTTCGAATAATGAGCTGGCGATGACTTACTCTCACATGGGTAACCCCACACTACCATCAGCGCTAAGAGGTTTCACTTCTGAGTTCGGGAAGGGATCAGGTGGTTCACTCTTGCTATTGTCGCCAGCACAACTGTTATGACTTTGCGTTTGGTCTTATCTTCTCAGTGCCGTTGCTTGGTCAAATGAGTTATTAACAGATCATATCTAAGTTGCATATTTTGTTCTTAAGCGTTAACTAAATCAAGTTATTTTGCTTAATATCGAATCAATTGATGCTTTACATACAACTGTTTGGGTGTTGTATAGTCAAGCCTCACGAGCAATTAGTATTGGTCAGCTTCATGCGTCACCGCACTTCCACATCCAACCTATCAACGTCGTAGTCTTCAACGGCTCTTTAGTGGACATAAAGTCCAAGGGAAATCTTATCTTGAGGTAGGCTTCCCGCTTAGATGCTTTCAGCGGTTATCCCTTCCGAACATAGCTACCCGGCGATGCGACTGGCGTCACAACCGGTACACCAGAGGTTCGTCCACTCTGGTCCTCTCGTACTAGGAGCAGATCCTCTCAAATTTCCAGCGCCCACGGTAGATAGGGACCGAACTGTCTCACGACGTTCTAAACCCAGCTCGCGTACCTCTTTAAATGGCGAACAGCCATACCCTTGGGACCTGCTTCAGCCCCAGGATGAGATGAGCCGACATCGAGGTGCCAAACACCGCCGTCGATATGAACTCTTGGGCGGTATCAGCCTGTTATCCCCAGAGTACCTTTTATCCGTTGAGCGATGGCCCTTCCATACAGAACCACCGGATCACTAAGACCTACTTTCGTACCTGCTCGACTTGTGGGTCTCGCAGTTAAGCGCGCTTTTGCCTTTATACTCTACGCGTGATTTCCGACCACGCTGAGCGCACCTTCGTACTCCTCCGTTACTCTTTAGGAGGAGACCGCCCCAGTCAAACTACCCACCAGACATGGTCCTCGTCCCGGATAACGGGACAGAGTTAGAACCTCAATATTACCAGGGTGGTATTTCAAGATTGGCTCCACCGAAACTAGCGTCTCGGTTTCAAAGCCTCCCACCTATCCTACACAAGTAAGATCAAAGTTCAATGTCAAGCTGCAGTAAAGGTTCACGGGGTCTTTCCGTCTAGCCGCGGGTACACCGCATCTTCACGGCGATTTCGATTTCACTGAGCCTCTGCTGGAGACAGCGCCCCCATCATTATGCCATTCGTGCAGGTCGGAACTTACCCGACAAGGAATTTCGCTACCTTAGGACCGTTATAGTTACGGCCGCCGTTTACTGGGGCTTCGATCAAGAGCTTCGCTTACGCTAACCCCATCAATTAACCTTCCAGCACCGGGCAGGCATCACACCCTATACGTCCACTTTCGTGTTTGCAGAGTGCTATGTTTTTAATAAACAGTTGCAGGGGCCTGGTTTCTGTGGCTGCTCTCAGCTCAGGAAGCAAGTTCCATCACCAAAAGCAGCGTACCTTCTCCCGAAGTTACGGTACCATTTTGCCTAGTTCCTTCAGCAGAGTTCTCTCAAGCGCTTTGGTCTACTCGACCTGACCACCTGTGTCGGTTTCGGGTACGATTCCAGTGTAACTGAAGCTTAGAGACTTTTCCTGGAAGTATGGTATCAGCCACTTCACTGTACAAGTACAGCTTGCTGTCAGATCTCAGCATAGAGTACCCCGGATTTGCCTAAGATACATGCCTACTTCCTTTCACCTGGACAACCAACGCCAGGCTGACTTAACCTTCTCCGTCCTCTCATCGCATTACACTGAAGTATTGGAATATTAACCAATTTCCCATCGACTACGCCTCTCGGCCTCGCCTTAGGGGTCGACTCACCCAGCCCCGATTAACGTTGGACTGGAACCCTTGGTCTTTCAGCGAACGGGTTTTTCACCCGTTTTGTCGTTACTCACGTCAGCATTCGCACTTCTGATACCTCCAGCGGACTTCTCAATCCACCTTCATCGGCTTACAGAACGCTCCCCTACCACTTACACTAATGTGTAAATCCGCAGCTTCGGCATATAGTTTTAGCCCCGTTACATCTTCCGCGCAGGCCGACTCGACTAGTGAGCTATTACGCTTTCTTTAAAGGGTGGCTGCTTCTAAGCCAACCTCCTAGCTGTCTATGCCTTCCCACATCGTTTCCCACTTAACTATAATTTTGGGGCCTTAGCTGGCGGTCTGGATTGTTTTCCTCTTGACTACGGACGTTAGCACCCGCAGTCTGTCTCCCGGATAGTACTCATTGGTATTCGGAGTTTGCATCGGTTTGGTAAGTCGGGATGACCCCCTAGCCGAAACAGTGCTCTACCCCCAATGGTATTCGTCCGAGGCGCTACCTAAATAGCTTTCGGGGAGAACCAGCTATCACCGAGTTTGATTAGCCTTTCACCCCTATCCACAAGTCATCCCCTGGCTTTTCAACGACAGTGGGTTCGGTCCTCCAGTTAGTGTTACCCAACCTTCAACCTGCTCATGGATAGATCACCCGGTTTCGGGTCTACACCCAGCAACTAAACGCCCTATTAAGACTCGATTTCTCTACGGCTCCCCTAATCGGTTAACCTTGCTACTGAATGTAAGTCGCTGACCCATTATACAAAAGGTACGCAGTCACCAAACAAGTTGGCTCCCACTGCTTGTATGCATGCGGTTTCAGGATCTATTTCACTCCCCTCACAGGGGTTCTTTTCGCCTTTCCCTCACGGTACTGGTTCACTATCGGTCAGTCAGGAGTATTTAGCCTTGGAGGATGGTCCCCCCATATTCAGACAAGGTTTCACGTGCCTCGCCCTACTCGACATCATTATCTAAGCCCTTTCGCGTACAGGACTATCACCTACTATGGTCGCACTTCCCAGAGCGTTCCACTAAAGCTTAGATAACTTAATGGGCTTTTCCCCGTTCGCTCGCCGCTACTGAGGGAATCTCAATTGATTTCTTTTCCTAAGGGTACTGAGATGTTTCACTTCCCCTCGTTCGCCTCATAAACCTATGTATTCAGTTTATGATACCCGCCTTATAGCGGGTGGGTTTCCCCATTCAGAAATCTCCGGATCACAGGATATTTGCCGCCTCCCCGGAGCTTATCGCAGGCTATTACGTCTTTCATCGCCTCTGACTGCCAAGGCATCCACCACATGCACTTAATTACTTGACTATACAACCCCAAACAGTCGCCCATCTCCTACAAGTGAAGATGTTGCGTTGCGAACTTAATCGCCACAGTTAGAGTCTCGTGAACTTAATCACTGTACAGCTTCAATTAGATTCATATACCAAAACGCTTGATTCAGTTAATTTCGCTAGTAACTCATAGCTTTTATCTTCACATCACAGTAATAAATCACTGTTAGTGTTAATGTCAGTTATGAGTATGAACAAATTATTTCAACTCAAATATATTCTGTTAATGATTTTTCCAGCCTTCGTCAGGTCAGGAAACTGTGATAAATCACAGAGCTTAATAACAATGGAGCGAATCATACGCCACTTTGTTGCTAAGCTCTATAACCTAAACACTTGATCGCTTAAGGACTAAGCTAACAATCGTTTGATTGTTTATTTTAGCTTCGTTCTCTATACATTGCGTAGCAATGTATGGTGGAGACTAGGAGAGTCGAACTCCTGACCTCCTGCGTGCAAAGCAGGCGCTCTACCAACTAAGCTAAGTCCCCAGCTTATCAATAAGTCAATGTCTCTGATTTTCTGTTTGCTTCCGTATTTTATTCAAATACTTCGTTAGTCAGAATGGTGGGTCTGACAAGACTTGAACTTGTGACCCCACGCTTATCAAGCGTGTGCTCTAACCAACTGAGCTACAGACCCTCAGATACATCGTCATGAAGAACAACTTGTTGTGGATTCTTACCAATCGTCAATCTTTCGTTAAGGAGGTGATCCAGCCGCAGGTTCCCCTACGGCTACCTTGTTACGACTTCACCCCAGTCATCGGCCACACCGTGGTAAGCGTCCTCCTTACGGTTAGACTACCTACTTCTGGTGCAACAAACTCCCATGGTGTGACGGGCGGTGTGTACAAGGCCCGGGAACGTATTCACCGCGGCATTCTGATCCGCGATTACTAGCGATTCCGACTTCATGGAGTCGAGTTGCAGACTCCAATCCGGACTACGATCGGCTTTTTGAGATTAGCATCTCCTCGCGGAGTAGCAACCCTTTGTACCGACCATTGTAGCACGTGTGTAGCCCTGGTCGTAAGGGCCATGATGACTTGACGTCGTCCCCGCCTTCCTCCAGTTTGTCACTGGCAGTATCCTTAAAGTTCCCGGCTTAACCCGATGGCAAATAAGGAAAAGGGTTGCGCTCGTTGCGGGACTTAACCCAACATCTCACGACACGAGCTGACGACAGCCATGCAGCACCTGTATGTAAGTTCCCGAAGGCACCAATCCATCTCTGGAAAGTTCTTACTATGTCAAGACCAGGTAAGGTTCTTCGCGTTGCATCGAATTAAACCACATGCTCCACCGCTTGTGCGGGCCCCCGTCAATTCATTTGAGTTTTAGTCTTGCGACCGTACTCCCCAGGCGGTCTACTTATCGCGTTAGCTGCGCCACTAAAGCCTCAAAGGCCCCAACGGCTAGTAGACATCGTTTACGGCATGGACTACCAGGGTATCTAATCCTGTTTGCTCCCCATGCTTTCGTGCCTCAGCGTCAGTATTAGGCCAGATGGCTGCCTTCGCCATCGGTATTCCTCCAGATCTCTACGCATTTCACCGCTACACCTGGAATTCTACCATCCTCTCCCATACTCTAGCTTCCCAGTATCGAATGCAATTCCCAAGTTAAGCTCGGGGATTTCACATCCGACTTAAAAAGCCGCCTACGCACGCTTTACGCCCAGTAAATCCGATTAACGCTCGCACCCTCTGTATTACCGCGGCTGCTGGCACAGAGTTAGCCGGTGCTTATTCTGCGAGTAACGTCCACTATCTTTAGGTATTAACCAAAGTAGCCTCCTCCTCGCTTAAAGTGCTTTACAACCAAAAGGCCTTCTTCACACACGCGGCATGGCTGGATCAGGGTTCCCCCCATTGTCCAATATTCCCCACTGCTGCCTCCCGTAGGAGTCTGGGCCGTGTCTCAGTCCCAGTGTGGCGGATCATCCTCTCAGACCCGCTACAGATCGTCGCCTTGGTAGGCCTTTACCCCACCAACTAGCTAATCCGACTTAGGCTCATCTATTAGCGCAAGGTCCGAAGATCCCCTGCTTTCTCCCGTAGGACGTATGCGGTATTAGCATCCCTTTCGAAATGTTGTCCCCCACTAATAGGCAGATTCCTAAGCATTACTCACCCGTCCGCCGCTAGGTCCAGTAGCAAGCTACCTTCCCCCGCTCGACTTGCATGTGTTAAGCCTGCCGCCAGCGTTCAATCTGAGCCATGATCAAACTCTTCAGTTTAAAATCAATAGTACATATAGTGTACCAATCTTGGCTCATCAATTACTGACAAAAATTTGCTCAAATAAACTTCGAGTAATTTCTACCATTAATCAATGAAAATAATTTCGATCGATCAATCAGTAAAAATCCACACAAGTTGTTCTTCATAATCTCTTAATGATCTTCTTAATGCTTCGTCAGCAAATAAGAGAACAACATCAAACAACTCAAAACCTTATGTTTATCACTGTCTGCGTTGGTATGCAGCGTATTCTATAGAGTTTCAAAACAAACACAAGCCCCTATCATAGAAATTTCTATAATATTTTGCTTGAATGTATATTTTTTAAACTAAATGCAATTTATTGCTTATTTAAAGATCAATATATCCACATATTTTGCTTTATGAAAGACGAATTTTATAATTCTTGGTGATTTTTATATTCTTCAATCTAAAAAGCCCGTAATTCAACGGACTTTTCAAATAACGCGGATTTCAAGAAAACTAATAAAGTTACGAAAGTAACTTTAGTTTGCTTGCTCAGCCAACCAACTCATGAATTTTTGTCGTTCAGCTTTATTGGCCTTTTGCCAAAGCTGAATTAATTGTTGATCTGCCCCATTTTCATTAATAATCACATTTTTTGAAGCTACTACAGGAGATACTACGTTCGTTGGTTTTACTGTTACGGATTGTGCATAAACAGGTGCCGGTTGATTTTCTGGTACAGCTTCTTTCTTCGTAAAATCTACAGCATTACCTAAAACACCATTGGAGAAAATCGATTTTTGTTCTTTCTTCGCCCCAGCTTGCTGCACAAGTAATTGATTAGATCTGTCATACAAACCAAATATCGGTTGGTCTTTATATTTTTGCGCAGCATCAAAATCTTTTGGTGCATTGACTAGACCCAAACGATACTCTTGACCATCAATCAGTGCTGGAGTACGAATAGCGGCCACACCTGACTTTAAAATATCGTGAGAATTATCAGCATGTTGAAAAAATTCGCTATAACGTACCATTAATAGGTTTTCACCTGCATCAAGCTTATATTTCTCGGTAGATCGAAATAAACCACCAGTAACTTCTTGATCATTAACTGCAACTATTTTAATTTCTTCCGGAACAGTCAAAGTTACAGCTGCAAATCCGGCACTACTTAACATCAGCGCTGCAGCAGCAACAGTTAATCTTAAAGTCATCATTATCACTCTTTATCAATTATTTAGTTTCGAATGCACTATGCAATTCATATATGACAATCTTATGACATCTAACAATCACTGTATATTTTGTTTCAAGACATTATTTTGATATTCATTCAAGAATTTTGCATATAAAAAAAGGATGCTTAATGCATCCTTTTTAATTCATCACACCATCATTACTTGAATGTTTTGAATCGTTCTTCATCTGCAATAAAGGTTTTTTCGCCTGCAGGCGCTTCAATCGAACCAAAAACAAGTTGTGCACGTAGTTTCCATTGATCTGGCACATCAAATGCCGCAGCTGTTTCAGCATCAACAATTGGATTGTAATGTTGCAATGATGCACCGATATTTTTTTCAGCCAAAGCCGTCCAAGTAGCAAATTGAGCAATCGCTGTTGAGTGTTCAGACCATACTGGGAAATTATCTGCATAAAGTGCAAATTGTTCTTGGAGAGCTTTTACTACAGCCTGATCTTCATAAAATAATGCTGTACCAAAACCTGCTGCAAAACTATTAATCTTGCCATTGGTTCCTTCAAATGCATCTGCAGGTACAATTTTACGTAACGTTTCACGTACGATATTCCAGAATTTTTGATGTGCATCATCAAACAGAATAACGACACGAGACGTTTGAGAGTTAAATGATGACGGACTTAAACGTACAGCATCTTTAATGGTTTGCTCAATTTCATCTTGCGATAAACTCACGTTATTACCAATAGAATAGATTGTGCGACGTTGTTCGATTTGATTCAAGAATGACATTACAAGACCTCTTTTTATTTTCAATTAGCTTACTAAGTTGTGATTTATAATAGGTGATGTTTTTAACAGTTGCATGACTATATTTACAACATTGTGTCTTATTTCTAGAACAATCAGTTATAAGCATCTAAATACCTACAACCCACTTACATTCAAATATTGGTTCACAGTCTTTAGGACAGCAGAAATCAAAGCAACCTACAGAACATAGAAATTACTCATAAATTCTAAACTGATCTTGATCTTCGAGTTCTAAACGTTCAGGCGCTTGACCTTCAATTGAACCAAAGACTAACTGCGCACGAAGCAGCCATTGTTTTGAAATATCAAAGTGTTCGGCAACGGCATAATCAATGTGTGGATTATAGTGTTGTAAACATGCGCCTAAACCTGCATCTGCGATCGAAGTCCATACTGCGAATTGCGCCATGCCAGACGTTTGCTCCGACCACACTGGAAAATCTTCTGCACTTAATGGCACTTTCTTTTGTAATTGTTGAATCACAACTTGATCTTCATAGAAAAGTACAGTTCCCAGGCCAGCTGCACACTGATCTATTTTGAGCGCCACACCTTCAAAAATATAACTCGCAACATTCTTGCGTTGTACGTCTTTTACAATGTCCCAAAATTTTTGATGAGATTCGCCAAATAAAACTACAATACGTGTGCTTTGCGAATTATATGCAGATGGACAACTTCTTACGGATTCTTGAATCAGTTCCGCCAAATAAGCCTGACTGTAATGCACCTTCTTTCCAAGCTCGTAAATACTGCGACGTTTCTTTAATTGATCAACAAAGGACGCTTCTATTTCTTGGTCGGTATTTTTCTTTTTTAATTTAAAATCTTTAGTGATATCCGCAGTCAATACATGACCAATTTTATCGAGTAACGCCACCCTAAACACCCCAAAGCAATTTTTATATATAACAATAATTCCTTACTTATTCTAAGGGTTTATTAGGCTGAATTTTGATTATGATTTATTCACATGTTGCTTTTTAAATCAATCAATAAACCCTAAAACAAAAAACTCCGCATTTTGCGGAGTTTATGTGACATTTAACGCATTTTATTTATCAGTTTCAAATAATGCTGCGACAAATGATTTAGCTGAGAATGGACGTAAGTCATCAATTTTCTCACCTACACCAATAAAACGAATTGGCACATGGGTACGGCTTGCAATATTAAATAACACACCACCTTTCGCAGTACCATCCAGTTTAGTAATGGTTAGACCTGTAAGCCCTACTGCCTCGTCAAACATTTCAACTTGGTTAATGGCATTTTGACCTGTACCTGCATCAACAACCAACATCACTTCATGTGGAGCTGTAGCGTCAATTTTTTGCATTACACGTTTTACTTTAGACAACTCTTGCATGAGGTGTCCTTTGTTGTGTAAACGACCTGCGGTGTCTGCAATCAGCACGTCTACGCCTTTTGCACGAGCACTTTCGAATGCATCAAAAATAACTGAAGCAGAATCTGCACCATGACCTTGCGCCACAACTGTAATATTATTGCGTTCGCCCCAAATTTGTAATTGTTCTGTCGCTGCTGCACGGAATGTATCACCAGCAGCCAACATTACTTTTTTACCTTCACCTTGTAAGCGTTTTGCTAATTTACCAATCGTGGTGGTTTTACCCACACCATTTACACCAACAACCAAAATCACATACGGATTTTTATTGCTGTCGATATGTAGCGGTTTAACACGTGGTGCAAGTAATGCCACAAGTTCTTCTTGAAGCGCTTTATATAAAGAATGTGAATAGATTAAATCGCCACGTTCAGTACGTTCAGTTAAGTTCGCAATAATCGTTTTGGTTGCATCGACACCAATATCAGCAACCAAAAGTTGCTCTTCAACTTCCTCTAAAAGCTCATCGTCAATTTCCTTCCCACCGATCAGGATATTCACCATGCCGTCTGCCAAGTTCTTACGTGACTTTGCTAGACCTTCTTTCATTCGACTAAAGAAGCCGCCTTTCGCCTTCGAGTCTTCAGTTTCTGACTCTGTTTCTTGTAATGGTGCAGCAACGTCTTGCTGTACTTTCGGTGTCTCGATAATCGGCACATTTACCGCAGGTAAACTCGGTAGCGTGACATCGTCATCACCGATATCAGCATCAATCAAAAATTTATTCTGCCCATGAGATTGCTGTTGCATGCCGAATCCTTGAAAAGCACTGCGTTAAAAAAACCGATTCTATCATAAGTTATCTTAAATTGAGTCGATACACGCCTGTCAGAGCGAAGCACACTAAAAAACAACATGTTGAACTTGCAATCAAAATTAACTTTAGGAAAACTAGATAGCTATAAAATGCATTTTAATGGATTCCTTTGTGTCCCATAAAAACAGATTTTCTCCTTGTTTTTTTAAAACTTTATTTCGCTCTGCGCTTCCTATCTGTGTCATCAGCAGTTGCCTTTGGTCAGCAACTCATCTACATGCAGACACACGAACCCAATTAACGCGTAGCACCTTTGAAACCACGCTTAAAAATGGTTTAAAGGTCATTATCCGTGAAGACCACCGTGCGCCGATGGTAATGACTCATATTTGGTACCGTGTGGGTAGTAGTGATGAGTCTGGCAATCTATTAGGGATCTCTCATGCGCTCGAACATATGATGTTTAAAGGAACCACAAAAGTTCCTAATGATGAATTTACACGTCTCAGCCGTATCTATGGCGGCAGCATCAACGCCGCAACCTTTACCAATTACACCAATTATTATCAGTTGTATCCAAAAGCCTATTTTCCTATGGCGTTGGAGCTCGAAGCGGATCGTATGAGTAATTTACGATTGCAACAACAAGATTTCGACCCTGAAATTAAAGTGGTTATGGAAGAACGCCGACAGCGCACAGATGATAACCCTCGTTCTTTGGCTTATGAACGTTTCAAATGGATCTCTTATCCAACCAGTCATTATCGCCAACCCGTCATTGGGCATATGAAAAATCTGCAAAACATCAAATTGGCAGATTTAAAACAATGGTATAAAGATTGGTATACCCCGAATAACGCCATTTTGGTGATTGTTGGTGATGTCGATGCCGAAGCAGCCATTCGTCAAGTTCAAAAATACTTTGGTGATATTCCATCACGCAAAACACCTGATCGTAATGATGTGATGGAATTCGAACGTGTGGGCTATCGTCACATGGAACTAAATTTGCCCGTACAAGTGCCTAATTTGTATATGGCGTGGAATGTACGCTCACTGGCTACCGCAAAAAACCCACAAGATGCATATGCTCTCAATATTATTCGCAACATTTTAGATAGTGGTATTTCATCGCGCCTACAAGACAAACTGGTACGCGATAAAAAATTACTCACCGCTGTAAGTGTTTCTTATGATCCATACAATCGTGGTGATAGCTTGTTTACCATTTCAGCACTCCCTGCCGATGGCGTCAAAATGGAACAAGCTCAAAAAGCCATACAAGATGAAATCGAAATATTAAAAACAGAATTAGTCAAAACACCTGAAGTTGAACGTATCACCACACGTTTTGTCTCCAATTTAGTCTATAACCAAGATGACATCAGCAGCCAAGCCAAGACTATCGGTAACTTAGAAGTCAATGGGCTCAGTTTCAGGCTAATGGACGAATTACCAAAATTATATGAAAACGTCAGCGCACAGGATATTCAACGTGTCGCCAATGCGTATTTTGTCCGAGAAAATTTAAGCACCATGTATCTACTTCCAGAACAGACGGAGGTTCCAACAACCTCAAATAAAGCAGATCAAACAGTAAAATCCGCTCAAACGGAAGTTGTTATTCCAGAGCAACAAATCAGCTCAACCCAAAACACAGATAGCGTCTTGTAAGGATTAGTGATGACTATTACGAAAATTTTATCCCTAAGCTTACTCACTGCGTTTGGCTCAATCCTCCATGCAGAAACATATACGGAAAATGTTCCTGACCTCAACGATAATCCGAGCCAATTACAATCTATCCCCATGCTGCAAAGTTTAAAGAATTTACAGATTGATAAAGACTACCGTGCTCCACTTGTTCAAGTGCTGAAAAACCGAAATGGTGTGAATAGCCTGTTTGTTGAATCGCAAGATCTACCCATGGTGGATATTCAACTGACCTTTAATGCAGGTTCTGCTCGTGATGAAGAAGTCGGAAAAGGCTTGTATGGTGTTGCCAACATGGCTGCACGTTTAATCGATGAAGGCACAGAAAAATACAATGCAACGCAAATTGCCTCGGTTTTTGACCAAACAGGTGCTCAATTTAGCGTGCAAGCACATCGAGATATGTTTGTCGTTCGGTTACGCGTATTGTCAGACCCTAAAAAATTAGAACCTGCTTTAAGTATGATGATGGACGTGATTAAAAATGCGACTTTTAAAACCTCTAGTCTAAACTTAGCTCTCAGTAATAACCAAGCTGGTCAGAAGCAACTCCAAGAAAGCCCAAGTCGCTTAATGAATATTCGTTTCTATCGGGCTGTATACGGCACACATCCTTATGCAGAACCGATTACGGGAACCAATGGCAGTATCAAAAAAATAACACCAGACATTTTAAAGAAGTTTCGTGATCAATTTTTAGTTGCTCAAAACATGAATATTGCCATTACAGGTAAACTCAGCAAAAAAGAAGCGCAAAACCTAGCAGAACGTATTTCTGGAAACTTAAACCAAGGTGAAAAAGCCAAAGCGCTTGCACAACCAGAAGAAAAACAAGGCTTTGATATTATCCATCTTCCCTACAATTCCACCCAAGCCAACGTCATATTTGGACATTTAGGCACCACACGCGATAACAAAGATCGATTAGCCTTAGAAGTAGCCAATCGAATGTTTGGCGGTGGTGGTTTTAACTCGGTCCTCATGCAAGAGCTTCGTGTTAAACGTGGTTATACTTATGGTGCCTATAGTGCATTTAGCTTTAGCCAAGCACCCGGTATCTTTAGTTTTAGCTATGGAACACGTCAAGATCAGCTTATAGATAGTATTCAAGTGGCACATAAGGCTTTTAATGATTTTGTCAAAATGCCTATTGATCAAAGACAAACGGAAGAAACCAAAGCAGGCATGCTGCGTGCTTTTCCAAATAATTACAGCAGTAATGCAACGATCAATGCACAGCTTGGTCTATTGGGCTTTTATCATCAAGACCCAGATTATTTGACACAGTACCCTAAATTATTGGAAAAAATAACTGTAGCTGATGTACAAAATGCGGTTCGTACCTACATGCACCCTGAAAATATGACGGTGATTGTGGTCAGTAAAACCTTAGATAAAAATGAAGTACAGCAGATATTGGAGGAGAATGTACAAGCAGCTCCAACCAAGATAATCCCTGCGACTAAGGCTGTTCCTCTGCCAAAGCCGGAAGTTGATGTGCTCGTACAGACTCCATCTGATAAGCATGCATCAATTTAAGATAAGCACCCACACGGATGCGATCTTGCTGTCTCAGCAACATCGCCATTTCCTGAGTTTCAGGATAACTTTGCTGAAACGCAAGTCGTGATACGTTTTGGTATTGCTGTACAGAAATAGGACGATATAAGGCAATCACAGCCAATACCAAAATCACCACGATCATGACTGAAACAAAGATATTATAAATTTGCTCTAGCTGTATTTTAGATTTGAATTGAATAATTTTTTCTAAATCAATAGTCATACACTACCTCAGGTTCAAAGTAGTGTATGGCTGACGTTCAAGAAGTTCAAGTCACAGCGCTTAAAACTGCATCAGTCCACTGTTTCAGTCTGTGAGTTAGCTAAACAATTTACTGAATAATGGTACGTATCACCGCAAAATAAAGAATCAATGCAATAATCGCCAAAACGATAAATACTGCAAAAATACTCATTCCACCCTCTGCATGCGCAGGATGTAAATCATCATCATCGGCGATTTTGAGTAATTCACCATTGTATGCATTGTAAAATTCTAAGCGCTGTCCCTTATCTAAATCCCGTGTGAAATCATATACACGTTTGCGCTGTGCTAAACCAAAATCCCCTAAATGAATCTCCTGATGAAAAATTGCGTCATCAAGATTGCGACGATGTAGATGTGCCAATTCCACAATTTGCGCTAATGTCGGAGGATAATCTAAAGTTAAACCGTCTAAAACTTTTGTCATTTTACTTCTCCTTATTATCTACAACTTCTTATGTTAGTATTTTACCCATGAAAACAATTGTTCATTGTTTAATCATGTAAACTATAGCAAATTAGAAATACTTACGTGAATAGTTGACAATTCAAGATAATTGTAATATTAGTTTAATAATACTTAGTTATATTAGTTAATAGGGCTAAAGAATGGGCCCTTAATGATCATAATTAGAATAAGGAGTTAAATATGATTCAACAATTCTCTCAACATGAACTCGAACATGTATACGCAAATGCGGTGAACACAATTCAGTCTCAAATGAACTTCAGCGATGCAGTTCACGAATTGGAAGATGCAGCTCGTGCTGGACATGGTAAAGCAGCGTTATTTTTGGCTGAACTTTATTATCAAGGCTTCCGCGTAGAACGTGACTCACTCAAAGCGCAATATTGGCAGAACATGGCCACCTTGCAAGCATAACAAAACGTCACTAAGGTGGCGTTTTTTTACACCCTTCAACTTTTGACTACATAAATTCTTACAATCCAGTTCAAAGCTTACACAGCTTTTTCATAAGAATTTCCTACAATAGGAGCAACATCAACAACACGCTGCATATGATGTCTAAATTAAAGCAATATAAGCCTATTCCAAAAGATTTATTTTTCAAAATTAGTATTTTAAAAACCATGATGTACTGTGGAGTCCTTTGGGGTCTCTACCACCAACAAGGTTGGGCAATGACCAGCGATCAAGATCATATTATCTTCCCGTTTTGGTTAAATGGCATTCAAGCGCATAAATATGCCAAAAAGCATTGGCCCAACTACACTCCACGACGCATTACACCACAAGATTTTGAGGCATCGCTATTACCGACATTAACACGCCTTAAAGTCATCCCTGCGTTGCATAGCTCAAGTCACATCCGTCTCAAGCTCACAACCTCGCAAATGCGTTTATTCTTTTTTAACCAAAATAAGATTCAAATGGCATAAAACCCTCAGTGCATGTTTGACCCCAACATGCACTGAAAAGTATTTGCTTTTTTCGAATTTCGCGCTAATTTAAATTAAACAAAAACTACTATAAAGGAATGAAAATATGACTACAGTTGCCCAAGTACTTAAAGACAAAGCTTATCAAGAAATCTACACCATCACTCCAGATGCGACTGTACTCGAAGCCATTTCCCTGATGGCACAAAAAGGCATTGGTGCCCTCGTTGTGACCCATGAAGGCACAGTCGTTGGTATTTTGTCTGAGCGTGATTACACACGTAAAATCGCCCTGATGGAAAGAACATCTTTCGATACCTCTGTCAGCGAAATTATGACTGGGAGCGTAATCACCGTGACAAGTGCAGCGACTGTCGAAGAATGTTTAGAGCTTATGACAGATCGCCATTTACGTCATTTACCTGTCGTTGAGGAACAGAAATTAACTGGCTTAATCTCCATCGGCGACCTTGTAAAAGCAGCAATGGATGATCAACGCAAACTGATCGAACAACTTCAACAATATATTTCAGGCTAAACTCAATAACTCCCCCCTTAATAAAGTTTAAGGGGGGAATCTAGAAATCAAAATTTTTCATATAATTCACCAAATGTAATGACATACACAATACAAATTAATTACTTTTCTCAATTTCATTTATTATGTTGAAACCTGCTTTAGATAAATTAGCCCACCTTGATGCCATCATTTTAGAATTGGAACGCTTGATGGTTTCTATGAAAGACGATGAACTGCTGCAATACCACCGACGTACGATTAATTTGGAGATTGCTTCTGCTGTCGCTGAAATTTTAGATGCAAAGGCAATTATTTATGCACTACATCCTGAGTTAATTCTAATTACATCAAGCTTTGACCACACTTTTTATAAAAAGTCAAAAAAAATATCCCAGTTAAAAACTGGGATACTTCGAATATAGATCAGGCTATACAACTGCAAAAGATTTTTGCACCATCAACAGATGATGAGCAACTTAGTCTTTTTTAATGGCAATAATTAATTTAAACCTAATTTTTCAGCCACATAGTCTGAGTCTTTATCGCCACGGCCTGAAACGTTAACAACAATCTTCACATCTTTAGCAAGTTTTGGCGCTTCACGAATTGCCCATGCAACAGCATGTGAACTTTCTAGTGCAGGAACAATACCTTCCACACGTGAAAGCGTCATGAATGCATCTAAACATTCTTGATCTGTCGCTGTTGTATATTCAACACGACCTAGGTCTTTTAACAAGCTATGTTGTGGTCCCACTCCAGGATAATCCAAACCTGATGCAATTGAATGCACTGGTAATGGTTCACCCTGTTCATCTTCAAGGACATAACATGCCATGCCATGAATTTGACTTGGCTTACCCAATGTCAACGTCGCAGAGTGCATATTGGTATCTAAGCCATGACCAGCCGGCTCTACACCCACAAGTTTAACATCGGTGTCATTGAGGAATGCTGTAAATGCACCAACGGCATTGGATCCACCACCCACACATGCAACCACATAGTCAGGATTTGCACCAAAACGCTCGTTGGTCTGAACTTTAATTTCATCACCAATAATTGACTGGAAGTCACGAACCATTTTCGGGAATGGATGTGGACCAACCACTGAACCAATCGCATAAATAAAATTGGTTGGATCTTTTAAATATTCTTCAAATGCGCTATCTACTGCATCTTTGAGCGTAGCTGTACCACGAGTAACAGAGATTAGGTTGGCACCTAAAATCTTCATTTTCACCACGTTTGGATGTTCTTTTTCAATATCCACTTGCCCCATGTGAATTTCACATGGAATACCCACCAAGGCACAAGCCGTTGCTAATGCCACACCATGCTGACCTGCACCAGTTTCTGCGATCACTTTGGTTTTACCCATGTATTTTGCTAACAAAGCTTCGCCAAGGCAGTGGTTAATTTTATGTGCGCCAGTATGGTTGAGATCTTCACGTTTCAGGTAGATTTGTGCTCCACCTAATTTTTCAGACAAGCGCTTTGCATAAAACAATGGACTAGGACGTCCAACATAGTGTGCAAACAACTCTTTCAATTCATTTTGAAATTCTTCTGTATGACGAATTTGCTCATAAGCAACATTAATGTCATCCATTGCCTGTTTTAAATCTGGTGGAATGAACTGCCCACCGTATTCACCGAAGAAACCTTCTTCATTAGGTAATGCGATACCATTAATTTGATGATCCATCATATTTCCTTCATGTTGTATGCAGAACAAAGACTTTTAAATACTATCCAATTTTGAAAATAAGAAACAATGCAAAATTGGAGTAAGTAATATAAACATCATTGATAAGAAAAAGTATCGTTTTTAACGCTTTAGCGCGCTAAATATTTCGTCATATCTTCCACACCTTTTAGGGTCATTGGGAACATATGATCTTCAAAGATTTGTTTAATCGCAGCAATGGTTTGGGTGTAATGCCAATAACTTTCTTCTTCTGGGTTTAACCACGCTGTTTTATCAAAATGATTACGTAAACGCTGTAACCACACCTGACCCGCTTCATCATTCATATATTCCACAGATCCACCTACCGAGTTCAACTCATACGGTGCCATACTTGCATCACCGACAACGATAACACGGTAATCTCGCCCATAGGTATTGAATAGATCCCATGTATTCATACGCGTGCTTGAACGGCGAATATTATCTTTCCACACATAGTCATATAAACAGTTATGGAAATAGAAATACTCCAATGTTTTAAATTCAGTTTTTGCAGCGGAAAAGAGCTTCTCACATTGGGCAATATGTGAATCCATCGAGCCCCCAACATCAAAAAGCATCAAGACTTTAATACGGTTACGTCGTTCTGGAACCAACTGCACATCCAAAATACCCTGTTTGGCAGTTTCACGAATGGTTCCGTCGATATCCAGCTCTTCTGCTGCACCTTGACGGGCAAATTTACGCAAACGACGCAAAGCCATCTGCATCTGACGACTGCCGAGAATCTGCTCATCATCTAGGTTTCGGTATTGACGTTGTTCCCACACTTTCACCGCAGATCGTTTACGACCAGGCCCACCAATACGCACGCCTTCAGGATGGTCGCCATAGGCACCAAACGGGGACGTACCACCCGTCCCAATCATCCGATTACCACCTTGATGCTTTTTATGCTGCTCGCGCAAACGCTCTTCAAGCATTTTCATCAGTTCTTCTAATGATCCAGCTTTTTTTAGTTCTTCTCGTTGTTCAGGTGTCAAATGCTTTTCGATGAGCTCTAGATCAAACCAATCCTTTGGCAGTTTATGCACCTGATTTAATAGCTCATCCAAATCAAAGGTGGCAATACCGTCAAAATAGTCCTTCATTGCACGGTCGAACTTATCAAAGTAACGTTCATCTTTGACCATGACGGTTTTTGCAAGCTGATAAAATTCATTTTGATCTGCAAAGACCAGCCCTGCTGCCACTGCTTGGTTCAAGTCAATCAATTCACGAGTTGAAACAGGAACACCGTATTTTCGAAGGGTATAAAACAATCGCACAAACATAGGCGAATAAAATCCAATAAAAATTAAATATCAGGAGGTCAAATCCAGTGTGAATGCATGTGATCTTGTTATTTCATCTGCAACTGAGTCTTGCCTTTACGCATACCATTATGAAAAATTGATCTCTACAAGTAAAGCCAAAAGCTTTTACTGCGTGTTCATATACATTGCCCTACTACCCAAAGAAAAGTAAATGACATGATTTAATCGCAAGTTGCATTTCTTTCTTTAAGTGATTTTTTAAGAGTTTCATATTTGCGCTGAACATCGAGACGATCTTGCTGCAACTTTTCAATAGACACGATTTTATGAAAACCTTGATGGTTTCTATAGCGGTTAAAATCGCTTAGGTTCAAGATCACAAAATCATAGTATTTCAGCTCGAGTACAGTTGCAGCACAGGCCTTTTGTTGAATAGCCGTTTGAGCTACAAGATGACCTGATTGATCGATGAGCTTTTCTTTAAGTTGATGTTCTGCAACTTGCGCCCAATACGCATCTTGGAGTAGCTGTTGATGCTGCTGTTCAAACTGAGCATCATCCATCGCATAGCTATAACTAGATAAATACAAGCTCGCAGCCAACAAAAGTACAGTCGGTTTTAATCTCCTAGGTACAGCTATGTGTACACGAGATACGTATGCACTTGTCTGCATAATTCACCTTTATATTTTTTAATGCTCAAAATAAAAGCCGGATAACCGGCTTTTAAATCTTTTATAGAATTGATATCAATTAACGACGTGACATAAATGCTAGACGTTCAAGCAATTGCACATCTTGTTCGTTCTTAATCAAGGCACCATAAAGCGGTGGAATTGATTTTGATTTATCTGTGTTGCGTAAAATATCTTCTGGCATATCATCCGCCATCAGCAAACTCAACCAATCAATCAACTCAGAAGTTGAAGGCGGTTTCTTTAAACCCGGAATTTGACGTAATTTAAAGAAAATTTGTAGTGCTTCAGAGACCAAGGTATTTGAAATATTTTCAAAATGTACATCGATGATTTCACGCATGGTTGCTTCGTCAGGGAATTCAATATAATGAAAGAAACAACGACGCAAGAAGGCATCTGGAAGTTCTTTTTCATTATTTGAAGTAATGATCACGATTGGACGTTGTGTTGCCGTAATTGTCTCACCCGTCTCATACACAAAGAAGGACATTTTATCGAGTTCATGCAGCAAATCATTAGGGAATTCGATATCTGCTTTATCAATCTCGTCAATTAGAAGTACACAACGTTCTTCACTAGTGAATGCTTCCCAAAGTTTACCCGGCTTAATATAGTTTTTGATGTCATAAACACGGTCATCACCCAACTGACTATCACGCAGACGAGATACGGCGTCGTACTCATACAAACCTTGTTGAGCCTTGGTCGTCGATTTGATATGCCAAGTAATGAGCTTAAGGCCTAAACTTTCAGCCACTTGTTCGGCTAAAAGTGTTTTACCTGTCCCCGGCTCACCTTTAACCAAAAGTGGCTTTTGCAATGAACGTGCAGCTTTTACTGCAAGTTTTAAGCTATCGGTCGCAATATATTGATCTGTACCAGTAAATTGTTGAGTTTCAACAGACATGACATAACCTTATTTTTTTATTTAAAGCGGTGAAATTTTCTTGTTTACAACGTGCTGTGGTTTCGCTGCATTGTATTTGGTCCAAAAATATCCAAGGACTAAACCAATACCCACCACAAAGAGAATCAGCGATAGATTCAACCAAACCAATGGCTGATCTTTTGTTAATACACCAAAAATCAAACCAAAAATCGCAGGTGCGATTGCTGCATTTGAACCTTCAGAAACGGTTGGTGTTAATAAAATAGCAAATACGATAAGCCAACCAATGGCACCGATCGTTTTGGGTAAGCGCTTCATCAGCCCATACCAACACAACAAAGCAATTACAGCCCCACCTAGATAAACCGTAATTGCAATACTGCTTTCAGGAATTGAGTCCAATACCGATACTACACCATTCATTTTCACAACTCCTGAATTAACTTAAGCGCCGCGCAAGCCTTCTGGCTCAACCGCATTTGGGTCAATTAAACCTTCTGGAGGCATTTGAATAAAGAACCCTTTTGTTTCAATTGAATCTATGACATGCAATACGTTCACACGTGCAAGTTTGCGTGATTCACTAAGTTCTAGATCCATGACAAATGTGGCACGACCAAACGCTGTACGTAATGCATCAGGCATTACTGCAAGCGGATCTGTCGCTTCAGTTTCGTTTTCATTAACTTCAGGACGAGCAATATAAAGATACATTTCATCTTTTTTGCTCGATTTGTAGATAGAACAGTACATAATTGAATCAATACTCATTAAACGCAAGGCAAAGGATACATCAAAAAAAAGACTGATACATTAGTGTTTATTAACGCATCAGTCGTGAATTTGTATAAGTGATAGTTCTTTAATCAATCAGAACTTATTCCATCACTTTCATTTGACCAGAAAGATAGCTTTCATCGGCATGCAGCACTTCAATTAAAGGCTTCGTCAGCAAATCATAGCGCCAGCCCAACAAATAACTCGGTAAATCCTGTTCATCATTATGAAAAACCACATGCTGATATAAGGCATTTAACCATTTTTTACGCATTAAAACTTCTTTAGGCACAGTGGTTTCTTGTACTGCACGCTGAATAAGGGTATCGACGCGCGAACCAATATCCTGAGACGAATGACGAATTGGACGTGCCATACGCAGCGGCCATTCAGCTTGTTCTGGTAAAAACTTCAACAAATCTAAAATAATTTTACCATGCTCACGCACAATGTTCGGACGAATGTCTTTTACTGCACTCAATTGAAAATTATTTTTTGGATTTTTTTCAACCATATCAATGATGGTTAAGTTTTTAAGAATAAAGCTACGTGGCTGATTTAAGGCTTTCACCATTTGCTCACGCCAAACGGCCAATTGCTGAATTTGCATGAGCTGACGACGTGAATGTCGATAATTACCAATATCGTGATACAGCATATGGATCGGCGTTTCAGTGCCAATTTCATAAGTTAAATTTTTGCAGTCCTCAAGCACACAATTTAATAAACTTTTCGCAGCCAATTCATTCTGAATCGTATGGCTTAAATTCATTAAATAATGTACATCATTCGCTGCATAGTTCAATTGCTCGGCACTGAGTGGACGAGCCAACCAATCTGAACGTGTCTGATCTTTATCTATATCTACATTGAGCATAGTTTTTAAGGCATTTTGATAGCTGACTTGTAAGCCATGCCCTAAAAATGACATCCCAACTTGGGTATCAAAGACATTTTCTAAAGACTTATGCTGTGCATAGTGATAAATCAGGTCGATATCTTCACTACAAGCATGAAAAATGTTTTGCTGAGCCGCAAATAATTTTTGCCAGAATTGGCTTAAATCGAGGGTTGTACCATCAAGTAAATACACCTGATTTTGTACATTAATTTGGAAAAGTCCAAGTTTGGGCCACAGGGTATCTACTTTTATAAACTCGGTGTCGAGTCCGTAAATCGAGCTTTGGTCCATAAGATTTAAAACAGAATTTAAATCTGGCTGATTTTGAATGAATTGATACATAAGTTGCTGAGTCTAATTTTAGATGCTCTATGAGCTTATATTAACTGATATATATTATTTATCTATAAGGAAAAACGTTATTTTAGTGACTTATTTTCTTTATTTGGCTTTTTTATTGATTATAAATAAAAACTTTAATCGTTATTAAGTATAAATACTTAGGTGAAAATTATACAAAGCGAAACGAGTTTCGCTCTATAGTTACTTCATTCGCATTCGGTTATGCACGGCCTGACTTAAGGTATGACTATCCACATATTCAAGCTCACCACCCTGTGGTACACCCTGTGCAATACGGGTCATTTGTATTGGTAAATGTTTGGTCGCTTCAACCAAATAATGTGCTGTCGCTTGACCTTCAACCGTTGCATTGGTCGCCAAGATCACTTCCTGCACTTTACCATCACTTAGTCGTTGAATTAAATATGGGATACCAATTTCGTCTGGGCCAATACCATCGAGTGGCGACAAATGTCCACCCAATACATGATATTTCCCTCTAAAACTGCCACTTTGCTCGATTGCCATGACATCTGCGGGAGATTCAACCACACAAAGCAGTTGATCATCACGTTCTGACGAGACGCATATGTTGCACACTTCATCTTCAGTCAATGAATGGCAAATTGTACATTCATGAATATAGTTGGTTGCTTCAGTCAAGGCATGTGCCAAACCAACAGCGCCTTCCCTATTTTTCATGATTAAGTGCAGTGCCATACGTTGAGCCGACTTTGGCCCAACGCTTGGCAAAATACGCAATGCCTGTACAAGTTGATCAAAACGATCACTAAACATTCAACGTATTCCTTAGAATAAACCTGAAAGACCTGGTGGAAGACCCATACCAGAGTTTGCAGATTTCAGTTTTTCTTCTGAAATTACTTCAGCTTGACGTGAAGCATCATTCATTGCTGCTGCAATTAAGTCTTCAATCATATCTGCATCATCTTGAAGTAGTTCAGGATTGATTTCGATACGTTTCACTACATGACGTGCAGTCATAGTAACTTTAACCAGACCACCACCTGCTTCAGCGTGAACTTCAACTTGTGCAAGCTCTTCCTTGGCTTTTTTAATGTTGCTCTCAACTTCTTTTTGCATGCGTTGAGCTTGCTGCATGAGCATATTAATGTTCATAAAAATCTCCGAACAAAACTGATGAATTCACTTTAGATAAGATCTAAACCGCGTGAAAGATCGCGAATAATATCATTAATATCTTCTAAACCAACAGATACGCGAATTAAACCTTCGCTAATCCCTGCTGCTTTTTTCGCTTCTGCTGACATTCTGCCATGAGAAGTCGTTGCAGGATGGGTAATTGTTGACTTTACATCACCCAAGTTACTTGTAATAGAAAGGAACTTAGTATTATCAATCACTGTCCAAGCGCCTTCACGTTCGCCTTTCACAACAAACGATACAACTCCGCCAAAGCCTTTTTGTTGCTTTTTCGCCAACTCATGACCTTCGTGATTTGGAAGTCCCGCATAGTACACTTTTTCAACTTTCGGGTGTGAATCTAACCATTCAGCTAAAGTTTGAGCACTTGCACAGTGGGCTTTCATACGTAAGCTTAAAGTTTCTAGGCCTTTCAGGAAGATCCATGCATTGAATGGACTCATCGAGTTACCCAGTGTACGAATAACACCTGTAATCTCTTCCATCAATTTTGCACTACCAACAACTGCACCACCGAGCGCACGACCTTGACCATCAATATATTTTGTTGATGAATAGATCACGAGGTCCGCACCAAATTTAATCGGTTGCTGTAACACTGGTGTACAGAAGGTATTATCGACTGCAAATAATGCCCCATGCGCATGTGCAATATCAGCAATGGCTTGTAAA
Organism: Acinetobacter sp. YH16040_T; assembly: GCF_024605785.1. Lineage (NCBI taxonomy): Bacteria > Pseudomonadati > Pseudomonadota > Gammaproteobacteria > Moraxellales > Moraxellaceae > Acinetobacter > Acinetobacter sp. YH16040_T. Next base: position 1,452,083 of record NZ_CP094541.1, on the reverse strand, counting down.
TCACCTACTTGAGCTAATGGGTTTGACGGTGTTTCAATAAACAATAGGCGTGTAGTTGGACGAATCGCTTGTTTCCAAGCATCTAAATCTTCCAAATCAACAAAAGTAACGTCAACACCAAATTTGATGACATATTTTTCAAACAGAGAAATGATCGAACCAAAGACAGCACGTGAACACACCACATGATCGCCAGCTTTCAAATACGCCAAAGTGATCGCGTGTACGCCCGCCATACCTGAACTTGTCGCAACCGCGGCTTCAGCACCATCCAAAACAGCTAAACGTTTTTCGAAAGCTTGTACAGTTGGGTTGGTATAACGTGAATAGGTATTGCCTTCAATTTGACCTGAAAATTTTGCTGCGGCATCTGCTGCACTTTCACAAACAAATGATGAAGTCAGGAAAATTGGCTCGCTATGTTCACCCTCAAAAGTACGAGTATGACCTGTACGAATCGCTAAAGTCTCTAATTGGTATTCGATGTCGTCTTGTTGGCTCATCTGTATTACTCAGTCGCGAAGAACTGCCTTTGTGAAGAATTGCCAATATTTTGAGCGTCTAAGCTATTTAAGGTCAAGGTAAAATACGAAATTATCGCTTAGACTTCGACCAATCCTACAAGGACTTAGGCAATTGACAGTTATGCACCCTTTCAAACAGAAATTTCTAGCGCAGCAAAAGAAAATTAAACACCTGTCTACACGTGTGTTTAATGCAAAATCGCTGGTCCTTTCTCAATCAACCCCCTATGAAGTAATTACTGAATATAAACATGCAAAAGTTCGGTATTACGCTTCGCCTGATCGTAAATACAAAGAACCCTTAGTGTTTGTTGCTCCACTGGCCATCAATATGGCGATTTATGATTTGTATCCATATCGCTCATTGGTGAAACATTTTCAACATAGTGGATTTGATGTCTATTTGTTGGAATGGGGAAAATTAAACTATCAAGATCGTTTCTTAAATTTTCTATCGTTTATTGATGATGTGATTCCACATTGTATTGATCAAATTTGTGAGCATGCAGATAGTCAATACATCTCGCTACACGGTTGGAGCATGGCTGGAGTCTTTGTAACGCTATATACCGCATTACACCAACCTGAACATGTTAAAAATCTAATGGTGATGGGCGCACCGATTGATAGCTATGCTTCAGGTCGTATCGGAAAGTTATTTCAAAAAACCAATCGCTTGCTTTCACGTAGTAAGAATTTACAAGAAAAGGTCTACACAGGGAAAATTCCTAAACATTTTATCCATACACCGGGCGTACTCAATGCGATTGGATTTAAAATCGTTGATCCAATGGGTTGGTTCAAAAGCCAAAAACAATTTTTATCTAACTTAGACAATCTACATGACCTGTATGAACATGCAACCATGGGCGATTTTCTCAATCACATGATTGACTATCCGGGTGGTATTAACCAAGACATGGTGTTCAATGTTTGGCTACAAAATCCACTTAAAAACGGCATTATTCAATTGAAAGATAAAGTTATTCAATTAAAAAATATCCACTGCTCTTTGTTGATTGGCGCGGGTTCTACCGATCAAATCGTTACTGCCGATGCAGCAAGTCCTTTAGGCGAATTGACAAGTAGTCAAGATGTCACGTTTACTCTCATTCCCGGTGGTCACCTCGGCCTGATGTCGAGTCAAAAAAGTGCCAATCAATTTTGGCCAACTTTGACCCAGTGGCTTACACAAAGATCCAGTTTATTGAAATAAAAATTTAGAGGGTAAAGTAAAGATGATTCAGTCAGTTGCATTTATCGGATTGGGCGCAATGGGTTCCCGTATGGCAGCGCACCTACCAAAACAGTTCGACACGGTTTATGTCTGGAATCGAAACTTTACCAAGGCAGAGCAACATGCTGCTGAATTTGGTACGCAAGCGGTTGCTTTAGAACAAGCAGTACAAGCGGACATTATTTTTTCTTGCCTACCCATCAGCCAAGATGTTGAAAATTTAATTGCGAGTGTAACGCTGAAATCAGGCTCGATTTGGGTCGACTGTACCAGCGGTGTGCCAGAATCTGCAAAAAAACTCGCTTCAGCCTTAAAGCAACAAAACGTTTCGTTCTTAGACGCCCCTGTGAGTGGACAAACCATTGGCGCTGAAACGGGAACATTAACCGTCATGATTGGTGGTGACGCAGCAGCCTTTGAACGTGCATTACCTGCGATCCAAACATTTGGCAAACTGATTAAACATGTGGGTGAACCGGGTGCGGGTTTTGCCGTTAAAGCTGTAAACAACATGTTAATGGCTGTAAATCTTTGTGCAGTTGCTGAAGGATTCACCACCTTAAAAGCGCATGGCGTAGACTTACATGAAGCACTCGATTGTATTAATGCGTCGAGCGGTAAAAGTAATGTGACTGAAACTGTTTTACCGCAGCGCGTACTGAATCGTAGCTTCCCATTAACCTTTGCACTTCCATTACTTGCAAAAGATACGGGAATTGCTGTTGATCTGGTACGACAAGCAAAACTTTCAGCCCCTGTGCTCTCTTTGACGCAAAATTTAATCCAAGCAGCAAGCGATCAAGCTGAAGAAAACAGTGATTTTTCAAGCGCTATGATTATGTATGAAAAATGGAGTAAAATTACAATTGAGTAATAACTCGCCATTGAATAACGATAAATAACCATCATATTGTACTCTAGTGTCATAACACACATTGTTACAAATGACAGAGGAAACTCGCATGAACAAATTTACCCTCGCAACTTTGCTAGGTGCTGTAACTTTAATCGGGGCTTCTACTGCTGTTTTAGCATCTGAGCAAGAATGCCAAAAGTTGAAAAATGACCATGACGTGATTTATGCATCGAAAGGTTTCTGCTTTAAAGATCCTGACGCTAAAGCGAAGTTTGGCAATGACAATTGCTACACAACTAAGCCTAAATTTTCAGAAAAAGAGCAACAACGACTTGACGCGATCAAAGATCGTCAGAAAGAATTGAACTGTAAATAATTACGATTCAATTCGCTCAAGGAATTTAGCAATGACTTATGATGATCAAAATATTTTTGCTCGGATTTTACGTGGAGAACTTCCTGCGTTTAAAGTCTATGAAGATGATCAAGTACTCGCTTTTATGGATGTCATGCCACAGGCCGAAGGTCATACGCTCGTAATTACTAAAACCCCTGCTATTACGCTACTTGATTTAGATCCTGAAGCGGCTGCTTATACCATTCAGATTGTCCAAAAAGTTGCGAAAGCAATGGAGAAAGCCTTAGACGTGAAAGGTATCGTATTGATGCAGTTGTCTGGTGCTGCTGCGGGTCAAACTGTTCCGCATGTGCATTTCCACCTAATTCCGACTTCAGTCCATGAATTAGGTAAACATGCCGCACAAATGGGCGACATGGAAAAAATTAAAGCTATTGGCGAAAAAATCAAAGCAGCACTTTAAGTCCAATTGAGTTTAAAGTGATGATCAATGGAGCTTCGGCTCCATTTTTTTATGTTTAGAATATTGTGCCAAGTCATTTTAACTGCAAAATTTAATATTTAAAAATAACTATAAATATTTAATAAATATCAATCTTTATAAATAAAAATACAATTTAAACCAAAAATCACCTTTCACCGTTTTGAAATATTTCCTTAATAGAACTGTCTTATTTGTAATGAATACTTAGCGCCATTAGATAGCGAAATTACTTCTAGCCAAGCTACTGATAAAACATATTGATATGACTGGAAAAGTCTTCTGGAGCTTCAAATGAAAAAAACTCTATGTGCATTAGCAATCGGGGCAACAATTCTTACACCAATGATGGCATCTGCTGCAGATGTAAAAATTTATGGCCGTGCACATGTCTCTCTTGACTATCTAGATGATGGTAAAGATTACAACGAAGTTGGTCTTTCTTCTAATGCTTCACGCTTAGGCTTCAAAGTAGATCAAAAAATTAATGATGACCTCAACGTATTCGCTCAAATTGAGCAAGAAGTAAACTTTGCAAGCGGTAGCCAAGACAGCAAAGGCGTAGATTTTTCAACACGTGACACCTTCGTGGGTTTAAAAAGTTCAACTTATGGTCAAGCACGTGTAGGTCGTTTTGACAGCCCATTTAAAGTCGCTCGTAGCCCTGTGAACTTCTTCGGTGACATGGTTGGTGACGTTCGTAACGTAACACGTGTAGGCAACTTAAAATTTGATGAACGTAATGAAAACACCATTGAATATAAATCTCCAAAATTTGGCGGTGGTTTCAATGTATTAGCTGCAATGTCTATGCATTCAGGTACACAAATTGACCGTGACGCAGATGGCGAAGGCAAAGATGATAACAAAGCCTATGACCTTGCTCTAACTTATAAAGAAGGCCCAATTGATTTTGCAGCAGCATACGAAAAGTATGATGAAAATGCAGCAAACGCAGCAGGTGGCGCAAGTCGAGATGCATTCCGTATTGCCGGTGCATATAAGTTAACTGAAGAATTTAACTTGGGTGCTTTATACCAAATTGCGAAACACGACAACGATACAGCCAACCCAGATGCTCAAGTTTTTGGTGTAGCTGGCGAATATAAAGTAACGCCTAAAACCTCAGTACGCGGTGAATACTTCTACCGTGACGTAGATGCTGATGATGCCAATGCAAGCTTGATCGGTGTGGGTGTAGAACATAAGTTGGATAGCACATTACGCGTATACGGCAACTTAGCAACTGTGCTTAACGACAAAAACTCTAAACTCAATCCTTGGAAAGAAGGTCGTAGCTTCGGTAACGATATCTCAGGTATCGGTGATGAAAATGCAACTGCACTTTCTCTTGGTCTACGTTACGACTTCTAAGCTGCAATATCTCCCCCAAAAGACATACTCCGGTATGTCTTTTTTTTACTCAAATAAAATGTCTCAGAACTAAAATAAGCTAATTTCATCATTTATCAGTGGTTTATAAAAACAATTAAAAAAAACTAGACACGCCTATTCAATATCATCCGTATAACGATCGTTTACTAGCACCACATCAACAACGGATTTATTTAGCCAAACTTAAAAATAATAAATACAAATCTTATTCATTCAATAAAGATTCTCATTATTAACAATATAACTTTTAGTAAATATAGTAAATTAGTCAGAATTTAAAACATAAATATAAGCGTTTTAGTCGGATTTAAAATAATTAAACACAAGTGTTTTAGTCAAGTATTTAAAATAAAAAATTAGTTTATTTTTTAACTAATAAGTAATATAAGTAATTGTATTTAAATTACTTAATAATATATTTTTATTTTAACTGTTCAACCTATTTGCTTTTTGTATATATTTGTTAATAATATAGTACAAGTTTAAAGAATAGGCTTATCTCCATGAGCTTAAAATTCAAAGATTTAAATCGTCGTGTGGTCAGAGAAATAACCGCAATACTAATAATTAAAGTGATTATTTTAATGATCATTAAGAACATCTGGTTCGACGCCCCTACTATCCCTAAAAACTTTGACAATCAAGTTGCCGAGCATATTGCTGGCAGTCCTTCCCAAATCAAGGAGACACGTTGATGATTTCTGAAAGCGTGGTCGATCTTTCGCGGTTCCAATTTGCAATGACCGCGATGTATCACTTTATTTTTGTTCCACTGACTTTAGGTCTGGCTTTTATTCTTGCCATTATGGAAACCACCTATGTGATTTCTGGCAAAGAAATTTATAAAGACATGACTAAATTCTGGGGAAAACTCTTCGGTATTAACTTCGCTTTAGGTGTTACTACTGGTTTGACCATGGAGTTTCAGTTCGGTACTAACTGGGCGTATTACTCACACTATGTCGGTGATATTTTCGGTGCACCATTAGCCATTGAAGGTCTGATGGCATTCTTCCTTGAATCAACATTTATTGGTTTATTCTTCTTCGGCTGGGATCGCCTATCTAAAGTTCAGCATTTGGCTGTCACTTGGTTGGTTGCACTTGGCTCGAACATGTCCGCACTATGGATTTTAGTGGCCAATGGTTGGATGCAAAACCCTGTCGGTTCCGCATTTAACTATGAAACTATGCGTATGGAAATGGTGGACTTCGGTGCATTGATTTTCAACCCTGTGGCTCAGGTTAAATTCGTACATACCGTATCTGCAGGTTATGTGACTGGTGCTATTTTCGTACTGGCAATTTCAAGTTACTACTTATTGAAAAAGCGTGACTTGCCATTTGCGCGTCGTTCATTCGCTATCGCTGCTATCTTTGGTTTAGCTTCTACACTTTCAGTGATCTTACTAGGTGATGAATCTGGTTATGAAATTGGTGATGTACAAAAAACTAAACTTGCTGCAATTGAAGCGGAATGGGACACTCACCCAGCTCCAGCGCCATTTACTTTGTTTGGTATTCCAAATAAAGAAACCATGTCTACTGACTACGCGATCAAAATTCCTTATGTCATGGGGATTATTGCAACACGTTCAACTGACAAAGAAGTAACAGGTATTAAAGACCTAATCGTTCAACACGAAGCACGTATTCGTAACGGTATGGTGGCTTACTCACAGTTAGAACAACTTCGTGCAGGCGATACTTCTCCTGAACTTAAAGCAGCATTTGCTGAGTCTCAAAAAGACTTGGGTTATGGTTTGCTTCTGAAAAAATACACAGACAAAGTTGTCGATGCTTCTGATGATCAAATCAAAGCTGCTGCAAAAGACACTATTCCACATGTTCCAAGCTTGTTCTGGGCATTCCGTGCAATGGTTGCTTCTGGTTTCTTAATGCTCCTTCTGTTCGTACTTGCTACCTTTGCTGTCGGTAAACGTAATGCAGAAAACAAACCTTGGTTATTAAAATTTGCTTTGTTTGCTCTACCATTACCTTGGATTGCTGCACAAACAGGTTGGTATGTTGCCGAAGTTGGTCGTCAACCTTGGACTATCGGTGAAGTTCTACCTACACATCTTTCAGCGTCTAGCTTAAGTACAGGTGATGTATGGGGTTCTATCCTTGCATTGGCAGCGTTCTACACTGTACTGCTGATCATTGAAATGTACTTAATGATTAAATTCTCACGCCTTGGCCCAAGTTCTCTACATACTGGTAAATACCACTTCGAGAAACTTGAAGCTGCAAAAAAGGCAAATGAGGAGGCTCAAGCATGATCGAATATGAATTACTCAAAATCATTTGGTGGGTTTTAGTCGGTGTCCTACTGATCGGCTTCGCCCTCACCGATGGCTTCGATATGGGCTCAATGGCGATCATGCCATTCGTAGGTAAAAAAGACGAAGAACGTCGTGCGGCAATCAATACGATTGCCCCACACTGGGACGGTAACCAAGTTTGGTTTATTACTGCCGGTGGTGCACTGTTTGCAGCATGGCCAATGGTATATGCAACTGCATTCTCAGGCATGTATTGGGCACTGTTACTGGTACTCTTCGCCCTCTTCTTACGTCCAGTCGGTTTTGATTACCGTTCTAAACTTGAAAATACCAAGTGGCGTAATTCTTGGGATTGGGGTTTAGCAATTGGTGGTGCAGTTCCTGCCCTCGTATTTGGTGTTGCGTTTGGTAATATGTTCCTCGGTGTTCCATTCACTATGGACGAAACTGTTCGCTCGACTTATACAGGTAGTTTCTTTGCGCTGCTTAACCCATTCGCTTTAGTTTGCGGTATTGTGAGTTTATCTATGCTTTGCGCTCATGGTGGTGCATGGCTCATGCTTCGTACAGATGGCGACCTACGTGCACGCTCTGCAAAAGCGACTCAACTTATGGGTATCGTATTCTTGGTTTGCTTCTTACTTGCAGGCGCATGGTTATACTTCGGTAATATCCAAGGCTACACATTAGCGCAACCATTTGACACAAATGGCGTTGCTAACCCATTGGCTAAAGAAGTGATCACCAATGCCAATCCAGGTTGGATGAACAATTATAGTATTTATCCAATTACTATGATTGCGCCAATCATGGCAATTTTAGGTGCTTTGATCATTATCCTTGCCGCAGGTAAAGGTAAAGCCGGTTTCAGCTTCCTTGGTTCAAGCTTGACAGTCATTGGTGCAATCTTAACCGCTGGTTTTGCATTGTTCCCTTTCCTTATGCCATCGAGCATCAACCCAACTGTAAGCTTGACTATGTGGGATGCGGTATCAAGTAAAAATACACTGACTGTGATGACTGTTGCCGCGTGTATTTTTGTCCCAATTATCCTGTGCTACACAACTTGGTGTTACTACAAGATGTGGGGTGTAGTGACTAACAAACATATTGAAGAGAATTCACACAGCCTATACTAAGGCTGTGTCTAAGGAGAAAAGACGATGTGGTATTTTGCTTGGATTCTCGGTATCTTGATGGCATGTTTTGCAGGTGTACTTAGTGCGCTTTACATCGAACATCATCAAGATCTAGATGAGGAATAACAAATGACTGATGCTGCTGTAGAAAAATCACTTGTAGAAAAGAAGCCAAATAAATTTGCAATGGTCATTTCCTGCCTGTTAGCTTTTCCTTTGGCAGCCGTGTTACTTGTACATCCTGCTGCCATGCTGGATGACAATGGTGGATATAGCCATCGAGCGCTGATGTTCATCATGATAGGTATTTCAGGTGGTTTTGTGCATGGTGTGGGTTTTACGCCACACCATTGGTTCTGGAAATGGCTTTTTAGCCCCTTTCTCGCTTGGCCACTGATGTTATGGGGCTACTACACATGGTTCCTACATTAATTAATATCTAAATAAAGCCCTCAATTGAGGGCTTTATTATATTTGCGATCAATTTCGGCTTTTTTTCTGCTGTAATATCGTCTTGCATTTGAAAACAGTCTCTAAATTTTTCATGGATATGATGAATATATTTTTCTTTAGCGGCATGCTTTAGCAAAATTTGAGCTGCCATTATGATAAATCCATTGACTTGCTTCACTATTATTATGCGATGAGCATCCGCCAACCCAGCTTTTCGCTGAATTAATGAGTTTAGACCAGTATGCACAATTTAATGCAAATGCTTTAACGAATAAAACTTAAACGCTTTAAACATTTGAACAATATGCTTAATTTCTACAACATTTTCTAACTTTGCAATCATTTCAGCTGCGGTAGGAATTTTCACATTCTGAAGTAACTCTTCTTCTCGTTGAATTTCAAATTTCTATATTAGGGGCGACCATTAGTAGCCAATATGCCCTCACCACAGCTTCAAATTGAATTCGAAATAATGCGATTGCAGATATATCTTGGCGTGATTCTAAAAGTTGTAAAATGGCTTCACCATGCTCCATGGATAATTCACAACATTCATAGACCAAATCAAGTCGCTGCACGCCACCAATAAATGCTGAATGATTTAACTCGTTATATAGCTCATCCAACATCGATTCAGAATCACGAAAAATATCTATCAAAATCACCTTCCATTTCTTAAGTGCCAAAATTTAAAATAAAAAAAGCTGGATTAATTCCAGCTTTAAAATTTAACGATGCGTATGAATCGACATCACAATCCCCATCCCTGCGAGCATCGCAATTACGGCTGTACCACCATAACTCATCAACGGTAGTGGATCACCTGTTACCGGTAAAATCCCACTGACCATACCCGAGTTTAAAAATACAAAAAAGAAAAAAGTTAATCCTATCGCTCCTGCATAGAGTCGTCCAAAATTATGGAAGCAATTTAGTCCAATAATCAAACAGCGAACAATAATTGCTGTAAATAAACTAAATAAAAGAAATACACCAATAAAGCCAAATTCTTCTGCATAGGTCGACATAATAAAGTCAGTATGATGCTCTGGTAGATAACCCAAGTGCGACTGCGTCCCTTCGGTATAACCCTTACCCATTAACCCGCCTGAACCAATGGCAATTTTAGACTGAATAATGTTCCAACCTGCACCAAGCGCGTCAGACTCAGGATCGAATAACGTCAGTACACGTTTTTTCTGATATTCCTGCAAAAAGAACATCCAGAGTACAGGTGCTGCAATCGCAAAGGCTGTTAAAGCAGCTGCAATTAAACGCCAAGACATTCCACTTAAAAATAAAACAAAAATACCCGGAATAATCAAACCGATATTCAAGTCAGGCTGTAAAGCGACCAATGCAAATGGAATCAATAATAAAATTAATGCCCCGACGATTTGTAAAAATTTCGGTGGAAATGGTTTTCGCGCAAAATACCACGCCATCATGAGTGGCATGGCAAATTTCATAAATTCACTCGGCTGCATACTACCGATACCCGGCAAGCTAATCCAGCGTTTCGCCCCCATCCTTTTTTCACCAATGACCAAAACCAACAACAGTAAAAATATACCGATGGCGTATAAGTACGGACTCATAGATTGGTAAACTTTGGGTGGAATTTGCGCGCAGATCAGCATCACAATAAAGCCCACACCAAAACTTGTGGCTTGGCGTAGTACCATTCCCGAATCTTCCGCGGTCGCACTATAGACAACCATCAGCCCCAATATTGCATTGAGTACCAAGAAGCAAAGTAACCACGGGTCTAAATGAAGTTTAGCCCATCGAGAAGAATCGTGTTTTATACTGCGGCCATCACGTAATGACTGACGTAAAAAACGATACTGTTGAGAAGGGATCATTGCGAAACAGATCTAAAAAGGATGCGGGAATTATAGATTAAAGCGACAGTAAAAATCACTGTCCCTTAAATATTCCTTGAAATAATCATCTATTCACTTGAGACGCTAAAATTAAACGTGCCAATTCCAAGTCATCTGGATAGGTAATTTTAATATTGTCCGAACGACCCTGCACGACATTGACATGCTCACCGACAAATTCTAAGGCACTTGCTTCATCTGTGATGGTCGCACCAGCGGCAAGCGCTTGTTCAATGGCATTTTTAAGCACACCCAATTTGGCAATTTGTGGCGTCTGCGCTTGCCATAAAGTTGAACGATCTACCGTTGTTGATATAAGTGGTGCCGTTTCAACACGTTTTAAGGTATCGCGTACAGGGATGGCGAGAATCGCACTTTGCTCAGAATCGACTGCCGATTGAACTAAATTTTCTAAACTCGACTGCGAGACACATGGTCTTGCTGCATCATGAACAAATACCCAATCATCATCATTGGCAATCCTAGATAGATATTGCAATGCATTGAGTACAGAATGCACACGCTCTGCACCGCCTAAACAAAAATGTGCCTTCTCTTGATTAGTGAGTGCCAATGTCTGAGCAACATTATCTTGCTCACCTATAGCCAACACATAGCCCGTCAACGGCAATTGGTTGAGACGTGCAACTGTGTGTTCAAGCACAGTTAGACCCGCAATGTTTTGATATTGTTTTAGTTCAGTTTTAGAAAATCGACTTCCTGAACCAGCAGCAGGAATAATAGCCCACAATTTAAGGTTCTGGTGGAAGTTCGGCTGGTTCTGACTCATTGGTACGTAGGTCTACTTTTGCGTTTGGATCAATATAAATTGGTTTGTACTGAGTACTGATCGTACTCATCTGCACGAAAGTCTCATGCGGTTTAATTAAACCTAAATCTAGACGAGCATGCTCTTCAATAGCTTCAACGCCATTTTTTAAATCGTATACTTCAGCTGCAAGTACGCGATTTCGTTCTTTTAATTCGTCATTGAGTTCGACTTGTTGTTGTATTTTCTGACTCAGTTGTTGATGTTGATGGTAACCACCTTCACCGAACCAGTATAAATATTGAAACCCTGCGATCAAAAAGATCGCAAGGCCCAACAATGCTTTACTCGCTTTGGAGTCAAATACATTTAACATAGATAGCATGATCTGCTTAGTTCAAACCTTTGAACTCAGCTTTACCGCGATATGCAGCATTAGTCAATTCTTCAATACGAAGTAATTGGTTATATTTCGCTACACGGTCAGAACGGCAAAGTGAACCAGTTTTGATTTGACCCGCTGCTGTACCCACTGCAAGATCCGCAATAGTTGAATCTTCAGTTTCACCAGAACGGTGTGAAATTACTGTAGTGTAACCATTTGCTTTCGCAAGGTAGATTGCATCTAGAGTTTCAGTCAATGTACCGATTTGGTTGTACTTGATCAGAATAGAGTTACCCACTTTTTCGTTGATACCACGTTGAAGAATCTTAGGATTCGTAACGAATAGGTCATCACCAACCAATTGGATTTTGTCGCCAAGGATTGAAGTAAGGTAAGACCAACCTTCCCAATCAGACTCGTCTAAACCATCTTCAATTGAGATGATTGGGTATTGTTTTGCAAAACCAGCAAGGTAGTCAGCAAATTGGTTGCTTGTGAATGCTTTATTGCCTTCACCTGCAAGGATGTATTGACCATCTTTGTAGAATTCTGAAGATGCACAGTCAAGCGCAAGCATAATGTCAGAACCCGCTTTGTAGCCAGTTTTTTCAATTGCTTCAAGAATTACTGTAATTGCTTCTTCGTTAGAACGAAGGTTCGGTGCAAAACCACCTTCATCACCAACTGCAGTATTTAAACCTTGTTTCTTTAAAACTGATTTTAAAGAGTGGAAAATTTCAGCACCAGCGCGTAAAGCTTCAGAGAATGAAGTAAAGCCAACTGGCTCAATCATAAATTCTTGAATGTCTACGTTGTTGTCTGCATGTGAACCACCATTTAGGATGTTCATCATTGGAACAGGCATAGTCAAAATGCTGTTATTACGAAGGTCTGCGATGTATTGGAAAAGTGGAATTTTCTTTTCATCAGCAGCAGCGCGTGCAGCAGCTAGCGATACCGCTAAAGTTGCGTTAGCACCTAATTTTTCTTTGTTTTCAGTACCGTCAAGCGCGATCATTGTGTTATCAATGTCTTTTTGTTCGAATACTGATTTACCCAACAATGCATCACGAATTACTGTGTTAACGTTGTTAACCGCAGTTTTAACGCCTTTACCTAAGTAACGAGCTTTGTCGCCGTCACGAAGTTCTAAAGCTTCACGAGAACCAGTTGAAGCACCAGATGGTGCACATGCACGGCCTACAACGCCAGAGGCTAAGATTACGTCTGCTTCGATGGTAGGGTTACCACGAGAGTCCAAAATTTCACGTGCACGAATGTCAACGATTTGGCTCATGAACAATTCCTCAGTTGATTAATAAAAATGATGCGTCAAAAGTGACGCATCAATGTGTATCGAATTAGTGTGTATCTAACTTTGCGAAACCTTTGACCAAGGTATCGAGTTCTTTTAACTGTGCCAAGAAAGGCTCCAACTGTGACATGCGTAGCGCACATGGACCATCACATTTGGCATTTTCTGGATCTGGATGAGCTTCTAAGAACAAACCTGCTAAACCAGTCGCCATACCTGCACGTGCCAATGTCGTGATTTGTGCACGACGACCACCTGCAGAATCCGCACGACCACCCGGCGTTTGAAGCGCATGTGTCACATCAAAGAACACAGGGACATTCATTTCTTTCATGATGTCAAAGCCCAACATGTCTACAACTAAATTGTTGTAACCAAATGCTGAACCACGTTCACAAAGAATCAGTTTGTCATTTCCTGCTTCCAAACACTTATGCAAAATATGACGCATTTCGTGTGGTGCGAGGAACTGTGCTTTTTTAATGTTGATGATGGCATCAGTTTTCGCCATCGCTTCAACAAGGTCTGTCTGACGGCTTAAAAATGCAGGAAGCTGGATAATATCCGCAACTTCAGCAACAGGCGCAGCTTGATATGGTTCATGTACGTCAGTAATAATCGGCACATTAAAGTGTTTTTTAATGTCAGCTAACCACTCGATTCCTTTTTCCAGGCCTGGGCCACGGAAAGAGTTCAAGCTTGAACGATTGGCTTTATCAAAACTTGCTTTAAACACATAAGGAATATCCAAGCGTTTGCAGATATCCACATAGGTTTCAGCAATTTCAAAAGCAAGGTCTTTTGACTCAAGTACGTTCATGCCGCCGAATAGTACAAATGGCAAATGATTTGCCATTTGTATATCGCCTAAACGTACAATTTCCTTTGGTTTTAATTGTGACATTTAAACTCTTCCTGGTTTAGTCAAAAACACATTATTTCGCTTTTTGGTACTGCTTTTTAGCAGCATCAATAAAGCCTGCGAATAATGGGTGTCCATCACGTGGTGAACTTGTAAATTCCGGATGGAATTGTACAGCAATAAACCAAGGATGTTCAGGAACTTCAACAGTTTCAACAAGACGCTGTACTGGAGAATAACCTGAAATCTTCATGCCTTTTTCTTCAAGCACTGGGATATAACGGTTGTTCATTTCATAACGGTGACGATGACGTTCAATGATCTCTTCAGAACCGTAAACTTGTGCAGTTTTTGTTCCCGCAACCAATTCAGATTTTTGAGCACCCAGACGCATTGTACCGCCTAAGTCAGAATCTGCATTACGTTGTTGGACTTCGCCACGCTCATCTAACCATTCAGTGATTAGACCAATCAATGGTGATTTAGTAGAACGGTTAAATTCAGTTGAAGTTGCATCGCTAATACCCGCAACGTTGCGCGCATATTCGATCACAGCCAACTGCATACCTAAACAGATACCAAGGAATGGCACACCGTTTTCACGTGCAAAACGAATCGCTTTCATTTTGCCTTCTGTACCACGTTCACCGAAACCACCCGGAACTAAGATTGCATCTGCGTCTTTTAATACGTCGTTAACATCTTGGGTTTCAAGCTCTTCAGCATTGACGTAGTCGATTTGAACTTTCACACGGTTTTGAATACCCGCATGTAAAAGTGCTTCGTTTACAGATTTGTATGCATCTGGAAGTTCAACGTATTTACCAACCATCGCTACACGAACTGTGTATTCAGGGTTCAGTAATGCATCTACAACGTTATCCCAGTCTGTAAGATCAGCTTCTGGAAGATCGTTATAACCAAAACGTTCACAGATTAAATCATCAACGTTTTGTTCATAGAAAGTACGTGGAATTTGGTAAATTGAACGCGCATCTTTACACACCACAACTGCACGAGCTTCAACATTCGTAAATAACGCGATTTTACGTGTAGTGTCAGCATCAACATCATGCTCTGTACGGCAGATCAGGATGTCTGGTTGAATACCAATCGACAAAAGCTCTTTTACAGAGTGTTGAGTTGGTTTAGTTTTTAATTCAGCAGCTGACTTAATATATGGGAGTAAAGTTAAGTGCATTAACATTGTGCGCTTATGACCTAGTTCGACCATAAGTTGACGTACAGATTCCATGAATGGGAGAGATTCAATGTCACCTACTGTACCGCCGATCTCAACGATCGCAACGTCATAGCCTTCACCTGCGCGAAGAACACGTTCTTTAATATTGTCAGTAATATGTGGAATAACTTGAACTGTACCACCGAGGTAGTCACCACGACGTTCTTTATTCAAGACATCTTGGTACACTCGTCCTGAAGTAAAGTTGTTCAGTTTGGTCATTTTCGCACGACGCAAGAAACGTTCGTAATAACCCAAGTCTAAGTCAGTTTCAGCACCATCCTCTGTGACAAAAACTTCACCGTGTTGGAATGGACTCATAGTCCCTGGATCGACATTAATGTATGGATCCATTTTTACCATGGTTACTTTTAAACCACGGGCTTCTAAAAGCGCAGCCACTGATGCAGCTGAAATACCTTTACCTAGTGATGATACAACACCACCAGTAACGAAAATAAAATGGGTCATTAAGTTTCTCGTACAATGGAGCCTAAATTGGCCTACAATGTTGTGCGATTTTACTTTACTCTGTACCAAGAAAGCAAAGTCATTCCGCATCAATTCATAGAACAATTAACAATTGGCTATTGTAACAGCAATTATCATAAAAATTTAGAGTAAGTTCTTATCATTTCTATATTCTTATTTGCTGTTATAATGCATTTATCCAATCCACACTTTTTTGTTTTGTGTAATTATGAATAAGAAACTTTTAATCTGCGGTGCAATCGCAACAGGTCTACTTCTTACAGCATGTGTAAAAAAAGAAGCACCAAAAGAAGAAGAACAGGAACAGGTTGAAGTTGTAGCATCTGAACCAACAGCATCTGTACCTACACAATTAGAACCAGTTGAAGAACAACCATTTGTTGAAGAACCAACTCAGCAGCAAGTTGAAGTGATTCGTGAAGAAACACCGAATACAACAACTGAAATTCGTCGTGAACCTACCACACCTGCAGAAGCTCCTGCTCCAAAAGCAGAAGCACCTAAAGCGGCAGAAAAACCTGCACAAGTTGCTCAACCTAAACAAAACTCAGGTTCTGCACAATCTGAAGATGATGCTGTCGCTGCTGCAATTGCCGCTGCAACTCCAGCTTTAGACAACTAATTGTTTATTCTCTAAACAATTCAATAAAAAGCCCAGTTTTGACTGGGCTTTTTATTGCTTGTACATAAATATATATCTGTAGCAAATGACTTAATTTTGCTCACAATCGCTCTTGTAGTTTTTCAGCTAAATACTCAATAAATAAACGAACACGTTTGGGTAAATGCTCTTGTTGATAATATACGGCATGAATCAGCTGTTCATGCGGTTCGATTTGATCATCTAAAAGTTGTACCAAGCGCCCTTCCGCAATATCTTTTTCTAACATAAAAATCGAAAGACAGGCGATACCCATGCCATGAATTGCAAGCTCGCGTATCGTTTCACCGTTTGATGCCTTAATGTTTGGTCGAATCGTTAGTGGTTTTCCACCGACTTGGATCGGCCACGTATTCATGTGTGTAATTTGACTAAAACCAAGCAAAGCATGTGCTGAAAGCTCTTCCGCATTTTTCGGATGCCCATGCTGCTGAAGATAGTCAGGACTCGCCACCAAACACAATCGACTCTTATATATAAATTTTGCATGTAAACTTGAGTCGTTTAATTTTCCAAAGCGAATCGCGACATCCGCTTTATGCTCTAATAAGTCAATCACTTGATCATGATTCACCAATTCAATCTGTATATGCGGATAACGTGCATTAAATTCAGGAATTAAAGGCACAATGACATGCAGTATAAAAGAAATTGCAGAATCGACTCGTACAAGACCAGAAGTGTCGGCATCTAATTTCAGCAGAGAATCTTCCGCTTCGCTCAAATCATTCAATATCCGCCGTGTTTTTGCTAAAAACAATTGCCCCTCTTGCGTGAGCTTAATTTTGCGGGTAGTTCGTTCCAACAAGGTTACATTTAATTTAGATTCCAGACGCTGTAATGCGCGGCTGACACCAGATGCTGTTTGATCTAATCTTTCTGCTGCTTTGATAATAGAGCCACTATCTACAATAACAGTAAAAGCCTGCAGCTCCTCAATGGTCGATTTCATTGCATATTCGAATTCGTGATTTTTAATCAATAATATATTCCAAACTCATGCATTTTTCTTCAATAAAATTAGCAGCACAATAGCATCAACTCAAAAAAAGAGAATTCCTGATGATTGTTCCTCAATTTGGTGTCGGCACCTTCCGTTTGACAGGTGACACTGTCATTCATTCTGTTAAAACTGCCTTAGAAGTTGGATATCGTGCTGTAGACACCGCACAAATCTACGGTAATGAAGCAGAAGTAGGCCAAGCAATCGATGAAAGTCAGGTCAATCGAGCTGATATTTTCTTAACCACGAAAATTTGGACTGAAAATTATGCTGCCGACAAACTGATACCCAGTCTAAAAGACAGCTTAATTAAATTAAGGACAGATGCAGTTAACCTCACACTTATTCATTGGCCTGCACCTGCACTTGGAGTCAATATTCCAGAATTAATGGGACATTTACTTGAGGCAAAAAAACAAGGTTTGACTGAATATATTGGTGTATCTAATTTTAATATTGAGCTTACTCAACAAGCTATTGACAGTATAGGTGCTGAGCAGATTGCAACCAATCAAATTGAACTGAGTCCTTATCTTCAAAATGAACGACTTGCGACTTACTTAAAACAGCAAAATATTGATGTCACCTCTTATATGACCTTGGCTTATGGCAAAGTGCTAAATGACCCAATACTTTCTGATATTGCAGCACAACACCAAGCTTCAGTTGCACAAGTGACACTCGCTTGGGCGCTGCAAAAGGGTTATGCCGTAATTCCATCGTCAACCCAACGTGAACATTTAACCAGTAACTTAAAAGCTCAAGACATTCATTTAACATCAGAACAGATGCAGGCCATTGCCACACTAGACAGAAATGCACGTGAAGTGAACCCACCTGAACTTGCTCCAGTGTGGGATATTTAATATGAAATTCAATTTTCCATTAATTGCATTAGCCGTAGGTGCTTTTGCAATTGGCACAACAGAATTTTCACCGATGGGTTTTTTGCCTGAAAT
Organism: Acinetobacter sp. YH16040_T; assembly: GCF_024605785.1. Lineage (NCBI taxonomy): Bacteria > Pseudomonadati > Pseudomonadota > Gammaproteobacteria > Moraxellales > Moraxellaceae > Acinetobacter > Acinetobacter sp. YH16040_T. Next base: position 1,433,781 of record NZ_CP094541.1, on the reverse strand, counting down.
CGCAGCAGATTTATCGGTTTCCATTCCTCAAGCGGGCTTACTGATTAGTGCCTATGCCGTTGGCGTCATGATTGGTGCCCCATTAATGACCTTATGGTTAGCACGTTTTCCTAAACGTACTGCCCTTATTTTACTAATGGCAATCTTTACCATCGGTAATATTTTGGCAACGATTGCACCCAATTATCTCGGTTTAATGGCGGCACGTTTGGTGACTAGCTTAAATCATGGGGCATTTTTTGGCTTAGGTTCTGTCGTTGCAGCGAGTGTTGTGCCGAAAGATAAACAAGCCAGTGCCGTTGCTATGATGTTTATGGGCTTGACCATTGCCAATATTGGCGGCGTGCCACTCGCAACGTGGGTGGGGCAAAATATCGGTTGGCGTATGTCTTTTGCCGCTATTACCTTACTGGGCATCATCACCATGTTGGCATTATGGAAAGCACTACCTCATCAGCAACAGACCGAAAAACCTGATGTACGAGCAGAGTTAAAAGTATTAACACGCATGCCTGTTGTTTTAGCACTGCTCACCACGGTAATGAGTGCTGGAGCTATGTTCGCGCTCTATACCTATATCGCACCGAGCTTAAAAGTCTTTACCCATGCAAGCCCTGAGCTTATCACTTTCATGTTGGTCTTAATCGGGATCGGATTTTCAATTGGTAACCATTTCGGTGGTAAGTTTGCAGATCAGTCTCTAGATAAAACCTTGATTGGCTTTTTAGTCTTACTCATGCTGATGATGCTGTTATTTCCAATTTTAGCAACAACCACCATTGGCGCGGCGATTGCATTAATCATCTGGGGAGCAGCAGCCTTTGCCGTTGTACCACCTTTACAAATGCGTGTTATGACAGTCGCTCACGATGCACCAGGCCTCGCTTCTTCAGTGAATATTGGTGCATTTAATCTTGGAAATGCTTTGGGCGCTGTTGCAGGTGCCGCAGTGCTAAATCTCAACCTAAGCTATGCTGCAGTATCTTATACAGGAGCGACATTGAGTGCTATAGCGTTGATTTTAGTATTGATACAGATGAAGCTTAAACCTCAAACAACTGCATGTTGCGCACAAGCCGAGTAACACACACTTAAAATAGCCTATCCAAAGTAGGCTATTTTTTAGTTCGCATATAACTTTAAAAAATCTGCCATCAATTTGGTTGCCCATGAATGGGTTTCCACTAAACCTTCATAATAACCACAGTGACTGCCTTTTTTGGTGGTTACCACCACAACATTCGGCAAAGAACGGATTAATTCTTTATAGGGTTCAAAGTTTTGAATGTGGCAAACAGGGTCATCTTCGGCATTTAAAATCATCAATGGAATTTTAAGATTTTCAAATACATAAATTGGATTGGTAGATTTTGCATAACTTTCATAATCGGCAAAACCAGCCATTTGGAAATAAGCACGCTCAAACTGCGCCAAATTTTTACTTTTTAGTACTTCTATTAAAGATGGTGTTGTTGACCATGTTGCAGAATAGGGTTCTACAAATTTCTGAAAGAGCTTCTTGGTCATCATTTTACTGTAAAAAGGATGGACATTTTTAAAGCCAAGCTCGGTGTCATAGCCCGGACATAAAGCAAAAGCCGCTTTAAGTGGTGTTTCCTCACCTTGCTCGCCTAAATAGCGGACCAATAGCCCCGTTCCTGCAGATGAACCGACGCCATACAAACTCGATGCGGGAAATTTCTGCTGAATAAAGGCAATCTGTTCACGTAAGTCATCGGTTGAACCAAATAAATTTATTTTGGCAACTGGCATAGGCAAATTGGCATGACCGCGTCTTAAACACAGTGCAATGCGCCAACCTGTATATAGATGAAGATCCCGAACCACTTCTCGCATACTTTCAGGCGTTCCCGTAATCGTATGCATGAGCACCACAGTTGGCACATCCGCAGGTAAATCTAAGCCCAACCATGCAATGGCTGTAATCCCTCCATCAGCCATGGTCAGTTGCTCTATAGCGTCGTATTTAAGCTTCACTTGGCGCTTTTTAATGACATCAAAATACAGTAAATGTGCATGAGTATTCGACAGCCAAGGCGTAGGACGATATTTTTCATGTAGTTGCTTTAACTTCGGCAGCACATCTTTCATTTGCCCTTCAGGATGATAATAAAGCTGTGATAATTCTGCACCAATTGCATGATCTACAAAGTTTAAAAGAGCCTGACGCCCTTTATGCATCACATTATTCATTGACCTTACCTTCACCTCGCTTCGCACCACAGCAAATCATTTCAATCTTTTCACTTTGACTAACAATGCCCATTAAAAAAATGTATCTACAAAACCGTATCTCGCTAGCAATATTTGTTTGCTTAAGCCTCATAAGCAAAAAGCATGACAATATTCATCATGCTTTTTATCATTCTGTGATGAGCATTTAAAAATCAGCAGAGTTAAGGCTGATATTGCATAATGCGCTCACCCATTTTCGCCGCCAATGCTTCCAAGCCACTTTTTGGACGAAGCATGACTTCAAAATCAATCATCTGACCTTGTTCATTAAACTGAATCATGTCGATCCCTTTTAACTTTTTCTCGCCAACATTGGCAGAAAACTCAAGTACAACATTGAGGCCATCCTCACTATAAAACTCACGGTGGTAAGTAAAATTTTCAAAAATTTGAATCACATTGGTCAAAATAAAAGTTACTACAGGCTTACCTGGATATGGGTTAAACGCGACAGGTGAACGAAACACCACATCCTCTGCCAAGAGTTCATTTAAAATATTCATATCCCGTGTGTTAAGCATTTCGTGCCAACGTGCAACAGATTTTTTTGTTGTTTCAATAGTCATGTTTATGTCTTTTTTTTGATGAATCATTTCCCTTTCCTCAAACTCCTCTCCCAAATGGAGAGGAAGCACGACAACTGCATATTAAATTGAATGAAGTTGTCGTGGTTTAGTATGAGGCTGATTAAATCACCGCAGCCAAATCTGCACCTTGACGAATGGCACGTTTAGCATCTAACTCACCTGCTTCTTTCGCACCACCAATCAAATGCACATTTTTCCCATCTGCTTGTAGCTGTTCATACATCGCGGTATAGGATTCCTGACCTGCACAAATCACCACATGATCAACATCTAAAATACGTGATTGACCATCAACGGTAATATGCAAACCTTGATCATCAATTTTGTCGTAGCTTGCACCCGCAATCATTTTCACATCGCGGTGTTTCAAACCTGTACGGTGAATCCAACCCGTGGTTTTACCTAAGCCAGCACCAACCGATTTAGCCTTACGTTGCAATAAATACACTTCACGCGGCGATTCTTCGACGTCTGGATGTTTCAAGCCACCGACTTGCGCATAAGTGGTATCAATTCCCCATTCATCATAAAATTTCTCAGGATTGAGGCTACCGCTCTCACCTTCATGCGTTAAATATTCAGCCGTATCGAAACCAATACCGCCTGCACCAATGATCGCTACACGTTTGCCCACAGGTTGACGTTCACGTAAAACCTGTAAATAACTCAATACTTTTGGATGATCAATACCATCTATATCTAACTGACGCGGTGTTACACCCGTCGCCACCACGATGTCATCAAAATCAGACTGAGCTAATTCTTCATAGGTTGCCGTATGGTTCAGTACCAATTTAATCTGAGGCAATAGTTCTATTTTGCGTTTGAAATAGCGCAGCGTTTCATAAAACTCTTCTTTACCAGGAATCGTTTTCGCAATATTAAACTGCCCACCAATTTGGCTTGAAGCTTCAAAAACCGTTACGTTGTGACCACGTTCTGCTGCATAAGTTGCAAAGCTTAAACCCGCAGGTCCCGCACCAATCACAGCGATATTTTTCACTTGTGCAGATTCTTTAAATATCAGCTCAGTTTCATAGCAAGCTTGAGGGTTAACCAAACATGTTGCAATTTTCATTGAGAAAATATGATCTAGGCAGGCTTGGTTACAACCGATACAGGTATTAATTTCATCACTACGACCTTGTTCTGCTTTTTCCACAAAACGTGGGTCAGCCAGCATTGGACGTGCCATGGACACCATATCTGCATCACCCGAAGCAAGTACGTGCTCAGCCATTTCAGGAGTATTGATACGGTTTGAGGTGATTAAAGGAACATTCACAAGACCTTTTAATTTCTTGGTTACCCATGTAAATGCAGCACGTGGCACTTTGGTTGCAATGGTCGGAATACGTGCTTCGTGCCAGCCAATACCGGTATTGATAATAGTTGCACCGGCTTTTTCAATGGCTTTTGCAAGTTGCACAACTTCTTCAAAAGTCGACCCACCCTCAACCAAATCCAACATAGAAAGACGATAAATAATAATAAAATTTTCACCAACTAATTCACGCGTACGACGCACGATCTCAATTGGAAAACGAATACGGTTTTCATAACTGCCGCCCCATTCGTCATCACGGTGGTTGGTACGTGCAGCAATAAACTCATTAATTAAATAACCTTCTGACCCCATGACTTCTACACCGTCATAACCCGCTGTCTGTGCTAACTGAGCACATCGAGCAAAGTCATTGATCGTGCGTTCGACGTCTGCTGTGCTTAAAGCTTGTGGTTTTACTGGGTTAATTGGTGCTTGAATTGAAGAAGGTGCAACATTATTGGCCTGATACGAATAACGACCTGTATGCAAAATCTGCATCGCAATTTTACCGCCAGCATCATGTACCGCCTGCGTAATCACTTTATGCTTTTCTGCTTCTTCTAAAGAGTCTAATTTTGAACCACCAGCAAATGTCACACCATCATCATTGGGAGAAATACCACCGGTTACAATCAAACCTACACCGCCTTTCGCACGCTCTGCATAAAAAGCTGCCATGCGTTCATAGCCACCCGGTGCTTCTTCCAGACCGATATGCATAGAACCCATCAATACACGGTTCTTTAGCGTTGTAAAACCTAAATCTAGTGGTGCCAATAAATTTGGATAATTTGACATTTTTTCTCCTTAGCGTGCTGAAAAGCTGGCTATTTTTATCTTCGCTTGTATACGAGCTTTCTCTTTCCATCTACGCATACAAGATTTTTGCAACTTGTTGCACTAATTTATATGCGAGATTTGATTTTTATGCAACATGTTGCATAATAAAAAGTACAAAACTATTTTGACTGAGCCATATATGTCTTTAGCCCATGTTTTACTCACGAGCTTACTTGAGAAACCGAGTACAGGGATTGACCTTGCGCGCCGTTTTGACCGCTCTATGGGCTTTTTTTGGAATGCAACACATCAGCAAATCTACCGTGAACTCAGTGGTATGCAGCAAAAAGGCTGGATCAGCACCATTGAAGATGAGCACAGTACGACTCGTAAAAAAACCTACCAAGTTGAACAACTTGGAAGCATAGAGCTGGCAAATTGGATGGTTGAGCAAAGCCCTCCGGCTCAATTACGTGAAGAGTTGATGGTTCGTTTACGTGCAGAAGCTCAGCTGGGTACAAATGGCGTATTACCCGAATTAGAGCGCCATCTAGACATTCACAAAGAAAAACTAAAAGTGTACCAGTCTATTTTTGCAAAAGACTTTGCACATGCGCATGATGAAGACCGTACTTTGTACATTCATAAAATGATTTTACAGCTTGGGATAGATTTGGAAATCGGTTGGATCAAATGGCTCGAAACCATCATTCCACAGTTGCATAAATTTAATCGCTAAAACAAAAAAATAAATAGGAAGCCGCATGCCACACTATACAATGCCCGATCAGCAACAACTGTATGTTCGTGAATATGGTCAAGGAGAACCCATTCTGGTTTTATCGGGGCTGGGCATGCAAAGTTGGCAATGGCATCCTTTTCTATATCAACACCGAAAGCATTTTAAATTTATCATTCCAGACTGGCGTGGATTTGGCGGCTCTAAACTTTGTCAAATTCCAAATATGGACATCATTTCAAGCCATTGGCGAGATATTGACAGCTTAGTTTCCCAGCTCGGTTACGATAAAATCACGGTGATTGCCTACTCCATGGGGGCAACGACCACCATGCACGGTTTAAAATACGGTCAGTTTGCTGAAAAAATTAAACGTTATTTACACATCGATCAAACCCCTAAAATACGAGTAGATGCAGATTGGCAATATGGTTTATATGGCAAACGTCACACTGAGTTTTTAAGTATTTTAGAAGACATCTCGAAGGTACTTGCAATCAACCTCTCTGTGCCATTTGCACAGCAGATGAATAAACATGACCGTCAAGGTCTGGTCGACGCTTGGTTAAGGTTCATAGACTTACAAAATAGCAATCCTTATGCATTATCCGCTTTCCGTATTGCATACCAACAACCAACTTTACAGAAGCTGATGTTACCCTCACAAAGTGTGGCGTATTTATATTGGTATATTCAAAATTATTTGAACCATACTGAAGATTATCGTGAAGCCATTGCAGCACTCACCGCGCCAACAACTTTTTTCACAGGGGCAAAATCGATCCTCTATCCTGCCCAAGGTCAAAAAATTATTGCTGACAGCCTAGTCAATGCTGAGCAGATTATTTTTAAAAAATCGGGACACACTCCATTAATCAGTGAACCGGTCAAATTTAGCCGTGAAATCACCAAGTTTTTAAAACAAGCGATCTAATAAGACTGAATAAAAAAATAGGCTCATTACTTTTCAAGATTGAGCCTATGTTTTATGCAGAAAGGTGTTACTTAAACGTTTGCTTCAAAATTGAATTTCAAATTTAATGTTATTATTACTTTTTAAAATAAGCACTAGAAAACCCGACGATCGTATTCAATTGCTTCCAAATCATATACTTGGTAAACGCAGTCAAATAAAGGACGCGCCAATTCCCCTTCATCATCATTCCGCACAATCAAATAAATTTGGCTAATGGCAGCACTATCCGATAATTTCACATAATTCACATGCCTAAACTGCATAATTTGTACAGATTCAGGAACAATACAAATGCCTTCGCCTGCGGCAACCATGCCTAGTGATTGTTGCAAATCTGCTTGAGTATTAAAGCGTTTCGGCTCCATACCATATTCTAAAAACAACGACTTGATCAGCGTTGCATAACTTTGACCATCCGTTGCTGGATAGATAAAAATCTGCTCATCTTTGAGATTATTCAATGCAATCTGTTGTTGTGAAGATAAAGGATGGCTTGAATGCACCGCAACAATCAGAGGCTCTTCACGCAATAGCACACGTTTAACCGCCTGATCCGACACACGAACTCGGCTAAAACATGCATCAACCCGACCTTCTTTTAATGCCTGAATCTGATCGACTGCACTCAGTTCAATTAAATTTACATTTAAGTGTGGATATTGCTGACGGAACAAATAAACAATTCGAGGTAATAAACCACAGAGTAACGAACCGCCATAACCGATATTAATCGTGCGTTCAGTGGCACTGGCCCGCTGCGTAATGAGCTTAATTTCTTCTGCATTGGAAAGTAATTTCACAGCTTGCTGATAAAAGAAACGGCCAATGGTGGTGGTTCTTAAAGGACGGCTGCCACGCTCAAAAAGCTGCGCACCCAACTCTTCTTCTAAATTTTGAATTTGACGACTTAAAGGAGGTTGAGCAATAAATAGCTTTTCAGCAGCCTTCGTAAAACTCTGTTCTTCTACAACGGCGACAAAGTAACGTAAATGTCTTAATTCCATGACATTGTCCTTTAATGTCGAATTTCTTTCATAATGGTCTTTTATTTGAATATATCAGGACGACACTCAAATCACATCCTTCAAATTCGGTTATTTAAAAGATGTATACACCACATTTATTGTTTGGTCATGCTAATGTGAAACGATTACAAGGTTAACCCGACTTTAGTCTTGGCAATTTTGCTCAAACTTCTCACATGAAAAACTACAAAACGTGATTGACTTCATGAAACAATTCAAGTTAATTAGCAAAATCGTTGCAAATATGGAATAAGAACAGTGCTGAGTGATCTAGATGATTTTTATTGTTTTGCCCAAGTGGTCGAACATGGTGGTTTTAGTGCAGCAGAACGTGCAACAGATATTCCAAAATCAAAACTGAGTCGTCGGGTCTATAACTTAGAAGAACGTTTAGGTGTCCGCCTGATTCAACGTAGCTCACGACATTTTGCTGTGACAGATATTGGTATGAACATCTATCGTCATGCACAAGTCATGATGAATGCCGCTCAAGCCGCACACGATTTGGTTGATCATCTCAGTACACAGCCGCGCGGCTTAATTAAAGTCAGCTTACCTGTTTCCATCGCGCAAAATGAAATGACTAAAATTTTGCCTGAATTTTTAAAGCAATACCCAGAAATTAAAGTGCAAATGATGGTGACCAATCGCCGCGTAGATATCATTAATGAAGGCTTCGATCTTGCGCTGCGTGTACGTTCAAATCTAGACGATGACCCTAATTTAGTTATTCGTAAATTTGAAACGATTGAGCAGCACTTATTTGCCAGTCAGGCCTATCTGAATAAATTTGGTGAACTCAAACAGCCCGAAGATTTATCACAACATCAAATTTTAAGTATGGCGGATGAGCATCTCGATCAACATATTATTGTGACCGATGCACAGCATCATCAGAAAAAAATCAAAGTTAACCCAACGGTAATGGGCTCTGACCTATCGATGTTAGCTGCACTAGCCTGCCAAGATTGTGGCGTGGTGTTATTACCCGACAGTATTGTGTCCGATCATGTGAAATCAGGTGCTTTGGTTCATGTATTACCTGAATGGAAAGCTGCACATGGTATTTTCCATGCTGTATATCCATCTCGTCGTGGCTTATTACCGGCTGTACGTGTTTTCATTGATTATTTAGTTGAAAAACTCAGCCAACATGAACACGCTAAATTTTAGGCAAAAAAAAGCTTACCCATGTGATGGGTAAGCGAAAACTTAAAAACCAAGTAAAATCAGAAACTACAGCAGAATCTGTAATCATATTATATAAATAAAATACATCTTTATTAAATCGTTAATAGCTCTAACTGATTTTCAGAGTTATAAGCAAAACCTTATAAATTAAGCTATAGAGAAAACCTCTTAGTCTTAAAACCTATAACGCTCATACACACTACAACTTATTAGACTAAAGTCAAAAAATATACACTTGTACAATTTAATTTAACTTCAATCCTTTAGATACAGCAGATTCAGGATTAAATTCGCGATTTAGCTTAGATTGCAGGATATGCACCTGTACCTTCTGGCCATGGAGATAGCAACTCAAAACCACTATCGGTCACAACAACCATATGTTCCCACTGTGCCGATAAAGAACGGTCTGCAGTAATTACTGTCCAGCCATCTTTTAACTCTTTAGTTCGCGCTTTACCGCTGTTAATCATCGGCTCAATGGTAAAGACCATGCCTTTTTTTAGAATTACACCTTGACCCGGTTGACCATAGTGTAAAACGCTCGGTTGCTCATGATAAACCTTACCAATCCCATGACCACAGTATTCACGTACAATGCTGTAGCCTTCACGATGAGCAACTTGTTGAATGGCATAACCTACATCTCCCAATGTTGCTCCCGGTTTAACTGCATGAATCCCAGCAACCATGGCCTCGTAGGTAGTTTCGACTAACTTTTTAGCCGCAGGCGAAACCTCACCCACATAGTACATACGACTGGTATCACCAAAATAACCATCTTTAATGATGGCAACATCAATATTGATAATGTCGCCATCTTTCAATACGGTTTCTTTCGAAGGAATACCATGACAAACCACTTCATTCGGTGAAATACAGGTGGTTTTGGTATAGCCATAGTAGCCAACATTGGCAGGAATCACTTTAAGTGTGTTGATGATAAAATCATTGCAGATATCGTCCAAATATTCAGTCGTCACGCCCGGCTTGACATACTCCCCGATCATCTCTAAAACCTGAGCAGCTAAACGACCTGAAATGCGTAATTTTTCAATATCTTGCTCGGTTTTAATCGTGATTTTGGAAGCTTTCATCTGAATATCCTCAAATTTGAATACACCGAATTATAGACCTTTTAGATTTTTTTTGTTTTATTCAGCCAATATTTCTGCATTTATTCGGCTTATAGCATCCTATTTAGTGCTGAAAATTAGAACAATTGATTTATATCTGATAAATCTTAATCGCTAAACATATTTCTATAAAAAATTTATATACAATAAATTTCTTTTATTTATCATAAATATAAATAAAACATTATTTTATCTGTCAATATATTCATGATTCGTATTATAAAAACTATCTATACGATTTATAAATTTTGCTCCAAAAACGAGCTTAATTGCACTAAAATTGCCTTTTTTCACAGTTCATCTCCCCTTTATGACAAGTCTTCGTACACGGGATATTGTTGCCTTAGGTTTTATGACCTTTGCACTGTTTATTGGTGCAGGTAACATTATTTTCCCACCAATTGTCGCACAGCAAGCGGGTGAACATGTTTGGTTAGCTGCATTTGGTTTCTTAATCACCGCAGTTGGTCTACCTGTCATCACGATTATTGCTTTGTCGCGTGTTGAAGGTTCTATTCAAGTCTTAAGTTCACCTTTGGGTAAAGTAGCCAGCATTATCCTTACTGTCGCGTGTTACTTAGCTGTTGGACCTTTATTTGCAACACCTCGTACAGCTACCGTTTCTTATGAAATTGGTTTCTCTTCTTATTTTGGTAACAGCGCAAACAGTCTGCTGATTTATAGCGTGATTTATTTTGCATTAGTGACCATTGTTTCACTTTACCCAAATAAAATTTTAGATACCGTAGGTTATTTCCTTTCACCACTCAAGATTTTAGGCCTCGTTATACTGGGTATCTCTGCGTTCTTTATCCCTGCCGGTGTGATTCCACCTGCAATTGATAACTACGTAACTGCACCAGTTTCTGAAGGTGTAGTAAATGGTTATTTAACCATGGATACATTAGGCGCTTTAGTTTTTGGTATTGTGATCGTCAAAGCCATTACTTCACGCGGCGTAACGGATAGTAAGCTCGTCACCAAATATGCTGTCATTGCCAGTATTATTTCTGGTATTGGACTTACACTGGTATATATCAGCTTATTCAAACTCGGTATGGGCAGCCATGATATTGCTCCAAATGCAACAAATGGTGCAGTGATCCTGCATGCATATGTACAACATGCTTTTGGTGATATGGGCGCTTATTTCCTATCTGCAATGATTTTTGTTGCATGTATGGTTACCGCGATAGGCTTAACCTGCGCATGTGCTGAATATTTCTCAGAATTGACTAAAATTCCATACAAAGTTTTTGTGTTCATTTTAGTTGGTTTCTCACTACTGATTTCAAACTTAGGTTTAACCAAACTCATTGCAGTTTCAGTGCCTGTTTTAAGTGCGATTTATCCACCTGCGATTGTAGTTATCCTACTGAGCTTCTGCTCTAAATGGTTTATTTCACCATCAAGAGTTATTGCGCCTGTTACCGCATGTGCGTTTATTTTCGGTATTTTTGATGGTTTAAAAGTGGCTGGTTTCGAAGATGCACTTCCAAGCTTTATTGCCAATCTACCTCTTGCTCAACAAAATTTAGCATGGCTGATCCCTTCTGTGATTGTGCTGATTATTGCTGCTGTAATTGACAAAGTTAAAAAATAACCTTTTTTGACCTGTCTAAAATCGGAGTTTTACCCGAATGACGATTTTACCTGTGACCAATAATTGTCGAGTTTTACCCAAACTGACATTTATTTGTCCTACTACAGCGCAATAATCCTAAGTCATTGAACTTTTAAATAAAGTTTTATTTTCATGATGAGAAAAAAAGCCAGCCCTTTGGCTACAAAATATAATAATAGTTAAAATACAAATACTTTCTGCAAAATACACCGTACACAAACTCCATGATTAAGCTCGATTCAGACTGTAAGCTAGGCGGTTTCGTGTCATAAAGCCGATATACCCGTGTTGGTATATATATTGCTTATTCATACATAGATATTATGCATCGACCATTTTACTCACCAGTCAACACCTTTAGATTCATAATATTTAGTATATGAATAAAATGATTATTCTTATACGATGATCTAACATAGTTTTATGACAAAATAATGACATTTACTATTGAAATACTTCTAGTTTCGAAGTACAACAGTAGTTCAAACCTGACCAAAATCATGGGTTTTGGCTAAACAACAACAAGGAGGGGTGGAGATGTTATCAGTACATTTCAAAAAGCAATTCTTCATTAACGCTCTGAAGGCAAATAAGAACATGGTGACCTATACAAGCACCACTATTGCTCTCATGCTGACACTACTTATTCAAGGCTTAATACAAGGAAATTTAAGACCTGAATATTTTGCTTATGCGCTTATTGTCTCTGTAGCCTTTTATTTATGGGCAGTCATTGACCACAAATATCGAAAGCAAAAATCAACAGAATTTTAAGTTAGAAGATGGATGAGGCATCATCCATCTTGAAAAAAGAAAAGATGCCACCCCTACCTTCTCGATCATTCAATCCATTTTAAATAACAATAAAAATAATCCCTAAAATAACCAGAAAATCATCAGCCTTTTCTCATAAATTTTCAATTCTGCAGAACTTAAAATTTTGTTTATATAAATTCTTCTACCGAACAATCGCCTGCACTTTAAAAGCTTTTATCTCCTGATTAGCCTCCAATCTAATTGGTACTATTTATGATTGATACTACTTTGCTTAAAACCAAAATTTAACGATGACTCCAAAGAGCAATCCGAGTGTTGCAATTAACTCACCAATCACCAATCCAAGCATTGCCATACTCATCATCCATTTAGGCAAATGCCATTTGCCTAAGACGTGTGGCACTTTAAATTGATTGGTGGTATCGGCTAAATAGCCATGCAGTACATAACTTAAAATCGAAAAGCTAAAAAAGAACAGATTGATGATTACAAACAGTAAATTGAGTGTATGTGGAAGTGCTGAAAAATAGGCCAATACCGCCAAAATGAGTGTCGCTGGGGCGTATAACAAACTGCTCCGATGTGCGATATCTACATAATAATGCGCACGTGCCAGTTCTGACTGCCTTATTTGTGCATATTTCCACACACCTGTGAGCATACCTACCCATAAATAAATCCCACTAAAAACTATCGCAATTTTTACTGCACCCGAAAGTTGAAGCATGTCCATTTTAATTTACATCCATTATTCAATTACACTCATTATTTTTATCTGTATTTCTACTGCAATAGTACTTGCTTCAAACCTGTTATGACATGACTTTAGAGTCATACTCTTTTCAGGTTTCTTTTTGGAACTTGTGTAAATTAGAGTCATCGGAACACACCCATGAAGTTTGAATCATGTCATCATCTGAAAAACTCACGATTCATTGCCAAGACGGTTATTCACTGAGTGCGCGCTTTTATCCGCACCAGACAGAGCTCAAACAGGTTTTACCTGTGTTGATTTGTCCAGCCACAGGCATTACCAAGCAATTTTATAATAGTTATGCAACATGGTTGAGCCAACAAGGCTATGACGTTTTAGTTTTTGATTTTCGTGGTATTGGTGAGTCGCTACACAGCCCTTTAAAACAATCGACAGCAAGTATTGTGCAATGGGGGCAGCTTGATATCCCTGCGGCAATCGACGCTTTGATCAGTAAAACGCAAGCGCCTAAAGTCATATTACTCGGTCATAGCGCAGGCGGACAATTATTAGGTATCGTGCCAAATTATGACAAAGTTGCCAAAGTGGTAGCTGTTTCTGGCTCTACGGGGCATGTCAAAGATCTTAAAGGTCGTACCAAGCTTTTAGCCCCAGTGATGTTTAATGTGATCTTCCCGATTGCACGCTATACCATTGGCTATGGGCCGACCAATGCGATTGGCATGGGGGAAAATTTGCCAAAAGATGTAGCTCGTGAATGGGCTGAATTTTGTAGCAAACCTGGTTATGTCATCAATGCCTTAGGCAAAACTGTTCAGCATGATTTTCATCAAAAAGTGAGCTGCCCGATCACCGCCGTATGGAGCTCCGATGACGAAATTGCCACGGAAGCCAATGTCAAAGACTTGCTGCGCTTATACCCGAATGCTTCGACTCAAATGATTGAGTTAAAACCGAAAGAAACAGGTCATAAAGCCATCGGACATATGTTGATGTTTAAATCGTCACATCAAAACCTATGGCCGATCATTGAACAACAGTTACACGCTTAAGTTTTTGCCACTCAGTCAGTAATCCGGCTGAGTGGTCTTTTTATGGTCTGCACAAGATTTTCTACTTTTAGATTCAATCACACTACCTAACACCTTACATATTTTATTTTTCTATCTTTAAAATCTGCACTGAACGTCCAAGTGTGCTTATTTTCTTCAGCCGACCATTGCAAAAAATGATATAACTATTTTTTCTCAATTATATTCTATTTTGGCATGAGTGAAGCACGACACAACCTCGACAGAATTGATCGCTTAATATTATCCGCATTAAGAGAAGATGGACGACTCACCATAGCCCAGCTTTCTGAACGTGTTGGTCTCTCCTCTTCGCCATGTTGGACACGCTTAAAACGTCTAGAAAATTTAAAAATTATCGATGGTTATACAGCCAACATCAATCCAAAATCGATTGGGATCAATGAATTATTCTTTATTGAAATCACATTAGAACGTCACGATGATGAAATTTTAGATCAATTTAGTGAAACTTTAGCCAATATGCCAGAAGTGGTAGAGGCACATTTAGTCACTGGCGATTACGATTATTTAGTGAAAGTTGCGGTTAAAAATGCTGAACACTATGAGCGTTTTTTGCGTAAAAACTTATATTCTATGAAAGGTATACGCCATACACGCTCTATTTTTGCGCTACGACAATTAAAATCTGCCAGCAGTGCTGACCTTATGATGATTGAGTAATGAGCCAATATAGATTTAATCTATAAGATGACTTTAAAATTTAAGGGCAATTGAGTTCAGCACTCAATTGCCCTATTTATGTGTTCTAATCTATATAGCCATCTTTTTTCAATTTTTTATCTGTCAAATACTCACGTATGACCAATGTTGCAATAATAATGATGGCTTCTAAGATCACTACTGTGACGGTTAGTTTGGTAAATACTTCGATACTGAGCAACTCAAACCATAATTGAGCGATGGCTAATAAACCCCATAAAACTGAAATAATAAGTGCACTAAAGACACCGTATTTCATTTTTCTCTCTCCAAAACAACTACATAAGCTTCGCGCTTCCAAAAAAGCAGCATACGACGGATATCCTTTTCCATCGTAATCACCGCCCAACCTTGCTGTGCATTTTGATTTAAAAAATTAGTGAATTTAACAGGATCAACTTTTGAAGAGCCAAGCAGCAAAGATCCCAGCATACCTTCTTGATAGATAACAACTTTATATTCTTTCATCAATATAGTTCTTTATGGTTATAGTGAATTGAACAAATGTTCATGGCAAAGTATAGCGATCGCTTTTTCCTAAAACAACAAAGTTTTAACTGTCAATTTACTCAGCATTTTTTCAATTTTATGCTTTAATATACACAGTATGAGATGAGCCTTATATGAGTATCACGCGAGTGATACGACTAGCCCCTAACCATGGGGGCTTTTTAATGTTTTCTACTCAACTCACATTGTTGTGTTTCATTGTTCAATTCTGACAGAACGAGACTGTGAATTTCACATGTTTTCACAGGGTCCTGCTCATAAGCCGAATTAAACCATGCAACAGCTTTTTCAAAATCTCGCTGTACGCCTAGCCCACCTAAATAAAAACTTGCTACGCTAATTTTTCCGTTCAAATCATTTGCTTCCGCAGCCTTTAAAAACCACGGATAAGCCTTTTTATAATCAGGCTTTGCGTCAATACCTTGATAATAAATCATACCCAAACGGGACTGATATTGAGCCAAGCCTTGTTCAGCCAACAACATCGTTGGCTTTTCAGCAAGCTGCATATTTTGCTTCGTATAGTAATAATAGTCGGCCAATTGTTCGATATCTTCTTGCTTGCCTTTATTTGCAAATTCAATTAAAAGACTTTCCAATTTTTTCTCATTCCTTGGAATGAGTTCATATTTATTCATAATCAAAAGCATACGCTTTGAATCATCTAAGTTTCTTTCAGCACCGATCTCAAACCATTTTGCGGCTTCTACATAATCTACTTTTACTCCTACACCTTTGTAATACATCAATCCCAAATTTTGATTTGCAGAGCGGTGCCCTAAGGCAGAAGCACGCTTATACAGCGCTATGGCTTCAGGCAGATTAATCTCCACACCTTCTAGCCCCATATGTTTCAGTACAGCCAAATCATAAAGCGCCTGTTTATCGTTATTTTTTGCTTGAACGATGGTCTTTCGGACATCAATTTCGGCTGAAAAGGTTATAGAAAATGGAAATGCTGTTAATACAAATAGCATGAACAATTTGATGTAAGGCAAATGATATTTTAAAACTTTCATTGTTTATTATTCTTGATCAATAAGATGGTGAAAAATGAAATGCTAAAGCACTCTATCTAGATGCTTTAGCATTTTTTAAAGCTGTATATATAGTATTAACCAAAGAAGCCTATCGTTGCCTGAATGACCACAGCATTGACAATATCTACAAAGAATGCCCCTGTCAAAGGAATAATCAAAAAGGCTTTATGTGATGGCCCATAGGTATTGGTCACTGCCTGAATATTGGCAATCGCTGTCGGTGTTGCACCCAAATTTATACCACATTGCCCTGCACAAAGTACGGCTGCGTCATAGCTTTTTCCCATGATCTTAAAAGTTACAAAGTACAGATACAGTGCTAAAACGAGGGTTTGTACCAGTAAAATAATCACCAGCGGGCCTGCAAGATCTGCCAATAACCAGAGCTGCAATGACATCAGCGCCATGGATAAAAATAATGCCAAGGATGCGTTACCAAATACATCGATACAGCGATCAAACATTTCAATTTTAAAGCCAAGTTCAAGGGTGTTTCTTAAAAATACACCACACGCTAAAGCCCAAACGAAGGTAGGTAATTCAAACCACTGTCCACGAGCAAACTCTGTCATGAAATAAGCAAAGCTGATACAGATGGCAAACATCCCCATCGTTTTGACGGCATCATCTGCGGTAATTAAACGAGTTTTTTCAGGATATTCGAAAGGCGCCGTTTCAGATGCAGGCGGTGCTTCATTACGTCCTGTTGTCGGTACAAGTTCTTCTGCCAACTGAAAACGGCGGATGAGGAATTTCGCCACTGGCCCGCCCATCATGCCACCAATGACTAAGCCGAATGTTGCACTTGCCATACCGAGTACGACTGCGCCTTGTATACCATGATCTTGTTCAAAGACTGTGCCCCATGCACCTGCTGTACCGTGACCGCCAGTTAATGTGACTGAACCTGTAATTAAACCGATGAGCGGATCTAATCCTAAAATTTTGGCTAAACTGATACCAACGATGTTTTGCAGCATGACAAATACAATCACACAACCTAAAAACAGCACCAGCGCCTTTCCGCCTTCTTTGAGTTTTCCAAGACTTGCGCTCAAGCCTACCGATGTAAAGAACATCAGCATGAATATTTGCTGGATTTTGGCATCAAAATTTACGGTGATATTAAAGTTTTTAAATAATATAAATGTGATAATCGCAGCGACCAAACCGCCTGCTACAGGTTCAGGAATGTTGTATTTTTTCAGGATGGAAATTTTGTGTACGAAGAAATAACCGATAAATAAAACCAAAACCGCCACGACAATTGTCAAAAAAGCATCTAGCTCATAATTCATAATTTAATCTTAAGTGCTCAATTTTATTTATCTTTTTACATAATTATTTGATTTTTTCAGCTAGAAAAATGTAAATAAGTTATTTAGCCCCTTCTTCTACTACACATTTCTGAAGCCTAATAAATGAAATAAATAAAAATGCTCAGCGTATGTGATGTGCTGAGCATTTGCTGTTTATGACTGAAAAGCAGGAATTTTGAGAGATTATTTGATATCGAATACCCAGTTATGCGCCTCTTTATCACTGGTGGTTTCACAGACATAGTAATCTTGATCCCAAGCATCTTGGTTAAAGATTTCTTTTTTGTGGTAAGTCATCTGTTTGCCATTTTCGACACAGACAAAGCTTTCGCCTTGGTCTTTGACTTGGGTTCCGTTGAGGAAGCCACCAATACAGAGGAATCGGGATTGTTTGGGCACTGATCTATGCTACTGTAAAATAATATTAGTTGTGATTAAACGTTGTATTCTTAGAACTGTAAATAACATTTATAAATAAAAGCCTCCAATTAAGAGGCGATTATTTCTATTTTTGACAGTTATTCAAACTATTTTCTATATAGCTTTTTTCTAATTGTCCTTGTTTAAAGGATTTTAATAACCGTTCCAACCTCACTCTATTCCCAGGATAAGAGCAATACAATTTTTGCACATCATTTATTTTACTCAAAGAAGTAAGTTTACTTAAAGAATCTACGGCACCTTGCTCAACCCTAGCCCAATTTACATTTAGTTTTTTCAAATCATACTTATTGTTATGTACTGTATATAGAATATGATAATAATGAAAATCTTTTTCTGCAGGATTCATTTCCTGTATATCATTAATAATCATTTGAATAGCATCATAATTTTCTCCAAACCACTTTGGCTCAAAACTCTCCATAAATGTATTATAAATAACTCGCTGTTTTGGATATTTTACAATTCCATCTTGATAAGCTTTTAAGTAGTTTTCTTCAGCCCCCAGATCACGTAGGGTCATTAACAGTATGTAGTAATAAAAAGGATCTTTAGATGCAACATCATAATTTTCTAATAAAAAATTTAAATTTTTAATTGATTGATCACCAAAATATTGCATATTTTTTTTCGATACTTGTGAAGTATAACTTCCCCCTCTAATGCTCCAAGCATGTTTTCTAACCCAAAGCGTATAGTAAATATAACCTAATGGTGACTCTGGTTCAGCCTTAATCCATTTCTGTGCGATTGCTATATTTTCTTTATAATAATTTGGAGAAGTTACTCGATGTTTATTTACAATCCCAAGAAAAGAATCTAAATAACTAGTATGTTTAAACTTACCATCAAAATTATATTCTTCACTATTTAAAAGCTGTTGTGCTTTGTTTGAAATATCTTTGAACTTTTTCTCTCTAATCAAATTTTCCACTTCAGACTGAATGTCATATCCTGTGGGATATATACTTTCATCAACCAATTTTATGTTTGCTAACTTCGTATACGACACTTCTGCAAAAATTTGTGTAGAACAAAATGTTAATAATATAAAAGATAAATTCTTTAGTTTCATAAGGCCAATTTCTAAATTACAGTTTTATTATTAGTAAGATTCTATTAAATAAAGAAAATCCCACATGACGTGGGATTTTCTTATTAACTACTTAATCAATTAAGACAATTGAGCAGCAGCAATTTTCTTAGTATCAACGTCTTTAGCAGCGTCAGTATAGTCGCCCATTTTGTCGAAGCTTAAGTATTGGTAGATGTCTGCAGACATGCTATCAATTTGAGCTGCGTATTCTTGGTACTCAGCTGGAGTTGGTAATTTACCAAGTACAGCAGCAACAGAAGCAAGCTCAGCAGAAGCTAAGTAAACGTTTGCGCCTTGACCTAAACGGTTCGGGAAGTTACGAGTAGAAGTCGATACACAAGTAGTGTTCGGAGCTACACGTGCTTGGTTACCCATACATAATGAACAACCTGGCATTTCTGTACGAGCGCCAGCTTTACCATAGATGTTGTAGAAACCTTCTTCCATCAATTGACGTTCGTCCATACGAGTTGGAGGAGCCAACCATAGACGAGTAGATAAAGAACCACCAGGAACTTTGTCTAGAAGTTTACCAGCCGCACGGAAGTGACCAATGTTAGTCATACATGAACCAACGAATACTTCGTCAATTTTTGTACCAGCAACGTCAGAAAGCAATTTAGCGTCATCTGGGTCGTTCGGGCAGCAAAGAACTGGTTCAGTAATTGTAGAAAGGTCAATTTCATACACTTTAGTGTATTCAGCATCTGGATCTGCTTTGATTAGGCTTGGGTTCGCTAACCATTTCTCCATGTTTTCTACACGGCGCGCCATAGTACGAGCATCGCCATAACCTTCAGAAATCATCCATTTCAACATAGTAATGTTTGATTTAAGGTATTCAGCAACTTTCTCTTCAGAAAGCGTGATAGAACAACCAGCAGCAGAACGTTCAGCAGATGCGTCAGAAAGTTCGAACGCTTGCTCAACAGTAAGGTCAGTTTCCATTTCTGTAAGGTCGATCTCAAGGATACGGCCAGAGAAGATGTTTTTCTTACCTTTCTTCTCTACAGTTAAGTCACCTTCTTTAATTGCGTAGTAAGGAATCGCATGTACAAGGTCACGTAAAGTGATACCAGGCTGCATTTTACCTTTGAACTTCACAAGTACAGACTCAGGCATGTCAAGTGGCATAACACCAGTTGCTGCAGCGAAGGCTACAAGACCAGAACCCGCTGGGAAAGAAATACCAATTGGGAAACGAGTATGCGAGTCACCACCAGTACCTACTGTATCTGGAAGAAGCATACGGTTTAACCAAGAGTGGATAATACCGTCACCTGGACGTAAAGAAACACCACCACGGTTCATGATGAAGTCAGGAAGCGTGTGTTGCATTTGAACGTCAACTGGTTTTGGATACGCAGCTGTGTGACAGAAAGATTGCATTACTAAGTCTGCAGAGAAACCTAAGCAAGCTAAATCTTTTAATTCGTCACGTGTCATTGGACCTGTTGTATCTTGAGAACCAACAGTAGTCATCTTAGGTTCGCAGTAAGTACCTGGACGAACACCTTGACCTTCTGGAAGACCACAAGCGCGACCTACCATTTTTTGAGCTTGAGTGAAGCCTTTGCCTGTGTTTTCAGGTTGTACTGGAGTACGGAACAAAGTAGATGGTGCAAGACCTAAAGCTTCACGCGCTTTAGCTGTCAAACCACGACCAACGATCAAGTTAATACGACCGCCTGCACGTACTTCGTCTAGAAGCACTGGAGTTTTAAGTTCAGATTCAGCGATTTGTGCGCCGTCTTTGAACGCTGTTACTTTAGCAGCAGCATGGTCGATTTTAAGAGTGATTTCATCACCCATGTTCATATTAGAAACGTCGATTTCTACTGGTAAAGCACCCGCATCTTCCATTGTGTTAAAGAAGATTGGCGCAATTTTACCACCTAAGCAGTAGCCGCCATCTTTTTTGTTTGGAATGTGCGCGATTTCATCACCGAAGAACCAAAGTACAGAGTTAGTTGCAGACTTACGAGAAGAACCTGTACCAACAACGTCACCCACGTAAGCAACTTGGTTGCCTTTCGCGATAAGGTCTTTGATTTGGTTTAATGGACCAACTTCACCAGGAACTTCTGGGTTGATGCCATCACGTACGTTTTTCAACATTGCATTTGCGTGCAATGGAATGTCTGGACGACTCCATGCGTCTTGTGCAGGTGACAAGTCGTCAGTGTTGGTTTCGCCAGTAACTTTAAACACTGTAAGTTTGATTTCTTCAGGTACATCTTTACGGCTAGTGAACCATTCAGCGTCAGCCCAAGATTGCATAACTGCTTGTGCATTCGCATTGCCCGCTTTTGCTTTATCAGCAACGTCGTGGAACGCATCAAATACAAGAAGAGTTTTCTTAAGTGCGTCAGCAGCTAATTCAGCAAGCTCTGCATCATCAAGAAGTGCAACTAAAGGAGCAACGTTATAACCACCAAGCATAGTACCTAGTAGGTAAACCGCACGTTCTTTAGTTACTAGTGGAGAAGTCGCTTCGCCTTTTGCCAAAGCAGCTAAGAAAGCAGCTTTAACGTATGCAGCTTGGTCAACACCCGCTGGAACACGGTTTTCTAGTAAATCAACTAAAAATGCTTCTTCGCCAGCTGGTGGGTTTTTTAATAATTCAACTAATGCAGCTGTTTGAGCATCGTCAAGTGGCTTCGGTGGGACTCCGAGTGCGGCACGTTCTTCAACGTGTTGGCGGTAAGCTTCTAGCACGGTGTTATTCCTCTTTTTTAAAAAATTATTTACGCATTCCTGCTTTAAATAAAGCTACGCAAATAATATGGACTGCTAAATTTTACTAAAATTCCAGTTAAAAGTTAATGCACTACAAGTGTTTCTTCGTGATGCCCGTTATTTTATAAATAAATGATCCTCATATCGTTTATACATTAAGCAAAATCAATACTTAGAACACGCTTTTCTTGCGCATATTAACTTTTGACTAAAATTAACCATCAAAAAAAGGCAACTAAATGTTGCCTGTTTTTATCAGTATTGGATATTCCACCTTAGTGTACAGTGGTTGCAGTGATATATTGCTGAAGTTCTGCTCGATCGCCTGTAAATCTGAGGCACCATTCGTCCTGACATGTGGTTTGATGTTGATTACTTGCAAAGCTGATATCGACCAAATAGCGTTGAGAAAATTCATCTACTTTTTGGCGTAATGTGACTTTATCTCCAATGCTGAGCACGTAGTTCCCACCACCGATAATTGCTACGCCTTGTTCATCTTCTAGGAGTAGATCTGAGTGATGCATATAACCTATAACGTCCATATTCTGCTCCTCTACTGTTTTTTATTCTCCATTTCATTATTCATTAAAAAGATTTGCTTTTCTATATTTATGATTTAGCAAGTTGTCACAATTTGTATTTCGCTCTGCTTAGGCTATTTAAAAATCTTTAAGCATCTCATATTCAAAGTAACCCGAAGATAAATATGCATTCGCAAAATAAGCATGAACTCCATCATATGGCTAAACAACGGATAGTTGCCCCGTTGTAACTACTCACTGCTGAATAGAGCCTTTAGGTTTTGCTTTACGCGCTTTCTCGCATAAAAAACCGTTCCTTAGAACGGTTTATAATCTGGCATTTCGGTATGCGGTGTTGCGATACATTTTTCAGTAAACTCAGCACGAATTTTTTCACGTGCTTTTTCAACATCAGTATTAATCTCAGCTTGCGGCAAGGCATAAACTTCATCAATGATGTTCAGGATAAATCCTTTGGTGGTTTCATCCTCAATTTTGTTGGCATGCTCAACTGCTTTGTCTTTTTCAATTGCATTTTGACGATCTAACATAATCGTACGTGCAGCATTACCTACACTGCGGCAGTAACCCTGCCACTGCTCTTCAGGGGTTAATGGTTTTTTTTCAGCACAGCCGACCAAAGCCACCATAACGGATAAAGCAAATAACTTTTTCATGAACTTCTCCTTACGAGGGGCAATATAAAAGATCGTAATGGATTTGTCATTTAAATTAGTCGTAGCCGAACAAACAAAAAAAGCCCTTTCGGGCCTTTTTTATGCGTTTGAATTAACCACAAGTTGCTTGAATAATCTTTTTATTGATTGGATTTACAGTGACGGTGACGCGCTCTACACGATAATCCATTGTTACTGGCTGCCCAGGTTTTACTAAACGGACAATTTGAGCTTGGCTAATCGCCTTGATCTGATCTTCAGTCAATTTTGCTTGGCCAATCAGCGTCTTAGCCTTATCAGCTACACATTCAGTTTGGCTACTACGGAATAATGCCCACTCTTCAACCACTTGTCCGTTTGGCAGATGGCAATACCCGACCTGAGCATTTGCTTCATCACGAATTTCAAGTTTACCTTTTTGTTCTACACAATACTGGCTGGCTGGATTTGCCATACCAATTTTTTCTGGTGTCGTTTCAGTTTGCTGTGTTGTGCTACAACCCGCCATAAATGCTGTCAGTGCAGCTAAAATCCATATATTTTTCATCAAGTCTATTTCTGAATATAAAAATTTAACTTACCAAGTTTGTGCCAAATAAACGAGTTGTTTATTGAAATTTTTAGTTGTCATTCCACTTTCTGTAATTAGGCAGCAATGTGCCCTATGTTCAAAATACAGAACGTCATTTTCTTTGAACTGATGATGATTTTTGCAATATTTAAAACGACTAAACTTGTCGCAGCTTTGATTTTAAAGGTTTTATAAATTTGAAAAATGACCTGCTCAACGCGTATGCTAAAAAAAGTACTTTTCTTCAAACACGCCACGTTGCGTAGGAGCAAAATATGTCAAAAAAACTGCCGATTTATTTTTCGGACGAAGCTTGGTCGTCTTTGCAACAGCTCATGGGCGCAGATGGCAAACCCAGTCCCACCATCAATGCCCTGCTTGAAAGGCAATCTCAAGAACTATCTATGGATCCATTTTTGGATTCTTCGCTCAATGTTCAGCCTGTTCAGAAAAATACCCGTATTGAACTTCCCGTTGCCTTGGAACGTATTCCTGCTGGCCCAGCTTTCGCCAATAAAGATGTTTTTGAAAAAGCCTTAGACCTAAATGATTATTTGGTAATTAACCCGCTCGCTACATTTATTGCGCATGTCGATAGCGAGTCTTTACTCAACGCCGGCTTTGAAATTAATGATACTTTTTTAGTCGATCGTAGCTTAGAAGCCAAACATGGCGATATCGTGGTTGCACTGATTGATAATCGTGAAATCACCTTAAAGCGATTGATGATCACCGCAAAAATGTCAAAAGAAGAAATTGCCGACATTTTTGGTGATCCCAATAAAGTCTTACCCAAAATTTGGCTAAAAGCAGAAAATCCAGCCTATGCGCATATTATCCCTTCAGATAGCGAATCTATCGTTGTTCAGGGTGTTGTGACCTTTAATTTAAAGCAATTTTATAAGCGCTCATCACACACCTAAACACAAGAATTCACCATGAAAGCTGCAAATAAAATATTTGCGTTAGTTGACCTTAACAACTGCTACGTCAGTTGTGAGCGTGTCTTTAACCCAAAGCTCAATAATGTCCCTGTCGTCGTACTGTCCAATAACGATGGCTGTGTTGTATCTCGAAGTCAGGAAGCCAAAGACCTCGGGATTAAAATGGCTGTGCCGGTCTATCAAATTCAGGATTTAATCCAACAGCATCATGTTCAGGTGTTGTCGAGTAACTATGCTCTCTACACTGAAATGTCTAATCGATTTATGAATATTTTAGGCATGTATGTCGGCCCCGAAGACCGTGAAGTTTACTCGATCGATGAATGTTTTTTAGATTTCACTGCCTATCAAGAACTGTTTGATTTGAACCTATATGCCAAAGAAATACGAGATACGATCCTAAAATGGCTAGGTTTAACCTGCTGTGTCGGGATTGGTCGCTCTAAAACGGAAGCCAAAATGGCCAACCATTTTGCCAAAAAAAATGCTTATTTGAACGGTGTGTGCAATTTAGTTGAAATGGACCCTTGTTCCTCAGAACAACTCCTTGCGCAGACACCAGTCAATGAAGTTTGGGGCGTCGGTCGGAATCATACAAAAGCCCTGAATCAGCTTGGTATTCATTATGTTTTAGATCTAATCAATGCACAGCCTAAAGATATTCGAAAAAAATTTAGTGTGGTGATGGAAAAAACCGTCTTGGAACTGCAAGGTCTATCTTGTCTGTCTATTGAAGAAGAAGCGCCGAGCAAACAGCAAATTATCAGTAGTCGTTCCTATGGTCAGCCTGTCTACGAACTGGAAGATATTAAGGCCTCTATTCGTGTATATATCGCGCGAGCCGTCACACGTTTAAGAGCAGATCATTCTCTATGTCGTATGGTGGGAGTTTTTATTCAAACGAGTCGCTTTAATTCTGCTGAAAAATACGCACCTTATCTGGCCATTACACTGAATGAGTATACCGATGACTTAATTAGTATCACCCAAGCAGCAACGCGTGCCGCCGAAAAAATCTTTAGAGCCGGATTTAAATATAAAAAAGCCGGTGTAGTGTTATTAGAAATCATTCCAAAACAAAATTTTACGCCAGATTTGTTTTGCGATATGGCGTTAAGACAAAGCCGTTTGAAACTGTCCGACACCATCGACGGTATTCAAAAAAAATTTGGACATCATTTTGTCTCGATCGGCTTAGCACAGGACGATGCTGCAACATGGCGGATGAAAAAAAATCTGTGTTCCCCCGCTTACCTGAGTAATTGGAACGAACTGCTCCGTGTGAAATGAAACGTTTGATTGAAACGCTACGCTGTAGTGGCGTTGATAATGTCTGCTGTTTTAACCGAAATGATCATTTGCAATTGCTGAATATTTATTTAGTATTTAAATGAATATTCATTTTTATATTCTCCTATTTTAAATTATGTCTGATGTTCAATTAACGCTGAGCGAATATCTATCTGCGGTCAAAGAAGTCATTCAATTGGCTTTTGATGATGCCGTGTGGGTCAAAGCCGAGATTCGAAATTTAAACATCAAAGGTGGACATTACTATTTAGAATTGGCTGAAAAAGAACAAGAAAGTGATAGAGTCATTGCCAGTTGTAAGGCCACAATTTGGAAATTTACTGCAAATAAAGTTGTCGGAAAATTTGAACGTGAAAGCGGCATTGAGCTCAGTCGCGACTTAAATGTCTTGGTTAAAGTGCGTGCCAAATTTGACCCGCAGTACGGCTTTTCAGTCAATATCGAAGAAATTGATTCGAGTTTTACTTTGGGTGATCTGGCTCGATGTTATCAACAAATTTTAGAAAAACTCACCGGCGAAGGTCTGATTCATAAAAATCGAAACTTGCCTGCGCCATTTGATATTCAGCATGTCTTGGTTATCGCGCCTGAAAATGCGGCAGGCTTGGGTGACTTTAAAAAAGATGCAGATGCACTAGAACATGCTGGCGTGTGTGAATTTGTCTATCATGCTGCCACCTTTCAAGGAAATACCGCAGCACAAAGTATCCGAGATGCTTTAGCACTGGGTTTAAGACAATGGGCCAATGACTTTCAAACTGCGCCAGATTTGATCGTGATTATTCGTGGTGGCGGTGCTGTTAACGATCTTGCTTATCTGAATGATTATGATTTGGCTGTACTTCTATCTAAGCGTAGCGTGCCAATTTGGGTCGGTATCGGCCATGAAAAAGACCGTACGATCTTAGACGAAATTGCACATCGCTCTTTCGACACCCCGAGTAAAGTGATTGGGGGGATTCGTAATCATATTGTTGAGCGAACTCAGGAAGTTTTAGAGGCATTACAAAGCATTCAACTGCGCTCACAACATCAAATTGCCCTGTATCAAAATCAAAATGATCAGTTGCTACATGCCATTAAGACCTTGGCTCAGAGTCAAATCAATGACTCAACTCGGCTATTACAACAATACCAAGATAACACTGCTTATTTTGCTCAGTTACAACTTAAAACAGCTGCACAGAATATTGAAATACTCATGCGTGAGACTTTGCTGCAAAACCCTGCACATGTGCTCTCCAAAGGTTATGCCATCGTCCGGCAGCAAGGTCACGCCATTCGTGCAACGAAAAATCTTCAGCCTTCAACGCATTCACCGATTGAAATTGAAATGCAAGACGGTGTCATTACGGCTGACATTCAACATATACAGGTAAAAAATCATGACGACTGATACTCTATAGCCAAATCCTAAAAACTATAGAACAATAGAGATATGGGATATTCAAAAGATTTTAAAGACAAAGTCATAGAAATTATGATTCGAGATGAAATGTCTGTGCGAAAAGCAGCACAGCATTTTAACATCTGTATACAAACGATTCAGAACTGGAAAAAGTCCACTACAAACAAACCTATTCCTGGCCGTCCAGTTAAAATTAGCAGAGAGCAAATATTGAAGGATGTTGAACAATATCCTGATGATTATCAGTATGAGCGAGCTGAACGTTTAGGAGTAAGCACTCATGCGGTATTTAATGCATTACATGCCGCAGGAATATCGCGTAAAAAAAGACGTTAAAGCATCCTAAAGCAGATCAAAATCAACGTCAGCAATTTCAAAATCTCATAGAGTGTTTAGAAGGGAAATTGCCTCTGATTTACATAGATGAAAGTGGTTTTCAAAGTGAAAGTACCAGAACTCATAGTTATAGCCTTCAAGGAACACGTGCTGAAGGTGAATTTAACTGGCAGTTGAAGAATTGCAGTAATGCGATCGGTGCAATTATCGAAAATAGATTGTTGACAGTTGGTGTGTTTAATTGTTCTGTGAATACAGAAGTATTTGAATGTTGGATTGAACAGGATTTATTACCTAAGTTGAAAGAAAGCAGTGTTTTGATTATGGACAATGCGACCTTTCACAAAGGGAAAAGACTTCAGGAGTTGATACGTTGTGCAGGCCATTACATTGTGTGGCTTCCTAAATATAGTCCAGATTTAAATCCAATAGAAAATATGTGGTCACGAGTCAAGGCGATTCGAACTAAGTTTAGAGTTAAAGATATTGATAAATTATTTAAAGATTACTGTAATGATTTATTTGGTATTTAGCTATAAGTTTTAAAGAAGGCTATGAAGTTTTAAAACGTAATGCTGAATTACTCGAATCTCAGCAAGAACCCGACATTGATAATCTTATGAAAATCGTTGAAGAGTCGATGCAAGCCTATAAAGCCTGTAAGTCTCGTGTTGAAGCGGTACAACAGGCACTGAATGATACGTTTAAAGATTGATTTCTCAGCTCATCATTTGTATAAAATACGCAGCCTAAGCTGCGTTTTTTATACTCAAATTTTGACTTCTCTTAGAAGCGCCAATTATAGAACAAGTCGATTGCTCGTTCTAAAGACTGACTCGCTTCCAAGTACAAACGTTGATTCATTTGATAACGTAAGGTCAGTTTATTCACTGGAGTAAATACCCCGACACCATAACGAATGAATAAGTCAGGTGTGATATAACCCGTCACAGAAACCTGAGTATCATCTCCTGTTCCTTGAGCATCTAATGCCAAACCACTCAGACCAAATGTACGACCAATTTGATTGGTCAATGCACGTGTACCACCCAAGCCCATACTAATACCGGCTGCAGCAATCGTATTGTTCACATCTGAACGGAAACCTTCCGCCTGACTTAAACCTGAACTTCCTTCATTGATACGACCTGTAATTAAGGCATTTAAGGCTTCTTGTTCAGACAGACCTGCATCGTTATACACCTGAATTGCTGGACTTGATGCTGTACCCGTCACACGAACACCAACGGTACTGCCTTGAACGGCTTTATTGGCATCAATATCTAAAGTTGGGTTCGCCAATGGTCCATTAAAACGGGCAATCGCACGGTTCAAGTCCAGACTTTGACCATAAGCTTCGATTTTCACACGCTGAGAAACACCGATTGCACCATTGGCACGCATTGCTGTTTCTAAACCACGTTGTGTCAAATTCAAACGACCAATCAACGGAATTCGGCTATCAAAACCTTGGAAAATCACTTGATTACCAATATTCACCTGTACGTCAGCGCGAATATCCCAAGGACGTGCCGATTTTAAGATCTCAAGTTGGTTATCACCTTCATGTACCACACGTACATCTGAAGATACCCCAACCACTGTTGCAGACGATTCTGGCATCGAAATCAATGCATGCGGCACATCAATTTTACCTTTTAAGGTTAATTTCTTACTGAAAGGCAGCACATCTAAAGATAAATCAGGCGTTACAACAGCGGTGATCAATGGCGCTTGACGGACTAACATTTCATTACCCGTTAAATTCAACTGGATACGTGGATCATTTTTCCAGTCAATATTTCCGGTTAATTTGCCCACACCACGCCCACTGTTAAATGCACCATCAATCGTCGCATGGTTTTGACGTACAGCAGAATACAACTGAATATTGGTCAAGTTCACAGGCAATGAAATCATGCTAATCGAGCCATTTTTCACTCGAATCTCACCATCCATTAAAGGCTGTGACAATGTTCCGCTAATTTTTGCCGCATAAGACAACGTACCGCCCATTGAACGGACATCTTGTATAAATGGTTTTAAGATTTTCAATTGAACTTGGTTAAAGGCCACTTCACCACGGATCGGTTTATTGGCTTTATACGGATCAATAATAATATTGGCATAACCTGTACCAATATCTGGGGCTTTGGTATCGAGTCGAATTTGTAGCCCTTCAGCGACACTTTTCGCCATCAAGCCAACTTCATCATATTTTAAAGTGGATGCTAAATACTGTGGATCTTCAGCTGCTAAACCAAGTAAACCGTCACGAGTCACTAAACGTGCATCAATTTTAGGTTTTGCACCTTTCGCCCAAGACGCTTTTGCATAACCATTCACTTTACCCGTAATCGCCAGGCCTTCAGGCATAAATGCTGCAAAATCATTTAAGTCTAGGTTCTTTGTCACAAAGGATACATTGCCGCGGTTTTTATTCACACGAATCGGCTGATCAAAACATAATTCACTTTGCTGGCTCATCCAACAATGTGCGCCAACAAATAAGTCAGACTGTGCAGTGTTGTAAATAATCGATGCATTTTGACGCTGCACAAGACGGGTACGTAAGGAGTCAAAATCGCCTTTTTGAATCTGACCAAGCCAATTATTTTGTGCGTTAAAACCACCAGCTAACTGCACATAAAATTTTGATAATTTATTTTCAGCACTGACTTTTAATAAATGCGCATTACGTGTTCCTGCTAGTGAAATTTGACCTTTCACAATCTCACGGTTGTTACTGCGTAAATTATCCATCGTTGCCGTTAATAAACTTGGTGAAGTCGCAGAAGTTGGCAACTCGCCTTGCACCCGTATTTTTTTCACACTGAATAAATTATTAAAAGCAAAATCATCTATTGCGATATTGGCAGATGCTTGCAGTCGTGGTTGTGCTTGAACATTTAAGTAGCCATAAGCACGTCCACGTAGGCCTGCATAAATTTCATATAATGCCGGTGCATTAATTTTCAATTGTAAATTTTGTGCATTACCAGTGGCTTGAATTTGGTTATTGGCATAAGCCAACAGTAAATTATTCGCTTCAAACTGTTTTGGCATAAAACCAGATTGATTTGAATTAATCACCATCGCCAAGTTACCTTGACCACGGACAGGTTTGTTATTGATCATACCTGCCAAATTCAGACGTTCAATTTGAATACGTTTTAGCGTATCTGACCACACACCACTGGTTTTTAAATTTCCAGATAATTCACCCCGTACATTTGAGGCAAAGTAATGCGGCTTAAAATGCACCAGTGATGCATTGATATCCCAACCAATGGCTTTTTGTAGTAAAACTTGTCCATTGGCAGAAATTTTACCTGCCACGCCATCATGACGTAGCTCGGCTATTTTAATTAATTCAGGTGTACCCGATACTTTGAAAATCAAACTGCCTTTACTTGCGGCAACTTGGCTTGCATTGAGGCCACCATTATAATTCACAGCAAAAGCTTTAAAGCCTCCACCTTGTTTCTCATCATGGAAAGTCAGCGCAGCAGTAGATTTACCTGTTAAATGAACCGTTTCATTTTGCTGTGCTAGTCGGCCTAACAAATCAATATTATTCAGCTGAATAATCTGTTGATTTGGTTTTGCATAACCATTGGCTTTTAATGACCCTGTAATTTGATCGACAGGCGCAGCAGCTACGATGGTTTGCGGATTGAACTGCTGTGCTTGTACATTGGCTTGCCATTTCAGCATACGTTTTTGATCAGGCAATTCTACAACTGCATTACCTTTGAGCTGACCTTTGTCGGCCACATAACTAAAGGCAGGGACATTGAGATTGTTATTTTTCAGATTCAGTTTGGCTTGATATTGTCCAGCAGGCAGAGCACCTTTTTCATGTCTTGACACGGTGGTCGCCACGTTAATGTTCTGCTGACCTTCTGTAAGCGCCAATTGCACATTGCCCGAATCACTACTCAACCATCCAACATATGGCACTGCACGGTCTATATTTTTCCAAGACACATCCATCAGCATCGGCTGAGCTTTATTATTTTTGGCCGGCGCTTGATCGAGTTTTAAATTCCAAGTTTCATATTGGTCAAAATCCACCAACGCCGTCAGGTGCATGCCTTTTTCAAGGGTACCTTTGGACGCAATATTACTATTTAAACTCACAGGTAGAAAATCTTGAACCACCTGCGGGATCAGCTTATGTTTTGGATTAATTTTATCTAAACGACCGCTTACATCCCAAGTGACCTGATCTTTCCAACTCACCACGCCACCCAAGTTGACAGAGCCGCCCATCACTTGACCATTTAGGTTAGTAATATCAAGTTGGTTGACCAAGTCCGTACTCATGAGCGCGGTATATTTACCTTCAGGGATATTGGCACCGCTCAGGTCCGTGTCTAAATCTAAATTGAGACGCTGAATATCCCCTTTGAATTTTGCCAGCCCATTTTTAGCAAAGAGCTTTTGCTCAGTCAGTAAAGGTAAATGATAGTTTTTAAATTTAAGCGCACCAAACATCGGGACATGTGGACGCATTGGATGGACCACTGCCCATCCTGTTAAAAGATCAGGCGTATGAGTTGCCACACCGGCTTGAATCGTATCAAGAGATCCTTTAGCCACCACTTGAATATCATGAATTTTCAGGCTTTCACGTAATGAAGGTAAATTAACAATCCCCACAGCATTTAGCGGATACTTGCCTTCAAATTTCATATTCCCCGAGGCTTGGCGCACGGACAAATACCCCATATCCATACGGGTATCTTCAAATTTTAATTCCGTCCCTGACCAAAGCGCTTCATTTAATTCAATGTCATAAAAATCCACACCTGAACTATGGGTTTTAATCAACATATGATCTAAATCTGCATGATCGACACGAAGTACGAACGGCAAACGGATTTCACTAAATACAAAAGGTTTATCGCTAGGTGGGGTCTTGGTAATAATTTGCAGATTTTTAACATCTGCCTTATTTAAATGAATTTCTTTATTAATAATGGCGCGCCAACCGAGTGTAATATCGGCACGGTCAATTTTTACATCGACAGGTTTTAGCGTAACGAGGACATTTCGTAGAATAATGCCCCGCCACAGGTTACCACCTTCATATTCATAGTGAATGATTTGCTGACGTTCCAGAACACGGTCAAGTAAAAACTTACTACCTTTGTCTGTAGAGAACATGACCGCCAATGCAGCCACCAAAAAGATAAGCACGAACACGAAGGTCAAAATGACACTTCGAAGAATACGACGCTTCTTCGGCAGTTGCTCTACCGGCGTTTCGTTTTCTGGTTCTTGCTGTTCTTGTTCAGTCATAAAAAACACATCACCTAAAAATTATAATTGTGAACCAATAAAGAAATGTAAACGAATTGGTTTGCTGTCGTCAGAAAGTCCGGTAGCGACATCTAAACGAATTGGGCCAATTGGCGATGCCCAACGTATCCCCACACCTGCGCTATATGCAGTCGGTGTATTAAAGTCTTTATCGTACGCATTACCAAAGTCA
This sequence comes from Acinetobacter sp. YH16040_T, assembly GCF_024605785.1. Taxonomy (NCBI): domain Bacteria; kingdom Pseudomonadati; phylum Pseudomonadota; class Gammaproteobacteria; order Moraxellales; family Moraxellaceae; genus Acinetobacter; species Acinetobacter sp. YH16040_T. The sequence continues at coordinate 1,400,439 of NZ_CP094541.1, read as the reverse complement.
CTAAAGACCGCAGCACGCCAGCCTTCTTTAAATTGGTAGTTGTATTCTAATGAACCCGTTGCCAAGACTTGACCACCAATTTTATAGCCATTTTCTTCGGCCGCTAAACTCTTATAGTCAAAGCCGCGAATGGTTTGGTCACCACCGGTAAAGTAGCGTAAGTTATAAGGAACTTTATCAAAGTTCTCTGTCAGAATATAACCTAAATCACTGCGCCCAACGACTTGGTGATTATCATTTTCACCCAACGAATAAATAAAGCGCCAGCCCGCATTCAAGATCGCCATATCAGCATCTGAAAGTAAGCTTTCACTTCCGACTTCAACTTTATAGGTTTGCTTGATCCCTTTACTCGGATTCACACGTTTATCAGAGTCGGTTCGAGAAATTTCATAGCCAAACATCAAGGACTGTTGTTCATTGTTGGTATTCACCAAGAATGCATCTGGAATGTCATCACTAGGATTAAGTCCGTCATCAGTAATACGGTCCAAACGATAACGTAAACCAAAGGTATGCTGCCAACTACCACGGGGGTTTTTAATAATCCGGTCCACACCCGCTACAGCAGATTCAATGGAAAGATTAACACCTTGACCGACATCATCACGTTCTTCACGTTCATAACCACCGACTAAGCTGACATAGTCATTTAATGGGTGGTTATATGGAATGTTATAGCGTCCATCAATCGATTGACGGATTTTGGATACTTCCATGTTGGCGTCAAAAGAATGACCACGTTTATTCACGATGGCACGGCGATACTGGCCACGAACACGCGTGCCTGTATCAGTACCAAAACCTGCACCAATTTCTGCACTATTCAGCTTGTCTGCATTCAGTGTCACGATCACAGGGACTTTTTTATCTTCGCGTGCTTGCGCTTTTAAGCGATCTTGTTCTGCTTGTTTAGCATCTTGCGTATCTTGCAAACTGCGTAATTTAGAGGATTGCTCTGCATCATTCACCCCCGCAAATTGGTCTTCATCAACCACTTTTTGCGTGACTTCTTTATTCGACATCACTTCAGTTTTATCTTTCACCACTTGTGAACTTTCTGACAACTGATTTTGATCGACCAAGGTTTGAATATCCAGGGGCAGTTCAAGTGGCTTTTCAATCGGGTCTGGTCGAATCGCATCAACCAAGGTGTAGTTAAAATAGCGCGAGTTCGTCAGGTTATTGGCCAAACCATTCACACGCCAGAAAGTATAGTCAGCACCGTCTTTCCACGTCACCAAGCTTTCTAAAATATCGCGATCCAATGGAAACTCTGCATTCGGATCACTCATTCTAAATTCGACTTCGCCCAGCTTATAACGCTCGCCCGTTTCAAAGCGCAAATTGATATCGGCTGTATTTTGTGGTTGAGCCACTCTTACATCGTGCAAACGCCAGTACGAGTCGAAATAACCGTTATTAGTTGCTGCATCATTAATTCGGCCTTTCGTCGTTTCGTATTTACCATGATTAAGAATGTCACCTTCTTCCTGATCTGGTAATACACCAATCACCTGAAACTGAGCTTGGTTCGCCCCAGCCCCAGAAAATTCAACATTCTGTTTTTCAATTTGCACAGGCGTATTTGGTGTAACCAATACACGAACTTTGCTGTCAGACACTTTTTCAAATTTGAATTCAGATTGATAGAAACCCACGGCTTGCGCGGCTTGATTGGACAAGCTACGTAATTGAGGCAAAGCTGATGGAAAATCACTAAAGGATTCTTGAGTAAAACTTGAAAGCTTGCCTTTAATATTGGCTTTGAGATCTTCCAGTGCCGCACCGTAGGCTTTACTCGACGTTTGACTGGTATTATGTGCTGATGTAATTTCAACATCCGCACTAATTCGTGGCACTTTTGCCGTGTTCATCTGACGTGGCGGACGTACTTTATATAATAAGCGCTTGAAAATACCCGGCTCTGCATCATCCTCAACTGTTGGGTTATGCAGCTCTTGCAGAGTATTGGCATTTTCATTTCGTGTCGCGGTAATTTCATTATCCGAACGAATTTCACCCATGAGCTGATCAATATTGACTGGCGCTTGGTTAATTTCCGTTAACTCTTTTTGGGTAATGTCCGCAACAGCAACTTCTGTTTGCTGTGTTGCACGGTACTCCTGCGCTTGACGTTTGGCTTCTTCAGCAACTTGGAAGATTTCATTCGCCATGTTTTGATCAACAGGTGTCACGGGTAAGTTTTCTAAATCTTCAAACTCAATGGGTTTAAATTCTTGTAGTTGAGTTCCTGCTTGCTGCTGTTCTTGCAGCATTTTCATGCTACCAACAGATTCTTCTGGTTCATTTATATTTTCAATTTTTTCAATTGCTTCAGGCGTCGATAGCCCTTGCTTTACAGCCTCATCCTTGATTTCAGCAACAATCTCTGCTTTTGTATCGGTAGATGTTGGAACCGTTTCTGCGGGAGTTTGGGCGAAACTATGCTGAGCACACAAGGTCAAAAAGATGCTCATATATAGACTTTTATTGCTATGATGCTGTCGTATGCAGTGAGCCATACTGTGATGAAGCATTGTTTTTTTAAACTTGATTTTTGCAGGCATAGCAAACTCTAACAAATTTCATTATGTAATGGACTTAATCAACCAGATGTAGAGCTAAAGATCTTATATCTATTGGTTTTTCGCCATCTCCAAACTCAAAAACATATTACATGATTTTTTTAGAGATTTTACCAATCACTCACATTTCTTAATAAAACTTAATGTAGCAAGACGCTTATGAATAACAACGAACATCTGCTAGGTACACGCCGTTTCCTGCCTATGTTTTTGACCCAATTTTTTGGGGCGCTCAATGACAATGTCTATAAACAGGCTTTATTGTTGGTCATCACCTATGGATTAATCCAACAACAGGCATTACCCATCAGCACGCTAAACAATCTGGCTGCATTATTGTTTATTTTACCCTACTTTATTTTTTCAGCGACAGCGGGACAGATCGCAGATAAGTTTGAACGTTCACAACTTGTCCGTGGCATCAAAATTTTAGAAATTATCATCATGATCATCGGCAGTATTGGCTTTCTGACCGGTCATTTATGGTTATTATTGCTGGCTTTATTTTTGATGGGGATCCATTCGACATTTTTTGGTCCAATCAAATATGCGATTTTGCCTGAAATTTTAAAGCCCAATGAGCTGATGTCAGGCAATGCGCTCTTCCAATCTGCAACATCTATGGCGATTTTATTCGGGATGATTTTGGGCGGTGCAGTGATTGCTTCATCTCAAGGCAATTTAATGTGGATCAGCCTGACGGTAATGACCATCGCCATTTTAGGTTATATCACCAGTCGTTTTATTCTTAAGCAAAATGTCACAACACCTGATTTAAAAATCGATTGGAACTTTTTTCGTACCAGTTACCAAACGATGAAATATGCCAAAAGTTTGCCGCTAATTTTTACTATTTTATTGGGGAACTCGTGGTATTGGTTTTATGGTGCTACCTACCTCACTCAAATTCCACAAATGACCCAGCAAAACCTACATGCCTCTGAAAATGTCGTTAGCTTGCTATTGACTTTTTTCTCTGTCGGTGTAGGCGTGGGTTCATTACTTTGTCGTAAATTGGGCGGCACTCAAGTCAATATTAAGATGGTTCCCATCGGTGCTGTAGGTTTAACGGTATTTGCACTGTATTTAGCCTTTAGTTTGACCCTCGTCCCTACTCAAACTGGCCCACTTATTACCCTTTCAGAAGTTTTTCATCAAGGTTGGGGCTATTACCATGTCATGATTGCCGTGACTTTATTGGGCATTAGTGGCGGATTTTACATCGTTCCACTCTATGCAATGATGCAAGCTTACTCCCCACGCTCACATCGTGCGCGAGTCGTTGCCGCAAACAACATTTTAAATGCGGTATTTATGGTATCTTCTGCTATATTTTCAATTATCATTCTGAGTGTTTTAAAGATTGATATTAAAATACTTTTTTGTATAACCGCAGTGCTCAGTGCAATTTTTTGTATTTGGCTGCTATTACGCATCAAACCTTTGCTTCAAACTACGCAAGTCTCTCTGGAGGATTAATCCATGCGTCAATTTACAGGTGTCGACAAACTTATTCACTCATTTGATCAGGCCTTACGTAGTTTAGTTCCCGGAGCAACGGCTGCACATCGTGAAAATCCGTCTGTTGCTGAAAAGACTCAACTTGCAGTCAGTGAAGCACGTCATGTGGCGGGTCTAATGCGTGTCAACCATAGTGGTGAAGTTTGTGCCCAAGCGCTTTATCATGGCCAAGCACTCACCGCTAAACTGCCAAATGTCCGCCGTGAAATGGAACACGCTGCGATTGAAGAACAAGATCATTTGGCTTGGTGTGAAGACCGCTTAAAAGAATTAGACAGCCATACTAGTCTGCTCAACCCTGTTTGGTACGGCCTTTCTTTTGGGATGGGTGCATTGGCAGGTATTGCCGGTGATAAATACAGCTTAGGTTTTGTCGCTGAAACTGAGCGCCAAGTGAGCCTGCATTTAGAAGATCACATCCGCCAACTTCCTGAACAAGACGAACGTTCACGTAAAATTTTAGTGCAAATGAATGAAGATGAGCTGCATCACCGTGATACAGCACTCAATGCAGGTGGTGTAGACCTTCCTGTTCCAGTTCGTATTGCCATGACTGGTATTTCAAAGCTGATGACCAAAACCAGTTATTACATTTAATGCTTTTCTAATGATTGTCGCTAAGTTCTATAAATAGTGAAAAAAAAGCCTGCAATGATGCAGGCTTTTTTATGAGAAATCTTTTGACTTTAATACAATAATTCCTTCGCCATCAAAACAGTTTATAGGCTGCCATCGACTTGGTGTAAACCAATCAAAATTCAAACTATAACGTTGTGCAGTGGACGGATAACCTGCTCCACCTAACTCAAGCAGCCATCCTGCCGGACAAATTTCCTTTTGGTTATTCATCATAACGGTTTGATCATGTGCCAACTCAAGCAATAAATGACGATGCAGCTCAAATGCAATAACATCAAATCCAGCTATTTGAATCGGCTGTGGAAAACGAGCCGATGTCAAACCTTGACGAATATCAGTCATCTGTTCCAGAGTATAATCGGTTTCAAATGATCGGTTAATCCACGTGCCTTCAGGCAGTACAACCTCTCCAAAGTTTAAAGGTTCCTGCAACTGTATATGAATTTTCTTTTGATGCTGCAACTCTGCATAGTCAGAAATAAGATCTGAAATCACGAACAATCCAAGCGTTACTGCAACAAATAAAGGGAAAAACAATACGCCAGATAAGCCAATTTTAAGTGCCGCATTTACTTTATATGGTCGATTTTTTTGCTTTTTATACCAATTATTCCAACTCAACCAAATCGCAATGACAATAAATAGCACCAAAATCGCAAAGCAAATAATAAGGAAACCTCCCGCACCCGCACCATAACCTAAGCCCATATTGCTCTCACTAAATATCCCTTTAAATCTTTTAATTATGTTTTGACGACTTTATCAGATCAAACACTTGCACTTTATCAATGTTGATGATGCTTACGCCACCACTTCAACACCGTATAGAGCACACGGAAGAATACGATACATAAAATAACGGCAATAACGATGTAAATATCTTGATGATAAGGCAGCATTTTCGCCCAAAATAGATGTAAATAATGACTGATTTGGAAGCCAATCGTTGCGACTAACATCGCCCAAATAAAACAGGCAACTAGATTAATCAGCACATATTTCCAAACAGGATAAGCACGCACACCGACTGCAATAGGTAAAATAGTTCTAAAACCCCAAGCAAAGCGCATAAATAAAATGGTCAAAATAGGATAACGTTCAATAAACTGGCTCGCACGATCGAATTTTTGTGCAAATTCTGCATTCGACTGGATAAGTTTTTGCCCATAGCGAGCGCCCATTTGATAATAAAACTGATCGCCAATAAAACTGCCCAACATCGCCACTGCAATCAACATTGGAAAATGAAGTATGTGTTGATGGACGGCATAGGCGCCAATCATCAGCACTGTTTCTCCCTCAAACAATGTGCCAATAAAAATCGCAATATAGCCATAATGCTGAATCAGATCAGTCCAGTTCATATCATTATTTTGAAGCTAAAAAAGATAATGTAATCCTGCGACAGCCTATACGCTAGCGCATACCATGACAGGATTTGAATATTTTTGTTATTGTTTATCTAGCATAGTTAGGTCAGTTTGAAATACCACTCATGTGCATTGAAAACATTGCGTTTCATTCGCTCAATCCACTAAAACTTTTTGACAACTCACCATAGGAAATTGATGTGCTGGATGTTCAAACATCTCATTTTTCCAAATATCGAACATTGGAATTTTAACATCGAGTGCTAATGGCAGTTTTTTCGGATTAAATTGCATGTGCGCTAAGCCTTCGCCCCACGCGATCAGATCTAGATCCAAAGCGATATTATGAGACGGACGAACACGACCTGAGTCTGCTTCCATTTTTTTCAGTAAGGTGCTGATTTCATCTACAGATAAACTGCTTTTCACCAAACAAGCTGCATTCCAATAATCCGCCCCAATGCCATCACGACAAGGAATCACATAAATTTTGGAAAATTCAGCATGACCCAAAGCCTGAATTTGACGTAAAGCCAGTTGAAAATGCGGTTTGGGATTGAAATTACTCGCCAGAGCTAGGGCGAAAATCGTTTCGGTGGCGTTCAAGACGAATTCCTACAGAATTGGCTTGCGCGATAATGGCAGGCTTCCGGATGGTAATCATAATAGATTCAATACTGTCATAGGTAGCGAAAAGTGCATCAATCACCAGTTTTGCTGCATGTTCGATCAATTTAGGTTGAGCAGTTTGAATGACTTTGGCTGATATTTCGCAAATTTCAGCATAATTCAAGGTATCTTCAAGCTCATCTGACTGAGCCGCCTGCGCTAAACTGGTTTGAATATTGAGGTCGAGCATCAAAGGCTGAATAATTTGACGCTCCCAATTGAAACAGCCGACTACAGTTTCAACTTTCAAACCTTCAATGATAATTGCGTCCATTCTTACACTCAAAATAAAATCTTAAACATCGATAAAATCCTCCTGTTTAAGCAAGAGGATTTTATTTATATCTTGCGGCTAAATTATTGCTTCAACAATAAATTAGGATCCATAGTCTGCACCATCTGAATACGCTGGTCTGCATAAATATCGGTATATGGCGCAAGGATGCGCATAAAGCGATCGAAGTACAACATTTGTTTGAATAATAAAGCGAAGTCACGTGGGAAGCGAATACCATGACGCTCTCCGACTTGTACCATATCCATCATGATGTCATTCAAATCGGCAGGATTCGAGGTTAATAACTCTTGCGGATCGGCCAAAAGCACACCGCTAAATAAGCGCTCTAAGTCGGCAGCTAAGACTTGTGTGTCAATTTTGACAGCCGTCATGCCCATTTTCAGCATATTTTCAGCCATCAAGTTGTAGTCAGTTTTTTGTAGGGCATCCATAAACGCAATACATGCTGTCCACACTTCAGGTTTCAACTGGCCCACGATACCAAAATCGATGAAGCCTACTCGACCATCTTCTAGCAGCATCAGGTTGCCTGCATGTAAGTCTGCATGGAAACTGTTACATAACATCAAGCTGCCAAACCATGTATTCATCGCTGTCACCAAAACTTGCGATGGATCTTTAGCGACTTTCTTGACCACGTCAAAATCGGTCAATGGCACGCCGTATAAACGTTCCATGGTTAAGACACGACGTGTTGAATATTGGTGATAAACCTTTGGTGCTGTTGCGGCTTTGTTTTGAGTTACGTTCAGATAATTCACAAAGTCGTCAAGATTTTGAGCTTCTTCAATAAAGTCCACCTCACGTACCATGCGAACTTTAATTTCTTCAACGATATCTGCAAGTGAAGCAAATTTGACTTTGGGTACAGCTTTTTCGACCAGTTTAGTAGCCCAATGTAAGACGTTTAAATCTGTATAGAGAATCGTCTCGACACCCGGTTTTTGCACCTTAATAACAACATTTTCACCACTGACCAATTTAGCGGCATGCACCTGTGCAATCGATGCAGAAGCTAAAGGCTTTTCATCAATTGAAGCAAATATTTCATCTAAATTACGCCCAGCAAATTCTGAAGCCAATACCTGCTGCACATAACTAAACGGCAATGAAGGTGTCTGATCTAAACAGCCTTGGAACTCTTCGACATATTCACGTGGAAATAAAGAAGGTGTACTGGCAATAAATTGACCCAATTTAATATAGGTTGAACCCAGTGATTCAAAAGTTTCACGCATGAGTTTTGCGTTACTTGGTTTTTCAGTTGCATATTTAAAACCGGCTTTAGCCGCGACCACTGCTGTTTCACCCATTCGGGCAACCGAGCGAATTCCATCTAACCAGATATTGTTTTTCATAATGTCTTAGAAAAAAATAATTAACGTGAGTGTAGCAAAAAAATAAGGGCTTGCTGCTTTATCTTGCCTGACAGATTGGACAATCGGGATCTTTTTCAAAAGCGAGAATTTTTTGTTTCATTGACCGACCATCCCACAACAAAAGCTTTTGTTTCAGTGCTGTCGTCCCCAAACCCAAATAGAGCAAGGCATGATGTGCTTGCAAACTTGCCATAACATTTGGTGTAGTTGCAAGTACACCCGAGTCTGCACAGCGTAAACTTTCACTGGTATGATGTTCTTTTGGAAATAAACATTCATAACAGGCAGCATCGGCTTCAACCATAAATAACTGCCCTTGAAAGCCAATTGCAGAAGCACTAATCAGCGCCACATTATTTTCTACGCAGCTCACATTGACCAAATAACGCGTGCTGAAATTATCACAACCATCGAGAACCAAATCTTGCTGTGAAATCAATGTCTTTGCGTTGCTTTCATCTAATTTTGTGGTATAGCTTTGCACTCGGATATACGGGTTAATTACTTTTAAGCGTTTAGCCAAAATTTCTGATTTATAAAAACCTACGTCATTTTTGGTATACGCGATTTGTCGTTGCAAATTACTGATTTCAATTCGATCTGCATCGATTAAAGTAATTTGTCCGACGCCTGCACGTGCCAATAATTCGGCTGTGGTACACCCAATTCCACCACACCCTACGATGAGTACATTGGCAAGTTTTAGCTTCTCTTGTGCATCGATGTCCCATCCATCAAGCAATATTTGACGGCTGTATAAATGCATTTCATCATCACTTAATTCAAATTCAGAAGTTGATTCATTCGATTTAAACGTAGACAAAGTATTCCTTATTAAAATTCGTCAAGCATGAAAAATGGGCGAGTTTATATCGCACGCAAAAGATAAAAACACCGATATCCATCAAATGTTGTTCGAGTACAAACCCGAAACAGTGTAAAAACACCCTGCTATTTGAGCAAGACAATATACAGCTTAAAGTTAAAATAAATGCTCTGTAGACATGGTATTTTTCTTAGTTAGCGTATCTTCAATTACACTATTTAAAATACAGTATCTCAGACACCTTAGTATGTAGAAACATCATAGAGGTATAGCGTATACATGTTTTAAAAATAATAAATAAAAAATATAGTATATTTTTAAACATATTTAGTTGCACTAGAGCTGCTTACATTAGGTTCATTTTAATGATTCTTTTCTACCTTAGCCTCAAAAAATAAAACTTAATTCAAGACATTTTAAGCGTTTATGTATGCAAAGAGATTTAATCCGTAGGTATATGTATGAATTCAGTGAGAATTAAATTGCTGACACAATATGTTAGATAAACTTATGAGCTAACACACATTATTCAAATACTTTGTGCTCAGTCATATTTACCCCTTTACCCCAAAGTGATTACTTAAAAGTGGAGAATAAAAATGTCACAAGAATACGTTGAACAAGATCAGCGACAAAAATTATGGAAACTCATTAAAGACGTGCGTTTCACCATGATTAGCCATGTCACTGACAAGCAAGAAATTCATTCTCAACCTATGACCATGCTTAATTCTGATAAGATGAATGAGCATGAAAATATCTATTTTCTTATGAAAGAAAACAATGACCTTGTAGAGGCAGTCAATGCAGGTCGTAATCATCTTGGATTAGCATTCGCTAAACCTTCAGACGATATTTATGTATCAATTAGTGCTCATGGAGAAATCAGTACAGATGCGGCCCTAATCGATAAATTATGGAATCCTTGGGCTGAAAACTGGTTCGATGGCAAGACTGATCCTACTGTTCGCGTTTTGATAGCTAATCCTATTAGTGCAGAATTCTGGAATGTCAAAGACAATAAAGTCACCCATTTATTCAAAGTTTTGAAGGGCAATTTAACGGGTAAAACTCAAGAACTTGATACTGAACATAATACCCTGAACTTAAAATAAATGATTTTATAGATTTGAATGAATGCTTTAATTTTAGGTTAATTTGGATTGTCCCATAGTTAGTCAAGTGCATATATGATCTCGAATGAATGGTTTTACCAGCTCAAACATCAATTTAAAAAAGGCTGCATCAAGCAGCCTTTTTTGCGTATATAAATTGACTCAACTGACCTTTTGAATTAATTGCGCTTTGGCCACTTCTTGTTGCTTCAACAAGTTACGTTGGATTTTTCCACTCGATGTTTTAGGCAACCCATCCACAAATTCAATTTCTTTTGGATAAGCATGCTTGGATAAACGAGATCGTACATAGGCTTGTAGTTTATCCATGAGTTCTGAACTTGCTTGATATTGTGGTTTCAATACCACAAAAGCTTTAACCAATTCAGTTCGCTCAGGATCAGGCTTACCAACAACTGCCGACTCTAAAACCTCTTCACATTCTAATAATGTGCTTTCCACATCGAAAGGCCCAACACGATAGCCTGACGTTGTAATGACATCGTCTGCACGACCTACAAAATCAATGCCGCCTTCTTCGTTTAAACGAACGGTATCACCGGTTAAATAGTAGTTCCCGACAAAGGCTTTACGGTTATTGCCACCATAGCCTGTGAACCACATGAGTGGAGATTGCGACCAGTCTAATGCCAATGTTCCAATGCCACCACGTTCAATTTCTTGATAGTCTTTATTAAGCACCGCGAAACGATGGCCCGGTATAGCAAAACCGGCTGAACCCACTTTTTTGTAGTGTTCTAAAGCATGATGATTTGCAATCACCATGCCGAGTTCCGTTTGTCCATATTGGTCATAAATATTGACGTTTAAGTCGTGATTAAACCATTGAATCACTTCAGGCGTTAGCGGCTCACCTGCGCTACTCACAACCCGTAAATGTGATTTTATGGATGCGTCAAATTTTTCTTTGAAGCCAAAGAACATACGAAAAGCCGTTGGAGAACCGGTCAAATTACTGACTTTATATTTTTTGATGACTTGAAGTGCATGATCAACACTAAAAGCCCGTTCATCCATAATAATGCTGTGTCCTAAACTTAATGGCCCTGCAATTCCATAGTACAAACCATAAGCCCAACCCGGATCTGCCAAATTCCAAAATGAATCTTCTTCACGCAAATCAACTGCATGTGTCATATACCCTTTAAATGCCAACAACGCTTTGTGTGGCACAGGGACAGACTTGGCTAAACCGGTCGTCCCTGAGGTAAACATCATTAAAAATTCATCATCAAATGAACGCGGTACTGAGTTAAATGTGGTGTCATGAAGTTGCAGCTCTGACCAAAAGTCAGGATCTGTCTGAATTGCTTGATCGGCATGTACAGTTAAAATATGCGGTAAATCAATATGATTGAGTTTTGAGCGTTGCTCGGTGTTGGTTACAATCAGCTTTGTTCCCGCTGTTTGCACCCGATGTTCAATCGCTTTGGACTCAAATGCCGTAAACAAAGGCTGATAAATTGCCCCTATACGCCATGTTGCCAATACGGTGATCAACAACTCTGCTGTGCGAGGTAAAAGACCTGCAATGCAATCACCTGCTTTCAGTCCAATGCGTTGATAATAATTTGCCAATTGTGCAGATGCTAAATCTAATTGCTCAAAAGTCCATTGCTCAGATTCACCATTTTTACCTTCCCAGATCAGTGCAGTTCGATTTTGCCCAACATAGCGCCCACAACATTCATCATAAGCATTGATTGATTTTGGCGTACCGACCAATTGTTCTGTAACCATCTTTTCAAAATTAAAATCACGATATGCTTGTTCTAGTGTCTTCATGACGACAATTCCTATCCTGTTCTCTATGATTCAAAGTGCAATACTTTGAGGTTTATTAATCTTGTTGTTGTACCGCTGCGTAACCGTGACGAATCCTTTGCCACATCCGCTTTTACTGCTTTTCTATACACCGATTGCAATGTCGGTTTTTTAGTTTTGAAACTTATACTCTTCGACAATCTATTCGTAAATTACCTATTCTTAGACTGTCTATACCTAGATAACCATGTTTGGATGTGCCCTGCAATTTCCATAACCATCAACGCCATTGCAGGGTTTGAACATCGACTAAAGTCTATTTTTTAACCTTTCACCCTTTGGTGACTTCACGTGCAATCACCAGCCGCTGAATGTCCGATGCACCTTCATAGATTTGACTGACACGCACATCACGATAAATTCGTTCTACTGGGAAATCAGATACATAACCATAGCCCCCATGGATCTGAATCGCATCTGAACACACCCGTTCAGCCATCGTCGATGCAAAAAGTTTCGCCATCGAGGCTTCTTTTAAACATGGAAAACCTGCATCTTTTAACGTCGCTGCATGGAAAATCAATTGGCGAGCCGCCTCAATTTGGGTAGCCATATCCGCGAGGCGAAATGCCACGGCCTGATGCTGTACAATCTCTACGCCGAATGCCTTGCGTTCATTGGCATATTCAACGGCTGCATCTAATGCCGCACGGGCCATACCCACAGACTGTGCTGCAATACCAATTCGACCTGACTCTAAGTTCGATAAGGCAATTTTATAGCCTTCACCCTCTTGACCTAAAAGACTGTCTGTAGGAATACGACAGTCATCTAAAACAATCGTTGCTGTATCGGAACAATGCTGACCCATTTTGTCTTCTAAACGCGTTACGATATAACCCGGCGCATCCGTTGGTACTAAAAAGCACGAAATCCCTTTTTTACCTGCAGACTTATCCGTTACCGCAAAAACCAAGGCTACTTGGGCATGTTTTCCTGTGGTAATAAATTGCTTGGTGCCATTTAACACCCACTCGTCACCATCACGCTCCGCTTTACATTCCAACGCACTCGCATCTGAACCCACTTGTGGTTCTGTTAAGCAAAAACATCCCAACCATTCGCCTGTGGCTAATTTTTTTAAGTATTTTTCTTTTTGTGCTTCTGTACCATAACGCTGCGTGATGCCACATGGCAGTGAGTTTTGTACGCTAACAATTGTGGAAATCGCACCATCGCCAGCAGCAATTTCTTCTAAGGCAACAACCAAAGACACATAGTCTAAACCTGCACCACCCCATTCATCCGAAACCGTCATGCCTAAAGCACCTAGCTCACCAAGTTCCTTTAGCTCTTGTGCAGGAAATGCTGCCGTTTTGTCACGCTCTGCTGCCGTTGGTTTCAGTTTTTCTTGCGAATAGCTTCGCATCATGTCCTGAACCATTTTTTGTTCATCATTTAAAATCATGAGACTTCCTTTTCTAAATCTTTTATAGCGCGTATAGCTTTAAATTTTGGATAACTGCGGAATTAAAAATACTTTGGCTGTATAAAGCAAAGTTGGATACACGACGACGTCATTTGCAACTGTCTGAGGCAGGACGCCATTAATCTCTAATGTTTGTGTAATCTGTAAATCAATAAATACTTGATGACGAGTTTTACAAATGACTATGGTTTTGGTTACTTTTGCCGAAACAAAAGTAACGAGATGAGCTACTGTCAACGAAGTTATTCTCGATCAGACTCCGTCGTAGAAGCCAGAATAAGCAGTTTTAATAAATAACTATTTAGGCTGCATACGAATCGCGCCATCAAGACGAATCACTTCGCCATTGAGATAGGCATTTTCAAAAATATGCGTCACTAATTTTGCAAACTCTTGTGGTTTTGCTAAACGTGGTGGGAAAGGCACCATTTGCCCCAAAGCATCTTGTACATTTTGTGCTAAGCCTTTGAGCATCGGCGTTTCCATAATACCCGGAGCAATGGTCATCACACGGATTGATTCACGTGCAAGCTCACGTGCAAGAGGTAATGTCATTGCAACCACTGCCCCTTTAGATGCTGCATAAGCCGACTGACCAATTTGACCATCGAAAGCCGCAACCGACGCCGTATTCACAATCACGCCACGCTCTTCTTCACCCGCTTTTAATTCATATTTAGCAATCAGTTGTGCCGCATAGCGCAGCATATTGAATGTGCCTGAAACATTAATATTTAATACTTTTTGGAACATCGCCAAATCATGTAATCCGTCACGACCTAAAACTTTTGCAGAGGGTGCGATACCTGCGCAGTTCACTAAGCCATTAAGTTGACCAAATTCCGCTTCAACTTGTGCAAAGAAAGCGCCGACCGCTTGTTCATCGGTAACATCCAATTGAACAAATTTGGCATGATCACCCAGTTGACGTTGCATCGCTTCGCCATGCTCATGATTCATATCCACAATAATCACTTTTGCACCCAGGCCAATCAGATGTGTTGCTGTCGCAGCGCCTAGTCCTGATGCACCACCTGTCACAACAAAAACTTTTCCTTTAATGTCCATAGCATTTCCCTATTTACGATGTCTTGTTTTAAATTCGACTTAAGATGCAGAGTAAACAGAGAATTTATTCAGTACAATTTCCAAATGTTGCATCTTTTCTGATGTATTTGGACAATTCTGAACAAGGACCTATCTGCACAAATGCCGAAGCATGGACTCGAATACAGTAAAGGGACGATTTCTATCGACTTGGTGCATGAAGCATTACACGATGCGCAACAAAAGCACTTTGATATTTCTGCTATTTTACAAAAGGCGGGTATTCCCTCTGAGTTACTGCTATCGCGTAAAACCAGAGTTTCTGTTTCTCAATATGCGGCTTTATGGACTCATCTTGCAGATGTGATGGATGATGAATTTTTTGGCATGGATCGGCATGCCATGCGACGTGGTAGTTTTAAACTACTTTCGAAAATGGTCATGCACAACAGCACCTTGGGGGATGCACTTAAGCAAATCCTACAATTTTTAAATCTGGTTTTAGATGACTTGCATAGTGATTTAACCATTGAAGATCACTTTGCTTATATCGTGATCTATGACCAACAAGCGCTTAAACGCATGTTCAGCTATGCAACATATTTGATGCTCATCCACACGCTACTGTGCTGGCTAAGTGGACAACGGATTTTATTAAACCAAATCCAATTTAAATGTGATGCACCTATTGATGATCACGACTACAAAGTTCGCTTCTGTGAAAATATTCATTACCAAGCCAGTCAAAACTACATACAGCTCGATGCCAGTTATTTAAGTCTACCAATCAAGCAAAACACACGTTCGTGGTATCAATTCTTACAACAAACACCTGAAAACCTTTTGGTACGCTTTAAAAACCCGTATGCGCTCAGCAGCCAAATTCGTAAACAACTGTTAGACGTTCCTCCTGCTGAATGGTTAGAGTTTTATGAGTTGGCGGTCAAAATGAATATGTCGGAAGCCACGATGCATCGCCGTCTTAAAAGTGAAGGTGTGAGTTATCAACAACTCAAAAATGATATCCGACGAGATACCGCCATCGATTTTTTAACCCATACCGATAAAAGCTTACAAGATATCAGTGAAGAACTAAATTTTCATGATCCGAGTGCTTTTCATCGGGCTTTTAAAAAATGGACAGGTGTCAGTCCTGGTGCATATCGACAAAATAATGCGCCTGAATTCAAGGCCTAAAATTTGATATTCGCTATTTATAAATTGAATATTCATCTAATTAATAGAAAATCAATAACTTAAAAATATTCAATAAATAGACTGACCATTCATCCTTGAACGATTGCTACTTTAGTCTAATTAGGTTATTTTTCACTCAATTTAAAGCACTTTGCTTATTTATTTTCCAATTCTCCTGCATCTCCTTGAAAGGCTTTCCTATGCTTAAGATGATTGATGTTCTTGAACAACAACTTGTTCAAAACTTTTCAGATTCTCTTTTCACTCAGATTGACGCAATTGATGAACTGTTTCATGAACAGCTTAAAACTGTCGCAGATATCGATTTGCAAAATTTGATCTCACAATTTTTTAGCACTGAAAATGCAGTTGAAGTTGCTCATGCACTGGATATCCAAGCGGATGACATTGAAGCAATTCAAGCAGGTGCAAATCTAAAAGATGAAAATTTAGTGAATGCAACTGCAAAAATTATTGCTTACTGTCTTGCAGTAGAAACAGCAGCTTTAGAACAAGTTGAAGTTTTCGATAGCTTACAAGACTACCCAATGTAAGTATTGATCGAATATCAAAAACAAAAAAATAAAGCGCATTCAATGCGCTTTATTTTTGACTATCTCTAATACCAAATCAATGTTGCCACTGACCTAAACTGACACGGTCATTACCACCATAATCTTTTACAGTCCGAACATTTCGATATCCAGCCTGTAAGAACAAATGTCTGACTGCTTCCCCTTGGTCATAACCATGTTCGAGCACCACCCAACCATTCACGGTTAAATGTTTTTTGGCTTGAAGAATGATTTGTTCAAGATCTGCAAGTCCATGATTGTCTGCAACCAAAGCACGTTCAGGCTCTGTCGCCAAATCCTTCATGTGTACATCATCAACATCGATATACGGCGGATTTGACACAATTACATCAAAGAAAGCACGTCCAAAAGGTTTCAACCAAGAACCTAAGACAAACTGCACATGTTCAAGATCATGCTTTTTGGCATTAAACTCAGCAACTTCCAAGGTAGGTTCGTAAATATCCGAAGCTACAATTGACCACTCTGGACGCTCACTGGCTAATGACAAGGCTACAGCGCCAGTTCCTGTTCCTAAATCCACCACACGAGCATCTTCAGGAAGTTCTAAACGGAGTACAGTTTCAACGAGCACTTCGGTATCAGGACGTGGCACCAAAGTGTCTTTAGTCACTTTTAAATCTAGCGTCCAAAATGGCTGAGAACCTGTGACATAAGCCAAAGGCTCACCCGCAGCAATACGAGCAAGACTTTCAACATAGAGTTGTTCTTGCTCAGCTGTTAATTCTTGATCCTTTTTCAGGATTAAATCAAAAGAATCAATCTTGGTGATGTGCTCTAACAACCACGCATTTTCCTGACGTTCATAACTTTCAGGTTCACCACGATAGGCCAAAGCCTGTGCAATATTCATCAGCCACCATTCTGCTGTGCTAATAATGCCAACTGATCGGCTTGATATTCACGATGCAAACTATCTAGCAATTCAGTCAAATCACCTTCCATCACAGCATCTAACTTATACAGTGTTAGGTTAATACGATGATCAGTCATACGACCTTGTGGATAGTTATAGGTACGAATACGCTCAGAACGGTCACCAGAACCCACCAGGTCACGACGCATTTCAGATGTCGCTGCATCTGCTGCTGCGCGTTTGGCATTTTCTAAACGAGAAACCAATAGCGCCATCGCTTTGGCTTTGTTTTTATGTTGTGAACGTTCATCCTGACATTCTACAACTGTACCCGTTGGTATATGGGTAATACGCACAGCAGAGTCAGTTTTGTTAATGTGCTGACCACCCGCACCAGATGCACGATAGGTATCAATCCGTAGTTCTGAAGGATTAATTTCAACACTAGTGTCTACATCAATTTCCGGCAAAATCGCAACAGTACATGCCGAAGTATGAACACGACCTTGTGACTCTGTTGCAGGAACACGCTGTACACGATGTGCACCACTTTCAAATTTCAAACGACCATATACGCCTTCACCATTGATGAGGCAAATCACTTCTTTATAACCGCCGTGTTCGCCGTCATTTTCAGACAACACTTCAATACGCCAACCTTGTGATTCAGCATATTTACTGTACATGCGATACAAGTCACCCGAGAAAATTGCAGCTTCGTCACCACCTGTTCCGGCACGGATTTCTAAATAAGCAGAGTTCGCATCATTCGGATCTTTTGGAATCATCAGAATGTTTAAGTCTGCTTCAAGCTGACCAATCAAAGCTTTATTTTCTTTAATTTCTTCAACAGCCATCTCTTTAAAATCTGGATCCGTCATCATTACTTCAGCAGTCTCAATATCTTCTTCTGCTTGACGGTATTTTTTCCAAACTTCAGTGATTTCAGATAAATCACTATGCTCACGTGACAACTGACGGAAACGTTTATTGTCTGAAATGACTTCTACATCTGCGAGTAATGCATTTAATTCTTCGTGACGGTCAGAGAGCTGATCTAATCGTAAACGTAACGATTCTTTCATTTTTCAAAAAATCTCAATACACAGGCTCTACCGCTAAACTTTCACGGATATGCCAAAATTCAAAATAATGGGGCTAGTGTACCGATAATGGGTCTGAAATGACATATATATTGTTTTTTGGCCTATCAATGACCCTAAATATCAAAGTGTGAACTTCATCACTCCTACCTTTCTCCATAAAGTCGTACAGATTTTCAGCATTCGACCTTTTTTTTCACAATATTAATAAAACTTATACAAACTAGACACTCAAATCACCAAATAAAGAGAAAGCTCTCCATATTTATAGCGAATAGTTTTGTTACATTTACTGCCATCGAAATGATTATCAAAAAGTCCTCGCGTTTATGAAGGACATGGAGTGAACTATGAAACTGAATACTCTTTTAATGACAGCCACTCTAGCAACTGCTTCTATGTTCACTGTGTCTGCAAATGCAGATAGTACAACACGCGTTGCTGCAGCTAGTGCATTAGGTAGTGTTGCAGGTACTGCAATTGGTAAAAACATGGGCGGTAATACCGGCGCTACAATTGGTGCTGCTCTTGGTGGTGCTGGTGGTGCTGCGGTAGCAAGTAATAAACGTAACCGTACAGAATCTGCAATCGGTGGTGCTTTAGGTGGCGGTACAGGTTATACCGTTGGTAAAAGCATGGGCGGTACAAACGGTGGTTACATTGGTTCTGCACTAGGTGCTGCTGGTGGTGCTGCTCTAGGTAATAAAATCTCTAAAGATAAAGCTTACGACAAACACCAAGAACGTAAATACAAAAAACGTTACCGTCGTCGTCACTAATTCAAAATTAGTGAGTCCTTATTGAATAGTGAAAATAGCACCTTCGGGTGCTTTTTTTATGTATCGCCTTTTTTCAAATGATAAATACAACTTTATTTATTGCACCTCAAATATGTAGATTTGCCTTCTCTCCAACCATGTCATCAATCATGTAGAAATAAAGTGCAAAATTTACATTGCAGCAACGGAATACGTATTTTATTTCACATCACGCTCCAAATATTCGCTATGTGTTTTCATATATTGATATCAACAGATAAACATCATGCTTCGTAAGGAGTTTAAAAATGAAAATTAATAAAATTCTATTCAGTGCAGCAATTGCCGCTTCAGCACTTACTATGACTGCAACACATGCAGGTAATAGCACCAATACTGCATTAACATCTGCTTTAGGTGGTGTTGTTGGTGCAGCAATCGGTAACCAAGTTGGCGGCCAAACTGGCGCAATGATTGGTTCAGCAATTGGTGGCGGTGCAGGTGCAGCAGCATCGGCAAACAAACGTGACCGTAATGGTGCCATCATCGGTGGTGCACTTGGTGGCGCAGGTGGTTATACCGTAGGTAAAAACATGGGCGGCACAAACGGTGGTTATATCGGTGCTGCACTTGGTTCAGCTGGTGGTTCTGCACTAGGTAAAAAAGTGTCTGAAGACCGTCGCTATGATGACCGTTATAATGGTCGTTATGATGATCGCTATGACCGTCGTTATAACAACCGTGGCTATCGTACCAATAATTATAGCTACAACGACCGAGGCTACCGTGGAGACAATGGTCGTCACTTAGGTTGGTACAAAAACGGTAAACGTTAATCGATATATTTCAATGGAAAAAAATCAGCACCTTCGGGTGCTTTTTTTGTATAAAAAAAAGTTTAGATATATCTAAAGTTGTCTTTTTACACCGTCCCACGACCATATCGAGTTTATTCGATATACATTCAGCTTTTTATATCGTATTATTTCGATATAAAGATCTCTGAGAGAAAACATGCGTACTCTAGCCGATACAAAATTTTCAATACTTGAACTCGCACCTGTTCGAAATGATAAAACCATCGAATTTTCACTCAAACATGCACTCCAGTTAGCACAGAAAGCAGAACAACTTGGCTATGACCGTCTATGGTTAGCCGAACACCACAATATGGACGGCATCGCAAGTTCTGCAACTGCGGTTTTACTTGGTTATCTCTTAGCAAATACACAATCTATCAAGCTCGGTTCAGGCGGGATTATGTTGCCCAACCATGCGCCTTTAGTTGTCGCTGAACAATTTGGCACACTTGAAACGTTATATCCTGGCCGCATTGAACTCGGCTTAGGTCGGGCACCAGGTACCGACCAAACCACCATGCGCGCTTTACGCCGTGGCCGTCAGGAAACCGAAGATCAATTTCCACAAGATGTCCTTGAGATATTGCAATACTTTAAAGCACCTGAGCCACAGCAGCGCATCATTGCTACACCGGGACAAAATACACATGTTCCTGTATGGCTTTTAGGTTCAAGTCTGTTCAGTGCACAACTCGCTGCACGTTTAGGTTTACCCTATTCTTTTGCTTCACATTTCGCACCACGCATGCTTGGACAAGCAATTCAGCTCTATCGTGAAAATTTCCAAGCATCCGAATATTTAGATCAACCTTATGTGTCTATGGGCGTACCAACGGTTGTCGCCGAAACAAATGAAGAAGCAGAATATCTGGCAACGAGTGCTTATCAACGCGTTTTAGGTTTAATGCGTGGTCAAAGTTTAAAACTCAAAGCTCCAGTCGACAGTATGCAAGGCTTATGGTCTGCTACAGAGAAGATGTCTGTTGATAATTTCTACGCTATGGGACAAGTCGGTTCAAATGCAACCGTTCGAGCAGGTTTAGAAAACCTACTCACCAAATATGACGTTGATGAATTTATTTTCACCTGCGACATTTACGATACCGATAAGCGCATTGAAAACTTCGAACGTTTAATGCAAATCAAAAATGATCTGGCTTAAGACTCTCAACTTAATGATCTAATCCAAGCGTTTAATCCGTCTAAAGGTAGAATTGTGACTACATTTTTTGTGGCTCTTTAGACGGATAGCAGTCAACAGATAATATGGTTTCGGCTAACAACGACCAAACCTGTACTTAAAAACCATCATTGCCTCAAAGAAATAATTGCTTTACTCATTTTCATTCCTGTATAAATATTAAACACAAGCAAAACAATGAGAAAAATAAGCAGATGAGCCAATATATTAATAAACCCACACCCGCATTTATCGCAGCAAGTTGGTGTGCCCTCATTTTAGGCGCTGTAGTGTTTTGCATAGGTTTATTCAATGCAAATATGATGCTGAATGAAAAAGGCTTTTATCTCATTTTATTGCTCTATGGATTATTTTCATCGGTTTCATTACAAAAAATCATTCGTGACCGTTTAGAAGGAATGCATGTCACTGCAATTTACTTTGGACTGTGCTGGGCATCCGTCATTATTTGCCTCGTACTTCTTGCCATTGGCCTATGGAATGCTGAACTAGCATTAAGTGAAAAAGGTTTTTACATGATGGCTTACTTAATGAGTTTGTTTGGCGCAGTTGCAGTACAAAAGAATATTCGTGATATGGACTATTTACGTACCCATACCGACCAACCCGAACTTAAGCATTCAACCCCGAGTCAGCTTGACTATAGCTCACAAGATGATGAACCACTTTAAAACTCACAAAATTTATAGATCTCAAAAGCCGTTCATGCAGGTCGCTCATTATTTCGACCTGCTTGAGCGAAAGATGAACTTCAACGCATAAAAAAATCAGTTCACTCCTAGAAATCTATAAATGACAAGGGCCAAGCAAATCAATTCTAGACAAATTGCATGACTCATCAGACTGAAAAAACGCTTTACCCCAACTGGCCCATCACAGAATATATTCCTATCTAAGACTCAACTAAAAAAACAAAAGATAAGGAATAAATATGGCCAACAAGCAGGATGCAACCCACCATATTTTTAATAATCATCTAGAAGATTTTGAACACTTTCGTGGAACGATCATCAGTTCAGAACAGATCAAAGATTATGATTTTAAGAATCAAAAAATCGCAATTATTGGGATAGATCAGCATGTGGTCTCTGAACTACAT
This sequence comes from Acinetobacter sp. YH16040_T, assembly GCF_024605785.1. Lineage (NCBI taxonomy): Bacteria > Pseudomonadati > Pseudomonadota > Gammaproteobacteria > Moraxellales > Moraxellaceae > Acinetobacter > Acinetobacter sp. YH16040_T. The sequence goes on along the minus strand of NZ_CP094541.1, from coordinate 1,378,043 downwards.
CATCTATGTCAGGTTGCAGATAACATCATGGTCTATCAAATCAAACCGCAATTTGTCTTACCACGCACCGAACGTCTACTGAATAAATTAATCCAGCACCCACTGATTGCAAAAAATCGACGTTTATTTAGCAATCGTATTAAGAGTATTTTGGCGATTCGCTTTTTAGAAGATCAAGTGCCGAACCATTGGTTAAGACATTTACTCAGTCCAAATACCGCAATTCAGAACAAAACCTTCCTAAAATCGGATCATTATTATGCAGCATTACAGCAGCCCAACTGCATCTTAAACACTTGGCCTATTGCAAAAATTCAGAGTAATTCAATCACGGCTTTAGATGAGCATACGTTTGAGTGTGATGTCATTGTGCGCAGCGAATCTAACCAGCCTAAAGAAAAGTAATTACATTGCAATTATTTTCACATGACAATTACTAGAATTTATCCGATTGATCAAAACTCACAACACCAATAGCCATCTCTGGTGGCTTTTGCTAGATCCCCTACGTTATTGAATACTTCTATTCGGTAAGGCTAAGGATTCTTAAAAATCCATAAATGAAAATAGCTTTAATCGTGCTACATGCTTTTTCAGCGCTCAGACTTAAATCATGCCTCCGACCTGCATCATCAGCTACAGTTCATTTATAGAAGTGCGATTTTTGAATAGTTATGATCAATTCTTCATGAAAATTTTATTTCAAACCAATAAATTTTCAGTCTCTTAATTTTGTCTTACACAACTCTTTTAATGACTAATTATAAGTAGGAAAATTTATACCGATGCTCATATTCAGCCGACATTTACTTATGTTCTAATCTATATTCAATAAGAAAATAACTGCTAAAAATCCAATTTTAATATCACTTCATATCTGCTTTTAAAGCCTAAATAGTCTCAATTCGAGCATTCCCCACCCACATCAATTAAATAAATGATGCCATTTCTTGAGATTTAACACCTAAAAGCGACTGTTTGATTATTTTTTATTCTATTTTCTGCCTATTTTTTTAGCATTTAAATCAGTATTTTTTAAAATTATGATCAAATATTAAACTATATGTGCTAAATCTAGTATATACACTACTCTTATCAAGTAGATTATTCAGGCTTAATTCATAGATAAAAACACAGCAATACACGGATTATTTTAAAAGATTGAAGCTGTCAATTAGGCCATATTTTATAAATTTTCAGCCAAAAAAATTCATCAAATTGGTACACATTTGAATACAGAATTTGCTTAAATTTTAAGTCTAAATGTTGAGAAAAATTTTCATCAATATTTTAAATATTTATCATTCATTAAAAGTATGACAAGTCAAAAATTAATACTATTTTTATATAATTTATACAGTAATTTATTATCATTAAAAGAGCCACCAAAGTGGCTCAATTTACACTTAACCAATGCGACGCTTCAGTCCGGTCATTTGTAAAACACGTGTTGAAATTTCTTCAATCGACATTTCTGACACGTTTAAGTATTTGATTCCTTCAGAAATATAAATACCTTCAATCGCACGTAGTTCCATTTGGCACTGACTAAAACTTGCATAACGACTATTGGCCTTACGCTCTGAACGAATTGCTACAAGGCGCTCTGCATCAATCATCAAGCCAAATAACTTATGTTTATGCTCACGTAAAACTGCAGGTAAACGGTTGTCATCCAAGTCTTCTTCTGTCAACGGATAGTTCGCTACACGAATACCAAATTGCAAAGAGAGATAGATGGAAGTCGGTGTTTTACCCGAACGTGACACGCCGATTAAAATCAAATCAGCTTTATCATAATGACGAGTACGTGCCCCATCATCGTTATCTAAAGCAAAATGCACCGCATCAATACGTGCTTTATAAGACTCAGAATCTGTTACTGCATGGGTTTGACCGACTAAAGTTGTAGGAGCTGTACCCAACTCGTCCGACAATTTACTAATAAGCCCCTCAAAAACATCAAGATTTACTGCATCTGCCGTATTAATAATGTCACGTACATACGGGTCAACAAGGGTGTCAAACACCAAAGGCTTTTGACCGTCTTGCTGCGCTCTAAGATTGATCTCTGCAACCACATTTGTAGCTGCTTCTTCAGAGGTAATATAAGGAATAATATGAATGTCAAAATCTACATGAGGGAACTGGGCTAACAGTGAATGACCAAGCGTTTCTGCGGTAATCGCTGTCCCATCCGAAACAAAGAAAACACTACGCTGAATCTGTTTACCTTCTGACATTAAAATTCTCCTCCAAAATTTGTCTTAGTGCTATATAATCATTATAGTAAACCATCTTACATGACTGTCACTTAGTAAATTTAGAATGCTAAGTAATTTGTTATAATTTCATGCCAAGATAGTGATTAATACTGCAAAAGTGGAGTAACAACTTTGGAAGCGCGCGTAATTGGTCTAGAAAAATTAGGGAAACACGACGTAGAACTCGTGGGTGGTAAAAACTCATCATTAGGTGAAATGATCAGCCATCTAGCAAATGCTGGTGTATCTGTTCCTGGTGGTTTTGCTACTACAGCTCAAGCATATCGTGAATTCCTCGAGCAAAGTGGCCTAAACGCTAAAATTAACGCTGAACTTGCTGCACTCAATGTTGACGATGTAAATGCACTTGCTGAAACTGGTGCAAAAATCCGTCAATGGATTGTAGACACTCCGCTTACAGCTGAACTTGAAACAGAAATTCGTGAGGCTTTCACAGCTCTTTCAAACGGCAACCCTGATATCGCGGTTGCCGTTCGCTCATCTGCAACAGCAGAAGACTTACCAGATGCTTCATTTGCTGGCCAACAAGAAACTTTCTTGAACATCCGTGGTATCGACAACGTCCTTATTGCGATTAAAGAAGTATTTGCTTCACTTTATAACGACCGCGCAATTTCTTACCGTGTACACCAAAACTTCGCACATGACGTCGTTGCGTTATCTGCAGGTGTTCAACGCATGGTTCGCTCTGAAACAGGCGCAGCTGGTGTAATGTTTACACTAGATACAGAATCTGGTTTCCGTGACGCAGTTTTCATCACAGCATCTTATGGCTTGGGTGAAATGGTTGTACAAGGTGCAGTTAACCCTGACGAATTCTATGTATCTAAACCACTTCTAAATGCAGGCAAACACGCTGTATTACGTCGTAACCTTGGTTCTAAACACCAAAAAATGATTTATGGTGAAGAAGGCGCTGCTGGTAAATCAGTGGTTGTTGTAGACGTTGAAAAAGCAGATCGTCAACAATTCGCTTTAAATGACCACGAACTTCAAGAACTTGCAAAACAAGCATTGATCATTGAAAACCATTACGGTTCTGCAATGGACATCGAATGGGCGAAAGATGGTGATGACGGTCAAATCTATATCGTTCAAGCACGTCCTGAAACTGTGAAAAGTCGCCAAAGCGTAGGTACAATGGAGCGCTACCTTTTAAAACAAAAAGGTACAGTGATTTGTGAAGGCCGTTCAATCGGTCAACGTATCGGTTCTGGTCGTGTACGTATTGTGACTTCAATCAAAGAAATGGACAAAGTGCAAGACGGCGACGTACTTGTATCTGACATGACTGACCCAGACTGGGAACCAGTAATGAAACGTGCTGCTGCGATTGTCACTAACCGTGGTGGTCGTACTTGTCACGCTGCAATTATTGCACGTGAACTTGGTGTCCCTGCAATCGTAGGTTGTGGTAATGCAACTGAAGTATTAACTGATGGTCAAGAAGTGACTGTTTCTTGTGCTGAAGGTGACACAGGCTTTATTTACGAAGGTGCTTTGGACTTTGAAATCCAACGCAACTCTATCGAATCTATGCCTAAACTTCCGTTCAAAATCATGATGAACGTAGGTAACCCTGACCGCGCATTTGACTTTGCTCAAATTCCTAACGAAGGTGTTGGTCTTGCTCGTCTTGAGTTCATCATCAACCGTATGATCGGTGTACATCCTAAAGCATTGCTTAACATTGACAGCCTACCACGTGAAACTCGTGCTGCTGTAATGTCACGTACTGCGGGTTATGCATCTCCTATCGAATTCTATGTTGAAAAACTAGTTGAAGGCATTTCTACACTTGCTGCAGCGTTTGCTGACAAACCAGTGATTGTTCGTATGTCTGACTTTAAGTCAAACGAATATGCAAACTTAATCGGTGGTAAGTTATACGAACCTGAAGAAGAAAACCCAATGCTTGGCTTCCGTGGTGCAAGCCGTTATGTGTCTGACAACTTCCGTGACTGCTTCGAACTTGAATGCCGCGCACTGAAAAAAGCACGTGACGAAATGGGCTTAACCAACATTCAAATCATGATTCCTTTCGTACGTACTGTTGCTGAAGCGAAACGTGTTATTGAATTGTTAGCGCTTAACGGTCTTAAACGTGGTGAAAATGGTCTTAAAGTGATCATGATGTGTGAACTTCCAACTAACGCTTTGTTGGCTGAACAGTTCCTTGAACACTTCGACGGTTTCTCTATCGGTTCTAACGACTTAACTCAGTTAACACTCGGTCTAGACCGTGACTCTGGTATCGTTTCTCACCTATTTGATGAACGTGATCCAGCCGTTAAAGCACTTCTTTCTATGGCAATCCATGCTTGTCGTAAAGCTGGCAAATACGTAGGTATTTGTGGTCAAGGCCCTTCAGATCACCCTGACCTAGCTAAATGGTTAATGGAACAAGGCATTGAGTCTGTTTCGCTTAACCCAGACTCAGTATTAGACACTTGGTTCTTCCTTTCTGAAGAAAAAGCTCAACAAGCTTAATAAACTGTGTTAAAAAAAGACCCACATGTGGGTCTTTTTTTTTATTTATACTTTTACAGACGTTTTTTGAGATTTTAGTTTTATGCAGATTTACTTGGCACGAAATAACCAACAAGCTGGTCCCTACACCTTAGAACAACTTAACCAAATGCTCGCGAGCCAACAAGTGTTACTCACGGACTTGGTTTGGCACCAAGGTATGACCGAATGGAAAGCTTTGGGTGAACTCACTCAAGGTCAGTTGGTTTATATGCCTGCAGGATATACTGCACCAACAGCATTCGAATCAAATCAAACTGCAACTACACCATCAAATACCTACGCACAGTCTCAAGCGGTAAAAGAGCAAACTAGCCTAGCAAGTATTCCTAAACGTGTCCTGGCTAAAATCGTCGATTTACTCCTTTGGATACCGGCAACTTTTATCTTAACGGCATTTTTTAATCCAAGTGAAAAGACACAATTTGCCAATCTAAATGAACAGTTTATGCAAGCTGTGATGACCCCAAATGCTGACCCCAATGTTTTACAAGCACTACAAACACAAATGGTTGAAATGTTTCCCAACCAAGCTTGGATTGCAATGTTTGCGTATCTCTTCATTATGCTTTTCATTCAAGCATATTTGATTGCTAAATCAGGTCAAAGCATTGGTAAAAAAATCACCAAGATTAAAATTGTAGATGCCGAAACCAGTCAACCTGTAAACCTCATGCGTGGCTTCACTTTACGCAGTGTTTTATTTATTTTCCTGAACTTTTTATCGATGCCTTTAAGCGCAATCATTGATTCCGTTTTTATTTTCGGCAAAAAGCGTCAAACCTTGCATGACAAATTGGCAAAAACCAAGGTAATAAACCAATAATTTTCACTTTTATTCAGGGATGATTTTCTCATCCCTTTTTTGTGCATTATATTGAAATTAAAATAAAATTTAGATAAAAAAAATACAATCCCGACTAGCAAAATAGGGTTTTAATACAGTCATTTAAAGCATCTTTATGTATAGCTTAGTTTGCCGATATCAGGCATAATGCCCTACAACGTAGCGGTGTCACATGATTGTGACTGTTTTTTCATGTCTGAAAAAATCACAATCATGCGACACTTTATTCGCTATCCCAAATTTTAAATTTAGGGAATGGGACTCTTCACCGAGGTTGTAAAATGAGACAAACAATTTTAGCTGTATTGTCTTTATCTGCGATCGCTGCACTCTTAACTGGGTGTGGTGGTGATATGGTACTTCTAAACTCAAAAGGTCCAGTTGCTGAAGGTCAGTCAAACCTCATGCTTACTGCGATCTACCTAATGTTGTTGGTAGTTATTCCATCAGCACTTATGGCTCTTTGGTTTGGTTGGAAATATCGCGCGTCAAATAAAGATGCAGACTATGCACCTACTTGGGCACACTCGACTGCAATTGAAGTTGTAGTTTGGGGTATTCCCGTAATTATTATCGCTATTTTAGCTTGGTTAACTTGGTGGGGTTCCCACAAGTATGACCCTTACCGTCCACTCGAGTCAGATAAAGCTCCTTTAACTGTTCAAGTTATTGCTGAACAATTTAAATGGATCTTCATCTACCCTGAACAAGGCATCGCGACTGTAAACGAGATCCGCTTCCCTGAGAAAACTCCTGTAAGCCTTCGTTTAACATCTAACTTCACAATGAACTCATTTTTCATTCCGGCGTTAGGTGGTCAGATTTATGCTATGGCAGGTATGCAAACTCACTTGAACTTATTAGCTGATGAAACTAGTCCTGCTGAAGGCTTCCGTGGTTTCTCTTCTAACTATTCAGGTTATGGCTTCTCACAAATGCGCTTCCGTGCACATGCTGTGACTGATGCTCAGTTTGCTGAATGGGTTTCTGCTGTTAAAGCTGGTAATGGTTCTTCAGTTAATCCTGAAGCGGTTCAAAAAACTGTTTTAGACCAAGCTGAATTTGCAACCTTACGTGACGGCAACCGTTCTAAACACCAGATCGAAGTTTTAGTTGCCAAAGCAACTACTCCTGAAGAGAAGGCTCTAGCTGAAGCAATGAAGCCTTACCCTACTAAGCCACACCCAGTGACTTACTATTCTTCAGTTGAACCTAAATTGTTCGAATCAGTGATTAACAAATACATGAGCAACTACCACGGTGCTGATCATACAGCTACTGTTGGACACGAAGCTGCTGCTTCTGAAGCTCATGCAGGCGTTGAACATGCGACTGTTGCAGGGGAATAAGACATGAGCTTATTAGGTAAGTTAGGACCAGATGCAATTCCACACGACCCAATCGTGTTGGTTACTGTTGCAATGATGATCCTTGGCGGTATCGCAATTGTTGCTGGTATCACCTACTTTAAAAAATGGGGCTACTTGTGGAACGAATGGTTCACATCTGTAGACCATAAAAAAATTGGTATCATGTATATCCTCGTGTCAATTGTCATGCTTGTGCGTGGTTTTGCCGATGCGATTATGATGCGTCTTCAACTGTTCCTTGCAAAAGGTGGCGGTGAAGGTTACTTACACCCAGAACACTATGACCAGATCTTTACTGCCCATGGCGTAATCATGATCTTCTTCGTAGCAATGGGTCTAGTTGTTGGTTTAATGAACGTTGCTGTACCACTTCAAATTGGCGCACGTGACGTAGCATTCCCATTATTAAACTCTCTTAGCTTCTGGTTATTCGCCGGCGCTGCGGGCTTAATGATGGCTTCTCTTGCAATTGGTGAATTCGCTGCAACAGGTTGGATGGCTTACCCTCCACTTTCTGGCATCGAATACTCTCCAGGTGTAGGTGTAGACTACTATATCTGGGCACTTCAGGTTTCTGGTCTAGGTACGCTTCTTACTGGTGTTAACTTCTTCGTTACCATCATCAAAATGCGTGCGCCTGGCATGAAACTTATGGACATGCCTATTTTCACTTGGACTGCATTAGTTACTGTAGTGCTTATCGTTGCAACATTCCCAGTTTTGACTGCGACTATTGCAATGCTTTCACTTGACCGTTACTTCGGCTTCCATTTCTTTACAAATGACATGGGTGGTAGCCCAATGTTGTATGTAAACTTGATTTGGACTTGGGGTCACCCGGAAGTTTACATCTTGGTATTACCAGCTTTTGGTATTTACTCAGAAGTTACTGCTGTGTTCTCACGCAAAGCGTTGTTCGGCTACAAATCTATGGTGTACGCAACTGTAGCAATTGGTGTTCTTTCACTAGTTGTATGGGTTCACCACTTCTTTACAATGGGTGCTGGTGCCAACGTTAACGCGTTCTTCGGTATCATGACCATGATCATTGCGATCCCTACTGGTGTGAAAATCTTCTCTTGGTTATTCACCATGTACAAGGGCCGCATCACCTATACAACTCCAATGCTTTGGACACTTGGCTTCCTTGTGACTTTCGGTATTGGTGGTTTAACAGGCGTATTAATGGCAGTTCCACCAGCGGACTTCTTAGTACACAACTCTTTATTCCTTATCGCTCACTTCCATAACGTAATTATTGGTGGTGTAGTGTTCGCGATGTTCGCGGGTATCATTTTCTACTGGCCAAAAATGTTTGGTTGGAAATTGAATGAAACTTGGGGTAAAGCAGCGTTCTGGTTCTGGTTCTTCGGTTTCTACTTTGCATTCATGCCACTTTATATCCTTGGTTTCATGGGTATGACTCGTCGTTTGAATACATATGACAACCCTGAATGGGATCCGTACTTAGCGATCGCTTTATTTGGTTCTGTATTGGTTGCTATCGGTATCTTCTGTTTTGTTATGCAAATCGTTGTTGGTTTCCTTCAACGCAAAGACAACATGGACGTTACTGGCGATATCTGGGATGGTCGTACTCTTGAGTGGGCTACTTCATCTCCTTCACCATTCTATAACTTTGCTTATCTTCCAAAGATCAATGGTATTGATACTTTCTGGACTGACAAAGAAAATGGTGTAGCTTACGCTAAGCCAACTACATACGAAGACATCCATATGCCTACAAACCGTGCGGCAGGTTTCGTAATTGCAATGTTTATTACAGTTATGGGCTTCGCATTAATCTGGCATATCTGGTGGTTAGTCGTTGTAACTTTCATTGCTTCAATTATCAGCTTCATCGTTTCTTCTTTCACTAAGAAAGTTGACTACTATGTTCCAGCTGCAGAAGTTGAACGTATTGAAAATGAACGCTACGCGCTTCTTGAAAAACATTTGAAGAAGGACTAAGACAATGGCTGAAGTACTTCATCACGACAACCACGGACATGACGAACATCATCATCACGATGATACTGACATCACTGTCTTTGGTTTCTGGACTTACTTGATGAGTGACTTGGTTCTTTTCGGGACACTCTTCATCGCGTTCGCTGTATTAAGTAGCCACGTTCCAGTGGGTACGCCAAGTGCACAAGAGCTGTTTGGTGAATCTTTAGGTTTCGTTTTAACTGAAACTTTCGCCCTTCTTATCTCTTCTGTAACTTTTGGTTTTGCTGTTCTTGCAGCATACAAGAAAAATGTTGGTCAAGTTTTAACTTGGTTAGCAGTTACTTGGGTATTTGGTGCAGCCTTCATTGGCATGGAACTTTATGAGTTCAATCATTTAGTTCATGCTGGTCATGGCCCAAGCACAAGTGCGTTCTTATCTGCGTTCTTTACTTTAGTTGGTACGCACGGTATTCACGTAACTTCTGGTTTGGTATGGATGCTTGTGTTGATGTTCCAAATCAAGAAATATGGTTTGACACTTCCAAACACTCGTCGTCTTGCTTGCCTAAGCTTGTTCTGGCACTTCCTTGACATCGTTTGGATCTGCGTATTCAGCGTTGTTTACTTGATGGGAGTTATCTAATGAGTCACGATCATAACTCTGCTGGTGCAGCTCACGGTAACGTTAAACAATATACAATCGGTTTTATCCTTTCTGTTCTACTTACCGTAATTCCATTCGGTATGGTAATGGCAGGTGGTTTTAGCCGTGGTCTATTGGTTGCCGTAATCGCGATTACTGCGGTTGCTCAGGTTCTTATTCAGTTAGTTTACTTCCTGCATATGAACTCTTCTTCAGAGCAACGCTGGAACGTGATTGCATTTGTTTATACAATCCTCACAATTGCTATCCTTTTAGTAGGTTCTGTGTGGATTATGAACTACCTTCACTTCAACATGATGATCTAAACTGGTCGTCATGCTGAAAAAGTATTTATTCCTGACTAAACCAGGAATTCTCTTTGGTAACTTTGTTACCGCTTTGGGTGGCTACTTTGTAGCTGCCCAAGGTTCTGTAGATTTCCTTCTGTTGCTTCTTACCCTCTTAGGCACCCTCTTTGTGGTCGCTTCTGGATGTGTAATCAATAACGTTATTGATCAAGACATCGACTCAAAAATGCAACGCACACAAAATCGTGCGATGGTAAAAAAATCAATCTCGATTCCTGTTGCTTTAGTTTTTGCTTTAGTTTTAGGTGTATTTGGTTTTAGCATTTTATGGTTCTGGGTAAATGCTTACGCTTTTCTTTTTGCTGTTATTGGTTTTGTCGTATACGTTGGTTTTTACAGCTTATGGACAAAACGAACAACAATTCATCAAACCATTATCGGCAGTCTTTCTGGCGCAGCGCCACCTGTAATCGGGTATACGGCTGTTGCAAACCAGTTTGATTTAGGTGCATTACTGATTTTTATTGGTTATGCATTTTGGCAAATGCCTCATTCTTGGGGAATTGCAGTTTACCGATTTGATGACTACAAAAATGCAGGAATTCCAATTTTACCTGTAGCACGTTCAATTCACCGTACCAAAGTTGAGTCTTTGGTTTATGTGTTTTTGTTCTGCATGACCATGAATGGTTTATTCTTTTTTGGTTATGCAAATTGGATTTATATGATTGTCCTGAATGCCTTAAGTCTTTATTGGATTTATCTGACCATTCAAGGATTCAAAGCTGAAGATGATCAAGTTTGGGCAAAACAATATTTCATGTTTTCGGTCAAATTGATCACAGTGATTAGTTTAATTTTTTGTTTTACTTCCACTGCCCCTCTAAAGCCAATTGTATTTTTTTAAAAAAGATAGAGTTTTACTCTATCTTTTTTTATTTCTAGGCATCTTCAATGCAAAGCAAAAATTTAAATCGAAATACTACTATACACACTAAAACTGTTTTAACGCTGATTCTCCCAATATCTACCCATGTACAATAGATTTCAGACAAGTACAAAAATATTTCATATTTGTATTAGGATTCAAATCGATATCTACAATCAAATATGACAAAAGATCTTTAATTTAAATCAAATTTATATCATTACAACGTCTATATGATCGTAACTCATCAAATACAAGATAAGCTCCCCGCAATTAAAAACATATCTCCTATTTTACAATCTGCATCCGATTCTAGTTGTGTCCTAAAGATAGTCATTAAACCACAAAATAATTAAGCCTTTTTAGGTGTATGCCTTGTATTTCAAACCTAAACGCTCTAAAATTCACGCTTCGCAAACTTTGCGACACAACTTTAGTTGTGACTCCTTGCTTCAATCAATTAATGATTGGGGCTGCCTAAACCGTAAGGAGCTGACAATGCGTCACTACGAAATCGTACTATTGGTACATCCAGACCAAAGCGATCAAGTTGTGGGTATGGTAGAACGTTACCTAACTCACATCAAAGAAGCTGAAGGTCAAATCCACCGTCTTGAAGACTGGGGCCGTCGTCAATTGGCTTACCCAATCAACAAGATCCACAAAGCTCACTACATTCTTATGAATGTTGAGTGTGGTCAAACTACTCTTGATGAGCTAGAAGAATTGTTCCGTTATAACGATGCAATCATTCGTAGCCTTATCATCCGTCGTGAAAACGCTATCACTGAAGAGTCACTATTGGCTAAGAGTGCTGAAGAAAAACGTGCGCGTAAAGCTCAACGTGAAGAAGCACAACAAGCTCAAGACTCTGCTGAAGCATAAGGAGAACATAACATGGCACGTTTTTACCGTCGTCGCAAGTTCTGCCGCTTTACAGCTGAGAACGTTACGTACATCGACTACAAAGATATCGACACTTTAAAACAGTACATCACTGAAAACGGCAAGATTGTTCCTAGCCGTATTACAGGTACTAAAGCTCGTTACCAACGTCAATTAGCGCTTGCTATCAAACAAGCTCGCTACTTGTCTTTGATCCCTTACACTGACAATCATAAGTGAGGTTGAGCTGTGGATATTATCTTATTACAACGCATTAAAAACCTTGGTAAATTAGGCGATAAAGTTTCAGTTAAAGCTGGTTACGGCCGTAACTTCCTTATCCCTCAAGGTAAAGCAGTTGCTGCTACTGAAGCTAACACTGCTGCATTTGAAGCTCGTCGTGCTGAACTTGAGAAACAAGAAGCTGAAGTATTAGCTGCTGCTCAAGCACGTGCTGACCAATTGAACGAAGTTAACATCGTGATCACTGCTAAAGCTGGTGACGAAGGTAAACTATTCGGTTCTATCGGTACTCGTGACATCGCTGACGCGTTAACTAATGCTGGTCTTGTTGTAGACCGCGCAGAAGTTCGTTTACCAAATGGTGCGCTTCGCAACACTGGTGAATTCAACATCGCAATCCAATTGCATCATGATGTTGTTGCAGAAGTTCTCGTTACTATCGTAGCTGAGTAATTTCTTGCAAAGAAAAGAGCATGCTTACGCATGCTCTTTTTTTATCTGTAAAAAATAGTGCTCCAACTTTTTTATATTTTTAACTCTTCATTCAATTCAATGTATGACGAATTAATCGGAAATACTTGTTCGCATTTCTGTAGAAAACGCCTATCATTTCAGTTCAATGAAGAGTTGAAAAAACTGTAATTAGCACCCATTTCCATCACATTAAATGGTTTCAGCATCAGGGATTTTTATGTCACAGGCGAATGCCAGCAAGCCAAACTCTACGCCAACAGCAAAAACCACAGAACAAAGTTCGTTGAAAGAGTTTCGTACCCCACCCCATAACCTAGCGATTGAACAAGCTGTGCTTGCCGCACTGATGACCGTTGCAGAATCTTTTGAGCAAGTGGGTGATGTACTGACTGAAGCTGATTTTTATGCGACCCGTCATAAATATATTTTCCGTGCAATCGATCAACTGTCAAAAGATAGCTCACCTTATGATGCGGTCTTAGTCAATGACTGGCTGATTAAACAAAACTTGCTCGATGCTGCTGGTGGCGAAGAATATCTGATGCAACTCATGTCAGATTCACCTTCAAGTTTCTATAACCTTGAAACGTATGCTGCAAAAATTAAAGAGTTTTCCACTTTACGCAGCATGATTAAAGTCAGCTCAGAAATTTTACAAAATGCCTATGACACCAAAGGTCGTACGGTCAGTGAAATTTTAGATCTAGCAGAAACCAATATTTTCTCTATTGCCGAGCAACACAACAACAACGCCAAAGCACAAGGCCCTAAAGCTATTAACTCTGTCGTTGCTAGTGTTTTTGATAAATTGAATGAACTTTCACAAACTGAAGGCAGTATCACGGGTTTAACCACTGGATTTGTAGAACTTGATAATAAAACCTCAGGTATGCAAGCAGGCGATTTAATTATTGTAGCGGCCCGTCCATCGATGGGTAAAACTACTTTTGCCATGAACTTGGTTGAAAGCGTGCTGTTTAATAACAACCTGCCCGCTCTGGTTTATTCCATGGAGATGCCTGCAGACTCAATTGCCATGCGTTTGATATCCTCATTCGGTCGTGTACACCAAGGGCATTTACGTGCAGGTAAAATGGATGCTGATGAATGGTCGAAAGTAACCAGTACCATTGTGCATCTCCAAGAAAAGAATTTGTATATCGATGACTCGTCTGCACTACCTCCAACGGAAGTACGTGCCCGCGCGCGCCGAATTGCCAAAATGCACGGCGGTAAACTTGGCTGCATTATGGTCGATTACTTGCAGCTTATGAAAGTACCCGGTATGGGCGATAACCGTGTTGGCGAGATCTCGGAAATTTCCCGAAGCTTAAAAGCACTGGCTAAAGAAATGCACTGCCCAGTAATTGCACTGTCACAGTTGAACCGATCACTGGAAAACCGTCCTAATAAACGCCCAGTGATGTCCGACTTACGTGAATCAGGTGCAATCGAGCAGGATGCCGATTTGATCATGTTTATTTACCGCGACGAGGTTTATAACAAAGAGTCTAAAGAAGCAGGTACTGCAGAAATTATTATTGGTAAACAGCGTAACGGTCCAATTGGTACTGTGCGTCTTGCCTTCGAAGGTCAATACACCAAATTTAGTAACCTCTCCCCTGAGTTTTATGCTCAGTATGATGATGAAGAGTAAAGACTCTTTATCATCCATTAATTCATCGACCCTGTAGGAGTATTTAGGGTGCGCCAAGCTACAGTTTATATTGATCAACAAGCACTTCAATATAATTTAAACCGTGTCAAACAACTTGCCCCAACCGCTAAAATTGTAAGCATGGTGAAAGCCAATGCTTATGGACATGGAGTTAAAGACTGCTTAGCAGCCTTAAAAGACAGTGATGCCTTCGGTGTTGCCTGTCTGGAAGAAGCGCTGGAAATTCGTGAACTCGGCTACCAGCAACCCATTACGCTGATCGAAGGCATTTTCTCTGCAGATGAAATGCAGGTTGTGATCGATCAGAATATTGAAGTCATTGTGCATCATCAGCCACAACTGGATTGGTTACTGGCAAATAAAGAAGCCTATATTGCGAAAGGCTTAAAAGTTTGGGTAAAACTCAACAGCGGTATGAACCGTCTTGGTTTTAAAATTGATGTGATTAAAGATGTGATCAATCAACTAAAAGCAGAAGGTTTTACCTGCGTGCTGGCGATGCACTTTGCCAATGCTGATGCGGAACATCCACTCAATGAACAGCAAATCCAGCAGTTCCTTGAAGTGAAAAATGACTGCGCACCTTTAATGGGTTCTTGCTGTAATTCAGCTGCGATCTATAAATATCCAGAATTGCATTTTGACTTTGTGCGTCCAGGTATCATGCTTTACGGCGCGACTCCATTTGCAGACAAAACTGTACATGATCTGGATCTAAAACCAGTGATGACTTTCACAGCTGAAGTCATTGCACTAAACAACATCAAAGCGGGTGAACATGTCGGCTATGGTTCTACTTTCACTGCTGATCAAGATATGACTTTAGCCATTGTTTCTATCGGTTATGGTGATGGTTATCCACGTGCTTTCCCGAAACAGAACTATGTAGCGATTAATGGTCAGCAAACCCGTGTGATTGGCCGTGTGGCAATGGACATGATTGCCATTGATGCAACTGGTCTCAATCTGGAATTAGGTACTGAAGTCGAACTATGGGGCAAATCCCGTCTGGTTGATGATGTAGCTGAAGCCAATGGTACGATTGGTTATGAATTATTATGCCGTATGAGCGCACGCCCTGTACGTAAATTAGCTTAATTAGCCAAATCAAAAAGCCCAGATCAAATCTGGGCTTTTTTTATCTCGCTTTTTTTATTCGCTTTTTAAATTGATCTATTCGTTGATCAAATCGTTATTGAAAATAGTCAGCTGTTGGTTTTGCCAATTCTATTAAGCCCTGACGTAATGCCTCTGACCAGCCTTTACTGATCATGGTGAAGTATGGGTCCTCTTCATAAATGCGCTTACCATTTGGTATTTCTAAACTGTCCTTTTTATAAACCAAAGCATCTAAAGGCATACCTACAGATACATTTGAGCGTATCGTTGAATCAAAAGAAATTAAGCTACAACGCATTGCTTCATCGAGTGGCATATCGTAACGCAAAGTTCGGTCGAGTATCGGCTTGCCATATTTGCTTTCGCCAATTTGAAAATATGGGGTATCAGGTGTTGCACAAATAAAGTTGCCTTGTGGATAGATGTTATATAACTGCATATCCGCACTGCCAATTTGACCGCCTACCAATAAACTACAGTAATAATTACTTTGTTCTAAAGTATCTGATGTGACATCTGAGATGACTTTTTTTAAGGTATGCCCGACCAATTCAGCCACTTCGAACATCGTATTTACACTATATAAATTCGGCTCTTGTTTGACCTCTAGCTGATTTTGTAAATGCCCAATGACCGCTTGTGTTGTGGCTAAATTTCCAGAGGTTTGGATGGTAATAAATCGCTCACCCACAATACCAAAGGAATAAAGTTTGCGAAAAACTGAAATATGGTCAACACCTGCATTTGTCCGTGTATCACTGATAAATACCATGCCATCTTTTAACCGTAATGCACAACAATAGGTCATTTTTATCCCTCAAATGATTAACAACTCAGCACTTGTACAATTGAGCTCATAGACTCAATACCACCTTTATCACGAACGCCTCGAACTGGAGCTACATCCCAGTAGTCCCGCCCAATCGCAACATAAATATGTGATTGTGGTGTAAATAGCTGATTACTGACATCAAAACAATACCATTTATTTTCGATATAGACTTCTACCCAAGCGTGACTGGCAAGGTGGCTACTATTCGGCACAAATAAATACCCAGAAATATAACGTGCAGGAATACCCAAATAGCGACACATTGCGATCATGACATGGCTATGATCCTGACATACCCCTTGCTTATGATGAAAAGCATCAATCGCTGAAGTATGTACCGATGTTTGATTCGATACATAGGGAATATGCGCCAATATCGCTTCAGCCAAACGAATCAGATTGGCACGATTGATACGAGGGACATAGCAATCGGCAAAACTTTTCATGTGAATATCGTACTGCGTACTCGGCGTTGGCTGTAAAAACAATTTCGGGTTTAAATCATCCGCATTTGAATCATTTGAACTCAAATTCATCTCTACGATGCCCTGCGCCATAATGGTCATTTGCAGATAAGGTTCGCGCTGCGTTGTGGTCAACCACACATTACCAAAAGTATCCAATTGCATATCACGCTGCCCCGGCACACTCACATCCCAATTTTGCACCTGTTGGTGTGCATTGGTGGACGGGGTCATTTTGATATATTGAATGCTTCTGTTTACCACATCAGTGTAAACATAATGGGTCTGATGGTTGATCATGAGCCTCATACAGCCACCTCAAACATATTTTGGATATGATCACTGAAATGGTAGAAGTTTTGGCTATTCGGCTGCTGTTTAAGTGCCAACCATGCCTCTTGCACGCTTTCCCATCCAAACTGAACCAAAGCCATGACAATATGTTCAATCTTCGCTAGGGTGTGTTGAATGTCCTGCTGCATGCGTAACTGGCGATCAAGCTGCTCTATGGCTTGTCCTAAACTAAAAAATAAAAATACATCTTCAGATTCGGACTCTAAAACATCTTGGCAATCTGTTACCACGTCACAGATATAACCTGGGTTATCACTCGCATTACGAATTAAACGGCTGAGTTCTGCATAACTTTTTGCTGAAAGTACACCCCTTAAGTCCTGAATATTACTTTGCGCATATTGAAATTGGCTGGAAAATGACGCCGGCTGCTCCGCATTTAAAACTAACTCATTCATTGAGTCGGCATCAAATGCTGGCAAACAAAAAGCATGTGCATAGTTCAATGCCGTATCAACATCTTGAAAAGGGAAAATACTGCATAAATATTGAGTACGTGCTAAATAACGCCCCAACCAAAAAATATGTTCTGCATTACTGTTTAATAAAATCATGTTTTGCTCCTTCACTGGAGTGCTATGAGCGTAAATCATCTACTACCCACGTATCTTTAATGCCGCCGCCTTGAGAAGAATTCACTACCAATGAACCTGCTTGCATCGCGACACGAGTTAAGCCACCCGGCACAATTTCAGTTCGATATGGAGAGCTCAGTACAAATGGACGCAAATCGATATGGCGTTCCGAAACACCGGCCTCACTTAGGGTTGGGCTGACAGATAAATTTAAAGTCGGCTGTGCAATATATAAATGTGGTGCTGCGGCCACCTTATCTTTAAAGCTATTTAATTCTTGTAAAGAGGCTTGTGGACCGATCAGCATGCCGTATCCACCTGAACCCTGTGCTTCTTTGACCACCAATTTTTCGATATTCGACAGCACATAATCCAATTCGTTCTGCTCACGACATTGATAGGTCGGCACATTTTTCAGGATCGCTTGTTCGCCTAAATAGAAATGAATCATTTTATCCACATATGGATAAATCGATTTATCATCTGCTACGCCTGTTCCCGGTGTATTTGCAATGACCACATTATGTTGCATATACGCTGACATGAGCCCTGCTACGCCCAAAGTACTGTAAGGTTTGAAACATAATGGATCGAGAAAAGCATCATCCACACGACGATAAATTACATCAACCTGTTGTCGGCCTTTAATGGTTTTCACATAAACCTTATCGTTTTCTACATAAAGGTCACGCGATGTCACTAAGGGTACATCCATCTCCCTTGCCAAAAAAGCATGTTCATAATAAGCACTGTTAAAACGCCCTGGGGTTAAAACCACGATAAACGGGTTATCGACGTAGGCATTTTCTGCAAGAATTTCACGTAAAAGCTGCGGATACTGCTCAATCCCCATGATGTTGCTTTGCTGGCAAAGTTCAGGCATCAGTTTTTGACTGATCTTACGGCTTTCTAGCATATACGACACACCAGACGGTGTTCTAAGATTATCCTCAAGGACGTAAAATTCGCCTGATTGATCTCGGATGATATCAATGCCACTGATTTGGCTATAAATTTTACCTTTTAGCCCATGCATATACATTTGTGGCAAATAGGCTTCATGGGTTAAGACTTGCAGTTCAGGAATAATTCCTGCTTTTAAAATATCTTGTTGATGATAGACATCATGTAAAAACAGATTGAGTGCTTTCACGCGCTGTGCGCAGCCTAGAGATAAATTATTCCATTCCTTTCGTGCAATCACACGCGGAATAAGATCATAAGGTATGGTGCGTTCAATGCCCTCATCTTCGCCATACACTGTAAAAGTAATGCCTTCATAGAGAAAATGTTGTTTTGCAACCTGATTTAGTTGCTTCAATTCATCAAGCGTATGCTGTGATAACCACTGCTCTATCCGTTGGCATGATTCTTTAGCTACCGTTTTGCTGTCGCGCATTTCATTAAAAAAATCCGAATTGAATTGATTAAACAGCGCATATCCTCGAGCAAGTGGTAAAGTTTTTAATGTAGAGACAGAAGTATTAACCAACTTTGCCTCATAACCCTCAATTCCATTTGAAGTTGTATTACGATTTTCTTTCAGCATAGCAACTCCATGTTTTTGTCATGTTTTGTAAATCAGATAAAGCAATATATATGCCATCAATACATATGCTGCTTCTCTTTGATTATTTACGCATCATTTTTGCAAAGTGGTACAGCATGTAACTGCTCAAGTTGTGTCAAATTGCGTTATTAAAATCATCTTAGTTTTTTTAGATGAAGACTTGCTTAACGCAGGAAGATTTCTTATTGTGTCCCACAGCATCATTTTATTCATTTAAGTCCAAGTTCAAGCACTAGATTATGTCTTCACAAGAAAAAGAAACGTCGAACAGCCTCTATCGTCAGTGGCAAATTCTTTCACGACTGTCCACAGGTAAGTGGATGGGTACCCGTGAATTACAAGAAATACTGAACCGTGAAGGCATTGATATCAGCCTACGCACCATTCAGCGTGACTTAAATCAAATTTCTCTACGTTTCCCAATTGAGAGCAGTAAAACAACGCCGCAAGGCTGGCGTTGGCGTTCTGATGCACCGATTCAAAGCCTGCCTCATATGACCAGCTCACAAGCGGTCACCTTTATGATGGTTGAGGAACATCTAAAGCATTTGCTTCCGCCAAGCTTAATTGAAGAAATGAATCCTTGGTTTGACCTCGCACGTCGAAGTCTGTCGTCGCAAAATAATGTCCGTCAGTGGATTAACCGCGTGCGGATCGTGCCAGCTACTCAGCCATTGATTCCTCCTGTGGTTGAAAAAGTCGCACAGCAATCGATTTATGAAGGCTTACTACAAGACAAACAACTGGAATGTCTATATCAAGGTCGTGGACAACAAAGCGAAGAAAAGACCTATATTTTAAATCCACTGGCGTTGGTCCAAAAAGGTGCAATTATTTATTTGGTGTGCACACGTCATGACAAAACAGACATCCAAACCTTTGCTTTACATCGTTTTAAATCAGCTACAGTCTTAAATTCACGTGCATTACACCCTGTCGATTTTGATATTGATGCCTATATTGACTCTGGAGCGCTTGGCTTCCGTGTGGACTTCAATAAGCCGACTGAAATGATTCAGCTCAAATTAACCATGTCGGAATCAGAAGCAGTTTATTTTGAAGAAAGTCAGCTAAGTAAAGATCAAGTGATTCAAAAAACCGAAGATGGCTGGGTTGAAGTTAGTGCAACAGTACCTTTTACCTCTCAATTAACATGGTGGCTGCGTAGTTTTGGTAAAAAGATTCAAAAAATTGAACCTGAAGAAGTCGCTATTGTTGTACAACAACGCAATGATTAAACCGATCTAAGGTTTTCTGCTACCTTAAATACTAACTAATGTTACGCACATAAAAGTAATTTCGCATTTTAAAAATGATTTTTAAGTCTATTCGACGGAGTCTTACATCTAGGGTTTAAATAAAGGAATTAGCCTTCGGCTGGAGGTACTTTTGTTTCGGCAAAAGTACCCAAAACCATTGTCATCCGCAAAACTCGTTCACTAACGTCTACTTATTCAAAGTATCGCAAAAACATTTTTAAATAAATGTAGTCCTGTCTCAAACACTTGCGGATGACCTTACCGCGTATCATTCTTTTATTTGAGGTGACAACTTCTAACGCATAATGAATATCTAGTACATTATTTATGCTTAGATTTTCCCTTAAAATATCAACACATAAAAAAGTCCCAACGCTGGGACTGGATAATTTCTTAGAATATTTTTGTAATTTTAGTCGTTTAGGTCAAAGGAACTACAGCATAAGTATCTGCTGAATACCTTATGCCGTAGCGCTAATTTCTCATGGCTATAATCAATTACTGACATAGGCAGGCTAGGTCGGCATTATTATAACGAATAGATTTCATAGTCATATTCAGCACCTCGTGTTTAGAAAGTAAAATCACTTTAACCTCCATTTTGTACACTGTGAAATAACAAGAACCGCGCTACTTTTCATAAATTTTCTTAAAGAACATTTCTGCTTTTCTTATCTGATTTGGCTTTAAATGAAAATTTAAAAATTCTTATGTACTATTTTTATAAAGCTACACTGAATCAACAAATTAACGCTTGAGCATTGTGCATAAACTCGGCAAATTATGAGCAAATGAGCAGAATAAGATTTTTCAAAATATGGCCAGTCCAGCGCAAACTATTCGCCACAAGCTACTGAATACTTTTTTTTCTCGGCATTCCATTTGGTTTGCTTGTATTTTTATCTTCCTACTCATTTCGAGTTTTCATTTAGGTTATTCCCCTCGTTATATTCAATATTTTATTCCACAAACCTTATTGAATAGTATCTGGGTCATTACTGGGCTTTTGAGTTTATTGGGTTTGTATGACGTCATACAAAACAAACATTCGATCTTAAAAAATTACCCCATCATGGGGCACTTTCGTTTTCTATTTGAAGAATTTCGACCTGAAATTCGCCAATATTTTATTGAATCTGATCAAGATGCACTGCCCTTTTCTCGTATGCAACGTAGCTTGGTCTATCAACGTGCAAAAAACCAAAATGCAGATAAACCATTTGGTTCAATTGTTGATGTTTACCAAAATGATTACCGCTTTATCAATCACTCCTTATCACCTTGCATTCCTGCCATTCCTGAAACATTTCGTATTAACATCGGCAATGAGCAATGTAAACAACCGTATAGCGCATCGATATTAAACATCTCTGCGATGAGCTTTGGTAGCTTAAGTGCTAATGCCATTCGTGCCTTGAACTTAGGCGCAAAAATGGGTAATTTCTACCATGACACTGGTGAAGGCAGTATTAGTCCGTATCATTTGGAAAATGGTGGCGATATTGTTTGGGAACTCGGTAGTGGTTATTTCGGTTGCCGTACGATTGATGGTCAATTCGACCCTGTACGTTTTGCTGAACAAGCCAAGCACCCTCAAGTCAAAATGATTGAGATCAAATTATCTCAAGGTGCAAAACCAGGCCATGGCGGTATTTTACCTAAAGACAAAATTTCCGAAGAGATTGCTCAAATCCGTGGTGTCAGCCGTGAACATGACTGTATCTCTCCATCTAGCCATCCTGCCTTTAGCACCCCTATTGAAATGATGCAATTTATTCAGCAATTGCGTGAACTGTCAGAAGGCAAACCTGTGGGTTTTAAACTATGTATCGGGCAACCATGGCAATTTATGAGTATCGTAAAAGCCATGTTACATACAGGGATTACACCCGATTTTATCGTAGTGGATGGTTCTGAAGGTGGGACTGGCGCTGCGCCGATTGAATTGATCGATAATATGGGTACGCCACTGCGTGAAGGCCTACTCTTTGTTAATAACACCCTGATTGGTGCAGGCTTACGTTCAAAAATTAAAGTCGGTGCCAGTGGTAAAATTATTAGTGCTTTTGATATTGCCAGTACCATGGCAATTGGCGCAGATTGGGTGAACTCAGCTCGTGGCTTTATGTTTGCAGTTGGGTGTATTCAAGCTCAAAGCTGTCATACCAACCAATGTCCAGTTGGCGTTGCGACACAAGACAAAGACCGTCAAAAAGCCATCCATGTGCCGACCAAAGCAGAACGTGTTTTTAATTTCCACAAAAATACCTTGCATGGCTTATCTGAACTTATTGCCTCAGCAGGTTTACAACATCCATCCGATATCCGTGCGCACCATCTAGCGCAGCGGATTAATAACCGTGAAATTAAAAACTATGCACAGCTACATTTTTGGTTAAAAGATGGGGAGTTACTCAGCTGTGAAAATAAAGATGAGGAAAACTTCTATTTCCGTATGTGGAATATGGCTCATCTAGAAAAGTTCTGATTCCTCCACCCAAAAAAAAGAGGCGACTACGCCTCTTTTTTTTCGTCTAGATCCATCACACTGATTAAGGTAAGCTGTGCTCAATCGTCAATTAGTAACTGATGTTACGCGCGTAAAAGTAAATACGCATTTTTAAAATAATTTTTAAGCCTATTCGACGGAGTCTTACATCTAGGGCTTAAATAACGGGATTAGCCTTCGGCTGGAGGTACTCTTACGAAACGTTGTTTCTCATTTGGTAAAATGAGAAGCGTGCTTCGCAAGGAAACCATATTGCGGTGCAATGCACCTCACCAACAAAACTCGTTCACTAGCGTCAAATTATTCAAAGTATTGCAAAAACATTTTTGATTAGGAGTAGTCCAGTCTCAAACACTTGCGGATGACCTTCCCGCGTATCGTACTTTTATTTGAATCAAATTACGCTCCTGATGTTAGTGCGTAACATCAGTTAGTAATAAGACTTACTATTCGATTGAGCATGCAAGAATGCAGGGATCAAACCTGTTAATGCAGCACGAATATCGGCACGTTCATTAATCAGCTGATGCGAACCTTCTTCAAGCATGAGAAGCGTCTGTAAACGAAATTTACGACGTATAAACTCAATGTTATAACGCCAATCTACAGTTTGATCCTGTGCGCCTTGCGCTAACCACACTGGAATACGGCACGCTGGGCGTTCTTCCATCTCCTGCATCCATTTTGACATGGCCAAAATCCAATCCATCCCCATCATTCGAGGTTGTAGTGGATCTTTTAAGCGGACAAAACGTAAAAACTCAGGGTTATGATTATTCCGTCTAAAATGACGTGGCACTTCACGTTTAATACGACGAATAATGCCTAATCCAACCGAGTTATGCCACCATGCCGTTTTTGCAGGACGAATCAGCGGAGATAATAATAAAACCCGTTCGACATAAGGGTTTTTGCGATGTTCAGCAAAATCTAACAGATGATGCAGCCAAATCGCTCCACCCGTGCTCTGCCCAATCCCTAACCATGGGGTTGGTAGTTGAGCCGCATGTTTCACATAACGATATACTGCTTCCAAAACTTGTTGGTAATGATCAAAGTTTTGAATACTGGCTGGCGATCCATTACTTAGACCATGCCCCGGTAAATCATAGGTTAAAACACTAAAACCTTGATCTAAGAGTTCACGAATAATCGGCTGATATATTCCACTATGCTCTAAATAACCATGCAATAAAAATACAGTGCCTTTAATGACATCCGTTTCAGTTTTCAGTTTCGGTTGAAATACTTGTACATGTAATTTGAACAAAGGCATTTCTACATAGCCTTGCCAATGTTCACATTTCAAGGCATCTAAACCATAAAGTCGTCGATATGACTGTATTTCAACACTAGGCTCAAACGGTCGATTTAAATTCAGCGGTTCTAATACTTGTGGGGTTAATTCTCGACTTGGAACTGGAAGATCTAATTGTTTAAGAATCGAAGGATTAAGAAATGGGATATCTGACATTATGGGACCTCCCGACAGTCACTTGAGCCAAACCAAACGTCACGTAAGGTGGCTAATAATTCATAATTAGCACGACGACTATGGTCATAATTTTTTTCACTTGGTCGCCATGTGGTTAGTGTCGTTGGCATAGGTGCCACAACAGGAATGGTTTCGATACCATTTAATGCAAATAAACGACGTGTTCGAGGCATATGATATTGGTCAGTGATTAAAATAACCGTCGGTGCCCCACCTTTTTTCTGTAAAAGCAACGAACTAAAACGCGAATTTTCGCAAGTATTCATACTGCGGTCTTCAAGCAATTTCGCATCGACATCATATTGCTTCAACCATGCTTGCATATACGGTGCTTCTACACCACTCAGTACAATCGGTAACTTATTGGCTCGTTCAACATCGAGTGTTTTTTCCAGTCGAAGTCGTGTGTAGTCATTCACTACGATATCTTTATCATTTTTATCTAAGGTTAAACCACCACCTAACACCACGATCGCATACGGCTCTGCGGTTGGCTGCTTCAGGGTTTTATCTTTCATTTTGGCAAGATCAAGATATGTTTCATCATCGATCGGTTCCGCTTCTGAAGCCGCTTGCTCAATTTCATGGGTTTTTAAGAACTCGGTATATTGAGTCATCAGTCCTTTATTTTCCGCACTATTGAGTTCGAGCAGCTCTTTCATTTTTTGAGCAGGATTTTCCGCCATTGCTTCAGAGGATGCCGCCTCGGATGCAGAAGGATTCAGCAAAGGAACTTTCGGTATGTCCTTTTGATTATCACTTATTTCTTTTTCATGTTCTTCTTCAATGAGCTGCTGTAAAGCCTTATAACGCGCTTGTATAAGGGTCAAGTCTTGAGGCTCATCGGACTGTATGGTTTGCTCCATGAGTTGTAAATACGCTTGGCGTGCAATCCATAAATCTGAGCCCGGCTCATAGTTATCATCATCACTCAAAGCACCGAGTTTTTGACTTTGCGCTGCGAGCTGATTGACTTCTACAGGAACGAAATAATTTAAACTTTTAACAATTAATTTAGAATAAAACGGCGTATAGATAAAAATCATCAGACAGCCCAAAAGTACAAATAGCACTGCGGCAATTTGTACTAAGCGAACCATCCAATGTGTTTTATGCATAAATCTAAAACCTATGTTTTTATTAATCTGCGTGAGATCGAATCAAGCCATTTGTATCAAATAATACAGGCTCTGGATGTAGTTCAATATTAAATTTTTCAAAAACATCATGTTGTACAGCTTTGTAAGTTGTACGCACATCTTGCAGCGTGGCGTCTTGGTAATTGACCAATACCAAAGCTTGCTTATGAAACATTCCCACTGAACCCACAGATTTCCCTTTCCAACCCGCTTGGTCAATCAACCAGCCCGCTGCCAGTTTTACCGCATTATTCGGTTGTGGGTAATGGGGTAAATTTGGAAATTGCAGCGCAATTTGGTCAAAGGCTTGCTGGCTAATCACAGGATTTTTAAAGAAACTTCCGACATTTGGAAATTCTTTGGGATCTGGAAGTTTAGTTTGGCGGATATGAATGACTTGCTGTTGTAGGTTTTCTGCACTTAAGTCTTCGCTTACAGCCTGCTTTAAATCACCATAATTTAATTTTAAATCGGCGTGTTTTAAAAGTTTAAAAGTGACATGCGTAATAATAAAACGCTCTGGCTCATCTTTAAAAATACTATGGCGATATGAAAAATGACAATCGGCAGCGCTAATACTACTTTGCTGTTTTTTTACACGATCATAGACCTGTACAGATTCAATAAATTCACCCGCTTCAACACCATAAGCCCCGATATTTTGGACAGGTGAAGCCCCTACTAAACCGGGTATCAATGCTAGATTTTGTAAGCCATAAAACTGGTGTGCCGTCGTCCAAAGTACAAAGTCATGCCACACTTGCCCTGCACCCACTTTTAAAGTTTGGGTTGCGGCATCGTCTTGTACATATTCAATACCTTGAATATCCATATGCATCACTAAAGCATGTATTTGCTCAGGCAACAGCATATTACTGCCTCCTGAAAGTACCAATACATTTAATTGCTCAGCTTTGGCAAAGTCGAGCGCTGCTTGAATATCTTCTACCGATTGAACGCGTACATAATGCGATGCAACAGCATCGAGGCTTAATGTATTAAATGGCTTAAGCTGAACCTGTGTTTGAATTTGCATTCTTAAACCTTAATTTTTTTGCTGTGCTTGTAACTGAGTTTTTAAATAATTGACCCAAGCCTGACTGCTAGATTCGCATTGATCTAATACATGTTCAAACCCTGCATCACCACCATAGTACGGATCTGGTACTTCTTGTTGTGGATATTGGTGATCATGTTGACTCATCAAAGACACTTGTGCACGTAGTTGACCGAATTGTTGCTGCGCCTTTTGCATGAGGTTTTGAATATTGTCTAAATTTTCGTAGTCCATGGCCAAAATCAAATCAAATTCAATAAAATCATGAACCGTTAACTGACGTGCGCGTAATGCAGATAAGTTATAGCCTCGTAATTTTGCATGCTGTTGGCTACGAAGATCAGGCGCTTTGCCCGGATGATAATTGCTCGTACCCGCAGAGTCGACGTGAATATTGAGTTGCGCTTCATCACAAAAATGTCTGAGAACCACTTCAGCCGTAGGTGAACGGCAAATATTTCCTAAACAAACACACAACACCTTATATGGCGTGCTGGATGACATAACAACCTCAAGACTACTTTTATTTCAAGCGTCTTATGTTAAGTTATTTATAGGATGAATCCTATATCAACACTCAAGAATAATGTTTATTTGGATATAAAAAATTAGGGATAAGCCAATGAGTCAATTTCAGTTTCAAACCGTCAGCAATATTATTTCAGGCTTAGGCTCTATTTCCCAACTGAGAGAGGTCCTAGGCGACTTTCAAGCCAAGCGTGTTATGCTTGTGACCGACCCCGGTATGTTGCAACAACAATTACATTTACCCATTTTGGATATTTTAGAAAGTATCCATCAAGATTATGTGATTTATTCCAGTATTCAAGCTGACCCTGCAGAACATATAGTTTTGGATGCAGTTCAATTTGCCAAAAATGAAAAAGTAGATTTGATTATTGGTTTTGGCGGTGGCAGTTCAATGGATGTGGCTAAAATTATTGCGATCTTGGCTCATCCTAAGCAAACACAGCAGATCAGTGATTTATATGGTGTTGGTAATGCAAAACGACCACGCTTACCGCTCATTTTGATCCCGACAACAGCAGGGACCGGCTCTGAAGTCACACCAATCTCTATCGTCACTACAGGTGAAACCACCAAAACTGGTATCGTCTCCCCTGTACTGTATGCCGATGTCTGTATCCTCGATGCGAACTTTACTTTAAATCTTCCCGCACATATTACCGCAGCGACAGGTATCGATGCCATGGTGCATGCCATTGAAGCCTATACGTCAAAAATTAAAAAAAATCCGTATGCGGATATGCTCGCCAAACAAGCTTTGCGTTTACTCAATAAAAACTTAGCACTGGTTTTACAAGATGGACATAACCTCGAAGCGCGTCAGCACATGCTAGTTGGTTCAATGCTTGCAGGTCAGGCCTTTGCTAATGCACCAGTTGCAGCGGTGCATGCACTCGCCTATCCACTCGGTGGACACTTTCATCTCTCGCATGGTCATACCAATGCACTGGTTCTCGCTGAAGTGTTAAAGTTTAATGCACCTCAGGCCAAGCAGCATTATGCAGAACTTATGAGTTGGCTAGACCCATACAGTACGGGCTGTACCGATGGTTTATGTGATTTATTTATTGATCATATGCAAAATCATTTAGATCAGAGCGGTTTGGTGCTTAAACTCAGTCAACTGAATGTGCCTGAAAATATGCTCGATCGTTTAGCAGAAGATGCGCTATTACAAACGCGACTATTACAAAATAATCCGCGAGAACTGCAGTTTGAAGACGCTCGCCAGATTTACCAATCGATCTATGCCTAAAGTTCACTCATTTTGAAATAAAGAAAATACCAACGATGAAACCTGAAACTAAACGCCGCCAAAACTATCGATTTTTATTTCCAATCCAAACACGTTGGGCAGACAACGATATGTATGGTCATGTCAATAATGTCACCTATTACAGCTATTTTGATACTGCTGCAAATGCACTCTTGATTCAACATGCCGGTTTTGATTTGCGAAAAACCCCGATCATTGGTTTAGTGGTCGATTCAGCCTGCAGCTTTTTACAAGAGCTGTCCTATCCAGAAATCATTGAAGTTGGGGTTGCGATTGAAAAAATTGGTAATTCTTCACTGCGCTATGACTTGGCTATTTTTAAACAAGGACAAAATGAGGCTGCAGCCCAAGGACATTTCGTACATGTGTTTGTCGACCGCCAAACACGAAAAAGCACCTCGATACCCGATGATATGCGAGATGCTTTAACTCAATTTTTACTTTAATTTTTATATCTAGCTTAAAACTTATTTGAGCTGGATATTTTGCAACTCACCATCAAAGCTTTTGAGTAAGTCTTTCACAACAGGCTCTGCATGTAATAACTCATTTGCACGTGCAAAGGCCTTTTCCTTGCGGACATGTTGTAAAGCATACGGTGTGGTTTCTTCGACATCTTCAAAGTTGATATGGAAACGACATTTTGACCATTGCGCATGAATGGCTTGTTCCAATACATGCTGCAATTGAGTCACTAAAGCTTCGTATCGCTTTGGAATATGGAAAGTCGATTCACCGTCAATCGTACCGCGCATGATGCCATGCTGAGCCAACTCTTGTACCGCAGGTGAAAGTTGACTATTTCGGAACCAATACTCCCACTTTTCGACCGTCCACTCACCTTCAAGGGTTTGAGGCTGTAAAGTCAAAATATCTTGTGGCATCAAGGTAGAAGATGAACCCGTTTGAACAGCATCCGAAGAAACAGAACTTTGCGTAACTTGTGCTGATGCTAGATCAAAACCATTGTCGCCTTGAGCACCCGAAACTGATTCATTCACCACATGTTGTGGTTCAATGGCATTTATCAAATGTGGCTGAGCTGTTTCAGGCTCTACACTTTTTGACTCTAAAGCTGTTGGTTCTAAAGGTGCAATATCTTCAAAATTTATAGCGCTCACATCAACTTCTTCAGTTTCAGTACTCGGCGTCGGATCTAAATCAAATAATGTATCTTCTGCCACGGCATCCATAACAAGCGTGTCATTTTGCTGTGTCGATACAGACTCAACCGGTGCAACCTCTTGCGTATCTAGAGCGCCATTTGCTGTAGATGCTGTAGAAGTTTGGCTTATTGCGTCTTCTTCAGGATCATCTAAAAAATCATCAGATGAAGGTTCATCAACTGCAGGTGCAGAAGCATAGCCATCATCGTCATCATAATGTGAATCATCAAAATCATCGAAAGCTGGCGATGTGTCTACAGCGGGTACAGCTTCAGGCTGTTCAACAGTGGCAACCTGCGCAGCAGACTCAACAACGGTATTGGGTTGCTGCAAAGACTGTGTTTGAGTCGGCTGAACTGTTTCGGCCTGATTTTGAGCAAGCTGTGGCTGTGCGGCTGACTCTTGCTGTACGGCAGAGACCAACATTTCGTTTGGCTGTAATGGTCGGAATGCTAATAGACGCAGCACACACATCTCAAAACCTTGCTCTTGCGTGACTGCCAACTGCAAGTCTGCCCGACCTTTGCATGCGACTTGATAATACAACTGCAAATCTTGAGCTGAAATCAACTGCGACAATTGCATAATTTTTTGATTGATCTCAGCGCTATATTTCAACGCTAAGTCTGGCAAGTATTGTAATAATGCCAGTTCATGTAACGTTGAAATCAACTGATCTAATACCAGCGAAACATCCAGCGCTTGTTGACGGAATTGCATGAGTAAAGCACTCACGCGTTCACGCTGATTTTGATGAATGGCTAAAATCAAATCATAAATGATCGTACGGTCAATTAGGCCCAACATGTCTTTAACATCTTGGTGCTGAATTGAACCCTGTCCATAGGCAATTGCTTGATCAGTTAGTGACAATGCATCACGCAGTGAACCTTGAGCCGATTCAGCAATTTGCCAAATCGCATCTTGCTCCGCTTGAATTTGTTCTTTTTGTAAGATATCTGTCAAATGCGATGTGATTTCATCCACCGCTAAAGGACGCAAAGTAAATTGCAAGCAACGTGAAATTACAGTAATCGGTAATTTTTGTGGATCTGTAGTTGCAAATAAGAATTTCACATGCTCTGGCGGTTCTTCTAGAGTCTTTAATAACGCGTTAAATGAATGCGTAGAGAGCATATGCACTTCATCGATCAGATAAACCTTGAAGCGACCTTGGGTTGGTGCATAAGGAACGTTGTCGAGAAGTTCTCGGGTATCTTCAACTTTGGTCCGTGATGCCGCATCGATTTCAATTAAATCAATAAAACGACCTTCATTTACTGCTTTACACGTTGGGCAGACTTCACAAGGCGTTGAGGTTACACCTGTTTCACAGTTCAGACATTTTGCCAAAATACGGGCAATGGTGGTTTTACCCACGCCACGAGTACCTGTAAATAAATACGCATGATGTAACCGACCACGTTCTAAGGCACTGGTAAGTGCGCGTGACACATGGTTTTGCCCCACGAGTTCAATGAAATTTCGTGGACGGTATTTTCGTGCAAGTACTTGATACATGTATGCTCCTTTTTACAGGTGTAAGCATACTGTTTTTTTGTCTAAGAGTGAATGAAGTTCTTAGTCAGTGGAACTAATTCGATCAATATCTTCGAATTTAACGACTTTAATATTTGATTTATTTTCTGAATCATTAAACAAGATTACATTACCTTGAAAACTGTCCAGAACATACCATTTATTTACGTCTTTGATTTTCAATGTAGCTACAGGCGACTTCTTTATATCATTTAATTTTAACTGTGCAGAAAAACAGGTAGCAAATATGGCAAGAATGGTTAACACCAAAAATTTAAGTGGTTTATCTCTGCGCACTTCATCATCGGTAAAAATATTGAGAGTTATACCAATTAGAACAGCACCCCATAGCATTGAAGTTTGACCAATAAAGTTATTTACATAGAGCGTAATTAGCCCACTAACACATACAATAATGACAAATATAGCTTGTAGCAGCTTATGCTTTTTTAAAAACTGTTCGATTTTTTCTTTCAGCTCTGCTTCCGTAATATGATTAGAAACTAAAATTTTCTTTTTAGGCTTACTTTTGCAATATTGTTTAAATAAAAATTTATAGAAATCTAATAGAACACCAACTACGGCTATGACTGAACAACTTAAGACTAATACCTTAATAATTTCAAAAATATAAAATGATGGAGATAAAACAGACATTATCCATATAGCATCTAAAGAGTAATAGAAAAATGCATTCGAAATAACAGAAATTGTGAGGGCTGCTATGGATAAAATTCCAAATAACTCCGTAATTGATAATTCTTTTTTTATCATTATTTATAAAAATTAGACTATAAAGTGGTTTTTTATCATGACTGACAAACTACGTAAAGAAAGAACGATTTAATTATAATTAAGTCTCTGCCCGCTTAAGCAAAAAATCACTCTGCATTTGATAGCGTTTCGCCGTCTGGTCTTCCCGAATTTCTAGCAATTGCTGATCCAAATCAACATACAAAAGATTACGCGTTTGCACATTCATAAGTTCTAGCTGCTGCTTTGATTCATCTTTAAAACGAATTACACCTTTTAGCACTTCTACTTCGTTATGACCACTTAGACTTTCACGAGTGAGTGTATAGGTTTGGTCTTCATGTAGCTCTATAGCCACAGCCATGCCAGGACAATCTTCACAACGAGAAAGACAGCCCATACACGGCGTGGTACCTTTAAAATCACCGACCCATGCAGCTTGCTGTTTTTCGGCAGTAATCGCTTCTATCTCTTTTGCTTTCGTTTGAGTTGAATCCTGACAACCCAACATTGCCGACGTTGCTACTAAGGGAATCAAAACAACTTTTTTCATAGGGATATCACAGCAATCTAAAACTGCGTGGGAAAATAGCATATTTTTCACATTTCCCCAATTTCTGTTCTATCCCGAAGTATCTTAAAGCCAGCCCTTACGTCCTTTAAGTGCTTTGTCTGCACAGCGAAGCGTTTCTTGAGTTAAGC
Source organism: Acinetobacter sp. YH16040_T (assembly GCF_024605785.1). Taxonomy (NCBI): domain Bacteria; kingdom Pseudomonadati; phylum Pseudomonadota; class Gammaproteobacteria; order Moraxellales; family Moraxellaceae; genus Acinetobacter; species Acinetobacter sp. YH16040_T. The sequence continues at coordinate 1,345,563 of NZ_CP094541.1, read as the reverse complement.
CCCATAAGCGATAATCGCCGGTGATTGAACCCGTCGCAAAGTTATGTGTATATGCAAAACTTAAATAACGCTGCGGATCGCACCAGGCCCCAGAACCATTAAAACCAATATGTCCAAAACCTTGACTAGATTTGCCTAAAGTTAAAATTCGATGATATCCCAAACGCCAATTCATCGGTAAAGGCATAATACGATCACGTTTTTTATATTGAATTTTACTTAAAGATTCAAAAACTTGTGGCGTGATTAAGGTCTGTCCCTGCCACTGCCCTTGGTTAGCCAGCATTGCATAGATTTTCGCTAAACTATTGGCACTAAATACACCAGTAGCCGCAGGTATAATGGCTTGTAAACCATCATCACTAAAAAATGAAAACTTGCGCATTCCTTTAGGAATCATACCATCTTGAAAGTCTTGCAAATTTTGTCCAGAAAGTTGCAGAAGCTGATCAAAGATTGACGGTTTTCGTGTCTCTGTCTTTTTTTTCGTTGTCTGCGCTTGGGTATTTTCTTGTGCAGATGTATCTACAGCACGTTCTACTTGTTTCTTTTTCGGAATCAAGCGAGCAACCTCACTAAGTTGATGCTCTGGTACGCCAAAAAATGCATGATCCAATGCCAAAGGCTCAACCAAATAGTGTTGCATCAATTCAGCAAGCGGTCGACCTGTGGCCTTTTCAAGTATACCACCCACTTGCCAACCGAAGGTTAAAGGTTGATATGCCGCATCAGTCGTCGGCTCAAAACGTGGCTTAGCTTGTTCGATGACATTAAGCATATGTGGCCAATCTGCCATTTCAGATGCCGTTTCAATGATATTACGGATATCGTATAAACCACTTTGGTGACTCAGCATGTGCCTTAATGTGATATCCGACTTGCCATTTTGAGCAAACTCCGGCCAATATGCTGCAACGGGAGTATCGTAATCAAGAAAGCCTTCGCTCACTAAAATATGTGCAAGCGTTGCAAGTACACCTTTACCCGTGGAATAACAGACCGAGGGTGTATTGGCCTGCCAAGCTTCTTCGGCTGACTTTTTACCAGTCCAAATATCTACGACTTTTTGACCTTTAAAATATACCACTAAGGCTGCTCCGCCTAAGTGGCTTCGAGCATCCTGCATCCGGCTAAATTGCGCCGCCAAATCTTGAAACGCCTCGTCGACTGTACCTTGATAATTATTCTTCTGTGCAAATAGATATTCTTTGAGCGCCTGCATCATCATTCCTTTGAATATGAATCGCTTGAGATTAAAACAAAAAAGCCTAAACCGATATCGATTTAGGCTTAAGTCTTAAAGTGCCTTCACATTTCCCGCGACATGCGGTTTTTTGTTCTTACTATTTCGAATGGCAAACTCTGTATCTTTACCCGTTTGTGCAGTAAGGAACTCAACTTGAGAAGGCAAATACATTGGTAATTTAAACCATACATCTGCTTCATAGGCATCTGGCAAAGTTAAGCTCGACAAAGCTTTGGCTTTACTCCACATACCATGTGCAATGGCTTGTTTAAAACCAAACGCTTTTGCTGTTACAGCATGAATATGAATTAAGTTAAAGTCACCAGAAGTCAACGCATAACGGCGACCGGTATTTTCAGAAACATTCCATTCAGCTTGAACTTGCAACTCTGCTGGCTTTGTTTCGGTAGATTTTGCCGCAGCTTTGTTCTCTGTTTTTTGACGTGCTAAATACGTGGTTAATGATTCTACAACCACTTCATCGCCCACTTTTGCAGTGGTAATAAAGTCAAATTGCACGCCTTTATCATGTGGCTGTAATTCACCAAATTTGCATGACAATGACAGTGTTTCATTCACACCGACTTTGCGATATTGCTTCACTTGGTTACGAATATGTACCAAACCTAAGATCGCAAAAGGAAAAGCTTCCGTGGTCATCATATGCATTTGCAAACTTTGAGAAAGCACAGCCAAATAAATCGCTGGGATATAACCATTGTTTTTAAAGCCACACACTTCGTTATAGGCTTTTAAATGCTTTTGATCAACCTTAAATGAATCCACCACATATTCAACTTGCGGCAGCACTTTTTCAGCTTTAGGCTTTTTAAAAATCAAGCCTTGAATCACTTTTGGATAGGCTAAATAAGGTTTTGGAAGTTGACTAAAATGGCGAGTATTCATACTAAACCTTTGGAAGTTTTATCTTTATAAAGTTCCCTTCCTTTTAAAGAAGGATATTTTAAATCCCCCTCATCCCCCTTTGATAAAGGGGGACTTCTCCTCTCTTTTTCAAAGGGAGGTCGGGAGGGATTAATTAAGCCCCTAACAAGCTTTGACCACACACACGTACCACATTACCGTTCAAGCCTGTCGACGCAGTTGAAGCAAACATCGCAATCGTTTCTGCAACATCTACAGGTAAACCGCCTTGACTCATCGAGTTCATGCGACGACCTGCTTCACGGATTGCAAATGGAATCGCAGCAGTCATTTGCGTTTCAATGAAGCCTGGAGCAACCGCATTAATGGTTACACCATTTTTCAATAATGGAGCAGTAAATTTAACCACACCAATTACACCTGCTTTAGAAGCAGCATAGTTGGTTTGACCTAAGTTACCTGCAATACCTGAAATAGAAGATACGCAAACAATACGACCATTTGTATTGAAGCCATCATTTTCAAGAAGGTAATCATTTACACGCTCAATCGCAGACAAGTTAATGTTAATCACCAAATCCCAAAGCTCAGGCTTCATATTGGCCAAAGTTTTGTCACGGGTAATCCCTGCATTGTGCACGATGATATCCAAACCACCTTGAGCAGCTGCAGCCGCTTTGATTTTTTCACCGGCATCGTTTGCAGTAATATCAATCGCGAGCGTAGAACCGCCAATTTCACCTGCAACACGGTCAAGATCTGCTTGCTGCTGTGGAACGTCTAAACAAATCACATGCGCGCCATCACGTGACAATACATGTGCGATTGCTTCACCAATACCACGGCTTGCACCTGTTACAACAGCTGTTTTGCCTGCAAGCGGCTTATTCCAATCAACATCCACAACATCTGCTTTAGATACACGAATCACCTGACCCGATACATAAGCTGAACGTGGTGAAATTACAAAACGTAATGCAGATTCTAAGTTTGCTTCAGCACCTTCGTCCACATAGACTAACTGTGCAGCAATCCCTTTCTTAAACTCTTTACCGACTGATTTTACAAAACCTTCTAATGCACGTTGTGCAATGGCTTGTTTCACAGTTTTCGCAGTTTCTGGTGTTGTACCAACAACGACAACGCGACCAGACGCCTGAATTTGACGCGCGATTGGGTTAAAAAATGCATATAAGACATGCAGTTGTTCTGAGTTTTGAATACCTGAAGCATCAAATACCACAACTTTAAACTTAGACTCTTTATCGCCTTCGTTAAATGCGCTTAAGTTCAGACCTGATTTTGCCGCAGCTTGTTGTAATTCAGCATTATTACCTGCATAGCTATTAGCATGAATATTTGCCAAGACTTGTGCAATTGCACCAGACAATGTTGAAGCAGGCGCTGCACCGAATAAAACCGCACCTTTAACTACAGGTGTTGCAGACTCAAAACGCTCTAAAAAAGTCGGTGATGGTAAACCTAAATTTTTGATGACAAATTTACCAATAGGAGATTTTGCAAATGTTTGGTATTGATCAGTCATGTTTATTATCTCTCATACAGATTAATTTTTGATGGATCTGAAGATATCCCTTTAACTTCAAGATGATGTCAGATACTTATATTTCAATAGTTCCATCAGTTTCCATGGAATCATACTTGAGTTAAACCGCAGATGGCTTGACCTGAATGCTTTAGCGAATGTCATTTTAGTCAATTTACCCCTTTGGTGAATATGCTAATGTAGCCGTCAAGAAGATCATCAACATGCTTGGAAAAGCCTTATGAGCAAAACAACTCAAGAAAATCCAGCAGTCGAAAGTCCGACTACGGAAACTGTGTCAAATACATCAAAGAGTACGCCACGTACCGCTAAAAGTATGGGCACAGCAACCAAGTCTACAAGTGATGCCGCTAAAACGAGCCTTCCTCGTCGTGCATCTACACGTACTAAGACACCCGCTTCAACCCCTAAAACAGCTTCAAAATCAACAACTCAAACGTCTGTTCAACAGGATAATACCATGAGTCAAAACACAGTTCGCCGCGTTGCTATTATCGGTGGTAATCGTATTCCTTTCGCTCGTTCTAACGGCGCTTACTTCACTGCATCGAACAGCGATATGTTCACAGCTGCATTAAATGGTCTTGTTGAACGCTTCAACCTTCAAGGTCAACGCCTTGGTGAAGTTGTTGCTGGCGCTGTGTTAAAACATAGTCGTGACTTTAACATGACCCGTGAGTGTGTACTCAATACTGAACTTGCTCCTGAAACACCTGCTTACGATATTCAACAAGCATGTGGTACGGGTTTACAAGCTGCTTTCTTAGTTGCTAATAAAATTGCTTTGGGTCAAATCGAAGTGGGTGTTGCTGGTGGTGTAGATACAACCTCTGATGCACCGATCGCTTTTGGTGATGGTTTACGTAAAGCTTTACTTGAGTTGAACATTGCTAAAACGGGTAAAGACCGCCTAAAAGCATTAACTAAAATTAATGTTAAAGATTTGATGGATGCACCGAAGAACGGTGAACCACGTACAGGTCTTTCTATGGGTGACCATCAAGCAATTACGACACTTGAATGGGGTATCTCTCGTGAAGCGCAAGATGAACTTGCTGCATCTTCACATCAAAAAATGGCAGCAGCATATGATGAAGGTTTCTTCGATGACCTCATTACGCCATTCCTTGGTTTAGAGCGTGACAATAACTTACGTGCAGACTCATCAGTAGAAAAACTAGCGAAGTTAAAACCAGCATTTGGTAAAGGCGATGCGCGTACGATGACTGCGGGTAACTCGACTCCACTGACTGATGGTGCGTCATGTGTCCTTCTTGCGTCAGAAGAATGGGCAAAAGCAAACGGTCACGAAGTTCTTGCTTATTTAACTTTCCAAGAAACTGCGGCGGTTGACTTTGTAGAGAAGAAAGAAGGCTTGTTGATGGCGCCTGCGTATGCAGTGCCTCGTATGCTTGAACGTGCAGGCATTACACTACAAGACTTCGATTACTATGAAATTCATGAAGCGTTTGCATCTCAAGTATTGTCTACACTGAAAGCATGGGAAGATCCTAAATTCTGTAAAGAACGTTTAGGCTTAGATGCACCATTGGGTTCAATTGATCGTTCTAAATTGAACGTGAAAGGCTCATCACTTGCTGCAGGTCACCCATTTGCTGCAACTGGCGGTCGTATTATCGCAACTGCTGCAAAACTATTGAACCAAAAAGGTTCAGGCCGTGTACTTGTATCGATCTGTGCTGCGGGTGGTCAAGGCGTAACAGCAATTATTGAAAAATAATCCTTTATGTTTTAAAGCAAAAAACCGCTCTTGAGAGCGGTTTTTTTATTCTTTGATTCCGTAAATTTTTAGAAACGATAACCAACACCTAAATAAGTAATCAGCGGATCAATATCGATCTTGGTCGTTGCATGAATTAATTGTTCACCCGTCGTTTGGTTAATCACATCAATCTTGGTTTTGTTATTTAACTTCGCATAAGACACCGAAGCAACTGTAAACCAACTTGGGGTGAAGTCATAGGTAAATCCGAGTGTGACAATTGGAGCAATCGCATCATCCGCATCGACATCGACCACCATTTTTCCAGATGATTCTTTACCATCGAGTGCTGCACCTGCATTATTATCTTTAATGTTTTGAATCATATGCCCTGCAGCAATTAAGTCAGATTCAATGCCCCTTTATTGAGTTCAATATCATTAAAATAAGCATACATGATCCCTGCGCCCACATAAGGTCTAAACTTATTTACACCCGACTGACCAAATTGGTACTGTGCCTGAAATACCGGCGTCCAAGCTCTCGCACTCGCCGCTTTACCATAAGATGATAAATCCGTAATGGGTACTGCGTAATCTAGTGGCAAACCATCAGGGAATAATAAACCGCCTAGACCACCTGGCTCTGCTAGACCAGATAATGGCGCGGTAATCATACCCTTACCTTTAATATCTACCTCAGGTGGGATGCCGCCAATCACTTGCAAAGAAACATTATCATTAATATGGTAGTTAAATGTTAAACCTAATGTATCAACATCTTCTGCTTCAAGCCCCGTACCTTCAGCTGACCAATTATCTAGTCCATTGATCGTTGCGATCCCTGCAATCTCTGACTTGATATTGCCATCTTTATCTTTAATTAATCCTCCCAAAGGGCCATTCACAAGGTCGGTTAAAGTGTCCTTAAGATTCGCAGAATTACTCCCTTCATTATAAATTGCATTCGGATCAATCGCTTTTAGAAAACCTTCAGTACTAATTGTGCCTACTTCAGCCTGTGTGCCATTTGCTACCGCAGTATTAATATTAAATGGATTTGCCTTTCCTTGCGGCATCACATGCATCCAACCCGCAGATACAGAAAAACGTTTAAAGTTACCATCTGCAAATGTAAATTGTGTAAGCCCAAGTAAAACAACAGGTGTGACAATTTTTATCAATTTCATATGCTAACTCCTTGTCTTGCATATTTTTTTAATCAACTTATAAAAACATTCTTTGTTCTTATATTTAAAAGTTATGTAATTAGTATAATTTTCTATAGTTATATTATGTTTTTATATATTGTTATTTGTAAACTTATGCCCTATTTTAATGCAAAAAAGGCCTGTACTTATCAATACAGGCCAATGTGATTTTCTTGTTGAAATTTAACGATATTGTGGTTGGTAACCCAAGTGCGCCTCGATCTGGTCATAGCACCATTGGAAAATAAATGTGTAGACTAAAATACATATGGTCATACTAAAATCGAGCAAAATTGCCTGCCATAAGGTCATATTCATGGCATAAGCCACCATTGGGATGGTTGCAAGCATTAAGCCGCCCTCAAATCCAATCGCATGTAGAACACGTACACCAAAGGTTCTTTTTAACTTTCTTTTTGCTTCAAATTTTTCAAAATAATGATTAAAAATCATGTTCCAAATCACAGAAGTGACCGCCATCGCAATACCTAGCGTACCTGTCACCTCCATCGGAACTTTAAAAATAAAACTTAACGCAATAGCAATGATCACCAATAGGATGATCTCATAGCTTAGCGCATGAATAATCCTTCTCTTGGAAATCGTCATTTTGAAACACTCTATTATTTGTAAAAAACTTATTTTATTTTTATATTATTGATTAATCGAGTCAGGTTCTTTCAATATTATTGAAAGGTTGTATTCCTTTATTTTTCTATATGCACATGAATATTAATCAAGAACAACTACTGATTTTTAAAACAGTCATGGAAACAGGATCATTTTCCGCAGCTGCCAGACAACTCGGCAAAGTGCCTTCAGCGGTCAGCATGTCCATTGCCAATTTCGAAATTGATCTCAACCTTAAACTGTTTGAGCGCGTTGGTCGTGAGCCTGTGCCCACCGCTCAAGCGCTTAACCTGTATGAAAAAACTGAACAATTATTGATAGAAATCAATCAGTGGAAACAGCATGCAATTGCACTGAGTCATGGTTTAGAGTCTTCACTGAATATCGTGGTGGTATCAGAACTGCTTCATACTCAGTGGACCGACTATATCTCTTTGCTAGAAACTCATTTTCCATCTTTGCAAATCAATATTTTTTCTGCGCCTCAAGAAGATGCCCAAAAGATGCTATTACAAGGTCAAGCGCAGCTTGCTCTAATGTTTGAACGTGAACAGCTTGAGAGCTATGAACAATTTGTCGAATTGAAGCGTGAAGCATTGGTTCCTGTTGCTGCGACAAAACATGCCCTGTCGAAATTTAAGCAAGTCAGTTTTGAGCAAATTTTGCAAAGTCGACAAATCGTGGTCGCGAGTCGTGATAAAAGCATCAAACCAGAATTGTTATTTTCCAAACACAGTTGGCGTACAGATAACCACCACTCTGCCTGTTCGATGATTATTCAAGGGCTGGGTTGGGGTGTGCTTCCATTAGAGATGTTTAATGAAAATCCGACGCTCAAAGATCAACTCAAAATCTTAAGCTTTCAAGATTTCACACCCAAATTTGAATATTTCGTCGACTTGGTCTGGAACCGTGAAAAACCACTCGGCTCGGCTGCTCATTTTTTGATTAATCACATCCGAAATTCACGAAAAACTACGATTTAGACCGCCTAATTGGGCGGTTTTTGGTTGGGTTCTAAACAGATTGTGTTATAAAAGTATGTACACCAAGAACATTAAGAACTAGATTTCAAATGACTCAAAATGCGTTAAACCAATTAAAAAGCCTAACAACGATTGTTGCTGACAGCAGTGATTTAGCTGCGATTAATACATTCCGTCCATTGGATGCGACTACAAATCCATCTTTAATTACAGCAGCGGCAAATCAACCTGAAAATAAAGAACTGATTGAAAGTGCTTTTGAACAAGCGCGTAAAGAAGGTTATCAAAATGATGAGCTGGTTGAGCGCACCATCGATATTCTTACGGTCAAATTTGGTGTAGAAATTTTAAAATTGATCGAAGGACGTGTATCTACAGAAGTCGATGCAGCCTTGTCTTATGATACTGATGCCACCATTGCAAAAGCTAAAGAGTTACTGGCTTTATATGCACAGTATGGTATCGATCAAAACCGCATCTTAATTAAAATTGCCTCAACGTGGGAAGGCATTCAAGCCGCTAAAGCCCTTGAAGCTGAAGGCATTCACTGTAATCTGACGCTTTTGTTTGGTTTGCATCAAGCTCAAGCCTGTGCAGATGCTCAAGTCACGCTGATTTCGCCATTTGTCGGCCGTATTTTAGATTGGTACAAAAAAGCTGAAAATGTGGATAGCTACCCGATTGAGAAAGATCCAGGCGTGTTATCAGTGAAGCAAATTTACCACTACTACAAACAACATGACATCAAAACTGAAATTATGGGTGCTAGCTTCCGTAGTATTGATCAAGTGCTTGGCTTAGCAGGTTGTGATTTATTGACAGTTTCACCAAATTTATTGGCAGAACTGGAAAAAGATCAGCGTACCGTTGAAGTGCAACTGTCTAATCATCATGCGCATGCACACTGTCAACACGATGTACAAGTGCTCGACAAGCAAACTTTCAAAGCTGAAGTTGAAAAAGACTTAATGTCTTTCCAACTATTACAAGGCGGTATTGATGGTTTTATTAAAGCCCGTGAGCAATTAAGTAGCTTACTGCGTCAAACTTTTGGCTTAGATGCTGAAATAAAAGCTTAAATTAGAAATTTTCAGTTTCATTTAGAACCGAAGTTGTATACTACAGCTTCGGTTTTTTATTTGAGTGTCTTCAGTGTTTGGAATCACAGACTTAACGACCTTTATTATTGGTACGATATTAATTGTGATTTTACCCGGGCCAAATTCACTTTATGTCATGTCTGTTGCTTCTCGCTATGGCATTAAGGTCGGCTATTTAGGCGCTTTTGGCGTTTATACTGGCGATTTGATCTTAATCTTACTCACCGCTCTCGGTGCTGCATCCTTACTTCATGCCTTTCCTTGGTTATTCTTATTATTAAAAATTGTCGGTGCGCTGTATTTAAGTTATTTAGGTATCAAACTTTTCAAGGCTGCCTACCAAACATGGAATGCCGTTCAAATGCCAGAACAACTCGACACCAAGCAACTGAGTTTGAATGAATTGAAACCGTTTAAGACTGCATTAACCATCAGTATTTTAAACCCTAAAGCCATTCTTTTTTACTTATCGTTCTTTGTGCAATTCGTCGATCCTGCATATCCATATCCAGCGATTACATTCACCGCACTCGCGATCGTGCTGCAAATTATCAGTATGAGCTATTTAACGATTTTGATCTTTTCGGGTGCAAAACTGGCCACCTATTTTAGCCATCGTTATAAATTTACGGCATGCTGCGTGACAGCGGTTGGTCTTCTATTTTGTGGATTCGGTCTAAAGCTTGCGACATCTACCATGTAACTGACATGGGCAAAGTAGTACTGTTTTTTCTTAGGAAATTCCATATCCCTTTAAAGTTTTGAATGGATAAAACATCCTCAATGTGGGTTGTCGATTCGTTCTATTAAAGTGCTGTTTGTTAAAGTGTCGTTTGTGAATAAATAAAGTATTTCCATAATATCTCGATGAGCACTTTTACTGTACAGGACTTGAGCGTATCATCCTGAAAAATGTCATCTTAAACCTGCGCCAACAATAGTTATAGCTCGATCATTATGCAAAAACTACTCCAAGACTTTTCCATTCCAGCTGCTTTTGCAGGTTTTATTACGTTCTTAGTCGGGATCAGCGTCTCGGCTGTTTTGGTGATCCAATCTGCACAACTGCTCGGTGCCAACACCGCAGAAATAACCTCTTGGTTTTGGGCTCTAGGTTTGGGTATCGGCTTATGCGGGCTGATTCTGTCTTGGAAATTTAAATATCCCGTTGCGACTTCATGGTCCACTGCAGGACTGGCACTGATTTTAGCGACTGCAAATGGTTACAGCATGAATGCCGCTCTAGGCGCATTCTTGGTCTGTGGCTTATTGACAGCAGTACTCGGATTTTTAGGCATTTTTGAAAAAATACTGCGTTATATCCCGCAAAGTCTAACCAGTGCAATGTTAGCAGGCGTACTCCTAAAATTTGGCATTGAGTTATTTGTCAGTTTACAAAATGAATGGGCATTCGTTCTTGGTTTACTGGCGGCTTATGTCCTCAGTAAACGATTATTACCGCGTTATAGCATTGTCATCACAGTGATTATTGGCATCATGCTTTGTCCATTATTACTTGGCTTTCAATTACCGGCGCTTAATTTAGAACTCGCACAGCCGGTTTGGGTTACACCTGAATTTTCGATCTCAGCAATACTGGGTTTGGCGTTACCACTCTTTGTAATCAATATGGCCTCTCAGTATTTACCGGGTTTAGCTATGATTAAAAGTTATGGTTATCAACCCCACGTTAATCAACTAATTGGTTGGACTGGGACAGCCCAAACGCTACTCGCGCCATTTGGATGTTTTAGTGTCAATATTGCTGCGATTAGTGCGGCCATCAGTTTAGATGACCAAGCCCACCCCGATGAGAAAAAACGTTATATCGCAGGTATGACCTGTGGCTTTTTTTATATTTTGATGGGCCTGTTTGCAGCCACTTTGGTGAGTTTCTTAACCGCTTTTCCACTGGTGTTTATTACCGCTTTAGCAGGGATTGCCCTACTTGGCACCATTGGACACAACATCGTCATTGCTTTCCAAGAAGCTAGCGAACGTGAAGCCGCTCTACTCACCTTCTTGTTTAGTGCATCGGGCGTACAGTTTTTTGGTATTGGCTCTGCATTTTGGGGTTTGGTCTTTGGTTTAGTCGTGCATGCTATTTTCAAATATAAAAGAAATTAAGTCCTCAGTTAAATAATTTGCTTCAAATAAAAGAATGATACACGGTAACGTCATCCGCAAGTGTTTGAGATAGGACTACTTCTAATCAAAAATATTTTTGCGATATTTTGAATAATTAGACACTAGTGAACGAGTTTTGCGGTGGGGAGCAATGCTCCGCAAGATGGTTTCCTTACGAAGCGCGCTTCTCATTTTGCCGAATGAGAAACAACGTTTCGTAAGAGTACCTCCAGCCGAAGGCTAATCCATCTATTCAATCCCTAGATGTAAGACTCCGTCGAATAGACTTAAAAATCATTTTAAAAATGCGTAATTACTTTTACGTTTATAACATCAGTTATTTAATCTATTTCGCTCGATACGTTCGGGCGATCAGTTCTTGTTTTAATAATTGGGTTTCACTTTCGTCTTCCACTTCTGTAAAAGCGGTGAGCCAAATACCATCAGCTGCATAACGAACAATTTTGAGTTTTATATCCGAATCGGTCTGATGATGTCGTTCTAAACGTGAGTTCATCCATTCGATCCAATATTCATTAAAAGTTTTATCGGTCAGCATGGTCATCGAAATCGCGGACCATGACTGTTGCAAACCCATGATTTGTTTTTCTAAGGTAATTTCAATATAGGCACGGGTAAAACGACCGTATGGCTCAGAGTCTTCCTCAATTAAACGATCAACGACCTCGTCTAATTGAGCCAAAAGCATCACAATCATGGACTCTAAGAGCTTTTGCTTATTTGAAAAATGATGAAATACACCACCTTTTGTAACCCCAACTAAATCCGCAACGGCTTGAATCGACACCCCATTAACACCTTTATCAGCAGCAAGACGGATTGCATGCTGCAAAATACTTTGGCGTATCAGTTGAGGCTCTTTCTTACGCTGATGCGGATTATCCATATTAGTGTCCAGCTGAAGTTGAAAACAGGTTGATCACGACCACACCTGAAACAATCAGGCCTATCCCTAACATGGCTGGGAGGTCTAAACTTTGACGAAAGATAAAGTAGCCAATTAGTGCAGTTAAAACAATACCAACACCTGCCCAAATGGCATAAGCAATACCAAGTGGTATGACTTTAATCACCTGAGACAATAAATAAAATGCCAAACAGAATAAAACTGCGACAGCCAATGAAGGCGCAAGTTTGGTAAAGCCTTCTGACTTCACCAAAAATGTCGAACCAATTACTTCTGAGATAATCGCTAATGACAGTAAGCCATAGGCCAATGTTACCGAATTCATTAATCATTCCAAAACAAACATACCAACTGGTAGGTATGTTATTAAGTTAAAGATTATTCTGCAAGCCTTTTAAGTCTGTTTTTAATTTTTGACGGTCTGTGTGTGTTGTTGCAAAAATTCTAAAGTACGATCAAAGGTCTGCTGACTGGCCTTTTTACTCATCATAAATTGATATTCATGTACCAAAAATTCTTTCGAATCTGGATAAAATACCGCTGTCACAGGTACATTATTTGCCTTCAATTTTTCTACAAAAGGCTCAGATTGAGTTTTGGTTAAAAAATCTTTATTACCACCGCTGATAAATACTGGTGGATAATTTGAATTAATATTTGAGGCCGTTGAAATACGCGTTAAAAACTCGGCATCATCTTTTTTGTCTCCGGTATAGGCCTGAACCAAGTTATAGACGCCCCACTCGATCAGTCCAATCTCGTTGGGTGCAGTATTTACAAAGCTGTTTAAATCATAAATACCACAATGTAAAATCAGCCCTTTAAGCTGTGAAGGCTTTAATACAGGCTGAATCTTTGACGCTTGCGCAAAATCTGGATTCGTAACCAAGGCGGCATAATGACTGGCCATATTTGCACCTGCAGAATCCCCTGCCAAATACATATTTTGCGAATCAATGCCATATTGTGCCGCATGTAGATTTAAAAACCTCAATGCTGCATCAATTTGGTTGAGCTGTGTGGGATAAATGGCTTCAGGTGCAAACTGATATTGAACCGAAACCACATTATAGCCTTGGGCTGCGAGCCGTTTAAAATATCCACCTGCATGCTCTTTTGAACCTGAGACCCAACCGCCACCGTGGATCCAAACAATCGTTGGTCTGGGTGCAATCGCCATACTTGTTTCAGGTTGATAGATATCCAAGTTTAAATTTAGATTTTGTAGATATTGAATATTTGACTGCACAATAACATTGTCAGGTGCATGTAAGTTGATAAAGGTCTTTTGAACTTGTGTCGATAAGTTAAAAGCACCTGCAATCACTCTGGTACTGCTTTGCGTGTTTTGACAACCAGACAAATGCAACACTGAACAAATACTGAGTACAACCAACCCTACTTTATATGACATTTCTAACTATCCAATCGCATCAATTCTGTTATAAATCTTAGATTTAAAATCTGTATATAGTTTAGGCTTATTTTTATAAAGTTCATATTGATCTTTTAGGCTCAAAATCCGAGAAAATTAGTCGATTTTATTTTAATATTTTTTGAGCAAAGTCCGAGTTTTTCGCTCAGATTTATTTGACGACTTATCGACATTAATTTATGTAATTTTATGAATTTACAATATTTTTTAGATTAATAAATTGAACCATTCACGACAATGTGTTATCAATAATCTATAGGGTTTAAAAGCAAAATTACAGGAGATTGTTCCATGTCATATCAAAACATTTTAGTACCTGTCGATGGTTCAGAAATCTCGTTTTCTGCAGTTAAAAAAGCTGCAATTATTGCCAAGGCGTTTAACAGCCAACTCACTTTAATCAGCCTTGTTGCTGAAGACCCATTTACCGATGCAGACTTCTATTATTCTTCATCAATCATGAAAGAATATTTCGTACAAGCTTACGCAAATGCAGAATCTGCATTAAAAGAAGCTGTGCAAATTACAACTGAAGTGGGTGTAGAAGCACAAAGTAAGATTATTAAAGGCCAAGTTTCTGCTGAAGGTGTAGTAGAAGCAGCCAATGAAGTGAAAGCCGATTTGATCGTGATGGGTTCACATGGTCGCAAAGGATTTAAGAAAATGCTACTCGGTAGTTTCGCACAAGATGTACTCAGCAATACTGAATTACCCGTGTTGGTTGTAAAAGCTTAAGATGACTAAGCCCACATGATGTGGGCTTTTTTGTATTCAGCACACCCTTCACCAAAAAGCTTACTCTTTTGTCTAATTCATACAATATCGTGAATAGCGCAAGATTAGATTGATAACATTTAAAATATTAAGGAAGCAGATATGAGTCAATATCAACAAATTTTAGTCCCTGTGGATGAATCTCCAATTTCATATTCTGCTGTTGAACATGCCCTCAGCTTGGCTAAAAGTCAAAATGCACAAGTGACCATTGTCAGCGTTGTTGCTGTTGATCCATTTGTTGGTGTCGATTTCTATGCTGTTGCACCCGCAATCACTGAATATTTTATGCAAGCTGAAAAAAGTGCTCAGCTGCGTTTAGAAGATATCAAACAAACCTTTGTACGTGATGGTATCGAAGTTAAAACCCGTTTGATTCATGGTGTATCGCCAACCGAAGGGATTTTACAAGTGGCTGATGAAATCTCTGCAGACTTAATCATCATGGGTTCGCATGGACGCACAGGTTTAAAAAAAGCCATGCTGGGCAGCGTAGCACAAAATATTTTAACGCAGTGCCCAATTCCTGTTTTGATCATCAAGCAATAAACTAAGATTCAAAAAAAAGCCCTTCATTGAGGGCTTTTCTTCTTTTAGATCAATTAAAAACGTTATTTAAATACACAATTCGTTCTGTAGTTTTCTGATTAAAACATTTGGTATATTGCAACTCTTGATTTTGCGTATTCATCGCATCATCCCAGTATTGCGAATGCTTTTGATAAGTCTCTTTTTCACTTTCATTTAATGAATAAACACTTTTTTGTGCAAGCACTTTACAGTCGATATCACGCTTTTCAAACCAGTCTGCTTGATCTTGCTGTAACTGCGCCTTTTGTTCATCACTAAAACGATCCCAAGTCTGATTGAGACGATCCACCACTTTGGCATTATCCTGATCTAGCTCTTTTTTTCGAATATCCATTGCCTTTTGTGCAAGGCTCATTTGTTGAGATTGACTCTCCATCCCTTGCTGATAGGATTCTTCGTTTCGCTTATTTTGAGCACTATATGCCGCATATAGCACCGCATGACGTGTCACTGTTACAACGCTATCAATTACGTCATTTTGACTTGGGACACTTAAACTTAAACCATCTTTGTCCGTTTTAGTGATGCTATAGCTAAAGTTCCCTTTAAGCTGATCATTGTCCATGCTTAAGCCTGACTCACCATCTTCGAGTGAATCATTCAAAGTATAATTACCACGTTCTTCACAGCCTTCATCACATGGTCGTTCAGCAAAGGCGTTTTCAGCACGCTTTTGTAATCCTTTCGGGAAAACCACCAACAATTGACTGCTACATTCCAATGTTTTGGCTTTATTAGGGTCTTCAGTTAAAGTCGTGACATTTTGAATGTTAAATTTTAGATTTTTTACAATCAGATCCATGAGTTGCTGATCGGCTTCATAATCTGACTGACGTATTTCTTTGTTTAATTCTTTGAGATATTCTTTTTTTAAATGATCTTGCAATTGGTCAATATTGGCTTGTGCAGTACAACTCCAATCTTCCAAAGCAGGCGCTTCCGTTTTGGCTTCTGTATCTTTTTTATTTTTAAAATTATCACAGCCGGATATTAATGCCGCAGACAACATGAGGCTCGTGATGACTATTTTTTTCATTGTATAAGTACCATTATGATTTTATTCTTCGGGCGTATTTTACTCAAAATTACAGCGCTTTGACGAGAAAAATCCCCGCATGTGCAGGGATTTTTTATATATCATCTCATTTAGTACGGTTTTAATTGGCCTTTTCAGTCACGCCTTCATTGGTAACATCTCGTACTTTGCCATTCTCGGTATTTAAAACTTCAAACTCAATACGTCGGTTTTTGAATTGACCTTCTTTGGTGCTGTTTTCTGCTACCGGTTTTTCTTGACCATAACCCACCGCTTGAAGCTGTGCAGGATCAACGCCTTTCGACACCAAATAATCCACCACAGCTTGTGCACGCTCTTGCGATAAAGCTTTATTCGCTTCCGCATTACCCACAGCGTCGGTATGACCTTGTACAGTCAGATGTACCTGTGTTGCGCGCTGCATTAACGCTGCCGCTTGATCCAAAATCGATTTATTCACGTCAGGAATATCAGATGAACCTGTCGCAAAATTAATAATTTGTAAGTTCAGCGCAGTCGCAACATCTAGAGCACGAACTTGTTCAGGGTTAATACTCGCTAATGCTTTTTGTGCATCAGTAATACTGTTATCTACTGCAGTTTGTTCGCTCACGCCTTCTTGAATCAATACCGTCATATTTTTTGCTAAAGGCTTAATTTGATTGGCAAGGCTTTGAGCATCCGCAGGATTTTGCGACAAAATCGATAACTGATTTTCTGTCCAGGTTAAAGTGGTATTTGGCACACCTTTAAGTTTTTGCAGAACCGTTGGAATGGTATCTTGATCAATAAATTGAGTATGGTAACTGGCATCAGATGAAGCACCACAACCCGTATTAAAGTTAAAGATCTGTTTGACTTGTTGCTGCAAAATTTCAAGATAATTTGAATCACCAGTTTGAATTTGACAGTTGGTTAACTGCCCATCTGTACCGGTGCTAAATTGCATATGCGCTGGCTGAGATGCCGCAGGCTGTGCAACCGTTGTTGCAGAGGTGGTTGGTTCTTCTTTATTAGTACAAGACTTAAACCAAAATGCGATCAGACCCAATAATATAAGCAGCGCAATAATTGGCAATAACCAATTCGAGCGTTTTTCCTCAACGATAACAGGTGTTGGTTCAACAACAGGTGCTTGGTGTAATGTACGGCCAGCTGCAGTGTTGACCCCTAAACCTGCGAGTAAAGGTACTGCCCATTGTGGTAGTGCCGCCAAAATGCTATCTGCATGATTATCAAGTAAATGCGTGATTGCGACGGGATCAGATGAACCCGCTTCATTTTCAAGTGCCCCTAAAGTTGGAGCTATAGAGTGGTTTAAGGTTTGCTCTATTTCTGACGTTGGGGCCGTACCGCCACCGAGATGTTGCAAAAATTGTTCTTTTAATGTGGGATTTGCTGAAAATATATCACTAATACGAGGGTTTAACTGTTTTTGAAAGGCATCAATAAATTCAGGTTTGGATCGAAAAATATTTAACAGGAATGGAATAAACTGGCTAATGGCTGAATTTTTTTCAGTTAAGTGTTGTGTATCACCGTCCAGCACAATCGAGGAGACGTGCTGCTTAATCAGCGCTAATAAATCTATACTCATATTTGTACTCCATGCAGTTGTCATTATTTTCATGTGTACTTCAGTTTATATGCTTATTTTTTGATCAAATGTAATAATTTGTTCGGACTTGTCAACGCTTTAATTTCTTCTTTTATTTTCAATCTATTAATTTCAATCTTCACTAAAAAAGCCAGCCGAAGCTGACTTTTAGATATCAAATTAAAATGCTAGGACTCAACATTTTCCATGTTGAGCTTCAGCTTAAACGGCATAAAAAGCTTGAAGCACTTTACCTTTAACGGTGTGCTGAATTAATGGTGTGTTCTTACCATTTGACACAATCGTGTCTTTATTGATGGTCCATTCAAGCTCTGGGTCGACTAGTACCCAACCCGCTTCATCCGCCCAACGTTGTTGCATATTGGCTACTTTAGCAGGTGCGAGTGTAACTTTCTCAACCCATTCCAGTGGGCTTAATAGGCCTTCTTGAATCAGTTGAATACCAAAAGGTACATAGGTATCAAATGCGGTAAAACCGGGCTGTGTTTCAGCAAAAGGCGCCATTTTCGCAGAGCTGCTCAGTGGCTCATGATGTGTACAGATCGCGTCAATCACACCGTCTTTTATCGCTTGGCGGAGCAAGTCTTTATCTTGCTCAGAACGTAGCGGCGGACGCACATGTGCAAGTGAATTAAAGCCGTCAATCAACTGATCAGTTAAATGCAATTGGTGCATGGCTACATCGCAAGTCACCGGTAAGCCTTTCGCTTTAGCATGTTTAATCAATTCAACAGATGCGCCTGATGACAACAGACCAAAATGCGCACGCACTTTAGTGGCTTCAATCATCAGTAAATATTTTGCAATGGCTACGGTTTCCGCTAATGCAGGGATCATCGGTAAACCTTGACGAGATGCGACAAAGCCTTCATGCACACAGCCATCTTTGGCAATCTGCGGTTCTTCGGCATAGAACACAACGGTCATGTTCAGACCCGCAGCATATTCCAAGGTACGAATCACCACATCATCGTCCATAAATGGCGCATTAGCATTCGATACCGCAGTACAGCCACCTTTTTTCAAACCCGCCATATTCGCAGGCTGCTTGCCTAACAAGCCTTGAGTTTGCGCGCCAATCACCTGCAGATAAATGCCACCATCAATCATGGCTTTTTCCACCAGGCCATGAATCAATGCGCCATTGTCCTGCACAATCGGTTTTGAGTCAGGCGGGGTAAACACATGCAAAATACCATTCGCACGTGCAGCCTTACCTTCTGACTTTAAAGTGCCATGCTGCTGCTGACCCGGCTCACGCAAACGCGCACAGAGATCAACCATACTTGGCATCAGCCATTTGCCTTGACCATCAATGGTTTCAGCGGCATTGCTTTCGGCAACCAATCGGCCATTTTCAATATAAACCGTCTGTACGCTGTCAGTTTGATTGATTGGATCTAAGACACGTACATTTTCAACTTTAACAATACTCATGACTATCCCTTAAACCGCAATCGCTTCAATTAAACCTTTTTCTTGCAGCTGACCTTGCATCGCCAAAGCCAGTACCGCCATACGCACCGCAATACCGTTGGTCACCTGATGTAAAATCACGGACTGAGCACCATCGGCAATACTCGAGTCAATTTCAACACCGCGGTTCATTGGTCCCGGATGCATCACGATGCAGTCAGGTTTTGCCAAAGCCAAGCGTTCTTTATTCAAACCGTACATTTTGTAGAATTCAGCTTGAGATGACAGCGCAGGAGAATCAATACGTTCATTTTGAATACGTAAAGTAATAATCACGTCGCAGTCTTGAATGCCGTCTTCCATATTGTTGAACAAACGAATGCCTTCGCCATAATCATCAAAACCGTAAGGCAGCAAAGTATTTGGCGCAATGACACGAATATCTTTACAGCCCAATGTTTGCAATGCAGCGACATCTGAACGGGCAACACGCGAATGCTTAATATCGCCAATAATGGCAATGGAAATGTCTTCAAAATTCTTTTTGGTTTCACGGCGAATCGTCAACATATCCAACATGGCTTGCGTTGGATGCGCATGACGGCCATCGCCTGCATTGATGATTGCCACATGCGGACAAACATCTTTGGCAATAAAATGCGGCGCGCCTGACGATGAATGACGAACCACAAAAATGTCGGTCGCCATCGCCTCTAAATTCCACAAGGTATCACGCAGTGTCTCGCCTTTTGATGTACTTGAACGTGCAATATCAATGTTCAATACGTTTGCAGACAGGCGTTTTGCTGCCGCTTCAAAAGTGGTACGGGTACGTGTTGAATTTTCAAAAAACAGGTTCATCACCGTACGACCTTCTAAAAGGTTGTTGGTAATCAGCTGATTTTGGTCATTAAAAAAGGACTGTGCAGTGTCCAATATTTTTGTGAGAGTTTCTTTAGAAAGGCCTTCGATGGTGAGGAAATGTTTTAAGTTACCATCTTGGTTGAGTTGAATCTGGCTCGGTGTATGCAATGCCGCCAAGTGCATGAGAGATTCCTTATCGTTAAGTTAACGCATTATACAGAGAATCTTGGCAAATGGCAGTTGAAGTTTTCAACGTTCAATGCAAACGCATGATGTTATTCAAAATGAATTTTCAAATTCCTATCTATCATTTCAATTAGATAAATTAAACGGTTTAAATTAAACTTCACCTTTCCCCTTTCAAAAAGCCTTCAAACAGGACTTCTATCTGTCCTTATTTTTGATTGAATTGAATACTTTCAAACAGATAAAGTTCAGCTATGAACAACCGCCTTCTGCACAGTTCAACAGCTCTTGAAACATGGAAAGATGGTTGATACTTCAGGCGGTGTGCAGCAGGAAATTTATGCTGCTGCTCACAGCGGGATTGAATTAACGCAATGCGCCAATATAACGATGTGCAACCTGTGCTTTATAGATATCTTCCGCAGTCGGTTCGCTCATTAAAATTTCTGCTGTTTCAGATTGAACTGAGCTAACTATTGGTTCTTCTTGTGCTGAAACTGCAGCTTCATGCAAATTCAACTCGCTGTAAAGCCGCGCAACCAAACGAGATAATTCAGGATCGGCCGTTTCCAAAGCCAAGTTAGAAACAAAGCGTGCGTATTCGACATTCTCAACCACATATAATGCGTCAATAACCCGACCTGACACACGACGTAAGCGCGCATAGATTAAAGTGGCGATTGAAAATGCGTTTGATTGACTATTGATTGCCAGCCCTGTCATAAATACCCCTAATGATATCAATATTATAAAGATCGAATTTTGATCAGGGTTATAGCAATTTTTGTACCATTAAGTGATATTTCTCACAATGTACGCAGAATAAATTTGGTAAAGTCATTCAAATCTACCGATATTTCTCCCGTTTCAGCGCAATATCGTCCGCCCAAATCCACGAAAATACGTTAAAATATGCGATTGCTTTTTTGCCTTTGGAAATTTACATGAATTCGAAACCGCGTCTTTCTACATATTGGGTTACCTGTGCAGATGGACTGGAAACCTTACTCCGCGAGGAAATTGAAGGTTTAGGTGTTCAAAATATTGAACAGTTCCCGGGTCGTCTTGTATTCAAAGGCACACTTGAAGATGCATACCGTATTTGCATGTGGTCACGTTTGGCTTCTCGTGTACTCACTCCAATTCATACACATGAATTAGAGTTCACGCATGATGCACGTGATGTAGCGGAAGAGCTCTATGAAGGTGCAATAAACTTTGACTGGTCACTTATTTTTGCACCACAAAGTACATTTGCCGTTCGTTTACACATCGAACGTGACATTAAAGTCAATTCTCAGTTCGCAACTTTACGTGTCAAAGATGGTGTGGTCGATTCCTTTATGGAAGCTGTGGGCAAACGTCCTAGCATTGACATTAAGCAACCTGAAATTACGTTGTATGTATTAGCTGGCAAAACTGAACATACTTATTGCTTAGATTTATCAGGTGACTCTCTGCATAAACGCGGCTACCGTCGCTACATGACAGATGCACCGATTAAAGAAAACTTAGCGGCTGCTATCTTACAGAAAGCAAAACTTAAACAACATCAACCCGATATTATCTTGGACCCAATGTGTGGTTCAGGGACCTTTATCATTGAATCTTTAATGATTTTGACTGACCGCGCACCAGGCCTTGTTCGTCGTTTTGGTTTTAATGGTTGGAATGGTCATGACCATGAACTTTGGATGTCAATTAAAGGCGAAGCGGCTGAGCGTCATAAAGCTGCACTTGAAAATCCTCTCCCACAATTCTATGCATTTGATGCAGACTGGGAAGCGGTAAAAGCGACCAAACAAAATATTATTGCTGCAGGTTTCGAATCTGTACTTGATCAAATTAAAATTGAAGAACGTACACTTGCAGACTGGACAGAATTCCAAGCAACAGGTAAGAAAAGCTTTGTTGTCACTAATCCTCCATACGGCGAGCGTTTAGGTGATAAAGCCTCTAACCGCGCACTGTATTTAGGTCTATCGGCATTATTACAAAAGAACTTCCCAAATCAGCCTGCTGCGATTATTGCAGCACAAGTTGAACAGGCCGATGTCCTTGCCTTTAATGATCCGCAAATTTTGCGTTTGATGAATGGTAAGCTCCCAATTTACGTCCGTTTTGGTACAGTCAAACCTGCAGCAGTTCAAAAGCCTTTCCTCGAGCATTGGAAACCTCAACAATTTGAAAAAATTGAAGGTGCAGAAGACTTTACTAACCGTCTGCAAAAAAACATGCAGAATCTTAAAAAATGGGCAGTTAAAGAAAATATTTTCTGCTTACGTTTATATGATGCCGATTTACCAGACTTTAATGTCGCAGTAGATTTGTATGGTGATCGTTTACACGTACAAGAATACGCACCACCGAAAAAAATTGACCCTGAGAAAGCCAAAAAACGCTTTAACTTAGCACTGCAAGCGATTCGTGCAGTGACAGGCTTAGGTCGTGATGCGATTTTCATTAAAACACGTGCCCGCCAAGAAGGTAAAAATCAGTACACCAAACAAAGTACTGCGTCTAAACGTTTTATCGTTCAAGAAGGCAAAGCAAAGATTTTGGTGAACCTAACAGACTACCTCGATACAGGTTTGTTCCTTGACCATCGTCAAATGCGTCTACGGATTGCCAAAGAAGCCAAAGGTAAACACTTCCTGAACTTATATAGCTATACCTCTACAGCGAGCTTACATGCAGCGCTTGGCGGTGCAGCAAGTACGACCAGTGTCGATTTGTCAAATACCTACCTAAACTGGTCTAAAGAGAACTTTGTACTGAATGGTTTGACAGTAGATCATGCAGATGAACAACATCAGTTCTTCTCTAGCGACTGTTTTGAATGGTTGAAAGAAGGTCACGAGCAATATGACCTGATCTTTATTGACCCACCAACATTCTCTAACTCTAAAAAGTTCTATGGTACGTTTGATGTCCAACGCGACCATATGTCTTTGCTTAAACGTGCCATGAACCGTTTAACCACTGACGGAACGCTTTACTTCTCAAACAACTACCGTGGTTTTGAGATGGACGATGTGATCATGGCAATGTTTGACGTTGAAGAAATCAGCAATGAAACCATTGGCCTAGACTTTAAACGTAATACCAAAATTCACCGTGCATGGAAAATCACTCATCCACAAATCTAAGGTTTGACTTTAGAAATTCCTGATCTATGAAATGAAGCACGTCAGTGCTTCATTTCAACCACGACTCCATCTGGATACGTTACTCGAATATTTTCATGTCGCTCTTGCAGCACAATACGGTTAATCGGTGCAACTTCAGGAGATTGTATTAACCCGACCTGATCCGCTGCCCTTTTCTTTTGAAGCAAATAATCACTCATGGTTGAGCCTTCAAGCTGGGTCTCCTGAATGATCTTATTATTACGATTAGATTTATGATTTGAATTGTTCTGCTGCTCTTCTTTGGGTTTAGCTGCTTCACTCTCAATAATATCTAAGGTTTCTTCACTAAACTTTTTTTCCCTTGCGTTTCATTCGACAAACGTTGATCTGAAATTGAAGTACCCGCAAAAACTGTAGACTGAACAGCGATTAGAAAAATGCTACTAATAAGACTGTGTTTTACCCAAGAACATTTAGGCATGGATGAATGAACAAGTTTCCGTCTAAAAAAATAATCGTGTGACATGGTGTCTTTCCTATTGTTGTTTTCATTGGCTAGTTGCCCATTGACGCTAGCAACTTTTCAACTGTTCAACAATGGCTAGGCCGCTGTGTTCCGATAAACTGAAAATCATAATTCTGTAGCCAAAAATACAAAACCGCCAATCTATGACGGTTTTATATTTTTTAAACTTAACTACTCACTACTGGTTGCTTATTTCTTTTGTATGGCTTGACCAAAAAGCTTTTGACCGAACTTATATTGCATACTCATGACCATGTTATTGCCATCGCGCTTGCCTTGCCCTGATGTTTCAAAACCTGCAAACATGGCTTCAGCTTCCTGTCCAGACAAACTTTTGCCCTGTAATTGTAAAAAGTTATTCATGATTGCAGTCATCATATTTTTATCAAAACTTAAGTCTGCTTGAAAATCCAGTAAGCTCGGTACCATTTTAATAAAAGACTCCATTGAAGCATGGTGTCCCGGCATGACTTTCCCCACGACATTTGCAGAGGCTTTACCTCCACCAATACTGATCGAGTTATCTTTAGACTCAAAATCAAAACCTTGACTTGCGATTGCTAAGAAAGCTTGAGTCATTTCTTCACTTGATTCACCCACTGCATCGCATGAATTTTCCACCTGATGCAAAAGTTCACTAAATGCACGGACTTTATCCAGATTGACTTTATGCAATGCCAAATTTAGTGCGAAATCTTTGGTGACCGGTGAACCTGGGAAATCCATCTCATCAGCTTTTAAGTAGCCTTCAAAGTCCACATCATGTTTATTTAGTTCGGTCTCCCAACGCAGTTGCATACCACGCATGCCGCCTGAGAACTTTTGATCTAAACGTTTGATAGAACCCGCTTGAATTTCAACAAAACCATTTTCAAGATTTTTCTGATTTAGACCTTGATTGGTCTTCATCGAAAAATTTTGCACCATGGTTTGCATTGGACCTTCACTCAACCTAACCACAGGTAAATGGATTGAAAGCTCAGATACCTTAGTGACTTGCCCCGGTAAACTACTGATCCGAATTTGCAATTGGCTTGCATCAGCTTGTACTGTTGCACCTTGTGCAGTCGTTTTAAATGCAGGAATCTGTAAATCTGTTTTACTTTGACCAATCCAATTGACCAACGTTTTTGCCGTTAAGTCCGTGCCAAAAAGCTTGGCATATTCGGACGTACTTTGTTGTTGAACAATCTTAAAATTCGAGTTGATATTATAGCCTTTCAACCCACGTTGAATCTGATCTGTACCCTTCAACACGATCACTTCTTTCGGTTTACACGGGTCTGTTTTCAGGGTTAATACCCAATCGACTGTTCCACCCATCAAGCCCATTTGATAATTGCTGTACTTTACATCAACATCTTGTACAGCTGCGGACCAATTATTCTGTGTATAAAATTGGGCAAGAGATTTATCTGCATATAAATTCCCTCCCACCACTGCTGCTGAAAGCACCGCTAAACTGCCAATTCCCCACATCAACTTCGACATGTCTTTCTCATTCTGATTATTCTTTGCGCAGTATACTGAAGAACTCAGTTACATAAGTACACAATTAGAATGATTTTAAATGATTGATTTGGCAGTTTTAATTGATTTTTTGATCGTTATCACTTCCTCTATATACGCCCAACTTCAAAATAACTAATACGTTTACGATCAAAAGCAGCGTATGGATTGGCTTTAAAACTATGAAAATAGTGCTTGGCTTTTAACACATGTGAGGTCGTATTTTTCATCCACTCAATACGTGGGTCCTTCTCTGCCAAAGTAATACAATAGGTTTCTTTACCACGTTGCTTTGTCTGCTGTTTTGCATGAAAAATCAAACTTGCAAATACGTCCAGATGTTCAGGATGACATAGCGGACTATGCAACATTAAATAATCAAAGGTTCCATGAATTTTTGGCAGTGATAAAACACCACGCACACTGGCATAGGCATTATAAAACGGCTTCATCAACTTTAATGAACGCGAATAGTCGATTACGCGGGTTTGTTTAAAACTCTTTTGATTCCATAATCCATAGAGTCCAACCAACTGATTGTGCTGATCATAAATCAAATAAAAATCGTCCAGATTTAAGCCTGCCCAAAATGGATTTTGACCATCAACCAACGCATTAAAATCATAGCTAGGTAAAAAATTATAATGGTCTTTCATTTTTAAAATGAAATCATTTGCTTCATCTACACGTTCAGCAGTCAGCGTTTTAAATTGATATTGATTGAAAGCTTTTGGTTTCACTGCTTGTGAAACAGTAAAGGTTCGGATTTCGTCATAAAAATATGGCAACGGAAAACCTGATCTTTCATGATGTAAAATACTAGCTGCGACAATATTGGCGTTTAAAACTACACTTTCAAAAATCGTATCTTGGGGGATTTCATCATGGACATAGTCCATTAATAAGCGCATGACTTTAGCACCACGATACGCTGGATTCATTCTTAAATCGGCGACATAACGCATCAGGTCAGGCTGACCATTGATATAACAATAACGCCATCCCAAATTCATCATCGCAATTACAATAGTTGGATCATCCACAGGGACAACCACTTTTAAATCTGGTCGATTATACTGTGCATGGCTAGCAGCCAAATAACTCGGGTGACGTTCATAAGATAAGGTAATGCCATTACTTGGCACAGTCTCAGCACTAATTTTCATTAGTTGCTCATCATCTTCTACATTCGCATTTCGAACCGCAAACTTAGTCTCGTTCTTTGAATGATATAGCACCGTTTCGTCGAACGGTGCATCTAACACATCGATATCCATCTCAATACTCAATTATTTTTGTTTTCATTTTCTTAAGCGGTTCAGGCTTAATATTCCCTTCAATCATGCCATTGTTCATGGCTAATGTTTTGTAGTAGTCCCATGCATCTTGTACATGAACTACTTCAGGTTCATCCAACTGCCCTAGATCGCGTGCCAATTCATAATGAAAATTATGTTTAAGCAAACGGTCTAGTGCTTGAGCGGATGGTTGTTTGTCTACATTGCCTTCACTGAGTAAAATATAGTGCGGTTTTTTAACCGAACATTGTTCGATACCCAAGATACTAATCGGCAAATAATCCGCTTGTTTAAACTCTGCAAGAACTTTAACTGCAGCATTGTGGTCGAGCTTTTCTCCGACCAGATCAACCGTCATTTTGCGACCTAAAAAATTGAAACATGGCACTTGCTGATAAAAGTCGGTGACTTCTAATTCATCATCAATCACATAACGAATTAATCCTGAACCTGTCGTGATCACAGGACTAACAATATCGCCTACTTTCAGTTGCCACGATGGCACCACTTTTTGGCTGTCTTGCAAAATAAATTCATAAAAATGTGACTGATAACTTAAGGTAAAACGCTCTGCAAATGGAATCGTCACCACGCCTTCAGTTGCCCATAAACCTTTACCTTCAAATGCCACACCTGCAATTCGTTGCTGGAGTTGTATTGCCCACTGCTCTGCGCTCGCAGTATCCCAACTCGAAACCAGACTGAGTTTAGGCCACAGTTTTTTCCACGCAGTTGCTTGGGTCAAATCCAAGTCTTGTAAGCGATAGCATTGTTGACAAGATTTAGGAACTTGCAGAAAACTCAAACCCTCACGTTGCCATTGTCCAGTTTTTAAGACCTGCACAATTTCAGCTTGATGTTCATGAATGATATCCAACAATTGCAAAGCAAATGTAGGACTCCATACCGAAATCATGCCTAAATGCTTATCTGCAACGAGATACACCGCGGTTGCAAACATGGCATCTTCGGCTGAATTCGCCATCGCAATTTCAGTCGGTACCGATTGGGTAATTTTACTCAGCACTCGCTTCGACAGATTAAGCAGCGCACTGTCATCATTCAAATTACTATTTTCTAAAAGCTTTCGCTGGCTTTCAGGCAACCATGAAACCGACCAATAATGTGTTGAATTTTTCAGTTGTGGATGAGTGCGATATAAATTGGTGAGCCACAACCCAATAGCTTCATCCAATTCATCTAAAAAAGCCTGAGTATAGGGAATGAATTTAATTGCTTCACTCGACCCACTGGTCGGTTGAAACCGTACAATTTTTTCAGGCCCCAAACTATTTTTGCCACTTTGTCTGGATTGTTCAATTTGGCTTTTCCAATTGCTATAACGAGAAAGCGGATACTTTTTGGCAAATTGCTCATAGCTTAAATTTTGCGAAATGTGCTGCTTTAAAAAATGGCTTAATTTTTTACGTTGCACATTTTCTAGCTGATTTGCCTGCTGTGTATAGCGTTGAAACGCTTTGCGGCAGGCAATATTCAAAACTTGATGTGCAGTGGTGAGAAGCAATCCCATTAGGCCACCTTCGAGTCAGAACCTGTCGCAATATGTAATGTACGTGACTTATAACGTAACTTGCTATCATGTTTGCTCACACTGGTGGTCTTGGTTAAGAATCGATTCACATAACGGTATAAATCGCTCCAGCGTAATTCACCAATGCACGGAAGTTCTGTTCCATCGACCCAAGTTGGGTTCTTATCTTCAAAGAAAGCTATCTTGGTATTATTTTCGCGCATTTCATGGGTGATGGGCGCAACATCTGCTTTGAGTGGTTGATAGTCTTCGCCAAAATTCAGCAGACCCGTTTCGTGGTTATAATATTCTGAGAAGTATTCTTTACAGTACGATTCAACAAAGTCTTTGAGATGAGCATTTTTCTCACCATAGTGTGGATAGTAGCTGTAGTAGTTATTGGCTAAGAGCAGATAAGTTTTAAAGCCTTTAGAGATTAAAATCCAATATATAGGTGTTCTTGGATGACGAAATTTAAAACTAATAATATAACGGAACATTGCTCTAGTTAATGCACGATTTCCCCAATACTCTTTCTCAATAATGGTATCTCCACTGAAAAAAGCATGTCGGGCTTTACCATCAACAACAAAGTCACGTTCCATAACCGTCGAAAATCCGACAATTTGATTATTTTTCGGTTCAATAATAAAAAAAACACCGGTTTTTTCTAAGAAGTCGCGTTCAAAAATTTCATAACGGGTATTGGCATAATACTTTTGATAAATACCATACATGCGTTTGAGTTCTTGAACAGTGATGTCACCAGTATGTTTATATAAACTATAAGGTTCTTTTTTGATCTGCCTAAGCAGTTTAAATTCCATCATAATCATAATTTCCTGTTGCCATTCATTCTTGATGAACGCGCGATATTGTTTTTGTTTTACAGAACACAGTCATCTCGTTGGATGCGTGCGGACGTCATATTAGTGGGTGAAAATGATGAAATGCAATCAACTTTACGTATTTAAACGAAAATCACGAAAAGCGTAAAATAAAAAAACCCGGCCTAAACCGGGTTTCTGTTTTTACAACTGAACGTGGCTAATTTGTACCTTTTAATTGAGTTTCATCTTGTCAAAACTTAGGTGATCTCCTTCCGCTTGAACAACAATCGTATCGCCCGGTTGGAACGCGCCTGACAAGATTTTCTGTGCCAGTGTATTTTCAACTTGTTGTTGGATGGCACGTTTTAGAGGACGTGCACCATATACAGGGTCAAAACCAGCATCGATAAGTAACTCAAAGGCACTATCTTCAACTGCCAAACTCATGTCTTTGTCAGCCAAACGTGAACGTAAACGATCCAACTGAATATCTGCAATGCCACGAATTTGCGCTTTTTGTAAAGAATGGAAAACCACCAGCTCATCAATACGGTTCACAAATTCAGGACGGAAATGTTCAGATACAGCAGCCATGACCACAGCACGAACTTCGTCTTTCGACGGGTTTTCACCTAATTCACGAACATCGGTTGAACCTAAGTTCGAGGTCATCACGATTACGGTGTTTTTGAAATCAATCACACGACCTTGCGAGTCAGTTAATCGACCATCATCTAACACTTGAAGCAAGATGTTAAAGACGTCTGGATGGGCTTTTTCAACCTCATCAAACAACACCACACTATAAGGTTTACGACGTACAGCCTCAGTTAATACACCGCCTTCTTCATAGCCCACATAGCCCGGAGGAGCACCCACTAAACGGCTCACCGAATGCTTTTCCATAAACTCTGACATGTCGATACGAATAATCGCATCATCACTGTCAAATAAGAAGTTACCTAGAGCTTTGGTTAACTCAGTTTTACCTACACCTGTTGGCCCAAGGAATAAGAATGAACCACTTGGGCGGTTTGGATCGGATAATCCTGCACGAGAACGACGCACCGCATTTGATACTGCTACGACCGCTTCATCTTGACCGACTACACGGTTATGTAAGAACTCTTCCATGTGTAAGAGTTTTTCACGTTCACCTTGTAGCATTTTTGCAACAGGAATACCTGTAGCTGCACTTACCACTTCAGCGATTTCATTTTCAGTGACTTTGGTACGAATCAGTTTCGGCTCTTCATTCACCTCCGCAATTTCTTCTTCATTCAAGCGTTTTTGCAACTCAGGAATGACTCCATATTGCAAACGGCTCGCTTCTGCTAAATCACCTTCACGTTGTGCTTTTTCAAAGGCAGTACGTGCTTTATCTAACTCAATTTGAGCTTGATTCGTTCCGTCAACCAGACGTTTTTCCGCAATCCACACTTCTTCCAAATCGCTATATTCTTTTTGAACTTCAGCAATTTGTTTATCCAAATGCTCAACTTCAGCCTTCGACACCGAATCCGCATCTTTTTTTACGGCTTCAAGTTGCATTTTTAACTGAATTAAACGGCGGTCTAAACGGTCAAGTGGCTCAGGTTTTGAGTCAATTTCCATTTTGATTCGTGATGCTGCTTCATCAATCAAATCAATGGCTTTATCTGGCAACTGACGGTCTGTGATGTAACGGTGCGACATTTTTGCCGCAGCAATAATTGCAGAGTCTAAAATTTGCACACCATGATGGGTTGCATATTTGTCTTTTAGACCACGTAAAATCGCAATGGTGTCTTCCACGCTCGGTTCATCAACAATCACTTTTTGGAAACGGCGTTCTAATGCCGCATCCTTTTCGATATATTGACGGTACTCATCTAAGGTGGTTGCACCTACACAGCGAAGTTCGCCACGTGCCAACGCAGGTTTAAGCATATTCCCTGCATCCATTGCACCATCACCTTTACCTGCGCCAACAAGCGTATGTAATTCGTCAATGAAGAGAATGATCTCGCCATCATATTTGGCCAAATCTTTTAGAACTGCTTTAAGACGTTCTTCAAATTCACCACGGTATTTTGCACCTGCAAGCAATGAACCAAGGTCGAGTGAAAGTACACGTTTACCTTTCAGACTTTCAGGAACTTCGCCATTGACGATACGCTGTGCTAAGCCCTCAACGATTGCAGTTTTACCCACACCCGGCTCACCAATCAATACCGGGTTGTTTTTACTACGACGCGATAAAACTTGAATGGTACGACGAATCTCTTCGTCACGACCAATAACTGGATCTAACTTACCTTCTAATGCACGTGCATTGAGGTCTAAGGTATATTTGTTGAGTGAATCACGTTGATCTTCGTGGTTATTACTCATGACTTGTTCACCGCCTCGTATTTGTTCAATTGCACTACGTAATTTATCTGTCGTTACGCCTACACTATTTAATAAGGTTTTGGTTTTACCCGTTTCAGCTAAACCGAGAATCACCCAATCTGTAGAAAGAAACTCATCTCCAGCTTTTTGCGCAAAACTATCGGCTAAATTTAGCGCTTTGACTGCTTCAGGATTTAGGTTGATGTCCCCTGTCGGCGTCGCAATGGTGGCGGTATCCTGTAGGGCTTGCTGAAGTTTGGTTTTTAACTCAGGAAGATTAGCACCTGCCTGTTGTAACAAGCTTTGGTTCGAAGGCTCTTCAAGCAATGTCGAAAGAATATGGATTCCTTCAATGGCTGTATGGTCTTTCCCCATTGCTAAAGATTGGGCATCGGATAATGCTTGCTGCAAACGGTTTGTAAATTTTTCGAATCGCATTCTTGTTATTCCTCACAACAAATTCTGTACTTGAAGCATATATGGGAGTCATATTTAAAATTTCAAATACATTTTTTAAATATTTTTCAATGAGTTAATTTTAAGATAAAGATAAATCTCAATTATAATATTGGTATAAATAGAATACTTTTCAAGTCATTTATTGAAGAATTTAGTACTTTATTATATTGTTTAAATACATATGTATTTTTAGGCAATTTTCTTGTCAACTCAACTGACTTTCTGACAATAAAATTCAATGATTTTCCATTTGCTTAAATAATACAAATGTCAAAAAAGCCCACATTTACATGCAGGCTTTTGCTTAATCCACTAAAAAGTTCAGCTTAAGGTGCAGGATTTGGCTGTTGGCGATGAATAGCTTCAATCCCTTTTAAAATGTCTTCTGATAAATTCACCTCAAAAGCATCAATATTTTCTTTCAACTGATCTAGATTTGTCGCACCAATAATTGTACTGGTGACAAAAAATTGCTGCTTAATAAATGCTAGTGCTAACTGTGTCAACGTTAAACCATGCTGTTCAGCCAATTGTGCATATTGTTCTGTTGCCCATTCACTCTCCGCATTTGAATAGCGGCTGAAGCGTGAAAATAGTGTCACTCGAGCATTGGCAGGACGTGCACCATGACGGAATTTACCTGTTAGATAACCAAATGCTAAAGGTGAATATGCCAATAAGCCCACGCCTTCGTAATGTGCAATTTCAGATAAACCGATTTCATAAGTACGATTCAACAAACTATATGGATTTTGCACACTGACAATTTTTTCTAAACCATGCTTTTCTGCAAGTTGTAGGAATTTTAACGTTCCCCATGGCGTTTCATTAGATAGTCCAATTGAGCGAATTCGACCTTTTTTAACCTCATGACTTAAAGCAACTAATGTTTCTTCTAAATTGGTAATAGTTTGCGTACTGTTTGCTTCGGCATTGCCATAACCCAATTTACCGAAAAAGTTGGTTGGACGTTGCGGCCAATGCAACTGGTATAAGTCAAGATAATCTGTTTGTAAGCGCTGAAGAGAATGATCCAGTGCAGACTCAATTTCCGAAGCAATAAATTTAGTTTGCCCGTCACGAATATGACTACCGCCTTGTGACGGTCCTGCAATTTTTGAAGCTAAGATTATTTTATCGCGGCCACCGCGAGCTGCAATCCAGTTACCTATAATAGTTTCAGTCAAACCTTGGGTTTCAGGTTTCGGCGGGACAGGATACATTTCTGCAGTATCCCAAAAGTTAAGACCACGCTCTAAAGCATAATCCAGTTGCTCGAAAGCTTCTGCTTGGGTGTTTTGTTCACCAAACGTCATAGTGCCTAAACAAATTTCTGGAACTAAAATTCCGCTATGTGCCAATGGTTTAAATTGCATGCCGAAAATTCCCTCTTTATTTTAAATATCAATATATAAGTCACGAAGTAGCTTACCTAAGATATCGGCTTTGTTTAAATCATAATTTTCTGTTTATTTGTCAAAAAATGTGAGAAAAGCTTGTTCAGATATAATAGTGAGAAATGAATAGACATAAAAAAAGCAAACCCCTGAGTTTGCTTTTTTTTATTTAGAAGAATGATTATTCTTCGTCGTCAAATTCGTCAGAAGCCAATTGACTTTTATCTTCAAGCGATGCATCAAAAATTAGAATCGCTTTACCATCAGTTTCAATCATGCCTTGCTCTTCAAGTGTTTTTAGAACACGACCAACCATTTCACGGGAACAACCCACGATACGACCAATCTCTTGACGAGTAATACGAATCTGACGACCATTCGGCAAAATCATTGCTTCAGGTTGTGAAGATAAATCAATTAAGCAACGTGCAATTCGACCTGACACGTCAATAAACGCAAGGTCAGTTACTTTACGCGTCGTATTTTTAAGACGGCGTACAAGCTGTGCAAATACCGCATAACTTAAGTCTGGGTATTGTTTACTTAATTCATGAAAGTTTTCATAGGTAATCTCAGCAATTTCACATACATCTCGCGTACGCACTTCTGCAGTACGCTGTGCATTTGCTTCGAATAGACCCATTTCCCCAAAAAAGTCACCCGCATTTAAGTACGCAACCACAATTTCACGCTCATCATCTTCGCGTAAAATGATAGATACTGAACCCTTAAGAATTAAATACAAAGATTTAGATTCTGAGCCCGCATCAATGATTGTTGTACGTTTTGGGTAACGATTAATATATGCACGTTTTAATAATGCCTTCACCGACTCAGGTAACTGCCCCGGAGATAGCGCATCTGTGCTAAGTTGTGAAAAGTTTGAAGTCATGCTAACAGTTTCCGAATATGGATAATTTATAGATCGCACAAGACCTAAAGTGAACTTGTCACACGTAAGAGTTGAAATTCCTTATCAACTCAATTTATGTTAGTGTACAGGTACTGCGTAAATTTATAGCTTTTTTTAGGGACTTGCAATGCAAACTAGTGTTCATTGGCTAGAGAATGTTGCTTTTGAAGCAAAAACTCAAAGTGGTCACACTGTTATGATGGATGGATCACAAGAATATGGCGGTGAAAACCGTGGTCCGCGCCCAATGGAACTGATTTTAACAGGACTTGGTGGTTGTGCATCTTTCGATATTGTGACGATTTTAAAGAAAGCACGCCAAGACATTACCGATGTTCGTTGTGAATTAAATGCAGAACGTGCCGACACTATTCCTGCTGTATTCACTAAAATTCATTTGCACTTTGTAGTCACTGGTCATGGCGTGAAGGAAAAGCAAGTTGCAAAAGCGGTTGAACTTTCTGCTGAAAAATACTGTTCTGCTAGTAAAATGCTGATGGATGGTGGTGTAGAAATTACCCATGACTTCGAAATTTTAGAAACTGAAGATGCATAATTTATTTGTTCAATTAAGAGCCTCATAGAATGCGGCTTTTTTGTTTCAAATAATCCGCTATAGCATACATTGTATAAAGCACTGCTATATAGTCATAAACGCAGAAATATGAGCCAAAGAAGTTTGGCTTAATCACTTAAACAATCAATATCCAAATTGATGTATTTGCACATAGATGCATTTACACCCAATTCCATCTCATGATGATTTTACGACTCAATCCATATGAATCTATTCAAGCCAAATACGATTGAAAACGATTGCGAAGAACACCTTACATATAAGTAGATTTGATTTAACTATAGTCTTAATAACACTTTAATTAGGGTGTGTTGACACTTTTAGCTTAAAAAAATAGCGAAGTAGTAAAATCAAATCGCCAAACCCAATTTTACTATTCGCTATGCCTCGTACCATGCTGACAGATCAACACTGGCAAAAGTTGAAAGTTATTCTGCGTAATTTATCCATTCACCACAACTCAAATTTACGCAATTTTATTGAAGCTATTCTCTATAGAATTAGAACAGGCTGTCCGTGGCGAGATATTCCTTCTTGTTTTGGTCATTCAAACTCTATTTTCAAACGTTTTAATCGTTGGTCAAGCAGCGGTAAGTTACTTAGATTATTCAAATTACTAGCCTCATGCCCCGATATGGAGTGGATTTTTATTGATGGCTCTCATGTACGTGCTCATCAACATTCTGCCGGCATATCGAATCAATCTATTTCTAAAAGTGTAGGAGGAAACTCCTCAAAAATACATTTGATTGTTGATGCACATGGCAATCCTATTGATTTCATGATTACCGATGGAACCACACATGATGTTAAAGTTGCACCTGATTTAATATCAACATTAGATTTAAAAGAGACAAAAGTGGTATGCGCAGATAAAGGCTATGATTCAGAATCACTGCGTGAACAGATCAGGAAAACAAGGACTAAAGCGAATATACCAAGGAAAACGAATAGCCAATCGAACAATGACCATATGGACTGGTATTTATATAAAATCAGGCATTTAGTTGAAAATATGTTTTGCAGATTAAAGGAATTTAGAGGAATAGCTACTCGATATGACAAGCTCAAAAGGAATTATCAAAGTTCTGTTGCTTTAGCCTGTATATTTTTATGGCTACCTTTATAGGGTTAATTATGAACAGTAAATGTCAACAGACCCTAATAATTTCAGATAAAAAAAAGCAGAATCATTTTGATTCTGCTTTTTGAATTTGGTAGGTTTAACCAGATTCGAACTGGTGACCTCTACGATGTCAACGTAGCGCTCTAACCAACTGAGCTATAAACCTAGAATGCGTAGAATCATATTCATTTTTATTTTTTATGACAAGCCCTTTTCTGAGTTTTTTAAACTTTGCGTACAAGTTTTAAGCAAAGCCTTAAAATATTGAATATCATGAGAACTTAGCGCGGTACCTACATAAATTTCCTGCTCAAATAACGTAATAACTTGTTCAAATGCCGCCCTTTCCTGTTCAGGTATATTTTCAGCCAAACGTTGTAACCAATGCCTAAAACTTTCTGAAGCCACTTTTTGCTGGCTCAAGGGTAAATTCTTTGCGAAATTGGTAATTTCTCTTTCAAGAGGGCTTAAACTTTTTCTTTTTTCCCACAAAATCCATATAAAATATAATGCTACAATGCCACCAATACTCAAAATAAGAATTAAAACACCTGCATAAGCAGAATTTGTACCGAGCTTTTTAAACCATTGTTGTTGTGATTCTGCATTGTAACCCACCACTTTGCTCTGCCATTGGTAACTCGCATAATCACTCCATACACGGACTTTTTTCAACATCGAAAATTGTTGATAGGCCCAAGTCGACTGCTGTCTCCCAAAAATTGTCCGATCTTGTTCCATATAATCCTGCATCCCACCATCGATACGCTGAGGTGCGATCATGGCTGTAGGATCAATTCGACGCCAATGTTGATTGACATAAACCTCTGTCCACGCATGTGCATCGAGCTGACGAACCTCCCAACTTTTTCCATCTGGTGCTAATTGACCACCTTGATATCCCACAACAATACGCGATGGAACACCCACATAGCGCATCAACATTGCAAAACTCGATGCAAAATGTTCGCAAAACCCCTTTCTTGATCCAAATAAAAAATCATCTATCCGATTTTGCCCCAATACACCTGGGCTTAAGGTATATGCAAAGCGATTTTGTTTATACCATTGCAAAACTTCGGCAATATAACGCTCAGGATTTTGACGACTTCGCTGCCATAAAGTTTGGGCCAATTGTTGTGATTGAACATCCAAGTTTTCAACATAGCGAGTGTTTAATTTTTCAAGTAAAGCTACATTTTTTATTTGAGGAGGTTCTGCACTTCCTAACCATTTCAGTTGAATCGGCTCTGTACGTGCTGTTAATCGGTAGGGTGTAATTCGACCATCTTGACCTAATGCAAAACGTGCTTCATTGGGAACGGATTGCTCCAACGACATAATCCACATCACACTTGGGTCGGCAGCCAAATATTGATAATTCAATGTCCGCTTGGGTTTTAAATCAGCTGGATTCAGCTGTATAACGTTCTGGTTAAAAAAATGACTAGTCCATTTAGAACCATCATATTCATCTAATGCCATCGCCCGCCAATACAGCTCTGTACGTGTTGGCAAGGCTTGAATATCACCAATTATACGAAAAGCCAAACTACTCGACTGTGATAACTCAGCAATATCGCCCGGAGACATGTTGTCACTGATTCCCGTTGTGGCTTTATTTTCAGGAATAGGAATATGCCATAGCGGCGGCAGGCGTGGAAAAAAGAGAAACAGCAAGATAAAGAATGGAACAGCTAAGGCAATAAATTTACCCACATGCCCAATATCTTGTTTAATCGCCTGTATTTCACCGCCTGAGTTTTGGCTAAAACCAACGGTCTGTAAACGATATAATCCAATAAAGCAGCTCAACAACGCCAATAAAATAACCAATGCCATGGCAAAAGACTGGCTAAACAAAAAGCTACTGGCAATCACAAACATCGCAAAGTTAAATAAAATAATTACATCACGACGTGTTTTTGTTTCTAAAGATTTAGCAAATAAAAATGTACTGAGTACTGCAACCCCTGCATCAACACCAATAAAGGTTTTATGGCTTATATAAATGCTAAATAATGCTGTCAATGTCAGCACATAGGTTAAAATTTTAGAAAATGGTTTTTTAGTTGCGCGGGTATTGTGTAATAAAATAAGCCAAATGACTAAAAATACTAATGATGTCACCACTGGTATATAAAGCATTTGCGCAATGAGCAACAAAGCTAAAGTGAGTAGTATGGAGCGGCGTATGGTATTTTCAATCATAAATCAAGCCTGCGCCAATAACCGTTTAGCTTCGGAAAAATGCAGTGCTCCAGTGCCTGATGCTAACTCAGCATTAGGTAAATACAGTGCATATTGATCGTGATTTTGCTCAGCCTGCTCGACCAAACCCATCATAAGACTAAGTTTTTCTTCATGACTTTGAGCTGGCATATAGTGATAATGAATCTCCAATTTCTTTAGATCTTCATATTGTTCAAAGACTTTCACATATAAGCCTTGTCCTCGTGCTGCTTGTTTCCAAGACACCGCATGAAGTGAATCCCCCGTCTGAAAACTCCGTAATTCGCGAAATTCATCAAGATCAGGTTCAAAATTTTGCTGTTGTTGCTTATTTTCAACGGAATGCAAACTGGCTTGAGGTGCAACCCACGCGGGGTGTTGTGCATACAAATACGTCCAGGCCCGAACCAAACCAAAAGGATAAACACTATAAATTTGTATTGGCGGAATCTGAAAAACACCGCGTTGGCTGGTTGTAAAATTTAATTGAAAGCATTGCTGTTGCGTATTGAACAGTAATTTATGTAGCTGATTTTCTGTTTTAATCCACAAATATCGCGCCTGTTCAACCTCTTGTTTAAAATAAATTTCGACCGAAAGTAATTCCCCAGCTTGCGGGATATCAACAACATTTATTTGAATCTGCAACGCATGAAGCTGTTTAAAAGTAATATAGAAACTAATACACAATACGGCGCTAATTAAAAAGCAAAATCCTAAAATCAAGTTATTGGCATAATTCACACCTGCAATAAAGGTGATGAAAATTAACACCAAATACAAGTAGCCTTGCTGATAGATAAAGATCAATACATCTTTTTGAGTCAGCTGCTTGTGCTGATCGATTTTAAATCGACGTTCAATCCATTGCTGCCACATTGAAGCCAAGGTTCAACTCCTTTATTGGATCGAAACTTGTTCTAAAAGCTTAAAGGCTTCAAGATCTGACAACCCAATTCGATGAGATACCACAGCTGTAAAAACGGCTTGTACATCGTCAGGATTCACATAATTTCGCTGCTCAATCAGCGCATAGGCTTGCGCAGCTTTCTTTAAGGCTAAAACACCACGAGTAGAAAGACCATGTCTCCCCTTACGTGTCTCAGCAGCAAGATCCAAAATGTAATCCATTAAACGATCACTCAGATGTATCTGCTCGACAAACCCTTGTAGTTGTAAAATTTCTGCTTCATTAAAGATATGTGCTAATGCCGCAATCAGATCATGGCGTGAAGTTTGTTGGAGCAATAATTTCTCTGCCTGACGCGATGGATAACCTAAAGACAAACGCATTAAAAACCGGTCCAACTGGGACTCAGGTAAGGCATAAGTACCACTTTGAAATAAAGGGTTTTGTGTCGCAATCACCCAAAATGGTTGAGGCAAAGCATATCGCACACCGTCGACCGTCACATAGCCCTCTTCCATCGCTTCCAATAAAGCACTTTGGGTCTTTGGACTACAACGGTTGATTTCATCTGCCAATAAAATTTGGGTAAAAATCGGCCCAGATTTAAACTCAAAATGATGTTCTTTTTGATTAAACATATTTACCCCAATCACATCGCTGGCCAGCATGTCATTGGTAAATTGAATCCGTTGAAACTTTAATCCCGCCAAATGTGACAAGGCGCTAGATAATGTCGTTTTTCCTAAACCAGGTAAGTCTTCAAATAGCACATGCCCGCCTGCCAATAGACAAGCTAAAGCCAATTTGGTTTGCTGATTTTTATCCAAAATAATTTGGTTAATTTGTTCGAGGAATGTATTTATTTTCGGGTAAAAAGG
This sequence comes from Acinetobacter sp. YH16040_T, assembly GCF_024605785.1. Classification (NCBI taxonomy): domain Bacteria; kingdom Pseudomonadati; phylum Pseudomonadota; class Gammaproteobacteria; order Moraxellales; family Moraxellaceae; genus Acinetobacter; species Acinetobacter sp. YH16040_T. The sequence continues at coordinate 1,305,551 of NZ_CP094541.1, read as the reverse complement.
CGCAAGGCTCTGCTCACTTAAAAGCGTTGATGTATTATTTTGTTGGCTTTTCTCTGATCCCCAAAACACCTTTTATTCCCCAATAAAAAAGTTAAATGAATGACTAACATACAGGGTTTTATTTAAAAATACAGTGTTTATCTCCAAGTCATACCCAGTTCAATACTTTAAATACATACGCTTGATATTTATTGGGTATACAAAAGCGTTGTCATCGCTTCGACTGATCACAATTCAGCAATAAAAAAGCGTCCCGAAGAACGCTTTTTTTTATTGGATTTTTAGCACAAGTCAAAGCATTAGCAAGGACACTTCTTCATGTCACCACCAGCTGATGGATAACGTGCATCTACACAGTGACGATAAAATGTTTTTGCATCCATCGCTTCCAAATCAGGATGATGTTTTGCCATATGTTCCAAATAGTTTTGGTAATCTGGCACCCCCACCATCAAGCGGAAACTTTGCTGTAAACGTTGCCACAACGTCGCTATACGTGACCAATTTTTCGGGTTCAGAATTAAATCCTTCTGCGACATAATGGTCATTTTAATGATTTTATAAATCACCGTTTTTCCACTTTTTGCAAACTTCAGGTTCATTCATATTCCCCTATTAATGTGCTGAATTTGACGGATTAATTTCAGCTGGGTCACGGTAAATCGCTTCTGCTTCATTCACCGATGGATTTGGATTTGCCAAGGCACGACGCACCACACCAATCGCTGCAAATAACATCACAAATGCCACGATCATAAAGAATGCACAAAGACCAGCATTGATTTGATTCGACAATGCAACCGTATGCATTTCAGCCATGGTTTTTGCAGGTGCCAACAATTCATTTTTCGCAATTGCTGCGTTAAAACGATCTGCCTGAGCCAAGAAACCAATCTTTGGATTTTCGTGGAAAATCTTCTGCCAACCAGCGGTCATAGAAGTGATAAACAAGAATACTGTTGGGATAATCGTCACCCAAACATACTTTTGTTTTTTCATCTTGAATAAAATCACTGTACCCAAGATCAATGCCATCGCAGCAAGAATTTGGTTACCAATACCAAATAGCGGCCATAAGCTATTAATACCACCAAGTGGGTCAACCACACCTTGGTAAACGAAGAAGCCCCAACCTGCGACAGCCACCGCTGTACCCAACAGATTTCCGAAGAAATTATGAGAGTTTTTAACCGCAGGAACCACGATACCCACTGTATCTTGCACCATGAAACGACATGCGCGAGTACCTGCATCCACAGCTGTTAAAATGAAAAGTGCTTCAAATAAAATCGCGAAGTGATACCAGAACGCCATCATTGAACGGTTATTGAAAATTTCCGTAATAATGTGAGCCATACCAATCGCAAATGTTGGCGCACCACCTGTACGAGACAGAATCGAATTTTCACCCACTTCTTGTGCAAGTAAGGTCAATGCTTCAGGTGTTACCACGAAGCCTAATGTACGAACTGCTTCTGCAGCGGACTCAACCGTTGTACCAATCACAGCTGCTGGCGCATTAATCGCAAAATACACACCAGGCTCAAGAATCGTTGCACAGACCAAAGCCATAATCGCAACAAAAGACTCCATCAACATGCCGCCATAACCGATCATGCGAATATCTTTTTCATTATTCACAAGCTTCGGTGTCGTTCCTGAAGAAACGAGCGCATGGAAACCTGAAATCGCACCACAGGCAATGGTAATAAACAAGAATGGGAACATTGAGCCTGCAAATACAGGACCCGTACCATCAATAAAATGCGTTACCGCTGGCATTTTCATTTCAGGTAAAGCAAACATGATCCCGATTGCCAAACCTGCAATAACACCAATTTTCAAGAAAGTAGATAGGTAATCACGTGGTGCAAGCAGTAACCAAACGGGTAATACTGATGCCACGAAACCATAACCAATCAACCACCAAGTTAGTTCAGTACCTGAAAGTGTAAAGAATGGACCCCAGTATGGGTGCTGTGCAATGTCACCACCATAGATAATCCCTGCCATCATCAGTACAAAACCAATGATCGACACTTCTGCAATTTTACCCGGACGGATAAATCGCATGTAGATACCCATGAAAATCGCAATCGGTACAGTGGCCGCGATACTGAAAACACCCCACGGACTGTTGGTCAACGCTTTTACAACAACCAAAGCAAGTACCGCAAGAATGATGATCATCACGCCAAGTGCACCAAGCATCACGATGATTCCGGCAAAAGAACCTAGTTCTTGTTTTGCCATTTCACCGAGTGAACGACCATCACGACGCGTTGAGATGAACAAGACTAAAAAGTCTTGAACCGCACCGGCAAGAACAACACCCACCAAGAGCCAAATAGTTCCCGGCAAATAACCCATTTGCGCAGCAAGGATCGGTCCGACTAATGGGCCTGCACCTGCAATCGCAGCAAAGTGGTGACCAAATAGAACGCTTTTATTGGTCGGTACATAATCCAAGCCGTCAGCTAAGCGATGGGCAGGCGTTAAACGTCGCTCATTCAGTTCAAAGACTTTATTGGCAATAAATAAACTATAAAAACGATATGCAATGCTATACACACAGATTGCTGCAAGGATCAGCCAAACTGCATTGACATGCTCGCCTCGACTGAGTGCTAGTATGCCGAATGAAACGGCACCTAGAATGGCTACAAACAGCCAGATAATCTTTGAAGCCATTCCTGACTTCGGTTGAATGGTTTCCATCTCAATCCCTCATAAATGTTGAAATAAATCAGCTTGATTTTTCTTGTTCGAGGTACTGCTGTTTCTTCCCTTGAAACTCTACTCCTGTTATGGGCTTTTTCATCTAATACTTTGGAATAAAAATTTAAACCAATAGGTATAAAAAAAGGGATGAATCACTTCATCCCTTTCGATAATAGTCTATTTTTAAACCATTATGCACGTTCTAAATAGTCACCAGTACGAGTGTCTACACGAACGCTTTCTTCTTGCTGTACGAATAATGGAACACGTACAACTGCACCAGTTTCAAGCTTAGCCGGTTTACCGCCACCGCCTGAAGTATCACCACGTACACCTGGATCAGTTTCAACGATTTTTAATACAACGAAGTTGGGCGCGCTCACAGTTAAAGGAACACCGTTCCAAAGCATGATTGTGCAAAGTTCATTTGAGTCATCTTTCAACCATTTAGCCGCGTCACCCATAGCAACTTTATCAGCAGCGATTTGTTCGAAAGATTCTGGATCCATGAAGTTCCACATTTCACCGTCGTTATACAAGTAGTTCATTTCAACTTCTTGGATGTCAGCAGCTTCTAGTGAATCACCAGATTTGAAAGTTTTTTCTAAAACTTTACCAGTTTTAAGGTTACGTAATTTTACGCGGTTAAAAGCTTGGCCTTTACCTGGTTTTACGTATTCGTTTTCCATGATTGAACATGGGTTACCGTCAAGCATGACCTTAAGGCCTGACTTGAAATCATTCGTAGAATAATAGGCCATGACTGGCTCACTCCAAACTTACTAACTTTAATCTATAGATGCTATGGGCTGTAACATGTCATTTAGCAAGTACTGACTGTAACATTGGCTGCCACATGCACATTAATGTGATATTGCGTATTCTAAATGACCAATGCACCATGTCGCAACGAAAAAATCCCCATTAAAGGGGTCAAGCTGCTTAACTTACACTCAGACATTAAAGAACTTTGTTTATACAATGCCCACAAACAGGTAAAATTGCTGTTTACTGAAACTTAATAAATGTTTCGTAGGCTTCATCCGTTGTGAGCTTTATCGGAATTATTTCAGCTTACACTTAAAAGTTCGACGCATTAATTTCAGCAATATTCCCTACTCACCTTTCTGCATTTTTTAAACAATCGGCATGATAAACTATTTATTTCAAGAGCAAAACTGGCAAACCCAATTGAGTGATTTGATTACAAATCCTCAAGAATTACTCGATGTATTAGAACTTTCGCATGATCAGTTATTATCTGGTGCTCAGTTCGCAGCAGATGAGTTTCGCCTACGTGTGCCGCGCGCTTTTGTCGAAAAAATGCAAAAAGGTAATCCGCTTGATCCGCTTTTACTCCAAGTCCTACCGCATCATTTGGAACTTGAAGAACACGCCGGTTTTGTCACCGACCCTTTAGGTGAAGAGCAGGCTAACCAACAGCCAGGGGTATTACATAAGTACAAGTCTCGTTTTTTACTGACTTTAACCGGTGCCTGCGCGGTCCATTGCCGTTATTGTTTCCGCCGGCATTTTCCCTACCAAGAAAACCTGCCTAAAAATGACGATTGGGCAAACATTAAACAATATATTGAACAACAACCCGATATTAATGAAGTGATTTTAAGTGGTGGAGACCCGCTCACACTATCAAATCGTAAACTTCAAGTGTGGATTGAACGTTTATCGACTTTGCCACAAATTAAATTTTTGAGAATTCATTCACGAGTTCCTATCGTAATCCCCAACCGTGTCGATGAAGAGCTGGTTTCTAATTTAAAAAACAGTAGGCTACGCATTATTCTAGTGGTACACTCAAATCATCCATCAGAGCTAGATGACTTCACGTGCAGCCAGCTTCAACAGCTTGTCAAACAAGGAATCACCGTGCTGAACCAAGCAGTCTTATTAAAAGGGGTTAATGATTCTGCAGAAGTGTTGGTCGATTTAAGTTACCGCTTATTCGACGCAGGTGTAATGCCATATTATTTGCATGTTCTGGATAAAGTAAAAGGTGCTCATCATTTTGATACACCAGCTCAGGATATTGATTTAATTTATAAAAAAGTTTTAGAGAACCTACCTGGTTATTTGGTTCCTAAACTTGTACGGGAAATAGCGGGCGAAAAAAACAAGACACCGCTTTTTGGGGCTTCAACTTTTTGAGTTAAATAATAAAGATGACCACGCATACTTCAGATACGTTTTACAATCCGACTGAATTAAAGCTGGATAAATTAAGCTTTTGTCCGACCAATGCTAAAGGTCTGCAAGAGTGGTTAAACGGTATTTCAATTTTACAATTGGGTACCTCATCTAAAGCTTTATTCAATGCCTTACTTGAAATCTCCGAGCTGAAATGCCAAGAGATGTTACGTTTTGATTTGGTTCAAATTTTACATCCGACTATGGAAAGTGTGCTCACAAGCTTAGAAAAACACTTTACCAATCAAAGCCTCATTACCACGGATCGTAATGACCAAATCATTGAATTGGCGATGCTTTTACGCAGTCACTTTGCCAAAATCTATATTGATATTGCCAAACGATGTAATCAGCAGCTTAATCAACAAAAGTTTTCGATTTTTTCATTCGGCCATAAAAAAAGCTTACAAACCGCTCGAATTGCATCAATCTACTATGCGTTGCAACAACTGACACTGTTGTTGTATCAACAACATATGTTGTATGCCACACCGACTGCAGGTCAATGGATTGCGGCACATCAACTGATTGAATGTGCCATTGAACACAATTTCTATCAAAGTAATGTCAATCAGTTACTGGGTACTCAACATCAAATTGCAAATATTGCCCAAGCTTATGCACAATTGATCTTATTAGATATTTTCAATAATCATCAGATCCGCCCTGCTGAAATCCAAGGCTTGTATTTATGTAGCTTTGACTGGGTAAAATTGGTTCAAATCCTACCGAAAGAAACCACGCTTTCACGCTATATTGTAGACACGAAAAAAGATCATCCACCGATTTATAACTCTAAACAAGATCGGTCGTATCAAGCCAATGTGTACATTTCAACGCAAAACTTGCTCGATCATTTGACCGAAACGCAAACTAAGAATGCCAATTTCCTTTCTAAAAATGAAAAGCTATTCTTAACCCCTGCGCTGTATTTCCATATTCATAATATTTTGACCAACAACACTGAACGTCGTCATGAACGTTATGAATATTCTGCGCAAATCAATATTTGCTTTAGCTTAATGGTGGCGCATTTCTATCTCTCTAAAGGTAAAAACTTCCATGAAACTTTAGATTTAGAAGGCAACTATCAATTCCACAATGAAGCGTCTTTTGTCAATTCGCATGATTCAAATATGCCAACGGGCATGACCAATGCGAAAGCGCTAGATCGTGAAGCGAAACAAATTCATACCGCCGACGTTTTAGATATTAGTGTGAATGGTTATCGCATTAAATGGACTGGGCCTACCCCAGCCAATTTAAAAACCGGCGAATTTATTTTGATCCAAGAAAATGCTCAAAGCCAATGGCGTGGCGGTGTTGTTCGTTGGATCAAACAATCGACTGAAAAAAGTTTGGAATTGGGTCTCGAAGTACTGGCTCAAGATTTGTATCCATGTTCAGCCCATATTCGTACCGACCGCAATACAACAAATCATCAACCTGCTTTATTGGTTCAGACCACACAACTAGATCAGGTGTCTACGACCTTAATTTTACCTGGGGCAAATCTCTTCCGAGAGAAACAAACGGTCCACCTTCGCTTAGGCAAAGAAGACATCAAAGTCTACCTCACCAAAGCGCAGTTGGTGACGCAAAGCTTTATTCGCTTTGAATATGAATTATTGAATGAAGAGCAAGAAAATGTCGTTAAAGACTATATTGCGAAACAGAGCAATGAGATCAAAAATAACGACTTATGGGAAGCATTAAAGTGAGAAATCCATTACTATCCAAAAAACTAAAACGTACGGAAACTCGATTACTCATTATTGATGATAATCAAATACGTTTTAACCAGATACGTGATTTATTGACAGACAGCGAACATCAAGTTCATGCCATATTACTTGATGATTTACAAAATTTCGAAAAACAGCTGAATCTCAATTGGGACTTGATCATTTTTGGACGTGCTTATGATTTAAAATATGAACAAGCTTTAAGTTTAGTTCAACTATCGAGCCAACCGAATTTACCGATTATTTTACTTAAACCCGAAGACTATCAAGCAGAACAATATGCAAGTTTAGTCAAAAAAGGGATTTATGACATTGTCGATATTGCTGAACCTGAGAGTTTCTATTTTGGTTTAATCCGTGCTTTATCCTTTAGTCGCCTACAACAATCGCAGCAACATTTAATGGAAGAGCTCGAAACAGCTCAAATCCAAACCCAGTCTTTAGTTGAAGATAGTCGTAAAGCGGTTGCCGTGATTCAAGAAGGCATTCATATTCAAGCCAATGCTGAATATCTCACTTTGTTTGGTCTAAAAAATGAAGATGATGTAATTGGTCTGCCTTTACTCGATCTATTACAACCTACTGACCTCAACGACTTTAAACAACGCTTTAAAAAAATCAGCCAAGGGCAGCTCGATTTAGGACGTTTTGATCTTGATTCGCAAAATAGCGCTGTGGCTGGGCAAAACCCACTAAAACTCGAATTTATTGCTGCGGCTGAAGAAGATGCTTTACAGCTCGCAATTGAAATTGGCAGTCAAAGCAACAATGCTGTAAGCACCGCGCCAGTTGAAGCCAGCCCACAAAAACCAAAAGCTTTTCAACAACTCAACCGTACCATCGGCCAACAACCTGCCAATGTAAATGCATTAGTGCTATTTACGTTGGCTTCTTGCTCAGATGCGATTTTTCAAAAAGATTGGAATACTTATAAAAGCTATTTCACCAATATTAAAGACTTCTTGAAAGATCAAACACATGCTCCATTATTTAGTTTAGACAATGGTGCAATGGTTGCCTTATTCCAAGCGGATAATCAGCTCAAACTTGAGTCTAAATTAATTGGTCTTAACACCCTGAGCAAACCTCAATTACTCAGTGTAAATAATGAAACTTATCCATTAAATTTACGCATGGGATACAGTGTTTTAGACAGCGATATTCGTGATGAAGCACATTTTGAAACCTTTGTTGCAAAAGCCTTTAATACTGCGCTACCTACCAACCAACAAGCGCCTGAAATCGATTTAACGATTCCATTAGAAATTGATATTCCAAGTTTGGATTTTGGTACACCAGAAGCGCAAATTGCACCGATTGTCGTTAGTGATGAAGCTCCTGTTATTAAGGCCCTTCGTAACTGCTTAGAACGCGGTGAAATTCATCTGAAATATCAACAACTGTATGATAAAGAAGATTCTCATCTTTATACTTATGAAGTAACCAGCGGCTTTATTTTTGAAAATAAATGGAAAGATATCGCCCAACTGCGTGAGTTAGCTGAAGACTCGGAGCTTTCCATTAAATTGGATCGTTGGATCTTGGTTGAATCGTGTAAACAGCTACACAACTTCATCACTCAGTTCCCTGAAGCTAAATTAATCGTTAACCTGAACAAAGAAGTGCTATATAACGACCGCACCTTCCCTGAGTTTATTTCGAAACTAATTACGATTATTCGTAGTAAATTGAAAAATCCACTGATTTTACAATTTGCCGAAGAAGACATTCAGCTCAATATCGATGCCGCTCAAAAAGCATTTGTAGAACTTCGTAAAAATGGTGCCGAACTGGCTTTACGCAATTTTGGTCATTCGATGTTTAGTGAATCATTATTACGCCAAATGGATGTTCACTGCTTAACATTAGATTCAAGTTTGACCAAAATGCTTGCAAACGATAAGTCGTGCCAAGAGCTGCAAGAAAAAATTACCACTTATCATGAAATCAAAACTGTTGAAATCATGCTACGTGAATTAAATGACATGACACTGTTTGCCAATGCTTGGAATGTCGAAGCTCGCTTTATTCAAGGCGATTATTTCCAGAAGAAACTCGACCATCTCATCGATGTTCAGGACCAATAAGGTTCTGAACATTGCCGATTTAAGGTTTATCTTTTTTATCGGCACAAAAAAACGGGCATAAAGCCCGTTTTTCGTTTTGGATATTAACGTTTGATAGAACGTGACATACCAGCAAAACGTTGCTTGAATTTGTCGATACGACCGCCAGTGTCAACGCTTTTCTGTTTACCAGTGTAGAATGGGTGGCAAGCAGAACATACGTCTAGGTAAATAGTTTCTTTACCAAGAGCTGAACGAGTTTCAATTACGTTACCGCATGAACATGTAGCAACTAAAGTTTCATATTTTGGGTGAATATCGGCGCGCATCGTCGATTACTCCTAAGATTTAAGAAGGTTTAGCTGTCATCGCAATTGATCACTCTTGTATCGCTACAAGGAAGGCTTAAAAAAGCAGACCAACACCATAACAGACCATTCTTTTGGCCCACCGAGACGGATACCGTCAGAGCTAAGCACAACAAGTTGGGGCAAATTATAGCTGATTTTTTAATGTTAATAAATAGATATTCAAGGCTGAATCGCTCTACTCTTTAGGTTGAGCTTGCTCTAAATATTTCTGATATTGTAATTCGACTGTACGCTGAAATTGGGCTTGATCAAAATGGTTTAATCTTTCAATAAATGCAGGACAAAACGTCGTAGCATTTACTGACTGTAATGATCTGCTCATACCCTCTAAAATACTTTGAAGCTGCTGTTTAAATTGTGCATCGACTGACAGATCAACATCTTTTGCCTTTAATGGCTCTACACCCTTAAAACGGACAGCCTGAACCGCAGCAATTAATTTAAGCTTTGCAGTTTGATAAGCCTGATCTAATTCCGTATTCATCTGTGGTTGTCGATCACGACAAAAATCCAACATGGGCTGCAGGCTGATGAGCGGCATTTTTTCAATGACATCACGGTTACTATTTACGGATAAATCCTCTTGGGCATGAACGACTGTGTTCAAACCCAAGAATAAAATGAAGAAGCCTTGTTTAATTTTCATGATTTTTTTCTTTTCATCTATATTAAGGTATTTTAAATGGACGTACTCATCTCGCCCTTATTCTTGCCCACGGCTTTGTTTTGCCCAAAGGTTGGCAATCACACCACAGACCATCAACTGAATTTGGTGAAAGATCATAATCGGTAAAACTATCATCCCCATCGGCTGCCCAATAAATAAAATTTGTGCCATGGGCACGCCACTCGCCAAGGTTTTTTTAGAGCCACAAAAGAAAATCGTCTTTTGATCAGCTCGGCTGAAGCCCAACCAACGTGGCACATATAACGCCAATAACATAATAATCGTTAACAGGACTGAGCACGCCACAATCAATAGGAATAAGGTCATACCACTCACTTGATGCCATAGCCCTGCCACCACTGCACTACTGAATGCACCATAAACCACCATCAAAATTGAGCCCTGATCAAATACCTTCACGATTTTTGGCATTTTCTTCATATAAGGAAACACCCAAGGACGGAGGAGCTGCCCTAAAATGAAGGGAATCAGCAATAACAGGGTAATTTGGATAATAGATGCCGTCGGATCGTAGTTATGTTGTGACTGACCGAGAATAAAATAGGCCACCATCACTGGGGTAATAAACATCCCAATAATATTTGAAAATGATGCACTACAGACTGCGCCAGCAACATTACCCTGTGCTACCGAAGTAAATGCAATAGAAGACTGTACTGTCGAAGGTAAAAAGCACATAAACAAAAAGCCCCAATACAACTCTTGCCCTAACATCGGCACGAGGATTGGTTTCGCCATTAAACCCAATAATGGAAATAATGCAAAGGTAAAAGCAAAAACTAAAGCATGTAACTTCCAATGCATAATGCCTTCAACCACAGCCTCACGAGACAACTTTGCACCATGGAGAAAAAATAAAATGGCAATTGCAGCCGTTGTAATATAGCCAAAGATTTCTGCAGCTTGCCCACTAACAGGCAAAAACGTCGCAAGTATGACCATTACAAAAAGTAGAATGGTAAAACGATCCAAAGCCAACATTTTCAGCATAACAACATCCTGTACAAATTTTCCTTTAAACGCATCGACAAAAAAATGCCCAATAAGCTAAATTTACCATTGAGTAAATTTCATCTTACTGGGCCATGTAAATAAAGCCAGCTTTTCTCCGATATATTCATTATTTTAAACGTTGATAGTGAGCTCAACTCAAAAATATTTATAATAAGAATATTCAGAATTACATATGACTTTAAATGAATAATTGCAGATTAATTATTTCGTGCATTTGAGTCTTGTTGGATCAATTCAATTTTATAGCCATCTGGATCTTCAACAAAGGCAATGACGGTCACACCACCTTTCATTGGCCCTGCTTCGCGTACCACGTTTCCGCCACGTGCTTTAATTTCTTCACAAGCCTTGTAGGCGTCATCTACAGCAATAGCGATATGGCCATAAGCATTACCCAATTCATAACTATCTGTATCCCAGTTATGCGTTAACTCGAGTACGGTATGATTTTCTTCATCACCATAGCCCACAAATGCCAAAGTAAAACGACCTTCTTCATAATCACGCTTACGAAGCAAAGTCATACCGAGTACTTCAGTATAGAACGCCAATGAACGTTCTAAATTGCCTACACGTAACATGGTATGCAGCATGCGCATAATCGAGTTTCCTAAATCTATCATTATGTTTGAATACTATAGGGATTTAACATGCAAAGTTCAATTTAAGTCTAGAGCACATATACCGCCTTATTTCAAATATCCTTGTCCAAAACCGTAGACCTGCTTAGGCTATTTAACAGCTTAGAATAAAAAAGCCCACTCAAACTGAATAGGCTTTTTTTAAGTTAAATTGAATTATGAATTGGATTTTTGTTCATGTTCTCTCAATAGTTTGGCGACCCAAACCACTAAAATTAAAATCGGAATACCAATTAAAGTCGTCATCAAGAAAAAGTTTGGATAACCGATATTGGTCACAATCGTACCTGAGTAACCGCCTAAAATTTTAGGGGTTAAAGTCATTAATGAACTAAAGATGGCATATTGAACCGCTGTGAAAGAAACACTGGTCAAGCTCGATAAAAATGCAATAAATGCCGCGCCTGCAAGACCTGACGCCAAGTTATCGACAATGATCGCGAAATATAGCCACAGCGAACTATAAGGCTTAATGACCTTACCTTTGATGTCCACATTTTGTTCAGCACTAGCCAAATTAATCGGTTGAATATCAACACCAAGCACACCCGCCATATTGGCCGCTGTATTCACTTGATATGCTAAATCGACACTCTTTTTCACTACATCATTTTCTAGGAGTTGAGCCGTTAAAGTTTTTTGCTTTGCTGTTTCGAGCACTTGCCCTGGAATTGCCGCACTAAAAACACCGGTTTTATCAAGCTTCGCGTCGAATGGTTTAGCATCCAGAATAATTTGAATTTTTTGATTTTCTTTTAACTCGCCAGCCAAGTATTGTCCACGTACCACGATACTATTTGCAGTCTCTTGAGCTGAAATCGTGTTATCTGAAGTCACTGGCAGCAACATCATTGCTGAGTTTGAAAAAGCATTATTCAGATACGGCAAACTCACCTGTACTGGATGCTGACTCTTCGACTGATAATCCGCACTGACCTTAATATTTTGATCTGCAGCCAAGACTGCTTTTGGAATTTGAACTGACCAAGCACCCGTGTCATCCGGTGTCGCTGTATATTGCTGCCCTGCTACATTGACAGTGACATCACTCAATGGCTGACCTGATTTGACCAGACCGATAAAAATCAAGTTTGTTGAACTTGCTAGAATCGCACCGACAAACATCAATTTCATAATGTTCATGCGCTGCGCTAGCAAACCGCCAAGAAAGCCACCAACCAAGCTAAATATCACACCATAGACTTTTACAGCTTCAGCAATCTGCTCTTTGGTGAAGTTTAAATCTTGATAAAACACATTGGAAATGACGCCAGCGATAATATCGGAAATACGGTAAAAACCAATGAGTAACAACAGCACTAAAGCCAGTTTTAAACCATAGCGCTTAAAGAAATCAGCAACTGGATTGACCCAAGTTTCAAATGCCATCTGCTTATTTACAGCACCTGATTTCACCAAAACTGAACCGATACCAAAAGCGATAACAGCTGAACCAATAAAGCGCACAGCCTCTAAACAGAACAATGCAAATGAGTCTGAAATTTGCCACTGCTCTTTCAAGCTTTCAACTGCCACACCTGAATAGATATAACTCAAGACAAAGGCAACCACCGCAGCAAAGAATACAGCAACTAAACGATAATAGTCGGTCCGTTTATAATGCTTTTGTACACGGTCAACCTGCGGCTCACGTATCGATAAAGTTGTGATAATACCGATAGCCATCACAGCAGCCATTGCAAGGTAAGTATATTTCCAAGCTTCATAAATATAGTTACCTTTGGCCGTGCCTAAATATGCAGCCAAAAATAACGCCCCTGCACCTGCCACGATCATGCCGATACGATAACCTGCATTATAGGTCGAAGCTAAAACGGTCTGCATTTCAGTTTCAGCCAACTCAATACGATAAGCATCAATCACAATGTCTTGCGTTGCGGCAGAAAAACCTAGTAATACGGCTCCAGCAGCCATTTGGTAAATATAGCTTTGTCCTAAAGCTGGGTCTGAAAATGCCATGATACAAATTGCACAGATAATGAGAACTTGAGCGATCAACAACCATGCACGGCGCCGTCCGAGTTGTTTGGTTAAAAATGGCACAGGTAACTCATCAATTAATGGCGCCCAAACAAACTTAAACGAATAGCCAAGCGCTGCCCAACTAAAAAAAGTCACTGCACTTTTATCAATTCCTGCTTCACCTAACCAAAGCGATAAACTGGAAAAGATCAGTAAAATTGGGATACCGGCCGAAAAGCCAAGAAAAAGCATAATCAGCGCACGTCGGTCTAAAAATGCAGTAAAAGCAGATTTCCATCCTGAAGCTTGTGTTGTCATGACTCAGTTATTTTTGTCAAAATCGAATGTTGCTATTCAAGCGCTTAATGACAACGGTTTCAACAACATTTATGAAATCATTGTTTTATTTTATCGATATTTCGCATGCTGTTGCTTGATCTTTGGCATTAAACCTGTATACCTTAATTACATATCTCTATTCTTTAGTTTTTTGGATTCAACAGTGACCCAGCGACTTGAACAAATTCACTCTTCTTTATCAACCACCATTAATGAAACCAACACAAAAAACTTAGCAGAAACAGTAACGACACTAAAGAGTGCTTTTGATCAACCCGAAATACAGAATACTTTAACTAAAACCCAGTTGCAGCCGCTTCAGCTGACGCATACGCCTGAGCTTAAAAAAATACCGACGTCTACCAAGCGGATCAAACCACTTAATGACTTTTTAGGACAAGATCGTGCCCGAGCTTCGGTCGAGGCTGGCATTGCATTACCCTATTCAGGCTATAACATTTTTGCTGTAGGTACCGCAGGCTTAGGTAAGCGCACCATGATTAAGCGCTTATTACAACAACACGCTAAAAATATGCCAACGCCTTCAGACTGGGTCTATGTCAATAATTTTAAATTTCCGCGCGAACCGATTGCGCTAAAACTTCCTTCTGGTCAAGCGACAAAGTTCCAAGCGTTATTACATCAAAGTTGGCAAACCATATTAAAACAGCTTGAACGTCGCTTCACCGCAGAAACCTATCACAATCGTATTGAAATGATTCGCCAACATGCTGGTGATGAACAACATCTTGCTTTAGTTGAATTAACCCGAGAAGGTGAAGAGCTCGATCTTAAACTGATTTCTCAGGATGATGACCATTGTTTCGTTCCCGTGCATTTGGTCGATAACAAATACCAAGAAATGTCCAAAGAAGACATCAATGCACTAAGCAGTAAACAACGAGCTGAAATTGCGTCAAACGTCCGTTATATGGATAAAAAACTTGAACGCCTTGGTCTACATCTTGGTGATCTTGAAGATGACGCACGCGATAAAGTTCAGGTTTTAAACCGTGAAATTGCTAAACAAGTTGTAATGCCGCGTATTGATCTAATTCAAAATAAATTCAGCATGGTTGAAGGCTTGGAAGATTATCTGAAGCAATATGCAGATGACATCATTCAAAATGTTGAGTTTGTGCTTGAGCAAGAAGAAGATGACTTTACACCCGGCCAATTTAACCGCGTGCCATCTCGCTACCAAGCAAACATCATCGCCACACATAAACCAAATGCTGGTGCGCCAGTTATTTTTGAAGATTTCCCTACCCATTACAATTTGTTAGGTCATGTCGAACAACTGACTCAAAACGGCACCATCACCACAGACTTTACGTTAATCCGTCCCGGTGCATTACATAAGGCCAATGGTGGTTTCCTCATCTTGGAAGCGGAACAACTTTTAGAGCAGCCTTATGCATGGCAAGGTCTAAAACGTGCATTAAAGTCAGGACATTTAAAGCTGTCGTCACTTGAGCATATGCTTACGCTGACTGGCAGTATTTCGATTGAGCCAGAAGCTATTGATTTAAATATCAAAGTGATCCTGCTTGCTGAACCTGATATTTATTACGATATTTTAGAACTCGAACCAGAACTGGGCAGTGTCTTTAAAATTCGTGCCGATTTTACCGATACATTACAACGTAATGACATTAATGAGCAGGCATATATGCAGCTGATTGCTGACTATGTGCAAACAGACAAACTTCTGCCGTTTGACCGTACAGCACTTGCTGCACTGTTAACTGATTCAAGTCGTCAAGCTGAAGATCAAAGCTCTTTGTCATTACATGCCCTCACCTTAGGTGATTTGATTCGTGAAGCACATCATCATGCAGCACTTGCTGGCGATAAAATGGTGACAGAAACACATATCAACACCGCTCTTGATCATCGTAAATACCGTCTAGGCTACTTACGTGAATTATATTGGCAAGATCTTACTCGCGGTACACAGTTAATCGAAACCAAAGGTCATCGATTCGGGCAGATCAACGCCCTCTCTGTGATTCAATATGCTGATGTTGAATTTGGTTTACCGTCACGTTTAACGGCTTCGGTTTATCAAGGTGGCGGCGATATTTTAGATATCGAGCGTAGTGTAGAACTCGGTGGTTCTTTACATGCCAAAGGCGTCCTGCTGATGTCGAGTTTCTTAAAGGCACACTTTGGTCGTGAACAAATTTTACATTTTTCTGCTGCCCTTGCCTTTGAGCAAAGCTATGGCCAAGTAGATGGCGACAGCGCAACTGTTGCAGAGCTTTCAGCTCTTATTTCCGCTATTAGCCAATTACCGATCGATCAATCTTGGGCAATCACTGGCTCCATGAACCAATTGGGTCAAGTTCAACCGATTGGGGGTGTAAATGCCAAGATTGAAGGCTTCTATGATGCATGTAAATTACAAGGGTTAACAGGCAAGCAAGGTGTGATTATTCCACGCCAAAATATGCAGCACTTAATGTTACGCAAAGATGTGATTGAAGCTGTGCAACAAGGTCAATTCCATATTCACGCCATAGATACCATTGACCAAGCATTAGAAATTTTGATGGCGCGTCCAGTAGGCACTCTTGATAAAAAAGGTCGTTATAGCAAAGGCTCAATCTACGCTGCTGTCATGGAGCAACTTGAATACTGGCAAGCGATTGAAGATGGTGCTGAGTTTGAGGAAGAAGAGCCAAAGAAAAAGAAAAAAAAGAAGAAGTCAAAAAAGAATAAAGATAAAAAGGCAAAGAAGTCTGAAGCTCAAGACAGTACTGCTAAAAATGGGACTGCTGAAAACGAGCAACGTGTTGAAGAAAGTCCGACTGAAGACAATCCGTCATAAATCTTCGATGAGTTTATTCATTTGTTGATTTTTCCACCACCCTTTGTGCTTTAAATGCGTATGGGGATGGTGGAAAAACGCATAAACCACGACTTTTTTGATAAATAAGTCATAAAAAAAGCGCCTTAAAGGCGCTATTTTTTATCTGTATCCAATGATTAAAATCATCAAATACATATCCAATTAAGCTTCAGGAGCTGGGCTATATTGTTCAACTAAAGGTTGTAATTCACCTTTTTGGAACATATCAAGCATAATGTCGCTACCACCGATCAACTCACCATTGATCCATAATTGTGGGAAAGTCGGCCAGTTTGCAATTTGTGGAAGAGTTGCGCGAATATCTTGATTTTCAAGAATATTTACATAAGCAAACGGACGACCAATTTGACTGAGCGCTTCTACTGCACGCGCAGAGAAACCACACTGTGGAAACTGTGGAGTGCCTTTCATGTAAAGTAGAACTGCGTGTTTAGCAATTTGGTCACGAATTAACGCTTCTGTATCGCGTGCTTGTTCAGTCATTGATATATCCTCAATAAATCTGCTTCGCATTATACCCAAAACTGAGTAAAACAATATGACTAAAGCAATATTTCACGTTTTATTTACATTTCAGCTTTTCAAGTGAGTCATATTTTGCTTATATAGACCTCTTGATGCTCATATATATATGGCGTCTCCTCTATATTATTTCAATCACCTGACAAATTAGAGTTAGTCATGAATAACATTACCCTTGCCCCAGTACAAACTGATCAACCATCGCACTTGATGCCAGTCTTTGGCCGCCAACCGATCAGCTTTGTCCGAGGTCAAGGTGCTCACCTGTATACCGCAGATGGCACAGAATACTTAGACGCACTGACAGGGATAGCTGTTTGTGGTTTAGGTCACTCACATCCTGCAATTACAGCTGCAATTGCTGAACAGGCAGCGACCCTTATTCATACCAGTAACTTATTTGAAGTGCCTTGGCAAACGGCTGCTGCGCAAAAATTAGCTGAAGTTGCGGGTATGGAAGAAGTTTTCTTCTCAAATAGTGGTGCAGAATCAAATGAAGGTGCAATCAAAATTGCACGTAAATTTGGTCATATGCAAGGTGTTGCAAGCCCTAAAATTATTGTTGCTGATCATTCATTCCATGGTCGTACCATGGCAACCTTATCTGCAACAGGTAACAAAAAAGTTCAGGAAGGTTTTGGCCCACTGGTTGAAGGTTTCATTCGTGTGCCTTTCGGTGATATTGAAGCAATTGAAGAAGCTGCAATTCACCACCCTGACATCGTAGCGATTTTGGTTGAGCCGATCCAAGGTGAAGGTGGTGTAAATACTGCACCTCAGGGTTTTAGCTACCTAGAAGAAATTCGTCAAATCTGTAATCAGCACAACTGGTTAATGATGCTTGATGAAGTGCAAACAGGTAATGGTCGTACAGGTAAATACTTTGCGTATCAACACACTAATATTGTTCCTGATGTGCTAACTACAGCTAAAGGTCTGGGTAATGGCTTCCCTATCGGCGCAGTTATGACTCAAGGTCGTGGTGTTGGCGTTTTAACAGCGGGTAACCACGGTTCAACTTATAGCGGTACAGCATTAGGTTCACGTGTGGTTTATACCGTGATTGATACCATTCAAAAAGAAAACCTTGTTGAAAATGCTGCAAATATGGGTGCGTATCTTGTTGAGCAATTCACAGAGCAACTTTCAGAGCAAAACGTGACTGTTCGTGGTTTTGGTTTGATGGTCGGTATTGAATTACCAAAAGCATGTGGCGAACTTGTGAATATTGCTCGTGATGAGCATCACTTGATTATTAACGTAACAGCAGGCTCAGTGATTCGTTTATTGCCTACGCTGAATATCAATAAAGAACAAGCGGATATCTTGATTGAACGCATTGTTAAAATGGTGAAAAACTTTCTAGCGTAATTTGTGCCGAAAGTAAAAAAGCCGCTGATTGCGGCTTTTTTTATATCTTTTTAAACCTTTTTTGTTTTTATGAGGCTTCTTGGTATACACGTCCGCCTGGTAATTGACTGAAATACAATTTTAATGCATCTAGGCAACGATGAATTTTAGTAGGCTGTTGATCACGTTTAGACATCACCGCATATAGAGTAAATGATGGTAAACGCCATTCTGGTAAAACTTCAACAAGAGAACCGTTTAATAAGTCTTTTTGCGTATCTAGATATAATATTCTTGCAATGCCATGTCCTTGTTGACACATTGCTTTTGCAGCAAATACATTATTTGTTGTAAATCGGGAGTGCACATCCAATGCAACCTGCTCTTTCGTCACTGCATTTTCAAATGCAAAATGCTGAAAGTTTTTAACCAAATTTATTTGAACCATATCATGATTTTGTAAATCTTCTGGTCGTGTAATTAAACTGGTTTGGTTGATATAGCTTGGTGCTGCAACGAGAACTTGTTCAACATGTGCCAATGGCACCACATGAAACTGTTGATCATCAATTTTTGAACTCATGCGTAGCGCAATATCAATGCGGCCATCAATTAAGTCGATATATTGATTATCTGCTTCTAGATGAACGGATAAACCGCGATGTGCCGACATCCAATGTGACAATGCAGGAATCACATGATTCGCACAAATTTCTGGTGTCGATGCAATACGTAATTCACCGACTAAGTCGTCACGAAGTTCATTGATACGAATTTTGCCGCGCTCTGCGGCAGATAGCATCTCTTGGCAACTATGAAAAAAAGCTTGTCCAGCTTCTGTCAAACTTAACTTACGTGTTGAACGATGTAAAAGAATGACTTCCATATCCTGCTCTAGTGAGCGGATTTGCTGACTCACGGCACTCGTGGTAATACCTAACTCACGAGCAGCACCGCTAAACGAATTTTTTTCCACAACGCAAGCAAAGACACCCATTGCTCGAAGTTGATCTAACATAAATTTCCCTCATAAACTTATGAGAAGCTTCATCTTTCGATAAAAGCAACTCATTGTATTATACGGGGATATTTTGCTTTTGCATTATATATTTAATTATTTGGTAAAACTGCAGTTGGATTGATTGGTTTACCATCTAAACGCACTTGGAACTCAAGCATCGTGCGGTTGGTACCTGATGAACCCATCTCACCAATTTGCTGCCCTGCTTTCACAGTATCGCCACTTTTGACATTCATTTTACTGTTATGTGCATATGCGGTGATATAGCCATTAATATGCTTGACCAAAATTAAATTGCCGTACTCTTTAAGACCATCGGCGGCATAGACCACTTGACCATCAGCTGCTGCAAAAATAGGATCACCTGTATTACCTGCGTAACGTGTTCCTTTCACATTTGATGCTAAATTATAGCCTTGTAATACCGTAGGACGCGATACTGGACTCACCCAACGTAAACTTGAAGAACTGACCACAGGCGTTGGAACTGTAGTTCGCGTCACTGTCGATGGAGTGGTTGAAGCTTGAGTCACGGGCGCTGTTTGCGTTGGCATTGCAATCGTTTGGCGTTGAATTGGTGCCGCTTGAGTCATGGCTTGTGTAGACGTCGTACGACGAGAGCCACTATTTTTAAGGCGAATGGATTGTCCAACATAGATGCGATAAGGCTGGGCAATATCGTTCATTTCTGCGATGCTGACATAGCTCAAGCCATAGCGAGCTGCAATGCCACTTAAAGTATCTCCCGAACGAACTGTATAATAATCCGGAGCAGTCGCATAACGGGTCGCATTATTAATTTGTGGTTTTGACGCACAGCCAGTCATGACCAAAGTTGTAACCACAGCAGCAGATAAAACAAGGGTCTTAAATAATGCTGCAGGAGCGGTAATAACGCGATATTGTGACACCAGGGACATCATCTTCCTCACTAATAATTCAAATATAGTCATTATGAATGGGCTAAGATTAGCAAAAATCCACTCTAAAAAAGTTGCGGCATAACCATTTTCACAAAGTTATAACATTAATACTTAAGATTTAGATAACTCTGAGTGCAAGTTATTCAAAATCTCATAGTTTGTAGCATCCATTTGTATAGGCGTTACACTGACATAACCATTTGCAACTGCAAAGAAGTCTGATTCGATATGCGTTAAGCCTTTTTTAGGCTCTGCCACAGCCTCACCTGCCAAGCCAATCCAATAGACTTGACGACCACGCGGGTCTACATGACTGGTAATCGGTTTGGACTGTAAACGTCGCCCTTGATAGGTCACTTTAGTGCCTTGAAGTTCAGCGACATCTGGAATATTGATATTAAAAATATGTCGTGCAGGTAGCGCAGGTAAGCCATTGGCAATAAAGTCATGCACCCATTGTGCAGCTACGGCATAATCTTCAGGGTTGTTATAACTACGCACATTCGGCCCAGCCAAAGACACGGCTAGCGCAGGTTGTTTCATTAGACGACCTTCAAATGCGGCACCGACCGTCCCTGAATACAGCACATCATCACCCAGATTTGCGCCACTATTGATTCCACTCACCACCAAATCAAATTCAAAATCGAACAGACCATTCATTGATAAATACACACAGTCCGCAGGTGTGCCATTTACCGCCCACATATTTGGTGCAATTTCGACAGGTCGTAATGGTCGATCTAAAGTCAGTGCACTTGAAAAACCACTGCGTTCACTTTCAGGTGCAACAATCACCACACGACCGAGAGGACGCAATGCATGTGCTAAAGCTTGGATACCGGGAGCAAAAACGCCATCATCATTGGCAATTAATATATTCACAACTAAATTTCCATTACTAAAAAATTAAAAATGACTCGCAAGAACATTTTATTGAAATATATGAATAATTATATATATTTACATTTCAACATCCAGCATTAATGTGTGTGTACAAAATGAATAAAACCGTAGCACTTCGTGGTTTATTGGGCTTTGCTCTAGCAGCTTGCATGACTCAAACTGTGGTCGCAGACAATGACTTCACTCAAGAAGAAGCCAATACCATCGTAAAAGAAGATATTGCATCTGCACAAGTCATGTTAGAAGTATGCCCTGCGATTATTGGTCAAAATGCAAAATTTGATGCCAACATTCAAGCACTCACTAAAACATATCTTGCTGATTATTCTGATAAATCAATGACTTTAGAAAAACTACAGTCTGACAGCGAATATAAATCAGTTCTTGAAGAAGCACGTCAAGCTGCTAAAGAAACTGATAAAGCTGAACAAAAATCAGTTTGTGATGACGTTTTAAATTATGAAGGTTAATTGATCATTCAGATTTGGACGCCCTCTCAATAGGTTAGTCCTAATTGCATCAAACCTGCCAAAAAAGGATGACGCTTATAGCCTCATCCTTTTTTCTTTCACAATGTATTGATTTCTAAACAGCTTCAATACAATTTTCTACTGATCTCTACCCAAAATATGATTAAGCTTGGCTAATAAATTTTAGCTATTTGATATCTTTTAGGTTATTTAACAGGTTATTTAAATGAAAAACTTTTTTGTAAAATCTCTTTGTGCCCTTAGCCTTTCTGCTTTTGCGTTCACCACCATGTCTGCACATGCCGCAGATGAAAAAATTGAAGTGACTCCTACACCTCAAGTGACCAGTCAAGAACTTGCAGCTATTTATGTACTTTCTGAAGTTTGTCCAAAACTGGTGAATGACAAAGATCAGCCGAAGTTTGAAGCGGGTTATGCAAAATTAGCCAAAGAATATATGCCGAATGAAAAGAACCCTGTAAATGCCTTACAACAGCTCAGCAAACAAAAAAGTTTTAAAGAAGCTTTAAAAGAAGCGCAGTCTGATGCGAAGAAAGCTGGTGACAAAAAAAATGGTATGATTTGCAAAGAATTGACTGCTTACAGCAAATAATACCAATTGGTTACAATACTTTTAAAATAAGCGCTTGCACCCCATAGCAGTCCGCCTAGCTTTGTCCTAAAATGCTAGGCTCTTTGTGCTTATACCTAAGTTATTGGAACCACCCAGAATGACCCGAAAAACCGCCCTTGCCGCATTACTACTTGCACCTAGTTTTTCATTCGCGGCAACTGTCCTTTCTGCACCACCTGAATTAAATAATAAATCTTATGTGCTGATGGACTATGAGACAGGGCAAATCCTTGCTTCTAAAAATGAAAACGAAAAATTAGCTCCTGCTTCAATGACAAAAATGATGACCAGTTACATCATTGAGCAAAAGTTATTAAGCGGTGAACTAACTGAAAATGAAAAAGTACGTATGAATGAGTCGGCTTGGTGTCGCGGCAGCAGCACTGAGTCATGTATGTACGTTCCGCTCAACGGTACTGCAACTGCATTAGAAATGTTACGTGGCATTATCATTCAGTCGGGTAACGATGCTTCTAAAGCTATGGCAGAACATATTGCTGGCAATGAAGGCACCTTTGCCCACATGATGAACCAAGAAGCGAAACGTATTGGCATGGTGAATACTCAATTCATCAATGCGACAGGTATGCCAGCTGAAGGTCATTTCTCGACTGCCAAAGATATGGCGACTCTTGCGCAACATATCATTCATGACAGTTCAAAATACTATCCGATCTACTCTGAAAAAGAATTTACGTTCAATGGCATTAAGCAAGGCAACCGTAATGCCCTGCTTTATACTGACCCAAGTGTAGATGGTTTAAAAACTGGTCATACTGAAGAAGCTGGCTACTGCTTAACGACTTCAGCTAAACGTGGTCCTTTACGTTTAATTTCAGTGATCTTTGGTGCGCCAAGCATGAACGAACGTGCATCTCAAACACGTGAAATTTTAGCTTGGGGTTATGCAAACTTTGAAACTGTAAAAGTTCAACCTGCTAAACAAGTGCTTGCAAAAGCAAAAGTTTGGTACGGTAAAGACAATGAAGTTCAAGTAGGTCTAGCTGAAAACTTTAACGTGACGATGCCTAAAGGCGAAGCGAACGCCATTAAAACTCAATTGGTTGTTCAACCTAAATTGACTGCTCCTTTAAAACAAGGTCAAGTGGTTGGTAAATACGTTGCAACGCTTAATGGCAAAGTCATTGCTGAAAAACCACTTGTAGCTCTACAAAATGTCGAAGAAGCTGGTTTCTTTGCAAAAATGATTGATCACATCAAACAATTCTTTAGTAACTTATTCTAAATTTGATGAAAACTCGATATTAAGACTAAAGTGAAAGCATCTAGATTTCGGTCTAGGTGCTTTTTTATTTTATACTGCCTAAAAACCTGTAGATGACTTTCCTATGAGCCAAAACATTCGCCCTTATTTAGACACTGTTCCACGTATTGCTGACTCTTGCTATATCGATGAAATGTCAGTGGTGATTGGCGATGTTGTATTGGCTGAAAATGTCTCTGTTTGGCCATTTGCTGTGATTCGTGGTGATGTAAACCATATTCGTATTGGTAAAAACTCTAATGTGCAAGATCACTCAATGTTGCATGTGAGTCATAAAAAAGCCGATAAACCTGAGGGTTCTCCACTGATTATTGGTGAAGATGTGACGATTGGTCATCACGTGAAATTACACGGTTGTACCATTGGTAATCGTGTTTTAGTCGGTATAGGTACGATTATTTTAGATGATGTACTTGTTGAAGATGATGTGATGATTGGTGCTGGTTCACTTGTTCCACCAAATAAGGTTTTGGAAAGTGGTTATTTATATGTGGGCAGTCCAGTCAAAAAAGTCCGCCCACTAACCGATAAAGAAAAAGCATTTTTACCGTATTCAGCGCAGAATTATGTGAAGGTGTCGAATAATTATCTTGATCAAAATAAATAATATACGCATTCGTTTTTAGTTTTAACAGTTCCAGCTTATGTCTCAATGCTTCATTGACAGACAAATTCAAATACAGAGTAACTCTTTAATGTTGATTAAACCTTATACTTTATTAGATCTCTTTCATAAATCAAAAAACGATCTTATTTTTGGTTAATATTTGCACTCCGGATTTCTTAGCATTCGTGCATAATCTGCGGATGAAATACATCGATTCAAACAAGCTTTCTGATCCTCAGTTCAAGCGATACACAGGCATCTCATGGTCAACTTTCTATTTGATGGTTGAGCAATTGAAGAAACATGTCCCTGCCAAAGGCAGACCGCCCAAGTTAAGCCTGGAAGACCAGGTTCTGCTCTGTCTAAGCTATTGGCGGGAATACCGAACCTTATTTCACGTTGCGACGAGCTACGGGGTTTCAGAGCCCACAGCCTCAAGAATTGTCCATCATGTTGAAGACTGCCTGATTCGGTCCAATCTCTTTAATTTACCCAAAGATTTACCCGAGGGCGAAGGCATCGATTGGAATGTTGTGATCGTGGATGCCACAGAAATTCCAATCCAAAGGCCTAAAAAAACAGAAGAAAAGCTATAGCGGCAAGAAAAAGACCCACACTTTCAAAGTACAGGCCATCATTCATTATCAAACTCAAAAAATCCTGAGTTTATGTACGAGTCGTGGTGCCGTACATGATTTCGAACTCTTCAAACGTAACTTGAATCAGATTCCTGCAGGTGCATTTATCCTTGCGGATAAGGGTTATCAGGGAATTTATACAGTGTATCCAAATAGCTTGTTGCCATTAAAAGCAAAGAAGCGCTGTAAACTGGATTCCGAACTAAAAATCTATAATCAGGAAATCAATAAAAGAAGAATTGGAATTGAGCATGTATTTGGCAGTTTGAAAACCTTCAAAATTCTTGCTGAGCGATATCGCAATCGAGGCAAAAGACTAGCATTAAGATTCAATCTAATTGCTGGAATTTATAACTTAGAGCTGAGTGAAAAATGACTTATGAAAGAAATCTATTAATTACTAGAATATTTTTTGCAGGCGTAATTTTAACCTCTAACACTGCTTTTGCGAATTCAACGCAGTGTAAAGATGATTATGAAAAAATCATTGCCAAAGAAATTAAAGATATCGGCACAGCCTTGAATAAGGGTAATTATGCATTAATCACCGAAAAAACAGATTCATCTATTATCAATTATGCAGGTGGTAAAGATAAATATAATGCCATATTAGAACTTGCTGCAAACTCCTTTAAACAAAATAAAATATATGTCTCTCAAGTTGACACTCATCCTCCAAAACAAAGTTATATCATTGGTAGAAATGAGTTTTGTGCCATACCCAAACAAGTCACGATTTCTATGAATGGCCGAAAAATGACAGGTGATCTTTCCTTCATGCTTGCAGTACGTCCAATTGAAAGTAAGGAGTGGAAATACATTGATGGTGCGGGTCTGCAAAAGAATCCTGATATGATTTACACACTATTCCCAGATTTTCCTCGAGATAGTAAAATTCCCTTCATTGAATAAAAATTAAATATTTAACATTAGATTTCTTTCATAAGTCATTTTTCACTCAGCTCCAAGTTATAAATTCCAGCAATTAGATTGAATCTTAATGCTAGTCTTTTGCCTCGATTGCGATATCGCTCAGCAAGAATTTTGAAGGTTTTCAAACTGCCAAATACATGCTCAATTCCAATTCTTCTTTTATTGATTTCCTGATTATAGATTTTTAGTTCGGAATCCAGTTTACAGCGCTTCTTTGCTTTTAATGGCAACAAGCTATTTGGATACACTGTATAAATTCCCTGATAACCCTTATCCGCAAGGATAAATGCACCTGCAGGAATCTGATTCAAGTTACGTTTGAAGAGTTCGAAATCATGTACGGCACCACGACTCGTACATAAACTCAGGATTTTTTGAGTTTGATAATGAATGATGGCCTGTACTTTGAAAGTGTGGGTCTTTTTCTTGCCGCTATAGCTTTTCTTCTGTTTTTTTAGGCCTTTGGATTGGAATTTCTGTGGCATCCACGATCACAACATTCCAATCGATGCCTTCGCCCTCGGGTAAATCTTTGGGTAAATTAAAGAGATTGGACCGAATCAGGCAGTCTTCAACATGACGGACAATTCTTGAGGCTGTGGGCTCTGAAACCCCGTAGCTCGTCGCAACGTGAAATAAGGTTCGGTATTCCCGCCAATAGCTTAGACAGAGCAGAACCTGGTCTTCCAGGCTTAACTTGGGCGGTCTGCCTTTGGCAGGGACATGTTTCTTCAATTGCTCAACCATCAAATAGAAAGTTGACCATGAGATGCCTGTGTATCGCTTGAACTGAGGATCAGAAAGCTTGTTTGAATCGATGTATTTCATCCGCAGATTATGCACGAATGCTAAGAAATCCGGAGTGCAAATATTAACCAAAAATAAGATCGTTTTTTGATTTATGAAAGAGATCTATTACTACTTTATTAAGCAAGTAGTTTTGAAAAGCAGTAATGTTAAATCTCTAACAACTCGGTTAGTACTGAGCTAAAACTATAATTTCACTAACTAATAAAACAATACACTTTTATTTATTTAACAATTTTTCTTACTATAAACAAAAGAAAATATAACTGTATCACTCATATCATATGTAATTGACTCTACAGAATAATCCCAACCAAATGTTTCTAATAAAGATTTGCAAATAACATTCTTTACAGAATCTGATTTTGCATATTCTTCTAACAAATATATTTTATCTTTTGGAAATGTATAATTATCCATCTGATATATTAATTTAATAGTTGCACCATCTCTGTATATATCTTTCCAAACTGTATATGCATTATTTTTCTTTGGCAGCGTTTGTTTAACGTCGAGAATTGCATCATGATGTGTGCTTAAAAAACAGGAGGGTTTAACTTGGTAAACTATACATACTCATTAGGAGTTTACCATGAGCAAGAAACAGAAGACTTACACCGCAGAATTTAAAGCTGAAGCCATAAAAGCCATTGAAGAGAACCAAGGTAATGTATCGGAATCCGCTAGACAACTTGGCATTTCAATGCAAACCCTTTCGAACTGGAATAACAAAGCAAAGGCTGGAACTTTAGCAGGCACAAAACAGTATTCGCCCGATCTAAACGCCTTACTCGAAGAAAATAAGAAGCTTAAACAACAGCTCAAAACAGCTGAAATGGAACGTGAATTTTTAAAAAAGGCAGCAGCGTACTTTGCCAAAGAAAGTCAGTGAGGTACGCCTATATGAAATCGCAAAGCCACTTATTTCCGATTATTTTAATGGCTCGATTACTTCGTGTATCCGTTTCTCGCTTTTATGATTGGCTAAAGCGAGGCATGAGTAAAAGATCAATTCAGCGAAATCAGCAGACAATTTTGGTCAAAATAGCCCATGAAGAAACCAAACAAAGCTATGGCTATGTTCGATTAACCAAGCATTTACAAGCGCAAGGTATCAAAATAAGTACGTATGCTGTGCGCCAAATAAAAAAATCAAATCAGTTGTATTGTAAGCGCCATAAGCGTTTCAAAAGAACCACGAACAGTGATCACAACCGTTCTATTTATGACAATTTACTCAAGCAACAGTTTTCAATGACGAAGCCTAATCTTGCGTGGTCGAGTGACATTACCTACATTTGGACGGCTGAGGGCTGGTTGTACTTGGCAGCTGTCAAAGATCTTTACACGAAACAGGTTGTTGGCTATAGCTTAAATGAGCGCATGACAGCCAAGCTTGTTTGTGATGCATTGAATATGGCTATTCGCAATCAGAAACCTGCTAAAGATCTCATTGTACATTCAGATAGAGGCAGCCAATATTGCAGTAATGAATATCGAAACTTACTTGAGAAATTTGATTTTCAGGGTTCAATGAGCAAAAAAGGCGACTGCTTTGATAATGCACCGATAGAGAGTTTCTGGGGCATACTCAAAAATGAACTAGTCCATCATCGCAACTACAAAACAAGGGAAGAAGCCAAAGCGGATATTACAAAATATATAGAGTTATTTTATAATCAGGGAAGAATTCAAAAAGGCTTGGATTTTAAGACACCAAATCAAATGGCAGAAGACTTTTATCGGTTAGCTGCCTAGAATCTCCCAAGTGAAAGTCTCCTGCTAATTCAGCACACATCATCATCTACAAGCAACAAATTTTCATCAGCACCGCTTTTTGCAGTACAACTAACCATTAACATAACAAATATAAATAAACTTAGTATTTTCATCTAATTCTCAAAATAATTTTCAGTGTGAAGATATGTACAATGGATTTATCTTACAAGATTCCTCCACGTTCTTCTTACTTCAATATTGAAACGCATCTCAAGGAAATTAAGAAAAAAATCAATCATAGCCACCGCTCCCTAAATTTTGTAGAATAGCGTTTTTACCCCATGGTGCTTTTCTATGACCGCTTGGACTGCTCATGTCACTGTTGCTACAGTCGTTGAAAAAGACGGAAAATTCCTATTTGTTGAAGAACATACAGAAGGTGTGACCCATACTGTATTTAATCAACCTGCAGGTCATGTTGAAGCTGGCGAAACCATTATTGAAGCCGCCATTCGAGAAACCATGGAAGAAACAGGTCATGATGTAGAAATCACGAACCTCCTAGGCATGTATACTTATACTCCTCCGATGTTCCCTGATCGTACTTATTTCCGTTTCTGTTTCTTAGCTAAGGACATTCAGTACCATTCCGATGCACAGTTAGACACAGGTATTGTCGGTGCAGTATGGATGACGCTTGATGAACTCATTGAGTCTGCCCGTGCGCGCAGTCCATTAGTGATTAAAGCAGTGCAAGATGCTCTTTCAGGTCAAAAATTTCCTTTATCGCTCATTTACGAGCACCAAAATTCTCCCTTAATTTCAAATTTGGATGCTTAATCCTATGCAACAACGTGTCATCGTCGGTATGTCTGGTGGTGTAGATTCTTCTGTATCTGCAGCACTTTTACTTCAACAAGGTTATCAAGTTGAAGGTCTTTTCATGAAAAACTGGGAAGAAGATGACGGCACGGAATACTGTACGGCAATGGAAGATCTTGCCGATGCTCAAGCCGTTTGTGACAAAATTGGTATCAAACTTCATACCGCAAACTTTGCGATGGAATATTGGGACCGTGTCTTTGAGCATTTCTTAGAAGAATATGCCGCAGGTCGTACACCAAACCCAGATATTCTCTGCAACAAAGAAATTAAATTCCGCGCATTTCTAGACCATGCTGTCAACTTAGGTGCTGACTTTATTGCGACAGGCCACTATTGCCGCCGTGGTGAAACGCTAAAAAATTCACGTGGTGAAGAGTATGCACCTCTACTGCGTGGTCTAGACAACAACAAAGACCAAACCTATTTCCTACATGCAGTGCATGGTCGTGAAATTAACAAAACTTTGTTCCCTGTGGGTGAAATTGAAAAACCACAAGTGCGTAAAATCGCTGAAGAATTAGGTCTAATCACCGCGAAGAAAAAAGATTCAACAGGAATTTGCTTTATTGGCGAACGTCGATTTAATGACTTCTTAAAGCAATATTTACCTGCTCAACCCGGAAAAATCGTCCTAGACACGGGTAAAGAGGTTGGTGAACATCACGGCTTAATGTACTATACGCTCGGCCAACGTGGTGGCATCGGTCTTGGTGGTCTAAAAGGTGCTGAAGAAGGCGCTTGGTTTGTACTGCATAAAGATATCGAAGGTAATCGCCTAGTCGTTGGTCAAGGTCATGAACATCCACTCATGCAAAGCACCATTTTATGGTCTGAAGCGATTGATTGGGTGGCTGGTGAACAAGAGATTCCTGAATCAGGCTTCCGCTGCACAGCGAAAACTCGCTATCGTCAGCCTGACCAAGACTGTACAATATTTAAAGACCCTACAGCGCCAAATGGTGTGCGTGTCGAATTCGATGAGCCACAACGTGCTGTTACACCGGGTCAAAGTGTGGTGTTCTACACCGGTGAAGTTTGTTTAGGGGGTGGTGTGATTCATCATACCAATGCGCCTAAACCGGATTTTATTGAATAAGGATTGTTTCGGATGACAGAGTTACCGTTTCAACAGCCTCAGACTCTGAATACTCGCCAAAATCGTGCATTGGCGTTAGCTGCTGTTTTTCAAGCGACACAGCTGACCCACATGACTGCATTGACTGGGCAACAGAGTATCGGGGAAAGCGGTAACTTTTATTTTGAACATCTCATTAAAGCCAGTTTAAATATCCGTCCTAAGTCGAATCAGTCTAGTCAGACGCTTGATTTTTTTAGTGGCTTGGCGGATATTTCGCTGGGATTAAAAACCTTAGAAAGTAGCATTACTCAACCCTTCAATACATCTCCCAAATCTAGACTTCCTAAACTTGCCAATACTAAGCTACCCATGACGTATGCGATGGCGTTATTGCAGTTAGAAAAGAAAGTCTATAGCAATCCTAAATTTGTCGAAATCATCGAACAATCCCAACAAAAAATTCTAAGACAGCTTTCCTTTTTTGATAATAATTATTTACATCCAAGTATCATTGCCAATTTAGCGCAAACCTATATTGAAACTGCTGGCCAAATTAATCCACGTATTATGGTTCGTGGTAATGCCGAAGCATTTAAAGACACCTCTCATACCAATCGCATTCGCGCCACCTTATTTACCGGCTTACAAATGGCACATTTATGGCGTCAGCTCGGTGGTAGCTCATGGGGTATGATTTTCAGTAAGCGCAAGCTACTACAAGATATTCAAGATCTTGCCCGTTTACAGTATCAGGTGGTTTAACTGATGCAGTACAGGCTTTTTGTTTTACGTTTAATTCCAAAATTAAAGGAATCGCTATGAACGCTTTAACCGCACTTTCTCCATTAGATGGACGTTACGCAAGCAAATGTGATGCTCTACGTCCCTTCCTCTCTGAGTTTGGTTTAATCCATGCTCGTGTGACTGTTGAAGTGCGTTGGTTACAAGCGCTTGCAAACCGTCCTGAAATCACTGAAGTTCCAGCGTTCAGTGCTGAAACTAACGCTGCACTTGATGCAATTGTTGCGAACTTCTCTGAAGACAATGCAAACCGCATTAAAGAAATTGAACGTACAACTAACCATGACGTAAAAGCAGTTGAGTACTTCTTAAAAGAGCAAATCGCGCATATTGATGAGCTTAAAAATGCTGGCGAATTCATTCACTTTGCATGTACATCTGAAGACATCAACAACTTGTCTCATGCTTTAATGCTTAAAAATGGCCGTGAAGTTTTAGTTGCAGCAATGCAGCAAATCATCGATTCAATCGTTGCTTTGGCTGAACAACACGCTGAACAACCAATGTTGTCTCGTACACATGGTCAAACTGCAAGCCCAACAACTTTGGGTAAAGAAATGGCGAACGTGGCTTACCGCCTTGCACGTCAAATCAAACAATTCAAACAAGTTGAATTACTTGGTAAAATCAATGGTGCTGTAGGTAACTACAACGCGCACTACTCTGCTTACCCTGAAATTAACTGGCCTGCTCATTCACAAGCATTTGTTGAATCATTAGGTTTAGAATTCAACCCGTACACCACTCAAATCGAACCACATGACTACATGGCGGAACTTTTTGATGCGCTACGTCGTTTCAACACCATCTTGATCGACTTTAACCGTGACGTTTGGGGCTACATCTCACTTGGTTTCTTCAAACAACGTTTGAAAGAAGGTGAAGTTGGTTCTTCAACTATGCCGCATAAAGTAAACCCAATTGACTTCGAAAACTCTGAAGGTAACTTGGGTATTGCAAATGCAGTACTTGCGCATTTAGGCGAAAAACTTCCTGTATCTCGCTGGCAGCGTGACTTAACTGACTCAACTGTTCTTCGTAACATGGGCGTTGGTTTTGCACAAAGTTTGATCGCATTTGAAGCTTGCTCTAAAGGTATTGGTAAACTTGAATTGAATGCTCAACGTATTCTAGAAGACCTTGACCATGCGCAAGAAGTACTTGCTGAACCGATTCAAACTGTTATGCGTCGTTATGCAGTTGAAAAACCATACGAAAAACTTAAAGCCCTAACTCGTGGTCAAGCAATGACTCGTGACATGATGGTTGATTTCGTAAATGGTAATGAGCTTGAAGCTGTTCCTGCTGCTGACCGTGCGCGTCTTGCGACAATGACACCTGCAACTTATACAGGTAATGCATCAACTCAAGCGGCAAACATTAAAGATCTTATTTCTAAAATCTAATTTTAGATAGATCAAAAAACGAGGCTTCATGCCTCGTTTTTTATTTCCACCTATATACTCCTTCTCACTTTGGCATGAGGAACGTGCGCCGCACGGAGATGAGACTATCCATCTCTCCCTTGCGAACTCAGAATATATTCTGCGGATTCTCATCTCCTATAAGGAGAGTGAAAATTTAGAAGTAAATTTTATTCCGCAGGGCAATATTTCGCCCAATCATCTTTCATTCGTTGTAATTCACAGCCTGTTAAAACATCTGAGTAATAAATATAAGGGGCTGTACTAGATAAGATTTAAATTCCAGTCCAAACTCGCAAAGTTTTTAACTGTTGACTTGGACTGCCATAATTAAATCTAAACTCACATTCCTTTAGAAACAAGCGAAAAGATTCTTTAGGAATACCATTATATTTTCTCAATATTCTTTTCGCTTGATTCCAAAAAATTCTCAATTCCATTGATATGATTTTTCCCATTTGCGAAATGAGTTGAATGGTTAACTCTATGGTGGCAAAAACCTGCAACATCCAAAGCATTGTAGCTACCCATTGATCTGTATAAACAATGCTATCTGGTGTGATTTTCTTAGAAATTACAGGCATTAAAGTACCAGACTTAGTATCAGGAACAACAACAGTATAAACTTTACCATTTCGCTTCAATAGACCAAATACGATAACTTTGTCAGCAGCTCCACGTCCTCGTTTCCCTTTACGGGTTCCGCCGAAATAGCTTTCATCTAATTCAATCTCACCATCGAATATTTCAAAGGCTTCAACTTCTAAATGATAAGAAATAATTTTACGAATCTTAGTAAAGAAAAGTGCTGCTGAATTATGATGAATTTTTAATAAATCAGCAGCAGCTCTTGCAGTCACTCCTAGCACGAAAAACTCTAGTAGTTTTAATTGAGTTTTCTTATTTAATTTACAGTTAGTTAGCTTCATTTTCATCGATTAACATAGTGCTAATCTAGTACAGCCCCAAATATAAATATGGCATCAGGATACTGAATTTCATGGCGAAACATCATGCCGCGCAAAGACACTGAGAGCTCTTCTGGAAAATCATCTGTTAAATAAAGTTATTCAAACTCATAGTTAAAATAACAATTTTGAGTCGCAATAAATGCCTCAACAACGGTTATAGTCATTTCCAAATATATAAACTTCGATATACATCTGAGTTTAATACAATCTTTTTGAAAATACTTATCCCTAGTAGCTAGCTGATGACATTTGAAAAAATAATGCACAAATTCTAACGCCGGCGAACTAACACCTTTCATCGCATTATGGCTATACTTGCCGCGAATTATAAACATTGCACACCGATAAAAAATTTGAGCTTTGCCTTTTCATGATTGATTTCAAATTAAAACTTAAGCACATCTTAGCTTTTGCGTTATTAACTCTTGCTATTGCGATCGCCAGTATCCAACCTTTAGAAATGGAAGCGTATATACTCCATCAAATTGGCACAGCGTTTATGCTGATCGTGCTGCTCGTTTTCCTCTATAAAATAGGGCTAAGTTTCGCAACTGTTTGCCTGTATCTTGGCTTTTTACTGATTCATGTCATCGGTGCCCATTATTTATATTCTTATGTGCCTTATTCTGAATGGACACAAGCTCTCTTCGGTTTCAACCTTGACCAAAGCATGGGATGGTCTCGGAATATGTATGATCGGCTTGTACACCTTGCCTATGGATTGCTGCTCTATCCGTTCTTTTATCGCATATTTCAAATCTGGCTACCACAATTAAAAGCCGGAACACTCTTTTTATTGGTCGTACAATTCGTCATGGCGACCAGTTTATTTTATGAATGGATCGAATGGCTGATTGCCATTGGCTTATCACCAGAAGAAGCTGAAAATTATAATGGGCAACAAGGTGATATTTGGGATGCGCATAAAGATATGCTGCTCGCAACACTTGGTGCGATGATCACTGGTGGTATTTGTTTAATGACATCAAATTTGTTGAATAACGCTAAACAAAAGCCTGAATATTTTTTATCTTAAATACTGATGTTACGCACCTAGAAGTAATTTCTCATTTTAAAAATGATTTTTAAGTCTATTCGACGGAGTCTTACATCTAGGAATTGAATAACGGGATTAGCCTTCGGCTGGAGGTACTTTTACGAAACGATGTTTCTCATTCGGCAAAATGAGAAGCGAAGCTTCGCAAGGAAACCATCTTGCGGAGCAATACTCCTCACCGCAAAACTCGTTCGCTCGCGTCTACGTATTCAAAGTATCGCAAAAAAATTTTTGATTAGAAGCAGCCCTGTCTCAAACACTTGCGGATGACGTTACCGCGTATCGTTGTTTTATTTGAATCAAATTGCACTTCTGGTGTTACTGCGTAACATCAGTTAAATATTTAAGCAGTCCATTGAGTTAAGATTGAATCTGTCATATGCGGGTTCAATTTTCGGTCATAATATTCAAAACAAACGTTTGCGCCCGCTGGCTGTTTTTGCAGCTCATTTGCTATACGTAAATGCCGTGTATATTTTGCATGATTCACTAAAATTTCAACCCGTTCAAAAGGTTGTCTTTTATTTTTATTGCCACTGCTCATATAACGCTGATAACTCACAATAGTGCCGCATGCTTTGGAGCGGACATCTGTCTGTAGTGATGAATAATAAAAATAGCCTGCCAACAGCGTTGCTGCTGGGCAAAACAGCGCAGCATACTGTTTCAGCACAGATGTTTGCGTACTGTGAAAATGCAGCAGATAAATCCAAGGCCAAACCATTAGGCAAATGACACCACCTAAAATAAACAGAAAATTAGACATCATTATCATCAATATCTATGAACGCAACGCAATCTATCACAGCAGCATCATTTAGCATAAAAAAAAGCCCACCAAGGTGGGCTTTAAATACTTCATAACAAAACAATTTTAGAGTTTTGGATCACGCAACTGCACGAGACTCGAATTTGCTTTACTCAATGACTCCATCACTTTAGACATGACTGCAGGAACCAATGAGTCCGCAATTTGTGCTGCTTGTAAGCCCAACTTCTCACCAAGTGTTGGCTTTTTGCGGGTTTCAATCATATATACATCATGTTGTGGCATAAGACTTAACAGATATTCATCTGACGTTTGCAATTTATCGACTAGATTAAGATCAATGGCATCTTGCCCATACCAATGCTCACCTGTTGCAACTTTATCGACATTAAGCTGAGGACGATATTTTTCAACAAAGTGTTTAAATAAGTTATGGGTTTGCTGTAACTCTTCTTCAAATTTGGCTTTACCTTCAGCCGTGTTTTCACCAAACATCGTTACGGTACGTTTAAACTGACCCGCAGTATACAGTTCAAAATCGATATGCTTTTCTTTCAATAAACGGTTAAAGTTCGGCACTTGTGCAACCACACCAATCGAACCCACCACAGCAAATGGTGCTGAAACGATTTCATTTGCAATGCAAGCCATCATATAGCCACCGCTTGCAGCAACTTTATCCACACAAATGGTTAAGTTAAATCCAGCATCACGTAAACGTACCAATTGTGCAGCAGCTAGACCATAGCCATGCACCATCCCGCCTGGACTTTCTAAACGTAAAACCACACGGTCGCGCCCAGCTTTTGCTGTCGCTAAAATCAGGGTAATTTCTTCACGTAGACTTGTTACCGCAGATGCAGCGGTATCACCATTAAAATCGATTACATAAATTTTTTGGTTATTCTTTTTACGTGCGCGCGCTTCTTTTGATAATTGTTGGCTTAGTTGCAGCAGCTCAAGTTTAGATGCAGTCGTTTGCGCAATTTTTTTTCGTTGTTCATTAATACGTGCATTTAAGTGACTTACACGAATTTCCGCAGGTAACTTGGGATTATGAAATAGCATAAAATTGAAACTCATTTAATTCATATTTATGTCGTATAACATGTGGGCTGCATCACAAAAATTCAATCTATTTTTTGAAAATAATTCTCATTGAGCCAAATTGAGTATTTTATTTCTACTAAGCTTTTTCTACCTAATCATAAAGTCCATAAAAAAAAGAGCCTTTCGGCTCTATTTTTAAACCGATTAGATTAACCAAAACGCCCGGTAATATACGCTTCAGTCAACTGATGATCCGGTTGAGTAAAGACTTTTTCAGTGGAATTCACTTCAATCAAATCACCCAAATGGAAATATGCGGTACGGTCAGATACACGTGCTGCTTGTTGCATCGAGTGCGTCACAATCGCAATGGTATATTGCGCTGAAAGTTCAGTGATGAGTTCTTCTACTTTTGCAGTTGCAATCGGATCCAGTGCTGAACAGGGTTCATCCATCAAAATCACTTCAGGACTGACTGCAATGGTTCGCGCAATACAAAGACGTTGCTGCTGACCACCTGAAAGCCCCGTACCCGGTTGGCTCAAACGGTCTTTCACTTCATCCCAAAGCCCTGCTTTACGTAGGCTATTTTCAACAATTTCTTCCATATCGTATTTGTCACGTGCCAATCCATGCAGTTTAGGACCATAAGCGACATTGTCAAAAATTGACTTTGGAAATGGGTTCGGCTTTTGGAAAACCATACCCACTTGGGCACGCAGTAACACCACATCGAGACTTGGATCATAGATATCTTGATTATCCATGAGCACTTGTCCTGTCACACGACAAGAATCAATCGTGTCATTCATACGGTTGAGCGTACGCAGGAAAGTTGACTTACCACAACCAGACGGTCCAATAAAGGCGATCACTTCATTTTCATAAATGTTCAGATCAATGCCTTTGATCGCTTCAGATTCGCCATAGTACACATGCACATCATTGGTACTGATTTTCACATTGCTCGATTTCGCATCTTTTTTCGCGCTAGATTGCGTATCGAATTGTGACACAAACGCAGTATTGGTTTGTTTTTGGCTGCCCTGAGCAGAGGTAAATTGTGTTTGTTCTGGATTCACGGACTTATCCTGATCTAAGGAATTCTTTTCAGTTGTAACGACGCTATTCATATAATGCCCTCAATTACCAGCGTACTTCAAATTTCTTACGTAACCAGATCGCTAAACTGTTTAAGCCGATCATGAGAGCAAGAAGTACAATGATTGCTGCTGCGGTACGCCCTTCAAAGAAGTTACGTAGTTCGTTACCTTGCCAAAGGAAAATTTGTACAGGTAATGCAGTGGATTGATCTAAAGGAGTGGCTGGTACACTTGCCACAAAGGCACTCATACCAATCAATAATAATGGAGCAGTTTCACCTAGGGCTTGTGCAACACCAATAATGGCACCGGTTAAAATACCCGGTAATGCCAGTGGCAAGACATGGTGAAATACAGTTTGTAAACGTGATGCACCCAAACCTAAAGCGGCTTGACGAATCGATGGCGGGACAGCTTTTAGTGATGCACGTGTGGTAATAATGACCGTTGGTAGTGTCATCAAACTTAAGACCAAACCACCAACCACAGGTGCCGAAAGCGGCATGTGCATCCAACCAATAAAGATCGCAGCACCAAGTAAACCAAAGACAATCGAAGGAACCGCTGCTAGGTTGTTAATGTTGACTTCGACAACATCCGTAATCCAGTTTTTAGGTGCAAATTCTTCTAAGTAAATTGCGGATGCTACACCGATTGGAATCGAAATAATGATCACGATCAGCATCATGAAGAGTGAACCCATAAACGCCCCTGCTAAACCGGAAGTTGCAGGTGAGCTACGAGAGTCTGGATTTTTAAATATTTCAGTATTAAATGAGTTAGTAATCACACCGTCAGCTTTGAGTTTATCTGCGAGTTGGCGTACTTCTGGGCTCAATTGCTGCTGTTCATCAGGCAAGCTACGGTCAATATTACCCGCTAACCAGACATCGACATTGGCATCTGCAAGGATTTTAAAATCTTGTTTTTGACCGATCAATGACGGATCTGCCATAACCATGTCACGTAAGCGATATGCTTCTGAACTGGTATATAAACTGTTGAGATCATCACGTTGAGAGGCAATCGCTGGATCTTTTGCAATGATCCCATTTACGATCAGCGCATCCCAATCCACCATGCCCATTTCAGTTTGCCAAGCAATAAAACGCTCTTGGAACTGTGCAGGAGATTCACCTTCTTTTTGAACCGGTTTCGCTCCTACATTGACGATACTTGGATCAAAAAACACAGGCACCGTCATCGAGCTTTGCCAGAATGCTGGTAAGCCTTTGGCTAAAATACTGCCAAACAATAGCACGACGAACAATAAGCCAGTCACTACTGCACTAAAGCCCAAGACACGGAAGGTATTTTCTTTACGGTGTCTTTTCGCCAATGAGTTTTCAATGATTTTCTTACGTTTTTCACGAAGCTCTGCGGCTGCGTACGGATCAAAAGTTTGATCCATATTTGATATATTCGTCGTACTCATTCGTATTGCTCACGGTATTTACGCACAATGTACAGTGCAACAATATTCAGACCTAAAGTAATCACAAACAGTGTTAAACCAAGTGCAAAAGCAACCAATGCTTGAGGACTCGCAAAGTCTGTATCACCTGTTAATTGGTTTACGATGGTAATGGTGACTGTAGATACCGCTTCGAGTGGGTTGATATGCAGTAAAGGACTGTTCCCTGCTGCAAGCACCACAATCATGGTTTCACCAATTGCACGAGATGCAGCCAATAAGAATGCACCGATGATGCCCGGCAATGCTGCTGGAATCACCACTTGGCGAATGGTTTCTGATTTTGTAGCACCCAAACCAAGTGAACCATCACGAAGCGCGCGAGGAACTTGAGTAATGATGTCGTCAGATAATGATGAAACGAATGGGATAATCATAATCCCCATCACAAAGCCTGCTGTTAAAGCACTGGTTGCATTAATATCGAGTCCAATATACGCGCCGAGCTGTTTTGCAAAAGGTCCAATAATCATTAAGGCAAATACACCGTAAACAATCGTTGGAATACCTGCGAGAACTTCAATGGCCGGTTTTGCCCAAGCACGGAAACTTGGCTTGGCATATTCAGCTAAGTAAATAGCAATCATCAAACCAACAGGAACAGCAACCAATAGCGCAATACCACTCACCATGAGCGTACCCCACAATAAAGGTAATAAGCCGTAGCTGCCTTCTGCACTTCCCGAAGTACTAAAACCTGGGTTCCATTCAGTACCAAAGAAGAAATCGAGTGGATTAACAAAACTAAAGAAGCGCATTGCTTCACTAAACATCGACATTACGATGCCGACAGTGGTCAAAATCGCCACGCCTGAACATAGTGCCAATGCCACATTTAAAACTTTTTCAACTTGGTTTCGTGCACGATATTTTTCTGCGATGCGGCGTTTAGCCATGACTAAACCAATCAATGCCGCACAAATCACAACGGCCAATTTTGCATATGAGCCGATGTTTTCAATTTTCTTTAACTGTTCTGCTGCTGCAAGTTCATATGCAGCTGGCGTATCACTTACCCCAAAACCAGAAGCAATCGCTTGAACGCGGTCAACCATTACGCTCGTGCTTGCAGGATCTAAACTTAAACGAATATTTTCAGGGACATTATTTAAAATAACGTGTTGAAAAATACTCGGTTCAACCAAGTTCCAAACAATCAAGATTAAAAAAGCGGGAATCCCACACCATAAAGCGACCAAAACACCATAATAGCCCGGTCGTGAATGCAACATTGCTGAGTTATTGCCTTTACCTGCAAGTTTGCGACTTTTAGTCAGTCCAACTTGATAAGCGATTGCAATAATTGCGAGCAACACACCAATAAGTAGCAGATTCATGTAATCTCCACTGTTTTTTCAAAAGCCCTTCTTGAAAAAACTGTTTCTTTGCAAAAAGCCAATGGCAGGTCGACCCTGCCATTGGCTATTTCCATACTTTATTTAACAGCCTTACCCGCTTTGAAGTTTGCAAGTACCGCAGCACGTTCTTTGTCAGACATTGAAATTAAGCCTGCTTTTTCTAGCTTAGAACCTTTACCTGATACTTTTTTACTTAGGAAGAATTCTGTGAACTCTTTTAAGCCTTTAATTGATTTTAAGTGCTCACCCTTTACATAGAAGAACAATGGACGAGATACTGGGTATGAACCATTCAGAATTGTTTTCTCAGATGGCGCTACATTATTCACTGTTGCTACACGTAACTTGTCACGGTTTTGGTCATAGAAACCTAGACCGAATACACCTACAGCGTTAGGTGAAGTTTTTAAGCGTGCCAATGTCTCTGTATAGTCGCCTGCGATTTCAATCACACGACCATCTTTACGGAATGTTGAACATGCTTTTTTCTGAGCATCTTTATCTAATTTTGCGAAAGCTTCATAAGTTTCACAGCCAGCATCGACCATTTTTTCTTGGAACACTTCACGTGTACCATGGTTTGATGCAGGAATAACTAAAGTGATTGCTTCGTTTGGTAAAGTTGGGTCGATTTGATTCCAACGTGTGTATGGGTTTGCAACCAATTTACCTTTTGAAGGTAATTCAGCAGCAAGTGCAGCAAATACGTGCTGTGGGCGAAGTTTGAATGCCGCTTTTTTCGCATTTGAAGCAAATACGATACCGTCATATCCAACTTTAATTTCTAAGATTTGGTTAACGCCTGCTTTTTTACATGCAGCCAATTCAGTACCTTTAATTTTACGAGATGCGTTTGCAACATCAATTGTGTTATCACCAACGCCATTACAGAATTGTTTCAAACCACCTGAAGTACCACCAGAACCTACAACAGGTGCTTTAAATTGTGGGAATGTATTACCAAACTCTTCTGCAACAATACTTGCATAAGGCAGTACAGTTGAAGAACCAGCAATTTGGATCGTGTCACGAGCTGCATTTGCAGTTGTAGCGACTGTTGCCCCAGTAGTGAGTACCATAGCAAGTGCGATATGATTTAAGCGCATTCTCATCTCTCTTTATTGATGCATTTATTGGAGTACGCCACTTTCTAATAAAGTCTTGTACTTTTTCGATATACGCATTTTGATTTTAGAGTATGACAGTTAGGTTACATCTTTATGACGCTTTTATGATAATTGATGATTGCACATTGATTTAAATATAATTCTTTATTTTTCAACATGTAATGAAATTTATCAAAGTATTGGTCTTATTTATTTCTACTTTGATATTCGTAAGAATTCATGTCCTTGTCATATTTTGTCTTATTTTCTTTTTTCAAATTCCCCTCTTTTTCTGAATGATGCAGATTTGCATGTTCTATTTTTTATTTCCTCGTATTCCAATAATTGAAATTTCATTACATTTTTAGTTCGCTCAATATGCAAGTTTACATAAAAACAGAGCCTAAAATGACCAGTAAAGCCATTGCGACATTTAATCCGGACTTGCCTGTGCATATGACTTTTGAAGAACATGACTGGCACTTACTTGCAGAATTTTGGTATCCCATTGCACTCGCTCGAGACATTACAGAACAGCCTTATGGCACCATGCTTTTAGATATGCCGCTCGTCATTTATAAAATGGGAGAAGAACTGATTGTCGCTAAAGATGCCTGCCCTCACCGCGGCGTCCCACTCAGCTTAGGTAAAAATGATGGTCTAGGGATAGTCTGCCGCTATCATGGCTTACGCTTTGGTGAACACGGTCATTGCAACCGCATCCCTGCACATCCTGAGCACAAAATTTCACCTCGCTTTAACTTACGTACTTATGCCGCTGTTGAGCGTTATGGACTGATATGGTGTTCGCTCACTGCCACTAAAGATGCTGCGCCAAACATTCCAGTCATGCCATATTGGGATGAAGCCGAGTTTCAGCAATTGGTGTGCCCAACGGTCGATTTTCAATGTTTTGCAGGCCGTCAGCTTGAAGGCTTTATTGATGTCGCGCATTTTGCTTGGGTACATCCTGATACCTTTGGCGACCCTGAAAATGTAGAAGTGCCTGACTATAAAACCACGGAAACAGCAACTGGCTTTAATGCAGACTATTGGAGCAGTGTTGGGCGCTACCCAATTGGATTAGAACAACGAGGACAAGATGGCTTTGAATGGCTACGGCATTTTGAGATTCATCTACCCTTTACTGCAACGCTCACCATACATTTTCCAAACGACAGCAAGCAAGTGATTATGAATGCGGCATCCCCCATGACTGCCCGCTCCACCCGTCTATTTGCTCCCATTTGCCGCAATTATGACAAAGACTTACCTGTCGAAGATGCTTATGACTTTAACCTGAAAATATTTGAAGAAGACCGTTTAGTCTCTGAATCGCAAAAGCCTGAATATTTACCCTTAGATTTAAGCATCGAAGCGCATTTCCCTGCGGACCGCAGTTCGAGTATGTACCGCAAACTGCTGCGTAAGAAAGGTTTTAGTCCATTATTTGCGGCATAACATCA
The DNA here is from genome assembly GCF_024605785.1 of Acinetobacter sp. YH16040_T. Taxonomy (NCBI): domain Bacteria; kingdom Pseudomonadati; phylum Pseudomonadota; class Gammaproteobacteria; order Moraxellales; family Moraxellaceae; genus Acinetobacter; species Acinetobacter sp. YH16040_T. The sequence continues at coordinate 1,262,546 of NZ_CP094541.1, read as the reverse complement.
ATATCGTATTGCATTCACCTCACCCTAACCCTCTCCTACAAGGAGAGGGAAACTCCTTTACAAGCCTTCTATTGGTTATAAATATTAAGTGGTATCTCATTCATCAAATGATAAACATCAATGAATATCGCGACTGGCGACAGGGATGTCACTATAAGGTAATGGTCACATGGATGTACCTTTTCCCTGAGAAGGATTTTAGTTACTTTGATCCGTCAAAGTAAAAATCTGCCTACACAGTAAACTATCATCACTCAATGAAAAATTGTGGCCATGTAATAAATTAAGCGCCTTTTCATTTAAAACAAAAAAAAGGAGCTCAAATGAGCTCCTTCTTCTACAACTACAAAATGACAATTAGTCAATTGCAGGTGTATATGTACCGTCAGCGATTGGGCCTTTGATACGGTCAGCTTCTGCAAGCACCAGAGCAAGCAAATTCTTCACGTTGTCTAAAGTCGCTACTGGGCTTAAAGTCGTCATTTTCAAAGATTGAACCTGACCTACTTTAGTTACACCAATATTCGCTTCACCACGTGCAAACAATTCGTCTGCTACGTTTTGGTTCAATGTATCTAACAATTCAGCTGGGTAGCCTGCTGGCACTACACGGAACAATACCGATGCAAATTGCGGATCAACCAGCATTTCTAGACCGTCAGTTGCATTGATATAATCTGCAACATCACGTGTTAGACCTACACCATGGTCGATCATCGAACCATAAAGCTCTTCACCTAGCGCTTCAACCGTCATCCACAATTTCAACGCGTCAAAACGGCGAGTTGTTTGTAGTGACTTAGACACCAAGTTAGGAACCCCATGCTCTTCATCATAAGCAGAGTTTAAGTACTCAGCTTCATAATGCATGAAACGATAGTTCGCTTCATCTTTCAGCAAGAACGCACCACATGAAATCGTTTGGAAGTAATGCTTATGGAAATCAAGCGTTACCGAGTCAGACAGTTCAATACCGTCTAACATATCACGGTAATCATTCGATAAAATTAAAGCACCACCCCATGCTGCGTCGATATGCATCCACGCGCCATATTTGTTGGTGATTGCACGAACTTCTTTCAATGGGTCAATTGCGCCTGCATCGGTTGTACCCGCAGTTGCAACTACACATGCGACGATTTTACCTTCAGCTTGAAGGTGCGCCATGGTTTTCTCAAGTGCATCCATGTCCATGCGTGCATTTGCATCTACAGGAACAGTCACTACAGATTGGAAGCCCATACCCATCATGGCCATGTTCTTTTGCACAGAGAAGTGTGCGTTTTCAGAACAGATCACTTTGACGTTACGCATTGCTTCCGCAGGTACGCCGTCACGCTGAACAGACCACGGTCTACCGTTTTCGTCTTTCCAGTTTTTAGCAATACATGCATCACGTGCAAGCAAAACACCCATTAAGTTAGACTGCGTACCGCCAGAGGTGAATACACCTGCTTGACCTGCACCATAGCCAACTTTTTGGCGAAGCCAGTCAATTAACTGAACTTCCATCAATGAACCTGCAGGGCTTTGATCCCATGAGTCCATAGATTGGTTTGTCGCGTTAATTAACACTTCCGCAATTTGGCTAGTGACCATTGTTGGACAGTGTAAATGCGCGAGTGAATGAGGATGATGCACCTTTAAACTTTTGTTTAAGAACAGCTCAACCATACGGTCTAGTGATTTTTGTACACCCATACCTTCTTTAGAAGGATTGAATGCAATTGCACTACGAAGCTCTTTAATACTACCGCCGGTGTACATTTTGTCATTTTGCAACCATGCAGAAACGGCTTTTACCGCTTCGCCCATTGCTGACTGGTAGTCAGCAATGGATTGTGCATCATTGCAGAATAACGCTTTACGATGTTCTGCAAAATCAACCATTATTACGCGCCTCGAGTTGCAACAAGTGCTTCAGCAAGTGCTTTCTTGAAGCGAACGATCACCTCAATACATTCAGCTTGATTGATGATCAATGGGCAAAGTAAACGAATGACTGTACCGTTACGACCACCTTTTTCTAACAACAATTTGTTGTTGAAACATGCTGCTTGAATTGCTGCTGCCAATTGAGAATCACCTGGTAAAGAACCCATGTGATCTGCTTTTTGACGCTCATCAACAATTTCAACACCAATCATCAAGCCACGACCACGTACATTACCGATACATGGGAATTCTACAGCTAATTTTTTCAATTCAGCTTGTAAGAAATCACCACGTTCTTGTGCGTTTTGCGCAAGATTTTGCTCTTTGATGGTTTTTATTGTTGCAAGACCAGTACCCATAGCAAGTTGGTTACCACGGAATGTACCCGTGTGACCCGCTGGTTGCCATGCGTCAAACTTACGTTTAATACCCAATACTGCAAGTGGTAAGCTACCACCAACTGCTTTAGACATTACAACGACGTCTGGCTCAATACCTGCATGTTCAAAGGCAAACATTTTACCTGAACGTGCAAAGCCCGCTTGTACTTCATCAAGAATCAACACGATGTTGTGCTTTTCAGTCACTTCTCGGATTTTCTTTAACCATTTTACAGGTGCAGTCACCACACCGCCTTCACCTTGGATTGCTTCCAAGATTACAGCTGCAGGTTTTGTTACACCGCTTTCTACGTCTTCAATGAAGTTTTCGAAATAATACGTTAATGCGTCTACACCCGCTTCACCACCAATGCCTAATGGGCAACGGTATTCATGCGGATACGGCATAAATTGAACACCCGGCATTAAGCCGTTCACAGCATTTTTAGCAGACAAGTTACCTGTCATTGCTAAAGAACCGTGAGTCATACCATGGTAACCACCTGAGAAGCTGATTACTGAACTACGACCAGTGTAAGTTTTTGCTAATTTAATTGCTGCTTCTGTACCATCTGCACCAGACGGGCCACAGAACTGTAGACAATACTCTTCTTTACCACCAGGTAATTGCTCAAGTAGTGCTTCAGTAAAAGCATCTTTTAAAGGCGTTGTTAAATCCAAAGTATGCAATGGGAGGCCACTTGCAAGTGTATCTTGGATACTTTGAATTACCGCAGGATGATTATGGCCTAATGCCAATGTTCCTGCCCCAGCTAAACAATCGAGGTACTCTGTACCTTCAACATCGGTAACCCAACAACCTAAAGCTTTTGCTATCGCAAGTGGAAGTTTACGCGGATAGCTACGAACATTGGATTCCATCTGGCTTTGGCGAGTCAAATAGTATTCGTTAGTAGAATTAGTGGCAGGGTTTACAGAAGAAACGCTCATATCGAATTACCATCTCTGATATGGGTTGAAAGAAATAAGTCGGGTGACTTGCGGTCCTTTGACTCGGTGCTTTATGAGTTTCTAGTTAGTTTTAAGAGCTCTTTGTGTAATGGCTAACTAGACGGCGGATGATACAGACTTTTTCAATAAAATAAATCACTTTTATGATCAAATAAAAAGATAATTGAGAGAAAAAACAGATCTATGCCATGGATAACCTGAATTATCATCTTACAGTGTGACAAAACAAAGAAAACCTTTTTATTTTATGCTTTTTTACAATTTATGAATGATTATTGTAATCTTCAAACATTTACGCAATTAAGTATTGATTATTTGAAGCAATATTCATCAAGCAATGCATTTATTTTTCTTGAAAGATTTACAATCCCACCACAGATTTTCCTTTAATCCATCACAATCCCCTTTTAAGATTTTAAGATAAGAGCATAAGCTAAATTAGTCATTCTGAAAGAAGAATAGGTCATAACAATGCGTAAAATTATCTTATCTACTGTTTTATTAGCATCCGGTCTAGGTTTGGCAGCAGCAACTCAAGCAGCCGACCCACTCAATTACAACATCGTGAACATTCAGGCGGATGCTACTCGCCAAGTGTCGAACGACCAAATGTATGCCGTTTTATATATTGAAAAATCAAATAAACAACCGGCTGAACTTGCTACCCAAATCAACCAATTGATGACCCAAGCGGTGAACACAGCCCGTAAATACCCTGCGGTAAAAATCGAAACGGGATCTCAAAGCACCTACCCGATTTATGACAATGACAGTCGTAAATTGAAAGAATGGCGTGGTCGTGCCGAAGTGCGTTTAGAAAGTACAAATTTTAAAGCAGCTAGCCAGTTGGTAAGCGAGTTACAACAAAATTTCCAAACTCAGTCCATCAGCTTTAGTGTGTCAGATGCACAGCGTAAAAAAGTTGAAAATGAACTGATGGTTGAAGTATCCAAAAACTTTCAACAACGTGCCCAAGCGCTCGCTCAGGCATGGAATAAATCAGGCTACAACTTGGTTAATATTAATTTAAATACCAGCAATTATGGTGGTCAGCCAGTTCCGCGTATGGCGATGATGAAAGCTGCGGCAGCTGATGCTATTCCTGAGCAAGAAATGGCAGGTGGCGAATCTAAAATCACGGTAAATGCCAACGGTACCATCCAGTTTAAATAATTAAGTATATTTCAAGAAACCGTGCTTTAGCGCGGTTTTTTTGACTATAAATTCCATCTAATCTTTATTTAAACCAAACAGTATTTCACCCGTTCATCAGATGCAACAGGTGGTAAATATATTGGTCAGCCACGTACTTTCTTTTTACAAACTTCATTCGACTTTTAAACTGATCTAAATATAAAAATCCCACCAAGTGTGGGATTTTTATTGAACAATACATATGGACATCCATATATTCATATGTAAAGATATATGAAAATCCATATATACAGATAAACATGGAACAGACTGAATTTTTCAAATTACTTGCAGATGAGACTCGTCTGAACATCATCATGCTGTTGGCATGTAAAGGTGAACTCTGCGTCTGCGAACTCACTGAGTCCCTTGAATTAAGCCAACCTAAAATTTCGCGTCATTTGGCATTACTGCGTTCATCAGGTGTGCTGAGTGATCAACGTAAAGGTCAATGGGTCTATTACTCCATTCACCCTGCACTGCCTACTTGGTGCACACAAATACTCGATGTCATGCGTCACCAAGAACGATTTAAAGACCTAGATTTAAATTCCCCAAAAAACACGACAACATTGTGTGAAACGCTATGAATTTTTTATTTCTATGTACTGGCAATAGCTGCCGCAGCATTTTATCCGAAGTACTTTTTAACCAGCGTGCCCCTGAAGGTTTCCGTGCCTATAGCGCAGGAAGTAAACCTTCAGGACAAGTCCACCCGTTTACCTTGAAAACCCTACAAAACATTAATCTACCGACTGAGGGTTTGTCGAGTAAATCCATCGCAGCATGTGAACAATACCAACCCGATGTGGTAATTACCGTCTGTGGTTCTGCCGCTCAAGAAGCTTGCCCAATTTACTTAGGTTCTGCCATCAAAGCCCACTGGGGCTTAGAAGATCCTTCCCATTTAGAGCTTGCAGATGACATCAAACTTGCAGCTTTTCTTGATACCGTGGCGCATATTAACCGCCGTTTAGATGCTTTATTTACGCTCGATATTACGCAATTAAGTCGCGAAGAACTCAACCAAGAAATCCAAAAAATTTCAGAGATCCAATAATGGCTGCTGCAAAACTGTCATTTCTAGACCGCAATCTAACGCTATGGATTTTTATCGCAATGGGGCTAGGCATTGCGATTGGCGTGTATATTCCTAGTGCTTCAAGAGCTTTAAATCAACTCAATATTGGTGATGTCAATATTGCGATTGCCATTGGTTTAATCCTGATGATGTATCCACCTTTGGCGAAAGTGGATTACAAAGCGCTGCCTGAAGTGTTTAAAGACAAACGCACCCTATACCTTTCACTGCTTCAAAATTGGTTAATCGCACCTTGCCTGATGTTTATTTTGGCTATCGTGTTTTTACAACACTACCCTGAATACATGACCGGTTTGATTCTGATTGGTTTAGCACGTTGTATTGCAATGGTTCTGGTTTGGAATGATCTCGCTTGTGGGGATAACCAATACGTTGCGGCTTTAGTGGCATTTAACAGTATTTTCCAAATTGCATTTTTTAGTACCTACGCATGGTTCTTTTTGAGTTTTTTACCGCCATATTTTGGTATCGAAGCACAAGTAATCCAAGTCAGCTTTTGGACCATCACACATGCAGTATTGGTGTATCTAGGTATTCCCTTCCTGCTCGGTTTCCTGACGCGTGCCATATTGGTAAAACAAAAAGGTCTGGATTGGTATAAAAATCAATTTATACCCAAAATCAGCCCCATCAGTTTAATCGCATTACTCTTTACCATTGTGGTGATGTTTAGCCTCAAAGGTGCAGATGTCGTGAGCCTTCCGATGGATGTACTGCGTATTGCCATTCCCCTCACAATCTACTTTGTGGTGATGTTTTTCATTAGCTTTTTGATGAGCAAATGGATGGGCAATAACTACGCCAAAACCACTGCGATATCCTTTACCGCAGCAGGTAATAATTTTGAACTTGCCCTCGCTGTTGCCATCGCCACCTTTGGCATTGCATCTCCGATTGCATTTACCACGATTATTGGCCCATTGGTTGAAGTCCCTGTGCTGATTGCATTAGTGAGTGTATCGCTATGGTTAAAACGCAAATGGTATAACGAGAACTAAAATGAAGCTCCCCAATATTCAACTAGATTTACTTGAGACACCGCGTTTTGAGCAAGTTCAAGCTAAAGCACTTGAACATCCGCCACGCATCCTGCTGCTATATGGCTCCAACCGTGAACGCTCATTTAGCCGCCTAACGGTATTGGAGGCGGGTCGAATCCTTGAACATTTTGGTGCGGAAGTCAAAATCTTTCATCCTAAAGGTCTTCCACTACCGGAAGATGCTGAAACATCCCATCCCAAAGTTCAGGAATTACATGAATTACTTGCATGGTCTGAAGGCATGGTTTGGTGTTCGCCAGAACGACATGGTGCGATGAGCTCTATATTGAAAGCACAAATTGATTGGATTCCTTTAGCTGCAGGTGCCATTCGTGCTACTCAAGGTAAAACGCTGGCGTTAATGCAAGTCAGTGGTGGTTCGCAATCTTTTAATGCTGTTAACCAAATGCGCATCCTTGGGCGTTGGATGCGGATGATCACGATTCCAAATCAATCTTCCGTTGCGAAAGCATTTTTAGAGTTTGATGAAAATGATCGCATGAAACCTTCCTTCTATTACACTCGCATTGTCGATGTGATGGAGGAATTATATAAATTTACCCTACTCACACGTGGTCAATCTGCCTACCTCACAGATCGCTATTCTGAACGAGTTGAAAGTGCGGAAGAACTCTCTAAACGAGTTAATCAAAAGAATCTTTAATGAAAAACTCCTGCATCTGTGCAGGAGTTTTGGTCTAAAATATCCATCCGTTTCAACTTAAACTAATAATTTATAAAATAATGTCGTTGAATCTATTGTACCTGTATGGCTCAATGCAAATTGCGGGATGATCCCAGCTTTTATAAAGTTAAATTTTTCATATAGCTTTTCAGAGACATCGCCTGTACGCGTATCAAGTACAAGTAATTTCAAGTTCAAGTGTTTTGCTTTATCTTCTGCAAGTGTTAATAGTTGGTGAGCAATGCCTTGCTCACGTACCTTTGGATGCACCATAAGTTTTTCAATCTCAGCACGATGCAGTGCATTGGCTTTGGTGGCACGAACCAATTGTACTGTGCCCACAATTTCACCGCTTTGTAGCGCCGCCCACAAAAAGGTTTTATGCTTTTGAATATCCTTTGTCACAGCAGACCAATATTCATCATAGTGTGACTTAGATTCTTTAGCTAAAAAACCCAGTGAAGCACCATCTTGCACACATTGTGCCAATAATTCACACAGTTGAGCCTGCTCATCTTTTAGATCTTGAATGTTTAAATATTGAATTTCGCTCATCTTCTTTTCCTCTTATTTCTATTTCTATTTTTATCGTTATATTCAAATGGCATGCCATAAAAAATCCCGCTCGGAAGCAGGATTTTGATTTTCAATTTAGTAAATCGACATATGATTGCGATGGATCATTTCAAGTGATCGGGCTTCTCCTAAAACTTGATGAACTTTATCTGAGGCCAAACCTTTGACGATTTCTGCCGAACGTGAACTGAAGTTTACACGACCGACGGCAACACGATGACCTTGTGTATCGACACATTCCACCACATCACCACGTTCGAAATGCCCTTCAACCGCTTTCACACCGACAGGTAATAAACTGCGGTGATTATCACGAATGGCTTTGACTGCGCCATCATCAATTACTAAACGACCCGCTGTTTGTAAATGTGCAGCTAACCATTGTTGATGGGCTGTCACACGATCATTGTCCGTAATGAATAAGGTACCGAGTAATTCACCTGCCATCACACGTGAAAGCACATTATCGCTATCACCGCTCGCAATGACTGTTGGACAACCGGACTTGGCTGCCAAACGTGCCGCACGAACTTTGGTCAACATACCACCACGACCGAATTTACCGCCGCCACCAGCCATATCGAATAATGATTCATCCATTGCACGTACTGTATGGAACAGTTTTGCATCTGGATTGGAACGAGGGTCTGAGTCGAACATACCTTCTTGGTCAGTTAAAATCACCAATAAGTCTGCATGTACCTGACCCGCCACCATAGCTGCCAAAGTATCGTTATCACCAAAGCGAATTTCATCGGTAGAGACCGTGTCATTTTCATTAATGACAGGAATCACGCGCCAATCAATCAAATGCTGCAAGGCATCACAAGAGTTTAAATAACGACGACGGTCAGCCAAATCGTCATGGGTTAATAAAACTTGAGCTGTACGAATAGAACGTTGTTCTAAAACGCTTGACCAAGTATGTATTAAACCCATTTGTCCAATGGCTGCGCAAGCCTGAAGACTGGGTAGATCTGTGGGTCGGTTGTCCAGATTCATTCGAACCATACCTTCAGCCACAGCACCGGAAGACACAAGAATGATCTCGTGCCCTGCATTGTGTAGTTCTGCAATTTGTCCCGCCCAATGCGAGATTGCATCCAGATCTAACCCTTTTCCGTTTGCTGTGAGTAGTGATGATCCGATTTTAACAACGATACGTTTACAACCCTTGAGCTGACGTTGCCCATCTACCACTTCTATCATCTTGTCCTCAGACTTGTTTGCTTTGACACTTATTCAGCAATTAACGTACGTAGTACGATTCTGCCTCATCATCACCGTCTTCAAATTCATCATCAAAGTCTTCACCTTGACCTGCCAGACGTTGTTGACGACGCATTTCACGATATGCTTCTTTCGCAGCAAGCGTTTGCTCACGTGTTTCAGCTTCAAGCTGATCACGGAACGCTTTAACTTCTGCTGCATATTCAGGATCTTCAGTTTCTCGTTCGCGCTGTTCTTCAATTTGATCCATCAGGTAGTACACAACGTCTTTAGTACCTTCAAACGTTAAACCTGAAGTTTTGAATACAGGGCCTTTCCACTGCAACTCTTCGAGAATGTGATCACACCATTCATCACGCGTTTCAGCCGCCAATTGGTCTACTTTATTGAGTACCAATACAACAGGTAATTTTGAAAGTGTTGGGGAGAATTTTTTCAACTCTTCCAAAATTGCTTTTGCATTATACGCAGGGTCAGAACCATCAATCGGTTGAACATCTACGATGTGCAATAAAATACGTGTACGCGCCAAGTGTTTCAGGAATCGAATACCTAGACCTGCACCTTCTGCAGCCCCTTCGATTAGACCCGGAATATCCGCCATTACAAATGAACGGTGACTATCGGCATCAACCACACCTAGGTTTGGCACCATAGTGGTAAATGGATAATCTGCAACTTTTGGTTTCGCTGCTGAAACTGCACGGATAAAGGTTGATTTACCCGCATTTGGCATACCCAACAAACCAACGTCTGCGAGTACTTTTAATTCAAGACGAATTTCACGATATTCGCCTTTTGAGCCGTGTGTACATTTACGTGGAGAACGGTTGGTTGAAGATTTGAAGTGAGTATTACCCAAACCACCTTCACCACCTGCTGCCACTAACACACGCTGACCGTCAGCCACTAAGTCGCCGATGATATCGCCAGATTCTGTATCTACAATTGTTGTGCCCACTGGAACGAGCAATACGGTATCTTCACCGCCACGGCCTGAGCAGTTCGCTCCACGACCATTTTTAGCACGTTCTGCACGGAATTTACGTGTATAACGATAATCTACTAGGGTACTTGTGTCGTTGTCGGCTTGAACGTATACGTTACCGCCACGACCACCATCACCACCATCTGGACCACCAAATGGTACGAATTTTTCACGGCGAAAACTGGCTACGCCATTGCCACCGTCGCCAGCCTCTACGGTAATGACTGCTTCATCAACAAAGCGCATATTTGCCAATCCTCTAAAAACTTTAAAACCGCTTATTCTGCCATATTTTAAAGAATTTCTCGAACAATATTATTCAGCAATACTATAAATTTCATTCATCTTGGTGCTGATGCAATTTTTAGGAAAATCCGCACCTCGCTCGAAAATCTTTAGCTCATCATAAAAATACCTTTGATAAATGGCAAACGAATTTCACTCCCCATTTCCCAAAAGCTATTTACGTGCATTTGCCTTGGCTTCAATAATTTCAGGCAAGGTTCGTTCAACCCAACCAATCAGATACATTAACTTTTCTGCAGCCTGTGAGCCCATTAAAGTCAGTTGATATTCAACTTTGGGTGGCACGACTGGATAGACTGTCCTTAAGATAAAACCATCTTGCTCGAGCATTTTCAGCGTTTGAGCCAGCATCTTTTCGCTCACCCCTTCGATCCGCTGCTTAAGTTCACTAAAACGGTGTACCCCTTCAGTCAAACAACGCAAAACTAATACTGACCATTTATTGGTGAGATGTTCCAATATTTCACGGGATGAGCATTCATTAGATAGCACCTGTCCCAACAATGGACTGATTGCATACTTGGTCATTGAAGAGTTCCTTTCTTGATCACGGTTTTTAGTTATTACTTACTATTTTTAATGTACTTACCATTTGTAAGCTAACAGATTCATATGAGCGTATCAAGGTGAATTTTCCATCAATTAATGTATATGATTTTATTAAGCTGATTGGCCAACTTTATTTTCCACAATAAAAAAGAGCCTCAAATGAGGCTCTTTTTTAGCTTTCACAAATTATGCATTCGTTTCAGCAGGAATTTTTGGATAGCTTACGCCACCCATTTGTTCCGCAATACGCAATACTTGGCAGCTATAACCTACTTCGTTATCGTACCAAACATAAGCAGTTAAACGGTTACCAGAAGTGATTGTCGCTTGAGCGTCAAATACACCTGCGGTACGTGAACCGATAAAGTCAGACGATACAACTTCAGTTGAGTTTGTATAACCGATTTGACCTTGAAGGTTAGAGTTGATTGAAATTTGGCGAATGTATTCATTCACTTCTTCACGATCAACATCTTGACCTAAAGTAAGGTTCAAAATTGCAAGAGATACGTTTGGAGTAGGTACACGTACTGAGTTACCAGTCAATTTACCTTGAAGCGCAGGAAGTGCTTTAGCAACAGCTTTAGCAGCGCCTGTTTCAGTAATAACCATGTTCAATGTTGCAGCACGGCCACGACGGTCAGCTTTATGGTAGTTGTCGATTAAGTTCTGGTCGTTCGTGAACGAGTGAACTGTTTCAACGTGACCATTGATCACTGTGTACTTGTCGTTTAACACTTTAAGTGTTGGTGTGATCGCGTTTGTTGTACAGCTTGCAGCAGAGATGATTGTATCTTCATCAAGGATGTCAGCTTGGTTCACACCGTATACAACGTTCTTCATGTCACCTTTACCAGGTGCAGTTAGAATTACACGTGCAGCGCCAGCGCATTTAAGGTGCTGTGCAAGACCTTCAGAATCACGCCATTTACCTGTGTTATCGATTACAAGTGCATTGTTAATACCGTAAGCAGTGTAATCAACTTCAGATGGGTTAGACGCATAGATCACTTTGATGAAGTTACCGTTAGCAATGATTGCTTCGTTTTCTTCATCAACAGAAATTGTACCTGCGAATGGACCATGAATAGAGTCACGACGTAACAAAGACGCACGTTTTTCTAAGTCACCGTCAGATGATTTACGAACAACGATTGCTTTAAGGTTAAGACCACGGCCTAAACCAGATTGGCTGATCATCAAACGTGCAAGGATACGACCGATACGACCGAAACCGTAAAGTACAACATCACGGTTTTCAACGTTAGTTGCATTGCCTTCAAGTGATTTCACAGCGTCAGCAACAAATGCGTCAACATCACCACCTTTTTCTTTGAACTCAACAGCAAGTTTGCCAAGATCAATTTCAGCAGTACCGATGTTTTCGATTTTCGCTAAAGCTTCAAGAATTGGGAAAGTGTTCACAACTGAAAGTTCAACGTCAAGTACGCGAGTACGACGATGCGCTTTAAGAATTTGGATAACCGAACGGTTAATTAAAGAACGACCGTATACTGTAGCTACGATGTTTTTTTCACGATATAACTGACCCACTAGGGCAATCATACGTTCCGCGATTTCTTCACGGTTTTTCCAGCGACCTTGGTGCTCTGCATGTAGGGCAACGATAGTGTCTTTGCTCACAGATACGTCCTCTAATTAATTGTAAATCTAAGCATAAATTTCAAAACCCCACAATTGTAATGGAAAACTGAAAATTAATGAATCTAAAAGCAGATTTCGACAAGGTTATTTTGTTATATATTCACTATCAATTTTCAAAATAATCATGATTAGTATTATGATTTTATAGCCGAAAGTTGAAAAACCGGCTTTTTCGCAGATTTTTGTCACAAAATTTCAAATGTAGTTTTATCAACCAGATCTCAGCACATTTAGCTCAAAGATGAACGAATATTTATATTTTTCAAATTGTGCTGTTTTTTTATTTTGCTCAATTTATAGTATTTTTACTGATGTTAAGCTCGTAATAATAATTTCACATTTTTAAATGATTTTTAAAACTATTCGACGGAGTCTTACATCTGAGGTTTGAATCAAGGGTTTAGCCTTCAGCTGGAGGTACTCTTACGAAACGTTGTTTCTCATTTGGCAAAATGAGAAGCATGCTTCGTAAGGAAACAATCTTGCGGAGCAATGCTCCTCACCGCAAAACTCGTTCACTACCGTCAATTTATTCAAAGTATCGCAAAAACATTTTTTATTAGAAGTAACCTTATCTCAGACAATTGCGGATGACATTACCGCGTATCGTTCTTTTATTTGAATCAAATTACGCCTCTAATGTTACTGCCTAACATTAGTTTTAAAGTCAGATCAATATTTAAAATTCTGTTAATTTTTCAGATTCTCAGCAAACTTTTCCAGATTAAAATCAAAGAAATTTGCACTCAGCTCTAATATTTTCGGAAGTGCATTTAAACTATTCTCTCCAGCACTAATCGCAAAATATCTCTGATCACTAAAAGATCGCACGTTTAAGGCATTTTCACATGGCTCAAAATCGAGATTGACGAGCTGTGACGCATGTTCCTTCAGCAACATTAAAACCTGCATATAAGTTTGTCGTTTTTTTTGCTGCTGCGCTTTTAAAGCATCGGCTTCAAGGCTTTCATAATCCCCTGTTTTCGTCATGCGTTTGGAAAATCCAACATGCGCGCCATGGGTACCCATATTTTCTACAGTTGCTTCTGTAGCAAAGATCTTCTGTTGATCATCGACCGACTGCAAGAGCGCCTTCAGCGCCGTATGAATTTGCTGTGACTGATGATGATGAAACTCCCACTCATCTTCGTTTTGAACATTAAAAATGTGCGTACACCGTTTCAACAACAGTACTTGCCAAGCCTGTAGTTGAAGTCGCAGTCGTTTCAACTCCAAACTTGCCTCAAACTTAGGGCAACTACTCAAGACATTTAGACTCGTGATGAGCTTTTGAGATATTTGCATGCAATGAAAAAAGACAAAATCATGCTGTATCTGCTCACTTAGTTGAAATTGAACAGTCTGATGTAATGGCTTCAAAATCAATTCATTGAACTGCTGCTCAAAAGCAGGTAAAACCGTCGCCAATTGTTGAGTGGCATCCTCTACATGCAGCATCAAAAGTAGATGCTTATCTACCCGTATATGGAGTTGCTGCATTAAATTTTGTAGATCTAAATGTATAAAACCTGCAATGGATGCTAGCTTTGACACTTGAATTTTTAATTGTTCTATTTGCTGATTCTCTAAAGCAGTAGTTAAATCTATGGCCACCCCATCAAAAACGTCGTCTGCTAAAGCGTCATTGTGCTTTGTCGATAAAAACCGTGTAGCGGAATACTGCGTCGTCCAATCTAAATCAGGCGACAAAATATAAATAAACTCAGATGTTTGTACGATTTGTAAATATCTCGTTTTTTGTTCACGCTTTAAATAGTATTTAAAAATCGGATGTTGCCAAATCTCAGACGATTTCGGGATAGTGGCATCAAAAAATTGCCCCAACATATGTGACTTTAAGAAAATTTCGATCAAGAAAATTTTGACTTGCTGGGCAGTGAGTTCACGTGCATCACTCGGCGCAATCAAATCCATTTCACGGATGATTTGTGCAGCATTTAAAATGAAATGCCGATGTAATACGTTTTTTTCATGCTGTAATTCAAAATCTTCTTCGGCATCTATTTTATTGATATAGGCTAGGTTTTCTTCTAATTTTTGCGCAACTTGAATACTCATTGTCAATGTTCGAAGTTCTTCGAGCTGTGTTGCCAAATACTGTGCATGCTCACGCATGACATCATATTTTAGTACTTTCATCAGCATGCCCAAATTCATCGGTACATCTCTTTGATACGACTGTGATGAAGACTCCCAACGAATACCTTTTTGCGATAACACCTGCTGTATCTGTGCTAAATTGGATTGATCAAGATCAGTGCATACTTCAGATACAATACTCCGCCAATGCTGATCCAACACAGGCTCTAGCTGTAAAAGTTTAGCGCTTTGATGAAATGGGACAACCACTGAGTGCTTCCTGTATCTTGGTTCTTTAATCGATCTTTTATCGATTTCAGTTTATTTTTATCTAAAATAAATATTTTTGTACACCATCATTCAATGCTGTTCTTCCTAAACAATAAATTGAATCATGGCGTGTTTTAGTTTTCTAAGTTTAAGATTTTCTTAAAAAACAGCAAGTGTTAATTGTGAACTGATCAATTTACCGTACCAATATTTTCAGTCTAAGAATCGATTCGATCATTTAACGCTTTTACATTTTTTGCTAGCGCACGTTCATTTTGCTTTTGTTTAAACAGATGCAAAACACCTTCTATCACCAATAACAATACCGCACCCCAAATTGGAATATAGGTCAGCCATTCTTCGGCTTCTACTCGCTCCCCCAATGCGATGGATGCAAAAGCTAACAACACGGGTTCTAAATAACTCAACAAACCAAAAATCACAAATGGCAAATAACGACTCGCCAACATATAGCTACCTAAGCCAAGCGCACTCAGAAAACCCAGTCCTAAAACCGCCAAAATCAGATACGGGAATAACGACATCAGCGCTAAACTATCGCTATGAATAAATCCTAAATAAAAGGCTACAGGCAAAATTAAGCAAAGATCCCACCAAAAACCACCCAAATGATCGGTTTTAAAGGTACGACGTAAAAAGAAATAAATCGGATAAGCCACAGCGACATAGACAGTTTCCCACGCGATACTGCCAATACGCCAAATTTCGTGACCGACCCCTAAAATTGCCAATGCCACGGCAGCCATCTGCCATTTAGACAGCTTTTCTTTATACAGTACACATCCAACCAGAACCATCACTAAGGGTAATAGAAAATACCCTAAAGATACTTCTAGCCCTCGGCCATTAATTGGCCCCCACAAAAACAACCAAAGCTGTGTAGTACATAAAAATGAACTAATGATTAACCAAATGAGAAAGATCGGTTGCTTGACCACACGCCAAAAAATTTCACTGACTTTGTTTAAATCTTTCATCCACCACATAAATAAGGTTAAAAATGGCAAGGTCGCCAACATGCGCCATGCAAAAGTTTGCTCGCTATCTAGAGGTTTTAAAAAGATGGTAAAGAAATACAAAATACCGAAAGTGACCGATGCCAATACAGACAATGCAACGCCTTTATACATCTTTCACTCCAGTCAAAATGACTACATAATCTTGATATTTTGCTTGATCAATCAAGCTTCTCACCTGGACATTCTAGCAAATAAAAAACCATGCACAGGCATGGTTTTTTAGCATTTGTTCAATTATTTAGGTTTTAGGTTTCACTGTCTGCTTGGTATGAATAATATCTGATAAATCATAACCAACAGATTGCGCATAATTTAAATATTCCTGAATCACTTCCTGATCTGGATGAGCCGAACGAGAAAGAACCCACATATATTTACGACGTGGCTCACCCACCAAAACTGTTTGATAATCTTCATCGGCTTTGAGTACCCAATAATCACCACGCCCTACAGGCAACCAACGAATGGCTTCTGGTAAGAAACTAACTTTTAATTTCGAGTTAAACGGTGCATTTTGTACAAATGCCTCGCCTATTGATTGCTTCTTGGTACCATCTTTAGATACACAGCGATTATTTACATTAATGTTGCCATTTTCATTTAGCGTGTAAACCGCAGTCACATCACGGTCACAGCTTTTTTGAAAAACCATAGGCTTACGAGCTACTTCATACCACATACCTAAATAACGATCGAGCTCGACTTTTTCCACAGTCTGTAACGGTTTCGTCTGTGCATAGGCCATTGTGGCTGCACCCAAACCAATTAACACTGCTGCACCAAGTGCAATTTTTGCGAGTTTAAAACCAGCTTTCGGAAGATTCGTTGTTGTCATTTTTATGCCTCATTTCGATGCAAAATATTCGATGAAAATTAAGTAATTCTTTCTCTCGTGTTTTTACTCTAGCGGAAAAAATTGCTCTAAAAATCATTTTCTTGTCTGAATTATGTATGTCATTCAAACAATATTCCGCATCTTGTCTAACAAAATTATGAAATCATCTGTGCTTTTAAACGCAAGATTTCATCGCGTAATCGAGCGGCTTGTTCAAACTGTAAATCTTTCGATGCCTTCAGCATTTCTTTTTCCAGCTTGTTCATATGTTTTGCCAGAAGTTTTGGATCCGACATCAAATGACGTTCATCTGCAGTTAATGCCTTGGCCTGATCTGAAATTTTTGCATCGATTTCATCATCTGTCAGCACTTCACCAGTATCAATATCATTAACGTTTTGACGTACAGCACTACGTGGTGTAATGCCATGTTCAAGATTAAAGGCGATTTGTAAATTACGACGCCGATCCGTTTCATCAATGGCTTTTTGCATGGAGTCGGTCATACGATCTGCATATAAAATCGCTTTACCGTTTAAGTTACGCGCTGCACGACCAATGGTTTGAATCAAAGAACGCTCAGAACGTAAAAACCCCTCTTTGTCAGCATCTAAGATGGCGACTAAAGACACCTCTGGCATATCTAAGCCTTCACGCAGCAAGTTAATCCCAACAATTGCATCGTATACACCTGAACGCAATTCATGAATAATTTTAGTTCGTTCAACAGTGTCAATATCAGAATGTAAATAAGCGACCTTAATACCATATTCTTTCAAATATGAAGTTAAATCTTCTGCCATACGTTTGGTTAATGTCGTAACCAATACACGCTCATTTAAGTTTTTACGATTATTAATTTCTGACAATACATCATCCACTTGCGTTAACACTGGACGAATTTCAATTTCAGGGTCGACCAAACCTGTGGGTCGAACCACTTGCTCAACGACTTGTTCAGACTTTTCCATTTCATAATGTGCAGGCGTTGCACTGACATAAATGGTCGAAGGAATAATCCGCTCCCATTCTTCAAATTTCATTGGCCGGTTATCGAGCGCACTTGGTAAACGAAAACCGTAATTGACCAAATTTTCTTTACGTGAACGGTCACCTTTATACATAGCCCCAATTTGCGGAACGGTAACGTGCGATTCATCAATGATTAATAAAGCATCATCAGGTACATAATCAAACAAAGTCGGAGGTGCTTCACCTGAGGGACGACCTGACAAATGCCGTGAGTAGTTTTCAATACCATTGGTATAGCCAAGCTGCTGCATCATCTCTAAGTCATAACGTGTTCGCTGTTCGATACGCTGTGCTTCGAGTAATTTATCATTGGCGCGGAAAAAGCCGAGTCGTTCAGTTAATTCTTCTCGAATAGTCCCAATTGCACGCTGCAAGTTATCTTTAGGCGTCACGTAATGGCTCTTTGGATAAATCGTAATACGTGGCACTTTACGGACTAGCTTGCCCGTCAATGGGTCAAACCATCGAACTGAATCAACTTCATCATCAAACAACTCAATTCGAATGGCATTTTGATCCGATTCTGCAGGGAAAATATCAATAATTTCACCACGGATACGGTATGTGCCACGTAGGAATTCGAGTTCATTTCGGGTGTATTGCATTTCCACCAAACGACGAATGATGTCATCACGGCTGATACGGTCACCTTCCACGATATGCAAAAGCATACTCATATAGGCATTCGGGTCACCTAGACCATAAATGGCTGAAACTGACGCTACAATAATTGCATCACGACGTTCTAATAATGCTCGGGTTGCCGAAAGACGCATTTGGTCAATGTGATCATTAATCGATGAGTCTTTTTCAATAAAGGTATCTGAAGATGGCACATAGGCTTCGGGCTGATAATAGTCATAATAACTGACGAAATATTCCACAGCATTATGCGGAAAGAAGGCTTTAAACTCACCATAAAGCTGCGCAGCCAAAGTTTTGTTATGCGCCATAATAATCGTTGGACGTTGCGTGCGAGCTATCACATTTGCCATGGTATAGGTTTTACCCGAACCTGTTACCCCTAAGAGCAACTGGTCATGCATTCCTTTCTCAATCCCCTTAACCAATTTCTCAATCGCTTGAGGTTGATCACCTGCGGGCTGATATTGTGTTACCAGTTCAAAAGGCTGTTCCTGCATCACACTCTTCTTCAACAGTTTTTATAGGGCTTTATTATGAGGGCAAAGTTGCACAAAACAACGCTAAATTTATGTAAAAAGCCAAAGTCTCTTACAGACAGAAGTAATCTTTATTTAGTATGAGTTTCTAGATTTTTTCGTCAACTTCAAAATTATAAATCACCTGATTGAGCCAATTTTTTTCAAAGAAACTCTTTAGGCTAAAAAACTCATAGGTAAAGCGTTCATTTAACCCAGATTGATACTTGACCTAGCTAAATTTCACCTGCAACATGAACAAAAGGACGCCACAGATCAAACTTTATGACTTACCAATATCATGACGAAAGTATTGTTAAAAACTTAGCTGAAGATACCATTTTTGTTTTTGGCAGCAATATGGCAGGTCAACATACTGGCGGTGCAGCGCGTACTGCCCTAGAGCATTTTGGTGCAATGAATGGTATTGGTCGTGGATGGGCTGGTCAAAGTTTTGCTATTCCAACAATGAATGAGCATTTACAACAAATGCCATTGTCTCAGATTCAACATTATGTTGATGATTTTAAAATCTATACCAAGAATCATCCGAAGACCAAATATTTCATTACTTCGATTGGCTGTGGTGTCGCTGGCTATAAAGTTGAAGAAATTGCTCCCATGTTTAAGGGGATTTCCAGAAATGTTATTTTTCCAATTTCATTCCGTCCTTTCGTTGAAAAAGCTTTACCTAAACTTACTTCGAAACTTCTACATACAATTTTTCAAGACTCGGTAATTTTTGCACCTTCGGCAGATGAATTGGTTGATGTTCTGGCCTTAACAGATAATGAAAAAAGTCTTGCGAAAATTGTGCTGAATACCCAAATGTACCCGACAGATAGCAATGGTCGTGACCGTATTTTTGAAATTGAAGATATTTTGCATGCCCTGAATGGGAAAATATTTGAGTTTCAAAGTAATTCTGAAGGCCCGATGATGTTTGGCGGCGTCATTTTAGCCCTACTTGAACTGTACAATATCAATGAAAAAGATTTCATCGATGTTTGGAAAGCTGAACGTGAAATCGCTGCACCAAAGCCTGAAAATAAAGCCCGTAAAGCCAGCCGCTAAAGGCTCTTTTCACCACATTTGAAACACCCAAAAAGCCAATGTCCATATTGGCTTTTTTTCTACGGTTGATTAATGGTTTTTAGCGACTTAAGTCACATTAAAAATAAAGTTTATTTTACATATCACATTATTTTAATATCATTTTTTTTCATCTTATACTACATGCTGTAATTATCATGAAGAATGACGAGCACATAAAATAGACATGCTAGATTCTCCTTTTTTTGAGCTATCCCCCATTGCCATGTGGCTTGAAGATTACAGTGAAGTCAAAAAACAATTTGATCTCTGGCGTCAGCAAGGTGTGCAGGATCTCTCCACTTTTCTTCAACAAGATGAATCACGTATTCTGCAATGTGCGAGAAAAATAAAACTCTTACAGGTCAACACAAAAACGTTGGAACTTTATCAAGCACGTGACTTTGAACATTTATGTCAAAACCCTGATTTAGTTTTTCAGGCGGAGATGTGTCAAACACATATTAGAGAATTGGTTGCATTGTGGAATGGTGAAACGCATTTTTCCCATTCTGCTGTGAACTATACGCTCCTTGGACAACGCCTAGACATTCAACTCAAAGGCATTGTGCTACCGAGTCATGAGCAGGATTTATCTGCCGTCTTAATTACGACTGAAGATATCACCTCTTATACTGAAGCTTGCCGTTTACAAGAACAAAGTCGTCATTTGGCAGAAGCACGCTTTCATTATTCTCCGACCTCACTTTGGGTCGAAGATTTTAGCCGGATTAAAATCAAATTAGATCAGCTACGCGCTTTAGAAATCGAAGACTTTGTCACTTTTTTGGATGTTCATCCCGATTTTGTACAAGAGTGCATTAAAGAAATACTGATCGTTGACGTCAATCAAGCCACGCTTGATTTATTTGGTGCTCCAAACAAAGAAATATTGCTCAAAAATGTACATAAAGTGTTTGCCAAAGAAATGCTGCAAACCTTTAAAGAACAGTTGATTGAACTTTGGAATGGCAATCTACATCATCAACGTGAAGCCGTAAATTATGCACTTGATGGCAGTATCCGCCACGTCTTGCTGCAATTTACCGTATTTCCCGATTATCTCGATGACTGGAGCACCGTGCAGGTTGCGCTGACTGATATTACCGCACGTAAAAAGGCTGAAAATTATCTTGAATATTTAGGTAAGCATGACGTTCTGACCAAACTCTATAACCGTTCATTTTATATCGCAGAACTCAATCGTCTCGAACGCAATCAATTGCGTCCTGTTTCTTGTATTTTTATTGATTTAAATGGACTAAAAGAACTCAATGACAGTATTGGGCACGATGCTGGTGACAGTATCCTCAGACGTCTGGGCAACATTTTAAACCAGCTTATTCAGCATACGCCCTATTCTGCTTCGCGCATTGGCGGTGATGAATTTGTCATTCTATTACCGGGTGCAGATGATGCAGCACTGCAAAACTGCTTACAAAGTTTGAATGAGTTGTTATTGGTCGATAACCAATTTTATTCTAATCAACCGATGAGTATATCGATTGGCTGTGCCACCAATACTTTGAATGAGCGAATGGAAGATATGCTTAAACGTGCTGATCTTGACATATATCGTCAGAAGAAAAAGTATTATCTCAATAAAGACCGTAGAATTCAGTCTGAAATACGCAATTAACATCAATCATTTGCAATAAAAAAGCCATGGTTTGAACCATGGCTTTTTTATTTAAATCTTTTAACGCTTACCCATCGAACGACGTGTACCGCGTGGTGGCATCCAAGTACGGTCAGCATAACGCTGAGGTTTAGGACGCATATCTTCAAAGATTTCATCCGAAGCATTATCTTCAGCTTTTTTAATCGGAAAAGGCAAATTAACTAAAGCCTTTTTCTTGGGAGGGTTTTGCGTACTCATACGAATAACTCAATTGAATCTGGCGCTATTGTACAAAAAAAATGGTTTTGGTGTAAAAGGCTTTGAGTGATTAGCCTCGATTGACATATAAAGACTCCATAATTAGCTATGAATTTTTATATCTATAGAGGACAACAGCACAAAAAACTGCTTTAAATATGGTCGTTTTAAACTAATTTATTGACCCAATTCAACCAATACACTGTCACTTACGTCAATAAATATTGAATATTTACAAATAGATAGAACCATTTCTAAATTTCAAAAAAGTTAGATTTTTTTACACAAATACCTAATTAAAGCCTTCAAATAATACAAATCATCAAAAATGTTACAGGACTATTACGTTTATTCTTGTTTTCTATAACATTTTTTACGCACTAATTTTGAATAATGAGCACTTAGAAAAATTATTATCAATTTACGGACATGGAGTCCTTTCAAATGAAAAAAAGTGTATTGTGCATTGCTGCTTCAATGGCTGCCCTACCTATGCTCAGTCATGCAGACTCACCATATTTTAGTTTAAAAGATGGCGATGGCTTCAAACGTTTTTCTGTCTCTGTTGGTGCTTTACATGTTATGCCTCAGGGTAAGGCACAACCATTTAACGTCAAAACAGCCGCTTATGAAGGTATTCAATCTGATGTTGGACAAATTTCAACTCAAGCGGTCATAGACAATCGAGTAGAGAACTCTAGTGGATTAGCTAATTGGCTCGTAAATTTAATTAATGGACTCAATCCAGATAGTAGTCTTCCTAGCTTTATGAGTGGTTCAGCACAAATCTATGGTTTAGAATCTTGGGATAACCCTGGTACAGGTCTTGAAGCCGACGACGTAACCACACTTGGGATTATGACCAATTATTTCTTTACCGATAACATTTCCTTTGAAATGAAAGCTGGAGTTCCTCCAAAAGTTGACCTACAAGGTAAAGGTAAAATTTATGCTCCATTTAGTGCTGTTGCTAAACCAATTGTAGGTACCATAAATTTAGACAATGATATTTTTATTACTAATTTAGAAGCACATGGTGCTGCAGCTTCGGCACGTGCTTGGACGCCTGCATTTGAGTTCCAATACCATTTCGGAAAAACTGGTGTTAACAAATTCCGTCCATATGTCGGATTGGGTCTTATGTATGCTTATTTCAATGAACTTGAAATTAATCCACAAACCGAAAAAGACCTCATCGCAGCTGGTCACATGATTTATAATATTCTTGATAATAAAGCTGGGGCTGCACTAGATGGTAGTCCCAATCCAAATGCAAAACCCAAAGTGGAACTAGATGCAACTGATGCCTTTGCACCTGTTGTTACTGCTGGGTTTACCTATGACTTTAATGATAAATGGTTTGCTGTAGGCTCAGTTTCTTATGCTCATCTAAAAAATGAAACAACCATTACTGTTTCAGATCCGACTTATGGGAAATTAATTGAATCTAAAGCAGACATCGAGGTTAATCCTATCCTAGTCTATGCTGGTGTCGGTATGCGCTTCTAATCCATATCTCACCTACGAGTAAATAAAAAAACGGCGTCAGCCGTTTTTTTATGGAAATATAACTAATTTTTATCTTTCAATAAATTTTAATTTTATCGCCTCACCTGTTTGAATCGACTAACATAACAACGATTTATAAATAACTGGAATAATGATGTCAGAGAGCCAATTTTCAAAGCCTTTGATCTATATGCTCATCGGTGCTGCAATTATTTTGGCACTTTCACTTGGTGTTCGTCATGCCTTTGGTCTGTATTTAGTACCAATGAGTGAACAATACCATTGGGGACATAATGTTTTTAGTTTAGCTATTGCCATGCAAAATTTAATTTGGGGTGCAGTACAACCCTTTACTGGTGCACTTGCTGATAAATATGGCAGTCGCATTGTGGTTGCGACAGGTGGTTTACTCTATGTCGTTGGCTTACTGTTGATGGCTGTCAGTTCGACTGGATTCATGTTGAATATCAGTGCAGGATTAATTTTAGGTTTGGCTTTATCAGCCACATCATTTCCCATTTTACTCTCTGCTATTGGTCGCGCTGCTGCACCTGAAAAACGTAGTCTTGCTATGGGTATTGCCAGTGCTGCAGGGTCATTTGGTCAGTTTATTATGCTGCCATCGACCTTATTACTTCTTCAAAGCATCGGATGGTCAGCAGCACTTATCGTCAGTGCAATACTCATTGCCTTGATTATGCCACTCGCATTGATGCTTAAAGCCCCTATCTATCAATCCGCCCAAGCTAGCACACACAGACCAAATACTTTAACTTTTAAACAAATTTTGGTCATTGCAAAAAATCACAAACCTTTTTGGTTTTTAGCACTTGGCTTCTTTGTTTGTGGCTTCCAAGTGGTGTTTATTGGCATCCATCTTCCGGGATATTTAATCGATCATGGCTTTAATGCCACTACAGGCACTATTTTCCTAGCGCTCGTTGGACTGTTTAATATTGTCGGCACCTACACAGCAGGTTGGCTCGGTGGCAAATATTCCAAACCAAAGCTGTTAATGGGACTGTATGGTTTACGTGGCATTGCCATTATTGCCTTTCTTTTGCTGCCTTTAAGCACATGGACAATCTATGCATTTGGCGTCATTATGGGTCTACTATGGCTTTCTACCGTACCGCTCACCAACGGTATTGTAGCCAATATGTTTGGCGTTAAATATCTCAGTATGCTAAGTGGTATCGTATTCTTTACTCATCAAGTCGGTTCATTTTTTGGTGGTTGGTTGGGTGGTGTGAACCACGATATAACCGGTAACTATAATGCCATTTGGATTTTTTCGATTGTCCTGAGTATTTTTGGAGTATTGGTACATTTCATGGTTAATGAGGAAAGTGTCATTCATGACTAATTCAACACTGTGGTTCCGGCTCAGTATTGGCATCAGTATTCTGGCCTTGTTGGCATTGTCCATCGGCTTATGGAGCCAAACGCCTGAATTATTCGAATACTTTAACCAAGCGTTTTGTGCACATTAAAGACGTATTGAAGCAATAATTCCAATTCAAACTGCTGTTTTATCAACACTACAACAGCAGTTTTTTAGCTATTTTCTACACGATTCAATAAAAGCTGCATTTTCAGCATATTAGTATTAATCATACGTTTTTTCATAAACTTAGCTTATTTTTTAATTTTCCATCCTGCGCTTTCTTCCATAGATTAAGTCTCAATAAAGAACAATTTGAGAACTTATGAAATGACCGCATTAACTCAACTTTCACAAGCCATCCATGATGCTCCGCGTTGGCATCAAGCAGAACATTTTCAAGATGGCAATGAAATTCGTATTGAAACGCAACATGACCAAGCTTTAGGGGCTGTGGTTTATGGTTTAGATGCGCGTAAAGCCCAGTCTGGTGAAACCATCTACCGTTTAAAACAAGCGCTGGCAGAACACCTAATTTTAATTTTCAAACATCAAAGTCTAGATGATTTACAGTATCTCGCATTTGCAAGTTACTTCGGTTCAATCTTCCGTCCCGGTGCAGATATTCCTGTGCTAGCGTCACAAGATGATACCGGTACACCACCAGACGTCGTACCTGTTTCAAATGCAGTCGGCAAAGGTGACTATACTGGACATGGTGAATTGGCTGCGCATGCAGACCATCAGTGGACTCCGCTGCCATCTTTTGGTTCATTACTCTATGCCATTGAACTGCCACAAGACGGTGGACAAACCTCATGGTATAACACCATTAAAGCCTATGAAGCTTTAGATGAAGCGACACAAAAACATTTAGACCAACTTCAACTCATTACATACAACCCATTTGTCCGTGCCAAAAATAATAAAGGCACAACGGGATATGGCGCTACACCGCTTTACCGTTTCAAAGACCAACCGATTGTTGGACATGCCTATCCACATCCGCTTGTACGTACCCATCCAGAAAGTGGCCGTAAAGGTCTGTGGTTAAATGAACGATCTGAAGTGGAATTGGTTCACTACGATGATCAGTCAGGCAGTGAATTGATTGCATCCTTACGTGAACATTTATTGAAACCTGAGTTTCGATATGAACATCAATGGGAAGAAGGTGACATTGTATTTTGGGATAACCAAGCCACTTTACACTCACGCCGCCCTTTCCCTTCAGACCAACGCCGCTTATTAAAGCGAATTAGCCTAGCAGGAGGACGACCATACTAATGTTGAACTTCATGTCAACAATAAAAAATAAATAACCCTGTAAAATCCGTATTTGAGCAATAACCCCAAATAATTAAAATGTTAAAACAATAAAAACCCTGCTCAAATTACGGATGATCTATATCTAAGGCCTTAAAACCTGAAATTAAATGATCTAACATCGCACGCACACCCGGCAGCATGCCTTGTCGTGTCGCGTAGGCAACATGGATGACCCCTTGCGGCAATTGCCATTCAGGAAACAGTTCAATTAACTCACCACTTTTTAAAGCATCACGTACAAACACTTTTGGCAAAGAAGCGATTCCCACGCCAGAAATTACAGCAAAAATCATCGCACTAAAACTGTCGGTTCTTAGGCGTGGATGAAATTCAATTTGTTGGGTTTCACTTTTTTCACGATGTCGGAAATCCCAAAAATGTTTAGGCCGATCAAAACCAATACACGGAAAATTTTGAATCTCAGCCAATTGCTGTGGTATTTCACGCTCGAAGAAAAGTTGTGGCGATGCCACCAAGACATGATCCCAAGCATCTAAATCTCGAACGATCAAATCACTATCCAATAAAGGCATATTACGCACACGAATGGCTAAATCTACGCCTTCCTCAATGACATCAACCCGATGATTGGTCGCCATCAGATGCACACTGACCTCAGGATATTGCTGCATAAAATCGGTGACCATTTTTGCAACAGGCATTTCCACCAAAGCCACAGGACAAGAGATTTTAATCTGGCCACAGAGTTGGTCGTTCAACGTACTGAGCACAAAGTTTTTCCGTTTCGCTGACTTCCTCTAAAATTTTTAAGCAATGTAAATAGAACTGTTGTCCTATTTCAGTCACAGTAAATTTTCGCGTATTCCGCTGAATCAGACGTACACCCAAACGGGTCTCTAATTCTGTAATACGGCGTGATAGTTTAGATTTTGTAATACCCAATGCTTCACTGGCTTTGGTATAACCTTGGTATTTCACCACTTGCACGAAGTAGTAATAGTCATTTAAATTTTGCATGATTGTTTCATTTTTAGAATAATCTGTTGAGTTTTTCGCCCTGTCATTCCCTCACTATACCTCAATAATAGATCTCAGAAGCAATATATTGAGGGCTGAATTATGAATTCAATCAAACGTGTTTATCATAGTGATCGTAGCACTTGGGTGGGCGATGGCTTCCCAACAAACTCTATGCTCCCTATGCAAGAAATGGGCAATCAAACCAGTCCATTCCTCGTTATGGGCTATACCGGCCAATATCATTTCTCTCCAAGTCATCATCAACGTGGTGTTGGGTCACATCCACACCGTGGCTTTGAAACAGTGACCATTGTTTATGAAGGTGAGTTGGAGCATTTTGACTCTAAAGGAAATCACGGCAGTATTGCCAAAGACGAAGTGCAATGGATGACCGCGGGTCGAGGCATTATGCATGAAGAACACCATTCTAAAGATTTTGCCAAAACTGGCGGAAATTTAGACATGGTACAACTTTGGGTCAATTTACCTAGTCATGCCAAAATGACTGAACCTCGCTACCAAGAACTGACTACAGCCAATATTGCTGAAGTTAAACTTGCACAAAATGCAGGCGTGGTACGCGTCATTGCTGGCCAATTTGAAGACACAATGGGTGCAGCTGAAACCTTTAGCCCAATGAATGTCTTGGATGTGCGCTTGAATGCAAATGTTGAACAGGAATTTTCATTCAACCCACAGTGGAATAACATGATTTTTGTATTAAGTGGCGCGATCGAAATCGAAGGTCAACGCTTTGATGCGAAACAGACTTTATATGTCAGTGACCAAGTATCGTCCTTGAAACTTAAATCTTTTGAAGCAACCAAACTGCTTATTTTAAGTGGCGAAGCTTTAAATGAACCTATTGCGGCACATGGACCATTCGTCATGAATACTGAAGATGAAATACGTCAGGCATTTTATGATTTTCAACATGGTCATTTTGCTTAAATATTTCCACGATAAAGTCCCAATAAAAAAACCGCCTTCTGGCGGTTTTTTTTATATCTATTTTGGTATGAATTACGCATCATGCTTTCAACAGATTATTGCGTGACTTTTTGATAAAACGCATCGATTGTATTGACCATTTGCTCAAGTCCCGGCCGTTCCAAAGGATAATGTCCTGCATTTTTCAACAGCACGACATCGACTGGAACTTGGTGAATCCGTGCTAAAAATGGCTGACTTAAAGCCAAAGACGTCCAGCGGTCTTGTTCAGGCTGCGTCAGTAAAATTGGGCAGACATCAAACTGCTCCGGTGGCGTGTCATTTTTATAATATAAATACGAATCTAAAAATTTAACCGATACACTATTCCCTGCGGATGTTTTATCTTTTAAAAAGACCTGCAATGCTGCGTCATTATTCACCAAACGATGCATTTTACTTACCCAACGCATCGGCATTGGCAATGCTGATAATGGTGTATGTGCCGTCACATGAGCCATTGGACTGCCCACGCGGCTCATAAATTTATTCAAAGAGACTTGATCACGCACGGTTTTATTTGAAGTATCTAGAAAGGTCATACCGACGATACCTTTCACCTGTTTATTTTTTGCTGCCACGTGATAGGTCAACATACCACCTGCACTA
Organism: Acinetobacter sp. YH16040_T; assembly: GCF_024605785.1. Classification (NCBI taxonomy): domain Bacteria; kingdom Pseudomonadati; phylum Pseudomonadota; class Gammaproteobacteria; order Moraxellales; family Moraxellaceae; genus Acinetobacter; species Acinetobacter sp. YH16040_T. Next base: position 1,233,714 of record NZ_CP094541.1, on the reverse strand, counting down.
AGCCCATACAAAACGATAGGACGATGATCTTTTTGTAGCTCGGCTTCAATGAGGTCATTGCCTGCTTGAACCCAGTCATCATAACGAATTTTTGAGCCCTTTTTGACTTGGGTGAGGCCATAACCGGGCATATCAATAGCGATAGTTTCATAGCCACTCTGTGCCAAAGGCTGACCCAAAATCATCGACATTTGTCGACCATTTGTTCCCACACCATGAAACAGAATCACCTTCACTTTTGCCTGTGGATTTCGATAGGTATCTAAGTGAACAGTATGACCCTGCCAATTCCACCACTCTTCTTTAGGGCGCTGCGTTTCATCTAAATAGTATTCTTTGGGGAGATAGGGCTGAATGTCCTGCCAACTGTTTTGATCTGCATAACTTGCTAATGGTTGTGTAGCAGGTAGCTGATCATCTGCAAATGCCATGATTGAAAGTAACGATGCAATGCCACTCATCAACCACTTCAATAAAGCGCTCAAAATTTCTGATAAGGTGTCTGATTTTGGAGAAGTCATTTTTAGACAATTTTTTATGTGTATGTGCTGATGCTAATCAGCGGCGGAAACCGACGCCATGTGCATGTGGGACAGCACTATGTCACTTCGTCCAATTATCTTTTTCCCTGCTAAGCACTTCAAAATATTTTTGAAGCAGGACTTACATACTCCTGCAATAATCAGCCTTTAAGATCTTTTAACTTTCATAATTTTATCCTTTAGAAATTCATAACCTTACTTTTGATTTTAAATATTGGTAACGCATGAGCCAGTCCACACCACAACAAAACCTCGTCATCTTTCTCACCTTTTTAAGATTAGGGTGTATTGCATTTGGTGGACCTGCGGCACATTTGGTGTTGTTTTTTCAATATTTTGTGAAACAAGAAAAATGGATAACGGAGCATGAATATGCGCATTTGCTTGCCTTGGCTCAAGTCCTTCCAGGCCCAACAAGTAGCCAGCTCGGCATGGCAATTGGATTTCAACTCAACCGCTATCAAGGTGCTTGTTTTGCATGGTTAGGCTTTACTTTACCTTCAGCCCTGCTGATGTGTGCCGCGGCCACTTTAAGTATAAAACTCAGTAATCAACTCTCAACTTTATTCTTTCATGTTATTCAGTTGATTGTACTAGCCGTTGTTGCATGGGCATTTTGGCAAATGATGCGAAGCTTTTGTAAAACAAAACTGCAGTATTTGATCATGCTCTTGGCTGCATTTTTTATTTATTTCTTTCAATTTTCTCTAAATCAAGTTTTGGTAATTTTATGCGCTGCAATTATCGGTTTAGTTTTATCGTCAAATCAATTACGCAGCCAAAAGCCAAATATCACCGAAACAGTTCCACCCAAACATGACAGTTTTAGCCAAAATGCACATGAAAATACTCGCACCTCTTGGCTATGGCTTCTCGCCTTTATCAGCCCTTTTTTCGTTCTGCCATTCTTCGATATACAACATAGCAAGGTATTGGCTTTCAGCTTAGAAAGCTTCTACCGCACAGCATCCCTCGTCTTTGGTGGTGGACATATTATTTTGCCATTTTTACATCAGGACTTTGTCTCTACAGGACTGATCAGTAATGAAAATTTTGACTTAGGCTATGCTTTTGCACAACTCATGCCGGGGCCCTTGTTTAGTTTCGCCACCTATCTCGGCACACTTTTACCCATGACTGATGTGCTACTCTTAAATGCTGTACTCGCGACTGTGGCGATATTTTTACCATCATTTTTATTATTGTTTGGCTTATTACCGTTTTGGAATAAGTTGATGAAATACCCGATGCTTTTTGGCACCTTAAAAATAATCAATGCAGCTGTCGTCGGTCTATTACTGTATCTACTATTTCAAATGAGCCAGAAATACATCATTCAATGGACGGACTTTATATTTGTTGCCGTCGTTATTGCTTTACTTCGCAGCAAGCTGCCAGTCTGGTTTAGCTTAATAAGTAGTTTTATCGGCTATTATGCTTTTTTAACTTTTCTACCTTTTTAAACTTAAGCAAAAAAACTATAGCTAAAGGAATAATCTAATCCTCATCGATTAAGCTTGCGCCCTTGACCACGGTCTTCCCCTCGACTTGATCTAGTTGATAATGCTGCACATCACTATACTGTTTGATCATTTCAACCAGTTCATTGGAATGTGTGGTCAACCAAAGCTGCGTATAGCGGCTTGCTTCGGCAATCAGCATCGCCAAGGCAGGTAATAAATCGGGATGTAAGCTATTTTCAGGCTCATTCAGTGCCATAAAATTTGGGGGTCTTGGACTCAATAAAGCCACAGCTAAACACAAAAACCGTAAAGTCCCATCTGAAAATTCGGCACTTTCCAAAGGTCTTAAGATCCCTTGCTTTTGCATCATCATTTGAAAGCGCCCACCCATTTCCTGCACATAAAATTGGGTCTGCGGAAAGGCTTTTTCTAGTACTTCAAACAAGGTTTCACTGTTGCCACGCTCACGTAAAGTTTCAAAAGCCGCAGCTAAATTTGTACCATCATGCGCTAAAACTGGCGAACGAATGCCCACCTGTGGGACACGGATCGGTGAATTTCCACTGACAGAAAACTCATGATAAAAGCGCCAGTTTTTCATGGTCTCACGCACTTGTGAAACTTCGGGGTATAAATGTGGATCGGACAATTGTCCAAACACCGACTCTTCAGGTGTTAAAGACATCGGATAAGCAATCCGTTCTTCATCAACATTTTTAAGAAATGCCGCTTGGTTGGTTCTCTCTAACAACTCGCTCATTTTTCGACGTTGATAACCGCTTAACCAAATTCCTTCTACTTTGACCAAAGGATCGAGTGCAAACAAGGTGATGAGCGGTTCAGGAAAACCAATTTCAAGTTGATATTCATAATGCTCCATCTCCACTGCAAGCTTCATGCGCTTAGGGTCTTTCGATCGATCACCCGCACGGTGACCACCTGCCCACATGATTTTTTGAATCCCGCCCTCATTTGCAATAGCTTGGGATAATTGGCCATTTGCAGCTTCATGCAGGAGACGTACAGCTTTATATAGATTGGATTTACCACAACCATTCGGACCACTGACAATATTCAGACGCGACAAGGTCAGACTCATATGATGAATAGATCGAAAACCTTGAATAGTCACTGAACGGATCGTCATGGGTTACCTAAAATGAGTCGGAAATGCTGATGATAATGAGTTTATTGACTGTATATTTTGTATGCACTTTATTCTACCAATAAAAAACCCGCAAGCCGAAACTCACGGGTTTTTTATTGCACATTCTAAGTTCAATTCAACCTTAGAATAAGCGGTTCATACCATTCAATGTTGCAACACGGTACGCTTCCGCCATAGTCGGATAGTTAAATGTGGTTTCTACGAAATATTTAATCGTATTGTTCGGGCTATTCATCACGGCCTGACCAATGTGGATAATTTCCGCAGCATTATTACCGAAGCAATGAACACCTAAAATTTCTAAAGTATCACGATGGAACAAGATTTTAAGCTCACCCACGGTGTCGCCCGTAATTTGCGCACGTGCCAAATGACGGAAAGATGCCTGACCCACTTCATACGGAATTTTTTCTTCTGTTAACTGTTGTTCAGTTTTACCAATCGAAGAAATTTCAGGAATGGTATAAATACCCGTAGGAATATCCGTTACAGGTGCAATTCCTTCTTCACCGCTCATGTTAGAACCGGCACAACGACCTTGGTCATATGCAGCAGATGCAAGTGAAGGCCAACCGATTACATCACCCGCAGCAAAGATATTCTCTACTTCAGTTTGATATTGATCATTCACAGTTAATTGACCACGGCTGTTTGGTTTGATACCTACATTTTCTAGGCCTAAACCATCGGTATTACCAGAACGGCCGTTACACCACAAAATCGCATCCGCTTTAATTTTCTTACCACTTTGCAAGTGAAGAACCACGTGATCATCATGTGTTTCAAGATGATCAATCTGCTCGTTGTGGCGAATCAGTACACCCTGCTCACGTAAACGATATGACAATGCATCTGAGATTTCATCGTCTAAATAGCTGAGTAATTTGTGCTGTGTATTGATCAAGTCTACTTTATGGTCTAAACCAATAAAGATAGACGCATATTCACAACCAATCACACCTGCACCATAAATGATGATTTTTTGGATTGAATAATCCAGATCCAAAATTTTGTCTGAATCAAATACGCGAGGATGATTAAAGTCTAAAGCAGCAGGACGGTAAGGACGTGAACCTGTCGCAATCACTAATTGCTGGAATACTAAAGTTTCCGTCATACCTTCATTGCTAAAAATCAAAACAGTGTTTTGATCTTGGATATACGCACGGCCGTGGAAAATATCAATTTTATTACGGTCATAAAAACGTGAATGCGTTTCAACTTGTTGTTGAATCACTTTATGCGCATTACGTAACACCTGTTTCATCGTGAACTGTTTCCATTCACCGACTTTTTGGAACATAGGGTCACGTTGGTAACGTAAAATGCTTGAAACGGTCTGACGTAATGCTTTACTTGGAATTGTTCCTACATGGGTACAGTTACCACCAAGCTGTTCACGCATATCTACAATTGCAACTCGCTTACCTGATTTAGCAAGTTTCATTGCAGCGCCTTCACCCGCAGGGCCAGAACCCAGAACTACCGCATCGTATTTCACGAAAGTTCCACTAACGACCTCTTTCTTACGTGGCATTCAACGCTCCTTTACAAATATTCTTTAATCTAGGCTGTATTATGACGTATATCCTAACTTTTTTGGATATTTAGCTCACATATATTATGTGATAACCACATTTATTATATGAATATCGTTTTCCCCCTATTTAAGCTCAAGTCCGCTATAATGATCGAGCTAATTTTTTGAATATCTCCTCGTCAAAAACAGTGGAAAAGTTGAATATGTCTGAGAACCGTAAACCTGTACAGGGTGTAAAACTTCGTGGCGCAGAAAAAGTCGCTCGCATACCTGTGAAGGTCGTGCCAACGGTTGAAACGCCTCGTAAGCCTGACTGGATTCGGGTCAAAATGGCTGCCCCTGATGAAGTTCAACGTATTAAAACAACTTTACGCGCACAAAAATTACATACCGTGTGTGAAGAAGCGGCTTGCCCGAACTTACCTGAATGTTTCGGTGGCGGTACTGCAACCTTTATGATTATGGGCGATATCTGTACTCGTCGTTGCCCATTCTGCGACGTTGCGCATGGTCGTCCCAATGCTCTTGACCCAGATGAACCACGTCACATGGCAGAAACCATTGCCAATCTAGGTTTGAAATATGCCGTAATTACGTCGGTCGACCGTGATGACCTAGTTGATGGCGGCGCACAGCACTTTGTTGACTGTATTAAAGAAGCTCGAAACTTGAGCCCAAAAACACTTTTGGAAATTCTAGTTCCTGACTTCCGTGGTCGTATGGATGTTGCCCTTCGTATCATGACGGAGTGCCCTCCTGATGTGTTTAACCACAACATTGAAACTGTGCCACGTTTGTATAAAGCAATGCGTCCAGGTTCTGACTACCAACACTCTCTAAACTTATTAAAAATGTTTAAAGAATACTGCCCAGATGTACCAACTAAATGTGGTTTGATGGTCGGTATTGGTGAAACTGAAGAAGAAGTGATCGCGTTATTAGACGACTTAAAAGCACATGATGTTGACTATGTCACCATTGGTCAGTACTTACAGCCCTCTAAAGAACATGCCCCTATTGACCGTTTTGTAAGCCCAGAAGAATTTGAGCGTTACACTGCACATGGCCAAAAGCTTGGTTTCAAAAACATTTGGGCTGCACCAATGGTCCGTTCAAGTTACTTTGCTGACCGTCAATACTATGGTGAGCCAGTGCCTGCGGTACGTCGTAAAACTGATCCTGCAAAGAAAATTGCAGTTCAAGCGATTGAAGCCTAATTACACTAAGATTTAAAACATCGCAAATTAAAAGCCCTCATTGATTGAGGGCTTTTTTTGTGGCTTTCACACTAAGCCCAATTCGTTTCCCAATATAAGATCTTTCGAAAATTGTGTGTTCCTTAAACAGTATCCAATATTCATCCAATATATCGAATTATCCAAGTTTACGTAATGTGACATTTCTTTGCCCGATAGGGATTGTGTTGTGATCATTTATTAATCAATCTATTGATAACACTTTATTTGCGCTTTCATTATATTCGCGCAATTGTCCAATCATACTCACCAGCCGAGTGATGCCATTTTGACAGTCTCATGCACTTTAAAATCAGAAAGACAAAAGATGAGATCATTTTAAACGCATGTAGGCTGTTTTAAACGCATAACGCTCTGGCCCTTGTCACTGGAGCCATAACAAATGCTATTTATACTCAGTGCCGTACTCTTTATTTTTGCTCTTTGGGCCGTTTTTTTCTTTGAACTTTCACGAGCTGTAGGCGCAATAACACTGATATTCGTTTCAATTGCACTCGCCTTTTTAAGCCCATGGTCATTAATACTTGGCATCCCTCTAATTGCTTTAAGTTTAATCGTGCTGATTGACCCACTGAGACTCAATCTGCTCACCAAACCTGCCTATAAATCCTTAGCAAATGCGATGCCGAGTATGAGTACTACGGAACGTGAAGCATTGGATGCAGGAACCAGTTGGTGGGAAAAAGAGCTATTTATGGGCGCGCCTGATTGGAAAAAATTTGAGGCTTATCCCTATCCTCAGCTCAGTGCTGAAGAACAATCTTTCATTGATAATGAAGTTGAGCAACTTTGTAGCATGCTCAACGAGTGGGATATTCACCATAAACATAAAGACCTCCCACCAGAAGCTTGGCAATTCATTAAAGATAATGGTTTCTTAGGACTGGTGATTCCAAAATCGTATGGAGGACGTGAATTTAGTTCATTTGCACAAAGCCGTGTCATGAGCAAGATTGCATCCCGCTCACTGACTGCCGCAGTCAGTTGTATGGTGCCCAACTCGCTTGGACCAGGGGAATTGCTTCTACACTATGGTACTGAAGCACAAAAAGACCGATACCTCCCTGGCCTTGCCAAAGGTGAAGAAATTCCATGTTTTGGACTCACCAGCCCTGAAGCCGGTTCAGATGCAGGCGCTATTCCAGATACAGGTGTCGTCTGTTATGGCACCTTTGAGGGACAACAAGTGCTCGGCTTAAACATGAATTTCTCTAAACGCTGGATTACCCTTGCACCGATTGCCACTGTCATTGGTCTGGCATTTAAATTATACGATCCAGATGGATTATTGGGAGATAGAAATAAAACTGAATATGGCATCACTTGTGCACTGCTACCGGCGAGTCATGAGGGTGTCATTACAGGTCCACGTCATAATCCAGGCTCTCCGTTTATGAATGGTACAGTTGAAGGCAAAGATGTCTTTATTCCCTTAGACTGGATCATTGGAGGGATTGAAAATGCCGGCAAAGGCTGGCGTATGCTAATGGAATGTTTAGCGGTCGGTCGTGGTATTTCACTCCCTGCATTGTCAACGGCAGCTGGAGAAATGGCATATTTAAATGTCGGTGCATTTGCCAAAGTTCGTCAGCAGTTTAAAATTCCTGTAGGTAATTTTGAAGGTGTACAAGAAGCTTCGAGTGATATCGCATCAGATGCTTATATGCTTGAAGCATTTCGCTATTTGGTGACTTGTGGTTTAAACCAAGGCGGCAAACCTGCTGTAATGACTGCAATGGCCAAATACTATGCCACTGAAACCATGCGTAAAGTAGTCAATCATGGCATGGACATCGTCGGTGGACGTGCCGTGCAAATGGGACCTCGTAATTTTTTAGCTTTGAATTATCAGGCCATTCCTGTGTCAATTACTGTCGAAGGTGCCAATATTCTAAGTCGCTCTCTGATGATTTTTGGACAAGGCTCAATGCGGTGCCATCCATATTTATTTGAAGAGCTACAATTACTTCAAGCCGAAGATAAAAACGCTGCACTCAATACATTCAATGAAATGCTCTTTAAGCACTTAGGCTATACATTTAACCGAACTGCACGCGCCTTTGCTTATGCGTTCACAGGTGGCCCATCCGACTCACCAGCTTCAGCAGATGAATTTAGCCGCCCCTACTATAAAAAAATTAATCGATTCAGTGCCGATTTCGCGCTGACTGCAGATATGTGTCTTGGCCTATTAGCCGGTGATATTAAACGTAAAGAAATGCTTTCGGGCCGACTTGCAGACATTCACTCTTATTTATTTATAGCAACGGCTATTCTTAAATATTATGAACAAGGTCAAAGAAGTGAAGCTGAACAATTACATGCGCAACTTGCATTAGATAAAGCTTTGTACAATGTTGAAGAAGCTTTCCATGGTTTATTTGATAACTTCCCAATGCGGCTGGCAGCAAGCGTAGTAAAAATCATCTGCTTTCCGTTTGGACGAGTTGTTGCCAAACCGACAGACCGTTTAAAACGTGAAGTTGCCACTCAAATGATGCTAGACAATACTTTCCGCCAAGAACTGAAAAAGCACGTGTATTACAGCACTGCAGCAGATGAAGTTTCTGGTCGTATGGAAAATGCCTTTTTACAATTGTTGAAAATTGAACCGCTGTGGAACCAATTTAAAAAAGCTGAATCTAAAGGCCAATTTAAAGGTTTAACTTTTGAAGCACATATAGTCGATGCAATTGCACAAAAATTCATTACAGCCTCTGAAGCTGAACAGCTCAGCACTTACAACATTCAACGCTATGACAGCATGCTCACAGATGTATTTGACATGCAGCTCATCCACGAACTTGAGCTATCCAATCCACATTTAACCGTTTCACCAGAAGTGAAAAAGCAACAACACACCGATGATGAACCAGAAGCATTTCTGCGATATTAATCAGCTTCTGCATCGCTTTTAAACTTAATTTTACTCAAAATAAAAGCCATTCCACTGTTAAACAATGGGATGGCTTTTTTATACGACCATCAGCCAATGGTATCGCAGAGTCAAAGGTATAGGCTGTACTGCAAAATTACATCACAGAGGGTTTGCTGCATGTCAAAACAAGATTATGAAAATGGCTTAAAAGTTCGTACTGAAGTTATGGGTGAGAGTTTCGTCAAACGTGCGCAAGACAATACCGTGCCATTTACTCAACCTTTGCAAGATTGGATTAATGAGCATGCATGGGGTTCAACTTGGCAGCGTGAAGGCGTTTTACCCCGTAAATATCGCTCACTGATTACCATTGCATTTTTAACTGCACAAAAAAGTCCAACAGAACTCAAGGGTCATGTCCGAGGTGCTTTAAATAATGGGGCGACTGTAGAAGAAATTCAGGAAGTGTTACTTCATAGTTTGCCATATTGTGGCGCACCGGCGACTCAAGAAGCCTTTCGTGCGGCACTTGAAGTCATTAATGACTATCAAAAATCTGAATAAGTCGCTACGTTATAAAACAGCTTTAGAAAACTGCGATTATCGTGGTTTTCTAAAGGGTTTCATCTTGTTTTTAACTTACGACCTTAAATATAGTGAATCCCGAATCAAATCCAGTACACATTAAAATTATAAAAGAATTCATTCACTTCAAATCGAACTTGATATCCCAATTCTGTAAGCTCAGCAGATAGACTTCGAATCTCTTCTAAAGCTAAATGCTTGGGTAAAACCGTAAATACGGCGGTATTCCCCTGTTTGGCATTTTCTTCAATCAGCAAAGCCAAACGTGCCTTATATAAGGCGATATCTAAATTGGCTTGACTGGATAAAACTTTGGCATGTTCTGCGGGTAAAAAGCTCATATTCTTATACGCTTATCTGATTATTATTGCTTATAAATTAAGCCAAATTCAGCAAAGCGTGCAATGCATTTTTGTAATTGATATTTCAATTACAAAGCGTATTGTTTGACTCAAACGATGCGCTTCAAAGCGATCTACAAAAAAGGCACTCAAAAAAAATCCCTCATGAAGAGGGATTTTCTATGCTAGCGGGGTAATGGAATATATTGCGAGTCACTGTTTTGAGTTTGCGGTTTACGCTCTCCCACTTGTACTGGCAAAGTCATCGCCTTTCCGTCTCGCTCAATCTCAATTTGCATAGTGCTCAATGGCGCTTGTTGTGCAACGTAATTGATTAAATGTGAGGTCGAGGTAATCAGCTCATTATTCACTTTCATGATTTTATCACCACGTTTTAAACCTGCTTGTGCTGCAGGTCCATTACGAATGACATCTGCGACAATCACACCATTCACACGTGGATCTAAAATATTTTCTTGTTTAATTGGAAGTAAACTAATACCTAACCAACCACGAACCACTCGCCCATCTTTTAAAATAGCGTTCAATACTTGTTGACATACTTTTGCAGGAATGGCAAAACCAATCCCCAAAGAGCCACCTGACTGCGAGAAGATCGCGGTATTTACACCAATTAAGTTCCCTGCAACATCAATTAAAGCACCACCAGAGTTGCCGGGGTTGATCGCAGCATCTGTTTGAATAAAGTCTTCGTAAGTGTTGATTCCCAAATCTGAACGACCTGTAGCTGAGATAATCCCTTGCGTAACCGTCTGACCCACGCCAAAAGGGTTACCAATCGCTAGGACGACATCACCGACTTCATTGCCACTTAGCTTAAATGGCAAAACCGGTAATTGACTCATTTCAATCTTAATCACAGCTAGGTCTGTATCTGGGTCTGTACCCACAACTTTCGCTTCAGCACGACGACCATCATGTAAAGCCACAACGATCTGATCGGCCTGTGCGATCACGTGGTTATTCGTCAAAATATAGCCATCTGGACGAACAATCACACCTGAACCTAAACTATTTTCGTTTTGATTGGTTTGATCTGGAAGTTGATTACCAAAAAACTCACGGTAAACCGGATCATTTAATAAAGGATGATCCAATTGTTTCACTTTTTGCGTAGTGAAAATATTGACAACCGCTGGAGCAGCAACTTTTACCGCAGCACTATACGAAACTACACCGCCTGTACGCGACGTATCAATGAGGGGCTCAACCTTTTCTGCAGGCATTTTAACCCCATCTGGGGCAATGGGTGCTTTAGGTTTTTGAACCTGTTGCCATGTAAAGAAACCGATGATCACAAGTATTAATAATACCCAAGGTAACCATGTAAAGGTCCGACGCACGTCTATATCCTCTAAATTTTATAATTCATTGATGGCTAAATAATTTATATCGTATTGTAATGTAATCTTTTCAACAAAATTAAAAATAAATACAGAGATTTGTGATTCTTTAGTTACAATTTAAACAATCGTAAATTTTGATTCGTCTCTTTGAGATTTTGGACAGTATATGGCTCAGTTAAGTGAAATTATTCAGTGGTGTGACAGCACACTCAAAGCACATGAATTTAAGGACTATGCTCCCAACGGCTTGCAAATTGAAGGCTCAGCAGAAGTGCATAAAATTTTATGTGCAGTTACCGCATCACAAACAGCGATTGAAGCCGCGATAGCAGAAAAAGCTGATTTGCTATTGGTACACCATGGTTATTTTTGGAAAGGTGAAGCTTACCCAATCACAGGTATGCGCGGCAAACGCATCAAAAGCCTGATCAAAAACGATATTTCACTCGTTGGTTATCACTTACCTTTAGATAGTCACCCTACTTTAGGTAATAATGCAGCGATAGCAGATTTGCTCGAATTAGAAAATATTGAAGCTTTAGATCCTACTGAACGCAATCCTATTGGCAATGTTGGTTATTTAAAACAAGCCATGACTCCAGCGGCGTTTAAAGAGTTCGTTTCTGAAAGATTAGGATTTGATGCCATTCACCTGGCGGCAGATAAACCCTCTATTCAAAAAATTGGTTTTTGTACGGGCGGCGCACAGGACTTTATTGGCAAGGCGGCTGCATTAGATTGTGATGCGTACATTTCAGGTGAAGTGAGTGAACGCACTTTTTATGAGGCTGAAGAATTAAATGTGCATTATTATGCCTGCGGACATCATGCAACTGAAAGATATGGTGTACAACGACTCGCAAAAGCTATTTCAGAACAGTTCAATATTGAGTATAGTTATTTCGAATTAAACAACCCGATTTAATTTAAATCGTCCTGGTCTTTGGCTCAGTCCTTATACGTATATTTTCAGGCTTTATTCTGTATTGTTATTTATAAGCAATGCGCATTTTACTGCAAGAATCTATTACAATAACGGCACTTAATGTCAAAACCCAGCAAAATGCAAGGAATTGAAAACATGACAACGATTACTTTACCAGCGTTACCTTACGGTTACGAAGATCTTGCTCCTCATATCAGCAAAGAAACTTTAGAATACCATCACGACAAACACCACAATACTTATGTGGTTAACCTAAACAAAGCAATTGAAGGTACTGACCTTGCTGGCAAAACTTTAGAAGAAATCATCACTGCTGTTAAAGGCGATGCTTCTAAAGCTGGTATCTTCAACAATGCAGCTCAAGTATGGAACCACACATTCTACTGGAACTGTATGGCTAAAAACGGTGGCGGTAAAGCTACTGGCGCTTTAGCAGCTAAAATCGACGAAGCTTTCGGTTCTTACGAAAAATTCGCTGAAGAATTTGCAAATGCTGCTGCAACTCAGTTCGGTTCAGGTTGGGCTTGGTTAGTTGCTGACGAAGTAAACGGTAACCTTTCTATCCTTAAAACTTCAAATGCTGACACTCCACTTGCTCACGGTAAAGTTGCAGTGTTGACTATCGACGTTTGGGAACATGCTTACTACATCGATTTCCGTAACGCTCGTCCTAAATACATCTCTACTTTCTTAGAAAGCCTAGTGAACTGGGACTATGCAAACGCTAAATATGCAGGTCAAGCTGCTGGCGTTGAAAAATAAGTTTTAAAACTTATTTTAAAGTAAAAAAATCACCCTTTTAGGGTGATTTTTTATGCTTTAAATATCATACTGCCACAACAAACAATATTACACAAAAGAATGAATCAAGAGCCATTACTAATCATAAAAGCAAAATATACCAAAATATTAGTGATGTTTATCTTTATCACTATAATCCAGTATGTGAGTTACTCTTATGTTCAAGAATCTATTAAATATAGCTTTAATTCAGCACTAATACTGACTGGATTATCAATTATGGAATTCGTCTTAATTTTACTTATCATCAAAAATGGACTGCCACAAATTAGATTTTTCGAAAGTCATTGTATAATTCAACTTTATATAATGAAAATTCAGTTTAACTATGATCAAATAGAAAGCATATCCATTAACAACACAAAAAGTCACTACAAACTATTACCTGTCGGTAATGAATATTTATTAAGGATTGTATTCAAACACAATCAAAATCTTTTTAATCTACTCCAAAACACCATTAAACCTGTTATGTCTTTTTCTAAATTTCATTTAGATACCTTCGCAAACCATCAAATTTTAGAAATATATTTATTATTCCAAATTATAATTCCTTTAGATCAAGAGAAACGTATAACTACGCTTAAAAATTTAAATCTACAAAATTTGACGATAAAGCAAATCAGCAACCTAGATGATATAAAAAACTTCAAAAATAACCGCTATTTAAGAAAAAATTTCTAGACTTGAACAATAAAAAAACATTCAAATAGTCATTTCATCAAATCTGCTTGACCACTTTAAAATTCATCCCTAAAATGCGCATCAGATTCTCCAATAGCTCAGTCGGTAGAGCGACGGACTGTTAATCCGCAGGTCCCTGGTTCGAGCCCAGGTTGGAGAGCCATCTATTCTTCCATAGCTCAGTCGGTAGAGCGACGGACTGTTAATCCGCAGGTCCCTGGTTCGAGCCCAGGTGGAAGAGCCAGATTCTAAAAAGCCCACTCATTGCGAAGTGGGTTTTTTATCGCCAACTATTTAACAAAGCATACCTACTTTTTTGTTTTTGCTTTCCTAAAAGTATCCGTATATGTACCAAGTTGTCGGATTCGGCTATTTTTAAAACACTTAATTTGAATTTTCTGTATTTTATTTAAATCAGGCTTGACCACCCTGCCATACATCTTTAGAATCCGTTTCAGATTCTCCAATAGCTCAGTCGGTAGAGCGACGGACTGTTAATCCGCAGGTCCCTGGTTCGAGCCCAGGTTGGAGAGCCAAATTCTAAAAGCCCACGCATTATGTCGTGGGCTTTTTTTATGCTCTGACTTTTGTTTTAAGATAAGTATAACTTGCTCGATGACCTAAGCTATTCACTTAGCTCTCCGACCACATTAGAAAGAATAGTCAGAGCTTAAGTTTTAAAAACGCTTTATATTAAAGGTGTTTATATTTAATACATTCAGCCTAAATTTCCTTATTTTTTTGCAATTCTGACTTGACCTCACTGCATTTGCCCCATAGAATTCATGCAGATTCTCCAATAGCTCAGTCGGTAGAGCGACGGACTGTTAATCCGCAGGTCCCTGGTTCGAGCCCAGGTTGGAGAGCCAAATTCTAAAAAGCCCACGCATCATGACGTGGGCTTTTTTCATATATGTAGTTTATTCCGTGCCAGATCTCAGTCAGTTCATATTTTTTATTATTGGTTGCTTGGCAACTTTTGCCCTTGTCTACTTAGTCTTTCCCAGACTGTTTAGAAGCAGACAAAAGTATTTCCCACGTCGTGTAATCACTGCCTTTGAAAGTAAGATGTTTCATCGTTTAAATGAAGCATTTCCGAACTACTACATTTTAGCCCAAGTGGCTTTTAGTGCACTGATCACCACTCAAAATTACAAAATCAGAAATAGATTTAATCGAAAAGTCACTGATTTTGTCATACTTGACCAAACTTATAATGTGCTTGTGATTATCGAACTAGATGACCCCAGTCATATAGGCAAAGAGCAAGAAGATGCTGAACGTGATGCAATGCTTGAAGAAGCTGGCTACCGTGTAATCCGCTACACCAGTATTCCAACAGTTCACACGCTCAGGCATGATGTAAATAAATAGTTGTAAAATACGTAAATCAAAATCAAACATTGAGTGAATGCGCATTGCATTCACATCCACAATGTAAGCTGAATTTTATTGAGCATTTGACTCTTGAACAGCCAGCACTTCTGATACTGCTTGGTCAGCCTCAGCAGCCAAAGCCGCATCTTGAGCTTCTTTTGCTTTAATACGCTCAATCATTTCAGCTTGTTGTTGCTTATACTTTTCTTGGTTTTTAGCATCACTATTGACTGCAAGAAAAGCCATACTGACCAAAAATATAGGAATCAATAGCCCAAGTGCCATCAAAATGATCATCTTTTTGGTATTGGGGTTTGGCTTAACTTCAGACATAACTATTCTTTCATTTACATAAATAATTCGACGCCCAATATAGCAAAAAACAAATTTCGCTCAAGTCTTCATAACATTCTTTGCTCGAACTAACTATGCCCCTTATTTTCAAGGATTGAATGATTAACAGTCCAATATTCAATAAAAAAAGGAGACATGCTCCTTTTTTTATTATTTAAAAACTTAGCTTGAAGCAGCTATACCCGTACAATGTGGACTTTGGCTCGCATCTTTTTGCTCATTGGTTAAATCAATACCTGTACCTGCAGACATTTTAGCTTGAATAAATTCGACCGCTTGCGCATTTCTACAGATAATCGCCTGTGTATGACTTGCATTTGGCACAACGTCTAATTGATAACCTTCAGCATAATTTGCCTCTGGGAAATACTTCGTCGCTTGCGTTTTCATATTTGCAAATAGCGCTTGCGTAACCACAGGAATAACTGCCTGATCATTTGCACCTTGAATAATATAAACAGGGGCTTTAATCACTTTAGCTGCAGTTATATTTGTCGCTGGCTGATTATCATTTAAAAATTTCTGAACAACAGGATCGGTATCGATTTTATTCAAATCAATTCCGTACTGTGAAACCGTATGCGTTGGATCTTTTAAGAATTCAATCACAGCTGCTTTAAACTGTTCTTGCAAACCATTTGCGCCATTTGGATCGGCATAACTTAAACATGCACCGTCATCTCCTGTACGTCCATAGGCTTTTTCTGCAATAACACCAGCATCAGCAGTAAAAATATTTTTTAAATCATAATTTGGCTCATAGGCTTTAATACCCGAACTGGTCAATGCAGCATATGCCAAAAGCTCAGCATAGCCATCTGCAATTTGATCAATTAACGCCTGTGCTTGAACTTCCGAAAGCTGCCCCATACTAAGTGCATAACGCACTTGTGCCAACTGTTCATCCAATCTATTCAATCCATGGGCTTTAGGTTGACCATTTGCATCTACATTTAGTTTTGGATCTAAGTAAATCTTAATAATCGTGCCTAAACTCGACGCAGGTGCGGCTGCTACTGCACCTTTATAGTTAGTATCGGTATTCGCAAATTCCGCCGTCCCTAAGGATGCATGACCACCTTGCGATTGACCAATCGACATCCACTGACCATTGAGTTGCTTACCATAATGTTCTTTTGCCGCTTTAACTGCAGCAAGCGCCGAATTTGCCGCACTCGATAAATTAAGGTATGGATGAACCCCCTTGGTTCCTAAACCCTCATAGTCTGGTGCCACAATTACATAACCTGCCGCCATAAGCGTGTTAGCTAGAATTTTAAAGCGTGGATGAATTACATTTTTACTTGGCGCACACTCATCTCCTGCTCCAACTGTTCCATGCTCCCACACCACAACGCGATACCCATCTTTAGGTTGTGTAGCTTTTGGAAATAATACCAAGGCTGTTGCAGTCGCTGCTTTCCCCTGTACATTTGTCATGTTATAGGTCATGACTTTAATGGACGATGTATTGTCTACTGTATTGAAAGCATAATTTGCTTCAGACACAAATGTTGATTTTTGATTCGAAGATGATGAGTCATTATCATCGTCATTACACGCGGTTAAAGACAGCATAGAAACTGCAACTGTCAAAGCTAATGCTATTTTTGAACGTTTCATAAAATATCCTTTTTAATCATTATTCTTTAAACATGAAACTACATGCCTTTTTATTAATGCATAAAAAAAAGCACCCGAATAGGATGCTTTAGTTCATTTTAAAAAGTTTCAGATCAATGACATTAAAGAGCCAATGCCATAAAAATTCCAATAAAAATCATAAACCCTACCCAACGGTTATGGCGAAACGCCCAAAAACATAACTGCGGATCACGGCCTTTGGTTTTAGTCCATTGGTAAATAAAATCGGCAGCCACAGCCAACATTGCAACTAAACCAAATGGCATCAAGAGATCTTCTAAATACAACGCAGAACCAATCAGTACAATGCTTAGCGCCTGTAATAAAGAAATGATTTCAATATCATATTTACCAAATAAAATCGCAGTTGATTTCACGCCAATTTTCAAGTCATATTCACGGTCAGTAATGGCATATTGTGTGTCATATGCAACGGTCCACGCCAAATTACCCAAATACAATAACCAACAAGTTAAATCAGGTGTTTGCCCCACAGCGGTATAAGCCATAGGAATCGACCATGAAAATGCCGCGCCTAAAAATACTTGTGGCAGATGCGTGTAGCGTTTCATAAAGGGATAAATGAACGCTAAAAACAATGCACCAAAGGACCAATAAAAAGTTTCTATCGGTAAAAAGAACAACATACATGCGCTAGCAAGCACCAAAATCAAGAACACATATATGGCTTCTTTAGCACTAATCACTCCAGTGGCTAAAGGACGATGTTTGGTTCTTTCCACAGCACCATCGACTTTACGGTCAGCAAAGTCATTAATCGCACAACCTGCTGCACGCATAAATATCGTGCCTAAAATCATGGGAATCAAAATACTGAATTGCGGTGTTCCTTGATTGGCAATCCACAGTGCCCACATGGTTGGCCAAAAAACCAGTTCCGTGCCAATTGGCTTATCGAAGCGACATAAATAGTAATAAGCTTCTAAACGCTGCTGCCAAGTAATTTGTTGCACCACGGCCATGACTGTCCTTCATCTGGTAATGTTATTTCTGCAAATATTGTTCAAAACTCGCTAAAAAAGTTTCCTGAACAATAAATTTACAACCATGCCAAGTATAACAGCTCTGACGTGTCCAACCATCGTCTAGCCACAGTACACGCCGCTCACACTTCGGATTGGTACGCTGAAATAAAAAATGTCCGATCGGTTTTTTACCAATATGCTGAAAAATCCGCGCACGTCCTTGTATGCTAAGGATTGGAAATATACTTTTTGCCTTGACCCACGGCTCAGCTTCACAGCCATATAAATAACTTTCACGTACCCAAGCTGTGTGCTGTATTGGCATTTGTAGCCACCGTGCATCTTGAAGCGTCATACGTTGAAATTGCTCAATACTCGGCTCAACTTTAAATACACCTTGGGCAAAATCTGTTAATTGTTGGGTTAATGAACCCGAAGCATACAACCATGTTCTTAATTCAGGAGACATTCTTTTATCCCGCATTTCGCATGCTTGACGCTGCATATTTCATTTCCCTTTAACCATTTGCTGAGTATAGCGAATCATTAGTGTAACCAACTCAACATCGTTTTTCATGACCAATAGCTTGTTTTCAGTAAAATGAGCAAAACCAAAACAGCTTAAGCACTTCATTACATATGCAATCAACACAAACCTCACATACACAGTATGATGTCGTGGATAACCACTAAATTACACAAGCATAATGTTTCCATTTTACCCGCTACATGTTTTTATTTTTTTCGTTTTACTTTGTGCCAATATCACGGTTCAAGCAAAATCTATTGCCCTCAGTTTTGATGATGGATTAAATCCAGCGTTTAACGCACAAGCGGAACAAATCAATGCTCAAATTTTAAAGCATCTGCATGATCAGCAAATCAAAACTATAGTTTTTCCGAGCCTGATTAAAATTGGTGATTATCAAGGCAAGTAACTGATTCAAGCGTGGGGACAATCCGGCCATCTGATTGGCAATCACAGTGCATTGCACCAAAACCTGAATAAACAAAGTGTCACTGTACACGATTATCTACACAGCATTGAACAGGCGGATACCGTGCTAAAAACGTTGCCGAATTACACACGTATTTACCGCTATCCATTTTTAAAAGAAGGTAATAGCGCTGAAAAACGTGATGCTGTCTATCTATGGCTAGCACAGCATAAATACCGCATTGGCGGAGTCAGTATAGATGCCAGTGACTGGTTTTATAACCAAAAATATCTCGACTATGCCAAACAGCAAGATCAGGACAAATTAGACCCCCTAAAACAAGCGTATATTGCTCACCTGCTTCACCGAGCAGATTATTATGACCAACTTGCCCAGCTCACCATAAATCGTTCACCACAGCATGTTTTACTTTTACATGTGAATGCTATTAATGCCGCATTTTTAAAAGATCTCCTTACCGCCTTTCAGCAACATGGCTGGACTTTTATTTCAGCAGCAGACGCCCTACAAGACCCACTATATTCACAGCGCAGCCAAAACATCCCTGCGGGAGAGAGTGTGATTTGGTCCATTGCCAAAACCAAAGGATTCGAAAACTTACGCTACCCTGCCGAAGATGCGCCATATGAAATCGATAATTTAAAACAGCATGATTTGCAATGATGGTTGGTGAATTGCTAGACATTCAATAAAAATGACCTGCTGTGTTTCAGGTCATTTTTTAAGTTCAATTTTTTTAGTGTTGAATTAAAAGTTATCTGTCTTGGCAATGGCTTCAAACTTGCCTTGCGGCGTTTTTATTAAAACCAACCCTTCGGTCGTAATATAAAAACTTTCAGGGTATTCAAACTCCAATGCCAGCTCTGGGTTTTTCAGCTCGACAAATTGAGCCTGCTTATAACCTTCAACTGTCCGTCCCACTTCCAAATAAGTCACTTCTGAGAAGTTGAGTTTAAATCCCTTTGCCTGATCCGCTGGATCAATCCAAGGGAAAAAACCGGTATGTTTTTTACGTGGTTTTGCCATGTTTAGATATTCATTCAACTCTTTGCTTTATCTTAACCCATCCCATAAAAAAACCCGCACAAGGCGGGTCTTTTTACAGTGAAATTCTGTACAGAATTACAAGCTGTAGTACATGTCGAATTCAACTGGGTGAGTAGTCGTGTTAAGACGACGAACTTCTTCAGTTTTAAGTTCGATGTAGGCATCAAGCATTTCTTTAGTGAACACGCCACCTTTAAGAAGGTAATCATGGTCAGCTGCAAGAGCTTCAAGCGCCATATCTAAGCTATGAGCCACTGTAGGGATTTTAGCTTCTTCTTCAGGAGGAAGGTCGTACAAGTTCTTGTCAGCAGCTTCACCTGGGTGGATCTTGTTTTGAATACCGTCAAGACCAGCCATAAGAAGTGCAGCGAAACCTAAATACGGGTTCATCATTGGATCTGGGAAACGTGCTTCGATACGTTTGCCTTTAGGGCTAGAAACATAAGGAATACGGATAGAAGCTGAACGGTTACGTGCTGAGTAAGCAAGCATAATCGGTGCTTCAAAATGTGGAACTAAACGTTTGTACGAGTTAGTCGAAGGGTTTGTGATTGCGTTCAATGAACGAGCATGTTTGATCACACCACCAATGAAGTATAACGCCATTTCTGAAAGACCAGCGTATTCATCACCAGCAAACAAGTTCTTGCCGTCTTTAGAGATCGACATGTGAACGTGCATACCAGAACCGTTATCGCCAACCATTGGTTTAGGCATAAACGTAGCAGTTTTAGCATATTGGTGAGCAACGTTCCAAACAGCATATTTGAACTGTTGTACTTCGTCCGCTTTACGAACCATAGTGTTGAAGCTTACACCGATTTCAAGCTGGCAAGATGCAACTTCGTGGTGATGTACTTCTACACGACCTGGGCCCATGATGTCTTCAATTTTTGCACACATATCTGCACGCATATCTTGTGAAGAATCTACAGGAGGAACTGGGAAGTAACCACCTTTCACACGTGGACGGTGACCAGAGTTACCCGCTTCGTAATCTTTACCAGTAGACCAAGCAGCTTCTTCAGCGATTAATGTGTGACGCGCGCCAGACATATCGATGTCCCATTTTACTTCGTCAAAAACGAAGAATTCTGGTTCTGGACCAAAGAAAGCTGTATCACCGATACCAGTTGATTTTAGGTATTCTTCCGCACGGCGAGCAATAGAGCGTGGGTCACGTTCATAACCTTGACCAGTTGAAGGTTCGATAACATCACAAGTCACAACAACTGTAGCTTCTGCAAAGAACGGGTCGATAAAACAAGTTTCTGCATCTGGACGTAAGATCATGTCAGATGCTTCAATGCCTTTCCAACCAGCAATTGAAGAACCATCAAACATTTTGCCATCTTCAAACGTATCTTCGTCGATTGAATCTGCTGGGTAAGTTACGTGTTGTTCTTTACCCTTAGTATCAGTAAAGCGAAAATCGACCCATTTTGCGCCACTTTCTTGGATGAGTTGAAGGACCTTGTTCGCCATGCTCATTTTGCTCCGATGATTTTTTTGTGCACACTGAAGTGCGTGTTAGTAGTTGGTAGTTATTAAGCAATTACCGTACCAACTTTTAAAAGCTAAGCTAAAATACTGAATTCCTTATCAGAATAGAAGATTTTAGCTCCTTGCTTTTCGACTATTATACTGTGTGTAACAGTAAATGCACCATATTCAGCCACTCTTCATCACTTTTGTTTAAAAACTTCTCGCAGGTGTATCAAAATAGTGCAACTTGGTTTTGCACCAGTATGCACCAAAATGATTAATCGCTTTCAACGATAAAATTATTAGGATTTTATTCAAGCTTTAAGGTCGAATTTAAATACGATAGAAACTAATGGTTTAGCTAGTTCTAGATGGAAAAATACCAGCGTAATCACTATATTCATGATCGATATTTAGGTTTTTTGAGCCCTTAAAGCACTCTTTTTTTGAAGTAGATTTAACCATTTTGTTTTAATTTTGATCAATCTACCTTTGCATTAATTGTGCTCCATTTTGGTGATTTTGCTTCAAAACGGTTCATATTTTTCCAGCTAGAGCCTGAATTGCAATTTTTAACGACAGTAAGCAGATCTTTTTAAAATATCAATTGAACACATTTTAAACACTTAAATTCAGCCTATTGCTTTGTTCAACTTAAATCCTAAATTTATAAGTCGATAATTTGCTGAAATGATTTCAGTTGCGATGAACTTTGGCGAAATTGTTCAGCAGAAATTGAATAATATTTGCTATGATTGGCTGCATTCTAAATATTTCACTATTTTTCTATTTAAAATATCCACACGATATTTGGGTCAATATACAACTATTTAGAATCATTTCGGACTATTCAAAGCACATTTAAGTGCATAAATTTCAAAGGTTAATACGCTCATGCTTTTGATGATCGACAATTATGACTCTTTTACCTACAACATCGTCCAATATTTTGGCGAGTTAAATCAGGAAGTAAAAGTTGTACGTAACGATGCCGTGACATTGGAAGATATCGAGCGATGGCAACCGAAGTATTTAGTCATTGGTCCTGGCCCTTGTTCGCCAAGTGAAGCAGGTATTTCAATTCCTGCGATTCAACACTTTGCGGGAAAAATTCCTTTACTCGGTGTGTGTTTAGGCCACCAAGCCATAGGACAAGCTTTTGGCGGCGATATTATTCGCGCTAAAAAAGTGATGCACGGTCGTTTATCTGACATGTATCACAGCGATCAAGGCATTTTCAGCAACCTCCCTTCGCCATTTTCAGCAACGCGTTATCACTCTTTGGTAATTGATCAAGCGACTTTGCCTGAATGTTTAGAAGTGACCTGCTGGACCAATGAAGAAGATGGCACGATGGAAGAAATCATGGGCGTAAAACATAAGACATTGCCTGTCGAAGGCGTGCAGTTTCACCCTGAATCAATTCTTAGTGAACATGGCCATCAAATCTTTAAAAACTTCTTAGAAATTTACGCTTAATCGAGTGCAAAAAATATTATGAATATTCAACAAGCTTTAAATAACATCACTAAAAATATTGAACTCACTCAACCTCAAATGGAAGAAGTGATGCGTACCATCATGCAAGGTGAAGCGACCGATGCGCAAATTGGCGCACTCATGATGGGCTTACGCCAAAAAGGTGAAAGTATTGATGAAATCACTGCCGCAGCACGTGTAATGCGTGAGTTTGCGATCAAAATCGATGTCAGTGATTTGCCACATTTAGTGGATATCGTTGGTACAGGTGGTGATGGTCAAAACTTATTTAACGTCTCTACTGCGTCTAGTTTTGTCATTGCGGCAGCAGGTGCAACTATTGCTAAACATGGCGGTCGTGGTGTTTCATCAAAATCAGGTTCTTCTGATCTTTTAGAACAAGCAGGAATTAACCTTGACCTGAACATGCAGCAAACTGAACGCTGTATTCGTGAAATGGGCGTGGGTTTCCTCTTTGCACCTAATCATCATAAAGCCATGAAATATGCTGCTGGTCCACGTAAAGAATTGGGCTTCCGTAGTATTTTCAACCTACTTGGCCCGCTTACGAATCCGGCCGGCGTAAAACGTTTTGTGATTGGAGTTTTCTCTACAGAATTATGTCGTCCTATGGCTGAAGTTTTAAAACAGCTTGGTGCAGAACATGTCTTGGTGGTGCATTCTAAAGACGGTTTAGATGAAATTAGCCTTGCATCAAGTACTTATGTTGCAGAACTTAAAGATGGCGAAGTTACTGAATGGGAAATTCAGCCGGAAGCTGTTGATATCGAGTCGCAGACCTTAACAGGTCTATCTGTAGATAGCGCGGCTGAAAGTCTAAAATTAATTAAAGATGCTTTAGGTAAAAACAAAACTGCGCTCGGTGATAAAGCCGCGAATATGATTGCCCTAAATGCAGGTGCCGGTATCTATGTTTCAGGCTTAACCAATAGCTATAAACAAGGTGTTGCATTAGCACATGACATTATCTATGGCGGTCAAGCCTTAGAAAAAATGGGCATTTTGTCTGAATTTACTAAAACTTTAAAAGAATACGAAGCTTAAGATTAGGACACAGATCATGGTAGATATCGCCAATACAATTTTGGGTAAAATTGTTGAACGTAAAAAAGAAGAATTTGCAGCCCGTCTTAAACAACGTAGCTATAAAGATGTCGAAGAGCTAGCTCAAGCAGCTACACCCATTCGAGGTTTTGCACAAAACCTCGGCTCTAAACGTCCGGGGGTGATTGCTGAAATTAAAAAAGCATCACCATCGAAAGGCATCATTCGTGAAAACTTTAACCCTGCTGAAATTGCGCAGCAGTATCAAGATGCTGGTGCGGCATGTTTGTCTGTTCTCACCGATGTGGATTTTTTTCAAGGTGCCGATGAAAACATTCAGATTGCACGTACGAACTGTGACTTACCTGCGCTACGTAAAGATTTTTTAATTGACCCTTATGGCGTAATTGAAGCACGCGCTTTACATGCGGACTGTATTTTATTAATCGTGGCTTGTTTGTCTGATCAACAACTCGAAGAAATGTCGAAAACTGCTTTTGAGCACAATCTCGACGTGTTGGTTGAAGTACATGACGAAGAAGAACTTGAGCGTGCAATGCGTCTTTCTGACAACTGTCTACTTGGCGTCAATAACCGTAATTTAAAAACCTTTGAAGTTGACCTCAATACATCATTACGTTTGAAGAAGTTACTTGAGCCTTCTCGCCTACTTGTCACAGAAAGCGGTATTGCAACACCTGCAGATGTTGCCATGATGCAAGAACATGACATTCATGCATTCTTGGTCGGTGAAAGTTTTATGAAGCAGCCACGCCCTGATCAGGCGTTTAAGGAGCTGTTTGGTGTGCCTGATAAAATATAAATGGAATATGTAGGGTGAGTTCGCTCACCCTTTTTCTCCTTTGCATCCATATTAAAAAAATTACACATCCTTTTTATAATTTTTATTCAATTGAGAATTAAAAATAATGAAGTCGATTATTGCTTCTACTCTTCTATTCATTTCATTAATCTTGGTTTCACTACACCAGATAAGTTGGGCAAAAAATATAACTCTGTATACAGGCTCACCGTATCTTATTGACCAAAATCATATCCTCTACTTTAATATTTCCACTATGCCCGAAGGCATCATTGCTGCTCAGATTGACCTAAATCAAATTTTTCCAAATATAAATACTCACGTGCTAAAGGGCAAAAATTATGATTTCAATAAGAATCAAATTGAAATCATTAGTTATCAAGGCTTACCAATAGTCATTAATTTCTCAATCAATACTAAAAACAAGAATATTGAAAATTCAACCTATTTTTCTATTTCTAAAGGACATAAAAATTCTTTATCAAAACCACTCAATATTAAATCTCACCCTATTTACATGGAAAAATTAAATCATTTTGAACAGACTTTTTATAAAGATAATTCTCATTTATTGAAAAAGAATTTAGCTGATGAGCCATATTTAATAAATCTATTCATGTTCCATGCAGCAATAAATGATTTTGATGATATGAATGATTTTTTCCAAAATGCGATAAAGAACCTGACACAGAAAAATGATATTGATAATTATGAAAAAGCCAAAAATTTGTATCTTGAATATTTAAATTTTGGTGAAAACAATGAATTTTATGATACCACCTTAATTATGGCGGCAATCGAGCACACAGATATTTCTTTCATTAAAAAAATGAAGCTTAGGAAAATAAATGAACTTGTAGTAGATGAAGTTGAACCACAAACATATTATTTCACTAGATGCTCCCCATTAGGTAAAGCTATAGCCAAATCCTAAAAACTATAGAACAATAGAGATATGGGATATTCAAAAGATTTTAAAGACAAAGTCATAGAAATTATGATTCGAGATGAAATGTCTGTGCGAAAAGCAGCACAGCATTTTAACATCTGTATACAAACGATTCAGAACTGGAAAAAGTCCACTACAAACAAACCTATTCCTGGCCGTCCAGTTAAAATTAGCAGAGAGCAAATATTGAAGGATGTTGAACAATATCCTGATGATTATCAGTATGAGCGAGCTGAACGTTTAGGAGTAAGCACTCATGCGGTATTTAATGCATTACATGCCGCAGGAATATCGCGTAAAAAAAGACGTTAAAGCATCCTAAAGCAGATCAAAATCAACGTCAGCAATTTCAAAATCTCATAGAGTGTTTAGAAGGGAAATTGCCTCTGATTTACATAGATGAAAGTGGTTTTCAAAGTGAAAGTACCAGAACTCATAGTTATAGCCTTCAAGGAACACGTGCTGAAGGTGAATTTAACTGGCAGTTGAAGAATTGCAGTAATGCGATCGGTGCAATTATCGAAAATAGATTGTTGACAGTTGGTGTGTTTAATTGTTCTGTGAATACAGAAGTATTTGAATGTTGGATTGAACAGGATTTATTACCTAAGTTGAAAGAAAGCAGTGTTTTGATTATGGACAATGCGACCTTTCACAAAGGGAAAAGACTTCAGGAGTTGATACGTTGTGCAGGCCATTACATTGTGTGGCTTCCTAAATATAGTCCAGATTTAAATCCAATAGAAAATATGTGGTCACGAGTCAAGGCGATTCGAACTAAGTTTAGAGTTAAAGATATTGATAAATTATTTAAAGATTACTGTAATGATTTATTTGGTATTTAGCTATATTCGCCTAAATCAATATCAGATAATTTCTTATTTACTTGAAAAAGGCGCTTCAACCGAAATCGTGTGTATTTCTAAATTTAATGAAGAACAATCAGCATTAGCTCTTGCAGAACAATATAAAAATAAAAAAGTTATTAAATTAATTAATTCAACTTTGAAGCCCAAATAGGATTTGTAATGAATTAAGAGATCTTCTTTATATAAAGTCTTTCCAGTTCAAATCAGTGCCATTTAAGGCTATAATTGCTTTAAATTTTTGTATATTTCCCGTTTTTTCATTATGAGCAAACACGATTCTTCGCTTTCAAAAGATCAGTACAACCTACTGAAATCTTTTAAAAAGCAAATTACGAATCCACATTCCTCTACGATTGCTAAACAGCCTGAGCCAACGCCAAAGACTGTTGAACAAGAGCAGGAAGAAGACTTCGCGCTTTTCCAAAAGCAAATGCAAGGTGTTCAAAAAATGAATGCAGGAAATACTGCAAAAATGGAAAAAGTGGGTCGTAAAAAACCTGATGCGCAAACGTTGGCTAAACGTGCTGCTGCAATTGGTCCTATGGAAACAGATGATGCATTACTTTCTGATACGCAAGCGATGCTCAACCCTGTTGCCAGTCAAGCGGCCTTAAGCTATCGCATTGCAACCTTACAGCATAAAGTTTTTGAAGATTTAAAAGCCGGTAATCTACGTTGGTTCGAAGCAGTCGACTTACACGGTTGCACTGTAGAAGAAGCTCGTTCGGCTGTGCTGCAAATCATTCAAATGGCGAAAGATGACAATCAAAACGTCATTAAAATTGTGCATGGCAAAGGGCCAGAAGCAATTTTAAAAACTTATGTAAATAGTTGGTTACGTCAACACCGTGACGTATTGGCATTTGTGAGCGCCCCAGAAAAACAAGGCGGTACAGGTGCTGTACTGGTTCTGCTTAAACGTGCAGAAAAGAACCCACAGTTTAAACAATAATCGGATTTAACTCCAAAAGAAGGCATTGTAATAGTTTTCTGCTACAATGCCGTCCTTGTTCAATCTCTCAGTGTAAGTGAACACGTCTTATGTCTATGCAGCAATCCTACGCAAATATCCTAACTGCCGTTGGTGAAGATCTGAATCGCCCAGGTCTTAAAGATACGCCTATGCGTGCTGCTAAAGCTTTTTCATATCTTACTTCTGGTTATAGCCAGACACTTGAAGAAGTGACCAACAATGCGGTTTTCCCATCCGATAACCGTGAAATGGTCTTAGTTAAGAATATCGAATTCTATTCTTTGTGCGAGCACCATTTATTGCCATTTTATGGCCGTGTACATATTGCTTATCTCCCAGAAGGCAATGTTTTAGGTTTATCAAAATTCGCACGTATTACTGAAATGTTTGCCCGTCGCTTACAAATTCAGGAAAATCTCACTCAGCAGATCGCTGAAGCTGTGGCTGAAGTGACTGGTGCACGTGGTGTTGCTGTAGTGATAGATTCAGCTCACATGTGTATGATGATGCGTGGTGTTGGTAAACAAGAATCTACAACTCGTACCGTTTCTTTTGTCGGTGACTTTAAAACCAATAAAGAAGAACGCCGTGAATTCCTAAGTGCTGTACCTGAAAGCTATTAATAGAACATTCAGCGTTAGCACTCATAAAAAAGCCTCAAACTCTTGAGGCTTTTTTTATTTGTGTTTTAATGTCGCAAATCGTTTGCTTTGATAGCAAAGCACTATTTTCAGGATGAATCATGTCAGATGTATATATTGCCGGTCAGGGTTTAGCGCAAGCCAAACACAGCATAGACTTCCCTCGCCCAGACCGTTTAGTTCAGGGCAATCCTAAACGTGAAACTGCAAGCCTGTATGTACACCCCAATATGGACTGCGGGATTTGGCAATGTGAAGTTGGCGCATGGAATATTGTCTTTGCACCCAATAAACAAGAGTTTTTTACAATCCTTGAAGGTTTAGTACGTATTCATGATCAACAAGGCGGATATATCGAAGTTTCTACTGGCCATGCGGGCATTATTCCCCCATCGTTTCAGGGCAAGTTTGAAGTTGTCGAAGCCGTCAAAAAATACTATGTGGTTGTTGAAGTTTAAATTACGGCACATCTCGCCATAAAATGCATTTACCCATAAAAAACTCCCACATAAGGGAGTTTTTTATACTCTGAACGAATTAGATATACGACAAATGCTTAGTGACTTGGATACAGTTTCGACCATTATTTTTTGCCGCATACAGCGCATGATCTGCTGCATCTAAGAAACGCTGATAATCAGGATGTCCATCATACTGTACACAACCAATGCTTACGGTAAAACTAAATTGCTGACCTTGTGCCGTTCGGATCAAACCCTTTTCAATATATTGGCGAATATTTTCTGCAATTTTCATCGCACGGTTTACACCAGTATCCACCAAGAGTAATAAGAACTCTTCCCCACCAATACGGAATGCATAATCGCTACCTTGACTATAACGCTGTAAGGCTTCGGCAATAAATTTGAGCGCAAGATCACCTGCCGCATGACCAAACTTATCATTGATCATTTTAAAATAATCCGCGTCAAAGGCGAGCAAAGACAACGGCGTTTCATTTTGCCGCGCAAAGGTAATTTCACGTGAAATAATCGTACTGAGATAACGACAGTTTAGGAGTTGAGTCAAAGAATCATTGCCAGACTCAATATATTCAGCCACTTGAAATAGTTGATCAACTAGATGCTGAATTTCACGGTTCAATTCACGAATCTGTTGAATCAACTGTTGCAGCTGATCTTTTTCCGTCATCTGCATCGTTTGCTGGGTTAATTGATCCACTTCATAAATTCGATCAATAATTAATTGAACTTGATCTGAACCCGAAAAAGCATATGCCGCTTTATGAATAAACCACAATCCAAATTCTGATTTTGAAAGTAAGGAATGATAAAAACTGACATTTCCCGAAAAGATTTTAAACATCAATTCATTTTCCCAATTGAGCAATGAACCACGTTGTTTATCTTTATGCACTGCAACATCTTGCATCGCTGAAAATAAGCGATAATTATGCTTGGTTTCTTGCTTTTTTTCCGTATTGATCTCATAAGATCGGCACATAATTTCAGTGCTAAATCCCATAATTTGCACAATATAACTACACATATGGAGAATATTTTGAGTTTGGTTTAGCTCTAAAATTTCAAATATTTTACGTTCTATTTCACGTACACCACGCATAATCAACCATGACGGAATGCCGACACGCGCATGCACCATTCCAACTTTTTGCTGCCTTTTAACCGAAATTTCAAAATCATTATTTAGTGCAACATTAAATGTTTCTAATAACCATTTTCTTAAGGTGTCGATGAGCCTTTTTTGAATAATATCGTCTTTAAAAAATTCAGCTGACGCTGGTTCTCTCGACATTTGTTCATAAAAAACAGTAACTAAATGCTCAACATGCTTCTGGATAAATTGCAAAGCTGCAAGATGTTCATTTTCAGTATATTGATCACAAATATCTTTCCAAGCCTGACTTAGACCTGTAATATATTCTTGATTCATTTGGTGACACAAACCACAGCTATTACAAAGTTAGCAATCATACCTTGCTTTACTTACATAAAAAAACAAATTTATTTGATATTTCATATTTTATCTATTCTAAAAATTAATAGAAAAATACATAACTCAATTTCAATTTATTCCAATCTTGATCATCTTGTTGCTGGTATTCATAGCCAAGTCTTAACGCATTTTGCTGGTTAACGATATATTGTAATTCAGCATCGAGTTTCAGATTCCATTGATGTGCATCTTGCCAATACGGAAGCTCTGCTTGAACCAAACTATTGAATTTTTCTGACCAAGTATTTTGGCAACCCAGTGTCGGCCCAAGGCCCACTCGCCATCCATCATCTAGTGACTTACCGCCCTGCACCTGCATTTGAGACTGTACATAACACAAATGCGTACGTTCTTGATTAGCCCAGCTATAACCGGATTGCGCTTTTAATTCAGCAACACCATGTTGTTTCGTTTCACTAAATTGACCTGCATTTACAGACACTTGCTGCCAGCCAAAATTAAAACCCCAAGTTAGTGGTGTTTTAAATGGCGTGATCGGGTTGTAAGAATTGACCGATAAAAAATCAAAATGATTGATCTTGAATTGGTCGTCTCGATATTGGATCGAGCCATCCCAAAACATCAACTGCGTACCAATCCGAAAGCCACCTTGCGGATCGATCAAATCATGATAAGCCTGACGATGACCGAGTTCGATATATTTTTCACCTTGAACTTCACCTAATGTAGCTGAAAAATTTCGCGCATGATGTCCATTGACTGGATCTAGACTTGGCTGCTTAGGTTCAGTCCGTTGTTTTGGTTGCGAAGATTGACTACGTAAGGCCAAGATTTGACGTAATTTAGGCTGCGTTTCTTCCGCACTCACCTTTCTCCCAATCAGCAATAAATACAGATGGTCATACGCCATTTCTAATATTTTCGCTTGCTCTACTTCATTAAACTGAGAGAGTGCTGTAGACATGTTCTCAGTTTTAATTTCAGCGAGTTTATGCGCTTCGCGTGCTAAACGATATCCATGTTGCTGCGCTTGTGACAAAAGCTGCGTTTCTAATGCAGGACGATAAACCGCTGCTTGAATCAGTTGTTCATCATTGATCGCTTTGATCGTCTCAACGGGAATGGAAGCGACTTTAAATTTCTGGGTTAAATTCAGTGTCGGGCGAACCAAATCCATTAAGCCTAGTAAACGATAAGCACAGTTATCGCTAGCAAAATAATAGGGAAAACTGACATTTTGCATTTCCCAAATATGTTTAACCAAATAACTGGTTTCTTGCTCGGTCAGTGCTAGCTCATATTCCCACAAATCACGACTTTCAAAATCGCCATATTCTTTCACTTTACGGTAGTACGGCATCAAGGAATATTCGCCAGGATATTGCCCTGTTAATCCTTTCCATGCATAAGACCAGTTATCTTCTCCAGCAACTGTGGCTGCATAATTAATGGCGTAAGAAACCAGATTTAATTCTTTCTGATCTTTCGGATCGAGACGCAATAAGGTATGTCCAAACATAGAACTTGGATTACCCATAAAGTCTGTGGCGTAGATTAATGTCGCTTTATAAGGCTTAATTTTTCCAAACCATTCATCAAACTCAGGGCAGCTCACCACAGGTAACTGCTCTGAACGGATGGATAACTCTTGCATCAGCCACTGACTACGCGCTGGGAAACGACAACGAAAGGCTTGATTAGGTTCGGCGGTTTGAAACAATGCTGCGACATCTGCCTCTAATTCAGCTTGGGCATTTTGACGGCCATTTTCAGCTAAAAAATAACCTGTATAGGCAACTTCACTTTGTCCTTTATGATCTGTATATAAAAGTCGCTGCCAACTGATGTGTTCAGACAGTTTTTTTGATTGTGCAAGTTCAATATATCGCTGTAGCTCTGCGGTCTTAGAGATGTTTTGATCTACAACTTGCTGAGCATATAAGATGCTCGGAATCATAAAGGTACAAAATAAAGCAATTGATTTCATTCAGTTATATTCAAATCCATTTTTATATATTTTAGATAATAAAAAACCCTGCCGAGAGACAGGGTTTTGAAAGCATCGATTAAACGTATGCTTTAAGTACTTCGTCTTTCGCCATTACGCTTTGTAATGAAGCAAGTACTTGTAGAGAAGACTGGTTTTCAGCTGAATAGATTTCAGCAAAATTTGCTTTAGACACAGCAAAGAAACGTGCTTTATCTGTTGATTGAATGTTTAAAAGCTCAGCTAAGACATTCAAGCTCTCACCTTGACCAACAGCCATATCACGAGCAAGTGATTCAGCATTTTCATTGGTAAATGTTACTGCTTGGGCAGTCACTGTACCTGTACCGCTACAACCTAAAGTACCAAAGGTAATACCAAGTAACTGGTTAGTAAAAATACCGTTGGTAGTCGCAGCTAAAATTTTAGGAATTTTACCTGATTGACCCGCCCAAACTTGAGAACCAACACCACAACCTACGTCACGGTCAGCAAAAGCAGCTGTAGAACCTAGTGCAACGACTGCCACTAAAGCTAATTTTTTTAACATAGCACTTCTCCAGGGAATTTTATTCCATTGTTTTTAATTATTAAAACATGTGTAATTTTGATTACACACCTGTAGATTAACTTGATCTTTCAGATAAGGCAAAACATTTTCATCTAAAACTTTTGGCTAAAAATAATACGTTCTTTTTCACTATTTTTTGAGCAACCAAGTACCATTTTCATCACGTTTTCCAAGAATTTTGAGTACTAAAACCAAACTGAGTAATAGCAACAAATACCAAGAACCGAGTTTCCCCCAACCGACCATATGCCATGCATCGACCTGACTTGGATATAACCAAATTTGATAGAAAGTACTGATATTTTCTGCGATCCAAATCAAAAATGCCAGAATCAACAGTATTGGTAACATCGGCAACTGAATCACATGATTTTGTAATTGAAAACTGAGCTTAGTTTTCCAAAAGATCACCACACTCCAAGCAAACAAAAACATACGAATATCTGGCACAAAAAATTTGGTCATAAAATTAAGATATGACAAAACGGCTAAGCACAGCATATTGCAAAAACGCGGTAAGTTACTGAACGACACTTGATATAGACGTAGTGAACGTGCAAAGAAACTCCCCACCGCTGAATACATGAAACCTGCAAACAATGGCACAGTCAGCAGTTTAAAAACCGCAGGCTGCGGATATTGCCATGAGGCAATATGTGGATGGGTCAGAAATATTTCCATCCCCATTGCAAGGATATGAAACAGTGCTATGACTTTGGCTTCCGCCCAAGACTCGAGTTTTAAGCAGAGTAAACACACTTGAATAATCAGTGCATAAAACAATAAATAATCATAACGGAAAAAGCCAAAATATTCCTGACTTCCCATTGCTGCAGTTAATGCAAAAGCGATCAGCAGTAATATCCCAAATAAGGCAGCCGAAGCTGCCTTATAAGAGAACTCAAAACATGATTTTATAATCTTGACCACGGTTGAATCCTAAACCAATTTCCCTAAAGCCTTATAAATACTTGGCACTATATTCGTGTACCGTATCAATAAAAGCTTTTGGATTGGCTGGATCTACCCACTGGGTAATACCATGACCTAAGTTCGCCACATAACCGGTTTTTTCACCGTTGGCATATGCGTCATCTAACATGGCACGCGTCGCTTTCGCAATCGCTTCAGGCGAACCATACAATGTTGCTGGGTCTAAGTTGCCTTGCAATGCTGCACGGCCTGCGACTGTTTGACGTGCTACATTTAATGGCGTAGTCCAATCTAAACCAAAGGCATCTGCACCCGTTGCAATCATTGGCTCTAACCATTGACCACCACCTTTGGTAAACAAAATCACAGGGACTTTGCGTCCATCTTTTTCACGCTGTAAACCTGCCACGATTTTTTGCATGTAGTTCAGTGAAAATTCAATGTATTCACGGTGTGCTAATGCCCCACCCCAACTATCAAAGATTTGTACGGCTTGCGCACCTGCATCAATCTGCGCATTGAGATATTCAGTCACCGCCACAGCCAAACGGTCTAATAAGGCATGCAGCACTTCAGGTTGTGCATACATCATTTGTTTCGTAAAACGAAAATCTTTGCTTGAACCGCCTTCCACCATATAGGTTGCCAATGTCCAAGGACTGCCTGAGAAGCCAATCAAAGGAACTTGTCCGCCCAATGCTGAACGAATCGTAGTCACAGCATTCATGACATAATCTAAGTCAGATTTGGCATTAAACTTAGGTAAATTCAGTACATCTTGTTCAGTACGTACAGTTTTATGAAACTTCGGACCTTCACCAGCTTCAAAATACAGTCCCAAACCCAACGCATCAGGTACAGTCAAAATGTCTGAAAATAAAATGGCTGCGTCTAAGTCATAACGACGCAAAGGTTGTAATGTAACTTCACAAGCAAATTCTGTATTTTTACAAAGGGATAGGAAATCACCTGCTTTGGCACGTGTTTCACGATACTCTGGTAAATAACGGCCAGCCTGACGCATCATCCAAACCGGAGTTGCATCTACCGGTTCACGTAATAAGGCGCGCAAGAAACGATCATTTTTTAAGGTCGTCATTCACTTTCCCAACTTAATTCGATATTGGCATCATCATATCAAAAAGGTTGTAAATATAATAACTTCTCAAGCATTTAAAAACCGATCATGTTGAGTGCCAAAAATGATATTTACACAAAACAACTACTGCATCTCCACTTTTTTTCTGTAATACTTAGCCAGTTTTTAATACACAGTAAATGAATAATTCTTAAGGTTGAATTACATGTTCGTTCGCACCATGCTCGCACTGAGCCTAAGTTGCATATTTGCTGGTACAGCTATTGCCGCATCTACTGCTGAACAACCATTAACGCCAAAAAAAGTGACTAATGTTGCAGTTCAGGATCCCATTGATCCGTTAGCGACTGAAGCTTCATCTGCAACTAGCCAGATTAGCGCTCAAGAACAAGAAGATCTGAACCAAGCATCGCAAACTTTAGACAGCTTGCAACAATCAGAAGATGTTAAAGCCGACATCGGTGCTGCCCCTGCTACAGCGACTGCTACAACTCCAACATCAACTTCGCCTGCTGCCAAAGTTGCTTGGGGTTTAAATGACCTAAATAATGCACAGTGGTATGACAACATTGGAAAAGGTCAGTTCCCTGTTTATGCACGTGCTCATGTCATGCTCAATAATGCACATGCTTCACCGGGTGCAATTGATGGTACCAGTGGTAAAAATACCTTAAAGGCGATCGCTTCATTCCAACAAATGAATAGCTTGAAACCTACAGGGACTTTAACCAAAGAAACTTGGGATGCGCTGATTGCGAAACAAGGTTCTAAACCTGCATTTATTGAATACACGTTGACTGACGCAGACTTGAAAGGTCCTTATGCAGCATCGATTCCACACGACTATGCATTACAAGCAAAAATGAAAGGCTTGTACTACACACGTGTGACTGAAATGTTGGGTGAAAAATTCCACATGGATGAAGACTTTTTGAAAAAGTTGAATCCCAAAGCGACATTTAAAAAAGCTGGTGAAAAAATCTTAGTAGCGAATATTCGTAACGAAGTTCCTGAAGATATTCACCTGATCGTTGCACATAAAGGCGCGAAACAACTTTACTTGTTTAATAGCCGCAACCAAATGATCGGTTCATTCCCTGCAACGATTGGTAGTTCTGATACTCCATCGCCTACAGGTACATATAAAGTCACAGGTGTTGCACCAAACCCTTGGTACAGCTACTCACCGTCTAACTTTGTTCAAGGCAACAACAAAAAACCACTTTCATTACCACCTGGTCCAAATGGCCCTGTTGGTAATATCTGGATTGGCTTGAGCAAAAAATCATTCGGTATTCACGGTACACCGAACCCATCTGCTATCTCTAAAACTGCGTCACACGGTTGTATTCGTTTGACCAACTGGGATGCAAATGACTTAGGTAAGAAAGTGAAATCTGGTGTGACTGTTAAATTCTTAGAATAATTTTAGTCATATTTAAAAAAGCCTGCATCGTGCAGGCTTTTTTTATAGCTGTGCATTCATGCATAACAAAAGACTCAATCTTGGCTGAGCGTTGCAAAAATAGGATGAATTGTCGCTAAAAAACTATATATCCCAATTTAGTTCAATCTTAAAATAGGTACATATTCAATAATTAAGATAAGGATGAATGCCATGAATGCTTTTTTACATCCAAGTGAAAACCGTGGTCACGTAAAAATGGGCTGGCTTGAGTCTAAACACAGCTTTTCTTTTGGTAACTGGTATGACCCGAAATACATGGGCATCAGTGCTCTTCGTGTAATCAATGATGATTTAATTGCTGCGCATGAAGGTTTTGGTCAACACCCACATGACAACATGGAAATTTTAACCTGTGTGTTAAAAGGCACCATTACGCATAAAGACAGTATGGGCAACCATGGTGGCATTTCTGCAGGTGAATGGCAGCTGATGAGCGCAGGTACAGGTGTGCGTCATAGCGAAATGAACCAAGGTGATGAAGATGTACATTTACTACAAATTTGGATCGTTCCAAATGAACGTGATGCTGAACCGACCTATCAACAAATTAAATGTGATCCACGTGATCAACCCAATCAATGGCATTTAATTGTCGGTCCAAATGACAATGCAGCTATGCATATTCGCCAGCAAGCGGAAGTTAAATCTGCATTTTTGACGAATGGTCAAGCTTTAGACATCCATGCAACGCAGCATATCAACTATATTCATGTTATTTCAGGTTCAGTGCAAATTGCTGAACATAAAGTTGAAGCTGGTGGTGCAATTGCGTTCTTAGAAGATAGCCAAATTGAAGCACTTGAAGATGCTCAAGTGATTTGGTTTGATTTACCCGAAGTAAAATAATTAAAAGCCCTCAAATGTGAGGGCTTTTTTATCCAGCTTGGCTAAGGCGTTCACTGCGTTTATACAACCACATCAACACCAAAGTTGGAATGATAAATCCTGCAGCCACCATGATGCCATGTAGGATTGAGGCATAAGGTTCAGCAAGCATGGCCACATGTTTCATTGGAGATGTCAATGGATGGAATCACTTTAAAAGTCTCGAAGTCTAGCATTTCGAGATGTTTATATATGCCGCTCAGCATCTAATTATCGAGATAAAATTCATCAATCACTCGTGACCTTTTCTTAATGAACTTTCTCTTGGTGCACTTGCACTTTATGTACAATCCCTACAATCTACTCAATCAGCCTTAAGTTTCCACGCGATAAAAATGATTTTGCATAAAGACGCTATAGCTAAATACCAAATAAATCATTACAGTAATCTTTAAATAATTTATCAATATCTTTAACTCTAAACTTAGTTCGAATCGCCTTGACTCGTGACCACATATTTTCTATTGGATTTAAATCTGGACTATATTTAGGAAGCCACACAATGTAATGGCCTGCACAACGTATCAACTCCTGAAGTCTTTTCCCTTTGTGAAAGGTCGCATTGTCCATAATCAAAACACTGCTTTCTTTCAACTTAGGTAATAAATCCTGTTCAATCCAACATTCAAATACTTCTGTATTCACAGAACAATTAAACACACCAACTGTCAACAATCTATTTTCGATAATTGCACCGATCGCATTACTGCAATTCTTCAACTGCCAGTTAAATTCACCTTCAGCACGTGTTCCTTGAAGGCTATAACTATGAGTTCTGGTACTTTCACTTTGAAAACCACTTTCATCTATGTAAATCAGAGGCAATTTCCCTTCTAAACACTCTATGAGATTTTGAAATTGCTGACGTTGATTTTGATCTGCTTTAGGATGCTTTAACGTCTTTTTTTACGCGATATTCCTGCGGCATGTAATGCATTAAATACCGCATGAGTGCTTACTCCTAAACGTTCAGCTCGCTCATACTGATAATCATCAGGATATTGTTCAACATCCTTCAATATTTGCTCTCTGCTAATTTTAACTGGACGGCCAGGAATAGGTTTGTTTGTAGTGGACTTTTTCCAGTTCTGAATCGTTTGTATACAGATGTTAAAATGCTGTGCTGCTTTTCGCACAGACATTTCATCTCGAATCATAATTTCTATGACTTTGTCTTTAAAATCTTTTGAATATCCCATATCTCTATTGTTCTATAGTTTTTAGGATTTGGCTATAAACATAGAGGCAAATAATTGCCGATCTTGTTCAGCTTGAAAAATGCCCCCGAAATAGTCCAGATCTGTGGTTAAAATTAAATCTAAGAACGTTGCTTCCTTGGAAGTGACACCCTTTCTTTGGCAATATGCAAAATATGCGCTGACATCTTCAAATAAAATCCACCATTCCTGTGGACATCCAATTTGAACGCCACCTAATGAATGCTGAAGATCAAACATCGCATTGAGCAGATACTGAAAATTTTGCTGTGAACTCTGAAATTGAAATCTCGGATAATCTATTGTTAGATTTAAATCGATTAGATGTAAATGGACGCTCCGAGCACGCTCTAATCTACGTTTAACTTTTGAATATTGTTGATAACGATGTCGATCTTTTGCTGTGACCGTGGTTAAGCGAGACAAATCCATATTGTCATGCAAATCACTGAGTTTTACTTCACATGCTACTGCGTTTTTGGCGGTACGCTGCGCCGCTTGAAATCGGTTCTCACCTGCTGTTTTAGTCAGTGCCAGTATCGCGTCAATAATATGCGCTTGAAAACCCATGGCACGAAGCTCATCCGTCGTTGTTGGAGTATCTTCTAAAATGTCATGCAATACAGCAACGATTTTAGCGTCAGGATGTAGCACATTTTGCATCACACGAAGTGGATGCTGAATATAGGCTTGACCCGCTTTATCGACTTGTCCGAAATGGCGTTCAGTCGCCAAAGAAATCGCATTTTCTAAAGTTGAAATAAAGAATCTCCCCTTCGTGGTCTTTTTTATTTTTCTCCATCATATTAACCAATGAATACAGATATTTGTAACTCTAAGCGCTACTCGAACGACACAGATTGACTCGTAAAATACATATCTACCGTGAATTATCGTGAGGTAGATCTTTTGCAAATACTTCTATGCCATTCGCGCCAACATTTCCAAAGTAATTTTTTTCACCTCTTCTTTACTTTGCTGAATATGGCTGCGCATTTTCTCCAATGCCGCTGTCACATTATGTCCAAAGATCAATTGTAAAATTTGTTGATGCTCTGCATAAGTGGCTTCAATTCGATAATCTTTAGAAAAATCTAAACGTCGAATAATACGGATTTTTTCACTCACATCCCGATGCACCTTTGCCATTTCACTATTGCCTATTGCTTCAACCAATTGACAGTGAAATGCTTCATCTTGCATCGATAAAGTTTTTAAATCATGCAAATACTGCTCAGGCTGAATACACCACAGATTCACCAAGTCTTGTAAAGCCTGTTTGAGTTGTTCTGTTTCCATTTTGCAGAGCTGCTCAATGGCATAGCATTCAAGCAAAATCCGCAAATCATACAGTTCTTCATAAGCTTTAAAGTTCAGCGGCTTCACCTCCCAACCGCTACGAAAATGTACTCTTACATAGCCATCTTGCTGTAAACGGTATAAAGCCTGACGTACGGGTGTACGGCTCACTTCATACAACTCGGCAATTTCAGATTCGGTAAAACGTGCGCCCGGTTTGAGCTGGAAATCAAAAATATCGTTTTTTATTTTTTGGAAAACCAGCTCAGACAAGTTGTCTGAGCTTTTCCCAACAATGGTGGTTGTGGTCATGTTTATTCCATATAAACCAGCGGCTCACCGCTATGTACCGTTTGTCCTGCACGGCAGATAATCGCTTTCACGATACCATCATCATCGGCATAAACTGGAAGCTCCATTTTCATCGCTTCAATAATGGCTACAGTCTCACCTTTCTTCACAGACTGTCCCGCTTCGACAAAAATTTTCCAAATGTTGCCGGTCATCGATGCATTCAAGGCTGCATACTGGCTATAGTCGGTATCATCTTGCAGGATTTCCATTTCCGCAGGCGCATCAAACTCATCTTTCCAGCGTTCAACTTCAGTTGTAAATGCCTGCAGCTGCTGCGCTTTAAATTCGGCAATACTGTCCTTTTCTGTTTCTAAAAAGGCTTGATAGGCTGCAAAATCAAATTCAGTTTCTTCAATTTTGATTTCCGCCAC
Organism: Acinetobacter sp. YH16040_T; assembly: GCF_024605785.1. Lineage (NCBI taxonomy): Bacteria > Pseudomonadati > Pseudomonadota > Gammaproteobacteria > Moraxellales > Moraxellaceae > Acinetobacter > Acinetobacter sp. YH16040_T. The sequence continues at coordinate 1,193,370 of NZ_CP094541.1, read as the reverse complement.
ACCATTGGCAAAGTCAGCACGGAATTGATCCAGTTCAGCTTCGGTTACTTCATAATATTTAATTTGATCAAAGAAGCGTAAGAACCATTGCTGATCGCCAAACTGTTTGTTCTTTTTAAACTTATTCCAAATAGGCAGTGTACGGCCAATCAATTGATAACCGCCTGGTGAGTCCATGCCATAGATACACATGTACATACCGCCAATACCCACTGTGCCTTCTGCAGTAAAAGTACGTGCAGGGTTATATTTCGAGCTGAGCAAACGATGACGCGGATCAATTGGCACTGCACAAGGTGCAGTTAAATACACATCGCCCAAACCTAAAATTAAGTAATTTGCATCGAAAATGATGTCTTTGACTTGCTCACGGCTGTCTAAGCCATTAATACGCTGAATGAAATCGACGTTATTTGGCAACCATGGCGCTTTGGCACAAACACTTTCTTGATAACGTTCTACAGCACCTAAAGTTGCCGAATCCTCAAATGCCATCGGCAAGTGAATAATACGGGATGGAATTTTAATTTGGCTCAAATCGCCCATCTCATTTTCGAGACCCAATAAGAACTGAATCAAATTCGCTTGGCTGAAACGCAATCCATCATATTTAATTTGCAGTGAACGTACACCTGGTGAAAGCTCTAAGATGCCATCAATATTCGCTTCACGAATCAGCTGCATCAGTCGATAAACACGTAAGCGCAATGCAAGGTCGAGAACGTTTTCGCCATATTCCAGCAAGATGTAACTGTCACCTGCCTGACGATATATAGCTTTCGGCGCATACGCATCTGCTTCACGCACTGCCAATATCCCTTCTGGCTTACATTCAAAAGTTGCCGCCTGTTTTGCTTCAGGTGCTTGAGCAAAGTTTTGGATATCGGCAATTTGTTGAACTTCCAAGGCATTGGCTTGTTCAACACTCATCGGATAGAAACTGATGCTGTCATCTGCTTTAAGCTGACCAATCTTCCAAAGTTCTGCTTTGGCAATGGTTACTGGGCAAACAAAGCCACCGAGGCTTGGGCCATCTTTAGCCAAAATCACAGGGAAATCACCGGTGAAGTTAATCGCCCCAATGGCATATTCACAATCATGCACATTGGATGGATGTAAACCTGCTTCACCGCCATTTTCACGTGCCCAGCTTGGTGTCGGACCTGTTAGGCGAATACCTAAACGGTTTGAATTAAAGTGCACATTCCATGTTGAAGCAAAGAATTCTTCAATATATTCAGGTTTAAAGAAATCGGGTGCACCATGCGGACCATACAGCACGCCAATTTTCCATTCTTTGCCATAGCTTGGAATACGCTCTGCTGCCAAAGCTTGTGGTGCTGCTGTAGCAATTTCCAATCCATCCAAAGGCAGGCTAGGGTTGACCATTTTAATCATGTCGCCTGCGCGCAGCACTCGCCCTGCATGACCGCCAAAATTACCCAATGCAAAGGTTGAACGACTGCCTAGATATTTAGGTACATTTAACCCATTGCGGATTGCAAGATATGTACGGCAACCCGATTCAACTTGTCCTAGTACCAAAGTTTGCCCAGCTTTGATGTTGATCGGCTGCCAAAAATCGACATTTACTCCATCTAGAGCCGCGCTGCATGGCGCACCTGCTAAGGCTACGATGCTGTCGGCATGAAATTTAAGACTTGGTCCTTGTAAGGTAAATTCAAAGCCTGCTGCCGATTTTGGATTACCCACAACTTGATTGGCCAACTGAAATGCATAATCATCCATTGGGCCTGATGGCGGTACACCAATATCCCAATAGCCCACACGCCCCGGATAATCCTGAATCGTACTTTGTGTACCTGGTTGCAGCACCTCAATCACATTTGGCACATATTTAAAATCATCCAGCAGGCGTGTCCAAATTTGCATATTTTCAAAGCGTGCATCAGACACTACGGTATGCGCATAGTCTAAGTTGGTGCTGATGCCATTCAAGCGGGTTTCAGCCAAGGCTGTTTTTAACTTGGCAATCGCACTGTCTCGGTCTGCAGCATGCACAATAATTTTGGCAATCATCGGGTCAAAATATTGTGAAATTTCAGTACCTGTAGACACCCAAGTATCCACACGAATATCTTCAGGGAAATACACATCCGTCAACACACCCGGACTTGGCTGGAAGTTTTTCACTGGATCTTCCGCATAAATTCGCACTTCAATGGCAGCACCATTGGGTTGAATATTGCTGAGTTTTTCCCAATCTAAAGCATCACCTGCCGCCACTTTCAGCATGCATTCAATCAAATCTAAACCCGTCACCATTTCAGTGACTGGGTGTTCAACCTGCAAACGGGTATTCACTTCAAGGAAATACACTTCATCACGGGCAGCATCATAGATAAACTCAACCGTACCTGCGCTGCGGTATTTCACCAATTGACCAAGCTCTACAGCAGCACGGTGCAATTTTTGACGGGTTGCTTCAGGTAAATGCGGTGCTGGTGTTTCTTCCACCACTTTTTGGTTACGGCGCTGCAAGGAACAATCACGCTCACCAAAGGCAACGACTTGCCCTAAACCATCACCAAAAATTTGTACTTCTACATGACGGGCTTTATCGACAAAACGCTCGAGGAAAACACCCGCATCTTTAAAAAACTGCTCGCCTAGACGCTTTACACTTTCATACGCATCTTTTAATGATTGTTCATCATCACAGCGGGTTAAACCAATCCCGCCACCGCCTGCGGTGCTTTTCAGCATGATGGGATAGCCAATCTCTGCAGCAGATGCGAGTGCTTCATCCAAACTTGCCAATAAACCTGTGCCCGGTGTCATGGGTACATTGGCTGCCGCAGCCAATTCACGTGCACGATGCTTCAAGCCAAATTCTAAAATTTGTTCGGCGGTTGGCCCCATAAAAGCAATGTTATTTTCCTCACATGCACGGGCAAAGTCGGCACTTTCAGATAAGAAACCATAACCGGGAAATATTGCTTCAGCACCAGTTTGTTTGGCTGCTTGAATCAATTTTTCAATACTTAAATAAGTCTCTGCAGGTTTAATACCTTCAAGAGAAACTGCCACATCTGCATCTAAGACATGTTGTGCATAACGGTCGGTCTCTGAATACACGGCAACAGATTTCACACCTAATTTTTTTAGAGTACGAATCGCACGAACAGCAATTTCACCACGGTTTGCAATTAAAACTGTTTTAAACATGATTATTTCCCCGATTTTTTTAATTTGATTTTGCTGTTGTTGCTTGCAGTGATTGGATATAGGCGCGCCAGCCGCCAAATTCACTGATATTTTTTGCACCGTTTAGGCCATAAGGTTCACAAATAAAGCCTTTCACCCAACGTCCATCGGCAAGCTCGATATTGCCCATACCCAGTGGTGTTGGAATTTCGGCGACAAATTCACCAAAGCGTGCTTTTGGAATATCCCAAAGCTCGACAATAATTTTTTGACCCGCTTCCTGACGCGCTAAACCTGGTTTCGGAGGTACTGTGCCCGGCAGTGCATAGAGGGCGTAATCGGCAGAAGTCGTTGTGGTTTCAACATGCACGGCTTGGCGTGTTGTCAGTTGGAAATTGAGTGGCATGCCTGTGAGATGTGCGCCTACGACTGCAACTCGAAAATGTTGTGCGGATGGTGCAGACATGACTGAATTTGCTTCAGGCAATGTTTTCGCTACTGCACCGAGTGGTAATTTCAAATACTTTTGCCATTTTTCGGCAAAATCTGCTAAAGCCGTATCGTGCCAAGCCGGTGCAATGAATGTGATTCCAAAAGGCAGCCCGTCGGCACGAAAGCCTGCAGGTACAGCGATGGCACTGAGGTCTGCTAAATTGGTAAAGTTGGTATAGGTGCCCAAGTGGCTATTATTTTCAATTGGCGATTCAGCCATTTCTGCAAGCGTGTGTATGGTTGGCGAGCTTGGCACCACTAAGGCATCAAATTGCGCTAAGGTTTGCTGAATGTCTCGAGCCAATTCTTGCTTTAAATATTCGGCGTTATAAGCATCAACCGCAGTGTACTGCTGGCCTTTTTGAATAATTTCTAAAACTGTTGGATCAAAGTCGTGTACCGATGTTTCTAATAAGTCTGCAACTGCAGCAGTACGCTCTGCAACCCATGACCCTTGGTAAAGTTGGCTCGCCAATTGACTAAAAGCACTGAAATCAATTTCAGTCAGTTCTGCACCTAAGTTTTTTAATTCAATTAATGCTTGCTGAAATGCAACAACAGATTGAGCATCGCCAAAAAAATCTAATTGTTTTGGAATGGCTAAATTTAATTGTGCGCTGAACTTTGCAGGCGCTGTAGCAGGATTCACACGTGAATAACTGTCGGTTACATCAAAACCTTCCATAACTTCTGCCACTACAGTTGCATCAGCGACGGTTAAGGCAAAAATTGAAATGCAATCTAAGCTTTTACACGCAGGCAGTAAGCCAGTATTTGAAAAGCGACCTTTGGTCGGCTTTAAGCCAACAATATTATTAAATGCTGCGGGTATACGCCCTGAGCCTGCTGTATCTGTACCGAGCGCAATCGGGACTAAACCGCGCGCCACCACACTGCCTGAACCTGAGCTTGAACCACCGCTTACATAGTCAGGATTAAAAGTATTTGGCACTGCACCAAATGGGGAACGTGTACCGACTAATCCTGTGGCAAATTGATCTAAATTGGTTTTGCCTACAATAATCGCACCCGCTTGTTTTAAGCGTTGCACCACAAAGGCATCTTCAGTTTTAATTTCGGTAAATAATTTAAATGCAGCCGTCGATGCAAAACCCACCACATCAATATTGTCTTTCACTGCAATAGGCACACCAAACAAAGGTAAAGCCGTAGCATTTTCAATTTGTTTTAAAGCTTCAATCTGCGCAGTTAATTGTTCTATCGATGCAATTGAAATCCATGCTGGGTCTGCATGGTCAAATTGCTCGACCAAGGCATATAAGTCTTCGAGTTGAATTGTGTTATTCGTGTAGCCCGCTTTCCATTCCGCTAAGGTCCAGCCTAAAGTTTTTATTGAGTTCATTGATGTGCTCATTCTTGTATCCAAGTTTGAATACTGTGTTGCACACATCATGCCAATTATAATTATTCCTTATTTTTCAAAAAGTTAATAAGTTTCACCAATCATTTACCTATTTTATTTAGGATGTACAAAAGGATAAGTGTTCTATTAAGTTTCCAAGCTCCACTATTTTGGTGCATGACTTTTATAATCGTGTTTTCAATAGAATCTTTTCATTTAGATGCAGATATAAATACAGTGAACTTTCTATTTTCAATATTTATAAGTTTTCGATTTAAATATTTTGTATGACTTTGAACTTAGAATAAAAACAACTGAGAAATATTTTGAACTTTATATAGAAAAAGATACATCAATGATGGCTAAAGCAATATTGGGCTTTGAGATTGATCGGGTTGAATAGAAAAGTAGTAATAAAAAAAAGCTATTGATTCGCAAAATTTAGTTAAACAGTCAAAACTAAAAAATGGTGCGCTCAGCGCGCACAATAAATACAGATCAATATATTAATTTATAAAGATATTTAAATTTTAATTTCCCTATATACCGTAAAAAATACCGCAATAACTCAACTCTCTTTCTAAACTTAACAAGAGATTAATTATGCAATCCAATAATCATGTTTAGATTCATGTCTTATCATAACCCGAATCCCGCTTAAGCCAATGATTCCATAATTTGAATTGTTGGTTTATTTTGATGATTAAGTTGATATGCACATAACGATGCGTAAATCCCACTCAGAAATCCATGAATACTACGAGCTTTACTCGTCACTAAATTGTATTGTCCTTTCAATAAGCTGAATAACGTTTCTATCTTATTTCGTTGTCTTAAGTGATATTCATCTGATGCAGATAGTTGGATGGATTGCATGTTTTTTCGATGGTAAGTAATTAAATCAATACCTTGATCTTTTAACCTGCTTTTTAGTTCCTGGCTGATATAACCACGATCTCCATATAGCTTTGCTTCTAAGCCGTCAGCCAATTGCTCAACCATTTTTATGTCAGCTATATGCCCATTTGATAAAGCAGAACAAGCGATTTCACCAAATGGGTTCATCGCAATATGTAGCTTACAGCCATAAAACCAGCCCATCGAGCTTTTACCACGAGATGCTATTTGAGCTAATGATTTATGGCGTTGAATACGTTGATTTTTACAGACTGGCAAAGTCGTTGAATCAATCCACAAATATTGGGTATTTTGACCTTTCATCAGAGCCACATGTAAAGCATGTATTGCTAATTGGTGCATATTGATCAGATGAATCATCCGTTGGTAACATGGTAAGCTTTTAAACAAATGTCTTTTATCTTCTTTTAACCATGTGAAAAAGGCTTTGAAATTGCTGAAATAAGAACATTTATACCAAATGGCAATAAAGCAGATTTCTGAGATCGTCAGATGAGCACGTCTGATTCTTAAAGAATGGCTATTTTGTTTGAGAAAGTTCCAATAAGTTGCTTCAAATTTAAGAAAGAAATCATCAATTACGCAGAATAATTCGGTACTATTGAACATTAGGACTAGAGTTGTGAGTTTTGTGTGGTAACTCAACTGATGGCTCTAGTCTTCTTATTTTCAAGTTTATTTCTTATCCGCGATTCGGGTTATCATATCATTTTCACAATATTCATCAGCTTATCTTAAAAAAATATTGAAGAAAATGCTGGCCTATATCGCCAGCAAAACGTATTGATTTCAGGTGCTACAACTACACCACCTGACTATACATTGCTCAATGACAAAATGGCTCAGCTAGTTGATTGGTACAACTCAGAATCACATAAGCTTCATCCCATTGAACGTGCAGCTAAAGTACATGCAGATTTCGTAGGTATTCATCCATTCATTGATGGCAATGGACGCACATCACGTCTATTGATGAACCTTAAGTTGCTGAAATCTGGATATCCACCTTGCGTTATTACAGTTGAAAAATCGCGTGGCTTACTATGAAGCTTTGGATCAGTGGATGGCTTATGACAAAACTGAAGCTTTTATCCAATTGATTTCTGAAGCAGTGATCGAAGGATTTAAACCATATCAGATAATTTTAGGAATTTAGAGTTACTCCCATTTATATATTTCTTTATTTGTACTGCTGCTTAGGACATTTTGTTTATTAGAGCCTTGTTGCCTAATGCTGTTATCAAAAAAATGTTCAGCAATATAATTTCAGAATGAAGAAGCCTACACATAGAATCTATCATACAAAGAATTGACCTTACCACAAACCTAATTTTATTAACTTATTCAATAAATTTAATTAACTATACAAAAAAAACCAACTTATCTTAAATATTGATGGTTTAGACAAGCCTCAGCTTTTGAGTGTTTTTGCAACAAAGCAGAACGCTAATAAAAATATTCTAAATAACATTTCACATAAAATTCACTATCAGATACATACTCTTTAATTGAGAGTAAAACGCTGAAATTTATAACTGCAAAAAATTCGGCCAATGCTTTTAAGATAGATTAAGTAAATTGTATCAAATATAAATTTATATAGGTGTATTCTTCAATGGCTATAGAATTTGTTTCCAAATCAAAGTTACCTACAGCGTTTGGTGATTTTGAAATTATAGCATTTCAAGATCAAAGTACTGGTGAAGAACATATCGCTCTTGCCAAAGATCTGGATACTATTTCTAATCAACCTGTACTCGTCAGAATTCATTCAGAATGTTTAACAGGTGATGCTTTTGCTTCACTGAAATGTGACTGTGGCCCCCAATTACATTCGACCATGAAAATGATTAATGACGCTGGTCAAGGTGTGATCTTATACCTGCGCCAAGAAGGTCGTGGCATAGGATTAACCAATAAAATTCGTGCCTATGCACTCCAAGATCAAGGACATGACACTCTTGATGCTAATTTATTATTAAATTTACCAGCAGATGCTCGTAAATACGACATGTGTACCATTATGTTAGATTATTTAAAAATAAAGAATGTAAAACTCATTACAAACAACCCATTTAAAATTAAATCTTTAAATGATTTAGGAATTAATGTTGTTGAACGTATTCCTTTAAAAGTTGGTTTAAATATTTTTAACAAAGCATATCTAGAGGCTAAGCAAAAACGTATGTCACATCTCTATGATAATAGTGATTTTTAAAAAGTGATCGATTTCATTAAAAATTTTACATAAAAAATTCCCTCTCCCTTACGGGAGACGGCTTTATGACATATAGGTCTTGATAAATTAACTCAAAGCATACTGATTTTAAAAAGGGATATTATTTATTTTCTCTAAGTATCTGTGCAAACAATTTGACCTTTTCTAAGGTCTCATTTATTCCCTTATTAAAAAAATTATCGACGAGTGCTGAACCGATAACAATAAGATCTACTTTATTTACTAGTGCTCTAACATGGCTTTCATTTTTGATCCCAAAGCCAATTGCAACTGGAATATTAAAAATAGGCTTGATTTCAGCAATCTTTTTCTCAAGATTAGACAAATTAAAGTCTCCTCCTGTTAATCCATTTTCTGCAACATGATATAAAAACCCTGTCGCGCGCGCTGAAATTTGCTCTAACCTTTCAACTGGGGTCGTCGGCGCGGTCATTGCAATTAAATGCATATTTTTTTCATTTAACTGCACTTCAAAGTTTTCTCGATATCCATATGGAGCATCTAAAATCAATATTCCATCTATAAGATTTTCTGTTTCGGCGATAAGTGTCTCGAAACCATATTGCATCATCGGATTTAAATAAGTCATGAAAATTATTGGTGTCTGGTCATCATGCAGTCTTATTGCTTTTACCAACTCAATGGTCTGTTTTACCGTTTGACCTGCACCTAAAGCCCTAAGATGCGCTGCCTGAATGATCTCTCCATCTGCCACTGGATCAGAAAATGGAATGCCAACTTCAATAATGTCAGCCCCAGCTTGACCTAATTGGCTCAACAGACGACAACTTTCTGCGAAATTAGGATCTCCAGCAGTAAAATAACAGACCAGACCACTTCGATTTTCCAGTTTCAATTGCTCTAATTTTTGATCTAGACGGTTCATGCTGTAGCTCCTGCAAGATATTTTTTGACCGTGTTTAAGTCTTTGTCACCTCTGCCGCTTAAATTGACAATAATGATCTGTTCTGGCTGCATTTCTTGAGCAAGTTGAATCGCATACGCAATTGCATGGGAACTCTCAAGCGCAGGAATAATACCCTCCTGTTGGCTTAAAAGCTGAAATGCATTTACAGCTTCTTGATCGGTTATAGCCGTATATCTCACACGTCCTGTTTCAAACAGAATGCCATGCTCAGGGCCGACACCAGGATAATCTAAGCCAGCCGATATAGAATGCCCTTCTAAAATCTGCCCGTCTAAATCTTGTAATAAATAGGTTAAATTGCCATGCAGCACACCAACTTGACCTTTGCAAATAGAGGCGGCATGTTCACCACTATTTGTTCCTTTTCCACCTGCCTCAACGCCAAACATTTTGACATTCAGGTCTTCTAGAAAGGGATGCATCAACCCCAATGCATTTGATCCACCACCCACGCAAGCAACTAGAGCATCAGGCAGTTTATTTTCTTTCAGGAGTATTTGATTTTTGGCTTCTAAACCAATAATTTTCTGAAATTCTCTCACCATGGTGGGATATGGATGAGGGCCTGCGCCAGTACCCAACAGGTAATAGGTTGTATCCACATGACGAATCCAGTCACGTAATGCTTCGTTCATGGCATCTTTTAAAGTCCCACGACCCTTTTGAACACTTTTGACTTCAGCACCGAGTAATTTCATGCGCTCAACATTCATTTGTTGGCGCTGAATATCTGTTTCTCCCATAAAAATGGTACATTTCATCTTAAACAGCGCGCAAACCGTTGCTGTTGCAACACCATGTTGCCCAGCACCAGTTTCTGCAATGATTCTAGTTTTGCCCATAAATTTGGCTAATAAGATTTGCCCTACACAATTATTGATCTTATGCGCGCCCGTATGGTTCAAATCTTCTCGCTTGAAATATATTCGAGCGCCGCCTGCATAAGCTGTTAGGTTCTTTGCATAAAAAAGAGGACTAGGGCGACCAACGAAGTCCGTTAAAATCTGCTGATATTCAGCCCAAAATTCCTGTTTGTGCCGAACAGTATTAAAGGCTTGCTCTAATTCTTGAAGTGCTGGCATTAAGCTCTCTGGCATGTAACATCCGCCAAATTTACCAAAAAATCCCAAGTCATCAGGACCATTACCTGTATAAGGAGTTGTCATCTCATATCTCTTTTACTATCAAAACTCGTTCGATCTTAAAATATTTTCATTTTGATGATAATTGATATATTTTGAGCTTATGGTGTTAGAAAATTTTACAACATGAAACGCAGAACATTACCTCCTCTTAATGCTTTAAAAGCTTTCGAAGCTGTCGCCAGAAATAAAAGTTTCAGCTTAGCTGCCGAAGAATTATGTGTAACCCATAGTGCGATTAGCCATCAAATAAAGCAGTTAGAAGAATGGTTGGATAAAAAATTGTTTATTCGACATTCCTCGACCATCTCTCTGACGGCGGATGCCGAAGAATTGTCGCTCGTTTGTATGGAGTTTTTTAATCGTTTAGAACAATGCGTCTTTGAGTTAACAAATAAAACTTCAGAAGTAGAAGTTGTCATAGGCGCTTCTCATAGTTTTATGGCAAATTGGCTGATTCCTCGATTAGAAAAGCTCGAAGTCATTTATCCCAATATCCATATCAAATTAATGACATGTAATGATTTAAAATTGTTAGAAAAAGAGAAAGTTGACATATTTATCAATAGCGTCAGTGAGCATCATCTACTTCCCAACTTTTTGAATAAATATCTGTTATTTCCCGATAACATGGGTCCTATTTGTAATCGTGAAATAAATCTTCTTCATTCCGTAAATGATCTTTTAAACTATCCATTACTTCATACCCACTCAAATAAAAGTGCATGGCATACATGGTTTGATCAGTTTCAAATAAGCTTTTGCCCAAAATCCAATGACCGTTATTTTGATAGTCTGAATTTAATGATAGAAGCTGCCGTGTCTGGGTTAGGAATTGCCATAGCACCTCAAATTCTAGTAGAAAAAGAAATGTTAAATGGAAAGATCATTGCCCCTTTTGGTTTTATCTATTGTGACTATAATTTTTATGCAATGGTCAGAAAAAATAATGAAAATCGTGATGTTATGAATATCATTAATTGGTTAATGGCCGAAGAAAAAAGTTAACCATTTAATCTTTGATTTGAAAAATTCTATTCAATTGCTTCATCTATAACGTCTATTTCACATTCTGTTCACGCTGTGCTGCCTAAGGTATAAACATACACTTCATACGGACACTGATGATGAGACTTGTAAAAACACTAACTGCTACAGCCTTATCCTTGCCGCTTCTGTTGTTAGCCGGATGTAAAAGTATTCCCAGTTATTCAGCCGATTACGCCCAATCCAGAAATGGTATTCAGGGGATAGCGCTGGATCAGGCTAAAGCTCAGGATATCGGCCTCCGCTTTACCTCAGCCTTTAATACCTTGGGCACACCTGAATTCGTTGAAAATGCTGGAGCACTGTATGCCGACCAGCTGTTTATTAACGATACGCTATCGCAATTTTCATCCCGTCAAAATCTACTCGAGCACTTTCAAGGCATGAACAAACGGGTCAGCAAGGTCAGCGTCAAGCTGTTAAACGCTTCATATCATCAGGACTCTGCCTATGTGCACTGGCATATGACCTATGATTTTAAAATGTTCGGCACGACCCGCAGTATGGACTCTTACGGTATCAGTGAAATCAAGATTAACGAAAACAACAAGATTATTTTCCAGCAGGATTTCTGGGACCCTGCGAATGGCCTGTACCGTTCCCTGCCTTATGTTGGAGGAGTCTACTCATGGCTACTGCCTTTCAAAAAATAGCGATCAGCACGGCGTTAGTGATGGGATGTAGCTTCAGTCCATGGGCCCAGGCACAAAGCCTGAATCAATGCGGCAATGGTCCGCTGATGGTGGGTCAAAAACAGGTCGGTATGGCCAGTTATTTTGCCCAAAACTGTAGCCAGTCCTGGGAAAAACAAAATATACAGATGGACTTTTCCTATACACAGAATATTCCGGAATGGGCATTTAAGCGTGTGGCCACACATTTACTGAAACGTAATGTTAAAGACGCAAAAATACATGCTCTATTCAACCCAATCACCGATTTGTATCGTCCGGTCAGATCAGGCGACCTCTACCGTTTAAAATACAACCATGCTACACAGACCCTGAGCTTATCTTTGAACCAGCAAAGTTTAGGGCAGCTTAAACATCCTCTGGCACAACAATATTTTAATATATGGCTGGGTCCCCAGCCATTTAGTGCTAAATTAAAACAGCAATTATTAAATTAGTGTCTGCCGCTATGTCGAAACATTTTATCCTGATGGTTGAAGACCATTATGAACTGGCCTCTACCCTATGCGAGTTTCTTGAAGAACATGGCTTTGTGGTCGATCACGCCCGCAATCTGAGTGCTGCTAGACAATTACTGAAACAGCAAAGCTACCATATCTTGCTACTAGACATTAATTTGCCTGATGGTTCTGGTTATGAATTGTGCGAGTGGTTACGCAATGAAGAGGGGTTGGACTTACCTGTCTTGATGCTTACCGCTCGGGATACCTTGGATGACAAACTTAAAGGCTTCAATTCCGGCACGGATGATTATCTGGTCAAGCCCTTTGACTTTAACGAGCTAGTGGTTCGGGTCAAGGCCCTGATCAAACGTTCCCTGGGTGAAGTATCTAGCAGTCGTCTGCAAATTCATGACCTAATTTTGGACCCAGCAACACAACAGCTAACTCGAGCTGGGCAGAACATTGAATTGCCTCCGATTCAGTTTAAACTTTTGAAGCTACTAATGCGACATTCTCCTAAAGTACTGACCAAACAGGAAATTATGATGCAGCTTTGGGGTGACGAAGAGCCAGAAAGTGATGCTCTGCGCAGTCATATCTATAATTTACGAAAAATGGTCGATAAACCCTTTGAACAAAAGCTGATTCACACCATATCTGGGATTGGTTTAAAGATTGCTTTCGAAGATGAAGCCTAATTTAGGTACACAACAACAATCAGTCCAGTGGTCATTGCTAGATCAACATTCTGATGAGTGTCAAGATAATATTGCCTGTCAAACAGCTCCACACGCCAACCTAGCTGTTTGCATAGCTTTTGCACCAATTGCAATCCAATACCATGCCCTTTGATTTCCAGTTGTAGCTGCTGACCAGACAGTTCCTGAACTTTAGAATTGTTAGGTAAAGGCATGCCGACTCCATTGTCAGCAATCAGTACTTTATTTTTTTCCATAATCACATCAATTTCTGTGCCCTGTGAATAGTTCAGCGCATTGCGCAGAATATTGCCAAACACCATTTTGGTCATGGATGGATAAAGTTTACGCGGCTGTTCATCGAGGTCTTTTTGCAGGTCTATCTGCATGCCTTTGTTATGACTGACACTCTCCAGATCCTGCACAAGATTGTCCAGACATTCTGAAAGCATGGTCGGTTCAGCAGTTAAAGTGTTGGTGGTATTGCGGGCAATTGCCAGCAAGGTATCGACCAGCAGCTGCATGTCTTCAATGGTGTTATGCAGGCGGGTAAAGGACTTGTTGTCGCCATAGCGTGCCTGACACAGCTGCACATTGCCTTTTAAAATGGTCAGTGGCGTGCGCAGCTCATGGCTGACATCTCCGGTAAATTCACGCTCACGCTGAATAAATTCGCTTAATACCTGATGATATTTTTCCAGCGCCTGCTTGAGGTATTCAGCTTCCAGATTAGAGTCGGTGCGGATGTCCTGAAAAGGCGAAGCCTGATTTTTCTGATGTTCCCAGTCGATATATTCCAGCGCATTGGCCAGACGGGTAATCGGGGAAAAATAGCGCCGGGCCCGACGGTTCCACCACCACAGCACACTATATAGCACAAACAGGCTGACCATCAGCGGTGCCAGACCAAACAGCCACACCAGCTTGTTGACGTTGCTTTCGCCAAAGACCAACAGGACATGCTGTCCGTCTTTTTCACCATACACAGTCATGCGCTCCTTGCCATCGACAAAATGCCGATTCACTCCTTGCTCAAGCTGCATAGTCTTAAATTGGGGTGGTGGCACAGTGTTCCAGCGGTAACCATACAGATTTTTGGTGTCGGGCAATTCTGCGGCAGGATTACGTTCTAATCGTTGCCAGTAGTGAGACATTTCCTGTTCTAGCGCCGTTCTGAGCAAAGAACCTTTAATTACCCAGGCACTGAAGCCAATCCCAATCACCACAGACAAGGCAATGAATCCGATTTGCAGCCAGTAATAGCGGTTAAACACCTCACCCAGAGGATGATCGTGTTTGTCCCTGAACAGCTTTAACATTGGTGCATTCCCCGCTACCCCATCCGATTCGCCATTCAATTATACGGTTTTCTTTTTAAACAGAAAGTGACCGATCACCCACTCGCGTCCATGCTCATAACCGAACAGCTCGGCACAGGCCATAAAGAAAATCCGCCAGCGTTGCCACCAGATTGCGGCATCCGCGCCATAAGTTTGTTCAAATAAGGGCTTTAGCTCGGCCTGTTTAGCATCCATATTTTCTAGCCAAGCATTTGCGGTACGTTCATACTGCGTGCCCGCCCATTGCCAGTGCTGTTCTAGCTGTAAATGCTGCTGAAAATGTAGGAAAGTTGAGGCTGCTGGCATCAAACCACCACTAAAGAAATATTGCGACATCCAGTCAAACTCATTTTTGACTTCAAAAGGATAATGCAAGAAACGATGACAGAAAATATGACACCACAATAAGCCATTTGGTTTGAGCCAAATACTGATATTTTCAAATAGTTTTTGATAGTTACGCACGTGCTCAAACATCTCCACTGACACCACACGATCAAAAGAGGCAAGTTCAAGTTGCAACACATTGACATCACAAGTGATCACCGTCAGGTTATCCAGTTTTTTTAAACGGGCTTGTTCCTGAATATACTCGCGCTGCGTTGAAGAATTTGACACGACTGTAATACGGGCCCTTGGATAACGCTCGGCCATATATAGACTTAAAGAACCCCAACCGCAGCCAATTTCCAAAATATCCTGCCCGTCTTTCAGTTGTGCTCGCTGGCAATAGCATGCAAGAGCAGCTTCTTCGGCTTGGTCTAGCGTTGTATCGGCATGTTCAAAGAGACTCGCGCTATATTTCAAACGCTTACCGAGTACTGCCTGAAAAAATGCGGTCGGCAGTTCATAATGCTGTTCATTGGCTTTGTCTGTCTCAATGGCAATTTCGCTGTTTTTCAGCATGGTCAGCACATCCATATAGCGCTGCGCTGCCAATGCGGGGTTAAACCGACCTTCTTGTGCCAAACGTTTTTTGCTTAAAGTACGAATGCCTGCACGAATCACTGGGTCTGGCACCTTGCCATTTTCGATCAGTTCTAAGGTTTTTTTAATCATAAAGTCCATGTATTTACCTACTCTTTGGGTGGCCACGGAATAAACATTGAAGTTCGTCGTTGATAGTCTTTATAGTTGTCGCCACGGTGGGCGAGCGCCTGTTTTTCACTAAAGGGAATACCTGTAAAGTAGTACAAGAATAGCCACATCAGCAGTGGATATATCCATAATTCATAGCATCCTGCTGCCAAACCGAGCACTGGATAGGCAAACCAATGCAGCCATTCAAAAAAATAATTCGGATGGCGCGAATATTTCCACAAGCCCTGATCCATGGTTTTACTTTGATTCTGTGGATCTAGCTTAAAACGGTAAAGTTGCTGATCGGCAGTGCTTTCACCTATCAAAGCCAAGAGCATGATCATACCCGCCCCAATCACAGTGACCAAAGTCCAGTCATTCCATTGCTCGGTCGAGATACTTAACAACTTCAGCATTGGGTAGGAAAACAGTAGCGCCAAACCTGCCTGAAATATAAAAAACACCAGAAAACCAAGATGCTGATAATCCCCCATCGCTCGGCGCATGTTGGCATAACGCGTGTCTTCTTGGGTTTCATTGGCATAGCGCCGTAACAGATGCCAAGTCAGTCGTGAAAACCAGATCCCACTCGCCAGTCCCAGAAATAACCGAACCAACAGTGGTGCACTATCAGTCGCCCAAGCGGCAATAATCACATTAAGAGCAATACTGAAACTCCAAGCGACATCGACCAGCCCTGCTCTGCGGTTATAGGTCACCAACACCCAGCTACAGAGCATGATGAAGACATTCAGCATCAGTAAATTCAGCAGCATGTCGCCCTCCTGTTTTATTTTTGCTTAGTAAGCACTGGCTTCAAACAGCAAATGAACATCGCTGATCACACCTTCGCGGAAGCCACCTTCGCAATAACACAGATAAAAATCCCACATGCGGATAAAGCGCTCATCAAAACCAAGTTGCAACACCTGATCACGTTGCTCCAGAAAACGCTGGCGCCAACACTTCAAGGTTTGTGCATAGCTTTGACCAATATCTTCCAGATGTTTGAGACGAAGTTTTTGCTCAGAAGCCGTTTGCGTCATCACACTGATACATGGAATAAAACTACCGGGGAAAATATAACGCTTAATATAATCCACCGTATTTAAAGCTTTAACATAGCGTGCATCTTCAATGGTAATCGCCTGTATCAAGGCTAGACCATTCGGCTTAAGGAGCTCGCGGCATTTTTGGAAATAAGTTGGTAAATATTGCTCACCCACTGCTTCAATCATTTCAATCGACACAAGCTTGTCGTATTTGCCTTCTAGTAAACGGTAGTCCTGAAGCTGTACAGACACCCGATGAGACAGCCCTGCTTCAGCAACTCGGGCTACAGCCTCATCATATTGTGCCTGGGAAATGGTAATGGTGGTCACCTTACAGCCATAATGCTGAGCCGCATAAATGGCAAAGCCTCCCCAGCCGCTGCCAATTTCAACCAAATGGTCCATCGGTTGCAATTGAAGTTTTTGGCAGATCAGTTCTTTTTTATAATCTGAAGCTTGTTCCAAGCTCATACAGGGCTCTTTAAACACTGCACTGGAATACATCATGCTGGAATCTAAGAACAATTTAAAAAAATCATTGCTCAAGTCATAATGCTCAGCAATATTCTGACGACTACCATCAATCGAATTATTGCGGGATTTATACCAAGCCTTGAGCACCAACTGGCTGGCTTTTGCCACTACATTTTGATTCATCCGATCAAGCACATCACGATTACGTGCTAGAATACGAATTACGTTGACCAGATCTTCACTGCTCCAGTAACCACGAATAAAGCCTTCTGCTGCCCCCAGTACACCATTACGGAACAACAGTTCCATTAGACGGGTATCGTGCACCTGAATCACGGCCTGCAGATCACTGTTTTCGCCAACTGTTCCGCTCCAGACGCCTTTAAAAATCAGCTGACCATGCCGCAATTTCAGCAAATGCCGTAATACCACCGGCAGTTCGGTGTGCTCTCCCATTAACAGTGTTTTCATAGTCATGTCTTTCCTTTTTCTTTTTTAGGATGGCGGTAAAACGGAATTTTCTTTTTCCATAAACGAAAGGCATGCAGATAAATTCCGCTGACCATCCTGAAGGGTTCAAGAACTTTCAGTACAGCATAGCGATGCTGCTGTGAAGGAACCGTGATGGCCTGCAAGGAAAATTTCAGGGTGGCATCGAATTGCAAGATTCCCTGCTCAAACAGCTGCATATAAATCACGTTCTGCCGATCCGAAAAGCTGAAGCGCCAGCGATAATCCAACCCCATTGGCATGAACGGCGACACATGAAAGGCCTTTTTAAAGTCAAACTGGTGACTCTGGTACGGCGCATGTTCGTCTGCATTGTTTCGGCAGTCGTGAATGTAGACCTGTCGTTCATTCCACGGTGTGTTGGTGATTTCACTCAGCACAAAGAGCAACTGGTCGGTCGCACTAAAGACCATATAAAACACTACGGAATTGAAACGAAAGCCGAGTGTGCGCGGTAAAGCCAGCACCCGGATGGAAGCGGCATGCGGTAACAGATAGTTTTCCCGCTTGATCAGCAGGCGTGCAATCTTCTGCCGAATCGAGCCACATTCCATAGTCAGAAAATCGAGCTCATCTAGGGTCAGGAAATTCCAGCGGTTAGATGACCACAGCCAGGATTTTCGGGTAAACGTCGCGAGTTGATCTGGATCAAACCACAGATAGCTCAGCTGGGTTTTAAAAGCATGGGCTTGGGGCAAATAACGACGATGCCGGATTTCAGCAGTGGCTATCGCCAGTGGATACATCTGCATCATGCGCTCCTAAGCTGCCTGTTCAGCCTGTTTTAATAACTGATCGATTACCCATGATGCGCTACGCGCCCCATCCTCATGAAAGCCCCAGCCCCAGTAAGCGCCACAATATGAGGTGCGGTTTTGGCCGTTGACCTCGGCCCAGCGTTGCTGTGCTTCAATCGCCGGGGCATCAAACACCGGATGACGGTAATGTCGTTCTACCCAGACTTTTTTTGGATTCAGGGCAAAATTAGGATTCAGGGTGGCAAAGACCTGGGTTTTGCAGTTCAGGTTCTGCAACTGGTTCATCCAGTAGCTAAAGCCATAATGTGTGCCACTGTGCTGGAATGGCGTCTGTTCAGTGACCTGAGTCGGCGTGACGTGTACATGCCAGCTGGCCCACTGGCGACGGGATCTGGGCATGATAGAGGTATCGGAATGTACCACCATGCGGTTATCCTGATAGCGGAACTTGCCTAGCACGTCCAGCTCCTGCGCGGTTGGGTCTTTCAGCAGTTTTAGGCTGTCATCGGCGTGGCTGGCGAAAATCACCCAGTCAAAACGCTCGCTGCCCTGTTGGGTTTCAATCAGTACATCATTGGCACTGCGAGACACCTGATGCACAGCAGTTTTACGAAGCGTGATATTGCACTGGGCCTGAATGGCATGGACGTAGCGAGCTGACCCACCCTTGACCGTCAGCCATAAAGGACGGTCTTTGAGCTGCAACATGCGATGATGCTGGAAAAAGCTCACCACAAACTTATACGGAATCTGTCCGGCCTGTTCCACCGGACAGGACCACAGCGCTCCACACATCGGATAGAGATGTTCATGACGGAAGGCATCGCTATAACCATGGTGATTTAAATACTCATCAATACTTAGCTGTGCATCGACCTGTCCCACATCCAGATCTTTATTGGCCGCATAGAAACGGAACAGATCCGACAACATCGCGCGAAAATCTGCATTAAAAAAGTTTTGAGGTCGGAACAATAACGAGAATTTTTTTGAAGGATTGTACTGTAAGCCACTGACCTGATTATTCACCGAAAAGCCCATGTCACTGCTTTGCGATTGAATCCCAAGTTCTTTTAGCATGGCGCAGAACAGCGGATAGTTATGCTCGTTAAACACAATAAAGCCACTGTCCACCGCAACCTGTTCACCATCGATATTCAGCTGATGGCTATCGGTATGACCACCAAAGTAGTTATTCTTTTCAAAGACTGTGACTTCATGCGCTTTGCTGAGTTTCCAGGCAGCGTACAGACCGGAAATACCTGAACCAATAATTGCAATTTTCATGGCGATTCCTTTGAATGAATAGTCGGAGTGCCGGTCTTGGCAGCTTTTTTCTGTTTTCGAGCCCGGGCAATTTTACTGACATCATAGACCCGTGGCGGAATCGGCTTGAGTCCCCAGACCAGCCCGAACAAAGACATGAGTTTCAGCAGGTAATAGGTCACATCAATCTGCCACCAGTAAAAACCCTGCCGTGTACTGCCAGCATAATAATGGTGATTGTTGTGCCAGCCTTCGCCCAAGGTAATGATTGACAAGAATAAGTTGTTGCGGCTGTGATCTTCAGTGTCAAAATCCCGGCTGCCATAATGATGCGCCAATGAGTTAATACACAAAGTGGCATGGAGCAGCAACACAGTGGAGACCACAAACCCCCAGACCAGCAATTGCAGGCCGGAGGTACCGAGTTGCGGCCAGGTCATAGCCAGCCACTCCCCTAGCGCATAAATACCGCCCGCGGTCAGCACCACCACAATTAAACTGAAACGGTCCAGCCAGATCAGTTCCGGATATTTCAGCCAATCTCTAATGACTTCTTTACGCGTGGCAAAGTTATATTCGTTTAAAAACCAGCCAACGTGGCTGTACCAAAAACCATGCGTGGAGGAATGCGGGTCTTGCAAGGTATCGGTATAGCGATGGTGATAACGGTGATGCGCCGCCCACCAGAGCGGGCCACGCTGCGCACTCATGGTACCCATCAACACAAACAGGAACTGTACCGGACGCGAAGTCTGAAAAGTTTTATGTGACAGATAACGATGAAAAAAAGCGGTGATGGAAAACATGCGGATCAGGTAGAACAGCAGCATAAAGCCAATCGCAAACCACGACACTCCCACCCAGAACACGGCGAGACAGGCTAGATGTAATAGAATAAAGGGTAAAATCCTCAGCCACTGAATCTTGCTGTTTTCAGCCGTCAGTGTT
Source organism: Acinetobacter sp. YH16040_T (assembly GCF_024605785.1). Taxonomy (NCBI): domain Bacteria; kingdom Pseudomonadati; phylum Pseudomonadota; class Gammaproteobacteria; order Moraxellales; family Moraxellaceae; genus Acinetobacter; species Acinetobacter sp. YH16040_T. The sequence goes on along the minus strand of NZ_CP094541.1, from coordinate 1,172,812 downwards.
TCGGGCGCTGTGGGTGTAGACCAGCTGTCTATCCATCGCATCAGACTTTTCAACATGGACTCATCCTATTTTCAAGCGATTGTCTTTATTCTATTTGATGAGTGTAATCAGTCAGATATGAATTTTATGTGAAGTGAAATAAAAAAAAGCCGAACTGTAGAGAGACTAATGAGTTCGGCAAAAGAGTAACAGATTAATGCGGCAATTTGATCAGTTTTGTGATGTCATAACCATAATATTTTGCTGTATCCAGATAGGACTGATAGGTGGCTTCATCCAGTTGCGGTTCGCGCGATAAAATCCACAGGTATTTGGTACTCGGTCCACCGACCAGCGCCACTTTATATTCCGGATCCACGCGTAATACCCAGTAATGCCCTTTGGTAAACGGAATCCATCTTAAACCTGGCGGCAAAAAGCTGACCTTCAGTTTGCTGTTGCCCTGATTTTGCGAATAGGCAACACCTTCAGAGCTAATCATCTCTCCATTGGCAATTCGGCAACTATTCAATACGCCGATCGTTTGATCGGCATTGACACTATATTGTGCCGTGATATTCGATACACATTTACGCTGAAAATACATCGGTAAATGGGCAATTTCATACCATTTACCTGCATACTTCTGAATATCCACTTGATTTACTGCCTGCGGCCTCACCGTTTCTGCTCGGGTGGTCATACTTAAGCTAATGGTGACCAGCGCTGTAACTGCAAAAACCGACTTGTATAGCATCTTCATTTTTAGCCTTGTTAGATCTCATGATTAAGATAACCCAAGTCGATGTGAACAAAGTGTGAAGATTAAATGCAGCATGAAGGTAGGAGAAATTTCACTCTTACAGCCTGAGAAAATGGGGAAAATCATTTCTTCTTGGATCCCCTTTTAAAGCGGTAAATTGGTTTTTTAGATTCAATGTAGCAATATTGTCGATAGTATTATTTTAAAAAAGTCAACTAGATCAACATATTAATTCCTGAACTAATCATCTTTTATAAGGCAATTAAATATACATATAAAAAAACTTGATTAATTTTATTTTTAAGGTATAGTTAACTCAACTAGAAAAAAGTCTTGTTTCATTAAATCTCTCTTAAGTATCGTCGTTTTATTCATAATTCTTCGTTTTTTTCAGATTTTAAGTTTCATTCTTTATTATTTTCAAAGTTATATGCAGTCAATAAAATGACTAAAAATTATTAAAAAATCAGTAGGATTTATTATGTCAAACTCAAATGTTGTTAAAGGTACCGTTAAGTGGTTCAATGAAACTAAAGGTTTTGGTTTTATTCAACCAGAATCAGGTCCAGATGTTTTTGCGCACTTCAGTGAAATTGCTAACTCCGGTTTTAAAACCTTATTCGAAGGCCAACAGGTTGAATTTAGTATTGCTCAAGGTCAAAAAGGACCGAATGCAGTCAATATTGTTGCTATATAAGCACTAATACGAGTTGAAAAAGCACTACTCAGTGCTTTTTTAATTTTAAAGAAAAAGTTGTTCTTCCATATTGGAAAAAATCATAAAAACAGGATATAAATTGTTAAAAGTTAATAAATTAATTGCAAAATCTAAAAATGGTACTGAAATTATCGTTTCTTTAATTCCCTTAAATAAAATGCAGAATACACGTCAAGGTTTTAAAGAAATTGAAGTGGGGAAAAGAGTTCTGCTGGAATCTGGAATTGAGGTAGATTTAAATTTAGATGGTCGTACATTTTATACGTCTTTAAATCAATTATTTAAGCTAAATCAAAAAGTTATTTAAAAAATAATATATTGCTTAATTAATTAAATCGCCGCTCTGCCATAGTCTTGTTAAAGGTAAACTAATGTTTAAACAAAATCTAAATGTAAAAGACCAATTTGGTATCAAATATTCTATTCAGGCCACAGTTAATCACCATTTTGACGCTAGCCAGTCTTACTCCCATATCAAATATATAACCGTGGATGGTGAAGATATTCGACCTAGCTTTGATATGTTTTTCCAAAGTTCTTCAAGTGGAAAAATTTTCAAGATTATCTAAATTATTCCCAACCTATTCAGGACGGCATCTGTTTATAGAGGTCTGTAAAATACAGCACATTCACATGGTCGAACCGATGATACCACACTAAAAAACTATGCAGCACCATCATTGCCAAGCTCTTTATTTCAGTCTATAGAGTGAAAACGGGCAAAGTCCGTGGCAAGTGCTGAGAGTTCCTTTTCTAGATTTCCGTTCTTATTTCAGCCTGAAATTATCATCTAAATATTCAAACATTTCTCTTTTTAAATTTCAAAGCCATTCTTTACTGTCATCTGCAACAGGCGTTTCATGCATCACGTGCTGAATCATGGCATAAGCGATACTACCCTTGAACGGAATTTCTGGTAACTGATTAAACTTAAAAAATTGCGCATCGCTGAGCTCATCTTCCTGAATCTGAATCTCACCCGAGTGATATTCTGCTCTGAAAGCCATCATCAGATTGCTGGGAAACGGCCACGGCTGACTGGCTAGATATTGAATATTTTTGATTTGTAGCCCCACTTCTTCCATCGTCTCACGGCGTACCGCCTCCTCCAGGGTTTCGCCCACTTCGACAAATCCGGCAATCAGGCTGTACATCTGGGTTTTGTTGCGGGCATTTTTTGCCAACAGAATTTCATCTGTACCCCGAGTAATGATAGTGATCACACAAGGATTCACACGTGGATACTGGTTATAACCACAGGATGGGCAGACCATGGCATAGTGACTGACGTGTGCTGGGTCGGGTGGCCACATTTACTGCAAAAGCGGTGATTACGGCGCCACTCTAGCAACTGCACAGCACGACTGGCTTGTTCAAACTGTGGCCTGCTCCAGACCTGCACCAATTGCCGGATCGGGACTAGTTGATAGCCTTCAGGTACTAATTCATTTTCTTTTAGATCTCGTGCAATGACCTGGCCATTTTCCGACAGATCCAAGTCGTGCTGCAGTTTGGCTACCAGCGGCAACTGAAAATGCTCATCGACCATTAATTGCTGCTGTCTGAAAATATACGCTTTTGAATGCATGCTCATGACATCCACTGATTAAAAAAAATCCCATACATGGGGGTGTATGGGACAAAACTAAGGAAGCTTACATAGAGTAACTTCTCTTTAGATACTAAGCGCACGCTGCCTGAATTACAACCATAATAATTTGTATCTTTTTGATTAAAATCACATAATTTTCACAACAATTATGTCTTCAGGAATAATGCGAAGCGAATTTCATCAACTGGATGTAGCATTATAGAGATGAACACTCTGTTATTGTAGCAATCATGATTCATGTGCAATGTCAGCAGATCATCTGGTCGGGTTGAATTTACTGATCATGCGGACTGATCTGTGTTTTCACAAAAAATTGAACTGTCTGGCTTTACACTAGACTATCTTTGATCGGGTCTGGAAGGGCTATGCGTTTCGGTTTAATTTTAGGTGACCAGCTTCATCATCAGCTCGCTACGCTTAAAGCGCTGGACCGTACCCGGGATGTGATCCTGATGGCCGAAGTGGTTGAGGAAGCGACTTATGTCGCCCATCATCCGCAGAAAATTGCCCTGATTTTTAGCGCAATGCGGCATTTTGCCAAAGAGCTCAAAGCGGAAGGCTGGCGTGTACGTTACCATGCTTTTCAGTACGGCAGTCCGATTCGTAGCCTGCTGGATTTCGTACAGGCACAGCAACTGCTGTTCCCCGTCACAGAATTGGTCATGACCCGATGCGGGGAATACCGCCTGCAGCAGCAGATTGAAAAGCACTGGAGCCAGCAGCTGCAACTGCCGGTACAGTGTCTGGATGACGTTCGTTTTTTCTGTAGCCCGGAGCAGTTCCGGCACTGGGCCAGCCGCTACCAGACGTTGCGCATGGAATATTTTTACCGGGAAATGCGTAAACAGACCGGTTATTTGATGCAGAGACAGCAGCCGCTTGGACAACAGTGGAACTATGACAGCGCCAATCGCAAGGCATGGTCAGGCACTCCACCATTGCCTCCAACACTTCATTTTGAACGCGATCAGATTGATCTGGATGTAATGCAAATGGTTGAGCGCGAGTTTCCGCTTCACGCTGGCAGCCTTGACAACTTCCGCTGGGCCACCACACGTAGCAATGCTCTGCTTGCACTGGAGCATTTCATTACCCACAGTTTGCCGCATTTTGGAGATTATCAGGATGCCATGGTTCAGGGTGCAGACATGCTGTTTCACAGCCTGCTCTCGCCTTATCTAAACTGTGGCTTGCTGCTGCCGCGAGAAGTCTGTGATGCCGCAGAAACGGCCTACTATGCCGGTCATGCACCACTGAATGCAGTGGAAGGTTTTATCAGGCAAATCCTCGGCTGGCGCGAATATGTCCGCGGAATTTACTGGCTGTACATGCCGGAGTATGCCAGCCGCAATGCGCTGCAGTACTCAACCCCGTTGCCACAATTTTACTGGACTGGCCGCACTCAGATGAACTGCATGGCTGAGTGTTTCCATAATACTTTTCAGCATGCGTATGCACATCATATTCAGCGTTTGATGGTGACTGGAAATTTTGCCCTGTTAACGGGTGTAGACCCTCAGCAGATCAGCGAGTGGTATCTGGCAGTCTATGCCGATGCCTATGAATGGGTAGAACTACCGAACACACTGGGCATGGTAATGCATGCCGATGGCGGCTTGATGGCCAGCAAACCCTATGCGGCTTCGGGCAATTACATCCATAAGATGTCGGATTACTGCAAACACTGTAGCTACAATGTCAAAACCCGTACCGAGCCAGACAGCTGTCCGTTCAATAGCCTGTACTGGTATTTCATGATCCGGCATGAAGCGATATTCCGTACCCATCCACGTATGGGCATGATCTATCGGCAGCTGGACAAACAGAAAGATCGGCAGCAGATCATCAGCCATGCCCAGCAGCTTCTTAGCCGGATCAATGAGTTATAAACGATGAAAAAACAGCACCTCCCTGAAAAAATCTGTATTCACTGCTTGCGCCGTTTTACTTGGCGCAAAAAATGGCACCGTTGCTGGGAGGAAGTACGATACTGTTCTGAACGATGTAAACGTGAGTCCAGACGTTTATCAAAATCAAACACTTAGAAACGCCTGTATTGGCGTGAACAATAGGCCCGTATCACATCAGGTAAACGCAGCTGCAGATGTTTGGTTTTTCGGCCAGTCACGCGTGCACGCCACATTTTAAAGCTACTGTGTTTCATATTTTGCCGCATCAAGCGAATCACCGCCGCTTCATTTAAACCATACTGACATAAAATAGCTTCAAAAGGAGTTCGATCTTCCCAAGCCATTTCTATAATTCTGGATAAGTCCTCTTCAGAAAATTGATTCATACCATTCTCGTTTTTAATCATCACGAAGCGTCAATAAGCTTTATCGACTTTAATCTGACTAAAAGAATAACAATACAATCATGAATTTTTTGTGATTTTTCTCTAGTTTACGGACTCAGCACGAATAAAAGGGCTAGTTAAACTAGCCCTGTTAAGTCTTAGTTACCTCTATAAGTCGAATATCCATAAGGACTTAAAAGTAGAGGAATATGATAATGGCTGACACTTCCATCTACCTTAAAAATTACAGGAACTTCAGGAAAGAAAGTATCTTGCTTATTTTTTTTAAACCAGTCCTCAGTTTTAAAAGTAACTTTATAAATACCGGCTTCAAGCTTCTGATTTTCAGGAAACAATCCAGTAATACGGCCATTAGGACCAGTATATTGCTGATTTAACTTCACCCATTTATTCCCAGTACTTTTTTCGAGTACCACTTCGACTTGAGCTGAGGGTAGACCATTTTCTAGATTCAACACATGCACACTTAAAGGGTTAGTTTGTGCGAAAGTCTGAACCGTACCGGGTTTGTCGGAGACTTTTTTATTTAAGTTAGGCCACCTGACCTAACGGATTAATTTTATCATAGTACATTGCTTCAAAATCAAAAGGTGGCACATAACCTAGTGCACTATGTACACGCTCTTTATTGAACCAATCTACCCAATTTAATGTCGCAAGTTGTACATCCGCTAAACCTTGCCAATCTGCTTTTAAATATTCAATCACCTCTGTTTTGTATAAGCCATTCACTGTTTCAGCCAAAGCATTATCGTATGAATCACCGGTCGTACCGACTGATGCTCGTAAATTTGCTGCTTCTAAACGATTGGTATAACGAATGGAAAGATATTGCACACCTCTGTCACTATGATGAATCACGTTCTTTGGCATGCCTCGATCATGCAATGCTTGCTCCAGTGCATCGAGCACCATGTCTGTATTCATCCGTGTTGATACTTTCCATCCAACAATTGCTCGCGAGAACACATCAATAATAAAGGCGGTATAGACCCAGCCTGAATTTGTTTGAATATACGTAAAGTCAGCGACCCACAGCTGGTCAGGGTGATCAGCACTAAAATTGCGTTTCACCAAGTCATCTGCTCGTTTTTGATCATCTCGGCTATGGGTAGTTTGTTTATTCTTACCTCGCCAAACACCTTGTATACCTAGCTTTTGCATCAATCGAGCAACTGTACAGCGTGCAATAATATAGCCTTCACGTTTCAGTTTTTGCCAAACTTTACGTACACCATATCGACCTGAACTTTCCTTCCAAATTCGTTTAATTTGTTCAGCATGATGCAAGTCATGTAGATCTCGCTTTGCTCGATGTTCTGGGTTTTCGCAGAGATCTAGAGTCCGGTAATAGGTTGAGGGTGCGATCGGTAAAATTCTACAAATCGCCTCGACTCCGTACAGCTCTTTATTATTATGGATAAAATCCACCATTATTTGTGTGGGCGGTCGAGTTCCGCCTGGGCGAAAAAAGCGGCTGCTTTACGTAGAATCTCATTGGCGCGTTGCAGTTCTTTATTTTCGCGTTCGAGTTGTTTGATACGTTCTTGGTCTGAAAGCTGCTGTACTTTAACTGGATTTAGTTTATCTAAATATTTTTGATACCAAACACGTAGTGTTTCAGGAGTACAACCTATCTTGGGAGCAATAGCGGTGATCGCAGCCCAATTCGATGGATAATCTTTTTCAGATTCAATCAATAATTGAACCGCTCTTTCTCTGATTTCAGGGGCATATTTTAATTTTGTCATCGGGATAGTCTCTCAGAATATTGACTCTCCGACAAACCCGGTACGGTTCAGTCATTGAGGTCAACAATAGTGTTGAAAGTGGCAATAATTTTTTAAACATGATGAATTCCTTAAGGATTGAAAATAGACTTAACAGCTGTTTCAGCGCAGTAATGGTCATTTTTTGCACCCCCTGCTCCGGCAACACCAATGGCACCGACCACCTGATTTTCATAACGCACAGGTAGGCCGCCACCCAACAGCAGTAGATTAGATAAGGTGGTTAAATTTTTTGCATCCTTGTTTTCATTGGCATTTTGACTTAACAACATAGTCGCCGTTTTGGTCGATAAGGCGGTATAGGCTTTCTTTTCAGCTGCGCCCAAATTATGCGGTCCGACAGTTTCATGCCTGTTTGCCATTAACGTATTTCCGCCCCGATCCACCACCACCACAGCGATATTGTGCTGTATTTTTTGACACGCAGTCACCGCAGCATCCGTAAGAGTTCGTGCTGACTGAGAATCAAGTGAATAAACTTGATTGAATTGAACGGATTGTGCAAAAGTACTGCTACTCATCAGCATTACTGTTGCAATAAGCCCTTTGAGTTTGTTCATCATGATTGCCCTGAATTAAGTTTTAAAAATCTTATACAACCTGAACGATTTGAAGGATGACAATCACATTACAAAGTTGTCATCTTTAAAATGAGTCTGAACAAAATGTGTATTCTAATTATCGAAGATGAAGCGAAGATCGCCTCATATCTGGTTAAAGGGTTAAATGAATCTGGCTATGAGGCGCAATGCGTCCATTCAGGACTAGAAGGTTTGGAAAAGTTAAAGATGCATGCATATAGTCTAGTCATATTAGATGTAATGTTGCCCGATATTGATGGCTGGGCAGTCCTGAAAGTCTTGCGACAATTTTCCCAAATTCCGGTCATTTTTCTTACAGCAAAAGATCAGGTGATTGATCGGGTCAAAGGTTTGGAACTGGGCGCCGATGATTATCTGGCCAAGCCTTTTTCTTATATTGAATTACTGGCCCGAATTAAAAGTCTACTTAGGCGCCAGCAGTATGCACAGGAAAACCAATTAGAAATTGCCAATCTGAAATTGGATTTGATCCATCATAAAGTCTGGCGTAACGAGCAGTCGATAGAACTCAGTAGAAAAGAATTCAACCTTTTGCGCTTTCTGCTGCGCCATCCGAATGAAATTATTACGCGCAGGCAAATAGCTTCTGAAGTCTGGCAGATCAATTTTGATACCGATACCAATTTTATTGATGTAGCGGTAAGGCGTTTACGTAGTAAAATTGATGAGGGACATGATATAAAGTTAATTCATACTGTTCGCGGTTTGGGCTATAAAATTTCGGCAGAGAAATAATGTTGAAACCGATTCGTTCGCTAGAACTCCGATTAACACTCTTGGTTACAGGGTGTGCTGCAATGGTCTTGTGCGGTGTAGCATTTATGACCTATCTGGGTATCAACCAGATTTTAATTGCTCAGCAAGATAGGGCTTTGATTGAGCGAATTGAGCGACTGGAAATATTACTACAAGACAGTAGCAATATTGAACAGATTATCGCTCGCCCGAAGCTGTATCAAAACATGTTGGGAAATCAGGATAATTTGTTTTTATTGATTCAGGGTGATCAGGCGCTGATCAGCATTAATCCTCTTGGCATTCCTCTACCTGAATTTACCCATCAGCCCCAAATTCAATTCCAAGATTTATCGGCGCATGCTTATCCCACCCGCATTGCCTGGAAAACTATTCAAATTAATCGCCAGCCGTATCTGTTAATTGCAGGCAAACAGTGGTCTGAACGTTTAGGCATCATTGCACCTTTTCAAAAGAGCCTTGTCATTTATGTTTTCACAGGTATCTTGGCGATTTTCATCCTTTGTGCTATTGCTAGCCATCTGGGATTAAAAGTATTAAGAACCCTGCGAGAACAAACCCATGCGATAAATATTCAGCAACTTGAACAGCGACTCAATCTGCCCTATCCCCCTCAAGAGATTGCACAACTAGCCTCCGATATCAATGCCATGCTCGACCGTATTGAGCTGGGATATAGCCAGCTGAATCGTTTTTCAGAAGACATTGCGCATGAATTTAGAACACCATTGAATAATTTAATAGGACAAACCGAAATTTTACTCATGAGTGAACGCAGTCCCGTACAATATCAGGAAGTGCTGATTTCCAACCTAGAGGACTATCAACGCTTAAAAAGAATGATTGACAGCATGTTATTTCTGGCACGTGCAGATGCGCAGAAGGTTTGCTTAAACAGACAAAAAATCCAACTTCAATCCTTTATAGAAAATATCTTCAGCATTTTTGAGTATCAAGCCGAAGAACAACACTGCAATTTTGTTTTAAAGCTTGAGGCAACTGAGCTATTGGCAGATCCAGAACAGTTACAACAAGCTCTGTATAATCTGCTCTCCAATGCCCTGATTCATGGCGGCAAGCACCGGACTATTTATGTGCATAGCTATCGAAAGATCATCAACAAACTGCCTATGATTGCGCTATCGGTCGTGACCAGTGGTTTAGAAATTGCCCCGGAACATTTGCCGCATATCTTTGAGCGATTTTATCAATGCAGTTCCAGTAGACAAAGTTATCATCAAACAGGTGGTTTGGGACTATCCATTGTGGCATCTATTATGACGCTTCATCAAGGGATGTATCAGGCGATTAATAGCGCAGAAGGTATATGCTTTGAACTGCTTTTCCCAGATACGTGATTCACATTCACACTGAGCTTATATCATTTTTTGGAATCACTCTGAATTCTCCCATCCACCAAATTAATGGTTCGATCACAGGTTGCCGATAATCTAGGATCATGAGTCACCAATAATACTGCACAGCCATGTTCGCGATGAACTTTACGAAATAATTCAAACATTTCCGCAGCAGTTTGAGTATCAAGATTACCTGTCGGTTCATCGGCCAACAATAGTGCAGGCTGAGTAATCAGTGCACGTGCAATCGCTATGCGTTGCTGTTGCCCTCCAGAAAGCTCATTGGGTTTACGGTCAGCGAACTTATCTAACCCTACAGCGGCCAATAATTCATGGGCATATTGCAACGCAGATTGATCTGGCTTACCTTGCTTCAGCATTAATGGCATAAGCACATTATTTAAGGCAGTAAAGGCCTGTATAAGATGATGGAATTGAAACACAAAACCTATACTGTTGCCACGTAATGCTGTCCGAGCCATATCATCCATACGACTTGTTGCCTGACCCAACAAGTACAACTCACCACAGCTAGGCTGATCTAATAAGCCAAGAATATTCAGTAAAGTACTTTTGCCTGAACCAGAAGGACCAATTAATGCAGCAAAGTCATTCCGTTGAATACACAGGTCAATTCCATGTAATACCTCCACTTCATTAGGTTGCCCAACATTATAGGACTTTCGCAATGCTTCTAAACGTAGTACTTCCTCAGATGAATCAGACATGACGAATTGCCTCCACAGGATCGAGTGCAGCAGCCCGACGGGATGGTATTGCAGCAGCCAAAACTCCCGTTAAAGTCGCCAAGAATAATGCTGACAAGATAAGCTTGATTGAAATCGAAATATAAAACAAGCCGGGACCAAACTGATTAAATCCCCAAATTAGACAATAACTGACAACACTACCAAGCATCGAACCAAGCAGACCAAAAATTGCTCCCTGAAATAAGAAAACTCTTAAAATTTGCGTTTGTGTAGCCCCAGTTGCACGTAAAATACCGATTTCCCGAGTCCGTTGCACCACACTCACCGACATCACACTGGCAATTCCAAAAGCGACTGAAATCCCTACAAAAACAATAATCATGTTGGTCGAAAGACTTTGAGCGGTAATCGCATTCATTAATTGAGCATTGGTTTCAATCCAGCTTTCTGCTTTTAATCCTGTCAGGCGTCCAACTTGTGAGGCAATTTGATCCGCCTGAAAAATATCCTGAATCGTCAGATCAATCACGGTCACGCCACCTGGCAAATTAAGTAAAGATTGCGCCTGTTTCAAATCCAGATAGACATAGCGCGCATCCAATTCACGCACACCCAATTCAAATATTCCAGAGATGTTCACAACTGCATTTTTCTGTTGCCCGGTATCTAACCTTAATTTGCTCCCGACTTGCACACCCAAATCTTTGGCCAATTGACGCCCAATTAATACATTATCCGCACTAACTCGTAGTTCACCACTCACCATATATTGCTTTAACGGAATAATCTGTTGATAACGTTCAAGGTTGATACCAACCAATGCAACAGATTGAATTGCATCTCCGCGCTGTACAAATGCAGGACCAGAGACCACAGGAGAAACCGCCGTCAACACGGGCAACTGATCTAAAGTCTCAGTAATCTGCTGCCAATTATTAATAGAGCGTAAGCGTTGTGCACGCTGATCTTCTAGTAACAACTGAAGTGTTCCTGCTGCTGGTGGCACAATGTGATTCACCTCATCTGGTGAGAGCAAACGAATATGCGCCTGTGTCCCTAAGGTCCTTTCTACAATATTCGATTGTAAACCCTGAATTAAGGCGCTAATGAACACAATGACGGCTACCCCCACCGCGACGCCAATGGTAATCATCATCGACTGTGTGCGACCCTCTCGCAAAAAACTGATTGCGATGGTCCACTCGGTCCAAAGTCGCCTAAAAAAGTTTTTCAATCGAATTTCACCGGTAATTCATTTTTGCTATTTTTCTGATCCGTTTGACTCTGGAAAACAGGTTTAGTTTTCTCTATTCGGACACGAGTTCCATCTTTAAGCACTGATTCTGCATCGGTAAGGACGTGATCACCTTCTTTCAATCCAGCTACAACTTCAGACATAACCAAACCACGTAAACCCAGTGTGATGGGATGACGTTGAATTTTTCTATCTCTTACTAAAATAACCATAGCCTTGTTTCCACTTATACTGCTTAAAGCATCATTTGGAATGACCAGGGTTTGCTCGCGCTTGTTGGTTTCAACATTTACCGATACCGTCATGTCTTGACGCAAAAAATCAGGGACTGGATCAACTGTTAATCGAACGTCTACTGTGCCACGTTGAGCATCAATACTTGGGGCAATAAAATTAATATGGGCAGGAAAAGGTTGATCTGGATAGGCATCCGTAATCACTGCTGCTTTTTGTTGTAAAGCCAGCAGTGGTAAATTTCGCTCATCAAATGGCACTCGTATTTCAGTCGCACCATCCAGTGCAATAGTGAACAGAGTCTGACTCGGTTGTACCAAATCCCCTGGCTCAACATTACGGGTTAAAATAATACCTGAAACTTCTGCGCGAATTTTGGTCTTGGCGAGTTGCGCTTGTAATGCAGCGAGTTGTTCGCGTAATTTTGTCTCTTCAACTTTATTTGGGGCAAGTGAAGCAACTTTTAATCGAGCTGATTCCAAATTATTACGGGCGAGTTTTTCTGCCTCTATCGATTTCTCCCTTTCCTCTGCTGATAATATTCCTAATTCGGTATTTCGTCTGCGTACCGCCTCTCTTTGAGCCTGTTCTAATTTCACTTTGGCATTCGCTAAATCGAATTCTGCTTGCGGACGTCTAGTGGTTGCGAGTTCCTTTAATTCAGCTTCTGCCTGCCGCACCTGCGCTGAAATTTCATCAGATTTCAGTACTAAAAGAACATCCCCTCGAGAGACCCGATCTCCCTCTTGAACCAAGCGCTCAAGAACAACCCCTGTAATTTCACTACCAATCTGAGTCCGAGATACTTTCTCTACCCGTCCTGAAGCAACAACTGTCTGAATCAATGGACTAGATACGACTTCATAACTAGGTAACAATGGTCCTTGCCACCAGCGATATATAGCAAAACTGACGAGCAAAACCAGTAGTATGATCATGATCCAAGGCTTATAACGGGTAACAAGCAATTCCATTCTCCAAGCCAGTTTTAAGAAAAGTTTTTGAATTGAATAATTAATGTCTAGTTAAATATATATGAAAATTTAGTTACAACACACCAAATTAAAAAAGCACACCATTTTTATTAAATTATTTTCTCTTACTGTTATAGTTTTTTCATAATTTTGATTAAAAAAACAAACAAAAAATAAACCTATATTTCTATATATTTCATAATTTTATATAAAATAATAACACGTTTTAGACTTTAACATTCCAGCTATCAATAACGTAATACATAGCCATATTTAGTAAAGTAGCTGTGATGGTGGCAATTGAACTCAACTCCCAAGCTATTGATTTAGTGAACCATAAAGCCAATAGCATTTTTCCTGTACCCATTTTTTACCCAAATTAGATTTAGTGCATTGAATCACAAAATTTATTTTGTTCAAATCCATTAACAGGATTTGAAATGGTGTCCCGATTTTAACACGTACGCATTCAATATTAAACAATATGTTATAACATTACTTTTTTATATTTGTTTTTTTCATGTATCATTCAAGAGTACAACTTCAGGGTGAAAGTTATGTTTGACAATATAGATGCCTTAAAAACAAAATTAGATCAGCATCGCCCTCTTTCTCCTGCAATTGTAAAAAATCTACAAGAAGATCTTATTGTTCGCTGGACATATCATTCAAATGCAATTGAAGGCAATACACTGACATTGCTAGAAACAAAAGTGGTTTTGGAAGGCATTACCGTTGATGGAAAAGCATTACGAGAACATTTCGAGGCAATTAACCATAGAAATGCGATCTATTATGTTGAAGATATTATTCGTAAAGAAGAACCTTTTTCTGAATGGCAGATTCGTAATATCCATCAACTCATTCTAAAAAATATCGATGATGACAATGCAGGACGTTATCGCCAACAAAACGTGTTGATTTCAGGTGCTACGACTAACCCACCCGACTATACACTGTTGAATGATAAAATGGCTCAGCTTGTCGATTGGTACAATACTGAGGCACATAAGCTACATCCTATTGAACGTGCAGCTAAAGTACATGCAGACTTTGTAGGCATTCATCCATTTATTGATGGGAATGGTCGTACATCACGCTTATTGATGAATCTCGAATTACTTAAAGCTGGATATCCGCCTTGTGTGATTACAGTAGAAAATCGTTTGGCTTACTATGAAGCTTTAGATCAATGGATGGCTTATGGTAAAACTGAAGCATTTATCCAATTAGTTTCTGAGGCTGTGCTTGATGGATTTAAACCATATCAAGTTGTATTGGGGATTTAAGTATATCTACTAGGCCTCTACTTGAAACTTCAATTATTTTAGGGGGTATTACCCTACAGAACAATGAAATAAATATCATTCAGACACTAAAGTATCTCTAGAGACACCCATCATTTTACATGCTCTAGAAACATTCTGAAGTTCTTCAGCTAAATTAAACTAAAGCAATGACTAACATCTTATAATAAAATATTCTTAAAACCAATAATTTATTACTTATACAAAATACTTAAACATTATCACTTATTAAACAATTGCTCGCATAATAAAAAAAACTATTGCTAATAACAAAAACAACCATAAAATATCATTTATTTTCAATAAAAATCCAATCCCTCCTTGATTTTTGAAAATCCTATTCAAATTATAGTAAATAAATGCTAAATCAAAAATAACTACTACTGGAATACCAAGTATTGTACTTATTCCCAAAATATTAATAACAAGCAGTATTAGAATCTTTTTTAGATTACTCGATGTATAAACTAAATGATTTAAAAAAAAATTCTTCAATATAGCCTCAACATAAAATCAGTAGAATCTCCTTTAAATTAAAAGGAGATTCTCAAATAAAACAGCATTATTTTTAAGGTAATTAGCAAAGATAAAATCTATGATATGCTTCTAAATTCACCTTCAATAATCATCCCCTCTTTTCTCCAAGAGGCAAAAGACTTAGTCATTGATTCATGATCCATATGCATCAATTTTATCTCTTCAATTTTATCTTTGAGTTCTTTGTAAATAGGGAAAAATTTTAAAATAAATTCATCTTTATCAATTAACTCTAAAATCTCTCTTTGCTGGTTTTGTAAATTCGCTACTAAACTCTTTCTTGCCAACTGAAACTCTTCTTGTTTCTTCGCCTGATTCCAAGTATCCCAAGCTTCTACCGCAATACCAATAAGTGGTAATGCTGTGTTAATGTTGCTCGCCAGGTTAACAGCTCCCCACGGTTGGAACTTTAAAGCTTCTTTTAAATTAAGCCCAATAAATTGCCCACCCGCAACTAAGCCATCTCTTGCAGCTAAAATAGTTGTATTATCCAACTTAATATTCTTCGCTAAATGATTGAGACCTTTTTTAGTCAATGACCCAACAGCGGTGTCAATATTATCAATTTCTGCGTTAAAATTAACTGCTTGTGTATTTAATGCAATATTGATTTGATTGGTTTCATTTTGAAAATATTCATTAATCTTACTTGAGATAATTGATCCCTTATCACCAACTTCCCTCACTACGAATTCACCAATTGTTTCTAGACTCGTACCTTGGACCTGCATTACTAAGTCTTGGAAATATCCATTAAAACTAGATCTTAAATTTGTTTTTGCATTGGCAATTTTTTTGGAAATTACATTCAGTGCACCAGTTTCAATTTCATAAACTTGATTAAGTTTTTCCATTTCCTTTGATAGCAGGGATTGTTGTTCTTCAATTTCAGGTATTTTCTTAATCAAAATATCACTAATAATGGACTTTCTCGTTTCTTCAATTAAACCAGTATAACCACCACTTTTTTTCACAATTTCACTAGTTGCATTTTGCAACAATTTGATATGAGACAATTGTTCAAACTCATCTCGATTTTCCATCCAATAATTAACACCTTCATCAAATGGATTTGCTGAAACTGCCACTATTTTTAAGTTATGGGTTTCCTGCATAGAAAGAGATAAGATCGAACTTAATCTTTCTTTAACATTTTGCTCTTTAATTTTAAATTTATCTTGGTAGTCTAATTCATCCTCTACATCTGCAACTTCATCAAAACGGCTAAGAACAAATACTGTTCGTGGAAGTAAGTTCAGATCTTTAAACAACCATTTTAAATCTTCAATATGACTTTCTTTGATCGGATTTTTAGAGTTCATGACATAAAGAACAATATGTGCTTCACTTACATATTTTTTTGTGATGTCTTTATATTTTTCAATCTCTTGGGCATCGGTGTTCACTTGCTCTTTATAACCATATAATCCTGGTGTATCAATGAGTTGATACTCTTCATCAATGTCATAAATTTTAACTGCATTTGATGATTCAGAAGCACTAATATTCATGGTTGCTGGGTCAATTTTACCAGAGATGGATCCGTAAATTTGAACAACTCCTATAAGTGATATTCTGCTCCTCAAATGATGTTATAAACATCAATATATGGAGTATTTTATGGCACGTAGACCAAGAAGAAATCATTCAAATGATTTTAAAGCTAAGGTAGCACTTGCTGCGATTAAAGCAGAAAAAACACTTGCTGAATTGAGTGCTGAGTTTGATGTTCATCAAAACCAAATTATTGACTGGAAAAATCAATTGATCTCAGCTTCCTCGCAAGCTTTCGATCAATCAAAAGCTCCAACAGAACCACCCATCGATCTAAAAAAACTACATGCAAAAATCGGTGAGCAGGCATTAGAAATTGATTTTTTAGAAGGTGTGTTGAAGAAACTGGGCCGCTTCAACCACAAAAGTTAATCGACGACTCACTTCAGATTTCAGTATCTAAGCAAGCTAAGCTGCTGAAAGTCTCCCGTGGTTGTTATTACTATCGCCCAAAACCTGTGAGTGCATCAGATCTGAAGCTGATGCGATGTATTGATGAATTACATATGCAATATCCTTTTGCAGGCAGTCGTATGATGCGTGATTTGTTGAATCGTCAAGGACATCATATAGGACGACGTCATACACGTACTTTAATGAAGAAAATGGGTATTCAGGCGTTATATTGCAAACCAAATTTAAGCCAGGCTAATCAAGCTCACCGTAAATATCCATATCTGCTCAAAGGGTTGGCTATTCAGCGCAGTAATCAAGTGTGGTCTACGGATATAACGTATATCCCTATGGCAAAAGGCTTTGTTTATTTATGTGCTGTGATTGATTGGCATAGCCGCAAGGTACTTGCGCATAGGGTATCGATTAGTATGGAGGTGGATTTTTGTATTTCGGCTTTAAATGAAGCGATTGAAAAATATGGTCGACCTGAAATATTTAATACAGACCAAGGCAGCCAGTTTACCAGTGATGCATTTATTGATGTATTGAAATCAAATGGCATTCAAATCAGTATGGATGGTAAAGGTCGATGGGTAGATAATGTGATGGTTGAACGATTATGGCGGAGCGTTAAATATGAAGAGGTGTATCTCAAAGCTTATAGCAGTGTCACAGATGCGAAAAAGCAATTAAGTGCATATTTTGAGTTTTATAATTTGAAACGACCTCATTCGAGTCTAGACAAAATGACACCAAATGAGTTTTACTATGATCAGCTACCCCAACAAAACAAGGTGGCTTAACTAGAGCGGAATATCACTTATAAATACGCTTTTAGTTGTTCAAACAAGTGGGACCACCTCTACCTAACCATGCAGCAGCAATTGAGGTCTTTCCTTCAGAGAATCCACCTATAAGTGCAATTTTAAGTTTATCTCCTTGCAAAGTATTCAATGAGTTCTTTAACTTAGCTTTAATATCTGTTGATACATCTAAACCAAACTCTTGACCTTGTGTAATAAAACCTTCTAATTTACTCAATAAGTTGATAATTTTAGCCTGATTATCCTGATGATTTTTTAAAGTTTCAGACATTTATTTGACCTCATAAGCACTGCTAATATTATTTGATAACGTTTTAAACATATTGATTGATTGATACATATCTTCTACAAGCCCTGTGATTTGATCACTTGGCTCATTCAACTTTTTCTTCAAATCTGATATTGATGGCTCAATTTTTTCTTCAACATCGCTCACATTCTCCCTAGCAACTTTTTTAAGCTCTTTCACAATATTTGATAAATTTTTATCAACACTTTTCTTTTGCTCAGATTTTTTAAAGTCTGAATCAAAAAAGCTCCAAATTGCTTTTGCAAAACTAAATAACAAACCCGCAGCCGTTAATGATATTGCAACCCAGCCGACTGGATTCCACCACATTGCAGCACCTACACCAATACCAACACCAAGTAGTCCCATTTTGTTGATGCCATTATTGATATCAAATTTCAATGAAACATTATTATTCAATCCTGTCACATCATCAGCTTTAAAGTTATTTTGAATACTGGCTAACCGTGAAGAAAGTTTCTGTAATTTTTCCTTTAAATTTTCATCAAACTGCGAAGTTTCTGTTTTAAAACCAGCAATTAGATCTTTACTCACTAATTCAAGATTGTTATCAATCTGTCGCTTCAGAATACCTTTAAACTCATCATTACTAATATCACTTTCAATCCGTTTATAGACTTCTTGACGAGTCTTACGCTCAAAATCTTGAATGATTTTTTCAATCATCGTTTTAAGGCTTTGCACTAGGTCCAAATATTCACTATCAATTTCTTGCTTAGTGACAGCCACTTGCTTATCAATATTCAGCTTTAGATCACTAAAGCCATTATGAATATTATTTAACTTCTCTACTGTTTGTTTTAGAACATAATTCGCTTTATTGAAGTTACTCGCCTTAATTTTATAAGGTACGTCTCCAATGACTGTTTGAGTTAAGTGGTTTTGAAATGCGCTCAGTCCTGACTTTTCCTTTAATTCATCTCGATCAGAATTATTTAAAAACTTGATCTGATTACGATATTTTTCACCAAATGGCACCAAGCAATTGGCTACTGCATAAAATGCAGCAAGTCCAGCCACCACAGTATAATTCTTATAATGTTTATCTAATGCTGATTCCATCTGTTTATTCAGATCATTTAAGGCACCTCTTTCATCATCATTACTGATCAGTCCATTTTTTAATGATCTAGGCGATGTAACTGGTTTATTGTAAACAGTCCAAACTTCTGTCTGATCTGCTAGGTGCGTTTTTATTTTTTGAAGTGTGCCTTCATTTGGAGCTGCATCTTTACTTGTGACATAGAAAACAGCATGTGCTTTTTTAACGGCTTTAGAAATTTCGTTCTCAACTAGTTTTTCATCACCCTCAATTCCTGGCACATCGATTAATTTGACCTGTGTGCCATTAATATCAAATAAAAACTCTTTACTCTCTCGAGTGAAGTCACTACGGCCATCCCCCATAATTTGGCCATCTTCAAACTCTCTTAGCTTCTCCAACATTTTTTCAAATTGCTGTAACTGCTGTTCAACTACTTTCTTTTCATTTTCTAATTGTAAAGTAATAGAGTTGATTGGTTTTTTGGTTAACTCATATTCATCTTGTATCGTTGCAAGATGCGATTGTTTCAATGCATATTCTTTTTCGATTTTTTGCTTCAATACTTTCAGTTCAGAATCTAATAGCGCTTTCTGTTTAATTAACTCTAACTCAATTAAACCAATTTGTTTTTCCTCTTCTAGGCGCTTAAAAATATAAATAATTTTTAACCACCATGACATATTTTGTTTTTTATATTGAACTTTTTCTTTTAAAGACACAATCTGAGTATTAAAAATTTCAAGTTTTTGGTCATTTAATAAAGACTGATTAACAATCTGCTCATCATGCTCATATTTAAGAGCATTAAGTATTTTTTGATAATCTTCTAATTTTTGAGTATAGGTTTGATCTATCTCCTTTAATTTTTTATTATTTTCTAAAATTTTATGACTAATTTCATTATCAGCATTTTTTAACTCTCCGTATGCTTCTTCATCTAATGAAAATTCATCTTTAAGTGCTTTGAATTTTGCTTGTATTTCATTTTTAGTTTTTTCAGCGAACAGCAGACGTAACACTTCGATAAGTGTCGATTTACCTGCATTAGTTTCACCGAAAAAAGCAATCGTAAAGTAATCCCATTCGGAATTACGTTTAAGTTCATCTATCTTCCTTTCAATTTCTTTTTGCTGAAAGCTTAAAATTTGCTTAGATTCATTTAGTTTTTCTCCCACTAAATTAGTATCTAAAACCTGCTCATTTTTAACAATTTTCGCAATCAAATCTGATATTTTCTCTTTTAAATCATCATAAATATTCTCAGGATGATTTAAATTAATATGACTATTCACGTACCCTTACCCCTATCCAACCAACTCATAAATAATTTTTTAAATGAAATTTTTTTTAACCTAAAACCAAATATTCTTTTAAACTTATTTCTAATTGTCTCTGTAATCCTTTCGGACTCACTATTTTTAAATGAGGAATCCAGAATCGAATCAAAGGCAATAACTGCATGTCATGATTAATTTTAGAAGAAACCAGCAATCCACCATCATGTAACTCTTTGACAATTTGCTGCTCGGGCAGTATCGGACGTTGCTTAAAATAAAAAGAAACCTGACTATCAATAGATAAAATGATTTCCTGTTTATCCTGTCCAAACCAGATGCTGTCATCATCTTCCACAAGTTTTACAATATTTTGATCTGGAATAAATTGTGAATAATCATGCGAAGAGTGCGTAAGCTGAATATGTGAAATGCGATAAGTACGCAATTGATCTTTTCTAACTGCTGCCAAATACCAACTACCATGATGATGAATCAAGCGATAAGGTTGAACCAGTCTAGGTTCTCCTTTATATACAAAACCAATTTGTCGATATTCTTGAATTGCTTTTCCAAGAACTTTGAATAGTCCTTTAAACTGACTTGCATCTTCAAAAGAGTACCCCTTAGCACTATAAATCTGATGAGCTCGACTATCTAAAAGTTCACGCAGAAAGGACATATCCAATGAAGGATACAAATGACTAACTCCTGAGAGCTGTGCAAAATTACGGATATCTTTTGGTGCAATTTTCCCTAAATAATTTGATTCTAAGTAATATCTTTTATTTTCATTATCTTGTAGCAATGGCAAATAAGTATTGAGACGATCGAAATCTCTCGAGATAGTACGTGTACTTACCCCAAATTCTGAGGCTAGTTCTTTTATACTTAACTGATATCCCATATTTAATTTCGTTAAAATATTGGCCAATCGGTCAGCTAAACGCTCATGAGTAGAGTCATCACGTTTCATTAATTATCTCTAATTTTTAAAAAGTAACATCAAAGTTATATTTGATTTATATTTGAAATATAACACATTAAATGTACAAAAAGTTACACCAATTCACAAAAAATTAAGTCTTATTTTCTTTAAATTAAGTTTAGTCGATCTAAATAACGTGCTAGGTGCAACATTGCTAAATAGAATTTTCTTGATTCAGCCCACTTTATTTTCCCAAGTATTAATGCTCTAGAAATACGTTGTAAGGCGTTCTTCTTTTGTTTGTTCGTAAATGGAGTTGGGCATATTTTCATACAAATTTCCTTTCAATATTTCTATCAAACTTAACTACTTAAAGTATCAATTCAATTGAAAAATGAAGATAAGGCATGAAAATGACAGGAGATGTCATCAGTTGTACAAATTATCGTTTAAATTTCTTCTTTAGTATGTATTTCGCAGAGGTGGTGTCAACTTAACTGAAACTATAACTTACTAATATTTATTAAATTAATTACTCTACATTTTTATGCGTTAATTGATCCAAATAATCAGACCATGCTTGCATCATCACTGAACGCTCCTCCAAATACTTAGTACGGTTGTACGCTCGACCATGCATATCGCGAACCTGATGTGCAAGTTGTTGTTCTATACGTTCAATAGGAAATTTTAGAACTTCATCTAATAAAGTTCTTGCCGTAGCTCTAAAGCCATGCCCTGTTGTCTCACCATTTTCAAAACCATATTGTTTCAATCGTTTATTAATAGTTGATTCACTGATGGTTTTCGTTTTATCTCGCATAGACACAAAACAATATTCGGTATATCCAGTAATGCAATACAATTCTTGGAACAGCTTCAAGACTTGATCAGACAAAGGAACAATATGTTGTAGGGCTGTCTGATTTTTGGTCTTAGGCGGTGTATAACTCCATGTTCTATTTTTAAAATCGATATCTGCCCATTTTGCTGCACGTAATTCTCCAGGACGCACAAATACATGGGGTAAGATTTTGACTGCATAATCAATAGCAATATCCCCACGACCTGCATGTGTATTAATATTCTTTAATAGTTGTCCTAGCTTTTGCTCATCAGTAATAGCCGCTCGATGCTTAGTTTTACCCACCTTCAAAATACCGCTAATTTGGTCAGCAACATTAAATTGACATAAACCCAAAGCAATCGCATACCGAAACACCTGAGATGCTTTACTTCTCATTCGCTTTGCTGAGTCAGTCTTACCTTGTCTTTCATAAAGACGGCATACTTCCAAAATTTGAGTGGCTGTTATCGAATCAATGGGGAACTCACCAATAGCAACATAAAGCTTATCCCAGATAAACTGATTCCGACGTTGTGTACTTGATTCCAGCTCTTCAGTCTTACGGTATTCATCTGCTACTGATCTAAAACTATTATTTCGACATTGGGACTGTTTATCTTGCTTTTGAATTGCTGGGTCAATATTCTGCGCAAGCAGTTCTCTAAACTCACTTCGTTTTGCACGAGCTCTGGCCAATGTACAACTTGGATAAATACCGATAGCTATAGTGGCTCTTTTCTTAGAGATTGGGCGAATATAATCAAAACGCCAATATGCCCCACCTTTTCTATCTAACAATAAATAAAGGCCACCACCATCTGAAAGCTTAATATTCTTTTCAAATGATTTCTTTTGCATTGATATTGCAGACTTAATTTTTGAGTCAGTCAGACTGATAACTAATTTAGGCATTTTTACGGTATATTTTTGTCAGAAATGGGAATGTACCGTAAAAAATACCGTAAAAGATTACGGTATCCTAAAACGCCCTCGGACATTATCGGACAATAAGTAGATATAAGTTATTAATTTTTAATAATATTAGGATTAATTCGGATATGATCAAACAAGGAAATGGTGCGCTCAGCGGGACTCGAACCCACGCCACAGGCTTCGGAGACCTGTACTCTATCCAGTTGAGCTATGAGCGCTTATTTTGGATTGCGCACATCATAACAAAAAAAACTGTAAGGTAAAGCAACTATATAGATGTTAGGCTTTTTTCTGCTTAAGCTTTAT
This sequence comes from Acinetobacter sp. YH16040_T, assembly GCF_024605785.1. Taxonomy (NCBI): domain Bacteria; kingdom Pseudomonadati; phylum Pseudomonadota; class Gammaproteobacteria; order Moraxellales; family Moraxellaceae; genus Acinetobacter; species Acinetobacter sp. YH16040_T. Next base: position 1,149,483 of record NZ_CP094541.1, on the reverse strand, counting down.
ACAACGTTCTATTTTTAAAATGCAGAATTCCATACGATTTACTTGGTTTATTTGCCCCGATATCGCACAATACTCACACTATTTATAGAGTGAATTATTTATGACTGATGCACTAACGTTAAAGCAGCTGTCAAAAACCTATAAAAATGGGTTTCAGGCGCTTAAAGGTATTGATTTAACAGTACCCGAAGGTGAATTTTATGCACTTTTAGGTCCCAATGGTGCAGGAAAATCTACCACGATTAGTATTATCAGTTCACTAACCCGTAAAACTTCAGGTACTGTCGAAATTTTTGGGCACAATTTAGATACCCATCCCTCGCATGCAAAGCAGTGTTTGGGCGTTGTACCTCAAGAATTTAACTTTGGTCAATTTGAAAAAACATTTGATATTTTGGTGACTCAAGCTGGTTATTACGGTATTTCTAAAAAGATAGCAGAGAAACGTGCAGAGGAATATTTAGAAAAGCTTGGCCTTTGGGAAAAACGTAGCACCCAAGCACGCATGCTATCGGGCGGTATGAAACGCCGTTTAATGATCGCTCGTGCCATGATGCATGAACCTAAACTGCTGATTTTAGATGAGCCGACTGCTGGTGTTGATATTGAACTACGCCGTTCGATGTGGGATTTCCTCACTGAAATGAACGAAAAAGGCACGTCTATTATTTTAACGACACACTATTTAGAAGAAGCTGAAATGTTGTGCCGTCGAATCGCAATTATTGATCGTGGTGTGATTAAAGAAGACACCAGCATGAAAGGTTTCCTCAGCCAGTTGAATGAAGAAACATTTATTTTCGATCTAGCCGAACCCATTGAACCGATCCATATAGAAATTATTGGTGTCCGTTTCAACTTAGTAGATCCTGTCACCTTAGAAGTCACTATGGATAAAGGCCATACCTTGAATGATTTATTCCAACTCATGGAATCTCAAGGTATTCAAGTTCGAAGTATGCGTAATAAATCTAACCGACTAGAAGAACTATTTGTCCGTATGGTCGAAAAAAATCTTGAAGGTGCAGCACAATGAATTTTAACCAACTGTGTATTGCCCTCTACACCTTAGTGTATAAAGAAATTCGCCGTTTCATGCGTATTTGGCCGCAAACCCTTCTCCCACCGGCAATCACCATGAGTTTGTACTTTGTGATTTTCGGTAATTTAGTCGGTTCACGCATTGGGCAAATGGGTGGTTTTAGCTACATGCAGTTCATCGTACCCGGCTTAATTATGATGGCAGTCATTACCAACAGCTATGCCAATGTGTCATCAAGTTTCTTTAGTGCAAAATTTCAAAAAAGCATCGAAGAATTAATCATGAGCCCTGTACCGTTACATATGGTGCTATGGGGTTATGTGATCGGTGGCGTTTGCCGTGGTGTTTTAGTCGGCTTTATTGTTACTGCCATGAGCCTATTTTTTACTGAATTACACCTGACCAATATCTTCGTAACTATATATACAGTTTTAATTACTTCGCTACTGTTTTCTCTTGGCGGATTTATTAATGCTGTTTATGCAAAATCTTTTGACGACATTTCGATTATCCCGACTTTCGTCCTGACTCCGCTGACTTATTTAGGCGGTGTTTTCTATGCCATCTCATCACTGAGTCCATTTTGGCAAAATCTCTCTTTAATCAACCCTGTTGTGTATATGGTCAATGCATTCCGCTACGGTATTTTAGGTCATAGCGATGTGAATGTCGGCATTTCACTGACAGTTATTACTGCATGTTGCGTTGTACTTTATGGCGTGGCGTATCATTTACTTTCTCGTGGTTCAGGAATGCGTGAATAATGAGTGTAGAACAATCCCTTTTAGGTAAAGACACCAACTACCCTACAGAATATCAACCCGATATTCTGTTTCCGATTGCACGTGCCACTGCACGTGAACAATATGCCCATGTGGAAGGCATACGCCAAGGTAAAGACTGGTGGCATGTTTTTGAAATTTCTTGGTTAAATGCTTCTGGTGTGCCTCAAGTTGCTATTGGTCGTTTAACTTTGCCAGCAAGTTCAGACAACCTGATCGAATCGAAATCTTTAAAGCTCTACTTTAATAGTATGAACTTTACCAAATTTGATTCTCAGGCAGCGTTTAAAGCAACTGTAGAAAAAGACTTATCAGCAGCAGCCAATGCCGCTGTGACTATTGATCTATTTCATGTCGATGATGTTGAAATTTCAAAACCACAAGGCATCTGTATTGATGACTTAGAACCCACTCAGTTAGAAAATCATCCAAATGCAGATTTACTCTCTTTAGATGAAGATGCAGCGCAAGAAGAAGTTGAAATTCAACTTTATTCACATTTATTAAGAAGTAACTGCCCAGTCACGGGTCAACCTGATTGGGGTACGGTATTTATAAGGTATAAAGGTACTAAGCCTTGTTATCGTAGTATTCTGGCTTATATTATTTCTTACCGTCAGCATAATGGTTTCCACGAACAATGTGTGGAGCAAATGTTTGCCGATATTTGGCAACATTTAAAACCAAGTCAGCTGATGGTATATGCTGCCTATACACGCCGTGGTGGATTGGATATCAACCCTTGTCGTGTATCGGATTTAACATGGATGCCTCGCCCCATTCGATTGGCGCGACAATAAAAAAATTGAGGTTAGTGATGCCATTTTTTGGTTTTATTCCTTCTGAGGAACTTCTAAGCAGTATCCAAAATGGTCACGCGAAAAAAAATTCGAGTGAACCACTTTATCCTTTACGTGATAAAACAGCTTTGCTGATTAATGAAGAAATCATTGGTGCAACTATATTAGCTCCTGTACATCTGTTTCCTGCAAGCGATAAGCGCGACACAGCAGAAAAACTGGCTGGCTATGTCAAATCAACAGTCGCTGTATTGTTAAAGCAGCTACTGGGTAAATCTCCGAATGATGTGGTGAAACAATCCATTGAATTTTCAGAACGAAGTTTATTTCAGGACACAGTCGGTGCTCATCGTGTAGGTCTGAGCTTAGATGCAGGACTGGTCACTAACCTTAAAAACAGTTATGCCGAAATTAAATCAGGTGTAGATGTCAATAAAGCTGCTTTTGGTGAGCTGTATAAACAGTTTGCTGAAGCTGCAGTACGTCATTTTATGAATGACTTTAATAAAACACTCGATTTAGGCATGATTAAGCGTAAAGCAGCCGATATCGGTTCTTCTGCCGTAATTAAAGCAATTCATATTGCGATTGATAAGATTTTCCCAAATCTGACTAAAGAAGAGCTAGGTGCCCTTGCAGAAGCACATGATGCGATGTTTAACAAATAAATCGCATTACTCGTCAAAACCTAGCTTCCGCTAGGTTTTTTTATGGCTAAACGCATAAAATCGAATCCCGATACAATGACTATATAGTCATGCAAACACAGTTCTAGAATTGAACAGATTTTTATTAAAAGAAAGACAGTACATTGATATCCACAATTTTTAAAAATCTACGCATAAAAGAAAGACCCTGATTAAAGATCATATTTTAATGTTAGCTGTCATTTTGGCTTAAATTTCAATGCGTCCATTTTAAAATTCAATCTCTTTGTTTTATCATTCAGTCTATATTTCTACTATATATAGCGACGTTTTCAACAGCATTGAAGCGCTGGCGAACAAAAACTATGTAATGAATAAACCACTGCTTACATATGGGTGTTTTAGACCGGTACCTTTTTAATCCTGTCCCTTTATTTTTAGATATAACATTGCAACTTTTTTAGCTTCTAAACAGTATTTCGCAACGCGATAAAGTTTATTCGTTCTGCGTTTTTATGACGCATGAGTTTTAGAGTCATCTATATTTCAAATGATTTGTGAATATTTGCAAGTTATGTAAATGAATATGTCACTTTTCAATATGTTAACTACGAAAAAATCCTTTGCTTTGTCTTTTTTTGTATATCTATTTATGAAAGCATGCGCTGTCAGTGGTATCTTAGTTGCTATTGGTAACCTTTACCTTTAATGAGCTATGAAACCAGAAGGTCATCACAATTTTCAGGATCTTTTCCCCTCGAAATTTTGTTCATACTCATCGCTAAAGCAACTGGAAATTTTTTATTTATGCTAAATCGAAATTTTTATAAAAAACTATCACATATTGCCATTATGGCCGGTTCAATTTCACTGACCAGTTTTTGTCAGGCTAACGACTTCCAATCTCATCCGGCATATGCAAGCTTTAAACAAAATGCAATGCAAACCTATGGTCTGAGTGAAAATCAAATTGATTGGGCAATGCAAGGCAGTAAAAACCTACCCAACATTATTAGCATTATGAATAGACCTGGTGAATCAAAGCCTTGGTACCAATACAAAACCAATTTTTTAGCTGAAAGTACAATTCAACGCGGCGTTCGCTTCAAAAATCAATATGCCGACACTTTAAATCGTGCAGAACAACAATTTGGTGTGCCTCAATCCGTGATTTTAGGCATTTTGGGTGTTGAAACAGGCTATGGCAGCAATAAAGGTAATTTTATTACCCGTGATGCTTTGGCGACCCTTGGTTTTGGCTATGAACGCCGTGCGCAATATTTCCAAGATGAACTTGCTGCACTGATTGCTTGGTCATATAAAGATGGTGTTCCAACCAACTCTGTCGTCGGTTCATATGCAGGTGCTGTGGGTTATCCTCAATTTATGCCAAGTAACATTCCAAAATTTGGTGTGGACTACGATGGCAATGGTCATGTTGACCTGCGTAATTCAGCTGTCGATGCCATTGGTTCAATTGCAAATTATTTAGCAAATTATGGTTGGCAGCGTAATCAACCGATTGCTTTTGCTGCTCGCTATAGCGGAAACAACCCAGATGCTATTATTGCAAAGGATTTAAACCAGCCAACACCCTATGGTGTACTCAAGGCTCAAGGTGTAACCCCTATGAATCCATTGGTAAAAATCGATGATCTCGATTTAGTCAATGTCATCCAATTGCAAGATAGTTATGGACCAATTTATTACATCACTTATCCAAATTTTCAGGTCATTACAACCTATAACAAAAGCCGTATGTATGCGACTGCACTATGGCTTTTAGGCACTGAAGTTACCAGTCGATAAGACTGGTTTTTTCTTATAGAGCAAAAAAGTCAATAAATATTTTCACCAAAATGAGCATTTATTCGACATTTTACACACCTTGTTACATTATTGATTATTTTTTAACCAGCTATTGTTAATTTTTTAGACATTTTAAAAGTATTTTAATTAAACACTAGACAGCCTATTGATGGCATGAATATTATCCATCTCGTTAAATATAGTTGCAAAAGTGAAATATCAGACGTGTTTACATGGATATCAGCGACTTAGTTGAACCAGTAAATATGCCATTGGGAGATAAACAATGCAGTCATCAATTATTAAATATGCCTTAGCGCTTGCCACGGCAGTTGCGCTAAGTCAGTCACAAGCTGAGATGGTTCAGTCATCATCATTCAATCATGATAATGACAACTCGCGTCTTGCAGCTCGTGTATTGAATAAAGAAGCTCAAAGCTTCAATTCAAACTTTACGAATTTAAGTAGCCTTTCAATCACTGAGCGTTCTGGCGATAAAATTCGTCGTCAAACAATCGCTGCTAAAATCGAAATTCCTGAAGATGAGCCTTCAGTGATTGAAAAGTTAAACACTGTCGCTTCGAATACTGTTCGTAAGTTCACTCAAACAGGTACTGCTTCTTGGTACGGTCGTCAATTCCACGGTCGTAAAACAGCAAGCGGTGAAACGTTTGACATGAACGCACTTACAGCAGCACATCGTAGCCTGCCACTTAATTGCTTTATTCGTGTTACGAATCGCAATAATGGTAAAAGCGTCGTGGTGAAAGTAAATGACCGTGGTCCATTCCATGGTAACCGTGTTCTTGATTTATCTTATGGTGCTGCTAAGCAATTGGGTATTACCAGTGCGGGTACTGCAAACGTGAGCATTGAACGCGTAGACGGTCCAAATTCTTAATTCTCCAATGAAGTGACTGCATTTAACAGACCACGCCTAGCGTGGTTTTTTATTTGAAGCCTCTTAGCCTTTCAAATCATCAGTAATCCTGATTTTGACCCTTCCCGCATTCTTGTTTATATTGAAGTCCTTCCCCATGATTAAGGACTATCATGAAAACAATCAACGAATGGTTTGATGAATACAGCGAAAGTCATCAAAATAAAACCAATAAAATGATTCACTGGATTTGCGTACCCACGATTTATTTTTCAATCGTTGGCATATTGGCACATTTTAGCGCGCTACTTACTGCTGTCTTACTTGCTTTAGCATTTATCTTTTACGCACGTTTAGACATTGTCCTTGCTGTTGCAATGGCCGCGTTAACGTTAATCATGGTATGGCTAATTTGGGTACTACCAGTTGGTTATGGCTTTTATATCGCACTCTTTGTATTCGCATGGATTGGTCAATTTTATGGCCATAAAATTGAAGGTAAAAAGCCCTCTTTTTTCAAAGATCTCCAATTCCTCCTCATTGGCCCTATTTGGTGTTTAGATACATTTGCAGACAAAGTACTTGATAATTGGAAAACACGCCATAAATCGCAAATAAAGAGCATTTAGAGCACGATTAATTTCATGGATCTCTTTTTCAGTTATTCCAGATCGGTTTTCTTCATATTCGATGCTTAAAACCCTATTATTTATAGGTGTATTTATCTCTGGTATTTCCAATCATTTTTTCTATTTATACGACCAAAAAGTCAGTGTTTAAACACTGGCTTTTACTCAATATGGTTAATCCAATTTTATGTTGATAGCTTCATCTGAATCATGATCATTTAAATGACTAAAGTTAAAAATGACTACGTGATTTTTATTGATAGGTTTTACCTTGATGCTTTAACCAACCATCCTGATGACGTCCATTCGGATCGTGATGTGTCCAGTGCATCACACCCCCTGATCTGAATATTCATATTCACCGTAAAATTGAACTGTATCGCCTTTTTGCAAGTTATCAATTCGTGGGGCTAGATCGATATTATGTGCAACTAAAAGGGTTTGACCATTATTTAAGGTCAAAATGAACTTTTGATGGCGACTACCTTCATTATCATCTCGAAGTACCGCTTTCACTTGACCTGTACCCTCAACCTGAACATTACTGAGTTTATTTTTAAATGCATGCGCAATAACATCTTCAGCACTCTGCCCTTTTTGTTGAGCATCTGCAGGTTGTACTGATTCTATTTGTGGCTGTGCGTTTTGTTCCGCTGTCGTCTGAACTGGTGCAGTTTTTTGTTGTTGTAAATCGATTCCGAAATAAGCGGCTGTAAGCGCAACAATAATTCCGCCGATGGTTAAATTTGTTTTGTTTGCCATAAGATAGTTTAAATCTAAATTTTCAACTCATTATAGTCATTAATATGGATAAAAATAGAATCTGTGAACAACAATGTACACAATATAAAGTTTAAATAGCTTTGAAATCAGTAAAGCTACAGCCATAAAAAAAGCCCTCTAAAACGAGGGCTTTTTTCTACAAATAATCAGAGATTATTTTGCAGCAGCTTGAGCAGCAGCGACTTCTTCAGCGAAAGAAAGTTCAGCTTTTTTCTCAATACCTTCACCAACTTCGAAACGTACGAAGTTAGCAACAGTAGTACCAGTTGCTTTAAGAACTTCTGCAACTTTCTTATCGTTGTCGATAACGTACATTTGGTTCTCAAGAACAACTTCGTTCAAGTATTTCTGAACTGAACCAGTTACCATTTTTTCAACGATGTTTGCTGGTTTACCAGATTCAATTGCTTTCGCTTCAGCAATTTCTTTTTCTTTAGCGATAAGTTCAGCAGAAACGCCAGCTTCGTTTACAGCAACTGGGTTGAATGCAGCGATGTGCATAGCCAAACCTTTACCAGTTTCAGCATCACCAGCGTATGCAACTACAACACCGATTTTTAAACCGTGTTTGTAAACTGCAAGGTTGTCGCCTTCAACGATTTGAGCACGACGCACTTGGATGTTTTCACCGATTTTTTGAACAAGCGCGATACGAGCTTCTTCTACAGTAGCACCATCTTCAAGTTTCAATTCAGCAATTTGAGCAACGTCAGTTACACCAGCAGCAAGCGCAGCAGCAGCAACTTTAGCAGAGAAACCAGCAAAGTTTTCGTCTTTAGCAACGAAGTCAGTTTGACAGTTAACTTCTACAAGGATTGCTTTGTTGCCTTCTTGAGCGATAGTGATCGCGCCGTCAGCAGCAATGTTACCCGCTTTTTTAGCAGCTTTAGCTTGACCAGATTTACGAAGGTTGTCGATCGCTAATTCGATGTCACCGCCCGCTTCTGTTAATGCTTTTTTACATTCCATCATTGCAAGACCAGTACGATCGCGCAATTCTTTAACCATGCTTGCTGTAACTGCAGTCATGTTAATCTCCTAAATACGGTAGAAAATGAATTCTTTTTAGAACAGAAACGGCCCAGAGCTGTCTCTTGGGCCGTCTGCATACATGACGCTTACTTTGCCACCATCACGTGTCGCAAAAATGACAAGCTTACGTCAAACGCATTAAGCCTCAGAAGCAGGAGCTTCTTCGCCTTTAGCTTGTGCATTTGCTTGTGATTGAGCATATTCTTTACCAGCAAGAATCGCATCAGCCATAGCAGAAGCGTAAAGAGTAACTGCACGGATCGCATCGTCGTTACCAGGGATAACGTAGTCTACGTTGTCTGGGTTAGAGTTTGTATCAACGATACCGATAACAGGAATACCAAGGTTTTTAGCTTCTTTAATTGCAATTGCTTCGTGATCAACATCGATTACGAATAATGCGTCAGGTAAACCACCCATGTTTTTAACGCCGCCAAGAGCGCGTTCAAGTTTTTCCATCTCACGAGTACGTTCTAAAGCTTCACGTTTAGTAAGTTTAGCGAAAGTACCGTCAGTAGATTGAGTTTGAAGGTCTTTTAGACGGTTGATTGACTGGCGAAGAGTTTTCCAGTTAGTCAACATACCACCCAACCAGCGGTGATCAACATATGGTTGACCTGCACGTTGAGCTTGTTCACGGATGATTGCAGAAGCTGCACGTTTTGTACCAACGAACAAAACTTTGTTCTTTTTGCTAGCCAAGTTGTTAGCAAAGTTCAAAGCATCATTTAACGCAGGAACAGTGTGCTCAAGGTTGATGATGTGAATTTTGTTGCGCGCGCCGAAGATGTATTCGCGCATTTTTGGATTCCAAAAACGTGTTTGGTGACCGAAGTGTGCGCCTGCTTGAAGAAGGTCGCGCATGCTTACGTTGTAATCTGCCATTTTCTTTACCTTAAAGTTTGGGTTAGGCCTCCATATACCCGCATTCTCCACCTAAAAAGGCACCCAGAGAAATGTGTCGATATATGTGCGGATTTTATTGCCCCATCGCACAAAGCTCGTGAAAGATATTCACGAAAAAGCATTTGATAAAATGGGCGGCTATTTATACCATAGTCACATACAAATTTCCAAAAGTTTTTAGAGATCATGAACAGTACTTACGAAGCTCCACGTCGATTAATTAAAACGCCTGACGAAATTGAAAAAATGCGCGTCGCGGGTCGACTGGCGGCAGAAGTTTTGGATATGATCAAACCGCATATTGTTCCAGGTGTGACTACCCTAGAACTTGATACGATTTGTCATGACTATATTGTCAACAAACAAGAAGCTATTCCTGCTTGTTTAGGTTATGGCGCTGCGCCGGGTCGTCCAGCGTTCCAGCACGTGATCTGTACTTCAGTGAACCATGTTGTGTGTCACGGTATTCCATCTGAAAGCAAAAAGTTAAAAAAAGGTGACATCTTAAACATCGATGTCACTGTGATTAAAGATGGTTACCACGGTGATACCAACATGATGTACATCGTGGGTGGTGAAACATCTATTTTAGCGAACCGTTTATGTAAAGTTGCCCAAGAAGCCATGTACCGTGGTATGGCGGTAGTAAAACCGGGCGCAACCATGGGCGATATCGGTAATGCCATTCAACAATATGTTGAATCAGAACGTTTTGGCGTTGTACGTGAATACTGTGGTCATGGTATCGGTACTGTTTTCCACGACGAACCACAAGTTTTACACTACGGTCAACCCAATACAGGCATGATCTTAGAAGAAGGCATGACATTCACGATTGAACCAATGGTGAATGGTGGCGACTGGAAAACCAAACTTCTTGGCGATAAATGGACTGTCGTGACTAAAGATCATAGCTTGTCTGCACAGTACGAACACACGCTACTTGTAACAAAAAATGGTGTAGAAGTGCTAACTGCTCGCCCTGAAGAAGATTTATCGCGTTTTGTTCAATAAGCAAAGTATTTGAAGCACAAAATTTTATTAAAAATGGTCACACATGTTGTGGCCTTTTTTATGCCCTATTTTTGTCCGTGACTTTAAGAATTTGCCATAAAATTTGATTAAAAATTTAAGTAACTCAATGTAAATTTTCTTAATTATAGGGTTAGGATGGAATATCACACTTTTTTGCACATTGTTGATTTTGCCACTCCCCATTACTGTGCATTTAAGCTAAGATAGTGTGCTTTTTATTTTTTAATCCCTATAAGAAGGAATACTGCCGTGGACGTACGTCTGTCTGATCGTGTAAATAGCATCAAACCGTCCCCTACACTTGCTGTTACTAACAAAGCTGCTGAATTGAAGGCTGCTGGTAAAAACGTAATTGGTTTAGGCGCAGGTGAACCGGATTTCGATACCCCACAACACATCAAAGATGCTGCAATTGCTGCTATCAACAATGGCTTCACTAAATATACAGCTGTTGACGGTACTCCAGGTCTTAAAAAAGCAATTATTGCTAAATTAAAACGCGACAATAACCTTGATTACGCTGCAAACCAAATCTTGGTTTCTTGTGGTGGTAAACAATCTTTCTTTAACTTGGCACTTGCTTTGTTAAACAAAGGTGACGAAGTAATTATCCCTGCTCCTTACTGGGTAAGCTACCCAGACATGGTGATCATTGCTGAAGGTACTCCTGTAATCGTGAAATGTGGTGAAGACCAACGTTTCAAAATTACGCCTGCTCAATTAGAAGCTGCAATCACTGACAAAACTCGTTTAGTGGTTCTAAACAGCCCTTCTAACCCAACAGGTATGATCTACACTAAAGAAGAATTACTTGCTTTAGCTGACGTTCTACGTAAATACCCTGAAGTTTTAGTTGCTTCTGATGATATGTACGAACCAATCCGTTGGGACGACGAATTCTACAACATCGCAACAGTTGCACCAGACCTTTACGATCGCGTAATCGTTCTTAACGGTGTATCTAAAGCTTATGCAATGACTGGCTGGCGTATTGGCTACGCAGCGGGCCCTGCTAAACTTATTGGTGCGATGAAAAAAATCCAATCTCAATCAACTTCAAATCCAACTTCTATTTCACAAGTTGCTGCTGAAGCTGCATTGAATGGTCCTCAAGACGTTCTTGAGCCAATGATTGAAGCATTCAAACGCCGTCACGACCTAGTTGTGAAAGGCTTGAACGACATCAACGGTATTACTTGCCTTCCTGCTGATGGTGCATTCTATGCATACGCAAACATCCGTCCATTGATTCGTGCAAAAGGTTTAAAATCTTGCACAGAATTCTCTGCATGGTTATTGGAAGAAACTGGTGTTGCAGTAGTTCCTGGTGATGCGTTCGGTCTAGGTGGTTATATGCGTATTTCTTATGCAACTGCAGACGAAGTTCTTGTAGATGCGCTTGCACGTATCAAGAAAGCTGCTGACTCAATCGAAGGCGTAGACGCTGCGATTGCTTCAATTGCTGCTGAAAAATAATTTGATCTAAAGATCAAATCAAAAAAAAACCCGCGAATATCGCGGGTTTTTTATACTCATCAAAAGAATAAATTAATACTCTTCACTTCAACACGCTTTTGATCAATTTTTTTCGCGGTTCAAACTAAATAACAAAGCTCATCCAGCCCATTTGACTTCCTTCAAATCGACTTAAATATTAAAAAACCAAACGATAAAACCTAAAACTAACCTTCATATTCAAATCCTTGGTTTGCATTCTTTTTACATTTTCAGCTATGTTATTTAAATAAGTTTCATTTTAGAACCCAGAACAACCACAAAACTAACCTATCCAGAGATCTACCAATGAACATCAAAGAAATGACTGGACTAGAAATTTTAAAGGCAATGATGCAAGGCCAAATTCCTCCAGCAAGTATTAGCGAAACTATTCCTATGCAGCCTTATGAAGTATCTGAGGGCAGTATTAGCTTTAAGGCTAAAGCAGATGCACGACACATAAATCCGCTAGGCGGCGTGCATGGTGGCTTTGCTGCTACGGTACTCGACTCGGTGACAGGTTGTGCCATTCACACGCTATTAGAGGCAGGTGTAGGTTATGGCACCATCGACTTAAATATAAAAATGTGTCGCCCAATCCCAAAGAATGTTGAACTTACTGCTATAGGAACAGTCATTAATATCAGTAAAAATTTAGGGATTTCTGAAGAGAAAATTATTGATGACAATGGCAAACTTTATGCACATGCAACTGCAACCTGCATGATTATACGTCCTTAATATTTTTATTTTTCTGCTCGCAATTCAATGCGAGCAGATGATGATTCAAACTTAAATTGCTGAATGTAAGGCACGAATTAATTGGCCTTCGCTTAGATCAATGCGATTACTGCCCTTTTGAAAGCAGTAATATTTTAAAGCACTATCTAACTCAACACGAAGTTCTTGTTGTTCTGAAATAGACCATACTTTAGAACGATTTGAGCCTGATAACGCATTACCGGCCAATTGGTATAAATACAAATCTTGCTTGCGTTGCAAAGGCACACGACGGCCATCATCTTGATGTTCAAAACGTAAATGACATGGCGTGTTGATCAACCATTTTTCACTAAACCACAGTTGTAATAAATCACCCAATGCCAAGTCACGTCGACCCAAAGGCCAAACGTCAACGTACGCACCTTCGACAGGTGTTTGATATTGCTCTTGATTACTAATAATGGAAAGATAGTTTTCTTGGTAAAAAGAAAAATTTGAAAAAATCTGAGAAATAGTCAGCGTATTCATTCGCTTTCTCCTGTTTAGCCATTTTAGTGCTGGCAAGTTGGGTTTAAATCCACACTGTTTAAACATATGTTTAAACGCTCTGTTGTTGCATTCAGACTATCAATTGAATTTTTTCTTTGCAAGCCTAAGATTCATTTTTTCTAAAAAATCCTTCTTTTTGTTCAAATAAAAAACATCTATCACGCATTTCTCCTCATATTGGTATTTTTAGCTTGACCCTCTTCAAAATCTGCTTATAATCGCATTCAGATTCTCCAATAGCTCAGTCGGTAGAGCGACGGACTGTTAATCCGCAGGTCCCTGGTTCGAGCCCAGGTTGGAGAGCCAAATTCTAAAGCCCATTTATTTAAATGGGCTTTTTTAATGACTATGATTTACATATAATCTATAAGTCATTGTCATTAAAATAAAAAAATGTTCATTCAAGTTGATGCTGAATCAAATAAAACTGCCTTAAAACACTATCTCACTGCATTCATTTTTCTTTTAATTTTTATCAGCCCATTTGCAATTTATTTGGTGAGCTGCACACCCGAAAGTGAAATTGAGCAACATTTCAAAACACCACCCAATTTATATAATAGTGAATCGAACACCCTTCTTGACAGCAAGCTACAATGGTTGATTCCACCTCAGCAGTTTCAAAATCACAATACTATTCCCGAAATATCTGAATCTGTATTGAACGAGATGACAGAAGGACTATATTGGTCAAGCACACCAATTACGCTGCAAAACCAATCTGATCAGTTATATGTTCATATCGATTTTGCAGGTCAGCAACAAACTCGAAAAGATCTTGAAATTTCGGTACTGCCGTTATGTATTGTTCACGAGAAAGAAACACCATGTATGAAAGCTGGGTTAAATGCAACTGGACAACTTTTTAACATCTCAACTCAAAAAAATACGCAATATCACACACTAGAGACCAATAAGTCATGGATGTTTTATGGCCATGAATTCCAAGAAAATTATATTATTCCACCACAAGCCACTCTCAAATTTTTAGTTAAAGCCAACATCCCTGAACACTTAACCCTGCAATGGCTTAGGCTAAGCATCAGTACTAGCCCCATTGTTGAGAAACAGCAAAATTTTATGCTCATGACGCAAAACAGTATAAGAATAAAATATGCACTTGCTCTATTGCCATTCTTCATATTAGCTTTGATGCACATTTTTCAAGGGTTTGAAAGCCTGCGTAATTTATCTATCGGCGCACTTTCAGCACTTTTATTTGCAATCAACACCATCATTTGGGATATCCATTATATGGTGATTGGCTGCCTGATTTTATGTTTTGCAAGTGTCTGTTATTGTTTTGAGAGCCGATATTATCGATTGCTTTATTTAACGGGTTGTTTACTGATTGCAGGCTATTCGCAGCAATATTATGGTGGTTTTAATAAACACTTTTTCACTCAAACCAGTTTAATTTTATTGATAGGTTTATCGATGTTTTATCTTGAACCTAAAGATAGCTAAATCATTTTCATAAAAAAGCTCCGCAAATCGCAGAGCTTTTTCTCTTTAAATCACATTAAAACTCAAAGTATATTTATATCGTTTTAATGCGTGTTCCTTCATTTCAAAAGGCTGTTGATAATCCATTTTCAGCAAATACTGACCACGATCTGATAGGTTAAAATTCAAATTTCCATCTTGATCAGTTTTAAGCGTTTTATAAACTTTTCCTTCACGGCTGTAATCCGTGGTTTGCTGCAAAATTTCAACCTGTAAACCCGCAACCGCTTTTTTCTGATCTAGCACTTTCAGTTGCACAGGCTCATTATGCTTTATAGCATTTGGATGGGTTTTAAATTGCACATCAAAGCCATCATGTAAATGATTCACCACATGTGTAGAGGTTGCACGGCGTGATACAAAAGTTTCAATGATTTCCTGCGTTTGAATACTTTTGATTTGCGACTTTTTAGTCAACTCGGCTGTATAAATGACATTTGCATTCGCAGTTTTTTGAGGATCACGCACACCATTGATTAACGCTTTCCACTGCTTTTGATCATAAGCAAAACGCGCTGTACTTCCCTGCTTTTCACCGCGAATACGATACGTGCCATCTTGCTTATTTTCTAAACTATAGCTGCTGACTGTTTGCGTTTTTGCCCAATCAGTTTCCGTTAAATGTAGCTTATCACCTGACGGTGTATGCACATGGAAATTAAAGTTTTTAATAGCTATTTCAGAAACAAATGGATTGTCATAAAAACCTGAAAGAATGGCACTGTGATTATTAAATGTTTGATAGTTTAGAGGCGCAACATAAGGATAATGCGCTTCAGCCTGACCAACCGCACACAAAGCGAAACAGAGTAAAGTGAATTGTAATTTCATATTGAATAAGAGAGCTTAAATTGTTTGATTCATAGAGATCGTTTCATTTTAGATTCACCCAAGCATATTGTAAATAATTCTTATTATCACTTGATTTATATGCATAAAAAATCCCCCATTCTGGAGGACTCTTTTATCAGGCTGCTTTAACGGGCACACCACTATGAAAGCGAAATAATTCATCTGGGCTGCTAATCAGATTTTTTTCAACTTCACGAATATGCTCAATACGCATCTGAATATCTTCTTTCGGGTTCTTTAGCTTATTGGTCGTCGCTACGTCCATAGCTAAT
Source organism: Acinetobacter sp. YH16040_T (assembly GCF_024605785.1). Lineage (NCBI taxonomy): Bacteria > Pseudomonadati > Pseudomonadota > Gammaproteobacteria > Moraxellales > Moraxellaceae > Acinetobacter > Acinetobacter sp. YH16040_T. The sequence continues at coordinate 1,133,739 of NZ_CP094541.1, read as the reverse complement.
GCTAAATAGTCCTCATAATGGCGTGATTCAGACTTTAGCAAATAGCGGTAGTAACGCCCCAACTCTTCATCCACATGTGGTGCAAGCGCATAGAAACGCTCGCATGACCGTGCCTCAACGAATGCACCAATCACCAAGATATCAATTAACGCTTCTGGCTCATAAGTCCGTACTTCTTTGCGTAGACCACCTGCATACCGACCAGCACTGATTGCAGTCCATTCCTGACCACGTTTTGCCATCAGTTCCAGCACTTGCTCATAGTGCAGCATTTCTTCACGAACTAGCTGTGCTAGTTTGATTTGTAAATCAGAGAAAAAACTATAACGAAACATCAAATTCATTGCTGTACTTGCAGCTTTCTTTTCACAATTGGCATGATCCTGCATTAGGATATCCAAATTATTTAAAGCTTCATCTAGCCATGCTTTTGGTGTTTCACACCCCAAGAAGCCAATGACTGGCTTCATTAGGGCATCATAATCAATATTTGACATATACTTTACTTAAAAAATTAACGTGCGGCTTTAATCGCAGCTTTCATTTGTTTCACAGACTGTGCCAATCCAATAAATAGAGCATCAGCAATAATCGAGTGACCAATATTCAATTCATGAATTTGCGCAATGCGAGCAATTGGAGTGACATTTTCAATATTTAAGCCATGACCAGCATTCACAATCAATCCTTTAGATGCCGCATATTCAGCACCTTGAATGATACGCTCCAGCTCTGCTTTCTGCGCTTCAGGTGTTTCAGCATCTGCATATGCACCTGTATGCAACTCAATCGTTGGCGCGCCACAGGCAATCGCCGCATCAATTTGAGCAAAGTCAGCATCAATAAATAATGAAACTTCGCAACCAATCGCTGCGAGTGCTTGAGTCGCATTTTTTACATCTTCAAAATGCCCAACAACATCTAGACCGCCTTCAGTCGTGACTTCTTCACGCTTTTCAGGAACAAAGCATACATGATGCGGCTGAATCTCTTTGGCAAATTCAACCATTTCATTGGTCACTGCCATTTCAAGATTCATATGGGTTTTTAATACAGAACGCATACGACGAACATCATCATCTTTAATATGGCGACGATCTTCACGTAAATGTAGCGTAATCCCTTCCGCCCCCGCTTGCTCACAAATAATTGCGGCATTCACAGGATCTGGATAAGTTGTCCCACGTGCATTTCGTAGTGTTGCCACATGGTCAATATTTACACCAAGCAAAGCTGCCATAATTCTTTCCTAATGACGTTGAGTTTGAGAATTCTGTATCCACAATTGACGACTTTTTAATGGACGATCGCCAAGCAAGGAAGTAATCATTTGTCGGTACAACTTAGACAGTAATTGTAACTGTTCAGAATTAAATTCCCCACCTTTTTCATAATCACACATACTTAAAATATGTTGACCTGACAATGTTGCGCGTGAGGCTTTAATGACAGGTTGAAAACCTTCATTTAAATGAAATTGATAATTTTCATGAAGCTGAATTTGCTGTTGATTTGCATCAGTTGAATAATCCAGCGCATAACCCAACTCTTCAAGTAGCTCATGCTCAAACTGTCTAAGGATTTGTCGCAAAAACAGGTCAGGATTTTCTTGCGCAGACATGCATTGGAGTTGTTCTAAGGTATGCGCATATTGAGCAAATGTCTCTGGCATCTCGACCTCTAAGGGACATAACCTCAATAAGACTTCATTCAAATAAAAACCTGAAAAAAAAGCATCCCCATAAAAGAATATGGGTTGATTTACAATTTCAAGTTTACTGAAATTTTTAAGCTCAGACTTGCCGGAGGCTTGCAAGCAGATCGGTTGATACTGAGGCGGAGGTGTTTGCCTGAGAATACCATCAACTCGGCCATGCTCCTGCGTAAACAAGTGCACGATATGACTTTTTTCACGATATTTACGATGGTGAATTAAATAACCATGCAGTATCTCATTACGCATGATTTAAGATATTAATCCTTGTCTTTCTTTTTCTTTTCGTCTTCTTCATCATCACCCCCATCTGGAATGACTGCACCTACAACTGCAGCGGTCCCTTTGACCACGCCTTTTGTGGTTTTATAAGCCACTTTGACAGGAACAGTAACGATTTTATGAATACACCCTTGTAGAAACAAAACACATGCCACTACAGCTAATACTTTCATCATTACTCTTCCCTCAAAGTTTTAAATGTCTAGCAATTAAATATCGCTATAACCCAAGCTTTTCAATGCACGTTCATCATCAGACCAACCACCTTTGACTTTCACCCAAAGTGTCAGCATGATTTTTTGCTCGAACATTTTTTCCATATCCACACGTGCATCCATACCGATTTTCTTCAGTTTGGCACCTTTCTCACCAATCACAATGGCTTTTTGGCCAGAGCGATCGACAAAAATCGTCGCATCAATATAGGTACACGCCGCTTTAGGACGACCTGTTTTTGGATTAATTGTTGCTTCTTCTGTTTTAAACGACTCAATTTGAACGGTTAAATCATAAGGCAGCTCTTCACCCAATTGACGCATGATTTTTTCACGGATAATTTCAGATGCAAGGAAACGCTCTGAACGATCAGTCAATTGCTCAAGTGAATACAGTGGTGGTTGGAACGGCAGATATTTCTCAATCGTACTGCGCAAATGATCCAAATTTGCACCGCGTAACGCTGATACAGGAACAATTTCTGCAAAATTCATTAATTTCGCACGTTCTTGTATCAAGGGTAATGCATGGTTTTTGTTTTCTAGCGTATCAATTTTATTGATCACAAGAATAACTGGCATATCGGCATTTTTTAGCTTCTCTAACACTAAATCATCATTCTGTGTCCATTTGTCTGCATCAATCACAAACAAAACCAAGTTCACATCACGAAGTGCAGAATGCGCCGCACGGTTCATCATTTTATTGATGGCACGAACTTCTTTTTTGTGCATCCCAGGCGTATCAACAAATACCGCTTGAGACTTTTCACGTGAGTCAATACCCACAATTTTATGACGCGTCGTTTGTGGTTTACGAGACGTAATTGAAAGTTTTTGACCCAAAATATGGTTCATTAACGTTGATTTACCAACGTTTGGACGACCAACAATCGCCACAAAACCACTTTTAAAATCGGCAGGGATTTCAGTGCCTTGTGCACTAAAAAACTGACTAATTAAATCGTTACTGTCGCCTTGCGACTCGTGATCAGCATCTACGTGATCGGAATGAGTAGTCATTAAGACTTTTTCTCCAAAATTTCTAAGATTTCTGCCGCTACAGCTTGTTCAGCAAAGCGACGGCTTGAACCTTCACCGTATTTAACAGGGAGCCCTTCGACTGTACATTCAACTTTAAAATGTTGGTTCGGAGCATCACCCTGAATATCTACAACCTCGTAAACCGGGAGAGGTTTTTTACGTGCTTGTAAATACTCTTGCAAACGTGATTTAGGGTCTTTCAGTTGATCGGTCGGTTCAATATGATCTAAATATGGCACATACCATTTAAGAACAATCGGTTCCAGAATTTTTAAATCCTGACAATCGACATAGATTGCACCAATGATCGATTCAACGGTATCCGCAAGTATAGACTCACGATGATGACCGCCAGATTTCAACTCACCTGTACTCAAGATTAATTCTTGACTGAGTTTTAAGTCATTGGCAATTTTTCCTAGCGCTTCCTGACGAACCAGTGTCGCACGCATACGCGTTAGACGCCCTTCATTTTCATGCGGGTAGGCATGGTACAGATAATTGGCAATTATCATACCCAATAATGAATCGCCCAGATATTCTAGGCGTTCATAATTGTATTTATGGCTCACCGATCGGTGGGTCAAGGCCAGTTGTAACAATTCAGGTTGTTTAAACTGATAACCGATACGACTTGCTAAACGAGCTTCATTTAGCTTGGACTGAGCTTTGATCAAAACTTTTCTCGAACTTCAACACAATATCAATATTCAATAAGAAAGGTTTTCTTATTTCATAATCTGTTTTCACTTGTAGACCATCTACATTAGTGACTTGAGCAATATCTTTAAAATTTAAATCACGTACACCATTCATATCTAAACGCTGTGACATTTGTGACTCAAACTTACTCGGAGCAATATTTTTAGGACTGCTCTTCATCAATTCTTCAATTTCATTGTTGACGAGACGGTCGTCAACATACGGTCCCCAAACCGCAATTAAAGCTTTAGCTAAAAAAGCAAACCCAATAATAGCAATTAAAATTGCGATATAAGACGTTCCCCGTTGATGTCTCATTTTATTTTCCTGATGTAAGACTAATCAATACTGCCATTACGACTAAATGAAGGCAGTTTTAAACCAGGTTCCTTATGCATCCACTTGTAAAAAGCACGTCCAGTGAGGTTTTCTTCAGGCACAAAGCCCCAAAAACGACTGTCCGCACTTTGATCGCGATTATCCCCCATCGCGAAATAGTGACCTTCAGGAACCTTAACTTCCCAATATAAACCATTTTCTGTTGAATATTTACCATTTTCAACATAGTTGATAAATGGTGCTTGGCGCGCAACATTGACGCCTTCAAGCTCACGCATGGTAAACGTATGCTTACCCATGGTTTCTTTATGATAAATCGATGTAGGTGTATCAAGTTGATCTTTTTCACGGCTAAATTCTACAGGAACTTTTGCCACCTTTTGACCATTCACACTCAGTTGACCATGATCGTAAATAATATGATCACCTGGTAAACCGACCACTCGTTTAATATAGCTGATGGTTGGTTGTGGTGGATAACGGAATACAATGACATCACCACGCTCAGGTTCACCGACATCAAGAATTTTTTTATTGACGATAGGTAAACGTACGCCATACTGATATTTATTCACCACAATAAAATCACCTGTTTCTAAGGTTGGAACCATAGAGTCAGATGGAATATTAAATGGCTCATATAAGAATGAACGCATCACCAAAACTATCGCTAAAATCGGCCAGAAATCATAAGCCCATGCGATAACGACATTTTCATTCCCCTTACCTTTGGTCTGCCGTTGCTTCCAGACAAACTTATCCAACAACCAAATTAAGAAAAAAATGACTGTGGCAGGAACAAGGATCAAATTAAAGTCAAAATCCATGAGCTCATAAACCTCTATTTATTATCTTTCTACTTTCAATACCGCAAGGAACGCTTCTTGTGGGATTTCGACGCTGCCCACTTGTTTCATACGTTTCTTACCTTCTTTTTGTTTCGCAAGAAGTTTCTTCTTACGCGACACGTCACCACCATAACATTTAGCCAAAACGTTTTTACGCATCGCTTTTACAGTTGAACGTGCAATGATCTGTGCACCAATCGCTGCTTGAATAGCCACATCGAACATTTGACGTGGAATTAAATCTTTCATTTTTTCCACAAGTGCAATACCACGATGGCGAGCATCTTGTCGGTGGCAAATCATGGCCAAGGCATCAACCTTTTCACCGTTGATTAACACATCTACCTTAACTAAAGATGAACTCTCAAAACGCACAAAGTTATAGTCTAACGATGCAAAACCGCGTGAACATGATTTCAATTTATCAAAGAAATCCATCACTACTTCAGCCATTGGGATTTCAAACGTGATCGCTACTTGGTTCGCCATAAACTTCATATTTTTTTGAACGCCACGACGTTCAACACATAACGTCATCACATTACCCAAGTACTCTTGCGGTACCAAGATATGACATTCAGCAATTGGCTCACGTAAATCTTCAACTGTTGAACCATCCGGCATTTTAGAAGGACTATCGATGTAAATAGTTTGACCATTTTTCATCACCGCTTCATAAATTACGGTTGGTGCTGAAGAAATCAGGTCCAGATCATACTCACGTTCTAAACGTTCTTGTACAATTTCCATGTGCAGCATACCCAAGAAGCCACAACGGAATCCAAAACCAAGTGCATCTGAACTTTCAGGTTCAAAGAACAACGCTGAGTCATTAATTTGCAGTTTGTGCAGCGCCTCACGGAACGGTTCAAATTCACTTGAATCGATTGGGAATAAACCTGCATAGACCTGTGGTTTCACTTTTTTGAAACCCGGTAAGCTTTGAACTTCTGGTGTAGTTGCCAAGGTAATCGTATCACCAACTGGAGCACCAAAAATATCTTTAATACCCGCGATCACGAAACCAACTTCACCTGCTTCGAGCATGTCAGTTTCTGTATGTTTAGGATTAAAAATACCTACTGAGGTGATGATGTGCGTTTGACCAGTTGATTTCATCAACATTTTATCGCCTTTACGCACACGACCTTCTTTAATACGAACTAAAGAAACCACGCCCAAATAGTTGTCGAACCAAGAGTCAACAATTAAGGCTTGTAATGGTGCATTACGATCGCCTTCGGGTGCAGGAATAACATTTACCAGTGTTTCAAGCACCCCTTCAATGCCTAGACCGGTTTTAGCTGAACATGTAGGTGCTTCAGTCGCTTCGATACCAATAATGTCTTCAATTTCTTGAATAACACGCTCTGGCTCTGCTTGCGGCAAATCAATTTTATTTAAAACAGGTAGGACTTCTAAACCTTGTTCAATTGCGGTATAGCAATTCGCTACAGATTGTGCTTCTACCCCTTGTGCAGCATCGACAACCAATAGTGCACCTTCACACGCAGCCAATGAACGTGAAACTTCATAAGAAAAGTCAACGTGCCCCGGTGTGTCAATGAAGTTGAGTTGGTATTCTTCACCATTAGGATGGGTGTAATACAAAGTCACTGACGCAGCTTTAATCGTAATACCACGCTCACGTTCCAATTCCATAGAATCTAGAACCTGCGCCTGCATTTCACGATCTTGCAAACCACCACAAGTTTGAATAAATCGGTCGGCAAGGGTCGACTTACCATGGTCGATATGCGCAATGATCGAGAAGTTACGAATGTTTTTTATATCAACAGATTTTTTAGCTTGCGCCATGGGCTACCTTGGAAAAATAAAAGCGCTATACATGCAATTCTTTATGCATAGCAAAAGCCGAATAGAAATTGCCGAGGATTATAGCAGATGGATTTTTCAAAGTATCGAAAATAATGCATTGCTTTTATGCAAGTCATTCATCCTACATGGAGAACTTGGCTAGTCTTGGTTTGAAATTTTGCGATAAAATCAAACTCAAAGATCATAAGCACTAAAATCCAGCGGATTTAGGCTATCCGCAATAGGTTGATACGCTTGGGTAAAGGTTGGCGACATGCGTTTTGGACGACCTGTGGCAATTTCAATGCATGCCCACTGCGTATTGCCTGTAAATAATATCGCTTTGTCTTTAGGTCGATAAAATACATACTGACGAAATGAATACAACGCATTGATATCATTGAGCCACGTTCGCAGAATAATCTCCTCACCTTCAACTGCTGCTTTGCGATATTGCACATGATGCTCAACAGCAACCATGGCATGCTTCAATTCAATATATTCTTTTAAACCTAAACCCAAGGCTTCAATATGTGCTGTCGCGACATCTTGCATCCAACTGACGTACACCACGTTATTCACATGATTTAATGTGTCGATATGTTCAGCTTGAACTGTAATTTTTAAATCAAAGATATCGCTCATAGCGTCCTGCAAATTTTAAAATATGCTCCACAGTCTACTCATTTTTATCTAAGGGTAAATTGCAAAAACACTAAAGTTAAAAAAACCACTCGCTTGGAGTGGTTTTCATTCAGCAAATCATTATTGAATGCGCATGCCCACAATCGCACGTTGCCCCTGACGAATCAAAGAAACACGTGCAATGCTGCCATTTTTCAATTCTGAAATAACTTTCACAAAATCTTCTGCATTATTCACAGCTTTATTATTAACTTGAGTCACAACGTCACCCGGCTGAATTCGCGCTTGTGCAGCAATACCACTAGCTCGTACATCTTGAATTAATACACCACCTTTCACACTCAGTTGCTTTAATTCATCTGCAGTTAAATTACGAATTGACACCCCAATCACCGGGCCTTTTTTCACAGGTGCAATTTCAGCTTTTGCAGGCGTATCATCTGGTGCAGTGATCAAGGTTGCTGAAATGTTTTGGCGTTTATCATCACGTAATACTTCAAGCTGAATACTTTGATTAGGACCTGTACGATTGAGATAATTCAGTAGTTCGCCAGTACGTGAAATCGGTGTACCATTAAATTTCAAAATGACATCACCCGCTTTAAAGCCAGCTTTTGCTGCGGGTGAATTCGGTGCAACTTGAGTAATCAATGAGCCCTCAGGTTTTGAAAGGTTATAGGATTCAGCAAGATTCCGATCGATATCTTGCAGCATAACGCCTAAGTAAGCACGTGTCACCTTGCCGTTTTTCTTTAATTGGTCTGCAACATCCATCGCCACATCAATAGGAATCGAGAACGATAAACCCATATAACCACCCGTACCACTAAAGATACGAGAGTTCACCCCAACCACTTCACCAGACTGGTTAAATAAAGGGCCGCCTGAGTTTCCGGGGTTCAATGCCACATCGGTTTGAATAAATGGAACCGAGGTTTCTCCCATCATATTGCGCATTTTCGCACTGACAATCCCTGCCGAAGCTGAATAGTCAAAACCAAATGGTGAACCAATAGCCAACACTGGCTCACCTACACGTAAACGGTCAACATTACCTGTGCGTAGCTCTGGAAAATTTGAACCTTTCACCTTTAGCAAAGCCACATCAGTCCGCTCATCACTCCCCACAACGGTGGCATCAATTTCACGGCGGTCATTCAATACGATGGTGACTTTCGATGCATCTTCTACCACATGGTGATTAGTTAATAGATAACCATCTTTACTAATAAAGAATGCGCTTCCATAACCGGTCTTTTCTTGCGGCATTTTTTGCTGCGGGATAACGACCTGATTACCGAAAAAGCGTCGTAATATTTCTGGGACTTGTTGCTGCAAAAGCTCTTCTTGACTAAGCTTTTTAACCACATTCACGCTTACGACAGCTGGGCTGACTTGTTCAACCAAATTGGAAAAATCAACAGGACCCGCTGCCTGAGTCTGCACGCTAGCAACCGTAAACACAGCTGCATAGAGTCCCTTTTGTAAATACGATTTATTCATTGTTAGCATTCACTCAATTGTGCTTATCATTTGAAATACGTTAGTTTTTATCACAATGCAAGTCTAAGCTTCGTAATAAAATGTTTGATGATTATTTATGATAAACAATCTTAAACATTCCTTAAATATTACAGATCTATGAATATTTTTCATTATTTAGTTAATTTATAGTCATTGCGTTTTTAGGCAAAAACAGTTGTGATGATCGGACATTTTTAAAATTAGCTGATGGACATGTCTAATTTAAACACGACACATCAATTTGATGTGATTATTGTGGGAAGTGGCGGTGCAGGCCTAAGTTTAGCCCTATCGTTACCAGATCATTTTAATATTGCTGTTTTAGCTAAATCGACGCTGACGGATGCCAGTACATATTATGCCCAAGGTGGTGTTGCTGCCGTCCTCGATAAAACAGATTCTATTGAACAACATATCAATGACACCATGATTGCCGGTGCGCATTTATGTGAAATGGCAGCGGTAAAACAAACCGTTGAAGGTGGTAAATCTTCTGTCGATTTTCTACTGAATCAGGGTGTGCAATTTACTTTAGACGACCAAGAACAGTTACATCTGACACGTGAAGGTGGTCACTCTCACCGGCGGATTATCCATGCAGCAGATGCCACAGGTCGTGCTATTTCCACAACATTGGTTGAACGTGCGCAAGAAAAAGCCAATATTCATATTTTTGAAAATTTTATTGCAATCGATTTAATCACCGCACAAAAATTAAATCCTGAAGCTGAAAACCGTGCTCTCGGTCTATATGCTTTAGATGAAAAAACCGAAAAAGTACATACCTTTTTAGCACCGTTCACTGCCCTTGCCTGTGGTGGTGCCATGAAGGCATATTTATATACATCAAATCCCGACATTGCGACGGGTGATGGTATTGCCATGGCGTATCGTGCAGGCTGCCGTGTTGCCAATATGGAGTTTAACCAATTCCATCCAACCTGTTTATATCATCCTCAAGCTCGCTCTTTCTTAATTACCGAAGCGATGCGTGGCGAAGGTGCCTATTTACGTCTCCCTGACGGTGAACGCTTTATGCTGCGCTTTGATGAGCGTGCAGAATTAGCACCACGCGATATCGTAGCGCGCGCTATCGATTATGAAATCAAACGTCTAGGAATCCGTCATGTTTGGCTTGATATCACCCATAAACCTGCAGAATTTGTCAAAGAACATTTCCCAACATTGTATGCACGCTTAATGGAACTCGGTATTGATATTACCAAAGAAATGATTCCGGTGGTTCCGGCAGCACACTACACCTGTGGTGGCGTTGTGGTTGATGAAAACAGTCAGACCGATATTCCAGGCCTATATGCCATTGGAGAAACCTCTTATACCGGCCTACATGGTGCAAACCGTATGGCAAGTAACTCCTTACTTGAATGTTTCGTCTATGGTATGAGTGCTTCAACACATATCACAGCACAGCATCAAGGAACTTATCAGGCGCCTCATGTCCCAGAATGGGATGACTCGCAAGTGACCAACCCTGATGAAGACGTGGTGATTTTGCAGAATTGGGATGAACTTCGCCAAACCATGTGGAACTACGTGGGTATTGTCAGAACAACCAAACGGCTTCAACGTGCGCTCCATCGTATTGAAATGCTCAATCGTGAAATTACCGAGTATTACCAAGACTACCAAGTCAGTAAAAATCTGATTGAATTACGTAACTTAGTGTTGGTTTCAGAAATGATTGTACGCTGTGCAATGGAACGTAAAGAATCACGTGGACTGCATTTCACTTTGGACTATCCTGAACAAGCAGCAGAATTACGAAAAACAGTCCTAACTCCACCCAATTTCCAAGTGGAATGTCCATTGGTGAATACAGAACTGGTTTCTTAAACATCTAAAATGTCTAAAAACCATAAAAAGCCGAATGTAAATTCGGCTTTTTATTTGAATCAGCAAATGCAATTGAGCCTTTATAATCGCTTCGGTGGAATAGAATAGCTCCCTGTTATATGTGCAACAGGCTCATCCACACCTTCTGAATACACCAACACCTCACCATAAATTATACTTTTGCCCACTTTTAACAATCGACACTCGCCTATTAAGTCTTTATTGGCTTCTGGTTTTCTTAAAAAATTAATATTCATATTGGTCGTGACCGCAAGCCCTACAATCCCGATCTCCCCCAATATAGCCACATATAGCGCAAAATCAGCCAAAGTCATCATGGTTGGGCCAGATATCGTATTGCCCGGTCTTAGATCTTGTTCTGTAACATGCCAAATTAAGGTCGCGGTTTGCTGTCCAACTTCTTTAATCGTGCAGTTTTTTAAACTTGGGGCAAATTCACGTTGTAAAAAATCAATAATCGCCTGCTTTCGATGCGGCATAAAAAAATCATCCATAACTTATGCTATGAATGATTTTTAAATCAAATACCTAAAGATTACTATGGCATTTTAGATCTGTTGCAAATGCAATAATGCCTGTTGAAAAACCTGTTCAGGTGTTTGCGTCGCATCGAGGCGCTTCATGCGTGCAGGCTCTTTTTCATGGATTTCAGCAAAACCTGAACGCACTTTCTCAAAGAACGTTGCTTTCTCTTGCTCAAATCGATCCAAAGCGCCTCGTTCACGCGCACGTAACATGCCCGTTTCAATTGGAGCATCCAGCCAAAAGGTAATATCAGGCATACGCGCCACAAAACCGTCATTTAAAACTTTCAGTTTTTCTCGGTCCAAACCACGACCTGCACACTGATATGCAAAACTCGAATCTGTAAAACGGTCACATAAAACGATTTTATCTGCAGCCAACGCTGGCAGAATCACGGCTTCTAAGTGCTGCGCACGTGCCGCATACATGAGTAATAATTCAGTATCATTACTCATGGTTTCTTCGTGGTTCACCGAAAGCAACAATGAGCGAATTTGCTCTGCCATAGGTGTACCACCCGGCTCACGGGTTAATACCACATCTTTTGCTAAGTGTTGGAAATGCTCATGTAGTTTACGAATCAACGTGGTTTTACCCACACCTTCCGTGCCTTCAAAACTAATAAACATGCTCACTCCTCAATTTTTCGCACGAATTACCGATAAATACTCTTGTACCGCTCGGTTATGGTCTGACAAATTACTGCTAAATTTATGACCACCGTTACCTGTAGCCACGAAATAGATGTTATTTGACGCATCTGGATGCATCGCGGCTTCAATAGCTTTTTGACTCGGCAAAGCAATCGGTGTAGGTGGTAAGCCGTTGATCGTATACGTATTATATGCAGTAGGTGTACGTAAATCTTGGCGAGTGATATTGCCTTGGTATTTATCGCCCATACCGTAGATCACAGTTGGATCTGTTTGCAAACGCATCCCTTGTTTGAGACGACGCACAAATACACCAGACACTTGCTCAAGCTCACTATCAATACTGGTTTCTTTTTCAATAATCGATGCCATGATCAAGGCTTCATATTTATCTTTATAAGGTAAATTTTGAGCTCGATTGTTCCAAGCCTGATCTAAGGCTTTGATTTGTCTGTTATACAAATCCTTCAAAATTTTGCGATCAGACTCGCCTTTTGCAAAGAAATAAGTATTCGGAGCAAATAAACCTTCTGGGTGTGAATAAGGAATACCCAGTTCCTGCAAAATCTTTGAATAAGGCAGATTGCTAATGTCATGTGTCACCAAAGGGTCATTTTTTAAAGCATCAATGAGTTGCTTAAATGTCGTCCCTTCGATCACTAAAATTCGATTCATTTGCGCATTTTCAGAGTTAGAAATCAGTTTCATGACTTCACGTACGCTCATGCCTTCATGGATTTCATACACACCCGCTTTCAAGGTGTCATTGATCATGAACTTTTGGTACAACTTCAAAATAATAGGAAAATGAACTTGTTTCTCTTTGGCCAGTCGGTCAATAAATCCTGAATAGGTATCCCCTGCACCAATCGCCAACATTTGCTTTTTGCCATCCACGGGATAGGCTTTAAATAAACTCGACCACAGTAAGATCGCCACAAGTACAACGATGCCAAGTAGCACAACCAAACATGCTTTAAATGGAAAACCTGCTTTGGCAGATTTTTTCTTATTTGTTTTTTTAGACGCGGTGGACATATTAACGAATCTGACTTAATTGAAGTGTTCGGAAAAGTTCAATACAAGCTTGAACATCTAACTCAACTCCATTCAGAGTTGATGCAATTTTCATGGGACTTAAAGCATTGCAGAAAAAAACACTCTGAAAATGCGTAATTTCATCCATATTGACGTGACGTTGAGTACATGGAATCTGAAGCTGCTGCATCCGTTTTAAAATTTCTGCACGCATGACACCATGTACGCCATTATAACGAAGTTCGGGCGTAATCCATCCTTCATTTGTACGAATAAAACAATTACTGCTCACACCTTCGACAACTGTACCTTGTACATCCGTCACCAAAGCTTCCCCCCATGGGGTTTGATCCAACTCTGCTTTGAGCATGACTTGTTCTAATCGATTTAAGGACTTTAAGCCCACCAAACTTGGCATGGTTAACCCAATAGCTTGATGTAATACACCACTTTCGACAGTTTCGTACTCAAAATCTGCAACAGCTTTGGGGTAATAAAACACCCAAACATCTGCTGGGTGCTCAGGTAAACTATAGCCACGCTGACCAATACCACGACTCAACACAATTTTTAAAGTGCCATTGACGACATCTTGTTTACGTAACAATTTTAGAGTGTATTCAATAAGGCTTAAATCTGCATTTAGCTTTAAACGTTCATTACTCAGTTTTAATCGTGCAATATGCAAAGCTAAAAGTTCTATTTGTCCTTGGCGAATACGTGCCGTGCTAAAACAGCCATCGCCATAGTGAAAGGCTCGATCAAGTAAATCAACTTGTTCTATTTGCTGCGCATTTTTAAAACAGTGCATACATCGTCATCCCAATTACATCACTTTATTTTAAAAAATAATCGTTCAGCATATATTTCTTTTTTGTTCATATTAAATTCTTTTTTAATTATTTTTTTCTGCATAAAAACTACAGATATTCTTGCCTCATCCAACAAAACATGTATAAAAATTGAGGACAACATGAATCTATCTAAATTAAAACTTGGGGTTTTGGCTGCATTCATTTCTGCCACAGCATTTAGTGCATCTGCCAAAGATTTCTTAAATGTGTCATATGATCCAACCCGTGAATTGTATGACAACTTCAATAAAGACTTTAGTGTTTACTGGAAAAAAACCACAGGCCAAGACATTAACTTTAAACAATCTCATGGTGGATCAGGTAAACAGGCTCGTGCTGTTATTGATGGTCTAGATGCCGATGTTGTCACTTTGGCTTTGGCTGCAGATATTGATGAAATAGCTGCACGTGGTTTAGTTGCAAAAGACTGGCAAAAGAAATTCCCACAAAACTCAACGCCATATACATCGACCATTGTGTTCTTAGTGCATAAAGGCAACCCGAAAGGCATTAAAGACTGGGGCGATTTAATTAAACCGGGTGTCGACATTATTACCCCGAACCCAAAAACATCGGGCGGTGCGCGTTGGAACTATTTAGCAGCGTGGGCTTGGGCCAAACATCAAGCAGGTGGTAATGATGCAAAAGCCCAAGAATTTGTCCGTCAAATTTATAAGCAAACCAAAGTCCTCGACTCAGGTGCTCGTGGTGCAACAACTACATTCGCTGAACGTGGTATTGGTGACGTGTTATTGGCTTGGGAAAATGAAGCACATTTGGCAGTTCGTGAACAGCCAGGTAAGTTTGAGATTGTGACCCCTTCACTTTCTATCTTGGCCGAGCCACCTGTTGCGATTGTAGAAAAAAATGCTAAGAAAGATGGCAATGAAAATTTAGCCAAAGCGTATTTAAATTATCTGTACTCACCTGCAGGTCAAACTATTGCCGCACAGAACTATTATCGTCCACGTAATGCGGCAGTTTTAGCAAAATATAAAAATGTTTTTAAACCTTTAAAACTCGTCACGATTGATAAAGAGTTTGGTGGTTGGAGCAAAGTGCAGAAAAAACATTTTGAAAATGGTGGTGTCTTTGATCAAATCGTGAAGATCAATAATTCAAAATAATGCTTTAAATACTGAAAAGCATCTTCCTTTCGAATAAGGTCGATGCTTTTTTTTCATAGACATGCCTTTTATCTTTTTTATTCATATAAAATTCGTTTTTAATTATTTTTTATGCATAAAGATTGGCGCTATTCTTCACCCATGTTACAGATAAAGTAAAAATTATTGAGGTTCACATGAGTATTTCCGCAAAGTTAAAATTGGGTGTTCTTGCTGCAGTCATTTCGACGGTTTCTTTTGGCGCAGCTGCAAAAGATTTTTTAAACGTATCTTACGACCCAACGCGTGAACTCTATGAAAGTGTGAATAAAGACTTCAGCAAATATTGGGAAAGCCGTACAGGTCAAAAAATTAATTTTAAACAATCTCATGGTGGTTCAGGCAAACAAGCGCGTGCAGTCATTGATGGCTTAGATGCCGATGTAGTGACTTTAGCACTTGCAGCGGATATTGATGTGATTGCAGAAAAAGCCAAACTTTTACCTGCAGATTGGCAAAAGAAACTTCCACAAAACTCAACACCATATACTTCAACCATTGTGTTCTTAGTCCGTAAAGGCAACCCAAAAGCAGTTAAAGATTGGGGCGATCTGGTTAAACCAGGCGTGGGTATTATCACCCCAAACCCGAAAACCTCAGGCGGTGCACGTTGGAACTATTTAGCTGCGTGGGCTTGGGCAAAACATCAAGCGGGTGGTAATGATACAACGGCTCAAGAATTCGTCCGTAAGATTTATAAAAACACCAAAGTACTCGATTCAGGCGCACGTGGTTCGACTACGACCTTTGCTGAACGTGGTATTGGTGATGTATTGCTGGCTTGGGAAAATGAAGCACATTTAGCGATTCGTGAACAACCGGGTAAGTTTGAAATTGTGACCCCTTCACTTTCAATTTTAGCTGAGCCACCTGTTGCTGTTCTAGAAAAGAATGCGGAGAAAAAAGGCAATCTTTATTTAGCCAAAGGCTATTTAAACTTCCTTTATTCACCACGTGGTCAGCAAATCGCAGCTCAGAATTTTTACCGTCCACGTAACGCCACAACACTTGCACAATACGCATCAGTCTTTAAGCCACTTAAACTCGTAACCATTGATAAAGAATTTGGTGGTTGGGATAAAGTCCAAAAAGCACACTTTGAAAATGGCGGCGTGTTTGACCAAATCGTCAAAGCCAACAATGGAAAATAAGACCAGTCATTGGCTGAATCAGGAGAACTTGACATGACACATACAGTAATTGTCCCGGGTGTAGGCGGTAGTGAACACGCGCATTGGCAATCTTGGTTACAACGTCAGCTCATGTCTAGCTCTCGTGTTCAGCAAAAGGATTGGAATCACCCTGTACTAAAAGAATGGATTAAACAATTCGTTCAAACCGTACGACCGTTACAGGGTGAAATTCAAATTGTGGCGCATAGCTTTGGTTGTTTAACCACGGTGGCAGCATTGGCCTTGCATCCAGAACTCAATAAAAAAATCAAAAATTTAGTTTTGGTCGCACCCGCCAATCCAGCACGCTTTGGAGAAAACGGCTTTGCACGCGACAGTACAACGGATTACAAAGCATTTTTTCATCAGCTAACTATTCGTGTGCCGACAACGATGTTGATTAGTGAAAATGATCCTTGGCTTGGCTTTGAAGATGCAAAACAACTTGCAGGTGCTTGGAAGCTTTACCCTGTGAATATGGGCGCTGTGGGTCACATTAATGTTGCATCAGGTTTTGGGCCGTTTCCTGAAATTTTCAATTACTTAATTTCAGAAAACCACATGAAACATATCAGCTTTACTGATGAAAACAAGTATTTATTTCAATTTGCTTTTTAAGTACTGAGCATTAAGCTTGTCGCAAAATCATTTATTCAATTTTGCTGACCTTTTAAGTCAGCTTTTCTCATTTTGAGGAGTCATCATGTCGCAGCGATCCCGAGTGCTGCCAGGATTTGGTCTTTCTCTAGGCTTTACCCTAGCGTATTTATCCTTAATTGTGCTCATTCCCCTTTCGGCCGTATTTATTAAATCGTTAGGTATCGGTTGGGAAGGACTATGGGAGATTTTAAGCTCAGAACGTATTTTAAAATCGTTACAACTGAGTTTTAGTGCCGCCATTATTGCTGCGTTAGTCAATGTGGTTTTTGGTTTGCTCTTAGCATGGTGTTTGGTTCGCTATACCTTCCCGGGTAAACGTATTATCGATGCATTGGTTGATTTACCTTTTGCATTGCCAACTGCCGTTGCTGGTATTGCACTGACTTCGTTATATGCACCGACTGGTTGGATCGGTCAGTACCTTGAACCCATTGGCATTAAAGTCGCATATACCCCGATCGGTATTACCTTGGCCCTCATCTTTATTGGTATTCCTTTTGTGGTTCGCACTGTACAGCCTGTACTGAGCGACCTAGAAACTGAACTTGAAGAAGCAGCTTCTGCACTGGGTGCAAATCGCTTTCAGATCGTGACCAAAGTGATCTTACCTATTCTATTTCCTGCGCTGTTAACAGGTTTTGCTTTGGCATTTGCTCGTGGTGTGGGTGAATATGGATCGGTGATTTTTATCGCAGGTAACCAACCCTTCAAGACTGAAATTGCCCCATTGATGATTATCTCTCGCCTTGAAGAATATGATTATGCAGGTGCGACCACGATTGCAGTTGTGATGCTGGTGATTTCTTTTGCTATTTTATTCTTAATTAACTTGGTTCAAGCATGGGCAAGTCGCCGTACAGGGAGAACTGCACGATGAATACGAATAGTAATGCGCTTGCGGAAAAATTACAGTCGCGTGATGCAACGCGTGAACCAACATGGGTTCGTTATACCCTGATCATCATTGCTTTAATTTTCTTCTTAAGCTGCCTGATTCTGCCATTGGTTTTGGTTTTCGTTGAAGCCTTTAAACAAGGTGTTGGCGTTTACTTCCAAGCACTGGTACATCCAGATACATTATCAGCAGTAAAACTTACGTTACTGACAGCTGTGATTGCCGTACCGTTGAACGTCGTCTTTGGTGTAGCTGCGGCATGGTCTGTTGCCAAGTTTAATTTCCGTGGTAAATCTATTTTAACCACGATTATTGATATGCCATTTTCAGTCTCTCCAGTTATTGCTGGCTTAATGTTGGTATTGATTTTTGGTACTCAAGGTTGGTTAGGCGGCTGGCTGATGGATAACGACATCAAAATTTTATATGCCGTTCCAGCCATTGTCCTTGCTACTGTGTTTATTACCGTTCCTTTTGTGGCACGTGAGTTGATTCCATTAATGGAAGCTCAAGGGACTGAGGAAGAAGAAGCAGCTATCGTATTGGGTGCTTCAGGCTGGCAGACTTTCTGGAAAGTGACACTTCCAAATATCAAATGGGGCTTAATCTACGGCGTGATTCTATGTAATGCACGTGCAATGGGTGAGTTTGGTGCTGTTTCTGTAGTTTCAGGTCACATTCGTGGCGAAACCAACACCTTACCGCTACACGTAGAAATCCTTTATAACGAATATACCTTTAGTGCTGCTTTTGCTGTGTCTTCACTATTAGCGCTCTTGGCGATTGTGACCCTGATTTTAAAAACATGGGTTGAACTACGTCAGGAACGACAAGACAAGCGTAAAGAAGATTCACAAGTTTCTTAAGGAATGACCTCATGAGTATTCAAGTAAAAAATATTGAAAAACACTTTGGTGCATTCCATGCACTTAAAAATATCTCTTTAGATTTCCCAGATGGTCAGCTCGTTGCGCTGCTTGGCCCATCAGGCTGTGGCAAAACCACCCTGCTCCGTATCATTGCAGGACTTGAATCTGCCGATAGCGGTCAAGTCATTCTAGAAGGTGAAGATGCCACTAAAGTTCATGTCCGTGAACGTGAAGTTGGTTTTGTATTCCAACATTATGCACTGTTCCGCCATATGACCGTATTTGACAACATTGCTTTTGGTTTACGTGTACGCCCACGTGCAACACGCCCATCTGAAGCCGAGATCAAAAAGCGGGTTACTCGTTTGCTTGATCTTGTTCAGCTTGGTTTCTTGGCTGACCGTTACCCTGCTCAACTTTCAGGTGGTCAACGTCAACGTATTGCACTAGCACGTGCTTTAGCGGTTGAGCCGCGTGTGTTATTACTGGATGAACCTTTTGGTGCATTGGATGCCAAAGTTCGTAAAGAATTACGCCGCTGGTTACGTACCTTGCATGACGAACTCCACATTACCTCTATTTTCGTGACCCATGACCAAGAAGAAGCGCTTGAAGTGGCCGATCAAATCATTGTGATGAATAAAGGCAACGTAGAACAGATTGGCTCGCCACGTGAAGTTTATGAAAAACCTGCAACACCGTTTGTATTTGACTTTTTAGGTCAAGCCAACCGTTTTGAAGGTCAAAATAGCAATGGCCTTATTCAAATTGGTGAAGACCGAATTTTGTTGCCACAAAATGCCAATGCACCGCAAGGCAATGTCATTGCCTTTGCTCGTCCGGATGAACTGCGTATTCATGCACAGCCGCAAGAAAATGCCATCCAAGCGACTTTTGTACGTGAGCTTTGGATTGCAGGTAAAGTCATTGCTGAACTGCATGACCGCCAAGGCAATCTGATCGAAATTTCATTAACGGCTGATGAAGCGAAAGCGCATCAATTCCGCCCAAATCAAACGGTATGGTTAAGTGCAACAAACTTGCATTTATTTGAAAACCAAGTTGCATAAAACAAAAAGTTGGGGCCGTCACAAGCCCCACTTGCTTTTAAGGTAAAATAAAATTATGAATTTCCAACAATTAAGAATTATTCGAGAAACAGTACGTCAGAATTTTAATTTAACAGAAGCATCTGCTGCACTTTACACTTCGCAGTCTGGCGTGAGTAAACACATCAAAGATCTAGAAGATGAACTTGGTGTACAGCTGTTCATCCGTAAAGGTAAACGTTTACTCGGTTTAACCGAACCAGGCCAGTCATTATTGGGTATCGTTGAACGCATGCTTGTAGATGCAGACAATATTAAACGTCTAGCAGATGACTTTAACAAAGTGGATGAAGGGACATTAACGATTGCGACTACACATACGCAAGCGCGTTATGTCTTGCCGCCGATTGTGAACCAATTTAAAAAAGAATTTCCAAAAGTTCATCTAATTTTGCAACAAGCAAGCCCTGTTGAAATTACAGAAATGCTCCTTCAAGGTGAAGCGGATATTGGGATCGCAACCGAATCGTTAACCACCGAAGATAACCTTGCAAGTGTGCCTTACTATAACTGGCAACACAGTATCATCACACCACAAGAGCATCCACTGACCCAAAAATCAAATATCACCATTGAAGATTTGTCGAACTATCCAATTATTACTTACCACGGTGGTTTTACGGGTCGTTCAAAAATTGATAAAGCCTTTGAAGATTCAGGCTTTGATGTTGATATCGTGATGTCCGCACTTGATGCAGACGTTATTAAAACCTATGTTGAACTCAATATGGGGGTTGGTATTGTCAACGATGTGGCATATGACCCAGAACGTGACTACCGTTTAAAACAAATTCCAACCGATATTTTTGGGGTCAATACCACTTGGATTGCTGTTCGCAAAGGACATTTACTACGCGGTTATGGCTATGAGTTTATTTCTTTATGTTCACCAGATGCTGACATCAAAGCGTTGAAAAAAGTCGCTTACCCAGAAGAATGATAGGCCAATTGACGAATTAAAGAGGACACCTACTGTCCTCTTTTTTTGGTAAACACATATTTTATCTAAGTTTTCTTGGCTTTATTTTTAATTTTGATTAAAATACATCCAACACAATAAAAATTAAAACCTTATTACTTCCGACCCATATTTATGAAAAATCAATTCGTCGCAGTGGCAGTCGGTATCGTCTGTCCCATACAAATCATGTATGCAGCAGGGATAGAAAACTCAGATCAATCGATCTCGGCCTTTCTTGAACCCGGAAATTATACTGAAGTCAGTTTCGCTTACGTCGATGCTCAAGTGGACGGCAAAGTTCAAAACCAAGGTTTAATCAGTGAGTTGGGCATCACTGATTTTTCTACAGGGAATCTCGCCCATCAACAATTTTCTGGGAAATTGGCACTCAAAATTCAACCACATAAAAATATTTCTGCGGGGGTGATTTATGAACAACCCTTTCATACCGATATCAGTTATCAATATAGTCCTCGCTTACTAGATGGCTCAAATATCGATATTGAAAGCGCCGATATTAACTTTAGAACGCATAACCTAACTGGACTGGTAGGCTATCAACCCAATAATAATTGGAATATTTATAGCGGTTTAAGCCTACAAACATTTAAAGGTGATTTAAAAATTTCTGGGCAACAATATGCTGCTCTCAATGGCTACCATGCCGATTTTAAACAAGATGAAGCGCTTGGTTGGCTGCTCGGTTTAAGCTATCAAATCCCTGAATATGCTATTAAAACTAGCCTAACCTATCGTTCAAAAATCAAACATGAAAATAAGACCTCTGAATCGACTTTGTATTCAAATGGTCCTTTTCAATTAGTACCAGACACCCATACCTCCATTCAAACGCCACAAAGCGTCAATTTTGAATTTCAAACAGCCATTAGCCCACATAATGTTGTATATGGCACAGTTCGGTGGATTAATTGGAAACATTTCAACATTCAGCCACCGCAGTTTAATGCCGTGCTTCAATACGCAGCACTCGATCCACAATACCGTGATTTAGCTGATATCCAATTGGTGGAATATCAGAAAGATCAATGGTCAGGAAAGTTAGGGATTGCACATCAATTGAATCCGAGTTGGCTCGCTGCTGCAGAGTTTATTTGGGACAACGGGACAGGAAATGCGGCGTCTACCTTAAACCCAAGTGATGGCTATCGAGGTTTAGGTTTAGGTATGATGCATAAATTTAACCCGAACAATTTTCTAGCGACTGGCCTGTATTATATGAAACTCTCAAAACCATCGAATACTGAAACATCTCATATTTCAGGTCTTGCAAGTGTCTCAGACAATGATGCCATGATCTATGGTCTGAAATTTGGTCACAGATTTTAAACGCTTTCTAAAAACAAAAAAAACGAGCCGAAGCTCGTTTTTTTATTTCAGTAAGAACTTACCAATGGTAGCTCACACCTACTTTACCTACTGGAAGCCATTCGTATTTGTCATCTTGTTCGATGCTACGTTCATGATCAGCAAGTAATTTGCGGTCATCAGCAGTACCACCAACAGCCGTTAATTTTGCAGTTGGGTTACCAGTGTAATAAGCACCTACTTCACCAAATACGCCCCAGTTTTTATTCAATTTTGGTGCAAAACCAAAACCTAGGTATGGTGCGATATCGTTATCGTAAGACACTTTACCGTTTAGACGATCGAAAGAAGTTTCTTTACCATCGATTTCGATTTCACCGCTTTTCGCTGTAGATTTCAAACCATATTCAGTGTCGATATAACCTACACCCGCAGCAACATAAAGACCTTGAGCCCATGGATTAGCACTTGCACCCCAAGGACGTACTTCTGCATTTAAGTAAGCTACTTTGTTATCCATATCCATGTCGTATTTTACGCCATCTACAGATAAGTCATCTGACCATGAAATATCACCACCGTTATAACCTAAAGCAAGGCCGACGTATGGGTTCGCAGTCCAAAGTAACGCACCACCATAACCAGTCGTACCCACTTCTAGACGAGCGCCAGTTGGGATAAGTTGGTTTTGATCAAATGCATAGCCATCATGAACTACAGAGGTATCTGCCATTGCAGTACCTGCAGCAGTAAGTAGAGCAGCTACTGTTAATAAACGTAATGATTTCATGTGTTTCTCCTCAAAATAAACTGTTATTCAGATTTTACAGACTTGTTATATGGCACATGTTAAAAGGAAACAAAGCTCAACATTTATGCAAATTTACTGATTTTTTGTTAACTTTTGATACATTTAGATTTTAATATTGATTAATAAAGAGTTTTTGTTTCACTTTTTTAAATATAATAATGATGCTTGAGAACAATTCTGTATATTTTGCGTATTTTTTATACAAACCTTATGAAAGTGCTACATCCATCACTCTTAATTTCTTGGTTTTAGTACTTGCTTAATAATTAATTCCGATCCTAGGCCGATTTACCATCTATTTTTAACTCAATTTAGTGTAAAATCTTGGAAAATTTTTTTCTGGATGGAAGAACATGTCTCAGCTTTCAACAATCATTGAACAAGCGTTTGAAGACCGTGCTAATTTCACTGCAGCTGACTGTCCTGCTGAAGTACGCGCAGCAGTAGAAGAAGTAATCGCTGGCCTAGATAACGGTACATTACGTGTTGCTGAAAAAATTGATGGTGAATGGATTGTTCATCAATGGGTGAAAAAAGCCGTTTTGCTTTCATTCAAATTGAACGACAACAAACCAATGGAAGCTTGTGACTTACGCTTCTATGACAAAGTAGATACTAAGTTCTCTGACTGGACTGAAGAACAATTTAAAGCTGCTGGTGTACGTGTAGTACCACCTGCTGTAGCACGTAAAGGTTCTTTCCAAGCAAAAAATGTTGTATTGATGCCTTCATATGTCAATATTGGTGCATATGTTGACGAAGGTACGATGGTTGATACATGGGCAACTGTTGGTTCATGTGCTCAAATTGGTAAAAACGTACACTTATCTGGTGGCGTTGGTATTGGTGGCGTTCTTGAACCACTTCAAGCGAACCCAACAATCATTGAAGACAACTGCTTTATCGGCGCGCGTTCTGAAATCGTTGAAGGTGTGATCGTAGAAGAAGGTTCTGTGATTTCAATGGGCGTATTCATTGGTCAATCGACTAAGATTTATGACCGTGAAACTGGCGAAATCCACTACGGCCGTGTTCCTGCGGGTTCTGTTGTGGTTTCTGGTAGCCTTCCATCTAAATGTGGTAAATACAGCCTATACGCTGCAGTAATCGTGAAAAAAGTTGACGCGAAAACTCGTGCAAAAACAAGCTTGAACGAATTATTACGCGAAGACTAAGTCTTTATTTCAGCGGAGCATTCGTGTTCCGTGGAGCCTCTATCGCTCCTCGTCTCTACGGTTAGCAATGATCGTAGAGATTTTTTGTTTTTTTATATCTGGTTAATTTTGTTATGAGTACCCTTCGATCTTCCGCTATTCCTGTTTCTGATCCGTCTGCGGGTTTACGTATTACGGAGATTTTTTATTCATTGCAAGGTGAAGCCAATACCGCAGGTTTGCCTACGGTCTTTATCCGCTTAACGGGCTGTCCGTTACGTTGCACTTATTGTGATACAACCTATTCGTTTGAAGGTGGTGAACGCCAATCATTAGAAGAAATTATTCAAACCACTTTAGATTTTAAAACCCCTTATATTTGCGTGACGGGTGGTGAGCCGCTTGCTCAACCGAACGCCCTTCCCCTCATGACTCGTCTGGCCGATTTAGGCTGCGAAGTATCTGTAGAAACCAGTGGTGCTTTAGATGTGTCTAAAGTTGACCCGCGTGTTTCAAAAGTTATGGATTTAAAAACCCCGACATCGGGTGAAGTTGCACGAAACTTGCTTAGCAACTTCGACCATTTAACGCCACATGATCAAATCAAATTTGTGATTTGTAATCGTGAAGACTATGAATGGTCAAAACAGCAAGTTGATCGCTATAAGCTAAACGAAAAAGTCAACACCATTTGGTTCTCTCCGGCCTTTGCCGTTGAAAAAGGCGCTGTTCGTTTACCTCAGCTTGCACGTGATTTAGCACAGTGGATTTTAGAAGACCATCTCCCTGTTCGCTTCCAATTGCAATTACATAAATTGCTTTGGAACGATGAAACTGGTCGTTAAGTTTTAAAGAATTATTTGGAGTAATGCATATGCGCCCTCGTGCCATAGTTTTATTGTCTGGCGGCTTAGACTCAACCACTTGTTTAGCTTGGGCTCAAGCACGTTATGAATGTATCGCCTTAAGTTTTATGTATGGT
Organism: Acinetobacter sp. YH16040_T; assembly: GCF_024605785.1. Classification (NCBI taxonomy): domain Bacteria; kingdom Pseudomonadati; phylum Pseudomonadota; class Gammaproteobacteria; order Moraxellales; family Moraxellaceae; genus Acinetobacter; species Acinetobacter sp. YH16040_T. The sequence goes on along the minus strand of NZ_CP094541.1, from coordinate 1,108,558 downwards.
CAACGTTCTACGACAGAACTGGATGCTGCTCGTGAGTTAACCAAGCAGGCTGGTGTAGAACATCGTGTCATTAATATCGATTTAGGTAACTTAGGTGGCTCTGCGTTAACGGACCATAGCATTGAAGTTCCTGATCATGAACAAGCCGGTATTCCTGTAACTTATGTACCAGCGCGTAACACGATTTTCTTGTCATATGCTTTAGCTGCGGCGGAAGTTTTTGGTGCAGAAGCAATTGTCATTGGTATTAATGCGGTTGATTACTCAGGCTATCCAGACTGCCGTCCAGAGTTTATCGAAGCCTTTGCCAACATGGCTCGCCTTGCAACTAAAGTTGGCGTTGAAGGAAAACCACTTAAATTTGAAACACCTCTGTTACATTTATCCAAAGCAAATATCATTCGCTTAGGTATAGAACATGGCGTAGACTACAGTCAAACGGTGTCTTGCTATCAAGCAGATGACCAAGGTCGTGCTTGCGGTAAATGCGATAGCTGCCGTCTTCGTAAACAAGGTTTCGTTGACGCAGGTATTGAAGATCCGACACGTTACATACCGAAATAACAAGGTAGGGTTTATGAAAAATTTAAAATCAAACATTATTCTTTCTGCTGCTTTCTCTGCAGCTGCATTGTTTGCTTCAGTTGCACACGCTGACAACGACAAGCTTCAACAAGCATATAAGAGCACTAACGTAAAATCTTCGTTAATTAATGTTTGTAAAGAAGAAACTGGCAAAGGTAAAAAACTAACTGCCGCTGAAGTTAGCAAATACTGTACTTGTGCTGTTGAAGCAGATGGTCGTTTAACCAATGCTCAAAAATGGGAAATCCAAAGCACAATCAACCAGAAGAAAAGCCCTGCAACACTCGCTTTTGTTCAAAAACAAAATAAAGACCTTCAAGCATGTTTCGGTCCTCAGTTAACAGGTAAATTAAAAAATTTAACTGAAGAAGCAATGAAATCTGCTCAAGCGAAAAAATAATTTTCGTCTTAAAAAAGCCTGCAAATGCAGGCTTTTTTATTGCTTTAAGTTCAAAGTAAATTCTGTATGATGGTCATATTTCACATACTTTGTTTAAGCCCATTTAGGGATAAGACATGAAAAAGGAAATCTTCATGACTGAAATTAGCTTACCAAATCAAACCTTCCCAACCACCTCAGGTGAAGTCAACCTTGCAGAACTAAACAATGACTGGCTGATCATCTACTTCTACCCTAAAGATTCAACACCAGGATGTACGACGCAAGCCATTGGGTTTTCATGCTTAAAAGATCAGTTTGATGCGCTTAATACACCAATCTACGGCATTTCTCGCGACTCGGTTAAAGCCCATCAAAACTTCACTGAAAAGCAAAATCTAAGCATTGATTTAATCAGTGATAAAGAAGAAGTGCTATGTCAGCATTTTGACGTAATTAAAGAAAAAAATATGTATGGCAAAAAGGTTATGGGCATCGAACGCTCAACCTTTATTTTCCATCATGGCAAGCTGGTAAAAGAATATCGTAAAGTCAAAGCCGCAGGCCATGCAGAACAAGTCTTAGAAGATTTAAAAGCATTACAAGCAGCATAAAAGTAATGATTTGAGCCCGCTCCTTTAGGAATGGGCTCAAACTTAATAAGAAGCTTCTAACTAGAGCAATAATGAGGCTGCAATTCCCCACATCACAACGCCAATAATAAAATCTAAAACTTTCCATGCCTTTGCACTTTGGAAGAGCGGTAATAAATAGCGCGCACCAAATCCGAGGACAAAGAAAAATACCCATGAGGCTGTGATTGCTCCAGTCGCAAAATAGACTACTGTCGATTCAAACTTCGTGGAAATAGACCCAATCAGCACAACCGTATCGAGATATACATGTGGATTTAACCATGTTAAAGCCAAGCAAATCAGTACCAACTTCAATAATTTTGTTTCATTCTTCTCACTGGGCGCTAAACTGCTCGAAGTTTTAAAGGCTTGCAGAAAATGCTGTGCTCCATAAACTGCTAAAAACGTTGCGCCCAAATATTTAGCTCCATTGACAATTTCCGGATGACTTTCAACCAATTGGGAGAATCCGAGCACACCTAGTAAGATGAGTATCGAATCAGAAGCAGCACAAATAGCGCAGAGCCAAAAGACATACTGCTTTTTTAACCCCTGCTTGAGAATAAACGCATTTTGCGCACCAATCGCGATAATTAGGCTAAATCCAATTGCGAGCCCTTGCATATAACTGTGCAACATTTTTAACTACACTTTCAAAGCTTTAAATGAATCTTGCTATTATCCAAGCTAATTGCTAAAAATAAGTATTTATAAATAAATATCAATATAACTAAGTTTTTCTTAGTTTGTGAAATTTCTAATGCTCATAGGTGACTCATGTTACAAAGCAAACATAGCGAAGCTTTTCTTGCAGTTGCTGAAACAGGAAGCTTTGAACAAGCGGCACTGCGTTTAAACATTACGGCATCTGCGGTCACGCTCAGGCTGCAAACCTTAGAAAAGAAATTAGGTCATGTACTCATTGTACGTGAACGACCCTGCCGCCCAACACTCGCGGGCCAATCATTATTACATTATTTACAACACAGCAAATTACTAGAACATAATTTTCTGCAAAATCTAACAGGACAAACGGCGAATGCTTTCTATCAAGTCAATATTGCGACCAATGCTGACTCACTTGCGACATGGTTGCTTCCGCTACTCAAAGATCTCTTAATTGAAGAAAAAATCGTGATTCATTTTCAGGTCGATGATCAGTCACAAACACATCATTTATTAGAAGCAGGACTAGTCAATGCCTGTGTTACAACAGAATCAGAAGCCATGAAAGGCTGCGTTGCAGAATATCTGGGTGAAATGCATTATCGCTTTGTAGCAACCCCTGATTTTATCCAAAGATGGTTCGGTCAAGGTGTGACGCGAAATGCGTTAAGGGCTGCGCCTGCACTGATTTTTAATGAGAAAGATGACTTACATACACAATCGATTCAGAAGAATTTCGGACTCAACCCTTCACAATATCCACATCATTTCATTCCCTCTTCAACGGCATTTTTTGATGCCATTACGATGGGCTTGGGCTATGGATGGTTACCCGACTATCAAAGTAAAGACTTATTAGCAGCGGGAAAATTGATAGAGCTTTCAACAGAACTCAGTATTGATCTAGCTTTGTATTGGCATCATTGGAACCAACAATCTGTTCAATTACAAAAATTGACTGCTGTTGTGCTGCAACATGCCAAAGATCATATGTGTTAAACCCTGTAAGACTACGGTTATTCAAGCCGCCATTGGCCTTTGAGCTGTATCAATACTTGCTCACCTACTCCACCGAGTGCTTTACGCATACCAAAATCACTACGCTTAATGGTTGCTAAAGATTGAACATCCAACACTTTTGGATTTTGCGGGCTTGGGGTGAGTGTGGTATCGAAGATCACAGGTTTAGTGATACCACGAATGGTGAGATCCCCTCGAATCATATATTTCGCATAAGCCACGGGTTCGATTTGTTTACTGACAAACTTCACTTGCTTAAATTCAGCGGCATCAAAATATTCACTGCCCAAGATTAATCCCTTTAAGCTTGGATTACTAAAACTGATGCTATCTACATCTAACAGTAAATGCGCTGAACCTTTATGCGGAATTTCAGGATCAAATTTTAGGTTCGATTGAACCTTATTAAAGCGCCCTTCAACAATAGATAGCCCCACAGATTTAATGCCAAATGTGACCTGACTATTAGGCGTTAGCGTCCACTCAGCAGCATGTAGGGGCAATACGCAGCATAAAGCGAAGGCTCCCATATATTTTGCTAAGGTTCCGTGACGCAAATTCATGTTTTTCTCCTGAATAAAACACAGCCTAAAATCACTACAATGTTTATTTTTTTGCTCCATTGTAGTGCTAGAAATTTTAGCGTTTTTTTATAGCAGATTTGTTTTATCCTGAGTCATAAATTTGTGTTGAAGTTGTTTATAAATGTCTGTCTGTTGAAATTTTTTCAAAAAATCGACGGTACCTTGAGGAAAAGCATCATGCTGAATTTCACCACGATAATACGCTTCACGTACCGGTGTCGCTGAAATGGCTCCTTCTAGACTATCCAACTCAACCATTTCCCATTCGGGGAAGAATTTTAAATAATAAGAAGAATCATCTTTAAAATGCCCGATCAAACCGACTTTTGCATTCGTTTCAACTACGTCATTCACCAAAGATTTGACTAACTTTTGCCATTTTTCATCGTTATATACATCAATCACATGTACAAACTTAATTCGCTTCTGATCTTGCTCTGAAAAACTTGAAAGGATCATCTGCTCACGTTCTACAGCCAAAAATGGATTTTTGATATTTCGTTCATTTTGCGCCGAACCCAGTGCTAAAAGCACATATTGACTTTGTTGCAAGGCAATTTTAATGGTTTGCAAATGCGCTAAATGGAACGGCTGAAATCGCCCAATGAAAACCAAATAATCAAATGTATATTTCATATCAAATCAAACTTTTTATGAACTGAGCAGTTGTGCCACAGGCTGAAATATGCGACATAATGTTGAGCATAAAATCAAAACGAAACTTTTACGCAAGGATAGTACGATGACACTGAGCTGTATTCAACAACCCCATGAACATTTGAATGCGAATTTGGACAATGGCGTACTGACCTTAGCCATCAACCGACCTCAGGCGAAGAACGCGCTGTATACAGAACTATATCTGTGGATTGCAAAAGCATTAGATGAAGCTGATGAAGATACTTCAGTGCGTGTAGTTGTACTCCGTGGTCAAGATGCGGACTTCAGTGCGGGCAATGACATGCAAGATTTTATGAAATCTGCTGCTCAAAAAGGGCAAGCTCCAGCTTCTGAAGGCGCACCGTTCATTTTATTAAAATCTGCTGCTCAATTTTCTAAGCCGCTGATTGCTGCGGTTCGCGGTGTTGCCATTGGGATTGGTGTTACGATTCTGCTTCATTGCGATCTAGTCTACAGCGACAATACTGCCCTATTCCAAATTCCGTTTGTGAGCCTTGGTCTATCGCCTGAAGGTGCATCGAGCAAGCTATTGGTTCAACAAGCCGGCTACCATAAAGCGGCGGAATTACTGTTAACTGCTCAGAAGTTTGATAGTGCGACAGCGCTTTCAGCAAATTTGGTCAATAGCATTGAAGAAGATGCTTATGCGACAGCTGCGAAAAAAGCAGCACAGTTATCTGCACTTCCACTAGCGTCTTTGGTTCAATCAAAAGCATTAATGAAACATAATGTAGATGAAATCGTGGCATGGATTGACCATGAAGCTGAAATTTTCATGGATCGAGTAGGCTCTCCAGAAATGATGGAAGCTGTTGCCGCCTTTATGCAAAAACGCAAACCTGACTTCTCTCAGTTCAATTAATGTTTTAATGGAACTAAAAAACCACTCATATTTGGGTGGTTTTTTTCATCTCAGCCCCAATCTATTTTCTAAATTAAAAAACTGGATGTTTCCACATGACTGCAGTATCACAAACTGAAACTAAACCTGAAAAGAAACGCTACTACGAGCCTGCGCCTGAAGGCATCGATATCGAGAATTTTAAAAAAGTTGTACAAAGCCGTCGTTCTGTACGTAAGTTTACCGACAAGGCCATTCCAAACGACGTTTTAGATGAATGCTTAGACCTCGCCTTGCTTGCACCGAATTCATCGAATTTACAACCGTGGACATTCTATGTCGTTCAGAACCCTGCAAAGAAAAAACAATTGGTGAAAGCTTGCTTAGGGCAACTAGCTGCAAAAACTGCTGCTGAATTGATTGTCTGTGTCGCGCGTACCGACCGTGTAGATGAAATGGCAAAACGGAATATTTCGGAATTTCCATTTCCTGAAGCACCTGCAGCGGTACAGAAGTATTACAAGTTTATTCCTTATAACTATAAAACTGGTTACTTCAACGCCCTAGGTAACTTTAAGAAAGTTGCTTTCAAAGTAGCACGTACACTGGATAAACAATTGCCTGTAACAGCATTTAATGAAGCAGATGCTAAACTTTGGGCGAGCAAAACTACAGCATTGGCTTGTGAAAACTTAGTTTTGGCTTTACGCGCCTATGGTTTTGACAGTTGTATGATGGAAGGTTTTGATGAACCTTTGGTGAAGAAGATTTTAGGATTAAATGCACAGCAATACCCAGTGATGGTGATTGGTGCAGGTGAACGTGCTAAAGATGGTGTATTCTTCCCTCAGTATCGTTTTGATCGTGAGCTGTTTATTCAGAAAATATAATTTGCTTTCAAAAGAATAGTCACAACCACAATTAGCTACGTGACTTTAGTTTATAACGCGTAGGTATTACGTTACTTTGAAGGATCAAAGTAACCAAAATCCCTTGTTAGACAGAAGATTCATCCTTGAATCTCTGTCTAACGGGTTACATCCATGTCACCCTTCGTGTATCTACTTTTTTCTATAACTTAAAAATTTAAAAGCATCATTAAAATTGAATATCCACCATTTGAATAAACTCAAATGCTGGCTCTTCATAAGGATGACTTACTTTTAAAGCCCTTGCGACCTCACTCGCTTTATCTTCAGGCACTATGGTTTCCACACGCCATTCAGGGATAGATTCAAGCTGATCCAACTCACCTATAAAAGGATTTGCGCCTTTTACAGGTTTAAATTGCCCCTTCCCTAAAACTTGCCACGCGCAGTGTTCATAGTTGCCTATACCGCCTGCTCCTGCTTCAAATACGGCCAGTTTGGTAGATTCAAGATGTGATTCTGGGACGTAATAGATGAGTTTGAGCATTTTTTTACAGCCTATCGAATTCCAAATTTTATAGTAGAATAACTTTACATTGCCTATTGAGCTAAAAAACACCCATAAAAATATGAATATTATTGACCTCCAACGTATTCTATATCCCATGTCAAAATGCTTACAAACTGTAAGAAAAGACTATTTCTATTTGGGGTATTCAGCTGATCTAGCAATTTCTATTAAAAATATATCAGATGAAAAATGGGAGCTAAAGACGTATGAAAGAGGTCAAATTATTAGCCAGGAATTCTATTTAAGTGAATACATTACTTGTTTAAAACTTTTGCATCATATTGATAAAATTTCCACTGATGATCCAAACACTATGAAACTGATAGATTATTCAGAAGATTGGGCACTTTTAGAAAAAAAAAAGAATTTTATTTTTGTATCCAAAGTTCCAGACCATATCTTTATAGAGACTTTTCAATAAATTTAACCTCTACAGAAATTCAAAACTATAGATCCCTAGGTTGCAATTTTCTTTTTTCATTACAAGCTGAGATTGATGCAAGCATCCCAATCAGAACATCATCAAATTATCATAAAAGGAAAATTAATAATAATTTAGAGAATGAATTATCTAATAGGCTGCTAGATGAATTTGAACTTCTAGATGTTTTTGAATTAAATACTCAAGAAATAGTTAGCACTTCAAAGCAATCTAAATTAATTAATGACTCCACAACATTTATTAAAAACCAAATATCTCAACCACGTTATATTCTTCCATCTATTATTTTCATTTATATAACTCTGAACTACTTTTTCAACAAATAACACATAAAAAAAACCGCCTCACGGCGGTTTCTATATTTCAAATATTACATCTGCAACGCATAACCCAAAACTAAAAACACCAACTGCAAACACACCACTGCACCAAAAAGTTTCCAGCCCTTTCTACGCAGTGCAGACTTATCAACTGCCGAATATTCCACTGTTTTAATCATGTCATCACCTCATCATGAGTGTTGAGACTGAACTCGTTTAGTTATCCATCTTTCTTTTATTTTGCATAGCTATTGTGCATACATTACACACTAGCATGTTTCCACAAATATAAAAGCAAAATCTAAACCAAGTTCAGCATGGGAGACTACAAAAGTTGCAGACACAAAAAACCACCAAATAGGTGGCATAATAATGAGGCATCTTAACCAATGTTTTAATATTTTTCCATAAGGTAAAATTAAGACATTATTTTACCTTATTATTTACTACACAAATTATCATTAGCCAATGTCATTACAGTTCCATCCAGAGCCTGACTAAATGCTAAATGCGCTTTAAAACGTATTTTAGTATTCATGGTAATTGCACTGATATCTTTAACAACCGTCATTGCTCTAGGTAATTCATCTACTGGAAAACGTTCATAGATACACCCTATCGCACGTGATTTCTCAAATGAAATATGTTTAACCTGCGCTAAGTCTAGTTTATTCACTAATAGGCTTTTTTGTAATTGCACTGCATATTGGCTAACTGCCCTTTGCTGCTCTATTTGCTTAAAATTTTGAGTGATATAAAGATCAATGTCATCACGGATACCATTCAGATCTGCATCCACTCCCATTAAATTATTATCGACATTCAGCTGAAGTTGTCCGCCTCTTTTTTCCACTTCATTGAGCTGTACAACATTCTGCCGCCACATATACGCTTCACAGCCATTCAGAAAAATAATACTCGGAATAACAATCAAGGAAATTTTTACTAATTTTTGTAGATTCATAAGCAATGTATTTTTTATTTTAGCAACTCATCTTAAACGAAAAGCTAAACCATTTAAACGGCTGAAAGGTGAGTATCTCTTCGCCATAAAAAAAGCCCCTTTCGGGGCTTTTCAATTTGTTGATTAAATCAATTAACCAATAAATTTACGTGCATTACGGAACATACGTAACCAAGCACCGTCTTGATCCCAATCTTCAGGTTTCCAAGAGTGCTGAATCGCACGGAAGTTACGTTCAGGGTGCGGCATCATAATCGTTGCACGGCCGTCTTTAGACGTTACACCTGAAATCGCTTCTGGTGAACCGTTCGGGTTCATTGGGTAATGCTGTGTTGGGTTGCCTTGGCTATCTACATAACGCAAGATCACTTGATCACCTGCATTCAATGCTGCAATGTTTTCCGCGCTAGCAACCACACGGCCTTCACCATGTGCAACAGCGATAGGAAGAATCGAACCTTCCATACCTTCTAACAATACAGAATTTGATTTTTCAACGCGTACGTTTACAGCACGCGCTTCAAACATCTCTGAAGTATTGCGGTGGAAACGAGGCCAAGCTTCTGCACCCGGAATGAGTGGTGCAAGCTGAGACAGCATTTGACAGCCGTTACAAATACCTAGAGAGAAAGTTTCATCACGGTTGAAGAATTTCTCAAATTGGTCACGAAGTTTAGGATTGAATAATACTGATTTAGCCCAACCGCCGCCTGCGCCCAATACGTCACCGTAAGAGAAACCGCCACATGCCACTAAACCTTCAAAGTCATCAAGACTGATACGGCCAGCAAGCAAGTCGCTCATGTGTACGTCTACAGTGTTGAAGCCGACTTTATCGAATGCAGCAGCCATTTCTACATGACCATTTACACCTTGTTCACGCAGAATCACCATGTTTGGACGGCGTTCATTGATGTACGGTGCTTCGATTGGCTCGTTCAAATCAAATGTTGGTTTTGCAATTAAACCTGCATGTGATTTGTCAGCAATCAACGCATATTCTTGATCCGCAGTTTCTACGTTGTCACGCAGACGTTGGATTTGATGCGACACTTCAGTCCAAGCTTGCTGTAATTCAGCACGGTCTAAGCTCAAACCATTTACAGTTAAAGTATCTGTATCGTTTACAGTACCCACAACCGCAATTGCATCTTTAAGGCTAGACGCTGCAACTTCAGCTTCTAATGCAGCCCAATCCGCTTTGCTGATTTGAAGCACTGCACCAATTTCTTCTGCAAACAAGCTTGCAGTCGATTGATCTTCAAGTGCTGCACCTAAGCGTGAAGCAAACATCATTTCTGCAACAGTTGCCAATAGACCACCATCACCGATGTCATGGTAAGCCTTGATTAGACCACGGTTGTTCCAGTCTTGAACCAATGCAAAGAATGCTTTGAAGTCATCGAAGCTGTCTACGTCAGGTGTTACAGAACCAATTGCTTTATAAACCTGAGCAAGGATCGAACCGCCTAGACGGAATTGACCTTTAGACAAATCAATACGTACCAGTACAGACTCGATATTTTTAAGTTCAGGTGTCAATGTTTTGCGAACATCCGTCACAGGTGCAAATGCTGTGATCACGCCTGACATTGGTGAAGTGACAGATTTGTCTTCGCCTTCGTCATTCCAAGTGGTACGCATAGACAATGAGTCTTTACCTACTGGAATTGCGATACCTAGTGCAGGACACATTTCCATACCGATGGCTTTAACACCTTCGAATAGCGCTTGATCTTCACCTTGTTGACCTGCAGCAGCCATCCAGTTTGCAGACAATTTAATGTCACTGATCTGGTCGATTTTTGCAGACATAATGTTTGAAATCGATTCTGCTACAGATAAACGTGCAGAAGCAGCAGGATTCAACAACGCAACTGGTGGACGCTCACCCATTGCCATTGCTTCACCTGTATAACCGACAAGGCTAGTCGTTGTTACCGCAGCATCCGCTACAGGAACTTGCCACTTACCAACGAACTGATCACGTGCAACCATACCTGTAATCGAACGGTCACCAATCGTGATTAAGAACGATTTAGATGCAACAGTCGGGTTTTTAAGAACGCGGTAAATCGCATCTTTCAAATCTGTTACAGTTTCAGCAGTGAAGTCATCGCCTTTACGTTCAATGGTTTTGTATGAACGGCTCATACGCGGTGTACCGCCAAGCATTACTTGCATTGGCATATCCACAGCTTTGTTTTCAAATAATGGATCGTTCACAGTCAATTGACGCGCTTCAGTTGCTTCACCTAATACAGCGAATGGGCAGCGTTCACGTGCACACAGTGATTCAAATAATTCTAATGAGCTTGGACGAATTGCTAATACATAACGCTCTTGTGCTTCGTTCGACCAAATCTCCATTGGAGACATGCCTTTTTCAAGCGAAGGAATTTTACGTAGATCAAGGATTGCTCCTAACTCGTGATCGTTCACAAGTTCAGGCATTGCATTTGAGATACCGCCTGCGCCTACGTCATGTACAGACACGATTGGGTTATGATCTTCCATGCGCCAGCAAGCATCGATGACTTCTTGGCAACGGCGTTCCATTTCTGGGTTTTCACGCTGTACAGATGCGAAGTCTAGGTTTTCACCCAACTTACCGCTGTCTACAGAAGACGCTGCTCCGCCGCCTAAACCAATCAGCATTGCAGGACCACCTAGTACGATCAGTAAATCGCCTGGTTGAATCGCATCTTTTTCTACATGGTCAGGACGGATGTTACCGTAACCACCGGCAATCATAATTGGCTTATGGAAGCCTTTTACATCGCCATTGACATTTTGTTCAAATGTACGGAAGTAACCATTTAACGCAGGACGACCAAATTCATTGTTAAACGCTGCACCACCCAATGGGCCTTCAATCATAATTTGAAGTGGAGATGCCATACGAGATGGTTTGCCGTAGTTTTCTTCCCATGGCTGTTCAAAGCCTGGAATGTTCAAGTTAGATACGGTAAAACCTGTTAAACCTGCTTTTGGCTTACCACCACGACCTGTTGCGCCTTCGTCACGGATTTCACCGCCCGAACCTGTTGCTGCACCAGCAAATGGTGCAATCGCTGTCGGATGGTTATGGGTTTCCACTTTCATCAAGATGTGAGCGGCTTGACTCTTGTATTTATAAACGTGGTGACCTGTTTCAGCGTCTTGTTTTGGATAAAAACGCTGTGTGTCAAAACCAACTATTACAGAAGCGTTGTCTTTATATGCCGACAATACATCTGTAGGTGATTCTTTATAGGTGTTTTTAATCATTTGGAACAATGACAATGGTTGAACTTCACCATCAATTGTCCATTCAGAACCGAAAATTTTGTGACGGCAATGCTCTGAGTTCGCTTGGGCAAACATCATCAATTCGATGTCATGCGGGTTGCGACCCATTTTTGTGAATGCATCGGTTAAATAATCGATTTCTTCATCAGAAAGCGCAAAACCAAATTCAGAGTTAGCTTTCACCAACGCTTCTTTACCTTGACCCAAAATATCAATTGAGTTTAAAGGCTTTGGTTCAGTTTCAGAGAAAAGTGCCGCAGCATCTTCAATAGCATTGAAAACGCTTTCGGTCATGCGATCATGTAATGCTAGTTTTACTTCATCAGAAACAGCATTTACACCCTTCAAAGTAAACAAAACACCGCGTTCAAGGCGATGAACCGGTGTATTACAGTTGGCAAAAATGTCTGTTGCCTTAGACGACCACGGAGAGATGGTTCCAACACGTGGCGTCACTAAAATTTGGACTTCGTCACTTGCTGCTTGGTGCAATTCAAAAGATTGACCATCGTTGAGAAGCTGTAAAGCGGATTGCTGTTGTTGCTCGTTGAGCGCTTGGTCAAAAAGGTAAACCCATTGACTTTCAATTGATTGAACAGAACTAATTGACGTTAAACGTGATAATAGTTGAGTTTTCTTAAATGAAGAATGTGCAGGTGCACCGGCAACGATAAACATGCTAATTTTGGCTCCACGGGATGATCGAAAAGACCATGCCACAATGTGACTTGAGAGAGCGCATATTCTACTGTGTATTAGTTAAATCAGCTAGATGGGAAAAGCATTTTCTGTTCGAGAATGGCACAAGATTTTTTAAATTTTGTTTTTATTTTCAGTCAAAAAGATTGAATACAGCAGTGCAGCTTAGCACAAAATAAATTGTAAAAAACATTAATCGAAAATTAATATCAAATTTAGAATTTTGAAGCTTTCAAGTCCGCATTACCAATGGGTTTGAATCAGCGAATAGTCTAGCCAATGAATAATATTTATCTTAAAAACACCCTACCTTAATACGAATATTCTACACCTACACCGATACCCTTAAATAAAGTGTCAAGCTATGACGCGACCCACTATTACTTTAGTCACAAGTTTGGCATCATAGTTTTTAGTAAATAACTGAATAATGATAAATGACTCAAATGCGTTGGCTTGAACTGCTTTCTACAGTTCGTATTGGTAGTAATAAACATAGCTCTGAACAGGCACGTAGCCCCTTCCACAAAGACTACGACCGCATTATTTTTTCTCAAAGCTTTCGACAATTAAACCGCAAGACCCAAGTCCATCCCCTCACCCAACATGATGGCATTCATACTCGCCTGACTCACTCTTTAGAAGTGTCTTGTATTGGACGTTCATTGGGGATGCTCGCGGCTGAAAAAATTAAAGATGAACTCCCGATGTGGATTTCACCTGCCGATGTTGGTGCAATTATTCAAGCTGCGTGCTTGGCACACGATATTGGCAATCCACCTTTTGGACATGCAGGCGAATATGCCATTCGAGAATGGTTTGATGATGCATCGCATACCAACTTTTTACAGGACTTAAGCCCTGAAGAAGAAGCCGATGTGCGTCAGTTCGAAGGCAATGCCCAAGGTTTACGCCTACTAACTAAAATTGATTATCATCCGAATGATGGTGGTATGCGTTTAACCTATGCAACTTTAGGTGCATATTTAAAATACCCGTGGCTTTCAAAAACCATTGCATCGCAAGGCAATAAACCTGCGAGCCAACGGGCTAAATTTGGCTGCTATCAGGCAGAAAAAGAAATCTTGCAGCAAATTGCAGAGCAACTCGGTTTAATTCAACTGGGCGAATATCACTACTGTCGTCATCCGTTGACCTATTTGCTTGAAGCCGCAGATGACATTTGTTATGCCTTAATTGACCTTGAAGATGGCATTATCCTCAACATGTTGAACTATAACGAAGTTGAGCCAATTTTCCTTGATCTGGTCGGTGACTATGGCATACCTGCCGAATTGGCGATGACTGATACCACTTGGCAACAAAAAATAGCTGCATTACGTGGTCGTGTGATGAAACGTCTAGTCGAAGAAGTCACGACAGCCTTCGCCCGCCATCATCATGAAATTTTGTCAGGTCAACTTAAAGGCAGTTTATTGCAATATTGCAGTGAAGATATTGAGCGTGGAATTAACCGAGCAAAAGAATTAGCCCGCGATAAAATTTTTGAACATCCACAAAAAGCAGGCTTAGAGATTATTGCGCATCAAAGTCTACAAAATATTTTAGATGCCTTTATTCCTCTAACTACGCCAAATAAAACTTTGAGTTTTAAAGAACAACGACTGATGTCCATTCTTCACCGTTCGGGGGCACATTTTGGGCCGTTGCATTATGAAAACATCATGCAAGTATTGGATATTATCTCTAAATTTTCAGACCATCAGGCTTATAACCTTGCACAAGAACTTCAAGGCAATAAAGTTGGTTTCTTTTAAACCTGAAAAAATGTGAAGGCTAGTAATTCGCTGGCCTTCACGCTAATCTCGCAACAAATTGAAATTGAGCAAATGGCTCAGACTAAACTGAAATAAAGTGAATAAATGACATGATCGGATGTTTAATTGGCGAAGTGCTGGCATTGGAAGCACCAACAGTATTACTCAATGTAAATGGTGTGGGCTATGAGATTGACACCCCACTTTCTACATTTTGCCAACTACAAAAAGGTCAAAAAATTACCCTGTGGACACATCTGGCTGTTCGTGAAGATGCACAACTGCTGTATGGATTTAGCAATGCTCAAGAAAAACTGATTTTTCGCACACTTTTAAAAGTTAACGGCGTAGGCCCTAAAATGGCACTGGGCATTTTATCAACATTAAGTGTTGAAATGCTGATTCACACGGTTGAACATGAAGATGTAAACACTTTAGTCAAAGTTCCGGGTGTAGGCAAAAAGACCTCTGAACGCCTCATGATTGAGTTACGTGATCGCTTTAAAGCCATGGCTTCAGGCACTGCACCAACGAATTCAACTGTTGAACAAATTCAATTTACGGGCAACTCTGCCGTAGCCGAAGCTGAAGCGGCCTTACAGTCTTTAGGTTATAAACCTGCTGAAGCACAAAAACTGATTAATGCCGTCAAAGCTGATTATACTGAAGCCAGCGACATCATTCGCGCTGCATTAAAGTCGATGAATAAATAATTTTTAGTTTCTAATGAGCACTGCATCCTTTGCCTTTTAGAGCTATAGACAGTATGTGAATCACGCAGGCGACAAGGATGTCGCCGTTAAACTGTGCTACAAGGACGTAGCATCAGTTTAACAAATGGGTTTTGTCACTTTTGCCCAGTCAAAAGTGAGAATCGCCTATACAATGGCATTTAAAGTTCAATCGCTTTTTGAGGCTGTGATTCTTCCACAACGATATAGAGATTAGTTAAATAATTATGCAAGACCGTCTTATCAGTGGTTCAGAAAAACCCGAAGACCACTTCGACCGCGCCATTCGCCCAACTTCCCTCGATGACTACATCGGGCAGCCTGTCGTCCGTGAACAAATGGAAATCTTTATCGGTGCTGCACGTGGCCGTGAAGAAGCACTCGATCACACCTTAATTTTTGGCCCACCGGGTTTAGGTAAAACCACACTGGCCAATATTATTGCCCGTGAAATGGGTGGTAACTTAAAATCGACATCAGGCCCTGTCCTTGAGCGTGCAGGCGATTTGGCTGCAATGCTAACCAACCTCGAAGAAGGTGATGTTTTATTTATTGATGAGATCCATCGTCTTTCACCGGTCATCGAGGAAATTCTCTATCCAGCGATGGAGGATTACCAACTCGACATCATGATTGGTGAAGGCCCTGCTGCCCGTTCGATCAAACTGGATTTACCACCCTTCACTCTTGTTGCAGCGACGACTCGTGCAGGCCTACTGACCTCTCCTTTACGTGACCGTTTTGGTATCGTACAACGCTTAGAGTTTTATTCTGTCAAAGACTTAACGCATATTGTGACTCGATCTGCAAACTTGATGGATGTACCCATGACTGCCGAAGGCGCACAGGAAGTTGCACGCCGTGCTCGTGGGACACCTCGTATTGCAAACCGTTTATTACGCCGAGTCCGTGATTATGCGCAAGTTAAAGGTACGGGTGAAGTAACCCAAGAGATGGCTCAACGTGCTTTGGACATGCTGAATGTCGATAAAGATGGTTTAGACACACTAGACCGTCGTTATTTATCAATGCTGCTTGAGCGTTTTGATGGTGGCCCTGCAGGTGTAGAAGCTCTAGCTGCTGCTATGGCAGAAGACTCAGGGACCCTAGAAGATGTGATCGAACCCTACCTCATTCAGCAAGGCTATGTCATGCGTACTGCACGTGGACGTATTGCCACCAATATGGCGTATTTACAGTTTGGGATGACACCACCAGAGCCGAAAGATAAGTAAACGATTATTCACTGAACAACTTTAGGGAGTTAAATGCTCCCTGCATGTTTATTTAAATTTTTAAAATAAATTCAAGCCACTACAAACAATAGACTGATATGATAAATCTTGAGAATAGAATAATTAACAAAATTAATAGCGACTACATTCAAAACCTACCATTAGACAGTGCCATTGAACACATTCCCAGAGAACAACCTATCAGTTCATTTAGCCCAAAACAAATGAGTGATTTTGAAAGCTTATTCCACACCGAATACAATTATTTTATCACTGTCGAATGTGAAAACATTCTTAGCAAAGAAACCATAGAAGTAAGTGAAGATAATATCTTAACTATTAAACAATCGCCTTCTGCATATCATATAAAAAACCTGAGCTTCAACTATACTTCTGCCCTCATTTTTATTGGGATGTACTATCACGACGACGTACAAGCTTTGGTCAAGGAAAACTTTAAGCCAGCAAAAATTAATACATTGTATTTCAGCTTCTCATTCTTTGCTTTAGTCATACTCGTTTATGTGTTTTTCTGGATAGATCAACCTAATAAACTTTTACTCATGCTAGTTATTGGCCTTGGCTTTTGCTGCTTAACGTATATGTATGAATCTTTAAAAGCATTACTCCCAAAGCAACAGAAAAAGAAAATGGAAGAAACTCACTTTCATATTGCGGGATATTTAGCAGCTCATCTACAGGATTTTGTCGATGCAAAATTTAAATTAGATGAACAAACAAATTAAAAGCAGCCACTTTTTAACCAATAATTACAACTACGAAAGTTAAAGATTTACGTGAGTTGAAACCTTGTGCCATTGGACTGATGACTCACGGTGCTAAACTGCCCGTCATTGAAGCACTTGACGAATCATTGAATTATCGCCATTTTTAAATGCTCTAATTCTTTGCTGAAGTGCAGACCAATATTTTTCAGATTTTATAAAGACGGAACACTCTCATGGCGAATAAATTCGAATTCAACATTCGTGTATATATTGAAGATACAGATGCAGGTGGCATTGTTTACCACGCAAATCATATTCGCTTTATGGAACGTACCCGCACAGAATGGCTACGCGCTTCAGGTGTAGACCATTATTGGCATCAAAAGGATTACAACTTTGTCGTTCATAAAATTAATGTGAAATATTCACGTCCTATATTAATGGATGACCTGATTACTGTTACAGCAAGTGTAGTTTCGTGTAAGGCTACGTCATTTGTGTTGCAACAAAATATTTATCGTGGTGATATTATGCTGGCATCAGGTGAGGTAGAATTGGCATGTATCAGTGCAGAGATGAAACCCCGTCGCCTTCCTGATGAAATACGTGAACTGATTCTGAAAGAATTGGAACAAGATTAAAAAAATTATTTGGCACATGTAGTAACTATGGCAACTCAACTAGAATCAACACTCAAAGTTTCAGACCTCATCTTACAAGCAAGTCCTGTCGTACAACTGGTAATGCTCCTGCTGCTCTTAGCTTCGTTATTCAGTTGGTATCTGATTGCCAAGTTACACATGAGTTATAAAAAAGCGCAGGCTGACGATGAACATTTCCAAAAAATCTTTTGGTCTGGTGCCGAACTCAACACTTTATACAACAATGCTCAACTCAACTCGAAACGTGTTGGCCTTGAAGATGTTTTCTATCAAGGTTTAGGCGAGTTTTTCAAACTTAAAAAACGTAATGCCAGCGCAGAACAATCAATTGAAGGTACAGAACGTATTCTTCGTGTGGGTTTAAGCCGTGACCAAGGACATTTAGAAAATGGTTTAGGCGCGCTTGCGAGTATTGGCTCGGTTGCACCCTATGTCGGTTTATTCGGTACCGTTTGGGGCATTATGAATGCCTTTATTGGTTTGGCAGATGTTGACCAAGTCACCCTTGCTACGGTTGCTCCTGGTATTGCAGAAGCATTGATTGCAACGGCCATTGGTCTTTTTGCGGCAATCCCTGCTGTACTTGCATTTAACCATTTTACAGCCAAAGGTGAAGCCGTTTATAACGATCGTGCGCTTTTTGCCGAAGAAATGGTTGCGTTATTACAACGCCAGTCTGTAGGTTCAACTCAGGACAATGACTAATGGCTATTCAACGTTCTGGACGCTTTGAGCGCATCAAAAAACCATTAAAAAGTGACATGAACGTCGTGCCTTATATTGATGTCATGTTAGTTCTTTTGGTGATTTTCATGGTCACTGCACCTATGATCACCACAGGTGTCAAAGTCGACTTACCACAGGCGAATGGCACGCCTATGCAAGCGGAAGATCGCCCTGCGATTGTTACACTTGAGGCGGATGGGACGATCAAACTCGAAGATAAAAATCATCAAAATGATGTACTCACACTCGATGAACTAAAATCTGTTTTAACGGCCTCGCAAAATGAAGCGAGCGAACAGAAAAAGCAAATGAGTGTCCTGATTAACGGCAGTGAATCTCGTCCTTATGGTGAAGTCATGAAACTCATGTCTGCCCTTCAAGATGCAGGTTTAACACAAGTAGGTTTACTGACTGAGCCATTAAAATAATTTATGAAAGATTTCAACAAGCCGCCTTTTAAACAAAAAGCCGTTGCGATTGGTTTCACACTAGGTGTGCATATCGTCGCTGTGGTTGGCTTACTTTATCTTGGCATGAGTAAACCACCTGAGCCCCCTAAAAAAATAACCACTGTTTTGGTAAAACCGGAAGATTTAAAACCTGTAACACGTGAAGTCACTGAGTTTGATGAAACCGCGCATGAAAATGTAGCTGAACAAATCACGCAAACAGCAGAACCTAGCGTTGAACCGGCACCCGAGATTCCAACGGCTGCACCACCTAAGCCAGCAGAACCACCTAAGGCAGATCCACAGATTGCTGCTCAACAGGCACTCGCTGCGGCAAAAGCACAGCAGCTTGCTGAACAAAAAGCTGCGGACAATGCAAAACGTGCTCAAGAACAAGCTAAAGCTGCTGAAGCTGCAAAACTAAAAGCACAACAAGAAGCCAAAGCGGATGCAGCTAAGGCAAAAGCAGATGCTACGGCGAAAGCCAATGCTGAAGCAGCAAAACGTAAAGCTGATGCTGATGCCAAAGCCAAGGCTGAAAAAATCCATGCCGATGCTTTAAGAAAAGCAGAAGCTGACAAAGCCAAAGCTGCAGCAACGGCAAAAGCCAATGCAGATGCAAAAGCCAAGGCCAATGCGGATGCTGCAAAACGTAAAGCAGATGCAGACGCGAAAGCTAAAGCCAATGCGGAAGCTGCAAAACGTAAAGCTGATGCTGATGCCAAAGCTAAAGCCAATGCAGAAGCTGCAAAACGTAAAGCTGATGCTGATGCGAAAGCCAAGGCCAATGCAGATGCGGCAAAACGTAAAGCAGATGCTGATGCAAAAGCTAAGGCCAATGCAGAAGCTGCAAAACGTAAAGCAGACGCCGATGCAAAAGCCAAGGCCGATGCAAAGACTAAAGCCGATGCCGAAGCACGCGAACGTGCAGCCGAAGAAGCCAAAGCTTCATCTGCAAAAAAAGCAGCTGAAGAAGCTGCACAGAAAAAAGCTGAAGCGAAGAAAATTGCTTCAACAGCAAAACGTGATTTTGAAAATAGGATTAAGCGTGCGTGGGATACACCTTCAGACTCTGCGGGTAAAACGGCGTCTGCTCGCGTTACCCTTACGGAAAGTGGTTCAGTTCGGTCAGTGATTGTGAACTCTAGTGATCCTGATATGAAAGCCAGTATTGAGGCTGCTGTTCGAGCTGCTGCACCATACCCAATGCCGAGTGACCCAGATGCAAAACGTGAAGCTCAAAGTTTTACGTCCACCTTCAAGTCATCACGTTAATTTTTAAATCCCTGCAAACCTTGTGGGGATTTTTCATTTACTTATATACTGAATTATATAACATGAAAACATTATTATTATTTTCGACACTAACACTCCTAGGCTCTCAATCATTCGCCGAAAATCGTTCAATTTACATCCCATCTTCGACCATGCCTGACCATATTCCACCTGAACAATTTAATGCTTTGCTGATGGATCATGCTAAAACAACTCAACCTGAGAAATCAGTACAGGACGTAAAAAAGCCTCTTAAACCCATTTCACATGCTCTAAATGAAGAAGATGCAAAGAAAAAAACGGAAGCCAAGAAAATCGCTTCAACAGCTAAACGTGATTTTGAACATAAAATCAAACGTGCTTGGGATACACCACCTGGCTCTAGCGGTAAAACGGCCATTGCTCGCGTGATTTTATCTGAAACAGGTGCTGTCCAAGCTGTCATCGTAAGCTCCAGTGATCCTGATATGAAAGCCAGTATTGAGGCTGCAGTTCGTGCTGCTGCACCATATCCGATGCCTAGCGACCCAGATGCTAGACGTGAAGCACAAAGTTTTACCTCTACATTTAGATCTTCAAATTAAGTTTGATAAATCCGTGCATTGCTTGCGGGGATTTTTTTGTGGTTAAGCAATGAATCACCCCATACCCATTTTTTCTTATCTTCAATAGATCAAGTTTCATCGCTGGTATGATGTTTATTTTTAAGCTTCTACATCCATCCCCCCAGTTCCACCCTTTCCTAAAATGAATACTCAATCGATTGTACCTGTGTGTTTCAATACTTGAGCTTTTATAAAGCTCTAGCCCCGACTAATTGATCCATTCTTGTCTTCGTTCTATATAACGCCGTGTATGTGGGACTCAGCAACATCAAGTATTACTAAAATTTTCTAAACACTTGATTCAAAAATAGAATCTTATAACTAAAGAATTATCATTTTCATTCCAAAATGTGATGTTGTGTTCATGATTTTTAAGCTAGACTTGACGAAACTCGGATAAAATCTCTGCATTTTTCACAGTGTTATAACAGTTCAGTCATATTTTCATGCTTTTAATATCCCAAAATCATGCCATTATGTGACACAACCAAATACAGACAATAACTCACATTTTTAGAGTAATTAGCGAATGATGGAAATGACGCGTAAACATCTTCTTTGCTTAGCCGTATTCACTGCTTTGAGCCCAGTTTTAGTGACTCAAACGCATGCGCAGCTTCACCTCGAAATCACTAAAGCTCCTGAAGAAGCACCTAAAATTGCGATCGTGCCTTTTAGTAATGACTCAAATATTTATCCAGTGGTTGAAAATGACTTGAACCGCTCAGGTAAATTTACCAGTGCCTCTAAAAACTTACCTGCAACTGCAACAATAAATTCACCTAATGCAGAAGCATGGAAAGCTGCGGGCGTACCCTATGTCGTGACAGGCACATCAAAAACAACGGCTGATGGCTCTTATGAAATTCACTACCAACTGTATGATGTTGAAAAAAAACAATACCTGTTAAATGAACTACTCACTGTACCTGCTTCACGTTATCGTCAAGCAGCGCATATGATCAGTGATGCAATCTATCAAGCTTTAACGGGTATTCCAGGTGACTTCAGCGGCCGTATTGCCTATGTATTGCGTAATGCAGCAACACCAGATCAGCGCTATACCCTACAAATTGCAGATACGGATGGTGAACAACCCCGTACCATTTTGACTTCACGTGATCCAATCCTGTCCCCTGCGTGGACGCCTGATGCGAAAAAGCTAGCCTATGTTTCTTTTGAAACCAAACGCCCTGCGATTTACATCCAAGATTTAGCAAGTGGTAACCGTGAAAAAGTAGCAAGTTTCCGTGGCCTGAATGGTGCACCAAGCTTCTCACCTGATGGTAAATCAATGTTATTTACCGCATCGATGCATGGCAATCCTGAAATCTATCAAATGGATTTACAGACTCGCCAATTAAAACGCATGACCAATGACACAGCGATTGATACAGAAGCACGTTATGCACCTGACGGTAAATCATTTATTTTTACCTCTGACCGTGGTGGCTCTCCACAAATTTACACCTACAACTTAAGTGCTGAAAGTGTAAAACGTTTAACTTTCCGTGGCGCTTTCAACGCGCGTGGTACGTTAAGTGCGGACGGTAAAAAATTAGCTTTGGTACATCGTCCTAGCGGTAGTAACTATAAAGTTGCGGTTCAAGACATTGGTTCTGGTGTAACGAATATTTTGACGCCAACAAGTTTAGATGAATCCCCAAGCTTCTCTCCAAATGGTCAAATGGTGGTGTACGCAACGCGTGAAGCAAACCGTGGTTTGCTCTCAATCATGTCTTTAGATGGTCGTTTCCGCATGAACTTACCAAGTGAACAAGGTGAAGTTCGTGAACCAGCTTGGGCACCGAAATAAACACTGCATGATTTATTCAACAATAACTTTTTAATGAAACATCATAAATAACCGTCATGGAGATCAATATGAAAGCGATGAAACTGATTGCATTACCTGTTTTAGCTACAGCATTAGTAATGACTGGTTGTGCCAGCCGTAAACCTGCAGCAGATGTACAAGCAGGACAAAACCCAAATGGCTCAACCACTGTAAACACTTCAGGTTTAAGTGAAGATGCAGCACTCAATGCACAAAACCTTGCGGGTGCATCATCGAAAGGTGTAACTGAAGCGAATAAAGCATTTTTAGCGAAGCGCGTAGTACACTTTGACTACGACAGTACCGAGCTTAGCAATGAAGACTTACAAACCCTTCAAGCTCATGCCCAGTTCCTTGTTGCTAATGCAAACTCACGCGTTGCTTTAACAGGTCATACCGATGAACGTGGTACTCGTGAATACAACATGGCACTTGGTGAACGTCGTGCCAAAGCTGTTGAAAGCTTCCTGATTACAACAGGTGTAAGCCCTAACCAGCTTGAAGCAGTCAGCTATGGTAAAGAAATGCCAATCAATGCGGGTCATGATGAAAATGCATGGAAAGAAAACCGCCGTGTAGAAATTAACTACGAAGCTGTTCCTCCACTACTTAAATAAGACTTGAATAAGTCTGAGCTAAAAAAAGCACTCATTGATGAGTGCTTTTTTTATTTATATCGTTTAATTTGCATCGTTCTGTGCTTTTACTCATTTTAGCCCTTTAACTCAGGATAAATTCAGTTAGCGACTTTAGAACTTTAAGAAAATATCCAATGAAAATGCAAGTGAACGACTTTAAAAACGAGATCCTTAGCTTTACCAACTAGAAAATTAGCTTAACAATCTAAATCATTATGCTTCTGCTTCTGGATGTTCAGCATTTTCTTTTTCTGTTTGCATCGACTCAATGAGGTCATGTTTATTGAACTTTTTATACTCTGCTTTTGCTTCGTAACTGCTCCAAGCAGCTTTTACGGTATCCGCAGAAATATCGTCTAAATTCAATCCCTCAGTTGCAGTCGGAGTCGCATCAAATTTTTGTGTGGTCATTGTTGTGCTCCCTGTCTTTCGATTTATACATTAGATTCAACATAGCATGTTATTCAGGACTTGCAAGGGTAAAATCACGACAAATAGTCTAGTTTAATTTTTCTTTTCCTTCGTTCTCATCTAAAATGTTGCACAATCACATTTTTATCATTTTTGATAAATTAATATTTGGAGTTTTCCGGTTATGTCAAATCTCACCCTTTCCCAATTTCTACAACAACAAAGTGGTAATCTTACTCCTGCATTAGCACAAGTTATTGAAACAATTGGTAATACATGCAAAGACATCGACCTTCTTTTACAAAAAGGTGCTTTGGCTGGTGTATTGGGTAGCGCGCAACACGAAAACGTTCAAGGTGAAGAACAAAAGAAACTTGATGTCATTTCAAATGATTACCTCATCGATGCATTAAAAGTTCATCCACATGTCGGCGGTCTGGCATCTGAAGAATTAGATGAATTCACGCCAGCTCAAGAAAATGGCGATTATCTTGTCTTGTTCGACCCATTAGATGGTTCAAGCAACATCGATATCAACATGTGTGTTGGCACAATTTTCTCAATTCTTCCTGCAAAAAATGCGGTAACGCAAGCTGAAGATTTCATGCAAGCGGGTGTTAACCAAGCGGCTGCAGGTTATGTACTGTATGGCCCATCAACAATGATGGCTCTAACTGTCGGTGCTGGCGTAGTCTTCTTTACTTTTGATCCAGAAAGCAAAGAATTCTTATTAACTAAAGATGCGATTGCGGTTGCAGCAGATACTAAAGAATATGCAATTAATGCATCAAACCAACGTCACTGGGAAGAACCTGTTAAACGTTATATCGACGAACTGCTTGCAGGTAAAACTGGCCCGCGTGAAAAAGACTTCAATATGCGTTGGGTCGCATGTATGGTGGGTGACATTCATCGTATTCTTTGCCGTAGCGGTATCTTCATGTATCCATACGACTTCAAAGATCCGAAAAAAGCAGGCCGTCTACGTTTAATGTACGAAGCAAACCCGATGAGTATGTTGATGGAACAAGCTGGCGGTGCTTCTACAACAGGCCGTGTCCGCATTCTAGACATCCAACCAACAGAACTTCATCAACGTGTTCCTGTGATTATTGGTTCTAAAAACGAAGTTGACCTAGTTACGTCATACCATAATTAATTTCTTATAACGAAAGTCAGTATTTTTGCTGACTTTCGTGGATATCTCCCTCATGGCTCTGATTTATCTCGAATCAAAAGACAACCCGAAAATTAAGCACCTCCGTGGCTTAATTGAACAAAATGCCTACCGTAAAAAACAAGGTCAAACTGTTTTGGAAGGCACACACTTGGTGTTGTCATGGTTAGACTCAAAACGTCCAATCAAATCGATTTTCACCACTGAACAAGCAATTAACCATGCCGATTTCGACCGCTTTGCGGAACAATATCAAGGTGCGGTGTTCATTCTAAGTGAATCTTTATACAAAGATATCAGTACACTTGGAACATCGATTGCTTGCTTAGCAATTGTGGATTTACCAAGTTCAAGTGAAGCGCTTAACTTCAGTGAAGACACCTTAATTTTAGACAATATTCAAGACCCCGGTAATGTAGGTACCCTACTCCGTTCTGCTGCCGCGGCGGGTATTGAGCAAGTCGTTTGTACCAAAGGCTCTGCATCACTCTGGTCACCGCGTGTATTACGCGCAGGTATGGGCGCACATTTTTCATTAAATACCTTTGAAAATATTGCCCTTGAAGATATTTTGACGAAATTCAAAATTCCAGTGTATGCAACAAGCTCACATCAGTCTGAAAACCTATATAGCAAAAATTTGCGCAAACAATGTGTGTGGATTTTAGGCAATGAAGGTCAAGGTGTTTCTGAGTATGCATTACAACATGCAGAAGCCGTAGCGATTCCTCAACCGGGTGGTCAAGAATCACTAAACGTAGCCATTGCTGGCTCGATCTGTTTTTTTGAAATGGTACGTCAGCGTCAGTAAAATCGTTATTTTATTGTATTTAGCGCTTAAGCCTGAAAAAAATAGACTACACTAGAAAAAATAATAATTCTTTTTGTCAACCTAACCGTTATTTCCATCGTTATTTGTATATGAATATGGAAATAATGGTGGGTATCCGATGACAGGATTTTCCATCTCTATGGATTTAGCACCCAAAAAGTCCGAGACGCAAGACAGCAGTGTTTTAAAAAGCACGGCTGAGTCTCGCCTGAAAAACTTCATGAATGAAGTGACGGGGCGTGCTTTAGTAATGATGGAAAGTGCAACGCACGGTCAACATGGCATTGCCATGGACTTGGTGCAAGAAGCCTTTATTTCCTTACATAAAGCTTATGCTGAAAAGTCCACAGAGGAATGGTATCCCCTGTTTTACACCATTTTAAATAATAAGCTGCAAGATTGGCGTCGAAAGGAAGCACGTCGTTCGCAGCCGTTTTCCCTATTTAGAAAAGTCAGCCTAGATGACGACGATGTCGAAATACAGGATGTGGTAGATGAATCTACACCAAACCCTTTCGACTTTCTGGATCAGGCTGTCACTGCAGAGGAAATACAAGATGCTATCGCAGAACTTCCAGTCCGCCAGCAACAAGCATTTATGTTGCGAGCTTGGGAAGGCTTTGATACGCATACAACTGCAGAAATTATGAATTGTTCCGAAGGCAGTGTGAAAACACATTACCACCGTGCCATTCAAGGTTTACGTACCGCTTTGGCACATTTGAATCCACATATGGGAGGATCATCCGAATGAAACAAGATGATTTCTTAAAGCAAGTAACTTCCAAACTTGATGGACTCGCACAGCACCATAAAGACAAAGCAACTGTCATGAATAACGTGCTTGAAGATATTCATCAGCGCGAAACTTCTCGTTATGGTTTCTGGAAAATGTCTGGCTTTGCACTTGCAGCAGCAATTGCAGGTTTTGTCATTTTACCGAATGCGACTGTACTGGATGACAAACCACAAAATCAGGTGATTTCAACCCCTAAGCTCTCCCCTCAAATGGTGGAAGATCTTGAAATGTTGATGGTTCTGGGTGAGGACAAAGTTCCACATGGCAGCTAAAAAATTAGCAATTGCATTCTGTGCTTTTAGTTTTTTGCAAACCAGTTTTGCTGGCTTTGATCGCTTTTGGATTTTTTCAAAAGATGCAGATACTCAAGTTAATGAAACTTGGGATTCGCTATCTGAAGCAGAACAACAGGCTTTAATTAAAAAGTATCAGGCACTCAAAGAGATTCCTGCAGATCAACGTGTCAGCTTGCAACAGCGCATGGATTGGTTCACCCAACTTCCGGACAGTGAAAAGCAGCGTATGCGCGAAACATGGCAAAAAATGAGTACTTTAGAACGTAAAGAACTCGCGACACGTATGCAAAAAGCTAGTCCTGATGAACGACCTGCTATTCGCGATGAGTATATCAATAAATATTTACAGCCTATCGCTGTCGTTCACTAATTAAAAACAACAGTATGTTGTGAAAATCAAATCCATTACATTGGTTAAGCCATAAAATAAGCCTCTTATCGAGGCTTTTTTTATTGTCTTACTTGCTCAACCTACGCTGACGATACACACCCAAACCAATCAATGCCAACAGTCCAAATACTCCCATTGAGCCACCGCCGCTAGAAGAAGAGTTGGTATTTTTCGCTGTATTCTTAAGAGTCAGAATTGCATTACTTGATGCAATGCCGTCACTATCGATAACGCTATATTCAACAGGATAGTCAAACTGACTAAAGCCATTTTTTACAGAGAAGGTGATTTTGCCACCGTAGCAGGTTTCCTTTAAATAACTTGCTGGACAGCTACCACTATACTCAGCTTCAAAGTTTAAACCTGCTGGGATTTTCGTAAAACGAATTGGAATAATTTGGCCTTCTTCATTTTTATGCCATACCGATTTACCCGCTGGCATAGATGCAACTGGACCATCACCATCATCATTAGCATTTTCTAATAAATTATTGACTGTAACAGACAAATTATTTGACGGACTAATTGTGTATTGGGCAGCTTTGGCCACTGGGGTCATATTTTTAAAGGCCACACGTACTACACCAGAGGATTCCGCCTGACTCCCTGTCTTTTGTTTTAGCGTATATTTACAAAAACCGTATTCGGTAGGTGCTGTTGTTGCCCCACTGGTGCGATAAATAACGATTTGTTTTATTCCCGCATCCCAATCACAGTGCAGGTCATGCGGTGGATTACCTACGATACTTGCTTCGCCTGTACTAGACACCGTAATTTCACTACCGATGCCGATTGGTGAAGTCGTCACGGTATAGTTGTCAGCATTTAAGGCAATTTGTCGTGTTTCAGCACTACCATTCACAGACTCTTCTTGAGGTAATGATGCCGGGAACGGATCAAAATAAACCGCACGATATTTAAGGTTATTTTTTAATGCACTTAATACCGCTTCGTACTTTGTTAAATCATCCTGATTGGCAACTTTGTATTCTGCATAATCAGGATCATCGATATCCTTTTTCAAAGCATCAATTGTATTTTGATACTTATCTTGCAGAGCTGTTAAAGACTCATTGGTAATATCTGCCATATCTGCTGCGGTTAAATTCATTAACTCAACCGAACCAATATCA
The DNA here is from genome assembly GCF_024605785.1 of Acinetobacter sp. YH16040_T. Lineage (NCBI taxonomy): Bacteria > Pseudomonadati > Pseudomonadota > Gammaproteobacteria > Moraxellales > Moraxellaceae > Acinetobacter > Acinetobacter sp. YH16040_T. Next base: position 1,080,308 of record NZ_CP094541.1, on the reverse strand, counting down.
CATGTGTTTCTTTGCGTAGGTGATAACTGTAAAGTACCATCTGTGATCCGCAAAATACCCCGTTGATCCGCATCACTACAACCTTCTAAGCCAAGATTGATCAAGTCAAAACCGCTGCCGATTGCTTTCGGGTAATACAAAGGTAAATACAAATTATAAGCAGATTTTGTTTGTAGGGCGCTTAATAAAGTGCCCATAGCATAGCTACTTACGTCATGGTTTTGCAGAAAGCTTTCCGTACTATTCAGCACACTTTCGGGTAAATCACACTGTGCGGCTGCCAGTTCAAAAGCGTTATTACTTGCAACAAATTTTTGACTATTATCAGGTACAGCGTTATTGAGATAACGACAAGATTTACCACCAGTATTGTAGGCCAATACATTGAAATACCAAGCCTTTGTACCATTGTTATCATAATAATAGGTACTAGCCGCATTGTTCTCGACTATTGTATTACTGGTTAAAACGAAGCTAGAAAAAGCACTTAAACGTTCCGTTCCCTGAGAAATGGCACGGATAATACTACCCGTATTTGGATTTGCTTGGTTTTTTGCAATCGTATTTGCTGTCAGTTCAACTTTGGCATTTCCACAGAAGTCCATCACACTATTGCTCGTCGATAAACCATTTTGAATAATACTGCTTTGCTGGAACACAATTTCAGGCTGGGTATCCCCCAAGTTCCCGATACAGTCCATAGCAACAACACTACCTTTAGGTGCGATGTTGCCCTGAACTAAACTGCTCACCAATAATGTTTTTTTCGATATATTATGCGCAACGGAGTAGATTGCACCGCCAGCAACTTTGGCTTGAGAGTTTTCAATTGCACCATTATTTAAGGTAAATGCTCCCCCTAAATACAAGGCACCACCTCGATCTTCTGCCATCCCGCCAGTAAGGCGAACATTATTGACGATAAAGTTGGCTTCTGAACGTGAAGTATTAAAAATACGCGATTTGCCTTGGGCATTAATCGTCGTTCTAATATCTTCATAGGCAGGAAATTTCTGCGTCAGTAAATTTTTTGAATCATAGTTAAAGCGACTTTTCCCCTCAATCACGATCTGATTGACCGGAACTAACTCACCTTTAGTCAGAAGATATTCACCTGCTTCAAGTTGAATATAATCGGTCTGCCCATTATTTGGATTACCGACATTACATCCACCAAAAGATTTGTTTTTACGTGCAGTTTCAATCGCTTCACGTAAAGAACATTGATTGAGATTTTCACCATTTTCATCATCAAAGGTCGTAACTTTGATGATGTTACTTGTCGCTGCCATAGATGACATAGCCGCAAGGACCATGACCGCCAGCAATCCTTTTTTATAATTTTTCATGTGCTGTCCTTAATTCTATCCAGACTATTTTTTAAAGCGACGAAATCCAACTAAGCCAAGCAGCGCAAAAATACTCGCCCAACCTAGAGCACCACCCGAAGTTTTAACGGTTTTACTTTCCATTTCATTGTTTGGTTCTTGGAAAATACGCACTTCTGCAGCTAAATAATTTTTTGCCGAAGTATTAAAACGGGTTGAAGACGTCACCACACGCAATTCAAAAATATCTGCGCCATGCCAATTTCCATTTGGCGTGTATTCAAAATCACCATTCAAATTCAGTGTAAATTTACCTTTTGATTCGGTGCTTTGTACAACTATTGGACAACCATCTTGCCATGGCTCACCTGTTGGATTTGCCATACCCATCACTTTTGTACATTCTTCTTTTGGAATTAAATCACTGTCACCTAAAGCATCTAAGATATTAAACTTCGCCACTTCACCTGTACGTATGTCTTTACCTAAGCGAGGCATGCTCACAGGAACCACAATTTCGATAGCCCCACGATCACACCAAACATCATCCAAATTACGATTTTTTCCACGCTGATCAGAAGACTCACAATACACATGATGCTCATTGCCATCTGCTGTGGTCTTCCCCTTATTTAATATCGGGCTTGAGAAAATCGTTTCGTAATCTAATAAAATACGAGGACGTAAATAACCAATAAATGCGTTATTTGCTGTGGTAAATGGACAGAAAAGTGCATTACGATCTTCTGTTAAGGTTTTACAGCTACCTTCATCTTCACCCGCAATTAAACTCGTCCCAGACCATACATCATTTAAATTTGCAGCAGGCCCAACAGGACAACTCGCAGCCACTAAGTTGTTATAAAAAACAGATTGGTCTGTTCCTGAGTTCACGACTTTACAATCTTGAGCGGTACCACTGAGCGCATTACCAATCACCACACTATTGGCTAAATAAGCATGCTCAGAGGTACTATTTAGTTCGATACCGCCACTGTTCTTCAGTACTGTAATATTATTGAGTGCTAAACCATCACGTAAGTTGACAGCAAAACCTTTGTTTTTGAAAAAGGTGCTATTGGCAATAATATTTTGAGGATTACTGAACACCAACTTACTGATGTCTGCGAGCCCATTTTGATTGTAAACAATCGCTCGACCAGAAGTGCTTTCATTATTTTTGAACAAAGATGTATAGATTTCATAAGCCGGTGCTTCTGAGTAAATTGCACCACCATCTACCGCTTTGTTGTTTTGAAAAATTGTGGTTCGCATATACAGACGGCTTGCTACAGCTGCGCCATCTTCTGAGAATCCAACATTGTAGATTGCACCACCAAGTCGTGCATTACCATCTTCAAACTTTACATTTTCAAGTGTGAGTTTTTCATTATTAAAAAGGATGCCGCCTTTATCAGCACATTGATCTTGCTTACATCCTTTAAATGAAATTTCTTTAAAATTGATCGCAAGTAGTTCTTTTTCGCCATCATTAATATTAAAAATTTGATCCTTACCCGTCATTTCAATGACGGCATTATTGAGACCGAGTATGACATCTTCATTGACGTTACTGTCATACGCCGTTTTCAGATTCAGTTCTGCTTTAATATCAATTTTTTTAGTGAGTTTATAAACTTCATTTTTTTTCAGAGAAATTGAGGCATAGGCATCTTTACCCCCGCAACCATTATATCCGGCTTCTGGCATACCATTATTGATATATTCTATGGCTTCACGAAGTGAACATTCCTTGTCATCCTTTACAACATCTTCAGTGGTTGTAACGGTAATTTCTGCGCTAAATGCATGACCTGCCATGAGAAGCATGCCAATGCCTATGCTCTGTTTGAGCATATCCATCTCCTTAAATATTTTTTATCTTTTTATTCTTAAGTTGCACAATCCTTGCAACATTAAAATATTTTTATGTACTTTGTCACAGCTTGAGTAATTACTCAAGAATTTTTATTGCTTACCGATATTCATCAATTAGGGCAAAAATTTGTCTTAAATTGGCATGACTCAATTTGACTTTTTCACCTTTTAACATCTGAATCAGTTGTTCTAAAGATCTAAGTAAAATGGATGCCTGATGCGGCCCATGTGCTAACAAGTAATCTACAATTTGTTGATCCATATGGATGCCACGTCGCGCCAAAACAGAGTTTACGAGTGCTTGTCGGTCTGCGTATAAACTACCATTTGGTACTTTTACACTGACAGCCTGAGTTAATCGAGACTGTAAATCTGGCAGTTCAAGTTTGAGTTCAATGGGCGCCAGCCGAGATGAAAAGACCAATTGACCACCTTCTTCGTTATTATAATTAATCAGGTGAAAAACAGCTTTTTGCCAATGTGGAACTCCGCTAATCGCTTCAATATCATCTAAAGCCACTAAGTCATAGCGATCGAGCGAAGTAATCGCTTCAGTGGGAGCATCTAGCAATTCAAGCAATGAAACTTGAATTGCTGATTTGCCAATTTCTAAATAGGAGTCACATATTGCAGACAGTAAATGGCTTTTTCCTGTGCCAGCTCCACCATAGATATAGAAACGATTCATTAAACCAGCATGTAACTGACGAACACCATCGATTACATGCCCCCAACTCGGCCCAGAAAAATCACTAATTCGGGCATCGAGTTGTGGTTCTATATCTAGCTGCAATTGACGCATATCTATATTTTGGCCTTATCAATCTTTATGTTCTGATCTTTCAATGTTACTCGAAATTTCAGGATCTTGCAGCGAATTTGCAGACTGATTTTTGAGCTCAATATCGACAGCAACTTGATTGGTTTCTACGTTTAAAGTGCCACTTGCAGCATCATTTACGACAAGTACATCATTTCGGTATAAATTACTTTTCTCGTAATTTTCGCGTGCATGACGTAATAAGACCACAATAATCGCTGCAACGGGTAGTGCAATGAGCATTCCGAGGAGTCCTGCCAATTGCGCGCCTGCAAGGACTGCAAATACCACGGCCACAGGAGACAAACCAATTTTGTCGCCTAATAAGAAAGGCTGTAAAATATAACCTTCTATTGCCTGCCCTACCATGAATACCACCAGTACTAAGGCCAAATGCACCCAATCCAAACCGAATTGGAACAGGCAAGCCACAATTGCCGAAATAATACCTACCGCAAAACCCAAATACGGAATAATACTGGCTAGACCCGCAATCATCCCAATGATGATGCCAACCTCAATACCGACTAATTGGAGTCCAACCGCATAAACAACGCCCAATAAGAACATTACCAAGAATTGGCCTTTTACAAATGCACCTAAAACTTCATGACATTCGCCCACGATTGTGAGCGTGCTTTTTTCATATTTACGTGGAATAAGTCGACGCATGTTTTCTAACATACGCTCCCAATCTAATAAGAAATAGAAAGCTATGATTGGAATTAAGACAATCGTGCCACCAATCTGTATGAAATTCAGACCTGATTGTGCCACTTTTAACAACATGGCTTGGATACTGTCTGCACTATAGTTGGTTTGAATATACTCCATGATCGCTGCTGACATTTGCTCTGTATCAATTTCCATCGGTACAAGATTAAATTTCTCTGATAACCACGGCAGGAATGTATAGTTGACCCAATGAATATTGCTTGGAATATTGTTTTTCGCATACATCAACTGTTCCCATACCAGTGGTACGAGGAACCACATTGCAAGGAATATAGCGACACCAATTCCAATAAAGACCAAACTGATAGATAACCAGCGCGGCAAGCCAATATTATGTAATTTATCGACTAAAGGGCTAAATAAATATGCAATTAGAAATGCGCCGACAAAAGGAACAACTACAGGCTTTAATAAGTATAAAACCCATATGATCAATGCTATCCCAGCAAGAATAAATATTCGGCGCAAGGTGCGATCACCCATATAAAGTCACCTTTTTTCAATGTAATCGTTATAGAAAGGAAAATATTTTAATAAAGATAACATTTTAGTGCGAAATAGCATAAGAGTTTTGCATATTCAGGTTATAATCCCCGCGCGAATGCGGAGACTTCATTATGAGCAACTCAACTTCTACCCCAAACACTGGTTTAAGCTACAAAGATGCAGGTGTCGACATTGAAGCGGGCGACGCGTTAGTCGATCGTATCAAATCTGTCGCGAAACGTACTGCACGTCCTGAAGTAATGGGCGGTCTAGGCGGCTTCGGCGCTCTTTGTAAAATTCCTAAAGGTTATGAAGAACCTGTTCTCGTATCTGGCACAGATGGTGTTGGTACAAAATTACGTTTAGCATTGAATTTGAACCGTCATGACACAATTGGTCAAGACTTGGTTGCAATGTGCGTAAACGATCTTCTCGTATGTGGTGCTGAACCACTGTTCTTCCTTGACTACTATGCAACTGGCCACCTCAACGTTGACGTTGCAGCAAATGTTGTGACTGGTATCGGTGCGGGTTGTGAACTTGCAGGCTGTGCATTGGTTGGCGGTGAAACTGCTGAAATGCCAGGTATGTATGAAGGCGAAGACTACGACCTTGCAGGTTTCTGCGTGGGTGTAGTTGAGCAAAGCAAAATTATTGATGGCTCTAAAGTTAAAGCGGGTGACGTTTTAGTTGGTGTTGCATCTTCTGGCGCACACTCAAACGGTTACTCACTTCTTCGTAAAATTTTAGATGTGAAAAACGTTGACCTTACTCAAATCGTTGATGGTCGTCCACTTGCAGATACAGCAATGGAACCAACTCGTATTTATGTAAAACCAATTCTTCAGTTATTGAAAGAAGTTGATGTACACGCAATGGCACACATCACTGGTGGTGGTTTACCGGGTAACTTACCTCGCGTACTGCCAAATGGTGCTCAAGCGGTAGTCAATGAAGCATCTTGGGAATGGCCAGAATTGTTCAAACTACTTCAAAAAGAAGGTGGTGTTGAACAATTTGAAATGTACCGCACATTTAACTGTGGCGTAGGTATGGTTCTCGTGGTTGATGCAGCAGATGCTGACAAAACTGTTGAATTACTCAACAGCCTTGGCGAAAAAGCATTCACAATGGGTCACATTGCAGACAATGCTGAATCTGTTGAAGGTGCTGACGAAAAAATCCGTGTAGTTTTCGCATAAGCAACGTTCATGATTAAAATTGCTGTACTTGTTTCAGGCAGCGGATCTAACCTGCAAGCCCTGATCGATGCCAATCTATCAGGTCAAATCGTTGGGGTAATTTCCAATAAACCTGACGCTTTTGCACTGCAACGTGCAGAAAAAGCAAAGATTGCAACGGCAGTCATTGAACACAAACAATATCCAAGTCGTGAAGCTTTTGATGATGTAATGCATCAACAACTGCTCGACTGGGATGTTGACTTGGTGATTTTGGCAGGCTTTATGCGCATTTTAAGCGCAAAATTTGTCAAAGCATGGGAAGGGAAAATGATTAACATCCACCCTTCTTTGTTGCCAAATTATAAAGGCATGCATACTCATCAACGTGTGTTAAACACTGGTGATGTTTTCCATGGCTGTACAGTTCATTACGTGACTGCAGAGCTAGATGCTGGCCAAGCGCTTGCGCAAGGTGTGCTTAAAGTCAATGTGCATGATCATGCTGAAAGTCTAGCAGATCGCATTCACGTGCTTGAGCATGTGATTTACCCTCAAGTCGCAGAATGGATCTGTAATGGTACGATCCAACATACTGTAGATGGGGTGTTATATCGCAATCAACCAATGCAAGAACCTGTTCAATTCTGTAAGTTCTAAGCAACTGTATAACTTAACAATCAACGCATCTTAGGGTGCGTTTTGTTTTTTAAGGGCCAAATAAAACTCTATTTATTACTAAAATCTAAAATCTAAAATCTAAAATCTAAAATCTAAAATCTAAAATCTAAAATCTAAAATCTAAAATCTAAAATCTAAAATCTAAAATCTAAAATCTAAAATCTAAAATCTAAAATCCATTTTTTGCAGAATGTTCAACTTTATGATCAATATGTAGTTTTTAGTTAAATTAAAACTTTTAGCATCATTAAAATAATAAGCTTATATTGCAATTAGAAAACCTTATAAATCTAGAAATATTACATCCTTCAAACAAAAGTGGAGAAAATCACATGTTAAAATCCATCACACTGGCGACTTGTGCATGTATAACACTGGGTATGATTGGTTGTGCTACGACATCAAATCCAGCTACTGATCGTAATTTAGATAAATTACAAAACAAAAATTGGGTTGCGAGTGAAATTCAAGGCGTTAAGCTTGAAGCTGACCCTAACAATTCGAACGTACCCACTATCACTTTCGACGATACTCGTGTAAGTGGTTCTGATGGTTGTAATCGATTCATGGGTGGTTACGCTGTGCAAAACACAAAAATCCAATTTTCAAACCTTGCTACAACACAAAGAGCGTGTTTGACTGCGACAAATATTCCTCAACATTTTTCGCAGGCATTGAGCCAAGTTACTCATTATGATGCCTCTAAAGATCATTTGAAATTTTTAGATGCCAACAACAAAGTTGTTTTACAATTTGAAAATGCGAAATAAATCTCAAAAGTAGAAAGTAGAATGTTTCATTCATAAAAAAAGCACTCTATAGAGTGCTTTTTTTGTGTTGTCGTTTTTAAGGTTCAATGATGACGCTTAGGCAATTTAAGTAAATCTTTGATCAATTCAACAGTTTCCACAGGATGTTCCAAGGGAAACATATGACTCCCCGCAGCAACTTTAAATGGAATCCCAAATTTTTTCTCAACCTTTTGTGGAAAGTGACGTGCCAAAAATGGCCCCTGCTCTGCAATTAACTGCTGCACAGGCACTTGTGGTTGAGTCTGAGGTAACCACCACAGTGAAGGATTGGTTCGAAAAATATGAACCTCATCATCACGTGAAATCGTCAACTCCACCCCACCACGCAGTTTATCGTCCATCAAGGCATAATCAATATAAGCTTGATAACAGTCTGGATCGAAATCTTTATAAAAACCTTTCGGCCTTAAAAGCTCCGCTGCTTGTTCACGACTGTCCCAATGATCACGACGACGTTTCGACAAGCCTGCTGGGGACATTTTATCGAGGACTTTAAGTTTGAGGAGTTTTGCGATGTGCAAAGCAAAAGACTCTTTCCCCATGATCATAGGCGGATCAATCATTAACACTTGTTCAAACAATTCTGGGCGTTGTAAAGCAGCCTGAAATGTTAAAACCGAACCTAATGAATGACCTAATCCAATCACCTTACGACCATTGGCCTGACGTACAATACTGTCAATGACTTGCTGTGTTAAGCTCTTCCAATGGTTATCGATTGGGTAACGCTTATCTGGCCCAAGTAACGGCACATAGATCACATCATATTCATCACTCAATAAATCAAATAATTTTTGATAAACCTGTGATGGCACGCCATTGGCGTGCGCAAAATGAATTAACGGTTTCATTGTAACTTCGTGCTGTTTTCAGATTGAACCTGTTGTGACAATGCACTTGCCAAACCTTGACCAAACGAGCTTCCCATACGACCTAGTACAGAATCAAATGGACTATTTTCAATGGTATAGTTCACGGCTTTTTCAGTTTTCAATTCACGTTTCAGGCTATTTAAACTACCTGTACGGTCAGCAATACCCAGCTTCACAGCCTGATCACCTGTCCAAAATAAACCTGAGAAAATAGCCGGATCATTCGATTTTAATTTCTTACCGCGACCTTCTTTCACGGCATTAATGAAATGCGCATGAACGTTATCGAGTACACCTTGAACATGTGCTTTTTGTGCAGCATCGACAGGTTGAGTCATGGATAAAATCGCTTTGTTCTCACCCGAAGTCATGGTGCGATCTTCTACACCGAACTTTTGCATCAAACCACTAACGCCATAGTTCGGCATGATCACGCCAATTGAACCCACTAAACTTGAAGGATTGACAATAATTTCATCTGCCGCAGAAGCTATATAGTACGCACCTGAAGCGCCAGTATCACCAATAATGGCATACAGTTTTTTATCGGTATGGGCTTTTTTCAAGTACTGAATTTCTTGCCAGATTTCATCAGACTGAACAGGTGAACCACCCGGTGAATTAATATTTAAAACAACCGCTTTGCTTTGTTTATTTTCATAAGCTTTTTTCAAAGCTTTGATGGTATTTGCGCTGTTTACACTTTGCTTGTCCGCTGCAATGGTCCCAATGATATCAACCACGGCAATATGTGAACCCGCTGTTGCTGCAGGATCTGATGATGACATGCTGCAACTTTTTGCCATCGCAATGATAATAAATAGCAAATAAGCAAAGGTTAAAAATTTAAAAAATATACCCCATCTACGCGCTCTACGTTGTTCCTCAACGGAAGAAAGCACGGCTTTTTCTAATATTTTCCATTCATTTCCAGTTGGCTGCTGGATATTGTTTGAAGAACTTTGCTGTTTTTCTTCAGGTTTTGGTGGCCATTCGGACATAAAAAAAACCTAGTTAATCGTTAATTTGTAGTCATTATATACACGCTAATCGCTATAACTGTCTAATCAATTCATTTTCCCCTATAATTATTTTAAATTTTCTTTCATTTGTATCAGACTTAAACAAGATGACCGACCAAAATTCACAGGACACCACATATCACCTGTTAAAATTTATCAGCCGTCAACCTATTCAAATTTCTAGATTAATTGCAAAAGGTTTGGCTGGGTTAGTCAATGTTTTAAAAATCTCTAAAACCTACTCTACGATTCAACGCAATCTTAAAATTGCATTGCCTGAATTATCAGAGTCAGCTCGCATTCAACTCACTAAACAAGCGATTCGAAACGAACTTTGTTCTTATTTTGAATTTTTTAACATTTGGGGTGCAAGTACAGAAAAAAATATTCAACGAATTCATCACGTACATGGCGCTGAATATTTACATGAAGCGCTCGCCCTACAAAAAGGCGTTGTACTCGTAGTACCACATTTTGGTACTTGGGAAATCATGAATGCATGGGTTGCGCAGTACACTCAAATGACCATCATGTACAAGCCGGTAAAAAGTGAATCTGCCAACAATTTTGTTCGTGCTGCACGAAGCCGCGAGCAAGCCACATTGGTTCCAACCGATGAATCAGGTGTACGTCAAATTTTCAAAGCCTTAAAACAAGGTGGGACGACTGTGATCTTGCCAGACCATACCCCCAATGCCGGCGGCGAAATGATTCCATACTTTGGTATTCCACTAAAAACCAGCAACTTAAGTGCAAAACTAATTCAAAAAACCAAAGCACGTGCGCTCTTACTATATGCCATTCGTAACGATAATCATGGTTTTGATATGCATATCGAACCTATGGATGAGAATATCTATCAAGGCAATGCAGATGATGGCTCAATAGTTATCTTTAAAGCAGTGGAAAATCTAATTCATCGTTATCCAGAGCATTATCACTGGAGCTATAAACGCTTTAAAGCCAATCCAAAATTGAGAAATCTATACAATATTAGTGATGAAGAAGCCGATCAACGCATTCGTGATATTCGTGAGGAATATCAAAGACAGCAAAAAATGAAAAATGTGACAGAATGACATTTCAAGCAATATACTTGAAGTAGTTTTTCTATTCGGATTCTTTAGATAGCCTGCGATATAGATCGAGCCATTTATACTTTGTCCGCTCTTCAATTATTTCAATTTGCTGTTTATTTTGCTTGAAATGAATACTTCCACTTTGTTCAGTTTGCAAGAGTGGAATGTCTAATTGTTTGAGACGTGTTTGGGTCATCTTTGCAGGATGTCCATAACGATTAAAGCGCCCTGCGGAAGCAATCGCCAACTTGGGCTTAAAATGGTTTAAAAACGCATAGGATGAACTGTGCCGACTACCATGGTGTCCGAGCACCAAGACATCGATTTTTAGGTCTGGATAATCACTTAATATTTGATATTCAGTCTCCCAACCCGCATCCCCCATCAATAGAAAATGTCGTGGGCCATTGACGCCTTTGACCGTGACATATAGAACACAAGAACGTTCATTGGCATTCCATTGGGCATTTGTCAGATCTTCAGGCTTTGGCGAGAGTATTTCAAAATAGACTTGCTGATCCCAATTCCACTGCTGACCACGCTGACATAAGCGCTGTGGAGCTTGGTTCGTGGTTTGTACCCGCTCATTACTTGAAAGCTGCCCAATATCAAGCTGTTGCTCCAATGAGAAAAAGCCACCGCTATGGTCTTGATCTAAATGAGTCAATAACACCCGATCTAGTCGATGAACTCCATTCACACTCAAAAATGGCCGGATGATATTCTGCCCGACACTAAATTGACTTTCATCATAGTTTCCACCGAAGTCCACCATCATATGATGATCTACAGAACGGATATAGATCGCCTGCCCTTGCCCTACATCTAAAATTGAAAGTTGAAAGTTTGCTGAATTTCTCCATGGGATAAACAGTGCAAAAAAGGCAATGACCGCCCAATATTTTGGCAAGATACCTTCAGGTAAAAATAAGATTACTATAACGAGTATCAACAGTATGATTTGAGTTGACGTCAATGCGACATCTTGCATTTTTGGTGCAAAGAGTCGATCTAAGCCATAAAGAAATACATGCAATATCTCTAAACACAGATCATTGATTAAAAAAACCAAATGCGCCAAAGGTGTAGAAATATATGAAAGTGCCCCTCCGATGATATCTAAAGGAACCACCACTGCCCCTAACCACGGGATGGCGAATAAATTACTTAAGGGACTAATCCATGTGACTTGCTTGAAAAAAATCACCATCAATGGAAATAAGGCGACAAAGATTTTCCATTGTGATTCCACCATCAACCACATTGAATGCTTTAACTTTTGCCAAAAACTGACTTCTGTTTGAGCCAGTATATGCTTCCTTAAGGTTTGATATATCCGCAGTAAAATAAAGCATGCGCCATAAGACAACCAAAATGCCGCGGATAAAATACTAAAGGGATCCACGAGCAATAAAATGGCGGCACTAAAAACCAGCAGTTGAAAAGGCTGAATGGTTTGCCGTAACAAAAGCATGCTACTTGCGACAAGGCAGATCGTCAGCGTTCGTAGCGCCGGTATTTCAAAACCGGTAAATGCACAATATAAAAGGACACAGAAGATAAAGGGCACGACCAATACATATTGTTTAGGCCATTTGAGATAAATTTTGGGACAATATTTACGGATACCCAACTGCATCGCCCAACAGAGCATGCTGGCAAAAACCAGTACATGCGGACCAGAGATCGCCAATAAATGACTCATGCCAAAACGTTGAAATAATTCACTGGTTCCTTCAGTCAGTAAACTTTTATCACCTGTAAGCAATGCTAGCAGCAAGCCATGATTTCGTAACGGTTGTTGATATATAAACGCTCTTAAATATAAACGCTGCTGTTCGACTTTTATTTTGAACTGATGTAACACACCTTGATGTCGTTGATACTGCTGGCCATAGCCCATCGCAGTCATATGTTCGGGTGATATTAATTCGACCGACTTCACCTTTAAACTGGCATGTATATTTTGCTGTATGCTCCACCGTTCTTGGTCAAATGCACCTTCGGTCACATAACTTTGCGTAGGCCGCAATTCACCATACATTCGATAGTACTGTCCAGGGACCAACTGGATCGTCTGCTCATGACTTTGCAAAATTGAATTGGGTAAATACGCCATAAAATATTGAATCTGCTGATTCAGATTGAGCACTTCAATTTTTTGCTGAATCGCTTGGTCTTTGAGTTGGCTGATCTGTGGAATATACGCAATAAACTCGCCTTGTCTGCTCTGATGCTCAACCCATGCCAAACGCTGATCGAGTTGAGTATTGGCGAAACTGAAGCCGAGAACTGCACCCATACAAAGATTTGTACTGAGCTGTAAGAATTTCGAAAAGATACTTTTTAGTTTTGGTGAAATACAAAGCTGTAAACCTAGCCAAATCAGGACAATAAAAAGCAACTGAGCTGTCGAGATATGTGGGTTCCAAAACGTGAACCCCATAAAAGAAATGCCTAAAATCCAGCCAATACAAAAGCTTTGTAACATGAGTCATCATTATTTTTATTATGTGCTGGCAATAATAAAGCCCACCGAGGTGAGCTTCAATCAAACAATCTTAATCCACTAATTTTTGTGAAATCAATTTAGCGATTAGTCATCTACCCATAAACCATCTTGCATATGCAAAATCGCATCAGCAGATTGAGCTAAATATTCGTCATGGGTCACGATTAACATGGCCATGTTAAATTCTTTACGCAACTCAGATAGTAACTCAAAAATCTTTACCGCGGTTTTGCGGTCTAAGTTCCCAGTTGGCTCATCAGCCATCATCAACTTAGGTTTTGCTACTAATGCACGAGCCAAAGCCACACGTTGACGTTCACCGCCTGAAAGCTCACCCGGTTTGTGCGTCATACGATGCGAAAGTCCAACACGTTCCAACAGGTATTCAGCTTGCTGCTTGACTTCTTTGAAATTACTCGACTTACGTAACATTAATGGCATCGCCACATTTTCAAACGCGGTAAATTCAGGCAACAAGTGATGGAATTGGTACACAAAACCCAAATGCTCATTACGGATATATCCACGCTCTGCTTCACCTAAAGTGTCAAAGCGTTGACCATTAATCAACACTTGACCCGATGTTGGACGATCCAAGCCACCCAATACATGCAACAACGTACTTTTACCAGAGCCACTTGAACCAACAATTGAAACAAACTCACCTGCTTTGACTTGTAATGAAAGTCCGCGAATTACATCGACTGTAGACTTACCATCAGTAAAAGATTTGGTAATGTTTTGGGCATCTAAAACTAAATTACTCATAGCGTAGAGCCTCTGCAGGTTGAACTTTAGCTGCACGTAAAGCCGGATAAATAGTCGCGATAAAGCTAAGACCCAATGATAAGGACACAATCACCACAACATCTTGCCATCTTAAATAAGACGGTAAATAGTTGATGAAGTAAGCATCAAACATATTTAAGCCCAGTGTTGTATTCAACCAACCAACAAAATTACTAATACTAGATGCAGCGATAATCCCTAAAATTGCCCCAGACACCGTACCAATCACCCCAATCACTGTACCTTGCACCATGAAGATCCGTGTGATTGTAGCCGGTGAAGCGCCTAGTGTACGCAAAATGGCAATATCGGATTTTTTATCAGTGACCACCATCACCAATGAAGACACGATATTAAATGCTGCAACCAATACAATCAGGAACAGCAATAAACTTACCATTGCCTTTTCCATTTGAATCGCACTAAATAGGTTACCGTGTGTATAAGTCCAATCTGAAGCATAGAAGTTTGCTGGTAGATCACGCACAATTTCTTGAGAGACTTGTGGTGCTGCAAAAATATCATCCAACTTCATACGGATGCCTTGTGCACCATCTGGCAGTCTTAATAAAGTCGACGCATCGTTCAGGGCTACATAGCCCATCATCGAATCAACCTCTGCACCAATACTGAAAATACCCACAATTTTAAATCGTTTAAAACGCGGAACGACCCCAGCCGGCGAAGGAGTTGCTTCGGGAAGCACCAAGGTCACACTGTCATTCAAGCCTAAACCTAAGGCATCTGTCATTTGCTTGCCAAGGACAATACCAAACTCACCTTTTTTCAGGTTATCGATACTGCCTTCCACCATATGGTCTTGGATAATTGATACCTTTTTTTCATACTGCGGTTCAATCCCACTGACCATAATGCCAGACACTTGACCTTGTGCCGTCAACATTCCCTGTAATTGGGTGAATGGTGCGACCCCTTGAACATGCTCATGTTGCTCAATTTTTTTTGCAAGTTCAGGCCAATTTGTTAAAATTTGTGTTGAAGAAACAGTGGCTTGAGGTATCATTCCTAAGACACGAGTTTTCAGCTCACGATCGAAACCATTCATCACAGATAAAACTGTAATAAGGACTGCCACACCAAGCGTGAGGCCGATCATGGATACCAGAGCAATAAAAGAAATAAAGTGGTTACTGCGCCGAGCGCGAGTGTATCTCAACCCTATATACAGCGAGATTGGTTTAAACATAACCATCTAGTCCGAGGTAATATATTATGGAAAATTTACAGCATCAAAGTGTTCAAACTGAACGCCGTGTAATGTCGCGTATCGATGCTGCTTTGCGCATCAACTATCAGATTATCTCTGATGATGTTGCACTGAATGATCCTTACGATCCTAATTTTGTATTGCCGCGCTATTTTCTACTACTTGCTGAATTAGATCAATTTGATCATGCACTCAACTACGAATTAGAACAATTAGCTGAGAAAGATCAACAAATTGCTCGAATCTTATCCTTATTTAACCAAAAGTTAAACCTTATTACGGGTTCTTTATACGACGCAATTGTACAAAGCATGTTACCAGTGCCTGAGCATGTGAATTTTTCAGAGACTGGTTTGAGCTTTTTTAGCGAACGCGCAATTAAAGAAGGTACTTATATCCATGTGACCTTAAGCCACCCTGAAAATTTCTTCCATATTGCGGCAACTGCGCAAGTGGTTTATAGCCGTGAAGAAGAAAGCAACTTATACCGTACGGGTGCCTATTTTATCACACTGCTCCCTCAAGACCGCGTCAAACTTGCAGAGTGTATCGCACTGACCCAAAACAAAGAGTGATTTTTAATCAATGTTTTAATTTGTGGGCGAGCTCTCTGTTCGCCCGAAAATCTTTATAAAAATAAACAAACAAGCCTGATAATAGAATCACAGCACCAAGTAAAACCATCAATGATAATTTTTCATCATTCAGTAAAGCACCAAAGAGCATAGCAAGCATGGGTGTGAGTACCGTTGTTAAAGACAAAGTTGTCGCCTTGATGTTTTGTACCAGTTTGAAATAACAAAACATTGCAATCAATGAAGCCATAATCACTGCATAAAATAAGCCAATGAGCGCTTTAGTTGAAGGCATCTGTGTCGGTGCATACTGCCATATAAACGGTAGCATCGCGGCAGAAAATAGTGCTGAGATAAGAATCGAACCTGTGGCTTGAGACATGGGCTGCAAAGGTGCATTGACTTTTTTCACCCAAAAAATCGACATACAGTAGACGAATACGCTCATTAACATTAAGACGATGCCAACAGGCTGTACGTGCTGATCACTGCCGCCTAAGCAAATAATGGCTAAACCACAGACGGCAATCAACATCCCCATCCATTGCAAGCGATGCAGATAGGTATGAAAGAAGAAACGACCGATCAGACCCGTCATAATTGGTGCCAAACCAAACATCAGGGCAATAATGCCTGAGCTGAGATAGGCCGTTGCCATATAGGTAAAAATCTGAGAACCAATAAAACTAAACGCCCCCGCCAAATAACTGTGCAGCGAGTTTTTATCCATCGGCAGTTTATGTTTAAAAATAAACAATAATGCGACAGCCAAGGGTAATGCGATAAAAAAGCGTAATGTCAGTGCCCAAAACGCATTGATATCACTGACACTCCAAACGATGGCAAGTGGCGTGGTCGACCAAATAAAGACCAACAACGCATAGGTGGTCGCTAGATTTGTTTTAGATGGCATGGTTTTTACTTCTGCGCCGTTTTTCGTTTTTGCTTTTGAATGGTTTGATCTAAGCTACTAGAAAATTCGCGCTTATCTCGTTCAGAAATCGGTGCTGGACCACCGGTTTGCACACCTGCGCCCCGTAATGTATCCATAAAGTCGCGCAAGTGTAGACGTGCTTTGACATTTGCTGTGGTATAAATCTCACCGCGTGGATGTATCGCTATACCGCCCCGCTCAATCACTTCAGCAGCAAGTGGAATATCCTGTGTCATTACGATGTCGTGCTCTTTCATGCGCTGAATAATTTCTTTATCCGCTGCATCTGCCCCGCTCATGACTTGAATCGAGTTAATCCGCACCGACGGCGTTATCCCAACATTTTGATTGGCGACAAAAGTGACTTCTAACTGGTAACGATCAGAAGCCCGAACAATTACATCACGTAAAATGCGTGGTAACGCATCTGCATCCACCCATAATTTAAATGGCAGCACTGATTTTCCATTCACTTTTAAACATGACTCATAGTAACAAATCTACATGACAATTTGGGGATCTGCATCCGCTGAATGGATCTACATTTCTCTAATCATGAGAATCGAAAAGCTGCAAATTGACTCCAACTTGGGCTTATTTTCCAATGCTTTTACATTTAAATCCTACTGAAAACATTTTTTATGCATGATTTCATGATAAATATGACGTCGGTGACTTGAAAATTTCAAATAACCCTCGATTTATTAATTATGAAACCAACCCAATATCAATTGTGCATATGAAAAAACAAAATAGCCCTGAAATTATCACTATTGAAGATCAAACTTTTGGTAGTCATGTTGAACATTGGAATTTGCTTACAGGCAACCCGACAACGGATGTACCAGTTTGGCTGGGTCAGGCATTAGATGCACCCATTATGCCGATGGGCTTATGCGCACAAGAATCTGATATGGATCAAAGTACCTGGCTGATTCAAGGTCCATCACAAGCGTCGATTCAACTGTGCCAAGTGATTGCGGTAGAAAATAATAAACCTAAAGCCGTTAAAACTGCATTTCCAAGTTTTGATAGCCCATATAAAACCAAAGCCACCATTGAACGTATTATTACCTGTAAATCCAATACACAAGCAGTGCTTTGCCTCGACTTAGGCGCAAATACCAGTGTGTATGCTTTTGATAGTTTATATAGCGTCAATCACGACCAATATGAAAAAGATGCAAGCTACAGTGTGCAACTCAATGCTTGGGCCTATGAACTCGAAGCTGTCGCAGAACATGAACAGCTTGTCGTTGATGATCCTGCATCGATTAAACATCATCGTGCTTTAAACGATATCTTGGCAGCAAATAATGGTGTTGCCCCTGCAGATTTACACGAACAAATTAAAGCATGGCAACCAAAGTCTGAAGATGACAAAGCGCCAGTGACCGTCGATTTTTCTAAAATGGTTGCATACCTATATGGTGAAAATCTTGGCCAAGAAGACGAAGCATGGTTCCAAGGGCATATTGTTGGCAAAACCGCCATGCAATTTAAAGAGCAAGACTACACGCTGTATGATGTGACCTTAATCCACGAAGAAAACCAAGAAGCGGTGATTGTTCGTGTTGCAACACGAAATCCGGCGCATAAAGATTTCAATGTTGGGCAATATATTCGTGGCAACCTGTGGATACAAGCCAATATTTACGCGAAATCTGCCTAATTTGAATTCAAAAAACCTATTTCAAATAAAAAAAACCGCCTCAGTGCGGTTTTTTTTATTTCTCGCTAATCATGTGTAATCGCTGAATATTTAAATGATTGAATATTTTTTATCCACAAGCTAGTCGATTTATTCTATTTTTAAATTCAAATTAAAATAACTTACCCACAATATTAAATTCAAAATAATGCTAATAAATAAATCCATCTGCAAAAGATAAAATATAAAAATCTAATATAAATAAATAAGATAGGAAATTTATGAAACTAAATTTAGCAATTCGGTTGCTTATTTTTAAATGAACTAAATAGTTTAGTAAGTTTATGGCAGATAGTACTTTATTTAATCAAATAATTATGTTAAAAATGCGTTTAAGAAATAGTAATTAACGATAAATAGATCGGAAAGAATATCTATGAAAGTCGTGCAAGAAGAAAACTTATCACAAGTTGACCATCACATGGAATCTCGATATCAAATCGAGCCAATGTCCTGCTTATTTTTTATGTTAGGTATGCTGATTTGTGCATACGTGTTACATACTTTTATTTTTTAATCTATTCAATAAAAAAACCGGCATTTGCCGGTTTTTTTATGCCTTTAGGATTATGCGTTGCGTTTTGCAAAGTCATCCATAAAGTTAACCAGTGCTTGAACGCCTTCTAGCGGAACAGCATTATAAATACTTGCACGCATACCACCCACTGAACGGTGACCAGCTAAATTCAGCAAGTGGTTTTCTTCAGCTTCTTTCAAGAATTGTTTTTCCAATTCTGGATTCGCCAAAGTAAATGGTACGTTCATGATTGAACGGAATTCTTTTGCAATTGGATTTGCATAGAAATCGCTTGAATCAATATAACCATAAAGTAATTCAGCTTTTGCCATATTCGCTTTATAAATTGCGTCTACACCGCCCTGCTCAAGTAACCATTCAAAAACGAGGCCAGATAAGTACCATGCATAAGTTGAAGGTGTATTCACCATTGAACCATTTTTCGCTTGAGCTGAATATTTCAAGATACTTGGAATATCTGCTTTCGCTTGATCCAATAAATCATCACGAATAATCACCAAAGTTAAACCAGCAGGACCAATATTTTTCTGAGCACCTGCATAGATTAAACCGAACTTAGATACGTCTAATGGTGCAGATAAAATGCTCGATGAAAAATCGGCAACCAATGGTTTGTCCGTTTCAGGAATGTTGGCAAACTGAAGACCACCAATAGTTTCATTATCTGCATAATGCACATAAGCCGCATCATCAGATAAGTTCCAGGTGCTTTGATCAGTAATCGCAAGTTTACCGTCAATGGTGGTACCCGCTTCAACAACATTAATGTCGCCATAACGCTGTGCTTCTTTCAACGCTTTTTCAGACCAAATACCAGTGTGGATATAGTCTGCTTTGCTGTTTTTACCCAATAGGTTTAATGGGATCGCAGAGAATTGAAGTGATGCGCCACCTTGAAGGAATAACACTTTATAGTTGTCTGGAATATTCATCAGCTTACGAAGATCAGCTTCTGCTTTCTCTGCCACAGCGACATAGTCTTTACTACGGTGGCTCATTTCCATGATCGAAAGGCCTTTGCCTTGCCAGTCAAGCATTTCAGCTTGAGCTTTTTCTAAAACGGCAGTGGGTAATGCAGCAGGACCAGCACAGAAGTTGTACGCGCGCATGAGTTTTCCTTTCAAAGTGAAACACAATAAAATGATGGCATTTAACCATATCTGACGCGTGCTTGCAGTAGTTAAAGCTGAAAATATTCCAATGCTGTCTGACATTTAAAGTCAAAATTTCAATAAAGATCAAAATTAATTCTTCTTAATTCAAATTATTAGATTTACTGATATTTTTTATCCCTTGAATTGATGCTAATTTAAGGTCTTGATGTGCGAAAATGACGTGCGCTGCGAAGATAAAATTTATTTACACATGTATATGAAACAATACAACAACTTAGTGAATTTACCCAACTTCATCACAATGACTATAATGAACCCATCCTAGCTGTGAGTGTATTTTTATGCCTTTACCTCGAACAGATTATTCTATAAAAATTAAACATACATTTCGTTCAGGTTTACTGCTTGGCCTTGGTTGTTTCAGTGGCTTTTTTAGCCCTACGGTACTTGCGCAAAGTATCAGTTATAACCAAGCAGAACAAAGTCTACTCACTAGTTCGTATAATACTCAGGCCAACCAAGCGCTACAACAATCTGCCGAACTTCAAGCTCAGGCCATTAAAGGCCTTGGTTTACCTCGTGTGGATTTAAACGTCCGTGCCTATGCCTTTCATAATGAACTCGATATTCCTCTCGGCGCCTTAAAAAACAACTTAGAACAAACGCTGAGTAATGGCATTAATAATAAAATTGATGAAAGCTTACCGAGTGATTTGGCAGACCCATTAAAAGACAGTCTGCAACAGCCAATCCGTGATGGTGTCGGATTAATTCCAGATTCTTCCCAAGTGGTCTTAGATGATCAAGTGATCCGCCCTACCGTTTCCGTAATGATGCCGCTGTATACCGGTGGGTTAACGTCTAGCGCCAAGGAAATTGCCAATATCCAAGCCAAACGCAGCGCGATAAGCAGTGAACAACAACAAGATGTGCAACGTTTTGAATTAATCCAAGCCTACTTCAATGCTCAATTACAAAAAAAATTAGTCGAAAGCAGCCGCTTCAATTTAAATGCGATGCAACAACACTATGCCAATGCGCTCAAAATGGAACAACAGGGTTTTATTAGCAAAGGCCAGCGTATGCAATTTGAAGTGGCGAAGAATAATGCACTCAGAACTTTTCAAAATACTGAAGCGAATCTCCGCTCTAGCTTATTTAAGTTAAACAACTTAATGCAAAGCAGCCAAATTACTGATCTTACAACGCCATTATTTATCAATCAGCAACACAATCAAAATATAACCGCCTTACTAAAAAGTTATCAGGATCAGTCTAGTTTGGTGCGTAAAATGCAATTGGACAGTCAATTGGCTGGTGCTAATGTGAAAGCCCAAAGCGCAGCAAAAAAACCCAACGTCTTTGCCTTTGGTGAATATAGTCTCGACGATAAACAAAACTGGATCGTTGGTGTTGCCGCTCGCTACAACTTATTTTCAGGTATTGATAAAAACAAATCCGTACAAGCTGCTGAACTTCAACGCTATGCATCTGAGTTAATGACTGAGCGTACCAAACAAGAAATTGAAAGCCTGATTTATAGCTCATTTAATGAAGTCACCAGCGCTCAACAAAGTCACCTGTTGTTGCAGCAAAACCTAAAAGCTGCTCAAGAAAATTTAAGAATTCAACAGCTTTCATTTAAAGAAGATATGGGTACGGCCACACAAGTCATTGATGCACAAAATGCATTGAACGGGCTACAAAGTGAAATGG
Source organism: Acinetobacter sp. YH16040_T (assembly GCF_024605785.1). Classification (NCBI taxonomy): domain Bacteria; kingdom Pseudomonadati; phylum Pseudomonadota; class Gammaproteobacteria; order Moraxellales; family Moraxellaceae; genus Acinetobacter; species Acinetobacter sp. YH16040_T. The sequence goes on along the minus strand of NZ_CP094541.1, from coordinate 1,058,296 downwards.
CGCTTAATGCCTATAAATACGTGATGTCACTCGCAACACTGCTACAAAGTCACGGGAGCATTGACCAGTTCCAAAGCTATATCAATCAATCACACACCGACTATATTCGCTAAGTTTAGCCGAGGGGAAACAATATGAATCAGGAACCAACTGATCACCAAGAAGATGCCTCTGCGAATGCTGAAACATCCCAATCCAATGTCTCGAGTTCAAACGTTTCGTCTACAGCAAATACTGCTGAGGATACTCCAAAGAAAGTGTATACCAATACTGATACAGAGACGAAAAAAAGCTCAGTGCAAAGTCGCAATAAATCTGCTTTGATCAAGCTCGTGATTGGCATTGTCTTAGTTCTGCTTTTGGCATTGATCGCATTTGGTCTATGGAAAAGTTATCAGCCTAAACAGGTTGAATTACAAGGTCGAGTAGAGGCAGAAACCATCCACATTAGTACAAAAGTACCCAGTCGTATCGAAGAAATATATGTGCATGACGGTGAAAAAGTACAAGCAGGTCAAGCACTGGTTCGTTTAACCAGCCCCGAAGTCGATGCAAAGAAACAACAGGCTTTAGCTGCTCTCCAATCTGCGCAAGCACTGCAATCCACAGCTGAACGTGGCTCTCAACAAGAAAATATTGATAGTTTATATGCCAATTGGCAAAGTCTAAAAGCACAGCAACAATTGGCGCAAACCACCTACCAACGTGGTCAAAACCTCTATAAAGAAGGTGTCATTTCACGACAACGCCGTGATGAAATGCAAGCTGCCGCAGTGTCTGCTGCACAAATGACAGAAGCGTCTTATCAACAATATGCGCGTGCAAAACGTGGCAGTACACCGCAACAACAAAGCTCGGCAGATGCCCAAGTCAAGATTGCGCAAGCCGCGTTAGCTGAAGCCAATGCACTTGAGGCGGAAACCAAATTGTTTGCACCCTCCAATGGCACCATTTCAAAAACCTATGGCAAAGTTTCAGAATTAGTTGCGATGGGTGTGCCCGTTGTAAGCCTGATTCAAGATGATAGCTTATGGATTAGCTTAAATGTCCGTGAAGACCAGTATGCTCAAGTGTATCAACTCAAGACCATGCATGGATTTATACCCGCACTGAACAAATCTGCCGATTTTAAAATTGATCACATCGAAGCCGAAGGTGAATTTGCAACGATTAAAACCACGCGGCAAACGGGCGGCTATGACATTCGTAGTTTTAAAGTCCAACTGAAACCCGCTCAGCCGATTGCTGACTTAAAAGTGGGTATGAGCGTTTTGTTTAAAATTGAAGAGCGTAAATAATGTTTAGGGGCATTCTGCGTGAGTTTCGCTATTTGATGCAGCATAAATGGGACTTGTGTATGGTCACACTTGCCCCTGCCCTTGTGATTTTGCTCTTTACCAATATGTTTGCTCAAGGCAAACCAGATCATTTACCCATTGCGATCATAGACCAAGATCAAAGCAGTTTAAGCCGTAACATTACTCATTTTGCGCAGCTCAACCATACTTTAAAAGTAGCCACCATTACACCTAGTATGGATGATGCTGAAAAGCTTTTAAATCAGACTCAAATTTGGGGCTATATTCATATTCCTGCTGGCGCAGAGCAACGACTGGTTCAAGCAAAAGATGCAGAAATCAGCATTGCCTATAACCAAAGCTATTTTAGTGTCGGCAATAGTATTTCATCAGCCATGCTGCTAAGTACATTGCAAGCCATGGCCGATTTTAGTGGTCATCACTATTTACAAAATACCATTCCCTACCTCGATGCACCGACGCCCAATGTCAAAATTTCACCTTTATATAATCCAGGTTTAAATTATGAGTTCTATTTAGAGCCGTACATGATTCCTGCGATTCTGCATTTATTACTCTGCTGCTGCGTCGCATTTTCGGTTGGTGAAGAAATCAAATATGACACTGTAAATCAATGGGTGAATCCAAGTTCTGTCTTTCAAGCTTTAATCGCTAAAAATCTCAGTTATGTTTTCATTTTTACCGCTTGGACTTGGGCGTGGATGTTCTGGCTGATTGTGTTTAGAGGGTGGTTTGTTCAAGGTTCATTACTGCTCATTTTGCTCGGGCAATTGTTTTTTTATACAGCCTATGCCTTTATCAGTTCTACCGTGGTTTTGGCGACACGTGATCTCACCAAGTCATTTGGTTTTATCGCTGTGTATGGTGGCTCATCACTCAGTTTTGCAGGGGTGACATTGCCGCTGAATAACGCGCCAATGTTTACAAAGTTCTGGGCCAATATTATTCCCTATACGCCTTATGCCAAATTACAAACAGAACAATGGGTCATTGGTAGCCCAATCTCCATTTCAATCACACCGCTTATCACCCTGATCATTTACTGTCTGTTCTATTTGGTTCTCGCCAGCTTCTTTCTACGTAAAGTACTAAAGGAGCAAGTCATATGAATGTAATCGTGTCATTTCTATCAAATTTGCTCAGACACTATATTCAAACATTTAAAGATATTGTGAAGCACAGTTCGATTTTTACCACCTTAGTGCTTTCTGTTTTTCTTTACAGTTTTTTTTATCCCATTGCCTATCAAGCGGAACACGCAGAATCGCTCCCTATCATTGTGGTGGATGAGGAACAAAGCATACTCACTAATAAGATTATTGGTGCTGTAGCCAATAGTCCCAATGTAGAAATTCAAGCTGTGACTGGTAATTTTGCTGAGGCTGAAAATATGCTCAGAAGTCAGCAAGCTGACGGGATTTTACTGTTGCCGAGTAATCTTTCAAATAGCATTCGCCGTGGTGAAACCGGTGGAATTGGTTTATATCTCAGTGCTGCAAACTTTCTAAAGACTCAAAAAATTGGCTTAGGTTTAGCCAGTTCTATGGAAAATGCCCTCGTCGAATATGCAGAAAAATTCCAGAACATATCTGATTTTAGCCCCGCTTTGTCGATTCATAAGATTCCATTATTTAATCCACTTTCAGGCTATGGCAGCTATATTTTCCCAGCGGTTGCTCCCTTAATTATTCATCAGACGATTTTATTGGGTCTGTGCATGCTGATTGCGACCTATCGACAAAACACCACATGGCGTCCAAGCTATACACAATTAGCTGGCATTTTCTTGTGTATTTTGACCATTGGAACTTTGGGGTGCTTCTATTTATTTGGTTTTACCTTTTGGCTGAATGACTATCCACGGGGTGGAAATTTGTGGGGCATGTTCATTGCTGTACCCATCTTCCTCAGTTGTATTATTGCGATGACCCTCTATCTCGCAACTTTTCTTGACCTGCCAGAACGTGCAGGACATGTCATCGTTTTTAGTTCTATTCCGCTATTTCTACTTTCGGGAACGGCATGGCCACATGCAGCTATGCCTAAATGGATGCAAATACTCGCTCAAGCATTACCTTCGACCCAAGGCATTCAAATGTTCCTTCAACTCAATCAGATGGGTGTGCCAACAGCAATCGTCATTCCTAAACTGCTTTACCTCACAAGTATTGGACTGATTTTTTTATGTCTTGCTGTCTGGCGTTTAAAGTTTGCCAAAAGATAAAACTGTTTGTGCTGTAAGACATGTCTGGTCTCAAGCGAAATGCGTTCAAACCTATTCATCATAGACTCGAACGCTTTGCTTCTTAGCATGTCTGAAATTTTAATGCTTTCTGTCGCCAATTAACTGTATGCTGTTGGCGTCACAGTCGATGCCTCATCCACTTGAATATCAAAATCATCTGCATCTGAAGTGATCTCAGTAACCAAATCATCTGATTCTTTTTCTGCAGCGTTTTCAAGCCAGAATCCTTTCACTTTATCGTCCCCATCATGACCTGCAAAGACCACACTCATATACAGTTCTTTTTGCGGATAATCATATTTATACACAATTGTTGTGGTCTCACCTTCTCCCAGCCGAGTATTTGCCATTCGCTGAATCACTTCCGCCTCAGCGCTAGGTTGACCTGCAGGAATCAGCTTTTTCATACGTGAAAACAGCTCTGGATCTGCCAGCATCGCATCACGAACATTTTCTTCAACCAATACCAAAAAGCTGTCTTGATGGGGTTGGTGTAGTGCTGCGAATAATTTTTCTGACTTGATACGCTGTGAGCTTGTCTCACTTGGTAGGCTTGATTCGAATTTTGCAATCAAGAAATCGCCGATTTTTTCACAAGCCGTTATAGGTAAGATTAAAGCAATGATGACGACTAATTTTTTCAACACCGTACAAGCCCTCTGGTTATTATTAAAATATATAAAGTTAAAATTTATTTCGGATAATCTGTGTGATTTATAGAATTTTCACTGATTTATCTGCTTCACAAGTATAAAGCAAACTTCTATATAAAAATGAAAAATACAGGCTCACATTTAGTTTTTTCGATCTTTCTAGGTAAATCAGAGATTTTGTGAAGTGTTTATTAATAACTCAATTTTATTCGTTTTATAAATTAAATTTAACAATCGAATCGCTTATACAACTTAAAATGATAATTTATCGATCAAACAGTTTGGTTTTGATCAAAATCGTTGGCTGTATTCTCATATAAACTGCAAAATATTATCGTATTTATCTCCCAAATTATTCAGAACTTTTTGTCATGGCGGATTCAGTCTATCTGCAACATTTGTTCGTGGATGACTGTGGGCTTTTTTCTCCCAAATCTGACATAAGAGCTGATGTATGAAAAAGATTAAGGTGAGCCTTGCCTGGCAAATCGTGATTGCTCTCATTCTAGGTATACTTGTTGGTGCTTTCCTACACTATTCTCCTGAATATCGTGATGCTTTAGTTAATAACTTTTTGACGCCTTTGGGCTCAATTTTTATTAACCTCATTAAGATGATCGTTATTCCGCTTGTTGTGTCGATGCTTATTTTAGGTATTGCCAATACAAGTCACGGTAGTAACTTAGGTAAACTTGGTTTCAAAACAATTATTTATTTTGAAATCATTACCACCGTTGCTATTTTAGTCGGTTTAGTTGCAGCCAACGTATTCCAACCTGGTGCCGGCATTGATATGTCTGCATTGACGCAAGTCGATATTTCAAAGTATCAAGAAACAACACATGAAGTCAGTGAACATTCTCATGGTTTGATTCAAACAATACTTTCACTTATTCCATCTAACTTTTTTGCAGCTTTGACGAGTGGTCAAATGCTCCCAATCATCTTTTTCTCTGTGATGTTTGGTGTAGGTTTAGGTGCGCTTGATCAAGAAGTAAAACAACCTTTAATTAAAGTGTTGACCGCTGTTTCTGAAACGATGTTTAAAGTTACGCACATGATCATGATGTTTGCACCTATTGGTGTATTCGGCTTGATTGCTGCAACTGTTGCGAATTTCGGCTTCAGCTCACTTGTGCCACTGCTTAAACTTGCAGTTTTAGTTTATGGTGCAATCTTCTTCTTTATTTTCATTGTATTAGGTGCAGTTGCTAAATTCTGTGGCTTCAGTGTTTGGGCCATTATCAAGATCTTAAAAGATGAATTGATTCTCGCGTATTCAACTGCAAGTTCTGAAACTGTCCTCCCCCGTATTATGGAAAAAATGGAAGCTTATGGTGCCCCGAAACCGATTACCAGTTTCGTAATTCCAATTGGCTATTCATTTAACCTCGATGGTTCGACACTATATCAAAGTATTGCGGCTATCTTTATTGCTCAGCTTTACGGGATCGATCTGACAATCACCCAACAAGTGATTCTAGTACTGACCTTAATGATTACCTCTAAAGGGATTGCAGGTGTACCTGGCGTTTCTTTCGTGGTCTTGCTGGCGACTCTCGGCAGTGTCGGTATTCCTCTTGAAGGTCTGGCATTCATTGCAGGTATTGACCGTATTTTAGATATGGCACGTACTGTACTGAATGTAATTGGTAACGCACTTGCGGTACTGGTGATCAGTAAATGGGAAGGCCAATTTGATACTGAAAAACAAAAAAATTATGCCGCTAATCTAAAAGATGCCGCTTAATTTTATACCATAAAAAAGGACGCTTCGGCGTCCTTTTTACAGCTTTGTTTTATTTTTCACCAAATTTTATTTATTTTTTTCACCAAACACTGAAATATTAAAATCTCGAATTTTGTTACTTCCTGCCGGCTTATCAAAACTTACATCATACTGTACAAGGTTTTTATTGGTATAACCGTACTCATAAGTGACCGTATATAAAGACGGCTTTTCAGTCGATTTTTCAATGTGCTTTGCTACTATATTTTTGCGTGAGTAATCTTGTTTCGGAATACCTCGTGCAAATTTACGCAGCTCTTTTTCATTCTGTTCAAACTTCAATTTGAGTTCTGGTTCAAAGTAGGTATACAACTTTTCAAAATTGCCTTCACGTAATTGATCATAGGCAGCTTGGGCTACTTCAGTCTGTTCAACACTTGGGTCTGGTATTGCATTTAATGCTTTTTGGCCAATTTGGTCACAACCTGACAACGCTATGACACAACCTAGTAACAAAAAATTTGCCTTCATAACCACACTTATTCCTAATTTAAGCTTTTGAGTATATATAAAACTTCAAAGTTGATATTAAAATTAAGATATCTCTTTAACTTTTCTCTTTCCAACTTGTTGACAGTACATTAAATTAAACTCTGTTCACTTACGCAAGGTAAATGAGCTTCACTTTTTATGTATTTAAATAAAGTACCACTGAAAATTCTAAGGGTTTATTTAAGTACCAACTTTAGATGACTACCGATAATTTTAGCCAAAGGATCATCTTGTTTAAATAATACGGTGTAAAATACAGTTTGCTGCTCGTATTCATACTTAAGGTTTGCTTCAATTAGTTCACCATGCACACTATTTTTAATACTTTTATATTCCAACATTTTATAATCTAAAACTTTTTCAAAATATGGAATATATGAAGATATTTCTGGCAATAATGTTGGATCTTCTAACAAAGCTTGATAAAACTTCTCATCTGTTATTTTCTGGATTTGATCTAAATCTTTATCACGTATAGCAACATACAATTGCTCAATGTGTTTAAGTTGCAAAGGTGTCAGCTTATAAGGAATAGATGATTCTTTTTTTATACCTTCATTAAACTCTACAGACGTCGGCTCACTACATCCCATTAATGCAAAACAAATGACTATTCCTTTGGTTCTAATTAATTTTTTGAAATACATTTAAGTCACTATTCTTGTTTATATAAATTTTTGTTAATACTATTCATCTATCAAAAAGGACGCCGTAGCGCCCTCTTTTCTCAATCTTCAATTAGTCTTCTTCAGGCTCATTGAGATCTGATTCATTGTCATTTTGATCAATAATCGTTGAGTCATCGACAAGCTGCTCAGTTTCGATTGCTTCCACTTCTTCAAAAGTTTCGTCTTCTTCAACTGCTTCGATCGCAACAACACCGACCAAGATTTCGCTTTCACCTAAACGGATCAAACGAACACCTTGAGCATTACGACCTGTTTGTGCCACTTCAGACGCACGTGTACGAACCAGCGTACCACCATCTGAAATTAACATCAGCTCTTTAGACGCATCAATCGCTACCGCACCAACAAGTTCACCGTTACGTTCAGATGTTTTGATTGCAATAACACCTTTACCGCCACGTTTCTTGGTTGGGAAGTCATCTACTGGTGTACGTTTACCATAACCATTAGCCGAAGCACAAAGTACTTCACCCGTTTCAGGAACAACCACCAATGACACAATACGGCTAATTAAAGCTGAATCAGAGGTATCTTCATCATCCGACTCTACATCCGCATCCTCAGCGTCTTCAGCTTGAGCTGCTGCACCAATGGTCACGCGCATACCACGAACACCTTTGGCAGAACGGCCCATTGAACGCACGTCAGTTTCTGCAAAACGAATGGCTTTACCTTCGTTTGAGAACAACATGATTTGTTGTTCGCCATCAGTAATAGCAACACCAATTAAGGTGTCATCACCATTGAGCTCAATCGCGCGTAGACCGTTTGAACGAACATTCGAGAATTGCTCTAACTCAACACGTTTAATCGTACCGTATTCTGTTGCCATAAATACGTAGAAGTTTTTACGAACGGCTTCCGCTTGCTGTGCAAAGTCATTGATGATTTCGTCATCAAGATCAGTCGTAGATAACTCTAGACCCAATTGTTTCAACTGAATACGAAGTGCGTCAGATAAATCATCTGCGCCGTCTTCAGTCTCAGCAAGCGCAGCTTCTAAGCCAGCAAAATGACTATTAATCACTTCATTGGTTTGTAGCTGTGCACTATTGGCTTTAACAAATGCTTTAAAGTCCGCCAAACGTTCTTTAAATTTCTTCGGCGCATCGACCACAGGTAAAATAGCGGTGATGGTTTCGTTTTCATCTAATGGCAATAGGTTAACCATTGGACGACCTTTCGCACCACGAGATGCTTGAGGTACTTCATACACTTTCAGACGATAAACTTTACCTACATTAGTAAAGCAAAGCACTGTTGCGTGGTTTGAAGTCACGATCAAATGCTGGATGTAATCGTCTTCTTTCATTGAAGTTGCAGACTTACCACGTCCACCACGACGCTGTGCAGCGTAGTCTGACAATGGTTGAGTTTTTGCATAGCCTGATTTAGAAACAGTTAGTACCATTTGCTCTTCAGGGATTAAATCTTCACGAGAGAAGTCGATACGTGATTCCACGATATCGGTACGACGTGCATCGCCATATTGTTGAAGGATTAAAGCCAATTCTTCTTTAATCACGTTCATCAATAAGTTGAAATCGTTCAAAATTGCCGTGTATTCAGCAATTTGACCTAGAATTTCTGTATATTCAGCTTGTAACTTGTCTTGTTCTAGACCAGTTAAGCGATGTAAACGAAGTTCTAAGATCGCACCTACTTGGGTTGGAGACAGACGATAAATATCACCTGTTAAACCAAATGGACGTGCTGGATCTTCGCCTTCAATTTCATCTGGTCGGACAGATACCGCGCCTGCTTTTTCAAGCAAGGCAACAACACCACCGCCTGCCCACTCGCCCGCTTGTAAACGTTCACGTGCTTCGCTAGGGTTTGCAGATGTTTTGATGGTTTCAATGATCGCATCGATATTTGCGAGTGCAACCGTCAAACCTTCTAAGATATGTCCACGTTCACGTGCTTTACGCAGTTCGAACATGGTACGGCGTGTAACCACTTCCTGACGGTGACGGATAAACGCTGCAATAATATCTTTCAAGTTCATTAACTTAGGCTGACCATTATCGAGGCAGACCATGTTAATGCTGAATGAATTTTCTAATTGGGTATTTTGGAATAAGTTATTTACAATCACTTCAGCGTTTTCACCACGCTTCAAGTCAATTGCAATACGCATCCCTTCTTTATCTGATTCATCACGAAGTTCAGAAATACCTTCAAGTTTTTTCTCTTTGACCAACTCAGCAATACGTTCAATGGTTTTTGCTTTGTTGACTTGATAAGGAATTTCAGTGAAGACAATCGTGCTACGACCCGATTTTTGGTCTTCTTCAATGTGATATTTACCACGGATATGCAAACGGCCTTTACCAGTACGGTACGCATCGACAATGCCAGATTTACCGTAAATGATACCGCCTGTAGGGAAGTCTGGACCAGAAATGTGTTCCATTAACCCTTCAATACTGATGTGCGGATCGTTGGCATAAGCAAGACATGCATTAATAACTTCTGTCATATTATGCGGAGCCATGTTGGTTGCCATACCTACAGCAATACCAGCTACACCGTTAATCAACAAGTTAGGCACACGTGTTGGCATGACTTGTGGAATACGCTCAGAACCGTCGTAGTTGTCTTCCCACTCTACGGTATCTTTCTCAAGATCCGCTAAAAGTTCGTGGGTCAATTTACGCATACGAACTTCGGTATAACGCATTGCTGCTGCACTGTCACCATCGACAGAACCGAAGTTACCCTGACCATCAACCAATTGATAGCGTAAGCTGAAATCTTGAGCCATACGAACAATAGTTTCGTATACAGCTAAGTCACCATGTGGGTGATATTTACCGATGACGTCACCGACTACACGGGCAGACTTTTTGTAAGCTTTGTTGTAGTCATTGCCCAATTCGTGCATTGCAAAAAGCACACGACGGTGAACAGGTTTGAGACCATCTCGGACATCTGGCAACGCACGTGACACAATCACGCTCATTGCATAATCGAGATATGAGCTCTTCAGTTCATCCTCAATGGCAATCGGTCTAATTTCCGATACGCTCATGCATACTCCTTGTTATACAAGCAGAATTCTGCCCGCATTTATATATCGTAAATCTGTAAAAATTAGTTCAAAAAACACTGAACCAATATCAAAAATCAAGTCGGACAGTATAGCATAAAAACCCTGATTTTTGTGCCAATCATCTTGCACTAGAACCATGATTTTTTGTATTTATTTTAAGCATTTTGATTTTATTTGCTGTGAAAAAAACCTCTACGAATAGAGGTTGTTTAATGTTCAAAATATTTCTTTTCGAAGCTTCAAATTTAGCCCTATAAATGTGATAAAAATCACACTTTATGATATTGCATGACTTCTAATTCTTGAGGTACATGATCCTGCTGCATCCATGGGTATGCTGTTAAAAACAAACCTAAAATAAGCGGAAACTCATAAACTTCTTCGATGAAATCTTTATAAGCCAAATCGTACAAAAATAAAAAACTAAGACTTCGACTATGCTCAACTGCATCAGAAATAAGTAAGCCCAATATCACCAAGCCTAATGGACAAATTGGCAAAGCCAAGGTTTTTAGTTTATGTACAATTTCTTGACGCAAATAAGGCGAAAATAGCATAAAGACGACTGGTGCAATCATGAATACCGAAATTAAACGAAAATACGGTTTAGGCGCATCAGGGAAATAGTCACGCCCCCCAGCTAATGCTACGACCAAATAGCAACAACCACCATGCGACAGCCCACAACCAAAATTGTTTCTTTCCATCTTGCATTTCAAGTGGTCGAATATAGAAAAAAGTAAAAATCGCAAAAAACAGCAATAACAATGCTTGGACCGATTCAACTGCTGTAACAGTCATTCCATCAAATAAAGGAAAAGAGATACTTTGTAAAACAGGAAAAAGTAAACAGCAGATCATCAGCACCAATACACTGACTGGTAACTGAAAATCAAATTTCAAAGGGAGACTCAGCCTAAAGGGCAAGTTCAATAAAAAAGCAATGTTAACACAAAATATACAATCCTTTAAGCTTGCTTTAAGTTTAAGATTCAAACTTGAAGGATAAATTTTTATTATTTTATTTTAAATCTTTGTATTTTTTATAATTTATTAATTTCCATCCTATTACCAAGCGATTGCGCCTGCTTACTTACCATTTAAGTTTTAACATACAAATACCTTACGCTACAGTAGTGTCTAATACCAATAATAAGAAACACTATATGAATTTTGAACTACTAAACTAAGAATCCACTACCCTCATAAGCATGAAACATCTAAGTGCAATTTATATATGTACATTTACGTATAATTAATCGATTAAACATTGCCAAGAAGACCTACTAATTCTTCAAACAATAAAAACGCCCCTAAACCATAAGCTTAGGAGCGTTTTGAACTGCGTTCAGAAATTAGATTTTAGATACTAATTCTGGAACTACAGTGTTCAAGTCACCCACTAACCAGTAGTCAGCTACTGAGTTAATTGGCGCTTCTTCGTCTTTGTTGATCGCAACGATCACTTTAGATTCCTTCATACCTGCCAAGTGCTGAATCGCACCTGAGATACCTACAGCGATGTACAAGTCAGGAGCAACGATTTTACCTGTTTGACCCACTTGCATATCGTTTGGTACGAAACCAGCATCAACTGCTGCACGAGATGCGCCTTGCGCAGCACCAAGCTTGTCCGCTAATGGATCAAGAACAGTGTGATAGTTTTCACCTGAACCAACACCACGACCGCCTGAAACAACAATACGCGCAGCTGTTAATTCTGGACGTTCAGATTTCACGATTTCTTCAGAAACGAACTTAGAAATACCAGCATCACCAGTAGATGCAACAGCTTCAACTGCAGCAGAGCCGCCTTCGCTTGCAACAGCATCAAATGCAGTACCACGAACAGTCGCAACTACAACAGACTCGCCAGACTCTACAGTTGCAATCGCGTTGCCTGCATAGATTGGACGTTTGAAAGTTTTAGGACCTTCAACAGCAATGATGTCAGTGATCATGCTTACGTCAAGTAGCGCAGCAGCACGTGGAAGTACGTTTTTTCCTGTTGTCGTAGAAGCAGCAAGGATGTGAGAATATCCCGCACCGATAGAAGCAACTAATTTAGCAACGTTTTCAGCCAATTGATTAGCATAAGCTGCGTCGTCAGCAAGTAATACTTTGCTTACACCCGCAACTTTAGCTGCTTGGTCTGCAACTGCTTGAGCGCCTGAACCAGCTACTAATACAGTGATATCACCACCGATTTTTTGCGCTGCAGCAACAACGTTAAGAGTTGCACCATTTAGTGCTTTGTTGTCGTGCTCAGCGATAACTAAAATACTCATGATTTTTATCCTTCTGTATTAGATCACTTTCGCTTCGTTTTTCAATTTATCTACAAGCTCGTCTACAGACTTCACTTGTACGCCCGCTTTACGTTCTGCAGGAGCTTCAACTTTAACAGTTTTAAGCTTAGTCGCAGGTGAAACGCCATAATCAGCAGGTGACTTAGTATCAAGCGGTTTTTTACGCGCTTTCATGATGTTTGGAAGAGCAGCATAACGTGGCTCATTCAAACGCAAGTCAGTGGTGATAATTGCAGGAAGTGCAAGTTCAACAGTTTGTAAACCACCGTCAATTTCACGAGTCACTTGTACTTTGTCGCCTTCAACTTTAACTTCTGAAGCGAAAGTACCTTGGCCAGCACCTAAAAGCGCGCCAAGCATCTGACCAACTTGGTTAGAGTCGTCATCAATTGCTTGTTTACCAAGAAGGATTAATTGAGGTTGTTCAGCGTCTACAACACCTTTTAGGATTTTTGCAACTTCAAGTGCACCTAACTGGCTGTCGTCAGCTTCAACAAGGATACCGCGGTCTGCACCAAGCGCCATAGAAGAACGGATTTGTTCTTGAGCTTCTTTAGGACCAATAGAAACAACAACGATTTCTGAAACAGTTCCTTTTTCTTTTAAACGAACCGCTTCTTCCACTGCGATTTCACAGAACGGGTTAATTGACATTTTAACGTTCGTTAAGTCAACACCACTGTTGTCCGGCTTAACGCGAACTTTAACGTTGGCATCAACCACACGTTTTACAGCAACAAGAGCCTTCATGTAATCCTCGGCTGTTTTAGCAAATGTAAATGTTGAGAAAAGTTATATTAACTCTTCACTTTAAATTTTTTAGGTGCCCTATCTTGCAATGTGTACGGCATTTCGGTCAAGTCACAATTATCGAAAGACCTGTAAAAAAGCGTAATTTCCTTGAACTTATCGTTCACATTTTTTAAAGAATGCTTCAGTTATTCAAAAAAACGCATTATTCAGTTATTTTTTAAGCATTGATTTTTATTATTTTTTTAATTGATTTAGCTCATCAAAAGATCTGATTTAATATCAATTTTCGATCAATCTTTCTGAAATAGAGCTTTCCCTCTACACATTCGGCAACATATCTAAACTTGTCATTTAAGATAGAAGCATAATGAATTTAGTGCTGATTTCACTTTTCTGAAGCTAATTGGCGTGTTTTTCTCCATTTATCATTCTTAATATCTGTCAAAAGTCAGCACATATAAAAAACCTTCGCTTTCACGAAGGTTTTAGTTAAGGCATTTATTTCTATTTACATTTGCTGTTTTTAATTGGCAATTAACCACGTCGCAGCAAGAGCCAATAAACCGCCTGATGTACCATCGATCCACTTTTGTTTGCGTTCATCAATTTCAGTTTTTTGTGTAATACGTGCAAAGACTACACTCAAACTACAATACACTACAAAAATTAGCCCAATAAAAATGAAGGACAAAATCAAACCTTGACTCACGGTACTCGCTGATTTATCGATAAATTGCGGCAAAATTGCAAAATATATCAACATTCCTTTCGGGTTCAGTAAAGCCGTAAAAAAGCCTTTTTTAATCGGGTTGGACGCTGACTTTTTCTCAATACTTAATTTTTTACTGCTAAATACTGAACGTAGCAAATGCGTTGCCAAATATAAAAGATAAGCAATCCCCAACCAGCGGATTATTTCAAAGAGTAGTGGAAATGACACGATAATCGCAGCAATACCCAATGCCACTAAAATCGAGTGAACCAAATAACCTGAGCACACCCCCACTGTTGCCATCATGCCTGCTTTTGCATCCTTACCCATCACTTGTGACAGGATAAAAAGCATATCGGGTCCTGGTGTGAAAATAAGGGGAATTACCGTTAAGGCAAACAAAGCAAATACAGACATTTCAATTTTCCCTTTCTATGTCCTGAAAGTGAAATTAGTATGTTTGAATCGCTTTAAAATAGGATATCAAATATTCTATAATAGATATTATTTTTAGAATTATATTCTATTTTATGAAGACATCTTCTAAGTCAATTCTAGTTAAACTAGATCGTATTGATAAAAATATCATTCGCGCACTTCAAAATAATGGCCGCATGCAAAATAATGACTTAGCCAAGGAAATTGGACTCTCGCCTTCTTCTTGTTTACGTCGGGTCAAATTACTCGAAGAAGCAGGTGTGATTCAGAATTACACCACCGTGGTCGATCCACAAAAGATTGGCTTTCAATTGATTTTATTCTCTCGTATTTGGCTGACTGGGCAAGATGCTGAAACAATCGATACTTTTATCGAAGCGATGAAAGAACTTCCTCAAGTCATGGAGTGCTACATTATTTTGGGTGAGTGCGATGCAATGCTCAAAGTAGTGGTGCCTGACCTAGAAAGTTACCGTAAATTTCAGTCTACTCACTTAACCAAGAAAAATGGCATCACCAGTGTAAAGACTGATTTACCAAGCCAAATCATCAAACAAAGCTTCCAGTTACCGTTAGAAGATTTATAACCACACAATTGATCTGCCAAGAAACAACTCAAGCATTTAAAACAACAAGGCCGATACTACAAGCTTGGCAATGTAGTGACGGATTACCCTCACAGCCTCGAATGCAAATACCTAGTTTGCGGTATTTTCCTTTTATTTTAAGCAAAGAAAAATCATGATTTGCGGCAATTGAATGAGAACTATTAAGGAGGTCTTTAAGCTCAATTGCTCAAGTAGGAAAACCATTGATTTTTAGGCTCACACTATCAAGACTGAATGAATTAAATCACTGAGCAGCGAAAAGGGTTGGCATTTAGAGATTTTGTTTAGGCAGCTAAGCTATGCAAAGAAAGTCCATCGGCTCACCTCAAATGTACATTTGAAAGCTTAAAACCAAATGAGGTCAACACTCTAACGCTCTGCACAAGAGCAAATCAAGATGTCATGGTATAAGTGATATAAGGGCTAAACATCCAAATCCAATGAAGATAGCCCATGAGTTGTATATTTGCCGGATAGTTTAGGCTGGCTGATTTTCCAAAAAGTCACGATGGATGTGGCTTAGGTCAATAAGTTCATACTTTGCCAAATCAAAAATACGCCAAATGGTGAGGGCATCTTCTTTACTGTCAAATTTAGCAGTTGCTTTATTGGTAAGCTGCCATTGTTTATCCGAAATCCAAATAAAGTATTGGCCCGTCGCCGCATTAAACGCCTGAACTTTACCATCGGCATTAATCCCTTGAAGCTGTGAGCCTTCAGGTAATACAGCTTCTATTTCAGGCAAACCAATTTCAACGAAGTGTTTGATTTGGCGTAAGCCGTATCCTGCAAAAATTTCTTTTTGCTGACCATTTAACTGGTCATATTTTTCTTGAATATCTGAAATCATGGTATGGCCTATATATTTTTTTAACGGTACAGCAATTTAGTAAATGGCGAATTTCACTTCGGCACTTACGTCAATTCAATAATGGACAATTTTTATACCCGATAATTTGAATTTTTATAATGCGACAATAGTTCAAAATGTCGGTCAATTTTACCAATATTTTTTCACATCCTTATTTAACTTTCATGAAGCAGACCACTTTAGGATGCAAAATGTGAAATCTAGCCTATAAATTTAAGCAATATTTAGACCACTACGAGCCAAAGTCGTATTTGCAATTGTTACGAATCTTTATGCTGCGCCCGTGGATGGGCCTGATCATAAACTTGTGCCAATCGATCAAAATCCACATGGGTATAAATTTGCGTGGTGGTTAAATTACTATGCCCCAACATTTCTTGTACAGCACGCAAGTCACCGCTATTGGACAACATATGACTGGCGAAGCAATGACGCAATAAGTGCGGATGTAAATCAACATTTACACCTGCACGTTGAGCTTGAAATTTAACTCGATTTTCAATTTGCCTTACCCCAAGTGGATTACCTTTTTGGGTGATAAAAACTTGAGCTTCTGGGACAAAATCACCATGCCATGCAAGATATAATTGCAACCAATGCATCACAGCCTCTTTGGCTTTAGAACCAAAAGGTACAATGCGGGTTTTATTCCCTTTACCCGTAATACGTAACAGTTGTCGATTAAAATCGATATCTCGAATGGTTAAGCCCTGCACTTCAGCCAAACGTAAGCCACTTGAATACAGCAGCTCCAAAATCGCTTTATCACGTATCCAAAGTTGGCGTTGAGTTTCACTTTCCGGCTCAGGTTGTTCCATGATTTGTTTAATGGTTTCAATATCAACCAATCCAGGTAAAGGACGTGATTGGCGTTTGAGCTGAAAATCATCTGCGGGATTAAAACTGAGATAATCCCCTTGTTCTGCCCATTTCATAAATTGGCGTATCGAAGATAACATGCGCTGCAAACTACTTGGACTGAGCTGAAACTGTTCCACTTTATAAGCGACAAATTCACGCAGATCTGACTTTTCAACATCATGCAGTGGCAAGTTGCGTATTGTACAAAATTGGAGAAAATCACTGACATCACGCTCATACGCTTGCAAGGTATGTTTAGACTGATTTTGAATTTCACGTTCCTTCAACCACATAGCCAGTAGTTGACTCTGATCCATCGTCACCTGTCTTCTCCCATTTCAACATGTGCTTTAGCGTTGTGGTACGTTCTCTAAAGCGATCTTACATATCTGTTTTATGAAAAGAGTCTAGCAAAGAACCCCTTAGGCTTACCATCAACACGTTGGTAAAAAGCTTGCGTTTCATTAAGCAAATACCCTTCTACACCATCGACACTGTGCGGATTGACATGGATCAGATCCACTGGGCATTGCTCTTTTAAACTATCCTGTGTGATACGACCAATTTTACTGTGCAATTCTTGAATTTGTTGTTCAGATAATCCTGCTTCTAAATCTAATCCGATCAACAAAGTCGGTGAATCATCTCGAGCTTGATTCAGCATTTGCGCTAAATAAGCAGCTTTTACCACACGCTCTGTGCCGAAAAAAATGCTTAATTGATCAATCATAAACTGCGGATATTCCGCCGGCTGACCAATTAAAACTTCCGTATCTTCCGTAACTTCATAGTTTTCTGAGGGCTGAATATACTGCCCGTTCAGCAAATGTTGAATTTCTTCTGGTACAAAGTCCTTCGTCGCATCAGGTGATTGTGGATTCAATACAAGCCTTGCTCCTAAAGTCATTTCAAATAATGCCTTGGTTGGTAGCCGGATATACGACTCCTCTTCAGATATTGCTAAACGCATTTTTTCCAAGGACGTAAAAAATGGAATGACGCAATCATATGTTTCATCTTCCCATGATTTCAATTGAATACGGTCGCCTTCATCCAAGATCAAATCTTCGGCAATACGTGAATCACGTCCCCCTGTTGTTCCCACACAATACACATTGGCTGCCAATAACTGAGCTAAAAATTCGGGTCGATACGCGGGTTCATGTAAGGCTTTATGAAAAAGTTGTTCTAAGATTTCTTCTTTTATTTCTTCGTTTATTTGTTCCATGTTGATTCCAATCCAATTGAATTATAATTTTTTATTCACTTTTTATTTTATGAAAAAAGCCCTGAATGAATCAGGGCTTTGATTTTAACCTTGGAAGTAACTTAAATCTAAGCGTCCTTCGTAAACTGTTGCAGTTGGTCCAGTCATCCAAACCACACCACCTTCTTGCCACTCAATTTGCAGCTTACCACCTGCCAACTCTATTTCGACCGAATTAGCTAATAAACCACGACGCATACCTGATACTGCCGCTGCACAAGCACCTGTACCACAGGCCATAGTTTCACCGACACCACGTTCAAATACACGTAAGCGTGCATGTTTCTCGTCCACAATTTGCATAAAACCTGCATTTACACGCTGTGGAAAACGCTCATGCGATTCGACTTGTGGACCAATTTTAGCAACGTCTGCGGTAATAACATCAGGAACGATCGTCACTGCATGCGGATTACCCATACTCACTACATCAATGGTGAGTTGTTCATTATTCGCCAATGCAATGTCGTATAAGTTTTCAGGCTCTTCCGCAATAAATGGAATTTCATGCGGCAAAAAGCGTGGATAACCCATGTTGACGCGCACCCAACCATTCGCACCTAATTCAGGCTCTACGATACCTGACTTGGTTTGTACTTTGATTTTGGTTTTGCTGGTCAACTTACGTTCATGCACAAAGCGCGCAAAACAACGTACGCCATTACCGCATTGTTCAACTTCCGAACCATCTGCATTAAAAATACGATATTTAAAATCGACATTAGGCAAATCAGGTGGCTCTACAATCAAAAGCTGATCAAAACCAATACCAAAATGACGGTCAGCCAAACGCTGAATCGTCACTGTATCTAAATAAGCCCGTTGGCTAATTAGATCGACCACCATAAAGTCATTGCCAAGGCCATGCATTTTGGTAAATTCTAATAACATCTCGAATTTCTCCTTAAGGCAATAAACGTTCACGTTCCCATAAGGATTCGATGGTTTCACGCTCACGAATCAAATGAGACTGATCACCATCAACCATCACTTCAGCAGCACGTCCGCGGCTGTTGTAGTTTGAGCTCATGACAAAACCATAAGCACCCGCACCCAATACTGCAAGCACATCATTTTCTTGAATCGCCAAATGACGTTGCTTTCCGAGGAAATCACCGGTTTCGCAAATCGCACCAACAACATCCCAGTCTTTCTTTTCTGTATCTGTACGAGGTGTTACTTCCTGAATATCCATCCATGCTTCATATAAAGCGGGACGGATTAAGTCATTCATTGCAGCATCAATAATCGCAAAATTACGATGATTGGTCGGTTTGAGTAAATCAACTTTGGTTAACAACACACCTGCATTTGCAGAAATACTACGCCCCGGTTCCATATACACCTTAAGGCCTAATTTTTCTAAAGCCGGACGCATTGCCTGAGCATATTCTTCAACAGTTGGTGGAACTTCGTCTTTGTAAGTCACACCTAAACCACCACCGATATCGATGTGTTTTAGCTGAATCCCCATCTCTTTCAATTGATTGATCATCACAATGACACGATCAAGTGCATCAACAAAAGGCTGAGTTTCAGTCAACTGTGAGCCGATATGACAATCAATCCCGATAATCTCAAGATTTGGCAATGATGCCGCATACGCATAAGTTTCAAAAACGCTGTCTGAAGGAATACCGAATTTATTTTCTTTTAAACCCGTAGAGATATAAGGATGGGTTTTAGCATCCACATCTGGATTTACACGCAATGAAATCGGTGCTTTCTTACCCATTGCAGCAGCAACTTTTTGGATTCGATCCAACTCTGCATGTGATTCAACGTTAAAACATGCAATACCCACGTCCAACGCTTTTTGGATATCGGCTTCAGTTTTACCCAAACCTGAGAATACAATTTTAGAAGCTTCACCACCGGCTTTTAACACACGTGCGAGTTCTCCACCCGTCACGATATCAAAACCAGCGCCCTGCTTGGCAAGTACGTTTAACACCGCAAGATTAGAGTTTGACTTTACCGCAAAACAAATTTGATGGTCGATAAAGCTAAATGCACGATCCATATCTGAATAATGCTTTTCAAAAGTAGCTTTTGAATAAACATAAAGCGGTGTGCCATATTGCTGTGCAAGCTGTTGTAAAGAACATTGCTCTGCATGCAATACCCCATTCGTACGGGTGAAACTCATGAAAGTATCCTTTCTATAAAAGCATTAAGGTGTAGGGTTAGAATTTGAAGATTCCGATTCAGTTGCAACAGGAGCCGCTTGTTTTTCCTGCTTTTGCTGTGCAGGCGTATCTGGATAAATCAGATATTTTGCGCGCTTATCTGCATTTGCATCTGAAGGTAAATGCAATGCACCAGACTGACCACAAGCGGTCAGCAGCACAGCACTTGCTAATACAATAATTTTATAATTCATAAAACGATACATAAACGTACCTAATGAAAAGATTTTTCCGAGTATAACGTGATCAACCCGCGGATAAAAGAAAAGCCCTGTAATTCCAAGTGAGCTTTTTGCCATTCTGCACTAAATTTAAGCAAAATTTGATGGTGCTGTTTTCAATCCTTATTTGTCTTTATTTCTAGCTCGATCAGGCTATTGATTTCACTGAAATAGCATATCAATTTGAATGCTGTTTAATACAAATCGAAACGCTAATAAACAGTCTGTTTTAACTTAAAATAAATCCATATCCAAATAAAAAGCTGCCCCTCAGGAGCAGCTATTTATGTTTTTACATCAGATCAAAAATGTAAATTAATGGTGCTTTTTCTTATAAAAACCGAAATAGCCAATAATCAATATGATGAACCAAATCGGGCTCACCATGAGCGCTTTCATGGTATCTGCTTCTAGCGACAAGACATAAATCATGCCGATGAAGAAGATAATCACGAGCCAACAGGTATATAAACCACCCGGTAGTTTAAAGGTTGATTTCGCATGCAACTCAGGACGAGTTTTATAGTAAACGATATAACTCCAGATAATCATGAGCCATACGCAGATAAATAAAATCGTCGACAGTGTAGTTGCTAAAGTGAAGGCTTCAACCGTGTTCGGTACGAAATACTGTAATGCCGCACCCAACAGTAAACAAACTGCCGAGAAATACAACGCATTTGCCGGAACTGCACGTGAGTTTAGACGGCCAAACGCTTTTGGACCTTGCTCTTCACGAGATAAACCAAACAACATACGTGAAGTCGAGAACACACCACTATTCATCGATGACATAACTGATGACAACACCACCAAGTTCATAATAATCGCAGCAGCAGCAATACCGGCTTGGCTAAACAAGTTCACGAATGGTGAAATGCTTGGGTCAATGGCATTCCATGGCGTAACGGACATCACAATCACAAGTGCCAGCACATAGAAAATAATGATACGAATCGGAATCGAGTTCACAGCTTTAGGCAAGTTGTGTTCTGGATCTTTGGTTTCTGCTGCCGTAGTACCCACGAGTTCTACGCCGACAAAGGCAAAAATGGCGATTTGGAAACCTGCCAAGAAGCCAGTTACTCCTGTTGGGAATAGACCACCATGTGACCATAAATGTGTGAATGATGCGATTTCACCTGTCGATGAGGTAAAACCGGTAAAGATCATCCAAAGACCGACACCAATGAGCACCACGATTGCAATAATCTTAATCAGTGCAAACCAAAACTCTAATTCACCAAAAAGTTTAACCGTAACAAGGTTTAAACCCATGATAAAAACAATGGCGGCAACACTGATCATCACCCCTTCTTCGGGCGAGAACGGGTTACCTCCATTAAAGAATTGCAGGTAATAAATGATGGCCGATAAATCAGCAATCCCTATAGTGATCCAGCACAGCCAATAGGTCCAACCCACAAAATAACCTGCCCACGGGCCGATTAAGTCGGTTGCAAAATCGATAAAAGATTTATATTCAAGATTTGATAGTAATAACTCGCCTAATGCACGCATGACGAGGAAAACCATAAAACCAATAATCATATAGATAATAAGGATGGACGGACCAGCTAAACTGATGGTCTTTCCTGACCCCATAAATAAACCTGTACCAATCGCACCACCAATCGCAATCAATTGCAGGTGTCGGTTGGACAGGCTTCGTTTCAAATCGCCGCTATCGGCGTGCGATCCATGACTCTCATTTGACATTATTTAATTCAACTTCGCGTTCCAATTGCGACAAATTAACGTAAAAGTTTCAGAAAATACAAAATTATTTTTCATCATCTATATTTTCGGATTAAGTGACAAAGTTAATTTATTTTTCTTATATATAAAAATCTTAACCTCTATCCCAAATTCAAAGCGACAAACAAAACAACAATTTACTTGTAAAAACTTCAATTCTATGCAAAAAATATTTTCCCAACGATAAAAAATTTATGCCAAAAATCATGGAAGTTTCTAACAATGGCATATCAATTGCTACAGATATCAAAAATGTAGCATTCACTCAGGACCGATAAGAAGAAAGATACTATGCAAGATCTACACACACTCATGAATACACTCAGCGGTTGGGTCTGGGGCCCATACATGTTGGTCCTCATTGTCGGAACAGGTGTATTCCTCACCTTCCGTTTACTATTCTGGCAATTCCGCATGTTGCCTTTAGCATTTAAACAAGTGTTTGGAAGGCATGAACATGCCAAATCACATGAAGGCGATATTTCACATTTTGCCTCACTTATGACTGCTTTATCTGCAACCATCGGTACAGGTAATATCGCAGGCGTTGCAACAGCCTGCGTCCTTGGTGGCCCCGGTGCAGTATTTTGGATGTGGATGACAGCCCTCTTTGGTATGGCAACCAAATATGGTGAAGGCGTACTCGCAGTCAAATATCGCGTAAAAAATGAAAATGGCGAAATGAGCGGCGGTCCAATGTACTACATTGAACGTGGACTGAAGTGGAAATGGCTCGCTGTCATTTTTGCCCTCTTTGGTACTTTAGCCTCTTTCGGCATTGGCAGTTCAGTACAGTCCAATACGGTTGCCCTCGCTGTTGAAAATAGTCTCGGACTTGAAACGTGGATTACAGGTATTGTTATTACTATTCTGTCTGCTTTAGTAATTCTCGGCGGAATTAAATCCATCTCTAAAGCATCCTCTTATATCGTACCTATTATGGCTGTCGGTTATGTATTGGGTGGCTTAATGATTATTTTCACCAACCTTGAATTGGTGATCCCTGCACTAAAAATGATCTTTAGCTATGCATTTACGGGCGAAGCTGCTGCGGGTGGTGCGATTGGTGCGGCTATTCGTTATGGTGTTGCCCGTGGTGTTTTCTCTAACGAAGCAGGTATGGGTTCTGCACCTATTGCCGCGGCTGCTGCGAAAACGGATCACCCTGCACGTCAAGGTTTAGTTTCAATGACAGGTACATTTATCGATACGATTATCGTGTGTTCTATCACCGGGATTGTTTTGGTCATGGGCTTTATTATGGCAGGCAACAGTTTTGGCGACCAAACTGGTGCAGTTTTAACTATCAGCGTATTTGATAAATTATTACCGGGTTTTGGCGGCTTGATCGTCACCTTCGGGATTATTTTCTTTGCATACTCAACCATTTTAGGTTGGAGTTACTATGGTGAAAAATGCTGTACTTACTTACTTGGTGAAAAGTTTGTCTTGATTTACCGTTTGATTTACATCGCTTCAGTCTTTGTAGGCTGTGTGGCGACTCTTGATCTTGTGTGGTTATTTGCCGATACCTTTAACGGTTTGATGGCTGTACCAAACTTAATTGCGCTGTTGTTACTTTCTGGTGTTATTGCCAAAGAATCGAAGGACTTTATTGCACGTCGTAAATCAGGTGAACTGTACTAATCCTTTCACGCTACTAAACAAAAAGCCACGTGAATTCACGTGGCTTTTTTATTCGGACTGATAATCGATATTTACTTATTGAATCGTACCGATTTGACCATCATCAAATTTGTCGTTTTTCGTGTTGCTTTCATTGGATTCATCCTTTTGATCTGACTCAGCATCTTCAATAAAGCCTTCGCCAAATTGGTCACCAAACTCATTTTCAGCATATTCAGAATCTACAGCACTGGCTTCCATCAGATCCGCTTCGATTTCTAAGGCAATTTCCAAGGATAAAGAAAAGAACAATACCCCCTGAATTTTCATGTTCCCTTGTTCATCTTCAAGATATTCACTGAGAGTTTTATATGCAGGGCTGCTTTCATCAAAAGGTACGTCAAGGTATAAATCACCTGTATAGCTATCGATCAAAGACTCACCTTCTAGCCCCATACAAGGGAAATACTCGAGATTTTGCAGGTCAAACCAGTGCATAACGTCATTACGTACCGTATTTTTCTCAGGATGTTGATGATCATATTCTTCAAAATGCACAAATAACACATCACGATTTTTTTCACGTGCAATGGCATCGATATGTCGTAATAGTTCAGTCATGTGGTGACCCATTTCAAAAAATATAATGCGCTATTATAAAGTGCTTACTATATAAAAGTGCAGCTATTGAAAATAAAACGACATCAATTGACCTTCAACAGTCATTTCATGCGATAAAAACTTGGTTTTTCGATGTATTCACCGCTATGCTGTGACTCAATTTGAGTTTGTGCACAGTAAATATTATGGCGAAAGCAAAAAGTGTCTATCGATGTGAACAATGTGGTGCTGATCATCCCAAATGGGCCGGTCAATGTACCGAATGTGGTGAATGGAATTCATTAGTCGAAGTCAATATTGCACCCGCCGTTACACACCGTGCACAGCCTAAAATGGGCGGTGGCTATGCAGGTCAAGCCGCTGCTGTGACCACCTTAAATCAAGTTTCTGTTTCGCATGAAACCCGAATGGCAACAGGTATTGGTGAATTTGACCGTGTACTCGGTGGTGGACTGGTCACAGGTTCAGTTGTGCTGATTGGTGGTGACCCCGGCATTGGTAAATCCACTATTTTGCTACAAACCGCAACCTATATGGCGGCGAGTAAAAGTTCTGCCTTATATGTCACAGGTGAGGAATCTTTGTCTCAGGTGGCGCTACGTGCCCAGCGCCTAGATTTGCCGACCGATCAACTTAAAGTCATGGCAGAAACCTGTGTCGAGCGTATTTGCGAAGTATTGGCACATGAACGCCCTGCCGTGGCCATTTTAGATTCGATCCAAACCCTATACACCGAAACACTCCAGTCTGCGCCGGGCGGTGTTTCCCAAATTCGTGAATCGGCTGCACTCCTGACCCGCTTTGCCAAAAATAGTGGCACTGCACTGTTTATTGTCGGTCACGTAACAAAAGAAGGTTCTTTGGCCGGCCCTCGCGTGCTTGAGCACATGGTCGATTGTGTTTTGTATTTTGAAGGTCAGTCTGACTCTCGCTTCCGTATGATTCGTGCGGTGAAAAACCGTTTTGGTGCGGTCAACGAGCTTGGGGTATTTGGCATGACTGATAAAGGTCTGCGTGAAGTATCAAACCCATCCGCTATTTTCCTTAGTCGTTATGATGAAGCCATTCCGGGTTCCATTGTCATGATTAGCCGTGAAGGTACACGCCCACTTTTGGTTGAAGTTCAGGCTTTGGTAGATGATGCGCACGGACAACCTCGGCGCGTGGCCTTAGGTTTAGAACAAAACCGTTTAAACATGCTTTTAGCCGTTATGCACCGTCATGGTGGCGTACAAACCGCAGGACAAGATGTCTATGTCAATGTCGTCGGTGGCTTAAAAATCACGGAAACCGGTTCTGACCTTGCGGTACTTTTAGCCTGTGCCTCTAGCTTAAGAGCTAAAGCCCTGCCACAGCATTTGGCGGTATTTGGCGAAGTCGGACTTTCAGGCGAAATCCGTCCTGTACCCAATGGACAGGAACGACTCAAAGAAGCCATTAAGCATGGTTTTAAAACCATTATTTTACCTCGTGGTAATGCACCGCAAAAACCCATTTCAGGTGTAGAGATTATTTCTGTCGCACGTTTACATGAGGCGTTGAGTCAGGCAATTACGCTGACCGATGAGTCTTAGTCACGTTGATTAGTTTATTTTGAATGAATTTTCAATTTTTTACCGATGTTCTATTGAAATTCAATACAAATGGCGGCATAACTAGATGGCTATTTTAACTTTATATAGATATAGGAAAATTTGATGGAAGTTCGACAGCGTGGTTTGATGACTGCTCTTTTAACAGCAGCCCTTTTGGTAGCGCCGATTGCAGAAGCGAAACGTGCCGGTGGTGGTAAAAGCCATGGTATGAGCCGTCAAGCTGCTCCAACTCAGTCTTATCAGCAACCTCGTCAATCTGCTCCTGTTCAACAGCCTGCAACTGCTGGCGCTCCAGCAAAATCTGGCTCGAATGTGGGCGGAATGGTTGCTGCTGGTGTGGCTGGTGCTGCTATTGGTGCAGTCGCTGCAAATGCGATGGCCGATGACAATAACGGTCAAGCAGCTTCTGAAGCGCAAGCACAACAACAGGAAGAGAAAGGTGGTATTCCAGGCTGGATCTGGATTTTACTTGCCGCTGCTGTTGCCTTCTTCATTTTCCGTAAGATGGGCGCAAAAAAAAAACTAGCCACTAACAATCCGTATGCGCCAAACAGCGGTGCAAACAATGCACCGTTTGGCCAACAAAATGCTGCACCTCGTGCAGGCAATGACAATACGAATATTTTTGGTAATTCTGTAGGCGGTAATTCAGCAGCTTCAAATGCTCCATTTGGTGCAGCTGCAGCAACGAACGCGCCTTTTGGTGCTGCCTATACCAACAGCGGCAATCAATTGCCTGATGGTACAGAGCCAGCAACATTTTTACGTGTTGCACGTCAGCGTTTTAACCACATTCAATCGATGAATACGGCAAGCAACATTTCTGAAATTCAGCGTTACTTAACGCCTGATCTTTACCAGTCTATGTATAACGACATTATGGCGAATAAAGATGAAGACGTTGCTGAGTTTTCTAACTTAAATGCTATGGTGGTCGATTCTGCTAACGAAAATGGTCAATACGTTGTAAGTGTGCGTTTTACAGGTACTGTAAGTGAAGACTTAAATAGCCTGCCACAGCCTTTTGCTGA
Organism: Acinetobacter sp. YH16040_T; assembly: GCF_024605785.1. NCBI lineage: Bacteria > Pseudomonadati > Pseudomonadota > Gammaproteobacteria > Moraxellales > Moraxellaceae > Acinetobacter > Acinetobacter sp. YH16040_T. The sequence continues at coordinate 1,031,194 of NZ_CP094541.1, read as the reverse complement.
AGTATGGCATTTTGTTAAACCTGCGGGTTCTGATCAAGACTGGTTAGTTGCAGGCATTCAACAAGAGCAATAATGTAGACACATAAGCATTCTTGCATTCTAAAATAGCGACTTCGGTCGCTATTTTTTCGCCTTTAATTCCCCTCTTTTTAAATCCATTTCTACTCAGCATGCTGAAAAATCAATAATTTTGTGAATACATTATTCTAATTATTAATAATAATTGTTATCATTTAGATTAACTTTAATACAATTCCCAAGCGCTTAAGTATTTTATGAATAGCTCACCACCTGAGGCACTCGTGACACCCCTCACATCTGCGCTGCCTAAAACGCGTAAAGACACCCCCTCTCTATTGACCTATCGATTGATGATTTTCTATCGCTTTGCCCTCGCTTTAGTGGGCGGATATGTTGTAGCGATGCTATCTGCCATCGTAATCGCAGATGTATTTAGCGAAGACCGTGGAAGTGCAGCCATGAGTGCAACTTTAATTTCATTTATCCTGTGGAGCTGTGCATTTATTTGGGTCTTTATGGTGAATAAAACCCTCAAAGCAACTTTAGGCATTGTGATCCCTGCGGTGTGTTTGTATGCCATTTACATGATGATGGGAAGCTAAAATGCGTGTTGATGCAAAAGTAGAGGGGCCTCGCCAGTCCATGTCTTGGCTGCATACATGGGCTAGCCTAATCTTAGGTTGGTTGCTGTATGCTATTTTCCTGACCGGAACCCTGAGCTTCTTTAAAAATGAAATCAATGTTTGGATGACACCTGAGCTGCATCAATCTGTTCCAGCCAGTTCACAAGTCCAACAAACTGAAGTCGCACTGAATTATTTACAGCAAAATCATCCGAATGCAGGTGCTTGGAATATTTTGCTGCCAAATACGCGTCAAAATGCCACATTAATTACCGTTCGTGAACAAGGTGAAGACCCTCGCGCACGCCGTGGTGGTAAACAAATCTACATTGATAGTGCTACAGGTGAAGTGCTTGAGCCGCGCGATACGCGTGGTGGTAATTTTCTCTATCGTTTCCATTTCGAACTTTATGGTATGCCACGTATGTGGACGCGATGGTTTGTCGGGATAGCGACACTGTTGATGTTAGTTGCCATCATTAGTGGTGTGATTACTCATAAAAAAATCTTTAAAGATTTCTTTACCTTCCGTTCAGGTAAAGGACAACGTTCTTGGCTCGATGCACATAATGCAACCGCAGTATTTGCGCTTCCCTTCCACATCATGATCACCTTTAGTGGCCTGTTGCTGCTGTTATTTACAATCATGCCTTGGGGGATTGAGCGTATTTATGAAAACCGGGGACAATTTTTACAAGAACAAAATCGTGCCCTAGTTCAAGAAAATAAACCTGAAGGACGTGAATCTGCCCAAGGACGCGAAGAACGTGGCGAACGCCCACAGCAAGCCCGTGCCAATTCTGCACAAAACCAAGGCGAAAATCGTGCTGAGAGCCGTGGTGAAGGTCGAGGAGATCGTCGCTCTAAACGTGAAGAGCAACCTAACGTTGCTGCGCCGTTGACCAACTTAGCGCCAATCGTGACTGCGGTTCAGGCTGAATGGAAAACTAATCCTATTAGCACCGTTAGCATCATTGCACCGAATACAGACCAAGCTAAAATTGAGCTACGTGCCTTACATGGTGAAAGTGTCGCATATCGTAATGTCTATGCAAGCAAACAATTTGATGGCGTAACAGGCAAAGACTTAACTGACGAAAGTGCCAAGTTAAAGCACCCTTCTGTACCGATGGGTATTTACAATGTAGTGACTACGCTGCATGAAGCACGCGGTGTAGATTTAGCACTACGTTGGCTGCTGTTTATTTCAGGGATTGTAGGCACCCTGATGGTCGCTACAGGTCTCATTCTGTGGTGTGTAAAACGTGCGCCGCAACAGCAAAAACAAGGCTTTAAATCATTTGGCTACCGCACGGTTGAAGTGACCAATATTGCAGCGATTATTGGTTTACCCATTGCCTGCGCAGCATTTTTCTATGCCAACCGTTTTATTCCCGCACAGCTTGAAAACCGTTCGGAATTAGAAATTCGTAGTTTCTTTATTGTTTGGCTACTGACGCTCGTTTATGCGATTTTCCGTACGCACCGTCAAGCGTGGCTAGAACTTTTAGCTTTTGCCACAGCAATTTTTGCCTTACTGCCGATTGTAAACTTCATGACTGGTGGTCAACCGCTTTGGAATACCATGGTAAATGGCCAATGGATGATTGCATCCTTTGATCTTGCAATGTGGCTTTTGGCTATCTTGTTTGCCTATTCATTTTACAAAGTGAAAAAGCATAAAGGACTGCCTGTTAAAAAAGCACGTGGCACAAAGGAGGTTGAAGCATGATGTTCTTTCTCCTGATTTGGGCACTGAGTAGCTTAGGTTTTTTTGCCTTGGCAAGCAGCATGTCTAAACATCAAAAGCAGTTTTACAGCAAAGAGTTAAGTGTGGGCCAAACACGGTTAGCCACGCTAGTCGGCTGGGCGCTATTGATCATCGCCTTGATAATTTGCCTCTCTCTTGGCACGCCGAGCAATAACATCAGTTATTGGTTTGGCGCGCTGACTATTGCGGCTTTATTTGTCGGGCTATGTATTAGTTATATCGCTGAATATTTTTGGAAAATTATTGGTGCATTGGTTGTCGTATTTGTATTGTCAGCTGTGTTATTGAAATTTTAATTCATTAGACAAGCTTCTCTAAACATTGAAAGCCAATCTTCGGATTGGCTTTTTTCATGCCAACCGATTAGGCTATGCCTATTCTGCTCTTTTGGATTACACATGTCTGAACTTTCGATCTCTCCTGCTTTATATAACCGTGCCATGGCAGGCAATAAAGATGCTCAATTTGAACTGGCTGAAATTTATATGCAAAGTGAAAATGATGAGCATGTTGAACTTGCAGAAGAATGGGCACTCAAAGCAGCTCAGTTAGGTCATGTAGAAGCAATGTATTGGCTGGGTGAAGGCTATGCAGTCTATGCCAAAGATATGCTCGAAGAAGATCCGGAAGAATCTAAAACCTATTTTGAACATGCGCACCGCTGGTTAGAACAAGCGGCGAAGCATGACCATCCTGCTGCTATTTTAGAATTGGCCAATTTTTACCGTCGCGGCGATGTGGTGGAAAAAGATGTCGCTAAATCCATTGAACTGGTTGAACAATCTGCAAAATTAGGTGAAGTTCAGGCCATGCGTGATTTGGCTTTTATTTATGCCAATGGATTAGGCATCGACGCCGATGAAGAAAAAGCAGATTTTTGGAATGAAAAAGCCAATATGGCTGAGCAATAATCCAATTATTTTCTAAAAAATAAAGCCCATCTCATGATGGGCTTTTTTCATTCAACAATATGGCTCAGCTCGCCACATAATCATTTACATCCACAATAATGACTTGTCGGCAAATGCCTTCCGCACCACGCTGCTGTTCAAATACGTCTGCTGGCATGGCATCAAAGCTGTCAAAGAAACTGATCTCTGTCTCATCAATGTCATACACCAAGGAATGATTCCCCACGCCTTCTAGGGTGTCGTAATAGACAATCACAAACTGATTTTGTTCAAAAGCCTGCTGGATTTGTGCATAGCCAATTGCAGGTAATACAAGCAGTTCCAATTGGTCTGCTTCTGCATAGCTGCGTTTTTCACTGTCCTGCAGTTCAGGATCATGCTCTGTGTAAAACTTTACTTGAAAGCCAAACTTTTTTAGCCCTACGGCTAAACCAATAGTTGTTGTGCCATGGCCAGCTTCATAAGCGCAAACTTCGATGAGCTGCTGAATGTCTGCATCTATACCTAAGTGCTGCAGCAACATCCACACTGCATAAATGCCGCCATTGGCTTCTAAATTTGCCAACTCATCAGGTATTTCCATCGACATATATCAAAACTCAAAATTGCTTATGGACGATGATAAACAAATCGCAGCAGTTTTGCCTGCAAGTTTTAATCCAGACCTGATTTCACATGCACAAAAATAATGTCCAAATCTTGTTTGGGCACAAAATTCTTTTCAACCATTTGAAACTGCGTAGCGCTGATTTTCTTCACTTTACCTGCCCAGCAAAAAGAAACCAACTCTCCTGCATCACGCTCGATAGTCAGTTTAAAATCTTGAATAGGCTTTGCCCAATTGGCACCAGTTTTTAAGATATAGCCCAGCGCTTGAAATGGTGCATGCTGTGATTTAGCCTTTCTGAGTCCTGCCTTAAAGTTTTGATCCATACAATAACTTTTATTATATTCATCAGGATATAAAGCCACAGACCCACCCACCAGCGGTGCATATTGATGCTGTACACGTGTGAGCGCATTGGCTTTAAACGTTTGCTTCCAACTGTAAATCACCTGAGACGACCATGAAATGGTTTCATTCGGATCTTTGGGCAATACTTTTTGCAGCGCTACATTTTTACAGCGTCTGAGTTTTGTTTCGAAAGTTTCATATTCAACATCTTGCCTGCTCCACGGATTCAGCATGTTTTTTTCCGTAAACCCGCATTGCTTAAAACTCTCCGTCATATCAATCGGGGCTGTTTTCGCATTTTTTTGAATAAAAGTGCGCACGTGCATTTCAGGCTGAATCGTTTTTCCATTCACTTGAACTTTAAAACTTTTGAGCAGCTTTTCTGTATTGGCAAAATCAGATTCAAAGAAGTTTTCTACTTTTGGCAACGGAAATAAGACCGTTTCAGTGACATCTTTATTGCTTAAATTTTTAAACTGGTAATCAACCTTAATAATTTTTTTACTAATAAACAGGTCTTCACTGAACATTTGAATATCTTTATTTTTCAGGTATTGCACACCGCCTGTTGCCACGTAGCCTGTTGAATCGTTGGCATATGTTAGTGCTGAAAAACACAAGCATATGAATGCAGTTAATTTTTTCATTATTAGCTTCCAATTTTTTATATTTAAAATTGCACTAGAATATCATCGACCATTTTTCAGGAATATACTCAGAAATTAGCCCTATCCCGATAATTATAAGGGCAATGATGCCAATCAAAATAATAAAACTCACTGCTTTTATGACTACTCTAAGGGTTAAATTTAAGCCTTTCGTATAATTTTCAATAAAGCCTGAAAATTTAAATAAGGATAAAACCCCAATCAAAATTAAAGGCAGAAAAAAAATATCTTGTGGTGAAAAGTCGCCTCGCCTTGCTGAGACAGCTTGTGAAGATACGAGTAAAACTAGGAAAATATTAAATTTTAATATATTCATGATATGTACGTTATTATCTTTTTATTATCAGATTATTCATCTACATATTAACCAATTTTTGATTGGAACTCACTCTATTTCCAAGTACAATACTGCCCTAGTCGAGGGATGCTGCGACTTTCTTATAGGCACTAAATATAAGATCGCTAGGCTCGACGATTCGGTTGGACACTCGTTCCAATCAACAACGGCATCCGCGAACTGAATGATCAATTGTTTTTATTAAGGAGATCGTGATGAACGCGGTTAATGCTTCATTTACAGATTACAAAGTTGCCAATATTTCACTAGCTGACTACGGCCGTAAAGAAATCAAACTTGCTGAAGCAGAAATGCCAGCGCTTATTGGCCTTCGTAAACGCTATGCAGCGGCTAAACCGCTTGCTGGCGCGAAAATCCTAGGCTGTATCCACATGACCATTCAAACTGCAGTTTTAATTGAAACTCTAGTTGAATTGGGCGCAGAAGTTCGCTGGACTTCGTGCAACATCTTCTCTACTCAAGACCACGCTGCTGCTGCAATCGCTGCTGCGGGTATTCCAGTATTTGCTTGGAAAGGCGAAACTGAAGAAGAATACATGTGGTGTCTTGAACAGCAAATCAATGTAAACGGCACACCTTGGGATGCCAACATGATTCTGGACGATGGCGGTGACTTAACTGCACTTGTTCACGAAAAATACCCAGAAGTAATTGCTAAAATCCACGGTATTACTGAAGAAACCACTACAGGTGTTCAACGTCTTTACGAAATGCACCGCGACGGTACTTTAAAAGTTCCTGCAATCAACGTAAACGACTCTGTAACTAAGTCTAAAAACGACAACAAATACGGTTGCCGTCACTCTCTAAATGATGCCATCAAACGTGGTACAGATATGCTTTTATCTGGCCGCCGTGCGCTTGTGATCGGTTATGGCGACGTAGGTAAAGGTTCTGCTCAATCACTTCGTCAAGAAGGCATGATTGTACGTGTAACTGAAGTTGACCCTATCTGTGCAATGCAAGCATGCATGGACGGTTTCGAAGTTGTTGCTCCGTATAAAAATGGCATTCAAACGGGTAAGAAAGAAGACATCAACCTTGACCTTCTTCAAAATACTGACTTGATCGTAACAACAACTGGTAACTACCACGTATGTGACGCTGCAATGCTTGATTCATTAAAAGCTGGCGCTGTAGTTTGTAACATCGGTCATTTCGATACTGAAATCGACACAAATTACTTACGTGGTTATAAGTGGGTTGAAGTTAAGCCACAAGTTCACCAAGTGTATCGTTCAGAAAATGAAAATGATTACCTTATTCTTCTTTCAGAAGGCCGCTTAGTGAACCTTGGTAATGCAACAGGTCACCCTTCACGTATTATGGATGGTTCTTTTGCTAACCAAGTGTTGGGGCAAATGCACTTGTTCGCTGAAAAATTTGCTGATCTTCCTGAAGATCAAAAACAAGCTGCAATCCGCGTAGAACTTATTCCTAAGAAATTAGACGAAGAAGTTGCTGCTGCAATGGTTGCTGGTTTCGGCGGCGTATTAACGACTTTGACTCAAGAACAAGCGGATTACCTCGGTGTTCAAGTTGAAGGCCCGTTCAAAGCTGAGGCTTATAAATACTAAGTTTTATAAATACCTCTCCCTAACCCTCTCCTGAGCGTGCTTCAAGCACTGCTTTGAAGCTCAGCGCAAGAGAGGGAACTCTTCATTGTGAAAGCAAATTTGTTGTTAACTCCAAATAACTATTACTTTCATAATGGAAGTCCCTTCTCTTGCGCCATATATGGCTCAGGGAGAAGGTTAGGATGAGGGGATTTTTTTAAATAAAAGTATTTATAAAAAAAGGATTTGAACATGTCAAAACAGATTCCTATTTCCTTTGAGTTCTTCCCGACCAAAACTGATGCGGGCGCGGAAAAACTTAAAGTTGTACACCAAGAACTACAATTATTAAATCCTGAATTTTTCTCTGTAACATACGGTGCAGGCGGTTCTACCCGTGAACGTACTTTGTCTACATTGAACGACTTCAACGGTAAAGGCACACCTGTTGCCCCTCACCTGTCTTGTATTGGTGACAGCAAAGAACGTATTGCCGAATTGCTGGATTTGTATAAGTCACAAGGCATTGACCGTATTGTTGCGCTGCGCGGTGACTTGCCCTCTGGTCAGGTGGGCTTAGGCGAATTGCCTTATGCAACAGATCTTGTGCGTTTCATCCGTGAACATACTGGTGATCATTTCAAAATTGAAGTTGCAGCATACCCAGAAATGCACCCGCAAGCAGACAGCTTTGATCTCGACATCAAACGTTTCTGCGACAAAGCCAATGCTGGCGCTAATGCAGCACTCACCCAGTTCTTCTTTAATCCAGATGCCTATTTCTACTTTGTAGAGCGCATTCAAAAAGAAGGCGTGAACATTCCTGTCGCTCCAGGCATTATGCCGATTACCAATGCAAGCAATTTAATTCGTTTTGCTGATGGTACAGGTGCAGAAATTCCTCGCTGGATTCGCAAACAGCTTGCGACTTATGGCGACGACACAGCGTCAATCAAAGCCTTTGGTCATGAAGTGATTGTGAAACTTTGCGAACGCCTGATTGCTGGTGGTGCGCCAAGCCTGCACTTCTACACCATGAACACCACTGACCCTACACGTCAACTTGTGAAAGACCTCGGTCTTGCATAAGACATTTCGACCTTTTTGAGAGTAAAACTTTAATGCCACGTTTTTATATTGAAGCTGATTTAACTGTTGATACGACTGTTGAATTAACGGAAACAGTGTTTCATCACTGGGTAAAAGTTTTACGTGCTCAAGTAGGCGAAACAGCCACTTTGTTCAATGGGCAAGGTGGCGAATACCATGTTGAATTGGTTGAAGTCGCTAAAAAGTCAGCTGCCGTCCAAGTTTTGCAATTCAATCCAAGCAATCGCACACCACATTTTACAGCGCTCTTGGGTCAAGTGATGAGCAAAGGCGACCGCATGGATTATGCGATTCAAAAAGCGGTGGAACTCGGTGTTTCTGAAATTCAACTACTCACTTCAGAACGTTGTGAAATGCGTTTGAAGTACGATCGTGATCAAAAGAAACTCGACCATTGGCAAGGCATTGCTATTGCAGCTTGCGAACAGTGTGGTCTCAACATTGTCCCTAAAGTACTTGCGCCACTTTCCCTTGAAAAATGGTTGGAGAGTAATCTGCCGACAACCAAGTTGGTACTCGCACCCAATAAAGATGAAGTTGATGTATTAGCAGATGCTGACCCGTACTTTGCCTTACTGATTGGCCCTGAAGGTGGCTTGAGCGAAGCCGAGATCAGCGCCGCAAATGAGAAAGGTTTTGTGAACTGGTGTATCGGTGAACGTGTCCTTCGCACAGAAACTGCACCTGTAGTTGCACTTTCAATTTTAAATTATAAATTTATTTAATTTTTACTCGATAGTTCATCTGAAAGCATCAATGATGGCATCCTTGATATTGCTTTTTATTTGTAACGCAATTACCCTAGAGTCAATAAAAACAAATGATTTGTTACTAAGAATAAACAAATACTCTCAGGAACAATACAAATACAACGATCTAAATTTGGTTAAGGCAGGGTTTTTATATTCATGACGTATAAACAAGATGAATATATCAAGCAGTACAATCATACTGCTCAAATTGCGAACACGATTCGCCATAGCCGCTATTTTTTAGTCAGTATCCTGATTATTTGCTTATATATTTTTTCGATATATCAAATTTTTTATAAATCACCATCTTTGTATTTCAATATTTGGTTTATTTTTACCGAAGTTTTTGTCAGTTTATGCTGGCTGATCAGCACCGTTTATTTTAAACCTGAACAATATTCACTGATGATTGCGCATCGTTGGCTACAATTTCAGTGTTTTTCTGTCGGCACACTGATTGCGAGCGGTATTTTTTTAATTTTTTATTATTTACCTGCGACCAATCAAAGCTTTGAACCAATTCAAGCCCTGACACTCTCTGCCCTACTCTTGATCGTGACGCAAACCTTTGGTTTGACCTATTTGACGCAAAAACTTAATTATTTCTGTTTAGCCTTTATCCCGTCTATCGTGCCCTATCTGATTGCACAGTTCTTTTTCTTAGATGGTTCAAATCACTTATTTAGCCTGAGTATTAATTTTGGGCTCATTGTGATTCTAATGTGCGCCATGACGTCATATCGCATTCATCGTCGTGTATCGACTTTACATGCTAAAAATAACCTACTGGTCGATAGTGCCAAGCAACAAGTCAAATGGACTGATGAACTGTGTCAGCAGCTCCAAGATGAAGTCAACAAATCACGAGACATCGAATTACAGCTACAACTGGGTAACCAAATCCTTGAACAGAAAGTTAAAGAGCGGACCTTCGACATTGAGCAAATGAACAAGGATTTAGAAAACCAACAAGCCAATTTAGTCCTTGCGCATGAAATCGCCGGTTTACGTCCTTGGGATTGGAACATCAAAGACCGTAAAATCGTTGTCACCAACTATAAGCAAGAAAAAACCCTTAGACATTCGAAAGAGCATCAGCAACAGTTACAACATGTGATCCATCCTGATGATATCCCACATTTTAAATCAGCGATGATTCAACATCTACGTGGATTTAAAGACCGTTATGAGGCCACCTATCGGATTCAAAACAGTCAAGGAAAATGGAGTTGGGTACATGATATAGGGCGAGTCATTCAACGCGATCCAGATAACCGCAAGCCATTGCGCATGGTCGGTATTCGACGTGATATCCATCAAGAACGGACATCTCAGGAACGTTTAAAACTTGCAGCCAGTGTACTCGAACAAGCTGCTGAAGGGATTTTCATTTTAAATGAAGAGCTGTGCTATATCGAAGTCAATCCGTTTTACGAACAATTAACCGGATTTAACTACGACCAAATTATTGGCAAACATCTTTTTGATATCACAGCGAATTACAAATCAATTCAACGCAGTATGCACTACTCGATCATTAAACAAGTGCTGAAAATTGGTGAATATGATGGTGAATTGCACGAAAAATTTCTTTCAGGTAAAGAACTGACGCTGTGGATGCATATTAATGCCATTACCGATGATCAAAACCGCGTCACCCATTATATCGGGATTGTTTCAGACTTAACCGAACGTAAATTGCAAGAACAACGTTTATCTTATTTAGAAAACTATGACACCTTAACAGATTTACCTAACCGTTTTTATTACAACTATCAACTGCACCAATATTTAGTTTCGCAGCAAGATTCGATTAAACAGTTGGCCGTTATTCGTTTAAACATCGACCGTTTCCGTCCATTAAATGAATATCTCAGCAACAATGGTGGTGACGAACTGTTACGCCAAGTCGCACAGCGTTTACGTCTAACCAATACCGAAGCTCTGTTTGTCGCACACTTAAATGGCGATGATTTTGCGATAGTGTATGAAATTTCACACATCCGCCCTTCTGTGCAAGAGCATTGTGAACGCATCAATAAAGCCTTTAGCATTCCATTTAATATTTTTGGTCAAGATCATGTCATCACTTTATCGATGGGCGTCGCGTTCTACCCTGAGCATGGCCGTCAGCTAGATTATCTAAATAATTGTGCAGAACAAGCGCTGAGCGAAGCAAAAAATTTGGGTGGCAATACCACACGTTATTATTCCAATGAAAATACCGCATTATTAGAGCAAGGGATCTTCTTGGAACGAGACTTGCGTAAAGCCATTCAAAATAATGAGTTGGTGGTGTATTACCAACCGAAGATCAATTTCCGTGATAAAAATATTTATGGTTTTGAAGCCTTAGTACGTTGGAATCATCCTGAAAAAGGCTTAATACCGCCGGGCTTATTTATTCCTTTAGCAGAACAAACCAGTTTAATTTCGGATATCGGGCGTTTTGTCCTGCAAAAAACCGCGCAGCAAATTCGCTTTTGGAATAATTTGGGTTATCAAAATATTTGTGTATCCGTCAATATTGTTGCACAGCAACTGCGCCGTGGACAATTATTAAATGATTTAGATGAAGCGATAGATGCCAATCAAATTGATGGTGCCAGTCTGGAACTGGAAATTACTGAATCCTCTTTGGTCGAAAATCTAGATTCAGTACGTGAACTGTTGAATGAAATCAAAAAACGTAAAATCAATATTTCACTTGATGACTTTGGTACGGGCTACTCATCACTGTCCTATTTAGCTGATTTCCCAATTGATATCTTAAAAATAGACCGCAGTTTTATCTCTAAAATTGGTGAAAATAAACAATTGGCCATCGTCAGTGCCATGATTGCCATGGGCAAAGCGATGGGCATGACGGTAGTCGCTGAAGGGATTGAAACTGAACAACAGTTACAGTACCTACAAGACTTAGAATGTGACATTGCTCAAGGCTATTTTTTCTCTAAGCCATTGCCACAAGAAGAGGCAACCGTGTTCCTAGAAAATAATATCTCTTCACCTGCTTATACATACTTAATATAAGTCACTATGCCTGAGCTATAAGATTGTCTGAAAAAGACGCGACTTCGACTGTCCCAACTGTGCAACTAATGTTATATTCAAGCGGATAAAGCAAGCATTTCAGCTTTATATTGGATAAACAAAACACAATCGAGATACAGATGGACGATCAATCTTTAAAACAGCAGGCTTTGTATTATCACGAATTTCCAACTCCGGGGAAAATCAGCGTTACACCAAGCAAACAATTGGTCAACCAACACGATTTAGCCCTCGCATACTCGCCAGGTGTCGCTGCACCTTGTTTAGAAATTGAACGCGACCCATCTACTGCTGCACTTTACACAGCGCGCGGTAATCTTGTTGCTGTAGTCAGTAACGGTACAGCCGTACTGGGCTTAGGTAACATTGGTCCTCTAGCGTCAAAACCTGTTATGGAAGGTAAAGGCGTTCTATTCAAAAAATTCGCTGGTGTTGATGTTTTTGACATTGAAATTGCTGAAAATGATCCAGACAAAATCGTAGATATCGTTGCAGCATTAGAACCTACTTTCGGTGGTATCAACCTTGAAGACATCAAGGCCCCAGAGTGTTTCTACATCGAGCAAAAACTTCGTGAACGCATGAATATTCCTGTGTTCCATGATGACCAACACGGTACATCGATCATTGTGGGTTCTGCATTACTGAATGCACTTCAACTCAATGGCAAAAAAATTGAAGAAATCAAAATTGTCGCTTCTGGCGCAGGTGCTGCTGCCCTTTCATGTTTGAACTTACTTTGCGCACTTGGCGTAAAAAAAGAAAACATCGTTGTGGCAGATTCACGCGGTTTATTGACCACTAAACGTGAAGGCTTGGATGAGTCTAAAAAAGCATACGTTCAAGACATCGAAGGCTCTCAGCTTGCTGATGTAATGGAAGGTGCGGACATGTTCCTCGGTCTTTCTGCAGCAGGTATTTTGACCAAAGAAATGGTTAAAGTCATGGCGAAAGATCCGATCATCTTTGCCCTTGCTAACCCAGACCCTGAAATTCTTCCTGAACATGCACATGAAGCACGTCCAGACGTGATTATGGCAACTGGTCGTTCAGACTATCCAAACCAAGTGAACAATGCGCTTTGCTTCCCTTATATCTTCCGTGGTGCACTCGATGTTGGTGCTACAACAATTAATGAAGAGATGAAGATTGCTTGTGTACATGCGATTGCTCGCATGGCACATGTCGAAGCTGATGCTGCATCGTATGGTGAAAAATCTGCTTCATTTGGTCGTGATTACCTCATTCCCCGCCCATTAGATCAACGTTTGATTCTTGAGATTGCACCTGCAATTGCACAAGCAGCGATGGATTCAGGTGTTGCAACTCGTCCAATTCAAGACTTCTCTGCGTATCGTCAACGTTTGTCTGAGTTTGTTTATAACTCTGCATTCATGATGAAACCAATTTTTGCGCAAGCAAAAACTGATCCAAAACGCATTGCCTATGCTGAAGGTGAAGATTTACGTGTACTTCGCGCAGTACAAATTGCAGTTGATGAAGGTTTAGCAAAACCAATCCTTGTCGGTCGTCCTGCAGTCATTGAAGCAAACATTAAGAAATTAGGCCTTCGCCTTGAAGACGGCGTGAATATCACTATCGTCGATCAAGAGAAAAACCCTGATTATGATAAGTTTGCAGATGATTACTACAGCATCATGCAGCGTAAAGGCGTAACGCCTGAATACGCTCAGCGTGAAGCACGTCGTCGTTCAACACTTATCGCGGCAATGTTGGTTCGTCATGGTGTAGCTGACGGTATGTTATGTGGTACTTATTCTAGCTATGACATTCACTTAGACTTTGTCAGCAATGTGATTGGACTAAAAGAAGGCCGCAATAACTTCTTTACGCTGAATGCATTGATGCTTGAAGACCGTAACTTGTTTATTGCTGATACTTACATTAACCGTAATCCAACAGCTGAACAGTTGGCTGAAATGACTATTTTAGCGGCTGAAGAAGTACGCCGTTTTGGTATTACGCCGCGTGTAGCATTGCTTTCTCACTCAAGTTTCGGTTCTGACCAAAATGATCCTAGCGCACAAAAAATGCGTAAGGTTTATGATATTTTGTCAGAAATTGCACCAGAACTTGAAGTTGAAGGTGAAATGCATGGTGATGCCGCACTGGATGAAAATATTCGTCATTTCGCATACCCGAACTCACGTTTTAAAGGTTCTGCGAACTTGCTGATTATGCCTAATCTGGATGCAGCGAACATTTCGTTCAACTTGTTGAAATCAACTTCAGGTAGTAACGTGACGATTGGCCCAATTCTTTTGGGTGCTGCAAAACCCGTTCATATTTTAACGCCAACAGCGACAACTCGCCGTTTAGTGAATATGACTGCATTGACTGTTGCAGAGATTCAAGAAAACGAAAAATTAGCACTCTAATTTAGTTGACCTGAACACACTTTGTGACTTGAGAAAACCTCTGTTCTGTAGCATGATTGCTCTAAGAATAGAGGTTTTTTCATGCAAGTTTATTTAGTAGGCGGTGCAGTTCGAGATCACTTGCTCGGGCACCCCTATCACGAAAAAGATTATGTCGTTGTCGGTGCAACGCCGGAACAATTACTTGCTCAAGGTTATCAACCTGTGGGTAAAGATTTCCCTGTTTTTCTTCATCCAGAGACCAAAGACGAATATGCCTTAGCCCGTACAGAACGTAAGTCTGGACATGGTTATCATGGCTTTGAATTTTATACCGACGTCAATGTCACACTCGAGCAAGATCTCATTCGACGCGACCTCACGATCAATGCGATAGCGATGGATGATGCAGGTAATGTCTATGACCCCTATGGCGGTCAACGTGATCTAGAACAGCGTGTCCTTCGCCACGTGTCTGATGCCTTCGTCGAAGATCCATTAAGGGTTTTGCGTATTGCACGTTTTGCGGCACGTTATAAAGCTTTAGGTTTTAAAGTGGCTGATGAAACATTGGAACTGATGCAAGAGCTTGCCAAATCTGGCGAGCTTGAAGCCCTTACACCTGAACGTGTATGGAAGGAAACGTCTCGTGCATTAATGGAAGACCACGCAGATGAATATTTTGAGGTATTAAGAGCCTGTGGCGCTTTAAAAGTCTTGTTCCCTGAAATTGATGCGTTATACGGTATTCCACAACGTCCTGAATATCATCCTGAAATTGATTGTGGTATTCATACCATGATGTCGCTACAACAAGCGTGTCGTGCAAATTATTCTTTGGATGTTCGTTTTGCTGTACTGGTACACGACTTGGGTAAAGCACTCACTCCAGTAGATGAGTTACCGCGCCATATCATGCATGAAGAGCGTGGGGTAAAACCTGTTACCGAAATCTGTGACCGTATGCGAGTTCCCACCAATACCAAACAATTGGCCATCTCAGTGTGTAAAGAGCATTTAAAATGCCATCAAGCCTTGAGTTTAAAACCAGGTACCTTGTGGCGCCTGTTACAACGTATGGATGTGCTACGCCGTCCTGAACGCGTAGAGGCCTTTGTACAAGCCTGTGAATGTGATTCACGTGGTCGTTTAGGTTTAGAGGATCGCGCCTATCCACAAGCTCAATACGTTTTAGATGCCATGCAAGTGGTTCGTAATATTAAAGCTGCCGACCTTCCACCTGATGTATCGGGGCCGGATATTGGTGAAATGTTGATTGAACGACGTATTCAAGCCATTGCTGCACTTAAAACCAGTCAATATGCAGTCGAAGCTTAATTAGAGCACCTTCGGGTGCTTTTTTAATTTACCTTTTCTATATTCTTAAAACTTTAACTTTTGCAATATTTCACCTTGCCCTTTCAGATATAGATATGCTTTGAAAAATATCTGCACTCACATCAAGGCTCATTCATCTATGCTCTAAGGAAAACCATCGAGCTGACAATATGCATCCCCAAATTCGCCCACCACAACTCCAAGAAAATCTCATAAATATTCATCAACTTACACTCCAATTGGGTTATGAAATACCACTAGAGCGACTACAACAGCATTGGCAGTTGACTCATTTGAATAAGTATTATCAAACCTTAGTGATAGCGGCTAATGACCGCGTCATTGATTATGCAGATTTTATCCAACAATACAGTTAGGAGTTTGAGGAATGAATAATTCGGATTTAGGCTTTTGTCATTGATGTGAGTTATCGCGATCAAGGTTTAAGGCGATGGTTCATGCAAGCCATTGAGCAAAGCGCACGGCGATAAGATCTAAAACGTATTTTACTCAATAGTGGGAATCGTTCAGAACGATATGCCGCACATGCCTATTATCAAAATTTAGGGTTTGAAGCCTATATGGTTTGGATTTTACTAAATATTTAAATTGATCGGCCAATTTTACCATCAGCCGATCCGGACATTTTTTAAGAAATATCGGCTGGGAAACTAATGACTTTTTCAAGTTTTAACTGATTCGTTGCCACCATTAGCAATCGATCAATGCCTAAGGCTATACCTGCACACTCACTCATATGCGGTAATGCAGCAAGCAAATATTCATCAATCGGCATCACATGCAACCCAAGTTTAGCCCGCTCTGCATTATCTGCCTCAAAACGACTGCGTAAAACATCCGCATCAATCAGTTCATCATAAGCATTCGCTAACTCTAAACCTTCGATATACAGCTCAAATCGTGCTGCAACCAACTCCCCATCTTCGTCCACACGGGTTTTCGCCAAAGAAGCCATTTCAGGTGGAAAATCTGTAAGGAACACTGGCGTATCAAAACCGAGGCTCGGCTCAACATAATGCGAAAACAATAAATCGATATAGCCTAAACGGTCTTCACCCAAATCTAAGCTTAGCCCCACACGACGACAGCAATCTTTTAGATCTTGTAAAGAAGCTTGTAACGGGTTCAAATCCAAACGATCCATAAAGGCATGCTTATAGCTCAAAATAGTCGGACGAATTTCACCAAAGCGTTGTTTCAAGGTTACATTCAGTAAATCCGTCACTTCAAACATCAAGTCTTTTAAGCTAAAACCCGGACGGTACCATTCCAACATGGTGAATTCACTGTTGTGTTTACGTCCATGTTCATCATCACGGAAAACTTTACAGATTTGGTAGATAGGCCCACTGCCACTTGCCAACAGACGCTTCATGGCAAATTCAGGTGAAGTTTGCAAATAATGCGTTTGCTTTTGACCATTCACATGACGCTGAGCTTGTACCGATGCTAAATGCACATCGGTGACACCCGCTTGTGAAAGTACAGGTGTTTCTACTTCAAGAACATCACGTGCCGCAAAAAACTGGCGAATTTGAGCATACATCGTGGCACGTGCACGAAGTGCAGTGAGTTCACAACTCGGTTGAAAGTTCATTTGGCTCATGCTGCTGGGCCTCCATGTGCAGCCCATTCACGGCGTAAAGGATAGGTTTTACGTAAATAATCAAAGGCTTTTTGATCCACCTTGCCGTCTTTTAGGCAAGCACGTAAGTTGGCATCATCACGAGCGATATCATAAATATCTTTTAAGTAACGCTGTAATACCGTCTTTAAGTCAGCACTAGTAAAATACTGCTCACAAACGGGTAACTGACTTTCAAAAGCTTTATTTATCGGTTGATTGAAAGTTTGACAGAATGCTTCATAGATCATCTGTGTGCCACGTGCTTTACCTTCCAAGCTGTAGCCTGCAATATGGGGTGTCACCACGTAAATTAAATCCAACAACGCTGCTGAAATCTCTGGCTCATGTTCAAAAACATCTAAGACCACTTTACGCTGAGTTTGTTGAATATCGGCAATTAAGGCAGCTTCTTCGACCACTGGCCCACGCGCGGAATTAATCAAAATCGCTGAAGGCTTCATAGCGGCAAGTGCAGCAGCATTAATTAAATGACAGGTTGGATATTCCCCCACTTTAGTTAGTGGCACATGGATACTAATCGCATCTGCATTTTTTAACAGTTCTGCAAATTTAACTTGTTTCACCTGATCAGATTGCACAAATGGATCATAGCCAATGACATTCCAACCGAATAATTCTGCCATGACGGCTAAACGTGAACCGACATTACCTAAGCCAACGATGCCCAAGGTAAATTGTTCATTTGCATTCAACAATTCAGGTTTAACGTAGAGCAATGCAGTAATCACATATTCAGCAACCGCTTGTGCATTACAACCTGCGGCATTTGACCAAGCAATGCCCTGCTTTTCTAGAGCGGTAATATCTAAATGATCTGTTCCAATCGTAGCACTACCGACAAATTTGAGTGCGGTCTGTTGAATTAATTCTGCATTTACCTGAGTCACTGATCGTACCAATAATGCATCGGCTTCTTTGACATCTGCATGGGTCAATGTTCGACCTGCCGCTTGCTTTATTTCACCAAATTCGGCAAAAAAATACTCAGTAAATGCCAGATTTTCATCTGCAACGATTTTCATAGTTCATCTCATAGTTCCACTATGAACATGATAACGCGTTGCTCAAGCCATGACTATTCTTCTGCACATAAGGCATAGCGCCTATACTCTATGAGCTAGATGATTGAAAATTATATTATCTGCAATAATCTGACTGCTGATCGTCAATTAAGGACAAGGCCGCCTGCCAAGCCGCTTGAATAATGGGCTCGGCCATCGGATTTTCAAACTGCTGCAACGTATGTTCACAAACCTTCGGACTTGGATAATGCAATGTAGCACTCGACAATGCTTTTACTTGAATTTGACAAGCTCGTTCTAAAAAGTAAATTTCATGAAATGCCCGTGCCACACTATCACCAGTCGCAAGCAAACCGTGATTACGTAAAATCATACAGCGATAATGCCTCATATCCTGTACCAATCTTTCACGCTCTTCAGTTGAAAAGGCTATGCCCTCATATTCATGATAAGCAATGTTCTGATAGAACTTTAACGCATGTTGTGAGATTGGCAATAATCCATGTTCCTGTGCAGAAACTGCCACGCCATCCGCAGTATGCGTATGAATCACGCAATTAATATTTGCACGCGCATGATGTAAGGCAGAATGAATCACAAAGCCTGCTACATTCACCATCTTCCCTGCATCATAGGTTTCAACAATTTTACCTTCATGATCAATTTTGACCAAATCCGAAGCCGTCATTTTGTCAAAGGTCACACCATAACGATTAATCAGAAAATGCTCCGGTTCATGACTTAAACGTAAGCTGATATGGGTATCAATTAAGTCGGTCATTTTATAATAAGCCACCAAGCGATACAGAGCCGCCAATTGACAACGCGCTTGCCATTCCAGTTCATGAATAAGCTCTGGTTTTTGCATGGGTGAATTCCTTTTCTAAATCGATTGATCTTGTTTTCTGTTTATTGTGAATAATTAATAGCATGTCATATCCATGCTGTATATCAGCTTCGCCTGTAGAAAAAAACTATTCAAAAAATTTAGGCAATAAAAAACCCCAATGTTTTACATTGGGGTTTTTTGAATATGGCGGAAGCGGTGAGATTCGAACTCACGGAGGACTCGCGCCCTCGTCGGTTTTCAAGACCGGTGCATTAAACCGCTCTGCCACGCTTCCATGGCCGCTATCATATAAATAAAAATTCAGCTTGGCAAATTATTTTGCTTTATTTTGAACACTTGGCGAATCGTTCATACAAAATTTAGGCGATTCGAAAATTTTGGATTAGGTCAGAAAAATTGAAGGTGAATAAATATGTATTAAATTGAGATCATAGCTAATTGCATTGCCTAAATTTACACATATAAAAAAACCCTGATGTTAAAAACATCAGGGTTTTTGAATTTGGCGGAAGCGGTGAGATTCGAACTCACGGAGGACTCGCGCCCTCGTCGGTTTTCAAGACCGGTGCATTAAACCGCTCTGCCACGCTTCCATGGCCGCCATCATATAAACAAAATTCAGCAATGGCAAATTATTTTGTAAAAAATACGTCTAATTGAACAAAATAAAAGCAGTTTGTTATTTTTCAGTACTTTCGCCCATTTCATAACGAATTGAATTGATATACCAACATTTTTTTCCCAATGGAGTTAGGACTTCGACCTCATCATCCACTTGCTTCGACAGGAGTGCTCGAGCCATAGGTGAATCAATTGAGATATGCTGCGGATGATGATCATAAATTTCATCTACCCCCACGATTCTTAGTGTTTTTTGTTCGCCGTCTTCATTTTCAATTTCGACCCACGCCCCAAAATAGACTTTCCCTTTTTGTTCGGGTGAATAATCGATAATACGAAGCTCTTCCAAACGTTTTCCCAAATAGCGTACACGTCGGTCAATTTTGCGTAACAATTGCTTATTATATTGATAATCCGCGTTTTCCGAACGGTCGCCAAGACTGGCCGCCCAGTTCACTTTTTTGGTAATTTCAGGTCGTTCTTCATGCCATAAATGTTGAAGTTCAGCGACCAATAAATCGTGTCCACCACGGGTAATTAAGTTAGATTTCATGATGATTTTTCGGCCTTGAGCAAGCGCTGATTTTTACAAAACATGCCTATTTTATCCTCCATTTCTACACAGGCAAAGTATATAAAATTTATTCGCAAACAAAATCAATTATTTATGTTACATATTTTAATATTTTTTCGTACAAAATTTGACAAGTATTTTTTTGCTTATTATTATGCGCACATCTTTCAGGCTTGTTTAATTTTTATCCAGTGTAGATTTTCTACATATTTCCCGAAAACCCCTAGTCATTTTTGAATGACGTCATGACTGCCCAACCCTTATTGAATTTATCAAACTTGAAAAAGTCTGAGGCGTGTTTGCCTTTGCTTTTTAGGGCATAAATTACTTGTAGCGGAGACAACATGCACAGTAGTTCAACTTCTGGGTCGAGGCTTTGCCTTAACTCTTTTAACTCTCTCCCATTTAAAGCGCTTGCACTTAGTACTGTCTTAATTCCTTTTCACAGTATTAATGCCAGCAAAACAGCTCATCAATATGATGCTGTCGTCAACAGTAATAAACTCACTGTTGTTGCCGTTGCCAATCCTGACATTGTTTTTCAGGATGGTAAACATCGACATGGTTTTGGTTACGACCTTGCACGTAACTATGCAGAAAGTTTAAATGTCCAATTAGATTTTAAAACAGTGAATGACAATGCCACTGCTTTAAAAATGGTTGCCAAAGGTCAAGCCAATTTTGCTATGACCACTGCCGAAATGAGTACCATTGAAGCCAAGCATTTGACGTCATTTTCAGCCAGTTGTGGTGATACCGTTTCTTTGAAAAAGAATGGTTTAAACAGCAACTTAAACTGGGTATTTAAAAATGCAGACGATCCACTCAGCCAAACCGCGAGTGGCTTTATTTGCCGTGCCAAACAAAATGGCGCAATTGGACAGTTGGCATCATTCTACAACCGTAATGTGGTCAAACAAGATTCTTGGAATGTGATTCAACGTGATTTAAGTAAACGTATGCCGATCTATAAGGCAAGTTTTAAAAACACGGCCAAGCAATACGACCTAGACTGGCATTTATTGGCAGCAATTGGTTATCAAGAGTCTTACCTCAAACCTGACTCGGTATCCCCAACGGGTGTTCGTGGCATTATGATGCTGACCAACAGTACAGCAAAAGCCATGGGTGTGAGCAACCGTACAGATGCGACTCAAAGCATTCAAGGTGGTGCAAAGTACTATGACCAAATGTTAAACCGTTATAGTAACATTCCGTACCCTGATCGTAATTGGTATGCCTTAGTGGCTTATAACATGGGTCCTGGTGCTGTAAGTCAGATTCAAAAGCGCATCCAGTCTCAGGGTAAAAACCCGAATAAGTGGGTGAATTTATATGCTTATCTAGACCGTAACAAGGCCAGCAATGGTCGTTATCGTCAAGCTGTGCAATATGTCACGCGTATTCGTGCTTATTTGGAACATATTAAAACCACACCACAACTGGTGAATATCTAATATGTGTCCATCTAACATTTACATGTGAGCGCACAAAAAAAAGCTTACCTTCGGGTAAGCTTTTTTCGTTTTGGACTTAAGCAGTTTGCTCAAGTACTTTTTTGAATAAATCTTTTTGTTCAGTACTTGGTTTTGCTGTTTGTAATGCCATCAATTGTGACATATCACCTTGTACTTTAATTTTGCCCGTCATAAACGCTTGCATCGCTGCAGCCATATCAAACTCAAGGAATACTTTACGTAACGTTTCAGCATCCATGTTCAACGTTGTTTTCGCGTTTGAAGATAAACCTTTTTTAATTGCACCACCGTCTAATGACAATTCAGTATTGCCTGCAGCGTCAGCAACTACAAGGTTAATTGCAAGATTAGCCAATGCAGGTGGTAAGTTTAAATCACCAGCTTGAGCTGTCAGAGTTTCTACAGTTGAAAACCAATCATCAGTTAAAAAAGCAGGCATGATCTTTCCTCAATTTATTTTGTTCGTGTGTGTTGCCGTTCCGGACAACATCAGTGCAAGCATATTTTGCTTGAGGCTTGTTATAGCATGATCATTTGCGAAAAGGCTAAAGTTTTTTGTACGCACCGTTCAATATTTAACTGTTTAACAACAAAATGAGAAAAATCATAAGCATAAAAAAGGCATTCCGTAGAATGCCTTTTGCGTGATGAAGTTTTCGGCTTAATCTGCCATAAAACCTAAGTTCACCATATTAATGCGTTTGCTTTCAGGCTCACCTTCTTCAGTTGAACAACTTTCGCTATTTTTGAAGTCAAATTCGCGTTGTTCATCCAAGGCTTCAAAGTCGAATAACTCACGGTCTGCCAGTTGTGAAGGCGATACATTTTGCAATGCGCCAAAAATACTGTGTAAACGTTTTGGAAATTCTTTATCCCAAGTACGCAGCATGTCATTTAACATTGCACGTTGTAAGTTTTCCTGTGAACCACACAAGTTACATGGGATAATTGGGAACTTACGCATTTCTGCATACTTGATGATATCTTTTTCTTCCACATAAGCCAGTGGACGAATCAAAATGTTCTTTTTATCAGAAGACAATAATTTCGGTGGCATGGCTTTTAAGCTGCCGCCATGGAACAAGTTCAAGAAGAACGTCGCCAAAATATCATCACGATGATGACCTAAAGCCACTTTCGTCGCCCCAATTTCTTGAGCAAAGCCGTATAACGAACCACGACGTAAACGTGAGCATACTGCACAATACGTTTTACCTTCTGGGGTTAAACGTTTAGTAATGCTGTAGGTATCTTTTTCTAAGATGTAATACGGAATTTTGTTTTCTTCTAAATAACGTGGCAATACTTCTTCAGGGAAACCCGGTTGTTTTTGGTCAAGGTTGACCGCAACCACATCAAAATTAATCGGTGCAATACGCTTAAACTGCAACAAAATGTCGAGCAAGGTATAACTGTCTTTACCGCCTGAAATACAGACCATCACCTTGTCGCCCTCTTCGATCATTTTAAAATCACGAATGGCATGACCGACCTGACGGCGTAGCTTTTTCAATAAACGATAATACGCAGAGCTAGTTGGTAGTTCTGGTTTGAAATTAAATCCTTGTTCGGACTCAACTGGCGAGAACATAGACGAGTTAAACCTAAAAAAAAATACCGCGCAATTTTATCCGATTCGCAGACTTCTCGCATCAAAAGAATGTAATTTCCGAAAAAAGTAAAAATACTGTCATGATCACGTCATCCTTAGCGCATTATTTTATACGGTCGAGTTCATTTTTTAGGCGAAACGCTTATCTT
The DNA here is from genome assembly GCF_024605785.1 of Acinetobacter sp. YH16040_T. Taxonomy (NCBI): domain Bacteria; kingdom Pseudomonadati; phylum Pseudomonadota; class Gammaproteobacteria; order Moraxellales; family Moraxellaceae; genus Acinetobacter; species Acinetobacter sp. YH16040_T. Next base: position 1,007,724 of record NZ_CP094541.1, on the reverse strand, counting down.
TTGGACTTTTCCACAGTTGTCCACAAAAGCTGTGGATAACTTTGTGGATTTTAAATGACTTGACAAGGTGAGCTGCCCTTATTTTAAGGCTTCTATTTAAATTGATCATTTTTTGATCAATTTATTATCCCTTACTTATCAATGTTTTAGATGTGTCAAGTTATGCTCATTAAAAAAAAATAAATATTTTTTTTGATTATTGAATCATCAAAATGACTTGATTTTTACAAAGTAAAGAAGAAATCAGCCCTCGAAGCCTTTTCATCTGATTTTTTTTTGATAAACTCTATTTTAACTGTTTGGGGACAAAATTTTTTTCTTCACAATAAAATGAAAAACAATACTTGGACTTTGGGGCTGTTATTAAGTGGAAGTGTGGCTATCAGTTTAGCTGCACCGAGCATTTTTGCCGGCCAAACGATCTATCAATTACGTGAAAGTAACGGCACAACGCTACTAACCAATAAACAAGGCCGCTATAGCAATCTGAAAGTCGAGAAAAAAACCTACTATCCGGACAGTAATATCCATAGTTATAGTAACTGGGGCTCAAATGAAGCGTCTGTGTTACCAAGTTATAGCCGTAATAAAAATGCCTTTGACAATATTATTAAACAAGCCGCGGCCCAGCATGGTGTATCCGAAGGTCTAATCAAAGCGGTGATGCATACCGAATCAGGTTTTAACACCAATGCACGCTCGCCTGTCGGTGCGCAAGGTTTAATGCAACTCATGCCTGCTACTGCACGTCGCTTCAATGTATCAAATGCCTATGATCCACATCAGAACATTATGGCTGGTGCGCGCTATTTATCTTGGCTGCTGAAACGTTTTAATGGTAACACCTCACTTGCCTTAGCAGGTTATAACGCAGGTGAAGGCAATGTCGCAAAATATGGTGGCATCCCTCCTTTTCGTGAAACTCAAGACTATGTCCGCCGTGTCACTAGCCGCTACAGCAACCTATATGCTGGTAGTTTAAGTGTCTCGGGTTCGAGTAGTTCAAATAGCACTTCAAATAGTGGTCGGATTATTGCCAGTTCGGACAATTATCATGCCGCTGCCCCTACTGTAGCCAAGTCTCCAGCACGTCAAATTATTCAAACGGACAATGGTAGTTTTACCGATGCACCTTCAGGTTCATTTGCGACAGCAAATGCTTCTGCCTCAGCGCGCATTTATTTCAATGAATAAAATCACTGATTTTGTAAAATTGCATCTGTTTTACTAATTTTTCCTTGAAATTTTAAGACTTTCACCTCATATTGAGTTTAATGATTTTTATTTGTAAATCAGATCATTTTTCTATAATAAGAGGATTTACCCAATGATGCGGATTGGTTTGTTCTTGCTGACCAACCTCGCGGTACTGGTTGTAGCTGGCATAATCTTGTCACTCTTCGGTGTCGGTAGTTACCACGGTGCAGGCGGCTTAAACTTAGGCAACTTGCTCGTTATCTGTTTTGTGTTCGGTATGGTGGGTTCGATGATCTCACTATTCATGTCAAAATGGATGGCGAAAAAAACCACGGGTACAGAGCTGATTGACCCTAATGCACCACGTAGCCAAGCTGAAGCATGGTTACTCAACGAAGTTGCGCAACTAGCACAACGTTCTGGTATCAAAATGCCAGAAGTGGGTATTTTCCCATCGTACCAGTCAAATGCCTTTGCAACAGGCTGGAACAAAAATGATGCTTTAGTGGCGGTTTCTACCGGTCTACTGGAGCGTATGAACAAAGATGAACTCCGTGCCGTACTCGCTCACGAAATTGGTCACGTAGCCAATGGTGACATGGTGACCCTTGCTTTGGTGCAAGGTGTAGTCAACGCCTTTGTCATGTTCTTTGCACGTGTAGCAGGTGACTTTATCGACCGTAATGTCTTCGGTCGTGAAGATGGTGAAGCACCGGGTATCGCATACTTCGTCATTACGATTGTATTAGATATTGTCTTTGGTATCGCAGCGTCTGCCATTGTGATGTGGTTCTCTCGCTACCGTGAATACCGTGCCGATGAAGCTGGTGCGCGTTTAGCAGGTAAACAAGCGATGATTTCTGCCCTGTTACGTTTACAAGCAGAATCTGAAATGCCAGATCAAATGCCAAAAGAAATGAAAGCCTTTGCTATTTCTGCGGGTCAAGAACAAGGTTTCAGCTTAGCTGCATTGTTCCAAACACACCCAACGATTGAACAACGTGTTGCGGCTTTACAACAATTAGATTGCCCATAATTCAGCATCTGATGTAAGTCGTAAAAAAGCCTCCCTATGGAGGCTTTTTTATTGAGTCTAATTTTTCTCAGAGCGTTTACCGTTTTATCAATCACTTTTCAGTTGAATAGCCTTTCATTGATCGCGCTCAAGCAACAGTGCATTTCTCTCTACAATACCCCATTGGCCTTTAACCATTGCCAAAGCAATGAACCACCCATATAAATTGCAAAGATAAACACCAATAAGAAAATCATCCCGAGTATATCTGGGATATGGATCCATATCCATGCAACCACAGGGTTGCGCCAAAAAGCAGATTGCTGTTGTTTCTGTTCTAATTTTTCATGTAAAAACGGATGTACCACATGTTGATCTGTACTGATTTGATATTCTTCACGAATGTGCGTATGTACAACATCTAAAGCTTTACGGCTCGGTCGAATAAACACATCAAAGATCGTCCCTGCAACAGGAATAAACCCCACGACAGCATCTATAACTGCGAGTTTCATCACACCATTTAATTTGGCTTGTGGTACGCCAATCTGTTTGGCTTTATAGACGGCATAACAGGTCAAGACAAATCCTGCGATATCACCAGCTACGGGAATGGTACTCAACGCTGCGTCCGCACCTACCCCTTGTCGAGTAAATGGAATCCGAACCACGGAGTCCATCATATTGGCAAACTTTGCGAGATCGCGTTCAAGACGAATGACTTCTTGCTTTGACATTTTTTGTTTTAATGGTTCAGTCATGTTTTATCCAATAAAAACCGTGTAAATCACTGAGATTAAAACATATTAGAAGTCTTCAATCTGTAGCAAAATGCTAATCTCTATAAATTGAGCAATTGTGAAGCAATCATCAAATACACCACCACGCCTGTCGCATCACAAATCGAGGTCACCAAGGGTGCAGATGCACTTGCAGGATCGAGCTTCAACTTATTGAGTACAAAGGGCAAACTCATGCCAATTAAACAACCGAGCAATACGATACCCATCATACTTAAAGCCAAGACCAAAGCGACGGTTGCATCACCACGGTAGTAGCCTAAAATCGATACAGCAATGGCCATGGTTCCACCGAGGCAAAGCGCGACGAGCGTCTCCCGACCCAATAAATAAAACCAATCACGAATTTTTACATCCCCAGTGGCAAGCGCTCGCACCATTAAGGTTGCAGACTGTGAACCTGCATTGCCTCCACTTCCGACCAATAAGGGTAAGAAAAAAACCAAGACGATATGTGCGGCAATGATGTCTTCATAATATGAAATGCCTAATCCGGACAATAAGCTGCCAAAGACCAATGTCACCAACCAGAACACCCGCTTTTGATACAACTTTAAAATCGGTGCTTTATTAATGCTCATACCTGGTTCGGTACTCACCGCACTGGCTTTTAAAAAGTCTTCAGTGGTTTCAGCCTGTACCACATCCATCGCATCATCATAGGTGACAATCCCCATCAAACGCTGGGCATGATCCACAATCGGCAAGGCCATAAAATCATATTCTGCCAATTTTCGCGCAATGCTTTCTTGATCTTCATCTATCCAGCCGGTCACCACATCTTTGGTCATCACCTGTTGAATCCGTGCATCACGATCGGCCTGCAAAATTTGCCGCAGTGAAATCACCCCTTCTAATTGAGACTGATCATTGGTGACATAAATTAAATACAGGGTTTCACGGTCATGCGGTTCATGGCGTAAGGTCTCTATAGCTTGTTGCATGGTAAAGTCAGCAGGCATACTGACATAGTCTGAACTCATGATTGCACCTGCAGACTCTTCTGCATATGCAGATAACGCCTTTAGATGCTCTTGGGTATCTTGATCAAGTTGTTGATAAATCCGATCTTGTTCTGCATCAGTTAAACTTTTATATAAGTCCGTTGCATCATCAGAATGCATATCATCAAATAGTTCAATTTGTAGACGCAGTGGATAACGTGAAATCAGCTGTCGCTGTGACTCAAAAGGGAAAAACTCAAATACCAAGCCTTGATGGTCTAAACCTGAAAGTAACTCGATTTGATCTTCGATTGGAAATTGCTGAATTAAACGAGCCTGATCAGCGTAGTTCAGAGGCTGTAAAGCGAAAACTGCTGCTGCATAATTTTGTTGTTGCAGCAAAGCGGAAATTTCACGCTGTCTTTGTATTAAATCCGCCATTCAACTCACTCTTATTTTAATCTTTCTATGTAGAGCACATTTTGAAGGATAAACTAAAGAGTTTCAAATCTCTTCAATATATTCTCGGTGAACGTTCTTTGCGAAAATTCTCTGTGAACATTCCCTGTCGAAAGTTTGGTGACATAAATTTGGCGACATAAAAAGCCACCGCGATGTACTCAAGCTTTCACGGTGGCTTTTACTAGAGCTATACACTGTGCGTGAATTATTTCTAAGTTTCAGACACCGGTTTGATTTTAAAAATAGAGCGGACCATCACATACATAAACGGAATAAAAATCAGCACCAAGACCGTACCGAATATTACCCCACCGAGTACGCTTACCCCAATCTCTTGACGACTGGCTGCACCTGCGCCAAAAGCAAGAACTAAAGGAACCACCCCTGCACCAAAAGCCAAAGAGGTCATCAAAATAGGACGTAAACGTAGTGCTGCGCCTTCCATTGCAGCCTCGATTACATGTTTGCCTTTTTCTTGTGCCATCGCTGCAAACTCTACAAGCAAGATCGCATTTTTACAGGACAGACCGATGGTCGTCAGCAAGGCAATTTGGAAATAGATGTCATTTGGAAAACCGGTCATGTAGCTAAACAAAATATTACCGCCTATCCCGAGTGGAATCGCACTCATGACTGCGGTCGGAATGCTCCAACTTTCATATAGGGCGGCAAGACAGAGGAAAATAAATCCAATCGAGACCAAATACAGCCAAATCGCTTGATGACTTGATTTTTGCTCTTCAAAAGATAAACCACTCCATGCCACATCCACGCCAGGCACCTGATCGACTAAAGCTTTAACATCCCGCATGGCTTGGCCACTTGAGACATTTTTGGCTGTATCCGCTTCCATTTGTAATGCGGTGTATCCCATAAAGCGATTGACGACTTCAGGGCCGCCACTCCAGCCAATGGTTGAAAAATTACTAAATGGAATCATTTCATTTTGGTCATTACGTACATGCCAATAAGCCAAATCTTCTGGTTTAGAACGGAATTCGGCATCTGCCTGCATCATGACGCGTTTAATACGTCCACGGTCAATGAAATCGTTAATATAACTCCCGCCCCATGCACTACTCATGGTGCTATTAATCGCATTTTGCGTTAAACCCATAGCCATCGCTTGTTTTTGATCAATATCAACTTTCAGTTCAGCTTTGTCTGGGTTAGAGCGTTTGTCTAAATTTTCGAAACTACTGAATTGTGCGGATTTCTGTTGCAAGCTTTTAAATTGCTCATCGAGATAAGCACGACCCTCACCATTCATATCTCGCAGCCAAAACTCCAGACCATCGGTTTGCCCAAGACCGCTGACTGAAGACGGCATGCTGACATTGATTTGTGCATTGTTGAACTTTTTAAAATGTTTCATAGCACGTTCACGAATCGCTTGCGCTGAATTGTATTGTCCTGAACGTTCATCCCAATGCTTCAGTGCAATAAAGCCTTGCCCTAAGTTTTGACCCGTACCAGAAAAATTTCGTCCATAACGAATCATCACCAAATCAATATTTTGCTTTTCTTCAGTCAAAAAGTACTGCCGAATTTGTTCACCGATCTCACGACTTTTCGACATCGGTGCACCTTCTTGTAATTTAAGTTGCACACTCAAAATGCCCTGGTCTTCACTAGGAATAAAACTGGTCGGCAAAGCACGATAAAACAAAGCAAATACCGTAATGAGCCCCGCAAACAAAACCACCGTCCATAAGCGATAACGAACCGTGGCTTGTGCAAGTGCTAGATATTTGGTTTTTAAAGTCTCTAATTTGGTGTTAAACCAAATCGCCCAGCGCTGTGGTTTCGGATTGGGTTTTAAAATTAAGGCACATAATGCAGGGGTTAAAATCAGCGCAACCATCAGTGACAAGCCCATTGCAGCCACAAGTGTTATGGAAAATTGTCTATAGATCACGCCCGTTGAGCCACCAAAGAACGCCATGGGAATAAATACAGCGGTCAATACCAAAGTAATCCCGATTAATGCCCCGCTAATTTCATGCATCGACTCGATGGCCGCTTGTTTTGCTGTTAACTGTTGTTCATGCATTAAACGTTCGACGTTTTCCACCACAACAATCGCATCATCGACCAACAGACCGATGGCCAGTACCAATGCAAACAAGGTGAGCGTATTAATGGTCATGCCCAAAGCATATAAAATCGCTAAAGTCCCTAGAATCACCACAGGCACGGTAATCGCAGGTATCAGCGTTGCTCGCCAATTTTGTAAGAAGATAAACATCACCAAAACCACCAAGAAAACGGCTTCGAATAATGTTTTCACCACCTCTTTAATCGATTCTTGTACAAATGGCGTGTTATCCCGTGGATAAACAATTTTATAACCGGCTGGTAATTGCTTCGCTAACTGTTCAATTTCTTGCTTAATTAAGGCTGAGGTTTCAAGTGCATTCGCCCCAGAAGCCAATGAGATCCCCATCCCTGAAGATGGATACCCGTTAATGGTATTCACCCCTGAATAATTTTCCGCACCCAATTCAACACGTGCAACATCTTTTAAATAGACAAAACTGCCGTTTCGTGCAGATTTAACAATAATATTTTCAAATTCTTCAACTGACTTTAAACGTGAACCTGAAGTGACTTTTGCATTGAGATATTGATCCGAAACACTGGGCAATTCACCTACGGCTCCGGCTGCAACCTGCGTATTTTGTGATTCAACAGCCGCACGGATATCACTGGGCATAAGGCTATATTGCTTTAACTTCAGTGGGTTGAGCCAAATGCGCATGGCAAATTGCGAACCAAAAACATCGACTTCACCAATACCCTCAATTCGAGCAATGTCCTGTTCTAGATGAGTCATCATATAGTCACCAAGTTCGATATTCGAACTCTTGCCAGTCTCATCATAGAGGCCGATAACCATATGGGTATCACCCAAAGATTTATAGACATTTACCCCTTGGCGCTGCACATCTTCAGGCAGCCGATTGATTACTCCATTTATGGCATTTTGTACTTGTACTTGAGCGGTATCTGGGTCAGTGCCATTTTCAAAACTGATGCTGATCCGGCTTCGACCTGAAGAGTCGCTGCTTGAACTAAAATATAAAAGATGATCAATTCCTTTAATTTGTTGCTCAAGAACTTGTGTGACACTTTCCTCGACTGTTTCTGCTGACGCACCGCTATAACTTGCACTAACCGTTATTCGTGGTGGTGCAATATCTGGATAGCGCTCTACCGGTAAATTGAGCACAGCAAATAGCCCGAGCGCCATGACGATGATCGCCAAGACACCTGCAAAAATCGGTCGATAAATAAAAAACTTAGACAGCATCAGTCCATGTCACTTTTCAATTAATGAAATAAAATATGTTGATTGATTTTTTCAAAAAATCTTATTGATAATCAATCACAATGTGCTTGATTACAAGCCTAGACTACATAAAAACCTTGCTTGAAGCGAAATATGTAGAAAATATGGAGAGCCTCCACTTCAGCTATTTTAGTAAATTTATGTGACAAAACCGCCTCTGTCATGAAGTCTTAGCCACTGCCCTGCAATGTATGCCTGCAACTTCATTCATTTAAATAAAAAGATGCCGAGGCAGCCATGCAAAAACAATTAACAAAACAGTTAAATCTAGCCATAACAAGCAAAGTGAAATCCTCATGGGGCGTGTCTTCACTGCTCCTTTTTAGCGTTTTTGGTTTATCTGCATGTAATTCGGATGACGATAAAACCCATGTCACCAAGCCCCCTATTTTGCCTGATACAGGTTTTGTCATTGTTGGGCATCGTGGTGCCAGTGCTTTGCGACCCGAGCATACCCTTGCCGCATATCAAAAAGCGATTGATGATGGTGCGGATTTTATCGAACCCGATTTAGTGCCAACCAAGGATGGCTATCTGGTTGCGCGCCATGAAAGTGAAATTTCAGGGACAACCAATATTAGTACGCTGTCACAATTTGCGGATCGAAAAACCACCAAAAAAATCGATGGTATCGACTATACAGGATGGTTTACGGAAGACTTTAATTTGAATGAACTGACTCAAAATGTAAAAGCACGTGAGCGTATTGCTCAATATCGCCCTAATAACACTCAATATAATGATCAATACAGCATCCCAACGCTCGAACAAATCATTGAACTTGCCGAAGCTCATTATAAAAAAACTGGAAAAATTGTTGGTTTATATATTGAAACCAAGCATCCCACATTTTTCCAACAGCAAAATCTAGCCATGGAAGATCGTTTACTCACAACGCTTGCCAAATACAGTTATACACGTGATATCGCGCCTGTATATTTACAGTCCTTTGAAACCACCAATCTTAAATACTTACGTGATCAACTCACGCAAAAGAAAACCCTCAAACATGGCAAAATTATTCAATTATTAGATAGCCCAACTGCCATACCGGGTGACTTACAGCAACAAAACTCACCTCAAAATTATGCAAGTTTAGCCACTGCAGATGGCCTAAAATCAGTGGCAAAATATGCAGATGGTGTAGGTCCAAGTAAAACCTATATTTTTTCAAACACTGAATTTAAACAAACCAGTTTTGTCAAAGATGCCCATGCTGCTGGTTTGAAAGTCCATCCTTATACACTCAGACATGAAAATGGTTTTTTACCTGACTATTTAAAATGTAACTCAGTGGCGACCGAACGTTGTGATACAGGTGCGGCTAAAGAATTTGAAAACTTCTATAAAGCTGGTGTAGATGGTGTATTTGCCGATGATCCAGGACTGGCACGTAAAACCTTAACGCAACTGCAAAAGCCCTAATTTTCCTAAAATGAAAAAAGACGCCGAGGCGTCTTTTTTATTGTTCAATGGAAACCTTAAAGCGGGTTTGCCAAATATTCTGCGGCTGACTGCGTTGCCACTGGCTGAGGTGCTGGAGCTGTCGGAGCTGTCGGAGCTGTCGGAGCTGTCGGAGCTGTCGAAGCTGTCGGAGCTGTCGGAGCTGTCGGAGCTGTCGGAGCTGTCGGAGCTGTCGGAGCTGTCGGAGCTGTCGGAGCTGTCGGAGCTGTCGGAGCTGTCGGAGCTGTCGGAGCTGTCGGAGCTGTCGGAGCTGTCGGAGCTGTCGGAGCTAAATTTAGCGGGTTCCAACGGAACTGACCATCATTCATTTCACTTATTTTACCAATACCGGGAAATGGTAAATGTGCAAATGCAACAAAGGTTTGCTCTTGAGCAAAACGTTTAAAAATTGCTAAACGAGTTTCACTGGCTTTGACCGGATCGACATCAAAATCGACAGATAATTTGGGTTGTTCAAACTGTAAATGATAGGAATGAACCACATCGCCGAGGATAGCAAAACTTTTAGCTTGCGATTTTAAGATAAAAGAATAATGCCCCGGTGTATGTCCAATACTCGGTAGTACTTCTAATCCATTAATCACCGAACCAACGCTAAAAGTCTTAAAACTCCGCATGGTTTGATAAGGCGCAATCGCAGCTTTAATTTTCGCAACAGTTGCTAAATAACCTTCACGCTTTTCAGCAGCTAAAGTGTCGACGGTGCTTTCACTTAACCAATACTGACTTTCTTGTTCATTGACGTAGATCGTTGCATTTGGAAACACAGCCTTACCTTGTTTCGCAATGCCACATGCATGATCAGGATGTAAATGGGTTAAGAAAACACTGCGTACGCGATTAAGCTTATAGCCAGCTGCTTCAATATTTTGTGCAATAGATCCTAAGTTCGGACCAAAACAACTGGCTGCACCACTATCAACAAGACTGATGCCACCTTGTCCATCATCAATCAGATAGGCATTGACACTGGTTTGTATGCCTTTGCTCTGATCAACCGCAAGCTTTTGAAATAAGGCACTGACTTCTTCTGGAGTTAAATTTTGTTTAAATAAATCAGGACTTAATTCGAGTGTCCCATCTTTTAAAGCAATGACTTTATATGCACCCACTTGGAAAGGATAAAATCCCATGGGCTGTGTCACATTCGTTTTGATTTCCGTTTGAATAACTGCCGGCTCTGCACTGACAAACTGGCTGGTTAAAAGTGTTGCTGCAAGCACAGCAAAACTAAAGTTTTTCATTGTTGACCTATATCACTTTTATTATTTCATGCAATGAAGCAAAGGCTTCAAAATTAAAAATTTTAAACGCCTGTATTGTGCCTGAAATTCAGGCAAATTTTAAGTCCAATACATGATAAACATAGCACTAACTTGATACAGACTTATGTAAATCATCCTAAACGTTTAGGCCTCATAAAATAAAAACTGAATGCAAGAAAACTTTAAGCTTGGCATGCTATATTTTCGCCAGTTTTTAAATCTATACGTCTGTACAGTACTATGAGTGAAATTTCCCCGTTTAAAGGTAAATCTGGACTTAAACGAATTTTAAATGCAACGCAATATTCCCTCGATGGATTCAAAGCTGCTTATCAAAATGAAGCAGCATTTCGACAAATTGTCTGGATGAATATGGTGCTTATTCCCACCAGTTGTTTTCTCGATGTCAGTCGTGCTGAACATGCGCTTATGGTGGTGGTGTGTTTATTTGCCTTGATTGTTGAGTTATTCAATTCTGCCATTGAAGCCGTTGTCGACCGGGTATCTTTAGACAAGCATCCACTTTCTAAAATTGCCAAAGATATGGGAAGTGCAGCTCAATTTGTCGCTTTAGCAATTATTTTTTTTACTTGGTTAATTATCCTTTTGCCTTAAATAAAGGCTGTCTCACTCTATTTGCAGGGTTATGCCCTGCTTTTTTATATCGACACACTTTAATAAATGGATTTAAGAAGATTTTAAAGCCATAAAAAAACCCAGCTTTCGCTGGGCTTTTTTTCGAATCAGTTCAATGCTTAGTGAGCAGCGAATTGGTTCATTGTGTTTTTCGCATCGTCACCCGCTTTAAGCGCGTTGTCACCAGCGAAGATTTCTTTGTGGTCGTCACCGATGTCAGAACCAGCCATTGCTTGGTGTTTAACACAAGAAATCGTACCGCGGATTTCTTTACGTTGAACGCCAGCTACATAAGCAAGCATACCTTGGTCGCCGAAGTAACCTTGAGCAAGCTCGTGAGTAGAAAGAGCAGCTGTATGGTAAGTCGGAAGTGTGATCAAGTGATGGAACACGCCCGCTTCACGAGAAGCATCAGCTTGGAACGTACGAACTTTTTCGTCAGCTTCAGCAGCTAATTCAGAGTTATCGTATTCAGCGCTCATTAGTTTAGCACGGTCGTAAGCAGAAACGTCTTTACCTTCAGCAACCCAACGGTCGTAAGCTTGTTGACGGAAGTTTAAAGTCCAGTTGAATGAAGGCGAGTTGTTATAAACAAGTTTCGCATTTGGAACTGTTTCTTTAACACGGTTAACCATGTGAGCGATTTCTTCAACGTTTGGAGTCGCAGTTTCGATCCAAAGAAGGTCAGCACCATTTTGAAGGCTAGATACACAGTCAAGTACAACGCGGTCAATTTGCGTGTCTGGACGGAACTGGTACAAGCCAGAAGCAAGACGTTTTGGACGGTGAAGTTTACCGTTACGCTTGATTAGGATTTCGTCTTCTTGAGCTTCTGAAATGTCAATTTCAGTTGTGTCTAAGTAGCTGATGTATTGAGAAGCGATGTCGCCTGGCTCTTTAACCACTGGGATTTTTTGAGTCAAGTCAGCGCCTTCAGAGTCAGTACGAGCAACGATGATACCGTCATCAAGACCCATTTCTAAGAATGCATAGCGAAGAGCGTGGATTTTCGCGATGAAGTCTTCGTGTGGAACTGTAACTTTACCAGCTTGGTGACCACATTGTTTAGCGTCAGATACTTGGTTTTCGATTTGTAGTGCACAAGCACCCGCTTCGATCATTTTCTTAGCTAGTAAGTAAGTCGCTTCTTCGTTACCGAAACCAGCGTCGATGTCCGCAATAATTGGCACAACGTGAGTTTGGAAACCGTCGATTTGAGCAGTGATTTCAGCAGCTTTAGCAGTATCACCAGCTTCGTTTGCTTTTTTAAGCGCACGGAACAAGTCGTTTAATTCTTTCGCGTCAGCTTGGCGAAGGAAAGTGTAGATTTCTTCGATCAATGCAGGAACTGAAGTTTTTTCGTGCATAGATTGGTCAGGAAGTGGACCGAATTCTGAACGAAGAGCTGCAACCATCCAACCAGAAAGGTAGATATAACGACGTTCAGTTGTACCGAAGTATTTTTTGTTCGCAATCATTTTTTGTTGTGCGATAAAACCGTGCCAGCAACCTAATGATTGAGTGTATTTGCTAGAATCAGCATCATAAGCAGCCATATCACGACGCATAATAGCAGCTGTATATTTCGCAATGTCTAAACCAGTTTTGAAACGGTTTTGCATTTGCATACGTGCAGCATCTTCTGGGCTAATATCGCGCCAAGTGCTTCCGAATTTTGCTTTTAATTCACGGATTGCATCAATCGCTGTTAAGTATGTAGACATGATATGTTCCTGTAATAATATTAGGATTTTTCTGCAACGTAAGGCTAAAATCATACCCTCGAATGATTGTTCAGATTTAGAACACTTCGTTGCGATAGACACAGAGTAGATTGACTAAAAAAATTAATCCAATATTCTGCATTAATTTTCGGTATTTATTTAAAAAATATGTAGATTAAAGTCGTATTATAATAATTAACCAATATTCATAAGCATTTGTATTTAAATACTTTTATTAATATATTTTGCTAATTTTCTTGTCTATTTTTCAAACATTTTGATGAATTATTCTTCATTAGACTTAAGTCGACTGAGCATTCACTTTTAAAAAAAACAGCATTTTTTACGCCATTTTTGCCCAAATTTACCGAGCTAAATACTCGGTTATTCCGTCTTCAAATGATCATACAAATGAGATATTTCATCTAATTTTTTTGTTTTATGAATATCACTTCGCATAAACAAGATTGCTCCGTATTTTTATTTCATTTACTTAAAAATATCGGTCTAAACAGGTAATAAGTATTTAAGATAATATATGCTGGCACTTCAGCAAATTTGTCTTAAAACTGCCGATTTTTAGTACAAAAGTACACGTCATTTTTTCATCCATTTTTTACACAAGCCTTAGTAGTTATGGCATAATCAGATAAATTTCATGATTTTATTGTCGGTATTTATTTTATGAATCTGGAGCGGGTCGATCTCAATCTATTAATTTATCTTGATGTACTACTTCGTGAAAAAAATGTGACTCGTGCTGCCGAGCAACTGGGTGTAACTCAGCCTGCGATGAGTAATATTTTACGTCGTCTACGCAACTTATTTAATGATCCACTTCTTATTCGTTCTTCAGAAGGTATGACACCTACAGAACGTGCACTTGAATTACAGCCACGTATCCGTGATGCACTTTCTGACCTTTCGATGATTTTGGAACCCCGTACCGAGTTCCGACCTTACACTTCAAATCGTGTCTTCCGCATCATGACTTCAGATTATGCTGAAGCAACACTGGTACCGCGCCTAGTAAAAGCTTTGCGCTCCGAAGCACCCAATGTGGTTCTGGATTTTTTAACGCCTAGTGATGTGTCTTATCGAGATATGGAACAAGGTAAAGTCGACTTGGCGATTAACCGCTTTAATGAAATTCCGCAAAGTTTCCACCAAGTTTTGGTCTGGCGTGACAGTTTTTCATGCCTTTTAAATGCCAAGCACCCTGCTGCAAATAATTTAAACCTGAAAAGCTATCTAGATGCACAACACATTTGGGTATCTAAAACAGGTATGGGTGTCGGTTTTGGTGTCAATCCTGAAAAACAAGCGGGTCTAGGTTGGATTGATCAAGCCTTAGAACGTATTGGCCAAAAACGTAAAATTTCAGTTTTCACCCGTCATTATCAAATGCCAGGCTTATTGGCCTCGAATGTTGACTTGGTTGCGACTCTGCCAAGCCGTATTGCTCGCCTTCAAGCCAAAAGTCAAAACCTGTTACTTCGCGATCCACCATTCTATATTCCTGAATTTGAATTAAAAATGGCGTGGTGTCCTTTACTTCATCATCACCCTGCTCATCGCTGGTTGCGTCAACTTATTTTGTATGTTGCACGTCAAATGATTGAAGAAGAAAACCGCGAATACTTAATGAATAACTCTCAGTTTTCACAGTATCAGTAATTAACTCTTTAATTCCTTATTAATTCAAACGTATACTGTCACTATATAGGTAGTAGTTAAGACTACTACCTTGCCCATTTTTGTGTTAGAAATACAGAAAAATAGAATGAATCACAAACAGGTGTATTCGTGAGCCTTTTCCAAAATATTGTCATTATTATTCTCCTGATCGTCGGTGCGGGTTTTCTATCCTTAACAGAAATTGCCCTTGCGGGTGCACGAAAAGTAAAGCTTAAAATTTTGGCTGAATCTGGAGATTCACGTGCACAACGTGTGCTTGACTTACAAGCCAACTCAGCAGACTTTTTCGCCGCATCACAAATTGGCTTAAATGCCGTGGCAATTCTTGGCGGTATTTTGGGTGAAGGTGCATTTCGTCCTTATTTCATAACCTTAGTGACCCGTTTTTATCAGGGCCCGTGGACTGAAACCATAGGATTCACCCTGTCGTTTACCTTAGTCACCTCCTTATTCATTCTATTTGCTGATTTGATGCCAAAACGTTTGGCGATGATCGCACCTGAAAAAATTGCCGTCGCTGTTGTAGACCCGATTCAAATCTTTATTAAGGTATGTAAGCCAATGGCGTGGGTGATTAATGCCATTGCCAATTTGTTGTTTCGTTTATTCAAAGTGAATACAACACGTGATGACAATATTACCTTTGACGATATTTCAGCCGTGATGGATGCCGGTGCTCAAGCTGGTGTGTTACAAAAACAAGAACACCACTTTATTGAAAACGTATTTGAGCTGGAAGAACGTAACGTCCCTTCAAGTATGACTACACGTGAAAACGTGGTGTACTTTACCCTAAAAGAATCAGAAGCCAGTATTCGTCAAAAACTCGCCGAATTTCCATATTCGAAGTTTTTGGTCTGTAGTGAAAATATTGATGACGTGATTGGCTATGTAGATGCCAAAGATATTTTGGTTCGTATCCTCAACAATCAGTCACTTCTACAGCTCAATGAAAATACTATTCGTAATGTCCTCACGATTCCAGATACATTAACACTGTCTGAATTACTCGATCGCTTTCGTTCAACCAAAGAAAAATTTGCCGTAGTAATTAACGAATACGCGTTGGTTGTCGGCGTTATTACGCTCTCCGACATTATGATTACCGTGATGGGCGACTGGGTAACACCGATTGAAGCAGAACAACAAATTATTAAACGTGATGCGGATTCTTGGCTTATCGATGGCAGTACACCAATTGAAGATTTAAAGCATGCCCTCGCTTTAGATGAAATGCCGGATGAAGAAAACTATGAAACCCTTGCGGGCTTTATGATGTTTAAACTGCGTAAAATTCCACGTCCAGCTGACTTTGTTACTTATCATGGCTACAAATTTGAAGTTGTGGATGTAGACCACTTTAAAATTGACCAATTATTAGTGACCCGCTTACAACAGGCTGAAACTGAACTTGATACACCAGAAGAATCGGATTAATTCGATTCTTCTTTTTTCTAAAACAATAAAATATAAATACGATGGAATACGAAGATGTCTTTTTCACTTAAAGCGATTTTGACTTGCTTTAGTTTTTATACTGGGGCTTATCTGATCTATTATTTTTTCAAAGCTCATCCACAACCTTTATTTCTATTGCTCGGTGTTGCACTGATCGTCACTGCTTGGTTTTTAACACCTTATCCCTATGAACGCGGTCGACAACAATATGACGAAACCATGCGTTTTGGTCTGTTCTTTTATAATCCCTTAATTTTTTGGTTCCGATTTTTTAGTTGGCCGATTCGGACGCTACTGTCTATTTTTGCTTAAGCGCACTTATTGTGATTAAACTGTATAGGCACAGCATTTACAGTTCTCTACAGATGTTGAATAAATGTAAACAGAACACTTTTTTTGAATAAAAATTAAAATAAATCAAAAAATCCCTCTTCCCTAATACCTTCATTATTAATGACTATTTCTCATCAAAATAGTGATGTATTTCACATTTTATCACCTTTGTTTTGACTGATGAAATTTCTCTTTATGCTCTGCCCTTGGATTTAAAAACAGCTTTATATTTCAAAGGAATGAACCATGTTAACCGTACTCGGTTTGGGCATGATCTTGTGCTTTATGTATTTGATCATGTCGAAACGCTTAAGCCCACTTGTCGCACTGACTTTAATTCCCCTACTTTTTGCCTTGATTGCGTGGTTACTTGGTTTTTATTTTGACAGCTTGTCACACATACAAATAAATGAAATTGGCGACATGATGATTGAAGGTGTAAAAAAACTTGCACCGACTGGCATCATGCTGCTTTTTGCGATTCTGTATTTTGCCATCATGATTGATACCGGATTGTTCGACCCTTCGGTGAAATTTATTTTAAAAATGGTCAAAGGTGATCCCTTAAAAGTCGTTCTTGGAACCATTACCCTGACGTTAATTGTCTCTTTGGATGGAGATGGTTCTACAACATATATGATCTGTGTTGCGGCCATGCTGCCACTCTATAAGCGCTTAGGTATGAGCCCATTGATTATGGCATGTTTGATTATGCTCTCTAGTGGAATTATGAATCTTACACCTTGGGGTGGGCCTACTGCCCGCGCCGCCAGCGCGCTTCATGTCGACCCAAGTGATGTATTTGTTCCGATGGTTTTACCGATGTTATTTGCCATCGGCTGGTTGTACTTCTTAGGAACGATGTATGGTCGCATGGAAAGAAAGCGTCTAGGAATTGTCCAATTGGATATCAGCCATGGTGAAAACATTCAAATCTCAGATAATCCAGAAGCCAACCGCGCAGATCTACGTTGGTTTAATGCACTGTTAACCGTCGTTCTGATGATTTGTCTGGTTTTTAGTATTTTACCTATGCCTATTTTATTCATGGTGGCTTTATGTATTGCGCTAGTCGTCAACTACAAAAATGTCGACTTGCAGAAAAAGTTAATCGCACATCATGCAGGTAGTGCTTTAAACGTGGTCGGTATTATTTTTGCTGCAGGTATTTTTACCGGAATTTTAGCTGGCACAGGCATGGTAGAAGCCATGTCCAAACAACTTGTGGCAATTATCCCTGAAAGTATGGGTCCCTATTTAGCACCGATTACCGCTGTCATCAGTATGCCGATGACTTTCTTTATGTCGAATGATGCTTTCTATTTTGGGGTTTTGCCGATTCTTTCTGATGCTGCCGCTCATTATGGAATTGAACCTGTAGAAATGGCACGTGCCTCTATCGTAGGGCAACCTGTACACCTACTCTCTCCACTTGTTCCTTCGACCTATTTACTCTGTGGACTTGCAGGTATCGAGTTTGGACAACATCAGAAATTTACCATTATCTGGGCTGTAATCACGTGTTTTGTCATGTTAGCAGCAGGTCTGATCTTTGGAATGTTTCCGTTTTTTCGAGCTTAACTTAAAAAGTTAAAGATAAAAAAAGCACCATCAGGTGCTTTTTTTATGCTTAACAATACTGAACTAGCCAGTGTTTTACACTCACAGGTTCATTTGTAGTGATTAATGCTTTGAAATTAATGCTTCTAGAACTGCTTCATAATGAATACGAATGTCATCTTCTAAAATTTTATAGACATTGTCGAATTGCACCATTGGCCAGCCTTCTTTCCAAAATGGGAAAATATTATGCAGGTCATGAGTCACCGTTGCGTTTTCACGTACAATCGCTTGTGCAACTTGCGACAATACTTGTGCAGTTTCAGCACCATCAATCGCTAAATAATCGATACCACGAACTTTCAAAATACGGATACGATCTTTTTTGTAGCGGATTTTTTTACTTTGGCCTTCATTTAAGCCTAAAGCCAAAGTCACAGCTTCAACAAATTTATCTTCAAATGCTTGATTTAATTTTACCAAAGCTTGTTTGTGTGCTTCTTGACGACCAGCTTTTCCCCCACTACGAATCACTTCATTTGCTTCAGTATTTAAAACATCTGATTTCATCGACTGAAGAATGTCTAGAATTTCGATATCGCTTAATGTTTCAGGAGAATGATCAGTCATAAACTGCCTATAAAAACTTAATATTCAATAATCATGTATTTTCGCATAAAAGCAGCATGAAAACTGCGACCTTCGCTATAGAAATTGCGTTTTCTCTTATAATGTTCAGATATACAACATGATTTAGAAAAAAATTCTGTCAAAAATATCGAAATCAACTATATTACTTTCACGCTTTAATACTAACGTCACAATATGGCTCAAAAGAAACAGGCTGCGCTTTACCTTCAACAACTGAAACAGCAATATCCAGCAGCCTTTAAACATAATTATTTATTTTATAGCCAACTGAAAACTCAAGGCATTTTAGACGAACTCAAAGAGCTTATTCCTTGGGTTTTGGCGGCGATGATTTTTATTTCTTTGAGCATGAGTATTGGACATGCAGTGCAACTGTATTTTCCAGAAATGAGTGAGTTTCGATCTCATGGTATTGCTGTACTGAGTATTATGCTGTTTTTCATGCTGGTTGTACCCTTAGTCATCAAGCAAATCAAGCACAGTTCAATGTCACTGTATCAAAGTTTGAAGAATACGCCGTTCAGACTTGCGATCGTGATTTTATTACAGTTACTCAATATCGCCTTTTTACAAAGCACCTTTGTTCAATCTGTATTGTTCTTTTTCGCCATGAGTTTCGGCTTTGTGCGTTTTTATAAAGAAAATCTTTTCAAAGGTGGAAGTAACACGCAAGAATACTATTTTCTGCAAGAAACACGTCGTATTGCTTATTGGTCGTATAAACAAATGCTTAAAGCAAAATTACGTTTGACACTCAGTAATCCAAATCAAGCAAACTACAAGCGGTTATCTGAGCGCTTTACACAGTTCCAAAATTTGCACATACAAATACTACATCAGGAAAATCAGCTATGTAAAAAGCTAAAGCACCAAAATGTTGAACATTATCTTGATGAGTTAATGAAATAAGTCGGCGTTAATGAAGTGCAATAATCTTTCAATCACTGCTCAAAAAGTCATTCAATACATCACTAGTTTTGAATATTTTCAACTTATATGCACGAATTGATTGATTTTAAAACAAACACTATCAAATACACTTGCCAAGCTCCATTTCGTCCTCTATTATTGCGCACATGCCCGAGTGGTGAAATCGGTAGACACAGGGGATTTAAAATCCCCCGCCCACAAAGCGTGCCAGTTCGAGTCTGGCCTCGGGCACCATTCTTATACTTCTAAGATTGGTGCAATAAAAGATCCAGCAATTTGCTGGTTTTTTTATGCCTAAAATTTATAAATCTATTATTATTCAATGCCAATACCTTCAGATTTTGATCCCCCTGCACTACAACTCAAGCATCCCGATGCCTTTTATCAACGGCTGCTGTTTGCGCATTTTAAAATTATCAATCTAACGCCCACTGCACCCGTTTTAATCTTTAGCTTTTGCCTGATACTTTTTATCTCACTTGGCAGCGCAGTACTTGGCCAGATGCTTTCGACGGCATTTTCAATTCACGACCCAAACATGGCGTTTAATCTTGGTATATTGATTATTCTTCCTTTGATCTATTGCTATGTCTGGTATGCACATTATCAACCACGTTTTAGCAGCAAGTCCGCAGTTCAACGCCTGCAAATACAACTGTATCTCCTTGGCGGATTCACACTTATCCTCGCTATTAACTTTAAATATCTACAAACAGATGTATTAAACCTCATCAGTCTCTGCGGACTTTTTTTCAGTCTGTTTTTATGTGTATTTACTGAATTATTTTATAAACCTGAAAGCAGCGCCATTGAACGAGTATAACTACAAAAGCTTCGCCAACTGGCATATTGGTCTTATCAACAATCCTTAAAACAAAAAGTGCATCAAACGTATTTCTACGCCCTTCATCTACAAGCCATGCAAGAAGAACAGAAACTATCAACATCCATCAAATCATCGTTTAAAGATTTTATAGACAATGCTGAATAATTTTTTAAATCCCTAGACACAAAAAAGCCCTGTCACTACAGGGCTTTTTTAAAGTTCAATTACCATTCTCGGTTAGCAACCAACTCTTCCATTTCAATATCCATATGGCCTTCATCTTGCAGCACCATCATCATGGCTTCTGCAATATAATCTGCAGCCGTATCATCCAAAGACGAATCTAAATCTTCAAATTGAGGTTTCATCTTATTGAGCTGTGCAACCGTTTCATTGGCAAAATGGTAGATATCAGTTGAACTTAAATCTGCTTTTGCAATTTTCTTCGCAAATTGAACAACCAATAACTTCACCTCTGCAACCAACACATCTGGGTAATATTCATCATCAAACATGGGTAGCAGTAAATCTGCAAACATACGAAACTCTATCACAAAACATTCAGGGCGCTTATATAACACAAATACTACAATTCACCAAATTTATTGGGATTCAGTATTTTCAAATCACACTGCATTCTGCATGGCTTGCCAAACACGTATCGCATCTACTGTTGCTTTGACGTCATGTGCGCGAACCATACATGCACCTTGTTGAATGCTGAGTAGATGCGCTGCAACCGAGCCTACAGCGCGATTTTGTGCATCTGCACCGCCAAGTGCTTCACCGATAAAACGCTTACGAGATAATGCCGACAGGATCGGATAGCCCATGTCATTCAATTGATAGAATTGCTGTAAAAGCTTTAAGTTTTGCTGCGCATTTTTAGCAAAACCAAAACCCGGATCAATCATAATATTTTCTGCACGCACGCCTGCGTCCAATGCATTTTGCACGCGTTGCTTTAATTCATCAATGACATCAGCCACAACATCTTGATACTGATCTAGATTATTCATCGTGGTGGGTTCGCCGCGCATATGCATAATGATCACTGGAATATCCAGTTTTGCAGCGGTTTCTAAGGCATTCGGCCGAGTTAATGCACGTACATCATTCCAGATATGCGCACCTGCCTGAACCGCTGCCTCAATCACCTCAGGTTGTGAGGTATCGATAGAAATCACTACATTGTGTTTAGATAAGGCTTCAACGACGGGTACGACCCGTCGAATTTCTTCTTCAACCTCAACAACAGATGCACCCGGACGTGTTGACTCACCACCGACATCAATCACTGTCGCACCATCCGCAATCATTTGTAAGGCATGTGCTATAGCTTGGTCTTTACCATTGTGTTTGCCACCATCACTAAAAGAGTCCGGTGTGACATTTAAAATTCCCATCACATGTGGCTCTGACAAATCTAATTGCAAATTACCACAGTTTAAAATTTTATTCGGCAAAGACACCAACTTCATATTACACATCCCAGATTTTGCTATGCTTATTTTAACGCTAAGTTTGCTCAGCATTTCGCTCACATGCATTTATTTTCATATAAAAAAACCACCCGAAGGTGGTTTTAAATTTTTATGCTTTTGGCAATGACGGTAATGGTGGTGGAACATCTGGACCATCCGTTGGTGTTACATCAATCACTGGATTTTCAGCGATGTACACTTTTGGTGGTTGTGGTTCACGACCTTCCATAATGTCACGGATTTGATCACGATCAATGGTTTCCCATTCAAGTAATGCTTTCACCATGGCATGCGCAATATCCTTGTTATTTTCAAGAATGTCGCGAGCAACTTTATATTGTTCATCTAAAATACGGCGAACTTCACGGTCAACTTCAAGCTGCGTTGCTTCGGAAATCACACGACTTCCTAAACCACCCATGAATGACTGCTGTGAGTCATCTTCGTAAACCATGACGCCCATTTTATCGGACATACCGTATTTAGTAACCATTGCACGTGCCATTTTTGTTGCACGTTCAAAGTCATTTGAAGCACCAGTCGACATTTGGTTAATGAAGACTTCTTCTGCAATACGACCACCAAACAAAATTGAAAGTTCATTCAACATTTTGTCTTTGTAATGGCTGGTTTGGTCATGTTCAGGCAACTGCCAAGTCACACCAAGTGCCCAACCACGCGGCATAATTGTCACTTTATGCACAGGGTCTGTACCCGGCAAGATTTCAGCAACAATCGCATGACCTGCTTCATGATAAGCCGTCGCACGACGTTCTTCTTCGCGAATCACCATCGATTTACGTTCAGGACCCATGTAAAGCTTATCTTTTGCATCTTCAAAGTCATGCATATCGACCGTATTCTTGTTACGACGTGCAGCAAACAGTGCCGCTTCGTTTACAAGGTTAGCCAACTGAGCACCTGAGAAGCCCGGTGTACCACGTGCCAAGACTTTGACATCTACACCAGTCACAGAAGGTAATTTTTTCAAATGTACATTCAGGATTTGCTCACGACCTTTAATATCAGGTAGAGACACCATCACTTGACGGTCAAAACGACCTGGACGAAGTAAAGCTTTATCCAATACGTCAGCACGGTTTGTTGCAGCAATGACGATAATACCTTCGTTGCCTTCAAAACCATCCATTTCAACCAACATTTGGTTTAATGTTTGCTCACGCTCATCATTACCACCACCTGTACCTGAACCACGGTGACGACCAACGGCATCGATCTCATCGATGAAAATGATACATGGTGCATGACGCTTTGCTTGTTCAAACATGTCACGGACACGAGACGCACCCACACCCACGAACATTTCAACAAAGTCAGAACCCGAAATACTAAAGAACGGTACTTTCGCTTCACCCGCAATCGCTTTAGCAAGTAAAGTTTTACCTGTACCCGGAGGACCAACCATGAGCACGCCTTTCGGAATGCTTGCACCAAGTCGTTTGAACTTAGATGGATCTTTTAGGAAGTCAACGATTTCAACAACTTCTTGTTTAGCTTCATCACAGCCCGCAACATCAGTAAATGTCACTTTGATTTGGTCTTCAGACAGCATTTTTGCTTTTGACTTACCAAAACTCATTGGGCCATTCTTACCACCAGCTCCACCACCCATGTTGCGCATAAAGAACATGAATAACAGAATGATTAAAAGAACAGGAAAACTTGCAATCAGAAGTTGCATCAAAATACTTTGACGCTGTGGCGCTGTACCTTCAACAACAACATTGTTCTTGATTAGGTTCGGCATAAGTTCAGGATCTTGAACCGCAGGACGGATACTTTCAAACTCAGAACCGTTTGATTTTTCGCCACGAATTCTTTCGCCATCAATGGTGACTTGTTTAATCTGACCCGCATTTACGGCTGCCACGAACTCAGAATAGTTCATCGCGGTCGGTTGATTGCGGTCACTGACGTTGCTGAAGATTAAAACCAGCACGCCTAGGATAACCAGCCACAACACGGCATTCTTAAAAAGATCGCTCAAAGCTTTATTCCCATTTCTATCTAATTCGTTCAATCCCATTTACATGGGTGACTCTAATACTTACGCTGCAGAGTAGCTTCGCAATAATTTAAAAACGTACAAAATGCACAATTTTTAACGAGTTGGCAAGTAAACTTTACTTGAAAGCTTTCTTACGTCCCTGCCCGATTAAAAACACTTCTTTAGATCGAGCACGTGAAGCCGCCGGTTTTGCTGTTTTCAGCACATCAAATGTGTCTACAACTTGCTTACGGTATTCATCAAATCCAACACCTTGGAACACTTTAACAACAAACTGTCCATTTGGTCCAAGAACCTTTTGAGCAAAGTCGATTGCTAATTCACAAAGATAGATCTGACGCGGTTGATCTACAGCCTTATTACCTGATGTATTGGGGGCCATATCTGAAATTACAACGTCTACAGTACGTCCATCTAAAATTTTTAACAATTCATCGAACACTTCTTGTTCACGAAAGTCACCTTGCAAGAAGGTCACATCGGGTAAAGCATCCATGGGTAAAATATCAGAAGCAATAACCAAACCTTTGTCACCAACAAGTTTACCGGCAATTTGCGACCAACTACCTGGTGCAGCACCTAAGTCGACAACGGTCATGCCTGGCTTGATCAATTTGTATTTTTCTTGAATTTCAAGCAATTTATAAGCGGCACGCGCACGATACCCTTCCTTTTGTGCTTTTTTCACAAAGGGGTCATCAAGATGCTCACGCATCCAGTCACGACTACTTTTGGATAATTTCTGGTTAGTAATGCGGGTAGCCATAACTCTCTAAATAAAAAAAACTTCTCAGTCTTGATTGTACGTGAAATTCAGCACTTTTGCAGTAGACATGTGTATCTAAAAAGCATCTTAAATCATGTTTTTTTCAATAATCTTCATCGAGAAAATGCCGATTAAATACAGCGCTTCAACTTTGATTTTGCTATACTAGGTCGTTTTTAAAATTAGGTTATATTTATGGCGGCTTTATCTATTCAAGAACGTAAACGCTTACGTCAAATTGGTCACACCCTAAACCCAGTTGTAATGGTTGCGGACAAAGGCTTATCAGAAAGCGTTGTTGAAGAATTAAACCGTGCGTTAAACGACCATGAGTTAATTAAAGTGAAAGTTGTGGCAGAAGACCGTGAAGCTCGTGCTGCAATGATTACTGAAATTGCGACTGTTTCAGGTTCTGAAGTTGTTCAAACGATTGGTAAGATTGCTTTGATTTACCGCAAAGCGGCAAAACAAAATGCAAAACTGTCTAACCTTGTTCGCTACGCACACCTGTCTAACTAAGCATTTATGGCAAGTTTCGAACTCAGCGCTTTTGATCGTCGCTTTCAGGCTGTATCAGTCGTAGGTGCTATCGAACAACAAAGCCCATATACTTTAAATGTGGGTTATTGGATTCGAGACCCAAACCAACTGATTCAATGGCCAGAATTGGTATCAGCTCACCCACGAATCGATTTTTTGTGGGAACAGACCTGCTTAGAAGTTTTTATTGGTGTACACAATGAAGACTTTTATCGTGAAATCAACCTCTCCCCTTCACAAGCTTGGCAGGCTTACCAGTTTGAAGAATATCGCTATCCAGAAGATATGCCGCCACAAGCTGCTTACGATATTGAACTGAATCAGTTGAAACGGACGCACTATGGCTTAAATGTCAGTCTTGATCTGACAGAATTTATGCTGAAGTACAAACTTAAATGGGAAGATCTCTATATTGGTCTAACTGCAGTACTGAAAACCCCTCAAGGTGAACAGTACTATGCCATGCAGCATAGTAGTCCAAATGCTGACTTTCACAACAAGCGTGATTGGCTACATCAGTTCTAAACCATTTGATGTTTTGATCTTCGATAAAAAGCAAAAGTACGATCTTTTGCTTTTTTATTGCCTGTTTATTTTAAATAAGTATTTTGGACTTAAATGTACCATTCACAATAAGGGAGCCATTAATGACTCCCTTTTGCATATTTAGCGTTAAATTGAAGTTTAATTCGCTCTCACCGAATCCAGCTCCCTGGAATGACTAGACTTAGCTCAAGCGTTTTAAAATTCATGTCATTCACAATTAACTTTTAAGATCTGTGGTTTGATCCGTAACTTCAGCTTTCACTGGTGAAACTTTTTTCCACGCTTCCAAAGTATGTTCCTTAGAACGCTTAAATGTTTCTGTTAGATGATCTTTGTGCTTTCCTGAAATTTGGGTCACATCTTCTTTCAGCTCTTTTCCAAGTTTTGAAAGATCATCAATAACAGTATTAAACTCAGTTTTCACAAATTCTTTGAGTTCGCTAAAATCTTTTTGCGATGAACCAAACTGAACTTTTAACTGATCAAGTTTATTCAATACATCTTGCTTCAACTGACGCAATTGATCTTGCACACTGGCATTCAACTGCTTTGCCTCTGCTCCGATCTTTCCTTTGCTTTCAGTGACCGCTTCTGTGGCTTGAACACTTGCCTCTTTTGCAACTTGTTCAAGCTTTTCAGCACCTTCGATAACGACTTCTTTCAGGGAGGTTTTAGCCGCTGTTTGTTTTTGTTGTGTTGCCATGACTTTGTACCTATAGTTTTTGCTGACCGACCCACATTAGCGCTTTTTGATAAATTTTAATTTATGATTTGTCTGACAATAATTAATTGCTTACATTTTTCTAAGATTTTGCAAAACCAAACTTTATTCTAAAATGCAAGCGCTTTATCTGCTTTATTCCTGATATTTACGATGGACTTTCAGTGGCTTTCTGCGTATAATGCCGTGTTAAGTTCAAGCGAGCAGATGTAAGGAGGGTAGGTTTTTAAGCAGCCTTCCTTTTTTTTCGTCTTCTCGCTTTTTTACAGCCTAAATTTCAGGAGCTTTGGTTTGAGCACCCCAGCAATTTTAGCCCTTGCCGACGGAACTATCTTTAAAGGTACTTCTATTGGCGCATCGGGTAGTACGACTGGTGAAGTCGTTTTTAATACAGCAATGACTGGCTATCAAGAAATTTTGACTGACCCTAGTTATGCACAACAACTTGTGACACTAACTTACCCACATATCGGTAACACAGGTTGTAATGATGAAGACGCTGAGTCAGGTCGAATTCATAAAGTATGGGCTAACGGATTGATCATTCGTGACCTACCTTTATTGCATAGCAACTTCCGTGCTGAGCAATCACTTGGTGATTACCTTGAACAACACAATGTTGTTGCTATTGCAGACATCGATACACGTAAATTAACGCGTATTCTGCGAGCAAAAGGTGCACAAAATGGTTGTATCCTTGCTGGCGAAAACATTACAGAAGAAGAAGCTTTAGCTAAAGCACGCGCTTTTGGTGGTTTAAATGGTTTAGACCTTGCAAAAGAATGCTGTGACCCTGAAGGCTTTGAATGGACTGAAGGTTCTTGGACATTAGGTAAAGGTTTCTCTCAGCCTGAAGCTAAATTCCATGTTGTTGCATACGATTACGGTGTCAAAACCAACATCTTACGTATGCTCGCAGACCGCGGTTGTAAATTGACTGTCGTGCCTGCGCAAACTCCTGCTGCTGACGTACTTGCATTGAATCCAGATGGCGTGTTCTTATCGAACGGCCCCGGCGATCCAGCTGCATGTGACTACGCAATTGAAGCTGTAAAAACAATTGTAGAAGATGCTCGCAATGTACCAGTATTTGGTATTTGCTTGGGTCACCAAATTCTTGCACTTGCTTCAGGTGCAAAAACTGTGAAAATGCCTCACGGCCACCACGGTGCCAACCATCCTGTTCAAAACATGGAAACTGGTATTGTGATGATTACTTCGCAAAACCATGGCTTCGCAGTCGATGCAGAAACATTACCTGCAAACTTGAAAGCTACGCACAAATCACTGTTCGACCAAACCCTACAAGGGATTCACCGTACAGATAAACCTGCGTTCAGTTTCCAAGGTCACCCCGAAGCAAGCCCTGGTCCACATGACTGCGCACCATTGTTCGATCATTTCATCGAACTTATCGAAGCATCTAAGAAGTAATTAAGGAAGCATCATGGCTAAACGTACAGACATTAAAAGCATCTTAATTATTGGTGCTGGTCCGATTGTCATCGGTCAAGCATGTGAGTTTGACTACTCAGGTGCTCAAGCATGTAAAGCCCTTCGTGAAGAAGGCTACCGTGTTATTTTGGTAAACTCTAACCCAGCAACCATTATGACTGACCCTGCTATGGCAGACGCAACTTACATCGAGCCAATCACTTGGCAAACTGTAGCTGCAATCATTGAGAAAGAACGCCCAGACGCAGTTCTTCCTACAATGGGTGGTCAAACAGCATTGAACTGTGCACTTGCACTCGATGCCAACGGTATTTTAGAAAAATACAATGTTGAATTGATTGGCGCGACGAAAGAAGCAATCGAAAAAGCGGAAGACCGTAAACTTTTCGATATCGCAATGCGTAAAATCGGTTTGGAATGTCCTCGTGCTGATGTTGCAGAAGACATGGAACATGCTTTGGAAATCCAAGCACGTTTCGGCTTTCCTGTGATTATCCGTCCATCATTCACGATGGGTGGTTCAGGCGGCGGTATCGCATACAACCGTGAAGAGTTCATTGAAATCTGTGAACGTGGTTTCGACCTCTCTCCTACTCACCAACTATTGATCGATGAATCTTTAATTGGTTGGAAAGAGTACGAAATGGAAGTTGTTCGTGACAAAAACGACAACTGTATCATTGTATGTACAATCGAAAACTTTGATCCAATGGGCGTGCACACAGGTGACTCAATCACTGTTGCTCCTGCGCAAACATTGACAGACAAAGAATTCCAACTTTTACGTAATGCATCTTTAGCTGTACTTCGTGAAATTGGTGTTGAAACTGGCGGTTCGAACGTTCAGTTCGGTATCAACCCGAAAGACGGCCGTATGGTTGTGATCGAGATGAACCCACGTGTTTCTCGTTCATCTGCCCTTGCTTCTAAAGCAACTGGTTTCCCAATTGCGAAAATCGCGGCGAAATTGGCTGTCGGTTATACCCTTGATGAGTTGAAAAACGACATCACTGGCGGTACAACCCCTGCATCTTTCGAACCTGCGATCGACTATGTTGTAACGAAAATTCCTCGTTTCAACTTCGAGAAATTCCCGCAAGCTGACGCAACTTTGACGACTCAGATGAAATCTGTGGGTGAAGTCATGGCGATTGGCCGTAACTTCCAAGAGTCAGTACAAAAAGCGCTTCGTGGTCTTGAAGTCGGTGCTGCTGGCTTTGATGAAAAAATCGAAGTGGGTACTGAAGGCGCGAAAGAAAAAATCCTTCAAGAACTTAAAGTACCTGGTCCTGAGCGTATTTGGTACGTGGGCGATGCATTCCGTCATGGCTTTACACTTGATGAAGTGTTCGCTGCGACCAACATCGACCGTTGGTTCTTGATCCAAATCGAAGACATCATCAAAACTGAAAACCAAATCAAATCTTTAGGTTTCGGTGACTTAGACGCTGACAATATCCGTTCGTTCAAACGTAAAGGTTTATCTGACCTTCGTATTGCGAAATTGATGGGTATTTCACAAAAACAATTCCGTAAACACCGTTGGAACTTGGGCGTAACCCCTGTTTACAAACGTGTAGATACATGTGCTGCAGAATTCGAATCTGATACAGCTTACATGTATTCAACTTACGATGAAGAATGTGAAGCGAATCCGTCTACTCGCGACAAGATCATGGTCATCGGTGGTGGTCCTAACCGTATTGGTCAAGGTATCGAATTCGATTACTGCTGTGTACACGCTGCCCTTGCAATGCGTGATGACGGTTATGAAACTATCATGGTGAACTGTAACCCTGAAACAGTTTCTACGGATTACGACACATCAGATCGTTTGTACTTCGAACCAATCACATTGGAAGATGTACTTGAAATCGTACGTATCGAGAAACCTAAAGGCATTATCGTTCAGTACGGTGGTCAAACTCCGCTTAAATTGGCTCGTGCTTTAGAAGAAGCTGGTGCGCCAATTATCGGTACATCACCTGATGCAATTGACCGTGCAGAAGACCGTGAACGTTTCCAACAAATGATTCAACGTCTACAACTTCGTCAACCAAACAACAGCATCGTAAAATCTGCTGAAGAAGGTATGGCTGAAGCTGCGAAAGTTGGCTACCCACTTGTGGTACGTCCTTCTTACGTATTGGGTGGTCGTGCGATGGAAATCGTATATAACGACGAAGAATTGAAACGCTACTTACGTGATGCGGTTCAAGCATCTAACGAAGCGCCTGTTCTTCTTGACCACTTCCTCGATGACGCGATCGAAGTTGACGTAGACTGCGTATCTGACGGTAAAGACGTTGTGATTGGCGGTATCATGCAGCACATCGAACAAGCTGGTATTCACTCTGGTGACTCTGCATGTTCTATTCCTCCTTACTCTTTGTCTAAAGAGATTCAGGACGAAATGCGTCGTCAAACCATCGCAATGGCGAAAGAACTTGGCGTTATTGGTTTGATGAACGTACAGTTTGCTGTTAAAGGTAATGACGTTTACATCCTAGAAGTGAACCCACGTGCATCACGTACTGTTCCATTCGTATCTAAGTGCATTGGTGAATCTTTAGCGAAAGTTGCTGCGCGTTGTATGGCTGGTCAATCTTTAGAATCTCAAGGATTCACTACAGAGATTATTCCTGAACACTTCTCTGTAAAAGAAGCAGTGTTCCCATTCAACAAATTCCCTGGTGTTGACCCAATTCTTGGCCCTGAGATGAAATCTACAGGCGAAGTGATGGGTGTAGGTAAAACATTTGGTGAAGCGTTCTATAAAGCTGTGTTAGGCTCTAATGACCGTTTACCAGGCCTACCAACGGAAGGCGAAGTAAAACATGCATTCTTATCTGTTCGTCATTCTGACAAGCCTCGTGCTGTTGGTATTGCGAAACAGTTAACAGATCTTGGCTTCAAAGTCATCGCTACTGGCGGTACTTATGATGTGATTAAAGATGCTGGTATTGAATGTGAACGTGTGAACAAAGTGACTGAAGGCCGTCCTAATATCGTAGACCGCTTGAAAAATGGCGAAGTTCACCTCATTATCAATACAACTGAAGGCAAACAGGCTCAAGAAGATTCATTCTCGATCCGTCGCTCTGCATTACAAGGTAAAGTGTATTACACAACTACCCTTAACGGTGCTGATGCAGTATGCCAAGCTTTAGCAATCAAATTGCCAATGGATGTATACCGCTTACAAGACCTTACTAAAGGTTAATTAAGTTACCGAGAAGTCCCGCCACCTCTCGGTGGCGGGCTTTTTTTCATTTCTAGGTCAGTAAAAATTTTACTGATTTTTTCTTTTTACAAACATGAGGGACAACAATGCAACGTTATCCTATGACTCCTGAAGGCAAAGTAGCCTTAGAGAAAGAATTACATCAACTGAAAACTGTTGAACGTCCACGTATTACTGCAGCAATTGCTGAAGCGCGTGAACATGGGGATTTGAAAGAAAACGCTGAATACCACGCTGCTCGTGAGCAACAAGGTTTCTGTGAAGGCCGTATCCAAGATATCGAAGGTAAATTGGGTGCTTGCCAAGTGATTGATGTTAAATCACTTGAGCAAAATGGCCGTGTGGTTTTCGGTGTGACAGTGACCATTGAAAACTTAGATACTGAAGAACAAAAGACTTATAAAATCGTTGGTGATGACGAAGCAGATTTTAAAATCAACAAAATCTCTGTGAACTCTCCAATTGCGCGTGGTCTTTTGGGTAAAAACGAAGGCGACGATGTAAAAATCAACACACCACAAGGTGAAGTTGAGTACGAAGTTTCTAAAGTTGAATATCTTTAATTCATTAAGATAAGCAATTTTAAGCCCCTCTTTTGAGGGGTTTTTTATTGTTCTATGTTTTTGCTTAGCCCAATGTATGCTATCGAATGACCAAAATGTACGTTCAGCACTAATAGTCGACTGAATACGTCATTGTTCAAATGGCTTATTTCATTAAAGTATTATCTAAAACAAAAAGAGTCATAACACACGATGAAATTTGGACATGCAAGCCGAACAGCACAAGCTGCTGCTGCCATTCGCGCAAATCATTATCTATAGCCAAATCCTAAAAACTATAGAACAATAGAGATATGGGATATTCAAAAGATTTTAAAGACAAAGTCATAGAAATTATGATTCGAGATGAAATGTCTGTGCGAAAAGCAGCACAGCATTTTAACATCTGTATACAAACGATTCAGAACTGGAAAAAGTCCACTACAAACAAACCTATTCCTGGCCGTCCAGTTAAAATTAGCAGAGAGCAAATATTGAAGGATGTTGAACAATATCCTGATGATTATCAGTATGAGCGAGCTGAACGTTTAGGAGTAAGCACTCATGCGGTATTTAATGCATTACATGCCGCAGGAATATCGCGTAAAAAAAGACGTTAAAGCATCCTAAAGCAGATCAAAATCAACGTCAGCAATTTCAAAATCTCATAGAGTGTTTAGAAGGGAAATTGCCTCTGATTTACATAGATGAAAGTGGTTTTTGTCAACGGCATTCTAAAATTGACCCCTTTTACCTTTCAAATGGCAAAGTAAAATTGACCCCTTTGATCTCGTATTAAGTTTCAACCTGGGGCTGAATCCCAATTCTTTTTTTATCCTTCAAACGATAACTCTCACCCGATATTTGTACCACATGACAGTGATGCAATAACCGATCTAACATCGCAGCGGTCAACGTGACATCATCTGCAAAGGATTTGGACCACTGGCTAAAGGGTAAGTTACTCGTCAATATCGTACTGCCTTTTTCATAACGCTTGGCAATCACGTTAAAGAACAGATTCGCTTCTTCACGTCCAAACGGTAAATAACCAATTTCATCGATAATCAGTAACTTTGGTCCCAGTACCGCACGTTGCATATAGGTTTTCAGTTTACCTTGCTGATAGGCTGTACTCAGTTGCAGCATGAGATCGGCGGCGGTAATGAACTTGATCTTAATGTTGTTCATGATGGCCTTATAGCCTAATGCCATAGATAAGTGCGTTTTTCCTACTCCGCTAGCCCCGAGAAACACCACATTTTCTGCTCTAGCAATAAAGCTCAGATTGAACAGTTCAATCACCTGTGATTTAGGGGCCCCTAGGGCATAATTAAAATCATAGTCTTCCAGGGTTTTGACTTGAGGCAGGCCTGAGAGTTTCATCAGTACCTGCTGACTGCGCTGTTGCCTGGCAGCATATTCATGCGTCAAGATCGCTTCAACAAAGTCGGCATAACTTCCATCTTGACCTAATGTTTGTTGTGCATGATGTGACCATTGTGATGCGATGGCAGGCAGATTGAGCTTTTGGCAAAGTTGCTCTATACGGTCGTATTGCAGATTCATCAGGAAACTCCCAGCAACTGGTCATATACCGATAAGGGATGCTGCAAACTCTCGTAGGGCATGACATGCTGTGCTGCTGCAACAGGTACAGTGCCAGAACCCGTATCTGATTGCGGTAATGGCGTAAATTTTTGCTGCTCCTGTTGCAGTCGAACAGCCGGTTTTTCTTGCGTGGTGGCATGAATCCGCTGATTGGCGGTTTCATGCAGCCACCGGCCAATGAGGGCATTGGCGACATCAACATCTAACAGTAAACCCGAAGTCTTCAGGCTTGCTTTCAATGGCACAATAAAGCTTGATTTGAGGTATCCATTAAAGCGTTCAACTTTGCCTTTGGTCTGTGCACGGTAGGGCTTACATACGCGAGGACGAAAGCTGTATTTCTTGGCGCAGTCGAGCAGTTTGGGATTCCATTTATGCTGCCCCTCCTGATAGGCATCCCGTTCAATCATGATCGTTTTAGCGTTATCAAACAGTATTTCCTGAGGTACTCCTGCAAAGAACTGAAATGCATTTTCTAGACCATCGATCCATGCATCGGTACGTTCATGATCATAAAATTTCACGAAAGTCGCTCTGGAATACCCTAATGTTGCGACAAAAGCTTTTAAAGTCGTGTTGTTACGTCGAATCGTGGTGAAATCCACTTGCATTTGTTGGCCAGGTTGGGTTTCAAAACGAATGATCGGTTCCGGTTGAGCAACTGGTTTTAATGTTGCAAGATATTCCCTCAAGATCCTGATCTTTCCTGGATATCCCAACCTTAAAATTTCCTGGTAGAGCACGACAGCAGGAATCCATTCAGGATGAGCTGCGTTTACACGTTGGAGTAAATAGGGTTTATATGGGTCAAGGATACTTATTCTAGGCTGTATACGCTGATACTGAGGTGTGGTGTTTTGCCGTAAATATTTACGTACGGTATTTCTGGATAGCCCCAGTTCACGACTAATGGCTTTAATAGATTTACCTTGTTGATGAAGTATTTGGATTGTCACTGCTTGCTCCAAAGTTAACATGTTGAGCAGTCCAAAATGACCGCTATATTAACCAAGGGGGTCAGTTTTTAAATGCCATTAGGGGGTCATTTTTACACTGCCGCTAACAGTTTTCAAAGTGAAAGTACCAGAACTCATAGTTATAGCCTTCAAGGAACACGTGCTGAAGGTGAATTTAACTGGCAGTTGAAGAATTGCAGTAATGCGATCGGTGCAATTATCGAAAATAGATTGTTGACAGTTGGTGTGTTTAATTGTTCTGTGAATACAGAAGTATTTGAATGT
Source organism: Acinetobacter sp. YH16040_T (assembly GCF_024605785.1). NCBI lineage: Bacteria > Pseudomonadati > Pseudomonadota > Gammaproteobacteria > Moraxellales > Moraxellaceae > Acinetobacter > Acinetobacter sp. YH16040_T. The sequence goes on along the minus strand of NZ_CP094541.1, from coordinate 973,230 downwards.
TGGATTGAACAGGATTTATTACCTAAGTTGAAAGAAAGCAGTGTTTTGATTATGGACAATGCGACCTTTCACAAAGGGAAAAGACTTCAGGAGTTGATACGTTGTGCAGGCCATTACATTGTGTGGCTTCCTAAATATAGTCCAGATTTAAATCCAATAGAAAATATGTGGTCACGAGTCAAGGCGATTCGAACTAAGTTTAGAGTTAAAGATATTGATAAATTATTTAAAGATTACTGTAATGATTTATTTGGTATTTAGCTATATATGCGAACCAACCTGTTTTTTCCGACCCTTATGCCTTTCATTTCACCAGTCCAATTTGGCGTCGACTACTTTCAAATCGTGCATGTATAAAAGCGTTGAATAGCAAAATACCCAATCAAACGTTTGGATTACTGACTGCACAGGTGGTGGCACGTTCACGCTATGCCGAAGATCAATTAGAAAAGGCAGTACAACAAGGAATTAAACAATATGTGCTGATTGGTGCAGGTTTAGATTCTTTTGTCCTCCGATTAGCGCAGAAATACTCAGATATTAAAATTTTTGAGGTTGATCACCCAGATACTCAAACATTAAAAATACGAAGTTTACAGAAACTCGGACATATTCCAGACCATGTTGAGTTTATTTCTATTGATTTTGAAAAAGAAAATTTAGCGCATGCCTTAAAACGGAGTTCTTATGATACAAAGCAACCAACTTTCTTTTCTTGGCTTGGAACGACGCACTATTTAAAACCAGAAACAACTATGAGCACCTTGCAAACCATTGCCGAATTTGCAGCCACAGGTAGCGAATTGGTTTTAGATTATTCTATTCCCTATCAAGATTTAACTGGTATAGAGCGTGTCGGATCATTTGCTGTTTCCAAATTTACCTATTTTTTAAGTGAACCCATTATTGGGACATTTCACAGTGATGAGTTACACCGTGCCGTGACAAAACTGGGTTATGTGGTCTTAGAAGATTTATCTGCACATGACATTACTCAGCGCTATTTTGCAAATCGTAAAGATCGAATACGGCATACTCAAGCCACGCATTTGCTGCATTTAAAACGAGCTTAAGTATTTATCTATAGTCGACATTTATAGTGAGTCAGCTAAAATAGTCACGCGAATCATTATTGCTATTAAACCTTATGTCTGAAAAATTGATTAATTCACCTGTCAATCATTGGTGTGAGTTTGAGTTCATCTCTAAAACAGTGAAGAACCCAAATATTCACATCAAAGGTAATTATTCATATTATTCTGCATATTGGGATCAGGGTTTTGAGCGCTGTGTGGTGCGTTATCTGCATGATAAACCTGCAACAGCTGAGAAGCCGATAGACCAGCTACATATCGGTAATTTTGTCTGCTTTGGCGCAGAATGCGTGATTATGATGGGTGGCAACCAATTACACCGTACCGACTGGATTTCTGCTTTTCCGTTTGATACACGCAGTTTCGTGCCTGCTGGCGATACGATTATTGGTGATGGCTGCTGGATCGGCTCACGTGCCATGATTATGCAAGGCGTTACACTCGGTGAAGGTGCTGTGGTGGCTACAGGCGCTGTGGTAACTAAAGATGTACCACCTTATGCTGTTGTCGGCGGCGTGCCTGCTCAAATTATTAAATATCGTTTCCCTCTGGAAGATATCGAAAAACTACTTTCACTTAAGCTCTATGATTTAGATGAAAAGCAGTTTTTAAAGATGCGGGAAAAATTGCAGACGGATGATTTGCAAGGATTATTAAATCATTTTAGAAACAAAAGTTAGATGCCCCGCTTAATATAATTTTCCCAATCCGAAGCAAATTCACTAGAGTGCGTAAAATTAATAATAGAGAAGTTTTCCAAACCTTCTCTCAGGTAATGCTCTTTTGTAGTTTTATCTTGTGATTTCTCTGAATCATTATAAGCAGCAATCACTTTATTCAATAATGGGTTATCAACTTTAAGTTCTCTGATCAAAATCAACTTGTACCACTCACTGTTTGTTATTTCATCATAACGACCACTCCATGTAGAAAGACCATGCTTACGTGCAAATACATAGACATCTCCTCTTAAATCATTGATTAATTTATCAGTGATTTTCTCTAAGAAGGTTTTAAAATTACATTCTTTGATAGAGCCTATCAAAAACATTATTAAAATTAGATTTTTCGAATTACTTTCAGTTCGAAGTAACGCATATTGATTAATACGTTTTACTAATTCTCGGCTATTTAATTTGAGATGCAATTGTAAATACAGTAGATTTCTTTCATAAGTCATTTTTCACTCAGCTCTAAGTTATAAATTCCAGCAATTATAGCTAAATACCAAATAAATCATTACAGTAATCTTTAAATAATTTATCAATATCTTTAACTCTAAACTTAGTTCGAATCGCCTTGACTCGTGACCACATATTTTCTATTGGATTTAAATCTGGACTATATTTAGGAAGCCACACAATGTAATGGCCTGCACAACGTATCAACTCCTGAAGTCTTTTCCCTTTGTGAAAGGTCGCATTGTCCATAATCAAAACACTGCTTTCTTTCAACTTAGGTAATAAATCCTGTTCAATCCAACATTCAAATACTTCTGTATTCACAGAACAATTAAACACACCAACTGTCAACAATCTATTTTCGATAATTGCACCGATCGCATTACTGCAATTCTTCAACTGCCAGTTAAATTCACCTTCAGCACGTGTTCCTTGAAGGCTATAACTATGAGTTCTGGTACTTTCACTTTGAAAACCACTTTCATCTATGTAAATCAGAGGCAATTTCCCTTCTAAACACTCTATGAGATTTTGAAATTGCTGACGTTGATTTTGATCTGCTTTAGGATGCTTTAACGTCTTTTTTTACGCGATATTCCTGCGGCATGTAATGCATTAAATACCGCATGAGTGCTTACTCCTAAACGTTCAGCTCGCTCATACTGATAATCATCAGGATATTGTTCAACATCCTTCAATATTTGCTCTCTGCTAATTTTAACTGGACGGCCAGGAATAGGTTTGTTTGTAGTGGACTTTTTCCAGTTCTGAATCGTTTGTATACAGATGTTAAAATGCTGTGCTGCTTTTCGCACAGACATTTCATCTCGAATCATAATTTCTATGACTTTGTCTTTAAAATCTTTTGAATATCCCATATCTCTATTGTTCTATAGTTTTTAGGATTTGGCTATAGATTGAATCTCAATGCTAGTCTTTTGCCTCGATTGCGATATCGCTCAGCAAGAATTTTGAAGGTTTTCAAACTGCCAAATACATGCTCAATTCCAATTCTTCTTTTATTGATTTCCTGATTATAGATTTTTAGTTCGGAATCCAGTTTACAGCGCTTCTTTGCTTTTAATGGCAACAAGCTATTTGGATACACTGTATAAATTCCCTGATAACCCTTATCCGCAAGGATAAATGCACCTGCAGGAATCTGATTCAAGTTACGTTTGAAGAGTTCGAAATCATGTACGGCACCACGACTCGTACATAAACTCAGGATTTTTTGAGTTTGATAATGAATGATGGCCTGTACTTTGAAAGTGTGGGTCTTTTTCTTGCCGCTATAGCTTTTCTTCTGTTTTTTTAGGCCTTTGGATTGGAATTTCTGTGGCATCCACGATCACAACATTCCAATCGATGCCTTCGCCCTCGGGTAAATCTTTGGGTAAATTAAAGAGATTGGACCGAATCAGGCAGTCTTCAACATGATGGACAATTCTTGAGGCTGTGGGCTCTGAAACCCCGTAGCTCGTCGCAACGTGAAATAAGGTTCGGTATTCCCGCCAATAGCTTAGACAGAGCAGAACCTGGTCTTCCAGGCTTAACTTGGGCGGTCTGCCTTTGGCAGGGACATGTTTCTTCAATTGCTCAACCATCAAATAGAAAGTTGACCATGAGATGCCTGTGTATCGCTTGAACTGAGGATCAGAAAGCTTGTTTGAATCGATGTATTTCATCCGCAGATTATGCACGAATGCTAAGAAATCCGGAGTGCAAATATTAACCAAAAAGAAGATCGTTTTTTGATTTATGAAAGAGATCTAATAAACAATAATAAAGTTCTGTTAGCTCATCTACTAACTTAAGTTCTCCAATTTTAAATAGCTGTTCTTTTATAATAAGCTCAAAGTTTTCAGTATCTTTTGCATGTTTTAATTCGATCGTAAAATCAATAAACTTTGTTAAATATTCTTCACCAAGACTTTCATCATAACCATAGTTATGGCATATCACTTTCGAAAATTGAGTTTTATCCATGACCAATATAAGTTGTCATTAAAAAGTAAACATGTATTCTTTTCCGAATTGGTTTGATACTTTCTCCACCCATTGCTCTATTTTATCAGCTGTCATGACTTGAAAATCTCGCCAATAATATTTCATCTGCTTCCATACCATCTCGATTCGATTTAACTCAGGGCTATAAGCTGGAATAAAATACAGATTCGTCGAAAAGTTAGTTTTAAGTAGCTCTCTGTAATCAGCCATCTTTTTACTTCTATGAATCGAGGCATTATCAACAATAAGAACCAATGGAAGGTTATACGTCTGTTTAACTTGTTGAGCTATTCCAGTTAAATAGGCATAAAACCAAGTGCTTGTAACTGACTCTTGTAAACAACTTGTCACCAGTTTCCCCGTTGAAAGCAAACACCCCATGACATTAACTCGTTTTAATCTTATTGCATCAACCGCATGAACATTACCTATCTTTGTCCACGCATAGCGGTTATCAGGTGTAGATGAAAACCCTGTTTCATCAACATAACCTAATATAATTTCACCACGTGCCGCTTGCTCTCGTAATTCTTCAATCTGCTGTGTTGCTTGTTCAAATACAATCGGATCTCTTTTTTTTCAAGCTATGACGGGTACGCTTGAAGACCATACCTGAATCACGTAAAAACTTACGAATGGTTTCAACAGACACGGACACTTCGTATTCTTCATGTAGTTTGACTCGGATTTGTTCTGCATTGAGTGGACTTGTATTGACCCAATCTAAGATTTTCGCCTGATAGTCTGAGATCAATGTATTGGGTCGACCTGAGCGATGACCTTCTTTAATCGATTCAAACTCATACAATTCCCAACGTCGGCGTTGTAGCCTTATGGTTTCTGGGATACGTTCTTGTAGAGTGGCAACTTCTGCAACACTTTTACCTTCGGAAAGCCAGAGAATAGTTTGGGCACGTTGTCTTTCACGCCAATGTTTTGCATGTTTGGCCAGAAAAATGAGTCGTTCTCGCTGTTCTAAACTAAGTGGTACAGAAACAATCCGAGGCATGTGTGAACATCTGTTAACTAAAAAAACCTTTTCGCATGATTAGTTATTTTTGTCAACTTAAAAACAATTTTAGGAATATCAAAGAAATGTTTAATCCTTTCAATTAATCGTATCGCAAAATCAGGCCGACAACGATCTAACCCATCAATAATAAAAACTAAAGGTTTATCTAATTTTCCAGCTAATTCAGCAAGTTCTCTCTTAAAGTCATGAATTGTTTGTTTCTCAACTTGATGATTCTCTATTTTCTTTTCGATTTTCTCCTTAACTTTTGCAGCTATTTCCTCACTTGCTGTGTCATACAACTCTTTTCCTTCTTCATATACCTCTTTAAATGCTTCTCCAGCTCCACCCAAGCCAATCCAATGCATCCCCGCTTTAGCCGCAATTATTGGTATGACAGCCGCCAGCGATATTAATACTGAAGCAGTCTTAGCATTAAAATCTTTAATTTCATCATCATCAATTTCTTCTGATTCTTTAAAAGTTTGACTTATTTCAGCGGCAATCGTTAAAAATGGATCTTCCAAATAATCATTAGCAAATGCATCCAAATAGATCACGTTATGCTGAGTATCATCTAAATGTTTCGCCCAGTGACGAACAAACCACGTTTTTCCCTCACCCCATCGTGCATCCAAAGCAAGAACAGCTCCGCAATTTAAGCGATCGACGTAATTTGTAAGTTGCTCTCCTAAGCGACGGCGATCCCAAAGATCGCCTTCCCATGCAGTTTCAATATTCTCAAAATTATCTTTAGCCCAGTTCAATTGGTTATCTATCATTTCTATTTATATTCATCAAGTTAACTATGTATTGAGTATAGCAGTAGCGCTATAAATTAACATTTAACCCATGAGCATCTCGTAACTTGTCATAGCCTTTTCCTCAAATTCAGACTATAAAGAACTCATAAAATAAAAAGACCCACTTTTCAGGATGAATGATGACGAGAACCACTCAATTCTCAGGCATATTTATACTTGCCCTGCTGGCAGCAGTCGTCGCAACTTTTTGCGATGCGATTCATGTCTATACAAAAACACTTAGTTATCCCAACCCATTATTTTTCCATCAGGCTTGGTGGGTATTCCCCGGCTTTTTTATTGCCTTTGCTTTCATGGCATTTAGCTATATTCAACTTACACAACTACTTAAACACTATGTGATGACTCAGCTCAGTTGTCATCATGACGGCACTGCGCCCCTCGTCGAGAGCCTAATACTATTTGCCATCGTCTACATACTCAGCGGATTTGGTAATTTTCATCCCGAAGCACTTTGTTGGATTTTTTACCTGAGCTTTTTTATTCGCTGGCTATTTAGCTATGAGCGTACATGGCTACTGATATTGGCCATCATGCTTGCCATTGGTGGCATGTTCTTTGAAGGACTATTGGCTGAGTTTACTTTAGTTAAATATCGCCATGAAGATATTTACAATGTGCCGTATTGGCTCGGTGGCGTATATATGCATGGCGCATTTGCCTTACGTGCAGGTATGCGTCGTTTTGTCTATCGATGATATTTAAGATCTGATGTTACGCCTTTAAAATAATGACGTATTTTTTTAAAAAATGATTTTTAAGCCTATTCGACGGAGTCTTACATCTAGGGTTTAAATAAAGGGATTAGCCTTCAGCTGGAGGTACTCTTACGAAACGTTGTTTCTCATTCGGCAAAATGAGAAGCGTGCTTCGCAAGGAAACCATATTGCGGTGCAATGCACCTCACCGACAAAACTCGTTCACTAGCGTCAAATTATTCAAAGTATCGCAAAAAATATTTTTGAATAGATATAGTCTTGTCTCAAACACTTGCGGATGACCTTACCGCGTATCGTTCTTTTATTTGAATCAAATAGCGCTTCTGATATTACTGCTTAACATCAGTTATGATGATAAAACTTTCGATTTTAAAACGTCGAAACAAAAAAAGACCACTCAATCGGAGTGGTCTTTTTTTGAATATGGTGGCTATGACGAGACTTGAACTTGTGACCCCCGCATTATGAGTGCGGTGCTCTAACCAACTGAGCTACATAGCCTTAAACTGTGCGCGCATTATGGAGGGATATTTAAATATCGTCAAGCCCATAATGCGCGTATTTGATCAAAATTTGTTGAAGTGAACCGATAAGCCGGGTTCTGTCGAGGACGATCATTCCTCTAGGCGTACAATCACTCATACGCTCAAGCGACCTACCCGGATCCAGCATGGGCCATGCCTAAAGGATCCCTATTTGGTCTTGCTTCCGGTGGGGTTTACCATGCCGTGAACTGTTACCAGACACGCGGTGCGCTCTTACCGCACCCTTTCACCCTTACCTCCGATTTCGATTACTCGAAACCATAATGAAGGCGGTCTACTCTCTGCTGCACTTTCCGTCGGCTCACACCGCCCAGGCGTTACCTGGCACCTTGCCCTATGAAGCCCGGACTTTCCTCCCCTGCTTTAGTCACGGAGACCTATACACAGCAGCGATCGTCTGGTTCACTTCGGGGCGCATTCTAACAAATCTGACAACTAATTGCTTGATGTTTTTTGAGCAGTTAGTTTTTCGTACTTTTGTTGAAGCTGTTCCTGAGTTTCAGGATGTGCCGGATCCAATGGAATACAATCCACTGGACAGAACAACTGACACTGCGGTTTATCGTGATGCCCAACGCATTCCGTACACAAATCAGGGTTAATCTCATAAATGAGCTCCCCCATGAAAATCGCCTCATTGGGGCATACAGGTTCACAGACATCGCAGTTGATGCATTCATCAGTGATATATAAAGACACTCTACCAACCTTGCTGTTGTTTACGCTTAAAGGCTTCCACAACAGCTTGTGGTACAAACTGAGTGACATCACCATTTAAACGTGCAATTTCACGCACGAGCGTAGATGAAATAAACGAATATTGCTCTGATGGGGTTAAGAACACCGCTTCAAATTTACTATCCAAACGGCGATTCATATTTGCCAATTGAAATTCATATTCAAAATCTGAAACTGCACGTAAACCACGTAATACGGCTGTTGCTTTTTGCTCGTTAAAGAAGTTGACCAACAGCCCATCAAAACCTACAAACTCAACATTTGACAAATGACTTAAAGACTCTTGCGCTAGTGCAACACGTTCTTCCAGACTAAACACAGGGTTTTTGTGATGTCCAATTGCAATTGCCACGACAACTTCGTCAAACATGCGTGATGCACGTGTCACTAAGTCGATATGACCATTAGTAATTGGATCGAATGTGCCCGGATAAATTACACGAGTTTTAGACATCCAGTTGTACTCTGTTATTTTGTAGACGGGTATTTTAACAAAATCTTGATTTATAGGTGAAGTCAGCTTGTAAATTTAAAAACTTCATCTTATTCAAAGTTCGGGTACAATAGTGCTAAGTTTGGAAGTTTTTGATTATGACGAAAGCAGTAGTTAAAAAAAATAGTAGCAGTACGATTGCCCTAAATAAGCGTGCGCGTCACGATTATTTCATTGAAGAAAAATTTGAAGCGGGTCTTTCATTACAAGGCTGGGAAGTCAAATCAATGCGTGCGGGTCGTATGACTATCGTAGAGAGCTATATTACGTTTAAAAATGGTGAAGCATTTTTATTCGGCGCTCAAGTGCAACCTTTACTGAGTGCTTCGACACATGTGGTGCCTGAAGCAACACGTACACGTAAATTATTGCTGAACCGCCGTGAAATTGAAAAACTACAAGGTGCGATTAACCAAAAAGGTTATTCATGTGTGCCTTTGGCATGTTACTGGAAAGGTCCTCATGCCAAACTTGAAATCGCCCTAGTAAAAGGTAAGCAGCTTCACGACAAGCGTGCAACGGAAAAAGACCGTGATTGGCAGCGCGATAAAGCCCGTATTTTTCATAAATAAGTTCAATAAAAAAACCTCCAAAATGGAGGTTTTTTTATGGTTAAGCGTCCTCACTTATCCATCTTCCACGAAGGGTACCTATTTTTGCGGAAGGGTGGATTATGCTTTTATCAGGATTTACAAGCCGTACCGAGCCTTGAGGTAAACCATAATAAAGTTCAATACTTCTTTGAATTTTTCTTACTCTTGCGTCACTTCTTGCTGCTCGTTGTCGCATAGCACCATGACGGTCAATGGTTTTTTTCTTAGCAATATTTATTTCTGCTGTAAGGTGATCAAAGACAACTGCCTCTTTATCAACTTCTACATCAACAGCATTCAATACCTCTTGCTCACCAATTTCTAATAAGGCTTCGAAAGTTTCAAGTTCACCATTTTCTTCCCAGTTACCCGTAAAGTATTCCCAAGAGTCATCTTCAAATGCACCTGTCAATTTATAAGCAAACTCTTCCTCTAAACCATCCTGATAACGATATTGAATTAAACCCGAAGCGACCTGTTCCTCTAATGAAAGGTGCAACTCAATTTTTCCTGAAAAGTAACGCCCATATTCAGTCGATTTACCTTCAAATAATAAAAATATTCTGTCATCTTTACTTGTTAATTTTACTGAACTAGATGGATAATTTTCCCAAAAAATTTCATTCATAATCTACACAACACCAATTGCTTCATTGTTAAATTTATTTTTCGCAGATGTTACAATTGCGTCGAAATACGGATGTGCTTGCTGTAATTTTTTTAATGCGATTTCAAAAGGTTCTAAAGCATCTTCAATTGTTTCATTTTTATAATTTTCAATTAGTTTTTCTGGATCAATTCCATCAATAATTAAGTACCAACTTCCTTGCTTTGCATTATATTTAAAGCCAAATTCTTCAATTTGCTGATACATTTGATTACTTTCACTCGCAAAATCCTTCCAATCTTTTACCGTACATTTTATAAAATTTTCTCTCCAAGGATAAAAATTGAAAACCAACTTCTCTTTATCATTTTTTAGTAAAGCCGTTAAAAACCATTCCGTCGAATCTCCACCAGTTTCATCACTTTCATAGCCTAAAAAGTATCTCGCATAAAACTGCTGGTGTTTAAAGGTATCACCATTTGTTACTCGCCATTTTTCAGGTGCAAATTGGCTATAACAGTTATCATAAAAATTAAATACTCCCTCCCATTTATCTTCAAAATCGTCGATAAAATTATGTATTTTACTGTCTAAAGCTGCACATATTTTTTCAGAAATTTCACCTTCTAATAGTTTTTTTGCATCCTCCAAATATTCAATATTCTTGATGATAAGTTCCACTGCTTGCATATTGTTCATTTGATTCTCCTAATTTCAATTTTTTAAAACATTTTTGTATGATCAGCAAACTGGCTTAATAGCCATAGGCTTCGATTATTTAAGTTCTGACTATTGGCATATTTTTTAAATGCTTTAGCCATTCTTCCCCATGAAAGCCCACGTAACCCCTCAGCATTATCTAAATAATCTGTTGGTAGCTTTCCATCTTTTGTTAAATAAACGATTAACCAAGGTCTTCCTGCAGCTTTTTTCTTTGCAATTCCTCTATAACGCTCTAATTGCTGAAAACTCTCATTTGCATGAATTTTTATTTCAATAAATAATAGAAACTCTAGAGCATCAATTTCTATATCCACTCTACTTTCTAAATTACCTAACGGACAACATTCTTCGATAGTAGAATAAAATTCTGATTGAAAATCACAAAAAGGAGCTTCTAACAGTTTCAAAAATTGTAATAGTATCTTATTACCTTGACCATGATCACCACTACAATCTAGAAACCATTTCAAAACCTTTGAATTACGAACTTCATCACTGCCTAAACCTGAATTTTTCCAGACATTTAGTAATAAGCCTGCTTCTCTAGCTTCTAGAACAGGAAATAAGGCTTTCTTATAGGCATCAAAAAACCTGCTTAAATTCAAATGATCAACACTGATGACTTTTTCAGGTGTTGGTATATCAAGACTTATCTTTTGCCAAGCTTTAAAAAAAGCTTCTAACTGTTTCGAACAATTCTGTTCTTTAGCAGAAACTATTTCAGTTTCCATTAAACATACACTATGTGTTAAAAAATTCTCAGAGGAATTTTTCGCTATATCCTGAAATTCCAATTATACCCCCAACATTCTAAATCGTTTTTAAATTAATAATTTTGCCTTCTTTTCAATTAAATCAAATATATCTAAAGCCTGATATATTTTTTTAAAGGCATCTTTAACAGGATCCAGTGAACCTATAAATTCTTTATTCTCAAAATCCGTAGCGACTTGAACTGGATCAAGAGTTTCAATAATTAAATACCAATAACCTTCACTTTCATTTAATTTAAAACCAAATGTTGTGAGCTCACCGTATTGCTGAATAAGTTCATTCCTCTTTTTTTTCCAACTCCTTGCTTTTGAAATGCATGTTTGTTGATCATTCTTGTATATCATGTTTTTATTTAAATGAAATTGAATACAAACAAAACCATTTGTATGATTAAAAAAATTTACCGTTGGTAAACGATTTCCGTTATTTGCAAAATAATCATCCAAATAAACTTCTTTTTTATCATGATTCTGAATCGTTAACTTAAAAAATGCATAGCACTCATCTATATTTAAATGTTGGTGATTTGTTTGAATATTACTCCCCAAAATCGGAGAAAACCAAATTTCTTTATACTCAAAGTTTGCGCAGACATCCCATCTAACCGTATGCCAGCGCACATCAGGGTATCGTTTATTTTGATCATTACGGATCAACTGTTCTATTGCTAAATATAAATTTTCACTAAGCACTTCTTCTATCAAATAACATGAGTTTACTAATTCAGATAAATGAAGAAGTTGGTTAATCATAGATATTTTTGAAGACATTACTCATAATCTCCAAAATTTAATTGGTTAAAAACTTCATGCTTTTCAGCTGCTCTCATTATCCGATCCGCAACTTCCTCCTTTAATTCATCGGGTCCTATAATTTGTATATACTCAGCATTTTGAATTAACCAATCCATACGGCTCATTGTAAAAATACAACTTGTATTTAATTCATAATAACCTTCATCTATTTTTACTATAGATTGACAATCACCCAAAGGATTACGCGTCAGCTCATCCAATAATATTTCTTGAAACACAAAAAAAATGTCAATTTCTTCACGGTTAAAATAGGCATCTTCAAACTCGCGTTTTTCAATTAAATCATCTAAATCATATGCATCTATATCAATTGCTATTTTCTCAGGAACTATTTCTAAAAATTCAAAATTTAAAATATTAAATGTTCTTAATACACTTTTTTTAGAATCTATTTTACTTGCCATCAAATATGGTTTTTGCCCAAATTGGACAATTCCTTGTGGCTTTAACGTATAGTTTCCTATTTGCTGCGTACCTTCTTTTCGATATTTTGCTTTAAGCCAAACATCACCTTGTAATAATGCTTTATAAACTAACTGTTGAATTTCGATATGATGTTGCGCTTTCTCTATCTCCCCATATCCATCAGGAATAAATCGCACACGCTTATTCCAGCCATTCAATTTTGTATTTTGCTGAAGTTGCAATTCAGCAGACTGAAAAAAACCCTCAACTTTTGTATAAATTTCATCAGGCAGACTATGATGTAAATATTCATTTGCCATAACCAAAATAAGTGCTAGCTCTTTAGACATTGGCTCTATACACGCATCTTGGCTGAGCTGATAAGTTGCAGGTTGATTTCCTTTGCCCACTTTTAAAATAAGTTCTCCAGAAATTAAAAGTTCTGGTAATAAATCAAGATCTCTCCGTATAGCTTTTATTAATGAAAGTTCATCAATACATTCTGAATAGTTACTACTGACTTTTTTCTTTAATGTAGATATAGAAACCTGTTCTTGAGGAAATCTCGGAATTATCTTATATAAAGCTAATATTCTATTTATCAATTTAGATTGTATTTTTTTCATTGTACTCAGATATGCTCATCAAGTTAAAAATGAGCATATCAACTTTGTGAGACAAATGATGTCTCACAAATAATTTTTAGCAGAATTTCAACCCACCAAAACAGTTTGTTCGAACTTCCTGATTCCCCAAGACCTGATTTTTTAAAGTTAAATTGGCCGCACCGGCATTGCTGAGGTTAATTGAACCGACATTTTTATAAATCGGTAGACCAAATGCTGCACCAACAGCAGAACCTAAGGGAATATAAATCGGTTCATTGGTTAAAATTTGCGATACTTTTTGTGCAACTTGTGGCAAGACGCCTGAAATATCTACTTCAGATGTTGGATTTAATTTGCCAATATTAATCGGGTCTTTAAATGACATCCACCAACCTGTACGTGCAATATCATCTGCATTGGCATCTGGCCAACTGATATCTTGAGATTGAAGCGATAAATAACCTGCTGTGCCATTTAATGGAATGTTATGAATCATATTTAAGGCTTGCTCAAAGGTAATGTTCATTTTCAAACCATCAATTGATGAACCCGAATCCATAAAGAACTGCGCCCCTTCTACCCATAACAAATTACGGTCAAGTTTGACCTGCAAACTACCACTATCACGGTTGAGTTGAATCGACGGTACAGTCGCACTGATATTTTTGGCAACGGCTTGAGTTTGTCGTTTTCCGTTGATGGTAATTTCAGGGACGGTAAACGGCACATTCATTGAAGGAATTTTTAATCCTTGACTATTTTCAGGTTGGCTGACAAAGCTACGATCATTGTTCCAAATCGTATTAATCACCAAGTTACCGGATAAAGTCTCGCCACTGCTATCCCCAAAGATCGCGGCTTGGGTCTTTGCTGTCCCTGTAGTCGGTGCAATTTTCATATAACCGCTCAGTGACTTAATCCCGTCTGTCGGCACACCCGTGTTTTGAATACCAGTGGTCAGTAAACCTGTAATTGATTCAGCACTGACACGAAAGCCTTTAACTTCGCGTAAAGCGGCTTGTTTAGGGTTTTTAATTGCAAATTCAATAAATGGATTTTTTAGTTTGGCACTTGTTGACGCTCGATCACCATTAAAGACGGGATTACCATTGGCATCGGTCAACGTTACATTACCACTCAGCGCTAGATGACGAATATCAATATCACAGCCATTTGACCCATTTACCCCACCACAGCCGAGTTGCAAACTTTTGACATTGACGTTCAAATCCATGACGGCATCTAAACTGAGTTTGTAGAAACCAATATTTTCATCGACCATTTGTTGGTTGACCAAAATAGGATCGGTATAGGACATATTCATCAATGCCGCACCATTGATGGCAGACAATTCTTCATCGGCTAATCCCACCAAGCCTTCTGCTGCAAAAACAACGTCAGAAACACATAAGGTCAATGCCATTACTATTGTTTAATCCTTTTTAATATTTACCACTCATCCAGAGTGAAATTTATGAGAAGATTAAATCAATAGCTTTGGCGCAAATGAATGGTAATATGTGACTCACATCACATATTAGTTATACGAAATGCCAATTTTCACAGATTTTAGGCCAATAAAAAACCCCAGTAATATTTCCATCACTAGGGTTTTCAAAGATTTATAAATGATAGTTCAAATAATTTATTTACAAATTAATTAACTTTATTTAACAACAACCCCAGATATTCACCAAACCAAATGGCGGTTTCTAAATCGCCCGTAGGTGGAGTGACTTCAACAGGCGCATTATCAGATTGTGTCATCAAACCTAAAAAGCTCGACATCCGATTTAAATCTGTTGTGCTCCGTCCAGTTGGCATCAATGGAAGACCACTCCACAACATGCCGTGCTGCATGGCAAATAAATTAATTTGCTGCAATACTGCCAATTTATCACCACTTAAGCCGCCACCATTGGTAAAACCAGCAGCCAACTTGCCTTGCCATGTCCGTGCTAACCAGCGTTTAGATGATTGCTCCATGAATAATTTCATTGCCGCACTCATACTACCCATATACGTTGGGCAACCAAAGACTATGGCATCTGCGCTGTCCAACACATCCCAATCCACATGCTCTACATTCATGAGATGGACTTTTACACCGGCTTTTTCTGCACCTTGTACAATGAAATTCGCCACTTTGGCAGTGTGCCCATAGGGGCTGTGGTAAACAACAGCAAGAGATTTAGCAGTCAAAGACATAACATTTAAAAGTCGATAGATTCAGTCAAGTTTAGCATTTTCAAAGCATAAAGACGAATGTTGCCATACGTCCTGTTTTCGCTTCGCGGCGATAAGAAAAATATTCTTCAGCTTGCAAAAAGGTACATTGGTCGCCACCTGTTACGGCTTTAACCCCATGTAATGCAAGAATATAACGCGCTATCGCATAAAGATCAGCATAATATTTACCTTCCTTTATACCAGCTTTAAATGCACTTTCAAGTTCTGGATATTTGGAACAAAAGGCAGCTTTGACTTCTGCACCAATTTCAAAACTCTCTTGGCAAATGGCTGCCCCCAACCACGCCCATGTTGGCTGAGTATGCATGGCTGCAATGGTGTTTTCCACAATACCATTAGCCAGGCCCTTCCAACCTGCATGCAGATTGGCAACTTCAGTCCCATCAGCATTACCCAAAACCACGGGTAAGCAGTCTGCGGTCATCATCATCAGGGCATGATGTTTAGACTGCGTGACCATACCATCGCCTTGGGGTGCAACAAAGTTGATCTGTTCATCAATGCGATGGCATAGCGTACTGTGGGTTTGGTTCATCCAACTGATTTTATTCACGCCATATTCAGCAAAGTCTTTGAGCAATTGCATCCGGTGCTTTTGCACACGCGCTGCATCATCTCCTACATGCAATGCCAGATTAAATCCTGCCAGTTCAGGTTGTTCAGCGGGTTGCGTCTGATCATGATGAACTCGAGTTTGTCCCACAAAAACACCCTGTGGAAGTCCCTGAACAAATTGCATGTTGTCGTCCTTTTCTATCTATGGCGTGTAAATCAGGTTAAAACTTAATAAGCTTTGTTTTCGCTACGTAATACTTCAACCAATTGATTAAAGTCTTCAGGCCATGGTGCTTCAAACATCATGTCTTCTCCTGTACGTGGATGAACGAGACCCAATTTAACCGCGTGTAACGCTTGACGTTTAAAGCCACGTAAAGTGTCATCTAATAACATCGACGCGCCTGCAGGCATACGTACACGTGGTACATACACTTGATCGCCCACAAGACCATGACCGATATAAGTGAAATGCACACGAATTTGATGGGTACGACCCGTTTCTAAACGTGCTTGAACGCGGGTAAAGTTTTGGAAACGTTCTTTCACATTATAGTGAGTCACTGCATCTTTACCGCCCGGCAAGACAGCCATTTTAATGCGATCAACAGGATGACGTTTAATTGGCTCATCCACTGTACCGCCAGCAATAATGTTGCCATATACGATCAAATCGTAAATACGGTAAACCGATTTCTTCGCCAATTGCTTACTTAAAGAAAATTGGGATTCGAGGTTTTTCGCAACAACCAACAAACCTGAGGTGTCTTTATCAATACGATGCACCAAACCTGCACGGGTCAACTCTGAAGATTTTGGGTAGTGATGCAAAATTGCATTCACCAATGTCCCTGTACTGTTTCCAGCGCCTGGATGAACAACCATACCGACGGGTTTATTAATCACCATAATATCGTCATCTTCATAGACAATATTGAGTGGAATATCTTCAGGTAAGCTACGGGTTTGTGCCTCTAACTCGACGTCTAAAGTCAGTAACTCTGTGCCTTCGCATTTGTACTTTGGTTTCACAGTGTTACCATTGACCAACAAATGGCCCTCTTTGAGCCACTGTTTTAGCTTTTCACGAGAAAAATCAGTCCAAACCAGTGCTGAAACCTGATCAATACGTTGTCCTAAATAGCTTTCATCCAATTGAAATTGCAACGATAAACGTGTTGCAGTTGAGTCTGAAGTATGGTTATCTGCATCCTCAGAATCTTCAAGTAAATTGAAATCAGTTTCAGGGAAATTAGAATTGGAAGATTGTGCTTGACTCATTTGCTCATTCAGACAAAAGTGGTTTAATAGTTCAATTGTAGCTCATTGCCCGTATTAACAGAGGAATTTTTATGTCGCTACCAAAATATAAAATGACAATGCTTGCTCTAACAATAGGCATTGCATCGGCAATGGTAGGCTGTAGCAGTAATCCAAAGAAAGAAGTGGTCGACACAGGTCCACAATCAAGCGAACAGATTTATATCGAAAAAGCACAAAAAGCGCTTGAACGTAACCAATATACAGATGCAGCAAAACACCTTGAAGCTCTAGAGACCTACTACCCTACAGGTAACTATGCGCAGCAAGCACAACTTGAACTATTGTATGTAAAGTTTCAGCAAAAAGACTATGAAGGTGCGATTGCACTTGCAGACCGTTTTATTCGTATGAACCCACAACATCCGCAAGTTGATTATGCGTACTACGTGCGTGGTGTTTCAAATATGGAGCAAAACTACAATGGTTTGCTTCGCTATACCTCTTTAAAGCAATCACATCGTGATGTGAGCTATCTCAAAGTGGCTTATCAAAACTTTGTCGACTTTATTCGTCGCTATCCATCAAGCGAATATGCAGTCGATGCCGCACAACGTATGAAGTTCATCAGTCAAGAATTGGCTGAAAGCGAAATGAATGCGGCGCGTTTTAATGTAAAACGTAAAGCATGGTTAGCTGCTGTTGAACGTTCACTTTGGGTGATCGAACATTATCCTCAAGCACCACAAGTTCCAGAAGCTCTAGCGACTGTAGCCTATGGTTATGACAAACTTGGTGATAAAACCACGTCTCAGCAATACATAGACGTGCTTAAACTGAACTATCCAAAACTTGTGAAGTCAGACGGTACAGTCAATATGCGTGCTGCACGTAGTGAAGGCAGCTTCCTTAACCGTGCAACCTTAGGTATTTTCGGTAAAGAAGCACAAACGATGTCTGAGCAAACCTCTACAGACGCAGTTGAAACTGATGAAGAAAAGCGTAGTTTAACCAATCGTTTAAGCTTTGGCTTATTGGATCGTCCTCATAGCGAAAAAACTGAGTCGTCAGAATCAGCTGAATAATTTAGTCGCAACGAAGGTCGATTTTTCACAAAGGGCAAGTTAGAATACTTGCCCTTTTATCTTTTCAGGATCTACAGATTCGGTTAGATTAAAAGGTATACAATAGTTCAATGGACGATGCTGTACTGCATCTCCACCTGAACTTACAGCATTGCTGATTTCAACATATTTCACGAACTGCCCAAATTCAATAGATAGACAGATAAAACAGCATGGCCATTCCTCAACATACAATTGATCAAATTTTAGATCGCACCGATATTGTCGATGTGATTGGTCAATTTGTGAAATTGAAAAAGACTGGACGCACCTACTCAGGATGCTGCCCATTCCATCAGGAAAAATCGCCATCTTTCCATGTCTATCGTGATAAACAATATTTTCACTGCTTTGGTTGTCAGGCCAATGGTAATGCCATCCGTTTTTTAATGGATATTGGTAGTCGTAACTTTATCGAAGTGATGAAGGATTTATCAAGCCAAACGGGTATTGAACTACCGAAAGACAATAACGATTCCAATAAACTCAAATATAAACGCGAATCTAAACCCAAACCTGTACAAAAACCTGCAATCGAAGCAAAAGCTCTGCCGCCAAAAACAGGCGAAACCGACACAACTCCTGCTGCAGTAAATTTCGAACACGACCCATTTGCTGAGTTTCAAAATAACGAAGATGCCTTTTATGGGAACGATCCGTTTGCTCACTTTGACCAAGTTGCCAATGGTTTTGAAGATGTGCCGCAAGACGGAAACTTATATGACTTGCTGGAAAATGTCGCACAGTTTTATGAGCAACAACTTCCGCTCAGTCCAATTGGGCAAGCTTATTTTAAACAACGGGGTCTCAGTGCAGACACCATCGCCTATTGGCGTTTAGGCTATGCCCCTGAAGATTGGCAACATCTGGAAAAAGCCTTTCCACAAGATATCGAAGGACTCAAACTTCTCGGTTTGATTCGAACCAGTGACAGTGGTCGTGACTTTGACCTACTGCGCGAGCGGGTGATTTTCCCGATTCGAGATGCGAAAGGTCGTGTGGTCGGTTTTGGTGGTCGTGCCCTAAATGATGAAATCAAACCGAAGTATATCAACTCTCCAGACTCTGAAGTTTTCCATAAAAACCAGTTACTTTATGGTTTATATGAAGGCCGTAAACAAAAAGCCCAAGACTGGTTAATGGTCGAAGGTTATATGGATGTCATTGCCCTTCAGCAATATGGCATTCATGGCGCTGTAGCAACTCTTGGGACAGCCAGTAATACAGAACATTTAAACATTTTATTTAAGCAAAATAGCCGTATTACCATTGCATTTGATGGTGATGCCGCAGGTCAAAAAGCAGCTCGTCGTACGCTCGAAATTGCACTGCCATTACTGAATGATGGACGTGAACTTAAATTCTTTGTTTTGCCAAATGACCACGACCCAGATTCACTGATCCGCCGTGAAGGTATTGAAAATTTTCGACGTTTACTGGACACCTCACCGCTACTTTCTGAGTTTGTTTTTGCACATTTAACGCAAAATCATAATGTTGCTTCGCCTGAAGGTAAAAGTCAGGTGATGGGCGAACTGAGACAACTGACTGAACTGTTGCCGAAAGGTGGTTCATATCGTTATTTGCTACAGCAATATTTCCGTGAAAAATTAGGGTTTAGCCGAAAGTGGCAGCCTCAAGTCAATAATGATGCATCATTGAGCTTTAGTACAAAAATTGATGCCGAAGAATATGTGATTGCGATTTTAATCAATCATCCTTATCTCTACATTCATTTTGAGCCTTTACGCGCCTTAGTTTCACAAGATCTCTTGCTTTATCACGTTTTAAATATTTTCAATGTGATTTTTGATGAATTGCCTGATGACCCAGAGTTATCGACCTATTATGTACTCGGTGCATGTGCAGCTCATCATCATGAATTACAACATATTTTAGAGCATGCCAATATCAGTGACTATACGTCATCACCTGAACAGGCAGATAAACTTGCAGCAGATTTATCGACAAAATTGCAATATCAATTCTTACAACTCAAGATCAAGTCGAATAAGTTTTCTAGCCTTGCTGAAATGCGTAATTTAAAACAACGTATTTATGATATTGATAAAAAAAGATCGCTCACCCTCCTTGAAGATTAAGTTTTAACTTCAAGTTCAAGCTGTGAACGACATGCTATTCAATGAATCAGCTTATTTATTTTTTGGTTTACGGCGATTTTCAGCCACATTAACTAAATTTTGTTCTAACATTTCAAAATAAGCAGGGTCTTCCGCCATTGCTGCATTTCGCAGCACGATAGAAGTTGGATGCAGCAACTTTTGGGTTAAACGATGTGACATTTCTTGCATAATCTTCGCAGCATCTTCGCCCTTTTGTAGACGATTCAGCGCCAAAGCCAGTTCTTCTTGACGCAATGACTCACCATGTTCACGGTATGCATGAATCGTCGAGCCAGCCAAATTCACTTTTTGCTGCGTGATTAAATCTGTCGCAAGCTGATTGACCATGACTTCGGCTTCAACTGCCGCCTGACGACGCTGAGCCAAATTTTCTTCAATGACAGTTTGCAGGTCATCGACACCATATAAATAAACGCCATCTAGACTTTCAACTTTGGCTTCAATATCTCGTGGTACAGCCAAATCAACCAATAGCATTTGTTTATAACGACGTTTTTTCAGTGCTGCTTTGACATCCGCAAAATAAATCACTTGATGCAAGCTTCCGGTACAACTTGAAATTACATCTGCACGATGTAAATTGTCTGCCAAATCTGCAAAATCAATAATTTCAACTTCTACACGATGAGCAATCTCTTGCGATAAAGCTTCGGCACGGGCACGTGTACGGTTACAGATAATAATTCTGCCCACACCCATTTCGGCCAAATGCTTCGCAACCAAGCTATTCATTTCACCAGCAGCAACAATCATGACCGTCAATTTTTCAGGTTGACTAAAGACCTGTAAAGCGAGCTGAGCAACAGCATAGCCCATCGATACCGCATGACTTCCGACTGCTGTTTCAGAACGCACTCGTTTTGCCGCATAAAAGGCATATTCAAAAATACGGTTTAAATTTGGGGAGACAGTTTCGGCATCTTTGGCTAATGACAAAGCCGTTTTAACTTGACCTAAGATTTGAGGCTCACCAAGCATGAGCGAATCCAAGCCGCTAGCCACACGCATGAGGTGTGTCACCGCCTGTGCATTTTCATAACGATACACATGATTTGACAATTGCTTTACATCGATACCATTTGATTGGGCGAGCCAATTCAATACCATGTCTGCATTTTCAGACATCGCATAGACTTCGGTACGATTACATGTAGACACCACCACCATGTCATTGAGTTCAGGCGTATGGCTTTGCTGTTCAAGCAGTGCAGTTAACTTTTCAGGGTTAAATGCAATCTGTTCACGCAGCTCTACAGAAGCGGTTTGATGGTTGACACCCAATGCAAAGAAAGACATATCAGATCATCATTTCGCTAAATTTATGCTATTGTGCAACATCGGTGTCATAAAAAGCATTACTTGGATCAAGAAAAATTGCGTCTAACAAATAGCCGACTGAACGGCCAGACAATAAAGCAGTATTCTACCACATTCTTACTTGTTGGTAGCATGGCTTCTACTGCCCCAATTCGGGCCGTGGGAGAAGTTTACCATGCAAATTCAGGATATGATGCAATTAAACAAAGTATGATTGCAGAATTTGCCTTAGCTTATAACGACATTCCAACCGCGCTTCATAATTACACCGTGCTTGCAATCAAAAGTAAATCCACCATGGTCAAACAGCGTGCTTTAAACGTTGCTATTGAGCAAAATGATTTACAAGCAGCCTTAGATATTGCTACACATTGGGTTGTGCAAGAACCTGAAGATGTACCAGCATTATTTTATTTATCACATATTGCTTTGAAAGCCCATGAATATGAGCTTGCCGCCGAAACACTTGATAAAATTTTAACCATTGACCCAAATGCAGATTTAGAACAAATTTTGGCGGGTATTTCCCCTGAGTCAGAGGAAGATCGTGCTTATCTGATCCAAGCACTGACCGCCAGCAAAGAAAAAACCAATCCCTCTATTTTGGTCTTAGTCGCAGGTTTACAAGCTCAAAATGGTGCCTTTGCTGATGCCTTAGACACCATTAATTTAGCACTGAAAAAACGCCCGAAAGTGACTGGCTATATCTTAATGAAAGCCAATTTACTTATGTCGTTAGGTGATGAAGAAGAAACCTTAAAATGGTTCGAAAAATCCAGCCGTAAACACCGCAACAATATGGAAGTTCGCTTAGCAGAAGCAAAATATTTAATTAAAATCAATCAGTCAGAATTAGGTCTAGAAAAACTCGAAGATATACTAAAGAAATGGCCATCTGCTGAAGAACCGCTATTTATGGCAGGTTTAACCAGTATTGACTTAGAGCTTTATGAAAAAGCCGAAAAGTATTTGGTGGAGTTACGCTATTCGAGCAAATACCAAAATGAGGCGTATTACTATCTCGCGGTAAATGCTGAACGCAAACAACATTATGAAACAGCGAAAGCCTATTATCGCCTTGTAGATGGTAGTCTTTATACGGTTTCACGTCGCAATATGATCAGCATTTTTAGCCAGCAAAATAAGCTGCATGATGCACTGCGCTTTTTAACCCAAGAGCGGGTTAATTATCCTCAACATGCCAGTTTTTTATATCTTGCTCAGGCAGATATTTTAAAACGCATGAACAATAAAAAAGCAGCAGTCCGTTTACTTGATGAAGCGGTAAAAAACTTACCTGAAGATCCAGAGCTCATTTATGCCGAAGTTCTATTGCTCGACGCCCATCAAGATAAAGATAGACTCGACCAATTACTAAAACAATTACTTGAAATTGAACCCAATAGCCCGACTTATTTAAATGCATATGCCTATACTTTGGCGGTACAAAATAGACGCTTAGATGAAGCCCGAAAGTACGTCGAACATGCCTTAGAATATGCTCCTGAGCAAGCCTCAATTTTAGATACGTTCGGTTATATTTGCTATTTGCAAAATGATTTTAGTACCTCTGCATCGGTTTTGGCCAAAGCGTATGAACTGAGTAATAGCTTAAAAATTGGCATTCGCTATGCACGATCCGTCTTCATGCAAGGTGATATGAATAAATTTGACGCGTTGTTACAACAACTCCAACAAAAACATCCGAATGATCCGCAATTAGAGCAACTACATTCGTTATTGTTACCCCAACCCATGAAAAAGAGTTAGAAAGAGTTTATGCAAGTATCTTCAAAATTTGGGGTATCTGCCCTGACCTGCTGCGCTTTATTTTTTACCGGTTGTCAGCAATATGTTAAAACACCCGATCAACCCAGCCCTGAAGAAGTCGCTGCAAATCAATTCAACTTACAAGGTAAGATTGGTGTGCGCACGCCACAACAGTCAGGAAGTGCTTTTTTTACTTGGGTTCAAGACCGCAATGAATATGATATCGAACTGAGTGGCATATTAGGTGTTGGAAAAACTCAAATCAGCGGTAAACCCGGTCAAGTTCAGTTAAACAGTGCAAAAACCGGTTTAATTGAAGCAGAAACACCTGAAGAATTACTGGAACGTGCTACTGGTTGGCAAGCTCCCATTACCCACCTCGTCGACTGGGTACAGGCGCGCCCTGCAACCACACAAGCAAAAATTCAACGCGATACTGCACAGCGCCCACAACAGATTATTGAAGATGGTTGGACGGTTGACCTAAGCTATAACGAGACTGCGACGGTACCGAACAAGTTAATTTTAAAACAAGCACTTGAATCCGGTCAGGAAAACCGTATTACAATGGTGATTCAAAATCGTTAATTTGCCTAAAAGCTGAGCTATGACTTCTGTGATTCGTGTACCTTCTCCTGCAAAACTCAATTTGTTTTTGCACATTACTGGCCGACGTCCTAATGGATATCACGAATTGCAGACGATTTTTCAGCTCATCGATTTATCTGATTGGATGGAATTTCACCCACTTGCAAATTCTGCTGATGAAAATTTTATTCAAATTGAGGGCTTAAACAGCGTCAATCTAGAGCAAAATTTAATTTATCGTGCTGCTCAAATACTCAAACCGTTTGCTAAAGCACTGACTGCACAAAAAATCCACATCGAAAAAAATATTCCGATGGGTGCAGGGCTCGGTGGTGGTTCATCCAATGCAGCAACAACCCTTATTGTGCTCAATCAACTGTGGAAATGTGGTCTAAATACTGAACAACTAGCAGAACTCGGCTTACAACTTGGGGCAGATGTTCCCGTGTTTGTACATGGTCTAAATGCATGGGCTGAAGGCATCGGTGAACACTTAACATTCATAGATTTAGCTCAAAAACAGTACATTGTGCTGAAACCTGACTGTTTTATCAGCACTCAACTGCTTTTTTCACAAAAAACGTTGACAAGAGACTCAAAGCCCACTAAATTTTGCGGCTATCAGGAAACGCCATCTGATTTTGGAAATAACTTTGAGCCTGTGGCACGAAGCTTATATCCCGAAGTCGATGAAGCAATGCAGTACTTAGATCAGTTCGGTGCCGCAAAGCTTACAGGTACAGGTGCTTGTGTATTTACTGAAGTGACTGAAAATATGAATATTGATGACATATTGAAAAATGCACCATGTAAATCTTACTTGGTTCGCAGTTTACAAGAATCACCATTACGTCATTTTGAAGTTTGATATAGGGGCGTCGCCAAGTGGTAAGGCACCGGGTTTTGATCTCGGCATCCGTTGGTTCGAATCCAGCCGCCCCTGCCATCATTTTTCACCTGTAGATGTAATTGCTGTAAAGTATTAGGGGCGTCGCCAAGTGGTAAGGCACCGGGTTTTGATCTCGGCATCCGTTGGTTCGAATCCAGCCGCCCCTGCCATTTACTTTATTCGCTATTTCATCAATTTAGGGGCGTCGCCAAGTGGTAAGGCACCGGGTTTTGATCTCGGCATCCGTTGGTTCGAATCCAGCCGCCCCTGCCATTAACTTCAAAAAAGACAGAGCATAATTTGCAGTATCTTTGTTGTTTCAACTTGACAAAATACCGCAAAAATATTAAAGTTCTGCCGCATTAGGGGCGTCGCCAAGTGGTAAGGCACCGGGTTTTGATCTCGGCATCCGTTGGTTCGAATCCAGCCGCCCCTGCCATCTAATTCCCTAATTTGCCAACCGCCAAGGGTGCTTCATGCCCAATCTTGTCGTTTTTAGTGGATCTGCACATCCACAATTCGCCCAAAAAGTCGTTAGCCACCTTCACATCCCTCTAGGTGCTGCATCTGTAGGTCAATTTTCTGACGGTGAAATCGCTGTCGAAATTACTGAAAATGTTCGTGGTAAAGACGTATTCATCGTACAACCAACTTGTGCCCCAACTAACGATAACCTTATGGAAATCTTAGTTATGGCTGATGCTTTGCGTCGTGCAAGTGCTGGTCGTATCACTGCTGTCATTCCTTACTTTGGTTATGCTCGTCAAGATCGTCGTCCACGTTCAAGCCGTGTGCCAATTACAGCAAAAGTTGTTGCAGATATGCTCACAACTGTTGGTATTGACCGCGTTGTCATGATCGACCTTCATGCTGACCAAATCCAAGGTTTCTTCGATATTCCTGTAGACAACATCTACGGTACTCCTGCGCTTTTAGCAGATCTTCGTCAACAGTCACACGACAACTTAATGGTTGTTTCTCCTGACGTTGGTGGTGTAGTACGTGCGCGTGCTGTTGCTAAGCAAATGGGTGATATCGATCTTGCGATCATCGACAAACGCCGTCAAAAAGCGAATGAATCTCAAGTAATGCACTTGATCGGTGACGTTAAAGGCCGTGACTGTGTCATCGTTGATGATATGGTGGATACAGCAGGTACATTGTGTAAAGCTGCTGACGCACTAAAAACTTTTGGTGCTCGCAAAGTTGTTGCTTACGCAACTCACCCAGTACTTTCTGGTAAAGCTTTAGAAAACTTGAAAAACTCTGTGATTGACGAATTGGTTGTAACAGACACCATTCCGCTTTCAGAAGAAGCTCAAGCTCTTGGTAAGATTCGCCAAGTTTCAGTTGCAAGTATGGTTGCTGAAACAATTCGTCGTATTAACAACGAAGAATCTATTAGCGCAATGTTCGATTCTTATCTATAATATAGCGCTAAATTTAAAAGCCCTGCCTTTTGGTGGGGCTTTCTATCACTAGACTGGTCGAAGGTCTAGTCAATTAAACTTAAATAGGAATGTCTATCATGGCAAACTTCGTATTAAATGCAGTAGCACGTGAAGAAGCAGTACAAGGGAAAGGTTCGAGCCGCCGCCTTCGTCTTCAAAATAAAGTACCAGCAATCATCTACGGTGGTGCAGCTGAACCTGTAGCAGTTACTTTAGAACTTCGCGAACTTGTTAAAGCTTTAGAAAACAACGCTTTCTTTGAAGAAATTGTTGAAATCAACATCGACGGTAAAGCTGAAAGCGTTAAAATCCAAGCTTTACAACGTCACCCAGCTAAAAACACTCCTATGCACGCTGACTTCAAACGCGCATAAGTGTTAAATGGTGTAAATGAGTGAGTAAACTTTCACTGATTGTTGGTTTGGGTAACCCAGGTTCTGAGTATGCCCAAACCCGCCATAATGCAGGCTTCTGGTTTGTAGAACGCCTTGCAGAACAATATGGCATCCAACTCAAAGCTGATCCTAAATATAAAGGCATCAGTGGTCGTGGTAATATCGAAGGTCAAGACGTTCGTCTACTGTTACCTACAACCTTTATGAACCTCTCTGGTCAAAGTGTTGTTCCCTTCGCCAAATTCTATCAAATTGCTCCCGAAGCAATGCTTATCGCACACGATGAACTTGATATGAACCCTGGTGTCATTCGCCTGAAAACTGGCGGTGGTCATGGTGGTCATAATGGTTTACGCGATATCGTCCCGCATATTGGTCCAAATTTCCATCGTTTACGTATTGGTATTGGTCATCCTGGTTCTAAAGAACGTGTCTCAGGCCATGTCTTAGGTAAAGCACCAAGTAGTGAACAAGGCTTAATGGATGATGCTATTGCACATGCCTTATCACGTACTAAATTGTTGGTAAGTGGTGAGATTCCGCAAGCCATGAACCAGATCAACGCTTACAAATAGAACTGACAATTCCACAAATTGTTGAACAATACTTATTGCCATCTGAATGATTTCAGAGCAAAATGCGCTTGCATTTGACTGCTCACCCAGCATTCAAGAGATTGTTCCACCATAAGATACGATCTTAGGTCTACCAAGGAGACGCTAGCCATGCTATCTCGTTTATTAAAAGCTAAAATCCACCGTTGCGTCGTTACACAAGCAGAATTACATTATGAAGGTTCTTGTGCAATTGACGGTATTCTTCTAGATTTAGCCGGTATCCGTGAATATGAAGAAATTCATATGTGGAACGTGACTAATGGTAAGCGTTTTACCACTTACGCCATTCGTGGTGAAGAAGGTTCTGGCATTATCTCTGTAAATGGCGGTGCTGCTCACCAAGCAGATATTGGCGACTTGATGATTATCGCAACTTTTGGCGATTTCACAGAAGCTGAAGCAAATGCACATAAGCCACGTTTAGTCTACGCGAACCCAAACAACACTGTGAACCACACAGCGAACTGTATTCCAGTTCAAGTTGCATAAGTTAAAGCATTTAAAGATTCTAAAAAGCCCGCAATTTTGCGGGCTTTTTTATGGCTGAAATATGCATTATTGATTACGAAAATTCAGTATTAGACGCATATCACTACATACAACTCAACAGCTCAATTTATTTGTCTACCCTGCTCTCGGGCCCTTCCACCATGCTTGATTTTGTTTACAATCAAAGGGCTGTAAATGCTCTCCGACCAACCCCACCAACAAAGGCTGACCATTTTCTTGTACCTTTAGCTCTGCATATTGCGCATCGCGATAGCACGCTTCCAAGCCTTCAGCAAATAAAAAACTGCTCGCAGCGGGATATAAACCCTCAAATCTATTGTCAGGATTTTTGAGCACCAGTTTTGTAGATGAGCTTGGATACTGCACTAATAACTTTGGATTGAAACTGGTTCGAATCACTCTACGCTGTGCATCAAGCTGCACATAACTCACAATACTTTTTTGATCTACAAAATAGTCACGGTGTACATTTTCTTCTTTGTTCGCTTTGGCAGCCTGCCCATTAGCAGATTGCTCTTCAGAAGGCTGACCACCAAAATAGAGCTGATAATTCAAGGCCATATAATCCCCTTGAATCAAAGAGCGCGGATCGACAGGTTGCAACTTTACATAAATACTCTGACTGTTTGCCAAATGCCATTCATGCCGTGCAATCATCAGTACAAATAAAAGAATACTGAGTACAGCCAAACCAATAGGAAGCATTTTTTTATTGAGTATGTTCATCACACATCTCCCCCTTGTTTAAGCTGTATCGCAGATAACATCTTGGTGATACCAAGCAACAATAGACCAGAAATCAAAATCGTTAAACTTTTCAATAAAAAACTCAGACCCAAATTGTAATACAGCATCCATAAGCTAAAAATGATCAACAAGATGCTCAAGGCTTTAACCAAAGATTGCTGATAGACCTGCGCCCATGCCAATAAAACCAATAACAAGAAAATTCCAAAATAGCCCATCGCAATCAGCACAAGGCCCAATAACAGTAACGGCCATTTTTCGCTCCCCACCTGTTTTTGCTGATTTGCGATGTAAAGGCCAAGCCAAACCACAGGCAGCAGGTAACCGACACACAGGTCAAGAACACCATTTTGGGTCTGTTCAAACTGTAGAATGTTATTTGACAACGTCTGCAACACCACACCCGCCAATACGATGCATAACATCCATAACACAATGCTTTTTCGATACATCGAGTGCAACCAAGCTGTTGCACTCCCGAGCAAGAAAATCAGTAGAATATAATTCAATCCAGTCACAGCTAAGATGACATGTTCATCGCTCATAAAAAGATCGGCATCAAATAGTGTGACCACTGCAAGGCAGTATCCTGCAATGAGTTGAATAAAAACAATAAACCAATGCATTCGACTAAATAAACAGAGCAATATAACGCCAATTTGCAACAATAAAATAAACCCAATGCTATCGGTCAAGCTCTCTGTATGAATGAAGACCGCAGATTGGCCACATACCCATAAGCAGTAAGCAAATTGGCGACTAAAGATACTTTTAGCTCGTCGAATCAACCACCAAGCCACAGCTACAAAAACTAAGCCCATGACGATCGAAAACGCCTTCCAATAGGTCAGCAATAAGCTCGATAAAATAATGCCTGCCAACCATGCCCCAATCGCTAAAGGAATAACCGCAAATTTAGTCTGTGGCAGAAATTTCATCAGTGCCCAACTGATCACCGCAAACCAAGCAAATATCAGCAAAGCAAAAACCAGCAATCCTGCAATCGAATCAGATAAAATATGTTCTGCCCATTGGAAAATCAAAATACTGAAACTCGCAGCAAGACCCGCGGCTTGTAAACTGGTTTCTAATGCACGATGTTGTCGATAAAAATAGATAATCAGATAAATTGGAAGCAACGATGCAAAAATTAAATATTGCCATTGATACTGATCTACCCCATTTCCACAGTATAAAAACATGCAATACATCGACATTAGTGTAATGAATGCAATAAATACAAAGCGCAGTGCAGCATAATATTTCAAACACAAGGTCACACATATTGCCGTCAATATATTCATACAAAGTAAATACCACCATGAATGATCAACGATTAAATAGCTTTGTTTAAAATATAAAAATAATGCCAATTGACTGATCAAACACAGTAACGCAAAGACTCCGATATTCGATCGATATAACCAAGGTAAAAGCAGCAAAACCCAAACTAAAAATAACAGATAACTGTCTGCACCTGTTTGATAGACCTGCCCGATCACAGCCAAACACAATCCAAGCAACAAACCGCTTAAAGTATCTAAACTTTGCTGAATCCAAACACGACTTGCAAAATATACACTCGTCACAGCACTAAGTACTAACAGCAACATTGGAATTGCCAATTGAATAAATTTGGGTAACATCAACCAGTTTGCCGCGATCAAATACACGAAACTGGCAGCTATCAGTGCAACACCGATCACTTGCAGATACCGAATGACCTGTACATCTTGGAACAGATCTGTTGAAAACTCTTGATCTAACTGTGAACGATGCAGCTTTATATTCTGCTGCTGAGAATGCTGAGGAGCGGTCATTTTTTATCATTATGCAATCATGGTTGATTTATCGGCACGATAGCATGCTTTGACACACTTTATATAAATGCTTACAAATCCAATCTTATAAATTTACTTATCTAAAATTTTGCAAATGATTCTAAGCAATAATCCCCCATCATCACTCAAACAGGTCTATACTCAAGACACATCGCTTCAGGGCGGGGTGAAATTCCCCACCGGTGGTAAATTTGCTGGGTTGAAAGCCCTACAAAAAGCCCACGAGCCAATCGTTTAAACGCGATTCGCAGATCAGGTGCAATACCTGAGCCGACGGTATAGTCCGGATGAAAGAAGACGACGTCACATCTCTATATCATTGATCATTTTCAATATATATCGTAACGCCACTATTTCACATGTCCTGAAATGTTCAACCGTATCTAAAATTTACGCGAGCGTTTCAATGTCTAGTTTAATTCAACCCGAAATTTTCTTTTCTGCCCTTCCACCTGCAGAACAGCGCATGCTGCAAGCCTTAGAAGACATTCGTCAAGGTAAACCAGTTTTAGTCATGGACGATTTTGACCGTGAAAATGAAGCCGACCTGATTGTTGCTGCAGAAACACTGACTGTAGAAACCATGGCACGTATGATTCGTGACGGTTCAGGAATTGTCTGCCTGTGTTTAACCGATGCTCAAGCCAATCATTTAGAACTTCCACCCATGGTGTCTGATAACTCTAGCCATTTTAAAACTGCCTTTACCGTCACCATTGAAGCTGCGGAAGGTGTTACTACTGGAGTTTCAGCAAAAGACCGAACAACTACAGTCAAAGCCGCAATTAAAGATGGTGCTGTTGCGGGTGACTTAAACCGTCCGGGTCATGTTTTTCCTTTACGGGCGCGTGAAGGCGGCGTATTGACCCGTCGTGGACATACTGAAGGCACCATTGATTTGGCCCGTCTAGCCGGTTTAAAACCTGCAGGTGTTTTGTGTGAATTAACCAACCCAGACGGTACAATGGCGAATGGCGTACAAGTTTTAGCGTATGCACAAACCCATCATTTGACTGTACTCACCATTGAAGAAATTGTGCAATATCGTTTACAGCACAATCTCTAGTGCGAATTAATTAAAGCTCTACACATTCATAAAAAGGCTGATTGAATCAGCCTTTTTTATTTTTTACTGCACATTTCAAGTTAAGAATTAAACCGTGAATATGCTATAGATCCCGTAGATGGCAACTACCACTAAAATCAGCCCACACAGTGCCAATAATTTTTTATACCAGCGTGATTTCGACAATCGATGAAAAGACAAATACACCAAAGACAAGGTCGCAAAATCTAAAACGATCCAACTGAGGGTCAACACAATTAAACTCAGATCAAGATGAGGAGTAATTCCTACAAACTGCGGAAAAAATGAAGCAAAGAAAATAATATCCTTAGGATTTGAAATCCCCACGATCAGTCCTTGCTTAAAGCCCCCTTGAGCTGCTTTTAACTGCAGAGATTGCTCAGTGGGCTGTGTCATCACTTCTTTTAAAATATCAAACCCAATATAAGCAATATATATACAACCCAGTATTTTAATGCCATCGAGCCAGTGCGCATTCACATTTAAAATGCCTTTTAAAATACACACTGACAGCACAATCAAAATCAGTGACGCAAAATTTGTCCCGACAATGGTTTGAAATGCCTTTTTATATCCGCCTTGTAAACCTGCACTCGCGACCAACAGCATGACAGGTCCAGGTGTTGCAATCATTACGATGACTGCCACACAATATAAAAAGTACTCCGAATAATTCACGCTGAGATTCCTTCACTTATTTTTTTTACATCACGATAAATTTCATAAATAAAAAAAGAGGACTTAGTCCTCTTCATCCATGTTTTGCAATAAATGCAAGCGAATGGCATCTGCTCTTAAAAATGCCAAATCATAGCTGGCTGTGGCGAGTGCTAAAACACGACGCTCAAATTCATCCCACAACGGTCGCACCTGTTTGTAATGTATCCCGAGTCCACTTTCATCTGTGAAATGACGGTTTTTTTCGCAGAGCTTGAGTGCGTGATACAGTTTACGGCCTTTACTTGCATCTGGACGTAAGCGAACTCGCTTAGACAAAACAAAGCCTTCGACATGAACGATATCTGCTTGCGGCAACATCGGTATTAAAATTTGATCTAACTGCGCATCTAAACGACACCAAATGGCCGTGTGTTGCTCGGCTGTATAGGTATTCCATTTTATGACTTCATGGTTAAAGCGGCGGCAACCACGGCAGACTGAATCACCAAATACCGTAGAACAACGCCCTGCACATGGGGTCAACGAGGCAATTCGACGATCAGTACTCAAAACCGGCTCCATTCAATCAATATTTATGGGATAGAAACAACTCGGCATGACTATACACGCTAAAACTGCTGAAATGAAGCCATGATGAAATGTGTGGCTAAAAGCCACCGCATTACTCGCTTATTCATCCAAATCGCGGTAGAATGTGCGCCTTAATTTTTATCCTGTTTTATTCATTTGGAGTACTCCATGAACGCTACTGTAGAACAGCTTGCACCTGTAGAACAGCAAGCGACCTCTGGTTGGGTTGTTGCCGCACTTTATCAATTCAAAGAAGTTCAAGATCCTGCTGATCTTCAACAACGTCTTTTAGACTTGGTAAAAACCATCAACCTTTGCGGTACTCTAATTGTGGCAGGTGAAGGTATTAACGGTACAGTTGCTGGTGACCGTAAATCTGTAGATATCATCCATCAGTTCCTTCTCAACGAAGGATTCAATGCGATGGAATACAAAGAATCGCATAGCGCGGATAAACCATTCCGTAAAATGAAGATCAAACTGAAAAAAGAAATCGTGACTTTAGGTGTGGAAGTGAAACCACGTGATTTAGTCGGTCACTATCTTGATCCTAAAGAATGGAATGAACTAATTGCACGTGATGACGTAATCCTAATTGATACACGTAACGACTATGAATACAAAGCAGGTACATTTAAGGGTGCGATTGACCCGAAAACTGAGACTTTCCGTGAATTCCCTGAATACGTGAAAAAAGAGCTTGAGCAGCATAAAGATAAGAAAATTGCCATGTTCTGTACAGGCGGTATTCGCTGTGAAAAATCAACCTCACTTTTACTTCAAGAAGGCTTTAATGAGGTTTATCACCTTAAAGGCGGTATCTTAAAATATTTAGAAGAAACCCCTGTTGAAGAAAGCATGTGGGAAGGTGAATGTTTCGTATTTGACGGTCGTACTGCTGTCACTCACGGTATGGAAGAAGGCGAAAATATCAAATGTCACGCATGCGGTTGGCCACTGGCTCCTGCTGAAGTTGAACTTCCGAGCTACGAACACGGCGTATCATGCAAATACTGTATCGACAAAACCACTGAACAGCAAAAAGCAGGCTTCCGTATGCGTCAATCACAAATTGTGGCAGCAAAACGTAAGCGTCTCTAAGCAAAATTTGTTGTAACGATATATAAATAAAAGCCCTATTTTTAGGGCTTTTTTTACGCATTCTCAACAGTGACTTAATTTTTTTGACAAAATAACTATATCTGGTTATTTACGAGAATCAGTTCGCGCATTTATGCTTATTCTGATCAATTGATCCGAGAAAATCCTTATAGATAATTGAAAAGGAAAGCATTATGCCAAAATTAATCAACTCTCCTATTGCAACCTCAAGGCGCCTTGCTTTACCCGCTCCACGTGTAAAAGAAAGTGTTGCAGAATTAAAACACCTCCTTAACCAACAGTCGCATATTTTGATAGTCAGTATTGCCACATGCATTGGTGCAATTTTTGCCTTATTTATTGCTTATACTTTGCACTTACAACCCACTCTGCTCAACATTCTTGGACTTTGTGCGATTCCATTTGCTTTATCTCTGAGCTTACGCCAAGTCTATATTCACACCCTGTTAAATATGGAACATGATGATTAATTTGCGCAACTTGCAAAGCTACTTATTGCAACTTTGTCCTACGCTGTTCAGTATATAAAACGATTTTTAAGGCTGCTAAAGCTCCGAAATCTAAATAAAATCCAAACTGAACAGCGTACACTCAATACTATAAAAACTATGATCCAAGCCTTTCAATTATTCAACCTTAAATCATTCAGCATTGCTTAATGCCATCACGTATTCATACTTTTCCTTCTAATTCAGCCTACGTGCTACTTAATACAAGATGAACTCAATATTTGTTGTTTTACTTAGGTGATTTCAGGAATATTTAAAACGGAACTTTACCCACTGCGCTTTTCAACATAGGATAAATACACCTTTTCTCTGCCTTAGCTACCATGACTTTAACTGAATGGATCATTTCAATCATGGAACAATTGGGTTATGTCGGTATTGCCCTACTCATGTTCCTTGACAATGTCTTCCCCCCAATCCCCTCAGAAATCATTATGCCCTCGGCTGGCTATTCTGCCTCCCAAGGTCAACTACTGCTCATTGGTGTCATTATTTCAGGTTGTGTCGGCTCTTTACTGGCGGCTGCATTGCTATATTGGATTGGTTATAAATTTAAGCATGAATCCATCTTTCACTTCGTCGATCGCTATGGAAAGTATTTATTTATCAAATCGGCAGATATAAAAAAATCTCTAGCATGGTTTGAGCAATACGGTCACCGCATTGTATTTTTCGGCCGGATGATTCCAGCTGTGCGTTCTCTCATTAGTATTCCTGCTGGAATGAGCCGCATGCCATTTTGGAAGTTTATGTTTTATAGTGGTTTAGGTACGATTATTTGGACCACCTTTTTAGCCTGTGTGGGCTTTTATTTAGGTGAAAATCAGCAGTTAATGCAGCAAATATTTAGTAAAGTTAGCCATGTGATTATTCTGATCACAGTCATCATTATTGCTTGGATTTTGTACCGTCGACATCAACGTCGACCTCGTTAATTTTTTGTTTTTGGGGCTTAAATGAAACACTATCTCCTACACTTTGCTGCTGTTTATAGCATCGCCTTGGTGCTTTTGATTACCGTATTAATTTTTGGATTAAATCTAGGTGGTATTACATTAATTCCTACATTGGTGGCATGTGCATTAATCAGCGTTGGGCATTTTGTAAAGAAAGAACAACGCGTGCCTAGCAACCATGAAAAGATTCAACTGGTTTGGGGCTCCAGTGCCGTTGCAATCATCATTGGTAGCTTTTTTGTGCTGTTCTTGGTGCTGATGAATCCCAATGCCGAAAGCATTATGAAGTCTGTGGATCATGCAGGCATTGGGCTAACTGCTGTAATTATGCTCTGCATGGTCGCCATTCATGGCACGATATTTCATATTGCCTACGGTTGGTATGCAGACTACTGCGCTAAAAAATTATAAATTTTTTTAACTTATTCCGTTAGAATTTGAATCAATACCCTTCACTGAAACTTAAAATTGAGTGAAGAAACTTCGGGCAAGCTATACTCGCTCTTTATAAAACGAAAACATGAACATTAAATAATGAAAAAATACATCATCACATTTAGCATTGCTTATGCCCTCGCCATGGTCGCTGTCGCAGCCATAGAGTCTTTCTTTGATTTACCCGGTGGTTCATCCATTACCTGTCTCATCGTGGGCGGTTTTGCTGCGGCATCCAGCTTTGTTAAAGACCATCAGCGAGTGCCAAATAAGTTAGAAAAGCGAACTTTGATTTGGAGCTGTATTTTAGCTTCGGTTCTCATCAGTGTCGTTGCTACAGTCATTTGTCTCTTGATCTTCCCTGAAACCCAAGCCTTTATTCAAATGGCGCTAACGCAATTACCCGCTTGGGTCTGGCTGCTTGCTATCAGCTTTACCTTATTCATCCATTATCTCATGTTGGCTTTATCTTTTGGATGGATGGCAAAGAGCTTCTTAAAAGCCAAACGTAGTTAAGCCTTTAGACTAACTTTGAATTGAAAAGGTATAGCGCTAAAAAAAGCACCCCAAGGTGCTTTTTTTAAATTTCGTCGAAATTAATTTGGTGTGTGATACATCAAATATAATTCGTTCAAATTGGTTGGGATTTCTTCTGCAAGTTCATCCATCAACTGACCATTACGACGGAAAGATTCCATTTGTGGATCTTCTTCATCAATGCCGCTGAACACCATGATTGGCAAAGTTAAATCAACCAATTGTTCTTCAAACTCGTCGGTGAACCATGCATCTTCGTTTAGGAACATGGCATCAACGAAGCCAACACTCCAGTCACCAAGACTTGATTCAACATCGGCTTCTTCAATTTCAAATGGAAATTCAATACCATCTTCATTGGCAAGATTCTGACGAATCGATTCGAGCCATGCTTTTACTTGTGCAATAATTTCAGCAGGTACTTTTTTCTGATTGTTATCAAAAAGTTCGTCTAGCCATTTATCAAAAGCTGGGCCTACTGCAATTGCACATAAAAAACCATGAGTCGCTGCAAAATCTAGACCATGCTCGTTGTCATCGCCGTCTAAATAGTCACTCAAAAGGTCTAAATCTAAAGCACTCATTTCAAATCCAGAGTTAGAAACTTAATGCGTAAGCATAGCATTTTCAAGCGCTATGCTAAATCGCTATTTAGTCTTCTTCGTCATCAAAATCATCGTCATCGTCGATGTCGTAATCAAAATCTTTAAGCTCACGTTCAAGACGGCGCTGAGCCAGAAGGTCATCAATAAGTCGGCGCTTTTCTAACGATTCTTTCGCGCTAGTTTTTGCACTGGCCTCATCGAAATTCACATCATCATCACCGTAGTTATCATCTAGTTCAAAATCTGTAGAAGACACCAAAACTACCTCATAATGAAAAAAATTGAAGGGGTCTAGCCGCTATTTATATGGGATATAAAATATTGTCAAGTTTTATTTGTTTTTTTAACAACTAAACTTTAAAAATAGGTCTTTTTTTCTTACCAAAACCTGTGGCATGATATAATCCACCCTGCGTCCTTCATTTTTATGACAGTCAAAGATGACCCATAAAATAATCGATGCATGGGATGAACTTGAAAACAACAATTTCAGCCCCACCTAAATTACTGAATTTAAATTTTTAATATCTCATTGGACAGCTTGATGCTGTACCGTCCTAATGGGATAAGCCAGCTATTCACAAGATTTAATGAGACGATCGTGCTAAAATGCACGGTTTTTTACTGCCACAGATTCAACGAAGAGTAAGCAAAGATGAGCGATATGACTTCCCCTACTTCTCAAGTAGCGGCTCTGATTAGCCGAGGCAAAGAGCAAGGTTACCTAACTTTCGCCGAGGTTAACGATCATCTCCCGGACTCAATCACCGAAAGTGAACAGATTGAAGACATCATTCAGATGTTGAATGACGTGGGTATTCCGGTACATGATCGTGCACCAGAAACTGACGATACAATGTTTGAAGGTGGCAGCGAAGCGACTGACGAAGTTGCTGAAGAAGAAGCCGCTGCTGTACTTGCATCTGTTGAAAATGAGCCCGGTCGCACCACTGACCCTGTGCGTATGTATATGCGCGAAATGGGTACAGTTGAACTTTTAACACGTGAAGGCGAAATTAGCATTGCAAAACGCATCGAAGAAGGTATTCGTGACGTTTTACATTCTATTGCTTATTGGCCAAATGCAGTCGAAGTTGTATTGCAAGAATATAAAGATTATGAAGCGGGTGAACGCCGTTTAGCTGATATTCTTTCTGGTTATTTAGATCCAGAATCTGACGAAGCCATCCCAGAAGTGATCGATGAAGATGATTCTGAGATCGATGAAGATGAAGCGTCAACCAACAAGCCAACTAAAGATGTCAAACTTGATGATGACGATGAAGAAGAAGAGTCTGAAGGTGATGATGATTCTGAAGGCGAATCTGGTCCAGATCCTGAAATTGCTAAAGCACGTTTCACTGAGCTTGAACAAGCATGGTTAGTCACTAAAGCTGCAATTGAAAAACATGGTCGTAACAGTAAAGAAGCTGCTGCTGCACTTGAAGCACTTGCAACTGTGTTCATGATGTTCAAATTCACACCACGTTTATTCGACATCATCTCTGATTTGATTCGTAATACCCATGACCAAATCCGTACTTCTGAACGTGAAGTTATGCGCTATGCAGTACGTCGTGGTCGTATGGACCGTACTCAATTCCGTACGTCTTTCCCAGGTCAAGAATCTAACTTTGCTTGGTTAGATGAACAAATTGCTAAAGCACCTGCAGAAATGAAAGGCTATCTTGAAAAAGTCCGCCCTGACGTTCTGGCTTTCCAACAAAAAATCGCTGACATCGAGAAAGAACTTGGTTTAGATGTTAAAGGCATCAAAGACATTTCTAAACGTATGTCGATTGGTGAAGCGAAAGCTCGCCGTGCGAAAAAGGAAATGGTTGAAGCTAACTTACGTTTGGTAATTTCGATTGCGAAAAAATACACCAACCGTGGTTTGCAATTCCTCGACTTGATCCAAGAAGGTAACATTGGCTTGATGAAAGCGGTGGATAAATTCGAGTATCGTCGTGGTTATAAATTCTCTACTTATGCAACTTGGTGGATTCGTCAGGCGATTACGCGTTCGATTGCTGACCAAGCACGTACTATTCGTATTCCAGTACACATGATCGAAACCATTAACAAGATCAACCGTGTATCTCGCCAACTTCTTCAAGAAATGGGTCGTGAACCTACACCAGAAGAATTAGGTGAACGTCTAGAAATGGACGAAGTGAAAGTTCGTAAAGTGCTTAAAATCGCGAAAGAACCAATTTCAATGGAAACACCAATTGGTGATGATGAAGATTCGCATCTTGGTGACTTCATTGAAGACGGTAATATCACCTCTCCTATTGACGCTGCAACGTCAGAAGGCTTAAAAGAAGCAACACGTGAAGTTCTTGAAAACTTGACTGAACGTGAAGCGAAAGTCTTGAAAATGCGTTTCGGTATCGATATGCCAACCGACCATACCTTGGAAGAAGTGGGTAAACAGTTTGACGTAACACGTGAACGTATTCGTCAGATTGAAGCGAAAGCATTGCGTAAATTACGTCATCCTTCACGCTCAGAACATCTGCGTTCATTCCTTGAGAATGATTAACCTATAACTAGGACAATGCAGGCTTGAATATGGGGTTTTCCGCCCCATATTATGAGCATGTAGCAAATGATTCCAAATACCTGCTCATTGCAGGTATTTTTAAATAATGAGGTGTCCCATGACTGATATGACTAATCGCGCTCCTTCACGTGAATTGCAAGAGCATCTTTGGGTCTTCCCTATGGACTACCCTATTAAATTGATTGGTAATGCAGGTGAAGAACTTCGCCTTGCAGTGAATGAAATTTTTGTT
Organism: Acinetobacter sp. YH16040_T; assembly: GCF_024605785.1. Lineage (NCBI taxonomy): Bacteria > Pseudomonadati > Pseudomonadota > Gammaproteobacteria > Moraxellales > Moraxellaceae > Acinetobacter > Acinetobacter sp. YH16040_T. The sequence goes on along the minus strand of NZ_CP094541.1, from coordinate 933,331 downwards.
AAACATTTTCCTGATTTTGATGGCAGTAAAATGACTGTGACTCCATCTCGTACAGGTAAATATCATTCCATTACTGCTCAATTACGTTTCGAAGAGTTAGAACAAGTACATGCGGTCTATGCGGATTTAGCAGCTTGTAAACACATTCGTACCGCGCTGTAATTCTGTTGATTTAAATAAAAAAGCACGCTTTAGGGCGTGTTTTTTTATGTCTAAGTATAATAGTAATACCCTCAAGTATTCAGTATTTAACCCCCCTTTTGTACGTCTAATTCATTATAATCCATACATGACTTTGATAGAAAAGGACACGAAATACGTGACTGAAACTGTTCAAAAACCCGAATTAATTATTCGTCAATATAACCACCTGACCCCTTATGCAGACCGCTTTTTAGAGATGAAAACACTCACTGAACAGCGCGATGAAAACACACCTGATGAACTGTGGATTTTGCAACATCCCGATGTATTAACTCAGGGGCAAGCTGGCAAACCTGAACATATTTTGGTGCATAGTAACATCCCTGTGGTACAAACAGACCGTGGTGGGCAAGTCACTTGGCATGGGCCGGGTCAATTGGTGGCTTATTTCATGTTTGACCTAAACCGTTTGGGATGGAATGTTCGTACATTGGTTTCGTATGCCGAAACCCTCATGATCGATTTGCTGAACAAATATGGTATTCAAGCTTATGCCAAGCCTGATGCACCGGGTGTATATGTCAATGAACGAAAGATTGGTTCCTTGGGCTTTAAAATTCGTAAAGGCCGTTCATATCATGGTTTAGCACTGAATATTGATTGCGATTTATTTGGGTTTCATACCATCAATCCATGTGGCTATGCAGGATTGGAAATGGTGCGCATACAAGATTTAGTACAGGATTACCCTAAATTTGAAAACTTATGCGTCGATATCATTGATACTTTGAAAAACAGTGGTTACTTTAAAGACGTAACAGTCAAACAACTATAAAAGACTTTGCTTTCTCAAATAAAATAATTTAGAGTAAAAGCTCTAAATTTAATAATTATAGATAAGGGATGTACACGTGATTGCAACTAAATCCGTTAAACCCGCGCTCCAGCAGGCCTATGTCAAACTCATGATGGATGTGATTGGCAGAGGTCTGGTCATGGCGAGCCAGGTCGATGAAGAAATTAAACAAGAAGTTGCTAAATTTCCAGTTAATTTTATTTTATCTATGAATGTTTTTCCAAATGGTGCTGCATTTGTCGCGCAAGTCACGGAAGACCACCAACTCAAACTCCTCACACCCGGCACTCAAAAGCCTGACTTAACCATTACGTTTAAGCATTTGAATCATGCCTTTTTGGTCTTCTCATTTCAAGAAAGTACCGCACAAGCCTTTGCCAATGACCGCATGATCGCCGATGGTGATTTGTCTTATGCCATCCGACTGGTGCGTTGTCTCAACAAAATGGAAGCGTTAATTTTACCTAAATTGGTGGCTGAATTGGCTGTCAAAGAATATCCAACACATTTAAGCCTAAAAGAAAAACTGAGCGGTGCTGCAAATATTTATTTAAAAGTAGCCCAGTCTTATTTAAAACGGAGCGCATAACACATGGCTAAACCATATTACGAATTTTTCTGTCCTGTAAAAGTGATTGCTGGCCATGCTGCTTTAGAACACATCCCATTCGAACTGTCTACTTTCGGTGCTAAACGCCCCATGATCATTACTGACAAAGGCGTTCGTAGTAATCAATTACTTGCACCGATTGAAGCGGCATTTGAAAGTACCGAGACGGTGATTGGCTATATTTTTGATGATGTTCCGCCAGACTCAAGTCTAGAAACCGTACGTAAAGCGGCTCAACTTTACCGCGACAACCAATGTGATGCCATTATTGCCGTCGGTGGCGGTTCAGTGATTGATACCTCTAAAGCAACCAACATCTTGGTATCTGAAGGTGGTGATGACTTACTGAAATACTCAGGTGCGCACAACTTACCAAAACCTTTAAAACCATTTTTTGTGATTCCAACAACCTCAGGGACAGGTTCAGAAGTGACTATGGTCGCTGTGGTTTCTGACCCTGAAAAGAATGTTAAAATGGCTTTTGCATCGAATTATTTGATGCCACATGCAGCAATTCTTGACCCACGTATGACGCAAACTTTGCCACCTCATCTTACAGCAATGACAGCGATGGATGCGATGACGCATGCCATTGAAGCCTATACGTGCATGGCGGCGAACCCGATTTCAGATGCCTATGCAACTGCCGCAATCAAGAAAATTAGCAATAGCTTATTTGGTGTATTAGATAATACCAGCGATGCACATGGGCGCTTAGAACTTGCACAAGCTTCTACAATGGCAGGAATTGCATTTTCGAATTCGATGGTTGGATTAGTCCACTCATTGGGTCATGCTTTAGGTGCTGTTGCTCACCTGCCCCATGGATTATGCATGAATTTATTCTTGCCGTATGTGTTGGAATACAACAAAGAAGTGAATGGCGATAAGATTGCTGAATTGCTATTACCACTGGCTGGTCCTGATATTTATGCACAAACACCGGCCAACCTCCGCGCTGAAAAAGCCATTTCAACGCTTTTAGCCATGCGTGACCGCTTGTTTAGTTTGACCAAATTACCACGTACTTTGAGTGAAACAGGTAAAGTGACTGAAGCTCAATTAGATGAAGTGGCAGAGAAAGCACTGAATGATGGATCTATTATTTATAATCCTAAAGAAGCCAGCTTAGAAGACCTTAAAACTGTTCTAAAAAAAGCTTGGTAATTGCTGAAAAATAAGCGAATATAGCGAAAAATTAAGCCTGATGTTTTTTTAAACATCGGGCTTTTCACTTGCAGAACGCAATATCAGTTATTTTTTAATCAAACTGGCATAATTTCTGCTAAAAATAATTTCAAAGTTACTGACAAAATGTACCAATTTGGAGTAGATTGGCGCACTTTTGTTTTAAAACGTAGGGGGGATCGTTCGTCTCAAACGATCCTTAGAATATGACTGATCCTTGATCAACGATAAGAGGATAACGCCGTTGACAAATATCTCTGGGACTCAATCGGCAGCTAAACTGCAAAAAACGCTTGGACTCTGGCACATTATTATTATTGGTTTGGCTTACATCCAACCAATGACTCTATTTGATACTTTTGGTTTAGTATCTGAAGAAAGTCATAGACACGTGCCGACTTCTTACATTATTGCCCTTATTGCAATTCTGTTTACCTCGATTAGTTATGGTCATATGATCCGTCGCTACCCTTCTTCGGGTTCTGCGTATACCTATGCCCAAAAATCCATTCACCCGAACGTAGGTTTCATGGTCGGTTGGTCGTCATGGCTAGATTACCTGCTGTCTCCAATGGTGAATATTATTCTTGCAGTGATTTACCTTGAAGCACTATTTCCAACAGTAAACCACTGGGTATGGGTCATTGTGCTAACGGCATTCATGACTGGAATTAACTTACGCGGTGCGCGTTTTGTTGCTAACTTTAACAGCTTGATTGTACTTGTGCAGTTATTAGTAATTGGTATTTTCACGTGGATGGTCTACAGCAAGCTTCAAATGGGCTTCAATGCTGATGGCCCTATTTCTGCTGCAGAACGCTACCAATTATGGAGCCTTGAGCCATTCTGGAATGAGCTGACGTCTGTGGGTGCGCTGATTACAGGTGCAACATTACTGTGCTTCTCGTTCACTGGTTTTGACTCATTAAGTTCATTGGCAGAAGAAACCAAAGATACTGAGAAAACACTGCCGAAAGCGATTTTCTTAACTGCTTTAATCGCAGGGATTATCTTCATTATTAGTACCTACTTTATGCAGCTGTTCTTCCCTGCTGAGCCGGGTAACTATTTCAAGAATATTGCTGAAACACAGCCAGAGATACTCTTGCTCGTCGGCGGCTCACTGTTCCAATCCTATGTGTTAACTTTTGCGATTGTGACAGTAATGGCATCAGGTATTTCTGCACATGCTGGCGTATCACGTCTGATGTATGTAATGGGTCGTGATGGCGTCATTAACAAAAAGATTTTTGGTCATATTAGTCCGAAAAACTTCACACCATCGTACAACATCATGATCGTAGGTGCGGTTGCATTAACTGCGGGCTTTATGAATCTTGATATTGTCATTTCGATGATTAGTTTTGGTGCATTGACAGCCTTTACTTTCGTGAACTTATCTGTGATTTCACGTTATGCACTTCGTGATGGCCGCACAAAAACAGCCAAAGATATTTTTAGCTTCGTGGTTATTCCAATGCTTGGCTTTATCACTATCTTTGCGATGTGGTTAGAAATTGAAGAAACTGCATTGAAATATGGTTTGTGGTGGGCAATGTTCGGTATTTTATACCTTGGTTATAAAACTAAAGGTTTTAAACACCCTGCACCGCAACATAACGAATTTGATGATAAATTCTAATCAAGTTTATCTCTAAACAAAAAAGGCGCTTAAAGCGCCTTTTTTGTTATTCTAAATATACCAATTAAGGTTGTATGGCTTTTCTAGATTGCTGAAATTGAATTGAAATTTCTTCACACTTGTCTGGTGTATTGCCTTTTAATTCAACCGATGCTCCATCACCGTGTGACCATATACCATCTTCAACAGTCTCTAAATTTACAGCTGCTTCAAATATATGCTGTTGTTGTGGATAGAGTTTGATATCTATAGGTGTATCACATACTTGTTTTGGAAAATATGGTCTAACCTGCTCGAATAATTGCATGGTTAATGGCATATCACATTGCAAATGAATGGTGACTGGTACGCTATTGGTATTTTTTAAGATCAATTGAACATTTTGCGAATTAAGATCCACTTGGGCAGCAGGTATTTCTACATACGTTTTTGTGTCAATCGACTGACGATCAAATGGATTAAGGAAGGCTAATTTACGTTCCACGCCATAACAAGAATCCTGCACGGAAGCTGAAAACTCTAAATATCGTGTCCCCAAGATAATTGTTCCGCGGCCATCCCCTGCATGACCGATATCAATGATTGGATCACCTGTACCTTCAATTGTAACCCCACCACTTCGAAAAAACTCTATGTCACAACCCGCTAAAACGCTGATCAAGCCACAAAGGGTTAAAGTCTTAAAGTTTAATTTTCGTATCATGTTGATAAACTCCAAAGCGAAATACACGATTTGCTTCAGGATTCCCGTCATCCATTGCGCAACGCTCCGCGGCAAGTTTTAAAAGTTGTAGTGAGTATTTCTGCCAAAGCTCTAAGCTCATTTCATGTAATTTATTAATCGATTCTTCTGTTAATTCGTCAGCACAAATGGCTTGTTCTAAATAAGGTATTTCATCAGGATTCAATAAATTATGCAAACCCGCTTCTAAATGCGCTTGAACATTTCGCGTTAAAATTTTACGTGCTTCTAACTGCGAAGGATCAGGAATAAAACGACGTTGTTGTAAATACACCTGCCCATCTTTTTCAGTGGCAATTTCAAGCCTTATAAGCTCGTTGAGTACTGAACGCGGATGACGTTCTGTTGAAATTCTTTTCACCAGCATTTCAAAGCTATTTTCTGACTCACTGCTAAATGGTAAAGAATCCCCCCAACCTTCTGCTAACCATAAACCAATCACACGCGATGGCACACTAATCGGCTCTGAAACAGTCGCTTCGGTCAAATCCTTACCTTCAGAAATCACTTCTTTATAAGCTGTCACGTCTTTACGGTGCAGGCCAGAAAGTAAACTGATCGCGGAAATCGTCGGTTTTTGATCGATACGCTCTAACTCTTGTACAGCTTGTTGGAAAAAAACCGGTTTCAATGCAGCAGTAAACTCGGTATATCCCACACCTGAGCGAATCAGCCATTGGCTCAGCTCATTCATCAGCACCAATACTTGCTGTAAATTTTGATCTGCCTCATTAGTGAGAAGTTTGCTCATTGAATTGCCATGAAAATTAGACTGCATAAGTGAAATTTTCGCATTGTTTAATCTACTTCACAATTTTTATCTGATGAGATCTTGAGGATATTCAGTAAAAAAATGATTATTTACATTAAAATGCGTAAAAGAAACACTGATCGAGATATCTAAACTTTCAACACTATGCCACCAACCAATTGGGATAAATAAGGTTTCCCCTGGTTGCAAAATGCACTCGAACGGTGTCACATTTTCTAACAGTGGATAGGCTACTAGATCAGCCTTTGCGACGTCTGAAACCTGACTGAATACCCAATGATCGTTATACATATACGGCATTTGCCATGCAGGAATCAAAGTCACTTTTTTACGTCCATAGATTTGTGCCAACATATTATTGGTTAAGTCATAATGCAGTGGTGTAAATGTGCCTGCAGGGCCAAACCATAAAAAATGTCGATCTTTGATCTCTTTTTGACAATAACCTTTGGCGAAGTCACCTAGATCCTCACTTATCTTTTGCATGAACTGCTTATTTTGAGCGGCGTTATTCGCAGTTAAATAAATGTCATTGCTACGCTTAGTGGCTTTGATTTGTGCGACAAAATCTTGCATCAAAATAATGCGTTTCAACTGTACCGATTTTTTTTCAAAATCTTGATACTGCTCACGATGCATCTGGACTTCAACCAACTCATTTTCAAAATGCTGTGCAAAATATTTAGGACTCCATTTATGCAATGCAGGCCAATGTTGTATCCCACCTTTTAAAATGACCGGCCGCATCTGGCTATAATACTGCTCTAGAAATGTTGCAAAATCAGGTGTTTCTATGCAATCGATTGTGGATGGACTGTGGTCGTTCAATTGATTCAATTGACCCATCACCTGTAATAACCAGCGCTGTTTATTCTGCTGTTGCTGTACTTGCTTCAGTTTTTTAAAAATTACGTTATTGTTTACACGCTTTAAAAACTGAATGATCAAATGATTTGAAATATTTTTTTGCTTAATTTTTTCTAAAATTTCATCTGTCTCTAAGCCCTCAAGACTGTAGTCCAAAAGTTCATTTTGCAGCTGTTCTGAAAGTTGGTCTGCATCAGAAAATAAGTATTGATCCGCCCTTGGGCTTAATCCATGTGATTGTAAAATTAGACTTATTTTCTGTACATCGCAACCATTTTCAATATTTTCATTCAACCAATTTTGCCATTCCGTCGGTAAGGACTGATACCAATTTTTACTTTGCTTTAGATGTTCACTCTGGCTTTCTACATTCATTTTCACCACTCCACCCTCTTTACAAGTGAAGTATAAATGATCTATTTTAAAAATGCTAAATTTTCGCATTTTATAATTATTTAAACACCGTGAATGTTATGAATCCGTCAGATATCAAGCGGAATGACATAACAAAGTAAAGGAGAAAGTTCATGAAAATTCGTCATTTAGTCATCGTTAGCAGTCTGTCTTTAGCTTCAATATCAGTATATGCAGGTTTTGCCGATACCATGCGTGATTTAAGAAATACACTGAATCAATTTAATGAAACATCCAAAGAAGTATCGAATACCGCAAAAGAATGGACAGGTAGTCGGGCCACGACTAACTCAAATTATGCTGCAAATGGTTTCAGCATGGGACAGCAACTCAGACCTAAAATTAATAATCTACCGCTTTATAAAACTGCCGATAAATCGAGCCAAGTCATTAATAAACTGTCAAAAAATGCAGATATTATTTTTGCGGGAAACATGACTAAAACAGGTTTGATAGAAGTCACTACAGAACATGGCAATGGCTGGATTGAATCACACCTTGTTCAATAAATCTTGATTTTAAATGTTTATACAACCGCATCAGCCGTACATAACAACTTTACTCTATTGAGCACTAGTCATGAATAATAATCACAAAATCAGCATTATCGCTGCTGTATTTACGACATTGGTGGGCTGTGGTGGATCAAGCTCCAATGATGATGGCGCGACACCTACACCTACACCTACACCTACACCTACACCTACACCTACACCTACACCTACACCTACACCTACACCTACACCTACACCTACACCAACACCAACACCAACACCAACACCAACACCAACAACTGTAGCGGATAAATTCACAGGAGAATGGATTCAAGGGAATTCTGCCCTCGGTAACAATAATTGCGATTTACCACAAATTTCAATTCATAAAACCAGTGAAAACTCAGTCAGTGCAGTGAACGAAGAACTAAAATATGCAGTACACAATAGTTCAAGTAAAACTTGCAGCGGTGAATTTGTTTCCAAACGCTATCAATTACTTCATGACATGGTTATAAGTGAAATACAGCCGGCTGCAACACTAAATAACTTTGAATATCATTCGATTAAGTTTCAACCAGTCAGAGGTGGCGCGACTACCAACCGTGTCTTAACTTTTTTAAATAATCATTCTTTCTGCGTAATTAATGCGACGATTTCAAATCCAAGCTATATCATCATGCAACGTGGTCTAATTACTGACCCACTCAAGGACAGCCGCTGCTATACAAAAAATTCCAATGAATTCTTCACCAATTTAAAACCGAAAACCAAAATCACAACTGCAGACTTCAAGACTGAGAGCTTTATTAATACCACCGACACTGTGAACTTCTTGGCTCAGCTCAATACAATGGGACAAAGTGGTTATAAGTTAATTGGCTATGATTCTAAAACTTTGGACAATGGCAATGTTAATAGCTACATGAAACTTGCCAATGAAAATACGCGTTTCAATCATATTGTGGCAGATCGTACAGCACCCTCTACCGCTGACATTTATTTTACATGGCGTAATCAGTTAAACGAAAAAGGCAAATCAGGCTATCAATACCTGCATAGCGTCAGACCAACCAATGCCCTGAATTTCAAAGATTATTTTATTAAGAAGGAAAATGATACCGCAACATACACCTATGACAGCGGCTATGTTTCCCCACTCGTCGACCCAGTGCAACTGGAAACCATACTTAATACACTGGGTGCCCAAGGCTGCCGTATTATTCAGTTCAAAAACTATTTCACAGGTTTACGACCTGAAGTTCTGAACGGCAAACAAAATAGTCCTAAAGTTGCAACCTGTATAAATAGCAGCGCACACCATGGCACTTACAGCTATCGCTATAAAACTTACCCAACCGGCAGCAATAGTGTAGAACGCAGCATAAAATTACAGGAGATGATCGATGAGCAAGCTAAAGACGGTTACCGCTTAGTCAGCCGTGCTTTAGATATGAGTTCAACCACCAAAAACGGTATGCTGTTTATGAAAGACAGTGAAAACACCAATGTCGGTGAGTTTAAAGTCTTTAGCGAAACTGTCTTTGCAACGTCGACATTTAACGACGTCTTACTGAAACGTCTTCAGCAGCAAGGTCAATTGGGTTGGTTATACACCAGCGGTCAACTGCTGTTTGCAAATAATCCAAAACATCTGCAAACAGAGCTGAGTGACTTTAATCTAATTGATTAATTCACGAGGTAATTTGAGCTTTTAAAAGTACTTAACCTGAATCCTGCTTAAGCCAATCATTCCATTACTCGAATGGTTGGCTTGTTTTGATGGCATAACTGGTAAGCACATAGAGATGCATAAATTCCAGCTAAGTATCCTTCAATGCTTCTCGCTTTACTCGTCACCAAATGATATTTCCCTTTTAACAGGCTAAATAAAGTCTCTATTTTATTACGCTGCTTTAAGTGATATTCATCTGCTGTTGAGAGTTGTACAGATTTCATATTCTTTCGGTGATAGGTAATTAAATCAGTACTTTGTACTTTTAATCTACTCTTTAATTCCTGACTGATATAACCACGATCAGCATAGAGCTTGGCTTTTAATCCTTCTACCAACTGTTCAACCATTTTAATATCTGCTGTATGCCCATTTGATAAAGCTGTACTGACCATGTCTCCTGACTGATTCATGATTAAATGCAGCTTACAGCCAAAGAACCATCCCATTGAGCTTTTGCCGCGTGTTGCAATTGCTGCTAGAGATTTATGCCGTTGAATCCGCTGATTTTTACATACAGGTAGTGTGGTCGAATCGATCCATAAATACTGACTCTGACAGTCTTTCATTAAGGCAAAATGTAAAGCATGCAGTGCCAATTGATGTGCTCTGATGAGATGAACCATTCGTTGGTAACACGGTAAATATCGAAAGAGTTGACTATGATTGTGCTTTAATGAAAAGAAAAATGTTTTGAAGTTATTGAAATGAGAGCATTTATACCAAATTGCGATGAATACGATTTCTGAAATTTTCAATTGAGAAGACCGCATTCTCAAACGCTTGTTGTTGTGTTTTAAAAATTCCCAATAGCTTGCTTCAAATTTCTGAAAAAAGTCATCAACGATGCAGAAGAAATATGTAAAATCGAACATGGTGGCTGAAGGCTTAGGTTGTGTGGTAACTCCCTAATGGTTTTCAGTCACCTTTTTTTCAAGTTAATTTCTTATCCGCGATTCAGGTTACTTAAGCTTTTCTATGTCCTTGTTGTTTCGACATCAAGGACATTAATTATTGAAATGGATCAAAGCAATAATACACACCGATTATTTTAAGCGGCAGTTAAAACCCATCTTGGTATCTACTATATTTTTTTCATAACCTAAACTTTGAATAAATTGATTTCGATCTGCTACTAACTGCTGATCGGCAGGGCTAAGACGCGCTTTATTTTTTTGAGCCAAGCTGTATGTTTCATTGACTAAGTCTTGATATAGCCCACATACTTCCTGACGCTTTGCTTTTTTCAATTGGCGACCACCATACCAAGAACGCTCAAAATCGTCGGCTTTTAGTGTTTTTCCCCATTCCTCAATACGCTGATTTTGCCTTTGCTGCATTTCCAGCATGCCCTGCTGGATTTCAGCCTTAGTAAAAGGCTTGATCACCTCAACCTTCGGTACAACTGGAACATTTTCTGTAGTTGCAGTGACGGTCACTGGTGTCTGTTCTGTTGTGTTCGATACGGTTGGATTAGCCCAACTCATTGATGAAATGAATCCGGTCGCAATCACGACACCAAAAGCTTTTAAATTTATAGATTTCAAGTTTTAAGTACCCGTTTTATTTCTTCACAGTGTTCTTATACACATTTTTATATTGATGCTGAAGTTTTTAAGCCCTTATTTTACAAAACTTCATTGCTGTAAACGGTTCACTGTGTTCACTCCCAATAAAAAACCGCTCGATAGAGCGGCTTTTTGAACAGATCACACTTAGACCAATTCTTTAAAGTCTTGCTGACGCCAAGCTTCATATAAAATCACAGCAGTAGCATTAGACAAGTTTAAACTGCGTGAATTTGGTGCCATCGGCAGGCGAATCCAATGTTCTTTTGGGAACATCATACGGACATCTTCCGGCAAACCACGTGTTTCTGGCCCCATCAACAGCGCCACAGGACGATTTAAATTAGAGGTATGCGGTGTTTCAAAACCTTTGGTGGTTAATGGATAAATGGCATCCATCTCAATACCTTGTGCTTTTAAGCCCGCAAGGCATTCTTCAAAGTTTTCCCATACTTTCATGTGTGCCCATTCATGATAATCCAAACCGGCGCGGCGGAGTTTTTTATCATCCAGCTCAAAACCTAATGGCTTGACCAAATGCAACTGCGCTCCAGTATTGGCACATAAACGAATGATATTCCCTGTATTTGCAGGAATTTCTGGCTCGTATAAAACAACATGGATCACAGTTTTTTTCTCTACTCTTTAGTTAAATAATGACTTTAAGCTCGGGCTATAGTTACAAAGCTGAAGCATAAGTTTAGATGGTACTACAAGCGCTTGCTTATCTACGTTGCTTAGCTTTCGCTTTACACGAGGACAATCCACTTACTCATATCCTTTGTACTTAGCTTTCGCCTTGCAATTGGACAATACAATAACTTGCTTATCCTCTTTGCTCTGGCATAGCCTTCGCCTTGCACGTGGACAATTCAGCAGCCTGCTTATCCTCTTTGCTCAGACATAGCCTTCGCCTTGCATTTGGACAATTGAGCAGCTTGCTTATCCTCTTTGCTCAGGCATAGCCTTCGCCTTGCGCTCGGGCAACGCGTTGCGTTGCTTATCCTCGCTCATGCCATTGAAGCTGTTCACGCAGACTCACCACATCACCAATAATCGTCAATGTAGGCGCCTGAATTTGGTATTCACTGACTTTAGATGCAATATCTGCCAATGTCCCGACCACGACTTTTTGTTCAGGTGTCGTCCCTTTAGAAACCAATGCGACAGGCATTTCTGAACGCTGCCCATGCGCGATGAGTTTCTCACAAATTTTTTCTAGACCGACCAAGCCCATATACAGCACGAGCGTTTGATTTTGATAAACCAACTCATTCCAAGGTAGCTCAGGTGAACCTTCTTTGAGATGCCCTGTCAAGAAGCGTACACTTTGCGCATAATCTCGATGCGTTAAAGGAATCCCTGCATAAGCCGAACATCCAGAGGCAGCAGTAATTCCCGGAACGACTTGGAAGGCAACGCCTGCCGCAAAGAGTTCCTGAATTTCTTCACCGCCGCGGCCAAAGATGAACGGATCTCCACCTTTTAAGCGACAGACGCGTTTGCCTTCACTTGCGTATTTTACCAGTAAGGCATTAATGCCTTCTTGCGGAACAGCATGATTGGATCGTGCTTTACCTACATAGATTTTTTCAGCGTCACGGCGGCAGAGGTCCATAATCGGCTGAGAAACCAAACGGTCATAGATCACCACATCCGCTTGCTGCATTAAACGCAGGGCTTTTAAGGTCAGCAGTTCAGGATCACCCGGCCCTGCACCTACCAAATACACCTCACCTTTCGGCTGTTTCCATTCCAATAATGCCTGTTCAATCAAACGATTGGCTTCAGTCAAATTGTCATTGAATACCTGCTCTTTGAGCGGGCTTGCATACAAGTCTTCCCAAAAAATACGGCGTTCATCTGGATTGACGATTTTGGCTTTAACGGCTGCGCGCCATTGGCCTGAGAACTCAGCCAGTTTGCCCATGCCATGCGAAATCGAGCTTTCTAACTGGGTGCGTATTTGGCGCGAGAGTACTGGCGATGTGCCATTAGATGCAACGGAGATGACCAGTGGAGAACGGTCAATGATCGCAGGAACCATAAAACGGCAATGCGGCGGATCATCGACACTATTAACCAAGACATTTTCAGCTTCGCAGGCTTCAAAAACCGCCTGATTGACCGCTTTGTCATTGGTTGCTGCAATCACTAAACGAAACTGACGCAGCGCAATGGCATTTTCTTGATAAACCGATTCGTGATAAATCGAGTTGAGATATTGACCTTGAGTTTGATTAACCAAGCTCAATAAATCATCTTCAATTTCGGGTGAGCAAACAGTCAGCTGTGCGCCCGCTTTCGCAAGCAGCACAGCCTTTCGATATGCAATTCGACCACCACCAACAATCAGACAAGGTTGCTGCTGCAACTTCAAAGAGATTGGAAAGATATCCACACACGACCTCAATAGTTTAAATCTGATTGTCTTAAGCAATTTTTGTGCACAAATGTATGCACTTTATCGACTATTAATCGATAAATTCAGCACCGCCCATATATGGACGAAGTACTGCTGGAATTTCAATTGAACCGTCTGCACGTTGATAGTTTTCCATCACGGCAAGTAAAGTACGGCCAACTGCCAAACCTGAACCATTTAGCGTGTGTACAAACTCAGTTTTCTTTTGGTCAGTACGGTAACGTGCTTTCATGCGACGTGCTTGGAAGTCACCCATGCATGAGCAAGATGAAATTTCACGGTAGGTATTTTGACTTGGCACCCAAACTTCTAAATCATAAGTTTTGATTGCACCAAAGCCCATGTCTCCGCCACACAGAACGACTTTACGGTATGGTAAGCCTAATGCTTGAAGAATACCTTCGGCATGACCCGTTAATTCTTCCAAAGCATCCATCGAAGTTTCAGGTTTTACAATCTGAACCATTTCTACTTTGTCAAATTGGTGTTGACGAATCAAACCACGTGTATCACGGCCATACGAACCCGCTTCACTACGGAAACATGGCGTATGCGCTGCATATTTTAATGGCAAACGTTCTGGATCAATGATTTCATCACGCACGAAGTTGGTTACAGGCACTTCTGCAGTAGGAATCAGGTAGTATTCTTTTTCGCCTTGAAGTTTAAATAAATCTTCTTCAAATTTAGGCAATTGGCCTGTACCACGTAAAGAGTCTGCATTAACCAAATAAGGTACATAAGCTTCGGTATAGCCATTTTCCAAGGTATGTGTATTTAACATAAATTGGGTAATTGCACGTTGTAAACGCGCCAATGGGCCTTTGAGTACGCTAAAACGAGTACCAGTCAATTTGGTCGCGGTTTCAAATTCTAAACCGCCCATCATTTCACCCAAGTCAGTATGGTCTTTGATCTCAAAATCAAACTGACGTGGTGTACCCCATTTTAAAACTTCAACATTGTCGTTTTCGTCTTTACCTTCTGGCACAGACTCATGAGGCAAATTCGGAATCGATAAAGATTTGGCTTCAAGTTCAGCCTGAAGCTCAGAAAGTGCAACTTCTGCGGCTTTAATTTCATCACCAATAGCAGACATACGTGCCATGATTTCAGATGCATCACCGCCAGCTTTTTTAATTTGACCAACTTGTTTTGCACCAGCATTACGTTCAGCTTGTAACGACTCAGTTTTAGACTGAATTTCCTTACGGCGAGCTTCAAGGTCTGCCCACTCTGCTACGTTAAGTTGAACACCACGTTTTGCTAAGGCTAAGTTTACAGCCTCAATATTATTTCTGAGTAATTTCGGGTCGATCATAGCCAATCTTAAGTAAAGAAAAAAACTGGCTATAGTGTAAGCTCTTAACACTCAAAAATACAGTGACCGAGCTTACAGCTGCCCCTTATTAGACCAATAATCTTGCTGCAAATTGTCTTATTTGGTTTCGTAATTTGGCAAACTTGGTAAATATTCAGGTTTAAATAGCCCTTTAGCCGTAAAATATGGAAGTTTTAGCTCAGGCATGCCCTCTGCATAACTCGCCAATTCATACAGTGGATAAGCAAATACAATCCCATTCGCACCATAATAAAAATTATCGCTTAACTGAAGTTTTGAACGTTCAATATCATGACTATCTAACCACATATAGTTGGCATCAAAAAGTGCGCTAATCACTTTCGCATCTGCACCTTTGACCAAGACATCTTGTAAAGCCAAACGTTTTTTGGCTTTTAAATCAAAATTGACATATTCAACATGGGACATACCATGAGCCGCATGCGCTGCATAGGTATAGCTTTCGATCGCAAAAGTTGCAATATGCCCCCACTGACTAATGTATCGAACAGAAGTGGTACTTTGACTTAAGCCTGCATCCGTCTTGTCCGATAAATCAATTTTTTGATTCGGCTCAGTTGAAAATGCAATCGGGTCTGCTTTTTTAATCCGATCAGTAAAATATTGATTAATCCAATCAACATTGGTTTCAACCGTTTGAATCGTATATTGGGTACAACCTTCCGCATCGCAAGCTTGTGCTTTCGGCAATTGCATCGCAACAGATTTCGATTGAATAAGTGGAATCGCATCAGCGACGACCGCTGACTTCTGTTCCGTCGTTGCACCTTCAACAGGTTCATTTCGAGGATGACAGGCCGTTAATGACCCAATTAAAACCACAGCTGAAACAGCCCAAGCTATATTATTCATATGATTTTTTTTCATCCCAAAATTCCCTATAGCAACAGTCAAAACCACAAGTCACTTCATTTAAGCAACCTGCGAATATCAGCATACTACTAAATTTCACTTAAATTCAGCTTGCTTGCTTTACATTTCTCCATAAAAAAAGCAGACCGATGTCTGCTTTTTTTCGTTCATGAGAATTATTGATCAATAATGTCCGTACCTTTTGGAGGTACAAAGTTAAAGGTTGACGCTGGAATAGACGCATTCACCTTCACATTATTGAAACGTACATTTGTTGTTTGACCTAATGAGTCTTGGAGAATCATTAAGGTTGGTGCATTTTTCGCACCAAAACTAATGGTTAAGCTTTGAAATACGCCATCATCACTTTTTGGATATAAGGTGTAATAAGTTTTGGTCTTATTTGGCTGTGTAATACGATAAGACTTCATGATTTGAGCCGTATTACCTGACAATAATAATGCAGGTGTATTCGCAACTTGGTCATCTAAGCTTTGGCGTACCGCTTGTTGTAGGTCTGGGTCATAAATCCAAACTGTTTTACCTGTAGTCGCAATGGTTTGCTTAGATGGGCTGGTTGTTTCCCAATAGAATTTACCCGGACGCTGAACTTTCATGACCCCAGTAAAAGTTTGGTTCATATGCTGCGCACTTAAACCTTTCTTTTGAGTAGCTTTCGGGTTGGTCACTTTTGTAGTTTGCTGAAAGTTAGCAGTAAAACTTTTAATACCCGATAATTGTTTCACCAAATTGGCAGTTGCCTGCTGCTCCGACGCTGCAACTGGTGCCGCGAATACTGTCGTACTCATAACCGGTGCCAGTGTCGCTGCACCTAATGCCATAGCACAGATGGTTTTACGAAGCATTTTCATAGATTCACCTTTTATATTTGCATCAACGCAATTTGTTAGATGGCTCCATCTTAAACCACTTTCATTGACTAAATTTAGAGAAAATAAGAAGTTTTGTATGGTTATTAATGCAAATTGCTGTTTTTTATTCATCATGATGGAGAAATATAAACTAAAAAGGCACTTGATTTGACTCAAATGCCTTTCAAATAATTAAACCATGATTTAGCAATTTCAACATTCCAATTTTCAGTTATTTCCATTGCCACCCAATAGCAGCTCCTGCACCAAAGTCACTTTCAGAGTTGCTGGTTACCCCAATTTTATACACATATTTTTTGTTTTCAGTGACACCACTGAAGCCAAGAGCATAGCCTTGTTCACCGTCCCAAGTCCCCATACCTGCACTGAACATGTTGTAACCTGCATCTGTAGGCTGTGGTAAGGAAGCGATTGCAATGCTTGAAGCCACTGCTGCATAGGTTCGATCTTCGAGTTTTCGCATGTCTCTATTCAATGCGTTTACACGACTATTAGTATAGGCGTTTGCCTGGTTAAGAGTTTGTTGCCCAACTTGGTTCACATAAGTTTTTGCTTCATTGTGCTCCAGTATCACCTTTTACACCTTGTGGTCCTTGTGGTCCTTGTGGTCCTTGTGGTCCTTGTGGTCCTTGTGGTCCTTGTGGTCCTTGTGGTCCTTGTGGTCCTTGTGGTCCTTGTGGTCCTTGTGGTCCTTGTGGTCCTTGTGGTCCTTGTGGTCCTTGTGGTCCTTGTGGTCCTTGTGGTCCTTGTGGTCCTTGTGGTCCTTGTGGTCCTTGTGGTCCAGTATGAGGTTTTCCTCCGCCACTATGTCCATAACCATTGCCATTCCCATGACTTGTGTGCCCTTTTCCACCTGAATGCTGATGTGAATCATTACAGCTACTCGAACAGGTTGAACCACCTGAGGCATGCCCTCCTGAACCGCCAGCCCAAGTAATTGAACCCAATGACAGTAAAATACTTACAGCAAGTAATTTTGGTACAGCTTTAATAGCGATTGAAGTCGTTTCACCAAGTCCTAGTGTCTTTTCAAATGCAATTTATTGGCTTTTATCAGGATAATTCCTTTTCTGATAGTCAGTATTGATAAAAACCGTATTCAATATTTTATTCATGTCCTTATCCTTTTTTTGTATTTGTACTCCTCTATTACGCTCTTTATTTTTTGTGATTAAAATCACCATTTATGGTTGTTTATTGATGCATACATCGTTTGTAACAATCTAAAAAAATACCTCACATTTTCTTCAGACGAAAAAAAACCCGCAAAAATGCGGGTTTTTTCTATTAAAGCTTACGCTTCAACAGATACGTAGCGACGACCGAATTGGCCTTTCACTTCGAATTTTACAACGCCGTCAGCAGTTGCAAATAAAGTATGGTCACGGCCCATACCTACATTTACACCAGCGTGGAATTCAGTACCACGTTGACGAACGATGATGTTACCAGCAGTCACAGATTGACCGCCGTAGATTTTAACACCCAACATTTTTGGGTTCGAGTCACGACCGTTTTTAGTCGAACCACCGGCTTTTTTAGTTGCCATGTCTACTTACTCCTCGTAATTAGCCTGAAATAGCTGTAATTTTCAACTCAGTGAACCATTGACGGTGACCTTGTTGTTTACGATAGTGTTTACGACGACGCATTTTGATGATGCGGATTTTGTCGTGACGACCATGGCTAACTACTTCAGCAGTTACTTTAGCGCCAGCTACTACTGGTGCACCAATTTGAATGCTGTCACCGTTAACAAGCATCAACACGTCATCAAAAGTAACAGTTGAGCCAGTTTCAGCTTTCAATAATTCTACTTTAAGGGTTTCACCCTCAACTACACGGTGTTGTTTACCACCGCTTTGGATTACTGCGTACATTTAAGTACTCCAAACATGCCCGTGTTGTCGTGCCGGTAAAGGGATATACCGATCTTAAAACGATCGTCACTGGGGTTTTGCAAAGGCAAAGATTTTAAGGGATAACCCGAAAAACAACAAGTCATTTCCGTAAAATATTAGATGAGTCTGCGTTTATTATATAAACAGCGTCATTAAAACTATTAAAATGAGTGCTCCAATTCACTGAACATGCTTTTGGCAACGATTGACATAGATTTTTAGCAACAATTGGCTAATATACTCTGGATTAGCATCGACAGGATGGTCCTCAAACAACATGCTGTCGATAAAAGTTTGTTAAAAAATAAGTACAATACTTCCGCTTGATGAAAAAAATCACTTAAGATTAAGTCAATTGAGTAAGTTCTTATCTGTTATTCCTATAACAAATTGCTACACTACGTCTGTAATTCAAAAATTATTGAGGTTTCTCTTCATATGACCATCGACTTTAAGCAAGATATTCTCGCGCCTGTTGCCACTGACTTTGCTGCGATGGACAAATTTATTAATGAAGGGATCACATCTAAAGTTGCCTTGGTCATGGCCGTCAGTAAACATGTAGTTGAAGCAGGCGGTAAACGCATGCGTCCCATTATGTGCTTACTTGCAGCAAAAGCTTGCGGCGCAGAAGATTTAGAAAAACATCGTAAACTTGCAGCAATTATTGAAATGCTACATACCGCAACCTTGGTTCATGACGACGTAGTCGATGAATCGGGATTACGCCGTGGTCGCCCAACCGCAAATGCGACATGGAATAATCAAACTGCCGTACTAGTGGGGGATTTTTTGATTTCTCGCGCTTTTGATTTATTGGTGGATCTAGACAGCAAAGTATTACTCAAAGACTTTTCAACGGGCACCTGTGAAATTGCTGAAGGTGAAGTGTTACAACTTCAATCACAACACCAACCCGAAACTACTGAACAAACCTATTTAGATATTATTCACGGCAAAACATCACGTTTATTTGAGCTCGCTACCGAAGGTGCAGCGATTTTGACAGGTACACCAGAGTACCGTGAACCGCTTAGAAAATTTGCCGGACACTTTGGAAATGCCTTTCAAATTATTGACGATATTTTAGATTACACCTCAGATGCTGAAACATTAGGTAAAAATATTGGCGATGATTTGATGGAAGGTAAACCAACTTTACCTTTAATCTCTGCCTTAAAGAATACCACTGGCGAAGAACATGACATTATTCGCCGCAGTATTGCCACAGGTGGTACAGCAGATTTAGAGCGTGTTATTCAGATTGTACAAAGCTCTGGGGCACTTGATTATTGTAGCCAACGAGCGACTGAAGAAACTGAGGCAGCACTAGCCGCTTTAGCAGCTCTACCAGATACTGAATATCGTCAAGCTTTAATCAACCTCGCAAACTTGGCATTACACCGAATTCAATAATTAACAATATTCATCGTAATCCCACTTGCCTATGCATATAAAACTGAATGATATCTTTTTGACCATGCAGCAACAGCTCGATACCCCTCGGGCTGTGCTGGATGAAAACTTGCTGATCGAATTGGTCAACCGAATTCGACCAGAAGATACAAAAAATACCGACGAAATTAAGAAAAAATTTCAGGCTTTCATCCAAGCTTTACTCATCACGCCAGATGCAGCCTCTACCTTGCAAAGTTTTGTCCTAAAACTCATTAGCCGATATAAACAAACCAGTTTATATGCGGACACAGGTATTTTGTCTCTCGATGGTTTTTGGGGACAACTGTTCCAACGGCTTGGCGCACATTTTCTTCCTCTGATCAATGACGAAACTCAATTACAAGATTTAGTCCGTCGAGTTTTTTATCGTCATAGCGACAAATATTGGCTGGACAGTATTGATGATCAGCAATGGATGCAGCTCTTTCGACTATTTAATCAAGGTCATAGCAATCAGGAAGAAAAAAAGAAAATTCGCCGTGAGTTAATTAAAGCCATTACCGTTTTGTCCTATCGGGTAAGTGGTATTGGCTTATATCCTGAATTTATTAATGCACAGCCTGAACTGACCGAATATGAATCACCTTTTTTGGTGCAAAACCGTGAAATAAATGATTTTATTCAGCAGTATAAAAAGCTCCATCAAAGTGCTGAAGAAATGAGTGCTGTGCTACCGCCAGATGCTTCTCAAGCGTTGGTAATGCTGGAACAATGTCGTGATGTGGTGCTGAAGATTCGGCGTGCGACCAAACGAATTGGCGTAAGTGTCAGCCTAACGTACTTATTGTCGCTTTTAGAACAGTGTTTAGATCGCTTAGAAATCTTACTCAACCTGATTGTTGAAGAAGATGATGTCCGCTATGTGTCTATGGGTAGTTTACTCAGTGATGTGACGTCAGCGATTTATAACGAACGCAGTGTGCGCGATTTGCTCGCCACCAATAGTGAATTGGTTGCCCTACAAGTCACCGAAAACGCAAGTAAAACTGGCGAACACTATGTAAGTACGGACAAACAAGGCTTTATGAGCATGTACCGATCTGCGGCAGGTGCCGGTGTGATCATTGCATGTATGGCAACTTTAAAAGTGCTGATGGCCCGTGTCAGCATGGCACCGCTCATGCAAGCCATTTCATATAGTCTGAACTACTCTTTCGGCTTTATGCTGATTCATGTCTTACATTTTACGGTTGCTACCAAACAGCCTGCGATGACAGCTGCCGCCCTTGCCTCGACAGTTCAACATCGTAAAGGCTCGAAAATGGCGCAGATTGCCGAACTTGCCGCGCTGATTATTAACATCATTCGAACCCAGTTTATTGCAATCTTAGGCAACATTAGTATTGCGATTCCTGTTGCAGCATTGATCGCCCTCAGTTGGGACATGGCTTTACATGAGCCATTAATGAATCATACAAAAGCAGCTAAAACCTTACACGACCTCAATCCATTTACCTCATTGGCTGTGCCACATGCTGCGATAGCTGGGGTATGTTTGTTTTTATCAGGTTTGCTTGCTGGGTACTTTGACAACATGGCGATCTATCGCAAAGTTGGACCACGGATTCAAGCACATCCAAAGTTAAAACGCATCATGGGTCAAGAGAGACTGGATAAGCTTGCCGCTTACATTGAGCGAAACTTAGGTGCTTTAGCAGGTAACTTCTTATTCGGGATCATGCTAGGCAGTATGGGAACGATTGGATTTATTTTTGGTTTACCTTTAGATATTCGCCATATCGCCTTCGCCTCGGCCAACTTCATTCAAGGCCTCATCAATATTAATGGTTCACCAGACATTGGCTTAATCATTGTGTCATTCTTAGGAGTTATTCTGATCGGTCTGACTAACTTATTCGTCAGTTTCACGTTAACCATTATTGTGGCACTACGGGCACGTCGCGTAAGATTTGAACAATGGAAACCACTGGCTAAATTGGTGATGACTCATTTTCTAACGCGACCAAGTGACTTTTTCTGGCCACCAAAAGCCCCACTTGAAGTTGAAGATGGCACACAAGCCAGTAAGAACAATCATTAGCAGATTTGTGTTTTATTTTAGTAAGATGTAAATGAACACAAAAAATAAAATCAGTATGATTTACACATACTTGAAATAAAGTGTACTGATGAGTACACTTTAGTCCATTAATTAACCGAGCTCGAACCGGTTAAAATGACAAGGAATAAAATATGCCACGAACGCTACTGTTTGTTGGTTTTTTTGCATTAATTATCAGTGTGTTGTCGCTTTATTCCAGCCATTTAAATCTATTAGATTTGAATCTCGTGGAATGGATGAGTCAGCACCGTATTGCTGTTTTTAATCAAATTGCCATCGGACTTTCCGCGCTAGGGGGCATGCCTTTTGTATTATTTTTCACCACGCTATGGTGTTTACACTTTGCGTGGTATAAAAAATACACAGAGATTGTTTTTATCAGTATAGGGATCTTTGGAAGTATCGGCCTTGCATGGTTGCTTAAATTTACGTTCACCAGACCGCGTCCCCCAGAAATGTACTATCTTGTAGCGTCTTACGGGAGTTCATTCCCAAGCGCACACAGTTGTTATGCTGCATCGCTTGCGTGTCTTATGATCTTGATTTACCGACAACATGCTCAACATCGCTTGATCACCATTTTGGCATTGTTATGGATGCTGTGTATGGGTGTTTCGCGAGTTTATGTTGGGGTTCATTTTCCGACAGATGTCTTATCCGGTTGGAGCATAAGTTTTATTTGGATCACGCTACTTTATTTGAGTTACATCAAAATCAGTAAAGCGTAAACAAATGAATAATTTAGATAAATATCTAATTGAGGTGGAACAATGATGTCTGCAAAGCTTTGGGCTCCTGCCCTGACTGCTTGCGCATTGGCAACAAGTATTGCACTTGTTGGTTGTAGCAAAGATCCTAAAGATGCACAGCAAGCTGCTGCTGCACAGCAAATGCCACCAACTGAAGTCGGTGTCATTGTTGCCCAACCGCAAAGCGTTGAACAATCTGTTGAACTTTCAGGCCGTACATCTGCCTATGAAATTTCAGAAGTACGTCCACAAACCAGTGGTGTAGTACTGAAACGTCTATTTGCAGAAGGCAGTTATGTTCGCGAAGGACAAGCCTTGTACGAGATCGACTCGCGTACAAACCGTGCTTCAGCTGACAGTGCTCGTGCTGCTTTAACACGTCAACAAGCAAACCTAAACGTGTTACGTGTTAAAGAAGGTCGTTACCGTCAGCTTGTTGGCTCAAATGCGATTTCAAAACAAGAATATGACGATATTGTTGCGCAAGTAAAACTGGCTGAAGCAGACGTTGCTGCATCTCAGGCAGAACTTAAAAATGCAGAAATTAACTTAGGTTATTCAACTGTACGTGCGCCAATTTCGGGTCAAACTAACCGTTCAACAGTGACAGCGGGTGCATTAGTTACTGCATCTCAGGCTGATCCATTAGTCACAATTCAACGTCTTGATCCAATGTACGTTGACATTAACCAATCAAGTGCTGAACTTCTTCGTCTACGCCAACAGTTAAGCCAAGGCAACTTGGACAGCAGTAATAACACCAAAGTGAAATTACGTCTTGAAGATGGTAGCGAATACCCAATTGAAGGTCGTCTTGCATTTTCTGATGCGAGTGTAAACCCAGATACAGGTACGGTTACACTTCGTGCTGTTTTTTCTAACCCGAATCATTTATTACTTCCGGGTATGTTTGCCAATGCTCGCATCGTTCAAGGTGTGATTCCAAATGCTTACCTGATTCCACAAGCTGCCATTACGCGTACCCCTACAGGTCAAGCGATTGCAATGATTGTGAATGCAAAAGGTGCTGTTGAATCTCGTCCTGTAACCACTGTTGGTACACAAGGTGCAAACTGGATCGTGACTCAAGGCTTGAATACTGGCGATAAAGTGATTGTTGACGGTATTGCGAAAGTTAAGCCAGAGCAACAAGTTGTAGCCAAACCGTATCAACCTCAGGCTGCTGCACCTCAAGGTGCGCAACAACCTGCTGCAGCAAAGCCAAACGCTAAAGCCGCAGAACAAGCAGCGCCTAAAACTGAACAAAAAGCTACTTCAAACGCATAGGGAGTAGACTGAATGGCTCAATTCTTTATTCATCGCCCCATTTTTGCGTGGGTGATTGCATTGGTGATTATGTTGGCGGGTGTACTCACGCTATCTAATATGCCAATTGCACAGTATCCGACCATTGCGCCGCCAACGGTTTCAATCTCTGCGACTTACCCTGGTGCGTCTGCAGAAACAGTTGAAAACACCGTAACCCAAATCATTGAACAACAAATGAATGGTTTGGATGGCTTACGTTATATTTCGTCAAACAGTGCGGGTAACGGTCAAGCATCTATTACATTGAACTTTGAACAAGGGATCGATCCAGATATCGCCCAAGTTCAAGTCCAAAACAAACTCCAGTCTGCGACAGCGTTATTACCTGAAGATGTACAGCGTCAAGGTGTAAAAGTAACCAAATCTGGCGCAAGCTTCCTACAAGTTGTAGCATTCCACTCACCATCGGGTAAGTTGACTGCGGACGACATTAAGGACTATGTAAACTCGAATATTTCTGAACCTCTCAGCCGTGTGGCAGGTGTAGGTGAAGTCCAAGTATTCGGTGGTTCTTATGCGATGCGTATTTGGCTAGATCCGGCCAAAATGGCAAACCTGAAAGTTACACCGAGTGATGTGGCTACGGCTATCCGTACACAGAATGCTCAGGTTGCTGTTGGTCAGTTAGGCGGTGCGCCTGCAACTGAAGGTCAAGTACTGAACGCGACAGTTACAGCACAAAGTTTGTTGCAAACACCAGAGCAGTTTAAAAACATTTTCCTGCGTAACAGTAGTGATGGTGCTCAGGTACGTTTAGGTGATGTTGCACGTGTTGAATTAGGTGCTGACAACTATCAGTTCAACTCTAAGTTCAACAACAAACCTGCTGGTGGTGTAGCGATCAAACTAGCAACTGGTGCAAACGCATTAGATACAGCCGAAGCTGTTGAAGCACGTTTAAAAGAACTACGTCCAAACTACCCTGAAGGTTTAGAAGACACGCTTGCATTTGATACGACTCCATTCATTAAGTTATCGATTGAAAGTGTTGTACATACCCTTGTAGAAGCCGTGATTCTCGTATTCTTTGTGATGTTCTTGTTCTTACAGAACTGGCGCGCAACGATTATTCCGACATTGGCTGTACCTGTAGTGGTATTGGGTACTTTTGCTGTCATTAACATGTTTGGTTTCTCTATCAACACTCTCACCATGTTCGCGATGGTACTGGCGATTGGTCTCCTCGTGGATGATGCAATTGTTGTCGTAGAGAACGTTGAACGTGTCATGGTTGAAGATCATCTTGACCCAGTGACTGCAACTGAAATCTCAATGAAACAGATCTCGGGTGCCCTCATCGGTATTACCTCTGTGTTAACCGCTGTATTCGTGCCGATGGCATTCTTCGGTGGTACGACAGGTGTAATTTATCGTCAGTTCTCAATCACGCTGGTAACAGCAATGATTCTGTCATTGATTGTGGCATTGACCTTTACCCCTGCCCTATGTGCGACCATGTTGAAACAACATGATCCAAACAAACCAGAAAGCAACAATATCTTTGCCCGTTTCTTCCGTTGGTTTAACAGCTCTTTTGATAAAGTTGCGCATAAATACCAAGGCGGCGTGAACTTCATGACGCACCACAAGATTTTCTCTGGTGTGATTTATGCGGTTGTGATTGGCTTATTAGTGCTTTTATTCCAAAAGTTACCATCATCATTCTTACCTGAAGAAGACCAAGGTGTTGTAATGACACTGGTACAGTTACCACCGAATGCCTCACTTGAGCGTACGGATAAAACTGTCACTGCAATGACCGATTACTTCCTGAAAAACGAAGAAAAATATGTCGATTCTGTATTCAGTGTTGCCGGTTTCTCGTTCACAGGTGTAGGTCAAAACGCAGGTCTTGCATTCATCAAGTTAAAAGATTGGGAAGACCGTACATCACCTGAATCTCAAGTGGGTGCGATTATTCAACGTGGTATGGCATTGAACATGATCGTGAAGGATGCTTCATACATCATGCCAATCCAATTACCAGCAATGCCTGAATTGGGTGTAACTGCCGGCTTCAACTTGCAGTTAAAAGCTTCTGCAGGTCAAACCCATCAACAACTTATCGATGCCCGTAATATGGTGCTCGGTATGGCTGCTCAAGATAAACGCCTCATGGGTGTTCGTCCTAACGGTCAAGAAGATACACCACAGTACAAAATCACGATTGACCAAGCTCAAGCTGGTGCAATGGGTGTGAGTATTTCTGAGATTAACACCACAATGGGTATGGCATGGGGTGGTTCTTACATCAATGACTTCGTTGACCGTGGTCGTGTGAAGAAAGTCTATGTACAAGGTGAAGCTGCGGCACGTATGATGCCTGAAGACCTGAGCCAGTGGTATGTCCGTAACAACCAAGGCACAATGGTTCCATTCTCGACCTTCGCTACTGGTGAATGGACTTATGGTTCACCACGTCTTGAACGTTATAACGGTATCGCATCTGTGAACATTCAAGGTTCACCGGGTGTGGGTGTAAGTTCGGGCGACGCGATGAAAGCGATGGAAGAAATTGTACAAAAACTTCCTTCGATGGGCGTTCAAGGCTTTGACTATGAATGGACTGGTCTATCTCTAGAAGAACGTGAGTCTGGCGCACAAGCACCATTCCTATACGCACTTTCATTGTTAATCGTCTTCCTATGTCTTGCTGCCTTGTATGAAAGCTGGTCTATTCCGTTCTCAGTATTACTGGTTGTACCATTAGGTGTATTGGGTGCGTTATTACTGACTTTCCTTGGAATGGTGTTCTTCAAAAATCCAAACTTGGCGAATAACATTTACTTCCAGGTGGCTATTATTGCCGTCATTGGTTTGTCCGCGAAGAATGCGATCTTGATCGTAGAATTCGCCAAAGAACTTCAAGAAAAAGGTGAAGATCTGTTTGACGCAACATTGCATGCCGCTAAAATGCGTCTACGTCCAATTATCATGACCACTTTAGCCTTTGGTTTTGGTGTACTTCCGCTTGCCCTTTCTTCGGGTGCAGGTGCAGGTAGTCAGCACTCTGTAGGTTATGGTGTATTGGGTGGCGTAATCAGTTCTACCCTACTTGGTATCTTCTTTATTCCTGTATTCTACGTATGGATCCGAAGTATCTTTAAGTACAAACCAAAACAACAAAATAATCAGGAGCATTTATCGTGATGCAAAATGTATGGTCTATTGCAGGTCGTAGCATTGCGGTTTCTTCACTTGCGCTTGCTTTGGCTGCCTGCCAAAGCATGCGTGGTCCAGAGCCGGTTGTTCAGACCAATATCCCCGAAAGCTACATAGCAAGTGCTTCTGGTACTTCTGTTGCTGAACAAGGATATAAAGATTTCTTTGCTGACCAACGTCTGGTACAAGTTCTTGACTTAGCTTTAGCCAATAACCGTGACCTACGTACGGCTGCTTTAAATATTGAACGTGCACAGCAACAGTATCAAATCACTGCCAATGGTCAATTACCAACCATTGGTGCAAGTGGTAGCGTACTTCGTCAAGACACGTTGAATACGCAAAAGCCTATCACCTCTTACAATGTCGGTTTAGGTGTCACTGCCTATGAACTTGATTTTTGGGGTCGTGTACGTAGCTTAAAAGACAATGCTTTGGACAGTTACCTTGCAACTGCAAGTGCCCGTGATGCAACACAAATTGCGTTGATCGGTCAAGTGGCTCAAGCATGGTTAAACTACGCGTATGCCAATTCGAACTTGAAGCTTGCGGATCAAACCTTAAAAGCTCAGCTTGAATCTTACAACCTCAACAAAAAGCGTTTTGATGTCGGTATTGACAGTGAAGTTCCTGTTCGTCAGGCTCAGATTTCTGTAGAAACTGCACGTAATGATGTTGCAAACTACAAGACTCAAATTGCTCAAGCGCAAAACTTATTGAATCTATTAGTGGGTCAACAAGTACCTGCGAACTTGCTGCCGAACCAACGTGTCAATCGAATTACTTCGACCAATACTATTGGTTCAGGTATTCCAAGTGATTTGTTGAACAACCGTCCAGATGTCCGTGCAGCTGAATACAAACTGTCTGCTGCCGGTGCGAACATTGGTGCAGCTAAAGCACGTCTGTTCCCAACGATCAGCCTGACTGGTTCTGCGGGTTATGCTTCAACGGACTTAGGTGATCTATTTAAATCAGGCAACTTTGTATGGTCTGCTGGCCCTAGCCTAGATATTCCAATCTTCGACTGGGGTACACGTCAGGCCAATATTAAAGTTTCTGAAACTGACCAGAAAATTGCATTGTCTGATTATGAAAAATCAGTTCAGTCAGCTTTCCGTGAAGTAAATGATGCGCTTGCAGTTCGCCAAAACATTGGTGACCGTATTGCAGCACAGCGCCGTTTAGTTGATGCAACCAATACAACCTACAAACTATCAAATGCTCGCTTCCGTGCTGGTATTGATAGCTACCTAACTGTACTGGATGCGCAGCGTGCATCTTATGCAGCTGAGCAAGGTTTGTTGTTGCTTGAACAAGCAAATCTCAACAACCAAGTTGAATTGTATAAAACACTTGGTGGTGGTATCAAAGCCAACACTTCTGATGCTGTGCAATACCAACCGTCTACTGCTGAGCGTAAAGCTGCGTCAAAACAATAATTTGATTTAGCCTAGCCAGTAATATTTGAAAAGCTCACTTCGGTGGGCTTTTTCATTTTTAGATCGAAACTTCAAAATAAAAATGAACATATTGCTTTTTACTGAAGAGTTTCCTATCTTCAATTCACCTTTTTATATTGATAACTAAAAAATGCTTTTAAGTAATCTAGAATCTGTTCCGGGTCATACCATTACACAACAACTTGATGTCGTTTATGGCAGTACTGTCCGCAGTAAACATGTTGGTCGTGACTTTATGGCTGGCCTAAAAAATATTGTAGGTGGTGAGCTCAAAGGTTACACAGAACTACTCGAAGAATCCCGTCAAGAAGCCATGAGCCGTATGATTGATAAAGCACGTGCCTTAGGCGCGAATGCGGTCGTCGGCATCCGTTTTTCAACCTCAAATATTGCTCAAGGTGCTTCTGAATTATTTGTGTACGGCACAGCAGTTCGCGTAGAAGCCAACTCAGCAAAACTCCCAGACCCATTTCCAACTCAGGACTAAGTCATGGATGCCTTTATTTTTAAAGTCCTGATCTTTGTGGTGCTCTTTTGTATTGGTTGGGGCTTCGGTCGCCATATCGAACAAAAGCATCTCAAAGAACTCGAAGCTCAAGAAAGGCGATTGGCGCATATTCGCATAGACAACAACCGCTTTAAAACTACTGAACATTTCGGACAACTGATTTCAAGTAATGTAGTGATTTCACATGATTATTTTAAATATGTGATTGCCAATATTCAGAACTTCTTTGGCGGACGTTTAACCAGTTATGAAAGCATCGTCGATCGGGCACGTCGTGAAGCCGTGGTGCGTTTAAAGCAAGAAGCTGAAAAGATGGGCGCAACGCAAATTATGGGTCTGCGTTTAAGCACCACTGAGTTGGGTATGCAAGGCGGCATGGTCGAAGTCTTTGCGTATGGAACAGCAATTCAAAAGAGAGACATCTGATCTCTCTACTTCTCCCCAATTCATTTTTACTATTTAATTTACTTTACACAATGTGTTTTCAAACTCTTCATAACTCACATTTTCATTGCGACAAACTTTAAAACAAACTTCATTAAATTTCTTTTCATCAATATTTGGATCATGATAACTAAATGCAACATCTCCAGCATAAGCACGTGCCAGATCTTGCACCACAATGTCAGCTTTACATCCATATAAAGTTGGACATGCCTCTAATGTTCCTTCGTAATACTCTTTACACTGAGTCGGTTCGACATCCGCCTTATTGGTTTTTTGCATCGACACATTTAAACCATTTTCATTCATTAGAAGAAAATATTGAATTTTTCTAAATGGTTTTAAGTCAATCTCGAGTCCCGAATGATTGATACGAGCCAATTGATCTTTGTAAGAATTATGATCATCTGAGATTAACTCTGCATTACCAGCTTTGTCGATTTTGATAAAGCTATAGTTGACAGGCATATATGCGCCACTCCCCTTATGTGCAATCACTTCGATCAAATGATCTTTCGCAATAAATGCTCCCGTAAATACAGTCGATTCAACACTGGTCAGCAACTTACCTTTCACTAAAACACAATATCCAAAACATTGATCTTTGAATCTAGCCTGATCGCCCTTAAAATCATCAACAGGATGAAATTCAGCTCGCCATTTAAAATCACCAATTTTATTCGAGCTATAAGGTAATTTATCAACATCTGAATCTTGAGGATTTTGACTGTAATACTCAGACTTCAATAATCCTTTTTCATCAAACAGTGCTTCGATCGGTAACCACCCCTCATTTGGTCCTCGCATAACAACTTCTGCACTCGCCGCTTCAACTTTAGGTTCAATCTCAACAGATTCAATAACTGGTTCTGATACAGTTCCTATTTCTTTTTCAGGCTTTTCGAGCGTTGACTTCTGCTCAATTTTTTGAGTTTTCTGTTTAAAATAAAAATATGCCACTGTACCGATTGCACCAATGATTGCGCACAAAATGATGGCTATTCCCCATTTGTTAAAATTATTCTTTTTCATTTCTTATAATCTCGTTACTCATTAAAAAAGTCACTCTTAAAAGTGACTTTTAAACAATTTAAACTTGATAAAACTTACTTCACTTTGGTTTTACGAATCATTTTATACAACGTTGTCGGTGATAAACGTGACACCCAAACACCGAGCTTTTCTTTAGAACCACCCACCACGATGTATTCTTCCCCTCGTTGCAAAGATTGCACTACTGTTTCGGCAAACTCATTGGCTTCTAGACCATTTTCAATGGCTTCATCCTGATGCCCTTGTGGCTTGCCGGCACCATTGAGTGCATTAAATGAAACATTGGTTTTGACAAATCCGGGGAATATCACCGATACGCCCACCCCTTGATCCGCCACTTCTGCACGTAGACTGTTTGCCCACATATGAATGGCAGCTTTTGCAGCAGAATAGGTCGCGCGGTATTGTGTCCCTAATAAGCCTGCAACACTTGAAACAAAAGCAATTCGACCAGACTTTTGTGCTAAAAATGTCGGTAAAACGGTTTTGGTTAAATAGACTTGCGAAAAATAATCTACTTCCATGATGGCACGTTCAGTTTGCATAGTCGTATCCGTGATCAATGCACGCTGACTCAATCCCGCATTATTGATTAGCCAATCAATTCGGCCTTTATGCGCAAGGACTTGTTCATAAGCATGGCGAACTTGTTCTTCATTGGTAATATCTGCACACACTGAAAGATGCTGATCTGGATGTAATAATGAAACCCGGACTTTTTCCAACTCTTCAAAACGACGTGCGGTCAAAATGACCTGCGCCCCTTGCAAAGCACATTCTTTTGCTAAAGCTTCACCCAAACCTGACGATGCCCCAGTAATCCACACCACTTTTCCGTTCAAATCATCACGTTTTGCCATTTTGACATCCTTTTAAATAACTAATTTATTCATTTATATGTATTTTATGCTTTATGTAGTACAGGCTCATTGCTCAAAAACACCATAAAATGGTCAAAGTACTGACTCATCGATTGTGCATCATAAATTTTGCCGAGTTTATCAAAACGTTTATAACCGAGTTGCGTGGTGAGATTGATGACACCGGTTAAAGTTTTATCCACTACCATGTTAAATTTCAGCATTTTTTTCGGTTCTCGCACCAAATGCGTCACCCCGGCATCGACCACTTGTGTAAATGCCTTCAATGCGAGCGGCACATATTGATTCTGCCCTTCTTTCATTTGATTGACATAGGCAAGCAAGTCGGTGGCTAAAGAGGCATCGATCGGATAATGCATATAATGCTGACCATCTTCGCTGTAAAAACGTCCATATAAATAATTTACCATCGGTACAAGGCGGTCATTGCCAAAAAAAGACACCGACCACGGCATATATTTACGGGTCGTTTCACGTATTTGCTGAATAATTTTTTCGGATTCATTGTCTCCAGACTTATTCATGCGCGCCATTTGGCCAAAAACTTGATCTAAAATTTCACATGCAATATCCGCTAAATTATCCCCTAAGGCTTTGGACTGACTTTCTGTTTCACCTGCATTGAGTTTTTGATGAATTGTCTCAAAACGTTGATATGTCGTAGGTTGAACCTTTAAAGAAATAGAATAAGTCATTTGATATTGCTCCTTTTATCTTAGTTTTGGGATCAATGGATACTTCTTATCTTAGGTCCTATCATACGGACTCTTTTATTTACTGCCAAATCCTAAAAGTTAACATTCGCCCAACATCCCTAATTCACCATTTTTTTTGCTACAATAGATCTAATTTTTTATCCACTTTTGATCTGTTTAGACTATGACTGATTCAGCGCAAAATATTGCTACGACCTACGATCCGACCGAGATCGAAAAAAAATGGTACAAGACTTGGGAAGAGAGAGGCTACTTCAAGCCATCTCAAAAAGGTGATTCATTCTGTATTATGATTCCGCCACCAAACGTCACTGGTAGCTTGCATATGGGTCATGGTTTCAACAATGCCATTATGGATGCGTTGACTCGTTATAACCGCATGTCTGGCAAAAATACCCTTTGGCAGCCGGGTACCGACCATGCAGGTATCGCAACGCAAATGGTTGTTGAACGTCAATTGGGTGCTGAAGGCATCAGCCGTCACGACCTTGGCCGTGAAAAGTTCATCGAAAAAGTGTGGGAATGGAAAGAACAATCTGGCGGCAACATTACCCGTCAAATTCGTCGTCTAGGCTCATCTGTAGACTGGTCACGTGAGCGCTTCACCATGGACGAAGGTCTTTCTAACGCGGTTAAAGAAGTCTTTGTTAAGCTACATGAAGAAGGCTTAATTTACCGTGGTAAACGCCTCGTAAACTGGGATCCAAAATTACAAACTGCCCTATCTGACCTAGAAGTTGAATCGGATAAAGAAGAAGCAGGTTCACTTTGGCACTTCAAATATTTCTTTGAAGACAAATCAATCCGCACCCACGATGGTAAAGACCACATCGTTGTGGCGACAACACGTCCTGAAACATTATTAGGTGATACAGCTGTTGCGGTTGCACTGGATGATGAACGCTATGCAGCGCTTGTGGGTAAAAACATTATCCTACCTATTACAGGCCGAGCAGTTCCTATCGTGAAAGACGAATATGTAGACAAAGAATTTGGTACAGGCTGTGTGAAAATCACCCCTGCGCACGACTTCAATGACTATGAAGTGGGTAAACGCTGTGAACTTCCAATCATCAACATCTTCAACAAAAATGCTGAAGTGTTGGCTGAGTTTGAATACATCGCAAAAGCGGGCGAGCAAATTTCTAAAACCATTCCTGCACCTGCGGACTACATTGGTTTAGAACGTTTTGAAGCACGTAAAAAATTGGTTGCTCAAGCGGAAGCTGAAGGCTGGTTAGACCAAATTCAACCGTACACACTTAAGCCACCTCGCGGTGACCGTTCAGGCGTGATTGTTGAACCATTACTGACTGACCAATGGTATGTGAAAATTGCGCCGCTTGCTGAGCCTGCGATTAAAGCGGTTAAAGATGGCGAAATTAAATTCGTTCCTGAGCAATACAGCAACATGTACATGGCTTGGATGAATAACATTCAAGACTGGTGTATTTCACGTCAATTGTGGTGGGGTCACCGTATCCCAGCTTGGTACGATGCTGAAGGTAACGTATTTGTAGGTCGTGATGAAGCTGAAGTTCGTGCGAAAAACGGCATTGCACCTGAAGTTGAATTGAAACAAGACGAAGACGTGCTTGATACATGGTTCTCATCTGGTCTTTGGACATTCTCAACTTTAGGTTGGACTGGCGACGAAGCGAAAGATAAAGAAAACTATTTCTTAAATACCTTCCACCCAACTGATGTATTGGTCACTGGTTTCGACATTATCTTCTTCTGGGTTGCCCGCATGATCATGATGACCATGCACTTCATGAAAAATGAAGATGGCACACCGCAAGTTCCGTTCAAAACAGTGTACGTTCACGGTTTGGTACGTGATGGCGAAGGTCAGAAGATGTCTAAATCTAAGGGTAACGTACTTGACCCATTAGATTTGATTGACGGTGTTGACCTTGAAACTTTAGTACAAAAACGTACTACAGGACTCATGAACCCGAAACAAGCATCGAAGATTGAGAAATCTACCCGTAAAGAATTCCCAGAAGGCATTCAATCTTACGGTACAGACGCGGTTCGTTTCACGTTCTGTGCGCTTGCCAACACAGGCCGTGACATTAAGTTCGACATGAAACGTGTTGAAGGTTACCGTAACTTTGCCAACAAGATCTGGAACGCTACCCGTTTCGTGATGATGAACTGCGAAGAGCAAGTCATTGGTCAAGACGTTCGTCAAGACCTTTGGGAATTGCCTGAACAGTGGATCGTGAGCCGTCTACAAAAAGCGGAACAAGCGGTGCAAACAGCATTTGCAACATACCGTTTAGATTTGGCTGCACAAGCGATTTACGAGTTCATTTGGAATGAATACTGTGACTGGTATGTAGAACTCACTAAGCCAGTTCTCAATGACGAAAACGTATCGGTTGAGCGTAAAGCTGAAGTACGTCGTGTTCTTCTTTCTGTAATGGAAGCATCGTTACGTTTGGCTCATCCGTTAATGCCTTACCTAACAGAAGAAATCTGGCAAACACTTGCGCCAAAACTCAACATTTCTGGCGAAACCATTATGTTGGCGCAGTACCCAGTTGCTGAGCAAGCACTCATTAACGACCAAGCTGAAGCAGACATGCAATGGCTGCAAGGTTTGATTGGTGCGGTACGTAATATCCGTGGTGAAATGGGCTTAGGTAATGCTCGCTTGTTGCCTGTACTGCTTCAAAACACGACGGATGCGGAAAAAGCTCAAATCGCTCGTATTGAACCATTGTTCAAAGCATTGGCAAAAGTTGAAAGCATTACCTTCTTGGCTGATGCTGAACAACCGCCATTATCTTCTTCATCTGTTGTAGGTCATGTGTCTGTATTCGTTCCAATGAAGGGCTTAATTGACCCGAAAGCGGAATTGGGTCGTTTGCAAAAAGACTTAGACAAGGTTCAAAAGCAACATGACCAAATTGCCACTAAACTTGGCAATGAAGGTTTTGTGGCGAAAGCGCCTGCTGCTGTGGTTGAAGGCGAGAAAGTGAAACTTGCTGAATTTGCTGATCAGTTGGCGAAGATTAAAGCGAATATGGAGCAGATTGCAGCGCTTTAATGCTGTAGGTTGATTCAAAAAAACCCCTCTTAGTGAGGGGTTTTTTTATAACATTTTTTCTAAATCTTCAATCCATTTAGGCTTAGTCTCACTTTCCAATTCACAATAGATATTGCAAATTAGCTCTTTATTTTTATCAACAAAATTAAAAATCTCTAACTTATAATTTGATGGATTGCCTTCTAATTCAAATTCTCTTTTAGGATATATAATTGAGTTATCTCCCTTAATAAAACTGAATTTTTTAGTTTCGTCAAATTGGAAATTACTAAAGACTAATTTAATCCGATCATTACCAATGCTCTCAATTGCTTGTGATAATGCTTTATAGAAGGTTTTAGCATTAAGACTTTCTTCAATTTCTGTTGGAGAACGATTTAGATTTTCCAAACGACATAAATTTATTGTGTCACCTTCGATTTGTAATCTTCTTATAATTAAATCTTTCTTCTTAGTTTCAGATGAAAAATTATCTTCCAATGGCAATGCATTAAAATCAGTATCAACTAAACATACAACTTTTCTATTAATTTCCTTAATTTCACTTTTTTGAGAAAGTGGCGCATACAAGTAATTATATAAATTTAAAACAATGCCACACCCACCAACAGGCAAGACTATTAAATCATTTTTTTTATCTTCATCTAAATAATTCAAAATATATTTTTTATCCTCTTCACCTTCAACAATTAGCCAACTTTTATTATGTAATCTTAAAGAACTAACAATTGAGGACACTAGATCAAAAAAACTTTTAAAATGAATATCATCTGGATGACTGCCATTTTCCTGAAAGTAGTTTTTGAAAGAATATTGACTAATGTTTACACTGCTTTTTATTTCATGTATATGATGAAGATTACCTTTATCTAAAATTGGTAAAGCTCCATACCAATGTGTACTAATAAGCATTTGGACATTATATTTTTTTGCAAGTTCATGAAGTCTACTAAATTGTCCATAACACATGGAAATATGCAATGAAGCTTCAGGTTCATCAATTGCTAAAATAATATTTTGTGTAGTATCTCTTTCTTGTGTTAAAAAAGCATATGCAATATCAATTAGAGCTTTCTTCCTTTCCCCAGCCGACAAATGTTCGATTGGTTTTCTATCAATTTTTAAACGTCTTTTATCAAAAAATGTTTCTATAATAATATCGGTCAAATGATTTGCAGTAAGGTTTGACTTCGATTTGTATTCTCTAGCAAAAGAATAGTCACTATCTATTTGCTTAATTGTTTGTTGAACCTCTCCTACAAAACTCTCTAGATCTGAATTTAATAAGTCTAAAATACTTTTATTAACTGTTCTTTCAGCTTTGATTTGTAGTTTTGAAGTAAGAGTTTGCTCAATTCTTTTTTTTACATTTTCGCTCATTAACTCCTGCATACCTTTAGATTCTAAACGTAAGAAGTCATTTAAGGATGTCTCAACAGGAATGTATTGAAATGAATAATTTTTTATTAAATCATTTTTAAGAGTTGCTAAAACTTTATTTTGCTCTTTATCATCCTTTAAAAGCTGACTCTCTTTAATTCCCTTTTTTATATAACTATCAAAAGTTAAAAATAAATTATTTGTATCCTTTTCAGGATAGGGAAAAAATGCATAAGTAATTAAATAATGTGTATTTCTATATTTAAAAAAATTCTCTCTTTGTTTAAAAAAATCATTATAAGAACCATAATTTGTAGATTTACTCTGATCTAAATCAAATAAAAGCTCACTGATAACAGGGATTATTTTTTGTACCTGTCTATCAAATTTATTTAAATCTTCCTTTTTTATTAAGAATGTAGGTGCTACAAATGCTTCATTCTTTTTTTCGGAAAAGTGAACAATAAATTCATTATTATTAAAAAAACAATCCAAAGACTCGAGAATTGAACTCTTTCCTGCTCCATTTTGACCAATAAATAAATTAAAGTTTTCTAATTCATCTAATCCAAATGGAATATATCTTGCACCTTTATATATTTTAAAATGTCGAAGAAAAACACCAACTAGCATACAACCCCAAAGTATAAAATTATTTTATAATTCATAAATTTATCACAATTTAACTCTATTAACCATCCGTAAAATCAAACTGGCAAACTCAGGCTGACGACGAAATTTAAGATTCATAAGTCGCTTGGCACGGAGGAATTGCCACATGAAGTTTTCAGCATCGGTGGCTGTGTGACGCATGGTTTTGGCGAAAATTAAAAGTTGGGGGGCGAGTTTATTGTTCATTACGTTTTGCTTTTATTATTTTCTTTAAATTATCAAATTTTATAACCTCTCCCTAGCCCTCTGATGTGTGCTTAAAAAACAGGAGGGTTTAACTTGGTAAACTATACATACTCATTAGGAGTTTACCATGAGCAAGAAACAGAAGACTTACACCGCAGAATTTAAAGCTGAAGCCATAAAAGCCATTGAAGAGAACCAAGGTAATGTATCGGAATCCGCTAGACAACTTGGCATTTCAATGCAAACCCTTTCGAACTGGAATAACAAAGCAAAGGCTGGAACTTTAGCAGGCACAAAACAGTATTCGCCCGATCTAAACGCCTTACTCGAAGAAAATAAGAAGCTTAAACAACAGCTCAAAACAGCTGAAATGGAACGTGAATTTTTAAAAAAGGCAGCAGCGTACTTTGCCAAAGAAAGTCAGTGAGGTACGCCTATATGAAATCGCAAAGCCACTTATTTCCGATTATTTTAATGGCTCGATTACTTCGTGTATCCGTTTCTCGCTTTTATGATTGGCTAAAGCGAGGCATGAGTAAAAGATCAATTCAGCGAAATCAGCAGACAATTTTGGTCAAAATAGCCCATGAAGAAACCAAACAAAGCTATGGCTATGTTCGATTAACCAAGCATTTACAAGCGCAAGGTATCAAAATAAGTACGTATGCTGTGCGCCAAATAAAAAAATCAAATCAGTTGTATTGTAAGCGCCATAAGCGTTTCAAAAGAACCACGAACAGTGATCACAACCGTTCTATTTATGACAATTTACTCAAGCAACAGTTTTCAATGACGAAGCCTAATCTTGCGTGGTCGAGTGACATTACCTACATTTGGACGGCTGAGGGCTGGTTGTACTTGGCAGCTGTCAAAGATCTTTACACGAAACAGGTTGTTGGCTATAGCTTAAATGAGCGCATGACAGCCAAGCTTGTTTGTGATGCATTGAATATGGCTATTCGCAATCAGAAACCTGCTAAAGATCTCATTGTACATTCAGATAGAGGCAGCCAATATTGCAGTAATGAATATCGAAACTTACTTGAGAAATTTGATTTTCAGGGTTCAATGAGCAAAAAAGGCGACTGCTTTGATAATGCACCGATAGAGAGTTTCTGGGGCATACTCAAAAATGAACTAGTCCATCATCGCAACTACAAAACAAGGGAAGAAGCCAAAGCGGATATTACAAAATATATAGAGTTATTTTATAATCAGGGAAGAATTCAAAAAGGCTTGGATTTTAAGACACCAAATCAAATGGCAGAAGACTTTTATCGGTTAGCTGCCTAGAATCTCCCAAGTGAAAGTCTCCTGCTAATTCAGCACACATCACTCTCCTACAAGGAGAGGGAATATTCATTATTAAGCCGATTGACGGTATTTAATTAGATGCAGCTCCTTCTCCCTATGGGATGAGAAGCACTGCTTCGCAAGGGGGATGAGGGAAACGTGCTTTTAATGAAAAAAGTATCAAAGCACCCCATTCTCCAACAACACTTCCAGCCCCTTCACCTTCTCCATATATTTCAGCCGTTCTTTTTCCCACCTCACTTGTTCTTTCAACACTGAAACATCACCATTAATCACCTTAAACACATCTTTCACCTGCATATTTTTCGGCTTTGGTTTTTTAGTCCAGTGAAAACTATCCGTAATGTCATCTATCTGACTTGCAAGGCGTTGGCTTTGTGCCTCAAGCGCCATTTGATAAAACTTTAAATGTTCATCGGTTAAGGCTTTAGGGCTTTTGCCCTTATTAGTTTCTAGCTGTAATTGCAGTTTCAGTAAATAAAACAAATCCTGTGCTTCATAGGCTTGGTTCACCACTTGCAGCAACTCGGTTTTTTCCGCTTTTTTAGCTTCATCAGGTTCACGGTCCGGGTGAATCATGGCAGTGATTTTTAAATACACAGTTTTCAGTGATTGGTTCACTAACTTTTCAGCTTGCTCACGTTTTTGCGCAAGTCGTTTACGCTGATGCTCTTTTTTCTCACGTTGATATTGTTCGCTGTCCCACGCTTCATAAGACTCATATTCTTCTGTCGTTTCTTGTTCTATATCAACATGACCTTCTACTTTGCTCTGTTCAGTTTGGGCTGACTTAGCTTTTTTATTTGGCTTTTGATTATGCGCATGATGCTGCTGATAAAAGGCATCCACCTCAGTGACTTTTTCAAGTTCGGCAGTATTTAAATAGTTGGATTTTTTTAGCTGCTTAGCCAGTTTCGCAAGCTTTGCATCCAGCTGTGCTAAGTCTGCTTTAGCAAAGTCTTCTTGCTGTATGTGCAACCAAAGCTGTGCAAGCTGGCGGTAGTACACCGCATGCAAATCACGATAAATCGGCACAAGTTTTAACTGAATATAACTCTGAATCTCACTTTTGGCATTTTGCCAAAGATCTAAATCCAGCTTTTGCTGTTCGATTTGCTCAATCAGTTTATTCAGCTTTTTATGCTGTGGGGATAAAGCGTCAACACTCGGGAGTAAACTGACTTTTAACTCAAAAGACATAAGCAAATTTAACGCAAAAAGAAAATTATAGCTGATCTAAGCACGAAACTTATGAGCACCTTATATGAATCAACAATGGATTTTTATCAATTAACCATCAAACTGCTGTAAATATTGACTCAACTCTTCTCGAACAACCACTTCATATCCTGCATGACTTCGACTTTGTTCCAAGAGATGCTCTGAGTCGATCACTGCCACGCGATGACCATCTGCAATCAAGCGATCTACACCTTCAAATAACATACGTTCACCGACATCATGGATCAAAGAAATATTAGTGAGATCAAGGACAATTTGAGTCGGTTCGACAGCTTCATTTTGCAGTATGCGCAATAACATTTCAGACTCCGTAAATTGCAATACGCCGCGCAGTTCATACACCACCACCGAATGATCTATCCCGCAGGTATAGCGACTTTGGACAATCGTTTGCGCTGAAGGAGTTCCCTCCATCACATGCAGCCCCATGTCCTTCGACAGTCGTTCAAATATTTCGACGCCTCGAACACTATTCCCATGTGTATCGAGTTTCGGACTAAAGACTGCCAACCCAACCTGCCCTGGCAAAGCCCCCATGATGCCACCGGCCACACCGCTTTTGGCAGGAATACCGACCGTTGTCAGCCAATCCCCCGCAGCATCATACATGCCGCAAGTCATCATCACACTCAACACTTGGCGCACCACCGAACGTGACAGCAACCGTTTTCCTGTGGCTGCTTGCACACCACCATTGGCAAGCACACTGGCCATTTTTGCCAAATCTTTAACCGTCACTAATATTGCACACTGACGAATATAGCCGTTCACCACATCTTCAGGGTCTTCTTCAAGTACACCGACTGTGCGCAGCATGTAACCGATTGACAAATTTCGAAAAGCCGTCTTCACTTCAGACTGGTAAACCGCGTCATCAAAACTCAGCTCACGCCCTGCCAGTTCACTTAAAAATTCACGGAGTTTTTCAGCTCGAGTGCTGTGTTCGTCATGCGGTAAAAGTGAATGTGTGGTGATTGCACCCGAATTGATCATCGGGTTCTTGGGCAGATTGGTATTTTTATCTAAGGCAATTTGGTTAAAGGCTTCGCCGGAGGGTTCAACCCCGACTTTTTTTAATACCACATCCAAACCTTGATGACGTATGGCCAAGGCATAAGCAAAAGGTTTAGACATCGATTGAATGGTGAACTCGACCTCGTCATCACCTGTAGAATAAATCGTGCCATCTACGGTAGACAGTGCCAAAGCCAGTCTATTTGGATTGGCATTAGCTAACTCAGGAATAT
This sequence comes from Acinetobacter sp. YH16040_T, assembly GCF_024605785.1. Taxonomy (NCBI): domain Bacteria; kingdom Pseudomonadati; phylum Pseudomonadota; class Gammaproteobacteria; order Moraxellales; family Moraxellaceae; genus Acinetobacter; species Acinetobacter sp. YH16040_T. The sequence continues at coordinate 891,941 of NZ_CP094541.1, read as the reverse complement.
AATCTGCCAAAGCTCCGTGTTGATTGGCATCGCAGGCATTAAGGACATGCTGTAAATAATCTGGAACAGGCGTTTTCATAAGGTCTATTTTTTGTTGTGTGCTTTTTTATTTATAACAAATTGAGCTGCATCTGTATAAGTCCTTATGGTGAAGACGCATTCTGAGCTAAAACTTGTATGTGCTGTAGGTTTAAATGGTGCATCATTTCTCGAATAAAAATGAAATAACTAAGTTGAATGATTGCCTGCTCACCAAATAGATTTTGATAATATTCGGTATGTTCAATCATTTCATTAAAGCCATGTTCAAAGCTTTGTCGGTCAATGCGGGGCGCATGTTCAAAAAAGGTTTGCGCCAATATATGCAGCATCGCATCATTCGACTGAGCGTAGCGCTGCGTCTGATAATCAAGCTGTAATCGTTCTAAAATTTCTTCAATTTCATAGATCAAATATTCAATCGCTAAAGCATCGAAGCGCTGATGTCGGACACATTTTTGTACCAAAGCCACTAAGCCATGATCAAAATGAATATTCCGTTGCTCGGTCTGAAAGTCGAGCTGCGCTAATCCGAGCTGAAATTGTAATTGCTGCATAACTATCGTTTAAATTATTTAATCTTCTGCCAAGTTTAACTCACGAAAGCTACGCACTTGGTTACGACCTTGTTGCTTTGCCATATACAGCGCTTGATCGGCCATACGCGTGACCATAGCAGACGGTGTCCCCTCGATCGCAGTTGCTACACCAAAACTTGCACTAATCTTCAACATATGTTGGTTGGCTATCATGGTTTCAGCGTCAGAAATGGCCAATCGACAACGTTCAGCGACCTCTATCGCCTGCTCTAAACTCTGATTTTTTAGAATTAAAATGAATTCTTCACCGCCATAACGCCCAACCACATCTTGTACACGAGTATTGTCATTTAAAATTTGAGCAACACGTTGTAAAACGGCATCTCCTGCATCATGTCCATATTGGTCATTGATCAATTTAAAATGGTCGAGATCAAGCAAAACCACTGCAAATTCAGGCCGTGTCTGTTTGCTGAGCGTATCAAGTTCATGACTGACATAACGACGGTTAAACACATTGGTCAGGCCATCAACACGGCTGAGGACTTCCATCTTTTGTTCACGGTGTCGCCACTGTAAAAGCAAAATCTGAAAAAATACTGCACTGACGATCAATATGGGCAAATACAACTCCGCCATACTCATGAGCCAAAAGGCGTTGTCGTAAAACTCACTCTGTTTTAAAGCTGGGCTGAAAATCGGTGCATATTCTAGATGGTCAATCGAAGTTTGATAGCAAATGTAGCCAATAAACAGTGTGATCGGAAATGTAATACTGAGCATAATCGCAGGACGATAAAAAACCAAACCGACCATCAGCAGATTGACCGTCCCCGCCATAGTGGCAGGACTATAGATCCCGATCATATAGCCACCATAGATCATGCCGATCCCAAACAGGACGGGCGCAAAATAGCTAAAAAACAGTCTAAAATTTAAATATTTTTTGAAATAAAGACTGAGTACTGCCAATACGCCATAACTGAGTAGGACTATACAAGCGACGATGATCCTGAACTTGAGTTCACTCGGATTAAACCAAATCCGATTGGTCGAATAATAAAAATTTATGATGCACCACTTCAACACGCTGACTTGACTCAGCATGCCAAAGATGAGAAGTAAACGCCCTTATCGTAGTCAGACCAATTGATGATGAGATAGTCTGACTCAAACAAAAGATGCTTCAATTTACGCCATTGTACGCCCCATTTCGTACAGACAGCATTGCCCCAATTTTTCCCCATTAATCTTCTTTTTTATTTTATTATTTCGCTAGTTATACAAGGTTTTAACTTCAAAAAGAAAGCCTATTTTCACAGTTAAAAGTGCAACCTTTGAAGCCTTTAAACTTCACTTACACCACTATTCAAATTACTTTTCCGCTATTTTTTTTAGCTCAATTGGTCACTTTTATCTTTTTGAAATAGTACGGTTTATTATTCTAAACGCTCGGTGAATAAGATCCCGTTCAGATGATCGACCTCATGTTGTACGATCCGTGCAGGAAAGCCATTCAGGGTTTTCTCTTTGACTTCACCTTGAAGGGTCAAATATCGCACGTGAATTTGCTCGGCTCTCGGGACTTGCCCTCGTGCATTCGGCACACTTAAGCAGCCTTCTTCACCCAAAACCGTGGTCGTAGATCGAGATGTAATCACTGGATTGACCATCACGATCGCCTCCATTTCAGGTGCGTCTGGATAGCGTAAATTTGCACGTGAAGCCACGATAATCACCCGCTTTGAAACATAAATTTGCGGTGCGGCAATGCCTACGCCTTGACGCTCAAGCATAGTGGCATGCAGTGTTTCACTTAGTGCAGTTAACCATGCAGAACCTATTTCAGATGCTTGTACCTCTGCGGCAGTGAGCGTCAAAATTGCTTCACCACGCTGTGCAACAGCAGCAACATTACTCATGTTTTTATCCTTTTTAAGTCTAGCGGGCTGAAATCACTTTAAAAAAACAACCATGCAATATGCATTATTATCGGTTCTGAGTATAAAACAACAGCGTGCTATGGCTTTGAATCTTTTGTGGTTTATATAGAGCACAAAGTAAAATGACAGATCACACCACCCTATGCTATTGATATTTATCATTTATACATCAAGGTACGCCATTATCTATTACCAATCATTCTTTAAGTTAATGCGACTTTATCTATATTATTTTGTTCTTAATTAATAATATTTTCATAACTATAAGTTTTTAATAAGGCAAAAAAGTTTGATTATTCAATAAAAAATTGAATCACTAAAATCGTCAAATGCTATTTGCTGCTGGAAAATATTTGCATGGAAGCTCAGCCACGCCTGACTCGTCAAGATAAACGCACCCTCGGACTGTCATCCCTCGGTGGCGCACTTGAGTTTTATGACTTTGTCATTTATGTGTTTTACGCCAAAATTATTTCGGAACTGTTTTTCCCCACTGGCCTCAGTCCATTTTGGGCGATGTTGAATACCTACGGTATTTTTGCAGCAGGATATTTTTTCCGCCCATTGGGTGGTGTCGTAATGGCGCATTTTGGCGATTTGATTGGTCGTAAGCGTTTATTTAGTTTGTCTATTTTACTCATGGCTCTGCCTACACTGATGATTGGTGTGATGCCAACTTTTGAAAGTATTGGCTATGCAGCACCACTCCTGCTCCTACTGATGCGTGTGATTCAAGGCATCGCGATTGGTGGTGAAATCCCTGCTGCATGGACTTTTGTTTCAGAGCATGTGCCTGAGCAAAAAATTGGTATCGCCAATGGCTTACTCACTGCTGGCTTATCTTTAGGTATCCTATTGGGCGCACTGATGTCTTTGTTTATTTCATTACAATTTACAGAGTCAGAAATCCATGATTGGGCATGGCGGATTCCATTTATTTTAGGCGGGATCTTTGGTTTTATTGCGCTCTATCTCCGCAGTTATTTAAAAGAAACGCCAGTATTTAAAGCCATGCAAGAAAAGAAACAATTGGCTAAAGAACTTCCAGTGAAACAAGTACTGCAACAGCACAAAACAGGCGTTGTGATTGGTATGCTGTTTACATGGTTCTTAACCGGCTGTGTAGTTGTATTGATTTTAGCGATGCCAAATCTACTCACGGGCGCCTTTGGTTTTGAACGTGCCGATGCCTTCAAAATGCAAAGTGCCGCTATTGTGATGCAAATGGTCGGTTGTATCTTGGCAGGTCTTTTGGCAGATCGCTTCGGTGCGGGTAAAGTGATGCTATTCGGTTCACTCCTTGTTGCGATAATTGCGGGCGTGTTCTATAACAGCTTGGGCCATGTGGCAGCATCGACCGTGTTTGCGCTCTATATGCTGCTCGGTTTGGCATCAGGTACGGTTGGTATGGTGTCTTATAGTATGGTGAAAATGTTCCCTGCACAGATTCGTTTCTCGGGCATTTCATTTTCATACAATTTGGCCTATGCCATCGCGGGTGGTATCACTTTGCCATTGGTTCAATGGTTGAGTTTATACAGCAACATTGGCGCCATGTATTATATTTGGACCGTCTGTTTGGTGACCTTCTTTACTGCGATGCTTTATCGTCAACGTTTTGAAAAAACATCTCATTAAAATAATAAAAAAGCGGTCAATGACCGCTTTTTTTAAATCACTTTCAAATCAATTCAGGCTTTTAAATTTTTACGCAATTCATCTTCTACAATTTCAATCTCAAGCTGACTAAAACGACGAATTTCACCTTCTGCATGTTTTTCAAGTAATCCACCAATCAGTGGAACTTTGACTTTCACCGTCCAGTCCAAATTGAAACTCACTTGTGTTGCATCACCACTGACACTTCGTTTACAACTGGCTTCGAGCGGTAGGTTCGGATCTAGTTTGACGTCAGATGTTAATGCCGCCAAATTACTAATATCCGTACGTTTCAGACGAAACGCATCTTTTAAAAACTTCTTGGCAATATCTGGAATATTTACATCAAGGTTATAGGCACGTTTTAAGGTATACATATCGCCTGTTTTTTTTGATTCTAAAATTTCTAGATTTTCACCCGGTATGCGTTTGCACACCGCTTCATGCAAGCTGATATCTGCGGCTAGTCGTTTAAAATCTTCAAGTGAAACGCCATGAATTGTGGCATTGACGGTAAATTGATGTGCCATTCTCGTAATCCTTAAGGTCAATATTGGTTTTATTGTTTTATTTCGCCCAGTCTACAGTTGCTAAAACTGTGCTTTTAATTAAATCGAAAAGCGTTATGGCTGTCATTGACCTGAAACCAAGCTAGAAAAACAGAATTGCCATACAGCAACTCATTGGACTCTGCCTTAAAGGACTTTTTAATAGATTTGCCCATGCTTATCTTTAAACTCGAGCTGAAATTCCCAGCCCGCATCGATTTTTAAATACATCCCTGCATAGGACAACTTTGCGTACCAATGACCGAAGCCGAGGCTAAAAATATCAAAGCTGGCTTGTTCAGGCAGCTGTTGTATTGGTTTTGCATGTATCAAAGCGCTGGGTTCATAAGACGTGCAGTGCGAGCCATAATGATGAAAAAGTTCAATACATAGCTGATTAACTGATGTTATGCAGTAACCATCAAAGCGCAATTTACTTCAAATAAAAGAACGATACGCGGTAAGGTCATCCGCAAGTGTTTGAGACAGGACTACTTCTAATCAAAAATGTTTTTGCGATGCTTTGAATAATTTGACGGTAGTGAACGAGTTTTGTCGGTGAGGTGCATTGCACCGCAAGATGGTTTCTTTACGAAGCACGCTTCTCATTTTGCCGAATGAGAAACAATGTTCCGTAAGAGTACCTCCAGCCGAAGGCTAATCCCTTTATTCAATCTTTAGATGTAAGACTCCGTCGAATAGACTTAAAAATCATTTTAAAAGTGCATAAGTACTTTTACGTGCGTAACATCAGTTGTTAATTTAAGATCATGCTATGCACCACACCATCCCGATCACGGTGTACCAATTTGATTACTTGTGAATAATCGATCAAAACGCTTTGGTGTTTGTAACTGATTTGGATGCCGTATTCATCTGCACCATCATCCAAACCGCTGATGCTACATTGCGTGCCTTGTGGAAATGCATTGAGCCATTCAGCGTTATACACATCTGCTATTTGTTCAAACTGAAAAAAGCTCGCTTTTTGCTGCAATAGAAACCCAGCTTGTCGATCAAAACGCAGTTGCTGCTCAAGTTGAAAGTCGATAATCATGACTCTGCACGCTCTTTACTTATTCATCGGGTTCGGAATCGGCTATTAAAAGTAGCTTTGCCATCACCCAATGATCCTTATAAAGCTTTCATCGCCTGTTGCTGCTGTTTATTTTTGACTTGTGTCCATTGCCACCAACCAAATGCCGCCAAGCCCACAAAACCAGCATACAACGCCGCAGTGAGATACAGGTCTTTGTATATAAACATACCCACATAGATAATATCGACAAATACCCAAAGCACCCAAGTAGCAATATGTTTCCGGCTGGTCCAATACGTTGCGAGTAAGCTAAACGCGGCCAATTGTGCATCCAAAATCGGTACGGCTGCATCGGTAAAATAGTGCAAACTTAAACCAAAAATCAAACCGCCCACCGCTGCTAAGAGCATTTGAAAGATCACGAGTTTGGTCGCAATCGGTTCAATACGGATGTCATGATCTTGTTGTTTGCCCTTCAACCAGTGATAAAAACCGTAGAAGTTCACCACCACAAAGAAAAACTGCAAAATGGTTTCGCCATAAAGTTTGTAGGTATAAAACAAGTAGGCATACAGCAAAAAAGCTGCAAAGTTAAACCACCAACACCACATATTTCGCTTAATGGTTAAACTCACCCCGATTAAGCTAATAATAACTGCAAATATTTCTAAGTTCGACATGGTTGATTGGGCCTTAAAAAAGCTGCAGCTATTATGGAAAAAATCAGCCCAAAGGCAAGCTATATCACACACTATTTCATATCAACTCTGTAAATTTTAAATCAAACCACTCATCCACCAGACGATGATTTTGATGTTTTGAACGCATCAGTTTTGACAGTTTTCTAACAATCTTTTAAAAACTTAGCTATGCATAAAGAATAATTAGAAGGAATTATCCAAATGTCAGAACAACAAGGTCGTGTAAGTCGAGAAATTCGTGGTCATCTTTATTTAATCGGTTTGGACCGTGCAGATAAACGAAATGCGTTTGACAGTCATTTAATTCATGACCTTTCACTGGCGCTCACTGAATATGAAGATGATCCAAATTTACGCTGTGCGGTGATTTTTGCTCATGGCGATCATTTTACTGCGGGTCTAGATCTGGTCGAACTACAACCCAAACTTGGCAGCGGGCTGTTTAATTTTCCTGATCAGCAAATTAATCCGTGGGGAACCAACTCACGACAACGAAAAAAACCAGTTGTGGTCGCGGTACAAGGGTTCTGTTTTACAGCGGGTATTGAACTCATGCTGAATGCCGATATCGTGATCGCACAGCGTCACACGGAGTTTGCTCAAATGGAAGTGCAACGTGGCATTCTTCCTTTTGGTGGTGCAACAGTTCGTTTTGTCCAAGCAGCGGGTTGGAATAAAGCCATGCGCTATTTACTCACAGGTGAACGTTTCAATGCGCAAACGGCATATGACATGAACTTGGTGACTGAAATCACTGACCAAGCACCCTTATCTCGTGCCATTGAACTTGCGGAACAAATTGCGCAGGCTGCACCACTGGCGGTTCAGGCAACACTCGCTGCAGCACAGCAAGGTGTGCATTTGGGAGCCGATGCTGCCTTTGCTCAATTAGATCAGCACTTACAGCCATTACTAAAAACACAAGATGTACAAGAAGGCGTGATGGCCATGCTACAACGTCGCGCAGCCAATTTTCAGGGCAAATAAGCCTATGGATAAATCGAATAAACCTTTAACGCCCTGCAACATCAAGAGAAAAATTATGCCAACGGATTTAGAACAAGCAACGCAAGAAATACATAGTACACCTGTGAGTTTCACAGCAACCGATGGTTATACGCTTTCAGGCGTTGAATATCGGCCTAATACTGCCGCTAAGGCCAATATTATTATTTCAAGTGCGACAGGTGTACCTCAACAATTTTACCGTCGATTTGCCGAGTATGCCGCAGAACTCGGTTATCAAGTACTGACTTTTGATTATCGTGGTATTGGACGTTCTGCACCGTCAAAACTTAAAGGCTTTAAGATGTCTTATCTTGACTGGGGACGTTATGACCTTTCTGGTGCCATAGCTTATATGCAACAACACGGTCAGGAAACTTTTCTAGTGGGACACTCCTATGGCGGTCAAGCACTAGGCCTTACCTCAAATCATGATCAGATACGTGCCATGTATTGTTTTGGCACTGGCGCAGGTTGGCATGGCTATATGCCCTTTAAAGAAAAAATGAAAGTTCATGTGATGTGGAATATCGTTTTTCCGCCGATGGTTGCCGTCAAAGGGTATTTGCCTTGGAGCAAACTCAATATGGGCGCTGACCTTCCTGTCGATGTCTATAAGCAATGGCGTCGTTGGTGTAAAAACCCAACCTATTTCTTTGCCGACCCTGAGCTGAGTGAGCTATCTCAACAATATGCTGCAGTTCAAACGCCGATTTATGCGGTCGCTGCGCTCGATGATGACTGGGCATTACCCAATTCACGACATGCTTTTATGCAACATTATGCGCAAGCATCAATGCACTATATCAATATTGAAGCGCAAGATTATGGTCTAAAACAGATTGGTCATATGGGATATTTCCGCAAAGGTGCTGAACCCTTATGGCAGGAAGTCATTGGAAGGTTTGACGAACTATTAGTCGGTTAAACCAATTTACTTTATACACATCATAGTGATTTATTTGGATAGAGAGATACATGCGTCCACGGAAAAACACCTCAGAACATCTATTACTACAGTCAGCACACGCCTTTAAACGCTATGGCTATATGGGCTGCAGCATGGGGAAATTGGCTGAAGCCTGTGGACTTTCAAAAGCTGCGTTTTATTATGACTATCCGAATAAAGACGCTTTGCTGATGGAAATTTTAAACCTGACACACGTGAAGTTAAAGCACAGTATTTTTCAGCAATTACAGCAAATTACTACCTCACCTCAACAGGCTTTCTCGCACATCCATCAACAGGCCATCCAGTTTTTTAGCCAAGGTGGATTAGGCTGTTTGGTCGGGATCTTAAGTATGGAGCGGCAACATTTACCTGCCGAGATTTTTGCAAAATTACAGTCCATCTTTCAGGAGTGGCAACTCGCCTTTGAAGTGTTTTTTAAGCGATGCATGACCATCGAACACGCCGCTCAACTTGCCAAAATCAGCTTGGCTGATTATGAAGGCGCTATTTTAATGGCCCGAATAACCGATGATTTGAGTTATCTCGATTTAGTCCAAGATCGCATTTTGCTTCAACTTGCGGAGTCTTGATAGCGATATTCAATTTTATGTTCTTCGCCAAAACGGTCGACATGTGTATAAAAATCACCGTATCGGCCTAAATAATACTCGAGTGATTGATTGTAAAAATTCCAATAAATCGACCATTCATTCAAATCTAATTGGCGAATTTGAGTTTTACAATTCACTGGCATGCGACGTAAAAAGACTTCTTGTAACTGCTCGGCTGCCTGTAGCGAATCTAATTTGTATTGTTGTTGAAAGAAAATTTCCGCAATATCATCAAAAAGTTGCTGTTCATATTCATCAACTTCAATGACCTGATCGACTTGGCGTATAGCATCATCATTCGATGCTAAAGAGATACTGTTCGATTTTTCTGGTGCTTGGTAGCGCGTATATTTTTGACGATATTTTTCTGTTTTTAGGATTTTTTTGACCACAATGCCCGCTGCAGACAACGCGATCAGAATACATATCACAATGAGAAAATTAACCATAATAACAACCTACTGCCGATGACGCGCATGCACATCTTGAATCATCGAATATTTTTATGGACTAATATAACGCACAATAACGTTTAAAATTCATACAAAATTATTTTAAAGCTGAAATTTGGCCTATTTTCTTTGCTAATTTATTTCAAACTATTACACCTGCTGAAATCATTGAGTATGTATACATTTCTAAAAGATCTATTATTACTTTAAAAACAGTATAGTTAGATGCATTTATGTGGTTATTTATCCATATTTAATGATTAATTTATAAATATACATTTGTAAATTTTGCAACAATTTTGAAATAAAAACCCAACCCAACAGCGCAATGGCAGCAAAAAAAACATAAAACGCAACAATAAGCCTCTTTAAGCACAGGGCGATATCTTCTGAAATGGCAGGCTGTTGGAGTTTTTTATAAAAAGAAAAAATTATGATACGCGAAGCACAAATCCAGGACATACCCGAAATTATTCACGTGATTCACAACAGCATTCGTTCATGTATCCAGGACCATCAACGTAATGAAAGTGTGATTCAAACTTGGCTTGAGGAGGCAAACCAATCAAATATTTTAATGTGGATGCTTTACAACGACAGTTGGGTCTACGTCAGTGACAATCGAGTGGTCGGCTTTATTTTAGTCAGTGATCAGGGACAAATTTTACTGAACTATATCTGCCCTGAACGTCAGTACCAAGGCATTGGTAAGGCGTTATTGTTAAACATGATGCACTGCGTCCGGAAAAAGAATATTACCGAGATCAGTCTAGAAAGTACTCATACGGCACTCGCCTTTTACCAAAAATATGGCTTTGTCGCACATCAGGATTTTGAGCCTGCCGATGTTCCGCTCAAATTGGTCAAACAGCTCTGTTAGTAGAGAGGCAAACCTCATAAAAAGATAGATTTTCAAATAGGATGATTATGATAGGTGAATTTAAAGAGAGATCAATCTAAATAAGTATTGGCAATGGATACTACCGATACCTCCACAAAGTTTTAAACCGTTTACGACTAGGTATCAAGGCTTAAGTTGATCGCGTCCTGCCTGTTTGGCCATATATAAATAATGGTCTGCATGTTTCATTAAAGCTTCGATACTGTCAAAGTCATTTTGCTTATCCATCCATGCCATGCCCAAACTTAGAGTGACGTAATTTTTGTCATCACCCCGATTAACATGTTCAAGCTGTTCATTACGCATGGCTTCGAGTACCAATTGTAATTGCTCTTGGGCAATCGCATACGGAACATCATGCATCAATATGGCAAACTCTTCTCCCCCGTAGCGAGCCACATAGGCTGAACTTGGCAGGGTATTTTGCATGGTTTTCACGATCTGCTGTAACACCTCATCGCCTTTGAGATGTCCATAGTGGTCATTATAATTTTTAAAATAATCAACATCTAACATGGCAAAGACCAGTGTTCGATGGCTATGAAAACGGACTTCCGAATATAAGCGTTGAATTTCAGCATTCAGTGCACGGCGGTTGAATGCCCCCGTTAAGGCATCAATACGAATTTGTAGCTCTAGCTTTTTATTCAGCTCGTGAAGCTGTAAGGTGCGCTCTTTGACTTTCTGATCGAGTGAACTGTTTAGCTCAAGCAAACTATTATTCAACTGTTCCGTATGCATCGACTGCTGTGCATAATGATGCGATTGCTGAAACATGATCAACAAGGCATACAAACTGGTTGAAATGAACGATAAATTGACTGAATCAATCAAATTCATCATCAGCAAAAAGTCGTTTAAAAAGGTAATGCACAGGAAAATAACCGCGATTAAATTTAATTTTGAATACGGTTCTTTCTTTTTCAGTGTTAGGTAAAAACCATAAGCAAAATTACTCAGAACAACGATCACATAAGCAAAGCTGTAGGTTGCCAAAGGCTGAAAAATCTCAGGCGTCGAAACAAAAGTCACTGAAATATTCAAAGACAATAGCAACATCGCGATCTGATAATTTAGCGTAAATAAATAGCGACGACTAAGTAAGTGGATATAACTTAAAAAGAAAATCGACGCAAAATAAGTAAATAAATAGTCTAAACGCGTGCCCCATAACCAATTGATATCGGTAAACGTGGTATAGGCATAGGGTGCTGAAAATAAATTATGGAATGCTAAAAAGACAATAAATAAGCCAAATACCAAGTTACTTCGGCTGTTGCGGCCGCGTAAACCTCGGAAGACTGAAAATAGAATCGTAAATAGTCCCACACCCAAGACGGCGCCCGACACCATTCCAATACTCATCATTTGTTGTTGGAATTGGCGGTTTACTGTCTTAGCAATACCAATACGCATCGGGTTTTCAAACCCGCCATGCATACTGTTAAAACTCGAAGCTTGAATGGTTAAGGTGAAATATTCATCTTGTGCCACAAAATAGGCAATTCGCGGCGCATTTTCCGTTTTTTGTTCTGCTTCAGTTTGTCCCACTTCACCCAAACGGACGATCACATCACCATTTAAAAATACCCGATACGCACCGTACTGATTTGGAATCAATATTGCGATACGACGGCCAATAAATTGTTTGGGGATTTGGAAATGTCCAGTAAATGTCCCAAAGCCTTTACTATCCCCTGTGATGTCTTTAAATGAAGCAGGCAGATAGACCGTTTGACCGACCAGAACTGAACTTGGAGACGTTAAAAATTGATTTGGATAAAACAACCATTTGCCTTGCAATAGGCTACTGGTATCTTCTGTGAAGTAGATTTGGTTAACTTCGTTTTGATGCTTTAAATAAAATGATTTAGGCGCAGTTTCATACTGTGCTTGAACAGTCGATACAGTAAATGCCAGTGTAAAAATAATAAAGGTAAAAACCCAGAACAATCTGGTACAAGGCAACTGTAAATACAATGGCTTTGATTCCTGCGTTTATACTCGAGTAATTATTCTAATCTACGGTAAAAGACAAAAATAACAACATCTATTTTATCCAATTGATCAATAACGTCCATGTCATCGATCTAAAACAGTCACTGTATTAATCGCGAGTTTTTACGTCATACAATTCAATCTCAAAAATAAGATTTGAATTGGCAGGAATTACATTACCCATTTTACGCTCACCATAAGCCAAATGTGATGGTACGATTAACTTACGTTTACCACCGACTTTCATCCCCATGATGCCCTGATCCCAACCTTTAATCACACGGCCTGTACCAATTACCGTTTCAAAATAATTACCACGATCCAGTGATGAATCGAATTTAGTGCCGTCTTCTAACCAGCCTGTATAGTGTGTTGTAATCAAAGCGCCTTTAACCGCTTCTTTACCTTCGCCTACCACTAAGTCAATAATTTCTAATTCTTTGCTCATGCTCTCAACCTCAAATGCCGCAATCAAAATAAAACCCTATTATAAACAGGATTACTTTGGATGCCGTAGTAAATACGCTGTTAAAAATTGAGCTCCAGAATATCCTGATCATTCATTAGATCTTGAGTTAATTTTCTATGGTTTGTCGCAGAGCCAATTAAGATCCAACGCCCACTGATTTTATGTTCAGTTTTATGTCGCACACTACGAACCACTTGCATTTGATAGGTTTTAAACAGCTCTTCATAGTCATCCAGCGTTTGTTGTCGAAAGTGACAAACGATACGATAACTCCGTGCTTGGTTTTTCGCTTCAATCCACGCTTGAATATAAATCAAAACAATTAAAACGATCAGCACAATTACCGTACCAATCAAGCTCAGCATGACATAGCCCGCTCCCGCAGCCATGCCTAAGGCAGCGGTCATCCAAATGGTAGTTGCTGTGGTAATGCCTGAAATTCGATTTTCATCTTTAAAAATTACCCCCGCACCCAAAAAGCCGAGGCCAGTCAAAATATTGGCCGCAATTCGATCATGACTATCAACGCCGATACGTAACGATAAGATAGTAAATAAACATGAACTTAAACTGACCATAATCATGGTGCGCAGACCTGCCGACTTACTTCGGTACTCACGTTCCGTACCAATGACAGCGCCAATCATAAGCGCCACAAATAACAAATAAAAATCAGGGTACATCGGCTGCTCCCCATCTTTAAAATTTTCTCATTGTTTGTAGATATACCGAATTTTATAGTCAGGATGCAAGCCTGAACTCACATCCATCGTGATGAGTTAAATCACATCAAATGCTTATTGCAATTGTGTCCATTCAATCACCGCTTGAGCTTTATCACCAATCAAAGTCCATTCGCCGTCCATTACGTTTAATTGTAAAGACATGGTCCGTTCGCATAACTCTTGAATGGCAGCCGCACTCGCTTCAGATAATTGCCAAATTTCAACATTCTTCAGGGTTTTCAATTTGCTGTTGCGTTTATACCATTCGTCTACTGAAGAACCATAAGTAATCACAGCGACTTGTGGGCAACGAGCACTGGCTTTTTTGACTTTATCTTCGTCAGGACAACCGACTTCAATCCATTTCACCAATTGACCTGTTAAATCTTTTTCCCACAACGCAGGTTCATCTGTTTCGAAAAGATCTTTGGTAAATTCTAATGCTTCGTCAGCATAGCGTGCATATGCCAAGACACGTACCATCAAACGTTCAATCGTTTCAGAAGGATGCAAAGCCATCGTCAATTGATAATCACCATATTGGTGTACATCCATATTGGCAATGTTCAAATCTGCTTTATAAATTGTAGCTTTTAGCGCCATGTGAAAGTCCTCAAATTTGGCGCCTAGCATATAAGATTTAGCAAGCTTTTGCTGCGCTGATTTACTTATTTCTCCGCTTTCTCGGCATCAATCCGGCACTGCATTAAGCGATCTTCAAATTCGAGCCATTCACGTTCAGTCTGGTAAATAATTTCGACACGATTATCGATACTTTCCTCGCTTGACTGATAATTAAACTGATCGGGATTAAAGTTAAAGGTTTTCCATCCTTGGTCTGTCTGAAAAATACCTTTGATTCTTAGCCAATCTTGCTGTTCACAGAGTAAGTCCAACAGCTCAAAAAAGTCGAAAATCCATCGTTTTGGGAGTTTCCAACCTGCCACACTATAGCCCTGAGCGGATTCAACATAATGATAAGGCAACTGTTTAATTTCTGTGGGCACATCGACCAACGTTTGCTTTTGTATTGCCAATAAAGGCTGAATTTTACGAGGACTTCCCACATAGGCAAGATCAATATTTGTCAGTTTTAAATCACCTTTGACAACATTGATCCATTGCTGCTGATACGGTAAATACGCTAGTTTCAGTCGTTCTAAACCAGCTTGATCGGCATCACTCATACAATCAACATGAGACACCACAACGATTTGTGCCACTTTGAGTTGATCGGCATACAGGTTTTGCGAAGTCCACTCTTGATCATGTAAGCGTGAGCCATCGACCACGGTCACCAATGCTCGCATAGCTAAATGCGGATGCCAATGTGGCTCAGTCAATTGCTCCAAAAGTTGTCCCGGATGCCCCAAACCTGTCGGCTCAATAAACAGTCGGTCGGGTTTCACCTCTGACAATAACCGTGACAACGCAATTTGCATCGGCAGTTGGCTGCTACAACATAGACATCCACCCAATAATTCCTTCACCGCAAAGCCCTGATCTTGCGGCAACATCTGTTGATCGACCCCAATTTGCCCAAACTCATTCATCAGTACGGCCCAAGTTTCGCCCGCTGGCTTTTGCTTTAATAACTGCTGTAAAACTGTGGTTTTACCCGCACCTAAAAAGCCAGAAATAATATGAACCGGAATCGCACCGTGGGTAGAAACTAATTTCAAAAGTGAGTCACTCAAATAAATAGCCAATGATTGATGGCCTTTACCATAATGATTTCAAAAAAATGCTGCAAGCCTAGTCTTCATTTCTCCGTCTTCATTTTCCTAAAGCATAGATCAGCCTAGTATCCGAGGCATTGAATGATGATCTGGCTGTTAAACAGCCTATTTATTCCATTTGCATGAATGCATGACATATCTGGTCACATTTTATTGGCAAAGTTAACTCTTATATCTCTGTACACGACAAAAATAGATAACTCATTGAAATAATGTCACAATAATTGTTTTCTAACGACGAATACTATGACACATCTCAATGAGTTATATCTTATCTTAAACAAATCTCTAAAATGGAACAAGTCACATTTAAAGTGCTTTGCGCTCATCATGCTTGTGATTATTTTAAAGCAAACATGTAATCTTTCTTCTGCATCTAAAGCCTTGCCCATCAAGTGCTTACCACAATCATTTTATCGACGTATGCAGCGCTTCTTTGCAGGTCAGTATTTTGATTATCGTCAAATTTCTCAGTTGATTTTCAATATGTTTTCATTCGACCAAGTGCAACTGACTTTAGATAGAACCAATTGGAAATGGGGAAAACGAAATATTAATATCCTGATGCTCGCAATCGTTTATCGTGGAATAGCGATACCTATCCTTTGGACATTGCTTAATAAACGTGGAAATTCAGATACGAAAGAGCGTATTGCTTTGATTCAACGCTTTATAGCCATTTTTGGTAAAGACCGTATTGTGAATGTGTTCGCAGACAGAGAGTTTATCGGTGAGCAGTGGTTTACATGGTTAATTGAACAAGACATCAACTTCTGCATTCGTGTTAAAAAAACTTCATTGTCACCAATCATTTAGGAAAGAATCATAAAATTAGTGATTTATTTCGCCATCTTAAAGTTGGTCAAATTGAATGTCGTAAACGACGGATTTTGGTTGGTCGGGTGAAACTATATATAAGTGCACTACAGTTAGAAAATGGAGAGCTTTTACTCGTCGTTTCTCCTCAGTTTAATGCCAATGCTATTCAGGATTATGCATTACGCTGGGAAATTGAAACCTTATTCAGTTGTCTCAAAGGACGCGGGTTTAATCTTGAAAATACGCGCTTGACAGACCCTAGACGAGTGAAAAAATTGATTGCGGTGTTAGCTATAAGCTTCTGTTGGTGTTACTTAACGGGTGAATGGCAACATAATCAAAAAAAAGCGATAAAAATAAAGAAGCATGGACGACTCTCAATGAGTTTATTTCGCTATGGTTTAGACTATGTTCAAATGGCGATTCAGCGTTTAATTGGTTTTGGGAAAAAAGAAGAGTTTAAGGAAATTTTGGCAATTTTAAGAAAGCAGAATCCTGATAGGATAAGGGTTCTGTGAAATTTGTCGTGTACAGAGCTCTTATATTTAAAAAAATAGCCATATCGAAAAGAATCCTTACATTTGGATTTTAGTGAAAATTCTGGATTCAGCTTAATTACGACTTCGATGTAATCATCATGTAAACAATGAATGAATCATGAAGTCGATTTGGTCATTTTTTCTTGCAAAGTTAAATGAAGATTCCGATATTTTTTTTACATTTAAAACACAGGATGGACGGTTATGTATTCATCCAGTTAACCAGTCTGTTTCATTTTGTTGCTCGCATTGATCACTCGGTTTTCTCGATTTAGCATGAGTTCTCTCCTGATGGACGTGATGATCTTTTCAGGACTTACTAAAATATATAAGGATGCTCAAAATGAAATTAACTCAAATTTTACTTGCTTCTACTCTAGCTGCTGCAGCTGCAACAAGTTTTGCTGCGAGCAAAGATAAACAAGAAGCACCTGAACAAGAAAAAGTAGTGGTTAGCACTCAAGAACAGCCAGCGACTGAAACAACTGCTGCTGAAGGTACTGCTGCTCAACCTGCTTCAGAAGCAAATGCTGAAGGTTCTGCACCAGCTCAACCTGCTCAGTAATAGACGGATAGCGTACTCCACACGCTAAATTCATTTAGTCTGCTGCTCAACATTTATCCCTCACTAATAAAATGTTGTGCTAAATGAATTAAAGTCGCCGGATCATTGAAAAATGGTTCGGCTTTTTTATGCTCAAAGCCACTGATTGATAGATTTTAATGATCGATAAATCATTCAAAATGATTGATGATTTTCATATAAATAAATATATATCATTCACTTAAAATAAAACCCTGCAAAAAACACGACAATTCGATTCATCGTTTCGACTTATGCCTAGCTTGTTGAGAGTCTCTGTTTAGAACTTAATAGTGGCATATGTGAAGTGATTGGATGTTTACGCATGAGCAATAAAGCAAATTACACAACGGAAGTTGCCATTCTGGGCGCAGGTCCTGTCGGCTTAACCATTGCAAACTACTTAAGTAAGCAAGGCGTCAATGTCACTGTGATTGAACAACTGGACAGCCTGATTGACTACCCACGTGCGATTGGTATTGATGATGAATCATTACGTACCATCCAATCATTAGGTTTAGTGGATCAAGTGTTACCGCATACGACACCGAACCACGCGATGCGTTTCTTAACCCCTAAAGGCCGTTGTTTCGCAGACATTCAACCGCTCACTCGTGAATTTGGTTTCTCACGTCGTAATGCCTTTATTCAACCGCAAGTCGATAATGTACTGCTACAAGGTTTAAAACAGTACGAAACCACAAATGTTTTATTCTCTCGTCAATTGTCTGATTTTAGCCAAGATGCCAATGGTGTAACGCTCAATATTCAAAATAAAGACGGTGAAGCTGAAAAAATTCAAGCGCAGTATTTGATTGCTTGTGATGGTGGTAACTCAGTGGTACGTCGTACCCTCAACATCGGCTTCGATGGTAAAACTGCACCGAACCAATGGATCGTGATCGACATCAATAATGACCCACTTGCAACGCCACACATTTACCTATGCTGTGACCCTGTGCGTCCTTATGTATCTGCTGCACTTCCACACGGTATTCGTCGTTTCGAATTTATGGTGATGCCTGGGGAGACTCAAGAAGAATTAAGCAAACCTGAAAACATTGCAAAACTTTTGTCGAAAGTACTTCCAACGACCGATGGTATTGAAGTGATTCGTCAGCGTGTTTATACCCACAATGCCCGTATTGCAGATAAATTCCGTGTAGACCGTATTTTACTTGCAGGCGATGCTGCGCACATCATGCCAGTATGGCAAGGTCAAGGGTATAACAGTGGTATGCGCGATGCGTTCAACCTTGCGTGGAAAGTTGCAATGGTTGTACAAGGCAAAGCTGGCCCTGCGCTTTTAGATACGTACCAAGTTGAACGTAAAGATCATGCCAAAGCGATGATTGATCTTTCTGTAATGGCGGGTCATGTCCTTGCGCCACCAAAAAAATGGCAAGGTTTCGTGCGTGATGGTATTGCCTATGCGCTCAATTACATCAAACCGATCAAGCAATATCTATTGGAAATGCGCTTCAAACCAATGCCGAAGTACAACGATGGTGCATTGATCAATAACGGTGTTAAAGACTCACCTGTGGGTAAAATGTTCATTCAACCACATGTTCAACTTGAATCTGGTGAGAAAGTCCTACTTGATGAAGTCATCGGTAACGACTTTGCAATCATTGCTTGGGGCGTCGATCCAAAATGGGGTCTGTCAGATGCGACCATAAAAAAATGGCAAAAATTGGGCGTTAAATTTATCCAAGTATTGCCTGCTGTTCAGCTTAGCAATGAAAATCGCACCAAGTACGACAATGTAATTACGATTGGTGATATTGGTACTGATATTCGTGGTTGGTTTGGTAAAACCACTGAATCTGTTACGATTCTTCGCCCAGACCGTTTTGTTGCAGCGATTGCAATTCCACAAAATTTAGATAGCGTGAGCCAACAATTGTTTGCAAAATTGCATGCTTAATAATCTAAATAGATCTGCAAGAATTAAAAATCACCATGCATAAAGCATGGTGATTTTTTTCTACAATCACTATAAACATCAGATGCTATAATCGTTCAATACATAATTATAAGCTTCGCAAAATGCAAAAAAGATTTCAGAAATTATTCATTTATAGTTTGTTAGGTTTTATTTTTATCTGTTCACTCATTTTCGTAGAGATACATCATTTTCATGCCAATAGTTGGTTAGCTATTTTCGTTTTTTGCCTCTGTTTTCTTATTTCTTTGAATTGCTATTTATTAGGCTTAGAAAAAGATGTGAACAAAAACGAAGAATCTAATTTTTTGTCCTTCCATTTATACATTTCATTTTTTTATGCAGTTATTGCCAGCTTTTTTCTCACCACAGTGATTCTTGCTTTATTTGCATTACAAACTCAATATTTTGGTCAAGATAAAAATATCATTCTAAAAGGCCAAGTCTATTCACCCACATTTACACTAGAAAAGAAGCCCTGCCGAACTCGCCTTAAATTTCCCGAAAGTGGTTGGTCTACCTTCGCGTATCTCTGTCTAGATACCAAGAAACATAACTTTTCTGGTTATTACAAACTCCATTTGAAAACCAGTTTCGCAGGGGCTGCGGTTCAAGATTATGATTGGATTGATGATCAATTAACATATCAGCAGCATCGTGCCTTAGATATGGATCCACATCAAAAAAGACTGCTTGAAATATATGCCAAACTTGAAAGAGATTTAGGCCCACCTCTATCTGATGATGAAGCCCATGATTTTTTAAATAGAACCAACAATGATTGAGTCTATTTAATTTAGCTCAACATTTGCCATACATTATCTAGGCAATAATTAAAATCGCTTTACCATCTTAGTGATTGATATTTAAAACTCTTTCTTTGTAGTTCCAAAGAAAGAGTTACATGATTAGACATATAGCAACGCCACGTTCAGCCAACAATCAAATAAGCATCCAAGTTAAACCGACTGAAACCAATGCACATCTTTTACCGATTCACGTTGCTGAATCTGCTGAATAAAAGGTTTAAATTCATCTAAATATGGCAATATTTTGAATGAAATTGCATACACCATCCAATAAGCCAAATACAAATCTGCTGCGCTAATTTTATCCCCCAACAGATATGGCTGGGCCTGCGCAAGCCCTGTTTTAATAAAATCTAAAAGTATTTTTTCATTACCAAAACTCAAACTGCCACGTTTCTCATCCATCAACTCAGTGCTAATGCCGACATTTTTCATATCCATGTATTCAGTCAGCGGACCATGACAGAAAAACATCCATTTCAAATATTCACCCCGTTTTGGATCATCCAAGGCGGGAGCTAAACCTTTTTCACTAAATTTATCGGCTAAATAACTAAAGATGGCAGCGGTCTCACTAATCACGACAGTGCCATCGACCAAGCAGGGAACTTTGCCCATGGGATTAATCTTTAGATATGCCGCTTGATACATCTCTTCATATGGCACTTCAATAATGTCAACTTCTGACTCGATGTCTAATTCTTTTAATAAAGGCAGAATGGTATTACTGCGTGAGCGTGGATTGCTGTAGAGTTTCATTGTTGGGTTCATTGTAGATATCCTTATTTTCATCCTTGTTGTTCTGTCTATTACTATACGCGGCTTTATGTAGAATTATGTTGCGTTCATCCGTGCTTTAAACACTTTCCGATACAATACGCCCGACTAATAATTACGCTAAATTTGAATTTATATTTAAAGCAAAAAGTATTTACTCCGACTTTCTGATAATCAAACAATTGAGCTCTACATCGATGAAAAATAAATATTTAATTGCCATGTTTACGGTGATTTTAATTTCAGGCTGTTCCAAGAAAACCGAAGAAATGGCAACTGAAGCCAGCGCAGATGCACAACCTGCTCAAGTCAGTACACAGCAAGATCAAGCAGCGGAAAGCACTTCCAATGAGCCGTCTACCACGCCTGCAACAACACAAAAACCTGAAACTATTTTAAATGAGCAGGTCAACCCAGCCGAAGCCTCACGTAAAATGGTACGAGAAGCCAATGTCAGTTTTGAGTCGAAAGATGTCGTTAAAACGGCCTTAGAAATTGAAAAACTGACGCTAAGTTTAGGCGGCTTTATTGAACAGAAAAATATCGACTTTATGGTGCAAGAGAGTCAATCCTACCCGATTGCTGACGGCAAAATTAAAATCTTCGAAAAAGTAAATCCGCAAGCGGAAATGATCATTCGTGTGCCAAGTGAAAAAGCTGCACATTTCGTCAATCAACTGTTGCCACTAATGCATTTTTTGAACCGTCAGCAATATTCGGCAAAACGCTATGAGCTAAAACTACTCGAAGAAAAAATGTCGCAAACACAGGTCGTGCCCGACCATGTTTCTGCAGCGCAAGTCAATGAAATCTCACGCCTGACCCGCTTAGAAGTTCAAGATCGTGTCCGCTATAGCACGATTGTGATTAGCTTTACTCAACCTGCCACTGTCCGTGAACATATCGATATTAACCTTGATGCTGTTGCGCAGTTAAATGGCGATAGTTTCTGGCAAAGAGCATGGTACGGTATACAAAAAGGGTGGCAATTTGTGTTGAGCCTGTTGGTTGTTCTCATTACGATTTGGCCACTCTATCTGATTATACTCATCGGTTTGATTGCCTACCGCGTGATGAAACCCTATTTACAAAAATGGTTTAAATAAATCAGAGTGACAAAGGCTATGTATCATTGAGTCTTTGATTAAAAATACGATAAATAAAAAAATCCCGAAACTCTTAATTCGAGATTTTTTGTTTAACTGATGTTACACACGTAAAAGTACTTTCGCATTTTTAATATGCATTTTAAGTCTATTCGACGGAGTCTTATATCTAGGGATTGAATAAAGGGATTAGCCTTCGGCTAGAGGTACTCTTACGAAACATTGTTTCTCATTCGGCAAAATGAGAAGCGAAGCTTCGCAAGGAAACCATTTTGCGGAGCAATGCTCCTCACCGCAAAACTCGTTCACTACCGTCAAATTATTCAGAGTATCGCAAAAACTTTTTGATTAGAAGTTGTCCTGTCTCAAACACTTGCGGATGACCTTACCGCGTATCGTACTTTATATTTGAATCAAATTGCGCTTCTGATGTTACTGCGTAACATCAGTTATTTAGATCTTACGGCAATATGTAAAAGCTTAGAAAAAGCCCATATAGAACTGCTCTTTTAAGACTTTTAAAATCAATTCGATTGCATCATTTTTACGATCTTTTCGATAGCTCGCATACAAACCAATGGTCGGCAAAGGTTCAACGGTACTTTTAACCAATATTTTATCACCGAGCAATGGAATCACATAAGACGGTACTAAACTCCAACCGACACCCATACCGACCAAATTGACATTTAACAAAATATTGGTCGAATGCTGCACCAAGTTCACATTCAGTTTATTTTGCTTAAAGAAATCTTGAATAATTCGGTATAGCTCAGGTGATGAATGTTCATCACTAATAATAAAATCCTGATTATTCATGTTTTTAATGCTAATGTGCCGCTGTTCTGCCACAGGCGAATTTTTCGGTACAATCAGCGCCAAAGGCTCAGTAAAAATCTGAACAGATTCTATATCAGGGCTTTCTTCGACATAACGGATAAAGGCAATATCAATTTCCCCTTTACGCACTGCACTGATCTGATCGACATCCATTAAACTATGAAAATGAATTTTTAACTCAGGAAACTGAGCACGGATATTCGGCATGATATAAGGAAAGACCTTCATTTCAGCCACAGGAACAAAGCCGATATTCAGTTGTTCTTTACTGAGCTGCGCAATTTGACGCGCATCTATCATGGCTTTTTCAGCATGTTCTAAACTCAAACGCGCTTCTTTTAAAAAGGCCTGACCTTCTGCAGTCAACTCAACTTTTCGGTTGGTTCGCATCAATAATTGCACCCCAACTTCCTGTTCTAGGTCTTTAATTTGCTGACTTAAAGAAGGTTGCACAGTACACATTCGCTGCGCAGCCTTGGTAAAATTTAGCTCTTCGGCAACCGCAACAAAATATCGTAGATGTCGTAATTCCATTATTCAGCTCCTAAAGCACTGCGTTTAAATTGGTTTGCCACGAATAAACGATACATCCACAAAGTGAACAGCACCATCACCGCACAAAATAAATAGGTTGCCTGAAATCCAAAGTATGCAATTAGCACACCCATCATGACCGAACCAACAGCAAGGCCAATATCAAACAAGGCAAAAAAGGTGGATATTGCATGTCCCATTCGGGCTTTTTCTACCGTTTGAATCGCGACCGTTTGCAGACATGGGAACACTGAACCGTAGCCGATGCCCATAAAAACTGCCGATATCCAAAGCACCCATTGATTCGTGAGAAAACTCACAATCACCAAACCAATGGCAAAGCAAATAAAGGACGGATAGATGACTGCACTCGGGCCTTTGCGATCATAGACTTTGCCAACCCAAGGACGGACGACCAACATCGACACAGCAAAGACAATAAAAAAGATACTGGTATAAGCGAGTAAATGCTTCAACTCTGCATAAGCGGTGATAAAGCTCATCACACTTGAATATGCAAACGCAGTGAGTAGCGCCACAAAACTGATGGCAAGTACCCGTGTTTCGATCACATCACGCCATTGGATGGCAGCGGATTTGCTCGCTTGATCACTTGATTTAAGCTGTACGTGTTCTTGTATTTGAACTAACCACGTAAAAACATAGCCCACTGCAACCAAGAAGGCTAATACTGCAAATAAGGTACTAAAACTGCTGAATTGAATCATGCTCAGCGCTAAAAATGGCCCGATCACCACGCCTAAGTTGGTCGACATGACAAAGTAACCCATGCCCTCGCCTTTTCGGTGATCTGGAATGTAATCATTTACGATGGGAACATTGACCGTGGTTAATATACTGAACCAAAAACCATGTAAAAAACGAATGACCAACAACGACCACATGCTGTCAATCCACAAATAACTCAGCGCAAAAACGACAAAAATAAAGCCTGAAATACGTACAGAATTGGCTTTACCAAAACGCTCAATGATCATGCCGGAAAAGGGACGAATCGCAATGGATGACACCAAAAACAGCGTTAAAGCCATACCCGCTTGCTGAATCGAACCACCCAATTCTTTCATAATATAAATGGGTAATATGGTCAGCAGCGCAAAGTAATAGCTAAATAAAAACAAGTTATTACACAGACAAAAAACAAAAGACTTGTTCCATAGTGATGCATGATTTTGATGGATCATGATGTCCTTGCCTCACCACCATGTGTGGCTTCTGATTCAATCAGAATCGGCTTAAGCGCCAACTGCACCAGTCGCTTGATATAGTCTTCATCTGGCTGAGTATTAAAGAAAATGATCTGATAATGAATCGGGCCATACAACATATCTAACATCAGCTCAAAAGGATAATCCGCTCGAATTTCTCCACGTTGAATGGCCAATTGAATCAGCTCACGTGTCGCTTCGCGTCGAGGTAACAAATACTGTTTAAAAAACTCACCCGCTGCTTCACGATGCTCCGCCAAAACGACCAGCAATGCTCGACCCACATGCTGATTTAAAGCCCGTGATAGTTTGAGCAATTGTTGATTTAGATTGAACTCTAAACTTTGTGATAAATCGAGCTCAAACACCGACGCGGTGTGCGCTTTAAAAGCATCGAAAACCAGATCGGACTTATGGTTCCACCAACGGTAAATCGTCGATTTTCCCACGCCTGCGCGAGCCGCAATATCTTCAATGGTCATGCTTCGATAATCACTTTCCGCCAAAGCATCTGTGACCGCTTGTAAGATACATTGCTTACGCCGAGAAGTTTTTTCAGTTTCACTCATAATTTAAAAAACGAAACGATACGTATCGTTTTATATTAAACAGTATTGGACTGAATGACTATCTTTAACTGAGCTTTGAAGAATAAACTTTAGTCGCACACTCGGAATTAAAATCCTTACTGCACTATCCAAACAAATTTCAGATTAAAAAAAAGATCGCCTAAGCGATCTTTTCAAATATTCAGCCACCAAAGCGATTAGCTTTGTGTCGACTTTTTATAAATACTGCAAGAAGGATGATGATTTTCCTGTAAACGTGCCACTTTACGATGTTCCGCAGCTTCGAAACGACAACGTTTCCAGTCATTATCTAGATTCAATGCCGGAATTTGTTTCGGTTTACCTTGATCATCAACTGCGACCATTGTGAAATAGCAACTATTGGTATGACGCACTGTACGTTTTTGAATATTCTGCGCTTCAACACGAATACCAATTTCCATAGAAGTACGACCTACATGGTTCACACTTGCAAGGAAAGTCACTAACTCACCCACGTGAATTGGTTCTTTAAAATTCACTTTATCGACTGATAGTGTCACCACGTAGCTACCAGAATAGCGACTTGCACAAGCATACGCGACTTGGTCTAACAATTTTAGAATCGTTCCACCATGCACATTACCCGAAAAATTCGCCATGTCAGGAGTCATTAAAACTGACATCGATAATTCTGACTGGTCGTCTAGTGCATTCGCAATTTGATCTAATGGGGACATCTTGTTTCTCTAGACTCGTGATATAACAATGATTAATGTGATTATTATATAGATTTTAATCAAGATTAAATGTTCAAATCGGCAAAAAAACCATCATTATTATTTATAGTGATCATACCATCATTCAGTAAAATATATATCGATAACGATATACACCCGATAAACAAGTATTTATCGCGCTATCTATCAATTTTTTAATCCAAGCTATGCTGTGTTTTATATTTAAAACATATTCATTAAAACGCGTTGCTCCATCGATTCAACATAGCACGGCATTAAACTTAATCGTCTAAGACTTTTAACATCTCGAAAGATACGTTGTCATAGCTGGTTTTTTGTCCACCATCATTGGTACTTTCTAGCGTGTAAGAATTATCTACATGCACATGAGTGACAATAAACACGCTCTCTTCCATCATCGCAAGCTTTACTTTTTGTCCTACATCAAGCGTTTTCATCTATAGCCACCTTTAAAATATTTATTGGTTTTAAGTATTAATAACCTGATGATATTCTAAACACTTCAACAGTATTGGTAAACGTAAGCACATGAATAAAAACGCTAATATAGGTATATACTCTTAAAATCTACGTAAAACCAATTAATATGATTTTCTTAATTAATTTCAAATAATTAACTGTATATTTTCTTATTATTACGATTTTTATATTTGGCAAATCTTTTGATTAAGACCTAAAACCAATCATCATCCAATATATTAATGATTACTAGATACTATTGAGCATGGGAAGAGCTGAGAACAAAAATTAAAATGCTTTGCTGAAAAAAATTGCACCCTATTACGTGAACAGGATGCATGTCAATTTGCGAATCGTACCAGCCTAGTCTTTGGCTGCTAAATAAGGAATATGATGTCCCTTGCTATATTGATGTTCAGCATAAACCCGAGAAATCTCTCCAAGTTTTTCTAAGGTTGCCTCTTCACCTGCAAGCATCGTCGCTTCACGACCTTTTACATCAAATATATGTGCTTTTTCACGTAAATCAGGTTGAATCACAATGTCTGCTCGCTTGAGTTCTTCTTGAGCTAAACGATTTTGCATAATATTGATATTTTGGTTAAACAAGCCCCAAACATTCGACGTTTCGGTATGAATCGGTCGTGCCAAAATATCCACCGCAATAATAATATCTGCCCCTAAATCGCGTGCAACGTCCACAGGAACTGGACTGACCAAGCCACCATCGACATATTCTGTGTCTTCAATAATCGTTGGAATAAACATGCTCGGAATCGACACCGAAGCACGAACGGCCTGTCCCGTATTACCATAGTTGAACACGACTTTTTTGCCATCCTTTAACTCGGTTGCCACAACATACATTGGGGTTTTTAGCAACTCTAAAGGCACGTCATCAACTTGCTCATTAATATAATCTTCAACTTTTTTACCATCAAAAAAGCCTTTTTTGTCCAAGCGTATTTCTCGAACATCATTGGCTTTCATATTTAAGGCGATATCTCTTAACTCATTGGCACTTTTACCTGAAGCATAGATTGAACCCACAATGCTACCCGCACTGGTTCCAACAATAAAATCTGGGTGTATTCCCTGCTGTTCAAGTATTTGAATGGCGCCAATGTGTGCATAACCACGTGCCCCACCACTCCCTAAAACCAAAGCAACAATCGGACGCTTTTCCTGCTTTTTCACTTTTTTAAAGTCAATGCGGTTATTCGCCACTTGAGCAGGTGCTGCTGTATAAGTTCGAATTTGTGATGTTGTTTCAGCGCTGACCTTTTTTGAGCCCACACTTTGACAACCTACAAGGCTGATTGCGAATGCAGTCATCAAAACAGTTATGCTTTTCATTGAGAGATATTCCAAATGCAACTCGATATTTGAAGAGAAAAAGTAGTCTAATCAGTCCACATTCACGTCACTGTTATTATTCGTTAATGCCTCTGACCGATGCACATTATATTGACATACAACCTAGAAAGTCATTGGCTGTCAAAATTTCAATGTCTAGCAGAATTTCCACATCAGGATTCAAGCCCTTATCTAGCAAAAAAAGCCCCGATAACGGAGCTTTTTAAAGTTAATTTTTGACTTTACCAAATATCGGAATTAACGCGATCCTTATATTTTGGATGTTCATCCATTTTAAATACTGGCTCTTTTACACCCCGTTTTAACTGTGAGGTGTAGTCTTTCATCAGCATCAATAAGAATGGCGTCAGCAATAAAATCGCAAAGAGGTTAATACTCGCCATTACGCCCATGAAGAGATCCGCTAAGTTCCAAATCAGTGGCACACTCATGATTGAGCCAAAGTACACCATCATGAGGACGACTACGCGGAATATAAACATGACCTTAGGATTGTTATTGATAAACTGCACATTACCTTCAGCATAAGCATAGTTACCGATTACTGAAGAATAAGCGAATAAGAACAAGATTATGGCAAGGAAGTCATCTCCCCATGCGCCAATCTGGCTTTCAAGCGCCATTTGCGTCAAAGCAACGCCTTCAAAGCCTGCATTTTCATACAAGCCAGATGCCAAAATAATGATCGCCGTACAGGTACACACGACAAATGTATCGACAAAGACACCGAGCATCTGAACTAGGCCTTGATTGACAGGGTGTTTAACATCTGATGCTGCCGCAGCGTTGGGTGCAGAGCCCATACCCGCTTCATTCGAGAATAAACCACGTTTAATCCCCTGCATCATTGCCATAGAAACCATGGCACCGAAAAAACCACCTGCCGCAGCATCAAATTCAAAGGCTTTACTGAAAATTAACTGGAAAATATCTGGGAGCATCGCAAAGTTAGCAAATGCAACATAGAAAGCAACTGCGAGATAAAGCAACGCCATAAAGGGTACAAATCTTTCTGCAACTTTGGCGATTCGTTTAATCCCGCCAAAAATAATCAGCGCTGTTATAAATACAAGGAATAACCCTACCCATGAAATTTCAAAACTAAAACTGCCCAAACTCAATACTAGATTGGCTTTATCCCAACCCCAAGCATGTGAAGTTGCACCCGTAATGGCATTGGCTTGTACTGCATTAAACACAAAGCCATAGGTTGAAATCAGGGCAATCGCAAATACTACACCCAACCATTTTTGTTTTAAGCCTTGGGTAATGTAATAAGCTGGTCCACCACGAAATTGCTGATTTTGCGTATCACGCACTTTGAAGAGCTGTGCAAGTGAAGATTCCACAAATGCTGAACTCATGCCTAAAAATGCGGTAAACCACATCCAAAACACTGCACCTGGCCCACCAATTGCAATCGCAATTGCAACACCTGCGACATTACCTACGCCGACACGACTGGCCAGTCCCGTCACAAAGGCTTGGAATGGTGTAATCCCATGTTCATCATCGCCTTCTTTACGGCTAGATTTCATCACTTTAATACTATGAAAAAATAGACGAATCTGAACTGCGCCAGTGATTAAGGTATAGAAAATACCAACCGCCACTAAGAATACGACTAAGAAATCCCAAAGCGGATCATTAAAAACTTTGACCCAGCCCATGAGAGTTGCATTTAATTGTTCATCCATAATCAATACCTAAAATGCGAATAGAAAAACAAAGGCTCTAAATTAGAGCCTTTGTAGAATTAAGCGAAAAATTTGAGAATTAATTGAATAACCGTCGCATTAATTAAGTCAACAAAGAATGCACCACATAGCGGCACAATTAAGAATGCCTTATGTGAAGGGCCATACATATTTGTAATCGCTTGCATATTTGCCACAGCCGTCGGGGTTGCACCCATACCAAAACCACAGTGACCTGCTGATAAAACAGCAGCATCGTAGTTTTTACCCATGACACGGAAAGTAACAAAAGCAGCATACAAAGCCATCGTCAGCGTTTGTGCACCCAAAATGACTACAAGTGGGCCAGCGAGATCAGACAATTGCCATAACTTTAATGACAACAATGCCATCGCCAAATACAAAGATAGAGATGCATTACCAAATACATCGATAGCGCGGTCGAAAATTTGTACACGGAAAATACCTTCCAGTACATTTCGTAAAATTACACCACCAGCCAGTGCCCAAACAAATGTCGGTAATTCAAATACAGTACCTTTACTAAAATCGGTCATGAAGTCCGCAAATGCTAAACACCCTGCAAATAAACCTAATGTGGTAATCGCATTATCTGCTGTAATGAGACGAACTCGATGCGGATATTCAAACGGCACATATTCTGTTGAATTAATATCTGCTAAAGGAGTGTTATCACTTTTTTCAATTTGTTCATGAGTACGTGGCGTTGCAAGTTGATAGCGGTTAATTAATAGCTTAGCCAGTGGACCACCGATAATGCCGCCAATAATCAAACCAAATGTCGCACTTGCCATACCTAAGGCTAATGCACCTTGAATGCCATGTTGAACTTCTAAAATTTCACCCCATGCGCCTGCAGTACCATGACCACCAGTAAGGGTAATAGAACCTGCAATCAAGCCAATCAGAGGGTCAATACCTAGCACCGTCGCAAGACTGATACCTACGAGGTTCTGCACCATGATGAATGAAGCAACAGCGACTATAAAGATGACCAAGCCGATTCCTCCCTCTTTTAATTTGGCAAAGTTTGCACTTAAGCCAATAGAAGCGAAGAAAATCAGCATGAAACTCGTTTGTAATTCACTACTCGTTGTAATGCTATAGCCCCAAAGACTGTGCACCACCAAAGAAATAATCGCGGCAACTAAACCACCGGCAACAGGCTCTGGAATGTTGTATCGACCTAAAAATCCAATACGATTAACAAGAAATCGTCCCAACAAAAGCACAATTACCGCTGCGATTAAGGTATAAAACGCGTTAAAACTAAATTCCATATAATTTGTCCAAAATTATTTGAATATTTTTAAAGCTCTTCTATCAGCATTAGCTGCCTTTATGGTCTGAAATACAACTACATTTTGTAATTTCAAATCAATAATGCAATTCAACGACTCAAGCTAAAGAGTTTGAAAAATATTCATCATCTGATTCAAATAAGTAAGTCTGAGCTTTAAAAATTAACTCAAAATGACTAACAAATCGCTAAAAGTTTTAAATTGAGAAACAGCCTCAAATGAAGCAAATTCAATGACAGAACATTGTGTATGTCTGTACTGTTTCGCACTATTTCTGAAAAGTCGCACATTATGCAGCCTGAATAATAAAATTTCAGTACTTTTTATTACAAAAAGTTAATTTTTCTATAATTTAAAGTTATATCCAATTGTTTTTATTTAAATGCATTCGTATTTTTTATCTATATAAAATATTAAAGATTTAAGCGTGATCTATACACTGTACGTGGTTCAACGCCTGCTTTAACCAGTACGACATCATAACTCAGGCGATTTAATGAATCTATCTGTTTAGTGCTGTGAGTTCATTTGTGTTAATACATCCTCTGTTTAAACAAAAAAAGCCTGAACTAAGTCAGGCTTTTTTGATCGATTCTGATCGATGATTTGAGCTTAGAAGCTATATTTAGCCATTAAGCCAACGCGGTCATCGTTATAAGATTCACCAGCAAAGTTTTTGCGTTTACCGTTCACATATTCCAAGCCAAGTTCAACTGGTTTTACAGGTGCGTAAATAAAGTTAATCCAAGCTTGCTGTGCTTCTTCGTTCGCATTTGAATTCAATGCATCTTTCGCATACGCGCTGCCATCATCCGCAAATAGCGCGCCGTAAGCTAAAGTCGAACGTAGTTTTTCATTAAACTTATAAGTTGCACCCACTTGTACAGCAGTGAATTTGTTTTGCTCGATGTTGCCATCTACAACAGAGTAAGCCGAGTTAGAACCATATAAATAGTTGCTGTTGCCTTCTGTATACGAAACATCACCATTCAATTTCAATTGATCAGTCACTGCATAAGATGCACCCGCTGCTACGCCCCAAGCTGTTTCAGTATCATCTGCAGCTTTAGATTTGTAGTTTTCAACCAATGCACGAGCTGAAGCGGTACCTTTACCTGCGGCAAAACCTTGAGTCACTTTGGCAGTTAAGTTTGGAAGGCGATACGTCGGATCTGCAGCAACAGTCCCTTTACTATCCCCTTCTTCCGCAGAAACAAATAATTGAGTATCTGGAGCTAATTTGTAGTTATAACGAACTTGAGGAATACGTGTAGTACCACCACCCAAGTTTGTATTGAAATCAATCATTTCTGGTGCATGGCTAGACAAAAAGTTAGATGTCGTTTGACCAAATAACCAGTTATTAAAGGTTAAGTAACCGTGACGTAAGCGAAGTCCATCATTTGAACCACTTGCATCTGCAAAGTCGACTTCAATTTTACCGCCCACTTTATTATCACCACCGACAGGTGCTGTAAAATCTAAACCAAAACGTGTGGTTTTTGCAGTTGCGCGAAGTTTATCTCGTGCTTCTTCTTTAGACGTATGTACGTTATTAAAGTCGTTATCCGCACCTTCAATGATGTAGTTTGCATCACCACGAACAAAACCATAAAGACTTACATCTGCACCAGTTTTAGATTTCAAGCTTGCAGCTGGAGAAGCTGGTGGCGGTGGTGGTGCAACAGGACGCGCTTTAACTTGCTGAATCTCTGTTTGTTGCTGTTGTTGAACTTGCTGCTGCGCTTTAATCAAACTTTTTAGTTCTGCGACTTCAGCACGTAATTGTTCAATTTCAGAAGTATTGCTGCCTGCATGAGCCATTGAGACCGTTGCCAAACTCATTGCAACAACAAGGGTTTTCATTGGGTGGAATACAGTTTGAGTTTTCATCCTAAGCTCTCTATTGTCCTGTCATTGTTGTATACCCTAAATCCGGGTGCTTTGTTATTCAGCTATTTGAGCGGACAAATTTCAAGCTGCATATCCGTGCTTTAGTCGCATTAGAACCTTAACTTGTAGCCCCCAATAACGAAATACTTGAAAGCAAAAAGCAAGAAACCTGAATCCATTACTGAAAATAGACTGAAATATTTAGTTAAAATTCAGACTTAGCCGATTCAGATGGCAAAAAAGCTCATTATTCATACCTTAAAGGTAAAAATCCATACTTTATAGGTATGTTATAAAAATGATAAAATCCGACATATTGCCAATAGAGGCATTCGATATATAGTGATCTACATAAAGCACTGTGTTTAATGCAAATAATACTTATTTATCAGTTGCTCTATTTCATTCGAGTGGGACAACAGCGATCCACCGTATCACTAATTATTTCCAAGTGGATGATTGTTTAGATATAAGTTTCGAGTAAACAGCAATAGAATTCATAATGGGAAAATAGCGCCCTCATTCATCGTTATGGATGATGAACATTTATAATGAGTGACGCGGATACTTGATCAATAATACACGTACGTTGATGACCGACGTTTAAGTCAAATGACCTAAACATCATCACCTGCATTCAGCTCACCCCATCGTTGAAGCTTTTAAACTACGCATAGTAATCATTGCAACAACCACAAACAGCAACATAATCAGGGCCATATTGATGAGCGCTGACCATACTAAAAAGTTCAAAAACACTCCGGCCAATAGACCACAGACAAATTGCATACTTCCCATGATTGCACTGGCTGTGCCAGCTCGTGAGCCTTGTTCAGACATCGCCAAAGCCATTGCATTTGGACCAGTGAAGCCGATTGATGCAACACATAAGAACATGCCCAACATTACAACAACGATAGATGAAAGATTAAATAATCCTGCCGCCAATAAGATCAGCACACCACACAATTGAAGTGCATTACCCAATTGCAAACGATGTCGAACCTCCAGTCGATTGGCAAGTTTCTTGTTGAGGGTCGAAAACACCATAATCCCTAAAGCATTCGCCCCAAATACATAAGCAAATTGCTGTTGGCTCAGACCATAACCATCCATTAAAATGGCAGATGAGCCACTGATATAACAAAATAAAATTGCGCCAGAAAAACAGCCTGTGAGCATCGGTTTACGGAAAGTTTCGTCCTGTAAAATCGCACCATATAAACCTAAGACTTGTTTCAAACTTAATTTTAAGCGTCGCTCAACAGGCAGGGTTTCTTGAAAGAAAAAATGTACGCAGAAAAGACAAAAAATACCGACAAGTACCAATACCGCAAATATGTATTGCCATTCAAACACCTGCAATACCCATGCGCCTAAAGTAGGTGCAATGATCGGTGCAATTGTTGTCACGATCATCATACTGGCAAAGGCTTGAGCAGAAGCTTGCATACTTAAGCGATCACGAATTGCTGCACGGGCAATCACCACACCAACACAGCCACCCAAGGCTTGCAAAACGCGAGCCGCGATCAAGCTCCATTCACTTTTGGCAAAGACACACAGAAAACTGGCACAAATATATAAAACCAAACCGAAATATAGCGGTGTTTTACGCCCAATGCGGTCGCTGACCGGCCCGTAAATTAACTGTCCAATCGCCAAACCCAAGAAATACGCTGGAAGACTATTGGCCACTTGTTGCGTTGTCACACCAAAATCGTCGGCCATTTGAGGTAAAGCAGGCAAATACATATCGATTGAAAGTGGACCTAAAGCAGTCAGCAACGCCAACAAGACGATCCAGCGTTGAGAAAATTCCTTTTGTGATTCGACGCTTTTCATAAGAATAATTCATTTATCGCAAGCAAGTTTTGCAGACAAGTTTACACTGCACATAGTATTATTTCTTGGCTTCAATGTGAAAATTCACACGATACACATTGCTTACTGTCCCATCGCTTTAGCAAAGGAAAAATTTTGAACGCCTGGCTCGCACGACTGAAACAAGCAACCTATAACACGACCTTTATGTATAACTTGCGCATGGTCATTGCCTTCGCAGGAACAGCCTTTGTCCCATATTTTTTAGATCAGCAATTGATGACCATTCCCCTCACTTTGGGTGTGGTTGCCGCAGGTCTAAGTGATATCGATGACCGCTTTTCAGTCCGCGTGCTCAATCAAATTTATACCTATATTGGGTTCTTTGTTACTGCGGTATCCATTTATCTGTTGTTCCCGCATCCGATTTTATTTGCATTGGGGCTGATCGTTTCTTGTATCGGTTGGATTCTTTTGGGTTCATTGGGTCGTCGCTATGCCACCATTTCTTATGGCTGTTTGGTGATCTCCGTGTATTCCATGCTTGGGGTCGAACTTTTTGAAAATTGGTATACACAAGCAGGTTTATTGGTCATCGGTGCGATCTGGTATGGACTGCTCTCTACCTTGAGCTTTCTACTGTTTCCTGTACGCCAAGTTCAGGACAAATTGGCGCAAAGCTATTCGTCTCTGGGTGACTTCTTATTTGCAAAATCTAACTTGTTTGATGTCGATATGACACCGGAAAGTTATCAGCAAAGTTTGATTGAGCTATCGCTAGAAAATGGCAAATTAATTGGCATTTTCAACGATATGAAAACGGCCTTATTAACGCGTTTAAAAGGTGACCGTGGACAAAAAGATACGCGTCGTAGCCTGCAATATTATTTTGTCGCGCAAGACATTCATGAACGTGCCGATTCCGCACATATTGATTATCAAAAATTGACCCGTATTTTTGAACATAGTGATATTTTATTTCGCTTTCAACGCGTGCTCTCGATTCAAGGCAAAGCCTGTAAAGATTTGAGTATCAGCATCTTACAGCGAAAACCCTATCATCATAATCAACGTTTTAAGCATGCATTCCATAATCTAAAACTATCACTCGAAAAGCTGCGCGAAGAGCAAAAATACGATGAAGTTTGGATCAACTCTTTATTTGCTTTATACCAAAACCTAAAAGGCATCGATGCGCAATTACGCAACGTCGAAACTGAGCGTTATATTGACCGACAAGCCCTGATTGAAAATCGTTTAAAAGATGATGATTTAAAAGGTTGGGACGACATCGTCATTCGATTCAAACAACATTTGAGCCCAGAGTCCGTGCTGTTCCGTCATGCTGTACGTTTGTCGACCGTGTTATTTATTGGATATATTTTTGTCCAAGTCACCAATATCAGTTATGGCTATTGGATTTTATTGACCGCCCTGTTTGTCAGCCAGCCGAACTTTAACGCCACCAAGCGCCGCCTCTATTTACGTATCATTGGCACATTGGTCGGGATTATTCTAGGTTATGCGATTTTATATTTTGTCCCTTCTGTCGAAGGTCAGTTATTACTGCTCATTTTAAGTGGCGTGCTGTTTTTTGAATTACGTAGTAAGCAATATGCACAAGCCACTGCGTTTATTACGATTTTGGCGCTGATCAACTTTAACTTAGATGGAATGGGTTTTGCCGCAGCTATGCCGCGTATGATTGACACGCTCATTGGTTGTGCCTTGGCATGGTTTGGTGTGAGTTTCATTTTCCCAGATTGGAAATTCCGTCGCCTGCCTCGAACCATCAGCCGTTCGATTCAAGCGCAGTGTGATTATTTGGCCGAAGTGGTTGAACAATACAAATCTGGTCGTAATAACGGGTTGAATTATCGTGTGGTCCGTCGTGCAGCCCATAATACCGATGCAGAAGTGGCTTCACTGATTTCCACTTTAGCCACCGAACCCGATACCGATCCGACTCAAAAAGCTTTGGCCTTTGAGTTTTTGTGTCTCAATCATACCTTTATTAGTTATATCGCAGCCTTAGGTGCGCATCGTGAAAAAATTCAAGATCAACAAGTCTTAACCTTATTGGATAAAGCTACGGATGACATTCAAGGTGCATTACTACGTGACGAAGTACCGGACTTAACGGCGCAAAATATGTTGCAAGAAATCCGTCAGCGTTTGTCACAAAACAGTGAGGAAGATCAAAAATCCTTGATCGTGCTACAGCAGCTTTCTTTGATGTTTAACGTGTTGAACCAATTTAGTCAATTGAAACAAAATCTAAGTCATGAGCATGATCAGGCATCGACTGAACTGGCTTCGCTATAATTTGGATGATTTTGGAACAATATACTCACTGAATTGGTATAAATAATGCTAAACTTTTTACAGTTTTAAATCTGTTACTTTCACTATGACCGCAAAAAATTTATATGCCTACACGCTAGAGCCAGTGGCTTATGAAATTTCTGAAGAAGAACAACGTTATGCTCAACTTGTTCTGTCTCGCAGTAACTTCAAAATTGGCAAAAAAGCATGGCTAATTATGGGTGCAATTCTTGCACTGGCACTCTTGGGCCTCATCTTTATTAAGAACTATTCAACAGTATTTTGCTGGGTAGCTATTGTCTGTGTTGTGATTTACTTCCTTGTGCGTAAATTCGGTATCGAGTGGTATGCGAAACGCAAACTGAACGAAGTCCCTGTACAAGAAATTAAAGGCATTCGTATGGGTGTTCAGCCGCACGGGATCTCTATGCAGCAACGTATGGGCGCAAACATGGGGACGATGACTGTCGGTTGGAAAGACATTCATGAATGGTATGACACTAAAGACTTCATCCTTTTAAACTTTAAAGTGAAGGGTCAAGACGGTGCATACATCTTGCCTAAACGTATGGATAGCAAGAAGTTTCCATTTTCGACCATTCGTAAACACTTAAATGAAACTGTAGGCCCTGCTAAAGCTATTTAAGCCAAACAGACATTTATGTATAAAAAACCTCCGTTTTTTGGAGGTTTTTTATCAGTTTAATTTTCGAATAATCATTGATAATTACAATAATGAGAATGAATATTACTTACTTTTTCCACATTCTCTACTACATCATCGTTTATAATTCGTCGCAATTCAGCAACCTTTTATCAATATTAAATCCATCATGTTTAAGAAAACCCTTTTCCAGATTCACTGGTTCTTGGGGATTAGTGCCGGCTTAATACTCTCGCTCATGGGGGTTACAGGTGCCATTTATTCCTATGAACAGCAAATACTTAAAGCAATCAATCAGGACAGTTATGTGGTTCAGGCTCAACAGCAGCCTAAACTAACCCCTGCTGAGCTTTATCAGCACTTTAGTCAGTCTGATCCTGACATGAAAATTAACAGCATCTCTATTGCCTCAGATGCTACCGCCTCAAGTACCGTGAATATTGTCAAAGAAGGTGCTCGTCGTGGCTATAACATGATGGTTAACCCCTATACAGCCGAAGTTTTACCTGAAATCAAAGGTCAAAAATTCTTCCAATTTGTACAGCAACTACACCGTAATTTAACCGTTGGCCCTGTAGGTAAACAAATTACCGGCGCATGTACACTCATGCTGATTTATTTTGTATTGAGTGGTTTATATCTGCGCTGGCCAAAAAGACATTCAGTAAAACAATGGCTTGCAGTAAAACCAAAGCTCAAAGGACGTAATTTCCTATGGGATCTACATGCAGTCGTCGGCACATGGGTGATTATTTTCTACCTCATTTTGGCATGTACAGGTTTGTATTGGTCTTATGACTGGTGGCGTAATGGCATGTTTAAGGTCATGGGCGTTGAACGTCCACAGCCGCAATTACAAGAAGGTCCAAAACCGAATGGGCAACCTGCTGAACAGGCGGGTGAAAAGCAAAGTGGTGAAAAACAAGCCACTGAAGCAGGACAAGCTCGAGGTGAACACCAAGCACGTTCCGAAAGAAATCCTGCAACGTCAGGCCAATCTGAACACGGCGCTCAAGAAAATAAATATGGTGCTGAAGGTCGCGGAGAAAAACGTGGTCTAAAACCTGAACAAGTGAATATTGCCCTAACGCAAAGTTGGAACGGCTTTAATCAAAATATTGGTCGTGAATACTCAAGTGTCACTTTTAATATTCCGAAAAAAGCCAATGGTGAATTAGAAATTAACTTTGTGGATGCCGTCCCTCAACATGAGCGTGCGCGCAACAAAGCGACTTATAACTACCAAACGGCTGCACTCACCGATATCGAGTTATACGAAGATAAAAAGCTAAATGAAAAAATCATGACCAGCATGTTGCCTGTACATCGCGGTAGTTTCTTCGGACCGATTTATCAGTTCTTTGTGGTTATTGCATCCCTCATGATGCCGCTGTTCTTTGTCACAGGATGGATGCTCTATCTCAAACGTCGTAAACAGAAAAAACTCACACAGCAAGCCCGTCAAAGCTTAGCACCAGTTACCATCGACCCAAATGCACAGCCTTGGTTAATTTGCTATGCATCACAAACAGGTCAGTCTGAACAATTGGCATGGCGTACAGCAACAAGCTTACAAGAGGCTCGTCAGCCTGTCACAGTGAAAGCTGTTCAGCAACTTTCAGCAGATGACTTAACGCAAGCCTCTCAGGTTTTATTTGTTGCAAGTACCTATGGCACTGGCGAAGCACCTGACCTTGCTTCAAGCTTTGAACGTAAACTGATGACACAACGCCTCAATTTGAGTCATGTTCAGTTTGCCGTATTAGCTTTAGGTTCAGAAGAATATCCTGATACTTTCTGTAGCTTTGGTCATGCGATTCATCGCTGGATGCAAAGTAATGCTGCGAAGCCCCTGTTTGACACGATTGAAGTCAATAATGGCGACACCCAAGCCATTCAAGCATGGAATAGCGCTTTAGCCAAAGCGACTAAACTTGAACTTCAGCACATGCAAATTGAAAAAACTTTTGATGCATGGACATTGACCAAACGTGATCTGCTCAACCCGAACAGTTTAGGTGCACCTGCATTTAATATTGAGTTAAAACCGCAACATGAAGCCAACTGGCAAGCGGGTGATATTGCAGAGATTCAGCCGGGTAATAGTGCTGAACGTATTGCAAACTTCATGCAAAAGTACCAGATTCAAAGTCAGCAAGTGGTTGATTCGAATCAGCAACGCATTGAAGATGCATTATGGGATCGTAACCTAAATACGGATATTGAACCATTTGCCAACCTCGATCACTTGCTCGAACAGCTTCCACCGCTTCCAACTCGTGAATACTCCATTGCCAGTATTCCAAGTCAGCAAGTATTACGCTTAGTGGTGCGTCAGCAATCCAATGCGGATGGTGAACTTGGTTTAGGCTCAGGGTGGTTAACACAACATGCAGCGATCAATAGCACACTACAACTGCGTATTCGTACCAATGAATCATTCCATCTAATTGCAGATAATCGTCCTGTGATATGTATTGGTAACGGTACCGGTATTGCTGGTTTACTCAGCTTATTACATGCACGCGTTCGTCAGGACTATACGCAAAACTGGCTGATTTTTGGTGAGCGCCAACGCGCACATGATTTCTTCTATCAAGACATCATTGAAGCATGGCAAAACACGGGCTTAGTTCAACGCATAGACCTCACCTTCTCTCGTGATCAAGCAGAGAAACGCTATGTGCATCATGAGCTACGTGACCAAGCAACCTTACTAAAATCATGGGTAGAACAAGATGCCGTGATCTACGTCTGCGGTAGTATCAATGGTATGGCAACCGACGTTGACCACGCACTGATTGATATATTAGGTGAAGATGTTGTTGCCGAACTGCGTCAAGCTGGGCGTTACCGCCGTGATGTTTACTAATAAGATGTTTACTAATCAATAGCCCCAACTCAAAACCAGACCTCGTGTCTGGTTTTTTTCACGCTATACTTAGGCCAAATACGGATACTGCTTTAATTTTTTGAATGAAAAGAATACTACTGCTTTGTGTAGGCTTGCTGCTCTGTATAGATGCCATTTGGTTACTTACATTAGATAAAATTCATTTAGGCATCCTTTTACCCTTAGTCATTGGGTGTATTTTTATTTTATCGGGACTATTTGCAAGCCAAATCCACAATATTTTAGATCAACACCCCAAACTCAAAATGCTCTGGCATGCTGCATGGTGGTTGTTTTGGCTTTGGCTATTGAGCCTTTTGCTGTTTTTTGCGTATTTACACTTCAATAGCCAGC
Organism: Acinetobacter sp. YH16040_T; assembly: GCF_024605785.1. Classification (NCBI taxonomy): domain Bacteria; kingdom Pseudomonadati; phylum Pseudomonadota; class Gammaproteobacteria; order Moraxellales; family Moraxellaceae; genus Acinetobacter; species Acinetobacter sp. YH16040_T. The sequence goes on along the minus strand of NZ_CP094541.1, from coordinate 851,320 downwards.
AATCCAAGCCATTTACTTCCGTCCAAGCCATCATCGTTTTGGGTAGCGGTATTGAAAATGGTCAGCCCTCTCCGACCTTAAAGGCACGTCTCGATGCCGCAGCACCGTATGCCTTGCAACAACCCAATACTATTATGATCATGACGGGTGGTTTAGGCTTTAATGAAAAAATGACCGAATCTTCTGTCATGAAGCGCTATTTACTTCAACACTATGACATTTCAGCGGCAGGCATATATGAAGAAAGTAAAAGTACCAGTACAGAACTCAACCTGATCAATAGTAAAATGATTTTAAAACGACATCAGATTTCGCTTGATGCCCCCATTGCGATTGCCAGTAGTGATTTTCATCTCCCACGTGCAAAAGCAATTGCACAAAAGCTAGGCTATACACAGGTGTATACCATTGCAGCGCCAACACCGCTGTAAATCCGCTACAATTCTTGGCTACGAGAATATTTTGCCTTTTTGAGCGGATTTGTACTCAATGAGTATTAAAAAAAGCCCTTGTTCGATTAGTGAACAAGGGCTTTTTTATGCTGTAAATAAACCATTAATTTAAACGAATGCTACGTGGCAAAGGAATTTTAAGGTTTTCAAAGATTTCTGGTCGCTGCTGGTAGACTTGATATAAATAATTTTTAATATCTAACAGCATCTTTTCAGGTGCAACCAAAATATTTTGCCCTTCCGGGGTCAAATCTAAAGACACCGTAGTGCTCTCGCTACGTAAAAACGGAATGACTTTTTCGATAAAGTCTTTTAATGAAATTTCCTGAATTTCATAATTGGACCAATTGTCTTTAATTAATAAACGTGCCAAACCACGGTTTTGCCAAATGGCGAAGGAACGCTGACCTGTAGGTGTCGCACAAAGTGCCCAACCATCTTGATATAACGCAATCACGCCACCTTGAGCGACCATATTTTCAATAAATTGTTTATAGGTTTCTTGAGGATTGTAATTTGTAGTTTGAGTTTTAGACGCTGCCTTGCGCTGATATGGATTTCTCATAGATCACATACAATATTAAAATTATTATAGAGCGAATTTTATGTAAATCAGAAAATTTAGGCAAGCTTTTGGATAAAGAAGTTTCTATAGAAGAATATGGTGGGCGCTGACGGGATCGAACCGCCGACATTCTGCTTGTAAGGCAGACGCTCTACCAACTGAGCTAAGCGCCCTGAGCGAAGAGTAACAAAGCGGAGCCTTGTCTGAGCGCAAGAGAAAAATCGAAGATTTTTCTAAAGGCATTCTCTTGAACAGAGATTTTTAAGATAAATGGCGCAGCGGACGGGACTCGAACCCGCGACCCCCGGCGTGACAGGCCGGTATTCTAACCAACTGAACTACCGCTGCATCACGTAGTTTCTTTCGAAACACAACCTATATCTTAAAAGATATGGTGGGCGCTGACGGGATCGAACCGCCGACATTCTGCTTGTAAGGCAGACGCTCTACCAACTGAGCTAAGCGCCCTTAAAGGGTACAACAATTATATTCTTTGAAATGGCGCAGCGGACGGGACTCGAACCCGCGACCCCCGGCGTGACAGGCCGGTATTCTAACCAACTGAACTACCGCTGCATCGCAAAAAAATATGGTGGGCGCTGACGGGATCGAACCGCCGACATTCTGCTTGTAAGGCAGACGCTCTACCAACTGAGCTAAGCGCCCTCAAAAGGTCTATCATGTAAATGGCGCAGCGGACGGGACTCGAACCCGCGACCCCCGGCGTGACAGGCCGGTATTCTAACCAACTGAACTACCGCTGCACTTACACAATGTCGCTATTGTGGTTCAAACGAATTAAGATTTAAAGTGGCGCAGCGGACGGGACTCGAACCCGCGACCCCCGGCGTGACAGGCCGGTATTCTAACCAACTGAACTACCGCTGCACTCTAAATATCTTAACGCTGAAAAGGTTTGGTGGGCGCTGACGGGATCGAACCGCCGACATTCTGCTTGTAAGGCAGACGCTCTACCAACTGAGCTAAGCGCCCTTTTCAAAACATGTTCATCGTTTGATGAGGTGCATTATAGAGAATCCTCACGGTCTGTCAAACGCTTTTCTAACTCTTTTCCACTTTTTCTGTTTGAGTGATTAAAAAATAAGTTATATTGCGGAAAAATCAGTATTTTTGAACATTTTTTAGCTATAAACCTGTAAATTTATTACTAAAAATAGGACTTATATTCTGCATCATTCACATAAAAACAGTTTTTCGCGTGGACTCATAACTAATCATTCAGCAAACCGACGATTAATTCACCACACACACTGCATTCTAAAACACCCTAGTGTACAAAATACATTCAAACACGATTTTCTGTTAGTTTGCGAGCATTAGTCCTGACAAAAGTCCTGACAAAAAAACGCCTTTCAAACTCACTTTAATTTTTCAAATCTTTGTTTTGATGCCATGAACTTCGGTTTTCATGGCTTATGCTTATAACGACGTGTTCAATGTTCAGTGATGTAAACCAGCGCATTTAATGGAATCAATTGATAAAGTTCTACAACATCGCTGTTTCGCATGCGAATACAACCATGTGACATCGGTATACCCATAGGCTCGCGATCTGGTGTGCCATGAATATAAATATAACGCTGATAAGTATCACAGCCCTCACCTGCATTAAAGCCGGGTTCTAAACCACTGAGCCATAATATTCGAGATAAAATCCAATCCCGATCAGGGTGTGATGCAGCAAGTTGCTCGTCGTAAACCTCTCCGGTCCACTGACGTGCTTTAAAAACTGCATTTTGAGGTTGTTGTCCACCAAACTTTTCAGCCACTTGATGCCAGCCTCGTGGCGTCTTGCCACTATTTTCCTGCTCACCAATGCCATTTTTACCCGATGAAATGAGGTAAAACTTATTCAGTTTCGGCAAAGTTAAAGTTTGATCTTTCAAGTTAATCAGGATATCTGCTTGATCTTGGGTATATTCAGACATGCTCTTGCTCTTTCTGCTTATCTTTATCTTGTGGTTGTGTCTGCGGCGATGTTTCAATAGTTCTAATCTTATTTGGCTCTGGTCGTGTCCATAACCAAATGCCAACAATCAACATGGTTAAGTCAGTGAATATCTTGACGGCAATCGGTGCTGATGTAAAAAGCATAATCAGGCCACTCACAAACATCATGATCGATGCGAACCATTTTGCTTTGCGGGGGACGGTGCCATTTTCGCGCCAAGCGCGTAGGGTTGGGCCGTATTTAGGATGATTCAACAACCAAGCATCCATTTGTGGCCAGCCTTTTGAAGCCGCCCATGCCGCTAAAATTAAGAAGACTGTCGTGGGCATTCCCGGCAATAAAGCCCCTATAAAGCCTAAAATGACAAAGACAACCACTAAGCTTCGCCAAAACAACGTCTTCATACCGCTACCCTGAACTTTCAATTCAGGTAGTATAAGATGTTTTTAACAATTATCCGTTGTTATTCTGCATTATTCGAAAGGTTTCAATATGGCTGTAACCCCGACAACGTCGTCTTATTTTGAGCCATGGTTGCAATTTAAACAGCCCTTAGTTCGCCAATTAGCTTTCTGTATTGCTAGCCCAAATATTCTGCAGCAAATTCCCTATGAACTCGAAATCCGCTATCCCTTTCATTTTCATCCAAGCGAGCTTTGGCAAAAACATTTTGAAGCCTACCTACCCCGTTTAAAACAACTCGAACAACACCCAAGTGCATTAGTAGAATTTTTACAAAAATTAAAAAGTACTCGTCTTGGTTTACGTTTCGAAATGTTTATGTGGTTTTGGCTTCTCGATCACCCATACCATCCCTACCAGTTACTCGGACATAGCATTCAAAAAATTGACGGCCCTCGTACAGTAGGTGAACTCGATTTTGTTTTAAAAAATACTGAAAGTGGTGAAGTTGAACATTGGGAAGTGGCTTTAAAATATTATCTAGCCGAGCGTGATTTTCAATTACCTTATTGGTATGGCTTAAATCGTAGTGATACTTTGGCTCGAAAGCTCAATCATTTCACCCAAAAACAATTCCAATTTGATGAAGCACTTGGGCAGCAGATTCAACAGCGCTATTGCGTTTTAAAGGGTCAATTATATTTACCTATTCAGCGTACCAGCACATTACCAAACTGGGTCAATCCTGCACGTAGAATAGGTCAATGGGGACATGTCATTCCATCTACGAGTCAAGGCTATTATCGCCTACAACGACATGAATGGATTTGCGTGAAGCAGCAACCGACAAGTGCAACCGCACATTGGTGGACAGATGGTTTATATAAAAAAGACAGTGAGGAAAGCTATTATATGTATAGACAACCACGCTTGGTTTTACCGCAAATCACTTAAAATAACGGAAGACGAAATTTGTAGTTTAGTAGAAATTACATTAATTTACTTAATCACCATAAAAACCACCTACTGTTTAATACGGCCATTTTTTAATCTAAATCTCACATCAGAATAATTTATTCCTCTAAAAATTATTCTTTCATAATGGAGAATACAGTCAATGAAAAAAATTCTAGCTGCATCACTTATGGTCGCTTTTATACTGACAGGTTGTAATACAGTAAAGGGTATGGGTCAAGACGTATCTAAAGCTGGAGATGCGGTAACCAATACTGCAGAGAAAACTTCAGAAGAAATTCGCCGCAATTAATTTATTTCCCAAGATTTTATAAAAGAGCCCTATTTTTTTAATAGGGTTTTTTACGTCTAAATTTCCCTTCGCTTGTTGATTCGCCTATTATATTGCGACATTTTTGACTTCTGTATTTAGCATGACCTCAACAGCAACTCTTGATCTCAGCCTAGAACTACTTCGCCAACCGTCGGTGACACCGATTGACCATACCTGCCAGAACATTATGGCGGATCGTTTAGCCAAAATTGGCTTTAACATTGAAAATATGCGTTTTGATGATGTAGATAATCTTTGGGCACGTAAAGGGACTGAAGCACCAGTATTTTGCTTTGCAGGTCATACGGATGTAGTACCTACGGGTAACTTGGATGCATGGGGTTCTGACCCATTTCTTCCTGAAATTCGCGACGGTAAACTGTATGGTCGTGGCAGCGCAGATATGAAAACCGCGTTGGCAGCTATGGTTGTTGCTTCAGAACGTTTTGTTGCAAAGCATCCAAATCATAAAGGTTCGATTGCATTTCTTATTACCTCTGACGAAGAGGGTCCTTCGATCAACGGGACTGTCAAAGTTGTTGAAACTTTAGAAGCGCGTAATGAAAAAATGACTTGGTGTTTGGTGGGTGAACCATCTAGCACCAACACACTTGGCGATATTGTTAAAAATGGTCGTCGTGGTTCGCTAAATGCCAATTTAACGGTTAAGGGTAAACAAGGGCACGTTGCTTACCCACATCTAGCGGTCAATCCAATCCATACAGCATCAAAGGCACTGGCTGAACTTTGCGATACCGTGTGGGATAATGGCAACGAATACTTCCCCGCAACATCTTTTCAAATTTCCAATATCAATGCCGGTACAGGCGCAACCAACGTTGTTCCGGGCACGATGAATTTACTCTTTAACTTCCGTTATTCAACAGAAGTAACGGCAGATGAACTCAAAGCACGTACTTTGGAAATTTTAGATCGTCATGGCATTGAATATGACATCTCGTGGACGTTATCTGGTTTGCCATTCCTAACCCCAGTAGGTGAGTTAGTAAATGCCGCACGTGATGCCATACGAGAAGTTACTGGGACTGAAACTGAACTTTCGACCAGTGGTGGTACTTCTGATGGTCGATTCATTGCGCCTACAGGAGCACAGGTGCTTGAACTGGGTGTTTTAAATGCTACGATTCACCAAATCAATGAACACGTTAATGTGGCAGAGTTGGAGCCACTTTCTGAAATTTACGAAAAGATTTTAGAAAACCTGTTGGCTTAAATATTCCCCACATAGTCAAAAAAAGGAACTCCATTGAGTTCCTTTTTTTATATCTCGTTTTTGCAAATATTAAGCCGCTTGAAGCCCAATGCTGTTTTGAATATTGGCTAAATTTGGAATATGAAATACCTGATCGGCCATGCGTACATATTGGAAAATATTGGCGTCTTTCACGGCTTTTTCTTCATCAACCACTTCAGAAATACGCAAACGAATGGTTTTCGGCATCTCATTACACATCAGTGCAAAACGCTGTCCAACATCATCCCCTTCAATGACCAAAGCCACACCCTGATTTTTTGCAGGATCATTGACTGAGAAAACAGGCAATTTCAATTCATGCCATTCAACAAAAGGAACATTGGTTGCACTATCGAGCGCTGAAAGAACAATATTTTGTGGCAACAACATTGGCTCTTTACCATGACAGTCAATGATATACGCATCGATAAAACCGGTAGAAACCGTAATGAGATGTTGCAGTTCCTGCTGATCAATTTTATCGCTGACAACCTGAGAAACAGTATTTTGGCTCATAGATTACCCCTGCTTTTCTGCAATTAAAGCTTCAATATTGGCAAGCAATTCAGCTTCTTGGAATGGTTTACCCATATAGTGAGTCACACCTAAGCTAAATGCACGCTCACGATGTTTTTCACCTGTACGCGATGTAATCATAATGATTGGCAAGTCACGGTGAATGTCATGGTGACGGACTAAGTTTGTCACTTCGAAACCATCCATACGTGGCATTTCAATATCGAGTAGCATCAAGTCTGGACGGACATTTTCAAGCTGTTCAATTGCATCCACACCATCTTTCGCTGTCACGATGTCATAACCTTGACGTTCAAGTAAGCGTGAAGTCACCTTACGTACTGTCACCGAGTCATCGACAATCATCACTAAACGACGCGCATTGGCTTGACGGCCCAAATCACGCTGTTCAGCTGAATGTTTAACACGCTGCGTAGTTTGAATTTGACGTGCAATATTTTGCCCATCCAAAATCAAACATACATGACCATCACCTAGAATCGTGGCACCTGCAATCGCGGCCACACTGGTAAATTGTTGACCAATTGGTTTCACCACGATTTGAGAACGTGAACCCACCAGCTGATCTACCAATAAAGCAATGGTTTGACCACTGTTGCCTTTTATTAGCAATACAGGCAATGAATGGCCAACATTATTTAAACGTGGAATTGGCTGATTACCCACAAACTCTGATAGATAACGTAGTTTGTAATTGGTGTTGTCAATTTTAAACACGTCATCCTTACTATTGAAGTAAGTTTCGAGTGCCGTCGGTGCAATACGGACAATACGTTCAATTTGCGCTAACGAAATTGCGTATTGTTGATCGCCGGCTTTCACCATCAAGGCATCGCTGACGGCTACCGTCGTTGGTACACGAATGGTAAAGGTCGTCCCTTTACCTAACTCAGACTCAACGGAAACATGACCACCCAAGGCTTTAATTTCACTTTGCACCACATCCAGACCAACACCACGACCCGAAATTTGCGTTACCGCTTGTGCCGTTGAGAAACCTGGATGGAAGATCAATTGCAAGATTTCTTGTTTATCGAGGAACTGATCTGCTTTGATTAAACCAAGTTTTAAGGCTTTGTCTTTAATCTTGGCTTCATCAATCCCTTTACCATCATCACTGAAAGACACCAGCACATCGGTACCCTGACGACTAATATTCAAGACAATGCTACCCACTTCTGGCTTTTTCAAAGCCAAACGGTCAGCAGGATCTTCTAAACCATGGTCGACCGCATTACGCAGCATATGTTCAAATGGTGTCACCAAACGCTCTAAGATCGTACGGTCCAATTCACCTTCTGTATTTTGAACAATCAATTCTGCAGGACGGTTCAAGGTCGAAGAGGTTTGACGCACAATACGTTGTAAACGTGGTAACAAACGATCAAATGGCACCAAACGGGTACGCATCAGACTTTCTTGAATTTCTGACTGAATACGTGATTGTTGTAATAACAAACCTTCCGCATCACGGATTTTTTCTGCCAAAGTACTCTTGAAGTCAACCAAATCCGACGCAGATTCGGCTAGAGATTTTGACAATTGGTTAATCGATGAATATTGGTCCATCTCCAATGGGTCGAAATCCGCATAGCGTGAATTTTCAGAACCATGTTTGGCAATAATTTGTGACTCAAGCTCACCATCCATTCGACGTAACTGGTCAGCAAGTCGCTTAATTGCTAACTCCATTTCATTCAAGGTATTGCCTAGCTGACCTAAGTCCATCTCAATACGTGAACGGTTAATCGAGTTTTCGCCTGATAAGTCAATCATCTTCTCGACGAGATCAGCCGAGATACGAATCATCTCATTACTGTTATCAGAAGAATTAGCTTCAGACCATTCACCCAACATAGATGGAGGTTCAACACCATCACCTTGAATAAATTCAAAGCCTTTACTGACAATACCTTGTTCTAATTCTGCAACACGGTTTGGCAATTGAACCGTAACATCCACATACTGAATGGATTCTAGGCTCAATTTGATGCTATCAAAATTACTATAGTCGTGGTTGAAGATCGCTTCTTTTAACCATGCCAACGTCGTTTTGAGTAAGCCGTCATATGCATTTGAGTTGAAATGATGAACCGCGAAATGCTCAAACGTCGTCTCAAGTTGATACGCAATTGCGGCAACAGGTTCATTTTCAACCATACGCGCACCACCCTTAATACTGTGGGCAGCACGTTGTAATTGAAGCAATACGTTACGGTCACTACGTTGTTCAGTCCATTGATTTAATAATTGAACGGCTTGTTCAAGAATTTCCTCAGACTCTTCAAGGAAGGTTTCTTCCATGACAGAACGTAGATCGTCATCTGGATGCTCAACATGTTCAGCAACCGCATGTTCAAGATGTTCAACAGCAGACTCAGTGTGAGCAGTCGTTTGAGCTTCAACCACTGCTTCTGCAGTGTCTTCAGCAACATCCATCGGCTCTGACACCGATACATCTGGTTCTACTGCTGTTTGTTCAGTTTCAGCAGAAATAGGGGCCGAAGCCAATGCAACAGCTTCTGAACGCTCTCCTGCCACAATTGACTGAATATTCTTGAGAATATCGATCACATTATTCGCTGGGTAGTCGATCCCTTGGTCACGAATGGTTTGAATACGATCTGAAATATCATCCTGCACTAAACGAATAATTTGAATTAACGCAGGCGTAATCGAAATTTGCTGACGAATAATGCGCTCATAAATCGATTCTAATTCATGCGAAATTAAACCCACATGAGATGCGGCAATCATATTTGCACCACCTTTTAGGGTATGCAAATAACGCATTAAATTATTCAAAGCTGAAGTATTGGTCTGATCACGTGTCCAAGTACTGAGGTCTTGATCAATCCCCACCAATAATTCTTCTGCCTCTTCAATAAAGATCCCTAAAAGATCTTCATCAAAGTCATTATTCGCATCCACCGCTTGCATCTGTTGATGATCAAGTTGAATACGCTGACTTAATTGTGCAAAGTCTACTGCTGTTGTATTTGGAACAGCGGCTTTATCTTCTACAGTGGCAACAGGTTCAGCAACTACATGGGCTTCTGGTGTTGTCGTCGCTGCAACTGCTTCAATGTCTTGTTGAACAAATGCAGTCAGCTCATTTAAGAAACGTTGAACATCTTCACTTAACACCACACGCTGACCCGCAGCTAAAGTGTCAAATAAGTGAATAAACTCCTGATGTGCTTGCGCAAATAACTCATAGCCATAATCAGCATGGAGTAATTCAGGCTTTTCAACTAAAGACTGATATGCTGCACGCAGTTGAGTTGTGAAATCATGGATTCCAACAGACGCACGATTATCCGTATGTTCAATCAACTCTAAAGCTTGTTGACTAAGCTGTTGAATATAGTCTGGGAATTCAGCAAGGGCACGTTTATCAAACTCAAATTCAGCATCTAATAACTGATCAATATTTAATTCGATTAGTTTAGAAACCAAACCTTGCGGATTATCTTCAGGCGCCAATTGATCTTGGCTAGCAAAACCATAATCATCCCAAGCAGCTTTGAAGGTTTCATAAATAGATGTAAGATTTGCCTTATCCCCTGAACGCAGCACGTGCAAATAATCACGAACAAATTCAGCATATTGAATCAATAAAGCAGTTTCTTTCGAGCTCGATACGATTTCGTCTTGTAATAAGGTTTTGAATAAGTTTTCAACTTTTGAACTGGCTTCAAAAATCTCTTCGATTTGCGCCATCGACGAACTACCACGCAAGGTGTGTAGCGCGCGAATCAAGCCATTATAATCTTGTGATTTACTGTCATCAGATTGGAGGAACTGATCAATCGTTTGTAGATGTTCTTCAGCTTCTTCAATAAAAATGCTCACTGTCTCTTCGACCAGTGATGCATCTGCATCCACTTGTTCAGGAGCAGGTTCTGATTCAACAACCGCATCAATTGTGCTTTCAAGCACTTCTACAGACGCTGTAGCTTCAACATCAGTCAGTTCTAAACCAGTGACACCATCTTCAGATTTTAATTGATCTGCCAGTTTTAATAATTCTTCGAGTGCAGGCTCAAGGCTAATATTTTGTTGTAATTGTTGCCCCATTAAAACCAATGGACGTAAGTCAACATCCAATTCGGCAACATTTTTAAACCGTGGATAGAGCTTATATTGATAAACATTTAAAACTGTTTGTGCAAACTTTTGAACGGTCGGCGTTAACTGTACTGAACCCGCAATGACACGGTTCAGCGTATCTTCAACTGCCCATGCAGTTTCACCCGCCGATTTTGCCCCAACCATACGACCTGAACCTTTCAGTGTATGGAAATGACGACGAATCGTCGTTAAAGTGTCTTTATCTTGTGGATTTTCCAACCAAGTTGTAAATAAACCCGCCAGTTCTTCAAAGATTTCTTCTATTTCTTCAACAAAAATCTCTAAAATTTCTGCATCTTGATCAAGATAACTATCTTCAGGAAGCGTAGTTGTTTCAACTAAATTTTTTAATATTTCTTTCATAGCTAAGGCTTCTTATGTTTTGCCACCAAGAAGGTTGCTCAAACTTAATTGTAACCATCACCTAAGACTTAACTGTGACGTTAAGTTCACCTTATCGATGTGTTATCTGTAATCGGTGCAGTACCCTAGCCGTAGCTAAGGTACTGCAGGTTTGCGCCTGACTTACTCTGGGAGTTTAAAGTCAGATACAGATTCACGTAATGATTCAGCCATGTTCGCCAATTCAGATACCGAACGTGCAGTATCAAATGTTGCACTGGTGGTTTGCGAGGTAATTTCTTGTACAACGTTCATCGTTGTCGCAATATGACCAGCTGAAGCAGACTGAAGTTTTGCGGCATCCGAAATGTTTGCAATCAGTTTCGCCAAGTTACCCGATACAGACTGAATTTCATCTAGTGCTACGCCGGCATCCTTAGACAAGTTCGCACCACGTACAACTTCCGAAGTCGTTTGTTCCATTGAAATTACGGCTTCGTTAGTATCCGTTTGAATGGTTTTTACCAAGCCTTCAATCTGTTTGGTTGCAGACGCTGAACGTTCCGCAAGACGCTGTACCTCATCCGCTACCACGGCGAAACCACGACCTGCTTCACCCGCCATCGACGCCTGAATCGCTGCGTTCAATGCCAGGATGTTGGTTTGGTCGGCAATATCGTTAATCAGTGCGACAATATTACCAATCTCTTGAGAAGACTCACCCAAACGTTTAATACGTTTAGACGTTTCTTGAATCTGCTCACGAATCGTGTCCATACCTTCAATTGAACGGTTTACGACATCTGCACCGTTTGCAGCAATTTGTACAGAACGTTCTGCTACGACAGCTGATTCTTCAGCGTTCGAAGATACTTGGTCAATCGACATTGCCATTTCGTTAATCGCGGCAGATGCACCAGCAATTTCTTGCGCCTGATGTTCAGATGCTTCTGCAAGCTGGTTGGTAATACCCTGCGTATTCGCCGTATATTGCGCAACTTCTTGAGAAGTTTCTGTAATACGCGATACAAGGTCACGTAATTGGTCGATTGCGAAGTTAATCGAGTCGGCAATCGCACCAGTAAAGTCTTCAGATACCGTCGCATACGAACGTAAGTCACCGTCTGCAAGATCGGCAATTTCATCGAGTAAACGTAAAATCGCGTTCTGGTTACGGTCATATTCTTCTTGAAGACGGGTTACACGGAATTTATCCGATTGACCACGTAAAGAAAGAAGTTTGAACACACAGATCAAGAAGGCCGTTAAAGCAAGAATCAACAGTACCGCAGGTAAAATGGTTTTCAAGCCTGTGCTAGAAGACAATTGATTTAAGTTGTCCAACAATTTGTCTGACTCAGCAAAAATTTGTGAAGATGCTTTACGTACGTTCACAATTTGCGTTGAGTTTTTCAAAATTGTCGCAGCCGCTGATTTTAATACATCGTCATATTCAGCTTTAATGCCTTCAAGTGACTCACGTAATTCAGGGCTTTCAATACGTTGTACACCAAGCTCTGTACTACCATCCAATTGGGCATTTAAGTACAAACCGAAGGTTTCAGTATCGGCACTGAAGTCATCTGCAGACTCACGTGAGCTATCAGAACCTGAAAGCACCGAACTGATCGAACGTAAAATACGTTCTGCAATGAATACTTGGTTTTTCGCAATCACCACCTGGTTCGAAGGCATGTCTTGACGTGCCATTTGGTCGACCATCAAGTTATATTCCGCCTGAATCCCCGGAATGGTTTCACCAATCGCGATGTTCGTGTCATATAATTTATTAATGATTTTTTGTTGCGAAGTAATCAAGTCAATACTTTTTGAAACCTCAGCCCACTGCGTATCTACAGATTTCAGCGCATCTGTATTTGCATGAATGTCTTTTACAGTTTCTAAGTTTTCTTTGAACGAATCTTGAGAGGCAATTAATTTTTTCATTGCATCTTCAGTACCTGATGCAGTTGCCTCAGTTGCTTGACGCGAAATTGTTTGCGAAAGAAGACGGAGTTCACCCAAACTTTGCGTTAATTGGTTACCGCGAGGAACGCTATAGAATAGGTATAATAAAATAATCGTTGCCAGTACTAATGAACCAATCGCACCATAAATAAATGGTTTGGATTTTTCACTATCACCAAAAACTCGAGATAATTGATCTGTCTGTGATTGCAGTTTTGCCAGAAAAGCATTACCGCCTTTACGACCACTGGTGCTTTCACCCGTATTTTTCTTTTTAAGTTTAAAGCCCATTCAGCTTCTCCCCGATTACGCCTTCTTTCGTTCGTGCGCGACAATTAATTTATAAATTTTATAGATGCGTTCATGTATTTTGGATTTTGCAGTAAACGACTGAAGAGAAATACATTCCACTGCTGGTTATGCTGGTGGAAATACCCCTGACAATATTCCTGCAAATTTCGATCCAACTCATTATCTTTAGAAAAATAACTTTTCTTATTAAAGTGTTGAATACCCAAAACTTGATCGACTATCAAACCGACATAATGGTCATTATGACTAATACATAAAACTTTTTGAGTGGGTGAAAAACTACTTCGATGACCGGTTATATATTGTGCTAGGTCAGACAAAGAAAGTAAGCGTCCCCGAATATTGGCTAATCCCATCACCCAAGGTTGGGTGTTGGGAACTGGCGTATATTTTGGTGGGTAGATCACTTCAGCTACTTCACCTAAAGGAGCAACGTAATATTGCCCCATCATCTCAAAAGCAATGCCTGACCATCGGTTTACTTCATTTTCAGTGGAAACGTAGTTTTTGTTTCCTCGTTTTGCGATTCGAAGTAATTCGATAAATCCATTTGCTGCCATAGAGCTTTATCCTGCATTGAGGTGTTGCTTAATCACATCAATTAATTGTTTTTCGTCTACAGGTTTAGTTAGATAATCAGAAGCACCTTGGCGTTTACCCCAAACACGGTCAGTTGCCTGATCTTTGGTACTTACAATGACAATCGGGATATGCTTGGTGGTCGCACCACGTGCAATTTGACGTGTTGCTTGGAAACCATTCACACCCGGCATTACCACATCCATTAAGACCAAGTCTGGTAACTCAGCTTGAGCCATTGTCACCCCATCTGCCCCATTTGAAGCTTCAATCACTTCAAATCCGTGTTTACCTAAAATTTCTTTAAAACGGAAAGTTTCTGTTGGTGAATCATCAACGATTAGGATACGTGCCATGCTTTTTCCCCAAAAAATAAAAAATCTAATTAAGCTGTAACGTGATTACGGATTGCATTCAGCAATTCATCTTTACTGAATGGCTTCGTTAAGTATTCATCCGAACCCACAACACGACCCTTCGCCTGATCAAATAAACCGTCTTTACTTGAAAGCATAATCACAGGAATATTTTGATAATTTTGAGAGTTTTTAATCAGGGCACAAGTTTGATAGCCATCAAGACGTGGCATCATAATATCGACAAATACGATATCTGGATTTGCATCGGCAATTTTTGACAGTGCTTCAAAACCATCTACAGCAGTGACGACTTCACATCCTTCACGCTGAAGCAGCGTTTCGGCCGTACGACGAATGGTTTTTGAATCATCAATTACCATGACTTTTAGATTTTGGAATTTATCGTCCATTTATTGACCCTACCCATTGAGGATGTACAAACAATTAAGTTAGCAGCATTATTATTTACAAGTTGTGAACATTTTTAACATATCTTTACTTGCGTTTTCAATGAACATTTTCTGCGCAAACACACAAGATTTCTTGTTTTTATTAACTGCTTCACACTTTCCGATGACCAACGATTTTTTTTTAACTTGGAATAGTATTTAATTGTCTTAATTAAGCATATTATAGCAAGATTATTACTTTAAAATAAGTAATTTAGTCAACTTTAAACTGGGGAGTACAAGGTTGAGTCCGTTTACAAAAAAAATTCACTTGATTGGCCTTAAACATTTCTCAAAAAAAGTCATTCTGACGGCTTGTTTGTTGGCTTATACCCCGCTTTTATTTGCTGCACCAACCAATACGCAGCAACCACAAAAGGCGACTTGGTATCGTTACTATGACAGTAAAGGCATAGCAAACATCAGTACCAATGTGACACCAAATCACATCCGCTATGGTTATGAAGCACTTGATCAAAATATGCAAGTGATTAAACGTAACCGCCCCTACAATGCTGAAGCGGACGTTAGACAAGCTCCTCAGCGTGCTGCCCAAGCACGTCAGCAAGCTTCAGATATCAAACTTAAAAAAGCCTATACCAATAGCCGAACTGCGGCCATTAAAAAGCGTGATGCACTGACTGGTATACGTAAACAGATCGTGTTTGAACAAGAACAATTAAAACAATTACAAAATGATCGTGTATTATTTGTTCGCCAAGAACGTGAACATTTTCGAAAAGGTGAAACCGTTCCGGCAAAATTAAAAACAATGTTGGATAATAATCAAAAAAATATGGTAGCGAAAAAAGAATACATTCAATCGTTACAAACTCGCTATCGAAATACAGAAGCTGAATACGACAGAATTATTACGCGTTTAAAAGCAATGGAATAAACTTGTTATTCAATTGCTTTTGTAGACCGCTGATATAAGGACCATTATGCAATCTGCACAGCAATCATCCCCATTTTTAAAGCTTAGCCTGCTTTGCATAAGCCTGACTTTGGCTGCATGTCAAAAAGAAGATTCGCAGCAAAGTGTAAAACCAGAAAATAAGATTGAATTGATTCAACAAGATCTGGTCACGATCGAACAAGGCAACGCCATTTCAAAAACAGCCTTTACAGGCACCATTCGGGCAGTCAATCAGAGCAGTATTCAAGCCCAAGTCACTGCGACTGCAACCAATGTTAATGCAGAGGTCGGACAACGTGTCAGCAAAGGCCAAGTATTGGTGCATTTAAATAATCAAGACAACGCAGCACGTCTTGCTCAATCTCAAGCGAACCTCGCATCCACGCAAGCTCAAGCCAATCAAGCCAAACTAATGATGGAGCGCAAACAGCGTTTGCTGAATCAAGGCTTTATTTCCAAAGTAGAGTTTGAACAAAGTCGTGTCGATTACCAAGCTCAAATGGAAAATGTTCGTGCCCAACAAGCCAATGTCGATATTGCACGTAAAGCCAATCAAGACGGCACCATTTATAGTCCTATCCAAGGCGTGATTACCAAACGTGATGTTGAACCGGGACAAACGGTTGCTGCCGGACAAACCCTTTTTGAAATCGTCAATCCAGACCAATTAGAAATTCAAGCCAAATTACCAAGTGATCAGCAGGCAGCGCTGAAAATTGGACAAAAGATTGAATATAACATCCAAGGCAATAGCAATTTACTCACAGCACAAATCAGCCGAATTTCACCGATTGCCGATCAAGCCAGTCGTCAAATTGAATTTTTTGCAGCCCCAAATGAAACCATTACATCATTAAGTATTGGTGCTTTTGTCGAAGGTCACATCTTAGGCACGGATAATATTTCAGGCCAAAAAATTCCACTCGATACCATTCAAAGTCTAAAAGATAAACCTTACGTCTGGGTCATTCGTCAAAATAAAATTGCCAAAGTACCTATACAAATTTTGAATCAGAGTTATAGCAATAACACCGCGATTGTTCAGGGCTTACAAAATAGTGATCTGATCAGCCGAATTAAATTTAATGATTCAGATATCAAACAAGATGTAAGTATCAGCCAAAATTAAAAGAATAAGGCAGGACAGTTGTTATGTGGTTAACCCGAATTAGTGTGAAATATCCTGTTTTCACCATCATGATGATGTTTTGTCTGATGGTGTTAGGACTTGCTTCTTGGCAACGTATGGGCGTTGAGGAGTTTCCTGATGTCGACTTCCCTTTTGTTGTAGTCTACACCAACTATCCGGGTGCTTCTCCTGAGTCTGTCGAATCTGAAATCACTAAGAAACTTGAAGATCAGATCAATACGATTTCAGGCCTCAAGCAAGTCATTTCACAGTCCAGTGAAGGTTTATCCACGGTTATTGTCGAATTTAATCTAGATGTCTCGTCCTCTGTAGCTGCACAGGATATTCGAGATAAAATTGCACCAGTAACCGCACAATTTCGTGATGAAATTGATGACCCGATTGTAGAACGCTACGACCCTACTACCAGTGCGATTATGTCGATTGTTTTTGAATCGAAGGACATGTCTTTACGTGATTTGAGTTCCTATCTGAATCAACGGATTGTGCCACAGCTTAGAACGGTTCCCGGTGTTGGTACGGTCAATTTATTGGGCGATGCGCAGCGTCAAATTCGGATACAAGTAAATCCACAAAAATTACAAAGTTTCGGGATTGGGATAGACCAAGTTATAAACACCCTAAAATCTGAAAATATTGAAGTTCCGGGGGGGACTTTAAAACAAAAGAACTCAGAATTGGTGGTCGAAATTAAATCTCGGGTTATTCACCCAAATTCTTTCGGAGATTTAGTGGTTGCCAATAAAAATGGCGCGCCGATTTATCTCAAACAAATTGCTGAAATCGAAGATAGCCAAGCTGAAATGGAGTCGAGTGCCTATCTGAATGGTAAAACAGCCGTCGCTGTCGACATTCTGAGAAGTTCGGACTCTAATGTAATTGAGGTGGTTGATAATACCGGTAAAACCTTAAGTAAAATCCAACAGCAATTGCCGCAAGGCACGACCGCAGAAATTGTGGTTGATTCTTCAAAAGGTATTCGTGGCAGCATTAAAGACGTGGCACGTACGATTATTGAAGGTGCAGTACTTGCGGTACTCATTGTTTTGTTATTTCTCGGTTCATTTCGTTCGACAGCTATTACAGGTTTAACCCTACCGATTTCGCTACTGGGCACCCTCACCTTTGTTTGGATTTTTGGTTTTACCATCAACATGATGACCCTACTGGCTCTCTCGCTGAGTATCGGTCTACTCATTGATGATGCCATTGTGGTTCGTGAAAATATTGTCCGCCATGCCGATATGGGCAAAGACCATGTCACCGCCGCACTCGACGGCACGAAAGAAATTGGTTTAGCTGTATTGGCCACGACCTTGACTATTGTCGCGGTATTTTTACCTGTGGCATTTATGGGCGGTATTATTGGGCGTTTCTTCTATCAATTCGGTGTAACCGTTAGTACCGCTGTACTGATTTCGATGTTTGTGAGTTTCACCCTTGACCCGATGTTGTCTGCTCACTGGGCAGAAAGCCACGATCCAAATAAAAAGCCCGGCAAAATCAAACGCTTTTTTAACTGGATTTCGGGCAAGCTCGATAACTTAAGCCATCATTATGAAAAATTACTCAAGCTTGCTTTAAAGTTCCGTCTCATCACCCTTTTAATCGCCGTTGCATCATTATTTGGTGCATTGGGTTTATCCAAACTGATCGGAACCGAATTTGTACCGGTACCAGACAAAGGTGAAATTCGGATCAAATTTGAAACACCCGTTGATGCAACCCTTGAATATTCACAGGCGAAGCTTAAGCAAGTAGATCGTATCATTCGCCAGCATCCAGAAGTCAAAGCCACTTATGGTGCCATTAATAGTGCTACTGACCGCGGCAAAAACCATGCCAGCATTCGTGTCACCGTTTCACCACGTACGGAGCGTAGTCAAACCTTAACGGATCTCAACAATGAATTCCGTACACGTTTAAAACATGTGGCAGGAATTACTATTACCTCGATTGCCTCAGCTGATGAAACAGTTTCGGGCGGTCAAAAGCCGGTCATGATCTCGATTAAAGGCCCCGACTTGGATGAGTTACAACGCATTTCAGATCGATTCTTGGTTGAAGTTGCCAAAGTCGAAGGTATTGTCGACTTAGAAAGCTCGCTTAAAGAACCTAAACCGACGCTAGGTGTACATATCAATCGCGTTTTAGCCAGTGATTTAGGTTTATCCGTCAATCAGATCGCCAATGTGTTACGCCCTCTTCTTGCGGGGGATAATGTAACAACGTGGAAGGATGATAAAGGCGAAACCTATGATGTAAATTTACGTCTCACTGAAGATCAGCGTCGACTACCAACAGACATTCAAAGCATGTACATCACATCGCAAAAAACCGATGCCACAGGCTTACCTATCTTGGTTCCATTGGCAAGTGTGGCTAGCTTTGAAGAAACACTCGGTGCTTCACAAATTAACCGTCGTGATCTGGCACGTGAAGTAATGGTTGAAGCCAACACAGCAGGACGTCCTGCGGGTGATATTGGTGCCGAAATCAATGAGATAGAGAAAAACTTCGACTTGCCACCGGGTTATAGTTTTGTCACGCAAGGTGCCAATAAAGATATGGCTGAATCAGCGGGTTATGCAATGACAGCGATTACGCTCTCTATTGTGTTTATTTATATTGTTTTGGGTTCACAATTTAATAGCTTCATTCACCCTGCAGCCATTATGGCGTCATTGCCCTTATCATTGATTGGGGTGTTCTTGGCCCTATTCTTATTTAATTCAACCATGAACCTCTTTTCCATTATCGGGATTATTATGCTCATGGGCTTGGTGACAAAGAACGCAATTCTACTCATCGACTTTATTAAAAAAGCCATGGATCATGGTGTAGATCGTTATGACGCAATTATTGAAGCAGGTAAAACCCGTTTACGCCCCATTTTAATGACCACCAGCGCAATGGTGATGGGTATGGTTCCGCTTGCACTTGGTCTGGGTGAAGGCGGTGAACAAAGCGCGCCAATGGCACATGCCGTGATTGGTGGTGTGATTACCTCTACCTTACTGACACTCGTGGTTGTTCCAGTGATTTTTACCTATTTGGATGATTTCCGAAACTTCCTTGCACGTCAGGCCAAAAAAATCATGTCATAATGACAAAATCTAAAATGAGGTGACTTTGGAAAATGTTCACCTCATTTTTTATTGTATACTCTCCACTTTAACGCTTAATTTTTTAGGACAGTTTCCATGCGCGCGAGTCGCTTTTTATTTGCAACGTTAAGAGAAACCCCAAACGATGCTGAAGTTATTTCACATCAGCTTATGCTTCGTGCCGGGATGATTCGTAAATTGGCTTCAGGTTTATACACTTGGCTGCCGATGGGCGTTCGCGTATTAAATAAAGTTGAAGCGATTATCCGCGAAGAGATGGATCGTGCTGGTTCACTTCAAGTCCTGATGCCTGTCACTCAACCTGCATCTTTATGGGAAGAATCAGGTCGTTTCGTACAATATGGTCCAGAACTTTTACGTTTTAAAGACCGTCATAACAATGACTTTGTACTTGGCCCTACACATGAAGAAGTGATTACAGATCTTGCTCGCAATGAGTTGAAAAGCTATAAGCAATTGCCTGCAAACTTCTACCAAGTACAAACCAAATTCCGTGACGAAATCCGCCCTCGTTTCGGTGTGATGCGTTCACGTGAATTCATCATGAAAGATGCCTATTCTTTCCATGTTGACCAAGCCTCTTTACAAGAAACCTATGACAACATGTATGCAGCTTACTGCAAGATTTTCACGCGTTTAGGTTTAAATTTCCGTCCAGTTCAAGCGGATACAGGTTCAATTGGTGGTTCGGGTTCTCATGAATTCCACGTACTTGCTTCTAGCGGTGAAGATGACATCGCATTCTCTACAGAGTCAGATTATGCTGCTAACGTAGAAATGGCTGAAGCCGTACTAGTTGGTGAACGTGCTGCTCCGACTAAAGCACTTGAAATTATTGATACACCAAATCAAAAAACCATAGCTGATGTTTCTGAATTCCTTAAATCAAAACCTGCTCAATCTGTAAAAGCATTGTTGGTTCAAGGTGTTGCTGAAGAAGGTAAAGCTGCGCCAGTGGTTGCCTTATTCCTACGTGGCGACCATGAACTGAATGAAATTAAAGCAGAAAAACACCCATTAATTGCTGCTCCATTAACTTTTGCAACTGAAGCACAATTAGCTGACTTAGGCTTAACTGCTGGTTTCTGTGGCCCTCAAGGCTTAACCCAAAAAGGCATTACCGTTATTGTTGACCGTGCAGCGTCTGTACTTTCAGACTTTGTTGCTGGTGCAAACCAAGTTGATAAACATGCTGTAGGTGTAAACTGGGAACGTGATGCACAATACACCGAAGTTTATGACCTGCGTAATGTTGTTGAAGGTGACCCTTCTCCAGATGGTCGAGGTACAATCTTGATTAAACGTGGTATCGAAGTTGGTCATATCTTCCAGTTGGGTCAAAAATACTCTGAAGCGCTTGGCTGCAAAGTTTTAGGTGAAGATGGCAAACCTCTCGTTGTGACTATGGGTTGCTACGGTATTGGTGTAACTCGTGTTGTTGCTTCTGCGATTGAACAAAACTTCGATGACAAAGGTATTATTTGGCCGTCTGCAATTGCTCCTTTCGAAGTTGCTATCGTGCCAATGAATGCACATAAGTCACCACGTACAATGGAAGCAGCTGAAGCACTGTATGCAGAATTAACTGCTGCTGGTTATGATGTTCTTCTTGATGATCGTAATGAGCGTCCTGGTGTTAAATTCTCTGATATCGAGTTAACAGGTATTCCACACCGTATCGTTATTGGTGAGAAAGGTTTGGATGCTGGTACATTTGAGTACAAAGGTCGCCGTGATGAAGAATCAAGCAACCTCAGTAAAGAAGACCTTTTAGCGAAAATTGCAAAATAATTTGCGCTAAATATAAAAAAATCCCGCTAAGTGCGGGATTTTTTTATATTAAATACTTTAAGCCTTAACAGAATTTCAGCCCGCCGAAGCAGTTAGAACGAAACTCCTGTCCAGAAAGTTTTAAATTGTTTAATGGGAAATCAATTAATGACGGGTTTTTAATTTCTTTAACATCTAAAGCCGAACCTGCAACACAACCAAAGATTAAATCTCCACAATTACGAACATTGGTACTTAAGTCATGGTTAATTCCAGCGATCGTTTGTTTCAACACTTCATCCGTAATCGCCACTTTATCTGAAGGTGTAATACTCCCCAAATCGACCTCATCTTCCATCGCCAACCACCAACCTCTTTCTGCTGCAACTGCAGCACCAGGCCAGAGTATTTTTTGAGCTTGTAAGGATAACGAAGCAGGGTTATTTAGATAAAGTGCATGGATCAAACCTAAACTTTGATTTACCGTAATATCGGTTTGTAGTCCAGTAAGATAGCCTGTTACGTCTTTATTCAAATTAATATTTAACCCAAGTAGAGAGATCTGAGCTTCTAATGGACCACTAAAATCTAGACGATCAACTGTACCTGTGCCTTTTAATACCGCAATATTATCCTTAATTCTATTCCCGCTCACGACAGTGGCTGGAATTGTAAAAGGTGCTGTGGTTGATTTTAAATTAAAAGAATAATTATCTGATTTGTAGTGAAGCGGTAGATCAACTTCAGCACCAAATAATGTCCCCTTAACTGCCCCTTCAATGTATTGCTGCGTAGAAGCATAGTCCATCACACGCTCGGCAGTTGTTGCAACACCCGCAGACGCTTTGGTTTTCATATACCCACTAAAGGTGTTGATACCATTGGGTGTATTACTATTTTCTGTACCTAATGTCATTAACCCAGAAATTTTTTCAGCGCTCAGACGAAAGCCCATCACTTCACGAGTTGCAGCTGATTTGGGATCTTTAATTGCAATTTCGATAAAAGGATTGGTCAACAAAGCAGAAGTTGCCGCACGTTCATCAGACGTATAATTGCTATTTACAGGCAATCCACTCAATGAAATATGATCGATATCAATATCACAAGCACCTGAGCCATTTGCACCACCACAACCCAATTGCAGCTTTTTAATATTGGCATTGAGCTCCATTTCAGCTTCTAAACCAAGCTTATAAAAGCCGACATTGGATTGGTCTACGGCTTGTCCACTCTCATCCACAGAATTATACCCCTGCGTATATTCCATGGAGAGTAATGCTTGACCATCAACTTTTGATAAGCTTTCATCATCTAAAGCCATCATTGCATGAGATAAGCTACTCATCGCAAATGTCGAGAAGATCAAACCTCTGATTAACTTCTTTTTCATAACAAATTCCCTGTTCGTTATTTTATTTATTTGTTATTGATTTAATATTATTAGCGTGGAGTAATCCCCATGGTGCTTCGCATTGTTCCACCGGTTAGGGCTATATCCGCCATCTTTTGCATATTGCCATTTGTTAACATCGATACTTCTGCACGAAACGCTTTAGACATATTATTGGTTGGATTAAATTTCACCTGATTATCAAACTCTACCGAATCTTGTTTCATTTTAATTCGAGCATCAAAACCTAGATCGCCCTGCATTTTATTAATATTGATACTTGAAGCTGAAACGACACCGCTGGCATTTACATCTTCATTCATCAAACTTAAATAGCTTCCCATAACTTTTTGATCTTTCTTTTCAGCATCTGTTAATGCTTTAAATTCAAAGCTGCCACGAAAAGATAAATAATTATTTTCTGCACTGTCATTTAGGCCCGGTACTATAAATAGCTCACCTTTACCATCAAGTTTAAACGCAATATTCGTCAACACATCATCACGTTTAGAGAAATTATCTAAAGGTACTGTAGTCCCACATTTGGCAGAAGCTGTAGTCGCACAGTTATAGGTTGAACCCGGAAGTTGACCAATCGCTAACTCGGCATTAGCTGCAATCAATAAATTATCTGCACGTACATAGATGCCATCATTTTCATAACCAATCACACCATCAGATTGAATAAGGGCATTGATGTTTCGTAAGCCTGCATAATAATTGACTTCTTGACCATTAATACCTTTTTTACCATCAATCAAAATAATGGAAGTTGTACTTGGTGTTCCTGTTTTTTTATCAACACCATAACCATCTGTGCTCATTACAAGGTTATAGCCAATACCTGATTTTTCAGCCGCATTTTTATAACTGTATTTTTTCTCTGATAATGCAACATTGGCATTCATATTATAAATCGGGATACCAATCCCCCAACTGTTGTCATTACTTGCAATTGCAGCAATTGAGTTATCAGAAATAAATCGTGCGGTACGCGCGATGGACTGAAAATCCATACCACGAATCGCCACAAGTGCAAAATTTCCACCCGCCGTTTGATTTGACAGATTCTGGGTTAAAACATTATTGGTTAAGCCTAATGTCGCTTTTAATTTATCATTTACCAGAAAATCAAGGCTTTTGGCTTGAATGGTATTGATATAAATATCGCCAAAATCAATATAGGCATTTTTATCAGCAACTAAAGACGTTAAATTAGAAAATTCAATGGCATAACTACCAATACCCGTATGGCCAATTTCTAAGGTTGTCGGTGCTTGACCTGCAACAAGACTCGGATCATCCTTTGAAGTAAAATCCGCGCGCACTCCTAAATGTAAACCACCTGAACCAACAGACTCATATCCTGAAGCTTTCGTTGCTAGACCAAAATCTTTGATTCCTTCTTGATTGGCGTTTAAGGCCACTCGTGCATTAGTGACAGCACCCGATGCTCCCATACGAATTAAATTGCGCTGTGCACCACCATCGGTACCGTATCGTAAATCGATATTAACGCCGGGGTTTGTGGCATCGCTACGTGAGCTATGCACATCTGATGTGTCCTTGACCCGCCCCAAATTGACCGTATGATCTTTGCTCCCTGTGGATTTTGTGGTGAGAACAATGCCTTCATCAGCTGCAACATACATATAACCTGAACCAGCAAAGTTAAAGTTAAAGTCCTTTAAGGTTACGCTATATCCATTCATACCATGACTAATACTGGCATTTTGCAATTGAAATTCCATATACGCCGTATCATTACGGTTAAATAGACCATTGCTGGTTTCAAGTAATACTTTTAAAGGTGAAGATGTTGCAATCGTAAGTGAACCTAAATTTTGTGTAGGCGTTTGGCACGTTGTTCCTTGACACAGCAACATAATATTTTGTGCAACAGCCGTAAATGGGCTGACACTCGCAGCTATACGCATGCCTACACCAGCATCCGTAGTCCCAACATCAAAATCTAATTTTGATGTAATGGTGCTTTGCCCAACGCCATCTATTTGCACATTGTGCAAACCCATTTTCATCTTATTTTGGTCGGTTGGGTCAACCCAATTTAATTGATCGACTTTGACTCTAGAAACTTCATGGGTAATCGAAATACCATCTTGGCCAGTAACTGCACCCAAGCTTTCGTCGGTCATTGCTTCAAAAGCATAGGTGTGTTGAGCAAGTAAAATACTGGTTGCGAGTGCCGTCAAAGTTGTTATTTTTTTCATCACTATATCCTTATATTCAGTCACAGCTGATTAACAGCGACCTGCACCATTTCCAGTGCAGTTAAAACTGAAGATGTTTAACTTTCCACTCATGTGCATGTTGCCATGCACATTAACACCCATAAATCCTTGTTCTGAACCACGATCAAAATCAGGCACAGCTAAAGTTGAAGTTGTTCCATCAGCTTTCTTTTCGGTATAGGTCGTATAAGTACTGGTATTCTCGTAACCTTCCTTACCTGTCGTACCTGTTTCCACCGCCAACGTAGCAAAGCCTAAATTCCTAATTTTTAATGGCTTATCATCATAAAATGTCAACTGCATAGCCGTTTGTGGATTACCTTCACGATTGATAATCGTCACACCATCTAGTGAAAATTGATCGATCTGTAACGTTCCTTGAAACTGTTTAAACACCAACCATTTCTTATTACCATTTGCATCCACATGATTATTGGGCGCAAGTGCTAAGCGACAAAACTCATTGGATGAACATTGATATCCATAAAATGCTTGCGTTGTTTTACCATTCGCATCCATGATTGATATGTTGTTTTTTGACATATCATTGGCATATTGATGATTTAAGGAAAGTGTCCAACTGAGATCTGCACCGCCTTGACCGGTTGCAGCGGTAAGTTCCCTATTATCCATAGACACTAAACCTGCATGAGTTTGTGTCAGTGCAGCACAAACAACAGCGCATAAAATTTTATACATGTGATTTCTCCTACAGCCCTGTTGTTCTTATTTTTAAGTGCTGAATCAATACGCCATCTATGGCAACAGATCCTAAATTCGTGCTTTGTCCATTGACACCTTTAAACACCACACCTGTCGCCGTATCCGTACTTTTTGCATTCAACAGATTACCAGGCAAGCGCTCTACTGTACCGATCGCAATGCTACTGTGTGTTGCATTACGTCCTTGATATAGTGCTGTCGCATCTGAAGAGTTTGCTTTTAACTCCGTGCCACAACTATAGACGTTACAGGTTGATCCTTTAAAGTCTGAGGCATTTAAACCCGATGTACCTGTGGTATTACCAGCGATATCCGTATAGTAAGTATAAATTTTACTGTAAATAGAAGGTACATTTGGAATACGTGTCACTTCCAAAATAATATTTCGACCTTCTGAACCCACAATAAAGGGCTGATACATATTTCCTAAAACTAAATTGATATTTGGGCTATATAAATATAGACCTTCAGTTTCATGAAAGATTGGAGCTGCAGATCGATCCATCGCTGGTGTCGCTGCTGTTCCATCATCCAATTCAGGGCGTGCAGCTGTACTGATACGCATGCCGCGAGCATCCAAATCTCCATCATTGATACTCAGTGACTCAGCACGATCATTGGTATTAATACGAATTAAACTGGCTAAACCTAAGGTTTGGTTGTAATTTGTATTTGTAGATTTTAGGGTTTGAAAAATTCGAACTTGTGATCCATTAAAACTCAGGCCATTCGCAACAATTTGAGTACGTAAACGATAGTCTTTATCTAAGCCGCTAGTCGGCGCACCGGTAATCGGATCGACGACATTGCTTGAATTCAACGACCGTGAAAATACATCCATCCACAAACCAAGCTTGATGTTGTTAGATGCATCATCTGCCGCAATTTTCTTTAATGGTGCCTCAATCGCTAAGTAACCAACATTCCCCTTATTATCTTTCGCAAATTGTTCAACATCTTGATTACCCGCATGGAAAAGCCATGGGTTTTCTGCTGTACCCCAATTAAATCCTTGGTCTGTATAGCGCGTTGCTAATGAACTTTTTCCATTTTTATCTTTGCTATTGGACAGGGCTAAGCCATATATAAATACATCTGCTTTCGATCTGAGGCTCGATACGGTCGCAGTCGAGGCAATTTGTTTTGCTGTAATTTCAGCATTTTTCTTCACCGTTGCTAATGCTGAATCACTCGCCTTTTGAGCTTCAAGCTTGGCATAGTCCGTTGCCAACTGATTGAGGGTTTCTGCAGCTTTGGCATTTAACTGAGCATCTTTTGTTGGATCAATAAGATTTGAACGTGTAATTTTTCCTGAGACATAATTTTTATAAAACGTAGACCCAGTAGGTAAATTACCCGTACTATTGTTACCGTATAGTAACTCAATCATTTCATAGGTATTTTTTAAAGCAGCAGCTTGAGACTTTTCTTTTAACCACGGTGTAATTGATTCTTTCGTTGTACCATCATCTTCTAATTTCAAACCAGACGATGAACCATCATAATAATCTGCATAACGCTGATCGTAATATGCCTGCATCGTTGGCGATTCAAGATAAGACTGTACTAATCGGCCACGATATTCTGTTGAATATGTTGCGATGGTTTCATTGGTTACTCGTGTAGCATTATTGGTCTCATAGGTGCTTTTAGAACTTAAAAAAGTGGAGTCATAAACACCGTTATAGCCCGTAACTCGGCCTTGCTGATAGGCATCAACATATGCAGCTTTATAGATTTTATCGTAAGCACGCTGGCCTAATTGTTCATAGTTTTCACCTGTAGGAATAATTCGAATAAAACCTGTATCATTTTTCCCGGGATCAACCATACCAGACGCATAACTAGAAGCCGCAGAACGGTCATTTGGGCCTTGAAAGACCATTTTGAAATTTTCTAAAGTGAGTGCAACACCTTCACCCGTTGTGGCTGAAAGTGCTTCATCTGATAAATCTTGAAGCGCATAAACAGATGGTGCAGCAAACATGCTGACTGCGGCTGCTAAGCAACTCTGGCGGAATAACTTAGCCTGGGTGAATTGAGTCATCTCGACCTTCCTTTTATCAGATGCTCTGCATCTCTCTTATATTTATTCCTGAGAACTGGCTTTGATGTTATTGTCCATTTATTCCTTAAATGGAGACTTGTGATAGACCAGTCACTTAACTTTTTATTATGCTGAATAATTACTCAATTGCAAAAACTTCCCCACCGAATGGTCTATTTTCCGATGAATGACCCAACAAAAAAGCGGGCTACTTCGCCCGCTTTTTTAAACTAAATCCGAAGGATTAAGCTTTCGGTAAAGTCACACCGGTTTGACCTTGGTATTTACCACCACGGTCTTTATAAGAGGTTTCACACACTTCATCTGATTCGAAGAACAACATTTGTGCGACACCTTCACCCGCGTAAATACGTGCAGGCAAGTTGGTTGTATTCGAAAATTCTAAAGTCACGTGACCTTCCCACTCTGGTTCAAGAGGCGTCACATTGACAATAATACCGCAGCGCGCATAGGTTGATTTACCCAAACAAACGGTTAACACATTACGTGGAATACGGAAATATTCGACTGTACGTGCTAGTGCAAACGAGTTTGGCGGAATGATACAAACGTCTGATTCGATATCAATAAAGCTTTTATCGTCAAAGTTTTTAGGGTCAACAATTGCTGAATGAACATTGGTAAAGACTTTAAATTCACGAGCACAGCGCACGTCATAACCATAGCTCGAGACGCCATACGAAATAAGCTTTTCGCCATTTTCATCATAACGGACTTGGTTTTCTGCATACGGTTCAATCATGCCGTGTTTTTCGCTCATTTCGCGAATCCAACGATCAGACTTAATAGCCATTTATCTCTATCCAAAAACTTAAATCAATTATTGCGTGGTACTTTAACTGAAATCCGACTTAATGAAAATAAGCTTTGCCGAACTAAGCGGATTTAGTCATTTTCAAATCAATTTAAGTTTTAAAATCGCAGAATAACTCAGTGGTATCGAAAAACTAACCAAGACTAGCGATGCTGTTCGTTGTAAATTGGCTTGATTGAGCCAACTAATTTTATTCGATGCCAAAACTGAACCAAGGAAGGTCCAAAAAAATGCAATAGGAACGATCAACAACAAAAAGATCAGCATGTGAGCTACATAATACTGCGCATTTTGCCAAGCCAATGCAGGAAAAATCGCAGATGCAAATAATAGTGCTTTAGGATTTAATAACGTCGCAACAAAGAGTTCGCGTGCACGAATGCCCTTTTGATTAAAATTTTCAGCAACAGTTGCTGTACGCCATAATCGCATAGCCAAAAATAGAATATAGCCAGCACTAAACAGTTTTAAAATGGTCGGCAGTAAAGGCAGATGTACGGAAATTTTACCAATGAGAAAACCCCATAGGCTAATCGAAATAAGATAACCAAAGGCTTCCGCTGGAATGAGTCGGAATGATTTACGTAGCCCAACTTGAATACCCGAAGATGCGAGTAAGGTATTGGTTGGTCCTGGCGTTAACAAAATACTGATAACTAGACCAATAAAAAAACCATGAAATCATACTTTGACCTCAAACTTAATCCGCGAAGATTAATTCAGTTGTTTCGGATTAGCAAAATAAAAAATAGAAATGCTTATAAAAAACTCCTTATTTAATTATAAATTCAGTAACTTAAATAGAAAAACAAAACCTTAGCTGAACAGTCATTCAGAGCACCTTACAATTCAAAGAAATATCTTGAACTTATATTTATAAAAGAAATTTCACATGATTCCATGTATACCCTACAGTTTTTACACGTAACAAAATATTATTAAAATAAACGATATAGCTCCATGCCATTCTTACGCATAACCATTATTTATTGGAGACTAAAAAATCAAAAAAAAATACTTTTCAAAAATAATTGATTAAGTTATGTTCAATTGAGTAGTGGAAATTAAAATTAAAACTCATCAAATCAATATTCAAAATTTATGTGTAAAAGGACGTTTCTATGAACCAATGGACAAAACTCACGTTACTCTCGGTTACTTTGGCGTGTATTACTGCTTGCTCAAATGATCAATCTACTTCAAAAAATACCACGGAAGGAAAAAGCGCAGAAACTGCTACATCTAACCAACTTCAAACCAAGTTCGTAACCATTGCAACTGGTGGGGCATCAGGACCTTACAATGTGATTGGGACAAGTCTTGCAGAAATTTATAACAAAACCTTTGGTGTAAATTCTAAGACTCAAACTACAGGTGCATCCGTCGAAAACTTAAACCTTCTGAAACAGAATAAAGTTGAAATGGCATTTGTTATGAGTGACAGCTTAACAGAAGCACTGAACGGAACAGGAAGTTTCGCAAATGGTAAAGTTGAGAATGTCAGCCAAGTCGCAGCGCTTTATCCCAACTACGTACAAATCGTAACCTCTAAAAAATCAGGGATCAAAAATATCGAAGATTTGAAAGGTAAACGTATCGCTGTAGGTGCACAAAATTCAGGTGTAGAAGTAAATGCACGTACACTGTTGAATGGTTTTGGAATCACCTATAAAGATATTAAAGTTGATTATTTAGGCTATGCTGAAGCCGCTGATGCTTTAAAAGGTGGCAAGCTTGATGCAGCATTCCTGACTAGTGGCATTCCAAATTCATCACTCATGGAACTTCAACAAAGCTTTGATCTACAGTTAGTTTCAATCAATGCAGATAAAGTCAAAGAAATAGCTAAAGATCAAAGTTATTTCTTACCGATGATTATTCCAAAAGGCACATATGGCAATACTGCGGACATTCAAACTGCCGCAATTAAAAATGCATTAGTTGTTCGCACAGATATATCGGATGATGATGTCTACAAACTAACAAAAACTTTCTTTGACAGTTTGCCTCAATTGGCAACTTCACACCAAGCAGCAACAGAAATCACGCTTGAAGGTGCTCAACAAGGCCTTGTAGCGCCTCTACATCCAGGCGCGAAACGCTACTATGATGAAGTGGCTAAAAAATAATAAGCTTCAAAAAAATGCAGTTTATACTGCATTTTTTATATTGTTCTTCTTAATCTATGCTAGCTATCCAACACTGTATACGCAGGTTAGAGTTGAAACTGATATATGCAAAATTTCAACTGATCAATTTGATTTACAGTGGAAGCATTCAGTAGAAAAGACGGCTTGGTCTGAACAATATCAGCGTCAAAAGAATAAGTTTTTACTGCGCCACACCGATTTGATTTCATTTGGTGCAGGTACACCCTCAAATTATCCCATTGAGTTTCAAAAAAATGGTGTGATTAGAATGCGGGTCAATCAAAATATAGATGAAATCAACTGGGTGATTTCTAGAAATATGCAAGGCACGATCCTCGCTGACCAAAAAATTTGGTCTATTTTTCAAAGTTACCCAGACTATAGTTTGGTCAACATCTCGGTTCAATATCAACCCAAATGGAAGTCTTGGTGGATTGGAGAATGCCTATGAATTCCAAAGAAGATAAAGTTGTATTAGAACAACTCGATGAGAAACAACAACAAGCCATATTAGAAAAATTTGATCGGGAATCTGTTACTCGAATCAATATGAGCAAATCTGTTACCTACTTTGTTGCATTTGTAGCGATCTTTTATTCATTATTTCATTTATTTATTACGTTTAATCCTTTACCTGAGTTAATACAGCGTGCAGCCCATGTCGCTATTGGCCTAGCACTCATTTTTTTACTCTATCCAGCTCGTCAAACAAGCTCCCGACAGCATATTTCACTTCTCGATTGGTTCTTGGCTTTGCTTTCCATCTTCAGTTTTTTATATTTATGGAAAGAATATCAATCTATTATGACCACTCGAGGTGGTATTCCAAATACCTTAGATATCGCGTTTGCAATTATGAGTGTGGTATTAGTCATAGAAGCAACTCGCCGGGTCATGGGGTGGATGCTGCCCATTTTAAGTTTAATTTTCCTGACCTATACATTTATCAGTCACTTTGATTGGTTGCCAGATCGATTAATTACTCGCCCTTATACCATCAGCGACATTTTCGGACATATGTATTTAAAAACCGAAGGCTTATATTCTTCGGCAATTGGTGCATCCGTCACTTTTATTTTCTTATTTATCCTTTTTGGTGCTTTTCTTGCAAAATCAGGTATGGGGAAATTGTTCAATGATCTTGCCATGGCATTGGCGGGTCATAAACAAGGTGGTCCTGCCAAAGTTGCTGTAATTTCAAGTGGATTTATGGGCAGTATTAATGGAACTGCTGTTGCCAATGTTGTTGGCACAGGCTCATTTACCATTCCATTGATGAAAAAAATTGGTTATCACAAGAATTTTGCTGGTGCCGTTGAAGCCAGTGCATCCGTCGGTGGACAAATTTTGCCGCCAGTCATGGGTGCGAGTGCCTTCATTATGGCCGAAACAACTGGCGTGAGTTATGGCACAATTGCACTAGCCGCATTATTACCTGCCTTATTGTATTACCTTGGCGTCATGGCTCAAGTTCATTTCCGTGCGGGTAAAGATGATCTGAAAGGCGTACCTAAAGCTGATTTACCTAAAGTAAAAGAAGTTCTAAAAGAGCGTGGACATTTACTTATTCCAATTTTGGCACTGGTCTTTTTCTTATTTCAAAATATTCCTGTGAGCTATGCTGCTGTCTACACCATCGTCCTGAGCATCTTTGTAGCAGCTTTAAGAAAATCAACACGAATGGGTGTAAAAGATATTTTAGATGCGCTCGTTGATGGAGCCAAACAATCATTATCTGTGATGGCTGCTTGTGCTGTCGTTGGTATTATTATCGGCGTAGTAAGTCTGACAAGTTTTGGTTCAGTAATGACTTCTTCAATTATGAGTTTAGGTGCAGGTAGTCTCTTTCTCACTTTATTTTTAACCATGATTGCATCGATGATTTTAGGCATGGGGCTTCCATCTATTCCGGCCTATATCATTACTGCCACCATGGCAGCACCAGCACTCGCAAACTTTGATATCCCTGTATTAGTCGCGCATATGTTTGTGTTCTATTTTGGTTTATTTGCAAACATCACCCCACCAGTTGCCCTTGCCGCCTTTGCGGGCGCAGGAATTGCAGGCGGTGATCCAATGCGCACTGGGTTTCAGGCCTTAAAACTATCTCTTGCTGGTTTTATTGTTCCATTTTTATTCGTTTATAACCCTGCCATGCTGATGATTGATACCACCAATGTTGCAGTCAATGCTCGAGAATTTGCCTTTCCTGCATGGACAACTATAGTGAGTATTACTGTCACTTCAGTGATAGGAATTCTCGCTTTAGGCTCCGCAGTTGAAGGTTATTTCAAGACTTATCTCAACTGGTTCTGGCGTATTTTTTTAGGTGTGGGTGCGCTGTGTATGATTATTCCAGAAACCATTACAGATATTGTAGGCATTATCATGGTCATCATCGCAATTACGGTGAATATTATCACTGCTAAACGTAAAGCAAACCCGTCTCTTTCCTCCTAAAAAACCAATTAAAAAGCCCGGTAATTACCGGGCTTTTTAATTTCTTAGACTAAGGCGTACCCTCATTTGATGGGTGGGTTTTAATGACTTCAAATAATATTTAAAATTATTTGTTCCTCTATATTTTTTCAATGCTAAGCCCCTTGTAACAGAGGACATTTGGCAAAAAATCTAAGACACAATGCGTTTGTACAGTTACTGCCGTTCAAAGAATTGATCCTAGCCAAAATAATAGAAATGTCGTGAAAGCTATTTTGTAAAAACTAAGTACAAACGCGACATCCTTTGATATGCCTCAAGAATTTTATCCTTGGCAGACGGCTTATAATCGCAAGGCAAATAAGAAATTGTGCAAATCTTTTTTTAGATGTGTAATTCATAGACATCATTGAATGTCTAAAGTTCAGTACTCATAATTTTCAAACACTCCCAATACCACGTTATAAAAAATCTGGCACGAGGCCAGATTTTAATACGGTCAACTTAAATTTCAGTTCACCCTTAGAAAATACGGTTTTTATCTTTTTCAGCCTGAGGCAATGCGTCTGCAATTTTTTGCGCAATCGCCATATAGCTTTCTGCAGCATCATCACCAGCAATCACGGACGGTTTCCCTGCATCGGCATTTTCACGAATTTGTACGTTCAGCGGTAAACGACCTAAGAGTGGAATGTCGTATTGGGCTGAAAGTTGGTCGCCACCACCTGTGCCAAAGATTTGCTCTTCATGTCCACAGTTCGAACAGATATGGGTCGACATATTTTCAACCACACCCATTACAGGGATGTGTACACGGTTAAACAACTCAATGCCTTTGGTCGCATCCATTAATGCAACGTTTTGTGGTGTCGTCACGATCACAGCACCTGTCACTGGTATACGCTGTGCAAGCGTCAACTGGATATCACCTGTGCCTGGTGGCATATCAATGACCAATACATCCAGATCAGGCCATAAAGTTTGGTTAAAGAGCTGCATTAACGCCCCCGTCGCTTTCGGCCCACGCCAAGCCACAGGGGTATTGTTATCACCTGTTAAATGGCCAATCGATAAGACTGCCAAACCATAAGCTTCAATTGGTACAAATTGTTCAGCTTCAATCATAGGCGTACGGCCAGCGTTACCGAGCATAGTTGGAATACTTGGACCATAGATATCCGCATCTAAAACGCCAACTTTTAGCCCCAATTGCTGTAATGCCAAAGCTAAGTTAACTGTCGTGGTTGACTTACCCACACCACCTTTGCCTGAAGACACTAAAATTACATTTTGAATGCGTGGATGTTTCGGCACATCACGTTGCAGAGGTGCCGCTTTTTGAATTGGTGGATTGTTTGGATCTTCTTCAGCCTTGGCTTGAGTAGCAGATGCATCCACAACAGGTGGCAGATTACTCGTAGTAGACTTTTGCTCAGTTTGTTCATTAGCTTTAGGCTGTGTTGAACAGCTTTCACCTTCTGCATGGTGATGACCGCAACCACCCGATGTATGTCCAGTTTTTTGCTGAATCACGTGCATATTTAATTCTGTGATGCCACATTTTTCCAATGCATCGGCCAAATCATCATGGATTTTTTGTAAGTCATCGGCTTCTGAAGGAAAGGTATTAATCGTGATCTGTAAGATCTGACCTTGCACATTTACCTGTGTAATACGGTCTTTTAAGGCATTATTTGAATTGGGAAGTACATAGTTTTGTAAAACCTGTTGGATTTCCTCCTCTTTCACCTCTTGGGAGGGTGAAAACACAGATTTTAGAGAAGAAAGCCACGACATTATGTTGTCTCCAAACAGGAACATCAAAAGATAATAGCGATAGTTTACCTGTTCATCTGCCACAGAGTAAGAGGGAGATGAATGACTTATCCCTATAAGCTTATAAAGTTGAGTAACTGATGTTACGCACCTAAAAGTAATTTCGCATTTTAAAAATGATTTTTAAGTCTATTCAACGGAGTCTTATATCTAGGGTTTGAATAAAGAGATTAGCCTTCGGCTGGAGGTACTTTTGTTTTGGCAAAAGTACCCAAAACCATTGTCATCCGCAAAACTCGTTCACTAGCGTCAAATTATTCAAAGTATCGCAAAACCATTTTTGATTAGAAGGAGTCCTGTCTCAAACACTTGCGGATGACCTTACCGCGTATCATTCTTTTATTTGAAGCAAACGGTGCGTCTGATGTTACTGCGTAACATCAGTGAGTAATTTAGTCAGCTTTCAAGCAAGTTTTCAAGCGTGTGCCACTTAAAATGCCCTTATAGTTGATCTATGCGGCTAAACCAAAGCCATTAAATTTTAAATTGATTACATATCAACCATACATTTTCAGCGTAATTTCAGTTTATATTTCAGTCGTTTCAACAGAATAATCAAAGCGATGGATGTGCAATCTAAAGGCACATTTTGTACTTTTAATTTTTAAAATGGGGAAAACTATGTATCAGAAGACTCTCTATAAGAAGTCTGTGTATAAAACGACTTTATGTGCCTTGATGCTCCTGACTTCAGCAGCCTATGCAGAAATTGCGACTGAAGCCATTCAAACACCTGACCGACAAACTGTGGCGATTGGTGATAGCCTCGATCTCATGCGCTCGCGTATGCAAGCTTCTCCGATGAAAATGGTGTCTTATCCGCTGCAAGAGAAAAATCTGCCTGCGAAACTAGCAGTAGATTACACCTATGAAATTGCCAATATGCGCTACGTGATTACCGTAGTCGATGATCAAGTCAAAAATATTAAGACTGAAAATTTAGATGGATTAAAACAATGAATCCTAAAAAAGCCGCTCTTGATAGAACGGCTTTTTTGATCAGCCCCAATTAAGCTTGATCATCTTTTTTAAACTTATGCAGTGTGTCAGTGGCTTTCTTTTTTAACTCGTCAAATTTCTCTGTCGCCTGCACTTTGAGTTCATCAAATTTTTCGACAGCCTCATGTTTAAGTTCGGAGGCTTTGACTTTGGCTTCATCTAATTTGTGACTGGCTTCAGCTTTTAACTGCTCTAGACGGTCTTTGGTTTCAGCATGCTGTTCTGCATGTTCATGTTTGGCGTCATTTAAGGTTTTTTCACCCTCAAGCTTGAGTTCTTCAACTTTATGCTTTGTACCATCGAGTGCTTTTTCACCTTCAAGTTGAGCCTCTTTGGCTTTGAGCTTTAGATCATCACCCAACTCTGACGCTTTATCTTTCAATTGATCAATTTTATTTTCAGTTGTCATCGTTCTCGCCTCTTCTCTGTTATTGTCTAACAATAGTTATAACGCGATTTGAAGCAGATACTTGAAATAGACGCATTTAGAAACAAATCAACCACAGGAAAACGCCATGTGATTGCCTATTTTCACAATGGCTTGATGCAAATATGCATGGTCGATTTTACTCTATGCTTTTAATTTTAAAGGGTGATGTAATGCAAAGAGACCAACACCATTCTGATGCATTGATCTCTTGAAATGAAACTTATTTGCTGACCGTACTCATAAAGCTCACTGCGGAAAACAGCCAAATAAACAGGATAAAACTCCGTCCCTGATTAAAATGCGCAACATCGGTCCCATGCAAAATATTATGACGGGTCATCGCTACGGTAGAGCTACTATCCATTTGATAGGCCGCCAATTCGGCAAAATACGGATTCAACTCATTGGCGATTTTAGATTTGTGCCACAGGCTTTTAATTTCGCTGCCTTTAAGCCCCGGTACAATTTTGTAGACATCGACAAATTTAGTGCCGTTTTGATTTAAGAAACCGGTTTGAATCAACACGTCTGTCAAGATACCTTCAAGCTGTGCATATAACACAGGGATACATCCTGCATGGATGTCTAATTTATACAGTTTAAACGCATCTAAAAGTACCTGACGTCGCGGTGCTTTATGTTCACCAATATTCAAAGCATCAAAGGCTTTCAACATTTCAGTTTGGAAAAACTCGCTATTGATGACATTCAGAAAATCAAAGTCTGCATCATTTTCATGTTGATGAAGCAGTTGCCAAAAATACAATAAATTTAAAGCATCATTCGCTACTTTCATTTCTACCGGCTGATCTAATTCATCGGCCAAAATATCGAAATAAGGCTCATCTTGTGCCAAATGACGCAGAGTTTGAATCAGTAAGGCATGCTCATCTGCTGAAATCTGTTCTAAATATTGCTGCGCATCTTTAATAATGTGATGCCCCAATTTATGACGCTGTTCATTTTGAGGAATACGAGTGATTGGCTGATCGTCTTCATAGTCATCTTCATACATGGGCTTGTTACTCTTAGGCATCACAGTTATGCCCTATTATCACTGTAATTGTGTCAGCAATATAGAATTTTTTACTTTTGCAAAGATTTCACCCATTCCCTTGTGCAAGTACTGGCTATCTCATGTAAAATTACAGCCCATTGCATAAATACGAATGAGAGAGTCATATCCGTGCGTAATATTTTAGTTACTAACGCCCTTCCATACGCGAATGGCCCAATTCATATGGGTCATTTACTCGGTTATATCCAAGCTGATATTTGGGTTCGTGCCATGCGTGCGATGGGTCATAACGTGACTTATGTATGTGCGGATGATGCTCACGGTACAGCGATTATGCTACGTGCGGAAGCCAATGGTATTTCGCCTGAACAGCAAATTGCCAATGTACAAAAAGAACATGAGCGTGATTTTGCTGGCTTTAAAGTTGATTTTGACCATTACGACTCAACCAACAGCCCTGAAAACCAAGCACGCGCTTCTGAGATTTACATTAAGAACCGTGAAGCGGACAACATTGCGGTACGCCCTGTGACGCAATTGTTTGACCCTGAAAAAGCAATGTTCTTGTCTGACCGTTTCATTAAAGGTACATGCCCGAAATGTAAAGCGGAAGACCAATACGGCGACTCATGCGAAGTGTGTGGTACAACATACAACGCAACTGAATTATTAAATCCAAAATCGACTTTAAGCGGTGCGACACCTGTAGAGAAATCTTCAGATCACTACTTCTTTAAACTGCCAAACTTTGGTGAATACCTGCAAAAATGGACACGTGACGAAGGTCGTCTGCCTGTGTCGATTGCCAACAAACTCGATGAATGGTTTGAAGCAGGTCTGTCTGATTGGGACATCTCACGTGATGCGCCTTACTTCGGTTTTGAAATTCCAGATGCGCCAAACAAATACTTCTACGTTTGGGTTGATGCGCCAATCGGCTATATGTCGAGCTTTGAAAACTACATCAAGACTAAACGTCCTGATCTAAGCTTTGAAGACTACTGGAAAAAAGATTCTAAAAATGAGGTGTATCACTTCATTGGTAAAGACATCGTTTACTTCCACGCGTTGTTCTGGCCTGCAATGCTTGAAGGTGCAAACTACCGTACCCCTACAAGCCTATTCGTAAACGGTTTCTTGACTGTAAATGGTCAGAAGATGTCTAAATCTCGTGGTACATTCATTAAAGCGGAAACATACTTAGAGCATTTAAACCCTGAATATTTACGTTACTACTTTGCATCTAAGCTTTCTGACAAAGTTGAAGATTCTGACTTGAACCTTGATGATTTCGTTCAGAAAGTAAACTCTGACTTGGTTGGTAAAGTCGTGAACATCGCAAGCCGTTGTGCCAAGTTCATCAATACTAAGTTTGATAACAAACTTTCTGCAAATTGTGCTGAGCCTGAATTGGTACAAAGCTTTATTGATGCAGGCGCTTCAATCGCAGCGCAATACGAAGCACGTGAATTCTCTGCG
Source organism: Acinetobacter sp. YH16040_T (assembly GCF_024605785.1). Taxonomy (NCBI): domain Bacteria; kingdom Pseudomonadati; phylum Pseudomonadota; class Gammaproteobacteria; order Moraxellales; family Moraxellaceae; genus Acinetobacter; species Acinetobacter sp. YH16040_T. Next base: position 812,138 of record NZ_CP094541.1, on the reverse strand, counting down.
GCAATCCGTGAAATCATGGCGCTTGCAGATAAAGCCAACCAATACATCGACGAGAAAAAGCCTTGGGCACTTGCGAAAATTGAAGGCGAGGAACAGCAAGTTCATGATGTATGTTCTGTTGGTATTAACTTGTTCCGTCAATTGGCGGTTTACCTTGCACCAGTACTTCCTACCTTGGCAGCAGAAGTTCAAAGCTTCTTAAAATTAGAATCTTTCGACTTTGCGTCTGGTAAAACGATTTTGGTGGATCATGAAATTGCTCAATTCCAACCATTGATGCAGCGTGTAGACCCGAAAGCGGTTGCTGCAATGGTCGATGCGTCTAAAGATTCTTTAGCTGCGCCTGCTGAAGCACCAAAAGCGGAAAAGAAAAAAGAGAAGAAAGCTGAGAAAAAACCTGAACCTAAAGTTGGAGAAGCTGAGATTATTGGCATTGAAGACTTTATGAAAGTTGACCTGCGTGTCGCAGAAGTTTTGGAAGCTGCTACGGTTGAAGGTTCTGACAAACTTCTTCAATTGACTTTAAATGTCGGTGAAGCTGAACCGCGCAACGTGTTTAGCGGTATTCGTGAGTTCTACCAACCTGAAGACTTAAAAGGCAAATTAGTAGTCATGGTGGCAAACCTTGCACCACGTAAGATGCGTTTTGGTATTTCAAACGGGATGGTTTTAGCTGCGGGTAATGGTGAAGGTGTTTGGGTGATTTCACCTGAAACTGGTGCTAAAGCTGGTGATAAAGTGTCCTAGCCATAAATTATATTTAGGAATAATCCGTTTGTAATAAAACAAACGGATTGTTTGTTGCTGGAAATTTTTTAAAAGACTATGAATGCCATGGCAGAGCATGGATAAAGCTTTCTCTCTCGTCAATGTTATATAAAGGAAACTTAGCGATGTGAGCATTCAACATATTCCCACACATCTCTCGAATTTCCTTATCCTCATGGTTTTTATTATCTTCGAAAAAAGACATGTTAATTTCATTCTTTTTTGAAATATTATTTGTTTGCTCGCTGAATAGTTTAGCACCAAGGCTATTGGTATTAATTTCTACAATCAATCCAGATAAATCTAATTTAAATAATTCCTTCAATGTCTTAAGCTTTTTCATATTATTAGGATTGAATGAATCTTTGTGCATAAAATTATATTTGGGTTTAAAATAATTAATTAATGCTGCTTCTACTAAGTTGATCTTGGTTTTTCTTGGAACATTTCTAGTCCCCATCGACATAAAATGGTTTAATTCTTCATCACTACTAGCAGACACATCTGACATCATATTATTGGATGCCGTAGACATAATTGATTTCGTACTTTCGAATTTATAAAGCAGCAGAATAATGTCATCAGTTGGAAAATCCATCATTGTATCGCATAGAATTCTTTGCAATGTGCTGTGGTGTTTTAATCTATCTATTGCGGTTCGACTTTTTTTTGCACCAATACTCTGCCCAATATATAGCACTTCCAAATTTTCACGACCTTGCCAATCGGGTCTAATTAAAGAAACCAATTGATTCGTAGAGAGCATAAAACGTCCCATTTCCCTATCGATAAATTCAAGATAATTTCCAAGTGAATTTATTGATAGATGAACTATATCCAATTTAGGTCTAAAATTAGTGAAACCATTATTGTTAAATAGTCGAATTCTTTCGTCAAAATGTATACTTTTTAATGTAAAACTTTCTCTATCCCACTCATGATAAATATCACCATGAATAAAAAGATCACCAGTAATCTGCCCATATGAATATTTGATTTTATATGGATCTAAGGTAATTTTTCTTCTTTTACAAATTATATAAATATTATTATTTCTGATTAGTTCTTTTGAAAATTCACTATCCTGACTCATGTAAATATCTTGTAGGGATAGAAGCATCGGATCACTTGAATAAAAGTGTAAAGCTGATTCTGCTAAATATTTTCTATTCATATTTATAACTCCATTTTTTCATTAGTATATTTAAACATTCCTTTAAAAATTTAATAAAACGTCACAAAATGTCGCCACAAAACTAAATAAATGATTTTTATAACTTTATTTATTTTGACAGAATTTTTTACTGTAAATTTTTAAAACTCTTGATTTAGTATAAAATTAAATATTATATTTTTAGTGAATTTAAAATCATCGCCGATCAATAAACTCCAAATACCCTCGCCCCTCCGCTTTTTTACCTTTAAACTCACCTGTCCATTGATAACTTGTAACATAGCCCGCTGCCATATCATAACAATAAGGCGTATCGGCTACTGCAATAATATCTAGCACCTTTTCCCCCTGATGCTGCGCAACCCAGCGAAAATACTGCGGAACATCCATCGCATAACCATCAGGTGTCATTTAAGGCTCGGTTTTAACTGCAATTACTTCAAAGCTTGCTTCATCATATTGGATTGATGTCCCGTCAATATGGCAGTAAGAAATTGCGGTATAAGCTGGTTCGCTAAAAATACCAATAAAGGCTAAAACCAATTGTTCTTCATGGTTTAAGTTAATGATTTAATAAGTGAATGATGTGAGCGGCAAACTGCTTTCTTTAGGTAACAATGCTTGGGGCAGCATAGTTGTAGAAACGGCTTTCCAATGATCAAGCGTACATAAACTGCTGACATCTACTCTTTGGCCCTGCTGTATAAAAAAAACCTCATAATGATAATACGCTAAAGTGCTGGTAGAAAGCGCTATGCGCAAACCATTTCAGTGCTTTCGTCGGCGTTAAATTTATATTGACCTGCAAATCATCTCGTTCGGAAAGCAAATGATAGGTTCCATTTTCCTCACTCAATGAAGAATCATCGGCAAATTGCACTTTAAAAGGCTGCTGCTGAAACTTCAGATGATTTTGAGTGGAATACACGTGGTATGGCTCAGGTAAATCTGGAATCATGATCCCATAATGGGTACTGGAAAAACGCGAAGAAAAAATGTGAGCATCAAAATTATAGTCGCGCGGGAGCTGTGCCTGTAAATGCGGCGGCACAGCGCCTAGCACTTTAGTACTGGCCTGCCCAAGACTGGATTTAATTTTTTGCTGAAAACTGCAGCTGCCTGAAAAAGATTTTAAAAGCGAATGCATAAAACACTCAAAAATTCAAAAGATACTCTACACTAGCTGATTTTATAGCCGTCTGTTTATAGTGAATAAGGCAAGTAAAATGTGATTTAAGGTCAAAATCGTATTATTGTCCAACAATTTTACAGCAGAGAAATATTTCTTCAGCCTAGTTTACTTCATCCCAAAAATCAGCTTTAATCCAAGCACTGTCATCACTGCCCCTGCAGCCCGATCAAAACCCGCTTTAAACTTCAAATACACTTTGCGTGGTTTTTCTGCCGATAAAGCCACAGCGACCAATGAACACCACCCTGCATCAATAAAGAAACACAAAACTGGCAGTACAAAGTAAAAATACGTCGGAATCTCTTTCGGTAAAAGTGCCGTAAAAATACTGGCTAACACAATTGCAATTTTCGGATTCGACAACTGGGTAATTAAACCAGTGGTAAATGCACGATGGAGTGACATTTGCGAACTGCTCGAATTGCCTGCTTCGATGGGTTCTTTGGCATGTTTTATAATTTTAAATGCCATCCAAAGCAGATATAAACCACCACAAATTTTCAAGGCCAAATATGCAGAAGGTACAGCCAATAAAAATGCCTGCAAACCCAATACCGCTAATAGGCCAAATATTGCAGCGCCAAAACCTGTACCAAGAGCGGTAAATAAACCGTGTTTACGTGAAATCGCAATGGAATTCTTCGCCACATAAATTGACGTTGGCCCCGGGCTCATTGCACCAAGTAATAGTGCTGCCGCAATCGAGCCTAATATCCAAAATGATTCCACAGTTACACCGTTTTCACTTAAATTCGTGGCAATTTTACAGATAGAATCTCTGAATTTCTCCCTATAATTTGCAGTGTTTATTTTAATTGACCAAATTTTTCGCTATAAATAACTTGAATACCACATTAATCCATCGCATGATCGCTAAAAGTACAAATTAATATCAAGACAATGAAATTAGCCGAAGCCCTACTTTTACGCAGTGACTTACAAACTAAATTGGCCTCGCTGCAACAACGAATCAATAACAACGTGCTCATTCAAGAAGGTGATGCACCTAGCGAAGAACCGAATGCTTTAATTCAAGAAGCATTTGCCGTAAATACAGAACTTTATGGCTTAATTGAAAAGATTCACGCCACCAACGCACAGGCTAAAACCAGTTCTGGACGCTCCATACTTTCGGTCCTCAATGAACGTGATTTATTGACCCAGCAGCATCGAATCTTGCAACAAGCAATCGACAGCTCACGCCGTGAAAATGGTCGTTATAGCTCGAGTGAAATCCGTTGGATTAAAACCATTGCAGTGGCAGATTTACAGAAACAGGCTGATAGCATTAGTCAGCAACTTAGACAAAATAACTTAGAAATTCAGGCATCCAATTGGCAAATAGACCTGATAGATTGACCTGATTTAAGCATTTGAACCACGGTTCATTCCAGTTCGGGCATACTGGGCGAGTACAGAGCCTTTTTAAATGTTTGTAAGGCTTTAATCCAACAAACTAAACTGCAGAAGTAAGACGTCTACTTCAAAATGTTCACACATCTGACGTAGCACACTGCATCTGTGACTCTTTACATGTCACGTCTCACTACCGTGTACTGACAGTATGTCCACCCTAATTTTTTTACGGGATCCATCTGCTAGTCGTCATCCGCAGCGGCTTCATTGAGCGCAACATCGTCACGCGGTAATTTATAGTCATGGTCATTTACAGGGACACCACCAATAATCATGGTGCGATGTTCATTTTGAGGACGATGCAATTCGTCAGTCGTATCACAACCCACCATCCAAAAACTGCACAGGCACAGCATAGGCAGCACAGCCCGACTTAATTTGCTCATTGGATGCCCTCCATTTTTATAATTATCTTGCTTATAAATTCAGCATAGCATTTTTGTGCAGATATTCACCTTATTTATCTGCCGATTTAGGGTCAATTGTCAGGAATTATGTCTCGGCGGTCTTTCCAATGCGGATGCAGATTGATGCCGATAGAAAAATATTTTCTTTTTAAAATAAATAATTTATTCATTTTCTTATAACCACATAGAAGACAAGTTACAAAACTGCTATCGAATACGATTTTACTTCGGACACTTTTGTCCGTTTAATAGCTAGATAAATTTAGAATGATGATGTCAAAGAATAATGTCCACACGTCAACAACTCGCTGCGCAAAACCGAGAAGTGCTTTTAGAAGCTGCGATTGAGGTATTCCGTATTCACGGGATCAATGCGCCTTTACAACTCATCATCAATCAGGCTCAAGTTGGACGTGCGACGTTTTATCGTAATTTTAATGACCGTCGTGAGTTGGTACTCGCCTTAATGCAAGGTGCCTTGAACCGACTTGAACAGCGTGCGCTTAATTATGCACAGTTCGATGATGGATTTATTCGCCTCATTCAAGACCATATTTATAATATTCCCTATCTCACGGCTTTAATGGAATATTGGCGTGTGATCGATCGGGATGATCCTGCCATGGTTGAAATATACCAACGACGTGATGCCATATTACAACCGATGATTGATCAGGCCATTCAAAATGGTCGCTGTCGAGCAGACTTTAAACCGGCGGACTATGCCATGGTCACCTCTATTTTGCGTGCAGCTTTGCAAGGCCATACCGAAGCAGATCAGGAAAAACTCGCCAAACGTGCCGTGGAGTTTTTACTACATGGTATTTGCGGGTAATACGTCATGTCCAAATCTCCACGTTTATTGGAACCTGCTCCGGATTGGACACCCGAAGAAAAACCGACCCTGCCCGGCTCTCCCGCTGCGATTGCACATCCGACCTATAAGCGTTTTTTATACTTCTTTATCGGTTTATTTGTTGCGATCTCGGGGAGTTTAAGTAATGGATTTATCACGGCAAATTTACCCCTTCTACAAGGTGAATATGGTTTAACGCCTTCAGAAGCGGCATGGATCCCTGCGGCATTTGTTATGGCCAATGTCAGCTCCAACCTGATCTTATTTAAAGCCCGTCAACAATATGGACTTAGGCTATTTTCAGAAATTGGTTTGGTCTTATTTATCGCGGTGATGCTGCTGCATTTATTTGTCCATACCTATGAAATGGCAATTTTTGCACGGGTGATCAGCGGCTTACTTGCAGCTCCACTCAGTTCGCTTGGGATGTATTACATCATGCAAGCGTTTAAACGTGCTCATTTTGGTCGTGGGCTTTATCTAGCTTTGGGCTTTCAGCAGTTGGGGATTCCACTGGCATGGATCATGTCGCCCTATCTGGTCGATGTCAACGATTGGTCTATTTTTTACACCTTTGAATTAGGTTTAGCCTTATGTTGTTTGGCGATGGTGGTCTCTCTAAAACTGCCACGAAGCCTACGTATAGAAGTGTTTGAAAAGCAAGATTTATTCACCTTTGCATTATTGGCACCCGGCTTTGCTTTGCTATGTATCGTGCTAACTCAAGGCCCGATTCTTTGGTGGTTTGAGGCTGAATGGTTGGCCTATTTACTCATCGCCGCTTTGATTCTTTTAGTTGTCGGCCTGACCTATGAACATTTTCGGGTCAACCCCCTGATTGTCACACGCTGGCTCGGAACATCGTCTACCGTGAGTTTTATTATTGGTGCCTTTGCCATTCGCTTTCTCATGTCAGAACAAAGCTATGCGGCCGTGAATTTTTTGAAAACCATGGGCATGGGACCCGACCAATTCGTTTCTTTTTATACCGTTGTGCTGATCGGAATTGTCTTAGGCACAGTGTTTAGTGCCCTGACCTTTTCCAAAGAAAAAATTGTGCTTCATCTGCTCGGTGCAGCAGGTCTCGTGCTCTTTGCCTGTGCACTGGATTACCATCTGACCAGTGATGTACGACCACATGATTTTTATTGGAGTCAGTTTTTGGTGGGCTTTGCCAGTGGCATGTTTATTGGCCCACTTTTGCTTACAGGCATTGTCAGTGCTTTGCAAAAAGGCCCATCGCACATGGTGACGTTTATCGTACTATTTTCTGCAACGCAAACTTTTGGTGGTCTCGTCGGCTCATCGTTCTTTTCGACCTATCAGCAAATGCGTACCCAAACCTATCAGGCACAGATTTATAATGATTTATCGAAAACCTCCCCTATAGTCGAACAGCGCCTACAACAATTGGCGCAAAGTGCGCATCAATATTCTTTAGACTCAAATTTAGACCAACAACAAGCCATACGTAGCCTTAATCAAACCATCACTAGAGAAGCCCAAGTTCGAGCCTATAACGATGTGATTTTTTTAAATGGCATATTCGCCGTTTTATTGTTGCTTTGGGGTTTATTGCTGATGGGCAAAAATAAATATCAATTACGCCAACAGCAACGCACGGATAGTAGTTAAAATTTTCCCGACTTAAACAACATAAGCAACCGCCAAATGACCTAATCGATATTGAGAACAACATGACCGAAGACCATAAAGCCACTGAGCAAGCAGCACCGCAGCAACCACAAACAGCAACCGCTATGCCTGCGCCATCGAGCAAGCTTATTTCTACGCCGCAGCGTACCTTGATTTTCATGTTGATCATCTTCTTGCTGGGGATTGCACTGATCTTATGGACGTGGCGGATTGGTCCATTTCATAACAGTATCGAGTCGACTGAAAATAGCTATGTCAAAGGCAAAACCACGGTGCTTTCATCACAAATTAATGGTTATGTGAAAGATGTTATGGTGACGGATTTTGATCATGTGAAAAAAGGTCAAGTGCTTATGCATATCGATGCAACGACCTATGATCAAAAAGTCACACAGGCTGAATCTGGGGTGGAACAAGCACAGAACTCGCTTGCCAATCAAAGCCAGGCCATTGAACAACGCAGAGCAGATATTACGGCAGCCGAAGCGAAAGTGGACCAATCACGTGCGGCCTATGAATTAGCCCTTGCACAAATGACGCGCTACCAACAACTCGGCAATACTGGCGCTGCATCGAAATCAGAACAAGATAAAGCGATTGCAGACGCTAAAAATAGTTTGGCCCAACTTCATCAAGCAGAAGCCAATTTACTAGTTGCCAAAGAATCATTCAAAACTGCACAAGTTGCAGCGACAGGGCTTAAAGCGCAAGTGAATAGTGCCAAAGCACAATTTGATCAGGCTGTGACCACTAAAGACTACAGCACGATTGTGGCACCTATGGATGGTCAACTTGGCGAAGTCAGCCCACGGATTGGTCAATATGTTGCGGCAGGCTCTCAACTGATGTATTTAATTCCACAGCAGCGCTGGGTGACTGCCAACTTTAAAGAAACGCAAATTGCAGATATGCATATTGGTCAAAAAGCGTGGTTCAGCGTCGATGGCATGAAACATCAAAAATTTTACGGCAAAGTTGAGCAAATCTCCCCTGCGGCTGGTTCTGAATTTAGTGTATTGAAACCTGACAATGCCACAGGAAATTTCACCAAAGTCGTGCAACGCATTGCCGTAAAAATTGCGATTGATCCTAATCAACAAGGTTTAGAAAACTTAAGACCCGGTATGTCTGTCGTCACCTCCGTTGATGTTGCTAGTTAGCAGATATCGACAGTGAAGTGCTATAAGCAGAGTTGAACTGAACAAGATGTCATGGGTTTCATCTTCTGCAGCTCCCGTTTTACAATGCCTACCTATTTGACCTCCAACCACCAAGATAACGATCACCAACATGTTTGAATCTATCGCCCACGCCATTCCTGAGCAGACTATTCAATATCAAGGGGTTGATTTGTGTATTAAGCGTTTGGACTTGGTACACCTGCAAATATCGGGTAATAAATTTTATAAACTTAAATACAATTTTATTGAGGCGCAGAAATTAGGATTTAAACAGGTGCTTAGCTTTGGTGGTGCTTATTCAAATCACATTGCAGCCACTGCATATGCTGCACATTTATTTGGTTTAGGCAGTCTAGGCATCATCCGTGGGGAAGAACTACAACATCAAGCCCGAAATCCTACTTTAGCCACCGCCGAACAGTTTGGTATGCAGCTCAGTTTTGTCACACGCCAACAGTATCGGGAAATGAAACAAGTTGACGCTTTAGCGCAATTACGACAGGAATTTCCCGAACATTATGTCATTCCTGAAGGTGGAACCAATGCATTGGCAATCCGTGGCTGTACGGAAATCTTAAGCCATGAAAATCAACAAAATTTTGATCTCATCTGCTGTGCAGTCGGTACAGGTGGAACCATAACAGGCTTGATCGAAGCAAGTGCTGAACACCAACATGTTCTTGGCTTTTCTGCGCTCAAAGGTAATTTTCTTTGCGACGATGTTGCTCAGTTGACGCAGAAAACCAATTGGAACATCAGTGATGAATTTTGCTGTGGCGGCTATGCCAAAACAACGCCGGAACTTTTACAGTTTATGCAAGACTTTGAACATCGCTATGCGATCCCATTAGAACAGGTTTATACGGCTAAAATGTTGCGAGGTATTTTCAGCATGATTGAGCGGGGTCAGATTACAAACCATCAGCGTGTTTTAGTGATTCATACTGGTGGCCTACAAGGTCGCCTGAAAGGTTCAACCGAAGCGCTAAAAAGCGTATAATCCTGCGTCCTTTCTTCCACGCGGAAACTTACCATGTCGCAAAATCAATATGATGTCCTTGTTTTAGGTGCTGGTGCATCAGGCTTAATGACGGCATATAAAGCGGCGCAGCGTGGACGCAAAGTTTTGGTGGTTGAAAAAGCCAATAAAGTTGGCAAAAAGATCCTGATGTCTGGCGGTGGTAAATGCAATTTCACCAATTTGTATGTCGAACCAGAAAATTATATTTCACATAATCCACACTTTGTTATTTCAGCATTAACTCGCTATACCAACTGGGACTTCATTGGTATGGTCTGCGAATATGGCATTGAGTACGAAGAGCGCAAACATGGGCAGTTATTTACCCAAAATGGTGCAAAAGAAATTCTCGCCATGCTATTGGCAGAATGTGACAAAACAGGATTGGTAGATATTAAAACCAACTGTGAAGTAAAAGCAGTCAATGCCTTACCTGAACAAGGCTTTCAAGTGGCAACCAATCTAGGCTATTTTGAAGCAGAATCGGTGGTTATTGCCACTGGTGGTCTGTCTATTCCTACATTAGGCGGTTCAGGAATTGGCTATGAAATTGCCAAACAATTCGGACATTCCGTCTACCCCACTCGCGCAGGCTTAGTACCCTTCACTTTCTCAGATAGTTTTAAAAAAGTCACCACTCGCTTGAGCGGCAATGCTGTTGAAGCCACGTTATCGAATGAGTTAAACAGTTTTACTGAGGCTTTACTCTTTACTCACCGTGGTTTAAGTGGCCCAAGCTCATTGCAGCTTTCAAACTACTGGGATATCGGTCAACGCTTTAACATCAATTTCCTTCCAGCTTTAGATGTTTTAGATTTCCTCAAATCTAAGAAATCTAGTCAACCGAAAGTGTTACTGCGTACATTGTTTAATGAACACTTACCGAAAAGTGTAGTTACAGAATTACAAAATCTGATTTGGCCTGAACAAGCTGAATTAGCCATTGGCAATATCAGTGATGAAAAACTAGAACTCATTGCAAGCCGTCTGGAAAGCTTTGAAGTGAAACCATCAGGTACTGAAGGTTACCGTACTGCTGAAGTTACACTCGGTGGTGTGGATACCACTGAAGTCTCATCAAAAACCATGGAAAGTAAAAAACAGAAAGGCTTGTACTTTATTGGCGAAGTGCTCGATGTAACGGGGCATTTAGGTGGATACAATTTCCAATGGGCATGGGCTTCTGCGCATGCAGCTTCTGAATACGTCTGATCTCGACATAGCGTTAATTAAGCACTGAAGTTACGCCAGTAAGAGTAATTTCACATTTATAAAAATGATTTTTAGGTCTATTCGACGGAGTCTTACATCTAAGGATTGAATAAAAAAATTAGCCTTCGGCTGGAGGAACTCTTACGAAGCACGCTTCTCATTAGGCAAAATGAGAAGTGAAGCTTCGCAAGGAAACCATCTTACGGAGCAATGCTCCTCACCGCAAAACTCGTTCACTACCTTCAAATGATTCGATGTATTGCAAAAACATTTTTGATTAAATGTAATCCTGTCTCAAACAATTGCGGATGACATTACCGCGTATCATTCTTTTATTTGAATCAAATAGGACTTCTGATGTCACGCAGAAACATCAGATAATCATAATCCGCAGATGAACTCTGCATAAAAAAAGGCTGATTCATTCAGCCCTTTTTCTTGCCCAATCTGACTTATTCAAGATAGTCGGTTTTAAATAATGATACTGACGACGTCGAAGTTCGTTGAATTGTCAGATCCATTTTTTCAACAGCAACTGAAATATGTTGTGGTTGCACGCTTGCGGTTTGTTTGAGTGTCGAAACTAAAGTATTGAACATTGAAATTACCCCCATTTTGTCATTCCTTTGCACGGATCATAGGTGTCATTCATGACAGCAATATGAATCCTAAGTTTTTATATTTTAAGTAATATTCCATATATCACTATTACTTAAAATACCAATTTTCGAGTAAATTTCAATCATTATTTTTGGACTGATTGGTATAATTTTTTTCACTTTCTGGCGGTGATTGTTCTGTCTGCTCCAAATCAGTGCGTTCTGATTTTGCAAAAATAAAGCGTCGTGCGCTCGCCAAAAAACCCACCGTGATCCCTGCAATAATCACTGGGGCTAAAAATTTATTCGGTGCTTTTGCCATACAATATTCCTTATAGAGCATTAAAATCGACCACCTAAACGTGGCCGATTTTGTACAGACGGAACAGGTTAATTAGGGTCATCCGGTTTTGGCGGAGTTACAGGTGCCGAAGGTGCATCGACCTCTTTTTCAGCCTCACCAGTTGAACCAAATGGATTATTTTGGGGTTGATCACTTGGGTTTACATCCAATTGATCTGGCGTGGCAGTTTCTTTTTCACTGACGCCGGGAGCAGCCTGTTGAATGTTTGGATAGCCATCATCGGTTTTCACTTCAGAAGTCATCACAGATGTTGATGGCGTTGGACTTACTGCAGACGATGTAGGCGTATTAAAGGTGGTTTTTGCCTTCGCCTGTTCCTGTACTGGATTCGGTTCGTTGGCTTCACGTTTTGCTTTATCAATAAGATCTGATAACAATCGTTCCGCCGGATTGCGACCACCTAAACCAAAGGCCAAAGCGAAAGCAACTGCAACCGCACCGAGAGTTAAACCAAAGGCCAAATTCACGATCGAGTCGGCAATACCCATGGCACGCAAGCCCATGGCTACAACCAAGCCCATAATCAGCACACGGACCAAATTACCTAACCAACGTGAACTGTTATATTCCCCTCGTTGCACCACATTTGCCACAATATTGGCAAGCCAGAAACCCACCACCAAAATTACAGCACCAAGTAAAATACTTGCACCGAACTGGATAAACATAGCAATAAGGGAACTGATTTGCTCAAAGCCTAAACGGTTAGCAGCTTCAGATACCGCAAACAACATTGTGAAAAATACAATGAGGCAACCGACAACATCCGACACTTTGGTTTTGCCCAAAAAGCGTTGAATGTCTAATTTTTCTGGCACAGTATCAACACCTGTACCCGAGATCACATCCACCACTAGACGTGCTACAAAGCGTGACACCACATAGGCCAAGATTAAGATTAAACCTGCGGCAATGATGTTCGGTATCGCATACATGATCTCATGCAACATGGCTGTTGCAGGCTGAGAAATCGCCTCGATACCAAGTGCTTCGAAAGCCACAATTAAAGCCGTGATAATAACTATAGCAAAGACAAAATTACCCAAAACTTGAGCAAGTTTTGCGTTTTTAAACATGCCCACTTTTTCGACTTGCTGCTGCAAACTCAAACTGTTCACCAAGCCTTCCACGATACCTCGCACAATCTTCGCCAAGATGTACCCCACAAAGACGATGACACCGGCAATAAAGATATTGGGAAGATAAGAAACAACTTCAGTGACCATATTTTGGATTGGGAACAATAGACCGTTCAAACCCAAGATCGATAAAACAATCGGTAGGAAAAGTAACAAAATCAGCCAATATACAATTTCACTGATATTTTGACTGATTGGGCTGACACCAACCTCAGAACTAAGTTTTTCATCGAGTTGGGTTTTATCAAGCAGTTTCTTTGAACCGACTTTGACCAAACTCGCCACGATCCAACCAATAAAACCTACAGCTACCGCAGCCAAGAGCTGTGGAATAAATAACAAGAACTGCTGAATCATGTTACTGAATGGGCCACTGACACTAGTCAAATTCAGTACATTGAGTGCACCAATGACGGCAATGATCAAAATAATCCAGAACACTACTCTGGAGACTATATTTTCAACATTGGAACGGTGCCCAGTTGCATTTGAAAGTTTTTGATTTGTACCTAATTTTTGCAGAACTTTTTTGACGCCAGCAGCAACCAATAAAGCAATGACCCAACCTATCAGGAGAATTGCTACTGCACTTAAAATGGGGTGAAACTGTTCCCAATAATACATGGCATCAAAACGGCCACGCGGACCACCCAGATAATCATTCATACGTTCGCCCTCATTGTTATACATGATCTGTTGTTATGTGCATTTTTACGTATGCCGCGTATCACACAGCATTAATGCTTTGAACTTAAGCTTTCTTTTCCACCTTAGTTTTTGCGTATTTTTTAATCAACCAAAGTATGCATAACTCCAACAAAAGCTCACAATTGAATGTAAAAAAGCCTTGGCATAACCAAGGCTTTATTTGTGTCATTCTGATGAGATGCTTAAGGTTCAGATCTTGCAATCATGTAAATCTGACTCATGTATTTATCATCAATGATCTGTCGCAGTTGCAGTATTTGAATCATTGGCAACAGCTTCATCCCCCGCTGTACCGCTAGTCGTATCATTGGCAGTTGCAGTTTGTGCATTGGGTGCAGGATGATCAGGTGGTGCATCCGAAGCAGACGGTTTCATATCTGCAAACATATAAAACAATAACGCGATTAAGAAGATACCCACTAAAATTAGCATATACACTGGGATACGTTTTTTTTGTGTTGTTTCTTCTGCGCTGGTGGTATGGGGCGGTTTATTAAAATCGTGTGTCATATTCCCCTCGCTATTTTGTTGTTCGTCGTTCACTTTTTATACTAACAATACAATATCCTTTGTTGTGTGAAGAACAATTACAATCCGTGAAAACATGTAACTTGAAAGATCAGTTCAATTTACATCCGTCTTGCTGTTTAAATAGATGACTGATTTTTAGATTTAAAATCAATCACTAAGGTAAAAATATCGGAGCATGAAATGAATGTACCATTTCAATCGTATTCATTTTCAGAGTATCAAGTGTTGCAAAAATAAATGCTTTTTTGAGCTAGATGGAATTCTCTGCTTTTGATGAATGAAATGAGCTATAATCATGCACCTTATTTTTCACCTGTTATCAAATCTATGGCGTACCATCAACAAGGTGTAACGCTTGATCTTGACACTGACGTCACTCATCAATGTTCCCTTCATTACACTCGTGATCAGCATCTTATTGGCATTATTGAATTTAGTAAGCCAAGTTATGTGTTGAAATGGGGTGATTTGGAATATTTCCGCCGACGTACTGAAGAGTTTTCAGTGATGCCATTCCCTGAATGCATCAATGCGATGGTGATTGATATTCGAAATATTGCGGCTTTTTTAGATAATGAAGTGCCTATTATTCCTTGGCGCTTGCTCGAAGAAGAATGCCCGATTCGCTTAGTTGTTCCCCAAGATCGACTGGAGCATTATGCTGGCTTTTTTGAACCGACTTGGTTGACTTCCGACGTAGACACAGCGATTCAAGAAATTCGTGAATTTATGGATATGTTTGTGCATTAACACGGAGATTAAACTAAAGTTTAATCCCGAAAACCTCCATTTGGAGGTTTTTTTATGCCCTTTTATTTTAATGATTTATTTCACAATCAAATTAATTTAAATGATATTCAACAACTTACAACAAATTTACTTATAAAAAATCTTCATAACGTATCCCATTTCTTAGTAACAATTCGGCAATAAATTTTGCTTGAGCCTTGTTCGATTTATCACCTAAGATGTAGAAAATGATCTCTTTTTTATTGTTGAAACATTCTTAAAAACAGAGCAATAAAACTAAATACGTAACAAGATCATAAAAAGTGGATATTAAATCAGGGTAAAAGGAGTTTTAACGATGACGTCAAAAAAACATTTAGCAACTTTGTTCTGTGCAAGTGCGCTCACTTTAGGGCTTAGCGCATGTAGTGACAATAAAGCACCTACAACGGATAAAGCTGCAGGAAGTGAAGCTGCTGTTTCTGACTCAGGGACTTTAGATAAGATCAAAAAATCGGGCACGATTGTTTTAGGCTATCGCGATTCATCGATTCCATTTTCATATATCGCAGATAATCCAAACCAACCTGTGGGTTATGCGCATGATCTTCAATTAAAAGTAGTTGAAGCAGTAAAAAAACAATTAAATCTTCCCGATTTAAAAATCCGTTATAACTTAGTGACCAGCCAAAACCGAATTCCATTGGTTTCTAATGGCACCGTCGACTTAGAGTGTGGTTCAACCACCAACAATAAAGAACGCCAACAACAAGTTGATTTCTCAACAGGTTTCTTTGAAGTGGGTTCACGCTTACTTACTGCAAAAGACTCTGGGATTAAAGACTTCGCTGACCTTAAAGGTAAAAAATTAGTCACCACGGCAGGAACGACATCTGAGCGTTATATTCGTCAACATGAAAAAGAGTTAGGTATTGGTGAAGTCATTTCTGCCAAAGACCACGCTGAGTCTTTCCTCATGCTACAAAATGGTCGTGCAGCGGCATTTATGATGGATGATATTTTGCTGGCGGGTGAAAAATCGAAAGCCAAAGATCCAAATAAATGGGAAATCGTGGGTACAGCACCGATTCAAGAAATTTATGGTTGTATGCTACGTAAAGGCGATACTGGCTTTAAACAAGTGGTTGATGATGCAATCAAAGCGACCTATAGCTCTGGTGAAATCAATGACATGTATAAAAAATGGTTCCAAACGCCAATTCCACCAAAAAATATCAATTTGAATTTCCCGATGTCTGATCAATTAAAAGCATTGATTAGCAATCCACATGACCGTGACGAATAACTTTCCCTAAACATTCTAAAGATGCTTAAGCCAAACGGATTTTGGCTTAAGCTCATTATAGGGAGTTCCTATGAATTATAGCTGGAATTGGGGTGTGCTGTTCCAATCTACTGGTGTAGGTGATTCGACCTACCTGAATTGGATTTTAATTGGAATCGGCTGGCTGTTTGTCATCGCTTTGGTGGCATGGAGCATTGCGATGGTGCTCGGCAGCATCTTGGGTATTATGCGTACCCTACCGAGTCCTGTAGCACGAGGTATTGGTACGGCCTACGTAACTATTTTCCGAAATGTACCCTTATTGATTCAACTGTTTATTTGGTTCTATGTTGTACCTAACTTCCTCCCTGCTGCGATTAAAAGCTGGTGGATGAATGACCTTGGGGCAAATACGACCGCCTTAATTTCCGCAAGTGTCGGCTTGGGTCTTTTTACAGCTGCACGGGTCTGTGAGCAAGTCAGGACTGGTATTGAAGCGCTTCCTTTGGGGCAAACCAATGCAGGTTATGCCATGGGATTTAGCACGGCTCAACTATACCGCTATGTGATCTTACCGCAGTCATTCCGCACGATTTTGCCACCTCTCAGCTCTGAGTTGACCAACTGTGTCAAAAACACCTCAGTTGCGTCTTTGGTCGGTGTTGCAGAAATCATTTCACAGATGAAAACCATCAGTGAATACACGCAAAACACCATCGAAATTTATACCTACGTCACCATTATTTTCATCGTGATCAACATCTGTTTAATTGGTTTCATGAATTTTCTGGAAAAACGCCTACGCGTTCCTGGCTTAATTGCAGGAGATAAATAATGGAATGGCTCAGTTCTTTTATTCAAGACCTCCAAGCGTCTGGCCCTGCACTATGGCATGGTTTCAGCATCACACTCAAAGTGGTGATCACGGCAACCATTGGTGGTGTCTTTATTGGGACTTTATTGGCGTTGATGCGCCTGTCCTCGATTAAGGCTTTTAATATTTTTGCTAAAGGCTATGTGAACCTCTTTCGTTCTATTCCTTTGCTCTTGGTGCTGATGTGGTTCTACTTTGCAGTACCCTTTATCTACACAGGGATCACAGGTAACTATCTAACGATTGATACTGCCCTCGTTTCGAGTATCGTGGCCTTCATGCTATTTGAAGCTGCTTACTTTTCAGAGATTGTCCGTGCCGGGATTCAATCAATTCCTAAAGGTCAAACTTCTGCAGCTTATGCTC
This sequence comes from Acinetobacter sp. YH16040_T, assembly GCF_024605785.1. Taxonomy (NCBI): domain Bacteria; kingdom Pseudomonadati; phylum Pseudomonadota; class Gammaproteobacteria; order Moraxellales; family Moraxellaceae; genus Acinetobacter; species Acinetobacter sp. YH16040_T. Next base: position 794,660 of record NZ_CP094541.1, on the reverse strand, counting down.
TCGGTATGAGCTATAGCCAAGCAATGCGCTTAATTATTTTGCCGCAATCTTTTCGCAAAATGACGCCACTGCTTTTACAGCAAACCATCATTCTGTTCCAAGATTCAACCATGGTTTATGCCATCGGACTGTTAGACTTTTTCCGCACCAACTATGTTCGAGGCGACCTCATGTCATTGTTAACTCAATACATTCTGTTTGCCGGTTTGGTGTATTTCACTATTAGTATGATCGCCACCTATGCAGTTAAAAAATTACAACGGAGGTTAAGTGTATGACCGATCAAAAAACGATGATTGACCTCCAAAATGTCAGTAAATGGTATAAAGATTTTCAAGTGCTTACCGATTGCACGACTCAAATTAAACAAGGTGAAGTGGTTGTGGTGTGTGGGCCTTCAGGTTCTGGTAAATCAACACTCATTAAAACCGTCAATGGACTTGAGCCTTTTCAAGCCGGTACGATTTTGGTCGACGGTATTTCCATTAATGACCCAAAAACCGATTTAAATAAATTGCGTAGTCGTGTTGGTATGGTGTTCCAGCACTTTGAACTGTTTCCACATTTATCCATTACAGAAAACCTGACCATTGCGCAGGTTAAAGTCTTGGGCCGATCAGAAGCCGAAGCCAAGAAAAAAGGCTTGGCTTATTTAGATCGTGTGGGTTTAAGTGCGCATGCCGCTAAATTCCCTGCACAGTTATCAGGTGGACAACAACAACGTGTTGCGATTGCACGTGCGCTCAGTATGGACCCGATTGCCATGTTGTTTGATGAGCCGACTTCGGCACTTGATCCAGAGATGATTAACGAAGTGCTTGATGTGATGGTCGGTCTTGCCAAAGAAGGTATGACCATGATGTGTGTAACCCATGAGATGGGCTTTGCGCGTCAGGTTGCGGACCGTGTGATCTTTATGGATCAAGGAAAAATTATGGAAGACTGCAGTAAAGATGATTTCTTTAATGCCCCTCGTGGTGAACGAGCGCAGCAGTTCTTAAATAAAATTCTGCATTAACATCAAAACGTTTATTTAACTGATGTTACACAGTAACATCAGAAGCGCAATTTGATTGAAATAAAAGTACGATACGCGGTAACGTCATCCGCAAGTATTTGAGATAGGACTTCTTCTAATCAAAAATTTTTTTGCGATACTTTAGATAATTAGACGCTAGTGAACGAGTTTTGTCGGTGAGGTGCATTGCACCGCAAGATGGTTTCCTTGCGAAGCACGCTTCTCATTTTGCCTAATGAGAAGCGTGCTTCGTAAGAGTACCTCCAGCCGAAGGCTAATCCCTTTATTCATTCTCTTGATGTAAGACTCCGTCGAATTGGCTTAACAATCATTTTAAAAATGCAAAATTACTTTTGCATGCATAACATCAGTTATTTAATTTCCGAAAATAAAAAAGCTCATCCATCGATGAGCTTTTTTCATGGCACCTTACCAATAGTTTTCTACAGCAATATTACCTTCACCACGGCGGTTCATGGTCAAACCGCGCGCCTTTAATGCTGCCTTGGTGTCATCAACCATTTGTGGATTACCACACAACATGACATGCGTCGTTTCCACATTAAACGCTAAGCCCGCCGCCTGTTCTAGCTCGCCATTTTCAATTAAAACTGGTAAACGATCATGCAGCGGTGCATTTGGATCACGTGTCACAATAGGTATAAATTTAAAACCCGTATGCCCTTCACCAAAGGTCTCGGCGATTTCTTGAATACGCTCGATATAAGCCAATTCTGATACGGTACGCACACTGTAGACTAGATTAATTTTTTCGTATTTAGACCACGTTTCAAAGTCTTGTAGCATTGATAAAAATGGTGCAAGACCCGTTCCTGTCCCCAACAGCCATAAGTCCTTCGGCAATGGCAACTGATAACGTGCCAAGGTAAGGAAGCCATAAGGGACTTTTTCTAAATACAGCTCATCACCCATTTGTAGATGCTGTAAATTCGAGGTAAAAGCACCATCTGGAACGACGATAGAGAAAAATTCTAAAGTTTCATCAAAGGGTGACGACACCACAGAATAGGCACGAACCACCAATTCATCGCCCACTTTCAAGCCGATTCGTGCGAACTGACCAGCGGTAAATTTAAAATGCGCAGGACGTGTCATGGTAAAACTGAACAAAGTATTGGTCCAACGGTGTACAGATAAAACCTTTTCTAAGCTAAATTTTTCAATTGACATGATTTGAACGTGGCGTGACAGACTGTGCTCATGTTAGCATGACAGCATAATTTATTAATATTTTTTAAATGTTAAGGCCTGATTCATGCGCATGACTTTACGCCAGTTGGCTGTTTTTGTAGCAGTCGCTCAAGAAGGTACCGTTACCAAAGCCAGTGATGCTGTCAAACTTACTCAAAGTGCAGCAAGTATGGCATTGGCAGACCTCGAAGATGGTCTCGGTGCTCCACTGTTTGACCGACTTGGTAAACGCTTGCAATTGAATGACTTGGGTCGTTTTTTATTGCCACAAGCTTTGGAAATTTTAGGGCGCTGTGAAGCTTTTGAACAAGCAGCGAAAGGCGAACTACAAAGTATTGATCTGCGTTTGGGTGCGACCCTAACCATCAGTGACTACTTGATGCCAGACCTCATGGCAGATTTCCTACAAATTCAGCCTCAAGCACATTTACAACTTCAAGTCGGCAATACCCGCCAAATGATTGAAGCGGTAAACCAATTTCAGTTGGATTTGGCCTTAATTGAAGGTTCATGTCATCTGCCACAGCTGCAATGTATTCACTGGCGTGACGATGAACTTGCTGTGTGCTGTTCACCTGAGCACCCTTTAGCGAAGCTGGATCGTGCACTCACTGCGGCTGACTTTGATAACGTAGAATGGATCTTACGTGAAGAAGGTTCAGGCACACGTGAAGTATTTGATAACGCAATTTTAAAAGACCTGCCAGATGCCAATATTCGTTTAACCTTGGGTCATAACGAAGCCATTCTAAAAATCGTGGCAGGTGGTCTTGGTATGTCATGTATTTCTAAACTGGCAATTGAGCCTTTACGTGAAAAAGGTCAATTGGTGGTTTTAGATACGCCGTTTTGGCAACTTGCCCGTCCATTATTCATGTTGGTACATCGTCAGAAATACCAAGGACCGGGTCTCAAAGCCTTTATGCAATTTTGTGAAAAATCTGTCTAAATAAAAAAAGCGCCTAATGGCGCTTTTTTTGTGAATGCTTCCATTACCACCTAGAATCATTCTCACAAGCAATACCGTCATTATCACCATCCATCTTCGTGTTTGGACAATTCTTAATAAACCACTGAGCTTCATCTCTTGAGCGCATTTGACTGCAATACTGTCGTCCATCACAACTAAACTGAGCTTTTTCTACTGCCCTTGGCGAATCACTTGAAGCAGGTGCCTGCGCAGTGTCTTGAACAACAGACTGAGCTTGCGTTGAAGCTGTTCCGTATAGATTTTTTTCACCTTGCTCAGACAGCACCCGATCGGGTAAATCCCCCTGAGCTTTACGTTGTTCTTTTACGATGTTTTCATTTTCTTGCATGAGCTGTTGTAAATGTTGTTGCTTCTGTTCTTGGTACTGCTGATATTTACTATAGACGGCCACAGCTAAAACTAGAATCACAATGAGTCCAATAATACTGATGATTTTACTGCCCCAAACTGTGCCTTTGGCTATATCGTGAGGAGTAACTTGATCGTTTACTCGATCTAGCATTGATTCAAATGACGGATTTATCTGTTCATGAGTGGACTGCTCTTTTTTCAAATCTAAACGGATGATATTTACAGCTTTAAATTTACCTTGATCTGCTTCAATCCTGTATTTGAGATTTTCTCCAACACGTGGTTCGATGTGTCGGCTAGGAAAATCACGAATATGAAAAAATAAATCCTTTGCTTGATCTTGTTGTATAAATCCAAAGCCGCGCTCAACGTTATAGCTTTTGATTTTCCCCTCTTTAAACATAAAAATTGTCTATCATCTTTTCTTTTAATGCTCTTATGATAATAAAAAAAGAGGCCCTATAGACCTCTTTCGATTTCAAAGAAATCTTAAAATTACATTATTTACGCAAATTTGAAAGCAATGCTGAAGTAATCGACTGGTTATTTGCCACGACTTTAGATTTTTTAGCTTTTGCAGATTTGTCTTCTTCACGCTCAATGTTAATGGCCTTATAACGATCACCATTTTCCACCACATTAAATTTCACGCGATCATTACGTTTTGGTTCGACACCATCTGCGGGAAAGTCAGAGATATGGAAAAATACATCACCTTCTTCGCATGAAAGAAAGCCAAAGCCCTTTTCAGGATTGTACTGCTTCACTTTACCTTTATATTGTTCGGACTTCATAAAGTACCCTATTCCATTTATTCCAATGTCTTTAGTATATAAAAAAAGAGGCTATAAAAGCCCCTTTTCTGTTCATGATGCAAAAATTAGTCTTTTTGAACTGAACCGAAAATTTTATCGCCTGCATCGCCAAGACCAGGAACGATATAACCGTTTTCATTTAAACCTTGGTCTACAGATGCTGTGTAAATGATCACATCTGGGTGAGCTTCATTCACACGTTTAATGCCTTCTGGAGCTGCAACAAGCACCATGACACGAATATCTTTACAACCACTGGCTTTTAGAACGTCAATAGCAGCAACGAGCGATGAACCCGTTGCAAGCATTGGGTCAATAATCATCGCTAAACGGTTTTGTACGTCTGGTACTAATTTTTTGTAGTAAGTACGCGCTTCTAAAGTTTCTTCATCACGCTCTAAACCCAATACAGATACTTTCGCACTTGGAATCAGGTTTAAGAAACCATCCAACATACCAATACCTGCACGTAAAATCGGTACGACTGTTATTTTTTTACCGGCAATACGATCTACAGTTACTTTACCATTCCAACCATCAATTTCATGATCGACCATTGGTAAATCTTTCGTTGCTTCATAAGTCAGAAGCATAGTCACTTCTTGAGCAAGCTCACGGAAGTTTTTAGTACTAATATCTGCACGACGAAGTAAGCCGAGTTTATGTCGAATAAGAGGATGACGGATTTCATGGATAGCCACGGGAGAACACCTAAAAGGTTAAGATAAAATTTCAACCATTATAAAGCTATTTAACAAATGATAAAAATAAAAAAGCCCCCTTTACAGGAGGCTTTTTTGTAATAAGCAAATTAATTGCTTAATTCATTAGTTAAAACCACTTTGAATTAAGCTAAAAATGAACTGTTGTAATTCAGGTGAGATCGCAAAGTATGCCACTTGAGAAACTGCAATGATTGGATCTGGATATACACCGATCAACAACACAAGAGCAGCTGCGCCAAGCACCATAATACCACCCACTTTTTGACCCCAATGATCGACAGCGTCGATACGTGGGTTTTCCGGTGGAGTCATGTACATCACAACCATCACACGTAGGTAGTAGTACAAACCGATACCTGAACCAAGGATAACCATCGCAGCTAAGAACCATGAACCACCAGCAACTGCTGTTTTGATCACAAGGAACTTACCAATAAAGCCCGCTGTTAATGGGATACCTGCAAGAGATAACATCATGACAGTGAGTGTTGCAGTCAACACTGGACGACGCCAGAACAAACCACGGTACTCAGCAAGACTACCTGCTTCGTCTTTGTTGTTGTAAGGGCTAGACATCAGTGTCACAACACCGAACGCACCAATCGTTGTTAATACATAAGTAATCACATAAACGTTGACGCTGCTAAATGTTGCAAAGCCTTGTACTTGAACAAAGTCAGTATTACGTGCACTTACAATCGCAACAAGTAAGTAACCAAAGTGAGCGATTGAAGAATATGCAAGGATACGTTTCAAGTTCACTTGACGTACTGCTAGTAAGTTACCCGCAAGGATAGACAATACTGCAATAATGGTCACGATTGTAATGAAGCTGTCAGAAAGGATTAAGCCAGAAGCTAAGAAGTAACGAACGAATAGACCGATCATTGCCACTTTAGCCACAGTCGCTAAGAATGTCGCGATTGGCGCTGGCGCACCGGCATACACGTCTGGTGTCCATTTGTGGAATGGCGCAAGAGACAATTTAAATGCAACAGCAAAGACAATTAGTGCAAGACCAAGGACTACGCCCGGTTGGCTGAAAGTTGTGAACATTTTGCCTGGTTCAGCAACGAATGCCATTGTACCTGTGTACGCATATACATAAGCCATACCCATCAACAACATCGCAGAAGCGGTTGCTGAAAGCACCAAATATTTCACACCCGCTTCAAGCGACTGTGAACGTTGGTGTGTATAAGCCAATAGGCCGTATACAGGAATCGACATTAACTCAAGACTGATAAAGAAAGACGCATAGTGCGAACTTGCAACCATTAACAATGCACCTGTTACAGAGCACAGCATCAAGATATAAAGTTCTTCACGGTTATCTTTATAGGTTTCGATATACGCATGTGACAATGTGCAGCAAGCAAGTGCTGCAATCAAAATCACGAATTGGTACAACATCGTAAATGGATCTACGATGAACAAATTCATTACGTTTGCAGGTGCATACTGCCCTGCAACGAAAACAAAAATAATATAAAAGGCTGCAAGGTTCAGACCGATAACGGAAGTCGTTGCAACTAAATTGTGGTTACGCTTGATTGCAATTAGCAACATCACGACGATCGCAGTTAAAGCCACGATCATCACAGGAGCTAATGGCATAAGCTCAGAAAATGACATTGTGAAGTCCATGGCTTATTGCATCTCCACATTTTCAGGTTGTACAGCAATCTGCTGCACAACATCAACGACTTCTTGAACTGGAATATAGCTATTTGCAATCCACGCCATGCTTGAATTTGAAATATCAAGGAACGTTTGTGGGAATAGACCAAGCCATACTAGACCAAGAGCACAGATTAAAAGAATCACAACTTCACGCGCATTTAAGTCTTTCAACGGATTTGCGTAATGCTGTTTTTGTTCTTCGTTTGGTGTACCAAACAACGCTTTGTGGATCAGGATTAAACCGTAAAGACCGGCAAATACTAAGCTTACTGCAGCAAAAATTGTATACACAGGGAACTTGTCATAAGAACCCATCAAGATCAGGAATTCACCGATGAAGTTACCTAGACCCGGAATACCTACAAGTGCCGCAACAAAGAACATTAAGAAGAATGAAAGGTATTGGAACTGACCACGGATACCGCCCATCAAACGCATGTCACGTGTATGCAGACGTTCGTAAACCTGACCACACATAATGAACAATGCAGCAGAAGATAGACCGTGAGCCAGCATCATAATCATCAAGCCTTGGAATGTCAGGATGTTACCTGCATACAAAGCAAGAAGTACGAAGCCCATGTGCGAAATAGATGTGTACGCAAGCAGACGTTTCATGTCTGTTTGTTGGAATGCACACCATGCACCGTAGAAAATACCGATTAGACCAAGAATGATCGCGATGTCAGCAAACTGAGCAGATGCTACTGGGAAGAATGGAATAACGAAACGTAAAAGACCATAAGCCGCAGTTTTAATCAAGATACCTGCAAGGTCGACAGAACCCGCTGTAGGTGCTTGCGCATGTGCATCTGGTAACCAGCCGTGTAAAGGGAAAACTGGAAGTTTTACCGCAAAACCAATGAACATACAGATCATGAATGCATACGCAAGTGCTGGAGCTTTCGCCTCAACAGTGTGTGCAACACTCATCAAGAAGTCATAGTTAAAGCTGATTTGACCGTGAAGTTGGAAGCCAACAACCACTAGACCCAAGATACCGATCAACATGATCAGACCCGCAACCTGAGTATAGATAAAGAATTTAGTTGCAGCGTAAACGCGTGACTTACCTTCTGCCCCTTTATGACCCCAAAGTGCGATCAAGAAGTAGATTGGTACTAGCATCATCTCCCAGAAGAAGAAGAATAGGAACATGTCAATCGCTAAGAATACACCGATCACACCACCTAAAGACCAAAGTAGGTTTAAGTGGAAGAAACCAACGTTCTTTTGAATCTCACCCCATGAACAGCCGACCGCAAGTACACCCAGTAATGCAGTTAAACCCACCATAAGCAGTGAAAGACCATCCACCGCAAGGTGAATGTTAATCCCTAAAGTGGTAATCCACGGTAGGTTAAATTGAGCAGCCCACTGTGGAGCTTGTGTACCCAACTCGTAGTTATAAGTACCGCTTTGCCATAAAACGACGGTTAACACCAACGTTAATAGCATACCAATTAAGGCAATATAGCGTGGTAAGTGCTTGTCGAGTTTATCGACAAGCCAGCATACAAAACCTGCAATGAACGGAATAAGGATCAGAGCGGGTAGAATTAAATTGTTTGGAGTTTCCATTTTATTTCCCCACGACCTGAATCACGACCAGGATCAATAGTAATGCAAACGTACCGAATGCCATACTAGATGCGTATTCACGCAATGAACCTGTTTGACGTGAACTTGTAAAGCTATTACCGCCTTTAACAAGTGCAGGCAATACAAGCCATAAGCCGTCAATTGGATCACGACCAAAGATTTTAGCCAGTAGCAAATAAGGCTTAACGAAAACAATGTTATACAAAGCATCGAAACCAAGTGCATTACGACAGATATTTGCAAGACCCGCGCCCAGTGAAGTTTTCGCGAACGATTTCACTGCACCATAAGCAAAGGCAAATAACACCACACCAACTGCAAGACCTGCAAGTGCAATACCAACAGCTGTGTATTCAGCGCTATGCATACCGTGTTCTAGTGCTTCTGGAATATTAAACGCTGGGATTTGTGCAGCATTTAAAATATTCGTTACTGGTGCTTTTAATACATAAGCTAAACCAGTTGAAAGCACTGCAAGAATCGCCAATGGACCCCAGTAAGTAACACCTTTGATTTCGTGGTAAGGCGTGTTTTCTTTACCAAAGAATACAACCCAAATAAGACGGAATGTATAAATTGAAGTTAAGAACGCACCTGCTACACCAGTCCAGTACAAGCAGTCATAAACTGCAATCGCTTGACCTTTCACCCATACCGCACCAAGAATCGCATCTTTCGAGAAGAAGCCGATCGTGATGAATGGAATCGCAGCCAATGCACCGCCACCAATCGCGAAACAAGCAAACAAGAATTTGTTTTTGTGGAATAGACCACCCATCTTGAAGATGTTTTGTTCGTGATGGTAAGCCAAAATCACTGCACCAGAAGACAAGAATAATAATGCCTTGAAGAATGCGTGAGTCAGCATGTGGAATAGACCAGCTTGGTAAGCTTCAGCACCTACAGCCATAAACATATAACCCAACTGACTCATAGTTGAGTAAGCAAGAATACGTTTGATGTCTGTTTGTACCAATGCAGCAAAGCCTGCAACTAACAATGTCACCGCACCTGTGATTGAGATGAACATCATCACTTCTGGCGCTTGTTCAAACACGCTGAACATACGGCTACATAGGTAAACACCTGCTGTTACCATTGTTGCTGCGTGGATCAATGCAGATACTGGTGTAGGACCAGCCATCGCATCTGCTAACCATGTTTGTAATGGGATCTGAGCAGATTTACCTGCAGCACCCAAGAACAACATCAATGCAGTCCAAATCGCAATTGAAGAACTCTGAACCAAAACTGTTGGCGCAGCAGCTACAACTTCTGCAATGTTTAAAGTGCCGAATTGTTGGTAGATCAAGAACAATGCGATCAGTAAGAATACGTCACCCACACGTGTCACAGTGAATGCTTTAATTGCAGCAAAACCGTTTGCAGGTGTTTGGTAGTAGTAACCAATCAATAGGTATGAACATAGACCTACACCTTCCCAACCGAGGAATAACAACGCTAAGTTGTCACCCAACACTAAAAGCAGCATGCTTGCTACGAATAGGTTGAAGTATGAGAAGAAACGTGCAAAGTCTTCTTCGCCACGCATGTACCATGTTGCAAAGATGTGAATTAAGAAACCCACACCTGTGATCATGCCCATCATCAATAATGATAAGCCATCTAAATGAAGCGTGAAGCCCGGTGCTAAGTTACCTGCACTGAACCAAGTCCAAAGATGCTGAGTTGTTGCAACTGAACCATTATTAACAAAATCGATACCGGCAATTAATGCAAATAAAGCTGAAAGACCAACTGAACCTGCACCAATAATTGCAGCAACTGATTCAGGAAGATTTTTACGACCTGCCGCCAACAGGATAAAACCAATTAGCGGGAAAAGTACTGTTAAATATAAATAACTCATCCGCGCATCTCACTAGCAGCATCCACATCCAGATGATGGAAGCGATGATAGAACTGAAGGACGATCGCAAGACCGATACAAGCCTCTGCTGCAGCAAGCGTTAAGATCAAGATAAACATCACTTGACCATCTGGCTGTGCCCATGCGCTTCCTGCCAAAACGAACGCTAAAGCAGCAGCGTTCATCATGATTTCAAGGCTCATTAAAATAAATAGTAGGTTGCGTCGAACCATCACACCGTAAAAACCCAGTGCAAAAAGAATGGTTGCAACGATCAAACCATGTTCTAAAGGGATGTTGCCCATTATTCTTTGTCCTCTTCTGCACCTGGCTCACGTTTGCCAAGATGGAATGCAGCGACAAGTGCGCCAAGCAATAACATCGCAGCAACTTCAACCAGCAATAAGTACTGAGTAAAGAGTGAAGTACCCACTTCTTTCGGACCGACAACTTGAGCACCCATGACAGTGCCTGCAGTTGTGTAGTCTGACTTCAACATCCAAACAAGGATTAGACCCATTAGAAAGCTCATCAACGCAGGATATGCCCACGCTGAAGAAGTCAGCCATTTGCTTTCTTGTTCAACTGTATTTTGACCAAGATTCAGCATCATCACGACGAATACGAATAGCACCATGATTGCGCCAGCGTAAACGATAATTTCGAGGGCACCGGCAAACGGCGCACCCACGATCATGAAGATACCTGCAACTGCAAGTAAAGAGATAATCAAGCTTAATAAAGCGTGTACTGGGTTCGTGTTAGTTACAACACGAACGGTAGAGACGATGGCCACAAGCGCCATCAAATAAAATGGCCACATCATGGTAATAGACTCCGTACATCAACTGGTGTGCTTTCGCGTTGAGCCTGACCTTTATCTTTACCAGCAACAGCCATACCTGTTACGCGGTAGAAGTTATAGTCTGGGTATTTACCAGGACCTGAGATAAGAAGGTTTTCTTTCTCATATACTAAGTCCTGACGAACATACTCACCTAACTCAAAGTCAGGTGTCATTTGAATCGCAGTCGTAGGACATGCTTCTTCACACATACCGCAGAAAATACAACGTGAGAAGTTGATACGGAAAAATTCCGGATACCAACGACCATCTTCTTTTTCAGCTTTTTGTAGTGAAATACAGCCGACTGGACATGCAACCGCACAAAGGTTACATGCAACGCAGCGCTCTTCACCATCAGGGTCACGCGTTAACACGATACGACCACGGAAACGTGGTGGTACGATGTCTTCCGCTTTAACCTCTGGATATAAAATGGTGTCACGTTTACGTGTCGCGTGTGAGAATACCATCCACAACGAACGTACAATTGACCCAAATCCAGCTAGAAATTTAAACATTTTATTCTCCCTGCTGTCTTAGGCCTGATTCATCAGAATCACAGCACCAGTTACCAGAAGGTTAACCAACGCCAATGGCAAGCAAATTTTCCAACCAAAGTTCATAACTTGGTCATAACGTGGACGCATTAAAGAACCACGAGCCAAGACAAACATCATTACAAAGAATGCTGTTTTAATAATGAACCAGAACGCAGCTGGAATGAATGGAATATCTAGGTTGAAAGGCGCTAACCAACCACCGAAGAATAAAGTCACGATTAATGCAGAGATCAATACGACGTTGACGTATTCCGCAACGAAGAACATACCCCATTTCATACCGCCGTATTCGACATGGTAACCTTCCGCCAATTCTTGTTCTGCTTCTGGTTGGTCAAATGGATGACGGTGAGTTACCGCAACACCCGCAACCACGAAGATCAAGAAACCTAAGAACTGAGGAATAACAAACCAAACATCACGTTGAGCTTCAACAATTTCACGCATGTTGAATGAGCCTGCAATCGCAACCACACCCATTAGTGAAATACCCAAGAACACTTCATAAGAAATGGTTTGAGCAGCAGAACGTAAACCACCAAGTAATGCGTATTTGTTATTTGATGACCAACCACCGAACAATACTGCGTATACCGCAATACCAGCCATTGCCATAAAGAACAATAGACCGATGCTCATGTCTGAAACACCTAGATAAGGTGAAACAGGAATAACCATGAACGATAGCACCGCAGTTGCCATCGCAACTGCTGGAGCCATACGGAAAGTCAATTTGTCAGCAAATTTTGGTGTCCAGTCTTCTTTGAACATGATTTTCAGCATGTCGGCAACAATCTGGAACATACCGCCCGGACCTACACGGTTCGGACCGTAACGGTCTTGCCACAAGCCGAGTAAACGACGTTCAATAAAAGACATCAACGCAGCGATCAATACCACAACCAGTAAGATCACAATTGCTTGAAGAACTGAATAGGCGATTGGCCAGTTTTCAGCCCACAGCGGCGTTTGACGGATTAATTCTTGTTCCATGAATTACACTCCTACCGCGACTGAAACAGGTTCTGCAAGCGATACTGTAGGTGCTAGACCCACTGGGTAACCGATATAACCTGTAGGTAAGTATTCAATCACTTGAACTGGAAGGACGATTTCAGCATCCCCTGCTTTCACAGCGATACGTTGACCATCTTGAACATTTAAGCGTGCTGCATCTTGTTCACCCACAGCAAACATTGCTTCAGGAATACGCGACTCCATCGCAGGTGTTTTCACTGTAAATTCACCAGAAGCGAAGATGTGATGCATCGGTACAAGACGGAAGCTTTCACCATTAACCGCAACTGGTGCAGGTGCAACGAATGTACGTGCTGGACGTTTCGCTAAACGATCGAATAAACGAACGCCTGCATCGCCACCTTTTAAGTGACCACCCACGTTGTCTTGGAATTTGTTCCAAGCTTGTGGAGAGTTCCAACCTGCAGACCAAGCAAATGGTACAAGTGAAGCTGGAGTTTGGTTACCTACATAACCTTCCATAGAGAACGTCAACGCAGAGTCTTTATCGACTGGTTGTTTTGGTTCATGAATAGAAAGTGGTGCGCGCATCGCAGTACGACCTGAGTAACGACGTGGTTCACGTGCCACTTTCAGACCATGTACACGGAAGCCAGCATCTGGTGCGACATCTTGAATCGCTTCAAGTGCAGGAACGTTTTTCGCTACTGACTCGATCACGTCATCAAGAAGTGTCCAAGAAATCGCTTTGCCTTTCACGCCAGTTTCAATGGCATGTAACCAGCGCCAAGATTCTTTGATCGCAAGTTCAGGTTTATAGTAGCTTGGGTCATACACTTGGTAGAAACGTTGTGCACGGCCTTCTTGAGAGACAACAGTACCGTCACCTTCAGCAAATGAAGCAGCAGAAAGTACGATGTTGGCTTTCTTCACAGTTTCAGTTTCAGAATGATCAAGTACAATCACTTCTTTACCAGAAAGTGCAGCATTCACCTGAGCGGCTGGTAAACGACGATAAAGGTCATTTTCCACCACGATCACGGTATCGTAATCTTGTGCAAATGCTTGTTCTAAGCTTTGACCACCAAAGATCGCTAAGCCCATTGAGTTCACTTCAGGAACAGTCAATGTTAAGCCCGCATTACCAAGGTTCTGTGCAACTTGTGCAGCAGCTTCCATGATTGATGCGTCTTGCAAGCTTGTACCAGAGATGATTAATGGTTTTTTCGCAGCTTTTAAAGTGTCAGCAATGGTTTGTGCAAATGCTTTTGCATCGTCATCCAAACCTAAGATCACTTCACCTTTGACAGCAGCAGCGACCGCAAAACCTAAACGTGCAATGTCGTTAGGTGATGCAACAACTTCACCTGTTGCAACATCAGCTAAACGTGTTTGAGTTGCAGCAAGGATGTAAATCGGAGATTTGGCATCTTGAGCAATACGTTGTACAGGTTCAGCCAACCACTCTTGCGTACGGCGCTCTGCAGCCATTTCTTTAGCTTTATTTTTCGCAGCTTGGCGAACAGATAGAGCCATACGAGGCGCAGTTTGAGTCAGATCTTCACCCAAAATCAACACAGCATCGTAGCTTTCGATTTCACGCATACCAGGGTTATAAACACCTTCGGTTTGCATAATAGAAGCTGCAAGTTCAACAAGTTTTTGCTCTTTTTGAGACATACCCGTTGAGAAGTTGTCTTGACCTACAAGTTCGCGAAGCGCGAAGTTTGATTCAAGTGATGCACGTGGTGAACCGATACCCAATACTTTTTTGCCTTGGATATTTTCAATTACGGTATCCAATGCTTGGTCTACAGAAACTGTAGTTACATTTGCACCAGAACGGAATTGTGGTTGACGTGGACGATCTTCACGGTTCACATAACCTGTACCGAAACGACCTTTATCGCAAAGGAAGTATTGGTTCACGTCACCGTTAAAGCGGTTTTCTACACGACGTAGTTCGCCATAACGTTCACCCGGAGAGATGTTACAACCTGAAGAACAGCCTTGGCATACGCTTGGCGCATACTGCATGTCCCATTTACGGTTATAGCGTTCAGAGTGAGTTTTATCTGTGAATACACCTGTTGGGCAAACTTCAGTCAAGTTACCAGAGAATTCAGATTCTAAAGTACCTGATTCTGGACGACCAAAGTAAACACGCGAAGCGTTTGCATACACACCAAAGTCCGTACCACCTGCATAATCTTTGTAGTAACGCACACAACGGTAGCACGCGATACAACGGTTCATTTCATGAGAAATGAAAGAGCCTAGCTCTTGGTTGTAATGCGTACGTTTTGTGAAGCGGTAACGACGACGGTCATGCTGAGTCATTACAGTCATATCTTGTAAATGACAGTGACCACCCTCTTCACAGACTGGACAGTCGTGTGGGTGGTTGGTCATCAAGAATTCAACAACAGAAGCACGGAAATTCTTTGCTTCGTTATCTTCAATCGAGATGTAGGTATTGTCAGATGCAGGCGTCATACATGACATAACTAAACGACCGCGAGTATCTTCAGGATTCGCGTATTGAGTCACAGCACATTGACGGCAAGAACCGACAGAACCTAAGGATGGATGCCAACAAAAGTATGGGATGTCGATGCCAAGGCTAAGACATGCTTGTAGCAAGTTCTCTGAGCCGTTGACTTCATACGATTTTCCATCGACATGAATTGTAGCCATAGTCGAATTCCTTAAGCTTGTTCTACGTTGCTAGTTTGAGCTGCCGCATTTACGACTTTAGCTTCAAACTCGCCACGGAAATGTTTGAGTGCGCCCATTAACGGTTCCATCGCACCTGGAGCATGCGCACAGAAAGTTTTACCAATCCAAAGCTTACGAGTAAGTTCTTGTAAGTGATCGATATCTTCTTTCTTACCTGTGCCATCTTCCAAGGCTTTAAGCGCTTTAACCGCCCAAGGTAAGCCATCACGGCATGGTGTACACCAACCGCAAGATTCACGCGCAAAGAATTCTTCTAAGTTACGTGTCGCAGAAACCATACACTGAGTTTCATCAACCACCATGAGCAAACACGTACCTAAACGTGAACCTGCTTTCATGATGCTTTCAGCATCCATAGGAAGGTCAATGTGTTCAGCAGCAAGGAAGTCTGTAGAAGCACCACCCGGTAACCATGCTTTGAGTTTTAAACCATCACGCATACCACCGGCATGATCTTCAATCACTTCACGCGCAGTTGTACCAAATGGAAGTTCCCAAAGACCTGGGAAAGTTACCTTACCTGATGCACCGTAGATTTTAGTACCTGGATCTTTCGACTTACCTTCAGATAAACCGATATACCATTCAGGACCACGAAGCATAATTGCTGGTAAGTTGTTGTAAGTCTCTACGTTGTTAACAATCGTAGGACGACCCCAAGCACCTGCAACTTGTGGGAATGGCGGTTTAGTACGAGGGTTCGCACGGCGACCTTCAAGCGAGTTAATCAATGCAGTTTCTTCACCACAGATATAACGACCCGCACCGGTATGCACGTGTAACTCAAAGTTCCAACCAGTACCTAGGATGTTTTCGCCTAAGTAACCTTTGGCACGAATTTGGTCCAATGCTTCATTTAAGTATTGAGCCGCTTCGATATATTCACCACGGATGAAGATATAACCTTGTGTTGCTTCTAATGTATAAGCAGCAATCAACATACCTTCAATCAACTGATGAGGAAGTTTTTCCATCAACAGACGGTCTTTAAAGGTACCTGGTTCCATTTCATCGGCATTACAGATGAGGTAACGAGGACCTGAGTTATCATTTGGTGCCATAAGCGACCATTTGATCCCTGCTGGGAAGCCCGCACCACCACGACCTTTTACAGTCGCAGCTTTGATCACTTCAAGCACTTCTTTCGGTTGCATGCCAACAGCTTTCTTAAAGCCAGCATAACCTTCAAGTGCTTCGTAATCATCTGCACTGCGTACGTGTTCCTGTTTGCTCAAACGCCAAGTTAATGGGTGAGTTTCTGGGTTACCGTCGCCATAAATTGGTTTTGGTTCAGTATTCATACATACTTCTCCAATAACTGTTTAATTGAAGTCACTTCAACTAGACCGTGAGTGTCTTCGTCAATCATTAACGTCGGACCTTTGTCACAGTTACCTAGGCAGCAAATTGGCAATAAAGTAAAGCGACCATCTGCAGTCGTTTGACCAAATGAAATGCCTAATTCACGCTGGAATGCTTCAGCAAGTGTTTCCGCGCCCATCAAGAAGCAAGCAATCGAGTCACATAATAAAATTACGTGGCGACCAACTGGTTGACGGTAAATACGGTTATAGAAAGTAGCAACACCTTCTAGGTCTGCAAGGCTCATGCTAAGCAATTGAGCAATAGCATTCATCTGTGCATCATCTACCCAGCCATTACGGCGTTGTACACACTTCAACGCATCAAGACATGCTGCGCGTGGGTACGGATAGTGACCAATGTGATGTTCGATATCGTGGATTTCTTCCGCAGTTAAAATCCCTTCAACGTTCACACGTGGTTTTTTGTCAGTCAAAATCATCATAATGCGATTACCCCTTAGCGATCCACGTCAGCCATTACGACGTCAATTGTCGCTAAATAAATGATTAAGTCAGACATTAAGCTGCCGTTAATCACAGAAGGCATTTGCTGTAAGTGCGTGAAGGTTGGTGTACGGATACGTGTACGGTAACTCATCGTTGACTTGTCTGAAGTCAAGTAGTAGTTCGACGCACCTTTTACCACTTCCGCCATTACAGAGCTTTCGCCTGCTGGCATTACAGGACCCCATGACACGCTCAAGAAGTGCGTAATCAATGTTTCGATGTCTTGTAAAGTTTTATCTTTTGGTGGTGGAACAGCCAATGGATGGTCTGCTTTGTATGCACCAGAAGGCATGTTGTCTAAACATTGTTTGATGATTTTCAGTGATTCTTCAATTTCACGGAAGTGAACAAGAACACGTGCATAAGCATCGCCTTCGTACTCTAAAGGCACATCGAAGTCGTAGTTTTCGTAGCCGCTATAAGGACGGTATTTACGAACGTCGAAATCAATACCTGTAGCACGTAGACCTGTACCTGTTACACCCCAAGCCAATGCTGATTTTGCATCATACTGAGCAACATTACGGGTACGACCGATAAACACTGAGTTTTTCAGTGCCGCAGTGTAGTACTCGTTCATACGCTTCGGCATCCAATCTAGGATTTCGCGAATGAGGTGCTGCCAGTTGTTTGGCAAGTCGTGCGCTGTACCACCGATACGGAACCATGCTGGGTGCATACGGTAACCCGTGATCGCTTCGATCGCGTCATAGATTTTTTGACGGTCAGCGAACATATAGAATACTGGGGTCATACCGCCGGCATCCTGAATCGCAGTACCAATGAACAATAAGTGGTTATTGATACGGAACAATTCAGACATCATGACACGGATACATTGTGCACGATCAGGAACGGTAATCCCTGCCATTTGCTCTACGCCAAGAACGTAAGGCATGTTTTGCGCACAACCACCTAAGTAGTCAACACGGTCTGTATATGGAATGAATGAGTGCCATGTTTGACGCTCAGCCATTTTTTCCACTCCACGGTGGTGATAGCCGATGTCAGGAACACAGTCTTTCACTTCTTCACCGTCCAACTGCAAGATTACACGGAAGGCACCGTGCGCAGATGGATGGTTAGGACCCAAGTTTAGGAACATGAAGTCTTCATCATCGTTCCCACGCTTCATACCCCAATCTTCAGGTACGAAACGAAGATGTTCTTGTTCGTAATCCTGTTTCGCTTGGTTTTGGCGATAAGGCGTGTATTCAGTCGCACGTGCAGAATATTCTTTACGTAACGGGTGACCTTCCCAATATGTTGGCAACAAGATACGACGGAGCATTGGATGCCCTTCGAAGTTGATACCAAACATGTCGTAAGCTTCACGCTCGTACCAGTTGGCATTCGGCCAAATATTGGTTGCCGTTGGAATGTTTACATCATTCTCAGCTAATGCAACCTTGATACGAATATCACTGTTACGCTCTAACGATAACAAGTGATAGAACACAGTGAAGTCAGATGCAGGCAGACCATCGCGGTGTGTACGTAAACGCTCATCAACCGCAGACAAGTCAAACAGCATCACGTATGGACGTGACACCGTACGCAAGAACATTAAAACTTCTTGTACACGTGCGCGCTCAACCCAGACTGTTGGAAAGTCTTCAAAAGTCGTTTGCACGTAGAAGTTCTCACCAAATTTGGTTTTGAGCTCTTCTACAATTGCAAATGCAGGGCGGGAATCAACTGGAGTTGATTCTGGCATAGCAATGTCAGTTTCAGCCATTGGCTTGGCTTCCTATTTAATACAAATTCAGTCAATCAAAACGACAATTACACCCAGTCCGGGTGTATCAATATTTCGTCGCAGTGATTATTTAATTTCATCCATTGAGCGTAAGTTTTTCACTGCAATACGCTGTGCGTTCTTACGGTCACGTTCTGGCATCATCTTTGGCTTATACACTGGCTTAAGATCATCACCAATCACGGCCGATAAAGGACGGCGCTCAAGTTGAATCTGGTCTTGCAATAACATCAATGCCTGAATTAAAGCTTCAGGACGTGGTGGGCAACCCGGGATATACACATCGACAGGGATGATTTTATCCACACCTTGTACAACTGAATAAATGTCGTACATACCACCAGAGTTTGCACATGCGCCCATTGAGATTACCCATTTAGGCTCAAGCATTTGCTCGTACAAACGTTGAATTACAGGCGCCATTTTCATGAAGCATGTACCTGCAACAATCATCAAGTCAGCCTGACGTGGTGAAGCACGAATAACCTCGGCACCGAAACGTGACAAGTCATGCACGCCTGTTAAAGTCGTTGCATACTCTACGTAGCAGCAAGATGTACCAAAGTTAAACGGCCAAACTGAGTTTTTACGACCCCAGTTTACTGCTGTATGTGCAACATCCTCTAAACGAGTCATGAACACATTTTTATTCACTTCTTCTTCAAGCGGATCGGTAACGATTTGACGCTCTTGAAGTGGATATTGATCAGCATCCGGATTCGCACGGGTTAATGTATATTTCATCCCGTCTTACTCCTTGTCAGATGATGCAGTCGGTGACTTAGATTTCACACGACCAGATGATTGCGCTGGAATTTGACCTGTAGGGTCCATAACCAACTCTTCAATAGAGTTAAAGCGTGTGATTTCTGCGATGTCCATATTTGGTGAACCAATTTTCAACGCTTTACCTGCAGCTTTACGCTTATCAGAAGGCGCCCAATCTAATGCACCTACTTTTACCGCGTAAATTAAAGCAATCAATAAATCGACCACAAAAATAACCACGGTAGTAAAACCAAACCAGCCTGCTTCACGAACAGAAGTAGACCATGCATATAGATAAAGTGCTTCGATATCAAACACGACGAAGAAAATTGCAACTAAATAGAATTTCGCAGACAAGCGAATACGTGCACCACCAGCACCTACTACACCTGACTCAAACTGCTCTTGCTTAGCACGACCCCATGATTTACCCCCAAGGAGTAAAGGGACGGTCAGCATAAAGACGCAAAGGAATGTAACGCCGATCACGAAGGCAATAATTGCCCAATCGTATGGAGTAATGGCACTCATGCGGGGATAACTCCTGGCAGGCCTATTTATTAACAAAGAATGTATGTATTGGCCTTCAAATACACCAAACACAAAATTAATCCCGCCAATTGTACCTGATTGAGGAGGCTTCTTGCTAGCTTATCGGTATTCGTCTTTAGGATGATTTTTTAATCATTTCAGCATTTAAATTGGGTTTACTCCCTTAAAATTAGGATTAATCGCTTAATTAGATTAGATTGCATTTTTTTATTAATTATTACATTTATGTGATTTTATCAGAAAATTATGACTGTTCAGTTTCATCAACAAACCCTTCATTTCTCAGCATACACGTTCAAATTGGCGTATTTTTATCAACTGTGTCATTTATTAAATAAATACTCCCCCACCTCAACCTTGTTGTTTCTTTATTCACTTCTTTTGCTTTTGATCTTTTCTTCAAATGAAAAGCCAGCTGTATTGGTTCTATGTAAAAAGACATTTTTTTAGCTTCTTGTGGCTTTTTTGCAATTCTTTGACACGACCTATAAAGAGTGTGATATTTGTAGTTAAAACACAAAAAGCAATCACAACGGAGAGACAATAATGACTTTAGAATTTACGCATAAACCTGATTATTTTCTATCTGCGCAATTGGTGATTCACCATATTAAAAACTACTTAGATAAGCACCCTGATGCTCAAAATGCCATTTTTGATTTACGTGATATCTATGAGTTATTACGTCAAGATTTAGCTTCTGCAACCACCAACCTTAGCGGGATTATGAATATTGTAGATGAATATAAAATTGAGACTCTAAACGGCGACCAAAAACTCATTAGCAATTATTCTATCGATGCTAAAAACAACTCTTTACTCATCGATTTCAATGCAGATGCCCTTGCTGCTCTGAAAAATGGCAAACCCATTATTGAACCTGATGCAACGATTACCGAATAAATAAAAACCTGATGTAAAAAAGCCATTCAAATTGAATGGCTTTTTATATGTACCACTCGCTAAATACAGCTGAGTTAGATTTCTTAGGCTGTTTAGCTTTCATTGGCACTAAGCTCTTTACCATCTAGCTTCGGCTTATTTTTCTTAAAACGTGTCGCAGGCCATGTAATGGTAAAACGCGCCCCACCCAATGTTGGACTTCCATCAATACCAACAGTTCCACCAAACCAGTAAGCAATACGGCTAACAATCGATAAACCTAAACCATAGCCCCCTGAAGCACGGGTACGACTATCATCTAAACGTGCAAAGGCATCAAAAATACGCTTACGATCTTCTTCTGGAATGCCGGGACCATCATCTTCAACACAGATATAAGCCATACCTTCATCATTCACACCACCACTGATCAGCACTTTATCATCACAATAACGCACTGCATTGCCCACTAAGTTTTGTACAACGCGATGTAAATAGCGACGCTCGGTTTCCACAATCACCCCAATCGGTGGTGCTTGCAATTCCAAAGTTTTCCCAGTCTTTAAGGCTTCGGTTTCAATCAAGACCTGATCTAAAACTTCAAACAAGCTGACATCTTCAAACTCTAAAGATGGCATGCCCTGTTCGAGCTTGGCATAAGTCATGATCTCATCAATCAAGGTATTGAGAGCTTCGATATCTTTGTCGATTTGTTCAACTTGCTGCTGACGGTAGTCGTAGTCGTCTTCATCCGCCATCATTTCTACACCAAAGCGAATCCGCGCCACAGGTGTTCGCAGTTCATGCGATACCGCGCGCATCAACTCACGCTGTGCTTCAATTAAACGTTCAATATGATCTGACATTGAGTTATAGCTCGATGCCAAGGTACCAAATTCATCGGTACTTTCGACAGGCAGACGTACAGATAAGTCCCCGCCCTTCATTTTATTTAACGCATAATTTACAGCACGTAACTTACGTTGCATCGGCACCAATAGACCATAAACACCCAAGCTCAAGACAAATAAGCTTAGTAGCGTAATACCGGCTGCCAACTGGAAAGGCATCCAATTAAATAATGGTACCGGCCCCATGACCAAGACTTCTGAAGTTGAACTTGGAATTGGCGATACAATCGAAATGGTCGTGCCGCGCTCCGTCGCACTGTCACGATACAAAATAATGCTGTGATCTAAGCGTAATCGGCCGATTTGCTCAGAATCTAAAGGTAAACTCTGAACATTTTGAATTGAAATTGGATATGAAAAATGATGCTGAATTTTTTCAAGATATTGTTTTTCTTGACCTGGGTAATAAACCAAATAATCCAGTATAAAGACAGGCAACGCCTTCATTTGGCGTTCTGAAATATTATCGGCTTTGATATACAGCAGATGCGCAGGGTCATCTTTTAAGCCAATAATAATATAGGCTGCCGTCGTTTGTGCATCCCAACGCACTACAGCTTTACGCTCTTCTATACGTTTTGTTTCCGCTCGGGTTAAATCAACCTGATTAGCTTTTACATAATAAATAGGCAACTCAAGTAGATCAGATGCATCTGACACCCAATCTGACTTTTGTTGTTCATTTGGCTGACGTGCAATACCTTCACTTATAATGAAAGCCAAACCGTCAGTAAGCGATTCACGATATTCTTGCGCGCGCTGGTAGTTTATGATTTGCACCAGCAAATAGCCAAATGTAGCGACTAAAAAGACTAAAATCAGTAGCCCCGCATAAACGCGCAAAAATATACTGTGTTTAAACACGTAAAAGTGTCCTACTTTGCCAAACTAAGGGACGGTATTTTACATTAAATGCCGTTGGTTTCTTTTACGAATAAATAACCTTTACTACGTACGGTCTTAATGCGTTTCGGGTTTTCTGGATCATCACCAATTTTTGGACGAATTCGCGAGATACGCACGTCAATTGAACGGTCTTGACCATCGTATTCAATACCACGCAGACGCTCAAAAATATCTTCACGAGAAAGAATGCGACCCGCATTAGATGCCAACAACCATAAAAGGTCATATTCTGCACTGGTAAAGTCAACCAACTCATTATTGAGTGTGACAGAACGACCACCATTATCAATTACAAGATCATCAAATTCGATGCGCTGTGCAACTTCATCTTCTGGTGCTTTGTCTGTACGACGTAATAATGCACGAATACGCGCAAGTAAAACGCGAGGTTGAACAGGTTTTGCAACATAATCATCTGCACCCATTTCTAGACCCAACACTTGGTCCATGTCTTCGGTACGTGCAGTCAACATTAAAATTGGTTGATGGTAGTGTGGACGAACTTCACGACAAATGGTTAAACCATCGGCACCCGGAAGCATCACGTCGAGTAATACCATATCTGGTTGTTCAGCGATAATACGGCGAATCGCACGATTACCGTCTGGTTCTACCCCAACTTCAAGTCCGTTACGGATTAAGTATTCTTGAGTTAAACGAGCAAGACGCTCATCGTCTTCAACAATTAAAATTTTAGGTAACTTTTCTTCTTGGCTCATTGATTGCCCCTTATTTGATTGGGCGTATCCTATTTGAAATCCGATAGATACGCTTAAACATAGTTTGCAATATACACACGTTTACATTGTAAACAAGATGGCATTCACCAAACTGATACATCAATATCGTATTTTGTAATAAATTTTAACCTGCTACATTTTTGCAGCCGTATTTACCAATCATTTCCATGCCCTATTGCTCACAATACCAACAATTATAAATTTGGATACATTTTCATCGAATAAAAACTGACTGATTAATTCACAACTTTTTAGGCTTTCTGAAGTTATCCACAATGTTATCTATAAGCACTCTTTTTCGAGTTTGCTATGCTATGCCCTTGTCGGATAAGGCATATATAACAAAGATAAAAAATAGGGATTTTTTGAGATGGATTTCTGCCAGAAATATTCAAAGCATTTAGTAAAATGTCAATATTGATATACCCTGAATTTTCCCGTATCTTGTGTTCAATAAATTTTTAAACCACTAGGTCTTGTGTTTAAACCTCAAACACTGTGGCATAAAAATTGCCCAGTTCAAACGGTCCTAACATAAAAATAGATGACAAATGGAGCTATGCTAGCATGAGCGTAACGAATTCAACCCCTGGTCAAATTCAGGTGATTAAACGCACCGGTGACGTTGCACCTTTTGATGCAGAAAAAATCTCTGTGGCGATTGGTAAAGCGTTCTTGGCCGTTGAAGGCCAGCAAAGCGCTGACTCCAGCCGTATTCATGACCGTATCTCTCAACTAACTGAGATGGTATTGAATACCTTTAACCGTCGTTTACCTTCTGGCGGTACCATTCATATTGAAGAAATTCAGGATCAGGTTGAACTTGCGCTTATGCGTACAGGTGAGCAAAAAGTTGCTCGCTCTTACGTGATTTACCGCGAACAACGTGCCGAAGCTCGTAAACAAACTGGTGCTCACCACCACCCTACTTTACAAGTGACAGGTTCAAACGGTCAGCTTAAACCGCTTGATCTTGGCGCACTTGAGGCAAATATTGTTAAAGCAGCTGAAGGTTTAGAAGGCATCGATGTTCGAGCGATTATCGATGAGACTGTAAAAAACCTTTATAACGGCGTAAAAGAGTCAGACATCTCAACAACTATGATGATGGCTACTCGTACACGTATCGAACAAGAACCAAACTATACATATGTGACTGCGCGTTTATTGCGTAACGACCTTGTTGCTACAGGGTTAGAGTTCTTAGGTTTAGATAGTGACACGAATGAAGGCGACGCTTTAGAAACTTTCTTGAAGAAAGGTATCGAGCTTGATCTTCTTTCTCCAGAACTACTTAACTTTGACCTTGCAAAATTGGCTGCTGCGATTCAACCAGAACGCTCAAACCAATTTACTTATTTAGGTCTACAAACTTTATTTGACCGTTACTTCATCCACTCAGATGGCGTACGTTTCGAATTACCACAATTATTCTTCATGCGTGTTTCAATGGGTCTTTCATTGAACGAAGAAAATCGTGAAGAACGTGCAATCGAATTCTATAACTTATTGTCTAGCTTCGATTACATGGCGTCTACTCCTACGCTATTTAACTCTGGTACTTTACGTCCACAGTTATCTAGCTGTTACTTAACAACGATTTCAGATGACCTTTACAACATTTATGGCGCAATGCGTGATAACGCAATGTTGTCTAAATGGGCGGGTGGTTTAGGTAATGACTGGACGCCAGTTCGTGCGCTTAACTCGTACATCAAAGGTACGAATGGTAAGTCACAAGGTGTTGTACCGTTCCTTAAAGTTGCCAACGATACTGCTGTTGCAGTCAACCAAGGTGGTAAACGTAAAGGTGCAGTATGTGCATACCTTGAAACTTGGCACTTGGACATCGAAGAATTCCTAGAACTTCGTAAGAACACAGGTGATGACCGTCGTCGTACACACGACATGAACACAGCGAACTGGGTTCCTGACTTGTTTATGCAACGTGTATTCGAAGATGCTGAATGGACTCTGTTCACACCATCTGAAACACCTGATTTGCATGACCTAACAGGTGCAGAATTTGCTGAACGCTATGCTTACTATGAAGGCATTGCGAAAGAAACCAACATGCTACATAAGAAAGTCCGTGCGAAAGACTTATGGCGCAAAATGTTGTCTATGTTGTTTGAAACTGGTCACCCTTGGATCACATTCAAAGACGTATGTAACTTACGTTCACCACAACAACACGTTGGTGTAGTTCACTCTTCTAACTTGTGTACAGAAATTACGCTGAACACTAACGAAGATGAAATCGCAGTATGTAACTTAGGTTCAATCAACCTTGTACAACACGTGCAAGGTGGTGTGTTAGATCGTGAAAAGCTTGCTCGTACAGTTAAAACTGCTGTTCGAATGCTCGATAACGTGATTGACATCAACTACTACGCTGTTCCACAAGCTCGTAACTCGAACTTGAAACACCGTCCAGTGGGTATGGGTATCATGGGCTTCCAAGATGCTTTATACGAAATGAAATTGGCTTATGGTTCTGATGCTGCGGTTGAGTTCGCTGACGAATCTATGGAAGTGATTTCTTACTACGCAATCCAAACGTCTAGCGACTTGGCACTTGAACGTGGTACTTACGAGACATTTAAAGGTTCACTTTGGGATCAAGGTATCTTGCCAATTGACTCTTTAGATATCGTACAAAAAGCACGTCCTGACCGTATGTTCGAAGTTGACCGTACAACACGTTTGGACTGGGATACTTTACGTACTAAAGTTCAAAAAGACGGTATGCGTAACTCAAACGTGATGGCGATTGCACCGACTGCAACCATTTCGAACATTTGTGGCGTGTCTCAATCAATCGAACCAACTTTCCAAAACTTGTATGTGAAATCTAACCTTTCTGGTGAATTCACAGTGATCAACCCGTACCTAGTACGTGCGTTAAAAGATCGCGGTCTTTGGGATTCTGTAATGGTGAACGACCTGAAACACTTCGAAGGTTCGGTTCAAAAAATCGCACGTATTCCTGAAGAGCTTAAAGCAATCTTCGCGACTGCGTTCGAAGTTGAACCACGTTGGATTGTTGATGCTGCATCACGTCGTCAAAAATGGATCGACCAAGCTCAGTCTCTTAACCTTTACATCTCTGGTGCAAACGGTAAGAAACTCGACATGACGTATAAAATGGCATGGTTACGTGGTCTAAAAACCACTTACTACCTACGTGCATTGGGTGCGACGTCTGCTGAGAAATCAACCATTAACACTGGTGCATTGAACGCGGTTAAGCCTGCTACTGTTGCAGCACCTGTAACTGCTGTTGCGAAAGAAGAACCTAAAGCTGAAGTTGCTGCTGAAGAAGAAGGTTTTGGTCAAGCAGCTCCAGTGCCAATGGCATGTTCAATTGACAACCCTGATTGTGAGGCTTGTCAGTAAGTTAACCCATTTAGGAATCAACCGAGATTTTCTCATTATTGCGGTATTAGCAATGGTTGATTCTTATGAGTGGTTAGCATAAGAACTCACTTTATTGCTAATTCGTTATGATTGATTCCCTTAGAGGAAAAGAACATGTCGAAAAAGCTCAAAGAATTTAAAAAGAAAGTTCGCATTGTACGTAAAGAAATTCAAACCTTTTGCTTCACATGCTTACTTCCTTGCTCAGTAGCAATATTTGTTTCCATAAACCAAACGAATGAGCAAAATATTGAAGACATTAAGCCAACTACCCAGGTAGTTGCTTAATAATAAATCCTCCCTAAGTCCCCCTTTTGCAAAGGAGGACTTCCGTGAAGCATTTAAATTCACGTGAAGCCCCTCCTTTATTAAAGGAGGGGTTTGGGGAGGATTCAAAGAAGATAAATAAAAAAGGAAACCACCATGCCACATATGACGCATAACTATCAGTTAGGGCTTATTGCTTTGGTGGTTTCCTTTATTTTGACTTTTTATGTCCCGATCGCCTATTTCTGGTTTAAGGCATATAAATCGCGTAATCAAAATAAGTAGTGGGGATATTTGCTCTACCGAACACTTTTAGAGCAGTGATCGACAAAACTTAATTTTGCTTACACAAATTGAGCGTATAGTAGGACATCTCAGCGACGCTGGATGTCTATAAAAGATATAAAGCAACGAAGAGAGAACTGTTATGTCTATCCTAAGTTGGGACGATTTCGAAGATGATGAACCGAAACAAGCTGCACAAGCTCACCAGCCTGCGCCCGTCGAACCGCAAAAAACGACTGATTCGCAAGTGGTATCTAATGCACAGCACTCATCGCCGAATTTGGCAGCTGCACAACCCGCTCGAACCAGTACAAATCGACCAACAGATCCAACCGATCCGTTGGCAAGAGCATCTAACGCTCTAGAAAATCTAGACGTTGCACCAGGCTTAGAAGAGCTAGAAATGGGTGCTCAGCGTGTTCAAGTTGATGATAAAGCGATGATCAACTGCCGCGCTGACTTAAACCAACTTGTACCATTCAAATACGAATGGGCTTGGCAAAAATATCTAGACGGTTGTGCAAACCACTGGATGCCGCAAGAAGTGAACATGAACCATGACATCGCACTTTGGAAGTCTGAAAATGGCTTAACCGAAGATGAGCGTACTATTGTTATGCGTTCTTTAGGTTTCTTCTCGACTGCGGATTCATTGGTTGCAAACAACTTGGTTCTTGCAATCTACCGTCACATTACCAACCCTGAATGCCGTCAGTACATCTTACGTCAATCATTTGAAGAAGCGATTCACACGCACGCTTACCAATACTGTATCGAATCTTTAGGTATGGACGAAGGCGAAGTCTTCAACATGTACCGTGAAATTCCTTCAGTGGCTCGTAAAGCGGCATGGGGTCTAAAATATACACAATCTTTAAGTGATCCTACGTTCAAAACAGGTACACCTGAAAACGACCAAATCTTGCTTCGCAACTTGATCGCGTTCTACTGCGTACTTGAAGGTATCTTCTTCTACTGTGGTTTCAGCCAAATCTTGTCTATGGGTCGTCGTAACAAGATGAATGGTGTTGCTGAGCAATTCCAATACATCTTACGTGATGAATCTATGCACTTGAACTTTGGTATCGACATGATCAACCAAATCAAGATCGAGAACCCTCACCTATGGACTGCTGAGTTCCAAGAAGAAATCATTCAAATGATTCTTGAAGGTACAATGCTTGAAATCGAATATGCACGTGACACTATGCCACGCGGTGTATTGGGTATGAACGCAGGCATGATGGAAGAATACTTGAAGTTCATCTGTAACCGTCGTTTAAGCCAATTGGGCTTACCTGAACAATTTGCAGGTGTGAATAACCCATTCCAGTGGATGTCAGAAATGATGGACTTACGTAAAGAGAAGAACTTTTTTGAAACTCGCGTAACGGATTACCAAACTGGTGGTGCGTTAAGCTGGTAATAAATTTTTCAGCGAAATATCAAAAGCGGAACCAAGTGTTCCGCTTTTTTTATGAAGAATTTCATTCACCCAAGCAAATCTATGCATTTAATTTAATTCATATTCTGCTAATATAAAACGGTATAAAAATACATCAATTAATAAAAATCACATAAAAAAGAGGACAGAATGAAAGGTCAGATATTAGATTATTCAGTACAAACCAATTCAGGCATCATCAGTGGAGATGATCAAAACCGTTATGAGTTTACAGGTGCAGAATGGCGTGGCCAGAACTCACCTAAACGCGGCGATCATGTAGATTTCGATATCAGTCCAGAAGGTCAAGCTGTTCAAGTATTCAATGCTCTTGGCAGCAGTAATCCTATTCAACAAATTTCACAGCAACTCGATAAAATTTCAAACCAAGACTAAGCTGAATCAAAATTCAACATGATTGATTGGTTTGTCAAATGTCTAAAAAATTATGCCAACTTTACTGGACGTGCACGCCGTAAAGAATATTGGTTTTTTGTATTGGTCTATCTTATCGCAATGATTATTACTCTGATTGTCGATTCAGTGCTTAGAACCAAAGGAATATTCACAGGTATTTTCATCTTAGCAATGGTTATTCCGTCCCTTTCTGTTGCAGTACGTCGTTTACATGATATTAATAAATCTGGTTGGTATTGGTTAATACAAATGATTCCGCTCGTTGGACCAATTCTGGTTCTAATTTGGCTTGCAACAGAAACCAAACCTGAAGTAAACCAATGGGGACAACCTGCCAAATAAATAAAAAATCGTGGCTACTATTTATGTAGCCACCCTATCTACAGCACATTAACTCAGGAAAAATATGAAAGGACAAATACTAGATTTTTCGATTCAAACTAATACTGGGGTGATTAGTGCTGAAGATGGAAAACACTATCAATTTGCTGGTCATGAATGGCGCGGTCAAAGACCACCTACACGTGGAGAACAGGTTGATTTTGCTTTGGATGAAAGTGGGCAAGCGATTCAAGTCTATATTGCATTACACCAACAAAGTTTTTCCACGAATACGCGAGCAAACTACAGTGAAGAAGAGGAAAACTATGACTTTTTCGCGTGGTCATTCAAACCACTGAAAAAGTTTGCTGAATTTGAAGGACGTGCTCGACGTAAAGAGTTCTGGTTCTTTTGGCTATTTTGTATATTGGTCACTATACTTGCCTCTATTTGCGATTTCGTTATTGGCAGTGAACCTTGGCTAGAAAATATTACCAATATCGTTTTACTTATTCCTAGCTTAGCTGTTGGCGCACGTCGACTACATGACACGGGACGTTCAGGTTGGTGGCAACTTTTAATGCTCACAATCATTGGGATCATCCCACTGATTATCTGGTGGGCTACAGACACCAAAGCCGAGAACAACCAATGGGGTCAACCCGCTAGAGATCTGCAACAATAAAATAAGGCGCACAATGCGCCTTATCTTTTAACACAAAAATTTAGCCATATTTACGTGCAAAATCTTCATCTGAAGTGCATAGATAAATAATAAATTCAATAAAAGCAACAATGGATGGAATAAAGGTCCAACAGAATAGTAGATACACAATCCCCCATCCAATACGACCCAAATAGAATTTATGGATACCAAATCCACCAAGGAAGAATGCTAAGAGTGCAGCAACAATTCGACTCTTTTGACCGTATTGCGTGCCTAAAGCATTCGGCACAGCGACTAAGTAAATATCGGTTGCGTAACCCATTCCACTTGTCTCAAAATCAACAAATTGTCCACGAGCAGGAACAGTTTGTCCTTTCCAATCGCTTCCAGAAAATTGATAACGATTCTGATCATCTCCGCTGATGATGCCTGTATTATTTTGAACAGAAAAATCGAGTATTTGCCCTTTCATATAATCCTCTATGTTTTATCTTTATTTGATGATTCTTGGACGTTATTTTCATCAGCAATATAACGAATTATTGATGAATATCATATCATTAACTTATCTTGCCAAATAGCATTTTGTAAACATCAACCTCAATGCATATACCACTGCCATCGCAAATATTGCATAACCTGCGGGTGTGATAAACAACGGAATACACAAAACAATCACCACGGTTAAAGGATATAAAAGTTTTCTAAAACCACTTTGATGATGCAATTCATGGAGTAAATATAAACTTGTCGTATAAATCACAAGGCTGATCGCCACAAAGTAGCTTTCTTTTTCAGAACTAATCAGTGCCTCATGCGAAACCACATCGACTGCCGCAGCTAAACTAGCACCAATCGCTGCAATACTAATAAAGACAAAGAAATGCCCATAGCCCCATGTAAATGCCATTTTGCGGCTATTTAAACGCTCTGCAATACTGGTATCAAAATAAGACCACCACATGGTGAACATCATCATCAGGCCGCCCACCATCAGAAAAATCAGTTCAGTACTAAAACGCTGATTTGTTAATGCATCGGTTATGGCAATCGAGCATCCGACAATAGATTCGCCTAAAACGATAATGGTAAGCAGTGAATATCGCTCTGCAATATGATGCGCATGCCAAGGTGTACGGCTTGCAGCTTCTGCAAAAACTGGGATAGACAGTTCAGCAATTGCGAGCAAAATGAAAAGATAAACGGTGAAATGCAGCGGTGAAAAATGAAAGAACAGCCACCCCACTTGCACCAGTATGATGCCAAAAGCATAGCGTAATGCTGTTTTCCGACGGGACAGATCATGCTTTGCAACGCGAAACCACTGCTGTAACTAAGCCCAGACGCATAATGGCATAACCAATCACAATTACGTCAAAATCCTGCTTTTGAAATGCGCTTGGAATACCTGCAGCAATGACCAAAGAACCAATAATCTGTACAAAAGTTAAGATTCGATAGAGCGCATCATCATTATCATACGCCGAAGCAAACCAACTAAAGTTCATCCACGCCCACCACAAAGCAAAAAACACCATGCCATACAGCGTTAAACCCTGAGCCAAATGATTTTCAACAATGGCATGATGCAGTTGCTGCCCTGCTGTTGCGATCGCGACAACAAAGATCAAGTCAAAAAGCAATTCTAAAGAGGTCGCAACACGATGATGCTCATGTGGATCACGTGGGTGCAATGGTTTGAGCCACTGACTAGGGAATAAAAATGATTTGGACATAGCATTCAGCTTTATTATTTTCTGTCTGAATTTTTTCAAAAGCTTGAAATAGTTACAAGGTCGATTACATATATCAGATGAGAAACAGTTTTCTAGAAAAAGGATAATGGCTTTAAAAACCTACTTAAGCGTTTGATATTTCAATCATGGAAGTAAAAATTCAAAGTGACAAAACTACGAAAGATGTTTTAAACAAAAACTCGATAGATCGATGTGTTTTTTATATCTCAACTATATTTTTCTCTAAATTTTAATGACATACTGCTAGCCACTAAAAACAATAATGAAACCTAAAAGTGATGTTAAAAGAAAAATTAGCGTCTTTTCCTGACGCTGTTTGGGTACAGATTCATTATGATCAAATGCAAGTTTTAACGCGTGATCATCAAATTGTAGCTGAACAAAACTGCCCTCTGGCGTTTATAGAACGCGGAAGTTTTGTCCGAAACTATCATATTGCAGAACAGTGCTTCAACCAACTCATACAACAGTTCCACTTCAAGTGGTATGAGTTTGGACAGCCGGTTATTTTTATTCAGTTAAAAGAACGCTTAAGTGAAGAAGTTAGCGCACTCGAGCTACAAGCCATTCAAGAAATGGCACTAAGCGCAAATGCACATTTTGTATTTGTCTACGATAAACATGGCATCGCACTCGAAGCAGAAACCATCCAAAATGATGAGTCTCCTTTGCTCAAATGGTTTCTCTGTGGGGTGATCTTGCTCATTTTGCTGATTATCTTTAAATAATCAGCATCATTCATTAGGTTCGGTGCAACTACGACACTTTCTGCTGCTGCAATTGCTCAATACTCGAAATCAAATCGCTAAAACGATCAATCACCAAAGCCGGTGCAGCCGTTTGAATTTCTTCTGCACTACCATAACCATAGCTCACAGCAATACTCGGCACAGCATTACGGCGTGCGCCTAAAATATCGTACTCACGGTCTCCCACCATCACACATTCCTTCGCATCCAACTGTTCTTGCTGCAAAATGTATTCAATTAAATCGCCTTTGTTGGTGCGCTCGCCATTTAGTTCACTGCCATAGATCACAGTAAAATATTGTGCCAAATCAAAATGTTCTAAAATTTGGCGAGCATAGACAGTCGGCTTTGCTGTAGCAACATACAAGTGAAAGCCTTGCTGTTGTAAAGTTGCTAGAGTTTCGGCAACGGCAGGATAGACTTTATTTTCAAATAAACCGGTAACGGCAAAGCGCTCGCGATAACCTAGTAAAGCCTGATCTGCAAGTACATTATGCACATCGACATTGAGGATTTTGGCCAAAGAGGCTTTCAAAGGTGGTCCAATGATCCAATCGATATTGGTCTCATCCGAAATGGGATGTCCAATTTTCGCCAGTCCATAGCGTGCTGAAGTGGTAATGCCAACTTTTGGATCTGTTAATGTTCCATCGAGATCGATCAATATATTCTTAATCACAGCTTTTACCTTATCCATTCACTTCTGCAAAAATACTATCGAGTGTTCGCTCAAAGTTGCCTATACTATCGTAAATTTTGTGTAATAAGGACATCATTGTGCGCCCTACTGTACTGTGCTTTTCAGGTCTTGACCCTTCAGGTGGTGCAGGACTGCAAGCGGACATTGAAGCCATTGGTCAAAGTGGTGCACATGCTGCCATTGCGTGTACAGCATTAACCGTTCAAAACTCACAACAAGTGTATTCGTTTGAAGCAACCTCTCGCGAGTTATTGTTGGCTCAAGCACATGCTGTCGTCGGTGACCTCCCTATTCGCTGTGTAAAATCAGGAATGTTAGGAACGACTGAAAATATCGCGGCTCTCGCTGAGTTTTTACGTGAACATCCCGAATATCATTATGTTCTCGACCCCGTTTTAGTTGCCAATAGTGGTGGTTCTTTGGGCGATCAAGCAACGTTGGTCAAAGCCTTTGCAGAACTAATTCCACTTGCCACTGTGCTTACACCTAATACCGTAGAATTACGCGCACTCACAGGTGAAGACGACATATCTAAAGCTACAGCAAAACTTTTTGCGATGGGAGCTCAAGCGGTATTAGTAAAAGGTGGGCATGAAAATACGCCAGACTATATACAAAACTCGTTGTACATTCAGGGTGAATTAGTTTCTGAAACCCGTTGTCCACGACTAGATGGGGAATATCACGGTTCTGGCTGCTCATTGGCGAGTTTTATTGCTGGGCGATTAGCCTTGGGTGATGAGCTCAAAACGGCTGTTCATCATGCCGAAACATGGCTATTTGGTGTGTTGAAAATCGCTGAATCACCTGTTGTGGGCGGACAAAAAATTCCAAAACGTTTTTAGTATTGTTGGTTATTCATGTTAAGCCGATAAAAACTACTTTATATGATTTAAAAGCCCTGTATATCAGGGCTTTTTGTAATTAAGAGTCGAGTTGAACCCAATATACTAAGGTTGGAATTTCCCATGCACCGCCAGCAAATCCTTTGCACTGTGTGGTTTTTGCCATATAAGTTTGGATAAAGCGCTGACCGTTCCATGACCATTCCCCTTTACTTTGACAATCGCCAATGCCTCGTCCACGTTGGTTGGAGAAAATTTGTCCTTCACTAAACCCACTTCCAGAAAAGGTCACAGATTGTTTGATTTGCTTTAGATTTCGATCCATTAACCAATAGCCATTGCCACTGTTATATGCCCCACGCCAACATGGTACTTCGACCAAGGCATTTTTTCCATTGATTGGAAACACCACGACTCGATCATCCTCTAAGAAATTTGCATCAAAGAGTTGAGGACAATCTTCCACTATGGTTTTTTTCTTAATCAATCCAAATAATTGTTTGGATGTGGGCGCATTGACGGCATACCGTGTTTGTAAGCCCTTACTATAATTTTGAATATACACTTTCGGAATACTTTTCGGTTTGAGTACATTGGCCGAACTGCTATTGGCTTTACGCAATAATGCCGAATTTGTCCCTATGCGCTTTTGAAAATCATCCATACGGAGCAAAACCGCACTAGCGCCCTGCACAGACAATAACCATGTTTTGTTGTTGCCTTTCCACACAATTGGTTGGTTGGCTTGTAAGGCTTGAATCAGTTTTTGAGTTTGAGCTGCACTTAACTGACCTTCCGCAGTTTTGGCATCAAGCTGCACAGTTCCCTGATTTTTACCTAAAGTGTAAAGTTGAAGTGGTTTATTTGCCGCACTTAACGTTTCAGGATCGAGTTTCACTCGTGCGCTGACTTGCGCTTGAGCGCCCGCAGCACGTTGTAATAATACAGAAATAGCGGGCTGATTGCCCTCCGCCTGATAACCTGCAACGCGACAAGTCCCCGTATTATCACAAGCGATTTCCCAATCCTTATGTGAAAAATAATTTCCTTGAATTTGAGCAAAACTCACACTACAACCCAATGCAGCAACGTAGCCCAATAAAAGTTGCCAGATGACATTATTTTTGTTCATGTCTTTGGCTCGAATAATTATATTAGAGCCATCTTAGAATGCTTTTCACTGAAACTCCAGTTTAAATGGATCTGCTACATGATTTAAATTTATAGAGATGAATCATTCAATTGCTGTATCTCCTCACATTTTTTTCGCTTCATATTTTCATCACTGAGCGTATTCATCAAATCTGCCGCCAGTCCTTTTAACAGACTCATATCATCATCTGTCATTTGATTCGGCTGCCGATCTAAAACACAAAAACTTCCCAAGGCCACCCCATTACGGTCTCTAAGTGCAACGCCTGCATAAAAGCGAATGCGGTTATGCATCAATTCAGGTAAATGCGCAAAGCGTGGGTCACGTTGTAGGTCTTCAATTATCAAGCGTTCATTTTGATAGACCAAATGGCTACAGATCGAGTCTTGCTTCGACTGGCGCACCTGCATCGGTTGCTCAGTAGCCTGAGCCAAAGGGCTACCTGGGGTATAGACCCAATCTTGCTTGACCCAAGAAATTTGCGCATATTTCACATCGAAGGCTTGTCGAGCTTCTTCAATATATTGTTCAAAGATCGGTAAATTCCGCTCATCCAAAACATTCAGTTCTTCTAATGCTTTTAAGCGCTGCGCTTCAACACTAGGATCAGGCTCATCCAACCAAGATTCACCCTGCTTCAATTGAAAAGCTTCAATGGTTAATAACAAGTCATTCATATTATTGACCACTGCATCGACGGTGAAATTTTCTTTGATTGCATCTAATTGCTTTACTTCATCACAGCTCCACAGTGCAAAAATCAGTTTTTTATCTGGAAACTGTGCCTTAAAAAAATGGCTTAATAGACGAATTTGAGCTTCTGGTGCTGTATGAAAAATCGAAATACATACGATCTGAATATACTCTTGGATATCACCCATACTTTGATGCTGATTTTGAATTAAGACGTCGCTAAAAGCCTGAGCCGGAATACCGCTTAAGCTTAGGCTATGCGCCAACATAGCCGATACTTGAACATCAATTTCCCAACGTGCGCCGATACACAAAACCTCAGTTTTCTGATCCTGCTGTGCCACTGGATATGCCCTTTGAAAACTATGATTAAACAGTTTTAATCCCTGATGTAAACGTAGTCGATGTTCAGCACTGGCCTCGGTGTTGTGGCCTCTCGAAAAAATCCGTATGGCTGGAAGCGCGACTTTGGCATAAAACGCATTAACCCGACGTGCCTTGATTTCATCCGTCGCATCCTTCGGTAACTTTTCAGCAATAAAATTTTGTGCGACATCCACGGCATCTTGCACATCATCAGCGACTAATCTTTGATAGAAGCGCTCATGTGGTGCCAATGCAGGCGTACTACCGATCAGGGTTTTAATAAAACCTAAGGATGGTACATAGCTCGAAAGCACCAATAAACACGCGGTTAAAGGCGTCGATAAAATTAAACCAATCGGCCCCCACACCGCCGTCCAAAACATGGCGGCAATAATAATGGCTAAGGTTGAAAGTCCGGTACTTTCCCCATATAACCAAGGCTCAATAATATTATTACTGACCAATTCCAAGAGCAAAATTAAACCCACTGTCCATAGCACCATATTCCATGTGGGATCTACCGCAAAAGCCAATGCAATGGGGAAAATCGCAGAAATCATTGGGCCGACATAGGGAACAAAGCGCATCACTATCGCCACCATTCCCCACATAATTGCTGCCGGCACCCCAATAAACCAAAGTCCCAAGGCCATCGGAATACCGTAGGTCACATTGACCATCAGCTGCATACGTAAATATTTACCGATACGATTGGCCGCTTCATCTAGTGCATCTGTACCGATATTTAAATTGCCGCCCAGCAGCTTAAGGAAACGGTCATGCAAATCTTTCCGATTGACCAAAATCAGAATCACAAACAAAAATACAATACCCGCGGTTGCCAAGGGATTGAGCACCCGCTCGCTCCAAGCCATAACCGCTTCAGCCGTGGTTTGTTGTTGCCCCACCACTTCCACTTGCTGAACTTTAGGATTTTTCTCTTCAGGCACCACATCATCTATCGAGTTTTCAACAGTATCTATGGTGGTTTTTGCGCCATCCCAAACACTCGGGCCGCGTGCAAATTGACGAATAGAATCCATTTTCTTTTGAATTGTGCCCTGATATTGCGGTAATTCTTGGCTTAATTGCCCCAGTTGATAACCCAAATAAGAGGCCGCGCCGGATAAAATCGCCAAAGCCAAACCGACCACAATAAATATAGATGGCATCTGCGGAAGTCCCCAACCGCGTAGTTTCATCACCAAAGGATCAACTAAAAAAGCCAATAAAATTGCGAGTGCCAATGGAATAAAAATATCTTTGCCAAGATATAAGGCGGCAATCAGCAAACTGCCGATGATAAACCCTGCTGTGATTCGAATCACTTTATGTAAATCTGCAGGGGGCATTTGCTTCGATGCGTTCAGGTCTTGCAAGCCTTGCTTTTGACCTGATGGTGATGATTCAAATTCTTGCGCTAATTTATTATTTTTATGATCCATTTTCTTATCCTGAACGATGGTCATTATTTTTTAATTTAGGCTGAAGTTTTAGGGCTGCATACGCATTTCATGTAATGATTTGCAAAGAAAAAAACAGAGCTTTATAGCTCTGTTTTCATACTGCGTTTCGAGAGGAATTAAAAGGTAATCACTTTACTTTGATGAGTCACAATATCCACGGGAACAGAAATATGTTGATGAACGATCTTCCATTGAGACTGCGTTTTTTTCATCCCAATGGTGTTACGACACCACGAGATCCCCGGCGTCGGTATCCCGCTCTGATCATCAATTTTGGAATAACAGTGCAGAAAGGCAATATCAGGATCTGCATGGATGACCAATTCCCGCCTAAATACCTTTAAGCCTTCACGAAAATACTCCCGATAAAATTCCCACATTTTTTGATATGCCATTAAGCCACGCATTTCACAACTGGCATCAAAAAAGTACACATCTGCTGCGCAGGATTCAGCAATATTCTCAATTTTCAATTGGCAGATAACCTCATCCCAATTGGCTAAAAATTGCAGAATTTCGTCAGCGGCCTGTTGGTCACCGACTATTTTGATTTTATCTTGCATCTCTGGCGCCTATTTCTTTTATTTTTTATGAAGTATTATTCTGTGAGGCGTTTGGAAGTTGAATTTCAACGATCTTCCAGCTCCAACCTCGGCGTTGCATAATAAATACGGTATATTTTTCTTCGCTTAGGCCTTGGAGCGGCACATACAGATCAAATCGATTCAAAGCGCTATAGCTTGCTTTGGGTTCAAGTGGCTGGCTTTGTTTTAAAGCGACAGCGGTTGTAGTTGCATCATTTTTGGATAATGTTGACGCATGAGGTGGTGCTGCGACCTTATTTTCAGCATGCGTGAATAGTTCAATCCCTGGGCTAATCATGCTCGGATTGGTCAGTCTGGTTATTTCTGGTAGTTGGATCGACTCTTTTAATGCTTTGCCTTGTAAAAGCAGCATGATACTGGTTGGATTGACCAGACTGTCGACTAGCGTTGCACTCAGGACTGTGCTGAGCTGCCCACCCCAAGACTGGGCGAATTCAGGTAAATGTAGCCCAGTTTTCTGTTGAATGAGGTCTTCGACTTGTGGTTTTAGACTCGATTTGACTGCCGAAAAATCGATATATTGAGCAATTTTTTCAGGTTGATTGTGCTCATAGGCTTGACGTATTTGGTAAAGCACCCAATACGGAGACGCAATCATCCAACCCACGACGATGATCAAGATCGCAATGAGCCCATAATACAAAATATGATTCTGCTTATTCATCTTTCACCACTCTAGCCAGTGAAGTTGTGGTACTTCCATGTACCGTCAAATAAGCCTGATCTAGATTGAATAGCATCCTACCTAACAGCGCTTATCTGAGAAACATATTGCTTTTGATCTTGTGATTTTGACGAGCCTTCAGGTTTTGTTCATCCTGCTAAGACTGTCTCGATCAGGTTGTTTCAAATTTAAGCCGTTAGGTCTTTAATTTGGGTACTTGCACCATTGGTTTTAACTGATTCAATGCCTTTATCTCGCGATTGCTCACTGGCATAAAATTGACTGGTCCCAATAATTTGATGGTTTGCCGCTTTCAAATTGAAATATGGTTTGCCATTTTTGGCCGTCAGTCGTTCAAAACGGCTGTCATCTGCACTGTTCTTTTGTACAGACTCAATCCCGTTTTGGGCTGATGCTTTCGCTTTATATAATTCACTCGTTAAAATGATTTCACCGTTCCCTGCTTTTAATACAAAACGAAACTGCTGATCATTAGAATGACTGATCTCGTACCATCCCGACATATGTTACCCCTTCATTTTCATTGTTTTATCTATTATTCGATCAGGATTTGTTGTTGGAAATTCAACCTGATCTACAGAATATAAATGAACTCGGTCACATTTTTCAATGTCTTTTTTGATCAGTGTCAAGGCTTAAAATTTAATCACTAAGAAAATGATTTTTAATAAATAATTCCAATAAAAAAGAATCCGACCGAAGTCGGATTTCATCATTCTTTCATCATGCTGAATTTGTGAATAGAGTTGCATTACTCAACGCATTGAATAAAGGCTTTAAGGACTGACGATCTGCTTTGAATACGTCGCTTTATTCATTTCTAATATTTCCACACAAAGTTGCACTTCTATTGCTGAAGCTGTGACATGTTGTTTCAACACGTCCAATAGTAACAATGAAATTTGCTTTTGAACTTCAACCGTTCTACCCGTCAATAATGAAACT
Organism: Acinetobacter sp. YH16040_T; assembly: GCF_024605785.1. Lineage (NCBI taxonomy): Bacteria > Pseudomonadati > Pseudomonadota > Gammaproteobacteria > Moraxellales > Moraxellaceae > Acinetobacter > Acinetobacter sp. YH16040_T. The sequence continues at coordinate 754,095 of NZ_CP094541.1, read as the reverse complement.
TTGGCATGCATATACGCATGTTGAGCGTGTTCATCCAAACCCACAACAAACTCTTCCTGAGCGACAGCGCGGCTCTTAATATCATTGATGGCACTTACATGACCCGATTCAAATAAGGCAGCGTTCAGCGCTTTAAGTAAAGGACGAGCCTCAAGCTCAAGATTATTGGAATATTCCAAATGAATATGCGGCATAGTAAAGACTTTTCAAACCCGTAATGCGTCTATTATGCAGGCTGAAAAATAAAATCTATAGCGGATTAGTTATCTATTTCATCTTTAAGTAGACATCCCAAGCCAAGTGTGGCCTTGGCTTAGGATGATTGAAGATTGCTTTAAAGCGAACAATAACGAAAATTAAACTTTTTTCACGTATTCAGATTTGAGTTTCATTGCTCCTATACCATCAATTTTACAGTCAATGTCATGACCATCTGTTGCATCGGCTAAAAGACGGATATTTTTAACTTTTGTGCCCACTTTCACTACTGAAGATGAACCTTTAATTTTAAGGTCTTTCACCACAGTAACCGTGTCACCATCGGTCAATACATTGCCATTGGCATCTTTAATCACTATCTGTTCATCTGCAGCACTTTCGCCTTCACGCCATTCATGTGAACATTCAGGACAAATCAGTAAATCACCATCATTATAGGTATATTCAGAATTACATTGGGGACAATTGGGTAAAGACATACAAGACCTCAAAAAAAATGGATGTAAAAATCCACAAAAACTTAATATAACATTTTTATGTATTTCATGAACTTAAAAACCATAAAAATCGTATGGTTTAGTGATGTTGTGAAGACCTTAATCACACAACGACACAGAACTAATCAGTTTAAATTTTAGATCTCTAATGAGGTGTTTAATATTAACGCTTTTAAGATATGCGCATGATTTTTATCCATATGTTTAGCCGCTGTGAGTAAGGTTAGTGGCTCCTCTTTTTCCCATGCCCGCAGTTGTTCCAACTCGGCTTGATGTGGCTGTATTTCTTGCAAATAGCGCTGCTTAAACTCGTCCCATCGAGAAACCATTTCTTCGTCTTGATGGTACCAACGACGTAAATCTGTCGATGGCGTCAATGCCTTCGGCCACAAATCTAGCGCTGCGCTCACTTTCCTGATACCACGCGGCCACAAGCGATCGACCAAAATGCGTTTACCGTCATCTGGGCTGATCTCATCATAAATACGTTTAATGTGTACGGTCATTAAGCCCTCCCTCATCTATTTGCAGTTTTTCGATCATTCTTCAGATTATTCATCGGGGATCGCTGGATTTACTAAAAAAGCCAGTAACTGTAAAGACTCCTGCCAACCCAAATAACAAGCATCAGGTGGAATAACGCTCGGCAACCCTGCCTGTACAATCGTCACTTCGGTTCCTACTGATACCGCTTTAAACTCAACAGTGACCTCGATTTGACCGGCCAACTCTGGCATATCAAATTGGTCTGTATAGCGCAGTAAATGATTCGGCACGACTTCATGATAATCACCATGAAAAGCGTGTGTGGTTCCCGTTGAAAAATTTTGAAATGACATGCGGTACGAGCCACCTACACGCACATCCGAATGCTCCACATGGGCCGTAAATCCATGCGGTGCCATCCATTTCACCAAAGCATCTGGCTCCACAAAGGCACGATAAACGCGCTCTACAGGCGCACTAAAAACACGATGTAATCGAACAGTATTGCTCATGATGATGTCCTTGTGTCATTGTTTTCACTGAATCATCCACATGCATTCACCCTCGCTTTATCGTCCATTTTTATCACACTGAAACGTTCTAAATGAAACAGCTTTGAGACATGCGAGAAAGGTCATTGCTGTTCAATACTATAGTGAATCCTACAGATTGATCCCATCACTTTAACGCAATGCCGTGTTATGTTTTGTGAGCTGCATTCATATTGATTTTTTATAAAAATATTGAAAAATCAAAATTTTACACAATTTCTCTAAAATTTAAATAATAAAAAACCCAGTTGAAAGACTGGGTTCTTGTTGCTAAAGATGCAATAGTGAGACTTAGCTCAATTGTGCTTCATCTTCTTCCAGATCATCATCTTCATAGATATAAGCCATACAACCCCAGCCATCATATTCGCCCGAATGTTGTTCCGCAATTTTAATAAACCACTGCTCTAAATCAACGATATCTTCATAATCAGGTTCCATATAGACATAGACCGTGATAATCCATTCCACGCGATCTGATTCTTCATCTTGGAACAACGAAATTTTTTGCTCTTCTTTCAATAAATACAATGCACACTGTTCAGCCTGCGCTTCGTTCGAAAAGGCAATTGAATATTCGATTTCGTGCGGCACAGATAAATCATCACCATCTTGCTGCATCTGCCACAGCACATTGCCATTATCATCATCTGGAAATTGTTTAAAATCACGAGTCATTGTACTTTCCCTTATCGTTTATGAATTTTATTCTGTTGACTTAGATTAACGGATAATTGTTGCAATTTGCATTAGCTAAATCTCTTTAATCAGAAATAGACCGCCGAAGTGATCTTTCTGATAACAATTCAAATTAAACCACAACATCCATGTGGGCCTGAGTTTCTTTAAGATGTAAAACCAAAGCTGCCATTTTCAATTCTTCTAAGCGTAATTGTAGATAACTGTCGAGTACCCGTGCCTGACTAAAATGTACACCATGCGCATTGAGCAAGGTGAAATCATCCGCCAAAGCCTGCAATAGCTCACCTAAGTTTTTGGTATTTAATTGGGCTAAATACAAATCAGCACGACTATTAAACACCAATGTAAATAATTGCATCGCAGCCAAACGACGTTCTTCATCAACATAATTACATTTTGCAGTCGATTGCTGCTCCATTGCATCAATCATTTTGCAACGTACCGCAGTCAAATTTTGCTTTGCCGCAGATTCATTCATGCCATCCATCAGCTGATCTAAAATACTCTGTAAAGGTAAAAAGAATGCTGACTGATAGCCCCGTATTTTGTTGTCCAAAGCACGGTTGATATTTTCCAAATGCTGCTGATCCAGCGCTTGGCTATACAAACCCTTTAACTCAGCACGAGCTTGTTCCTGCGTTTGTAATTTGGCTTTTTCTTGATATTTGCTCAAATACTGACGCACTTGTTCGATCTGTGCGCGAATATCATTCAACATGATATCGGCATTGGCTTTGGTGACTTCCACCAAACCATCAGCCTGTAAAGTTCGATACTCAACATATTGTTCAATATCCACAATATGTTGATATTTCGCTACTTTATCGACTTGGATTTTTAAGCCACTGTTTTGAATGCGTAATTGACTGATTTCATAATTCAGTTCATCTTGTTGCGACTCTGTTTTAGCCAGTTTTAACCGCGCACGATCGAAGTTTTCCTGCAGTGAACGTAGGGTTTTATCATTTTTCAATTTGCGGTTATAAACAAAAAGGAGAGCCACAATTAATAGGATGATAAGGACGATTAAAGCAATATTGATCATTTGCCAATCCTCAAAATAAGCTTCAATAATTTAAGTTTATTCCCCAAAACAAACCTAATTTATAAAAATTAAAATCAATAATTTATTTCATATTAGCAGAATAAATGCAAAAAACTGTATTTATCTGACCAAATACACACTTGCACACAATTTAACTAAAATGCTGTTTTAAATAATTTTAATAAAATATTTTTATATTAAAAAATTAATCATTCAATATTCATTAGAAAATATAATAAAACCTTAAAAATGGCGTTTATTTACTAAAAGCTACAAAGAAATTTAATATCAATCTTTCTAAATTTTTCACATACTTTATAGAGATATTTAAATTATTTATATATCCCCAGAATTGGGGATATAGTGTATATCATGAATCATTTTTAAGCAGAAAAACCTATTTAAAGCTGTAGATATTCTGCGCTTTTTACGAGTCCCAAAGGTTTTAATTCAATGCAGCAGTTTTTATGAACAATGAGCATTCACATGAATATGCTTTAAAATTCTGCCGCACAATGAATATGAACAGCTTGTTGAGTTAAAGGCTGGGTAAATGCCAGATCGCAAGCATGTAACGCCATCCGTCCTAGTGAGCTCTGTTTTGCATTCGGGTGATACAGTTGATCCCCTGTAATTGGGTGCCCAATATGCATCATGTGTACACGTAGCTGATGAGAACGCCCTGTCACTGGTGTTAATAATACTCGGCTAATGTCCTTGCTTGCGTCATAGCTAATGGCTTGATACAAGGTTTTTGAGGGTTTGCCCAATTCAAAATGCACCATCTGACGTGGGCGATTTTCCCAGTCCGTAATGAGGGGCACTTCAACACTGCCCTCACCTTCAAGTTTGCCCTGAACTAAAGCCACATATTGCTTTTGAACCGTCCGCGCTTGGAACATTTTACTCACTGCCACTTCTGCATCGCGGTGTTTCGCAAACATCAAAATGCCTGATGTTGCCATGTCTAAACGATGGGTAATTTTTGCAGCAGGATACTGCTCCAAAACACGAAGGTAGGCACTGTCATGATGCTCAGGCAAACGTCCCGGAACCGACAACAATTCCGCCGGTTTTTCGATAACAACCAAGTCTGCATCTTCATACAAAATACGTAGAGGACCTTGAGGCGGCGCATAGACAAAGTTGGGATCTAAAGGCATGGATAGACTGTGTACTGGGAGAATGTCGGCAAAATAACAACTGACTAATTCGCTGTCAATCGACTTTGGCCGATCAGGTCTAACCCTAACGATTATTGGTCCCCAATTTACCAAAGGCTGGCGCTAATGAATGAGATAAATCATCCTCCAGTAACTGTAAGATGCTTGAACTCGTGGTTGATGGATACTGATGTAGTGTGATGCGATATTCGCCCTGAAACCACTGCGACAAATGCAAGGCATAGGTTTGTTTAGGCCCAAGACCTAAATGTTGTTTTAAACGGCTCTTTATCCCTGTCCGTGATGATCCGACATACAAAATGTGATTGGGTTGATTTAACTTGGCACAGGCATGGGTTTTCAATGCCTTAAATGCGGCATAGTCCTGATATGTCTGCTGTATATCGCCACCGACCTGCTCTATTACATAAATATAATGTGCGTGTTGAGCAAGAGCATCAAAACTTGAAAACTCAAATATACATTCCGCTTTAGTCTGCTGTGCCTGCAGACAATCCTGTATCAATTGATCCAGATAACCCATAACAAAATTATTTAAAATTTAGATAGTTAAGCATAACAACTTTGTTGAAAAGGACAATCTGAAGCTTAGATTAAGTTTAAGATCTTCTGCGTGATATTTATTACATCAGCAATGATCAAAGTGTGTTGGGAATACATGCGAAGTTTGGAATTTTGAAAAAGATGGAAGGATTTATTATTCGTTTGAATTCTTTAAAATTTTTTAGGGTGTAAGAGAAAACAGTGTTGTTTACTTCAACTATCATCACTTTGTAAGTCATGATCTTATAGCCTATAAACTTCTGGTTTATAGCGTCCTAAGCTGAATCGAGACCTTTTGGGTGAGTACTGTACACGTGTTTTGCACCACTGACAGCATGCTACTCTTTTCAATCTCTGTAACACCCTTGAGATATATAGTAGTGATATCGAAGAGGGATTGTTTCCCTGAAAATTACTGTTTTTGGCTTATTTTAAAAATATTTTTCACATTTAAAGATATATTGAAAATATTTTCTCCTTGTATCATTTTTTAGCATTTTTTCCATCTTATAAATGACTTTTTCCGAGAATTTCCGCCACAACTTAGTACTCAAACAACAATTATTTATGCTGTTCAAAGCAAACTATTACTTCTTTTTACTCATTTCAGACAGCAAATCCAGCTGAATTTCCTGAATCTTGGCAAGACGATCCCATTGATGCATCAACAAATGATCTATCTTTTCATGTAAATGGCGAATTTCTAATTCAGCTTTTAAATTCACCTGATAATCATTCTCCGAACGCATGCGGTCTTTAGCTTCTTGACGGTTCTGGCTCATCATAATAATGGGCGCTTGTATGGCAGCGAGGCAAGACAACATCAAATTCAGCAAAATAAAAGGATAAGGATCAGCAGGATGCTTCACCATCACCACAGTATTGACTAAAATCCACACCGCTAAAAACAATGTAAAACAAATAAGAAATGCCCAGCTACCGCCAAATGTTGCAATTTTATCCGCTAGCCTTTCGCCAAAACTCCACTACTGATCCAGCTTTTCTTCAACATTTTTGCTAATCAGATCATGCTGCTGCATGCTGTTCAGCACCTCATATTCTAAATTGGAGACTTCGCCTTGTTCGGAGTTCAGAATTGACTGCACATACTGCATACGGTATTTGGTTAAATCAGTTTGGCATATATAGTCCTGAGCACCAGATTCAGGAAAATCCTGAGCAATTTCTTCTGTAATGACTTTACGCACGGTTCCCATTGGAATCATATTTTTCAGTGGGAAACTTTTTTTGCACACCAAACAAGTACGGCATTCTACTTTCCCGTTCATTCTTGCCTTGCCCAATTGAATTTTATGTTCTTTTGAGCATACTGTTTTGCCTAAATTTAATGCAAGCAGCTTGTGCTTTTACACCCAATATTTTTTATGATTTAAGCTTATTTTAGATAGTGCAATGCAATGTAGGGGGTTAAATTCAAAAGTAAAATACCAATTTTATAGACAGCCATTCCACCATAATGAATAGCGTCAAACTGCTGATCGCTCAACTTAAACCACTGCCCATGCAGGCGTTTCATCCAATCTTTAGCAAAGACAAATACCACAAACCAAATGATTAAAATCAGATAGTTAATCACTAAGCTATACAGCAAGAAATCGCTTAAATGACTCAAGTTCATGGCAAATCTCCTAAGCGTATTTTTATCCTTAGTTTATGCCCCTTTCGAGCAATTGAATATTGCTTTTAAATTTCCGCTTAGATTTGGACTATTTTTAAGAGAGATGCCTGACGATCTTTGAGCTTGTGCTGATTTCACTGGTGTGGTTTGTTTTGTGCAGATTAAAGGAGTAATGATTCATTATTCTTTTTTATTTTGGCTTAAATTTTTGGGGTGGTATAAGAGAAAACAATGTTGTTTACTTCAACTATCATCACTTTGTAAGTCATGATCTTATAGCCTATAAACTTCTGGTTTATAGCGTCCTAAGCTGAATCGAGACCTTTTGGGTGAGTACTGTACACGTGTTTTGCACCACTGACAGCATGCTACTCTTTTCAATCTCTATCACACCCTTGAGATATACTTTAACCAAAGAGGATCGGGATTAATTTCCTAAGTTTTTCTAATTTTCTGCAAATTCAGCAAATTTTTTCAGCCATTTTAGGTTTAGCAGGATATTTTATCTTTTCAGCTCATTTCAGCGTTTTTTATCTGCAGATTTGCCCAATTATAAGAAAATTTTCTTTTACAACAGACAAAACGTCCAAACACAGCGTCAAATTTAAAAATATATCGCCGCTGAACATTCATCCCTTAACTTCATACAAAACTCCGCCCTTTGAGTAGAGCTCTAAGCCTATCCATGTTCTGCAGATATTAGGGTTGATCTTTTCAACGCATGATTGGTCATTGAGCTAAATAGCTTTGTACCCACTGTGCGCTAAACCACCAACCACTATATGCCGCCATGCCACAAAGTAAATTGGCCAAAATTTTATTCATTGGACTGAGGTCTGATGCATATATTTTGAGATTGATCAGATAAGCAATCACAGCATATACCAGTCCAATCGCACCACCAATGATGATCAGGATCAAAGGCCATGCTGCATAGGTATGTGCCTGTGCTGGATATTTTGTAGAACGGATGGTTTCTGTGGTCATGCTGCATATCCTATAAATAACGCGATTACCTGTTTTAGTTAGCAATTTCTGCGCCATTTTTCTTGGATATACAGCGTTATTTCAAGGTTAATGCATGTTCAATTTCTAGTTTTGATTACAGCATTTATCGCAACCAACAACTTTTTCTGTTGGCCAGCTCATACGCGCACGCTTATAAGCGAGTTCGAAATTGGCAAAATAACCAATCAATATTTGCTGGTCAAATTGCGGCATATCTACGCATCCTTGCGTGCCATTGTGAATTAAATGCGAGCCATTCGATAAGGCATTTTCATCCACTATAAATTTAATCATCTACCATTCCCCTCTTTATTTTTTATAAAATTCAAAAGATTAATAAATCCATATAAAAATTATGTGATTTATAATCACATATTAAAATTATGCCTTTATTGTTCAAAAATCAATCGAATTTAAAGATTTTTTTAGGCGTCTCTTGGATGACTTAAACGCATAATGATGTGCTCTTTTAGGACGGATAGGTGCGATTGATTGCTCGATTGCATTTTTTGCGCTTAAGCCAAGTGCTTGGAATGTTGAGTAAAGGTATTTTTCACTCGAACTGACATCAACAAATACGGCGTCCAAATCACACAACCGAAAGTACTGTCTCTAACTGTATGATGGTCTGTGTATCAGTAGCGCTTCTTATAATTTTTATAATCTTTATCAAACTTTGCTAATACTCAGTTTCTGATTTTTAATTTTATATTTATTAAACAAAACGCAGATCACCCACTCTAAAAGATGGATTCATTTTAGAGTGAAATATTGATTGGTTTATAAAGGGGTATCGACCTGTACAGTTCGTTTTTGGCGTATGCGGCGAACCAACCAGATCACGATTGCAATCACTAAGATCACCACGAAAAATGGGACTAAAAAGGCCAATACTGACAAGACTGCAGCACCAATCCATTCCCCTGTAGATAAGATTGGATTTGCAACACCACCTGTGGTTGCGGTAGATACGCCACGTGCAGCGACGGTACTCATTTGCACTGCTGTTGCTGTACCACCACCCACGATAATTGCTGCCGCCCAACTGGCAAACTGTGACATTTCACCTGAGCTTACTGCCATTGTAGCGATGGTCCCTGCAATCATGGCTGCAGGTGTTGAAATGGTGTCGAGGGCATTATCTACCCAAGGAATATAGTATGCGGCGATTTCACAAACCGTCGCAATTGCTAAGCCGATACATACTGCAGGCATAGACAACCATTCGAATCCTTTCATTGGTTCGAATAGTCCTAAAATGGAAGCAACACTCATCGCCAATAAAGGTACAAAGACACGGAAGCCACAGGCAGCACTTAAGCCAATACCGATACACAGTCCTAATATTGTTTCCATGGGCTTCTCCGAACGGTTAAACGTACAATTTGTTTTTATATATGCTGTGTTATACGTTAGCAAAAAGCCCTATCGAGTGATAGGGCTTTTCTTTCTAAACAGCGGATAACTGTTAGTGTTTTGCAGCTTAGGCATTCTTATTGTTAAATTGATTGCCTTGGCATTTGGTACACGGTGGTAAACGATCAGTACCAATTTCTAAGTAGACGCGGTGTCCGCATTGAACACAAAAATAGAAGCCTGTTCCGGGTTTTTGACCAGCAGTAACCATTTTTGTTCTCCATGTGTTTTTAGAAATGGTAGATTCAGTATAACTCTCTTGTGATGAATGTCTATTGGTCATTTCGACAATTGATAATGGCATTTAGGCAAAGCATAATTTCGAATGGAAATTTTGGTGGGTTTACAGCGATTTGCTGAGCCAGTTTTCTACTTGTAGTTCGTCTACACGCAGAAATTCTTTTTCATTGTTTGTGACCATGACCCAATTATTTGATCGTGCATGCGCAGCTAGCCATAAATCGTTATTGCCAATCATTTTCCCCTGAAGCGCTAACTGTTTTCGAATTTGAGCATAGTGTACGGCGGTGTGTTCATCTAACTCTATAACAGGAATGATTGAAGTTAATTCATCGATAACTTTGAAAGCTTTGTCTTTCCATTGGCTTTTTTCCGCACCAAAGCGAAGTTCACCTAAAGTAATCACTGAAATAAAAATATTGCCGTCAGGTAAATGTTTTTCAAAATGCTGACGTACAATTTCGGGTTGATGCTTGGTGATATAAATACAAATATTGGTATCTAATAAATATTGTGTTGGCATTAGAACTCTTCTCGTTCTTGCGGTGGTTCATCCACTCTTGTTTCTGCATAAAAGTCGTCTGGCATTTGTGCCAAAACTTTAAATAATTGATCTGCTGTGACCGGTTTTTCACGCAATATGACTTCGTCACCACGGCGGAAGATTTCAACTTCTTTGCCTTCAAAGCGAAATTCTTTGGGTAAGCGAATAGCTTGGCTGCGACCTGTCATAAAAACTTTTGCGGTAGTCATAGGGCTACTCCATCAGTTTTGATATATATCTTATGATAGGTATTTATTGAGTGTTTTTCAATCAAAAATATAAATATCTTGTAAAAATCAGTGTGAGTTTTTAATGTTAATAATTAGCATTGATATAATTACATAAGTGCTCATTCTCACTATCTAGCCAGTCTCCAAAAACATCTATATCCTCTGCTTTCTTTAGCAGTTGTGAGAGCGATTTATCATCCATTACTAGATCTAAGCCACTATTACAAAACATCCATGCAACCTCTAAGTTTTCTTTAAAAAAATTATCTACTTCATCAAAAAAAAGACAAATATTTTCAAATTCACTTTCATTCAGCGGTATAAAGTTAAAGTGAACACTATCTTTATAATCTGACATTGTCGCAGGAACTACTCCATAATTTTCTAAATGAAAATGAAATGATTGCCCTTTCTTTTCAAAACCACCATGAGCAAAAGTATTCCTATACTTCTCTTTAATTAAAGTGAGTTCATCATGTATTCTTTTACTATTTGGATTACTTAAGTCAAAAACTTCACTGTATTTTTTAGACCAAAACTCACCAATAAATTTCTTAATATCATATTCCTTCTTATTTTTTGAAAAAGGCAATGCAAGCACTAAAATATGTTCTAACCGACTAAAATATGAATCAATCATTGCCAAGGAGTTATACACTGCGTACTGCTCTAAATCTCTTTTAGCAAAAAATGTATTCAACATGCTAGAAAAGTCTTTATTCTTAATAACGTTATCAATTTCTTTTTTAAAAATTTTTTTAGATTGGTCGCGAAAATAATAATATTGACCACTTAATTTATGGAAAAGATTTGGAATTGTAAAATTATTTAATGCAACTTGATTTTCTGCATACTGATTCAAAATATTCTTTTCAATAAACTTAATATTTTTCTTTAATTTATTAATTAATTCTTTCTGAATAGCCTCAACATCTGCTATTCGTTCACTATACAATCTTAAACCAAATTTGTGAGAGCTAATTAAATTTACTGCACCTTTATATTCAAAAATTATCCCCCAATGCATTTTATCCCATCTGGATATTGTTCTAAATCCACATATTTTATGAAGAGTAAATAAGAGTATAGACTCTACTGGAAAATCTTCACGAGAAATAGATATTACTGTTTTTTCATCTAATTTAGTTTCAGATGAAGGATCTGTTAATTTGAAATCTTGAAATATTCTTTCTAATTGAACTTTTATCTCTTTAGTAAACTTCATATTCCCAACTCAAAAAAACCCTACATCAATGTAGGGTCTTTTTTAAACAATATCAAATACTTTAATCTCCCCCTTGCGAAGTAATACTTCTCATCTTTTAAAAAGGGGAACTCCCTCCTTTTTCAAAGGTGAGGAATATATTCCGTAAGGGGAGGATTTAAAGAATTACATCAAGCCACATTCCCTTCCAAGAAATCCTGTGCAAAACGCTGCAATACACCGCCCGCTTCATACACATGCACTTCTTCTTCGGTATCCAAACGGCAAGTCACAGGCACTTTAATGATTTCATTTTTACCATCAGCAGTTGAACGCTCTACCACCAAAGTCAGGTCAGAACGCGGCGCAATATTACCAATCACGCTATACAACTCAGTACCATCAAGCTTCAAGGTTTTACGGTCAGTCCCTGCTTTAAACTCAAGCGGTAACACACCCATACCCACCAAATTTGTACGGTGAATACGCTCAAAACCTTCCGCCACAATCACTTCCACACCTGCAAGGCGCACACCTTTGGCAGCCCAGTCACGGCTCGAACCCTGACCGTAGTCTTTACCTGCAATGATGATGAGCGGCTGCTTACGGTTCATATAAGTTTCAATCGCTTCCCACATACGCATCACTTCGCCTTCAGGCTCTACACGCGCTTTTGAACCTTGTTTGATCGTGCCGTCAGAACGAACCACCATTTCATTGAACAATTTCGGGTTAGCAAATGTTGCACGCTGCGCAGTCAAATGGTCACCGCGGTGGGTTGCGTATGAGTTAAAGTCTTCTTCAGGCACGCCCATTTTATGTAAGTACTCACCTGCAGCCGAATCCATCATGATCGCATTTGAAGGCGATAAATGGTCTGTGGTGATATTGTCAGGCAAGATCGCAAGCGGACGCATATTTGACAAGGTACGCGGTGCAGCCAATGCCCCTTCCCAATACGGCGGACGGCGGATATAAGTACTTTGCGGACGCCAGTCGTATAGTGGGCTTGCCGCTTTTTCACGCTCACCCAAATCAAACATTGGGATATACACTTTCTTAAACTGTTCAGGTTTAACCGCTTCTTTCACCAATGCATCAATTTCAGCATCAGACGGCCAAATGTCTTTTAAGTAAATTGGATTACCGTCTTTGTCATTACCCAGTGAATCGGTTTCGATATCAAAACGAATCGTCCCTGCAATGGCATACGCCACAACGAGTGGAGGCGAAGCCAAGAACGCTTGTTTTGCATAAGGATGGATACGACCATCGAAGTTACGGTTACCTGAAAGTACCGCAGTTGCGTACAAATCACGATCAATAATTTCTTGTTGGATTTTTGGATCTAAAGCACCTGACATACCATTACACGTGGTACATGCATATGCCACGATACCAAAGCCCAGTTTTTCTAAATCACCGAGTACACCTGCTTCTTCTAGGTATAAAGCGGCTGCTTTAGAACCCGGTGCAAATGATGATTTCACCCAAGGTTTACGCACTAAACCCAATTCATTTGCTTTACGTGCCAACAAACCTGCTGCAACGGTATTACGTGGGTTAGAGGTATTGGTACAAGAGGTAATGGCAGCAATAATCACCGCGCCATCTGGCATTAAACCTTCTGCTTCTTGCGCACGTGCTGCTTCTAAGTTTCCTGCAATGCCTTTCGCTTTTAAGTCAGCCGTCGATACACGCGCATGCGGGTTCGATGGACCTGCAATGTTACGGGTTACTTTCGACAAATCAAAACGCAGTACACGCGGGTATTCCGCAGCGGTCATATCAGACGCCCAAAGACCGATTTCTTTGGCATAGCCTTCAACCAATTTCACTTGATCCGCTTCACGGCCTGTCAAAGTCAGGTAATCAATGGTGTTTTGGTCAATGTAGAACATCGCAGCCGTTGCGCCATATTCAGGGGTCATGTTCGAGATCGTTGCACGGTCACCCACTGACATGCTGTCAGCACCTTCACCGAAGAACTCTAAATAAGCACCGACTACACGTTCTTTACGCAAGAATTCAGTAAGTGCTAACACGATGTCAGTTGCGGTAATGCCCGCTTGACGCTGACCAACAAGTTCTACACCAATGATGTCTGGCAGACGCATCCAAGATGCACGGCCGAGCATCACGTTTTCAGCTTCTAGACCGCCGACACCTACAGAGATTACGCCCAATGCATCAGTATGTGGGGTATGTGAATCTGTACCCACACAGGTATCAGGGAATGCTAAACCATCACGGTTTTGAATTACTGGAGACATTTTCTCCAAGTTAATTTGGTGCATGATACCGTTGCCCGCAGGGATCACATCGACATTTTCAAAGGCTGTTTTGGTCCATTCAATAAAATGGAAACGGTCTTCGTTACGGCGGTCTTCAATCGCGCGGTTTTTCTCAAATGCGTCTGGGTCAAAACCGCCAAACTCTACAGCTAAAGAGTGATCGACAATCAGCTGCGTTGGAACAACAGGATTGACTTTTGATGGGTCGCCGCCTTGGTCTGCAATCGCATCACGCAAGCCTGCAAGGTCAACCAATGCGGTTTGACCGAGGATGTCATGACACACCACACGTGCAGGGTACCAAGGGAAATCGTGGTCTTGTTTGCGGTTAATCAGTTCTTTTAAAGACTGTTCTAAGATTGCAGGGTCGCATTTACGAACCAACTGCTCTGCAAGGACTTTAGATGTATATGGGAGTTTTGCGTATGCGCCTGGCTGAATATCTTCTACGGCTTGGCGTACATCGAAGTATTCTAGCTGGGTGCCTTGCAGCGGTTTACGGTAGTTGTTGTTCATAGCGTTCCTGCCCTCGGTCTTTCATTTTTTTGCGTTGTCTTTTTCATAGACAATTCATCTTTGTTCGATAGGCATACTACACTGCCGAAAACCCATTTCCCAAATCTCATATATTTCATATAGTTAAATATAAAAATAGGGGTTTTTGAAATATTTAGTTACACTAACTTTGGAATATTCGCTCTAAATATGAATTTTTTTGAAAAATAGCTGCAAATCCGCCTCATTCTTTAGTCTAAGGTAAATTGCACTGCATAATATTTAATCTAAATATCAACCAAATTGATTAAAAATCAGTCTTATCAATTTTAGTATTTAATAATCAAGGCATTAAATTACTTCATTAGCTCATTGCGCCTCAAAGCCACAATGTGAATCAAAACACAGTTTTATTATTTATTTTATCTTAATTCTCAATTTATCCCTATTTGCAGGGATAGCGTCGAATCACCCCTCTCTCAGATAATAAAAGCACGACATACAAGAACAGTAATTCGCTGTACTCGCCAAAATAATCACAATATTTACAAAATCTTAGCTAAATAAATCAGCGATTACTGTTCTACCGTCATTATGCTTTGGGGAAAGATCATGACAAAATTTAAAACCATCATTGGGGCTGGCTGCCTCTTAAGCTGTCTTAGCTTCATTGCCTGTGGCGACAACGACCAATCGACAACGGATTCGACGATTCAAGAAGAGGAAGTAGACTCACCGACTGTCGTCTCGAATCCACCACGTTTGAAAGCCAATGCACAAGGTGAGCATGAACTGCTGATTGCCTATAAACGCCAAGCCTTATACGACCCTGAAACGGGTGAGAATGATCTATTACAAGTCAGAGGCTATCTGACTAAACCTGAACTCTGGAACTCAAAAAATACCGATGGCAGTGTTTCTGATGTACTGGTTGGCCCACAAATTCGTGCGAAACAAGGTGACAATTTAAAAATCCATCTGGTCAATCATCTCCCTGTTGAATCGACAGAGACCTGCCCAAGTCCAGTGACCAATATTAACCAAGGGAACTGTTTTAACACCACAAATTTACATACACATGGTCTTTGGGTTAGCCCGCAAGGAAATAGTGACAACGTATTTTTGAGCTTAAAACCTCAGCAAGATTTTCATTACGAATTTAAGATCGAACCGAATCATCCTGCGGGAACATTTTGGTATCACTCTCATGTGCATGGTTCAACCGCGATTCAGGTCTCAAGCGGCATGGCTGGCCCTTTGATTATTGAGGGAGAGCGGAAACCTGTCATTCGTCAGGGGCAAATTCAGCAGACTGGAGATTTGGACGTCTTATGGAAAAATCAAAAAACCCAGCAGTATGATCATGAAAAAATCATGCTATTCCAGCAGATTCAATACAATGAAGATTGCGACAGCAATTTAAGCCAAGTGAATGGTACACCCTGCATCTATAGCTTAGAAGATTATTCAAAACTCGATATACCCACCTCATGGGCGGATGAAAATCGTTTTACCAGTATCAATGGCAAAATGTTTGGTGAAATTAAGGTGGATCAGAACCAATACCACCGCTGGCGCATGATTCACGGCGGTATCCGTGACACCATTGCTTTGACCATCAAAGAACTGCCTGATTCTGCGCTCTTTACCGCAGAGCAAACCCTTAGTGAATGTCAAAAATATCAAAGCAAGTCGATGTCTTCACAGTTTAAAACGCTGAAAACATTACCATTATATACCCTTGCACAAGACGGCTTGACCATGAGAAAAATCCAAAAGCAAGGGATTGAAATTTTTCAGCCGGGTTATCGCTTTGATGCCATGCTCTCTTTCCCGACCACCAATAAATACTGTGTATACGATGCCAAGCTGAATCTAGAAGATGAAATTAATGCGCCTGAATCAAGTCCGCTACTGCGTCGCGCACCGGAAGAAAAACTCAATACGCAGCTCCTCGGTTGAGTCAATGTGCAAGCAACCCAACTACCGCAGCAAACGCCGTTTAACTTCTTAAAAAGTCAGGCCACCCAACTAAAACTGGCACCAGAAGTGATTGCACAGCTCGAACAGGGTGATTTATCAGCCTTTATCTCGCATGCGAGTTTAATGACTGCTGAAGTCGATGAAATGCTCAAAACGATGGCGAAGCAAATCACCAACTTTGACATTCTGTTCAATACAGATGGCAGCTTTAAATTTGGTATTCGTCATGCCGAAGAAGGTACCTTGATCAGCTTTGGCGATGCCTACCATGATGAAGACCATACCCACCATAGCTATGTCCGCAAGCTTCCAATCGGGCAAACCCAAGAGTGGGAGTTGAGCAGTAATGTTGCCAGTCATCCCTTCCATATTCATGTCAATCCATTCCAAGTCGTGAAAATATTGAATGAAAATGGTGTCGATGTCAGTGCGATCGGCAGCTCAGATAAAGATGGTGCAGGAAATATTGACTCGCAATATCATGGAATGAAAGGCGTTTGGAAAGATACGCTCTTCGTCAAACAGGGCTATAAAATCTTTGTGCGCAGCAAGTACGAAAAATTTGAAGGCGACTTCGTGCTGCACTGCCATATTTTAGACCATGAAGATCAAGGCATGATGGAAACCGTGCGTATTTGTGGCGACCAATATGATTGTAATAGTGAACCGCCTTCACATCATTCCACTATAGATATGACTGCAAGCGATATGCCGACACACAATCACTAAGACCGATCTATGCTGTACAAAAGCCCATATCAATATGGGCTTTTTGTTTGCCTAACACTGCGGCTTGCTGCAAAATAACATGATTAATGATATCTAAAATTTATACTGAGGCTGGTCATGACAACGTCTATGGCATTCACATCTTTTTCTCTCAACGGTGTCGATGCACAAAAATTTCTACAAGGGCAAGTTACTTTGCATGTTGAACGCCTTGAAGAAAATGCAACACGTTATACTGCAATCTGCGACCTCAAAGGCCGTATTCACTTTGGTTTATGGCTCACCAAACACAGTGCTGAAAGTTTTTCTATTGTCACTACAGCAGATCAAGCCGAAGAATTTGCCAAACATATTAAAAAATTTGGTGCATTTTCTAAGATGAAACTTGAAGAAACTGGTACAGTTTTTCCAAGTTTAGTCGGTGATGAAACGACATTTGCTTCGGAACCGACGGATGTTGCAGCATGGGAAATTCAAGCGATTCAAGCGGGTCAGGCCTATATTGACCAAGCCATTGAACATGTGTTCCAACCGCAAGAGTTACGTCTACATCAGCGTGAAGGCGTCCACTATGACAAAGGTTGTTATTTGGGTCAGGAAGTGATTGCACGTTTATGGTTTAAAGCCAAACCAAAAGCTTGGTTGCATGCAATTCAAGGCACAGGAACTGCGCCTGCACAAGGCGAACAGCTGAATAAAGGCGTACAAGTGGTCAATAGCGCGGCTGTAGAAAATGGTTATGTAGCTTTAGTTGTGGCACGCCCAGAAGCTTTAGAAGAGTTAGATGTAACTGTTTTAGCCTTGCCTGAAGCATTAAATGGTGATGTGGCACGTCCGCAGTCAGCTTAAATAAATTCAGAAGATAGCTACATTTAGCTATCTTCTTTTATAATAAATCTAAGTTTTAAATTTTAAAATTCATCATGTTAATTTGACTATTTTTAAACTAAAATGCACTCCGAATTTTAACAATAAACTATATAACGATGCATCAGACACAATTTCAAGACCCAAAGCACAAGATCATTGCCCTTTATTACGGATTTTTTGCTCTTCTAGGCATGGTCATACTCGGCAATCAATTGCTTTCAATTCAGCTATCTCTACTTGTTTTGATTATTATTATTGTACTGTATGTCCAACTCTTTTTCATGCTAATGGGCGCTATCAAATATTGGAAAAGAGATGTTCTAGGCTTGAAAATACTGTTTTGGATCAGCTTAAGCCTTGTCCCGATTATTATCACACCCTTAGTCATTTACTATCCAAAAGTAACAACTGGCTTTTTTCTCTTTATGCAAAGCTCTTTTGGCTTCAGTAGCACAGGCTTCGAGTTTCATGTTGCCTACGACACCCAACTCACCCTCTTAAATACATCTTTTTGGGGAATTGGAATCAATCTTATTGAATTTTTTCTATGGTTACGCTTTAAGAATATTGCAGCAAATAATCATATTTCGATTGCCCATTTCAAGAATGAAGACTTAGAACTGAAACGCTATGATTAGCCATTTTTGACCGTATATAAACTAGAATTTTGACATCTGGTCTGACCATCTAAATTTTCAGACTATCCCTAAGCACTCAAAGCCAAAGCCTAAAGACTTTGGCTTTTTATCACTCATTTTTTTCACTCACATAATAAATCACCCCTGCCCGATCATCCGAAAAATAAAAAGATTTTTCATCGATCTTATAAATATCCGCGGGTCGCCCATTTACCGTTTTACCGACTAAAAAACCATCCATAAAGGTTTCAAGTTTTTGTCCTTTACGCATCATTGCAATTTGATAGCCATGACCAATCGCCTCGTCGGTAGAGCCATGCAAGGCCACTAAAAATGCATTTTTAATGGTGGCATCTGTGTCTGGATGATCAAAATAATCAAAACCCAGTGCTGAGGAATGCGAAGGGAAATAAGCATAGGGCGATGGAACATTTTTACAGCCTGATGCACGTTTAAATTTAGCATCCGCCAAGACTTTGCCCTGCCATGAATAACATGCGGGCCAGCCATAATCGATATCCCGCTTTAACGCATAAAAAGTTTCATCTGGCTTTTTACTTCCCAAATGATCAGAACCTTGATTGGTCGCAAATAGAAATCTACCGATCCATTTTAATCCAACTGCATTACGCAAACCTGTCGCATACATCCGTTGCTCTGAACCATCAGGATTCATCTCGATGACTGAGGCTCGCACTTTTTCTTTTTCTACACAGGCGTTACAACTCGAGCCAACCGACACATAAATCTTCCCATTTCCACCGACTGCAATCGTCCGCGTCAGATGCCAACCGCCGTATTTATAACTCAAACCATAATCGGGAAATGTCGCTAAAACTTCAGCCTTACTCGAAGGCTGAGTTTCTCCTTTGTTGAATTTTTGCCGTGTCAGTTGGTGCGTTTCCGCCAAATAGAGCCAATCCTGTCCTTGAGCATCGGTATAAAACTGAACTGAATTTGGATTTCTCAAACCGGTCAGATAAGGAATGATTTTGCCAAATTTACCTGTGTCAGCATTCCAATCATCCAATATATATACAGTACCTTTTTTATTATCTGTTAGATCATACATATCCGTGACAAACATTCTGCGATCAGGCGCTTGCGCAAAAAAGCGTACCCGTTTGAGACCTTCAGCAGCAGGAATGATCTCGAAATTTGCAGGCAAATTTAATGAAAACTGCTTGCCATTTTTTAAATGGATTGGATGAGGTACAAGCTTGGGTTGTTGAGCCCAACTGGTCATTGAACAGACGAAACCAAGGATCAAGATGGCGCTTATTTTTATCATATTTAAATACATCTCAATGAATCATATATATCTGTATTCATCATAGATGCCTTGTATCTATTTTATTCAATTTATATTTTTAGAAAATATTATACTTTTGAAAATTAAAGTTTTTTTAATCACATACGCTGTTACAGTACACAACAGTCAAAATAAGGAGGAACTTTATTCCCCCTCACGTCTTCGTTTTTAAATCATGATTTTAATCAAAATCCATGAAATAACTTATTCATATCTTTGCATACATATTCTTTAAAATGATAGGCGCGCGCATGTTTGGCATCAAATTTAGCTTCTAAATCGCCTTTTTTGAAAATATAAACACGATCCTCTTTACTGACTAAAAACTCTGCACCCAGTTTCATCAAAAGCGCATCAATTTTATCTTCATCCGCAATCGATTCATCTGCATTAATTTTATCGTAATTGCGTTTAATGCCTTTAATAAACATCGCGCTGCCCCAGAGAAAATAACAATGCGCGATTAAATCAGAGTCCTGCTTTTTTGCAAAGGCTTTTGATGCAATAAAGTCATAGCATTTAAAGCGCTAAGGGCAATCAACATTATTTTATAAAAACGCTTTAAATCACAATTCCTCACTTTACATTTACGTAAATCTACCTATGATGTAAAAACCGACAAAAATAACCACCAAAACACATAAACGGAATTATGTGTATGATTTACAAAAGGTTTCAAGATGAAAAAAATCCTACTCGCAAGCATTATAGCAATGAGCGCTCAATTGGCTTTTGCTGAAACTAAAACAGATGCCGTCGATCCTGAATTTGCTAAAGTGGAAGCCATGGTCAAGGCCAAAGATATGAATGGCGCCTACCAAACACTGAGCAAACTTGCAGCAAAAGGTAATGCTCAGGCTATTTATAATTTGGGCTATCTTACTCAAACAGGTCAAGGCGTAGCGAAGGATGAGAAAAAAGCCATCCAACTCTATGAACAGGCTGCAGCCAAAGGCTACCCTGTTGCTAACTATGTTTTAGGTAAAAATTATGCAACGGGCACACTGGGCTTAAAACAAGACACCAATAAGGCCAAACAATATTTAGAACGCGCATCTTCGGCAGGTTTTGACGATGCCTCCATCGACTATGCCATTTTACTTTTTGCAGAAAATAAACCTGAGTCAGATAAATTGGCACTCAGCAAACTTGATCCGCTGATTAAAAAAGGCAACTACCCTGCGATTCATGCCAAAGCACTTTATGACATCAGTGCGGGCTTTAAAGCTAAAAATGAAAAGCCTATTCAGCAAGGTCTAAATAGCATTCAAGAGTTAGCAAAAAAAGGCTATGTCCCTGCATTGATGGCGGTGGGCAATATGTTTGTAAATGGCAATATCATCCCGCAAAATTTGCCTGAAGCTAAAAAAATATTCAGTGCATTAGCCAAAGAAAATATTCCGCAAGCCAAAGAATCTTTAGCAACCGTGGATAAAATGATTGCTGAACAAGCTAAACCACCTAAAGCCAATGCGAAAAAGAGTTAATTGAGCATTAAAAAAGCCCTGCACATGCAGGGCTTTTTCATGGGGTTAAGAAAATCTTGAGCTGATCAAAATCACGCCCACCACAGACTGATTAATACACCTGTTACGACAAAGCCCAAGATGGTACTCATCAACAAAGGCGTTAAGGTCTTTTCATTTAAGCCATAAACTTGTCCTAGCATGGCAAAAATCGTCGGCATCGGTAATGCGGCAATAATCGTCCCTGCATATAACATCTCTTGGCTGACATCAGTCAAATAGCGTAAGCCCAAATAAGTCAGTAAAGGCATCACCAAGTTGCTTGAAATCACCAAATAGAAGCTCTGAGCATTCACATACTTTAAGCTCATACCGACAATTCCCCCACCAATTGCAAACAGCGCCAGTGGTGAAGCCGTTTGACCT
Organism: Acinetobacter sp. YH16040_T; assembly: GCF_024605785.1. Classification (NCBI taxonomy): domain Bacteria; kingdom Pseudomonadati; phylum Pseudomonadota; class Gammaproteobacteria; order Moraxellales; family Moraxellaceae; genus Acinetobacter; species Acinetobacter sp. YH16040_T. Next base: position 732,374 of record NZ_CP094541.1, on the reverse strand, counting down.
AACATCGCCAGTACATCATTGATTTGATGAGGCAAACGGATTTGGAAAATTGCAAATCCAATCCCTAACATTACCCCTGCAAAGAGTGGATTTTTTAACAGGGTAAATAAGGTATTTTTGATGATGTCGCCAATATTGGCTTTTTGCTGTGAACTTCCTAATTGCGCAAGGACCAGCACCGTTGGAATCAGCAGCACACTTTCAATGATGACGATTAATGAGGTATAGGTCATCGCATTTTGACCGACCAATAAGCTTAGGACTGCAGTGCCAATTAAGCCTGTATTTGACATGCCAGCGCCTAATGACAGTACCGCTGTTTGCGACATATTATTTTTAAAATGTGTCGACAATAGCCAATAGGCCATGCCATACAGTAAAAACGTGACTCCGGTATAAACAAAGAAATAGCCGGGATACCAAATTTGATGCAAATCTTTAGAAGCTAATGACTGAAAAAACAAAGCCGGCAGTGCAATCTTAATCACAAATGCACCAATGGTTCCGACCTGTTCTTTACTCAATAAACTACATTTTACAGACAGATATCCCAAGGCCAAAAGAAAAAAGATTGGACCAATCACCTCAAAGACCATACGAAATATCCTGTGTAATAGACTCTTCCATCCACACCCTCAACCTGAGAGTGTGGATCGGCCCGTTATAAATTTTGAAAATTAGAAAGCCGTAAATTGACTTCTTTGTGCATGTGGCTGACAGCGTAAATACTGCGGAGAAATTTTTAAATTTTCACCGAGTTCTGCACCAGCATGCCATGGCCAACGCGGGTCATATTGAATTGCACGAGCAAGACCAATCGCATCTGCCATGCCATATTGTAAGATGCCTTCGGCTTGCATTGCTTCGGTAATTAAACCCACAGCAATTACGGGAACCTGAACGGCTTGCTTAATAGCTTCTGCAAAGGGCACTTGATAACTGGCTTGTAATTGAATTTTTTGCGCAACATCTAAGCCGCCACTAGAAACATGAATATAGGCTGTGCCTAGTTGTGCAAGCGCTTTTGACAAGCCAACAGCCGAGTCTAGATCCCAACTCGGTGCTTCAGTATATTCCATCCAATCAGTTGCGGAAATACGTACCCCTATTGGATAATCTTCAGGCACGGCATTTTTCATGGCTTGGAACACTTCAAGGGTTAGACGAATGCGATTTTCCAAACTGCCACCATATTCATCGCTACGATGATTCGACAATGGTGACATAAATTGATGCAGCAAATAACCATGTGCGGCATGTAGCTCAATTAAGTCAAAGCCTGCATCTACCGCTCGTTTTGCTGAATCGGCAAAGTCTTGAATGATCTGCTGGATTTCATCTCGACTTAAAGCATGGGGTGCATGATCTGTGACATTAAAGGGCAAATCACTGGCTGAAACAGTTTGCCATCCTTGAGGATGATCTGGGGGTAATTGTCCACGTCCTGCCCACGGTTTATCTGTCGATGCCTTACGACCCGCATGTGCCAGTTGGATAGCAAATGGCATAGGTGAAAGTGATTTCACCTTGGCCAATAGTGCCTTCATCTGTGCACGTTGCATATCATTCCAAAGGCCGAGGTCTGCATAGCTAATGCGCCCCTCTGCCTGTACGGCCGTTGCCTCGACGATACAAAGTCCGGCACCTGACAAGGCATAATTCGCCCATTGTTGCTCATGCCAATAGCTTAACTCCCCTTGCTCATTGGCAGAATATTGACACATGGGTGCAATCACGATTCGATTACTCAGCCCCAATGTTCCAAACTGAATTGGTTGAAATAACAACGCCACATTACTCTCCTTTTAGAAGGCTTTGGTCACACTTAATCCTGCACTCCAATTCAAACCATCTGCGGGTTCAAAGAAGCGTCCGTTTCCATCATTGACGATCACTGAACCGACATAGTTCTCATCAAACAAATTATCTGCACGTACATAGGTTTTGACTTTCCAATCTGCTTGTTTCCACACATAACCTGCGTTGGCAGAAACCACGGTATAGCTCGACGCGGCATCACTGTTGGCATCATCGACATAGACTTTATCCATATAGCGAACATCTAGGCCGGCATTAAAGCCAATATCTGGCTGCCAATTCAGTGCGGCAAACGCTTGGTTTTTGGCGATACCCGGTATATAAGTGCCTTTGACGACATCACTGTCAGGAATTGCGGCATCAAAAGTGGCATCGATATAACTGTAGCTTGCTTGCGCGCTTAAATCTCGCCATAGCTGTTTATTCCACGAAAGCTCAACACCTTCACGTAAGGTTTTATCGGCATTTTTATAGGTTGCACGACCATTGATACTTCCTGCAGAGACGATGTCATCTTGAGTTTTGCTTTGGAATACCGCTGCAGTGAAATTCCCCCATGCATTTTGTGATTTAAGCCCAAGCTCGTAGTTATCGCTACTGGCTGGTTTTAAATCAAAATTCATGCCGTCATCTTTGGAATAGGCCATTTCTGTAAAGGTCGGTGTTTCAAAACCTTTTGCATAACTGGCATAGGCATTTAGTTGAGGCGCAATATTCCAGCTTACTGCTGCTGAAGGTAAAACTTTGTCATAATCTGTTTTACCGCTGTCATCCTTATTTAAACCCACGACATATTTATCGTCAGATTCATAATGAACATTGCTATATCGTAGCCCTGTATCTAAAGTCCAATTGGGTAAAAAATTCCACGAAGCTTGGACATAGGGATCTAAATTCCACAAGGTGTTGTTTTCATTTCGACGAATATTGCCTTTCTTGCCAAAATTTCCATTGGTATCAAAATTTTCATAGCCCTTACGGTCTTCATCCATATAATCAAAGGCAAGGCCTGCAGTAAAACGCGTATTCGGCAAGAGGTCTTTGCCTGTCCAGCGAATATCTGTTCCATAATAATCACGGCTAAAATCAATCACACCACCTGCATGTCTTTGATTTAATTGAATGGTATTCGGGATACAATCTTTTGTACCTATTTTTAAAGCACATTTTGGAATTGATTGATATTGGGTGACATCACGTTGCCCCATATACACCATTGCATTGAGTTCATGCTGCTCATTCAATGGTTTTTTCCACGTCAACCCAGTTTGAGTTTGGCTAATTTCCTTACGTACATCATAGGTATTATTGGCATCATTAACTTGTTTCGGATTTTGACGCAATTGCTCCCGATTCAGACCTTGTGGATCATCGGCATTGATATCCACATGATTCACAATCCAATTGACCTTGGAACCATCATCCAGATCCCAAGTCAGTTTTGCATTGCTGAGTACCTTATTTGCAGCACTATGATCACGGTAACCATCAGTTTCAAAATAAGAAGAACTGACAACATAGCTAGGCTCATTGGCCCGTTCTGAGCCACCTTGCAGCACAATATCAGCACGACTTTTATGATGACTGCCGCCCGAATAGCCGAGTTCGATAGAGTCTTTTCCAGTACCTTGCTTGGTTGTTGTTAAGATTGCCCCACCCGATGAGTTGCCGTATAAAGAGGAAAATGGACCGCCTAATACCTCGATATGATTTAAGCTACTCATGTCGATATTTGACGTCTGTCCCTGACCATCCGGCATGGTGGCAGGGATACCATCAACATATAAACGGATACCACGCACACCAAATGTTGAACGTGCGCCAAAGCCTCGCATAGACAGTTGCAAGTCTTGTGCATAGTTTTCACGGTTATTCAGTTGCAGTCCGGGCACACCTTTTAAGGTTTCAGACAGATTCACACCCGTATTGTTATTATTTTCAGCCTGCTGTACACGGTATACCGATGCAGGTGTTTTTAACCATGTGGTATTGGTTCGTGGTGCTTCAATGGTAATCTCAGGAAGTAAAACAGGTTCCGTAGAACCTGTTTCTGCATACAGCTGTTGGCTAATACATGCCGTCAGGCAAAGTAAATGTGTCTTAAATGATGTGACGTTAAATTTACTTTGCATAGAGCACCTATTTTGACATTAGAAGATTACCTTAGAGCTTAAACCAATTAGGAAAGCATCATCAACTCGATTTGTTGAGCCTGGGTTAATCACATATTGTAAACTAGGACGAATCATCAACCATTTCGTCGGGTTATGGCTATAGTTCAACTCGACGTTATATTCTGCACTTGCATCAAATTTTTCAGTAGAAAGGCGATCATTGACATGAACACGGTTCACGCCCAAGCCCACCATATCGTTAGGCAAACGATCGGCCAATCCAATGTATTTCAAACCCAACTGCTGTGAGTTATCAACTTTTGTGGTGACACGATCATGCCAAGTAAAATTAGCAAAGCTATGCAAACCACGTTTGCCTTCACCTGTAGACGTAAACTGTTGCTCAATCGCTATCCAACCACCAAAGGTACGATCTTCAGCTTCACCGGAAATAATGTCTTTTTGATTTTTTACATTATCTGCAGTGTTGTACATCGCACCAAAGCGGTAGCTCCCCGGTAAGCCATTGACCAATGATTTTGGTGTCCAAACCAATTCTACGGGAATAGTTACGCCATCAGCATGATCTGTATCTAGACTCCAACCTTGACCTTCTGCTTTGGCATTACCATTGTCAGGGTTAAATTCATAAACACCGACTTGTGCCGCAAGTTCTGGTGTCGCTTGGTATTTCACACGTCCACCCCATTGTGAAACTGGGGTATTCATCCACATAGAACCTTGCCATTTACCCATTTGTGCAGCACAAAAGGCATTGCTGGCAAAATCACACGCCATCACGTTAAAGTCCATACCGACACCAAGACGACCGGCTTTAACACTAATACCTTGTTCTTTAAAATTCTTTTCAATCGATAATTCAGTTAAGCGACTGTCCTGATTACCACGACCAAAATTGGCTTGTGCATTTGCCAATTGAGGAACATCCCCTTGCAAATCACGAACTGAGGTACTTTGACCTTGACGAGCAGTCATTACGGCACGCACAGTCACACCATCCCAACCTGCGAGTTTTTCCATATCAAGCTGTGTACCTAACCACAATTGGCTGGCTACCGTTGCTGAATGTCCCGGATTACGACCGCCATCGGCAAGATAGGCAGCATCAGCAGCAATATTGGCCTCAAACTTCACACCTTGTTGTGCAAGTTCGGTACGTTTACCATCCCAATCCCCGAGCATGTACTGACCTTTAGTGTCGAATGCTTCTGTGGCGTGAACATGTGTCATGGCTGCCGCAACAAATGCAGGTAGAAGAGCTAGACTGTATTTTTTCATGGTAAAACCTAAATCTGGAGAGAGTCTCTAGACAAGCCACATGGCTTGAAATCTAATGTCACAAAAATTACATAATTTTTCACGTTCTATCTCAGCATTATTTTTATCATTCACAAAACTTTAATTTATTAATAAGTGATTTTAAATAAATCTATTGTTATGCAATATTTTTAGTGATTATTTTTCAATATCTTATATATCTATTAATTCAATTGTTTAACTTCTGATCGCTTATTCAAACTCATTATTGTGACTTGTTGGTTTATTATTCTCACAATTAATAATCAATAACCTATTCATACACTCCCTTAGGCCGCGATGAAACTTGCATTCTGTAGGGCTAGGCCCAATAGTATGCATAACTTGAATGATCCATTGCTTCGACCTTTATGCCTGAATTACCAGAAGTAGAAACCACTAAAACCAGTTTATTGCCATTATTGAATGAAAAGGTTCTCAAAGTTGAGGTTTTTCAGTCGAGCCTGCGTTGGCCTATTCCTGACGACATTCAAAAACTCGTCGGTCAAAAGCTGCTTCAGCTCAGCCGTCGATCAAAATATATTTTGGCTGAATTTGAACAGGACAGCATGTTGTGGCATTTGGGCATGTCTGGCAGTTTTCGGATTTGTGAAGGTCATGAAGCATTACGAAAGCATGATCATCTGGTGATTCATTTTGAAGATATGCAATTACGCTATCATGATCCGCGCCGTTTTGGCTGTATTTTATGGTTAGATGCATCATCTCAAAGCAAACTGATTGACACGCTTGGCCCTGAACCGCTGAGTGATGCGTTTAATGCTGAATACTTATTCCAAAAATTTAAAAATAAACAGACCGGTATCAAAGTGTCGATCATGGACAATCATATTGTGGTTGGTGTCGGCAATATCTATGCAACGGAAAGCTTATTTAACTTAGGCATACACCCTGCGCAGCCTGCATCAAGTTTGAGTTTTGAACAAGTTGAAAAAATGGTCATCGAAATCAAACGTATTTTAAAACAGGCAATTGATTTAGGCGGTTCGACGTTACGTGATTACACCAATGCGATGGGCGAAAATGGTTATTTCCAACAAACTCTGCTCGCCTACGGACGTGCCGGTGAAATGTGCATCAACTGTGAAACCATCTTGCACAATATCAAACTAGGGCAACGTGCATCGGTGTTTTGCCCAGAGTGTCAGCCTTTAAAAAAGGTTAAAATGCTGACTAAGAAAACCGTGAAAGGAAATAAAGCATGAAGTCTGCGATTGTTCGCCACATATTAGTCAAAGATAAAGAACTATGTGAGCAACTGAAAAAGAAAATCAAAGGCGGTGCGGACTTTGCCAAAATTGCAAAGCAGCATTCGACATGCCCTTCGGGTAAAAAAGGCGGTGAGCTTGGCGACATTAAAAAAGGCCAACTGGTTGGTCCAATTGATAAGGCGGTATTTACCCTACCCGAACGTGAACTGCATGGCCCAATCAAAAGCCAATTTGGCTGGCATTTATTAGAAATTAAGTTTCGGATGTAACATAGCACCCACATTGAACATGCTATAACGAGTATATCGCGAATATGTGCTTTTCATCTTAAAGCACATAATCCCAGTATTTTTTTCAATCGTTCAGAACATTGGCTGGCGGTTTTCAATCATATAATATAAATCATAGCAACCAGATAACATTGCACTAAATCAATTCTACTTAATAATAAATAAAGGACATTCCATTGGGCTATTACAACTATTTTCGTCTTGGCACTGTCGATACAACAGATTTTACAATCATTCGAGGTGAACGAAAGCATGCACTTATCCAAGCATTATATGATGATCAAGATATGAACCCTCATGGTGAAGTCCAGTTGGCACTAGATTTAGATGGGAATCGTAACGATGAATCAAAATGGTATGATGCGATACAGCAAATTAGCAAATTATCCAAAAATCACCCTTTAGTCTTATTTATATTAGGTCAACAAGCCTGCGCACCCGAATCACCTGAAGAAGCAAATGAAGTATTTACAGGCATTCGAAATGGCATTGTTTTTTCGACATCAGAACCTAAGTTTATGAAAATGACGCCTCAACAAAATTCACAATAAAAAACGGCGCTTTAAGCGCCGTTTTCACTGCTAAAGGATTAACCTTTACGTTTTAATTCATCACGAATTTCACGAAGTAATTCGATATCTTCTGGAGTCGCCTCTGGAGCTGGCTCTTCAACTTTTTGACGGCGCAATTTGTTCATCAATTTCACTAACCAGAATACGACCCATGCCAAAAGCAAGAAGTTGATTAAGATAGTTAAGAAGTTACCGTAAGCCAAAACATTAAGGCCTGCATCTTGTGCAGCTTTGAGCGTGGTGAGGTTATTTGGATTATCGCCTAATACAACGAACCAATTTGAATAATCAACGTCACCACCAAGGATCCAAGAAATAAAAGGCATGATAATGTCTTTTACCATGGAATCGATGATTTTACCGAACGCACCACCAATGATGACACCGACAGCCAAGTCCATCACGTTGCCTTTTATGGCAAATTCTCTAAATTCTTGAATAATACTCATGTGATCTCCAGAAATTTTTTCAGCTTTAATTTTGTGACGAAGTATACATTATATCTGTATAACCATTTCCACCTAATTTACTTGGTTTATATTAGATTCTAAATACCATGTATAAAAATTCACACAAAACATTTTTCACTATAGTAATTCACTCTATTAAAAAGGATTTATCAATATTATGCATGTCGGATCAAATGAATAAAGTCATTCAAGTTTTCCCTTTTTATTCAAAACACCCATGCATAAAAAAACCGCTAACCTAAGTCAGCGGTTTTTTTTGAAACTGTAAAATTAACCGTTACGGTTACGTTTACGTTCGTTTTCAGTCAACCAGCGTTTACGGATACGGATTGACTTAGGCGTTACTTCAACTAATTCGTCGTCTTCAATGAATTCAAGCGCTTGTTCAAGCGTATATTCAATTGCAGGAACAAGAGTCAACGCATCATCAGTACCAGAAGCACGTACGTTAGTTAACTGTTTCGCTTTAGTTGGGTTAACAGTCATGTCGTCTGAACGTGAGTTAATACCAACGATCATACCTTCATAAACTTCTAACTGTGGACGTGCAAATAGACGGCCGCGGTCTTGTAAGCTGAACAATGCATAGCCCAAGCAAGTACCTTGAACCATAGAAATCAACACACCGTTTTGACGTTTCGCAACAGTACCTTGTTTCATTGGACCGTAGTGCGAGAAGCTTGAAGTCATGATACCTGTACCTGAAGTCATTGTTAAGAATTCAGAACGGAAACCAATCAAACCACGTGAAGGAACAGTTGCTTCAATACGGATACGGCCTTTACCGTCAACTTCCATATTGGTCATTTCACCTTTACGGTGACCCATTTGTTCCATTACAGCGCCTTGGTGCTGCTCTTCAACGTCAAAAGTTACGTTTTCGTATGGCTCTTGTTTTTCACCATCAATTTCTTTGATGATTACTTGTGGACGTGATACGCCCATTTCGAAGCCTTCACGACGCATGTTTTCAATAAGAACTGAAAGGTGAAGCTCACCACGACCAGACACTTTGAAACGGTCAGGACTGTCAGTATCTTCAACACGTAATGCTACGTTGTGAATCAATTCGCGATCTAGACGTTCACGGATATTACGTGAAGTTACGAATTTACCTTCTTTACCAGCAAACGGTGAGTTGTTTACTTGGAAAGTCATCGATACTGTAGGTTCGTCTACAGAAAGTGCAGGTAAAGCTTCAACTGCTTTTGGATCACAGATTGTGTCAGAGATATGAAGTTCATCAATACCCGTTACACAAACGATGTCACCAGCAGAAGCTGATTCAACATCGATACGCTCTAATCCATGGTAACCCATGATTTTTAAGATACGACCGTTACGTGTTTTACCGTCTTTGTCGATTACAGTTACAGGAGTGTTTAATTTCACTGAACCACGTTGAATACGACCAACACCGATAACACCTACGAAGCTGTTATAGTCAAGTGAAGACACTTGCATTTGGAATGGACCGTCAACGTCAACCGCTGGTGGTTCAACGATGTCTACAATTGTTTCGAACAATGGAGTCATGTCTTCAGCAAGTTCTTCTGGAGATGGACCAGCCACACCACGAAGACCTGAAGCATATACAACTGGGAAGTCTAACTGTTCGTCAGAACCACCAAGGTTGTCGAACAAATCAAATACTTGGTCAATTACCCAGTCTGGACGAGCGTTTGGCTTGTCGACTTTGTTAATAATTACGATTGGTTTCAAACCACGTGCGAACGCTTTTTGCGTTACAAAACGAGTTTGTGGCATTGGGCCTTCTTGAGAGTCAACAAGAAGAAGTACGCAGTCAACCATTGACATTACACGTTCTACTTCACCACCGAAGTCGGCGTGTCCCGGGGTATCCACAATATTGATACGGTATTCAGTGTTAGTACGCTTGTCTAACCATTTGATTGCAGTGTTTTTTGCAAGAATGGTAATACCACGTTCACTTTCAATAGCGCCAGAATCCATTACACGTTCGATCTCGCCTGCGCGATCGCCAAGAGCACCTGATTGCTGTAAAAGTTTGTCTACAAGAGTAGTTTTACCATGGTCGACGTGCGCGATGATGGCAATGTTACGGAGAGTTTTAATATCTGACATGTGAATTCGATACGCCTAAAGTTTGAGGGCAAATTATACAGAAAAAATATAGATTTTAGTAGTGACAGTTTATTGACAATCGCATTTTTTTTGACGACTGGCACGCTTTTGGTTTTGTAAAGCTGTGTAAACAGATTAGAATAGCGCCACCTAGCCTTAATTTTCAGTGCCGCATGTCTGATTTAAACCAATCTCCCGAAGCAAAAGATCAACTCGATTTAGTCTATGGATTGAATGATCGACCAAAACCTTTTATTGCTTTTCTCGCTGCGTTTCAACATTTATTGGCCATTATTGTCCCAATTGTGACGCCGGGTCTGCTGATCTGTTTGGCACTTGGTGTGTCAAAAGAAGACACCAATATGATTCTGTCGATGTCATTGGTGATCTCTGGTATCGCAACCTTTTTACAATGTAAAAAAGTCGGTCCATTTGGTGCAGGTCTCCTGATTGTACAAGGAACCAGCTTTAACTTTATTGGTCCTATTATCGGTATTGGTTCTGCAATGGTTGCGGCAGGTACACCTGTAGAAGCAGTTATGGCGGCAATTTTTGGTGTCGTGATCGCAGGTTCATTCATTGAAATGGGTGTGTCACGGATCTTACCGTGGGTGAAAAAACTGATTACCCCATTGGTAACAGGTATTGTGGTGCTATTGATTGGTCTGACTTTAATTAAAGAAGGCCTGATCAGCATGGGTGGTGGTTATCAAGCCATGGGCGATAAAACATTTGCCAATACAGACAACCTCATCATGTCATGTACCGTTTTGGCACTGATCATTTTATTGAACCGTGTGCGTATTACATGGGTAAAAAGTTCTGCCATCCTCATTGCCTTAGTCGTCGGTTACATCCTTGCAGGCTTTATGGGTCATTTAAACTTTGATGGTTTAAAAGATGCGCCACTGGTTCAAATTCCAACACCGATGCACTTTGGCTTAAGCTTCTCTTGGAGCTTGTTTATTCCAATGGCATTTATCTACCTTGTGACATCTTTGGAAGCGATTGGCGATATTACCGCGACTTCTAAGCTTTCAAATCAAGCTGTAGATGGCCCTGAATGGATGAAGCGTATTAAAGGTGGTGTATTGGTGAATGGTGCAAACTCATTCCTTGCCGGTATCTTTAACACATTCCCAAGTTCTGTATTTGCGCAAAACAACGGTGTTATTCAGTTAACAGGTGTTGCAAGCCGCTATGTAGGCATTTGGATTGCTGCCCTATTGGTTATTTTAGGCTTACTTCCTGCTGTAGCAGGTGTCATTCAGGCAGTTCCACAAGCCGTGCTTGGTGGTGCTGTAATGGTCATGTTCGGTGCCGTGGCTGCCTCGGGTATTAATATCTTGTCAGGCATTCATTTAGACCGCCGCGCACTATTAATCATTGCGATTTCATTGGCATTGGGTCTAGGTGTTGCACAAGTACCACAAATCCTTGAACATCTTCCTGAATTGTTCCGTAATATCTTCAGTTCAGGCGTTGCCACTGGTGGTATCGCTGCCCTTATTTTGAATATTGTTCTTCCTGAAGTGAAGAAGTAAGTTCATTTGTCAAAGAACACTGCCTAGGTTCCGCCCTAGGCAGTGTTTTTTATGATGGAGAAATCTATGGATCTCACAAGTGAAGTCGTTATACGACAGATCGATTTATTACAAGATCGCGTGCTTTTCGTAAATGCACCGACAGATGACTTACTCAGTCAATTGAATGACAATATTAAGCCATCGATTTGGTGCTGGAATTTTAATGATTTTCAGTACTTTCAAAATCAACAGTCAAACGTCCATTTTGGTGTCGATTTTCCTGAAGGTCAGTTTGATCAAGCGGTTATTTTTGTTCCGAAATCAAAAGAACTGCTGAATTATTTATTACACAATGTCGCAAGTCATCTTGCTCAAGGTGCGTCTATTTTCCTCGTGGGTGAGAAAAAAGGCGGTGTTGAACGCGCAGCAAAACAATTACAACCCTTTGGTAAAACCCTAAAAATTGATAGTGCGCGTCACTGTCAAATGTGGCAAACCCTCTTAGAAAAAACTGTAACACTCAAGCCACTGCAAGATTGGGTGCAAAAATATCCAGTTGAAACCCCAAATGGTGAGCTTACGATTTGCGCACTGCCTGGCGTATTTAGCCAGAACCGTTTAGATGTGGGTACGGCTACATTATTGCCTTATTTGTCACAGGTGACTTCTGGCAAAATTGCAGATTTTGGCTGTGGTGCGGGTGTTATCAGTGCTTATTTAGCCAAACTGAATCCTAAAAATCGTATCTTTGCCATGGATGTAGATGCCTTTGCACTAGCGTCTACACAAATGACATTTGAACAAAATTTGCTTGAACCTGAACAACTTGAGATTAAAGCGGTCACAGGAATCGAGGATGCTCCATTATTTTTACATGCCATAGTCAGCAATCCACCCTTCCATCAAGGGATTCAAACCGACTACAATGCCAGTGAAAATCTATGCAAAACTTCGCGCAGACATTTGAAGTCTGGGGGTGAGCTTTGGATTGTTGCCAACCGATTCCTCAATTATCCGACTTTAATTGAGCAACATTACGGTCAATGTACAATCAAAGCCGACCAACAAGGATTTAAAGTCTTGTTTGCGAGCACGCAAAAAAATCTTAAGGAACAATGATGAGCGAAACTCAAAAACCAGCTCAGCTTCAGCGTAAGTTGGGTGCTCGCCATCTCAACATGATTGCAATTGGTGGATCAATTGGTACAGGTTTATTCCTTGCCTCAGGTGCAACCATTGCCAATGCAGGCCCGGGTGGCGCCCTGCTTGCATACTGCTTAATTGGTATCATGATTTACTTCTTGATGACCAGTCTAGGTGAGCTTGCAACACATAATCCAACTTCGGGTGCATTCTTTACCTACGGCACCAAATATGTCGAGGGTGGTTTCGGCTTCGCTTTGGGTTGGAACTATTGGTATAACTGGGCGATTACCGTGGCATTTGAATTGGTTGCAGTCCAATTCATTATGAAATTCTGGTTTCCAGATATTCCGGGCTTCTACTGGAGTGCGATTTTCCTCGCAATCGTCTTTGCCATTAATGCACTGACCGTAAAAGGCTTTGGTGAATCAGAATTCTTCTTCTCCCTAGTTAAAGTGCTCGCAATTGTTGCCTTTATCATTATCGGTTTGTTTATGATTGGCAAAATCATGCTGACACCGGGCGTAGAAACATTTGCCAACTGGAGCAAGGGTGAAGCCCCATTTGTCGGCGGTTTATCTGCCTTGATTGGTGTAGCCATGATTGCCGGTTTCTCTTTCCAAGGGACTGAAATGGTTGGTGTGGCTGCTGGTGAATCGAAAGATCCTGAAAAGACCATCCCTATTGCCATTAAGCAAATTTTCTGGCGTATCTTGTTGTTTTATATCGTGTGTATTTTCATTATCGGTACACTCATTGCCTATGATGACCCACGTTTATTACAAGCGGCATCTACTGAAAATATTGCACTATCACCATTTACCTTACTGTATGAAAAAGCAGGTTTTGCCTTTGCTGCATCAGTAATGAATGCAGTGATCTTAACCGCGATTTTATCAGCGGGTAACTCTGGTATGTACTCCTCTACCCGTATGCTCTTTGATATGGCACGTAAAGGCAGTGCGCCGAAAGTCTTTGGTCGCTTAGATTCACGTGGTGTACCAATGAATGCACTTTATGCAACAACAGCGATTGCGGCACTGTGCTTCTTAACCACCTTTATCGGTGAACAAGCGGTCTTTAACTGGTTACTGAACATGTCAGGTATGTGTGGCTTTATTGTGTGGCTCGGTATTGCAGTTTCACATTATCGCTTCCGTAAAGGCTACTTGGCTCAAGGCAATAAATTAGAAGATCTTGCTTACCGTGCAAAATTCTTCCCATTTGCACCTTGGTTTGCCTTTATTTTGTGTGCCATCGTGGTCCTTGGTCAGAACTATCAAGCCGTTTTAGATGGTGAGTGGTTAGCCGTTGTTTCTACCTATATTGGTATTTTCTTATTCCTTGCCATTTGGTTTGGTTATAAGTGGAAACACAAAACCAAGTTGGTTTCATATCAAGAAATGGATGTAAAACCAATGAAAGTTGATCAAGAATAATGTGATCACTGAATAAAAAAAAGCAGCTCCTAAGCTGCTTTTTTTTATGGCTAAAATTGTATCTCAATACATTCACGCTTTAACAAAATATTTCGTGAGTGATGTTGAGGAATGATGTCTGATCTATCATCAACAACTGATAGGCTGACGCAATCATGTTAAGCAGCAAAATAAAAACGCCCAATGCAATGCATCAGGCGTTTGTTCAAAAGTCACAACCTTTTCAGGTTTGATTTTCAATACTTAAGAAGCATTATGCTGTTGTACAAAGGCAATAAACTCGTCTTCGCTCATCACCGGAATACCCAGTTTTTCAGCCTTTTCTAATTTAGAACCTGCCTTTTCACCCGCAACCACACATTTGGTTTTACCCGAAACACTACCACTGACACGTGCGCCTAAGGCTTGAAGCATTTGCGTCGCTTCATCACGCCCCATGGTACTCAATGTTCCAGTAATCACCCAACTCTCGCCATTCAGCGGCTGACGACTTGGTGCAACAGGTGCATCCCAATGAATCCCAGCTGCCAACAAACGATCAACCACTTCGAGGTTATGCGGCGCTTGGAAAAAGTCGACAATCCATTCAGCGGTAATATCACCAACGTCTGGCGTTTTTTTCAAGGATTCGAGATCTGCATGGCGAATCGCATCAAAGGTTTGGAAGGTATTGGCGAGCATGCGTGCCGTGGTTTCACCCACGCCTCGAATGCCAAGTGCATAAATAAATGCGCCTAGTGTCGTTTTCTTACTATTTTCAATAGAATCGATGAGGTTTTGAACCGACTTTTCACCCATTTTTTCAATGGTCAGTAATTTTTCACGATGCTCATGCAAGCTATAAATATCAGCAACATCTTTGAGTAGATCCAAATGTAAAAGTGATTCCGCCCAACGGTCGCCTAAGCCCTCAATGTCCATAGCTTTACGCGATACAAAGTGACGAATCGCCTCAATACGCTGTGCAGCACAGTACAAACCACCTGAACAACGTGCCAAGGCTTCACCTTCTGGCATCACGACAGGAGATGCACAGACTGGGCAACATGCAGGTAACTGAACTTCTACCGTATCTACAGGACGGAATTCAGGCCATACTTTTTCCACTTTTGGAATCACATCGCCACTACGGTAAACACTGACTGTATCACCTACACGTACATCTAAACGGTGAATTTCACCAATATTATGTAGAGTGACATTGGAAACCGTTACGCCACCGACTGCCACAGGGTTTAAACGCGCGACTGGGGTTAAAGTCCCTGTACGCCCCACTTGCCAATCAATATTTTCAACTGTCGTCAGCGCTGCGACTGCAGGGAATTTATATGCCGTTGCCCAGCGTGGTTCACGACTTAAAAAACCCAATGTTTGCTGCTGCTTCAGGCTATTTACCTTAATCACCATGCCATCAATTTCAACACTCAGGCTTGGACGATCAATGATCATTTGCTCATACTCAGCTTGTACGTCCTGAATGCTATCACAAATAAAGTGACGTTCACCGACAGCAAAACCAAACTGTGTCAACCACTCAAGACTTGCAGACATGGTGGTTTGCCCATGATGTGGTTCACACTGTGCAATGCCATAGGCATAAAAAGCCAAAGGACGCGAAGCCGCAATTGCAGGATCGAGTTGACGTAAGCTTCCTGCTGCTGCATTTCGTGGATTGGCAAAGGTTTTTTCACCTTTGGCTTCATTTTCAGCATTAAGCTTTTCAAAGCCTGACTTTGGCATCAGGACTTCACCACGGACTTCAAGCAGACTTGGAATTTCAGTCTGTGTAGAAGTCAGTACTTTAGGTAAATTACGAATGGTTTTTACATTTTGGGTAATGTCTTCCCCAGTTTCACCATCGCCCCGTGTCACACCACGGACTAAAATGCCATTTTCATACCAGAGAGAAATGGCCAGTCCATCAAATTTTAATTCGACATCATATTCAATTTTTTGATTCGGCAAGCGCTCTTCCGCACGACGCGCAAAGGCAAATAAATCTTCTGCATTAAACACATTACCCAATGACAACATGGGTACTGCATGGGTTACAGATTCAAACTTAGACAAGGCCTTTCCACCCACTTTTGTAGTTGGTGTATCAGGTTGTACTAAATCAGGGTATTGCTCTTCTAAAGCTTTTAATTGGTGAAAAAGTTGATCATATTCACTGTCCTCAATTTCTGGCGTGTCCATGACATAGTAGGCATGGTTATGCTTCGCCAAGAGTTGAATCAGTTGTCGCATCTGTGCAACGACAGTGGATTGTTGTGTCATACATTCACCATAAAAAAGGGCGGTTCATGCTCCGCCCTCAAATTTCATTATCTGTTGCTATTATAGAAACCCACTCGGTGAGTTTCAATCAAAGACGCTTAGACTTCGATAGCTTGACCTTGACGATAATCAATCGCTTGATGACGCCAATGTTCACGCATCTGCGGTGTAAATTCTTGGTTATTTTGATCATACACAGTACCGTCAATTTCACGTGCAATTAGACGTGAAATGCTGTCCATAGTATCAAAGGCATTTTGTACATCGCTGTGTGGAAGCGCCAAGAAGAAGGCCAAACCTTTTACTTCTTCAGTCGATAAAGTTTCAAGATCAAAACCTTGCGCAGCGCCATCATTATTCATTTGTAATACAGAGAATAATAACTTTGTCCCTTCTTCATCATAGCGATGGAAACAGGCCATTTCGCCAAAACGCAGACCGTACTTCAGCAACACTTTTAATGCTTTTTCACCTGACAAGGCACGGCTATCCGGGAACACATTTAAGGCGATATAAGTTTCCGCAGTTGCTAAAGCACTTTCTTCATCAACAATTTTTTGTTCATGTAAATGCGCATCCAAAATACTGCTTTCTTCATCAAAATCGCTAATTTCAGCTTTTTCAATTGCACTATTTACACTAAATTCTGGTGCTTTTTCTGCAGGAACAGCGTCAGCCTGAACATTCGTCGCAGGAGTCGCTGCGTGATTGGCATCGGTGGCTACAGTTGCAACCGTTGCAGATTCTGTTGTTTCTGTAGACAATGTATTGTCTTCTGTTGCAGTTTGAGCTTTTTCAACTGAAACGGGATCCGTCGTAGTCGTCTCATTCTTTGCAATAGCCTCAACGCTTTGCTCAGCTTGTTCTGTTGCCATTGCTTCTGGCGTTACATTCGCTTGAACAGCTTCAGTCGTTTCAACCGCTGTGACTTTTTCCTCAGCCAAAGTCGGCTCTACACGTTGCGTGGTTTCAGGTGTATTTAACTGATTTCGTACATGGCGCGGAATAACAGGTTGCTGACTATCAGGGTCAATATGTAATTCGGTGTCGAGTGATGGCGCTGCATCCGCAGGTTTACGAAACATCATTCGAATGCCCACAACCATGATAATTACAGCGATTACAATCCCAGCTATAGTGGTGATTTCCATGTTATGCCTCCGCAGCTAAACCGTATTCTTTGGCCTGCTCAATATTCACAGTCACTAATTTTGAAGTTCCTGGTTCTGGCATGGTCACACCAAGTAAGTCAGTTGCCATTGTCATTGCCAGTTTATTGTGTGTAATGTAGATAAATTGCACTTGTTCTGAAAGCTCTTTTACAAGATTACAAAATCTTCCTACATTTGCATCGTCTAAAGGTGCATCGACTTCGTCTAAAACGCAAAATGGTGCAGGATTTAAGCGGAAAATCGCAAAAACCAAAGCCAATGCGGTCAATGCCTTTTCACCACCCGACAATAATGCCAAAGAGCTATTTCGTTTACCCGGTGGTCGTGCCATCAGTTTTACACCTGATTGCCAACCATCTTCAAGGCTTAAACTTGCTTCACCACCATTAAATACTTTCGGAAATAACGCTTGAAGTTCAGCATTGACCTTATCAAAAGTAGTCATAAACAGCTTTCGCGTTTCCTGATCAATGCTTTTCATCGCGGCTTGCAGTTGTTCAACGGTCTTTTGCAAGTCATCAATTTGGTGGCTTAAATCATCAAAGCGTTTAGAAACTTCAGTATATTCTTCTGCCGCAGCCAAGTTGACTGCACCCAATTTATCAAACTGCTGCTGTGCTTTTTCTAGTTTTTGCTGATGGGATACCACATCAATGCTTAAACCTGTCAGCATTTCGCTGTTCATTTCTTTCAGCTGTTCAGAATAATGCTGCAAATCAGACTGCGCGGATTGCCAAGCTAGACGCTTTTCTTCCAATTGCGTACGCAATTTTTCATCTTGCTGTTGATGTGAATGGCGTTGTTCCGTCAATGTCTGTTGTTTACTCTGAACATTATTCAGTTCAAGCTGCCAGTCATTCCATGTTTTTTGTAAACGTTCAGTGACTTGGGCTTGCTCTGAATACTGTGACTCAAGCGCAGGCAATTCTAACTGTACCGGATCGACAAATTTCTTTGCCTGTTCCATCTGTCCAATAATTTGCTGAGTTTGCGCTTTCAAAAAGACCGTGTCTTTTTCTAATAATTCAATCTGTTGTTTCGTCTGTACAGACTGACGACGCACGATTTCCAATTCTTGCTGACTGTGTAGTGCCACTTGCTGAGCACTTTCCAGCGCTAGACTCAATTCCTCAACTTGGAATTGCAAGGTTTTATAATTGGGCAAGGCTTGCTCAAGCTTCATCGTCAGCGCATGCAGATCTATTTCCAAATCATCTTTTTGCATGGCATCTTCTTCAAGCTGTGCTTCAAGTTGCTGCAATTGATCTTGTAACTGCTGCTTTTGTAATGCAAAAGCCTGATGGGAACTTTGTGCCTTCGCAATCGCAACATCAGCATTTTGAATGTCTTTTTGCCAATTTTTTAATTGGCTATGTTGCTGTTGCAGATTTTGCTGTAAAGCTTGTACGGCATTTTGCAACTCAGGCAATTGGCCTTCTAGTTGCGTTAGCTTTGGCTGCTGCTCTGCAAGTAATTCAATCAATTCATCCAAGCGAATACGGTGGCTCAATGCACCTTGCCCTGCTTGGCTGTCCTCGTCATAGTCTAGACCAATCACCCAATCCACACCGACATGATAACCATCGAGCGTGAGTATCGACTGACCAACAGCCAGTTTAGCCTGATGACTCAATGCCATCGTCAATGTTTCAGCAATCGCGACCTGCTGCCAGATCGAAAGTTGTGGTGCTTCAATCCACGTCGCCAAAGCGTCTAATCCAACGATTTGTGCTGCTGTGTGATAACTGCCTTTGACCTGACGTGCAATACTGTCTTGAAAATTATCACTGTGTCCCAAGACTTGGGCACTCAGCCATTTAGACAAAAATTTCTCGACCAGTTGCGCATGCTGTTTACCTTGCGTGCTCAACTGCAACTGCTGCATTAAATGTTGACGCTGGCTTTGCTGCTTTGGACTGGCTTTAATCATCAATTGATTTAGGTTTTTCTGCTCGGACAACAGCACCTGTATTTCTGACTTTAACTGCAGCACCGTATTTTTGTGCTGTGCCTGCTGTTCTTGTGCAGCTGCAAGCTGTGCTTGAGTTTCGGCAATCACCTGCTCTTGTTGCGTAATTTGTTGTTCGAGCTGTTGCTTATCTTGCTGATACTGCTCCAACTCATCTTGCTGCGCCTGATGCTGAATTTGACCTCTTTGCTGTTGCAGGGTCTCACGTTGTTGCTCAATTCGACCAATATTTTTGGTCAATTGTTCACTCTGCGCCAACATCTGTAGCTTTTGCTGTTGCTGCTTTTCGACTTGCCCACGGCATTGTTCAAATTGTTGAACCGCTTGTTGATGCTGAGCTTTCAAATCGGCCAATTGTTGAGTCTGATCTTGACTACTGCTTTCTTGGCGCTGTAATTGCTCAACAAATCCATCTTGCTGTTCTTGCAGCGTTTCCAGTTGTAACTCTAATAGCTGTAAACGTTCTTTGGTTTGAGCTTTTTGCTTTTCAAGCTCCACCAAACTTGCCGAATTTTGTGCAAATAAACCCTGCTTTTGCTCCAGCGTCATTTTCAACTCAGACAGTTTCTTTTCCGCCTGTTGCCATTCGCTTTGTAATGGCGTGGACTGTTGAATAAGCCGTTGAAATAAAGCACTGGTGGAAGATAAGTCATGCTCAAGGGTGTTCAGCTCAGAACGAACCAGTTTGAAGGTTTCCCCGAGCTCATTCATGTCGAGCGTGTATTCTTGCTGTAAACGCGTGCTTTGTTCACATTGGAAAGACAACACTTCGATCTTAATGGTACGAATTTGGGTTTCTAATTCTTTGTATTGCACCGCCGTTTCAGACTGGCGTTTTAAGGTTTTCAGCTGAGATTTCAGTTCTGATGCAATGTCTTCGAGACGTTCTAAGTTTTGAGTGGTGTGTTCTAGATGCTGCAACGTTTCACGACGACGAGCTTGATAGCGAGAAACCCCAGCGGCTTCTTCAATATACACACGCATTTCTTCAGGTTTGGCATCGACCAAACGGTTGATCATGCCCTGTTCAATAATCGCATACGAACGTGGACCTAAACCGGTACCTAAGAAAATATCGGTAATATCACGACGGCGGCATTTGGTGCCGTTGAGGAAATATTCGGATTTACCATCACGATTGACCTGACGACGAACTGCTAGTTCAGTATAGGCATTATAAGCGCCACCTAGCTTGCCATAGGTATTATCAAAACGCAGTTCAACACTCGCCATCCCGACTGGTTTACGCTTGGCCGTTCCGGTAAAAATAACATCTTGCATGGTGCCACCACGCAATTGACGGGCACTGGATTCACCCATAACCCAACGAATGGCATCAATCACATTGGATTTACCACAGCCGTTCGGTCCAACAACCGCACTACGGTTGCCTTCAAATTTTAGAGTTGTGCTATCGGCAAAAGATTTGAAGCCGGAAAGTTTTAAACTGCTTAAACGCATAATGTCCTGATCAGCGGCGTGAACGTCTCGCCCACGCTAATTCGATTTGTTTCATCCGTGTTAGTGATTCCAACACAAGGTTGCGTAAGTGTCGACAAAAATCTTCCATAAATAAAGTGGCTTGATGTGATTTTCTGATTAAAACTGCATCAGTCACTAATTTAAACAAATCAAAAGATTCTTGTAGTTCACGTCGTGAAATATTCAGTGTCAGGAAATAACTACGTCTGAGTGATGGCAACAATTCTTGGTAATAACGCATCAGGTAGGTATTTCCCACCATTTCATGCTGACGAGCCATGCCCTGAAAAATCAGATCATAAAACTTTTCAGTATTGCCTTGGCGAGTTTCCACGTCTAATTGTTCAAGTAATAACTGAATACGCTCAGCTTCATGGCTGCGCCACGTTTCCGCCATACGATACACAATTTGACCCAACAATAATGCTGCAATATCAAATAATGAGCGCACTTGTAAAGCCGACATTTCAGAGACTAAGGCGCCACGTCGCGGGTAGATTTCAATGAGCTGGGTCCGTTCTAAAATCAATAAAGCTTCACGAACAGAGCCACGGCTCACATCCAATTCGGCCGCAATTCTGAGTTCCTGAATACGCTCGCCTTCGACCAACTCACCGCGAATGATTTGTTCACCGATGTGTTTGGCAATTTGTTCCGACAAACTGTCCGCTTCTTGTTGTTGCATACTGTTCCTATCTTTTTTTTATAAGATGCAATGTTCAGATTTACACTCAATCTATTTGCATTAGAAACGATAAGCAACCTAATTGAACATGACATTGTCTGACAATCTTGTGTCAACAAAGCCAATTTTGTCAGTCAAAACGGACAATCATGCGCCAAAGGCTTGCACACCTTGGTAAATAAAATAGCAGCCGACTGTTGTTAATAAACATGCAAAACAACGCTTTAGCATAAATGGCGACAACATATGAGCCATTTTCGCACCCAATTTCGCAGTGATGAAGCTCATTACACTAATCCCGATAAATGCATAAATATGGATATAACCAATGGTATTGGGAACCACGATATCGGCTTGATGACCAAACCACATAAAGCCGAGGGCCCCAGCAATCGCAATCGGTAAACCACATGCAGCAGACGTTGCGACCGCTTTTTGCATAATGACGCCATTTTTATTCAAATATGGGACGGTTAAGCTGCCACCACCAATACCGAAGATCGCAGAGGCAATCCCAATACCACCCCCTGCTGCCATTTGCATGGCTTGTGAGGGTAAATGTTTATTCGGATCGACTGGTGTCGCTGCACCGCGAAACATTTTAAAGGCTACCCAGACCGCAAAAAAGCCGATTAACAGTTGCAAACCCTGCCCTGATAAATAATCTGCAATGCCTGCACCGAGAAATGAACCGATCACCAAACCCGGTGACAAATTCCGAAAGACATTCCACAGCACGGCACCTTTTTTATGATGCGCCGAAACCGAGCTAAGTGAGGTGACAATAATCGTGGCTAAAGATGTGCCCACCGCCATGTGCATAATCACACTGGGATCATACTGAAGTTGGGTAAAGACGATGAATAAAATCGGCACAATAATCAGGCCACCGCCCACACCAAATAGCCCCGCAGCAAAACCAGCGATTGCACCAATCAGTAAATATATGATTAACTCCATCAATATTATTCCACAACTCTCAGATTCAAATGGATTTAGAGACCAGACACTTACAGCAATTGCTGAGCACAGTACCTCAGCCGCCTGAAGTTTTATTACTGAAGCCCATTACTACATCGACCAATGACGATGTCCGTGAGATTGCCAAAAAAGGCATTCAACATGTTTTGGTATGCAGTGAAGAGCAAACTCAGGGGCGTGGGCAACGCGATCATCAATGGGTCTCACCCGTTGGTAATATCTATTTAAGCACATTGCTGAATTTACAGACATCTATAGATGGGCGGCTTGCACTCGAAATAGCCTTAAATATCTTACAAATGCCTAGTTTGCAGAATCTCGCATTACAAGTGAAATGGCCCAACGACCTATATAGTCCACAAGGCAAATGGGGCGGGATTTTGATTGAACCGATTTCGCCACATCAAGCGATCGTCGGCGTTGGGATGAACTTATTTCCGATTCCATCCGCAGGAATTGAGCAACGTGCAACCTCGTTATCTGAACTCGGACTTCCCTCGCCAAACCGTTTGCAGTTAATTGCTGAACTCTATGCAGCGATTCAACTTGCAGGTGAATGGTTCGATCATAACTGCTATAACCTCGCTGCACGATTCAACCATTATGCTGCATTTATGCAACAGCCCGTTGAACTTGAACACCTGCAAGGCAAAAGCCAAGGTCTCTTTCTCGGTATTGAAAATGATGGTTCGATCAACATCCAAACTTCGCAGCGCTTAGAAAATCATTTCCAGGGTCGCTTACGTTTAGCAGATCAATCATAAACAGGATTGCAAAGGCCTACTGATGAAAAAATTATGGCTCGATGTCGGTAATACTCGGCTGAAATACTGGATTACTGAACACGATCAAATTATAGAGCATGCTGCGGAACTGCATTTACAGTCGCCTGCCGAACTCCTACTCGGTTTAATCCAGCACTTTAAAAGTTTGGACTTAGATCAGGTGGGGATATCTTCGGTACTCGACAAGAAAAATAATGATCGGATTCAAAAAATTCTTAAATTTTTAGCCGTTCCTGTCACTATTGCCAAAGTTCATGCCGAATATGCGGGCTTACGCTGTGCTTATGAAGACACCAGTAAGTTCGGGATCGACCGTTGGCTGCAAATGCTCGCAGTGGTCAAAGACCCTACACAAAAATACTGTGTGATTAGTTGTGGAACGGCACTCACCATTGACTTAACGGATGGCTTACAACATTTAGGCGGTTATATTTTGCCAAATTTGTATTTGCAACGTGATTCGCTCATCCAAAACACCAAAGGCATTAAAATTCCAGATGCCACCTTTGACGAGCTGTCTCCTGGTAAAAACACCATAGACGCTGTTCATCATGGCATCTTGCTCAGCTTGGTCAGCACCATTGAAAAGGTTCTCGACAAATATCCAAGTCGGTTAATTTTAACCGGTGGCGATGCTACGCTATTTGCACGTTATTTAGAACAATATCAGCCGGCTGTCGAAGCAGATTTGCTGCTTCGAGGCCTACAAAGTTATGTAAATGGTGTGTAATTTAGCCATTTATTTGATAGCAAACTGTGAAAGCGTGATGGCCAATGGTGATCACGCTTTTTTATTGATGGTTATTTCACACAAGCATAGTTACAAATTGTATCGCGATTCATGACCTTTTTTCGTCCAAGGAATTACAATAGCCTGCGATGATCAACAGATACATCAGCAACTTTATAATTTAAAAATGTCTTTCAAGATAGAATATAAGACGAAGAGTATAGATATGAAATTTAAAAATTTACTGGGTTTAAGCCTGTTCGCCTCTACATTATTCTTCGGCGGTTGTACCACGACACAAAATCTAGCCAACTCTAAAATCCCTGCCGAAATCAAATCACAGCTCAGCACATCTGAAGCAGTTTTGGGTTATTTCGGTGATGAAGATAATCCTGATTACTGCGGCTGCGTATCGTATATTGACTCAAGCTATTACATGACCCCAGTCAAAGACGGCTATTACCGTGTACTTTTAGGTCGTAATGCCACAGGTGATTTTTTAGTTCAAGATTTTTACCAAGAAACCAAAACCCCTCAATCCTCACCTGCTTGGGTTAAAGATCCGATGAAATTATTTAGTTTCAGTGGCAGTGACATCGAAGGTCCGGTAACGCTTTATCGTAAAAACGGCAAAGTAGAATCTACCTTTGTAAACCAAGATGGCGTGAGCATCCAAGGCGAAGAATTTTATCCAACAGGACAACGTGGCGCAGCGTATAAAGTCGATGAAAATGGTAATGACGCCTATCGCTTATGGTATGCCTCAGGAAAAATTGCGGCTGAATATGTGGTCGATACCGACGGTGAATATGTTGGTGGCTATAAAGCTTGGCAGGAAGATGGTCGTGAAGCCAATGACGACATTGACGACATTCGTGAACGTGTTGCTTTAGAACTCGACTGATCTTTCAACAGTTTGAACAAACAAAAAAGGCGCAGATTGCGCCTTTTTTCTCCTCAATTGCACCAATTGCATGATTGCAATCTCAGTCTTCACTAAATATCTTATCTACAAAACACGCGATCTATTAAACACGCGCACAGAACCTAGCTAAGCCGTTAAAATCGGCTTTAACACGTGCCACAGTTGTGGAATCTCAGAAAAGCCATCCTGTGCTGTGAAATGCCCCGCTTCTTTCACCTCATAAATTTGTGCATTTATAAAATTGCCCAATTGGATCGCAACCGGCGGCGGCACGATAGGATCATTGGATGAAATCAAACTAATACAAATTGGCATATAGGTCTGTAAAACACCACTATCCATTTTTGCACGTTGAATAAATGCGGTTAATTCAGGTTGTGTCGGTAAACTACTTTTAAAACCCGATACAAAAACGCCCGCTTTAATCCGTGTGCCATGCTGTTCAAAATATTGATTGAGATAATGCAGCGTGGTTAAACACCCCAAACCATGGGCAATCACAATGGTATTTTCATCCAAATCAGGCATTTGCAACGCTAGAAATTTCTGCCAATGGTCAAAATCAGGTTGTGCCGCATTTGCCATCACGATGCGTCGAGAATAATGTCCTGCTTCTTGCAGCTTTCGTCCCAACCAAGGAAACCAATGATCATTCGGTGATGCATCATGACCATGAACAATATAGATCTTGTGGCTTTCTGGCGTATGCGGTGTATTCATTATTTGATTCTTATTTTAGGTGATTATTTTTAGGAGAACCTTCAAATTTGCAGTTCGGCAAATTTTCACCTCTGTTTTAAACCCGTCACCTACACGCTCTCAATGTCAATTTGGCATCTTTTTGTAATGATTTAGCTCAGTTCGGTATCTATCGGCTCGTATAGCCAGATTCCTTCATCCAGTACTTGCTATCAAATGCACTCGATCACTTTGCTTAAGCGCACAGTCTCGTCAAATTGCAGCCATAAAAAAAGGCGCAGAAAGCGCCTTTTTTTCAGTCCAAATTACTTCGGATCTTTACTGCCAAACAATGGACCCATGCCACCGCCGCCAAATTGTTTTTGCATATTGCCCAATGATTTCATCATTTTTGCCATACCCGTTGGGTTGGCAAATTTCTTCATCATTTTCGCCATTTGCGCATGTTGCTTGATGAGTTTATTCACTTCAGCAACATCCATACCACAGCCTGCTGCAATACGTTTTTTACGGCTTGGATTCATCAAGTCTGGGTTACGACGTTCTTTAATGGTCATCGATTGAATAATCGCTTCCATTTTCTTCACTTGCTTTTCAGGATTTGCTTGTGCAATTGCATCTTGAATCCCTGAGTTGCTCATGCCTGGAAGTTTATCCAGGAAGCCCATCATGCCGCCCATTTTGTTCATTTGTTCAAACTGCATCAGCATATCTTCAAAGTTGAAGCTACCGCCTTTTTGCAGTTTTTTCGCCATTTTTTCGGCTTTTTCTTTGTCGATTTTACGTTCAACTTCTTCGACCAAAGAAAGTACGTCACCCATACCCAAAATACGCTGTGCGATACGTTCAGGATGGAATGGCTCTAGGGCATCGAGTTTTTCCCCCATACCCAAGAATTTGATTGGCTTACCAGTAATGGCACGAACAGAAAGTGCTGCACCACCACGTGCATCACCATCCGTTTTTGTCAGGATCACACCCGTCAAAGGCAAGGCATCATTAAAGGCTTTTGCCGTATTCGCCGCATCCTGACCAGTCATGGCATCAACCACGAACAATGTTTCAGTCGGCTTAATCGCTGCATGCAGCTCTTTAATTTCATCCATCATTTCGTCGTCTACATGTAAACGACCTGCTGTATCGACAATCAAGACATCAGCAAATTGAATTTTTGCTTGCTCAATCGCACGATTTGCGATGGTAATTGGTTTTTCGTCTGCGCTTGATTCAAAGAAAATCGCGCCAACTTCACCAGCAACTGTTTGTAGCTGTTTAATCGCCGCTGGACGATAAACATCGGCAGACACCATTGCTACTTTTTTCTTTTGACGTTCTTGTAAGAAACGTGCAAGTTTTGCCGCAGTAGTTGTTTTACCCGCACCTTGCAAACCTGCAAGAAGCACAACAACTGGTGGTTTTGCCGCTAGGTCTAGGCTTTCATTCGCCTCACCCATCATTTTGGTCAATTCGTCATGAACGATTTTGACGAAAGCCTGCCCCGGTGATAACTGAGTCATCACTTCTTGGCCCAATGCTTCTTCCTTAACTTTCGCGATGAATTCACGAGTTACAGGTAACGCAACATCGGCTTCAAGAAGTGCCATACGTACTTCGCGTAACGTATCTTTAATATTGTCTTCGGTTAGCTGCCCTGAGCCAGTAACATTTCTTAAACTCTGCGTGAGTCGTTCTGTTAAGGTATCAAACATTGCAAAATCCGCTTAAAATAGCCATGAGCAAAAAATTGTTTCTTAAAATAGAAAATTTATGCATAGAATGCTATAGGATACTTTAGTTCTTGCAGAATTTATATAAATGAATATTCAACATCCTGAAAAAGGTTTGACATGATCAGTCTCCCCTTGGTTTACACGATCCTAGCATTAATCGCTTATACCACGTCTTTTTGGTATTTATTCAGCCATTTAATGTCTAAACGTGCGCCGAACCATTGGTTTATTGGTGTTGTACTTGGTTTAGGCATGTTATTGCATGCAGGTGTTTTATATAACGACATGTTGACGCCTATGGGTGTGAACTATGACGTGTTCAACCTGATGTCATTTACTTCAGGTCTCATGCTATTGCTCAGTGTGTTATTTAGTACCTATCGACCTGTGCTTGCAATGAACCTGTTAGGCATCCCTGTGGCAGCGACGGGGTTGATTTTGGGCTTCGCATTTAGTCGACAAAATCAATTTATAGAACAACATTCGCTGGGTTTAGACATCCATATTATTTTATCGCTTTCCGCGTATGCCGTCCTGCTGATGGCAACTATTCAAGCGGTTATTTTGCGTTTACAAGACCGTGAACTGAAAAACAAGCAGAAAAAACGTGTATGGGTGAGCCTACTTCCGTCCTTCCAAGCCATGGAATCTCTGCTATTTGATTTATTGATTGCTGGTTTTGCACTACTGACCGTAGCGCTTGGGTTTGGTTTCTTCACCATCGATAACTTCTTTGCACAGCATTTGGCGCATAAAACAGCCTTTAGCATTATTTCATGGTTCGTCTATGGAGCTTTGCTCATTGGACACTATCGATTTGGTTGGCGTGGTCAAAAAGCCATTCGCTTTACCATTATTGGTTTTTGTCTCTTGGCAGTTGGCTTTATTGGCTCTAAGTTTATTTTAGAAATGGTTTTGGGCCGCTAAGTCGACGATGAAATGATTTTAAGTTTTATTACGAAGGGAGCTAAGGCTCTCTTTTTTATAGCTTGATTATTCACACAGAAATAACAGGCATAAAAAAAGCGCTATACAGCGCTTTTTTTTCATTACGTCTAAATTATAGAGCAACGATGTTTACAGCATTCGGGCCTTTTTGACCTTGAGCGATGCTGAAAGAAACCTTTTGGCCTTCTTGCAAAGTTTTGAAGCCAGAACCAGTGATTTCGCTGAAGTGAGCAAAAACGTCAGGACCGTTGTCTTGTGCAATAAAACCGAAACCTTTAGTTTCGTTGAACCATTTAACTGTACCAGTAACTGTATTAGACATAATAATACCTATTAATTTGTTGATTTAGCCATTGGCTGATGACTGACTATAACTTGGAAAATAATAAAGAATTGAACTTCATTTCTGTAAAAAACGAAGGATTATGACTAACACTGCGATACTTAAAGAAAATTTACGAAACAATACTTTTTTTCTAGTTGCAGCCATCATACATGAAATCTTAAAAGATTCAAGCACAGTATATGTTGTTGATTCCATTAAAAAACAACAGTAAAAGCCATCTTCTTATTATTACTATCCATCTGTATTTACTCATTTTATTGTTTAAGTTTTATGTCAGTCAAGACTTTACGACTTTGGTCCTAATTTCACCAAATAATTACATAAAATCTTGTGATTTCGTATTCCGCATCACCAGAAGCACAAAACCTAGACATCCCTTTCAAAACCACGTATAACTCCGTTTTTCAATTTTTGGCTGTGTGACCGTGAAACTTGTTCTTGCGCCGATGGAAGGCTTAACCGACCCAATTATGCGAGATGTGTTGACGCATGTTGGGAGTTTTGACTGGTGTGTAACCGAGTTTATCCGTGTCACGGACTCTGTCCTGCCCGACCATATTTATCATAGTTATTGTCCCGAACTGAACAATGACGGCAAAACTGCAGCAGGAACACCGGTTCATGTGCAGTTCTTAGGTAACAATCCGACCATGCTCGCGGCAAATGCTGTACGCGCAGTAGAACTTGGTGCACCTGCGATTGATATGAACTTTGGTTGTCCTGCAAAAACCGTCAATCGCCACCGTGGTGGTTCAGTTCTGCTAGATGAACCAGAAGTGGTGTATGAGTTAGTCAAAGCTGTGCGTGATGCTGTTCCGAGTCATATTCCTGTATCGGCAAAAATGCGTTTGGGTTATATGGATCATAACTTCACCATGGAAAATGCGCATGCCATCGAAGATGCGGGTGCCGCATGGGTTACAGTCCATGCGCGAACCAAAGCCGATGGTTATACCCCGCCTGCCTTTTGGGATCAGTTGCAACCCATTCGTGAAGCATTGAAAATTAACGTGATTGCCAACGGTGAAATTTGGAACAATGCCGATGCCAAACAATGCCAACTCGAATCTGGTTGTGAAGACCTGATGATTGGTCGTGCTGCGGTGACCACCCCTGACATTACACAGTGTATTCGTCGTAATACCGATGAGCCGCTGATTACATGGCATGAACTGCTTGGCTTACAAATTCGTTTCTTAAACGGTTCGTATAAAAAAGAAATGAATATGGTCGGTCGTTATAAACAATGGCTCGGCATGATGTCGAAACATTACCCAGAAGCCAAAGTCCTTTGGGATGAAGTAAAACGTGTCAAACCACTCGATGAAATCGTGGAAAAACTCAAAGCTGGTATGTAAGTTTTAAAGCACATATCTCAGCGTAGCCGCAGAGCCTTTGATCACACCTACAGTGTTCAAAGGCTTTGTTGTTTAGCAAACTCTAAAATTGCGTCGATCTCATCTGCCAAAAACTCTTTCGGATGTTCCGAAGTCGGGTTCATCACCAAGCTTGCGCCTTTGGTAATCGCAAATAATTTTTCAGCACTGATCATGACAAATTCTGCATCTGCGCCAACATCCTGTTGAAGCATCGCAAGACTCAGAAAGAATGGAATGGCTTGCTCGCCCTGCTCCGTTTCCATCAATTGAAAATGTAAATGCTGCTCAGCATCACGCTCACCCAAACAATACACTTGGTTGGCTAAAAGTTGCTGATAAAAGTCTTGGTATTGCTCAGGATGATCTAAAGTCGATTCATAAAGATGTTGAAGCGTGTCGTTCATTGTTATTGTCCGTCTATTTTTATCAGTCAGATACTGTTCACAATCCACAGCATACAGGAAGTTTATGAATTATGCCGTTGATTTAAATCTTCAACGTGCTGTCGATTTGTTTTCCACGATTTTTCTAAAATTTCTTTTTCTAAACGCAACTGTATTCGTTTAAGTTTCATTTCAGAGATCACGGGTTGCCGAAAAGTTTGAACATAGTCCACCCAAGCTGTACCCCGAAAAACATTCGACGGCATCTCTGTTTTAAACACCACTTCAGGCATAAAAACAATCACAGAATGCATATTGTCTTTATCCACAATATCGCTCAACACCTGTTGTAACACTTTCATATGTTTATAATTTTGGTGAATTGGATTTTGAAATTTAAAACTTTTTTTATAAATCTTTTGCGTCCATTGTTTTTGTCTCTCGCTCCCAAAAATCCAGCCCTTATAGTTTTTAGTTTCAATCACAAACACACCAAAAGGGCTTAAAAGAAGATGATCAATCTGAGTCGTAGCTCCCTCGCCATCTGGTAAGGTCAAATCATTTAACAATATATAATGGTCTTTCAAATAAAGTTTGACATGAACGGTGACAGCAAACTCCCCCATTTTCCCCTTTAAATATGGTTTAAATGCTTTGATTGCCCCCACAATCAGTAACAATGGAATTAGCCACCAAAACGTCGAAATGAGGGGGGCAAAAATTTGAGAAAGATTCATTGATTTGATTCATTACTTTAAATTACTGATGTTACCCACATAAAAGTAATTTCGCATTTTTAAAATGATTTTTAAGCCTATTCGCCGGAGTCTTACATCTAGGGTTTAAATAAAGGGATTAGCCTTCGGCTGGAGGTACTTTTGTTTCGGCAAAATGAGAAGCGAAGCTTCGCAAGGAAACCATCTTGCGGAGCAATGCTCCTCACCGCAAAACTCGTTCACCACCGTCAAATTATTCAAAGCATCGCAAAAACATTTTTGATTAGGCGGCATCCTGTCTCAAACACTTGCGGATGACGTTAACGCGTATCGTTCTTTCTTTGAAGCGAATTGTGCTTTGATGTTACTGCGTAACATCAATTAAATAAGTATATTTTCTATTTTATTGTAATTTCTCAATTTTTAACAATATTTCTTTCTTTTCTAGACCACCAGCAAAACCCACTAATTTTCCATTTGCGCCCACGACACGATGACAGGGTGCAATAATTGAAATTGGATTTTTACCATTGGCTGCACCGACAGCACGTACGGCTTTGACATTGCCGATTTGCTCTGCAATTTGTTTATAACTGCGAGTTTCTCCAAAAGGAATCGTCAATAAAGCTTGCCAAACTTGTTGCTGAAATGCGGTACCTTCAAAGTCTAGCGGCAAGTCAAATTGCTGTCTTTTACCCGCAAAATATTCATTTAATTGCTGTGCGGTTTTGAGCAAAATCGGGTGTTGCAGATCTTCAACCAAAGCCGCCAATCGCACACGATTAGGGTTTTCATTTTCCCAAAGAACAGCCACCAATGCGGTTTCATGTGCAACAAGTTTTAATTGTCCAACGGGCGAATTTAAAAACTGATAAGAAAGTTGCATGAGATACTCCAAGCTCAAAATCGCAGCACTTCATTATTCAGGAGGACGATAATTTCATCAAGACCAGTCCTGAAATAATCAGTACCGCAGCTAGCATGCGCATGGCATTGGCAGGTTCACCCAATACAACGATGCCGAGGATAAATGAACCCACTGCACCAATCCCTGTCCACACCGTATAGGCTGTACCCAGCGGTAAGGATTTCATTGCATAAGACAATAAAGCGAAACTTGCGATCATGAAAACGATGGTCAAAATACTTGGCGTCAGTTTGCTAAAGCCTTCAGAGACTTTCATACAATAGGCCCAAACCACCTCAAGCAATCCCGCTACAATTAATAAAACCCAAGCCATATTTTTACCCATAAAAAAAGCACAGAGGTCAATGACCGCTGTGCTTTAAAACATATTAACTTGAAGATAATTTCATCAAGATTAGACCAGAAATGATCAGTACTGTGGTTAACATCCGCATAGCAGTTGCAGGCTCACCGAGTATAAACACCCCCACGAGGAAAGAGCCAATCGCGCCGATTCCAGTCCAAATGGTATAAGCCGTTCCTAGAGGCAACGTTTTCATGGTATAGGCCAATAAACCAAAGCTCAGGATCATAAAAAATAAAGTGACTAAACTTGGGCCAAGTTTTGTAAAGCCTTCTGAGAGCTTCATCGAATAGGCCCAAACGATTTCAAAAATACCAGCGAATACCAGAACAACCCAGGCCATGATGCCTTCCTCCATATTAGTAGAGTCAGGTCGTCCTGACGATTTTTCTTACTGGCTTTGAACAAAGATGTAAGGGAGGTCGTTCCTCCGAATATTGTCTCAGTATAGCAAATATGCTGACTTTTAGTGCAGTCTTTACATTTTTTGACCAAATTCAGGGCGTTATTCAGTTGAGTAAAACTCTAGTGCAGATGATTTGCGCCAAAACATAGCATGTCTGTTCAAAGGACAGATTCAGAAATAAAAAAGGCATCACCAAAACCTGTTGATGATGCCCTCTTTATTTGGTCTATTCGCCGATTAGAACTTCAGACGTACACCTGCGCCATACCACCATTGCTTTTCACTTCCATTTTCAGCTTGCCATGCCGTATGCTGATTTCCTTTTTCATAGCTGTAAGCAACATCAATAAAGGGCATCAGCTTTTTATTGATTTCATAGCGTGTTTCTAGCCCTAGCCATACAGAACTGAGTCCTGTTTTTTGTGCATAGGCAGAATCATCACTCAGCACCACATCTAGGTTCAGATACGGTTTTAAAATCAATTTTTGCGTCAGCAGCAGATCACGTTCGGTTTCTAAAGAAAAACTGACCTGTTTATCTGCACCAAAATATAGATAAGCATCGGTTTCAAAGAAATAAGGTGCCAGACCATGCACACCCACCGCAGCATCGTACTGTTCCTTGTCCGTCACTTGATGTTCATCGACCCGATAACGTGCGCCAATTTGCGCATCCCAAAAGTCGGAGATCATACGGCTATACATCACTTGAGCCGCATAATCTGCGTCTTGAGATTCGGCTTTATCGGCATGTAGTTTGATGAAGAGCTTATTTTCATCGGTCCCGATTCGACTCTCAATTTCGGTCTTTAAACGTCCTCGGCCATCGGCATTATTGAGCCATCGACTGTCGATCTCAGTCGCTTGATAAATCTGTCCACCATGTTCACGCTTATGATCAACAGGGTGCTGCGCAGAAGCAGCACGTGACGCAATAGATGATGCATTTGCATGTTCTGCATGTTCTGCATGTTCTGCATGTTCTGCATGTTCTGCATGTTCTGCATGTTCTGCATGTTCTGCATGTTCTGCATGTTCTGCATGTTCTGCATGTTCTGCATGTTCTGCATGTTCTGCATGTTCTGCATGTTCTGCATGTTCTGCATGTTCTGCATGTTCTGCATGTTCTGCATGTTCTGCATGTTCTGCATGTTCTGCAGTATGCTCTATCTGGCTCGATTCAATCCCTGTTTGCATCTCTTGATGCGACGAATCATGTGAGGGATGCGGCTCATGCTGAGCTGACATCGGCATGCTGTGATGTGCATCTTGCGCCATGGTCATTTGAGTGACCGATGCCAAAGCTAAACTCAATACCGTATACGTGCATGGTTTAATGATGCGCATGAGACACCTCCTTTTGCGGCACAGATGCCGTTTTAGTATTCTCCGCGACATTTGCGACCACAAGTTTATTCATCATCCCTGCAGACATGTGATACAGCAAGTGACAATGAATCGCCCATTCCCCTAATTCATTGGCCGTTAACAGAGCCGTGACAGTTTTCCCCGGCGGCACAATCACCGTATGTTTATTTGGCATTTCAGAAGACACTTGCCCATTTTCCAATTGCATAAACATGCCATGTAAATGCATCGGATGCGCCATCATGCTGTCATTGACAAATTTCAGTCGAATTCGTTCACCATATTTCACCTGAAGTGGTTCGGCTTCACTGAATTTTTTGCCATTCATGGTCCACATGTAGCGTTCCATCGTTCCACCCAAATGAATAACCAAATCTTGCGTCGCTTCACGTGTATCAGGCTGCGGGGTTAACGCTTTTAGATCACTATATTGCAGTGCCTTATCACCCATAGGTGTTGATGCATTGGCCCAACCCATAACCGTTGCTGAATTTTCAACTGCCTGCTTCTCCTCTTTAGACTGTGCATGTTCCATCGCTGCATGCATATCATGCTTCGTTGATGAATCCATTAAAGAGTGGTTCATAGAGGAATGATCCATCACGCTATGATCCATATTGGCATACGCTGAATCAGACATGTTCTGTTTATGCATATCTGGATGCTGCATAGTAGTATGCGCAGGCATTGGGGAATGGTCCATGTCATGCCCCATTGCAGCATGATCATGTGCTTGATTCGGCTGAATATTTGATGGATTGACAGTATGCGCGCTGTGCTCATGAGCATTCGCTTGCTGGCTTGCTGAAGTTTGGGTTGAACCTGTAGCCGTATGTCCCATGTTGCTATGGTCCATACCCGACATTGAACCATGGCCCATATCTTCCATGGTCAGCAAAGCGCGTGGCCGAGCTTTTGGCATGTGAATGCCTGAGTGCTGAGGCTGCGTTTCATCATGTAAAGTGCCTATCGCAAATCCTGTCCGATCGATCGACTCAGCCTCTATCTGATAGTGCGCAGATTTAGGCTCTACGATCACATCGTAGGTTTCCGCAGCACCAATGCGGAATTCATCAACATTGACTGGTTTGACCGCTTGACCGTCTGCACTCACCACCGTCATTTTGAGCTGAGGAATACGCACATCAAAAAACGACATGGCCGCAGCATTTACAAAACGAAGTCTGACTTTTTCATTGGGCTTAAACATCCCCGTCCAGTTCTGCTGTGGTGTTTTGCCGTTTACTAAAAACGCATAACCCGTGACATCAGACAAATCCGTTTTCAGCATACGCATCTGATTCCACATCGAACGGTCTTGCCATATGTTTTTCAAACCCGTTTGTTGAATTTGCGTCCATACATCTGAAACTGTTTCACGCTGATTTTGATAATATTCGGCAGACTTTTTTAGATTTGCCATAATCTGAGTGCTAGATGATTCATGAAAATCCGACAGCATGACCACATAATCACGTTGCGTCTGTTCATGTGCTGCAAGTGCTTGTTTGCCTTTCGGATAAATTACCAAAGCGCCATACAATCCGTCTTGTTCTTGGCCTTTGGAATGCGCGTGATACCAATAGGTTCCGCTTTGACGGACCTTAAATTTATAAGTAAAGCTACCATCGGGCTGAATTTCATTGAAACCATTAAAACCGGGTACACCATCCATTAAACCGGGCAGCAATAGACCATGCCAATGCACCGAGGTATTTTGTTTTTTGAGCTGATTATGCACATGGATGACCGCATCATCGCCTTCTTCAAACTCCAGTAAAGGTGCTGGAAACTGACCATTGACGTTGATTTTCTTGACCGCTTTACCAGTCAAATTGATGGTCTTTTCATCAATATTCAGATGATATTCTTTAATGGCTGCAAACGCCCACGTTGGTGACAGCAGACATACCCCGAGCACGAGGCCTGATTTAAATAAATTAGACATGACTTAACCTTTATAAAATAACGAAAAAACGTATTTAAAACTCAGGTTAAGCTTGCGGGGGTCTTAGAATTTCTTGCCAAAAGCCTTTTAAATGCTGTCCAGCAAAAATGAAACGAGGGGGTTCTGCATAGTGATACACATGGAAGGTCTGCAATGCGACCAAGGCGCTATCGACATAAGAGGTACTGATTTGGCAATGTGCGAGTGTACAGTCCTGACGACAGTCTGTACTTTGTGTCGTTGAATGATGCGCCTGACCATCTTGCAGTGCAGATGGCGAATCTAAAGATTGATGACAATCCATCGTTAAAATGACTTCAGGTGTCGTCTGCTTGCCATGATGTGCTGCATGCTCAGGAACAGCTTGCCGCTGATTTTGATGGCAATTTGCCATTTTAAAATGCGAAGGATCAGTATGTGCTGCATGAACTGATGCCTGATGGGCATTCGCAGTCATCATTTGTTGATGTTGAAAATTTTGCTGTGCACTGACCACGCTGCTCCACCCCATGACAAACGCCATGAGCCAAGCAAAGCCAAGATGCTTACGCAAAAAATTGAACAATTTAGTATCCTAATTCAACCCAATGATGCACTGTGACAACATGTCCCGAATAACACATCCTTAGAAACATCACGCGATCAGCTCAGCCGAAATCTGCATGAAACACCATGATGAAGTTATTTACGATTCAAATGCAATTACATGACATTCGTATCAACATGACATGCAGCTGGACCGATTTATCCATCATGAAAAATACATTCAGAAATATCTAAAAGCATTATCCAGTGCGATCGATGATGTGTTTTGCCAGTCGCAGCGTATCTCAATAGTTGCTAACAGCATAATTAATTGTGCAGTTATTCACAACAGTTTTAAATTTATTGCGCTATCATAAAAATCAGCGCATATCGTCTAGTTAAAACATAAAAGTTATTTTTTAAACTGATTAATTATTTACCACAGATTAATAAATACACAATATTTCAAATACTTTGACCCATATAAAAAGGACTCAATTGAGTCCTTTTTATACTTAATACGTCTAATTATTAAACCATTGATGCACAATCGTTTATAATTTATTCAAGTTATCCATATACTTATCTACACAGATATCCATACGGTTATCCATATAGTTATCCACAAGCCATGAATAACTTATACCCAAAGGCTTAAGCCTCTTGAGCATGCACTTTTGCCAATTCAGAACGCATGTCATCAATCACAGCTTTATAATCAGGCTTACCAAAAATCGCTGAACCTGCAACGAACATATCTGCACCAGCTTCAGCAATGTCACGGATATTGGCTGGGGTAACACCACCATCCACTTCTAAGCGAATATCACGACCTGAAGCATCAATAATTTTTCGTGCTTGACGCAGCTTTTCTAAAGTCATTGGAATGAACTTTTGACCGCCAAAACCAGGGTTCACACTCATCAACAAGACTTGGTCAACTTTATCTAAAACATAGTCTAAATAATGCAAAGGTGTCGCAGGGTTAAACACCAAGCCTGCTTGCGCACCACCAGATTTGATTAACTGTAAAGAGCGGTCAATATGGTCAGTCGCTTCTGGGTGGAAAGTGATGATATCTGCACCAGCGTCTAAGAAATCACTAATCATACGGTCTACCGGTGAAACCATTAGATGCACATCAATTGGCGCTTTAATGCCGTATTTTTTCAATGCCTTACAAACGCCCGCACCAAAAGTTAAGTTCGGTACATAATGATTATCCATGACATCGAAATGAACAACATCTGCACCGGCTTCTAGAACATTTTCAACTTCTTCACCTAAGCGCGCAAAGTCTGCTGACAAAATTGAAGGTGCGATTAAGAATGGCTTGGACATGAAAAACCTAGCTTTGAAAAGGGAGTGATTGACGCATTATAGCAAATTGTCCCCCTATTCGCTGCCCATGCCCTTAGTCGTTTTTTCGATGCCAATGATTGAGATCTCTCTAATAAAGAAACCTAGGATGAACTGATGTTACGCAGTAACATCAGAAGCGAAATTGGTTCAAATAAAAGAACGATACGCGGTAACGTCATCCGCAATTGTTTGAGACAGCACGACTTCTCATCAATTTTTTTTTGCAATACTTTAAATAAATAGACGCTAGAGAGCGAGTTTTGCGGTGAGGAGCATTGCTCTGCAAGATGGTTTCCTTGCGAAGCTTCGCTGCTCATTTTGCCTAATGCGAAACATCGTTTCGTAAGAGTACCTCCAGCCGAAGGCTAATCCCTTT
The DNA here is from genome assembly GCF_024605785.1 of Acinetobacter sp. YH16040_T. Classification (NCBI taxonomy): domain Bacteria; kingdom Pseudomonadati; phylum Pseudomonadota; class Gammaproteobacteria; order Moraxellales; family Moraxellaceae; genus Acinetobacter; species Acinetobacter sp. YH16040_T. The sequence continues at coordinate 693,884 of NZ_CP094541.1, read as the reverse complement.
ATTTAAGCCCTAGATGTAAGACTCCGGCGAATTGACTTAAATATCATTTTAAAAATGCAAAATTATTTTTTGCGTGCGTAGCATCAGTGATTAATATGGATAAAGATCTCAGGGATAGAAACACAGCGTTGCATTTTTAAACTTAACGGGCATCCATTTTCTTTACTAAGTTAAAGAACTGACGACTTAACAATAAAATTGCATCTATGAAAAGTTCAACACACATCACCACCGCCTAAGCAGCACGTGTTGCTAAGCGCTTAGTCAATCATTGGAAACATAAATTTGAAGTCAATGAACAGATCATTGGAGAAAATACTGCATTCAAGATTCAACTGCCCTCTCCAGAAGTCAGTCTTTTACCACAAGCTGCATTTTTAGACGTGATGATTTCAGCCCAAGATCCAAGTGCAAATCTAGATCAATTGGAACATGTGGTATTAGATCATTTGATCCGCATGGGGCAAGAAGAACTCAGTGCAATATGGCAACGCGAACCGTAGTCTACGTCGCCATATTGTCAAAGCCTTTCACTCAATGCTGATGTGATTGGTAATTTCTGACTGCATCAATACGGGCTTTCGTCGCTGGATGTGACTCAAAGAAGTCTGTCCAAGATCTCTGATCTTTGGCACTTTCATCCTTTGCACCTTTCTCTTTTGCTGTTTCACCATCAGCTTCATCTTCCATACGTTGTAAGAAGTTTGCAAAATGTGCCGTTGGAATTTGATGTTTTGAAAGTTGTTTTAGGGCATATAAATCTGCTTCAGATTCAAAATCTCGAGAGTAACTCGCACCCACCGCAGCCACCGGCAAACTGGTAAGAATGTCAGAGCCATCTCCTGTAATCATCAACAAAATAATACTGATGCCTAAACCTGACAAACTTTGCTGCAAACTATGGCGTTGAACTAAATGCCCCTGCTCATGTGCAAGTACACCAATTAACTCATAATCATTTTTCGCTAATTTAACCAACTCATCTGTCACGATAATGGTGTTATTGGGTATCGCCAATGCATTTGCACCGATGCTGCCACCACCGCGGAATAACAACTTCGCAGGACGATTTTCAGCCACGAATTGTTGATATTCTTGCTTCAACTTATCTTGGCGTGCTTGTGGCAATTTTGTGGGTTCAGTCATATCAATAATATATTTTTCAGCCTGATCGCCCCAACTCTTTAAAGCTGTCTCAGGCAGTTGATTAGCCACCACATGCGACGCCGCAGGTATGCCCCATTTAATCAATACAAAAGCAAACGCCACCACGAAAATCACACTAAAAATGATTAAGGAGGGTGAACGCTCTAACTTCCAAATCGAATGCCAACGCGACTTTACGTCGAGATTGAACCACTCTGGCAAAGGCTGATGAAACTCTAAACGAGCATCGTCCTTTAACTCGATCACCGGCTGAATATCCCCTAAAGCACCAATCAGCGTCATATCTTGATAGGTGTAATGCTGCGTTTGTTCTAGGTCTTGACCATAACGCACAATCACAGCATGTTCCCCATCTGCGCTGATTTGAGCAACAAAGGGTTTTGACACTTTCCCATCATAATAGGTTGCATTCACTACTGATGTTTTCATGTAATTCACCTGCGTTATAAGGAAATATCTAGGTCAAAAATATCGGATAATTCTTCAGCAATCGCATTGTGATCTTGCTGCATTTGATTGTGTAATTGGTCTGGATCATCGACCAACATTAAGTGCAAAGATTCAGTCTGATATTTATATAGTCGTACAACTGCCCATGGTGTCAGTAAACCGAGGCTAATCACTTTAGCCAACCAATTACTCAAGACAATCCATGCATAGCGCCATTGATTACAGTCCGTATGAAACTGGCTGCGGCTCAACGTGGTGTTATTCCAAGTGGTGATAAAAATACGTGCAGCGGTGAGTGGCCAAATAAACATGTAGCCAATCAAATACATCCCAAAAATAATGAAGACATAAGATGCGTCATTTAAACCATCTGAACTACCAAACAATATCGCAAAGATTACTGCCAGCAATGCACCAAAGCCCATAAACAGAAATAAAGGCACATACATGGCACGCATATAATCGCCCCAAGTATTATTCAGATTAAATTTCAACTGACCTAGATACAAATGATTCAGACATTCACGTTTATATAGCCAGACCGCAACTGGTGTAAACAAACCGAGGGTAAAGACAACTACCGCAAGACATTTAACAAAGCACCAATATGCGCTTTTATTTGTCCCAGAAAAAAAGAATCGGCTATTACTAAACTTACTGTTGCGAGCACGGAAACGAATCGTAGATCGGATGAGCCAAGGAACTGCGAAAAAGATCAGGACAAAGCCCGCTAAGAAAGCTTCCCAAGAATATTTTGCAGCAAAAGAGAAACCACCATAGACCACTAGCGCAATGATGCGTCCAACTAAAATTTTTGTAGGCAAACCAGTAAAGTCAAAACGACGCTGAAATACCCAAGTATTACCGTAAAAATAACGTAAACGGCGGACCTTTGCCCAAGGCGCATAAAGTCCAAGCGTGACAATCGTCAGTAAGATATTCACAATCCAAATACCGAAATATTCAGACGCATTACCTTTAAACCTAAAATGATAATTTCGTCCCAAAACATCAGCCTGTTCTGTCTCACCAAATAGACTCGGTGAATTCATCACGGGCAGCTCTGGCGGAAGCGGCGTTTCCATTTGTGAATTTTGCATAAGTACCCTAAATTATTTTTTTTGGTATGTCGAATTTATTCATTTGCATGGCAATGCTCATCACCATGCTTTATTTATACGTATATTAAAGCAAGCTATGCCTCAACAATTTTAACCACTGGCTTTTAGATTAATGAACTACTGTTTGCAATTGGACAGCGTGAAATTGCAAATGATCGTCCATAAAACTTTGAATAAAATAATAACCATGATCATAGCCTGCATGTTCACGCAGTTCGAGTGGCTGCCCAACTTGCTCACACGCTTTCTTAAACAAAGCTGGATTTAACTGGCTATAAAATTGATCATCAATACCTTGGTCAATCAAAATGGCTTTAAACAAAGTCCCTTTGGTTTGCACTAAAGCTGTAGCATCGTGCTGAAGCCACTGCTGACGGTCTGAACCTAGATATTGATTAAAGGCTTTTTCGCCCCATGGACACTGACTCGGCGCACAAATCGGTGCAAAAGCAGAAACCGATTTAAACAGGTCAGGATGCTTCAACGCTAAAGTTAATGCACCATGACCGCCCATACTATGTCCGAATATGCCAATCGCACCTTTTTGTACCGGAAATTCTGCCTGTACCAGCGAATACAATTCCTCAGTGATAAAACGTTCCATTTGATAATGCTCGGCCCAAGGTTGTTCCGTTGCATTAATATAAAAGCCCGCACCCTGCCCAATATCCCAATGATCGCCTTGCGCCACCTGTTCCCCACGTGGAGAAGTATCAGGGCTGATTAAAATCAGGCCAAGCTGCGCAGCTAAACGCTGAGCATGCGCTTTAATAGCAAAGGTTTCTTCAGTACAGGTTAATCCCGCCAAATAAAATAATGCAGGACACGCTTGGCCTTGCAAGGCTGTTTCTGGCAGAAAAATACCAAACTTTGTTGGGGTTTTTAGACTTGAAGAATCCAATTGATAAATACGCTGCTCACCCGAGAAACAGGCATTTCGTTGTACTAATTCCATGATCTTTATCCTAAACTTTTTTTATCTTTTAAGGCGTAACCGTCGTAGCCGGTGAAGTAGTCGTCGGCGGGAACAATCGTTGTTCTAATTGAGGCAACATTAATGCCATGTTTTTCCCTATCGACCACTGCGGTTCAGAAGGTTCGAAACCTTGCGCTGCTTCCCATTTCGCTACAGTCGCTTTGGTTTCATTAAATGCCGCTTGAATACTGGTCTGCTCACGCATCGCCTGATCAAAGAACGCACGGCCAAAATAGGTGTATTCAGCTTCATTCGAACAGCCAAAAGACTGACGATCTGCTGCCGATGCAGTAATGATTAAAGTATTATCATTTTGTAGCGCTGGAATAAAACTGCCTGAATAACATGAAGAAATCACAATTACACGCCAACGAATTCCGGATGCATCCAAGGCTTCTTTTAACCATTTAGGATCGACTTGCGCCAAATCCAAAGGTGCATTTTCCATTTCAAAGACATTTGGTAAACCATGTGAGGTCATATATAAAAATAAGACATCACTTTCTCGGTTCATCTGTTGACCAATACGACGCAGCGCCAACTCCATACTGGTTTTAGATGCCAGCGGAATTTCAGTGCGCGTTGCAGGGTTATTGATAAGCTCAACCGAACGCCCATAGGTGCCAAAACGTGTATCAAACTGTTCTTTAATCCGTTCAATTTCCAGTTTAAAGACATCTTGATAACTCGCACCCGCCACCCCTAAGAAGTACCAATGGGATTGGGCAAATTCACCATATTCGACTGCATCTAAGGATTTATTGAGCAAACGGCTTTGTGCATAGAAGGCATCTTCAGCAAAGCTTGGTGGAACTTCTTCCACTTTCCAAATCGGCTGATCTTTGACTGAGACTTGCCACACGACTAAAGTAAATAGCGTCGCACCCATAATCAGTGCCCGCTCCCACCATGGCCATTTCAACTCACGTGAAAATACCCAAACGACAGCCAAACTTTGCCAAACAAATAGAATAATGAATAACGTTGGAATGTAGTCATATAGGAAGTATGGGAGAAAATCGAGATCTCCCATATATTGAATCAAACATTGAAACAACATGATGTGCGTATCAAGCACCAACCAGAGCAATGCTGGGACCAACATTAACCGTGGATTATTCACACGTTGTGACAGGAAAATCCCCACGATTAAAGCAATAAATGGCCACAATGCGTAGCTAATGAGACCTTGGGCATTAAATTCGCCAATACGCCCAGTGCTGAGCCAACTAAATAAACTGTTGGCACAACCACCTAAAATCCCCCAAAACACCAATTGTAAAATCGATGGTCGAACGATTTGTAAAGAACGACGAGACCCCAAAAATAACCACATCCCCGCAGTTTGGTTGCTTTTAAAATCATGCCAAAAATTGATGGAGGGTTTGAAATCAATCATAGAGTTCTGATGGTGGCCTTGGCTTGCTTAATTGCACAAATAATTTTATGCCTGATGTCGTTTTTAGCAATGCTATTTTTTAACTATATAACAAATCTTTGAACAATATTGAAGCAAATATCATTTTAAGTCACAAGATCATGTTGGAAATATGCATCAAAGCGACAAGCATCACCTTGCCACTGATGTTGTGGCTCTTGATTCGCTAAAAAAACCGCCAATCGTGGACGTTTAACCACGACACGTTTAGCAATTTTTTGTGCTAAATCCAGTAAATTATCACCTAAATCCATCTCACCATCTTCAGGTAACAGCAAATGCAATAATTGCATTTGTTTTTTGACCTGAGCTTGCTTTTTGACGGCTTGCTGGTTTTGATCTCGCTGCGGAAACATCGGATCGAGATAAACCACGTCAAAGATTTGATTGGTCGTCGACAAATGTTTCAAATAATCTGCCGAATCTGAAAAGACCAATTCAATTCGAGCTACAACCGAACTTAAAAACGCATCTTGCTGCGCACGTTGATGTGAGTCTTCCAATAAGGTAAATAAAATCGGATGACGTTCCACAAGAGTCACATGCGCACCCAGATGTGCCATCAATAAACTATCGTGCCCTAGCCCTGCGGTTGCATCTACAAGCTGTGGTTTTTCAGCCAAATTACACGCACGTGCAATCATCTCAGACTTTAAGGATGCTCGCTTTAAACGCCCCACTTCTGCTGTCCAATCGGGTTGCATCTTCATGCCATTGGCCGCTAACCACAAACCATCTGCATCGACACACAAACTGAGTTCAGAGTTTAAACGTAAAAAACGCGCGTTTAATTTTTCAATCAATTCAATATTTACAGATACACCACGTGAAGAAAGCACAGCAGAATACTGCTGTGCTTTCTCATGAAACTCTTGTTCTGTGTATAAGCGGATTTCGCTTACCATAATTTCCAGCCTGTAAATGCGAACAATAAAATCAATAAACCTGAAACAATTCGATACCACGCAAAAATCATGAAATCACGTTTTGCCACATAAGCGACAAGCGCACGAATTAAAATCAATGCAGAGACAAATGAAACGATTAAACCAACGGCGATCACAGTCCAATCTTGAGTGCCTTGAAATACATCATAGCTTTGATATAAATCCAGCAAACCTGCACCGACAATAACCGGAATACCCAAAAAGAATGAAAACTCAGTGGCTGCTTTACGAGAAACCCCTAAGAACATGGCACCAATAATGGTTGCACCTGAACGTGAAGTCCCTGGAATTAAAGATAAAACTTGAATTAAACCAATCCAAATCGCATCTTTAATGGTTAAATCTTCTACTTCTTTGGCACGCACTTGCGGTGGATTTTTTTCGATCCAAATAATGATCAAACCACCGATAATCAACCCCATAGCAATCGCAATGTTATTGAACAGCAGCTCTTTCACCGTCTGACCAAACGTCAAACCAATCAATACGATTGGAATCGAAGCGAGAATTAAGCCAAAACCTAAACGGCGACCTTTTTCTTCACCAGTCACCATACCGGTTGCTGCGCCCCACAGGCGGCCCCAGTATTCATAAATCACCGCCGCAATCGCACCCATTTGAATTGCGATCACGAAAACATCACTTTTTTCTTTGGTCCAAAAGTTCATTAATTCTGAAGCCAGAATTAAATGCCCTGTACTTGAAATCGGTAAAAATTCGGTAATACCTTCAACAATACCCATGATTGCCGCTTTGAGCAGCAGTAGAAGATCCATATATAACCCTAATTATGGCTTGCCTTGTTCTGAAATTTTCTTCCAGGCGTTATCTCGTAAATATACGGGCAATGCAAGTTCAGCACTCACCCATGCTTTTCTTTGCGCCGCTTCGCGGGCAATAGTAGCAATATCTTGTGCTGTTGCACTTAAGTCTTTGTATTGTGTTTGTTCTGATTGAATGAGCTCACTACCAGAACCCACGACAGTAAATTTGATCTGTGGTGTGGCATCGGCGTAGCTTAATAATTGTTCTTCATCAACAGCCTGCATAATGCCATTGGCATCGAGTTGATAGCTGGCGATGTACACTTCTTGCATGCGTGCATCAAGGACTGCAGTTACTTCAGTCAAACCATGTACACGATGCGCCGCTTGAGCCAAAGCTTGTAAAGTCGAGACTGGAACAACAGGTACGTCATTGGCCCATGCCAAGGCTTGTGTTACCGCTGCATTAATACGAACACCACTAAATGAGCCAGGCCCACGACTAAAGGCAATCGCAGTTAAATTCGCTAACTCAATAGCAGTTTGATTAAGCCCTTGCTCAATCATTGGGAGAATGGTTTGCGTCTGCGCTTTTGCCCGTAAATCGAGTTGAAAATAAAGCTCTTGAGTTTCATCTACAATCGAGACGGAACACTGCTCATTGGCAGTTTCCAATGCCAGTAATTTCATGCGCAACCTTAATTAAAGTTAATCTTAAAAAACGTTGAATATGATACTCCACTCCATCGCAGTTCGCGAGATTTTCCACCTCAGACACAGCGCTTTCTGTATTTAATCTATAAAAAAGCCTCGACAAACGTCGAGGCTCTTTTGCTTGCCATATATAGCGCTCTAAAGTTCAGCGACTTCGAGTTGAGTAAAATGTTTAAAATGAGCGGCATAGTGCAAGGCACTCATTTTTAGACGTGCTTCCGCTTGTTCATCTAAAGTCTTAACAACTTTACCCGGTGACCCCATCACAACAGAGTTATCCGGAATCACCTTCCCTTCTGGAATTAAAGCATTTGCACCAATGATGCAATTTTTACCAATCACAGCATGATTTAGAACCACGGCATTGATTCCGATCAGACTATTATCACCTACGGTACATCCGTGTAGCATGGCTTGATGCCCAATCGTGACATAATCACCAATGATCATTTCAATGCCCGCATCGGTATGCAGCACCGCATTTTCTTGTACATTGGTAAAATCACCCAGTTTGATACGACTGTTGTCCCCTCGAATGACGGCTCCGAACCAGACACTCACTTCTCGGCCTAATTCAACTTGCCCAATGACCGTTGCATTTTCTGCAACCCAACCATCCCAAGGTTGATGCGTGGCTTTCGGGCTATATCCTTGAAATTTGTACAACATGATCAAACATCCTATTTTGACTTTCTAAAAAAGGTTTAAGGCTCACGGCCCAAATGAAATGAAGGAGAATTTAATAAAAAAGGCCATTCTTTTTGATAATTCAAACCATATTGAAATAAGGAAATCAACATCCGTGCAGTCAAGCCCCATACGATTTCATTTTCAACTCTTAAACTGGGGAAATATAGTGATTGCTGGGCAAAACGAACTTCATACGGCGTTGGTGGCGTTTCTAAAAGCTGTCTTAATGATGCAAAAAAAATACGGTCAATTTCAGTTGGTTGAGGTATCAAATTTACGTCAGGCGGGATCAATCCCACGATCGGTTTAACCAACATCCCATTCCGTGCTTTTTGCATTGGTAAATCACCCAAAAGCTGCACATCAAATGGATTTAGAGCGGTTTCTTCTTGAGCTTCTCTTAAAGCCACCACGATATTACTGGTGTCTTGGGCATCACGTTTGCCACCGGGAAAGGACACTTCACCGGCATGATTATTCATATAGAGCGAGCGGCGGGTCAATAAAATACGTGGATTATCTTCTTGGGTAATCGCAATCAATACAGCAGCATGCGCAGGTTGAATACGCTTAGAAAAACGTAAACTTTGCTGCAATCGCTGAGTCAATAAACCCTCATCCATCCACATTACAACCTTATAATTATCTTGTTTTCATCATAGCTGAATTTCGGCCAAGCTGGTTAGAAATGATGCCAAAGTTTTATTTTTAAGTTATTCTGACGGTTCACACAATCCATGACGATGAATATGAACTTTTGCTCAAACTGCGGACAAAAAACAAAAGAAGCGATCCCGCTTGGAGATCATCAGATACGCCGTATTTGTACCGCATGTGGGTTTATTCATTATGTGAATCCTAAAGTCATTTGTGGTGCTTTAGCCGTTTGGGACAATCAAGTTTTACTTTGCCGTCGTGCGATTGAGCCACGTTATGGGCTATGGACATTACCTGCTGGCTATATGGAACTCTATGAGACAATGGAGCAAGGTGCAGCGCGTGAAACTCGCGAAGAAGCTGAAGCAGAAGTCAATATTGAGCAACTGTATTGCATGTATAACATTCCCCGTATTGGGCAAATTTATGCCTTGTTCAAATCTGAACTAATCAATGGTGAGTTTGGTGCGGGTGATGAAACCATTGAATCTCGATTGTTTAGTGAAGAAGAAATTCCTTGGGATGATTTAGCCTTTCCAAGTGTGGAAAGAACGCTGCGGCATTATTTTGCTGACCGCAAAACAGGTCAATTTGAAATGCATCTCGAAACCCTTGGTACGCGACTCGATCACACAGGTTAATTTGCTGGTCTCTTGATTAAAAAACCCATCATAAGATGGGTTTTTATTTTACTCATATTTAACGATTATTTTGCCTTGATGGTGTAACAAGGGGCTAAATCTAAGGAAATATCACCGCCACTTAACTTCGCCGTTTGAGCAGCTGCAGTATCATTTGGATTTTTTAAGCTATAAATATAACTAAAGCTGGCCAAACTATTCCCCCATTTCACCACTTTATTATCCGAATCTGTCAAAGCAACGCCAGAGGGACGTGTGCCTGCATTGGCATTGATCATATTGTGTAACTGCACTAAAGCACCGCCCACAACCATTGAGGTGTCCGCTGAAGTTTTCACACTTGAGTTCATTCCAATTAACGCACCATCAAGCGTGTGGAAATATGGATCAGCTAAAATCATACGAATCGAAATGGTATTGGGATTAATATTCCCTTCAGGCGTAAAGGTACGGGTTGTCGTTCCGATACGGTATTGCTGTACACCTTTGTCATCTTTCATTAACAGTGGATCGAGCACATCTTTTCCACTACAGCCTTCCGTCGCGTGTGTAGACAAATCGACAATTTGACTATCTTGACGAGTAAATACATCATCTGGCACGCCAGATTTTATATTTGTGCGAATATCACCATTACGGTCAATCACCACACCCAATTTCACTGTTTTGATCGAGGTATCGGTAAATTTAAAGGTTAAATCTGCATATAACGGGAAGATATAATTTTGTCCAGCAGCAACATTTTCAACAGACTTAAAGACTTTTTTGTCTAAATACGACAGCGGATAGAGCTTGTATAAATCCATCGTGCCTTTAAATTGCACTTGGTTAATGTTTTGCTCCCATAGGCCTAATTTTTTCTTATCATCGGCCGTCAGAACATAATCGTCTTTTTTACCCATCAAAGTTTTATATAAACTTCCACCTGTACCGACCACCATTTTGTCGGCAAGTAGCGTCCCTTGTTTAATAATCAGCGGGCCAGAATTGGCTTCTTCCGCATCAAAACGGAAACCCAGTATGCCAGGTTTATCAATTTGCTTTGTAAGCGGATCAATCCAATTGTCCTGCGGCGTTGCTGTTAAACGTGTTGGTCGTACCTGTGTCAAGAGCAAGACATTCACACCACCAATGGTACTCAACTGTTGATCAACTTTGCCCTTCCACTGTAAACCACTACCAAAGGTCATACCTTGGCGGTCCGTCATTAACATGAAATGACCAAATAAATTGACTTTTGAACTATCGGTCGGCAAACATTCATTTTTATCACAGCCCACCAGTCCATTTGAACCACTGGCATTGGTAATCACGCCATCAGTTGAAAATAACGCAAACTCAGGCTGATATACCGCAGCCGTTGAGATATTCATGAGTTTTGAAACTAAGGTAAATGCATTTTCATTGCTGACTTCGGACAGGTCTAGCCAAGGTGTAAACAGGTCATTAAATTCCGTATCTGAACTGATACTGAAATCTGCTGTCGCGACATTTCGAGTGATTTGATCAATCAAAACTTTATCTGCATTGTTGATATAAACCGCTTGGATGTCTGTAGCTGTAACTGCGCTATTATTTTTCAATGCCAAGGCTTGAATGATTTTGGCTAAACGCATGGCCACTTTAACCGTTGCGTCGCTATTTGAAATCGTTGCAGCAGGTTTACCCGCGATGCCGGCAGCCAAATCCAATAAGGTCAAACGTGGGGGTGTCGTGCCACTGGCTACATTTGAAATTTGCTTCAAATCCACTTTACCCAAATCAATTCGACGTGATTTTTCACCTTGGACAAAGAAAGTTACCGTATCGCCAATCTTACAAGCACCTGTCGAAACACCTTCTTTTAGATCAAACAAGGTAATATAGGTATTTTTAACGTCGCTCGAACAATTAAAATTCAGACCTTCAATTGGATAATCTAAAACAAACTCGACACAGCCTTCGGTATTACTTTTACAAGTACCATTAGTCGTACTGGTATCATAAATTTCAGGATTCACATTTGCACTTTCACCGCCACAGCCACTGAGCGCTGCAACCAATGCCGTTAAAGCAAACGGTAATAAAATTTTATTTTTCATCCTAATTCTCTTTCTTATGTCCTTAACGGATTGCTGTTAATTTAAGTTGGCCTTGATTGGTTAATACGCGGCCATCGACGTCTATTGCTGTTGCTAAAGGCGTTAAGAATAAATACTGGCTACCTTTAGGCACTTGAATCACGCCTTCTATTTTTTCATGGTAAAGATGATCCGCTTCACCTTGGTTATTTTTGAATCCACCTGCGCCTTCCATGACACATCCATTTTTGTCTAAAAATACCGCAAATGGCCAATAAAATGTAGGATTTTGTACTTTGGATGCAAATGAATGTATACGAATATTTTGTAATGGTGATTTTAGTTTTACGACTTCGTAGTCAAATTCGTCCGACAATGGTGCTCGAGGCCATAAATTAATATCTTGAGCCAAGTCGAGCTCTTTGGCTTTCTTCATTTTTTTATTCGAAAAACATTGCTGACCTAAACCTTGAATGGTGTCAGCTTGTGAGACTCGATAATACGATGTGGCCAAAGTGATCGGCCCTGTATCTTCGGGTTGATTGCGTTTAAATAAATTATCAATGACGGAGCGACTGACACCTTTTTCACGTTCAATGGTTTGCATCCGCGTTTGCCCCATCTTGCTGTCAATAACGCCTTCGGGCATGGTGTAAAAGCGCTTTTTGCCTTCTAAGTTAAACTCTTTATCTTCAAGATATTCATTATTGACATACTTTTCACCAGCCATGGTCGAAAAGCCTTGCTCTTGTTTTGCCTTAGCCGATTGTTTTGAAGGATGATTTTCTAAGTTTTCACCTGAAGATTGTACGGCTTTATCAGTGCTAACAACTTTCTCAGCAAGGATCTTTTTTTCGACGATAGGTTTATCTTTTTCAGCCTGAACTTTGGCCTGATACGGAGCACTAGGTTGGGTTAGCTCTGATTGCTGTAACTTCTCTGTCCATGTTGTTGAAGGTAAGACTTTTGCTGAAGTATCTGACGCTTGTACTGACTTTTCAGATTTGGGAACTTTATCACCTGAGACGTTTTTAATTTTATCTATTGTGACAGCTTTAATTTCATCCCGTTTTTCCGGCTCACGTACACTTAAACGTTGAGACTTCAGTGATTCAACAGTCTGTGCTGTTGGACTCGTTTGACGTGTCATCGGTGTCTTGGTTTGAGACGGACTAATGCTTACAGATGGTTGAGTAATTTGTTGTACAGGTTGAGAGTCTATCGTTTTAGCAGTTGGACTTTCTTTAGGTTTCTTTGCTGGTTTTTCTTGCACTTGTACCACCATTGGGCGCCCATCTGGCCCAATAATGGTATGAAACGCTCCAGCGTTGGCATACGACACTTGCACCACAGACAGTGCAAGTAACGTTTTCATGAATAAAATCCTTTTCATTCTGTTTGCTTATCCTACCAACGAGTTCTGTAATTTAATCCTAGGATGGTGATTTTCGTATCGGTTTTTACATTCAGTCCAGCATATGGGTTTAAAAGTAAATTATTCACACCGGTTAAGTTTGCAAGACTACTAGTATTCGCTGGAATGTTATCTTTACTGCGTAAAAAGCCGATTGATAAATCTAAATCCGTATCTGCATCAAAACGATATCCAATCCCCATACCAAAGAGCTGCGCACCATTAATCGGGACCATGGTATTTCGCTTACCATCAGGAATAGACGTACTCCTTGGTTCATAGCCTGCACGTAATTTCAAACGATCTGTTGCAGAATATTCAATACCAATACCCCAGTTCCAAGGCGATGTAAATTTCAAAGGTAAGGCCAAAGAATTATCAGTCACATTTTCAGATAATAATTTTGCAATTTTCAGCGCTGAAATTTGACGGTCGAATTCAAAACGGAATTTGTCCCAAGCACGATAATCGGTCCAGCCCACATCAAAATTGATTTGTAAATCAGGCATAACCTTATATTTGATCCCCGCCTGTACATGCTGTGGATATTCAAAATCCATCGAAACCAAACCCGACTCCGAGTTTGGCACAGCATTTGGGAAACCTAAAATTGCAGCTAAAATTTGACCTGTTGGTGATGACATTAATCCCTTAATCATCTCCTGAGGTGCTTTCGCATTTTGTATGCGATAACGACCTTTCATGCGCATTTTCGCTGCACTTTGGTACACCATACCAAAACTAAAATCTTCGCGTGGCTCCCACAAAACCCCTAAGTTGTAACTTGGGCTCAGTGACTGCTCTAAAGCCAATTCCATCTGACCAAATTTGCCAAATGGATTCATCCCTTCTTCGGTATTACACATCCCCAATAGCAAGATGTCGGTAATAATGTCCGAATTTTCCTTAAATGGTGTACAGACGACTTCATCAATCATCCTTAACATGCCGATCAATTCATTGGGAAATCGCAGGTCAGATTTCAATCCAATGGCTTGATAGGACATCCCCACACCACCACCAATCGATAGCTCATCACTGACTTGATAGCCTACTGTTGGCGATAGATAAGTAATACGCTCTAGAGCAACTTGTTGCCCCATGAAATTACCTGGGTTACCATTTTCAGCACCAAAACCCGCAATCAAAGGTGCATAAACAGCTGATGCGAATGTTGCTTTAGAACCCGGTGGATTGTAGGCAATCCCCATCGTTGGCGCGGCAATGGGTTGTCCAGCACCAAAATCCACCATCTTTTTTAAGACAGGTACATATAAGGATGCATATTCAACATCACCAGAAACCTTATCTTTAAAGTCCGTACAAATATCAGCCGTCACTTCAGGACCATCATTACAGACTAATGGATCATCTGAATAACCAAAAACGTTATAACCCGCAGGAACGGTAAATTCACGTTGAATATCAAAGTTTGCAATGATGCCCTGCATATCTGTTTGCAAACCTTCAATCTTAGTTAATGCTGCAGGGTTAAAATGTACTGCACTAATTCCTGGAGGATCCGCAGTTACTGCATTACCTAATGCAAGTGACCGTACATCAACTGAAAGGTTGGTACCCAATTGTGCAAAAGCAGCACTAGAACAGCCCGTTAAAACGATCGCACTAACAAGTGGGCTGAGTCGAATTTTACGCATACGACAGCCCTCTTAACGAAGTTTTTTTCCAAAACCTAGAATATCCAACGGGAAAGACAACCCTAATGACACATCTGGTGCATCTTCAGTTAAACCTAACCCCACCGTACCATTCACAATGGTCTCTGGAGATACACGTACACCTAAAGAAATCGCTAGAGTTGAACTGGTTTGGTCTGCAGGTGAATAGGATTCGCCACTGCTATACGTAAATTCTGCGCCGGTATTGAAACTTTGTTGATATGACATGGTAAGGGAAACATCGTAGTTAAACGAGTATGCAAAACCGAATGCAAAACCGCCACTAATCCCCGGTTCAAACTCTTCAATGACTCGCGAACCACGACGTTGGTTTAAGTCAGTTTCTTTGAAACCATAGTTTGCCGAGACGGATGCAAACAACACAACGGGATCAATATATTTACGTGTGCTGGCACCGATACCTGCAGAATAGTAACCTTTACCTGTTGCTAGATCATTTACAGCATTAATTTCGTATGGACTATCACCAGTTTTCGTGGACAAATTACCAAATAAAATAAGAGGCAAACGACCTTGCTTCAGTGGGAATGGTTCCCAGCGTGCGCCTAAAGAAATATCCCCTAAACCTGCAGTTGAAGTATCTTTTAATAAATCAGTTTTCGCCACTAAAGGCAAAGATGCAGAGAATGTCAAATTATCCATTACACCGTATTGCACGGTAAATGTATTGGTCATCGAATGTGTTGCATTTTCTTGTACACGTAGTTGATAAAGCTGGCCTTGTGCCATTTCCATATCAAGCTGTGTATCACGGTAATAGGTGTAATCTATATCGTAAAAAGATGATATTTCACCTTTTTTAATCAATGAATACTGACGTTCATTCGAGCTAAATACTTCCTGTAAATTCGCTTCTTGGCTCGCATCACCTTCTTGTTGCTGAAGTGCTGTCGATGCTTTTTCATTGGCAGTAGCGACTTCGGATTGTGGCATTTCAGCTTGTACGGGCTCTTCTACAGATTCATACTGTCCAATTTCTGGCTCGGCAGTAGCTTCATGTGTAGTATCAGCTTGGGTTGCCGTAACAGGAGATGCCGACTCTTCAACAACTGTCTCTTGCTCAACCGGATCATACTCTCCTAGACTTGGCTCTTCAGCTGCATATGCAACCCCCATCACCACTTGAATACTCATGGCTAGTAGTGTTTTGTTCATCCATTTACGATTCATGTTCCTTCCCACCGTTTTTATTTTTTTAATCTTGACGCTTTGTTATACGCATTCATCTAATTATTTACTCTTATAGTAAAGCCTTAGAAAGTTGTAATTCGATTTACCATAAGACTCCGACTCTTCATTCATATTTTTATCAAGTCGTATCGTAGATGCTTTGTCTGCAATTTTATCCATGTAAAACTGCGGATATTGAATATCAACCAATGCATAACGGTTCACGGTTGCATCTTCAACATGTCGCAAGTCTGAATCTTGCAAAGCCAATAAATTTTTACGTTGCTCAGGTGCAACATTGATTAAGAATAAAGTATTGTTTTCCCATATTTCTTGGAATCGAACTTCATCGAAACTGATATTGCCCAGTGCTGGATCTGCAACATAAACACGCCCATCTTTATAGGCTTTAAACACCACAAAATGTTTAAAACCAGCATATGAAATGGGAACAATCGCAGGCTGACCTTGCTTAACTAGATCTGAAAACTCCCCTTTGTAGCCCCCACTTTCTAGCCCGACAGCAGCGACAAAACGTTTCATGTCTAATAAGGAGAAACTTCGACGTTCGATAATTTTTTCAGTTTCACCAAATTTCAGCAAACCATTCATGGTCTGTTGCTCAGTCAGCTGTGTACCTACATAACCATTTAATAAAGTAGTTAAGGCCGCCGAACCACAACTGTAGTCGTAGGCTTGCCGAACGATGCCTCGAAATTGATCTTCTATGGCAGGTTTAATTTTTACAGATTCACGGTGCATCCGAGTAAAGGAATCATTTCGTGAATCCAATGTTTCGGTATAGTGAACTGTTCCGACTGGCTTTTCTTTTAAATCGAAGGACTCTTTGGCAAAGTAATACATCAATGCCGAGCCTACAGCTATCTCTAACATATCTTCTAACTTTTAGTTATCGGCAATGATGTGCCTTTTTTCATTATTTTTTAGAGCTAATGCTCTACATCCATGTATTATGCAAGATACCTTTTTTTTTATAAAAAAACAGCATTTTTTTATGCTTTGTTGGGTCATTCCGCACTTTTTTGTAAAAAAAAGCGCGTGATCAACACGCGCCTTATTTTATTCTAAATTACTTACTAGAAATCGTAATCACAGAACCTGGATTATAAACACCTAAACTAGGGCTATAATATGTTTGCAAGCCTTGAACTTCGATATCACCAATTGAACCAGCGTCTTTACTGCCTAAATGAACACCTTTCACATAGTTATCAATTGGACCAGAGTTGCTCACCATTTGAATATATCCTTTTGATGCTCCTTCTGCACCATAAACACTAATATCTTGGTTAATGGTTAAGTCTGTTTTACCCGCATCAGCAACTTTTATGCTTTCAATAAAGATTTCACCAGCAGCACGTGTAGCGTTTTTAGTTGATGCATCCAGAATACCTAGATTTTGAATCTCTAAACCACCAATCATAGTTGTATTCAATTTGATCATTGCACCCTGTGGAGCTGCACCAAGTTGAATATTTGCAGCCATCTGACCTGTTTTCAAAGTTAAACCAGAAAGAATTGCATTGTAGTTGCTATCATCACCACCACGACGAATACCTGTTGTACCAGCCGTACCTGATGCAGTCACACCAATTTCACCAATTTTAATATCTAAGCCCGAAACTTGTGCTGCAATATTAACAAATGCTCCACCTTTTGCAGAATTACCAGCATCTGAGTCAATACGTAAATCAGCCAAATTATGACTTGCTAACAAAGCTTGTGAATTCGCAGTAATTACAAGACCATGCTTTTCATTAGCATCACCGGCTATCCCGTTCCCCTTAATTAAAAGAGCACCTGCTACACCTGTACCACCAACAATATTTGTTGAAGAAACTTCTGCATTTGCAGCAAAACCTGTTGGCGTAGGAGGAGTTGTAGTTGTATCAAAAGTAACTTTTGTACCTGTCACAACGTTTTTTGCATCAGTTGCTAAACCGTCATTATCGTGAATGTAAAGTTTCTCGATTGCAACTTTTGAAATACCAATCCCGATGTTAATACCATCTTGACCAGTGGTTGAACTAAGTGCAGCATCGTCCATTGCTTGCATAGCCATAGCATTCGCACTAAATGCGATTGAAGAAACTAGAGCTAATTTAGTGAAATTTTTCATACGGTACTCTCCCAAGAGTATTTATTTTTTTTTGATTTTCAACCACTCGATTTATTCAGCTGTAATATTATTTTGTGACAACTGTTAAATCTTTCCTTGAGTTGTTTGCTCGCTCGATTAAATTATATCCAAGCTGAAATTTGTTCAACTGTCGTTGGTCGCAATCTAATTCTTACCGATAAACGGTATTTGCAAACCAAATGAATTAGGAATGGTATAAAATCCATTTTATTCTTTAAAGTTAATTTTTCTGTTGATGCAAAAGCCAATTTCTTTTAAAAAATTTATTCTCAAACAAACTGTTAGTGCTCAAAAAATTTTGCAAGCGCTTGCACCCTTGTCACATGTGATTTTTTTAGAAGATCAAAACCAACCTGTTATTTGCTTTTTGGCAAATCAATATCAACAATTGAAGAATGATGAACTTAAAGCTTATGTCCGTACCAATTTAGATCAATATGAGGAATCTGATACTCAGCCCTTGCAAAATATTGCCTTCCAAGATTTATGTTCAAACTTAGGCAGTGGGTTTTCTGGGGGCTGGGCTGGCTTTATTAGCTATGATTATGCAGCGCAGCAACAGATTTCCTTGCACGCCAAAGCGCAACCTCGCTTGTTTTTAGGACAATTTTCCAGTTTTTTAAAATTAGAGAATGATGGTTGGTATTTTTATAGTTCAGATCATTCTGCAGCTAAGATTTACGACTACATTGATCACATAATTCAAACCGAGATCACTCAGAATCAATTTAAATTAAGACAAAAATGTACTGCAAGATGGTCTAAGTCAGACTACACGAAAGCCTTTGATCAAGTGCAGGAATATATTAAAGCGGGTGATTGCTATCAAATTAATTTAACCCAAGAGTTCACAGCTCAAGCAAACGGTTCACTCTTAGATACCGCTCAAGAATTTTGGTCACTGACTGATGCACCATATTCAGGCTACTTACGTATTAATGATTTTGAAATTTTAAGTTGTTCGCCTGAACTTTTTATAGATTTTAAGCCTAAACGCAAGATTATTACTAAACCAATCAAAGGCACGATGCCTCGCTATGAAGATCCAATTTTAGATGAGCAGTCAAAACAACGGTTAAAATCATCTGAAAAAGACATGGCTGAGAATGTCATGATTGTCGATTTACTGCGCAATGATTTGAGTATTTATGCAGAAACAGGTTCTGTAAAAACACCTAAACTTTTTGATATTGAAAGTTTTAACCAAGTGCATCATATGGTCAGTGAAGTTGAGGCAGTGCTGAAAACAGATGTAAACCCTTTTGAAGTTCTGATGTCTGCCCTGCCAGGCGGTTCGATTACCGGCGCACCCAAAATCCGTGCGATGCAAATCATTGAAGAACTTGAAGGTGCTCCTCGCGGCGCCTATTGCGGCTCGATGGGTTATTTTAATCACGATGGCACGGGCTCTTGGAATATTTTAATCCGCTCTATTCAAAAATACCAAGATCAGGTTTCGCTGTGGGCAGGTGGCGGAATCACCATCGCGTCAGATTGCGATGCTGAATATCAAGAATGCTTTGATAAAGTCGAAGCCATGCTGGATTTGTTAAATACGTGGTATACGCCAGATTAAACAAAAAAGCGATTCAATTGAATCGCTTTTTTGATCTATCTATCCCAACTTCCTTTTAAAAAAGGAAGATTAGGGTAGATTTAAATTTATAGTAGCTTGCAGCAATCAAGCCAAAATATCGTTTTTTAGCGTATCCACAAGGCGCTGATTTTGTTCATCTGTACCAATGGTGATACGTAGGAATTGATTAATCCGCGGCTTATTGAAGTAACGCACAATAATCCCGCGTTCGCGCAATTCAGCAGCTAATTCACCCGCGTCTTTCGTTGGCAATGATGCAAAAATAAAGTTTGCCGCAGAGGGTAATACTTTAAAGCCCAGCTCAGAAAGCTGCTCTACAAGTTTTTCACGGCTCACAATCACCTTGGCATTTTGTGCTTCAAAATACGCTTGATCCTCAAATGACGCCACGGCTGCTGCAATCGCAAAACGGTCCATCGGATAGGAGTTAAAGCTGTTTTTTACTGCCTCAAGCGCTGCGATTAAATGCGGCTGCGCAATCGCGAAACCCACACGCAAACCAGCAAGTGAACGCGACTTAGACGTCGTTTGACAAACCACAAGGTTTTCATATTTCGCAACCAAAGCCACAGCAGATTCTGCACCGAAATCGACATACGCTTCATCAATCACAACCACTGAATTCGGATTGGCTTGCAACACTTCCTCAATTGCAGACAAACCTAAAGCAATACTGGTAGGCGCATTCGGATTGGTAATGATGATACCGCCATTCGGCTGTTTATAGTCATCAATAACAATTTCAAAATCATCGTTCAGCGGCATAATTTTAGTATTGGCAGCTATACCAAAAAATTGGCTATATACCGGATAAAAACTGTAGGTAATATCTGGATACAAAACCGGCAGCTCTTGCACAAAAAAGGCTTTAAAAATGTGCGCCAGAACTTCGTCCGAGCCATTGCCGACAAAGACCTGCTCAACAGGTACATGCTGCTGTTTTGCAATCGCTTGCTTTAACTCAGACGCATCTGGATCTGGATATAAACGTAAAACATCAGCAGAATTTGCCAATACTTTTTGAACTGCTTCCACCACTTTTGGCGATGGCGGATACGGATTTTCATTGGTATTGAGTTTTAAAATATTATGAATTTTAGGCTGTTCACCCGGTGTGTACGGTTCTAATTCACGTACATCAGGGCTCCAAAAACGCATTTGTTCAGAGGTAATATTTGGCATTTTATTTTGCTCTTTTTCACCCTCTCCTAACCTCTCTTGCACTTCGCTTTAAAGGAATCCTTAAAGCTCGTTCAGGGAGAGGAATATTCATTTTATGAGATTTCCCCTCTCCTTTCAGGAGAGGGTTAGGGAGAGGTTTATAGTTTTGGAAAACTAAGTTTTTCACCTAGTCTATATTTTATTACTGATAACGATAGCGTGCTGAACGCGCATGTGCATCTAAATTTTCCTGCTGCGCTAATGTATCAGCCGTTTTCGCTAAAGTTTTCACGCCAGCTTCAGAACACATGATTAAACTTGAGCGCTTTTGGAAATCATATACACCAAGCGGTGATGAAAAACGCGCTGTGCCCGAAGTAGGCAACACGTGGTTTGGACCTGCACAGTAATCACCAATCGCTTCAGGCGTATATCGACCCATAAAAATTGCACCGGCATGGCGGATATCTTCAGCCATTTCCTGCGCTTGATCTAAGCACAGCATCAAATGTTCAGGCGCAACCTGGTTAATCAATTCAGCGCCTTCAGCACGGTCTTTGACTAAAACTAATGCACCACGGTTTTCAATTGAAGTGCGCGCGATATCTGCTTTAGGCAAAGCTTCTAAATGCTTTTCAATCCATTGCTCTACTTGATCTAAAAGATCCGCATCTGGCGTAATGAACACCGCTTGAGCCACAGTGTCATGTTCCGCTTGAGACAACAAATCCATCGCCAGCCATTCAGCGTTATTTTGACCTTCTGCATAGACCAAAATTTCGGATGGCCCTGCAATCATATCAATGCCAACTTGACCAAATACTGCACGTTTTGCTGCCGCAACAAAACGGTTGCCCGGGCCAGTGATTTTATCCACAGATGGGATGGTTTCTGTGCCGTAAGCCAATGCTGCAACCGCTTGCGCGCCGCCAATGGTAAATACACGGTGTACGCCGGCTAAATAAGCTGCCGCCAAAACCAATGGATTCAAATCACCGTTCGGCGCAGGCACCACCATAATAATTTCAGGCACGCCAGCAACATGCGCAGGTACAGCATTCATCAATACAGAAGACGGATAAGAAGCTAAACCGCCCGGCACATAGATACCTACACGGTCCAGCGGTGTGACTTTTTGACCAAGGGTATTTCCTAAAGCATCGACATAAGTCCAGCCGTCTTGCTTTTGTGCTTGGTGAAATTCACGAACACGGTTCGCAGCAAGTTCTAAGGCTTCACGCACTTCTGAACTTAAACCATCAAATGCTGCTTTCAGCTGTTCTTGTGTCAGCTCTAATTCTGAGAATTGATGCGCTGGATGTCGATCGAACTGCTGTGTCAATTTAAGAACATGAGCATCACCATGCTGACGAACATCAGCAATGATTTGGTCAACGGTTTTTAAAAGTTCTGGATCATTCACAGTTTCAAAAGCCAACAAGTCAGCAAAAGCTTGCTTGAAGTTTTGATCTTGAGTCGATAAACGTCGCATCAATTTACCCACAAGGTAATCTATTGGAAAAGATTAGTTTACCTGTTTTAGCGCAGCTTGTGGATATCTATCGCATGTGTTCATGTGGAGTTTTATTGAAAATAACTTTCGTTAAAATTGGTGAAAATACAGTTTTATCATTATTTTTCAGTTTTCATAAAAAAACCGCCCAGATTTGAGCGGTCTGATCAGCATAGCGCTAAGAATTTAACGACTTATGCTTTTTTTGTTTGCTCACGTTCTTCCACGGCTTTTTCTAGCTGCGCAAGAATCGGGTTCAACAAAGTTTGTTTACGTTTAAAGCTTGCCTTGTTCACGATTAAACGTGAAGACACTTTACAGATTTCTTCCAAAGGCTCTAAACCATTGGCACGTAAAGTATTCCCGGTATCCACAACATCGACGATGTAATCACCTAAACCAACCAATGGTGCAAGTTCCATAGAACCATACAGTTTGATCACATCAACTTGCTCGCCTAAGCTTGCATAATATTGACGGGTCAAATTCACGTACTTGGTTGCAATCTTTAAACGACCTTTCGGACGAACCATGCCGACTTTACCAGCCGTCATTAACTTACAGTTGGCAATTTTTAAGTCCAATGGTTCATACACATTTTGTGCACCATGCTCCATCAGTACATCTTTACCTGCCACCCCAATATCTGCAGCACCATTTTCAACATAAGTTGGTACATCAGAAGCACGTAAAATTAAAATACGTACGTGCTTATGGGTCGTTGGAAAAATTAACTTACGAGATTTATCCGGATCTTCCAATAAGTTAATGCCAGCTGTTTCCAACAATGGCAAAGTTTCTTTTAAGATACGTCCCTTACTTAATGCTAAAGTTAAACCATGATCAAAATTGCCCATTACGTCAAAATTGGGATCATCGTTTCTCATATCGCTCATTAACTTACTCGCTTAATTTGGGCACCTAAACCTTGTAACTTCGCTTCAACATCTTCATAACCACGGTCAATATGATAGATACGGTCAATCAACGTTTCCCCATCAGCGGCAAGTGCTGCTAAAACCAATGAGAAAGAAGCTCGTAAATCAGTTGCCATCACGGGTGCAGCAGATAATTTCTCTACACCTGTAACAACAGCATCATTACCTTCAACCTGAATATTGGCACCCATACGTGCTAATTCAGGTACATGCATGAAACGGTTTTCGAAAATCGTTTCAGAAATTGTGGCAAAACCACGACCAATTGCATTCACAGCCATAAGCTGTGCTTGCATATCGGTTGGAAATTCTGGGTGTGGTAAAGTCTGGAAACTAACTGCTTTCGGGCGTTTACCCATCATATCCAGTTCAATCCAATCTTCACCGCGCGTAACTTCCGCGCCCATTTCTTCAAATTTATCTAGCACAGACTCCAACAAGTTTGGATCAGTATGTGTGGTTTTGATTTTACCGCCAGTGATCGCTGCTGCAGCGAGATAAGAACCTGTCTCAATACGATCAGCAACAACGGCATATTCACAGCCATGTAGGCTTTCAACACCTGTAACAACCAAAGTATCTGTGTCCAAACCTTCGATTTTTGCACCCATCTTGATCAACATATTAGCAAGATCGGTAATTTCAGGTTCACGAGCCGCGTTACGAATGGTCGTTACACCGTCTGCAAGAACCGCAGCAGTTAGAATATTTTCAGTACCACCAACTGTGACCATATCAAAGACAACTTCGCCACCTTTTAGACGACCATCCACTTTGGCATGCACATAACCTGCTTCAACTTCGATCTCAGCACCAAGTGCTTCTAAAGCTTTTAAATGTTGATCTACAGGGCGTGAACCAATTGCACATCCACCCGGCAAAGACACTTTTGCACTACCATAGCGCGCCAATAACGGGCCAAGCACCAAAATAGATGCACGCATGGTTTTCACGAGTTCATATGGTGCAAATTGGTTATCTAAGCTAGAAGTATCAGCCTTAACCGTATCACCTTCATAACTGATTTGAACACCTAAACCTGCGATCAATTTCACTAAGGTGTTCACATCTTTTAGATTTGGCACATTAGTTAATGTAATAGGTGTATCCGCAAGGATAGTTGCAGCGAGTAATGGCAATGCAGCATTTTTCGCACCAGAAATACGAACTTCACCTTCGAGCTTAGTACCGCCCTGAATCAGAAATTTATCCATTAATTATTAAGCTCCGAATAAGCTTGCTTTGCGCCATTCTTCTTTGGTCATTGCACGAATTGTTACTGCATGTACTTCACCGCTGGCAATGTAGGAGTTCAAAGGTGCATAAACAGATTGTTGACGAGCAACAGGACGTTTGCCTTCAAATTGATCATCGACAATGCGTAGATCAAATTTGCCGCCTTGCCCACTAACTGCAACCTCAGCTTCTGGAAAAGCAGCTTTTAAAATTTCAGTGAGCTGTTCACTATTCATCACAAGACCCCATATAGGACTAACGGTGTAAAACCCGTCATTTTACTATAAATCTAAAAAATAATTCATTAGTCACATACATTATATATATAAAAAAAGAGGTTATAAAAAACCTCTTTTTGTACAATTTACAATCTAAACCGTTAAAGGCATATAAATGAGCTGCATTTTTCGATGTTTATGTAATTGTTTTTTTAATTTTTCAGACAATTTTTTGATCGAGGTATACATATCATCAGCGCACGCTTGTGCAAAAAGTTCTGTCCCAGGTAATCGTATAATCGCTTCCGCAATATGATTATCACTACCTTTTTTTGAACGTTTATCAACCTGATGATCTTTAGTCAGTTTGACTTGCATACTATTGACCTGATCTAAATGTTTGGTCATTTCCGCAAATTTAAGACGAATATTTTCTTCTATTGCTGGCGTAATTGTTAAATGATGGCCACGAATTGTAATCTGCATAATTCTATCCCTCACCTTCTTTCAGGACTGGAAAAGTTCAAGCCGAATCATCCAACTCAATATGCGAAGCATACATTTACACAATCAGATCATTTCGGCCATTCCTTATAAAAAAAGAGATTCATTATTTCGTCATAATGAACCTCTAGAATAGTCAGATTTTCAAATTTAGATCAACACTTTTCGCTCTGAAGATGATGGAATATGTAACGATTCACGATACTTCGCAACTGTACGACGAGCAACATCAATACCTTCTGCATTAAGCAAAACTGCAATTGCATTATCAGACAAAGGCTTACGTGTATTTTCTTCTGCAATCAACTTTTTAATTTTTGCACGAATTGCCGTCGAAGACGCTTCCCCACCAGACGATGTTCCAACATGACTTGAGAAGAAATATTTCAACTCAAATAATCCACGTGGTGTGAGCATATATTTATTTGTGGTTACACGGGAAACTGTGGATTCATGGAGTTCAACTTCTTCCGCAATATCTCGCAGGACCAAAGGCTTCATTGCCTCAGGCCCTTGTTCAAAGAACGCTCGTTGATGCTCCACAATACAGGTTGCCACTTTTAATAAAGTTTTATGTCGTTCATCAATGCTTTTAATGAAATTCTTAGCTTCAAGCATTTGATTACGTAAATATTGATTATCGTCACTTTGATCTGCACGCTTGATCATATTGGCATAGAAAGAATTCACTCGTAGCTTTGGCATTACATCAGGATTTAACTGTACCAACCAATGTTCATTCTTTTTTAGCACCACTACATCTGGAATTTGATAGTCTGAATCTTTATCTTCAAACTCTTGCCCTGGATGTGCTTTTAATGTTTTTAACAAACAAATGGCTAGTTTAAGTTGTTCCGTATTTAAACCCGTTTGCTTAATTAACTTAGGTAATTCATTGGTAATCAGCAACTCATAATTTTTCAATAATAAAATAGCTTCATATCGATATTCGACATGTTCAGGAAGATTTTCAACTTGTACCATTAAACATTCAGCGAGATTACGTGAACCTACACCTAAAGGATCTAGACGCTGAATATGCTTTAAAACCACCAAAACTTCGTCATCTTCGACTTCTTCTTCATAATCCATAGAATCTAAAAGATGCTGAACAGATTGGGTAATTTCATTTAAGTCACAATCTAAAAAACCTTTGTTATCTAAAGCATCGATAATACAGTGTGCAATTAGTTTATCGATCACAGAAAAGTGTAAAAGATTAACTTGCTCAAGCATATGTGCTTGTAAACTTTGATGCCCCTGCCGATTATCTTCGCGCTCTTCAAATTCAGCAGCACCTAAACTTGTAGGTTGATGCGTATAAACATCATCCCACTCCGTATCTACCGGTAACTCATCAGGCAAATGATCGGCATTTAATTCATTGGTTAAGTCTTTATTTTCCCTTTCTTGTTCTTGTAAGCTATTTAAACTTTCAACGGTATTTTGTTCTTCAACTTTCTCTAATAGAGGATTACTGTCGAGTTGGATTTGAATTTCTTGTTCCAATTCCAAACTTGAAAGCTGTAATAAACGAATGGCTTGTTGTAATTGAGGTGTTAATGATAAGGAATTGGCAACCTTTAACCCCATCGCTAATTTCATTAATAACTCCCCCTATAATTAACCGCACTTTATAAGCAATTTTTATGCCGTTTTATTTTTTATAGCATAATTTTGAACAGAACGCCCGATTTTTTGTCTTTTTTAGACACATTATTCAGCTAATTTATTCTTTTATTAGGAACAATTCGCCTTATAAATGAATTATTTAATTAGATATATTATTAATTTCACTCTATTTTCCTTTTCACCACACATAAAAAAACACCCCCAACGATTAAGTTGGGGGTGTTTCGAATAATGAGCTGGCGATGACTTACTCTCACATGGGTAACCCCACACTACCATCAGCGCTAAGAGGTTTCACTTCTGAGTTCGGGAAGGGATCAGGTGGTTCACTCTTGCTATTGTCGCCAGCACAACTGTTATGGATACTTGCTTAGTCTAATCTCAGAGCAGTGCTCTTCGTGCTAAGTTTTCTACCAAATGAGTTATTAACAGAAGTACTTGAGTTAATTTAAGGTGTTCATTTTATCTAGCTTTTCAACTAAATCAAGTTTGATTGATTATATGTGAATCAATTGATGCTATTTATACAACTGTTTGGGTGTTGTATAGTCAAGCCTCACGAGCAATTAGTATTGGTCAGCTTCATGCGTCACCGCACTTCCACATCCAACCTATCAACGTCGTAGTCTTCAACGGCTCTTTAGTGGACATAAAGTCCAAGGGAAATCTTATCTTGAGGTAGGCTTCCCGCTTAGATGCTTTCAGCGGTTATCCCTTCCGAACATAGCTACCCGGCGATGCGACTGGCGTCACAACCGGTACACCAGAGGTTCGTCCACTCTGGTCCTCTCGTACTAGGAGCAGATCCTCTCAAATTTCCAGCGCCCACGGTAGATAGGGACCGAACTGTCTCACGACGTTCTAAACCCAGCTCGCGTACCTCTTTAAATGGCGAACAGCCATACCCTTGGGACCTGCTTCAGCCCCAGGATGAGATGAGCCGACATCGAGGTGCCAAACACCGCCGTCGATATGAACTCTTGGGCGGTATCAGCCTGTTATCCCCAGAGTACCTTTTATCCGTTGAGCGATGGCCCTTCCATACAGAACCACCGGATCACTAAGACCTACTTTCGTACCTGCTCGACTTGTGGGTCTCGCAGTTAAGCGCGCTTTTGCCTTTATACTCTACGCGTGATTTCCGACCACGCTGAGCGCACCTTCGTACTCCTCCGTTACTCTTTAGGAGGAGACCGCCCCAGTCAAACTACCCACCAGACATGGTCCTCGTCCCGGATAACGGGACAGAGTTAGAACCTCAATATTACCAGGGTGGTATTTCAAGATTGGCTCCACCGAAACTAGCGTCTCGGTTTCAAAGCCTCCCACCTATCCTACACAAGTAAGATCAAAGTTCAATGTCAAGCTGCAGTAAAGGTTCACGGGGTCTTTCCGTCTAGCCGCGGGTACACCGCATCTTCACGGCGATTTCGATTTCACTGAGCCTCTGCTGGAGACAGCGCCCCCATCATTATGCCATTCGTGCAGGTCGGAACTTACCCGACAAGGAATTTCGCTACCTTAGGACCGTTATAGTTACGGCCGCCGTTTACTGGGGCTTCGATCAAGAGCTTCGCTTACGCTAACCCCATCAATTAACCTTCCAGCACCGGGCAGGCATCACACCCTATACGTCCACTTTCGTGTTTGCAGAGTGCTATGTTTTTAATAAACAGTTGCAGGGGCCTGGTTTCTGTGGCTGCTCTCAGCTCAGGAAGCAAGTTCCATCACCAAAAGCAGCGTACCTTCTCCCGAAGTTACGGTACCATTTTGCCTAGTTCCTTCAGCAGAGTTCTCTCAAGCGCTTTGGTCTACTCGACCTGACCACCTGTGTCGGTTTCGGGTACGATTCCAGTGTAACTGAAGCTTAGAGACTTTTCCTGGAAGTATGGTATCAGCCACTTCACTGTACAAGTACAGCTTGCTGTCAGATCTCAGCATAGAGTACCCCGGATTTGCCTAAGATACATGCCTACTTCCTTTCACCTGGACAACCAACGCCAGGCTGACTTAACCTTCTCCGTCCTCTCATCGCATTACACTGAAGTATTGGAATATTAACCAATTTCCCATCGACTACGCCTCTCGGCCTCGCCTTAGGGGTCGACTCACCCAGCCCCGATTAACGTTGGACTGGAACCCTTGGTCTTTCAGCGAACGGGTTTTTCACCCGTTTTGTCGTTACTCACGTCAGCATTCGCACTTCTGATACCTCCAGCGGACTTCTCAATCCACCTTCATCGGCTTACAGAACGCTCCCCTACCACTTACACTAATGTGTAAATCCGCAGCTTCGGCATATAGTTTTAGCCCCGTTACATCTTCCGCGCAGGCCGACTCGACTAGTGAGCTATTACGCTTTCTTTAAAGGGTGGCTGCTTCTAAGCCAACCTCCTAGCTGTCTATGCCTTCCCACATCGTTTCCCACTTAACTATAATTTTGGGGCCTTAGCTGGCGGTCTGGATTGTTTTCCTCTTGACTACGGACGTTAGCACCCGCAGTCTGTCTCCCGGATAGTACTCATTGGTATTCGGAGTTTGCATCGGTTTGGTAAGTCGGGATGACCCCCTAGCCGAAACAGTGCTCTACCCCCAATGGTATTCGTCCGAGGCGCTACCTAAATAGCTTTCGGGGAGAACCAGCTATCACCGAGTTTGATTAGCCTTTCACCCCTATCCACAAGTCATCCCCTGGCTTTTCAACGACAGTGGGTTCGGTCCTCCAGTTAGTGTTACCCAACCTTCAACCTGCTCATGGATAGATCACCCGGTTTCGGGTCTACACCCAGCAACTAAACGCCCTATTAAGACTCGATTTCTCTACGGCTCCCCTAATCGGTTAACCTTGCTACTGAATGTAAGTCGCTGACCCATTATACAAAAGGTACGCAGTCACCAAACAAGTTGGCTCCCACTGCTTGTATGCATGCGGTTTCAGGATCTATTTCACTCCCCTCACAGGGGTTCTTTTCGCCTTTCCCTCACGGTACTGGTTCACTATCGGTCAGTCAGGAGTATTTAGCCTTGGAGGATGGTCCCCCCATATTCAGACAAGGTTTCACGTGCCTCGCCCTACTCGACATCATTATCTAAGCCCTTTCGCGTACAGGACTATCACCTACTATGGTCGCACTTCCCAGAGCGTTCCACTAAAGCTTAGATAACTTAATGGGCTTTTCCCCGTTCGCTCGCCGCTACTGAGGGAATCTCAATTGATTTCTTTTCCTAAGGGTACTGAGATGTTTCACTTCCCCTCGTTCGCCTCATAAACCTATGTATTCAGTTTATGATACCCGCCTTATAGCGGGTGGGTTTCCCCATTCAGAAATCTCCGGATCACAGGATATTTGCCGCCTCCCCGGAGCTTATCGCAGGCTATTACGTCTTTCATCGCCTCTGACTGCCAAGGCATCCACCACATGCACTTAATTACTTGACTATACAACCCCAAACAGTCATTTGATCCTACAAGTAGATCAACCAACATTACAGTTTAGAGCTTCGTGAATTTAATCACTGTACAGCTTCAATTAGATTCATATACCAAAACGCTTGATTCAGTTAATTTCGCTAGTAACTCATTTCACTCAACTTTCACAATTGCTTGTTAGGTTAAATCAAACGAGTATGAACAAATTATTTCAACTCAAATATATTCTGTTAATGATTTTTCCAGCCTTCGTCAGGTCAGGAAACTGTGATAAATCACAGAGCTTAATAACAATGAAGCGAATCATACGCCACTTTGTTGCTAAGCTCTATAACCTAAACACTTGATCGCTTAGGAACTAAACAACTTCAACACTGTATGATCACATACTGCGCGAAGCGTAGCTTCTTGCTTAAATTTCAAGGAAAAGCATGCTTTTCTTGTCTTGAAATTTGGTGGAGACTAGGAGAGTCGAACTCCTGACCTCCTGCGTGCAAAGCAGGCGCTCTACCAACTAAGCTAAGTCCCCAGCTTATCAATAAGTCAATGTTTCTGATTTCCGTTTACTCTGCAATTGCTTACGTGTCAGTAGTGGTGGGTCTGACAAGACTTGAACTTGTGACCCCACGCTTATCAAGCGTGTGCTCTAACCAACTGAGCTACAGACCCTCAGATACATCGTCATGAAGAACAACTTGTTGTGGATTCTTACCAATCGTCAATCTTTCGTTAAGGAGGTGATCCAGCCGCAGGTTCCCCTACGGCTACCTTGTTACGACTTCACCCCAGTCATCGGCCACACCGTGGTAAGCGTCCTCCTTACGGTTAGACTACCTACTTCTGGTGCAACAAACTCCCATGGTGTGACGGGCGGTGTGTACAAGGCCCGGGAACGTATTCACCGCGGCATTCTGATCCGCGATTACTAGCGATTCCGACTTCATGGAGTCGAGTTGCAGACTCCAATCCGGACTACGATCGGCTTTTTGAGATTAGCATCTCCTCGCGGAGTAGCAACCCTTTGTACCGACCATTGTAGCACGTGTGTAGCCCTGGTCGTAAGGGCCATGATGACTTGACGTCGTCCCCGCCTTCCTCCAGTTTGTCACTGGCAGTATCCTTAAAGTTCCCGGCTTAACCCGATGGCAAATAAGGAAAAGGGTTGCGCTCGTTGCGGGACTTAACCCAACATCTCACGACACGAGCTGACGACAGCCATGCAGCACCTGTATGTAAGTTCCCGAAGGCACCAATCCATCTCTGGAAAGTTCTTACTATGTCAAGACCAGGTAAGGTTCTTCGCGTTGCATCGAATTAAACCACATGCTCCACCGCTTGTGCGGGCCCCCGTCAATTCATTTGAGTTTTAGTCTTGCGACCGTACTCCCCAGGCGGTCTACTTATCGCGTTAGCTGCGCCACTAAAGCCTCAAAGGCCCCAACGGCTAGTAGACATCGTTTACGGCATGGACTACCAGGGTATCTAATCCTGTTTGCTCCCCATGCTTTCGTGCCTCAGCGTCAGTATTAGGCCAGATGGCTGCCTTCGCCATCGGTATTCCTCCAGATCTCTACGCATTTCACCGCTACACCTGGAATTCTACCATCCTCTCCCATACTCTAGCTTCCCAGTATCGAATGCAATTCCCAAGTTAAGCTCGGGGATTTCACATCCGACTTAAAAAGCCGCCTACGCACGCTTTACGCCCAGTAAATCCGATTAACGCTCGCACCCTCTGTATTACCGCGGCTGCTGGCACAGAGTTAGCCGGTGCTTATTCTGCGAGTAACGTCCACTATCTTTAGGTATTAACCAAAGTAGCCTCCTCCTCGCTTAAAGTGCTTTACAACCAAAAGGCCTTCTTCACACACGCGGCATGGCTGGATCAGGGTTCCCCCCATTGTCCAATATTCCCCACTGCTGCCTCCCGTAGGAGTCTGGGCCGTGTCTCAGTCCCAGTGTGGCGGATCATCCTCTCAGACCCGCTACAGATCGTCGCCTTGGTAGGCCTTTACCCCACCAACTAGCTAATCCGACTTAGGCTCATCTATTAGCGCAAGGTCCGAAGATCCCCTGCTTTCTCCCGTAGGACGTATGCGGTATTAGCATCCCTTTCGAAATGTTGTCCCCCACTAATAGGCAGATTCCTAAGCATTACTCACCCGTCCGCCGCTAGCTCAGTTACCGAAGCAACCTTGCCCGCTCGACTTGCATGTGTTAAGCCTGCCGCCAGCGTTCAATCTGAGCCATGATCAAACTCTTCAGTTTAAAATCAATAGTACATATAGTGTACCAATCTTGGCTCATCAATTACTGACAAAAATTTGCTCAAATAAACTTCGAGTCATTTCTACCATCAATCAATGAAAATAATTTCGATCGATCAATCAGTAAAAATCCACACAAGTTGTTCTTCATAATCTCTTAATGATCTTCTTACTGGTTCGTCACCAGCAAGCTAGGTCGGCTATATTACTCTTTATTTCTAAAGAGTCAACCGGTAATTCAAATTATTTTTAAACTTATCAAATAAAACCAAACTTAATCAATTCAACCAAGTCATTGTTTTATCAGAAGTTTTAATCTTCATCACCGCCGATGGATGTGCATTCTACAGTATTTCAGCACCGTTGCAACACCTTTTTTAAAATAATTATTTTGAACGCACATTTTTCACTCAAATTACATTTTTTCATTCATATTTTGATCAAATTTGGTTTAATAGTAATAAATCAGGATTATTTGAACGTTTTTACTTATTATACGGCAAACATTTTGCCGCGCTAAAAGCGTCAGGACTATATATGCGCCAAACTTCTTTTTTATATGCAGGATTATTGTCACTTGTCGTAACAACACCTGTATTTGCAAATGACGAAGCTTCAGCACCTGTTGCTCAAGATTCAGAAGCTGCCAATAAATCAAAAACACAACAACTTGCGCATGCTGCGATGGTCAAGTCATCTGAAGTTGCAAAAAAATTATCTGTTAATGCGAATGCAGCACAATCAGAAGAAGATAAAGACCCTTTCCAACCGATCAACCGGAAAGTTTACGCATTTAATGATTATTTAGATGTCCATATTGCCCGCCCTGCTGCTGTGCAATATGTCGCAAAAACTCCAAAGGATATTCGTGAATCTTATCGTTTATTCCGTAAAAATTTGGGCGAACCGTGGAATGCGTTTAACCAACTCATCCAAGGACGACCGACACGTGCCGCAAAAAGTCTGGGGCGTTTTACTGTTAATACACTGACAACTTTAGGCTTTGCTGACCCTGCAAGCCGTCTAGGTCTAGAAACAGAAGATGAAAATTTTGGCGCAACTTTAGGTTATTACGGTATTCCTTCTGGCCCTTATATTGTTCTACCAGTGCTTGGTCCAAGCACATTGCGCCAAACCGTCGGTCTAGCAGTAGATAGTCAAGGACGTCCACAGAAATATATGCTTGATGGTCATGATGTGGCGTATTGGTCTGAGCAAACTTTACGTGGAATCGATACTCGCGCTCAATTACTGGATATTGAAGGTGTATTACAAGGCGATAAATATGCTCAAATTCGCGACATCTATTTACAACGCCTGAATTATTCAATTTCTGAGAAAAAAGGGATCGCTGAAGAAAACTTATTTATTGATGAAGAAGATGACGATATTGATGAATCTGAAGATAATTCAACAGATGTTTCATCTGATGATTCTACCGATTTCATTGATGACAGCAGTTCAGATGATACCGACACGGTAACAACTGAATAAATAAAATTTTTCAATTGGCTGGTGTGGTTTTTCCCTCCAGCCATCATTAGCTTGCTATAGTACACTTATTGTCTATCGAAGGATTCATCTAATTCTTTATGTATTTCATTCAACCTACTCGTGATATTCCATATTTAGATCAGGTACTTGATGCGCTTCCTAGCGTACAAATGATTAACATTGAAGATCTAGACTTGTATGATCCAACGATCATTGCAATTGCTGATGTTGCCGACTTTTTAAATCACCAATGGACACTTCCTACCATTGTGCTCGCTTTTGAGCATGAGGGCGCTGCATTGGCTCAAGCGTGGCAACAAGGTGCTTTAG
Source organism: Acinetobacter sp. YH16040_T (assembly GCF_024605785.1). Taxonomy (NCBI): domain Bacteria; kingdom Pseudomonadati; phylum Pseudomonadota; class Gammaproteobacteria; order Moraxellales; family Moraxellaceae; genus Acinetobacter; species Acinetobacter sp. YH16040_T. The sequence goes on along the minus strand of NZ_CP094541.1, from coordinate 659,494 downwards.
CAGGATGGGTGTGGGACCATATTCCAACCAACCTTCAGGTGGCACTCACTAAAATTGATGCGCAATACAAACGCAATCAAGACAGCCGTGATCTCCCTTCTGCTGCAGATTTGCAAAAACGTTTACTGCCCAACCCGATTGAACTCCACAACTATAAAATTGAAACATTCTTCCAGCCTTCAGCCTATTTATCCGGTGATTGGTACGATTACTGGAAAATCAGCGATAAAGAAATCATGTTTTATCTTGCAGATGTATCTGGTCATGGGGTGACGAGTAGTTTACTGACCTCTTGGATGGCTGCTTTCCACGGTCGTTCAAAAACCCCGAGAGAACTCATCAAAAAGCTCAATGGCATGTTGGTTCAAGAAAATATTGAAAAGCACATTACCATGATTGCGGGGATACTCAATCTCGATACGCATGTCTTGAAATGGTCTAGTGCAGGCCATTATCCGCCGGCCATTTTATTTGAACCCGGTCTTCCCGCACGAATTTTAAATACCAGCAGCTTCCCACTCGGCTTAACTGAAGATCTAGAAGTTGAAGAGTTTGAATTTACCTTAAATCGTTATTCTCGCTTTGTAATTTGCTCGGATGGCGCACTTGAACCTTTTGACGGTGGATTGAATGAACAGCTAGGTCAATTGGTTTATCACTTGCAAAATCAATCATTTCAAGCACCAGACCATGTTGCTGATGATATTGCCATCCTAAGTTTACGTCGAATCAATTAATCACGAAATCAATCACTTAAACCGAATACGACTTTCTGATCATACTCGGCTACTTGAGTAAGCTGTGCCCCTATGGGATAATTTACTATCCTTCTCTGCAAATGGCATTTATATGTCAACAGGTCATGTTGAATATGCAAGCTTGAACGGAACGCATATTTTTAAGCTTATTGGCGAAGTGCGTGCCCAATCTTGTATTAGTCTAGACAAGTTATTAAACAAAATTGAACAGCAACAAAATGTCGTCGGTGCAATTGTTGATTTAACCCAAACGACATTTATCGATAGTACTGTCCTTGGCATTTTGGCTAAACTGGGTTTGAAGCTCAAACAAGTTCACCATATCCAAGCGGTAATGTTGTCTACAAACTCTGATATCACAACGCTTGCCAATAGCATGGGTTTAGGTCAGGTGTTTGTTATTTTGAATTATTGTGGTGATCCAAGTGTATGCACTCGCGCACTTATGGAAGAACACATTACCCATAGCAATATGCTGAATACGGTTTTAGATGCACACAAAACGCTGATGAAACTAAATGATAGCAACCAAAATATGTTTGAGCCTTTGGTCAAACAACTGCAAAAAGAGCAGGACAATCTAGAGCAACCCAAGCAGCAAAATGTCTAATTTAGGTTAATCACAGCAGAGACCCTCTTCGCATGACTTTACTTTCCGTTGCACAAATGAATTCTCAAAATGACATTGAAGATAACTTCAAAGTGATCGAATCATTGATGCAACAAAGTCAGGCTCAAGGTGCGAGTCTCATTGTATTTCCTGAAAATTTTGTCTGCTTTGCCGCAGGTAAACAACGTGAAACCGCGGCGCAATTTGAAAGTATTCAGCAGCGACTAGAACAACTCGCACATCGTTATCAACTTTGGATTGTTGCGGGCACACTCCCATGCCCTTATCGTCCAGATGGTTCAATCATTCAAGATGGCCGTGTCCGTACTGTTAGCCTGTGTATCAGCCCTGAACGTACCGAAGCACGTTATGACAAAATTCATTTATTTGATGTGCAAGTTGGTGACGCTGTCGGTGGCTATCAAGAATCAAAATTCTTTGAACCTGGTACTGAAACCGTAGTTGCAACAACACCTTTTGGCAATATTGGCCTGATGGTGTGCTACGACTTGCGCTTTCCTGAACTGGCTTTGAAACTTCGTAGCCAAGGTGCAAACATTTTAACGGCGCCTGCAGCTTTTACTTATACCACGGGTGAAATGCACTGGCAGTTGTTACTGCAAGCTCGTGCCATGGATAGTCAATGTGCTGTATTAGGTGCCGCACAACAAGGCTGGCATGGTGAAAAGCGTCAAACTTGGGGTCATGCTGGAGCAAGCAACAGCCGTGGTCAAATTTTAGCAATCACCGCAGAAGAAGGCGCTCAACTACTCACAGTTCCTTTTGACTTAGACGAGCAGCAACAGATTCGCGCATCAATGCCACTGATGCAGCACCGTGTTTTGGTTCAATATTGATTTTCACTCTGTATAAAATTACAAAAAAACTGAATATTATTTAAACAAAATCCCCCACGATATGATTTTGAACCATCATCTGAGGGATTAGAAAAATGACTTTAGAAAAAGCAGTTTATACAGCCCATGCAAAAGCCACTGGTGGTCGTGATGGTCGTGCAACGACATCCGATGGTCATTTAGATGTTCAATTGGCTGTGCCGAAAATTATGGGGGGTACAGGTAATGGTACGAATCCTGAACAACTCTTCGCCGCTGGTTATTCAGCCTGTTTTTTAGGTGCAATGAAATTTGTGTCTAACCGAGATAAAATTTCGATTACCCCTGCTGCCTACGTCGAGGGTGATGTTGGTATCGGCCCTATTCCAACAGGATTTGGTATCGAAGTGACGCTTAATATTCATCTTGAGGGTATGGATGCAAGCGAGGCACAGAAATTGGTCGATGCCGCGCATATTGTATGCCCCTATTCAAATGCCACCCGAAACAATATTAATGTCACTTTAAATGTTTTGACTTAAATCCATTTGCACCTATCTATACAAAGCACTGTTTTAATTCCTTATAAAATAGTGCTTTGAACTTTTTTGACTTCTACAAATCTACAGCTGAGCTCAAAATAAAGCCTTATCCATTTCCAATGCATTTAAATATTCTTATTCAGCTACCAAAACCTTGCTAAAATATATAACGATTATTATTTACATTCATTTGTTGATCTATGATGCTTAAACCTCTCCTTATCAGTACATTGCTCATCAGCGCATCTACACTAAGTTTTGCCGAATTAACCCTGTCTGAAAAAGTCCGTCCTCACATTAAATCCTTGGTCAATCCAGATATTCAACGTCTTGCGCTACCGCCAACACCGAACAACATGTCTTTACCTGCCTATGGTCAAGGCATCATTGGTTGGGGTACAGGCCCAGAAGGTGCTGCAGCGCGCTTAGCCAACATCACCAAAGCCGACGTTGAAAAGCTTAAAACTCAAGATGTCACTTTAGAGATGGTTCAAACTTGGCAAAAGTTTTATGAAAATGAAACGCAGCGCAATGCAGGTAACCCAACCGCGCCCATTCGTGCTGAATTGATGAAGAAAGTTGTCAGTTTGTGGTAAGTGAAAGACCGTACAGCCCATATTTTTGGGCTGTTTTTGTTCAAATTAAAATAAAAAATTATGAGACATTCGATAGAAAGAATAATGAATAAAATTTAAAAAATGTTTAATATTCAAACTATAATTAACTATACATCCATAAAAAATTAAAATCATTTTCAGGACTTTACAATGAAAACATACTTTTCGATGCTTTTTCTAAGCTTGGCCTTAGCCGCATGTAGCCAAACACCTGCGCCTGATTTTTCAGGGGAATGGAAACAAACACCTGACACGGAGAGCCTACGCAAACTTTCCATTAGCAAACAAGGCGATGACTACCAAATTAAAGACGAATTTTGGCTCGATAAAAATAATACTGAGCGCACTTCTAGTGCTTCATCCGGTATGGCCGAAGTGAATAATGATATTCTGAAATATAAAGAGAGCAATAGCATTGAAATAAAACTCAGTGATGCAACTCACCTCACTCTGACAGACAAAGCATATGATGCTGTAATTCATTTTGAAAAGATTAACTAAAGCAAAGCCCCGAATCCTTACACAGGCTTCGGGGCTTTATTTATATTTTACACTGACTATTCAGCCGCTTCATTCGTCACTCTAAGCACTTCTTCAATGGTGGTTTTACCTGCCAAAACTTTACGCAATCCATCATCACGTATTGAACCCGCATTTGCACGTACATGATTTTCTAACTCAAACTCAGCAGCATTTCCATGAATCAGACGACGTGTTTGCTCATCAATCGGGACGATTTCATAAATTGCGGTACGCCCTGTAAATCCAGTATGCGAGCATTGTTCACATCCTTTAGGTTGTGGCAATTTTAATTCGGCCGATGCATCGAGATGCTTAAATAAGTCTTTTTCAAAATCATCGGCATCATGCCAAGTCGCACAGTGACGGCACAAGGTTCGAACCAAACGCTGCGCCACCACACCGATCAATGAGCTAGAAAGTAGAAAGGGTTCAATCCCCATGTCTTTAAGACGGGTCACCGCACCGATTGCTGTATTGGTATGCAGCGTTGAAAGTACCAAATGGCCTGTTAATGACGCTTGTACTGCAATTTCAGCAGTTTCTAAATCACGAATCTCCCCGACCATCACCACATCTGGGTCTTGGCGGAGCATGGCTTTTAATGCACGAGCAAAGGTCATATCCACTTTGGTATTGACCTGCGTCTGCCCGATCCCTTCAAGTTGATACTCAATTGGATCTTCCGCAGTCAAAATATTTTTTGAACCATCATTTAGATCAGACAATGCCGCATATAAGGTTGTGGTTTTACCCGAACCCGTTGGTCCCGTAACCAAAATAATGCCATGCGGACGATGTACCAGTTGTTTCAATCGATCATAGTCATGCTGCATCAACCCCAAATGGGTCATGTTTAAACGCCCAGCTTGTTTATCGAGTAAACGCATCACCACACGTTCACCATACGAAGAAGGTAAGGTTGATACACGAACATCAACTTCTCGGCCCGCCAAACGTAGTGAAATACGACCATCTTGTGGAATTCGCTTTTCTGCAATATCGAGTTTGGCCATGACTTTGATACGTGACACCAACAGTGGTGCTAGTTCACGACGTGGCTGCACAATTTCACGTAACTGACCATCGACACGTAAGCGGACAGACAGCTTTTTTTCAAAAGATTCGATATGAATATCTGAAGCACCGACACGGATCGCTTCAGACAATAAGGCATTGATTAACCGTACAATCGGCGCATCATCCTCCTGATCCATCAAATCTTCAGCTTCTGGTACAGAGTCCGCAAGGCTAAGTAAATCAGGATGATCTTCCAGACCCGCTGCCACTTGTTGAGACTCACCGGTGTCTCCGGCAAAGCTTGCACTGAGTAATTGATTAAACTCTTGCTCACTACATAATTGATATTGTGCAGGATGCCCTAAATAGCGACGTGCTTCTTGTAAAGCCAGCAGTGGCGTGCTGTCACGACGTACAATAAAAGCTTGATCACCCTCATATCGAAGCAATACGCCATGACGTTTGGCAAAACTATATGGTATTTGTAATTGTTTAAGTACTTGCATCACGCATTATAATGATGAAAAAAGTTGTTTTGAGTGTACTCTAAGCATCTGACAGCGTGAAGTCTGTTTTTAGGATTTATCAGGACAAGGGATATACGCATTGCCATTAGAAAATGATTTGACTGAAAAGGAATCCCCAAAACGTAAATGGTGGGGGGAATATCAATTTGAACTGAATCACCCGCGCAGTTGGCAGTTTGGGTCTTTATTGTTCCGTGTAACGCGCGGCATGCAAGAGTGGCGTATGGAATATCATCGCCCGACCTTTCAGTTTGACTATGAGCAGCAATGGCATCCGATTCAAGACCCTGAATTTGGTTTTCCACAACCCATTAAAATGGAACGTTATATGTTCCGCCAGACGCATGACAAAATTCAAATCATGCCACGTTTGGCAGATCGGTCTGTGGTGATTAAACCGGTCGATCCGATTTATATTCCAGCGGGACAGCGCGGAACGCTGTATATCAGCACACCGCTGTGGATTGCTGGCTTTGTCGAAGGTCTTAGAGAACCTTTGTTTGATATACCTGTGATTCTACCAAAAGATACCTGGTTTGGTCCGAACCATCGAATGGGTGAAATTTGCTATGCCACAGCAGTTGATGGTCGTACAGAACTTAAACAACTCAAACCTCGTGCTTTTCGTGCAGTAACCCCTATTGAGTTTCATAACGTGAGTAATCAACAGATTCGTTTTGACCGTATGAATGTCCCTGTACCGGCTTTGCCATTATTTTATAGTGAAAGTACAGGACGTTTATGGACTTCACAAATTCGAGTCGTGCATGAAGGTCATGACAAACCGCCGCGGGTCAAAATTGAAAACCGTACACCGCCACAAGCCGGTGACGTAATTTATCTGCATCCGCCACGCGAGTCAGCTAATGTACTATTCAATATGTTTGATTCATTTTTCTAACGGTGAGCCATGGCAGATTTAAATATTTCGACAGAAATTACCAGCAGCCTAAAAGGAATGGTCGCCAATCTCAATACCGATCGGCTGACAGAATTATTGGTGGCTGTTTTACTGGCAGTCATCGGCTTTCTGATTGCACGTTTTATCTCAAACACCTTTATCCGCACTGTAGGTATGCGTTTCAATGCCCATCAGCAGTTGGTTTGGCGTCGCGGGATTTTCTATTTCATCTTTATCATCTTTGTGATGGCCAGTTTAAAAGAAGCCGGCTTTAAACTCAGCGTCTTCTTGGGTGCAGCAGGTATTTTAACGGTCGCACTGGGTTTTGCCTCGCAAACGTCCGCATCCAACCTGATCAGCGGGATGTTCTTGATCGGTGAAGGATCTTTTGAAGTTGGTGATACCATTCAATTGACACTGATTCGCGGGCATACCATTGAAGGTGAAGTAATCTCGATTGATTTACTGTCGGTCAAATTACTCACGCAGGACAATGTCTATGTCCGTTTGCCGAATGAACAACTGATTCGGGCACCTGTACATAACCTGTCTAAGTTTCCAATACGGCGAATTCCAATTACCCTTGCGATTAACTTTCATGAAGACATCATCAAAGTCCGTGAAGTTTTATTAGATGCCGTTAGTAAATATCCATTGGTCTTGGCCGATCCTAAACCTGCCGTGACCGTCACTGCCTTTCGAGAATCTTCCATTGAGCTGCTTTTTGCCATTTGGTGCCAAAGAGAGAATTTCCTGAAAGTCCGCGATGAGATGCAAGAACGGATTCGAAATGCCTTTGTCGAAAATAAAATTGAAATCCCTGTCCCGAAAATGGGTTTTGTTGACCACCCACTTTCTACACAAGCAAGCGATGCTAACGTCGATCAATATGCCAATGCGCAAGAGATTCAACGAGAGCCTCAACTCAAATAATGGTCTATCGACTTGATATGAAAGGCTCTGCATATCTTCAAATGTGCAGGGTTTTTTTATCATGTACTTTTATAGCCATCGACCTGTACAGCTTAGTGATCTCGTACCTTTAAGAATTTCATCATGGTTCAACCTTGTCATTCGGCATGGGTGCAATATAGGCAATCAAAAGCATGGCAAAACCTGCCGCCATAAATGAAATCACTCGCATGAGTGTGCCGACATGAGATAAATCCAGCAAGACCAGTTTCAAAGTGACCAAGACCAAAATACTGCCGCCGAGCAGCCAAACTGAACGTAATTGGCGCTGAGTGGCAAAGCGCATACTCACCAAAGCCAATAACACCCACAGCACAGTAAAACTCAGTTGAACGGTCGCATCGCTCCAAATGTCTAAACTGTTATAAGGCGTATCCAGATACCTATGTAAGGCACGAAGCACGACATAGCTACTTAACCAAAGTAGCCCAAGGACACTCAACACGGCAGCCAAGCTACGATCTAAACCAGCTTTTAACTGTTGATTCAACATCCATAAAAAAGCCGCTAACAACAGCAAACTCACAGCATCAAAAGGATTTAATATGGGCAAGATATATCCCACAAAGGCCTGCTGACTAAATAATTGCGAACTAATGATCCAACTCAAAGCCAAAAACAAACTGCTACGCGCTTGCCAAAACATTTTCCAGACCGGTTGCTGCGCTTGCCAATAACACCATGCACAAAATATCAGCGGCAAAATTACCACACTGATATACGGCATACTGGGTATCAGCGTCAGACTGGTCCACGCCAAGCTACTCAAAATTCCGAGACTGACCCATTCTTTTTCTTCACGCACACCGAGTAATGGTCGTAGCCAAAGCAGCGTCAAGCTCAGCCCAGCGAATGCAAAATACATCTGCTCCATCGCTGAATGCCAAAGTAACTGACCGTTCTCACTCACTGAAATAACTTGGTACAGCCCCATCACATAAACAGGCACTAGACCCGTCCACTTAATGATGGACCAACTCCACGAAGCTTTTCGTTTTAACAAGCCTTCATTCACCAACAGATAGGCCACACTGACAATCAATAGACTCAAAGCCAATTGATGACTACTCTGCAGCCGATCTAAGAGCAACATGATGAACATAGTAGTTGCTGAGAGCATTTGCACACATTGAAAGGCAATACTCGAACTTGAAAGCTGTTTATGAAATGCAGGAACAGCGTGCGTCACGATAATGGCCGCCAAATAGCTCAAACACACGCCCCAATACATCTGTGCAGGGAAATGTGGCAGTTGAACCAAATAATACAGACTTGAACAACCCGCCATCACCAAGAGCGCCATGCCTAAATAACGGCTGATATTGGACTGCTTGTATAGGGCATATATAAATATCAACGCACCTTCAACTGCCCAACCAACCACACTCCACTGCTCTTTCAATACTATCGGTGGAATCAATGCCAAGAATATTAAGGTCAAACTCAAATAACTTTGTGCAATCAGTGGGATCACAGCACTACGTTTACTGATGCTATACAGTGCGGCAAAAAGCGCCGCGAATAGCAAGCTATACCCCGCCTGCCATACGGTTTCCTCAAAATACATCAAATACAATGCCAGATAAGCAAGCACTGGCGAAGCAAATATCAGTGCAATATCCAAGGCTGGTTTGAGCTGAAAATGCGCAAGATCCTGTTTTGCCAATAACTGACTAAAACGAAAACCGAGCCAAATAAAAATCGCAGCGTGAGCTAAAACCAACACGCTCATCATCTGACGTTCGGTGGTGTATCCGTGGTAAAAAGCATATCCACCACCCATAATCACCGTCATCAAAAATGCGATTTGATTCAGATATTTCCACGGTCTTAAAGTACTCATGACTGCAACAGCCAGATTAATTACAAGATAATAGGCAATAAATTCCGTTGCAGTTGCATCACGAACAGGCAAGGTAAATGGCGCAAGATAGGCGATCAGCATTGCCATAATTGCCAGTTCTACCGACTGTTGTTTCAGACTGAGCCAAATCGTCAATGCCATAAGTGCAGCATACAGTAGACAAGCTATGCCAAAGCCCGGAATCACGGCATTGTAATAGGCAAAAAATAAAGTCAAAAACAGCGCTGCAAGACCTAGACCTTCTAGAGCCAAGGCAAAACTGCGGTTTTTGGTTTGCAGCCAAAAACCCAGTCCGACAACACCAGCACTGCTCAAACTCACAATCAGCAATTTCATGGCCAAGCTTAGTTGCCAATGCTCTGTGGCAAATCTAAGTAATAACACCACGCCAATCACCAAGACCAGTACCGCCACTTTCAACACGGGATTACCTTGAAAAAGCCATTGCTGAATTTGATTAGATAGATTTGGCGCAATCTTGGATGGTGTATTAGAAGGTGTTGAATTGAATGGTGTCTGATGTCTAGCTTTACCAATTTCCGTCGCGGGATGTACAGATGGTGTATCGTCAGAATCAAAATTTTCAGGACGGTCTATTGTCGACGCTGATATTGAAGTAGCTGCATGAATCGATTGCGACTGGAGCGCACGTCCTTGCAATAAATGCAGCTGATGTTCCAATCGTTTCAGCCAACGCAGAAAAAAATAAACCCACAGGCTAATCCCAATCGCAACCAAGTATCCCAGTTCTGTTAACAGCCCAACGACCGTTAATAACGATGCAATATATAACGGAACCTTTGATGTCACTTGGAATGGTTGTTTTGATGAACTCAGTGCATCAGCGCCGTGCTGTAAATCATCGACATAATTCATCAAACTGAGCATAAAACCAATGCCGCTGATATAACTCAAGATACGGATGTCTAAGTACCATGCCCCGATCCCTACCATAATCAGCGACATCAACCAAATCATCTTGAGTTCATTATTCTGTTTCAGCATACCTGCTTCGTCATTTTCCTGAATGTTTTGATGATACATGAGCCCGACGGATGGATTAAAACTATTCATCAGTGATTCGGTAAGTTACATATACAATCTAGACTCTGCGTGCGGGCAAAAAATCACGTACAATAAAACCGTTTTTAGGATTAGGAAATTATCAATGCCACCATTTGTCTTGGTCGATGGCTCATACTTTTTATTTCGTGCTTACCATGCACTGCCACCATTAACCACTTCAACCGGTTTGCATACCAATGCAATCCGAGGTGCCATTTCTGCCATCCAAAAATTAATGCGTCGTATTCAACCGACGCATATGGCCGTTATTTTCGATACACCTGAACCAACCTTCCGTCATGAATTGTCCCCAATTTATAAGGGTGACCGTCCAAGTATGCCCGAAGAATTATCACAACAAATTCCATATCTTCATGCATTAATTCGTGCTCTAGGGATTCCGCTGCATATGTTGCCGGGCGCTGAGGCCGATGACATTATCGGAACTTTAGCCAAACGCGCTGAAGCAGCCGGTCATCAAGTTTTGATCTCCACCGGTGACAAAGACATGGCGCAGCTCGTTACTGAGCGTGTCACTTTAGAAGACAGCTTCAAAGACAAACCGATGGACGTTCAAGGCGTTTTTGAAAAATTTGGGGTGTGGCCGAATCAAATCATTGACTACCTCACGCTGATGGGCGACGCCTCTGACGGCATTCGTGGTGTGCCCGGTGTTGGCGCAAAAACAGCAGCAAAACTTTTAACCGAGTACGGTTCGATTGGCGGCATTTTAGAAAATGTTGACAGTATTAAAGGTAAAGTCGGTCAAAACATTAAGGACAATGTCGAAGGGATTACTCTTGACCACCAACTGGCGAGCATTGTTTGCGACCTCGACATGGGCCTTAAATACGAAGATCTGAAACTTGCCGATCCAAATATTCCAGCACTGCGTGATTTATATACGGAACTAGAATTCCGTAACCAACTGCAGTCATTAGATCATCCGAACAACCCCAATGGTGCAACCTACAAACAAGCAGCCAAAGCCATCAACACCAAGGCGACTGTAGCCAATGCACCTGAAGTTGAAGATCAAGCGGACAAAACCAGTGTTGATGACTTACTTGGTGAAGCACGTTATCACACGGTATTGACTCAAGAAGATTGGGATGTGTTATTTAAACGTCTAAATACTGAAAAGCGTTTTGCCTTTGATACTGAAACCACTAGCCTCGACTACCGCGTGGCACAGATTGTGGGTTTCTCGGTGGCTTTAGATGCACATGATGCCTATTACGTGCCGCTTGCGCATGATTATGAAGGTGCGCCGAAACAACTTGATCGCGACACGATCCTGAATCAACTCAAACCTTTACTTGAAGATAATGACGTACAAAAAATTGGTCATCATCTCAAATATGATGCACATGTCTTAGAAAATCATGGTATTCATTTGGCAGGTTGGTATTTCGATACCATGTTGGCCTCTTATGTCCTCAACTCTGTGGCAACTCGTCATGGAATGGATGACGTCGCGCGTTTGTATTTAAGTCATCTCACAACGACGTTCGAACAAGTGGCGGGCAAAGGTGCAAAACAAAAGACCTTTAACCAAATTGAGCTTGAAACTGCAGCCCATTATGCCGCAGAAGATGCCCATGTGACCTATCGTCTGTATGAAGTACTCGATAAAAAGTTACAAGCCCATCCGGAACTGATCAATATTTTGCACAATATTGAAATGCCGGTTGCCCGTGTTCTAACCTCTATGGAAGAAAACGGCATTGAGCTAGATATGAACTTCCTCGACCAACTCGGTGTGGAATTTGCCAATACCATTCAAAATTTAGAAACAGAAATTACCGATCTTGCGGGTCAAAGCTTCAATGTCAGCTCACCAAAACAAGTGGGTGAGATTCTGTTTGATAAATTAGGTTTAAAAGGCGGTAAGAAGACCTCTACAGGTCAGTACAGTACCAGTGAAAGTGTCTTAGAAAAAATCGACCATCCGATTACCGACTTAATTTTGGAATATCGTGGTCTCTCTAAACTGAAAAGCACTTATACCGATGGTCTGTTAAAACAAGTGAATAATGACACACATCGTGTGCATACCAGTTACCACCAAGCTTTAACGGCTACAGGTCGTCTGTCATCTACCGATCCAAACTTACAGAACATTCCTGTCCGTGAAGATATTGGACGTCAAATCCGTAAAGCCTTTATTGCACCTGAAGGTCGCATTTTACTGGCAGCCGATTACTCGCAAATCGAATTACGTTTAATGGCGCATTTCTCGCAAGATCATGCATTGGTCGATGCTTTTAATCATGGACAAGACGTACATAAACGTACTGCGGCAGAAGTTTTGGGCATTCCACTCGATGAAGTGACCAGCAACCAACGTCGTCAAGCCAAAGCGGTGAACTTCGGCCTGCTCTATGGTATGTCTGAATTTGGTTTGACCCGTCAGTTGGGTTTCACTCGAGAAGAGTCGCGTAACTATATTGGTAAATACTTCCAACGCTACCCTGGTGTTTTGGAATATATGGAACGTACTCGCCAAGTTGCACGTGAACAAGGTTTTGTGGAAACCATTTTAGGTCGTCGTCTGTATACACCAGACATTATGGCGAGCAACAAAATGGTGAAACAAGGCGCTGAACGTGCAGCGATCAATGCACCACTACAAGGTTCTGCGGCAGATATTATTAAATTGGCTATGATTGCAGTCGATAAAATCTTACCGAAAGATCAAGCCAAAATGTTACTGCAAGTACACGATGAATTGGTATTTGAAGTTGATGCTGCAATTGCCGATGAACTCTCTGCCCAACTGGCTGAAGTCATGCAGTCTGTGTTGAAAATTTCCGTTCCACTGATTGTGGAAGTCGGTCAAGGTAATAACTGGGACGAAGCACACTAATTCATTCACGTTCATTCACGCCTTTCTCCCTCTAAGAGGAAGGTTGGGATAGAGGTGAGATATTTCTACTAACTAAGAAATTTCTTGTTTTACACCTCATTTTAAATCCACAAAAAAAGGACGCCTCGGCGTCCTTTTTAATTTAACTCGTCTTAGCTCAGATTAAAGACCAGTCAATAATGCAATTGCGACTTGCTTCATAATGGTTTCCGCAACCAACAATGCCAAAATCGCAAAAATTGGCGACAAGTCAATCATCCCCATATTTGGAAGAATACGGCGGAATGGTGCAAGTAGCGGTTCCGCCAGCTCTTGAACCACTTCAATATAAGGCGAACGTGACTGACTAAACATCACGACCCAACTCAAAATAATCGATGCAAAAATTAAGTAACGACAGAAACGGATTAAATCCTGAATCATGGTCACAAAGGTCATAATGATCAAATGGAATGGACTATTCACCGCCACTCCAGACAAATACATCAAACCAAACATTTTTAACAAATACAGAATCACCACCAACACCAAAGCTGCAGTATTCACTCGACCTTTGGCCAAAGTTGGGAAAATTCGGCTAAAGATATCGACAATTTTTGTTGCTTTTGCTGTTGCCAAAACCACAGGGTTATATGGACTCACGGCAGCAAGCTGCATTAAAAAACGGAAAAATACGAGCAAAATTGCAACGTTAATAATGATTCCAAAAATTTGAGCAGAGCCCATACTTGAACTTTCCTAAATCAAATCGAATTATTTGGTGCTTTCGCTTAACTCTTGTGCCAACTCTTGGCTACGCTTTTGCGCTGCGGCTAAAGCAGCCTGAATATTTTGTGAAATTTGAGCACGATCAAACACTTCAATCGCGGCTTGTGTTGTACCGTTTGGAGAGGTTACATTTTTACGTAACTCCGCAGGACTATTGGCACTGGTAATTGCCATTTGTGCGGCACCTAATGCAGTTTGCAAGGTTAGCGCTGTAGCTACCTTTTCATCCAAGCCCATGTTTTTACCTGCACGGATCATACTTTCCATCATATAGAAAAAGTATGCAGGACCTGAGCCAGAAACTGCTGTTACCGCATCAATTTGCGCTTCTGAGTTTACCCAAAGTGTTAAACCCGTTGAAGCCAAAACTTGACTTGCAAGATCACGATCTTCAGCTGAAACCGCTTCACCTGCATATAAGCCATGCGCACCGGTTTGAACTAAAGCCGGTGTATTTGGCATGACACGAACAATACGCTCTGTGCCTAATAGTTTTGAAATCGTTGCAATTTCTGCACCTGCAACAATTGAAATCACCAACTTCCCTTCTAGCAAACCTTGTAATGGTGCCAAAACTTTTGCCAACACCTGAGGTTTAACTGCAAAAAGAACAATGTCAGCATCTCGAATTGCCGCAACATTATCATCGGTCACATGCAAATCTTTTTCAGCCAAAAGCTCACGTACTTTTTCTACGGGATCTGAAACTGTAATACGTGTAGTCGGGACACCACGTGCAATTAGGCCACCAATTAAAGCCTGTGCCATGTTGCCGCCACCAATGAAACTGATATTACAATTTAGAATTGCGCTCATGATTGAAGATCCGATATTGCAGATTTAGCGTTAAGAGATAATGTCGGTTGCCAGCCAGCTTGAGTACAAAATTCAGACTGCGCCAACCAAAAGCCCTGAGGCGTAAAGACGCCTAGCATAACATTATCTCGGCTTAATATTTGAATAGTATGACGCTGCCATGGAAAAATTTGCGCCTGCTGAATGGCTTTTTTCAAAGGCCAACTTCCGACACGACCATATAAATGAATTTTTTCGCCGCCAAGGCGTGGGCGTATCTGCAGTTGCTGCCCCAATAATTCAGGTGATAAGCCAACCTCTGAGGGTTGAATCACAAAATGGCCGGCAGGCAACTTGAGGCACTGACCTGCAACACAAGTTACAACTTCAACCTCTTGAATGGATTCTGCTGGCAGATAATCCGCTTTGGCAATCCGATGAAGTTGCTGTTGAAAGCGCAGATAATAAAATCCATTCCAGTGTAGTGCCGCTTGCGAGTCTTCGCGTGAGTTAATCACTTCTGAAACTAAACGCTGTACCATTTCAAAGCTTGGACGATATTGCCCCTCACCTTTCACCCAGTGCGATAACAACTGACGCTGACGTGCCAGACTGAGCTGTTGTAAAACCACTAAAGATAAAGTTTGCGATGAACCACAGGCTGCCAAATCTTGTTGCAACACCTCGTGTAAAATTTCATCAGCATCTTGCATCAAATAACTGGTTCGACTCAGGGCTTGCTGCATTTTAGGAAATCGACCACTGAGTACAGGCCATAGAATTTCACGACTCCACGCGCGGTCATAGTCGGTATCAAAATTAGTGAGATCTTGAATATTTTGCACATGCAGTTGTGCTGCCCATTGGCAAATTTGCTCACGTGAAAGATCCAATAGCGGACGCCATAAAGCAAAATCTTCACGTACATCGAATTTTTTCATGGCAGCAAGGCCATGGACACCCGCACCTGAAAGTAGCCGCAACATCAGTGTCTCGGCTTGATCTTGCTGATGATGCGCGAGTACCAATATTTCATCTGCTTGTAAATGTTGGGCAAAGGCTTGATAGCGGGCCGAGCGTGCTTGATTTTCAAGGTTACCTTGCGCAACCTGAACTTTTTGTATGATGAATGGAAGATTCAGCGCTGCACACTGAGCACGTACAAACTCCCCCCAAGCGTGACTACTCTCTTGTAGTTGGTGATCAATATAAATTACCCGTATTTTTTCAGGGCACAAAAACGGCATAAGATGCAGCAGCAACATGGAATCCATGCCACCACTACATCCTATTAAAAATCGGCTTTGTTCAGGCAGCGCCTGAATTTGACTTAAGCAGTCAGCCCTAAATTGTCGCTGCCAAACTTCATTAAACGCTGATAACGCGCTTCGCATCGTTCGTTTGCATCCATTGGTTGCAGTTCTTCTAGAGCTTGCTTCAAGACCACTTTCAAATCCTGCATGACTTTTTCAGGGTTTAAATGTGCGCCTTCCGCTTCGTCCACCACGTATTCCACAATGCCCATCTTCTGCAATTTATCTGCCGTCAATGCCAATGCTTCACTTGCTTGTTCTGCTTTCTCTGCAGTTTTCCACAAAATAGATGCACAGCCTTCAGGTGAAATCACTGAATAAATACTGTGAGATAGCATAATCACACGGTCAGCCACGCCAATACCGAGCGCACCACCCGAACCACCTTCACCCAATACCGTTGCCACTACAGGCACTTTAAGTGAAGAAAGCTGAGCCAAACTGGTTGCAATCGCTTCAGCCTGACCACGTTCTTCTGCACCTACGCCAGGGTAGGCACCCATGGTATCAATAAAAGTAAAGACAGGCAGATTAAAACGCTCCGCCATATCCAATAAACGCTGTGCTTTACGGTAACCTTCTGGGTTACTCATACCAAAATTATGCTGTAATTTTTCACGTGTACTACGACCACGGTGCTGACCTACGATCATCACAGGCTGACCATCTAAACGAGCCAAACCACCAATCATCGCGCCGTCATCACCAAATAGGCGGTCACCGTGCAAAGCATCGAACTCTGTAAAAATTTCGCCAACATAATCCAAAAACTGCGGACGTTCAGGATGACGTGCGATCTGAACCGTAGTCCAGGCTTTAGATTGAGCTGCTTTATTTTTCATAGGTCGATCATTATCCCTAACTTAACTGGTCTGTTAATTGATAAATTGTTCCGACTGGATATTCAGTTCAATATCCCAATGCTTAAATTGCACTTGCTCATCATGCAAGTCTGCAACCAACAAAGGCCACTGTTTGGCATCACCAGAAACACTAAGTTGCCATTGTTGCGCATTGTCCACGCTTAATTCAATGGCAGGAAGCATCTCATCGCTGCGACTATGATTTAATAAAACTGCTAAACGAAGCAATAGACATAAGTAAACAAGTTTGTTACCACCGACTTTCATCACATCGACACGTGCATCATTGCGCA
Source organism: Acinetobacter sp. YH16040_T (assembly GCF_024605785.1). Taxonomy (NCBI): domain Bacteria; kingdom Pseudomonadati; phylum Pseudomonadota; class Gammaproteobacteria; order Moraxellales; family Moraxellaceae; genus Acinetobacter; species Acinetobacter sp. YH16040_T. The sequence goes on along the minus strand of NZ_CP094541.1, from coordinate 642,362 downwards.
ACTTACGACGATGATGCGCCACTAAATGTGACAAATGGTTTTGATCAATTTGCGAGAAACCCGGAATATCCGAATGTTGCAACAAATAGGCACCATGACGATGGTAACCACTATGACTAATCGCTAAACCAATTTCATGCAAATACGCTGCACGACGCAGTAAATCACTGTCATCACTGGTCAAATTCAGTGCGGTCGCCACACCATTAAACAGTTGTTGCGCGGTATTGACTACACGCTCAGCTTGTTTCACATCTGCGTTGTAGCGACCCATCAACGCATGTACAGAACGATCTCGAACATCTTCATGTTGGAAACGACCCAAGAGGTCATACATCACGCCTTCACGTAATGCGCCATCCGAATAGACCAATTTATCGATATTCAGCACATCAAAGACGGCATATAAAATGGCAATACCGGCTGGCAAAACTGCTCGACGGTCTTCTTTTAGACCATCAAATTCCATTTCATTGACATGCTTATATTTAAGCAATTTATCTTTGAGTTTAAATAGACCGTCACGTGTCAGTTCTTCCTGATCGTTACTCCAGCCCATATTGACACAAATCTGACGACACGCTTTGATCGTACCGCTTGAACCGACAACAGTATCCCAGCCCGCAGCTTTATAAGTGTTAGCAATACCTGCAATTTCCTTGCGAGCAGCATTTACCGCTTTATCAAAACTTTTCAGGTTAATTTCACCATCGGCAAAAAACGCTTTGGTAAAAGCGACACAGCCCATTTGCACGGATTCAGTATGAATCGGTTCAAACTCTTCACCAATAATCAGCTCTGTAGAACCCCCACCAATATCAATCACTAGACGACGACCACTGTTTGCCATGGTATGTGAAACTCCCAAATAAATGAGACGGGCTTCTTCACGACCAGCAATGATTTCAATCGGCTTAGGTAAAATTTCAGCGGCTTTTTGAATAAATTCATGACCATTTTTTGCTTGGCGCAAGGCATTAGTCGCCACAATACGTAAACGGTTAGCTTGTACAGGATTTAAACGCCCCACAAAACGTGCTAGGCAGGCTAATCCTCGTTGCTGTGCGGCTTCAGTCAAATTTTTATTTTCGTCTAGACCTGCGGCAAGCTGTACTTTTTCTGACATTGATGCAACTTTTTTCACTTCACCATGGTCTACACGTGCGATAGCCAAGTGGAAGCTGTTCGATCCCATATCGATAGCAGCAAGTAATTCTTCATCAATCAAAAAATCAGACATTATTCAAAAAAACCTGTTCAGAATTGTGCTTAGATTAATTCACATACATGCAATTTAAAAGCCATTTATGAGTAGTTCGGGCGGAACTTATCGATTTTTTATCTGAAGCAATGATAGTCATACACGATCATCGGCGTCGTGATCATCCATTAGACAAACTCGCCATTCAGGTCGAAAATTTACATAACCCCCTACATTGTTATAGTTGGCTATGTAATACTTATAAACATAGAGTCAACTTAAAAATTAATTCTGGAGCAAAATCCATGTCTGGCAATATCGTAAATACAACTGATGAAAACTTCCAAGCCGATGTACTAGAGTCTGATACTCCTGTACTTGTAGATTTCTGGGCAGGTTGGTGTGCTCCTTGTAAAGCCATTGCACCTGTACTTGAAGTACTTTCAACTGAGTTTGAAGGCAAAGTTAAAATCGTTAAAGTAGACGTAACTTCTTGCGAACAAACAGCTGTAAACTACAACATCCGTAACATTCCTGCATTATTAATGTTTAAAAACGGCGAAGTTGTAGCAACCCAAGTCGGTGCAGCACCAAAATCTAAATTGACAGCTTTCATCGAAGAAAACATCTAATATTTTTCCGATAAAAACACTCGAAAATACGCTGTTTTACACAGCGTATTTTTTTGGTTGATAAATTGACAAATGCTGTGTTCTCTCTTATATTGTTTACTCAAGAAATTAAGGATCTCAAATCCTGTCATTTTCTTACAACACAACACATAAAATGCCGCTCGGCAACAGAATTGTTTTTCACATCTCTCTTCATATAACGAATCAGATCTCTGAATTGTTTTGTGCAAACCAATTGCTATCGTTTCTTGCATGATCGCGGCACATTTGTTGCTCCCTTTTCCAACCTGTACCTCAGAATTTTAGATTCTATCTGACCACCTATGAACTTAACCGAACTCAAGAAAAAACCGATTGGCGAACTCATCAAGATTGCCGAGTTTATGGGCCTCGAAGGAATGGCTCGTAACCGTAAGCAAGATATTATTTTCGCCATCTTAAAGCGCCACGCAATGAACGGCGAAGAGATTTTTGGTGATGGCGTTCTAGAAATTCTGTCGGACGGCTTTGGTTTCTTACGCTCTGCAGCGGGTTCTTACCTAGCCGGCCCTGACGATATCTATGTGAGCCCATCACAAATCCGTCGCTTTAACCTTCGTACTGGTGACACCATTACAGGTACGATTCGTCCCCCTAAAGAAGGCGAACGTTACTTTGCATTATTAAAAGTTAATCAAATTAACTACGACACACCCGAAAACTCACGTAATAAGATTCTTTTCGAAAACTTAACACCTTTATTTCCAACCGAACAATTGGTAATGGAATTAGGTAATGGTACAACAGAAGACTTAACTGCGCGTGTCGTTGACTTGGTTGCTCCGATTGGTAAAGGTCAACGTTCAATTATCGTTGCACCGCCAAAAGCGGGTAAAACCATGTTGTTACAAAACATCGCTCAGTCGATTGTTCGTAACAATCCTGAATGTTTCTTGATTGTCCTTCTGATTGACGAACGTCCTGAAGAAGTAACAGAAATGGAACGTACTGTTCGTGGTGAAGTGGTTGCTTCAACATTCGATGAATCACCAGCTCGTCACGTACAAGTTGCAGAGATGGTGATTGAAAAAGCGAAACGTCTTGTAGAACACAAAAAAGATGTAGTGATTTTGCTTGACTCAATTACTCGTTTAGCCCGTGCTTACAACACCGTGATTCCGTCATCTGGTAAAGTTCTTACTGGTGGTGTGGATGCCCATGCTTTAGAACGTCCAAAACGTTTCTTCGGTGCAGCACGTAATATCGAAGAAGGTGGTTCACTGACAATTATCTCAACTGCGTTGATTGAAACTGGTAGTAAGATGGATGAAGTGATCTACGAAGAATTCAAAGGTACAGGTAACCAAGAAATTACCCTAGACCGTCGTATTGCTGAAAAACGCGTGTTCCCTGCGATGAACATCAAAAAATCAGGTACACGTCGTGAAGAGCGTTTGATGTCTGAAGATAACCTACGTAAAGTTTGGATTTTACGTAAATTGCTTCATACACAAGACGAACTTGCAGCGATGGAATTCTTGCTTGATCGCATGAAAGAAACCAAAACCAATGATGATTTCTTCGATCAAATGAAACGTAAAGCATCCAACTAAGTTGAATGTTTGACTGAAAAGGCCATCTATAACGATGGCCTTTTTATTTGGTTGACTTTAGTTACACAAAGAAACATTTAATAGATCTCCATGTAAACTTATTTTCAAGTTGATGATTATAAAAAATATATGTTAAAAAACCCTATTCTTTTTAGTAGTTTATTTGCTATTTCGCCAATATAAAACTTTCTCTTAATTGTTATTTTCTGTTAAAAAATGGCCGTTTTTCACCTATTTTTAACGGTTTTTTCAAAGTCACTAGTAGCATTTCAAAATACTCAGTGATAGCATACACGCAGACCAGTTAGACTGCTCTATGCATTTTTAATACCTATTCAAATTAGGCATAATAAAAGCACACAACAGACTAACGCAGGTTATTTTTTAATCTCATATTTTAGAGAGTGATGCCATGTTATTCAAAAAAATCGCTATTGCTGCTGCAGTTGCTACTACTTTAGCTTTCGTTGGTTGTGCTAAAAAAACTGAAGAAGCTGCTCCTGCTGCTGCATCTGAAGCTGCTGCTTCTGAAGTAGTTGCTGCGTCTGACGCTGCTGCTGTTGAAGCTTCTGCTGCTGCATCTGAAGCTACTGCTGCTGCTTCTGAAGCTACTGCTGCTGCATCTGAAGCTACTGCTGCTGCTTCTGAAGCTCAATAATCTAACCGATTATTCAGCACAAAAAGAGAGCCCTATGGCTCTCTTTTTTATTGCCTCAAACTTTAAACCCTAGTTCATAAAAAGAGCTAAAATTCAAAATACTAAGCCTATGCTTATTGAAAAATAAAAACTGACAATTTAGCTAAAGGAAAGCCACAATCAACCTCTACGACAACTCAACTCAAGTATATCGTCTCACTTTAAAACGAATATTCTTCAACATGAATTGTGCGATAGATGATGAGCACTGCGCCTCCTAAATCAAAGGAAAAAAAGCAGATCAATTGATCTGCTCATTTCCAACACGTTGACGGAATTTTTGTCCCGCACGGAAGGTCACTACACGACGGGCAGAAATCGGAATTTCTTCACCCGTTTTCGGGTTACGGCCTGGGCGTTGACGTTTATCACGCAACTCGAAGTTACCGAAACCTGAGAGTTTAACTTGTTCCCCAGAGATTAGCGCTTGGCTAATCTCATCGAAGAATAACTCGACCATTTGTTTTGCTTCACGACGGTTTAAACTCGTGAGCTCACTTAAATGATCAGCCATTTCTGCTTTTGTTAATGCTGTCATGAAGCCCTCAATGTCGCCTGGTAAGTGTTTTCCAACACCTGAAGTATGTTATCCATACCGGTTTTGATTTCAGCATCTTCTAATGTACGTGTTGGATGTTGCCATTGAATTGCAAATGCCAATGAGCGCTTGCCTTCTTCGACACCTTGACCAGTGTACACATCGAATAACCAAACTGCGTCTAAAAGCTCACCGCCTGTTTTTTCGATAAGTTGCTGAATTTCACTAACATTAATCTTATCACTAATTAAAAGCGCAATATCACGTCGAACCGACGGAAAACGTGATAATTCTGTAAAATTAGATACATAAGTTTGCAAAACAGCCGATTGATCTAATTCAGCGACCCAAGTAGTCGCCAAATCCAACTCATCTTCTAAAGAAGGGTGTAAACGACCGAAGTAACCAATTGATTGACCATTGACTAAGATTTCAGCAGATTGACCTGGATGCAACCACGTACGCTCTGAACGTACATATTCAACATTTAAACGTGCAGAATTTAAAATCTCTTCTACATCGCCTTTAAAGTCAAAGAAATCCATTGGCTGTGCTTTACCATGCCAAGATTCAGTCGTACGCGAACCTGTTGCAACCAGTGCAAATGTTGGGATCTGTTTAAGATCATGAATGCTGTTCGCACCTTGATAATCAAAACGTAGACCAAGCTCATAGAAACGCACACGGTTTTGTTGACGGTTCACGTTGTATTGCACACATGGGATCAAACTTGATAATAAGGTTGAACGCATCACTGCAAGGTCGCTAGAAATCGGGTTTGCAAGCGCTAGTGGTTGAACCTGTGGATTCAATTGTTTCTCTAGTTTCGCATCTGCAAAGCTAAAGCTAATCGCTTCTTGATAACCCAAAGCCACTGCAGTTTGACGTAACTGAACCAATTCAAATTGGTCTTGGTATTTCGCTAGTTTGACATCAATCACCGGCAAGCTAATTTGAATATTGTCGTAACCGTGAATACGTGCTACTTCTTCGATGAGGTCTTGATAAATCGCCATGTCAAAACGATGTGATGGTGGTAAAACAGTCCACTCACCTTCTGCTTTCACAGTGACATTGCAACCCAAACGCGTTAAAGCATCGGTAATAAATGCGGATTCAACTTTATAACCAAGCAGTTGATCGACTTGCGCTTGGTTCAGTTCAATGGCTTCACGTTTTGGTAATAGCTCTACTTTTTCAGCAACAGTAATTGGACCAAACTCACCACCAGCTAAATCAGCGATAAGTTGAGAAGCACGGTGCATTGCCGTCATCGGCAATTCAAAGTCTACACCGCGTTCATAACGCTGAGATGCATCAGTATGCAAACCAAAACTACGTGCACGACCTGCGATATAGAGTTGATCAAAGAACGCCGACTCAAGGAAAATTTCAGTGGTATCATCAGAAACCGCTGAACTTAGGCCACCCATGATTCCTGCAATCGCCAAAGCTTTTTGATCATCCGCAATCACCATCACGTTTTCAGATAATTCAACTTCTTGTTCATTCAACAACGTTAATTTTTCTGCTGCTGTTGCTTGGCGTACACGAACAGAACCTTCAACTTTACCGCCATCGAATGCATGTAAAGGTTGACCCAATTCCATTAAAACGTAGTTGGTAATATCGACCAAAATACTGTGCTGACGAATGCCTGCACGAGCTAATGCACGCTCCATCCACTCAGGAGTTGGTGCTTTGGTATTGACGTTTTTGATCACTCGACCTAAATAGCGTGGGCAACCATCAGTTTCAACAACAATTTTCTTCTCATCAGTAATTGTTGCAGCAACTTCTGTAATCACTGGTGCAGTCACAGGGAGTTGGTTAATCACACCAATTTCACGTGCAATACCACGAATACTGAAGCAGTCACCACGGTTTGGCGTGATGCTGATATCAATCACATTGTCATCAAGATCTAAATATTCACGCACATTTACACCAACAGGTGCATCGGCAGGAAGCTCTAATAGACCGTCGATTTTGTCTTCAAGATCAATTTCAGACGCACCGCACAGCATGCCTTGCGATTCAACACCACGAAGCTTGCCTTTTTTGATTTTGAAATCGCCCGGAAGTACTGCACCAATGGTTGCTACAGGAGCTTTCATGCCTACACGTACGTTTGGAGCACCACAAACGATTTGTAACGGCTCGCCTGAACCGATGTTTACAGTAGTGACACGTAAACGGTCAGCATCGGGATGTTGAACCACTGTTAAAACTTCACCGACTACTACACCAGTAAATGGTTTTGCAGCAGGAGATAAATCATCAACTTCTAAACCTAACATGGTCAGTTGGTCAGAAAGTGTATCGCTATCAATGGCTGGGTTAACCCATGTACGCAACCAATTTTCGCTAATTTTCATTGTATAAAAACCTATTAATTCTAAATTTCTAATCCCCTCTAGCGCCCCTTTAAAGAAAGAGGACGAACCCTAAGTCATGATGGACACCCCCTCTCCTTTTAGGAGAGGTTAGGGAGAGGTATAAAACTGTTTAAGCAAATTGGCGTAAGAAACGCACATCATTTTGGTAGAACATACGTAGGTCATTAATGCCATAACGCAACATGGCAAAACGCTCTACACCTAAACCGAAGGCGAAGCCTTTGTATTTTTCTGGGTCGATGCCAGCGGCTTGTAAAACGTTTGGATGCACCATACCGCAGCCCAAAACTTCCAACCATTTACCACGTTCATCCATGATATCCACTTCCGCACTTGGCTCTGTGAATGGGAAATAAGATGGACGGAAACGTACTTTCAAATCTTTTTCAAAGAATTCATTTAGCAAGTTCACCAACAAACCTTTAAGTTCTGCAAAGCTAGTGTTTTCAGCCACATACAAACCTTCGATTTGATGGAACATTGGAGAATGCGTTTGGTCCGAGTCACAGCGATAAACACGACCAGGACACACAATACGGATTGGTGGCTGACTCGTTTCCATGGTACGAATTTGCACGCCTGAGGTGTGCGTACGAAGTAAATGATTCGCATCAAAATAGAAAGTGTCGTGCATCGCACGTGCAGGGTGATGACCCGGAATGTTCAATGCTTCAAAGTTGTGATAATCATCTTCAACTTCAGGACCAGTTGCAACGGTAAAACCAGCTTTGGTAAAGAATTGGCAAATACGTTCTTGAACTTGAGTCACAGGGTGAATACTACCCACCGTTTGACCACGGCCGGGTAAAGTAATATCAATCGTTTCGCTAGCAAGCTTTTGTTCTAATGCAGCTTTTTGTAATTCAGCTTGACGAGCAGTCAGTGCGCCAGTAATCGATTCACGAACGGCATGAATTTGAGCACCAAAAACTTTACGTTCTTCTGGGTCCATTTTACCGAGCGACTTCGATTGTTCCGCGAGCTGGCTTTTCTTCCCTGTAAATTGCACTCGCACTTGGTCGAGTGTAGCAAGGTCCTCTGCTGCTGCAATCGCAGCGAGCGCTTCAGTGGTCAGGGCTTCCAGTGACATAGTAACTCTCAAAGCAACAATTTAAAAAAATAATATAAACCCCTTATTCTAACAGTTTTTAGCCGTTATGATGAAGCGCATTCACAAGTTAAAATTGCATTAGCATCAAGTTTTAAAAAAAGTATAAGATAAACACAATATCAATGGGATCCAATCTTTATGGCACTCGATCCAATCTGGAAACAACAGCTCACACTCGTCACTTATGGCAATGAATTTCTCAACCAAGGTTTGAGTTTTCAACGTTGGTTGAATCACCACATTTTTGATCAGCACAGTTTCCATTTTCGTGATTTGCTATCACAGCATTTATTGGCTCAACATTTCCAAATTTGGCTAGAAGGCTTAAAAAAACACGGGGTACAACGCTTAAGCTTACATAGCTCTAGCTTGCTAAATGATGAACAAAATCCGAATGCTAACGTTGAACTTCTTCCCTTTGCCCATTTTATTGTGAGCCACGAACAAAATAAAAAGCAGGCATGGATTTTTGGTAAAGAACTTGCCGAGTGGTATAACGCAGAAAATGACTATGAAGCACCTGTATCCCAACAACTACAAATACGTCGCGAAACTTTTTGGCGCTATGAGCTGAACCATAAACTCATTAAACGCATCGAAGCGGATATGCAGTTACCAAAATGGGATGATATTCATAACTTCACTGAAGCAGAATTATTTTTGCAAAAACCGGCGGAAGGTTTTATTGAGCCGGAGGTGTTAGGCACACCTTATTATGGTACGCAGCCTGATCTAAGCAGCGAATCGAATGAATCCGCAAAACTTGCACTCTTGCCAACGGATGCACAAGCGGATTTCGCACATGACAGCTTACATCGCCTAGAAGCATTAAACCGCCATATTCAGTCTAAAATTCAGCATCCCTATCACACAGATGGCAGCATCTATACACCTGAAGAACAGTTAAATTTGCGACATTTTGCTCAAAAAACTGAAGATTTAACGGCAAAATTTATTGTGAAAGTCGCCAATCACTATAAAACTGCACGCTTAACTCCTGTGGTCGAAAGCTCTCCTCTGGATGGTTTTAAAACTGAGCAAAGAAAATCAAATCCTCAGCATGCACACACGCCAAATCCAACCCATAAACCCGGTGCAGGTGGAGTGATTACCTTAATTATTATTACGGTAGTGATTTGCTTATTGGCTTATTACTTCGGACTTTAACTGTATAAATGTGATCAACACTAAAAAGCCCTTCTTATGGAAGGGCTTTTTTTATGAACATGCTTATGTATAAAAGACCTCAAAATTATGAGGTAATTAAATAATTAAATGGACGAATTTCTAATCGAACGCGATGCTGATCGGCATGTTGATTAATATAATGACTGACAGAGACCACTTCCCCCTCAAGCTCTGCATCTGCACCATACATGATTTTGACCGACTCACCTTTGCGGGGGATCATTTCAAGTTCTACTGTAATGCTACCTTGACCCATACCAACTATTTCAGCCAACATTTTATTTTCCTTTTGTTCTTTTCTATCCATACATTAGGCATGGCGCAAAGCGAGGTATAAAGATTATTTCTGTAACTTAACTGCACTTTTTATTGATAAAACATCAAAACTTAAACATCAAAAACATAAGAGTCCAATTGTTCTAAAAATGCATCAACTGCATTTGCAGACTTTAAACGAATCCATTGAATATGTTGATATTCAGGTGCATTCATCATCTGTAGATATTTTTCACGATTCGTTTTATGGGTTTTAATCATCCACCAGACAATGGAATCTCGACCAAACATCCGCCACAAACTTTCCTGATTATTTGAATCTGGCCAAAGATCTTGTTTGGACTTAGCCCGAGAAAATGCGCGCTTTACAGAGCGGTATAAATTGACTGGAAACGGAAGGTCTAACCATATCACCGTATCTATTTCAGACCATTTAACAGGAATCGCCCGAGTATAATTGCCATCAATAACATAACCATTTTTCGCTTTAGCAATTTCAGCTCCGATACGTGCAAAAAAGATTTCGTCAGGACACTCCTGCCAATCATCCAACCAAAATAGATTATCCAGTTCTATATAATTTAGTCCTAATTTGTCCGCCAAAGCTCTGGAAAAGGTTGATTTTCCAGTGGCCGATGTACCGACTACATTTATTCTTTTCATTGCCATGATGATCTACTTGAGTCTGGTGAATCTACTCCAAGATAACAGCATTGGATCTGTAGGTTAACTTTTATTCTTCATGATAATCCAAAAGATCTGCATCGATATTGATAAAGTCAGGTTCAATTGCAGTATAAAAACACACTTTTCACAGACTATATTGATCCAATAATTTTTCAGTTGGTATTTATCCATTCATTTATGGCCGTCCCCCCTATCTGCACGCCTTATAAAAAAAACAGATTCTAGCTGTCCCCAGATGAATGAATTAATTCTGCCCGCAATTATGATGAACATGCGCAATATAAATACCTTCCCGTTCTGAGCGAAAAGCACCGTGTGCATGTGCGGGCCTTCAACTGAGCATTAAACAAACCGGCCAGGCAACAAGATCGAAGCTAAACATTGAAATCACGACATAATACGCACAAACCGTGGCTCGGGGCGCAGCACCTACCTAGCCTATTCATTTTCAGATATAATTTAGCGCTAAGCATCGATCAAATATTCAAAATTTAAATATAGTAACCAAACACTTAAATATAAAATTTCAACATAATTATTATGAGACTTTATGAAAACAGAATTTGACATTTATGCTAAAAAACCGCTGATTTCATGGCCAACAATTTTAATGCTTATTTTACTAGGCATTGCGATGGTCTTTATTATACCTTTTTTCAAATGGTTTAGAGATCAAGCTCAACCGCTTAACGTCAGCATAGTGATTGAATACCTGCAATTCACCCTAAAAAATTTCCCGATTTACAAGCTGCAAGCCGATCATGCCCAGCTGATCCTGCTCTACATCGTATCTATAATTGTCATTGATTACTTAAAAACGCAGATTAAATTGGTCATTACGCCTGATAAAATTTATTACCGCTTGTGGAAAATACCTCTCAGCACATTCATTCAGCGGCAGGAGGTAGAATACTGTCAATTTGCCATTCTTGGTATAAAACGCCCAAAACGGATCTCATGGCTGCAGCGTCCTATTTATCAGACTGCCAACAAAGAAAATCCACAGCTTTTATTCTTCCCCCTTAAAAATGTTCAATCTCAACTGCACCTTGCATGCTTAAGTGAACATGAAAAAGGGCAGCTGATTCAAATACTCAAACAATATTATAATTTTCAGGATGAGATTGCGGCGCTGACGCTTTCTCAAGAAGATCTGCAAAATTTAATTCTGCAAACCAAGATCAGCCCGCGGATCGCCTACCTGATTATCGGCAGCGTTCCTATTGGTATTTTGGGCTTATATTTAAACGCGCAAGCGCAGTTCTTTTACATTTCCAATTATCCGGTTTTGCTGTGTTTGGCCATTATTTTTCTGCTGATTTTCATTCCAAGCGTATTGTGGATACAAAAAGATATTCCCAAAATGGCGTTTACAGGAAGCGTGCTGTCCAGTACATTTTTAACGCTGAGCCTGAGCTTTTTTCTAATGCCGGTATTGCATAGTTATTATGCTTTGCATTTTGGCACTCATAAAATGACCGATGCGCAATTACTCTCAATGGATGCAGATGGTCAGAAATGGTTGTTATTAGACAACCAGCAAACTTTTCATATTTTACCCAAAACACCTTTCTACAACACGCACTTTAAAATAAATGCAATTTATGAATTTCCCATTTATTATCATTGGCATAACTATCATTTTCAGCACCGAGACCTTGCTTATGTCCAGCTTAAAACAAAAACCGATTAATATTGGTTAAGCTTACATAAGAATTTAAAGCCCAAAAAAAGACCGCTAAAAGCGGTCCCTTTTTAAGTCATAAAGACTTATGCAGCTAATGCATCTTTAGCTTTAGAAGCTAAAGCAGCAAACGCAACTGCGTCATGCATAGCGATGTCAGCAAGTACGCGACGGTCGATAATCACTTGAGCTTTTTTCAAGCCAGCGATCATACGGCTGTACGACAAACCATTTTGACGAGCACCGGCATTGATACGCGCAATCCATAGAGCACGGAATTGACGTTTCTTTTGACGACGGTCACGGTAAGCATATTGACCTGCTTTGATTACTGCTTGGAACGCTACGCGATATACGCGTGAACGAGCGCCGTAGTAACCTTTAGCACGAGCAAGAATTTTTTTATGACGGCGATGAGCCTGTACACCACGTTTAACACGAGCCATTTATAATCTCCTTAGATGTATGGGCACATACGGCGAACTGAAGCAACGTCACTTACGTGAACCATTACACAGCCGCGTAATTGACGGATACGCTTAGCAGATTTTTTGGTCAAAATGTGTCGTTTGAACGCTTGGTGACGTTTAAAACCGTTTGCAGTTGGCTTGAAGCGTTTAGCTGCACCACGGCGAGTTTTCATCTTAGGCATAAGAACCTCTTTTGAACACCTGTTCGGCACGTCTGCACCATTGCAAAGACGCCCTGCAGGTAAGGGAGCGAGTATTCTAAAGCATCTTTGCTCAAAACAAAAGCGAATCTTTCTACCGAATATCGAACTTAATTAATTTTCTGATATAGATTTTCCGATGATTTTATAAGCGATGCCCAATAAGGCTTATATAATGTCGGCACGCCAACTATTAATGTCCATTATGAAACCTGCACAGGATGCTTTTGCAGCCCTACGTTATCGGGATTTCTCGATTGTTACGCTTAATCAATTTTGTCTGACCTTAGCCATTTTGATTCAAGAAATTATTGTTGCTTACTCACTGTATCAAATCACTAAAGACCCGCTAACACTGGGCTTAATTGGTTTAGCTGAAGCAATTCCTTTTATTGCTCTCTCTTTGTGGGGAGGATACTTTGCAGATCGTTTCAATAAACAGACCATTATGAAAATTTGTCTGTTTTTTTCTGTACCTATGCCACTAATTCTTTGGGGGTTATTTCACCAATATGGTCTCGGCCAAATTGATGTCACCCAACTGTCTTGGGGAATTTATGCGGTCATTTTTGGGCTTGGAACGATCCGTGGTTTCTATAATCCCTCGGCAACGTCGCTTAAACCTTTTTTAATCCCGCGGGAGCTCTATGCCAATGGTGCAACATGGACAACGATTGGTTGGCAAAGTGGGGTGATTATTGGGCCAATGCTTGGCGGTTTTATGTTGGCATTTTTAGGCCGTGAAACCAGTTTGCTCAGTGTTGCAGCACTACTAACGGTCTGCTTCGTCCTCATTAATCTGCTCAGTAAACGCAGTTTCCCTAAAATTGAATCTGACAATTTAAAAGATAGTTTAAGTGAAGGCTTCCGCTTTATTTGGAAAACTAAAATTGTGTTGTGGGCAATTTCACTCGATTTGGTTTCTGTGCTATTTGGTGGTGTGATTGCCCTGCTGCCTATTTTCGCTGAAGATATTTTAAAAGTCGGGCCTGAAGGTTTAGGCTATTTACGTGCAGCACCGTCTATTGGCGCCCTGATCACCATGATTGCATTGACCAAATTCCCTCCAACTCATCATGCATGGCGTAATATGTTATTGGCTGTAGCGGGTTTTGGTGTATTTACCATTTTATTCGCATTTTCAAGCCATCTTTGGTTATCACTCTTTGCACTGGCAATGACTGGTGCATGTGACAGTGTTTCTGTCGTCGTGCGTCAAACGATTTTACAGCTCTATCCACCTGAAAATATGCGTGGCCGTGTAGCCGCGGTCAATGGCATGTTTGTCTCCAGTAGTAATGAACTTGGAGCTTTTGAATCGGGACTTGCAGCAAAATATATAGGTACGATCATGGCGACACTTTTTGGTGGCTGTATGACCATGGCTGTAGTTGCGATCAGTTGGGCAAAAACTCGTGATTTGTTTGGGATCGACATTACCCATCAGTCAAAAAAATAATGGCATATTTTCCATTTAAACCTTGCCAGTATTTCCAATACAGGAAATACTGCGCAGCAATATCGACGCATTCATCACTCACATTGTGATCTTAGAATAGACTTATGAAACAATATCTGTGCTTAACCCTTTTGGCCTGCGCTCCATTTCCTACAGCGTTTAGTGCTTCAACCAAAACCCATCAACTTCCGGCACAGAATATTGAAGTTGCTCCTGCGCATTTAACCACGCGTTTAAATTGGTCGGTTTTTCCAAAACCGGTATATGCCAATGAAGACCTCAAGCAACGTGACCGCGCGGCCATTATTCGTGTCACAGCGAATGCAAAAGGTACAATTACCGATGCAAGTGTTGAAGAAAGTACAGGGGTCGATCAACTCGACCGAATCTTAATTTCTGCTGTCAAAAAAGCTAAAGTCAAGCCACATTTAGAAAATGGTGAATCCAAAGCCATTATTGGCTATCAAGCGTTTAATTTGAGAGTTAAAGGCAATACGCCTGAATGTGATTTCAACTTTGATTCAAAAGTTTGGAATGCACAAAGTGCAAATAAGAAAACGCCATTCCAATATGTATCTCAACCAAAATTAGATCTCACTAGTCATGAGTTGAAACAGCACGATCGTAAAGTCAAATTTAACTTTAAAGTGGACAAACACGGACAAGTGAAAAAGGTGAAGATCAAGCAAGGCTCTGGCATTTATGCACTCGATCAGAAAGTCGTTGAAGCACTAAGAAATAGTCAGATCTCGGTTAAACGTACTGCGAGCACCCTTTGGATCTACAAAAAGTCGAACTTTAAAGATGAAATTCAGTTTCAAGTAAATGGCTGTAAATAAGTAATAGATTCAACATTTCAAACAGGGATTGAATGTTTCAATGCCCTGTTTTATCTCAGAAGAAACCTAAAAATATAAGATAAATACAGAGATAACGCCCGGTTTTCGCTACGGTCACCATGAACACAAAGCGCCAGAAGTTTTCTTTCATTAAACCCGCAATTAAAGTAATAGGGTCTCCAATAATCGGCAGCCAACTCAGTAGCAAAGACCAATAACCATATTTGTGATAAATACCCTGTGCCTGCTGCATTTTCAGCTCTGACACGGGAAACCATGTTTTATTTTTATAATGTTCTACTTTTAAACCGAGCCACCAATTCACACAAGAACCGAGAATATTACCAATACTGGCCACCACAATCAGCAGCCATGGATTATGTTGACCATAGCTCAACAAGCCGAGCAATACGGCTTCGGACTGTAAAGGAAGTAAGGTCGCAGCCCCAAATGCCGCGAAGAATAAAACTAAAAACGACCACATCGAAACGAATGCTTAGAGACCTAATTTTTTCTTCGACTTCAAATATTCAAAATTTGACCAAAGCACTGCTGCAACAATTACAACGATTCTCGACCATTTATATTGTGAAGAAATCGGTTCAATCGCAGCTCGCATCAAGTTTTGATCTTTGGTATGTAAATCTGCAAGAATATTTTGAACATGCACAATTTCAGCGACAAATAGCACTAAGCAGCCTGCAATACCAAAAATAATACTCCAATAGATTCTTGGGTTATTTTCAACAATACGGGTAAAATTTAAGAAAAAGTCTTTCATCGCAAAATCGTCCAACTAAGCCGTCAACAACGCGTTCTTTTCGGCAGCGCCGCATTCTAACACAGCGTTAGAATTTTCTTCCGTCCTATCTAAAATCTTAAGGTGAGTCTTTCCGCACTTTACTTTTATACATGAGACTTCTAATCTGCCACGCAAATATTGAATAATTTTAACTCACTTTATGAAAAAAATTCTTTGCTTAAGTTTTATCGTGTTATTACAAATTTTGACCGCTTAATATGCACAAAGTCCTTCTGAAGTTGCCAAACAACACGTGATTACACAAGATCAAATGATTTGGAAAAAGCGACCTATTTTTAACTTCAACAATGACGATCTGGGCAATCAAAAACGTGACCTTAGTTTTAAATTATATGTTTTAGCCACCGGCGAAGTTCAAAAAGCTGAATTAATCAAAAGCTCTGGACTTACACACATTGATAAGCGGGTTGAGCAGTCACTTTTACGTGCCAAGTTCAAACCTTATATCGAAAATGGTGTAGCCTCCCCCCTTTGTTGCCTTACAGCCCTTCTCACTCAAGACCCTGAAAGAAAACCAAAGACCTTGGTGGAAAAAGCTTCTATTCATTTCATAAAAAAAAGAGCATGTTTCCATGCTCTTTTTTTAAACGTGTATTGCTAAGGCTTTTTGTACCGCTGGACGGGCCGTCAGTCGATCGATATAGTCTTTCACGTATGGATAATCTTCCAGCTGAATTTGCTGCCATTCATGACGCAGTGCCCAAGGCAGAATAGCCATATCTGCAATCGAATACTCTCCAGCCACAAATTTTTGACCAATCAACTGATGGTTCAAAACTTTATATAAGCGTTTAGACTCATTTACATAACGTTCAGTTGCATACGGAATACGTTCAGGTGCAAAACGACTAAAATGATGATTTTGTCCTAACATGGGCCCAAAACCACCCATTTGCCACATCAACCATTGTTCAACTTCAACGCGCTCAAACTCATCTTCTGGATAAAACAAACCTGTTTTACGTCCAAGATATTGCAGAATCGCACCAGACTCAAAAACTGAAATCGACTCTCCTCGTGGGCCATTCTGATCCACGATTGCAGGGATTTTATTGTTCGGAGAAATTCTCAAAAAGTCTGGCTGAAATTGATCATTTTCCAAGATATTAATCGGAAAAATTTGGTATTCCAAACCCATTTCTTCTAAAGCGATGGTAATTTTATGTCCATTGGGTGTACCCCAATAGTAGAGATCAATCATCTATATTCCTTTTTAATTTTCAGTAAGGCAATCTCATTTTGCTTTATGTATAACATGTTTAATCCAGTGAAAGCTTGTCAGTTTTTCTGCAAAGTAACGTTAAAATGTGAATTATCACTTTGCTTTTAAAATCACTTAAGGTACAAAAATTCAAAAAATATAATTTTTTTATAAAAATCCCTTGAAAAAAATCAGCACAGACCGATATTGATACATGTACAAGGATCAAACGATCTTGTTAGTGAACAGTGGATGCCAAGCATCACTGAACATTTCTTATTGTTACAACTTTGCTTATTAAAGAGAGTTCTAATTATGAGTAGTTTAAATCTTAACCCACTTTTCCGTCGTAGCATTGGTTTTGATCGTTTCAACGATTTATTTGATTATGCTATGCAAAGCGACACACCAAATTACCCGCCATACAATATTGAAAAAACGGCTGAAAATAGCTATCGCATTGTGGTGGCAACCGCAGGTTTTACAGAAGATGAACTTTCGCTAAACTTAGAAAATCAAGTGCTAAGCATTTCAGGTAAACCAACTGAAGCGCAAGATACAACTGTGGAATTCCTGCATAAAGGCATTGCTCGTCGTACATTTAAACTGTCTTTACGCTTAGATGAACATATAGAAGTGCAACAAGCCCTATATGAAAATGGTTTATTGACAGTGGACTTACAGCGTATTATTCCTGAAGAAAAACTACCACGCCAAATTCCAATTGGCAAAAAGGCATTGATAGAAAGTCATGTCCAAGAAAATATCGCTGAGTAAACCCTCATAAAAAAAAAGACCCTTCGGGGTCTTTTTTTTGAAAAAAATAGTTAAATTCGTAACATGATAAAAAAGAATTAAAATCATCCCATCTCAAGAATATAGTGTCTCGATTGCAAATTTTATGTTCTGATTTTCTATTCCAAACTAAATACTCCCTATAGGTGTTTTTAATGAATCTTTGGTGGGTCTGGCTTACAAGCTGTTCATCTACTCTTTTTAAATTTTGACGTATCTTGCAAAAAATAATCCTACTCTGTATTACTATCTATTTATATGAAATGTACTTTGTTCTGATTGCTTTTATGACATGGAATATACGACCTAATATTACCAAGATGAAAATCTATTGGAGGGTACTGAAAACCCCTATTTCACGGCCTGTTTTATGTAAATAGATCTCACATAGTTAGCTCAATAAAAAGCTTTGCTCACTTTATACCTACATTAAAACTAAATTAAAGCATTTCAAAACGTCTGAATCGAAACAACGATTGAATATCAATTAGAATATAATCAAATTTGTCTTTCTTAAAGAAACTTACTTAATACCCTCAGACATAAGTTCGCATTCATGAATTTTGCTCTATTTTCCAATCAATACGCAGCAAAAATTATTGGTGCCCTTGAACATCATTGAGATTAAAAAACCAAAATATAGGCAAAAAAAAGCACTGCAAATGCAGTGCTTTTTTAATGGATACTTACTTTTTCTTTTTAGGACCAAGCAGCATACCCATTTGACGGCCTTCCATTTTTGGTGTTTGTTCAACAACACCATAGTCAACCACGTCAGCTTCAATTTTTTGCAATTGAGCCAAACCTAACTGTTGGTGTGCCATTTCACGACCACGGAAACGAAGCGTGATTTTTACCTTATTGCCTTCTTCAAGGAACTTGATAATGGCACGTAGTTTAACGTTGTAGTCACCAACATCAGTACCAGGGCGTAGCTTGATTTCTTTCACCTGTACTTGATGTTGTTTTTTCTTCGCTTCTTTTTGCTTTTGTTTTAGATCAAACAAATGCTTGTTAAAATCCATGATTTTGCAGACTGGTGGCTCAGCATTAGCAACAATCTCAACAAGGTCAAGATCTACTGCTTCTGCAGCACGCAAAGCGTCAGCAAGAGATACAATCCCTTTTTGCTCGCCATTTTCGTCTACTAGACGGACTTCTTTTGCACGAATTTCATCATTCAAGGCAGGACGGTTTGATTTTCCGCCCTGTTGATTACGGTCAGGCTGTTTAATCGCTTTTACTCCACAATGTACCGGCCGCGTTCGGCTACGGCTGCTTTTACTAGGTCAACGAATGCATCAATTGACATAGTACCCAAATTTTTTCCAGAGCGAGTACGGACGTTTACAGTACCTTCCTCAACTTCACGGTCCCCAAGAACCAATAAGTAAGGAATACGCTCTAAAGTACGTTCACGAATCTTAAAGCCGATTTTCTCATTTCTCAAGTCTGAAATCGCGCGGATACCGCTTTCTTTAAGTTTAGCGACGACTGACTCACATGCTTCAGCTTGTGAATCGGTAATGTTCATCACACATGCTTGAATTGGAGACAACCAAGGTGGCATGAAACCAGCATAGTGTTCAATAAGTATACCAATAAAACGCTCGAAACTGCCAAGAATTGCACGGTGCAACATTACAGGCTGATCACGGTCGTTATCTTCAGTCACATAAGACGCATCTAAACGTTCTGGTAAGTTAAAGTCACATTGAATTGTACCGCACTGCCATACACGACCTAAGCAGTCTTTCAATGAGAATTCAATTTTCGGACCGTAGAATGCACCTTCACCCGGTTGAAGTTCCCACTCTAGGCCTGCAGCATCTAAAGCATCTGCTAAAGATTTTTCCGCCATGTCCCAAAGTTTGTCATCACCCACACGTTTTTCTGGACGTGTCGACAACTTCATTTGTACTTCTTCAAAGCCGAAGTCTTTATAAACATCTAATGTCAGTTTAATAAAGTCTGCAACTTCAGTACCGATTTGTTCTTTGGTACAGAAGATATGCGCATCATCTTGTGTAAAGCCACGTACACGCATAATGCCGTGTAATGAACCCGATGGTTCGTTACGGTGACATGAACCAAACTCAGCCAAACGAATTGGAAGATCACGGTAAGATTTCAAACCTTGGTTGAAGACTTGCACGTGACATGGGCAGTTCATTGGTTTTACTGCATAGTTACGGTTCTCTGAGTGAGTCGTAAACATGTTTTCAGCATAGTTTGCTGCGTGACCTGATTTTTCCCAAAGCGTGAAATCAACCACTTGCGGTGTACGGATTTCTTGGTAACCATTGGCTTGTTGAACTTTACGCATGTATTGTTCAAGCACTTGGTAAATAGTCCAGCCGTTTGGATGCCAGAACACCATACCCGGCGCTTCTTCTTGCATATGGAACAAGTCTAACGCTTTACCAATTTTACGGTGATCGCGTTTTTCAGCTTCTTCAATACGTTTGATGTAGGCAGCTAGCTGCTTTTTGTCCGCCCAAGCTGTACCGTAAATACGTTGTAACTGTTCGTTTTTCGCATCACCGCGCCAGTAAGCACCAGAGATTTTAGTCAACTTGAACGATTTTAAGAATTTAGTATTTGGAACGTGCGGACCACGGCACATATCCAAGTAGTCTTGATGGTAGTACAAGCCCATTTCAGTTTCTTCAGGCATGTCTTCAATCAGACGCAGTT
This sequence comes from Acinetobacter sp. YH16040_T, assembly GCF_024605785.1. Lineage (NCBI taxonomy): Bacteria > Pseudomonadati > Pseudomonadota > Gammaproteobacteria > Moraxellales > Moraxellaceae > Acinetobacter > Acinetobacter sp. YH16040_T. The sequence continues at coordinate 621,873 of NZ_CP094541.1, read as the reverse complement.
TGTATTCTTCGCCACGTGCAGTGAACTCTTTGATCACTTCATCACGTGGAGTCATTTTTTTGATGACATCATAGTCTTGGTCGATGAGCTTTTTCATGCGCTCTTCGATTGCTGCCATGTCATCTAAAGTAAACGGACGTGGCATCCAGATGTCATAGTAGAAACCTTCTTCAATGACAGGACCAATGACCATCTTTGCTTCTGGGAACAATTGCTTAACTGCATGACCCACCAAGTGCGCACAAGAGTGACGAATGATGTGAATACCATCTTCATCTTTAGGCGTGATAATCTGTAGGCTAGCATCTTCTGTAATTAAATCAGACGCATCAACTAAACGATCGTTTACACGACCCGCAACTGTATTTTTTGCTAGACCAGGACCGATGCTTTGAGCAACTTCCATCACAGACACGGCATGATCAAATTCTTTTTGATCGCCATTTGGCAAAGTGATAATTGGCATATAAAAATCCTTAAGGAGTGATGCCCCGTACAATGGAGCATGTCACCGCGAGATTATGATCGAGGGAGACCCTCAAAAGATAAAAACGGTGGATAAATAAAATTCGACCTAAATTTTACACGCCCTGCCAACTTTAATAAACCTCTAATCCCATGGAAGTTGATTTTTCTACCGCCTTTTACAAGACTCCTGATAATTCAAGCAGATTTCAGCCGAAATGCGCTTTATGCTGTCAACATAATAATCACGTTCTAATTCATAAAATTATTCCGAATTTCGAACACCAATACCCACTGAAATCTTTATGTAGGCAGGTATCATGCAAGCACACTCACTTATATCTTGGTCTAGTTTAAAACCGCTCCAACCCGCTTATACCCTCGCAGCCAATGTCGATCTTGTGGTCTTAAGGCTCGAAGATGATGATGCAGAACAAGTCGTAGTCATGTATGGTCGCTGTCAGCATCGCGGCGCCCTCATGGCCGATGCCCATATTCAAGGAGATAAAATCGTCTGTGGGCTGCATGGTTCTCACTATATTTATAAAACTGGCATCAATCCACGTTATCTGAATAAAAATCTGCAAAAATTTAAAGCGTGGGTGGAAGGCGATCAGGTGTATGTCGATCTTGAAGAAATTACAGCTTGGGAAAAACGCAATCCACAGCAGTATAAACGCGATCAATACCAAGGTTTATATGCGGATTCGGCACCCGCACCTGAAGAACCACATAATAAATTGATCTTAGAACTCGCGCGAAATGGCTTGAAAAACTTTGGACATCATGGCCCGACAGCGGCGATGGGCGTGCCTTTCAATCAACTCCCGAAATGGGAGGACATTCAACTGATCACCGCACAACTGTGGAAAATTCCATTATTAGATGATGCACCCGTAGCAACCGAAGTAGTGATTGGCCCAAATGCTAAAAAACCCTTAAAACTCAAAATCCCCCTGTTTGTGTCAGATATGAGTTTTGGTGCGTTATCTCAAGAAGCCAAAGTTGCCCTTGCAACAGGTGCTGAACTTGCAGGTACAGGCATTTGTTCAGGTGAAGGTGGAATGCTTGCTGAGGAACAAGCGGCCAATTCACGTTATTTTTATGAACTTGCATCGGGTCGTTTTGGCTATGACATCGAAAAAGTTAAAAAGTGTCAGGCCTTTCATTTTAAAGGCGGTCAAGCTGCAAAAACAGGTACGGGAGGACATCTGCCAGGCCATAAAGTGGTTGGAAAAATTGCAGAAGTGCGCAAATTACCAGAAGGCACCGCAGCCATTTCTCCTGCAACTTTCCCCGACTGGACTCATCTTTCACAATATCGTGAATTTGCAGAATATGTCCGAGCAGAAACCGGCGGCATCCCGATCGGCTATAAACTTTCCGCACAGCATATTGAACGTGATATTGACGCAGCAATCAGCATCGGTGTGGACTATATTATTTTAGATGGTCGTGGCGGTGGAACAGGTGCAGCCCCAACCTTGTTCCGTGACAATATCTCTGTACCGACCATTCCTGCACTTGCACGAGCACGTCGTCATTTAGACCGTTTAGGACGGTCAGATATTAGTTTAGTGATCACAGGTGGACTTCGTGTACCCGCTGACTTTATTAAGGCACTCGCTTTAGGTGCAGATGCCATCGCGATTTCAAACTCTGCCATGCAAGCCATTGGCTGTTTAGCTATGCGTGCCTGTCAGACCAATGATTGTTCTGTCGGCATCGCCACACAACAAGATCATTTACGTCGTCGTTTAGAAATAGACAAATCGGCACAACAACTGGCGAATTTTCTAAATGCATCCGTTGAACTGATGCAAGTCATGGCTCGTGCCTGCGGACATCATCATCTGAATCAATTCTGCAAAGATGACCTGACCACATGGAAAAAAGAAATGTCGAACCTCACGGGTATTCACTACAGTGGATTTGAGTAAGCTTCAAATCATGAGCTTTTTTCAAAACAATTGAACCTAAAAAGAGTCCATACGAGCTCTTTTTTTATTCTCTGAAGGTCTCAAAGGCCATGAATTGATCGGATTGGTACAACCAAAGCTGTGCAAATTGAGGGATGATCATTTCACTCTGGGTAGGGCGTAAAAAAATATAATCATCTACGTTTATGCTGCTTGTCTGTGGAATTTGCACAAGCTCCTGATTACTACTGCGACCATATAACGCATGGGGCTGACTGCCTTGAGGATAAACATAGTCCCCTCGCCAATAGCCTCCATAAATAAACACAGCCTGAGATTTCGCCCAACGACTGAGCCACTCTAACTGTGGTAATTCAGTCCGCGGCAACACTTTTAACACAGGTGTGGCGATCCACAAGGCACTTTGGAAAGCGTGTAAATTTTTCAGTTCAAAATCTGCAGGTTTTAATAACATCGAGCCAAACGAGACTTCGTTACAGACACTCTGCTGACAATGAAAACTAAAACTAGGACTACCACCACCATTCCAACAGGTGTGTTCATCACATAAGGTTGGGTAGCGCTGTTGTACATAAGCTTTGAATTGTTGATAACTTTGCTGGGACTGTTGATAAGTCTGTTCAGCAGATTGGATCAGCCGTGGAATCTTCGCCACATGTGCGTCATAGCCCATTAATCCTGAAAATTTTAAATGTTGGGGATGTTGAACGATTACATCCAAAACAGCCTTTAGCTCATGGATCGTTTTCAGACCTCCACGGTGTAGCCCCACATCGATTTCAATATTGATGCGTAGACACAGTTGATGCTGCTCAGCAAATTTGAGGTATTGGGCTAAACGCTGTTCACTATCAATCAGCCATTGCACTTGCGATTGCGTTGCCTGCAAAAACGCCTTGTCTGCATGGTGCAAGGCCTGAATCGGCATCGGTTTTCCAAACAACACATCGGCTTGCGGAATCGATTCAAAAAGTGTTTTTAGATGTGCAAAATGAAATAGCATGAAACGCTCTGTCTTGAGCTGTGTAGCACAGTGTTGAAGCAATGCCATGCACGCCAAGGATTTCACCACCAAGCGCGGATGCAGACGCTCTGGCATTTGCTGCTGAGTGATCACCAAGTTGTGATTTAATGCATCAACATCCACGATTAACTGGGGCATCCCCGTACCATTTTGTTTTAACAGCGAATTCAACTTTTGAAAATATGCATCCATGCCATCCCCTTTTTCATATCGTTCAATTGGTCTTCAATGTTTAACTTCCACGATGCTTAATCAATCAGTAACTGCTGTAGCTCGGGACTGAGCCACTTTTGCTGAGGATCTAATTCTTGTCGAATATTCAAAAAATCTTGCCACTTGGGGTACACATTTTGAAGCTGCCGCGCATTTAGGCTATGCAATTTCCCCCAATGCGGACGCCCGCCATATTTTAAAAAAATCGGCTCCACGAGCTTAAAGATGACTTGATAATCTTGCTTATAGAACTGATGCACCGAAATTGAGGCCGAATCTTGCTGATAAAACGGACTGAGCCAAATATCATCCCCACGTACAAGTCGATATTCTAGCGGGAAAAACATCGGCACCTTATGTCGTCGAAGGGTATGCAAAATTTCTTCTAAACAATTCATCCCGTGTTGCAGCGGAATCTGGTATTCCGTCTCATTAAATTTGGTATTTCGAGCAGAAGGAAAAATTCGACTTGACCAGTCTACGCTCATCGAAGGTTTGACAAAAACACCTAATAATTTTTGTAGCCATGGATTCAGTGGTGGAAAGAATCACGTCAATTCTGCACAAAATTTGAGTAATACGTCGTCATCTAACCACTGTTCTTTCCGCGGTTGAAGGTTATCTTCCGTCTCATCTAAGGTTTTTAAAATAACCTGATCAGCATGACTAAATGCCCAGAACTCAATATGTCGATGTTCATATTGCCATTGCTGCATATTCTGCAAGACATCTTTCAGCGGACATAATCGCGTTTGTTCTTTGAGTTTATACATCGGTCGGTTTTGCAGCTGTACATGCGTCAGCACGCCTAAACTCCCGAGTGAAACACGCCCTGCTTGGAAAATTTCGCTGTTCTGTTCAGCACTGCATTGTATTAATTCTCCCTGCGCGGTTAATAATTCGAAACCCTTAACCAATGCCGATAAACACGGTAATTCGAGTCCGGTACCATGTGTTCCTGTTGCGATAGCCCCAGCCAAACTTTGACGATCAATATCCCCTTGATTAATCAGTGCTTGATCAAAAGACGCGAGCTTCTCACCCAAATCAAATAATCGTGTGCCAGCTTGGACGGTACTTTGGCAGTGTTCAGCATCGATATCTAGAATGCCTTTGAGATGATCTAAACGTACTAAGGTATCTGTGGTTTTTGCCAAAGGGCTAAATGAGTGCCCTGCGCCAACCAAGCGAATCTTAGGATGGTATTGCACCACATCCATTAATTGCTCAAGATTTTGCGGTTGTATAAATGACTTCGGGATCGACTTCTGAGCACCTGACCAATTTTCCCATGCAATGTCGTGTTGAATTGTCATATTCATCCTTGTCGCCATACTTTTTATTGTATTTAGCCGTATTGTTTTATTTTTGATTTCCGCTTTTGCAATGTTAATGCACAAGCCATCTTGATTTTTTACTTAGATTATACGAAGTTCAGCATCTTCTCAAACTTAAGTTTATTGTTATAAAACAGTAAATAAGCCACGATCAATTAAAGAAAAAATCATTCGTTTATACCCCCACAAAGACTATTCAAGGCGCTCTACATTATTCGTTAAGCATCATTCAAACCGAATCAACAAAGAGGATCACACACGGAAATATCTGCCAAATCAGTATAAAAAACCAACAACACCTGTATATTTTTCAACTAAATTATTTATGCTAAAAAATCAATTTTGAGAACCATAGGGTTCATTTTCTTCACCTTACTGTTTTTATTTTATTCAATTTCAATCACTTAAAAATTTAGTATAAATACTCGACTAAAGCATAAATGCAGAGAAGCTAAGGACTGAATTATTGTTAAGTCAGATTTAAAACAAATATACATGGACTTGGAGTACCACGATGGTTAGCGCATACGATGAATTGCCACGGACCCCGGCAAATTTTGTGGCACTTTCGCCTCTACGTTATTTAGAGCGTGCAGCCTATATTTATCCTGATCAGAATGCCATTATCCACGGCAATCGTCATATTTCATGGCGCCAAACGTATAACCGCTGTCGTCAATTTGCACATCAGTTGCAACAATTAGGCATTGGCAAAAACGACACCGTGTCTGTGTTATTACCGAACGTTCCAGCTATGGTTGAAGCACACTTTGCCGTACCGATGGCGGGTGCTGTACTAAATACGCTAAATACACGTCTTGATGCGAAAACCATTGCCTTCATGCTGGAACATGCAGAAACCAAAGTCCTGTTGGTCGACCCTGAATTTACTCAGGTTGCCACAGAAGCTTTAGCTTTAATCGATCAAGATATTTATGTCATTGATGTGGCAGATGCTGAATTTGAAGGCACAGCACAACCGATCGGACAAATTGAATTTGAAGACTGGTTGGCGCAAGGCGATGCCAACTTTGAATGGCATTTACCCCAAGATGAATGGGATGCCATTAGCTTAAGCTATACCTCAGGCACCACAGGGAATCCAAAAGGCGTGGTGTATCATCACCGCGGCGCATATATCAATGCAGCGAGTAACATCATTGCTTGCGGCATGACGCCACGTGCAACGTATCTGTGGACGCTTCCTCTATTCCACTGTAATGGCTGGTGCTTTGCTTGGACAATGGCAGCCAATGGCGGAACCAATATTTGTCTACGTAAAATCGATCCTGAACTGATTTTCAAACTGATTGCTGAACACAAAGTAGATTATTTCTGCGGTGCGCCAATCGTACTTTCAATGATGATCAATACGCCTGAAGAGAAAAAAGCACAATTTGACCATCGCGTTGAAGTGATGGTTGCTGGTGCAGCGCCACCTGCAGCGATTATTGAAGGGATGCGTAATATTGGTATCAATGTCACACATGTTTACGGTTTGACTGAAACATATGGTCCATCGGCACTTTGCGCATCGCAAGCAGGCTGGTCTGATCTTTCCATTCAAGAACAAGCACAGCTGCATTCTCGCCAAGGTGTACCATACCCGCTTCAAGACGGCATGAAAGTCATTGATCCTGAAACCATGTTACCTGTTCCGCATGATGGCCAGACCATGGGCGAAATCATGTTCCGTGGCAACATCGTAATGAAAGGTTATTTGAAAAACCCAGAAGCAACGGCTGAAGCCTTTGCCGGTGGCTGGTTCCATACCGGCGACTTAGCAGTCTGCCAACCTGACGGTTATGCCAAAATTACTGACCGCTCTAAAGATGTGATCATTTCAGGGGGTGAAAACATTTCATCGCTCGAAGTAGAAGAAATTCTATATCAACACCCTGCTGTACTGACCGCTGCAGTGGTTGCAAAACCTGACCCTCGTTGGCAAGAAGTGCCTTGTGCCTTTATTGAATTAAAAGCAGGTAAAGAAGCAACGCCTGAAGAACTGATCGAATTCTGTAAGCAGCACCTTGCACGTTTCAAAGTACCTAAAGATGTAGTGATTACCGAAATTCCAAAAACCTCGACAGGTAAACTTCAGAAGTTCGTTCTCCGTGAATGGGCTAAAGAGCGCGCTGTTGGTGAATTTGGTTAATGTTAAGACTCAAAAGCTAAGCATGATTTTTTCAATCATTTAAGCAAAAAAAGCGACCTAATCAGGTCGCTTTTTTGATGTGAAGTCTATAACTTCACGTTTTGCTTCAATGATCAGATCATGTTGAATTCTCTGATCATTGAGCTATCTAAGTACTTGGCTATCTAATCATGCATTAGTTATCAGATAATAAAGCCACTTGTTGAATGTAGTTAAACAATTTCAACTTTGACGCAGCCAGTTCTTCTTCGCTTACATTTTTGGCTATATCACGTTGAATACGCAAAATATGCTGACGAATAGGATGATGTTCAGCAGCATTATGTGCTTTCATGAACTCTTTAATGACGGGATCACCTTGGGCAATCATACGTTCAGTCCAGCGTTGAAGCTGCGCTGTTTTTTTCGCACCTTGCTGCGGGGTTAAGTAAGATAAAATCATGGTTTCATCTTCATTACGCAGTAATTTACCTACACGTTGAAACTGACGGCGTCGCGCTTCATGTGAAGTAATTGTTTGTGCATCTAGTAGTGCTTCGATCAGACGCTCTTCAACAGGAAGATTTTTAATCTGTTTAGGATTCAGTTTTGCAAGTTCCTCGCCCAAAGCAGCCATACGTTGTACAGCTTTCTTTTGCTCAGTTTTACTTGCACGTCCTTCTAAGGATTCAAAGTCTTCTTCGGTATAGCGATTCGGTCGACGTGCCACGTTTAATCTGCCTCGTAAAATTTTGCCGCAAACAGTGCTTGAATTTCAGATAAAGCTTTTTCTTCATCTGCACCTTCAATCACTAAGCGTAAAGTTGTGCCCTTGCCTGCGCCAAGCATCAGCAAAGACATAATATTTTTGGCATCTACTAATTTTCCACCCTTACCAATTTGAATCGACGAGCGAAATTTGGTCGTGACTTCGATTAGCTTGCCAGATGCACGCGCATGTAAACCCAGTTTATTAATTACGTCAACAGTTGTGTCGATCATGACCAGTGCTTCATTTCTCTATGTAGAACCTGAATAGACCATTTTGCCTCAAGTGCTTTTTTTAGTCTATCTACGATATATACCGAACGGTGTTGCCCACCTGTACAACCGATCGACACCGTCATGTAATGACGATGCCCTTCGGCAAATGCCGGCAGCCATTTATCCAAGAAATGATAAATATCTTGGAACATTTCATTGGTTTGTTCACTTTGTTGTAAAAACTGACGAACTGGCTCATCTAATCCTGAATACTTACGTAATTCCATATCCCAGTGCGGATTGGGCAAATGACGGACGTCAAAAACATAATCTGCATCGAGTGGAATACCATGCTTATAGCCAAAAGACTGTAAGATCAAAATTAAATTATCTGCCTGTCCAAGTTTAGACAGCAAGGTATGTTTTAAATCATGTACGCTCTTATCTGTAGTATCAATATGTACTGTCGAGCGTAATTGAATCGGCAACAGTAAAGATTTTTCTTCCTGTATACACTCATTTAAACTTTTGAAACGACTTGCCAACGGATGGGGACGTCGAGATGAACTGAATCGCGCAATCAATTCCTGATCACGCGTGGTCAAATAAATAATATCGACTGAGCCATGGCGTTGTAGCTGTTGAAAAACCAAATCGAACTCTTGTAAATCTGCACGTGTACTGCGGACATCCACACCCAGTGCCAATTGTTCAAGATTATTTTCTGAATCGAGTTTTTCAACAATTTCGGGGAGTAAGGCCAATGGCAAATTATCGATACAGTAATAACCCAAATCCTCAAGTATCTGTAATGCAGATGACTTTCCAGATCCAGATTGTCCTGTAACAATTAAAATGCGCTTCATCGCTTGCTACCCCATAGCCGTTTTAAACTGCAGTATATTTAACCTGCATATTATCAATAAGACGTGTTGCGCCTAATTTAGCCGCAATAAACAACACCACGTCTTGATCAAATTCTTCAATTTTCTGTAATTCAGGTGTACGTGCTTCAACATAGTCCACAACAAAACCCGCTGCTGTCAATGTTGCTTTAATATTCGCTAACACATCTGCCAGTTGAGTTCCAGCATGTAATTCTGCCTCAGCCGTTTTCAAGCTTTGGTAAATCGTTGGTGCAATCGCACGATTTTCCGCACTTAAATAACCATTACGTGAGCTCAATGCTAAACCATCTTCGGCACGAGTAATCGGCACACCAATCACTTCTAGTGGAATATTTAAGTCACGTACAAACTGACGAATCACTGCAAGTTGCTGGTAATCTTTTTGCCCAAAGAATGCAAAATTCGGTTGAACAATATTAAAGAGTTTTGTCACAACAACAGCAACACCGTCAAAATGACCCGGACGCTGTTCGCCACACAAATCATTGGTAATGCCGCCCACGCTAATATTGGTTAAGCGCGGTTTGTTGCCATACATTTGTTCAACAGTCGGCGCAAACACGATGTCACAACCCACTTCAGCCAATAAGTGCTGATCTTGTTCCAAAGTACGTGGATAGTTGTCAAAGTCTTCATTTGGACCAAACTGAATTGGGTTAACGAAAATACTCACCACCACGACATCACACAGTTTACGTGCTTCACGAACTAAATTAAGGTGACCTTCATGCAAGTTCCCCATCGTTGGTACAAAACCAATGATTTTGCGCGCAGCACGTGCTGGATTTAGCGATGCACTTAAACCTTGAATCGTTGTTTCAGTTTTCATGTCTTACAGCTCAATTTGGAATGTATGTTCTTTGGCAGGGAAGCTACCATCTAGTACGGCAGCATGATACGCCTTAAACGCATCCACAATTGCCGTTTCCCCTGCTTGCTCTTTCATAAAGTTGCGAACAAATTTCGCCACGTGACTAAACGTCAGTCCCAACATATCTTGTTGAACCAAGACTTGAGCATCCGTATCTGCACCGGCACCGATCCCAATCACAGGTGTATTTGGGAATAATTCACTAATTTCTTTACCCACTTGGGCAGGAACACATTCCAAAAGTAAAAGTGCTGCACCTGCATCAACCACAGCTTTACAATCTGCAATGAGTTGATCCGCGGTTTCGCGTGTACGTGCTTGCACTTTATAACCGCCAAACACATGAACCGATTGCGGAGTTAACCCTAAATGCACACACACCGGAATACCATTACGGGTCAATACTTCAACTGTTTCTGACAACCATGCGCCACCTTCCAATTTGACCATCTGCGCGCCTGCTTGCATCACGATCTTTGAATTTACTAAAGCGTCATTCAAAGTGGCATAGGTCATAAAGGGCAAATCAGTCAAAATAAAAGCATGTTTATTGCCACGACGCACTGCTGCAGTGTGATATACCATATCTTCAACAGTGACAGGCAAAGTTGAGTCATTCCCTTGAATGGTCATCCCCAATGAATCACCAATCAGAATACTATCGACTTCAGCAACTTCCATTGCTTTTGCCATGCTCGCATCATAGCAAGTCAGGCAGGAGAATTTGCGGCCTTCCGCTTTAAATTTTTTCAAGTCACTTAGACTAATCATTTCAATATTCCTCAGATGACGGCTTTCTCAAGTGGTCATACAAAAATTAAAGATGGGCCCAGTTTCCTGCATCCAATACAGTTAAATTTGGATTATTCAAAATAGGTAAATCTTTTAATGGTTGTCCTTTAATCTGTAGATTCTCATCTAAATCCAACAAAGGTTTCAACACAAAATCACGCTCTAAAACACCAACATGAGGCACCGTCAAACGTTCATTTTGAATGTGCTGTTCACCATAAATCAGTAAATCTAAATCAAGTGTACGCTCCCCCCAATGACGTAGGCGTACACGCCCCGACTCTTGTTCAAAGCGTTGCAATTCATCCAACAAAGCCAAAGGCGCTAGATGAGTTTCTAATGCAACCGCTGCATTTAAATAATTCGGCTGATCTTGTGGCCCCATTGGCGGGCTTTGATACAGTTTTGAGACTTTCACTTTTCCGAGTGTTGCAAGTTTATGCACCGCTTCACTAAGGATCTGTAGAGAATCACCTAAATTACTGCCTAAACCAATATATGTCAGCGTCATTGTGTTGGCCCAAAAATAACCTGAGTCAAATCTCGTTTCACACGTTTACGTTTTAAAATCGGATGATCTGCACCAATTTCACCACTGGCTGACGCTGCCACGATTGACACTGTCGCTGGACTGTTGGCATGTGATTTAGGCTTACGTTGACGGCGACTTCTGCTTTCTGGTTCATTCACCAGCGGTTCAATTTCAACTTGCTGATGAGTAGAAGTTTTGGCTTCCACATCTTCATGCGCCGCTTTACGACGACTCTTGGCACGTTGACGATTGTATTGGCTAATTGCCAGTTCTTTTTCGTCAGTGCTCATCTGCTGATAAGCATCCCACCACTGGCCCATACCTTGCGTGCTTGTATCGCCCGATTTTTCACGCAGCAGCAGAAAGTCAAAGCCTGCACGGAAACGCGCATGACCTGATAGTGCTTCAATTTGCTGTGGTTTTGGATTCAGCAAACGGGTTTGCATTTCCCAAACTTCACGAATAAATGTTTCTGCAAAGCGTGGAATAATGGTTCGTGTAGCCTGACGTTTCAATACATCTAAACCAGCTTGAGCACGCGCTTCAGCAGGAACTACACCTTTATTCAGATAGAACGTACAACGTTCTTGGAACGGGATCCACAATAACACGGCATAGAAAAATGCAGGGTTAATGGTTTTCCCAATCGAAATACGTTGATCGGTATTTTTTGCAGCCAACTCAATAAATGGGGTTACGACCGGTTTGATATCTGCAAATAATTGATACCAAATACCAAAATCGATCAGCATCGGTAAGACGCGATTGAGATGCCCCATGGTAAAGAGCTTTTGTGACTCATCGTATAAACGATGTGGAGACACATCACGCAGCAATTGAGTGAGTTCTGGAGTAAAAACATCCAGAATTTTTTCATCAATATTAAAGTTTAATTTGGCTGCAAAACGTAAAGTCCGAAGCATCCGCACAGGATCTTCTTCAAAACGTAATTGTGGATCACCCAATAAACGCAACGTTTTATGCTTAATGTCATCTACTGCATGACAAAAATCTAGCACTTCACCTTTGCGTGGTTGGTAATACATTGCATTGATCGAGAAGTCACGACGTGCAAAGTCTTGCTCAATCGTACCCCAATTATTATCACGTAAAATCATGCCCGCAGCAGAAGTCACGGCTTTTTTAGGTGGCGCACGAAAGGTCGCAACTTCGATCAGTTCACGTCCTGAGTAGACATGCGCCAGCTCAAAACGACGACCAATAATTCGGCAACGTCGCCCGAAGACTTCTTTCACCTGAGCTGGTGTCGCATTAGTTACGGCATCAAAATCTTTAGGTGCATAACCCAACATTAGGTCACGGACACCGCCACCCACGATATAAGCTTCATAGCCTGCCTTAGTTAAGGCATCAATCACATCTAAAATGGAAGAAGGTAATTGTGCGGTTGATAAACCACATTTGGACGCGCGCAAAGTTTGCAAAAGACGCTGTCTCCTACGTCTGAACGTAAAATTCTTAAGATGTCGCTAATGATATCTCTAACACAATCAAAGGGCAATTTGATTATCTCGATGCTCAAGCTGAGCTTAACCTAATTCTTTTTTTTACACTTCACTTAAAGTGCCAATTTTGCTTTATTTTTAGCAAACAGCGCAGGACCGATGCCCTTAACCTGTTGAATATCATCAATGCTTTTAAATAAGCCATTACTTTTACGATATTGCACAATGGCTTCTGCTTTTTTCTGACCAATCCCATGTAATGTTTGCAGTTCATCAACTGAGGCTGTATTTAAGCGTACTTGATCTGATCGGCTATTTTGCTGAGTGCTGGGTCGTGACAAATAATAGTTGGTATTGCTCGGTGCAGTTGTCGCTTTGGACTTAGTGGCCTCAGATTGCTTTTTTAATTGCTGATCTTGAGCTTGCTGCATGGCTTTCCATTCCGCGTAGCCCGAAGGGCTTTGAGCATAAGTCAAATCTGCCATTAAACCCAAAACCAAGACAAGTAGTTGCGTAAAGTATTTATTCTTTAGGATGCGGTACATATTTAGCCTGTTGTTTTAATTGTTGTTTTGCCTGTTCCCACAACTGATCCATTTCAGTCAGAGACAGGTCTTCTACATGTTTTTGTTGTAATGTGGCTTGTGCTTCAATATAAGCAAAGCGGCTTCTAAATTTATGAATGGTACTTAAAAGTGCCATCTCACTTGAGATGCCAATCTTACGTCCAACATTCACCAGAGAAAATAAGCAATCACCAAATTCATCAAATATTTCGTCGGATTTTTTGCCTGCCAAAGCCTCTTTTAATTCCCCCAGCTCTTCCTCAAGCTTGCCATAAGCCCCTTCAATATCTGGAAAATCAAAGCCAATTTTCGCCACATTTTTTTGAATTTCATCTGCTTGGCTTAATGCAGGAGCATGTTTAACCTCATCTAATCTTGATGCTAATTTCCCTCCTTTTTCTTGTTGTTTAATCTGTTTCCATAGTGTTGCCACATCATCCGCATTGAGTGCTGAGAACTGCTCTGCCTGAAACACATGGGGATGACGGCGAATTAATTTATCTGTAATGGCTTGCACCACATCTTGAAAATCAAACGCGCCTTGTTCGCTATATATCTGCGACTGAAAAACCACTTGCAGCAACAAATCCCCCAGTTCATCTCGCACATCGTCAATCTGACCTGAACGAACCGCCGCTTCAACTTCATAGGCCTCTTCTATAGCATAACGAGTCAGACTTTCTGGGGTTTGCTTTTGATCCCATGGACATTTTTCACGTAATTCTTTCATCACTGCTAATAATTGTTCCATGTGAACTCCAGCTATTTACTCATCAGTACATTGTTTCGATTACAGAATTTGATATGCTCAAAATTCACTCAGGGAATGAGCAACTCAATTCAGGGAAGCATAACATGCAAAGTATTTTTATTAGCGGTGCAGGACAAGGGATTGGCGCAGCAATTGCACGACTGTTCATACAACAAGGCTATAAAGTTGGGCTCTACGACATTAACCAATCTCAAGTCACCTCATTAGCTGCTGAACTCGGTAGCCATGCCAAAGCTGGGCTTTTAGATGTGACACAACCAGAGCAATGGCAAAGCGCTTTAGCTGAATTTGTTGCATGGGCAGGTCAGCTGAATATCTTAGTCAATAATGCCGGAATTCTGTATTCAGGTAGCTTTGAACATACGGAACTGTCTGCACACCACCGTACGATTGATATCAATGTCAAAGGGGTGATAAACGGTTGCTATGCGGCATTTCCCTATTTAAAACAAAGCAATTTTGCTCGTGTGATTAACCTCTCTTCGGCTTCAGCAATTTATGGACAAGCGGATTTAGCCAGTTATGCTACATCTAAATTTGCTGTCCGCGGGTTCACTGAAAGCTTGGATATTGAATGGCAAAAATACAATATTCGCGTTTTAGATGTGATGCCTTTATTTGTTCAAACCGCGATGGTGCAAGACATGGATGCACAAAGTGTTAAGAAAATGGGCGTCAATCTTCAACCGAGCGATGTCGCTCAGCAAATTTATGCCTTGGTACAAAAACGGGATTCGGTCTTAATGGCCACACATACACCTGTAGGGATGAAAGCTAAATTTTTATTTAATTTATCGAAGTTTAGCCCGCAATTTGTCAACCGCTTAAGTAATATTTGGATTGCACAAAAACCCAAATAGCAACGTGTTACTAATCATTTAATTTTGCAATCATATTTGTACGCAAATTACACAAAGTTACACAATTGTCACATTTTAACAGGACAAAATTCCTTTTTTTGAATAATATTCACCCGCCCATTACTTTCGGGCGTTTATTTTCTAACAATAAAAGTGAATTATTTCATGAAAAAATTACTTGTTCTTGCAACTGTTACTTCTATTTCAATTTCTGCTTTTGCTACAACTCAATTCGCATCTTCAGAATTAAAAGCGATGGATTGTGCAACTCTTGCTGTTGAAAAAGCGAATGCTAAGCGCTCTTTAGAAGCTGCTGACAAAAACATTGCAAACATCCAAGCATCTGCTCAAGCGCCAGGCAAATCATTGAGCAAATTTGCTGGTTTAGCGGGTGGCGCTCTTGCTGCTTTCGGTGGTAACTCTGAAAAAGCTGCTCGTGCAGGCAACATTGCAAACAGCTTGGCTGGTGAGCAAGATACTTCAGAAGCAGGTAATCTTGAACTTCAACAAGCGAACAAATCTGCTGCTCAAGCAAACATCGACAACATTGGTATCTACCAAGGTTCTAAAAAATGCAAAATCTAATCTAAAGCCAGTTTAGATTAATTTAAAAAAAAGCCCTGTTCAGCCAGAACAGGGCTTTTTTCATGATGATTTTATTTCATACCGATTTATAAGACATTCAACTCAATATTAGGCAAATGAAAGCCTCGGCAAGATTGTTCACTTTGCCATGCCACCGTCAACATCACATGCGGCAGTTGAATATTCTGATAAGCAAAAGTGCCAATTGCGGGATGGCTACACATCCCACCATTCTGCTCAGGATGACACTGTGTATTCAGTTCATTCAGGTTCACTCGAATCCCTAAACCTGACGCTTTAAGTACCGCCTCTTTGGTGGTCCAAACTTTAAACCAAAAATCAGGATCATGCTCACAACTGTCCCAATTGAGCAATTCTTCGGGATGAAAGCTATGTTGAGCCATCGCATCAAAACGAACTTTTCGATTTAAATCCTCAATATCCACACCAATATTGGCGATTTTTTCACTGCTGGCCAATACATAATGCTGCTGGCTATGACTATGATTAAAATGAAAATGTGGCAAATCAGGAAGAAAAGGCTTACCAAACGAAGACTTTGAAAAATCTGAATTTTCAACTGATCTATTAAGCTGCTGCGCAAGTAATTGATTGCGATATTGGTAAATGGCTTGTTTACGCACAGCAATTCCCTCTTGACGACTCAAGCCATGCGGCTCCACAAAGAAGTCAGTAATTGCACTATATTCAAGCTGAATTTTCGCCATAAGTTGTTGATCCAATATCTTTTACACTACATCCATGACGCTATATTTTATGCGACTGCCCGACACAAAATACACTACCATAGAGATGAGCGCATCGGTCATTTGACTCAGCTAAATTTTAAAACCCAGTTTAAGAATATATAATATTAATTAAGAAATACTTAATATTATAAATATATTCAAATACTTAAGTATAATAAATATTTCAAATACATCTTTAATTAGGTAAAATACTCTAGATTCTTATAACTTTAATTTAAAACTCGGGGTAAACCAGATGCTAAGAAAAATCACCTTAATCAGTTCACTTTGTGTCCTACCATGTTTCGCTCAAGCAGGTTTATTGGATGCGGCCGTTGCAGTGATGGGTGCCAAAAATGGCGCGATCATGGACCAAGCTGAAGCACGTATGAATCAAAGCCGTCAAGAAGCTGCCTATGCCGTAGCTCAAGCAGACCGTGGCTATGCCTCAAATTTCAATCAAGCTAGCCAAACCAACAATAGTGTTTATAGTACCAGTTATTTAAAAACCTTAGATTGCACTGACCTAAGCGTTGAACGTAAAACTTTCGAACGCACATTGGAAGCATCGCAACTGGCATTAAGCCAAGCGTCTGCACAGCAAAATAATCAAGTTTCAAAATGGGCTGGTCTTGCTGGCAACGCGCTATCCGCATTTTCAGGTCAATCTGAAACAGCCGCGCGTATGGGACAATTTGCGACAGCTTTTTCTGGCAATAAAAATACACAACAGGATAGCAGCAGCGCACAGCAAGCCATGGAAATTGCTCAAACTAATCTGGATAATATTGATATTTACCGCCAAGCTAAAAAGTGTAAAAACTAATTTCTACATCTTTTTAGATAAATAAAGTGAAATAAAAAAGCCTGCATATCTGCAGGCTTTTTTTGTTCATCTAAACTTAGCGTTTGAATTTCTTTTCCGCTTTTTTGAACTTCTGAACATAACGACGTTTACGTGCAGCCGTACGCTCATCGATTTGCGACTTACGACCCTCAAATGGGTTATCAGAGGTTTTAAATTCAATTTTGACTGGCGTACCTTCAAGTTTATAAACTTTACGGAACACGTTTTCTAGGTAACGACGATAGTCATTTGGCGTTTTATCGACTTTGTTACCATGAATCACAATCGTCGGTGGATTTTGTCCGCCCATATGTGCATAACGCATTTTGATACGACGACCTTGAACCATTGGTGGTTGGTGCGCATCAGTTGCATCATTCAAGATCTGAGTGATTTTCGCAGGTGATACTTTCAAATGCGAAGAATCATAAGCACGGTGGATCGATGGATAAAGATCACCAACACCTGTACCGTGAAGTGCAGAAATTAAGTGAATTTTTGCCCAAGGAATAAAGTCAAAACGACGTTCAACATCTAATTTACACTGTTTACGGTCGTAGTCAGACATGTTGTCCCATTTGTTGATGGCAATCACCATCGCACGGCCTGCTTCAAGCGCATAACCGATCAAATGCAAGTCTTGCTCAACGATCCCTTCACGTGCATCGACAACAATAACCACAACATGCGCATCTTTCATCGCTTGTAAAGTTTTCACAATCGAGAATTTCTCGATCATTTCGTCCACTTTACCTTTACGACGTACACCCGCAGTATCGATTAATGTGTATTTACGGCCATCACGTTCAAATGGGATATAAATCGAGTCACGTGTAGTACCCGGTTGGTCAAATGCAACCACACGGTCTTCACCCAACAAACGGTTCACTAAAGTCGATTTACCTACGTTTGGACGACCAATAATCGCTAAACGTAAGCCTGTGTCTTTATCGTGTTGTTCTTCACTTTCATCTTCAGGTACATCAGCCAACACTTCTTCAAGCATTTGCTGAACACCACGACCATGGCTGGCAGCCACTTGAAGTGGTTCACCCATACCCAATTTGAAGAATTCAACTAAAGCTGCTTCGGCATGTACACCATCAACTTTGTTGGCAACAAGATAAACTTTTTTACCTAGCGTACGTAAGTCACGTGCAATTTGCTCATCAGATGCCAATAAGCCTGCGCGCGCATCGACCACAAAGACAATAATATCTGCTTCATTAATGGCAGTTTTTGACTGTTCTGCCATGTACGAGTCGATACCGCCCTCAGTTTCGCCAATACCCCCAGTATCAACGACGATAAAGGATTTATTTTGATAAGTCGCGTCACCATACTTACGGTCACGAGTCAGACCTGCAAAGTCAGCAACGAGAGCATCACGGCTCTTGGTTATCTGGTTAAACAACGTTGATTTTCCGACGTTCGGACGACCAATGAGCGCAATTACGGGTTTCATAGATTAACCTTTATTCCAGATCAGCCAGTTTGGTCTGGTCTGAACATCAGAAAGCTTAGGAAGAATGGAAATAGGATAAATGCCTAAAATAAATAAAAACACGGGGCATTGATGATTCAATCCCCCGCGTTAAAAATACGGTTTGGCTTATTTTAACATAAGCCGCAGAAAAATTAACGGTTCTGCCAAATGCTTAATGCACCCTTACGTGTCGACACATATAATTGGTTGTCAATTACACGTAGTGAACGTACTTCACCACTGGTTTTAGAACGACCAACCAACTCGCCTGTCGCTGGGTTGATTAAGTGAAGTACACCATCCAGATCACCAACCACAAGGTCTTGACCTAACATCACTGGGTTACTCAAATTACGATTAAGCAATTGGTCATTTTCCCACAATGTTTGACCAGTGGTAATTTCGTAAGCCACAATTTTACCATCAGTTTGTGTCACAAAGACACCATTGCCTGCAACTTCAGGACGCTGAATACTGCTCGCATCATTACTCCAGATCACTTGTTGTGATGCAAGATCAAGTGCTGTCACTTGGCCTTGGTAACTGGTGGTAATTAAAAATTGACCTGCTACAGTCGGTTCACCGTCAATATCAATGAGACGTTGTACATCTGAACGACCGTCTGACACTGCAACACGACGCTGCATTTTCGGAATACCGCTCAATGCATCAATCACATAGATATAGGCATTTGAAGAAGCGATGAGAACATGACGCGCATCGAGTGATACCGGTGCTGCCATACCACGTAAACTAAACTGCACATTTGGCAAGTTATAGGTCCAAGTTTGTTGGCCCGTTGCCACATCGTTTGCGTATACCGTACCATCATTGGTAACTGAAATAACGCGACCTGCTTGAATCAACGACGGTGAAAGTAACGCGCCGGTTAATTGCGCAGTCCACTTTTGCTCACCTGTTGCCTGATCTAATGCAAATAATTGACCTTTTGCATTACCGACAACCACGATACCGTCAGCAGCTTCAACACCTGCAGTCAAACCTTGCTTAGAGATTTTCTTCTGCCATAAACGCTCTTTACCTTTGTAGGCTTGAACTTCACCGTTAGGGTTTACGCTAAAAACAACGCCATTATCTGCATCCATACGTAAACGCAGTGGATCCGCTTCCTCAGTTGAAGCCACACTGTTTGAAAATACAGGTGCTAAAGTTTTTGCCTGTTCCAATTTTGGTAAAGGATTTGGTTTTACTTTTTCTACTTTTCCTTTATTTGCACAACCAGCCAAAGCAAGTGTTAAAACTGTCAGCGCACAGGTAATTTTGTATTTTCTATTCATTCAGTTGCTTCCACTTGTGTATCTATAATCGGACGTTCAATTTCAGGATCATCAACTAAAACGCCTACACTTTCGAGTTTAATTTGTAAAATTTGACGTTCTTCTTGTCGCTCAACCAAAGCATCCCATGCACTTTGATAAACTTTCTTTGCATTTTCGATATCATTTTTCGCAACATAGACATCGCCACGGGCTTCATCTGCAGTTGCTTGAAAAGCAGGTTCTTTAACCGCTTCTAAAGTTTTTAATGCTTCATCAAATTTCTTTTGTGCCAATTGTGCATACGCTAAACGTAATTTCACCAATTGAACTAAGCCCGCATCGTCAACTTTTGAATTTTCAACTTTTTTCAAAGCTTTTTCAGCGTTGGCATAATCCGCTTTATCATACGCCAATTTTGCCATAAGCAACTGAGTTTGGATGGCTTGTGGCGAATCTGGCGCTTCTTTTACAATTTTATCTGCAGTCGCAGAAAGTTGTGTAAACGCATCGCCTGTCGCCGACTGAGCATCATCCATTAACTGCTGGACTTTGGCTGTTTGCATTTGTGATTCAGCCAAAGTTTTCTTCTGCCAGTATTCCCATCCGAAAAAGGCAATCAACGCAATTAAAATGCCGCTAACAATGGCAGAGCCATATTTTTTAGCAAACGATTTTAAATTATCAAGTTGTTCTTCTTCACTCAATGCGCTCATGAAATTACCTTTTTCCTTATGTTATAGGGATTATTTTGAAGAAATTTTTTCGATAATGAAGGCAACAAAGTCTGCCACATTCACTTCGTGTTGTTCTGCAATCGCTAGCTCTTTTACCAGCACTTGCCCTGCTGCTTGCTCACGTTCACCGTAAATCACAGCAAATAAAGCACCCGATTGGTCGGCTTTTTTCATTTGCGATTTCATTGAACCTTGTGAACCAACTTTTAAGCGAATGTTGCTACCGGCTGCTTCAAGTTGATCACGTATTTGTTCAGCAAGCACCAACGCTTTACCTTGAGTTGCAGGATCTGAAACCAAGAATAGCTCACAGTCACGTACAGGAGTATTGTCTTCCACTTGTTCAAGTAGAAGAAGCAAACGCTCCATACCCATTGCAAAACCAACAGCAGGCACAGACTGGTCTGCTTTACCTTTAAGCTGACCGACTAAACCGTCATAACGACCACCAGCACATACCGTTCCTTGAGAACCTAAGTGTGTAGTTGTCCATTCAAAGACCGTTTTATTGTAGTAGTCGAGACCACGAACCAATTTTTGATTGATCACAAAACCAACACCAGCGTCAGTCAAATACTGCTGCAATTGAGCAAAGTGAGCCAACGTTTCTTCACCCATAAAGTCGTGAAGTTTTGGCGCATTTTCCAAAATGCTTTGTGTTTTCGCATCTTTAGAATCCAAAATACGCAGTGGATTCGTAGTTAGACGACGCTGTGAATCTTCATCTAAGTCATTTTTATGTGACTCTAAGAATTCAACCAATGCCGCACGATAAGCTGCACGTTCATCAGACTCACCTAAAGTATTGAGTTCTAATTGAACTTTATCTGCAACGCCCATGCGTTTCCACAAACGCGCAGTCATTAAAATCAATTCTACATCT
Organism: Acinetobacter sp. YH16040_T; assembly: GCF_024605785.1. Lineage (NCBI taxonomy): Bacteria > Pseudomonadati > Pseudomonadota > Gammaproteobacteria > Moraxellales > Moraxellaceae > Acinetobacter > Acinetobacter sp. YH16040_T. The sequence continues at coordinate 600,445 of NZ_CP094541.1, read as the reverse complement.
TGATCTGGTGTTGCAACACCAAAGGTTTCTACGCCAAATTGATGGAACTGACGGTAGCGACCTTTTTGTGGTTTTTCATAGCGGAACATTGGGCCGACATACCATACACGCGGTGTAGCACCACGAAGTAAGTTATGTTCAAGCATTGCACGTACACACCCTGCTGTTCCTTCTGGACGCAAAGTCAAAGACTCAGGCGGGTTACCTTTATCTAGGAATGTGTACATTTCTTTTTCAACGATATCCGTTGCATCACCAATAGAACGTTTGAACAGATGAGTCTGCTCCACAATCGGCAAGCGAATTTGCTGATAACCATAAGCATCCATCAGGCTTGATAGATGCTGTTCTAGACGTCTCCATGCAGGACTTTGCGTAGGGAGAATGTCATTAAAACCTTTGATTGCGACGATTGAACTCATGATCTACTCAGAAAAACTTGTGCGAATAATCTCTTTAGCTTTAGCGTCTTCAAGATCGCTAACACGTTGACGAACCATCGCTTCGATTTCGTCAACCAACTGATTTGTGTCAATTAAATGGCTCTTTTCGCCATTACGATACACCAGTGAACGCGGACTTGCACCTACTACACCAATATCGGCTTCTTTGGCTTCACCCGGACCATTCACTTTACAACCAATCACCGATACATCCATTGGGGTACGAATATCTTCTAAACGCTCTTCCAATGTTTGCATGACTTTGATGACATTAAACTCTTGGCGTGAACAACTTGGGCACGCAATAAAGTTAATGCCGTTTGAACGTAAGCCCAATGATTTTAAAATATCAAAGCCAATTTTGATTTCTTCTTCAGGCTCTGCTGCCAATGAAATACGCATGGTGTCACCAATGCCTTCCATCAACAAACCGCCTAAAGCGATAGCAGATTTGACTGAACCCGTACGGTAGACACCTGCTTCAGTCACACCTAAGTGTAATGGGTTATCAATTTGTGCAGAAAGTAATCGGTAAGCATCCATAGTCAGAAAGACATTGGATGCTTTGACTGACACTTTAAATTCATGGAAATTTAAACGGTCTAAAATATCAATATGGCGCATTGCAGATTCAAGCAAGGCCTGACCTGTAGGCTCACCATATTTCTTTTGAATATCTTTTTCGAGCGAACCTGCATTGACACCAATACGCATAGAGATGTCATTATGTTGTGCAGCAGCTACCACTTCACGAATTTTAGCTTCTGAGCCAATATTACCCGGGTTAATACGCAAACAATCTGCACCAAGGTCTGCAACACGTAAAGCAATTTTATAATCAAAGTGAATATCGGCAACCAATGGCACTTGCACACGTTTACGAATTTCACCAAAAGCTTCAGCAGCTTCCATACTCGGTACAGAAACACGCATGATGTCCGCACCGACGTCTACACAGCGCTGAATTTGTGCCACGGTCGCTTCGACATCACAGGTTTCAGTATTGGTCATACTTTGGATGCTGATCGGCGCATCACCACCGACATACACCGAACCTACTTTAATTTTACGCGTTGGACGGCGCTTAATTGGATTTTCAATCATTGTTCAGTCTGCTCTGTTGTCCCTTAACGTGATAAACGGAAATCTGCTTTGCCGTTTACGGTATATGGTGACAATGAAATATTTTCATTATTTAAGCTTAATGACACTACTGTTGCATCATCCAAACGAATTTGGAATGGTGTTTCACCGTTTAAGTTGAGCGTCGATGCTTGACGACCTGTCGCCAACACCTTACCCGTCGAATCAACAATATGTACTGAAGTCGGGCTACTGAAGGTCAATGTCAATTGATCGCCACTGACCGCTGCATTTCCGCCATTCATGTCGAGGACTTGAACTTCTGAAGCGACATCACTGGTCACAGCGTCTTCATTATCGCTGCCCGAGGTCATGCCCTGAATCGCTGCCACGATCGCACCAATGACCACCAACACCGCCAATGCAATCAGACCCCGTTTGATCCATTTACGATTACGGTCACGGTTAGAACCGGGTAATTTACCCATAATTTTAATCGGTGAATTGTTTAACGCGTGATTTGGCAACAATCCCGTATCATTGGCATAAATATCATCAAAACGTTGAATGATATTGGTGGCATCAACTTTTAAATATTTGGCATAAGTACGGTAGTAACCTTTAATAAAGGTTGCTTCAGGCAATGACTTATAATCATCTTGCTCAAGTGCAGTCAGTGTTTTTAATGGAATATTGAGTTCTGATGCGACAGCTTCAAGTTCCAGTTTTTGCGTAATACGTACTTGACGTAAATACTCACCTGGGCGTTGTACATTTCCTAATGCATTTGGAGCTACGCTCGAACCATTCGATTGCGGTGAATTAGGATTTACTTCCATACGGCCTCAGTACTGTACTGTAATTGCAAATAGCGTTGGTATTCAGGACTTTCTGGGAACAAAGCACGTAACTGGTTAACCAGTACTTGCATACCCAAATTGTCGCCATTGGCACGCGCTGTTCGAATGCCAATCCAGAGTGCACGCGCACCCTGATTTTTTTGTCCTACTGCACGTACAAATTGTTCATACATTTGTGTGGCAGCAGGGAACTGCTGATTCAAATAAAAGATTTCAGACAACTCTAACATTGAAACATAGGAATCACGATTAGCCTGCAAAGCTTGTTTGAATGATTTTTCAGCATTCGCCACATCACCCACTTTCAGGTAAATTCGACCTAAATTTTCCAATGCTTTGAAACGTTGATCATAACCTAAAGTTGAACCTGCGATGCTGAACTGTTCAATCGCATCATTATAGCGCTCAACTTGATATAAATACGTACCGTAGTTGTTACGTGCTTGAGAATTTTTTGAGTCTGCTGAAATTGCACGCTTAAAATAACTATCTGCTTTTTCTAAGTTGGCTGGACTGCCTTCTCGTTGTAGTAAGACACCCATCATCATATTGGCTTGGGAATCGCGAGAATCCACCTCTAAAGCCTGATCTAATGCACGTTTAGCAGAGTCCAAATCCCCTGCTTTCAGGTGTTCAACAGCCAATTGCGTTCTGATTTTTACGGCTTTCTCTGGGTCTTTTTTCCCAATCTCAGGCGTTTGACATGCTGTTAATGCCAAAACCGATGCACATAAAGCTGAAACGAAAGTGAACTTATACGTTAACTTTTTCAATTGGCTGCCTCTTTATTATCCTTGTGAGCGCAGTATCTCATTTTGCTGCGCAACTTTCTTTTTCCATTGCTCCGCACGACGAGTACGGTCAGCAACTTGCCCCACGAGTTGTCCACACGCAGCGTCGATATCATCACCACGTGTCTGACGAATCGTACACACAAAACCGGCATCAGACAAAGTTTTTTGGAAAGAAATAATACGGTTACGGCTTGAACGACCGTATGGCGCATGCGGGAACGGGTTAAACGGAATTAAATTAATTTTGCTTGGTAGGTTTTTCAACAGCTTTAACATTTGCTGTGCATGTTCAGGATGGTCATTTACACCATCTAACATCACGTATTCGATGGTCACGTGTTTACGCGAACTTTCATTACCATCTTTGGCGATATAACGCTGACACGCTGCTATCAACTGTTCCAACGGATATTTTTTATTGATCGGAACAAGTTCGTTACGTAGTTCATCATTTGGCGCATGGAGTGAAATTGCCAAGGCTACATCAATGTCTTGTGCCAATTGGTCAATTTTAGGCACCACACCTGATGTTGATAAAGTCACACGACGCTTCGACATGCCATACGCAAAGTCATCCAACATGATACGCATTGAATTCAATACAGCATCATAGTTCAACAACGGCTCACCCATGCCCATCATCACCACGTTGGTCACTGAACGTTCACGATCCGCAACTGGCACATCTTCCATATAAGAGAAGTTCGCCATCCACAGCTGTCCAATAATTTCAGCTTGGCTCAAGTCACGTTGAAAACCTTGTTTCCCAGTTGAACAGAATGAACAGTCCAGAGCACAGCCCACTTGTGACGAAATACACAAGGTCTTACGTGCGCCGGTTTTATCTTCTGCAGGAATGAGCACGGTTTCAACCAATGAACCTGCACCATCACCTACACGGAACACCCATTTACGAGTACCGTCTTTTGAATAATTTTTATGCACCACTTCAGGCGCTTTAATTTCACAAATCTTTTCTAGTTTTTCACGCAATTTACCAGAAATATTGGTCATTTCAGCAAAATCAGTCACGAAGAACTGATGAATCCATTTCATCACCTGCCCAGCACGGAACTTTTTCTCCCCCATTTCTTCGAAGAATTTTTCCATTTGCGGACGTGACATGCCCAGTAAATTCACTTTCTCCACAGTATTTTGCTGCGTCGGAGCGGATGGAGATTGTTGCTGTGCATCAGAAACAGCTGATGTAGCGACTACTTCAGTACTCATGTGTAATTACCTAAACCATGTCTAAAGATCAAAGGAGATGCTCAGTATTTGAGCGAAGAATTATTCAGAGAATAAAAAAACCAGACAAGCAGTATACCACTTATCTGGTTCGAATACTTCGAATTAACGAGTACGTGGAGCGATCTCAGTTTGAGCGAAGAAGTAGTTAACTTCACGATCAGCAGATGCTACAGAGTCAGAACCGTGAGCAGCGTTTTCGTCGATGCTTACAGCGAAGTCTGCACGGATAGTACCAGGAGCAGCTTCTTTAGGGTTAGTTGCGCCAAGGATTTCACGGTGAGCAAGAACTGCATTTTCGCCTTCAAGAACTGAAACTACAACTGGACCAGAAGTCATGAATGCAACTAGGTCACCAAAGAAACCACGTTCTTTGTGCTCAGCGTAGAAGCCTTCAGCTTCAGCTTGAGTCAAGTGTTTCATTTTAGTTGCAACGATTTGAAGACCAGCTTTTTCGAAACGAGCAAAGATGTCGCCGATGTGGTTTTTAGCAACTGCATCTGGTTTAACGATAGATAAAGTACGTTCAATAGCCATGAGAGGCTCCTTAAGTCAATTTGACGTGAAAAATTTGCCGCATTATACCGAATAATGCGCTATTTTCTGCTTTTGCTATACAAAAAAATTGCTTTTTTCGATGTAGGGATTAACTTGCCTCATCAATCCAGGCCATCTGAATTCCCTCAAGCAGACCTTCAGTCGACTTTTCAGGGTCATCAGTGAAATTTGGCAATGCACATACCCATGCATGTAGGTCAGTAAAGCGTATCCATTGCGGATCAACATCAGGGTGAGCTTCATACAGCTCAATTGCGATATCAATGGTATCTGTCCAGCGTAAACCCATGGGTCTTCCTAACATCGTCTATAGAATGATGGCTTACTTTAACAAATTTCAGCAATTGGACGTGATAAACCCTTTTAATTTTTTTATTACCAGATTTTGCAATTGAGATGTCCACTTCAAACTATAAAACCAAACCAAAAAGAGGTGCACAGAGAATAATCGCAGCACCGACGGCAGCACCTATAGCAGCACCGACAGCGACATCACTTGGATAATGCAAACCTAAGATCATGCGAGATAATGCCACCAATAAGCTAAAAGGCAACATTAAGACCAACAGCATGGGTTGAATATAGCCCAGCACTGTTGTTGCCATGACCGCATGTAGAGTATGCCCCGATGGAAAACTAAAATGATCTAGAGGGCGTTCACCTAAGCGAATCACTTGATGCACTTGGTACGGTCTTGGGCGCACAGTTTTCTTTTTGAGGAGTTTATAGATCGAGGTACCGACGAAACCACCCAGTAATACATAGACGATTTGCACACTGTAGGAGATGCCCTGCACGATCCAAACCGTCACCAACATGACATACCAAAACACACCATCACCAAGTCGACTCACCATTTTAAATATGTCAGCGACAACTTGTTGATGTGAAAAATGATTGAGATAAATACAGCCTTTTAAATCGAGATGCAGCATTCTTGTTTTTGCATTTTTAAAATTCATCGCTAATCTCCTATCTACAGTCAAAGTCTGACTATGTTGGGGTTGAGCTAGATTTGTGTTGTTATTTTTACAAGTTTAGTTCTGTGTTTGACTCAGCTTAAGTTGTCTTTTTGACAGTGCAATGATGCTTTGATGACAGTTCAATGAATATTGGTTATGAGGATGCTCAACCAGTATATAACCAATAGCGCTAGCTCCATTGGCTCATCATGGCTTGATCCACCACGCGATATAGCGCTTGCTCAAATTGCTGTACGGGATATTGCCATCCAATTTTAGCAGCGTCTTTTGCCGCCTCGATGCCCATGGTTTTTAATTTAGCGCGTTGCGGCAATTGCTGCATAAGACGTATAAATTTATCGGTTCGAGATAAATGACATAACCATCCCGTTTGCTGATTTCTCACGTGCAGTTGGGCACATGCAGCATTATATGCAATCACAGGCAATCCGCTAGCCATCGCCTCCAAAACCACATTACCAAAGGTCTCAACCTGACTTGCGAAAACAAAAACATCCGCACTGGCATAGGCTTCCGATAAAGCCTGACCACTTAAACTTCCCATAAAAATAACATCTAGGGATTTTGCCAGTTGCATTAGTCGTTCACGATCAGGCCCATCACCCACAATGACCAATTTCGTTCGTGCATCCATAGCCAACATCGAACGATAGGCAGAAATTAAAACATCCACTTCTTTTTCAGGAGATAGCCGTCCGACATAGAGCATCACGCGGGTATGTTCATCTGCTTGCCACTGTTGTCTCAGTTTTGCTCGATAATGTGAGGGAGAAAATCGACTATGGTCCACACCTCGTCCCACCACCACCAATGGACAACTAAAACCTAATCGATGCAAGGCATCTGCAGTATCTTGGCTCGGTACACAGGTAAGTTGAGTATTGTTATGAAACCATCGTAAATAATGTTGTACAGGCTTCATTAAAAACGCTAAATCAAAGAAGCGACTAAAATCATGAAAGGCCGAGTGAAAGCCACTGGAAACAGGAATCTGTAATGAACGCGCCAGTTGGAGCATAGCAAAACCCAAAGGCCCTTCAGTGACTATATGCACAATGTCGACTTGGGCTTTTTTTAAAGCTTTACTGAGTTTGATCAGTTGCGGCCAGCCAAATTGTAAACCTGAATATTTAGGAATCGACTGCGCTCGAACCAAACACTCTTGATCAGGTCGAAAATCCTGACAACTTTCGGACTGTTCTGGGCGTATTAAAAAAATGGAGTTGCCTTGTTGCTGCAAGCCCTTACACAGTTGCAATAAAGAATGTGCAACACCATTAATTTCTGGCGCCCACGTATCTGTAACAATGGCGATTTTTAGACCTGGACGGATTAATGTTGAGACCGTTTGCACATCCATTCGTGATTGCATATGCTTAAATTGGAACTGAAAGCGTGCAGGTTCATCCTGTATACGCCCCAAATTGATAGCCGATTCTGTCATGATCTTACACGCTTCTTATAAATGTTTATCCACAGTTTAAGCAGCAGTTTTTTGCATTTTGATGATTATTTGATGACAGTTTATTGAAAGAAATTATCTTATTTCTTCTACAAAATCATGGTTTATCCGTAATTTTTAATCACTTTTAAAATCGTCTGACCCACACGAGAAGTGATTTGCATATCTGCGTTCATCAGCTCTAAACGCCCACTCCTACTACGAAGCCCCACACTCAAACCGGCTTGATTGACCAGATCCACATCAAACCCCACGCCATTGTCTTCTACTTCCATTACCAATGCCGTGTTTTCATAATAAATTCGGATCTGCACCACGGTCGCATGACTATGCTTCACAATATTGGTTAATGCTTCTTCAGCTACACGCTGTAAGCTTAGACATTCCAATGGGGTAACATCCACTTCCCATTTTGCAGGAACTGACCATTTAGCGTGTATATCGAGCTCATCAAATAACTGATTAAAACGGTGTCTAAAGGATGCCATCCATAACAAAGGGGTTTCAGGCAGTTTAGTGCCTAAACTAGGACCACTATCAATGATCTGTCGTAAATCATCTCTTAAAATTTTCAACATCGATAAAAATTGTGGATTGGTCAGATCTTTGGCGCTCTGCTCAGCCTATGCCATTAATCGCAATGATCGAGCTGAGCCATCATGTAGGTCATGTGCTATTTGAATACGCTCTTGCAAGCGAATATTTTCCATTTCCAACTGATAATGATTGTGTAAAATGTGTATTTACTCTCATTTGTTTGTGCGACCAGTGTGGCCAAAGTGCCATTAAATTTTTCAATTCGTCTTACACTTTTAGTCAAGCGTAGTGCAAAAAAAATCGCCACACCCAAAGTAGTTTTCGGGGAAGCATATGCTGAAATCAAATTTCCTTCATTTCTGACTTTATATGCATAGCAGAAAATTAAGCTACTTAGATTAAAGCCCAAGATTCACCTAAATATCTATCATCAAGCTTCAATCTAGCGGTATGAACGAAATCAGCACTCCGCATATAATCACCTTGGGCTTGAAATAAATTTTGTCGCTAAGCAACTCAAAACACCATATTTACAAAGACTGTATCGCGGTAGATTCCTGCTGGTGTCGTTGCATTCACTCGCTCCACCAAACGCACAGCAATCACATAGTTATTTTTGCCAGCGCCTTGCTCGGTAGAAACATTCCACAGATTTTCCATCGCACCTGAAACAGTCATCCGTGTTTTGAGCTTAATCGGGCCATTCGTCACAAAACTACTGCCCGAAGTATCCTGCAAATTACGGCTATTAAAGCGTATGCGGTATTTACCGGAACAATCGACACTAAATGAACTTGCCGCTTGACTATTATAGTAATTCGCCAAGTGCATATTGGTTTCACTGATTCGTCCCATTTCACAACGACTCGGCGCTGCAAATGTCATTGAACTAAATAACGCTGCTGAGATGAGTAAAATACTTTTCATTGGAAATACTCCTTTATTTACACTGCAATGTAATTAATTCAGGAGTTTGGTTTTCTACCTTTTTCGGCACTGTTAAAGCTGTTTGGCAAGATCGACCACCACTGGTCCTCACCGTCAACTTGTAGTAGCCTTCAACCAAACCATATAACATTACCGTGCCATCTGAACCCACTGGATAAACATCAGCTTCTGGGGTATCAATTGCAACTTCACTTCCTGCCACAAATTGATGACCTTGTTCATCCAATATTTTGACCAATATTTGTTGTGTATCAAATACTGAAAAATTAATGTTATAACCACGCTGTCTTAACGCAACTAAACGATGTGCAGCATTCGGAACTTTGCTTTCGATCGGTAATTGATTTTCATCAAATGAAATATCGTAATTAATATAAGGAACGATATCGTGTACAAAGGCATAGCCTTTTTTATTGGTTTTCGCGACTGGAGACATTGAACGCATGACATCAATATCTTCACGACCACCAACATTCACTAAAGCAAAGGCATTATCGACAAAACTGGTCAATGCGTATTGACCACCCAACCACACCATAGCGCCACGGTAGCCAACCTGTGTTGTTGAATCATTTTCACTATAGAGATGACTTAAGGTTAAATCACCAACATCAGTGGACAAACCACCATAGGCATTTAATACCGTTTCATCATTACGATAATCCACACCGAGCGCATAATTTGCACCATATTCACCGAATGCATTTTGAATGAAACGGACACCGCCGGATTTATTGGTACCCGCATCAGCCTGAATACGCTTACCACCACCAAAATTATAAGAAAATGTAATAAAGGCACCTGAGTCATCGCTATCTCCAAATTCTTGGAAATAGTTGGCGGTATACATTAAATTCGGTGTAATTTCGCGACTCACACCCACAGTGAGCATTTTGCGATCCTCTAACTCAAATAAAGGATCATTAGATTCATACTGGGTTTGTTCGATATAGTTCAGATTTAAATTTTGAAAGAATGGAAAATTAGCAAAACTCAAATACGCCATATTTTCAAATTTTGGAAAAATATGATTATCTTCATAACCTAACGCCCGATAATCATTTGTAGCGTAGCGTGAACTCACACCAAAATTAAGTTTCCCGAAATTACGACTGATAGCCAAACCTGCAGAATAGCCATCGTCATTATCGGTTTTACTGCCTAAAAAAATACTGTCTAAAACAAACCATCGATTGACCGCTTGCGTCCATAGCAGTCCTGCATTTTTTACTTTGTCACTATAGGTAGCACTTGCACCCAACGTGGTACGACTGTTGACACCTCTACGCCAATAGGCTGAACTGAAAAAATCGCGATAATCACTATTTTCTTCGTCATAACTGAAGCGTAGTTTCCCTAATGAAATGTTGTAATCATTTAAGTCTTCTTTGAGCAATTTACTACTAATTAATACCGGGAAGCTTCGAACAGTGGTATTCCCCAATACATCTTGTACAACCATTTGCGCTGTACCGGCACTTTCAATATTGGCACCTGTTTGTAAGTTATAATCTCCAGGTGAAATCTTTTTCTGATATATATTTACGCCATCAATATATAAATCAACAGTCGAAGGTAAAACCGCACTACCTTTTAGACTTGGAATATTCCAATACACAAAATCTGGACGTGATGTATAGTCTGTACCAAAACTCAAACCACCAAATCGCACACCATGAATTAATGCGCTATAGGCAGAGGTCGTATCACCAATAATCAGCTTGGTCGCACTTTTAGAGAAGTCAAACTCAAGACTACTATTTAACCTTACAAATTTTTCTTCACGATAATCATCCCCTTTATTATTTCGATAAAAGGCATTATTTCTTAAAATCCAATTGTCTTTAAACACCCCAAGTTCAGGCAGTACACCAAAATTATTATGTTGAGTGTTATTTTCAAAGTGCATTTCATAATTGAGAAATGCACCAAAATTTGCAGGCATCGGCTGACTGATTAAGGCATCCGTTTCTAGCCCAAAGAAATATTTTGATGGAAGATTAATTTTGATAGCTTGCAATTGAGGATCAAATCCAGACTGAATATCTTGATCCGTTACCAAACAAAATGAATTTTTAGTTGCATGTCGTTTCAGAATTTCTACTTTGATTTGCAGCTTATCAAGATCTGCGCACTCTATATAAAACTTGTTATTTTCAGTCAGTAATAATACTTCGCTCTTGCGGTCTACTTCGTTTACCCAAATACTGGTTGGAAACAAATCATCAGGCATATCAACGGCTTCTGCATGAGCAGAATTAGCACATAAAATACAATATAGAAGCAATGTAATTCTATTCATAGCCACTACTCAACTAAATTAAACTCCAAAGGAGTGTCACCTTTATCAGTTTCCACAACGACTTTATAATTACTAGCGCCTTGTAAAGAAACATTCCCGATGTCGTATTGGTTTTTACCTAATGCCAATAAATATTTCATATCGGAAGATTCAGCGACTGTTTTCTTGCTTTTATCGATGACATAAAGTTTTTGGATTTGAATGTGTGATTTTGCTAAATTTTCAACCTGAATAATGGTGCGACCATTCGATTTTTTGGCAATAAATTTCAAATAAGCGGGTTCTTGTTTGCCGACAAAAAATGGCACATTAATACTTAATAACAGTGCAATTTTCGATTCAGAGTTCGTCACTTGTGGTAGCTCAGTATAAATAATACGCCATGCTTCTTCTTGTTGTAGATTCATACTTTCTACAGATTGAGTAAATCCCACACGAACCATTTGTTTTGAATTTGGTTTTAAAATAAAGTTTTTCGGATTGATAATAATATTGGATTCAGGTGAAAGAACATCTTCGCCTGCAGCATTTTGAGTCCATTTAAATGCTTGAGCCTCAAAAATACGTGGTGTCTCATCATCCCCTTTCGACTCCAAAGTAAATGTCGCACTACGTTGTTTAGATTTATCGGTTAAATATAACTGCACAGGGCTAATTGAAATACCTGCAAATATTTGAGGACTCAATAAGCAAGTCATTAAACTAAATGAAACGACTTTGAATAAACTTTTCATATACCCACCCCAGTACATTTAAATATTATTATCAATTCAAAAATAAAAAGAAGTTGACCCTAACTGTGTAGAATCAACTCCCTAAATTTGGATTAGTAAGCTACTTTGATATATAAAGTATCTTTGTATGTACCAGCACGTTGAGTACCTGAAATTGTATTTTTTGGAGCTACAGATACAGCAAAGTTATCAACGCTCATACCAGTTACAGGTGTAGAACCGATTGGATAATTCACACCACCTTTTGAAGTCGTGATTTTTGTAAATACTTTGTCACTAGTGGTTTCATGTTTTACAAAAGTATCTGCACTTGAACCCGCGTTTAGCGTAGATAGATTTAATGTATATGGAGTGTTCGTTGTAACTGTAAAGCCACTAGCACCCCTATAACTGTCTTCAACGAGTTTGATGTCTTTACCTACCAAAAGCTCACATGCTTTAAGAATCTGTAACTCGATGTCGATTTCGCCTTCACACGGCGCACCGCCACATTGTTTAGATTCTTTTTTACCACCAGCGATTGCAGATGTTGCTGGAAGTGCTACGAACAATGTTGCAGATAGTACTGCGGTTAAAATTTTAGATGTAGACATTTCACTTCTCCATTCTCATATGAGATTTATTAGTATGTGCATCAAAGGATATTTGTTAAGAAAAACTAATTAATCTTACTTTCCCTAGGTGCTGATTCATTCTTAATCATGTGGAGAAAAAAAGAACCTAATGTGGAATATTCACACGAATATTAATGTAATATTATTTTTTACGAAAATTTAAATTATGTGGCTGTAATATATTAAATATTTTTAATTTTTATATTTTTATTTAATTTTTCTCTTTATCCCAAATTTTGGGGATTTTTTTCATATCCCTATTTTTTGGTATAACATATCTTATTGTTTTTATTAAATTTAGTAACATTAAAAATAATATAGGCTGTTACATATTTCACCAAATATTTGTGAAATAGTTCAAAATAATTTTCAAACAAACCAATACTACGTGAATATTCAACTATATTAATAGTAAAGACCGATTAAATTTAAATTTTAAATAGAATCTCGAATGTATAATCACCACTTTCAGGTATGTCTTTTGAAACGCAATACAAGAATTACGTCACCAAATACTGAGCCTTTGTATTAAATTACAGGTTTTGAAACACGTCTTAGTTTCCAATGTTAAGCTTTTGTAAATCATATTTTCTTTCTTGAAATTTCAGTTTTTGTTTTTCAAATTTTTAGAATCTCATTTATTACGTGAATTATCACATATATAGATGTTAGCGGCAGTGTAAAAATGACCCCCTAATGGCATTTAAAAACTGACCCCCTTGGTTAATATAGCGGTCATTTTGGACTGCTCAACATGTTAACTTTGGAGCAAGCAGTGACAATCCAAATACTTCATCAACAAGGTAAATCTATTAAAGCCATTAGTCGTGAACTGGGGCTATCCAGAAATACCGTACGTAAATATTTACGGCAAAACACCACACCTCAGTATCAGCGTATACAGCCTAGAATAAGTATCCTTGACCCATATAAACCCTATTTACTCCAACGTGTAAACGCAGCTCATCCTGAATGGATTCCTGCTGTCGTGCTCTACCAGGAAATTTTAAGGTTGGGATATCCAGGAAAGATCAGGATCTTGAGGGAATATCTTGCAACATTAAAACCAGTTGCTCAACCGGAACCGATCATTCGTTTTGAAACCCAACCTGGCCAACAAATGCAAGTGGATTTCACCACGATTCGACGTAACAACACGACTTTAAAAGCTTTTGTCGCAACATTAGGGTATTCCAGAGCGACTTTCGTGAAATTTTATGATCATGAACGTACCGATGCATGGATCGATGGTCTAGAAAATGCATTTCAGTTCTTTGCAGGAGTACCTCAGGAAATACTGTTTGATAACGCTAAAACGATCATGATTGAACGGGATGCCTATCAGGAGGGGCAGCATAAATGGAATCCCAAACTGCTCGACTGCGCCAAGAAATACAGCTTTCGTCCTCGCGTATGTAAGCCCTACCGTGCACAGACCAAAGGCAAAGTTGAACGCTTTAATGGATACCTCAAATCAAGCTTTATTGTGCCATTGAAAGCAAGCCTGAAGACTTCGGGTTTACTGTTAGATGTTGATGTCGCCAATGCCCTCATTGGCCGGTGGCTGCATGAAACCGCCAATCAGCGGATTCATGCCACCACGCAAGAAAAACCGGCTGTTCGACTGCAACAGGAGCAGCAAAAATTTACGCCATTACCGCAATCAGATACGGGTTCTGGCACTGTACCTGTTGCAGCAGCACAGCATGTCATGCCCTACGAGAGTTTGCAGCATCCCTTATCGGTATATGACCAGTTGCTGGGAGTTTCCTGATGAATCTGCAATACGACCGTATAGAGCAACTTTGCCAAAAGCTCAATCTGCCTGCCATCGCATCACAATGGTCACATCATGCACAACAAACATTAGGTCAAGATGGAAGTTATGCCGACTTTGTTGAAGCGATCTTGACGCATGAATATGCTGCCAGGCAACAGCGCAGTCAGCAGGTACTGATGAAACTCTCAGGCCTGCCTCAAGTCAAAACCCTGGAAGACTATGATTTTAATTATGCCCTAGGGGCCCCTAAATCACAGGTGATTGAACTGTTCAATCTGAGCTTTATTGCTAGAGCAGAAAATGTGGTGTTTCTCGGGGCTAGCGGAGTAGGAAAAACGCACTTATCTATGGCATTAGGCTATAAGGCCATCATGAACAACATTAAGATCAAGTTCATTACCGCCGCCGATCTCATGCTGCAACTGAGTACAGCCTATCAGCAAGGTAAACTGAAAACCTATATGCAACGTGCGGTACTGGGACCAAAGTTACTGATTATCGATGAAATTGGTTATTTACCGTTTGGACGTGAAGAAGCGAATCTGTTCTTTAACGTGATTGCCAAGCGTTATGAAAAAGGCAGTACGATATTGACGAGTAACTTACCCTTTAGCCAGTGGTCCAAATCCTTTGCAGATGATGTCACGTTGACCGCTGCGATGTTAGATCGGTTATTGCATCACTGTCATGTGGTACAAATATCGGGTGAGAGTTATCGTTTGAAGGATAAAAAAAGAATTGGGATTCAGCCCCAGGTTGAAACTTAATACGAGATCAAAGGGGTCAATTTTACTTTGCCATTTGAAAGGTAAAAGGGGTCAATTTTAGAATGCCGTTGACATAGAAATTCCCTCCCTCTCTTTCAACACTCATTTTACTTTGCTTTTTTATTCAAAATACGGACTACCTCTTTTTAAACTGCCTGAATTCTTCTTTAGAAAATTCTATAAATAAAAAAAGCCCCAAGTTATGGGGCTTTTTAAAAAATTTAACTTACTCACTGACTGGATAAAGCAATCCTTGATCGACTCGAAAGATTTGACCTGATCCAAAGTCGATCTGCTGCAGCTCTCCTTTTAATTTTGGGAAGCCAGCAATTTTCTCCAATTGCGGTGAGCGTTGAAAATTCTTCGTTTTAGGATTGTACATCCAATAAATAAATCGCTTATCTTCTATTTTTCGACCATCAGAGGTATCCGAAAGTACAACATCATAGTATCCATCAAAGTTTACATCTAAGAATCCCATACTATTCCCAAAGGCATTAAAGCCTTGTAATGACTGTAGTACCTCGTCATTTGACTTATTAATTACATCTACGCGTTTTAGTGACTTCCCATAAGGTTGGTCTGCAGATTGCACCCCATAAAACTTAAACAGCAGGATAGGTTTATCTGCAGCTTTAAACGCAGGTTCAAACTGTAAATAACTTGTAGATGGTGGTACCGTTTTTTCCATCAGTTCAGCTTTAAACGAGCCTGTATTTGCATTCAATGTTCCTGCTAATCGATAAGCAGTTGCCGCACTTTGTTCAGTCCCAACATTGACTGAATTCAGATCTATAAAATCAGCTTTTTGAGTCCCTTTAAAGTTAATTTGTTTGGGCTCTTGCAGATCAGTCAAAGTCCCGTGCGGATTCCATATACCAGCATACAAATCTAAGAAATAGCGTCCTTCAGTCGAGCGAAGCATCCGCTGCATGGATATCCGAACATCAGGTAAATGCTTTAACTCAGGTTGTGCTATCTCAGCATCTTGTGCAAAACTAATCACAGGTAGACAAAGAGCGAGTAAAAAAGAGAGTTTTGACATTTTCATTGCAATTACACACTCCATGCAGCATGAATAATGCCTACTCTATCACAACCTAAATTCAACTCAGCTGACACAAATATAGGAGTTTTGAAACCACCCATGACTCAAAACCATCAAATTAAATTTGATTCGCTTTTAAAGACCATGTTTCCAAATCTAATGAAATGCATTTCAAACCAATATTAGATTCAATACTTAGATCTTTCAGTAATTCAAACTGATCTACCTCTTATGATCAATTACTGGCTTCACAAGCTCTTGCTTTCTTCTAAGATCAATATATGCATTTTTCCCAACATATACTTCAACAAAGGCTTCTTCAGGCAATTTTAATGTATAAATATTGGACGTGTTTGCAATAGGACTCTTTGCCAAAGTTGGTCATTGATATATGCATGTGTTTTTGTAGAAAAATAATACCCGAATTGAGCATCTCTAATATTTTTTACAATACTTACTTCCTCTTCGTATGCCCATTCCTGCATTTTATAAAGCAAACCATGCTTTATTAAAACCTCTTCATTATCCCAATTTAAAATATTTGAATTTCCTACCGACATTAATTTTTCAACACTTGCCACATTGGCCTGCTTCGCGCTGTTTTTAAATATCTCAACTCCCCTTTTGTTGAAGGAATAATAAATTGATCACCATCTTCAAAACCTGCTTTGCATGTGTCTATTCCGATCACAACACCTTTTTTAACTATCCCCATAATGTGACCAGATGAGTAGATTTAAAGCAGTTCTAGTCAAACTTAAAATCACATACTTTCTAGAAAACTGATTTCGGAATGCACTACTGCTACCGATGTCGGTACATCCAAATCATAAAAACCAAAACCAGTGCATTCAAATGGGTCATTAAAATCTTCTAAATGTGAAAAACATAGAGATTTTGTTTTTAAAATCGTTAAAGCAGTTTCAAAACTCACATATTTATATAAAATCATTATTCTAACCCACGCTAATATTGGGTTCCTTGTAGCATAAAACTCAAAAGATAATTAAATAAATTCTTTTCTTTGATTACGATTTTGTTCGCTTGGATCCAAAGTATGAACGAGTACAAAACATTGTTTTGTACGAAGTACAACGAGGCAGCACACTGTTCTGAGTGACGCGTAAGGAATGAAAGCACTACTTTTCTATTTTTAAGGCAAGTAACTTTAGATATTAAAAAACCCACTCAAAATGAGTGGGTCTTCGTATTCAAATCAATTGATTCAAGAAATTAGTTTTTCTCTTTATCAACGATTTTGTTCGCTTGGATCCAAGGCGCGAAAATGATGAAAGTATCGCTTACATCATTTGAGGCTCGTAGCCTTGATGCCGTCTTTTATAAGGGATAAAAAAGCCCCTGTTAAAAACAAGGGCTTTTTGACTTAGATATCAGAACTTCGTTCTTTTCTTTGTCTACGATTTTGTTCGCTTGGATCCAAGGTACGTAAAAATAGAAAAGCATGCTTTTCTATTTTTAAGGCACGTAACTTTAGATATTAAAAAACCCACTCAAAATGAGTGGGTCTTCGTATTCAAATCAATTGATTCAAGAAATTAGTTTTTCTCTTTATCAACGATTTTGTTCGCTTGGATCCAAGGCATCATCGCACGTAACTTGTTACCAGTTACTTCGATACCATGCGCCGCGTTTTGACGACGACGAGCAGTCATAGAAGGATAGTTCAACGCACCTTCTTGGATGAACATCTTCGCGTATTCACCAGATTGAATACGTTTAAGCGCATTACGCATAGCTTCACGAGACTGTTCGTTGATTACTTCAACACCAGTTACGTATTCGCCATATTCAGCATTGTTTGATACTGAATAGTTCATGTCCGCGATACCGCCTTCGAACATTAAGTCAACGATCAATTTAAGTTCGTGTAGACATTCGAAGTAAGCCATTTCTGGTGCATAACCAGCTTCAACAAGAGTTTCGAAGCCCATTTTAACCAATTCAACAGCACCACCACAAAGAACTGCTTGCTCACCGAAAAGGTCAGTTTCAGTTTCTTCACGGAATGAAGTTTCGATAATACCAGTACGGCCACCACCAACACCTGAAGCGTAAGAAAGCGCAACGTTACGTGCATTACCAGAAGCATCTTGGTGAACAGCGATAAGATCAGGTACACCTGAACCACGTTGGAATTCTGAACGTACAGTATGACCTGGCGCTTTTGGAGCAACCATGATTACGTCAAGGTCAGCACGTGGAACAACTTGGTTATAAAGAACAGAGAAACCATGAGCAAATGCTAGCGTTGCACCTTGCTTGATGTTTGGCTCAATTACGTCACGGTAAAGTTGTGATTGGAACTCATCTGGAGTCAAAATCATAACTAAGTCAGCTTGAGCTACAGCAGCAGGAACTTCTGAAACTTTAAGACCAGCATTTTCAGCTTTTTTCCAAGAAGTAGAACCAGCACGTAGACCTACAGTTACGTCAACGCCTGAATCCTTAAGGTTAAGCGCATGAGCATGGCCTTGTGAACCATAACCAATGATTGCTACTTTTTTGCCTTGGATGATAGATAAATCTGTGTCTTTATCGTAAAAAATTTGCATTGCTGTCTCCGCTAAAATGCTTTTGTTTCCTTTAACTTGATACCGTGATTCTGTTTGATTATTCACGTTTCAAGTACCTCACCCATAGGAGTGAGGTGAATATATAAAATTAGATAGTTAAAACTTTTTCGCCACGTGCGATACCTGAAACACCTGAACGTACAACTTCTAGAATTGTATTTTCAGCTAAGGCATCAATAAAGCCATCTATCTTTTCAGTTGTACCTGCGATTTGAATGGTATATGTCGTTGGCGTTACGTCTACGATTTGTCCACGGAAAATATCCGCAGTACGTTTAATTTCGGCACGTGCTGAACCGAGTGCTTTGACTTTAATTAACATCAATTCACGTTCAATATGAGCACCTTCAGACAAATCAACAACTTTTACAACTTCTACAAGCTTGTTGAGCTGCTTAGTGATTTGTTCAATTTTGTGCTCATCACCATACGTGGTTAAAGTCAAACGCGAAAGTGTCGGATCTTCTGTTGGCGCTACGTTTAATGTCTCAATGTTATAACCACGCTGAGAGAATAAACCTACCAAACGTGAAAGCGCACCTGCTTCGTTTTCTACAAGTACAGAGATAATATGTCTCATTGTGTGCGCTCTCCTTTGCCTAACCACATATCTTTCATTGACTGGCCAGCAACCAACATTGGATATACATGCTCTGAACGATCAACCATCACGTTAATAAACACGCACTTGTCATTGATCGCCATTGCTTCAGCAAGCTTCGATTCGAGTTCATCTGCATGATCAATTTGAATACCCACATGCCCATACGCTTCCATTAATTTAGGGAAGTCAGGAAGTGACTCAACATAAGAACTTGAGTGACGACCTTCGTAGTTCATGTCTTGCCATTGCTTAACCATACCTAATGCACGGTTATTCAAGCATAGAATTTTTACATTCAAGCCATATTGCTTACATGTAGAAAGTTCTTGGATACACATCTGAATCGATGCTTCGCCAGTAATACACACTACTTGTTGATCTGGGAAGGCAAGTTTTGCTGCCATAGCATATGGCAAACCTACACCCATGGTTCCTAGACCACCTGAGTTGATCCATTGACGTGGACGTGTGTATTTGTAGTAAAGCGCACCAAACATTTGGTGTTGACCAACGTCTGAAGTAATGATGGCTTGGCTATTGGTAATTTTATCCAACGCTTCAACAACTTGCTGTGGCTTCATTGAACCATCAGTTGGTTTATCATAGTTCAAACCATGAACTTGACGCCATTCATTGATTTGTTTCCACCAAGCCGCGATATCTTCTGGATTTGGTTTAGACACATTCAATTGCTTTAATTGAGCCAACATTTCAGTCAATACAGGCTCTACTGCACCCACAATTGGGATGTGCGCCATAATTGTTTTTGAAATCGTTGCTGGGTCTATATCAATATGAATGACTTTGGCATTTGGACAGAATTTCGCTGGATTATTGGTTACACGGTCATCGAAGCGCGCGCCCACACACAGAATCACATCTGCATTGTGCATCGTCATATTGGCTTCGTAAGTACCATGCATACCCAACATGCCGATGAATTGTTCATCATTGCCCGGATACGCACCAAGACCCATTAAGGTACTGGTTACTGGATAACCCAGTAAATGTGCAAGTTCTGTCAACTGTGCAGAAGCATTGCCTTGAACCACACCGCCGCCTGAATAAATAATTGGGCGTTTAGCATGAATCAATTCATCAATTGCTTTACGAATTTGACCTGAGTGACCACGATGCGGCGGTTGATACGAACGCATTTTCACTTTTTCAGGATATTCGTAAGCAAATTTCTCTGCAGGATTCGTTGCATCTTTTGGAATATCAACGACAACAGGACCCGGACGACCACTTGAAGCGATATAAAATGCCTTCTTAATAATCGAAGGGATTTCGCTTGCATGACGTACTTGGAAGCTGTGTTTTACGATTGGGCGCGAAATACCAACCATATCCGTTTCTTGGAACGCATCCTCACCGATAAGATGGCTTGCAACCTGACCTGACAAAATCACCATTGGGATTGAGTCCATATAGGCAGTTGCAATTGGAGTTACGGTATTTGTTGCACCCGGACCAGATGTCACCAGTACGACACCTGTTTTACCTGTGACACGTGAGTAAGCATCAGCCATATGACCAGCAGCTTGCTCGTGGCGCACTAGGTAATGATTGATTTTTTCTTGTTGAAATAGCGCATCATAAATATGCAGTACTGCGCCGCCTGGGTATCCAAAAACATGTTCAACGCCTTCGTCCGCTAAAGCGCGTACGAGCATTTCACCACCAGATAAAAGTTCCAACGTGATTCACCCTAATCTTTTTTCACGCACAAATGGAGGGCATTTGTCGTGGTTAATTCATTAACTGTGTGCTCTGTTATAGCACACAAATTTCATAGTTTTCATAGCAATAAGAAAAAAATCTGACCTGCTTGCTGTTTGAGCAATATGGGGTCTAAAACATGTTGGGATAAACATATTTTGTTGGCTTTGTTCAACGTCTCGGCTAGAGAAGAAGTCCATTGCTAAAATGCACTCATTCGAAGGGTGATCGATCTAAGGCATATAAAACTAAAGACAGCATTTTTGTAGTTTCAACCATTAAAGTCAAGTTTAAAAATCGGCTTTTTTCTGATTACTTACAGACCGTTTGTTTTTTAAGCACACTCCCGTTCTTTGCATTCTTTGTAGTTTGTTTATTTATAACCAGTTAGCATGTATTTAATAAAATACTTTTATAAATCTAATAAATAAATTAAATGAATGGATGTATGTTTTTAATTCAATTGCCTTACATTGAAGTTGCTGCATAGGTTAAATGATAAGAATCCAATATTTTTATTGCTTATAAATCCCCCAATTCATCATTCACAAAGTTATTCATCCCACACGATGTCCCTTTTATCCTTTGTGCTAAAAAATGCATAGATTCTACTGTCAAAAAAGCGCAAAATTTTCAGCATAATTTTGCATGATCACTCTAACTATGGGACTGAATTTATGATGAAGACGACGATTGTACGAACTGCATGTATTTTATCTAGCATGGCATTTTGCCTGACCAGTTTGGACCTTTCAGCGAAAGAATATTACAAATGGGTGGACGCTAAAGGTTCAACGCATTACACCACCACGCCACCGCCAAAAAATGCGCAGCGCAAAGGTAAAGTAAATACCTATGGTGCAACAACGACTACGCAATCAACTCCAGCAAAAAACCAAGAAGAGGTTTCACGTGAAGCCGAACAGTCGAATGAACAAAATGAGCAACTAGCGGAACAACAACGCGAAGCCAATGCAGCGCTCCGCCAAGCTCAAGCGGTAGCTGCCGCACCACAATAATTTACGCCAAAGCCTTCAATTTTGACTTAAATTATTTACATCTACACAGCATCGCAAAATTCACTCTAGGCGTATTTTGCGCTATGCTGTAGCACAAACTTTTTAACCGTTATTTCTATTTACGTTTATGACTACTCACATTGACCCTGAATATCAAGCCAGTGCGATTGAACCTACAGTCCAACAAGACTGGGAAAATCGCAAAGCCTTTAAAGTTGCCGACCAAGTAGAAGGACCACGTCGTTATATCCTCTCTATGTTCCCTTATCCAAGTGGCAAACTGCATATGGGTCATGTGCGTAACTATACGATTGGTGACGTGATCAGCCGTTTCCACCGTTTACAAGGTGAAACTGTGCTACAACCCATGGGTTGGGATGCTTTCGGCCTACCTGCTGAAAATGCGGCGATTGCCCATCAAGTCGCTCCTGCAAAATGGACTTTTGAAAACATTGATTACATGCGTAATCAGCTTAAAAAGTTAGGTCTTTCTGTAGATTGGGATCGTGAATTTGCAACTTGCACACCTGAATATTACCGTTGGGAACAATGGTTATTCGTACAGCTTTATAAAAAAGGTTTAATTTACCGTAAGCTTTCAACAGTGAACTGGGACCCAGTAGACCAAACTGTTTTAGCAAACGAACAAGTTGAAAATGGTCGTGGCTGGCGTTCTGGTGCATTAGTCGAAAAACGTGATATTCCAATGTACTACTTCCGCATCACTGACTATGCGCAAGAATTACTTGACGATTTAGAAACATTAAAAGACGGCTGGCCACAGCAAGTTCTTACCATGCAACGTAACTGGATTGGTCGCTCTCAAGGGATGGAAATCACCTTCCCTTCAGCGAATCCAGACGTTTATGCAGATGGTTTAACTGTATTTACCACTCGTGCTGACACACTCATGGGTGTGACTTATGTTGCAGTTGCAGCAGAACACCCAATGGCGTTAAAAGCTGCTGAAACAAACCCTGAACTTGCTGCATTTATTGAAGAATGCCGTATGGGTTCTGTTGCAGAAGCCGATCTTGCGACGGCTGAAAAGAAAGGCATGGCAACTGGTCTTTCTGTGAAGCACCCAGTTACAGGTGAAGAAGTTCCTGTTTGGATCGCGAACTACGTCTTGATGTCTTACGGTTCAGGTGCGGTGATGGCAGTGCCTTCACACGATGAACGTGACTTCGAGTTTGCCAACAAATATGGCTTAACCATCAAGCAAGTGATTGATGCCAAAGGTGCAGACGATGCAGACTTTGACGCAACAACTTGGCAGGAATGGTACGGTTCTAAAGAAGGCAAACTGGTGAATTCAGGCGAATTTGATGGTTTAGATTTACAAGGTGCATATGATGCATTCCTTGCAAAATTAGAACCGACTGGACTTGCCAACTCGAAAGTTCAATTCCGTTTACGTGACTGGGGTGTTTCTCGTCAGCGTTATTGGGGTTGTCCAATTCCAATGATCAACTGCGAAAAATGTGGTCAGGTTCCTGTACCTGAAGAACAGCTTCCAGTTGTATTGCCAACGGACGTGGTGCCGGATGGTTCAGGCAATCCACTCAACAAAATGCCTGAGTTCTATGAAACCACCTGCCCATGCTGTGGTGGCGATGCTCGTCGTGAAACAGACACTTTAGATACTTTCGTAGAATCTTCTTGGTACTATGCACGCTATGCATCTCCAGATTTCACTGATGGTATGGTGAAACCTGAAGCGGGTCAAACTTGGTTACCTGTGAATCAATACATCGGTGGTGTTGAACACGCGATTCTACATTTACTTTATGCACGTTTCTTCCATAAATTGATGCGTGATGAAGGTGTGGTACAAGGTAACGAACCATTCACTAACCTTTTAACTCAAGGTATGGTGCTTGCGGATACTTACTACCGTGAATCTGAGTCAGGTAAGAAAACATGGTTTAACCCTGCCGACATCGACTTAGAACGTGATGAAAAAGGCCGTATCATTTCTGCGAAATATCAAGGTGATGGTCAAGACGTCGTGGTTGGCGGTCAAGAAAAAATGTCGAAATCGAAAAATAACGGTATCGACCCGCAAGCGATTATTGATCAATACGGCGCAGATACTGCACGTGTATTTATGATGTTCGCTGCACCACCAGATCAATCACTAGAATGGTCTGACGCTGGTGTTGAAGGTGCAAACCGTTTCTTAAAACGTGTATGGCGCCTAGCAACTGGTTTCCTTGAACAAGGCAACTCTGCTGCAAACATCGACAAAGCGACACTTTCTACCGCTGCACAAGACTTACGTCGTAAAACACACGAAACCATTCAAAAAGTGGGTGATGACATTGCTCGTCGTCATGCCTTCAACACCGCCATTGCTGCGATGATGGAACTTTTAAATGCAAACAATAAGTTTGAAGCGAAAGATGACAATGACGTTGCCGTTGCACGTGAATCAATCATTACCCTTCTAACTTTACTTGCTCCGTTTGCACCACATTTAAGCCAAACCTTATTGGCTGAGTTTGGTATTGAATTAACATCAGCACGCTTCCCTGTTGTAGATGAATCTGCGCTGACTCGCAATACACAAACGATTGTGGTGCAAGTAAACGGTAAACTTCGTGGCAAATTAGAAGTATCTGTCGATGCCTCTAAAGATGACATTCTTGCACAAGCAAAAGCATTACCTGAAGTTCAACAATTCTTGACTGGTCCAACCAAGAAAGAAATTGTGGTGCCGAATAAATTAGTGAATTTGGTGGTTTAATAACCTTACAGCTCCTTCTCCCTTTGGGAGAAGGTTGGGATGAGGGTAATTAATAAAACTCACCTCTCCCTAACCCTCTCCTAACAGGAGAGGGAATATAAGGATTTCACAATTCCCAAACAAAGCCCGTTGCGAGTCAACGGGCTTTGACTTTACAATCCACACAGGATTTCAACATTATCCCTTCGGGAAACAGAGGACACTTTATGCACTTGGTTCAACGTGTTGCTGCAATTGTATTAACTATGGGCCTGAGCGCAGGCATGGTCGGTTGTGGTTTTCATTTAAAAGGCACCAACCCTGCTGCTGTACCTGTAGCCTATTCCAATATGCGATTGGCACTTCCTGAAGATACGGATGACTTACATGAAAAGTTAGCGATTTATTTAGGTTCTGCAGGCGTGCAATTGAGCAATAATCAAAATGCCTATGTCTTACATGTGTTGGATTACACTCCACGACGTTTAGAACTCAATGGTAAATTGGTTGAAACTTTACTGCGCTTGAATGTGACGTTCCAAATTGAAGATGCTCAAGGTAACCCTGTGACAGAACCACGTACATTGATGGCAACACGTAGCTACCAATACGACGTAGCAACCGTGAACACTGATGACCAAGAAGAAAAATATTTAAAACAAGTGATTATTGATGACATTGCACAACAGATCGTGCGCCAAATTTCATCAAACCGCTTACCAAAAGCAAACCCACTAACTGCACCGACCAAAGCTGAGTAATTTTGATTTATGAAACTTGACTATCTTCAGGCATTAAAACGTGTAGATGAAGCGCAAGGTACCTGGGTGCTACATGGTCAAGAGCCATTACTCGAACAAAATCTCCTCGATGCATTTCGTAAGAGTTGGAACGCTCGAGAAATCGAGCGTCAACGTTATGACATTAGCTCTGCTGCGGACTGGAAACATGTCTTTAATGCGTTAAACAGCTTGTCATTATTTTCTAGTCAACTGGCAATTGAGGCACATGGCAGCATTAAACCCGATGCCAATGGGCTAAAACTGTTAAAAAGCTATTTGCAGCAAAATGAAAGCAACTTGCTGCTCGTGGTAATGCCGAAGCAAGACAGTGCGAGTTTAAAGACCAGTTTCTTCCAAACCATTGATGCCAATGGGGTCAATGTTGCACTGACTGCAAACTATCCTAAAGATCGTCAGCAAATCTTAGCCACCGAGGCGCAAAAGCTCGGCATTCAACTCGCCAATGATGCTTGGCAATGGCTAGAGCAGCATCATGAGCATAATTTACTGGCTGCAAAAAATAGTTTAATGCGTGTCGCAGATACTTTTCCTGAAGCTGAAATGATTCAGATTGATCATCTGTACTCTTGCTTACAAGATCAGTCACGCTACACCACCTATGATTTAAATGATGCAATGCTGCAAGGCAATTTGGCGCAATCAATTAAAATTTTTCAATATTTGATTGCCTCTGGTGAGCCGATGTCACTCATTTTATGGAGTATCAGCAAGGAAATGCGCTTGCTGATGCAACTGTTTGAGCAACCACAAAATGCCTTACAAATTGGCATTTGGAAGACCAAGGTCGGGCTGTATCAACAAGCTTTACGCCGTTTAAATGCCAATGAGTTTTTGACGTGGCCTGCCCTGTTGTTACGTTTAGATGCCTCGATTAAAGGTTTGGGACATGAAAATGCCGAACATCTGATTATGCAAGCCATTGCTCAGATGTGCGGTAAAAGGTTATTTCCGTCCCTGTTGACTTAACTAAAAAAGCGAGCAAACCAACTTTTGCCTTTTTTCTGTTCCTGCGAGCGCAGATAGTGCAGCATATTGTCTCGCACTGAATCTACATAATCTTGATCATCATGCTGAATGTGATTAATCAGCCATTTAGACAATAAACGATATAAATCTTGTTCAACCGAAACACCATTTTCAAATTTGGTTCGATACTCATTCAGTCGCCTCACAAAATGCTCATGAATCCCACGATGAGACGGCAAATACTGATAATGTACCTGTTCCAATAAATTTTCTTCAAAGCTGAAATGCGATTGTGTATAGTCAATCAAATCATCCAAAACCTCTTTGATTTTCTCTCGACTGCCATTCACGAGGATTGCTTCCAACGTATTGATATAATCTAAAATCTGGCGATGTTGATTATCAATAACATCAATGCCGATATTATATTTTTCATTCCATTCCATATCTAACCCCGACTTATATTCCTATTTTATTTTGTATATTTAATGAAAAAAAACCACTTATCATTAAACCCATAATTTTTTTATGGGTTTTGATCTTAGCTGCATTTTTAGAACAAGACTATTGCAAAAAATCACACACGCTCAACAAAAACTGTGCACACTAAAGCACAAACACAATGCATATTTTTATTTTAATATCATTAACATAGGCTACAAAAAAGCTTTATAGCACCACTTTTTTTAATTTTCATTCAACTTTTTTCTAATTTGAAATTAGATTCAAATAAATAGGCATGAAATATGCTTTTTGTACTTTAATTGGCATTTAGTTACAGTTAAAAAATTATTTTACGCAGTAGAATGAGTCTGTTTACAGATTCTGCTAAGTCCCTTCATATCAATCGGAAAGCCTAAAGGGAAATAATAATCATTACTTCTTTGCTAAAATATTCACAATTTATCCGTATTTAAATCTTATAATTCAATCATCTTTATAAACTTTTAACTGCCAATCATGCCAAAAATAAAACCAGCAAAATTGATCGTAGCCATCATCGTTGCTTTGGCAATCGCTGTCACTGCATGGCATTTCCTAAAACCTAAAGAAACTCAGCCGCAATATATTACTGCTGAAGTGAGTCGTGGTGACATTGAAAACTCTGTACTTGCAACAGGTGTACTTGAAGCAACCAAAATGGTGAGTGTTGGAGCACAGGTTTCTGGTCAGGTTAAAAAGATGTATGTGCAACTCGGTGATGAAGTGAAACAAGGTCAGCTGATTGCTCGTATTGACTCGGTACGTCAGGAAAATGACCTCAAAACAGCCGAAGCCAGTATTAAAAATCAACAAGCGCAATTGGCAGTTAAACAAGCAAATCTTGCAAAAGTCCAAACTGAATATAATCGTCAACAAGCAATGTACGCTCAAGACGCGACTAGTCGTGCAGAACTTGAATCTGCACTAGCAAGTTATAAAACTGCGCAAGCTGATATTGCAGCCATTAATGCACAAATCGAACAATCACGTTTAACTTTAGCGACTGCAAAAGAAGACTTAGGCTATACACAAATTGTTGCACCTATGGATGGAACCATCGTGGCGATTGTGACTGAAGAAGGCCAAACCGTAAATGCTAACCAAAGTGCGCCAACCATTGTGAAATTGGCAAAACTCAACACCATGACCATTAAAGCTGAAATTTCTGAAGCCGATGTGATGAAAGTCCAAGAAGGTCAAAACGTCTATTTTACAACCTTGGGCGACAGTGAAACAAAACACTATGCTACCCTGCGCCAAGTTGAACCTGCGCCAAACTCAATTAACACCGAAAGTAACAACAACACCTCTTCGTCTTCAAGTACTGCGGTTTACTACAATGCGTTATTTGATGTCCCAAATGAAGACGGTAAATTGCGTATTGATATGACTGCTCAGGTGTATATCATTTTAGATGAAGCCAAGAATGTCTTGACTGTACCTGCTGCAGCCGTTCAAACCTCGAACCGTCCACAACGTAGCCGTAATAATGCATCTGCAAATGGTGAATCTGCTGATAAAAAAGCCAGCGCAGAAGCTAGATCGAACAAAGACAATCCAAACCGTCCTAAACGTTTAGAACTGACTGAAGCTGAAAAAGCATTGGTCAAACAAGGTAAAGCCAGCGTTGCGATGGTTCGTGTACTACAAGCCGATGGTTCAGCTCAACCACAACCGGTATTACTCGGTTTAAATAACCGTGTGACCGCACAAGTGATCCGTGGCTTAAAACAGGGTGACAAAGTCGTGATTGCCGACGGTTCTGATACTTCAAATGATTCAGCGAAACGCAGCAACCGTGGTGGTGCTGGCGGCCCAATGAGAATCTAATCATGAGTCAACATCAAACACCTCTACTCGAGGTCAAGAATCTGACGCGTGAATTCCCTGCCGGAGAAAACACCGTCCAGATTCTAAAAGGGGTGAATCTTGAGATTTACCCTGGTGAATTAGTGGCTATTGTCGGTCAATCTGGTTCAGGTAAATCAACCCTAATGAACATTTTAGGTTGCCTAGATAAACCCACAAATGGCAGCTACAAAGTCAAAGGGCGCGAAACGCGTGAACTTGAACCAGATGAACTGGCACAGTTACGCCGTGAATATTTTGGCTTTATTTTCCAGCGTTATCACTTACTCGGTGATTTGAATGCTGCAGGTAACGTTGAAGTTCCCGCAATCTATGCCGGTGCAGATGCAACCGAACGCAATGCACGTGCCAAGCAACTGCTGACTGACTTAGGACTGGGTGAAAAAACTCAAAACCGCCCGAGTCAACTTTCGGGTGGTCAGCAACAACGTGTATCGATTGCGCGCGCCCTCATGAATGGTGGCGATGTTATTCTTGCCGATGAACCGACCGGTGCACTAGATAAGAATAGTGGTATTGAAGTAATGCGGATTTTGCGCGAACTCAATGCCAAAGGTCATACCATTATTTTGGTCACGCACGACCATAATGTTGCAAAAAATGCGACTCGAATTATTGAAATTTCTGACGGTAATATCATCTCAGATCAGCCCAATGTACCTGAAACAGATGATGAACCTTTAGAAAAACAACAACTCGTTCCAAACACACAGAAAAAAACCTCAAGCTGGCGCTCTGCCGTTGACCGCCTTGGTGAAGCCTTCCGTATGGCGATCCTTGCCATGAATGCACACCGGATGCGTACATTTTTAACCATGCTCGGGATCATTATTGGTATCGCTTCTGTGGTTTCTGTTGTGGCTCTTGGGAATGGTTCGCAAAAGCAGATTTTAGAAAATATCAGCAGCTTGGGGACCAATACCATCACGGTGTATCAAGGTCGAGGCTTTGGTGATAATTCCAGATCCTCCCAAGTAAAAACATTGGTTCCAGCCGATGCGACGGCCCTTGCGGAACAGCCTTATGTTGACGGTGTCAGTCCATCAGTCAACTCATCTGTCACAGCACGTTTTAAAGACACAGAGGCTTCAACCACAGTGAATGGCGTGAGTGAAGATTTCTTCTATGTCAAAGGAATGAACTTCGCTTCGGGTCAGCCTTTTGATAAAGAAAGCGTGACTGAGCAAGCGCAAGATGTGGTGATTGATAGTAATACTAAAAATACCTTCTTTGCCGATGGCACTAACCCAGTGGGTCAAGTGATTTTATTAGGCAGTGTACCGAGCCGTATCATTGGCGTGATCGAAGAACAAAAAAGCATGATGGGTAACTCAGATAGCCTGAATGTGTATTTGCCCTATTCAACGGTCATGAGTCGTATGTTAGGTCAGTCGAATGTACGCAGCATCATTGTCCGCGTAAAAGATGAATACCCAAGTGCTGCGGCTGAGAACGCCATATTAAACTTGTTGGTGCAACGTCATGGCGCGCAAGATGTCTTTACACAGAACTCCGATAGTATCCGTGAAACCATTCAACAAACCACTGCAACAATGACTTTATTGGTGTCTGCGATTGCGGTGATTTCATTGATCGTCGGTGGTATTGGGGTCATGAACATTATGTTGGTTTCTGTGACTGAGCGTACTCAAGAAATTGGTGTACGTATGGCCGTGGGTGCCCGTCAAAGTGATATTTTACAGCAGTTCCTGATTGAGGCGGTGTTGGTGTGTATCTTAGGCGGTGTGCTTGGGGTTTTATTATCTTTAGGTATTGGACAATTGATTAGTCATTTTGCCGGTGGAACATTCCAAATGGCCTATTCAACGACGTCTATCGTTGCTGCATTTGTCTGCTCAAGTATGATTGGTATTGTGTTTGGCTTTATTCCTGCACGTAATGCCGCACAGCTGAACCCTGTCGATGCGCTTTCTCGCGAATAAGGAAATAATGATGCAAATGACCTTAACTAAACTTGCAAGTGCCTTCATTCTTGGAAGTAGCTTAGTCGGCTGTGCCGCTGTGGTTAAGACGCCGTATGAAGCTCCTGCAACACAAATCCCGACGCAATTTCAAAATGCGAAAGCCATGAGTCAGCAAGTTCATGCAGATACGTATGCTGACCAATGGTGGACATTGTTTAATGATGCTCAATTAAACCAGTTAGTGAATCAAGTTTTATCTGCCAATACAGACCTTGCGGTTGCAGGTATTAATTTACAGCAAGCTCGACTACAAGCAGGTTTAGCTGTAAATAAACAAGGGCCACGCGTGAGTTCAAGTGTTTCAACTGGACATAACTTTGACCTTAACTCAGGTGATGACTCATCAAAAGGTGTATCACTCAGCGGTGGCGTTAGTTATGAAGTAGATTTATTTGGTCGTTTGGCTAGCCAGACTGAGGCCGCAAAATGGGAAGCTTTAGCGACTGAACAGGACCTACAAGCCACGGCCCAAAGCTTGATTGCAACAACAGCAAACCTATATTGGCAACTTGGCTATTTAAATGAGCGCTACAGTATTGCGCAGCAAAACTTAGCCAGTACGCAAAAAACCTATGACTTGGTCAAGGTGCAATATAAAGCTGGCGCTGTGTCAGGTTTAGATCTAACCCAAGCGGAACAGTCGGTCCAAAGTCAAAAATCGACCTTAAGCCAAATTGCCCAACAAAAAGTGGAAACACGCACTGCATTGGCTGTGTTGTTACATCAACCTGTGCAACAACTGAATATTTCAGAGCCGCAGCGCCTACCTCGAATTGCATTACCGACGATTGCAGCAGGTTTACCAGCCGAGTTGTTGTCTCGCCGTCCAGATTTACAAGCGAGCGAATTAAGATTACGTAAAGCTTTGGCAAATAAAGATGCAACGAAAGCGAGTTACTACCCTTCGATCAGTTTAACTGGCAGTTTAGGTTCGAGTAGTACGTCTTTGAGTAATTTATTACAAAACCCTGCTTTGGCTTTGGGTGCAAGTTTGAGTTTACCGTTCTTGCAATATAACGATATGAAAAAGGATTTGGCGATTAGTGACTTAGACTATGAAAAATCTATTATTCAATATCGTCAGACCTTGTATCAGGCTTTTGCCGATGTGGAAAATGCGCTATCCAATCGTACTGAGTTAAGTCAACAAGTTGCATTGCAAGAGCGTAATGTACAGCTTGCAGAAAAGACTGAGCGTTTGACTGAAGTTCGTTATCGTAATGGTGCAATTGCGTTGAAAAACTTGTTAGATGCACAGGAAACCACACGTAATGCTCGATTGTCTTTGGTTCAGACCAAGCAGAGTCAATACAATGCTTATGTGACGTTAATGCAAGCTTTGGGTGGAAGTCCGATTAAGCAATTGCCTTAAACCCTTTACATATAAAAAAGCCCGAAAGGGCTTTTTATTTATCCATCATTTTAAACACCGTAAATTCAAAATTATCTTTTGCGCTGACTTCCTCTGGGCGCTCCTGATCCATCTTGTTTTTCTTAATTACATCTTCATGCCAAACGGGCAATGGTTTGATATGCAATAAAATTCTTCGTGCAACAAAGTTACACACATCAAATGGATAAGCAAATAAAGCTGGAACCCAATTATAATGATAAATGATTCGAAAAGATTGCCATGTTTCTTTCCAGCTTTCTTTTGCACCTTGAACATTTTGACAATAGGTTAGTTGGGTAAACGGATCGATGGTACCGTACATAGGATGCGGTTTGGGGTAAAGCTCCTCTGGTCCTTTCATCATAAAATGACAAATAAAAGTCCATAAACCTTGAGTACGAAATATTCCAATCATTGGAAAGCCAATCACAAAGGTATGTTTTAGGATGCCGTCTTCGATGATATGTGCCCGAAGCTCTCGTAATGGAATGCCAGACAACCCAAAACTACTGCCCATAATATAAACTACATCTGTCCATTTCTTTTCTATATATTAGATCTCTTTCATAAATCAAAAAACGATCTTATTTTTGGTTAATATTTGCACTCCGGATTTCTTAGCATTCGTGCATAATCTGCGGATGAAATACATCGATTCAAACAAGCTTTCTGATCCTCAGTTCAAGCGATACACAGGCATCTCATGGTCAACTTTCTATTTGATGGTTGAGCAATTGAAGAAACATGTCCCTGCCAAAGGCAGACCGCCCAAGTTAAGCCTGGAAGACCAGGTTCTGCTCTGTCTAAGCTATTGGCGGGAATACCGAACCTTATTTCACGTTGCGACGAGCTACGGGGTTTCAGAGCCCACAGCCTCAAGAATTGTCCATCATGTTGAAGACTGCCTGATTCGGTCCAATCTCTTTAATTTACCCAAAGATTTACCCGAGGGCGAAGGCATCGATTGGAATGTTGTGATCGTGGATGCCACAGAAATTCCAATCCAAAGGCCTAAAAAAACAGAAGAAAAGCTATAGCGGCAAGAAAAAGACCCACACTTTCAAAGTACAGGCCATCATTCATTATCAAACTCAAAAAATCCTGAGTTTATGTACGAGTCGTGGTGCCGTACATGATTTCGAACTCTTCAAACGTAACTTGAATCAGATTCCTGCAGGTGCATTTATCCTTGCGGATAAGGGTTATCAGGGAATTTATACAGTGTATCCAAATAGCTTGTTGCCATTAAAAGCAAAGAAGCGCTGTAAACTGGATTCCGAACTAAAAATCTATAATCAGGAAATCAATAAAAGAAGAATTGGAATTGAGCATGTATTTGGCAGTTTGAAAACCTTCAAAATTCTTGCTGAGCGATATCGCAATCGAGGCAAAAGACTAGCATTGAGATTCAATCTAATTGCTGGAATTTATAACTTAGAGCTGAGTGAAAAATGACTTATGAAAGAAATCTATTCTTGATCATTAATATAGAAAAAAACTTTACCTGTTTTTCTATTAAAAAGAACAGGCTTACAAATAGGTTGTTTATGATCATATTTAAAGTAAGGACGTAGAAATGCAACACAAGGAAGTCCTATTACAAAAAGTACAGCTATAAGGAAAAAAAAAGCCTCTCCTACACTAGAATTATCAAGAAAAGAAAGAATACCAATGTAGTAAAATAAAAATAAAAATAATGGAAACATTGGAATTAATAAACTTATTCCTTTTCCTAACCTTGCATAAGATTGATCAATCAATTCGATATAATCATCATTCATGCTAATAAATGACCAATTATGATTACGTTTAGAATCATTTTCTGGTTTAAGTAGAACGTCTCCTTCATCTAACTGAGAAAAAGGAACATCCTGTTTAAATACATCATAACCAAAGTCATGATTTTTTATTTTACTTTTCATATTAATTGTATACCGACTTTAGGCCCAACATTTGTTGTTGAATAGTATCAAACCTAATTATACTTTGATCCGTTGATAATAAACATTTACGAATCCATTTTTGGATATCATTATCTTGGGCAAAATATGCAATTAAAGATAAAATAGACTTTTTCATTTCTTATCAGAATAATCCTCAGGATAAGGATCATCTTTAATAACTTTTCGATAATCGTAAATAGACTCTAAAATTAATTTCTCTGATGTATCTTCATGTCGTGCAGTAAATAGATATATTTCTTGAGGATTTTTAAAGCCATACAGATCAAAAACTTGTTCAGAGTTTTCACTGAGATATATTAACGAAGCTGCGGAACTTTTAATAATATACATAAATAAAAAGTAAAAATCGCAGAAAAGAATATTAAAAAATTTACTAGATCAAAATTTTGAGGGAGTACAATGGCTTTGTTGAACAAACCTATCTGTAAAGGCTTTTTCAGCGATATAATTTTCAAATGAAGAAACCTACACACAAAATCTACCGCACAACCAATTGGCCCGCATATAACCGAGCACTCATGAGTCGCGGAAATATTGCCCTTTGGTTTGATCCTGCTACG
Organism: Acinetobacter sp. YH16040_T; assembly: GCF_024605785.1. Taxonomy (NCBI): domain Bacteria; kingdom Pseudomonadati; phylum Pseudomonadota; class Gammaproteobacteria; order Moraxellales; family Moraxellaceae; genus Acinetobacter; species Acinetobacter sp. YH16040_T. The sequence continues at coordinate 565,594 of NZ_CP094541.1, read as the reverse complement.
CAATGGTATGCGCCATCAAAAGGCAAACAAGGGCGAAATCAAACCTACTCCGACGCAGCCATCCAATGCTGCTTAATAATTAAATCCTTATTTCGTCTGTCTTCACGTATGGTTACTGGCTTTATGCAAAGTCTGATTAAAATTTGCGGATTAAATTGGATAGCTCCAGATTACACCACGCTTTGTAGAAGACAAAAGCATATTGATATTGTAATCAGCTAACAAAAAAGTAGCGATGGGCTGCATTTACTCATGGACTCTACAGGCATGAAGTTTCGAGGTGAGAGCGAATGGAAGCGCAAGAAACATGGACCTGAATATCGTCGCCAATGGCGTAAACTTCATATTGGTATAGATACTAAAACCCTACAAATACGAGCAGTTCAGCTTACAACCAATAATGTCAGTGATTCACAGGTGCTTGGCGATTTACTTAATCAGATTCCACAAGATGAGCGGATTGACTCTGTTTATACTGATGGAGCTTATGACACCAAGCAATGCCGTCAGGTCATTGCAGATCGGCAAGAGGATGCGGTGATTCCACCTAGAAAAAATGCGAAACCATGGAAAGATACAAAGAGTAGCTCGCTAGAGGGAATGAATTATTTCGAACAATTAAACGTTTAGGCCGGACACTATGGAAAAAATGGTCAGGCTATCATCGGCGAAGTTTGGTTGAAACTAAGATGCATTGCATTAAATTATTAGGAGATAAACTCTTTGCAAGGAGTTTTGATAGCCAAGTGAATGAGATCCATGCACGTGGAGCAGTGCTCAACAGATTTACGGAATTAGGTCGACCACTTACCCAAGTTACGCCTTAAATTTGGCTCAATTAGGGGGGGCTTTGTATTTCAAATCTTTGTGCAACAAAGCCTTTTAAAAGTAACTGTAGGTCAAATTTATGTCTTTTGTGCAGTTAATCGGTTCCTTTATGCTTTTAAAACCGTCACACCAAGCGTTTATGTTATTAGTATTATTTTTTAGTGAACCAAGTAAAAAACATAAAAAATAGCCCTCCTATTATTCCTATACCAATGCAAGTAATGAAATATAATATTATCAAATGTGTTTCCATAATTTTATCATTAATAACATCAATCAACATCCCCAAGAGGAAAGCTGATATACCTAAAACTATTCCCTTTATGAAACCTGCTAGATAAGGATAATTTTCAGATTCATAATTGGATATAAAAAATGATAAAATTACTTCAACTAGAATTGTTAACATTTTATTTATCCTGCTTCTTATCATCAGAGGTGCTACTATTAATTGCTCTAGATGATGTTTGTTGTAATGCAAATTGATTTGCCCAAATTACTAATCCACCAGTATTTTTTCCAGCAATGGCTGTAGGCACACCCGTTGTACCAACAAATGGAACTTTAGCTGTTTGTGCCATCGCCCCCCCCCCCAAGCTCCAAAAGCAGCTCCCGTACCTACGGCAACTAAAGATCTAGATCCATCCCATTGTAAACATTTACATTTATACATATCTTTTGCTTGTAAACTACTATCCACCAGTACACTACCACCAGTTGTTTTTACCACAGCCTGTCCCACTGGCGTTGCCGATATATTTTTCGCATTTTGTAAAGCCGTTTTCGATAAACTCGGTATACTTTTTATTCCTTCTCGACCTACTTTTAAAACCACTGGTGCTGCCTCTTTTCCACCTACAATAGCATAAGGGGCATAACCCGCTACGGCTACAGCTCCTAGGTTATTATTTCTCATAGCACCTTGAGCCTTTAAATCCTGAGCGAGTTGCGGATCTTTAGCCAAAGGTGACATAGTATTTGGAAGTAATTTTGCTAATACTCCACCGTTACTGCTACCTCTACTATTATTGATTACAGGAAAATCATTTCTTTGACTTTCTGTAGGACTTACAGCAGGCGTATTTGCTCTTAAAACCCTCCCTTTTTCCGCATCACTTTGTATTAATTCTAGTTGGGTTTTATTATTTGGATTATTTCTAGATTGTTGCACCATATTCTTAATTTGATTGTTGCTTTCCTCGCTGGCAGAATCAGTTAACCAAAATAATCCATTATCTTTCCCACCCATCAACCCCATCGGATCTACCCACTGATTAGGATCACTTACATATTTAGTATTATGTAAGCCTTCTAGCAACCCAATCGGATCATTACTCACATACCTTGCCTTGCGTAATTTTAAAGCAGTGCTTTAAAATTTCTTAGGCTCATAATAACGGTAACGGTTATAATGTAATCCTGTCTCTCCGTCATAATATTGCCCTTGGAAGCGAAGATTGCTTTGCTCAAGTAAATTATGAGAAGCCTTTATTTCTAAAGCGTCACCCCATACATTCTGCTTAATTTCCCAAATACACTCACCTAATTCATTAGTTAATGTTTGTGGTGTACCAACTTGGTCACAGTGATAAAAAAGCACCCGTTCCAATTCAGCTTTATTTTTTCGTGTTTCCCTTTTCCATATGGGATCATTATAAAACGATATTCTTCATGCTGAAATTGAGCATAGTAAGGGATTTTTAAAAGCTTGATAAAACCGGTATAACCTGTCTGCAGTAACGGTACGAAACTCTGTGGTTTACAGACTTAATACACGATTTTTATGCTTCAATTTTAAATCAACAAATAAAAAGCTAAGTTGACAAAAATAACTAATCATGCGAAAAGGTTTTTTTAGTTAACAGATGTTCACACATGCCTCGGATTGTTTCTGTACCACTTAGTTTAGAACAGCGAGAACGACTCATTTTTCTGGCCAAACATGCAAAACATTGGCGTGAAAGACAACGTGCCCAAACTATTCTCTGGCTTTCCGAAGGTAAAAGTGTTGCAGAAGTTGCCACTCTACAAGAACGTATCCCAGAAACCATAAGGCTACTGTCAACGGCATTCTAAAATTGACCCCTTTTACCTTTCAAATGGCAAAGTAAAATTGACCCCTTTGATCTCGTATTAAGTTTCAACCTGGGGCTGAATCCCAATTCTTTTTTTATCCTTCAAACGATAACTCTCACCCGATATTTGTACCACATGACAGTGATGCAATAACCGATCTAACATCGCAGCGGTCAACGTGACATCATCTGCAAAGGATTTGGACCACTGGCTAAAGGGTAAGTTACTCGTCAATATCGTACTGCCTTTTTCATAACGCTTGGCAATCACGTTAAAGAACAGATTCGCTTCTTCACGTCCAAACGGTAAATAACCAATTTCATCGATAATCAGTAACTTTGGTCCCAGTACCGCACGTTGCATATAGGTTTTCAGTTTACCTTGCTGATAGGCTGTACTCAGTTGCAGCATGAGATCGGCGGCGGTAATGAACTTGATCTTAATGTTGTTCATGATGGCCTTATAGCCTAATGCCATAGATAAGTGCGTTTTTCCTACTCCGCTAGCCCCGAGAAACACCACATTTTCTGCTCTAGCAATAAAGCTCAGATTGAACAGTTCAATCACCTGTGATTTAGGGGCCCCTAGGGCATAATTAAAATCATAGTCTTCCAGGGTTTTGACTTGAGGCAGGCCTGAGAGTTTCATCAGTACCTGCTGACTGCGCTGTTGCCTGGCAGCATATTCATGCGTCAAGATCGCTTCAACAAAGTCGGCATAACTTCCATCTTGACCTAATGTTTGTTGTGCATGATGTGACCATTGTGATGCGATGGCAGGCAGATTGAGCTTTTGGCAAAGTTGCTCTATACGGTCGTATTGCAGATTCATCAGGAAACTCCCAGCAACTGGTCATATACCGATAAGGGATGCTGCAAACTCTCGTAGGGCATGACATGCTGTGCTGCTGCAACAGGTACAGTGCCAGAACCCGTATCTGATTGCGGTAATGGCGTAAATTTTTGCTGCTCCTGTTGCAGTCGAACAGCCGGTTTTTCTTGCGTGGTGGCATGAATCCGCTGATTGGCGGTTTCATGCAGCCACCGGCCAATGAGGGCATTGGCGACATCAACATCTAACAGTAAACCCGAAGTCTTCAGGCTTGCTTTCAATGGCACAATAAAGCTTGATTTGAGGTATCCATTAAAGCGTTCAACTTTGCCTTTGGTCTGTGCACGGTAGGGCTTACATACGCGAGGACGAAAGCTGTATTTCTTGGCGCAGTCGAGCAGTTTGGGATTCCATTTATGCTGCCCCTCCTGATAGGCATCCCGTTCAATCATGATCGTTTTAGCGTTATCAAACAGTATTTCCTGAGGTACTCCTGCAAAGAACTGAAATGCATTTTCTAGACCATCGATCCATGCATCGGTACGTTCATGATCATAAAATTTCACGAAAGTCGCTCTGGAATACCCTAATGTTGCGACAAAAGCTTTTAAAGTCGTGTTGTTACGTCGAATCGTGGTGAAATCCACTTGCATTTGTTGGCCAGGTTGGGTTTCAAAACGAATGATCGGTTCCGGTTGAGCAACTGGTTTTAATGTTGCAAGATATTCCCTCAAGATCCTGATCTTTCCTGGATATCCCAACCTTAAAATTTCCTGGTAGAGCACGACAGCAGGAATCCATTCAGGATGAGCTGCGTTTACACGTTGGAGTAAATAGGGTTTATATGGGTCAAGGATACTTATTCTAGGCTGTATACGCTGATACTGAGGTGTGGTGTTTTGCCGTAAATATTTACGTACGGTATTTCTGGATAGCCCCAGTTCACGACTAATGGCTTTAATAGATTTACCTTGTTGATGAAGTATTTGGATTGTCACTGCTTGCTCCAAAGTTAACATGTTGAGCAGTCCAAAATGACCGCTATATTAACCAAGGGGGTCAGTTTTTAAATGCCATTAGGGGGTCATTTTTACACTGCCGCTAACACTACAACGCCGACGTTGGGAATTGTATGAGTTTGAATCGATTAAAGAAGGTCATCGCTCAGGTCGACCCAATACATTGATCTCAGACTATCAGGCGAAAATCTTAGATTGGGTCAATACAAGTCCACTCAATGCAGAACAAATCCGAGTCAAACTACATGAAGAATACGAAGTGTCCGTGTCTGTTGAAACCATTCGTAAGTTTTTACGTGATTCAGGTATGGTCTTCAAGCGTACCCGTCATAGCTTGAAAAAAAAGAGATCCGATTGTATTTGAACAAGCAACACAGCAGATTGAAGAATTACGAGAGCAAGCGGCACGTGGTGAAATTATATTAGGTTATGTTGATGAAACAGGGTTTTCATCTACACCTGATAACCGCTATGCGTGGACAAAGATAGGTAATGTTCATGCGGTTGATGCAATAAGATTAAAACGAGTTAATGTCATGGGGTGTTTGCTTTCAACGGGGAAACTGGTGACAAGTTGTTTACAAGAGTCAGTTACAAGCACTTGGTTTTATGCCTATTTAACTGGAATAGCTCAACAAGTTAAACAGACGTATAACCTTCCATTGGTTCTTATTGTTGATAATGCCTCGATTCATAGAAGTAAAAAGATGGCTGATTACAGAGAGCTACTTAAAACTAACTTTTCGACGAATCTGTATTTTATTCCAGCTTATAGCCCTGAGTTAAATCGAATCGAGATGGTATGGAAGCAGATGAAATATTATTGGCGAGATTTTCAAGTCATGACAGCTGATAAAATAGAGCAATGGGTGGAGAAAGTATCAAACCAATTCGGAAAAGAATACATGTTTACTTTTTAATGACAACTTAATACAATGATTATGTAACGTTGGTGCAGGGATTAAGTGTAGTACTTTTTCCACAATTACCTTAATTCATATTAAAAAAGCCTAGAGAGGCTTTTTCTTTTTACATACCATTCTAGAAATATATTAAGATTTTATTTATATCAAAATATTAAGCAACAAATTAGCTAAAAATTTCTTTCTCAGTCATCCTAATGAAATCCATACACTTATAGCCATGTTAAACAAATACACAGAATTAGACCGACCTCATAACCAAGTTAATACTTGAATAAGATTAAGTCATGGATAACCTATCTTTAAAATTTTTATGTAATTAATAAAGTCAAATAAACCTATTAAAAAAATTATAAATAAGTTATCATAAATCCTCCAACTCTATATTTTCCAATTCATCATTGCGGCAATAATTTACTTTTCCTTCACTATACGACATAATGACTAGCCATTTTTTTTGATTAAATGGTAAAACTTCATTACCTGCAAAATTTCTATATTTTTCTTTTTCTGGAAATAGTGCACCCAAATAAATTTTCTCACCAAAACAATATTCAAAAAATTTATCTTTAGCTGATATTATTCTCCACCCATCTTTTTTTAATTTATTATCAATCTGTTTAAAATCACTTAAGGAAAGATCAGACTTATTTATTTGAGTCACTGAATATTTATTATCAATTTTATCTATTAAGACCTCTTCATTGGGTTCAAAATCTTTAAAGAATTTATAAGTAATTGTTTTAAAGTACTCCCCTTCTTTAGTAACTTTTGTATTTGTACAAGATACTAATATAAAAATACTCATTAATAATAAACTTAGTTTTGAAAAAATCATTTTCTATTAGCCTTATTTAAAAATTCAATTTGATAAATACGCTGACTTGAAGTTACACCTTCCGACATATCAATTCTTGGGCTACCGCCACCCACCTCAATTCCAATTTGGGCATTTGGGTCAAACCATTTTTGAGTATGTGGAACAGTCACACCACCAACAACACCAAAAAATCCAACAGATGTAGTAACACTCTTACCAGGTAACCATCTGTTAACAAATTCTGCTATATCCGCTCTATCTGCTTGGGATTTATTAGTAATAGTGCCAAAACTACAGCTCCCACCTTTAGCTGCCACACTTTGAGAAATTCCCTTTGCCAATTGAAATGGCGACAAGTTTTTCGTATTTAGCATTTTAGTAACTTCATTTGGAATAGATGTTCCACTAACGCTTCCTGTTAAATACACGCTACCATCATGTAAGTTAACTACAGCTCCTGTAGATAATGGCCCCATTCCACCTGAACAAACTGCATAGTCTAAGGTACATTTATTTTCTAATATACATTTTGCAACTCTATCAATATGATCTAACTCTCTATCTCTAGCTATACCAGTTGGACTATACTTTCCAAAGTTTTCATGACCTTTTTGTATTTGATCCCTTTTTTCACCAACCCACTTCTGGGTTTTTTCCAGAAAATTATAGCCTTTAAAATCAGGTTGTTGATTACTATTAATTTTATTTGTACCCTTTGATATCTTTTCCAGTTGTTTACTTCCACGATCCAAAGTTTCAAATGCTGCTTTATTTTGTTGTATAGCATTACGATAATCCTGACTAGCTTTATTACTATAATCTGATGATTTATAAGATGATGATTTATTTTTAGATGTAGCTTGTGTACTTGAACGTTGGTTAAGTTTGGCAATGTATTCCTGAGCTTCAGAATTTAAACCTTTACTTCCAGGCACATACCTATCGGAATATGTCCCATCGGGATGAATAAATACTTTCGCCAACCCCAACGCATCTACCCACTGATTCGGATCACTTACATAAGCTAAATTATTAAGTCCGCCAGCTAGTCCAATCGGATCTTTACTTACATATCTCGCACTATGCGGCTCATAATAACGGTAACGGTTATAATGTAAGCCAGTTTCACTATCGTAATATTGCCCTTGGAAACGAATATTGGTTTGCTCAAGTAAATTATGAGAAGCCTTTATTTCTAAAGCGTCACCCCATACATTCTGCTTAATTTCCCAAATACACTCACCTAATTCATTAGTTAATGTTTGTGGTGTGCCAACTTGGTCACAGTGATAAAAAAGCACTCGTTCCAATTCAGCTTTATTTTTTCGTGTTTCCGTTTTCCATAGCGGATCTTTATAAACCGAATAATCTTCATGCTGAAATTGAGTGTAATCTGGGGTTTCTAGAAGCTTGATAAAACCTGTATAGCCCGTTTGCAGCAGCGGTACAAAACTCTGCGGTTCATAGACATAATGCTTAGTGTAGTTTTCTTCAACGTCATTAGATTGCTGTGACTCCCAAATCATCAGGTCACCGTCCCAGCCGAATAAGGTCAGGGTTTGCGCATTTTGATTTTTCTTGTATAAACGCCTTCCAAATACATCATAACCATATTCAGTCGCCTGACCATTAAGCTCACTTTGGATCAAACGGTTCAGGTTATCCCACGTCAGTTTTAATGTTTTACCTGCATGGCTGCTTTCAATCACATTGCCTTGCGCATCGTATTTATAGTTTTTACCCTGATATTGAGCGATCAAATTACTTTTCACTTGAGACGCCTGCGTGGCAATCGGGTCAATTAAATTCCCCGCAGGGTCAAAAGTAAAGCTTTCCGTTTTATGCACACTTTGACTCTGTATCAAACGGCCAACCGCATCATATTGATAATTCAGCTTGCCTAAACGGCTGTCGTCCACCTGCGTGAGTAGATAATTTTGATCATAATGATACTGCCGTTCCGCCTGATGCTGTACTCGCCCTAAAGTCTCTTGCTCTGGCTGAATCAGCTGCGAACTGAGTAAACCCACATCATTATAATTTTTGGTTTGAACCAATCCATTGGCGAGCATCCGCGCAGTTTCACGGTGTAAATCATCGCGCTGAAATGCCACCATGTCTTTTTTATTTAACGCAATGCCATAAATATGCCCTGAACCATAACTCAAATTGCTTTGAACCTGTCCATCAGGGCGAATCGTTTGAGTTAAATTTCCCAGCACATCATATTCATAACGCAGCACAGCCGTCAGCGGAGTTAAATGCGGCACTTTATAATGCTGATGCTCACGGACCAATTGGCCAAGCGCGTTGCGATAAAAATCGATTTGACTGTCTTTATTCGTCGCCTTACTCAACTGATGATTCAGGTTGTATTCAAATTCTTCTGTTTGACTTACACGAGTTTGTGCATGGGTATAAGTTTTTGAAGCGATTGCACCATCAGCAAAATATGCAAATTGAGTAAACACATTCGGCTGACGGATTTGGAACAGCTGACCGTTTTCATTGTAGCTATAATATTTTTCTTCGCCGTCGAAGGCCTGTTCACGTGTCAATTGACCATAACGGTTATATTCAAATAAATATTCTGCATGGTTTTGATTGATCAGCTTTTGAATACGGCCTAGCTGATCCCATTGGTAGCCAATTTGATGACGGTTCGCATCTATACGCTGTTCGAGCAAACCCGCAGCATTATAACGGTACTGCGTGCTTAAACCTTTGGTATCCGTATGCTTCAGCAAGCGCCCTTCTTCATCATGCTCAAATTGTTCCTTTAAACCATCAGGATAGACAATTGCTCTAAGCTGACCTTTGTCTTTACCTTCTGAGCTGTAGATATATTTGATTTGCTGCGCAGCAGCAGACTGCTGGGCCGTCAGTGCGCCTTCTTCATCGTATTCCCATGCGCTTTCTTTACCTGAACAATCGCTATATGCGGTCATTTGCCCCAAATCATTGTATTGAATTTTTTTAGAGCCGCCTTTGGCATCAATGATTTCTACAACTTGATTATCGTTGTTGTATTTATATTGCGTGCTATAACCTAAAGGATTAATTTCCTTCGTTACATTACCGTCTGCATCGTATTCTTTTTTCCAAATATGACCTTCTGGATCTTTAGTTTCCGTCAAATTTCCTGCTTCATCATAGGCAAAACGGATGATGCCTCCATTCGGCTGTACGATTTTAACCAACTGATCTTGCTCGTTATAAACTTGTTCGGTTTCTAGGCCTGCAAAATCAATTTGACGGGTAATACGTTTTTGACTGTCACGCGATAGCCATTTTTCACGGCCATCGGCTAAGCGTGTGCGATAGGTAAAACCATCTAAATCAAAGTAGTAATAGGTTGGCACATCATAAGCATCGTACACAGCAACTTGGCGCAGTCTCGGGTGCCACTCCAAACGTGTTTTAAAACTACCATCATCTGCCCATTCTGCGATGGCTTTGGCATTCGCCTCTTTTGATTCATAACGGATATTTTGCCCACGACCAGTACGGTCGGTATAACGGGTCAGCTGATGCGCATCATTATATTCATAGCTGCGTACATGGCCATTTTGATCCACTGCCTGAATTAAATTACCTTGCGTATCATATTCATAGCGTGAAACTGGCTCTGCCTGTTCATCCACAAAAGCAGCGATAACTTTTACTTGATCATTAAAGGCAAACTTGAGCTGATGCTTGCCTCGTTTCAATTGAAAATCAATGCCTTGTAGATAAGCCTGCTGCTCAAACAAAATATAACTTAAAGCAACTTTTTCATCTGTTTCTTCATTAAATTGCTGAATCAACTGATAGTGTTTTCCGCCATTAAAGCTATGGAAATGAAAACTCCACGCTGAACCAAAATTCAGCAGCAAGTCTTCATTTTCTAATGGTTCTATACTAAAGCCTTCATAAGGCACCGTATAAGCCTCATACACAATTGATGCAGGCAGCTGATGCTTGCGGCCATTGCTGTCTATAAACAAATAGCCGTTTTTATTTTGGCAAATGACATTCGAAAAAGGCATCATCCAACGCGCACCCATGAGGCTTTGGTCAAACTCATGCATTTGCGAGTTATATTGACGGCTAAAGCTGAAACCCACTTTAGGTAAATAAAAATCGGTATGATTGACCCGTTCAGCACCGATAGAATAGCTGATACTGTGCTTAGACTGCGAGTCAGCCCCTTGGCAAGGCGGATTATTCAGTGCATCGGCCTGCAGCGTCACAAACTCTAAAGTATCCCCTGTGGTGTGCTGCTCATGTTCCCCAGTTTGATTAATCGGCACACTGGCATTGGCTTTGTTACCTTGCGTTTTAATGGCTTTTAAGGTTTCTTGAATTAGCCATGCCAAACTGTATTTTAGACCTGCGTTAGCTTGACGTTGAATTTCATTTGGAAATGAACTCAATGCCTGAGTTGCTTGAGTTTGTAGCAGCGTGCCTGTTTGTTCTTTCCTTATTTTAGGCAGCATATTGGCAAGTGCGCTAGTTTTACTTAAATCAATCAGCGGTTTTGCCCAATTGCTAAATTGTTCTGTCGGATCACGCTTTTCCGCAGTTGCACCAAAACTAATAGTGGGTGAAACCAGTCCTGACTGAATCGGCGCTGCAAAAGTATTTAGAATAGACGTGCCTAAAGTTGTTGCGCCACTTAATAATGCGGGAAGTTTGGCCTGTGTTTCAGTCAGAAACTTTTCTAAATCCCCTGCAATCTGTGCATTCAGATGCAAAGACATACGGCGAAGATCGGCCTCTTGAATTTTGCCATTTTCTGGATAGAGCTTTTCAGCCATTAGCCCCAACAAAGGACGTAATGCCATACGTACATGCGCTTCAGCTTTTGGCTCTAAATATAAGCCAATCAGGTTCATGCTCAGCAAAGCAGATTTTTGCACAGCAGCATCACCCTGTTCTTGCTCGGTAGCAAATAATAGTAAGTCCAACACTGCACCTGAAAGTGCAAAAATATTGGCTACAGTAGGGACATTTGCTTTGGCTTTTAACTGCTCTAAACTTGTATTACCACACGCTTTTAAATAATCCTGAATTTGATGGGCTATAAATTTATGATCTTCAGTATGCGTCACACTTTCTAAATTAAAAATTGCCAGTTCTACGGCTGGCTTATTTATTGTCTGTTGTTCTTTTTGAACATTTTGATCAGTTGTCATGTAAAAACCTATTACTCAAATTCTAAATATTTAAAACTGTGTTTGACGCTAGCTTTAGCAAATGCTAACCATTGTTCTTTTTCGGTCGTGTAGTTTCGCTATAAGTGAGATAAGGGCTTGAATATTGCTTCCTATCTACCCAATCATCGTCACTGGCAAGGACAGGTATCACTGGTGCAGGTGCAACTTCTGCTACTTTTATTTCAGTAACTTTAGGCACTGCCACGGGTGCAGCTGCTACATTCATGGGTGTTACCGCACCTTCTCGAATCGTTTCTGTGTAGGTCAATGCACGTGTAGAATAAGAAATTTTACGACCCACAATATCCTTATCAATAGTTGCTTGAGAGTTCTGAACTGCGGCAGCAGTTGACCCAGAAACGATGCCGTTACTCATTCCACTTCCACCTAATACGCTGGATAAGCCTTGTGCCCCCTGACCCAAACTTGCCATTTGTGAAGCAGAAAGCCCCAAGTTGAGTTTCGATGAAATTGCAGATAGTGCAGAGTTGGTGACTTGGTCTTTAAATTGATTTAACGCTTGTCCACCAACATCTTTTAATGCATTTTTTCCTATATTTTTTAAAGAATCTGCATTTAAATTGAATAAGTTATCTTTAAGCTGTGAAGTTAAATTTTGCCCCAACGACCCGAGTGCATTCTGAATCAAGTCTGAAGCTCCCGGTACAACGTTTTCTGCCCATTGATAGTCACGCTTAAAATGACTCGCTGAATCCCAAGCACTTCGAGGATCTTTGTCAAACTCAACTTTAGCCGGTCCTGGTGCAATACCCGTTACTTGAGCAAAGCCATTGCCGTCTAATTTTCCTGTAACTTGCTTGCCCAAAGCATCAATCACTTTAAATCCAGTTCCGCTAAAGAAATCTTGACCACCATAGCTCTTAAGCAGTTCTAAGGCCCCTTTCATCGGATTAGAAGCAGGAAGTTGTGCAGACTTGCTAGCACTCGATGCTGGTTTAAATAGATGCTGCCCTGCATTTACTTCAAATTTACCGCCTGTCTTAGCAAAAATTCCCGAGCCATTTAAAGTAATTTGGGAAGAAGCTCCTGTGATCACAATCTCTTTAGGACTGCTAATCTCTATTTTGTCTTCAGTAGAAGAAATCGTAATTCCTTTTTTTGCCAAAATATCCAAAGCATCAGACTGTGCATGAATTTCGACTTTACTTTGCGCTGCTATTGCTTTAATACCACCTTGAGCTGCAAATAAGCTAACCTTACCTAAAGCTTGTCCCACAATATTTTTTTGCGTACTCAGGTTAATGCTATCACCGGCAATTTGGTTGATCATGCCTGTTGCAGATAAATGAATATCCTCTGGTGTACTCAGTGCAATACCATCCACTGAGTTAAGTAAAAGAATGGCTTTTTTAAATTTAGCGATATCTTTTTCTATTTCACTGGCAAAAGCTTTTAGCTGTTCAACAGATTCAATTTCATCTGTTTTTTGTTGCTTTGCAATATCACTTAAAGACTTACTATTACTATGACTCGTCTCCAGCTGTGTTCTTGCAATCTCTGCATCTAAATGTTCACCATTGGCCTTTTCCTGTTTATAAGTCGACACCAATAAACCTTGTCCAGCTCGTACTGCCCCCCATTGATCGGTCCGCAGCTCAAAACCTTCACCCCGATCTTCACTTTCTGCTTTATCTTTTGGATGACTGAGCTTACCGAGGTTCAGTTGGCTCGCACCATGACTACTTTGTAGCTGGGTACTAATTTGCCCCGTGGTGTCATCAAAGCGTAATTGACCAAAACCCTCTCCCGCCACTTCTTTCGAGCGAATTCCCGCGAGTTTTTTGGTATCGGGTAATTGTCCTTTATTGTCAAATTTAGTGGGACTACGCTGCGCTTCATGAATACGCCCCACAACAAAAGGTCGGTCAATGTTGCCATCAAAGAAATCAACGACGACTATTTCACCAATTCGAGGTAAGAAGCGTGCGCCATAACCTTCGCCGGCCCACGGGGTCAACACATCAACCCAAGCCGAGTCTGTGTCGTTATTATTCGCACCTGCACCGCCATCATGGCCATGATCATCAGAACGGGTAAACAGAAAACGAACTTTTATCCGCCCCCATTCATCAACATGGATTTCTTCACCGGCAGGCCCCACAACTTTGGCACGTTGGGGATGTGTTACTGGTCGATGTGTAAGTGGATTAAATTCAGGGACGGTCGTTATATTTCGACGTTGTAAAGCCAAGGTATTGGCTTGGCGTTCATCCGCCTCGCTTTGTTTGACTTGCCACTGACTCTGATGAATCAGCTGGGTGACTTGATCAGTTAAGTCTTTAGGTAAATTATTTTGGTTATAAAAAGACTTGGATAAAATCAAAAACTCTTGATCGGCCCCACGATGCTGGTCAATCTCTGGATGCTCATCCAATTTGAACCAGTAACCAACTTGTGTATCACGCACGGTACTTTTAGCAATAAATTGTTTGGCTTGAGCCGCATAATAATCACTAAAATTTTGATTGAGACGTTCAACTTGAGCACTATTAGAGGCAGTTGCAGCATCTTCACCATTCAGATCTTGCATCCATGCAGGGCTCACATGCCATGCCTGCTCTAAGCTTAAGCTCGCATTATCTTGATTTTGGCTATGTAGGTGCTTGCTTTGTACTGCACCACCACCCTCGTCCTGTTCAAGCACATCCGCCTGCCACCGCTGCACATGTACCGACGTCGGCTGCAGACTGCGCTGACCGATAAAACTGGTCATACTGTCATTTTTTTCAGTCGCACTACTGCGATGAAAACGGATATTACGTCGCTCCAAAGCTTGATATTGACTATTATCATCAATCAAACGTAGCTTTTGGGCTGCTATGGGTGTCGCAGACGATGTTACAAAAGATTGAGCTTCATCAACCAACCAATGAATGCCTTCACTGCGTAATAAGCGGGTAATAAAATCATAGTCGGTTTCATTACTTTGCATCATGAATGGTCGAACGTCATACTCTTTTTTTAAGCCACTTAAGTCCAAACTTAAGCTCGCTGCAAAAAGTGGGCTCTTTTTTTGCCATTCCTTAAAAATAATCTCGACCACATCTTTGACCGATTTATTCATAAACACGCGGCTATTACGACGCTTATGCCATAATGCCGTTGCATCTTCTAAGGTCAACTTATATAGCGTTAATGCACCATCACTTTGGCCTTGAAATGCTTCTGTAATGATCCCGGTAATACGAAAAAGTTGCCCAGCATCGGTCACCTGATCGATTGCGACTTGCGTGCCAATAAATTGTTTCAGTTCGAGCGTGGCAGAAGTTGAGAGACAGATGAGCTGAACATTCAAACCTTCACTTAAGGCATGTTCCCCATCAATACGTTGCAAGAATACTTGTTCATTCAGCGTGGTATTGGAAAATTTAATATGCAAGGCACGTTTTTGTGGACTAATGCCCAATTTCTCAAGTGCAGAATAAATATTGTTCAGCATCGTTATTATCTAAAATCAGATTTTTATAAAATATGCGGGGTATTTAATCAAAAAAACTCATATTTTTCTAGGCATAAACTGCCTGCTTTGTTGGGTTTTATGTAAGTAAAAATTCAAATTTCCACATTAATTCTTTATGTTATTTTTACTCTATTTATTTCTGTATTAAAAATAGAAGAGACCATCAAACTAAACTTCAGGTCTCTTCATACCACCTTACTGCTTTGCATCACGATTAATTGGTATTTAAAAATGCGTGAATATTCTCCAATTGCTCTTGTGCTTCAACATAGCCTTGCAAGGCCGCTTTTTCTAAATATTGCTGTGCAATTTTAAGATCCCGCTCTACACCGATGCCATGAATATATAAATAACCCAATCGCGTTAATGCCGCAGCATTCATCCCCTGAGCAGCTTGTACATAATAACTATGTGCCTGAGTTAAATCTTGCTGCACACCCAAACCATGTTCTGACATTTCACCAAGCTGGTACAAGGCAGTCACATTTCCCAATGCCGCCGCTTGCGAAAAATACTGCGATGCTTGTTGGAAATCTTGTGCTCCCCATTGTCCTTTTAAATTAACTAGACCCAATTGCGTGAGTGCATCTGGATGGCCTAATTTTGCCGCTTTCAACAATGCTCGCTGTGTTTGACTATCATCAAATGAGAGATCAGGCAAGATATTGTCCACGGCTAAACGGTAGAGATACCAAGCAGCATCCTGCGAACCTTGTTCTGCGGCTTTTTCCAGATAGCTCAGACATTGATCACGATGTGCTAATGGATACTCTGGCAATGCATAAAAACGCCCAATCACATAGTTTTGATCGGCGACACAAGTAATGGACATATCATTTAAATGCCTAGCAGCTTCAACTAAAAATTGCTGTGCTTGCTTGATATTTCGCTCAACACCGACCCCATGTAGGTAGCATAGTGCCAAACCGACTTGGTTAATGAATAATGGTTTGAATTGATACGCTGTTTGATATAACTCAAATGCTTTTTGCGGATCATCACTAACCAAATACTTTTCAAAATACAGCGCGGCAATAAGACTAATCGCTTCAGCATCTTTAAGTTGAGCAGCTTCGGTCAGAAAGCGAAAACCTAAAGTTTCCTGCTTCTCCAAGTACCAACCATGAAAATGTGCAATGCCTAATAATCGGCTGGCTGCTGCAACTTTGTGCTCTTTGGCCTGCTGTAAAAGATCATGATACACCCGCTGACGCTGATCGACGTCGATCTTACCCATCAATACTGCTTGATAATATTCATACAACTGCTGCTGGTGCCCGAGTAGCAATCCTCGCTTTAAATATTGCAATGACTTTTCATCATTTTGCGCAAGATACTTTCCTTGTGCATAGAATTGCTGCAACTGCTGAATAGCCGCCATATGATCTTGTTGGCCAGCTTTCAGTAAATATTCCACTCCCAAAGTAATATTTGGCGTGGCTTGGTTTAAATAGAACTGTGCCAATTGATACTGTGAATTGGCATGTCCATTGTCCGCATTTTTTTGCAACAAATCCAAATGTTGCTGCTCGGCATGTGTTTGATCTTCTGGGTTTAATTCGGCGAGTCGATATTGTGCATCCAAATGACCGCGTGAAATCGCATGTCGATACCAATATTGTGCTTTTTCAATATTGGGCACACCGCCATAGATACCTTCTTCAACTTGCCCCAACACATATGCAGCATCATCGCTACCTAAACTATTGGCTTTTTCCAATAAAGCCAGCGCATTTTCCACACTGACTTCTCGGCCTAAGCCTTGTAAATGCATCTGCCCCATAGCGACATAGGCCTGCGGAATTTCATGCTGTTTGGCTAAATTTTGATACAACTCATAGGCACGCGCATAGTCGGTTGGTGCATCAAGCATTAAGCGTTCTGCGAATTTCAGCTGCGCATCTAATTGGTCTATCCACAAGTCATGCCCAACCGCTTTAGCCTGATCGCGTTTCACTGGATCGGGTCTTTTCCACATCCAAAACGCAAGTGCTCCCATCCCCAAAATTAGTATCAGTAAAAACCACATACTCGCCCCAAAAAAATCAATATTTTAATTATTCCAACATTGTGTCTGATTTTAATTCTATATACAAAAAAAGCACCGAATTCGGTGCTTTATTTTTTTCAAAATGAGATAACTGTCATGCTTTTGCTCGTTTTGCATCAAGTTTTTTGAGCACCTCTGACACAGCCACCATCGCAAAGCTGGACGTCACGACTACTGCTGAACCATATCCACCACAACGTAAGCCTGCACTTGGACAAACATCAGCACTGGAAAATGGATTATCAATCGAATAAACACAGGTAATCCCAAACTTTTCTTTCGGCTTTTTACAAATGCCTTTGCCGCGTAATTGTGTGCGCAATTTGGCTAACATCGGGTCTTGCTCTGTTCTTGATAAATCTGCGACTCGGATTTTCAGCGGATCAAGTTTACCCCCTGCTCCACCGGAAACGATCAACGGAATTTTATTAAAACGGCAATGTAGCATTAAGGCAAATTTGGCCTTCACATCATCAATACAATCTAAAATTAGGTCAGGAGCACCTGCCAAAATTTCTTTGACATTTTCGGGTGTGAGATAATCATCAATCAAATTTATTTTGATTCGGGGATTAATCGCACGGCAGCGCTCTGCCATCACTTCAATTTTTTCATGTCCCAGTGTCGTGCTCATGGCAGGCAATTGTCGATTAATATTCGATGCAGCAACTACATCCATATCGACCAAGGTCAGCTCACCAATACCAGTACGCGCTAAAGCTTCTACCGCCCATGAGCCTACACCACCGATCCCGATCACCATGACATGACTTTTTTCATAATGATGAAAACTTTCATCACTATATATTTTGGCTACGCCAGCAAAACGGCGGTCATATTCATCATCTTGGAGCAGTTCAGTCATAAAAGTACAAAAGCAGGAAACAGAAGCGCCATTCTAACAAAACTCCTTCATTTTGACTGCGGTAATATTTCTATCACACAGATGGCTTGATCCAACAAATGAAAATAAGCACAATAATTTCGATTAAAATTTATACTAAAACTCAAATAATATTGTTATCCGCCTATGTAGGATCGCCATGTTTTTTTCTATTTTATTGTGTCTGAATACCCTACTTATTTTGGCCTACGCCACACTGATCGTGATATATCAAAAGAAAAATTTGAATCTAAGCAATATCATCCGAATTCTATTTCTCACTCTGTTCGCATTGGTGGCTTTTGCACACTATGAAAGTGAACAACAATTTATAATTATGTTGTGTTTATGGGTAGTTTTCGAGGCATTAAACCTCAAAAAACTCAATGCAGAAAAGTTGAGAAAGTAGCGCTAAAAAAAGAGGCTTTCGCCTCTTTTTCGATCTTACAACCTTAGTCTTTATTCATAATAAAGAAATATTCACGGTAGTATTTAAGCTCTGCAATCGAGTCACGGATATCATCCATTGCTAAATGCGAGGCATTTTTCTTCAAGCCCCCCATGATCTCTGGGCGCCAGCGTTTCGCCAATTCTTTCACTGATGATACATCGAGATTACGGTAGTGGAAGTATTGTTCCATTTCAGGCATCAAACGATGCAAGAAACGACGATCTTGGCAAATTGAGTTACCACACATTGGTGATGATTTTGGATTTACCCATTTTTTCAAAAATTCTAAAGTTTGCTGTTCAGCATCTTGTGCTGTTAATTTACTACGACGTACACGTTCGATTAGGCCTGATTGACCATGTTGGCGAGTATTCCATTCATCCATCGCATTGAGCACACGGTCAGACTGATGTACCGCAAGCACAGGCCCTTCCGCCAGAATATTTAAATTATCATCCGTCACAATTGTTGCAACTTCAATAATCTGGTCGTTATCTGTATCTAGACCTGTCATTTCAAGGTCAATCCAAATCAGGCGTGTATCAGGTGTGCTGCTCATAAATGTGCAATCTTATTAGGCTGTAAAAATGAACATAGTAGCAAATTTATTGGGCTTGCGCTGTAAATAGACCCTGCTTTCATGCTATTTTTGCCATCTAGTTTTCATGGTTTTTTAGGATATGAATGGCTTTAATTCGTAAGCGCCGACTGACTGAACAGCAGCAACGTCGCATTCAGAAGCAACATAAATCTCGTCAGGAAGAAATCGATACTTCTGCAGATTTGGAAGGCTTGGTCGTCCAACATTATGGTCGTCAACTTGAAGTTCAAGCGCTGTCTACACCCGACCAACATCCTGAAAAACCAATTGTGCAAGCAGGTGAACCTGAACCACATTGGAAACCCATCGAATTAGGCAGTGTTTGGCGCTGCCATACCCGTACCAATCTCGAATTATTGGTGACGGGTGACCGTGTCAAATGGCAAGCTGACCCGATCACAGGTTTAGGGATTATTACCGCGATTCATCCACGCCAATCTTTACTGACACGCCCTGACCGTTATCACAAAGTGAAACCTGTCGCAGCCAATGTCAGCCTGATTGTGATTGTATTTGCACCACTTCCTGAGCCAGCGCCAGGCCTGATTGACCGCTATTTAGTGGCCTGCGCAGATGCCGATATTCCAGCATTATTGGTCTTAAATAAATCCGATTTGCTTAAAGACAATGATCCGATCTTAACGCTATTACAAGAATATCGTGACTTGGGCTATGAGGTCATGCAAACTCAATCTGATGGTGACTTAAGCGCACTTTCTGCTCGCCTTTCAGGTGAAACTGTCGCATTTGTAGGTCAGTCTGGGGTTGGTAAAAGTACTTTAATTAATGCCATTGTTCCGGATGCTGCGCAAAAAACCAATATTATTTCGGAAAACTCCGCGCTCGGTCAGCACACCACCACCTCTACGCGCTTAATTGCGTTTGGTGAAGGTTCTGCATTGATTGATTCACCAGGAATCCGTGAATTTGGTTTATGGCACCTAGAATTGGAAAAAGTTCAACAAGGTTTCCCTGAGATCGTGTCACATTTGGGCTATTGCCAGTTCCGTAACTGTACGCATAAACATGAAAAGCAATGTGCGCTTAGAATGGCGGCTCAAAATGGCGAAATTTTACCGCGCCGATTAGACAGTTATTTACGTCTGATCGACGAAATCACGGAAGCGCAGCAAAAAAATTAATTTTTATTCTGTTCATGCCCTTGAAGGGGTGATTTTGATCACCATATTTATGGGCTATACTCTTGGCAATTTAAAATTGTAGTTAGGTGAATTGTGGAACGTTGGTTCGAATTTATGGGGAATCACCCCTTCTTATTTGGAACGCTGGCTGTATTGGTCGTGCTGTTCTTTATTCTTGAAGGCCAGCGTAATGGTCGCAAAATTTCACCTCAATCTTTAGGGATTTTAGTTAAAGCTAAAAATGCTCAATTGATTGACTTACGTGATGCGAAAGACTTCCGCGAAGGTCATATTAGCGGTAGCCGTAATATTCCATATAGCCAAATTACAAAACACATTGAAGAGTTAAAAACTTCTGATCGCCCGTTGGTTTTTGTATGTAACCTTGGTCAAGTGGCAGGTTCTGCATTGCAACAAGTCGGTCATGCTGATGCATACCGTCTAGATGGCGGCATTAGCAACTGGAAAGCTCAAGGCTTACCTTTAGTTAAAAGCAAATAAGCGCTTCTTAGGAGATTAACATGGCTGAAGTTACGATTTATTCAACAACTGTATGTCCTTACTGCATTCGTGCAAAACAGCTCCTAGAGCGTAAAGGCGTGGCTTATAAAGAAATTAATTTATCAAATGAAGCGCCTGAAGTACGTGTTGAATTGATGCAACGCACCAACCATCGTACCGTTCCTCAAATTTTTATTAATGATCAGTTTATTGGCGGTTTTGACCAACTTTATGCTTTAGAGCGTGAAGGCAAACTCGACGGCATGCTATCTTAATTTTAAACATAAATCGTCACCTCATATTAAGGAATAAACAATGAGTGAAGAACAACAAGCTCAACCACAATTGGCATTAGAGCGTATTTATACTAAAGATATTTCTTTCGAAGTACCTGGGGCTCAAGTATTTACTAAAGAATGGCAGCCTGAACTAAATATCAACCTTTCTTCTTCTGCAGAAAAAGTTGATCCAACACACTTCGAAGTTTCACTCAAAGTTGTCGTTCAAGCAAACAATGCGGGTGACACTGCATTTATCGTTGACGTTACTCAAGCAGGTATCTTCCTGATCGATAGCGTTGAAGAAGAACGTCTTCCGTACATTCTTGGTGCTTACTGCCCAAATATCTTGTTCCCATTCCTACGTGAAGCAGTGAACGATATGGTGACTAAAGGCAGCTTCCCACAATTATTGCTTACACCAATTAACTTCGATGCTGAATTCGAAGCGAATTTGCAACGTGCGCAAACTGCTGCTGAAGGCCAAGCTTAATTACTTGATCTCAGATATAAAAAAGACCGCTTTTAGCGGTCTTTTTTATTGCTTTATTTATTCCCTCTTCTTCTAGGAGATGAGAAATACTGTTTCGCAAGGGTAGAGGATTTTATTCCCTCACCCTAGCCCTCTCCCAAAGGGAGAGGGAACTTAAAGAGAATTACTCAGCATCTGCCATCAGATCAGCGCTCATACCTACAGTATTAAAGCCAGCATCAACATACAGAATTTCACCTGTAATACCATTTGCCCAAGGCGAGCAAAGGAACAATGCTGCATTACCGACATCTTCAATAGTTACATTGCGTTTAAGTGGTGCGACTTTTTCATTTAGATCTAACATTTTACGGAAAGATTTAATCCCTGAAGCCGCTAAGGTACGAATCGGACCTGCTGAAATCGCATTTACACGAATACCTTCAGCACCAAGACTTGTTGCCAAATAACGTACGCCTGCTTCTAGTGACGCTTTTGCCATACCCATAACGTTATAGTTTGGCATTACGCGTTCAGAACCTTGGTAAGTCAGCGTCAATAAGCAACCTTGACGTGCAGCCAATAAAGGTTTTGCCGCACGAGCCATCGCAATAAAGCTATATGCGCTGATGTCGTGAGCAATTTTAAAACCTTCACGGTCGGTAATATCAGTGAAATCGCCATCTAAAGTATGTGCCGGTGCAAAACCAATTGAATGCACAACACCATCTAGACCATCCCAATGTTTAGCAAGTTCAGCAAAAGCGGTATCTATTTCAGCGTCCACTGCTACATCACATGGGAAAACTAAAGTTGAACCAAATTGTTCAGCAAAATCATCTACACGTTTTTTTAATTTTTCATTTGGGTATGTAAAAGCCAGTTCTGCACCTTCGCGATGTAAAGCTTGCGCAATACCAAATGCGATTGATAACTTACTTGCAATACCCGCGATTAAAAAGCGTTTGCCAGCCAATAGTCCTTGTGCCATGTGAAACTCACTCAAAATAATTTAACAGCATAATGCCAAGTCTAAAGCATTTTAGAAATTGCATAATGCGCCTTTTTTTAGAAAACCATCATTGTATAAACAATGTGGAGAAAACCTGATTCAATCAAGCAGCGTCAATATTTGTTGCCGCTTAAGCGTCCAAATGCAATGCTTGTAATGAATTTCTCCATAAGATCTGTGCAATCTCAGATTCAGTACGGTTTAAGCTCTGAGCCAAACCCTGCAAGACATAGGGCAAATTGACCGGCGTATTACGAGTACGCCCTTCCGTCGAATGCTGACAACATAAGGGTGTCATATCGGGACAGTCGGTTTCTAAGACCAAATGTGCCGCCCCTAAAGTCTGAACCACTTGATGTAATTTTTTTGCATTGGGATTGGTGATTTGCCCCGTTACACCAATTTTAAAACCTAGCTTGGTAAATGCCTTCGCTTCTTCAACACCACCACTAAATGCATGTGCGATACCACCGAGCTTAAATTGATGCTTTTTCAACATCGAAAGCACCTCCGCATGGGATTTGCGAATATGCAGCAAAATGGGTTTATCAAACTGCTGTGCTAATTCAAGTTGTGCGGAAAAATACTGCTGCTGCTTTTGAAAAAGTTCGGGCTGTTTATGCTGTTTCAAAAAGGTATCTAAACCTATTTCACCGATAGCGACACAATCATGCTGCTTTAGCAGCTGTTCCACATCGAACAAATGTTCTGTACGATGTTGCTCAATATAAAACGGATGTAAGCCGGGGGCTAAATAGCTTTTGGGAGCATTGGATAAACGAGCTAAAAACTCTTGGGTTTGCAGCAAATCGTGAAAACGTGACTGCACAAAACCAATCAATACCAAAGCATCGACACCCACCTGTTTGGCAGCATGCGCCAACTGTTCCCGATCAACGTCAAAATCAGGAACATCAAAATGCGTATGCGTATCAAACAGTGAGTAAGTCATTGAACTAATTAATTTGCTTTTACGGCTGAGGCTTCAGCAGCTTCAACTACTGGTAGATATTGCTTTTTCAAGATACTTTGCAATTGATCATACGGAATGGTCAAACGTGGTAAACCCGCCACATATGGCCCAATTTCATATTCGGCATATTGCAAAATTAGACCTTGCTGACTTAGATAAAAGTTATCAGACAGTTTAAATTTCCAAATCTGTTCATATTCTTGAACATTGTCCGCCAACTTGGCATCTTTCACCCAAGTTTTAAAGACTTCATAGCCCAGCTTTTCAAGTTTAGTACGTTGATTGGGCAGCAATATGTCATTGAGCTGTACCAATTTTTGAGTGCTTAAATCGAAGTTATAATATTGCTGTGCAGAAGAACCATGCGCCCCACCTAAATATGAGCTGGTATTTAAAACCACTGTTGCCAAGGGTTTTTCAGCATTCAATATTTTAGGTTTAATCATCAAACTGATTTGCTGATTGGCACTTAAAGATTTCAATTCTTTATCTAAATTTAAAAACGCTTGCATATAAGGCTGCGTGGCTTTTTCCAATTTTAATTTGGGCGTTTCAACCTTGGCCAAAGCAGATTTTGCTTCAGATGCTGCAGGAACTTCACTTGCAGCGGGAGCATCAGTGCTCAGCGTCTTATCTTCTAAAGGCGAAACAGATAGAATTTCGTCTAACTGTTTTAAGATTTTCGCATCAATAAATTCATCAATAAAGGCTTGATTACTGTTTAAGCGTTCAACTGAAATTTCAGGACAGACCCCGCCATCACATTCAGGTAAATTCAGTTGTAATTTTTCCGCATCACCAATCAGTTTTGCACTCAAATCTGGCTGTTCAGTTTTGGCTTGATCCGGCTTTTTTTCAGGTTCAGCTTGTTGTGGCTGACACGCCGTGAATGCAACAGAAACTGCCAATATTGAGCTTGCCCAAATTTTATTTTTTTGCACCATTGCTTCAACCTTTCATTTCGAATAATTGATATTTATCTCAGTAAATATCTCATCAAATTAAATACTTTCGTTGTTTAGAACATATGCTGATACACATCAGCTTTCAAGACTTGTTGTGTTTGCGCTTTGCTGAGATAAATATCCAGTTGTGTACTATCTTTGATAATTTCATCTGTACGGTAATGCAAACCGACACCTTCTTGATCAAAGAACCAATCTGCTTGGCCCCAATAGAGCTTTTTCGGTGCCGATTTTTTGACATCCACCTCTTGTTCATCTAACCATTTGCCATAGGCTTGCTGCACAATGGCATCCATATTTTGCTGCTGCTTTGCATCAATAATATCTAAGGGTTTGAGATTTTTTTTCGCACGACGGTCTGCCACAAAAAAATAATAGCGCTCTTTGACCGTGATATTTTCCTGTTTGGTATCGACACCGATTTGCAGCAGCACATATTGATTCCGTTGATATGGAACTCGTGTGTACATCGCCAATTCATAGGCTTTATTGGTTTTAAACTCGGCCTGCCAAGCATCTGATTTTTTCACATACGCATCGACAGCTTGTTGGAGATTCATATTCTGCTTTAGTGCAATCTGATCTTGTACGACGCTCGCCTGATTCTTTTCAATCCAGCTATTCAACCACGTATCTACGGTCTGAATGGTTTGTATCTCTAAATCAATACAACTTTTATTTTCACAAAACGGTTTGGCAATTTTAGCGGCTTGCTCTTGGATATTTAAATAAGGCAAAACATCTGGATTGATCACGGCCGCTTCAGAAGCGCCATCATCGGCCGGCTTTGTCGCTTTGTTTTCTTTTCCTGAATCACATGCACTGAGCAGCAAAACACTCCCCAAAAGTGCAAAAACTGTAGCATCCTTGAATATTTTCATGATGTCCTAAACGACCAAATGATTGCGTAATGTATGGATTTAAAAACTCTACCACAAAATAAAACAGCTTCACGAAGAAGCTGTTTTATTTCTGTAAAAGAATAACTTAGTGTTCACGTGTATTACGGAACACGATATCCGGATAACGTTCTTGCATTAACTGTAAATTCACACGACTTGGTGCAAGATAAGTTAAATGACCACCGCCATCGACAGACAATTGGTCGTGTGCTTTTTTCTTAAATTCGTTGAATTTTTTCTCGTCATCACACGATACCCAACGTACGGTATTGATGCTTACAGGCTCGTAAATACAATCAACTTTGTATTCTTCTTTCAGGCGATAAGCCACCACTTCAAACTGAAGCACACCCACAGCACCCACAATTAAGTCGTTACTGTTTTGCGGCATAAAGACCTGAGTCGCACCTTCTTCTGACAGTTCTTTTAAGCCTTTTTGTAGCTGTTTTGACTTCAATGGATCTTTTAAACGCACGCGACGGAACATTTCAGGGGCGAAGTGAGGAATACCAGTAAAGTGTAAATCTTCACCCGAAGTGAAGGTATCACCGATCTGAATCGTACCATGGTTATGCAAACCGATAATGTCACCCGGCCATGCTTCTTCAAGGTGCTGACGGTCACCAGCAAGGAACGTTAAAGCATCACTAATACGTACATCTTTACCTAGACGCACATGTTTCATTTTTAAGCCTTTTTCATACTTACCTGAACAGATACGCATGAATGCAATACGGTCACGGTGTTTTGGGTCCATATTGGCTTGAATTTTAAAGACGAACCCTGTGAAGCCCTCTTCAGTCGCTTCAACTTTACGGTCTTGAGTCGGATGTGCTTTAGGTTCAGGTGCATATTGACTAAATGCATCCAACACATGGTCTACACCAAAGTTACCGAGTGCCGTACCAAACAGGACTGGCGTTTGACGGCCTGCCAAAAATTCATCACGGTCTAAAGGTTCATTGGCCATTTGAACCAGTTCCAACGACTCTTCAAATGCAGCCCAAGCGAGATCGCCAACTTTTTCACGCAAATCTGCATAGTCATAACCATCACGGACTTCAATATCCGTAATTGTTGAACCGAAACCTGCCTTATAAACGTAGAATTTTTCTTCGAGTAGGTTAAATACACCCGCAAAGTCACGACCTGTACCCAGTGGCCAAGTAATCGGAACACATTTAATTTTTAATACGTTTTCGATTTCATCAAGCAGTTCTAATGGCTCACGAATTTCACGGTCCATTTTGTTGACGAATGAAATAATCGGCGTGTCGCGCATACGACACACTTCCATCAATTTGATCGTACGATCTTCGACACCTTTTGCACCATCAATCACCATAAGTGCAGAGTCAACGGCAGTTAATGTACGGTAGGTATCTTCAGAAAAGTCTTCATGCCCTGGGGTGTCGAGCAAGTTAATCATCTTGTCTTTAAACGGGAACTGCATAACCGAAGTGGTGATCGAAATCCCACGTTCTTTTTCCATTTCCATCCAGTCAGACGTTGCCGCACGATCAGATTTACGGCTTTTTACCATACCTGCAACCTGAATCGCCTGTCCCCATAACAACAGTTTTTCTGTCATTGTGGTTTTACCGGCATCGGGGTGGGAAATAATAGCGAAAGTACGTCGCTGAGCGACCTGTGTCGCTAATTCTTCTTTAAAACTCATGAAAGACACCTACTGCAAAACTCGCAGTGCAAAAGATCAGATCTGATCAATATGGAAAATTGGCGATATTGTATCAGATTGACCATTAAAAATAATCAACCACTTCGGGTTGAGTCAAAATCTTAGCGTGGCGTGTCTTGATGTTTTACATTGGATGACGACCTGTTTTTATCGACGATATAACGTATTCCACTGTCTTTTTTCTATACTCATTGGCAATGCGATAAGACTACAAATGACTTTATTCAACTTTCGCTTTCATGCTTTCTTCAAGCTGTGCCACTGGCATCGGCATTCCTAACAAATATCCCTGCAATTGTTGGCAACCTAAACGTTTTAAAATTTCTGCTTGTTGTTCTGTCTCTACACCTTCTGCAGTGACCGTTAAACCCAGTCGAATTGCCAAGTGAATAATACTTTCTAAAATAATTTCTTCTTTAGAGCCGGCGCTCAAATTGCGGATAAACTCACGGTCAATTTTCAGCTCATCTACAGGCAGTTCTTTTAAATACAAGAAACTTGAATGTCCCGTCCCAAAGTCATCAATCGCAACTTTAATTCCCATCTTTCTCAAATGTTCAAAAGTCAAGATACTGGCATCGATATGATGCATCGCTGTTGACTCGGTAATTTCAATAATTAAATGTGACGGGTTGATTTCATACCGTGCAAAAAGCGACTCTAAAGTACTAAATAAGTGTTTATGTTCAAACTGAATGGCTGATAAGTTGACCGCAATAGGATACAACGGCATATTCAGCTTTTCCCAGTGCTGAATTTGCTTACAGGCTTCTTCAAGCGCCCAATAGCCCATGGCAATAATTAGTCCTGTTTTTTCCGCGCCATTAATGAACTTATTTGGCGTCAGCATACCTAAGGTTGGATGATTCCAACGAATTAAGGCCTCAACCCCACAAATTTCACGATCAGTGGCATTAAATTTTGGCTGATAAAACAAGCTAAACTGCTGTTCTTCTACCGCTTTATATAAATCATTGATCAGTTTCGTCTGACTTTTTTCTTCAAATTGGTCGGCAGTATAATTAAAAAACGAATAGGTATTACGCCCCTGATACTTCGAACTCAGCATTGCAGTGTCTGCATTGATCAGCAGATCTTGCAAGTTCGCACCATGTTCAGGGTACATCGCAATACCAATACTGCCTGAAATATTGATTTCCTTGCCTGCAATCAAGAAGCTTTCTTGCATCAATTCCAATATTTTTTCAGACATTGCTGTGGCAGAGTCATTGCTTGCTGACTCAAGCACAATCAGAAATTCATCGCCACCGATTCGTAGCAATTTGGCTTGATCATTAATTAAACGGTGAATACGCGTAGCAATTTGAATCAGCAGTTGATCACCCACATGGTGTCCAAACACATCATTGACCGCTTTAAAACGGTCGATATCAATATAAATAAAAGCAATTTTATCTTGTCTTAAGCGATGCTCTGTAAATAGAAAATGTGCATATTCAGCCAAAAATAGTCGATTAGGTAAACGGGTCAAATTGTCCTGTACAGCTTGATTGGCTAGTTCTCGATTTGCGCGCATCAACTGTAAACTGCGATGCTCTAAACGTTGTTCTAATACCGCTACACTAAAGGCTGCCATCAACAATAAACTGGTGACAAATAAGACAATAAACAGCAATAAATTATGGTTTATCTGCGCTGCCACCAATACATCCATCGAGTTTAGCGGTACAAAATCAACAGCCGCCATACCAATATAATGCATAGCCACAATGCTAAAAGTCAGCATTAATGCGACAAAGACATTCAAAATATTCCGTTTTGGCGAATATTTATTTTTAAACGTCATCCAAAAGGCCAAACCCGAACCACAGATCGCAACTAAAATTGAACAGATAACAATTAAAGGTTCGTATCGTTGCTCATAACCCTGAACGTCTAAACTCAGCATACCGGTATAATGCATGCCGGAAATGCCAAGGCCCATTAACACTGAACCTAAAATTAAACGAGGAAAAGGTAATGTCTGTCGTGTGGTTAACCACACAGCAAAAGTGGAAGCAACGAAAGCAATAAAATAGGATATCAGGGTCAGACTGGTATCGAAACTATGGCTTGAAGGCAAATGGCTGGCTATCATGCTTACAAAATGCATGCACCAGATCGCAGCACCTAAAATTGCACCGCTGAAGAATAAAATGACATTTTCATATCTTGGTCGTGTTCCACGAAACAACATTTGTTCGAGTGAAACAGCTAAGTAACAACTTAATAATGCAACTACGATTGAACCAGCGACCAGACTGTAATCATAATGAATATGAGTCATATCAAGCGTTCCGCTTAGGTTATCGTGGCACTTTCTTTAACCGAATTACCCAATCTATCTCTTCCCTTTAACTTGTTACATTTTCAATTACTTACTTATTTTCTCTTAGAATCTATTAGTCTACGGTAATGGTCAAGTCTTTCTTTCAAGATTTTAAGCAACTGATTATTTTAAAAAAATAAAGCTTGATGAAGTTCACTAAAACTTAAACTTTTGATAAAAATTGCATCAGGTGTCTATTATTTTAGAACAGTTTCTAATCATAATAAAATGAATAAGTTAGAATCATTTATAGATTGCTTTCTAGATTTAAATCGAACACCGCCCTACTCACAAAAAAATAGCGAGCCGTAGCTCGCTATTTCTCAATGGATAAATTCATCTTTTCTGTCAAAAACTCAAGCAATCATCTCAATGTTATTTATGGATGAATTACTTACTTTTTGGCTGTTGTTGTATGCGTTTTGCCTTGTAATTTGGCATAGTCCATTAGCACGTTTGCTGCTTCCGTCACAAAGACTTCTTCTTCAGGCAGTGCTGGACGCTGGTTTGCCTTCATTTTTGCACGTGCCTCCACCAATGCATCCATAGACGCTTGGTAGCTTTCCCAGTTGGCATAAGGTTTTTGACCCACCACTTTACGACGCTGATTTTCAGCATCCAAAGACTTTTGCTCTAGTGCCAACAGCTCGGCTTTACGCTTCGCTAAGTCAAGCACCACACGCTTTTGCTCTTCTGTCTTTTTCGCAATCGCAGTACGTTGTTCTAAATATTTAAATTGCGGATCAATGCTGACACGTTGCTGAGATGACTTAATCAAATCGGGAACATAGCCTTGAATTGAACCTTCACGTTTAAACGGTGCGGTTGGAATAGTATCCCACTGTAAAGCATTTTTCGATTTACGCTCACCAAACTCTTCATTGTAAATATCGACCAGCTTAATATCCGGTACGACCCCTTTATTTTGGGTACTGCCGCCCGTCACTCGGTAAAATTTACGTTGCGTTAAGGTTGCTTGACCATAGGCTAAAGAGTCAAGTTGTACCTGCGCTGTTCCTTTACCCGTTGTGGTACTACCAATCACCACACCACGCTCATAGTCTTGAATCGCAGCAGAATAAATTTCACTCGCAGAAGCCGAAGCCAAATTAATCAATACCGCCAATGGGCCTGCATAAGTTTGCGCGCCACCATCATCATCTTCAAACACGCTGACATTGCCATTACCATCACGGATTTGCACCACTGGACCTGATTTAATCACTTGTCCAAGCATACGTGCCACTTCTTCAAGTGAGCCGCCTGGGTTGTTACGCAAGTCAATGATGATGCCTTCAACATTTTGCGCATCTAATGTTTTTAAGGCTTTATTGGTATCTTCCGACACAGAACGGTAGTCTGTACCCGCACGACGTGCACGATAGTTTAAGTAAAACGATGGAATTTCAATCACACCAAACTTATGTTTTTTGCCATCACGTTCAATTTCAACGGTACGTGAACGCACGCCTGCATCTTCTTCTTGAATTACATCACGTACAATAGTGACATTTCGCGCTTGATTCATGGACGCACCAGCACCCAATAAACGTAAAGTCACTTTGGTGCCACGTTTACCACGAATCAGTCCGACAATTTCATTGCTCGGCCAACCAATCACATCGACCATTTTGTCGCCATCTTGGGCAACACCAACGATGCGATCGCCTGACTTCACTTGTCCTGATTTGCTGGCTGGCCCACCTTCCACAATCGTCTCGATTTTGGTGTAGTCTTCATTACCACGTTCAGGACGGATCGATACCCCAATCCCTTCCAATTGCAGCGTGGTTTGACGGTTCAATTCCATCGCATCTACAGGTGGAAAGTAATTACTGTGCGGATCATACGTCAGCATCATGGCATTCAGAGTTTTATCAAGCACATCATCGCTTTTTAAACGACTAATCCGCTCTAACTGACGTGTATAACGCTTGGTTAAAGTCTGTACAGGTGTTAAGTCTTCAGGACCTGTTAAGTCTTGACCATTTGCCAGTGTTGGGTCATCTTTCAACGCTTTTTGTTTGGCTTTCTCTTCTTCTTTGCTGATGGTTAAGTTGATCAGCTGAGAGACCAACATTTTATTCCAATGCGCACGCTGCTCTTCTGTCGATTTAAAGAATGGTGCTTTTTCACGATCAGTTTCGATGTAGTTATTCGGTTGATTTAAATTCTGTGGCTTTTTCAGCTCTTCCAACATATAGGTGTAGAACTGTTTTAAGCGCTCACGATATTGCGCATGAATCGCATACGGCCCTGTTAAATTGCCCGCTTTGAGATTTGCACCAAAAGTTGAACCATAACGTTTTTTATAATTTTCAATATCCGATGCCAAGAACAACGTATGTTCAGCGTCTAAACTATCAATATAAAAATCTAAAATACGGTTAGATGTATTAACATCTAAACGCTGATTTAAATAGTGTTGACGGTCTACCAATGTTGCAAGCTGACGTGAGACCAAGGCTTGCTCTTGTGTGGGCTGAATGGTACCCGCGCTCACTGCTTCTGTATTATTGGCAGCAATTGCGTCATTCACCACATGAGTGAAAAAGAATCCACCTGTCGCAATCGCAACGGCACAAGCTAATGTTTGAAGTTTCATAAATAATTTGTACTTCCTTGGTATTAAGACCAATATTACCGTGTTGGTTTTCGACCTGAATTGAATAGATTCAAAATCTTAAACAACTTAATATGTTTATGTCGTGTAGTTTTATCATATTCTCTGCTGACAAAGTGTAGCAAATCATTGCAGAATTCAGGTATTGTTTTTCCTTAAAAATTCCAACACGGACACCGAATATGATTGGCGCATTAATGCTCGACATTGCTGGCACAGAACTCACCCAAGAAGATATTGAACTATTACAGGCACCACAAGTTGGCGGCATGATTTTATTTGGTCGTAACATTGAATCTCCTGAACAAGTTCGTGCCCTGACCGACCATATGCGTCAAATTCGTCCTGATATTTTAATTGCCGTCGATCAGGAAGGTGGTCGTGTACAACGCTTAAAACAAGGCTTCACACTCCTACCAGCTATGGGTAAGTTTGGAGAACTTTACTTAACTGAACCTGAAAAAGCTGTTGAACTGGCTGAACAATGTGGCTGGTTGATGGCAGCTGAAGTCCTTGCGGTCGGCATCGATTTTAGTTTTGCACCAGTGCTGGACCTAAATGATGTCAGTGATGTGATTGGTGACCGTGGTTTTGCCAAAAATATGCAAGACATCATTCCACTGGCAAGTGCTTTCTTAAAAGGTATGAAACGTGCGGGGATGGCATCTACAGGTAAGCATTTCCCAGGCCATGGCTCGGTGAAAGCAGATTCACATATCGCTGCTGCTATTGACCATCGTAGTTATGAAGAAATCTATCAAAAAGACATGCAAAGCTTTATTCAACTGCAACCACAGCTTGATGCCTTAATGCCTGCGCATGTGATTTATGAAAATATTGATCCTAATCCTGCTGGTTTCTCACCGTATTGGATTCAGAAGGTCTTACGTCAAGAGCTCCAATTTGATGGCGTTTTATTCTCCGATGATTTAAGCATGCAAGCCGCTTGTGTCGCTGGCGGTGCAGATGCTCGTATGCAAGCAGCATTAAATGCAGGTTGTGATATGGGCCTCGTGTGTAATAACCGTGAATCTGCATGCATTGCGCTTGATGGGATCCAAAACTTAGCTCTTCCAAATCAGGAACGCCTAGAACGTATGCGCGGAAAAATCCCACAAATTGAGATTGGACAAAACATTGAACTCGGGGCGGACTGGCAAAACGTGCGTAATCGTATTGTGGATTTTAAAAATCAATATTGCTAATCCAAGACTTTCAAAATTCTAGAAAATGGAGCACGACAAGGTGCTCCTTTTTGATTTATGATGAAGACAAAATAAATGCTTCGGCGCTATACAAAAATTGCCAATAAAAACAACATTAGGTCAGGACGACATGACACAAAGTTTATCGGAACATCGACATATTTCTTTTACTGCACATTACACTGGCTATATTTGGTACAGCATGGGGATTTCGCATCCCGTTTTTGCCACACGTAAAGGCAAATTTTTAGCACGTTTAGTCCATCCTTTAGAAAGCTGGGCAGAAAAAAATGTGGGCGGTAGCATGCGTTCGACGCTTAAACAGCGCCATGCCATGATCGATCAACATTTAGATCAACTCATTACCCAATATCCACAGCTACAAGTCCTTGAAATTGCCTGTGGCCTCTCCCCGCGCGGTTGGAATTTTCGCACCAAGCATCCTGAAATTGACTATCGTGAACTCGACTTGCCAGATATGGCAAAAATCAAAACACAGGCACTCAAACAGATTGACCCGCATGCCCCCGAGGTCTTAACTGGCGACATTTTCACACAAGATTTTGAACGTATTTTTCAGAGTTTCAACCCTGAACGTCCTTTGGTGGTGATTAGTGAAGGGCTAATTAATTATTTTGATCAAATCCTACTGAATAAATTATTGCAAGGGATCACCGAATATGGCGCCTCATTTCAGGAATTACATTATCTGACCGACATCTATCCTGAACCCGTCAAGAACCGTTTAGCACGTTTTATTTGGGCCAGTAGTAAATTACTCAAAGTCATGTCTCGCAGCGCTTTTACTTTTCATTTTCAATCCCCTGCTGAATTACAGCAGTTTTTCAGTCATACAGGATTTGAAGAAGTAGACGTCGTTCAGCCGGCCTTATACTTTCCACAACAGCAACAAGAACAAGTGATTCCTTTCCACGATGCAGAGCAGCACTGTGGCGATTTGGTTTGGATGGTCCATGCCAAAACAAAAAAACAGCGCTAACGCGCTGTTTTTTATATGTTCATGTTTTAACTTACGGCTTCTAATAACAACACATCTTCTTTTTGGCGTTGTACAAAGCGCAATAAACGCTCCGCCAACTCAAAACTACCATGCTTAAACAAAGCACGAACCTGCGTATCTACAACGTCAAAGATGAGACATTCAATTTTAAACTCACCTTCTTCATCTTCTAGATGTAATGCCAAATCCCGAGGATATGCGTGCATGCAGTCCAACATTTCAGTCTGTACATTCAGCAACACGCCGAAATAATTTAAATCCGTAATTTGAGTTTCAACCACGAGGTCTGAATGGCGATGAGATAAATGCGTGAATGGCTGTTGTACACTTACACGCGCTTCGCCACGGCGTTCAATATTTTGCATTTGCTCTCGGCTCATTGGAATGATCCCATCCAACTGCTGAATAGACTCACCGCGTAGATAAGTTGCAAACAAATTCATGGTTTCCTTACGGCGTTGCAACTGCGGTAAATGATCCGCATTGGCAATCATGGCAAATTGCATATTCGGACATTGCAAGGCAAAGCCCGCATTTTCATGTGGCAAAGTAAAACTGTCGTACTGCCCGCAAGACACCAATACATCACACTGTGGAATCGGCACGTCTTGCAAACGCAGCAAACGGTTACAGTTAATGTCATAACGCTCTTGTTCGGTATTGGTGAATTCAGCCATTTGTCTAAAGAACAAACGCTTCGCTGTCGGTGACATCCGCGTCACATCCAGTTTGGCATGATTGACCAAATACAAAATCACCGCTTGACCAAATTCATCCATGCGCTGTTCTTTCATCAAGTGCAAGGATTCTTCAAGCAACATGCGCCAGCTCTTGCGCGTTTTTTGCATCACGCCCATTAAAATCATGCGATCAATCAATTCAGGACGTTGATCGGCCAGACCTGCTGCCACCACTGAACCTAGTGACATCCCCATCACGGATACTTTTTCTAGCCCGACGATATCCAACCAAACGCCCAACATCTGCGCCAGATCACCCAACTCTAAAGTCCCTGCTGACACGGCTGTATCGACATTGGTAATTTGCTGGTTTGAGCCCATGGAGGGTAAATCAATTAAAATAATAGGGCCTGCCGCAAATAATTGTTCGACACAATATTTGTAGGAATTAAAGTTTTGAAATGCCCCACCAATAATAACAATCGGGGTGCGATGAATGGTTTCAGGTTGTGCAATGGCCATATATTCGACCTTCCAGCCATCAATCCATGTCGTTCTGGCAGGCTGTTTAAAGCTTTGCTTGTCATACAGATCGAAAAAACTGTAATGCGTACTTTCCTGTACGGTGGGATCCATTTGGATAATGGAATTCATATTCCTTTCCTCCATTCCTGCCTTATTTTTATTGTCAGGAATTCATTTAGAGACTCTGCTCGACTTAGCGTCCTGCTCTTTAATCGTTATTTGTACGACTTCAATGTCGCTATTGTTTCATTCTATACAGAGGTTCATTTTACAAGCAACTGATATCCCCGCCGCTTATCTACTTTTGTTCTAAAAACAATTTCAAAATGTTAATTCTGGTCAGCAAGTACAGTCGAATATGCACTTAAGTGCTTCATTGTTCAGTCACAGGCTGTTAATATCGAGTTGAAATTTCTAAGTGATCAAACCGCTATGCAAGAGTCTATTGAACAATACATGCAAACGGTAGGACAGCAAGCACGCACAGCATCACGTGTGCTCGCAGGGGCTTCTACCCAGACTAAAAATAATGCCTTATCAGCAATTTATACTGCTTTACAAAACAGTGAAACTGCAATTTTGGCAGCTAACCAAGTGGATATGACCAAAGCGCATAACAACAACTTGGATAGTGCTCTACTTGATCGCTTAGAACTTACCCCCACACGCTTTAAAGGCATGCTCCAAGGTCTAAAAGATGTGATCGCACTAACTGACCCGATTGGCGAAATTACCGATATGGCCTTTCGTCCGACAGGTATTCAGCTGGGCAAAATGCGCGTGCCGCTAGGTGTTGTCGGCATGATTTACGAATCTCGCCCCAATGTAACCCTTGAAGCCGCATCTTTAGCGCTTAAATCAGGTAACGCGATTATTTTACGTGGTGGTTCTGAAGCTTTGGAATCTAACCAAGCAATTGCAGCAGCGATTCAACATGGCTTAACTGCTGCAGGTGTACCTGAGCATGCCGTTCAAGTGCTTAATACCCCAGACCGTGCTGCGGTTGGCCAATTAATTACTATGCCTGAATATGTCGATGTAATCGTACCACGTGGTGGCAAAGGCTTAATCGAACGTATCACCAATGAAGCACGTGTGCCTGTTATCAAACATCTTGATGGTAACTGCCATGTTTTTGTGGAAGCTCAGGCTGATTTGCAAAAAGCATTACCTATTGCGCTCAATGCCAAAACACACCGTTATGGCGTATGTAATGCCATGGAAACCTTACTTGTCGATGAAAATGTCGCTGAAGAGTTTTTACCACGCATTGCTGAACTTTATGCGGAGAAAAAAGTTGAACTTCGTGGCTGTGCTGAAACGCAGCGCATTTTGGGTGAATCGATTGTTCCTGCAACTGAAGAAGATTGGTATACCGAATACTTAGGCCCGATTTTGGCAGTGAAAGTCGTTACTGGCTTAGATGAAGCGATTGAGCACATCAACAAATATGGCTCACACCATACCGACTCGATCATTACCGAAAACTTTAGTCTGGCGCGTCAGTTCTTGGCGCGTGTAGATTCGAGTTCAGTGATGATCAATGCCTCGACGCGTTTTGCAGATGGTTTTGAATATGGTCTTGGTGCTGAGATCGGCATTTCAACCGATAAAATCCATGCACGCGGACCAGTCGGCCTAGAAGGTCTGACTTCTCAAAAATGGATTGTATTTGGTGATGGTCAAATTCGCCAATAACACCCAATAAGACAATGAAAGCTGTGCTTTTCTAAGTAAAGGCACAGCTTTTTTTATGGCGATTTAAAAAACTAGACCCAGGGTTCACATATTGAAATATAATCCTGCAAACACACAGGATTTAGAATCGAAAACAGATTTTTTGACAATTAAATGCTTAAGAAGAATAAGAAAAGTTCAATTTACCTGCTTTTTTGCAACAATTTTAGGATTACAGCGCAGCAACCGCATGTTATGTTCTATGTATATCTCTTAAATCGTATAAATTTTGAGGATTATTTTATTAATAAATGAAAACTATGAACTGATAAATTTTAATTATTATTGTGCTCAGGGTCGATAGTGCTTAAGTCTAATCTCCTAAAGTCTATCTAGGACGATAAAAAAACCCATGATAAAACATCATCACAGATCTAAATTGCATCAATCAATACAACTGCAATCAGATCAACATTATGGATAAGTATTTCAATTAGAATTCGGGTATTTAAACGTGTCTACATCAGTATTAGTAATTAACTGCGGATCTTCTTCTATCAAATATGCGTTAGTTTCTGAGCGCCGTGAAGATCGTATTTTTGGTCTGGCCGAGAACCTAGGTTCTGCTGATGCACGTATTAAAGGGGTCACTACGGGTGGTGCTGCGCTTGAGCTGTCTATTCCACATGCTGACCATGAAAAAGCCCTCGAAACTATTTTAGAGCGTTTGGCTCACCATAATCCTCAAGCGATTGGTCACCGCGTGGTACACGGCGGTACATTAACCAAAGCTGAGCTATTAACACCAGAAATTATTGAACGTATTCGTGAAGCTACACCGCTTGCGCCATTGCATAACCCTGCTCACTTGGTGGGTATCGAAGCAACCATGCGTTTGTTCCCTGAACTTCCACAAGTAGCCGTATTCGATACAGCATTCCACCAAACCATGCCGTCTCATGCATACCGCTATGCATTACCAAAATTCTTGTACACACAGCATAACGTACGTCGTTATGGCTTCCACGGTACTAGCCATGCCTACGTATCTGAGCGTGGCTCAATGTTGGCAGGCAGCTTTAAACAAGGTGGCTGGTTAACTGCTCACTTAGGCAATGGTAGCTCGACTTGTGCGATTTGGAATGGTCAATCTGTAGATACGTCAATGGGTCTGACTCCACTTGAAGGTGTAGTCATGGGCACACGTAGTGGTGATGTTGACCCAAGTATTCACAGCTTCCTTGCAAGCAACTTAGGTTGGGATATCTACAAAATCGACAAGATGCTGAACAGCCAATCAGGCCTACTCGGTTTGTCTGATCTATCAAATGACATGCGTACATTGATCGAAGCATCGGAACAAGGCAATGAAGATGCCGCGCTTGCCATTGAAGTATTCTGCTACCGTTTAGCAAAATCTTTGGCAGGTCTCAGCTGTGGTCTACCACGTATTGACGGTTTATTCTTCACAGGTGGTATTGGTGAAAACTCTGCCTACATTCGTGAAAAAACGGTTTCATACTTACCGCACTTTGGTTTCAACCTGAGTAAAGAATTAAATGACAACTTAAAACGCGGTACTGAAGGTCGTATTGACCACGGTACTGGCCCACAAATTTGGGTTGTTCCAACCGATGAAGAAGGCCGTATTGCCAAAGAAACTGAGCATGTTGTAGACGAGGTGACAGCGTCTGCTACAAAAAAGTCTGATGCTGAAGCTGCGATTGCATAAGCAATCGCATCAGCCCCTTCGCCTTCAATATTAATTTTTAGCTTTAATTTAGACACCGTATGAAAACAATTTTACTCGTGCCAACTGGGGAAGGTGTAGGTTTAACATCTGCATGCTTAGGTTTAATTTATGCTTTGGAATGCCAAGGGGTCAAAGCAGGTTTTCTGAAACCATTTTCACAGGAAAATGTCGCAGATACTGTAGACCGTACAACGGCTCTTTATCGTCATTTATTTAATAATGAAACGGTAGAACCCATTCATCATGCCACCATCGTGAAACAACTGAGTCATGATGAAAGTGATGAATTGCTCGAAGAAGCAGTTCGTTTGCACCGTGAAATTGCAAAAAAGCATGATCTGATTATTGTTGAAGGCTTGGTTCCAAACAGCCGAGATAACTTTGCCTCAGAACTGAATGCGACTTTAGCAAAAGCACTCGATGCTAAAGTGATTATTGTCAGCACTGCAGATATTCAAAATGCCACGAAAACGGCTGAGAAAATTGATAGTTCTCTACGCCAATTCGGTGGTGCTGCATCTGAACGTACTGCGGGTGTTTTGTTTATGCGCACACGTGGCTTGCCAGAAGAGTCTGCGCAAATTCCTGTCACACTTGATCCAAATCTGCGTTTAATTAGTGACACCAATAAATTTGTACTCGAATTACAACAAAGTAATCCGCAAATTGGTTCTACACAGCTACCTGTTATTGGCCTCGTTCCATTTAGTAATACGCTCAGCGTACCGCGCATGTCTGACTTGGCGACGCATATTCAATCAGAATGGATCAACCAAGGCGATGCTGCTCATCGACGCGTACTACATAGCAGCTTAGTTGCCTCTAATATTGAACATGAACTTCACAAATTTGTGGCAGGTGAACTGATTATCAGCGCCTCTGACCGTATTGATGTGTTGTTGGCTTCTAGCCTTGCAAGTAGCAATGGTATTCCACTTGCCGGTTTGGTTTTGACTGAACACCATCAACCGAACCCACAAGTTTTGGATTTCTGCCAAACCGCGATTAAGCAAGGCTTACCGATTTTACATACGCCTTTAAGCACTTTTGAAACGGCACAACAACTTTCAAATTTAGGCAATGAAATTCCTGTCGATGACGTAGAACGTGCAGAACAAGTGACCCGCTTTGTTTCAAGCCACATCAATGCTGAGTGGATTACTGAAGTATTGAATGGTTCGTATCAACCCCGTTTGTCCCCTTCTGCATTCCGTCATGAATTAGTACAAAAATCTATTGCTGCGAAAAAACGAATTGTTCTACCTGAAGGTGATGAACCACGCACCATTCAGGCGGCTGCCATTTGTCAATCACGTGGCATTGCACACTGTATTTTATTGGCAAAACCTGAAGCCGTGATTGAAGTTGCAAAAGCACGTAATATCGAACTTCCACATGATTTGGAAATTATTGATCCAGATCTGATTCGTGAAAACTATGTGCCTAAAATGGTTGAGCTGCGTAAAGGTAAACTCAATGATCTACAAGCACGTGAACAGCTACAAGATACTGTGGTTTTAGGTACCATGATGCTTGCACTCGATCAGGTGGATGGCTTAGTCTCAGGCGCAGTACATACTACGGCGAATACTGTACGTCCTGCATTCCAATTGATTAAGACTGCACCTGATTATTCATTGGTTTCTTCAGTATTCTTCATGCTGTTACCAGATGAAGTCTATGTATATGGTGACTGTGCCATTAATCCAGATCCAAATGCAGAACAGCTTGCAGAGATTGCGATTCAATCTGCAGATTCAGCGAAAGCTTTTGGTATTGACCCACGTATCGCAATGATTTCGTATTCAACAGGTACTTCTGGTGCAGGCGCAGATGTCGAGAAAGTGGCTGAAGCAACACGTATTGCCAAAGAACGCCGTCCAGACTTACTTATTGATGGCCCGCTTCAATACGATGCTGCATCGGTGGAAAGTGTGGGACGCTCTAAAGCACCTGACTCTAAAGTGGCTGGTCGTGCCAATGTGTTTATCTTCCCTGACTTAAATACAGGTAATACAACCTATAAAGCAGTTCAACGTTCTGCAAATGTAGTCAGTGTTGGCCCTATGCTGCAAGGTTTAAACAAGCCTGTAAATGACTTGTCACGTGGGGCTTTGGTCGATGACATCGTGTTTACCATTGCATTAACGGCAATTCAATCCGAACAGCAAGAAGCTTAATTTTAGTTTCGAGTTCTAAACCACCCTTTCGAAAGATTGGGTGGTTTTTTTATTCATTCCGATTTTTCCGCATTTCAATCTTATTTATATTGCGATAATTTTCATCTTATTAATTCTTGTCATCTTAGAGTCAATATTATTGCTTATGGTATGAGCGCTTTTTTAATTATTCATAACTTAGCTATATCATGACAAACTTAAAATTTTATACTCCATGCGCCATCTCTACATTAATATGGGTTTGCTTAAGCGCACACTCCATGGCCGCAGATTCATATCTAACACCTGACTCAGCTCCAAATAGTCTTGAAATATTATCTACTCCTCCACAAGCCTATAGTGCAGATTTTATTCGTGATCAAAGTATTTTTAAACAATCTCAATATTTGAAAAATACAGCTCGCTGGCAGCAAGCACAAATTGATGCGGATGTTTCAAATGCACACTTAGGGCGACCTTTTTCACATGCATTTGGTGTAGAAATTAATGAGAAAAATACACCTATTTTATTTGAAATTTTAAGAAAGATTAAACTTGATAGTAGATACTCTACTCAAACTGCAAAAAAGAAATATAGCCGTGAACGTCCATATGGCTATTTTAATGTCAGCACTTGTACTCCTGAAGAAGAAGATGAAAAAAATCAATATGTTTCCTATCCTTCTGGACATACAACTATCGGTTGGACATATGCATTAGTCTTAGCAGAGTTACGTCCTGAGCGTCAAAGTCAAATTCTTAAACGTGGTATTGAATTTGGTCAAAGCCGAGTCGTGTGCAATATGCATTGGCAAAGTGATGTCGATGCTGGCCGTATTATGGGAGCAGCGCAATTTTCACGCTTGCAGGCAGATCCACAATTCCAAGCCGATATGATTAAAGCCAAAACTGAAATTAACCATCTTATTTCTGCCACACACAAAAAATCTGATTAAAAAAATCAGCATCTTGTCTCATTGCATAGATAGTAGATTAAATGCAGGGCAGTGGTTTTTAATAGATGTGCATGTCCAATATAAAAATAAAGCGCTTAGAACCATCTAAGCGCTTTATTTAATTTAGCAGAAGTATTTTGATACCGTTTTATTAAGATTCAATCTGCTTCAGTTCTGGCTTGCCGTAAGCCACTTCAAAACTTGCTACGGTCGTCATTTTTCCACCTGGTTTTTCAACAAAGTCTAGAACCTTTAAGTCTGTACGCATATAGTCTTTAAAAAAGTCTAAAGTCTGATAACCGCGTTGATCATTGATAAATTTGATGTGTGGATTTAACTTCAGCACATCTTCCTGCCCTGGACGGATTGGTTGACCATTGCCGGTAGAGGTTATCGATGTAGTTAAAAATTCGGTTGCAATCGATGGACTCTTAAAATCATTCAAATCACTTGGAATATTCGCTGCAAAATATTGATGCAAATCTCCTGACAAAATTACTGTATTACCATGAGGTGCATTTTTTTTGATAGATTCAATCAAGCGCTCGCGTGCGTATGGATAGCCATTCCACGTATCTTTCCCAAAATAAGCTTTGCCTGATTTGTTATAACGTACCCAAGGCATAACCTGAATTTGCTGTGCCAAGACATTCCAACGCTTATCATGGCGCATTTGCTTCGCCAACCATTGCTCTTGTGCTTTACCAAGAACCTGCTCATTTCGGCTATTCTCAGTACGGCAGTAATCTATTTTATCAAACCCATCTTCTAACTGAGCTTTGGTGCATAAAATTGGAGAACGGTATTGTCGTGTATCTAAAATATTCATCCGTAGCATTTTGCCATAATCTAAAGTACGGTAAGCAAGGATATCTGGACCGTTCGGCTTCTGTTTTAAGCGTACAGGCATATATTCGTACCACGCTTGAAACGCTGCTGCGCGGCGCAGCAAAAATATGTCTTTCTTCTCGCCTTTTTCTTCAATATCTGCAGCCCAGTTGTTATCTACTTCATGATCATCAAACGTCATCGCAAAAGGTGCAGATGCATGTGCAGCTTGTAAATCGGGATCCGCACGGTACTGTGCATAACGAATACGATATTGCAGTAAAGTTTGAATTTCCGGACCAATATGTTGACGTGCAGGAATTGAAATTCTTAAATCTCCAATTGCACGCCCCCCACCTTTACCCTCTGGTCCTTCATAAATATAGTCACCATAGTGGAAAACTAAATCTATCTCTTTTTCTTTGCTCAAGTAGTCATAGGCCGTGTAATAACCCGTTTCATAATGCTGACAGCCCACTACAGCGACTCGAACTCGTTCTGGCATTTGGTGCGCGGCAGGTGCTGATTTTGCTGTACCTACAGAACTTTCATAACCAGCCAATCTAAATCGATAATAATAGCGTGTCATCGGTGCTAAACCACTTATCTCTACATGTACTGTGTGATGTAAGTCAGGATGTGCCTGCGCCTTCCCAGTTTGCACAATTTTCTTAAATTCAATATCTGTAGCAATATCCCAATCCACTTCAACAGCTTCCTTCGGCATCCCACCATCTACAGAAAGTGGATATGGTGCAACACGCGTCCAAATCACAAAGCCATCTGGCCAAGGTTCACCTGAAGCAACGCCTAATTGAAACGGGCTAATCGGAAATTTGGCATTTGCCCACGTGCTTACTGGACTCAGTCCAGAAAATAACGCTAAAGACCCGACTCCCATCAAACCCTTTAAGAATTGACGACGATTCGAATTAATATGATTCATTTTTATTTCTCTATAAACTTATTAATAAATTAATCTGATCAGTTTTGGATTAGAAAATTGGCAGGGTGTAGGTTAAGTAGATACGGCTTTGTTCCTGCTTTGTTCCTGTACTTTTTTTGAATTTTCCGTACTGAGCGGTAAAACCTAAATTTTTGAATTTGCCTTCCGGCACTTTATAACGCAAGGTATAGTCAATTTCGGACTCAGTTGCACAACCACATTTACCAAAGTCACGTCCTTGGACTTTGATGAATGATAAATTCAGCCCTT
Source organism: Acinetobacter sp. YH16040_T (assembly GCF_024605785.1). NCBI lineage: Bacteria > Pseudomonadati > Pseudomonadota > Gammaproteobacteria > Moraxellales > Moraxellaceae > Acinetobacter > Acinetobacter sp. YH16040_T. The sequence continues at coordinate 521,517 of NZ_CP094541.1, read as the reverse complement.
TCAAGTATTGATCATTAAAGTCATATCGATAGCCATACCATGTGGACTTTTCACCAGCATTGGTAAAGTTCTGCAACAAACGGTTGGTTGGTAAGTAAATGAAAGTCCCATCTGCACCATTATCTAAACTGCCCTGATTCATATGCAGAAAATCGCCATCATCACCAATTTTTTGCGCGCCAAATTGCAGCTGATGATTTTTAAATTTGTATTTGAAATCCACACTGGCTGTCTGGTTATCTACTTTAGCTCCATAGCCTTTTTCACCACGCTCATTAGCTCCAGTCGCTTGAGTATCAAATAAACGTAAGTCCGTATTAAAACTCTGGTTTTCACTGAATGGAAATTTGTGTTTCACGCCGATAAATTGCTGTACATAAAAATCATCCAGCTCACCGGCATAGTACTGTAGCGTTAAATTTTTATTGGGCTTCCAGTCCGCACCGCCAAACATAAACCCATCACTGGTTTCGGTTGCGCCTTTAATAGAAAGCTTTGAAGCATCTCGTGATGCACGTGGAATTGCTTTAGTGACGTAACCACCCGTTAAAGTCAATCCCTTTACATCTTTAGAAGTGACTTGACCACCTAAATAGGCAGATTCGAGCAAGCGAGCAAAGCTTCGACTTAAAATGGGTAAATTAGGGCGTAACTCCCCGACTTTTACATCAGTTTTCTGATAGCGCGCTTTTAAAGTGGGATATGCACGTGTCCAATAATTTGTTGGACTACCATCACCTTCTAAAGGAAACATCAACGAATTTTTGGCTTTATCTTTACTGCCGTCTAAACGTATACCTGCTGCCGCAGTAGCATCTAAACCAAAACCGACTTGACCTTCGGTAAAGCCAGATTGATAACTCAATTCAATACCTTGTCCCCAAACTGTCGAATCTTTATCGTTAGGCTCTTGATCTTGATCAAAATAATAATTTTTAAAATCTATTTCTGCTTTACTATCTTTAATAAATTCTGCTTGTGCTGCCTGCATTGTCAGCATGGGGGTGAAAACCATACAGCAGATGAGTGCTTTGTAATTCAACGTCTAACCTCTTTGGTCCTTGAGAAATACTGCAATAACCTAAAGACTCTGTATGACAATACACTTGCAATCCCATGACAATTACATGAAAAATAAAACAAATGTTTAATATAAATATTTGATAATATAAAAATTAGAGTTATTTTTTTTAAGCACTTATATACGAAAAAAGTTGACCATTAAAAGAACTGCAAGCACTCCATTTTTTGACTGCTAAGCTCTAAGCCTGATTTTAAAGAAGATTGCTCAAGAACTTTTATAAAACCTTGTTTAGAATAAAATTGAGTAGCTCGTAAATTAGTTAATTCAACACGAAGTACAATTTTTGTATAACCTTGGTTTGCTGCATATTTTGTAGACTAGATATTAAAAGATCAGCAACACTGTTTCCCCGATAATTCTCATACAACCACATTGCAACTACAGTAAATTCATGCTGTTTATCAATAGTACCTCCAACCATGCCTACAGCTCTCATTCCGTCAAATGCCAATAGAAACTGGCATGGTCTTTTTTGCGCAACTCTATCACGCCATTCAGAATCACTATGAGTTTTGGTTTTTTCAAAAGTTGCTGTAAATGCATCGGGACTGTCTTGTAATGCTTCTAGCCGTAAATTTTTCAGTATCTCCCAATCTGATTCAACAGTTGAAGGTACAGTAATAGAGCTCATTTTTATTTTATCTCTCAAGTAATTACTTCAAAATTTAGCGTTGATAATTAAAGTTTAGTAAAAAATTGAAAGCTCTAGCGATCAACGATGATTATCACTCTGAGGCAAACTAATGCCAAGACTAAAAATTAGCTATTACTCATGATTAGATTTGAAGATTTGAAGATTTGAAGATTTGAAGATTTGAAGATTTGAAGATTTGAAGATTTGAAGATTTGAAGATTTGAAGAAGAATATTATTTTTATAAAATTTTAAGCAAAAAAAAAGAAGATAAAGCTTTAGGCTTGATCTTCTTGTTGACCATAGAACCAAGTTGCTGCGATAAACAGAGAAAAACCAATAACTGACAACACTGGAGTAACCATATAATTCACACTCTAACTTTGATGACGTCATTATGTAAAAGTTATATGACAGTTATATGACAAATATAAAATTTTCAAAAATAATAAATATTTTTTATTTTCAATATCTTAAAAATTAAAACATATCTCCTCCTCTAGTTATGTGACAAATATTTCATGAAATATGACAGTTAAAATGTCATTTTCAGGCCATTTATGACAGTTAAATATGGCGCTGTTTAAGCCTATTAAACTTTCGGCCAAAGATTAAGCGAAATACCCACACAACTGTATTTTTGTCTTATAATTTAGCCCGCTAGCTATCAGCCCGCTCAAGAGATATTTGTATGACAACTATTATCAAGCAAGATGACTTGATCACATCGGTAAAAGATGCGCTTCAGTTCATTTCTTACTATCACCCACAGGACTTCATCCAAGCGATGAGCCGTGCGTATGACCGTGAAGAAAACAAAGCCGCAAAAGACGCGATTGCACAAATTTTAATTAACTCTCGTATGTGTGCAGAAGGCCATCGTCCTATCTGTCAAGATACGGGTATTGTGAACGTATTTCTTGAAGTGGGCTTAGACGTTAAATTTGATTTAACCATGAGCCTAGACGATGCAATTAACGAAGGTGTACGTCAAGGTTATCTTGAAAACTCAAACATTCTTCGTGCATCAGTATTAGCTGATCCTGCTTTTGGTCGTAAAAATACCAAAGACAACACCCCTGCTGTAATTCACTACAAACTCGTTCCGGGTAATAAAGTTGATATTACTGTTGCTGCTAAGGGTGGCGGTTCAGAAAACAAATCTAAACTTGCAATGCTTAACCCTTCTGACTCTATCGTAGATTGGGTACTTAAAACTGTTCCAACCATGGGTGCAGGTTGGTGTCCTCCTGGTATGCTCGGTATCGGTATTGGTGGTACTGCTGAAAAAGCCATGATGCTTGCAAAAGAAGCATTGATGGAAGAAATCAACATGGACGAATTACTTCGTCGTGGCCCACAAAACCAAATCGAAGAACTTCGTATCGAAATCTTCGAAAAAGTAAATGCTTTAGGTATTGGTGCTCAAGGTCTTGGCGGTTTAACGACTGTTCTTGATATCAAAATCAAAGACTACCCATGTCATGCTGCGGGTAAACCAGTAGGTATGATTCCTAACTGTGCTGCAACTCGTCATGCACATTTCCAATTAGACGGTTCAGGTGTAGCACATATTCAAGCGCCTAGCCTTGAAGACTACCCAGCGGTGACTTGGGATTCATCAACATCTAAACGTGTTGACTTAGATAACATCACTCAAGAAGAAATGAACTCTTGGCAACCGGGTGACACACTGCTTCTTAACGGTACAATCTATACAGGTCGTGACGCTGCGCACAAACGTATGGTTGACATGTTAAACAAAGGTGAAGAACTTCCAGTTGACCTAAAAGGTAAATTTATTTACTACGTTGGCCCTGTTGATCCAGTCGGTGACGAAGTCGTTGGTCCTGCTGGCCCAACAACTGCAACTCGTATGGATAAGTTCACACGTCAAGTGCTTGAAGCAACTGGCATGTTCGGTATGATTGGTAAAGCGGATCGCGGCCCTGCTGCTGTTGAAGCAATCAAAGACAACAAAGCAACTTACCTCATGGCTGTTGGTGGTGCTGCTTACTTAGTATCGAAAGCGATTCGTGAAGCTGAAGTGGTTGCTTTCGCTGACTTAGGTATGGAAGCGATCTACAAATTTGTTGTAAAAGACATGCCTGTATCTGTAGCTGTTGACGTAAATGGTACTTCTGTTCACGCAACTGCACCAAAAATCTGGCAAGCAAAAATTGGTAAAATCCCAGTAGTTGATGCTGCTGCGAACTAATTTCGCCACGTTCAAGATCAAAAAAAAGCACCCCATCGGGCACTGCTGTCCCACAATTTTTCACAAGAGGAAGCTCATTTGAGCTTCCTCTTGTTTTATGGGTATTTTATCGGGTGAAAATAAAGCTTTTAAAGTTCTTCTTTCAAACAAATTCACTTGAATTATTCTGAGTAAACGTTGAACTGTCCAACCTGTTTTTCCTAAATGTTGAGCGAAACTCACCAATAAATAGGCGATCATCGCAATCCAGATTTGTGTCTGAATTGCGTTCCTGCTGCGACCTAGAAACGCTTTTAATTTGAGATTCTGCTTAATCGCCTTAAAGAACAGCTCAACTTTCCAACGATCTTTATAAATCGCCGCAATGGTGGAGGCGGCTAAATGAAAGTTATTGCTGAGAAAGCTAAAGTGCTTGCCACTTTGCTGATCTCTATATTCAATTCTTCTTAACACTGGGGCTTTTCTTTTTAGGGCATGTGCGCTATTCAGCTGAATGGTTTCATCTTTTAGAATACCTTTGGATTCAAGCACTGGATGTTGCTGGATCACCTGATACACAGATTTAGGCCTAAAACGTGTGACAAATCCAATGTTTTGAGCAGTCAGATTTGCATACCATTGGTAATCGACATAGCCTTTATCAAAAACTACAATGCTGCCAGCAGGAAACTGGAATTTGCGGCCTTGTACCATGTCATTTTCTTTGCCATTTTCAACTGCAACAAACTCAGGAATATCATTGCTGTGATTCAATCCTATACTGAGTTTCATGCTGGCTTTTGAGTCGTGAACTTTGGCCCATTCACATAAGGAAAGCGACAGGTCAATATGACTGGCATCCAAGGAATACAAGGGATTCTTAAAGCGAAACTTATGAGCGACTTTTGAGTGGTCATAGTATTTAAGCAACTTGTAAAATAGCTGTTGATACAAGGCAGCAGGCTGCTGCTCATTGATTCGTGCCAGCGTGCTTCGGGGAATAGACTTTGCTCCGAGATGACTTAGCTTTTCCTGTTGGCACTCCAAATTGGATTGAATATCTCTCAGACTTTGCCTACAAGAGAATTGAGACATCAATATGGCAATAAACTGATCCCACCGGGAAGCCGCTCTAAATTTCTGTCCAACATGGTGCACTTTAGCAAGTTGTTCAAAATCCTGTCGCACAACAGGTTTAATTAGCTCATGAAATACGGTATTCTGATGTGACAAAACCTGAATCCTGGTCGTTAAAGTGTTTGTTTGCACTCATATTTTAACTGTTAGGACTCAGGTTTTTTTATTTAAAGCAAACTATGGGACAGCAGTGCCCCATCGGGTGCTTTTTTTATTGTCAATATTTAGACTGTCTGTCGAATGACATTCGCTATTTAATGCTTTCACACACTCAAAAACACGAGCTAATTACATTACCAAGTTAATGGATTCCACAGTTTAAAAGGCTTGGTCAACTGCACATCTTCCGCAGGATCATAATGAGGTGCTTTCAACTTCTGCGCACTTTTCCGCACTTTTCCAGTGTTTTGATCTTCTGCCACAAAGTTAAAACTGTTGGATTTCAACTCTGTAAATGCGATTTCATTTCGACCAATTTTTTCAGGCATGAGCAGCAATGGCCCTGAAACCGTTCTTTTACTGGATAAATTCTCTTCATCATATTTAATGAAGTAAGTTTGACCTGCTTCAACATCAAAGTCTAAATATTTAGGTTTTTGAAAATGATTCACCCCCAAAGGGCGACTCGATGATAAGCGGTAATTCCCCGCAGGTAACTCCACCCAGTAATAATGATTATTCAATAAACTTGGAATACGCTCACTGTTCAGAAATAAGCTGCTGGCCACAATTTCTTGACGATTCCACTTACTGTCTGGACGATATAAATACACAATCGCTGCTTGATCATGCTGAGCTTTCACTTCTTGAAAATGTCGGCCTTGTTTCTGATTGACCCAACCACCAATGGTAAACATACCCAATCGATATTGCTCAATATGGCCCGGTGTACTTTCAGGATCCACGGGCTTTAATGTTGAAGCCAATGACGTTTGCTCAACGGCTGATTTTCCATGACAACCCAGCAGCGCTACACTGCTTAAAAGTAGAATTGCAACTCCACGCATGATTATCCCTCACTGCGTCTTTTTTTATTTTACACTTTTGTTTTCAGTTTTTTACATTCAGGCATCCACGCCATCCTGCTGAGATTAACATTCTGCTTTTATTTTTGGAAATAAAAAACGTGTGCAAATCTTGGATTTACACACGTTTCAGACGAATAGCGCTTAAGCAGATTTAGAGTTTACAACTTTTAAATCTGACTTCGGTGCAGCTTCTTCAGTTTTCTTTGGTTGACGTTCTGATTTAAATTCAGGTTCCGCTTCACCATTAATCACAGCTTCATTGACGACAACCGTACCCACATCTGAACGACTTGGTAAGTCATACATCGTTTCAAGCAATGAATTTTCTAAAATCGAACGCAGACCACGCGCGCCCGTATTACGGTCAAGGGCTTTTTTAGCCACGGCACGCAATGCTGAGTCTTCAAATACGAGGTCAACATTTTCCATTTCAAATAAATATTGGTATTGACGTGTCAATGCATTTTTCGGTTCTGTCAGAATCTGCATCAATGCTTCTTCGTCCAGTTCTTCCAAGGTAGCAATCACAGGTAAACGACCAATAAATTCAGGAATCAGACCGAATTTAACCAAATCTGTCGCTTCAACTTGGCGGAATAAGTCAGATAATTTTTTAGTTTCATCTTTCTTACGGACCTCAGCCGTAAAGCCAATACCGCCTTTTTCCTGACGCTGCTGTACGATTTTCTCTAGGCCAGAGAATGCACCACCACAGATAAATAGGATATTTGAAGTATCAATTTGAATAAATTCTTGCTGCGGATGCTTACGACCACCTTGAGGCGGAATCGACGCAACCGTACCTTCGATCATTTTCAATAATGCTTGCTGAACACCCTCACCCGATACATCACGAGTAATCGATGGGTTTTCAGACTTACGGGTAATTTTGTCGATTTCATCGATATAGATAATGCCTTTTTGCGCTTTTTCTACATCGTAATCGGCTTTTTGAAGGAGTTTTTGAACAATGTTCTCAACGTCTTCACCCACATAACCAGCTTCAGTTAAAGTCGTTGCATCTGCCATCGCAAATGGCACATCTAAAAGACGCGCAAGTGTCTGAGCAAGCAGCGTTTTACCTGAACCTGTTGGTCCAACCAACATAATGTTACTTTTCGAAATCTCTACACCGTCTTCTGGTTTTTTACCACTGGTGCCAATTTTTAGGCGTTTATAATGGTTGTATACCGCAACAGAGAGGGTCTTTTTCGCAACATCTTGCCCAATCACATATTGGTCAAGCGCAGCACGGATTTCATGCGGTTTTGGTAAAGGACGAGTTGCCCAGTCATTTGATTCAACTTGCTGACTGGTCTGAACTAGGTCAAGACATACGTCCACACACTCATTACAGATGTACGCGTCCTCACCTGCAATCAGTTTCCCGACTTCAGACTGCGTTTTACCGCAAAATGAACAATGCTTTTGTCCTTGAGGATGTTCGGACATATTCACTCCAATAATTAATTCTTTAAAACTTATGGGCGTTTAGATAAAACTTCGTCCACAAGACCGTATTCTTTCGCAGCTTGCGCTGTCATAAAATTGTCACGGTCAGTATCTCGAGCAACAGTTTCGTAGTCTTGACCACTATGCTCTGCCATTAAACGATTTAAACGTTCTTTGATGAATAGAATTTCACGTGCATGAATTTCAATATCAGATGCCTGACCTCGGAAACCACCGAGTGGTTGGTGAATCATGACACGGGCATTTTCAAGACAGTAACGTTTGCCTTTAGCACCGGCGTTAAGCAGGAATGCACCCATCGATGCTGCTTGCCCCATGCAGTAAGTCACAACATCAGGTTTAATAAATTGCATGGTATCGTAAATTGCCATACCTGCAGTAACCGAACCACCTGGTGAGTTGATATATAAATGAATATCTTTATCTGGGTTTTCTGCTTCTAAGAACAACATTTGGGCAACAATCAAATTTGCCATGTTGTCTTCAACTTCACCGGTTAAAAAAATCACACGTTCACGCAAAAGGCGTGAATAAATATCAAAAGAACGCTCGCCACGAGATGACTGTTCTACCACCATTGGTACTAGTGCGTTTTCAATTGTTGGAACATACATACGTTATTTATTCCTAAATTTTTCTGACTCAACCCATAATTCACAATATGAGGGATATTTGTCGAAATTGCAAAAGATTCCCAATTAAATAACAGATATTTTTTTCATAAGCATTGTGAAATCAGGACAACTTATTTGGGGGCAAATTTCGATAAAAAAAGGCGCTTAATGCGCCTTTTTTTGAAAGCTAGAAATTAGCCTTGTTGACGAGCTTGTTGCTCTTTCAATAAGTCTTCATAGCTCACAGTTGTATCCGTTACTTTAGCAGAAGCTAAGATGTGATCTACAACTTGGTCTTCTAGAATAACAGCTTCGATTTGAGCACGTTGCTGTTTATCGTTGTTGAAGTATTCAATTACTTCTTTAGGATCTTCGTAAGAAGAAGCCATGTCTTCGATGTAAGCATCAACACGTGCAGCATCAACTTCAAGTTTAGCTTCAGCTAATACTTTGCTGACTAATACGCCAAGTTTAACTGATTTTTCAGCTTGCTCTTTGAATAGGTCATCTGGAAGCATGCTTGAATCAAACGCTTTAGCGCCTTGAGCACCAAACTGTTGAGTGAATTGTTGGATCATTTGTTGACGTTGACGGTCAATTTCTTGAGCAACCATTGCTTCTGGAAGTTCTACTTCGTTTGCAGCTACAAGCGCATCAAAAGTTGCACCTTTCACTTGGTTACGAAGACCGTTTTTCACTTCACGTTCCATGTTTTTACGCACGTCAGCTTTCAGCTTTTCAACGCCTTCTTCTTCAGTTAGACCGAAGATTTTTAAGAATTCAGCATCAACTTCTGGAAGTTTTTGTTTTTCAACAAGCTTAACAGTGATTTTGAATTGAGCAGCTTTACCAGCAAGGTTTTCAGCTTGGTAGTCTTCAGGGAAAGTTACATCGATAACTTTCTCTTCGCCTTTCTTCATACCAACGATACCGTCTTCGAAGCCAGGGATCATACGACCAGAACCAAGAACGAGTTTAAAGTCTTCAGCAGCGCCGCCTTCAAACTTCTCGCCATCAACAGTACCTTCAAAGTCGAAAGTTACTTGCATGTCTTTTTTAGCCATGCCTTTAGTTTCAACCCATGAAGCGCGTTGTTTTTGAAGATTTTCAATCATCTTCTCAACGTCTTTGTCGTCAACTGAAGTTGTTTTACGTTCAACTTCTAGACCTTCGAACTTAACTTCAACTTCTGGATAAACTTCTACAGTTGCTTCATAAACTAAAGCATCATCTTTCATTTCAGTTTTTTCAATGTTTGGCATACCAACAGCATTGATTTTTTCTTGTTGGATCGCTTCGAATACTGTGTCACGAATGATGTCGTTTACAACTTCTTGATAGATACCAGCACCGTATTCACGACGAACAACGTTTACAGGTACTTTACCTGGACGGAAGCCGTTGATCTTCACAGTTTTGGCAGTGCGTTTCAAGCGAGCTTCAAACTGCTCGTTAATACGGCTCGTCGGTACAGATACATTTAAACGACGGGCAACGCCCGAAACCGCTTCAGAAGTTACTTGCATGGCTTCCTCGATAATTTGTTAGTTAAAACAGTTTTAAAAAAAAGTGCCACATTATATGACAACAATTAAAGATATACAAAAATGGATTATAACACTATAAATTCAGGCATGGATGCCCTTCTTATTTTTAGAATTTTTCAGCTTTTTTCGAAGAAATATTGATTATTTTTTAATTAATTGTTGAAAATGAGAAACTTTCTCACTATTATTCTTAATGATATTTTTTTTAATTTATTTTCATATATTTATCTCGTCCATATTTGGAATTCTTTTATGAGTAAATTTAATCTCAACCCTCTTTCCGCTGCTTTATTTGGGGCAATTGTAACTACTACGAGTTTCGCACATGCTGAAACGACTGAATCTCAAGCTCAACAGATGGAGACCATTGTTGTTTCTGCGGCTGGTTATGAACAAAAAGTAACAGATGCTCCGGCATCAATTACGGTATTAACTAAAGAAGATTTCAAAACAAAACGCATTACATCTCTTGCTGATGCGTTAAGTGATGTAGAGGGTGTTGATATTAGCCCTACAGCGGGAAAAACGGGTGGATTAGATATTAGTATCCGCGGTTTACCCTCTGAATATACGCTAGTTTTGATTGATGGTCGTCGTCAAAATAGTACTGGTGACATTACTCCAAATGGTTTTGGAGAAACGAAGAATAATTTTATCCCTCCACTTTCTGCAATTGAGCGTATTGAAATCATTCATGGCCCTGCCTCTACGCTTTATGGTTCAGATGCGATGGGTGGTGTCGTTAATATTATTACCAAAAAAGTATCACATGAATGGACAGGTTCAATTAGTTTAGAAGGCTCTATTCTTCCAAAAAGTTCAGACTTCGGTAATCAACGCAGTGTCGACCTTTACGCTACAGGACCAATCGTACAAGATCTGCTAGGTTTGCAAATTCGTGCCAAGCATTGGGAGCGTGATGAATCAAATGTTACACGTGACATTGACCAATCTGCTCTAGGTACCGGAAATAATCCATCTGAAGGCAAACTTGATACATTGGGTGCTCGCTTAACTTTAACCCCAACAGAGAATCATGATTTATCTCTCGATGTAGAATCACACCGTCAATCGTATAAAAACCCTAAAAACTCTACCGGCTTCCAATTGGGTACAGTCGGTCCAGCGGGTGGTTATGATGACGAAATGGAGTTTAATCGAGACAAGTATGTTGTTGCCCATCAATGGCGTACAAATATTGGTGATTTAGACAGTAGTTTGACTCGAAATGAAAGTGAAACTGTCGGCCGCCTTATCCCATCTCGTATGCAAAACGGTGATTTAACCACAAAAACTCCACGAACAATTGAGAGTGAAGATACGATTTTTGATACAAAATTATCGGTCAATGCAATTGAGAACCATCGTTTAACGCTTGGGGGACAATGGTGGGATGCCAGTGTTTCAGATGGATTACGTGCTGCAAAACCTGAAGTAAGTTTTACACAGATTGGTTTATTTGCTGAAGATACCTGGAATGTGTTACCAAACTTAGCACTGACACTTGGTTTACGTTATGACGACCACGACACATTTGGTGATTTCATTACCCCACGTGCTTATGCAGTATGGAATGTTAATGATACATGGACGGTTAAAGGTGGATATTCGGAAGGCTATAAAGCTCCTCGTCTAGAACAATTAACAAATGGGGTTGTTAATGTTGGCCGCCAAGGCGCTCTGCCTATTTTTGGTAATCAAAATCTAAAACCTGAAACAAGTGATAATTTTGAACTTGGCGTATATTTCACACCGAACAATAATTTAAATATTAACTTAACTGGCTTTTTAAGCACGGTTCAAGACAAAATTGTGAGCGGTGCAATTACAGATACATCTGTAAATACGGGTGGAAAACCAGGAGAGTGTTTAGTCAACCAAGCCTGTGCTGACTATTTGACTGGCCTCGGAACACCTTGGCAGTGGCTGAACCAATCAAGTGATCGTGCATTTACAGTTACTCGTCCAGACAATGTCGATGAAGTCGAAATTTATGGTACAGAGTTAGGTATTAACTGGGGCTTTGCCGAAGATTGGAAATTAAACTTTAATTACACTTGGACAGAAACAGAAGTAACTAAAGGCAAAGACAAAGGTAAAAAGTTACAAGACACGCCTGAACATATGTTCAATGCTACTTTAAAGTGGAATGTGGCAGACAATGCAGACTTATGGCTTCGTGGTGAATATCGTACTGAGCGCTCTCGTTTCAAAACCACAAATTTAACGGGTGATGATTTGACCGTTTATAATGCCCTAGGTGACTACGAAGCTTATGGCTTAGTGCATTTAGGTACAAATTATGCAGTTAATGATAAATGGGATGTTGGCGTAGCTCTTTATAATATCTTTGACAAAGACTTTAATAAGTATGAAGTTATAAATGGTAGTGCATATAATATTTACAGCAACACCCAAGAAGGTCGCCGTGTGCAATTAAGTACAACCTTTAAATTCTAAATAACACTTTATAAAAAAAACCTGCTTCGGCAGGTTTTTTTACATCAACAATTTACGATTTATTCTTATTTAATTCACAATCATGTCTATATTTATAATCTCAATTAAACAAATAAAAATAACTTATTTTTTCAATATTCAATAAAAACATTAGCTTAATTTTAGTTTGTTATATCATTACATTAAATACTACTATCACATTTTAATTATTCATCGTGATTTACAATCGTATAAAGATGAAAGAACAAATAAGAATCATTATTATTCGCATACAAATTCATTATTCCAAATCAGGTTTGAAATGGCCTTCATCAAAACACGTAAGAAAATTGTTTCTTCAGCAATTGCTTCGTCACTTTCTGTTATTGCTGTAAATGCAATCGCACAAGATCAAGTCACTCAACTTCCAACCATTAGCCAAGAAGTTGCTGCTGAAAAAGCACCGAGCTTTAAAGTTGATATATCAGCAAGTTCAAAATTTGTTGCCCCGCTCCTTGATACACCAAAATCAGTTTCAGTTATTTCGAAACAACTGATCGAAGATACTCAAGTCACAACTTTAAGTGATGCTTTACGTACGGTACCAGGCATTACTTTAGGTGCTGGTGAAGGTGGTAACCCAAATGGTGACCGTCCATTTATCCGTGGCTATAACACTGAAAGCTCGATGTATGTCGATGGTGTGCGCAACTCAACTTCACAAAACCGTGAAATGTTTGCGGTTGAACAGGTTGAAGTGACCAAAGGTTCTGCTTCTGCCATGGGTGGTGCAGGTACAACTGGCGGCAGTATCAACATGATTTCTAAGGTTGCGAAAAAAGGTGACTTTTTAGAAGGTTCAGTTGGTGCAGGTACAGACAATTATCAACGTATCACACTAGACAGTAACAAAGACTTTGGTAATGGCGTTGCTGCACGTGTTGCGGTCATGGGGCATAAAAATGAAAAAGCGGGTCAAGCAGATGGTGCTGAATATGCACGTGCCGGAATCGCGCCAAGCATTACTTTTGGTTTAGATACCCCTACTCGCGCGACTTTAGGTTATTACTACTTAAAATCTGACGATACACCTGACTCTGGTGTGCCATACAGCAATCCAACTGGATATTCGCAATATTCAGGAAAACCGATTGATGTCAAACAAGGCATCTACTACGGCTGGAAAGATCGTGATTTCCAAAAACAGGAAAACCAAGTCGGTACGATTAAGTTAGAACATGACCTCACTGACAATCTAACGATTAGTAATACTACTGTTTATAACAAGTCTAAAAATGATTACCTGTGGACAAACCCAGATGACTCGAAAGGCAACATCTACGATAAAACTACTGGTACCTTGACAGGTAATGTTTGGGCGCGTGTAAACTCACGTATCGCCGATACTGAAACCTTTACCGACCAGTTGGCTTTGACAGGGAAATTTAATACCGGTTCTCTGTTACATAGCTTTAACTTAGGCGCTGAATACTCAGATCAAGAAACGGATCGCACCCAATATATTATTAATGGAGACAACGCAACAGGTAGTGCAAGCCAAACGTGTCCGTCTACAGCTCCTGCAGGCTGGTGTACGTCTGTTCAAAACCCGAATCGTGGGCCATGGACAGGCAGTATTAGCACGGATGGCGCAGATTTATACAATATTAAATCAAAATCGACCTCAGTTTATTTTCTTGATAATATCGAATTCAACCCTCAATGGTTACTTGACTTAGGTGTACGTTGGGATAAATTTGAAACTGACTCGACCATGACTTATGGTGCTCGTAATAGTGCTGTATTAGGCAACCCAACAGCAAATCCACCGGTACTACCAACGGCTCAAGTTGGTGATAAGCTTAAACTAAACAGTGATTCAGACTTCTTCAACTATCAAGCTGGTTTAACATTTAAACCTGTTGAAAATGGCTCTATTTATGCGAGCTATGCAACTTCAGCAAACCCAGTTGGTGTAGATGCTGGTGATGGTTCAGAAGGTATTGGTGCACCAGGCCGTAATACGACTGAAGAACAAGCTCGTGCAATGAACAACCTAAAACCGGAAGAAATAAAAACTTACGAGTTAGGAACTAAGTGGGATGTCCTTAATAATCGTTTAAATCTAACTGCCGCAATTTTCCGTACAGAAAAAGAAAATACTCGTGCAACAGATACAGATGGCTTTACTCGTAATATCGGTGAAACTCGTGTAGACGGTATTGAACTTGGCGCTAATGGTAATATTACTGATAAATGGGCTATTGCTGCTGGTTATACCTATTTAGATAGCGAAATAGTCGATGATGGTACGGCGACTAATGATGGCAATCAAGTTCAAAACGTGGCGAAAAATAGCGCGACACTTTGGACAACTTACCAAGTCCTTCCACAGTTCACAATCGGTGGTGGCGCTACCTACATGGATAAAGTATTTGGTAATGCTACCAATACGAAATGGGTTCCAAGCTACGTACGCTACGATGCTATGGCGCGTTATACCGTTAACAAAAATGTGGATTTACAGTTGAATGTAAATAACCTTTCTGACAAACGTTATTTCACTAAAGCCTACGCATCTCACTATGCCACTGAAGCAGAAGGTCGCAACGCAGTTCTGTCTGTAAACTTCAAATACTAAGAAAAAATAAATACCATAAATAATTTATGGTATTGACTCAAATAGCCTCGCTTCGAGGCTATTTTTGTATATGATCAAAACATTAATATTACAGTTCCAAAGGGTTAGGCCGTGATTCACCATATCCCAAATGTATTGAGTAAAGAACAGGTCAACTACTTCCGCACAGAAATGCAAAAAGTAGAATGGATTAATGGTCAAAAAACTACGGGCTCACTGTCTAAAAATGTAAAAAACAACCAACAGCTAGATATAGACCATCCATTAACACAGCATTTAGGTGACATTATTCTGCATGAATTGTCACAACACGCGCTTTTTACATCAGCGGCTCTCCCCCTCAATATTTTGCCGCCCTATTTTAACCGCTATGAAAATGGTGAAACGTTTGGTTTCCATGTCGACAATGCCATTCGCTGGATGCCCGACAGCAATCAAAAAATTCGTACCGATTTGTCCTGCACGATTTTTCTAAGTGAACCCGAAGAATATGAAGGCGGTGAACTTGTGGTAGAAGACACCTATGGCTACCACGAAGTGAAATTGCCTGCCGGAGATTTGATTTTGTATCCATCTACCAGTGTGCATGAAGTTACTCCTGTGACTGCAGGCTGTCGTATTGCATCATTTTTTTGGTTGCAAAGTATGATCCGTGAAGATGCTGAGCGTCACATGTTATTTAATCTCGATCAAAGCATTCAAAATTTGCGTATGCAATTGGGTGATGCACATAGTGAAGTCGTCAAGTTGACTAGTCTGTATCACAACCTTATCCGCAAATGGGCCGAAATTTAAAGCTCAAGGTCAATAGACATGGACAAACTGACAATGACTGATCACAACATTTTAGCGCCACTCACTCAGATTCCAGCTCATTTGCAAACCATTGCAGATTATGAAGTCGAGGCTGAAAAACACCTTTCCAACATGGTGTGGCAGTACTTGCAAGGCGGCTCGATGGATGAACACAGTGTCCGTGGCAATTTGTCTCAGTTTGAACAGATACAACTGCTACCACGTATGCTGAAAGATCTAACCCAAGGTCATACCCAAATCGAAATCTTAGGGCAACGTTTCCCGCATCCTATTTTTGTAGCACCCATTGGTCACCAACAACAATTTCATCCTGATGCTGAAGCTGCAACAGCCCTCGCTGCCGAAGTCCTTGGCAGCAATATGATCCTCAGTACGTTTACCAATACAGATATGCGTGAGTTAAAGCAGGACAATCCTTACAAATGGTTCCAATTGTATTGGCAAGGTGAGCGCGAAAAGTCATTATCGCTGGTCAAGATGGCAGAAGAACATGCCTATACAGCAATTGTAGTAACCATTGATTCCCCGCATACAGGGATTCGTGACCGTGAACGTCGAATGTTTTTCCATTTGCCTGAAGGCATGCAACATCCGCATACCCCTGCACATATCCCATTGCCTGAGCTCAATGATGGCGACCATCCCGTATTTAACGGTCTGATGAAAATCGCACCAACATGGGCGGATATCCTTTGGCTCAGTCAAAACACCTCATTACCGATTATTTTAAAGGGCATTGTCAGTCCACATGATGCTGAACTTGCCCTGCAACACGGTGTACAAGGCATTATTGTGTCGAATCATGGTGGGCGCGTACTGGACGGTTGCATTTCCCCTCTCACCGCCTTAGAACTGATTAAAAAAGTTGTGCCTACGGATTTTCCAGTTTTATATGATGGTGGTATTCGTCGTGGTTCAGATGTGTTTAAAGCGATAGCCTTGGGTGCATCTGCCGTATTAGTTGGACGTCCTTGCATTTATGGTTTAGCTACAGCGGGCGCTTTAGGTGTTGCCCATGTACTCAAAATACTGAAAGAAGAATTTGAGATTACGATGGCATTGATGGGAACAGCCACCGTCGATGAGATCAATAAAGATTATATTTTTCAAAAAAGCTAATTTTATAGAAAAATATTTTCCAGTAATGGCATCTTGACGCAAAAATAGGAAATTATTTCCGGAATATATGGACTAATATTTAGTTATACATTTACGAGCTTACGGTAAAGCTAAGTCATGTGAATCTTTACAGATTTATTTCGACTTTCGACTAAAGACTCCGAAATTAAACTTGTAAATTGTTAGAATAGACACAATCTATATAAGTAGTACCTTGCCGTTTATCCACGACATTTATCCACGGTGCTATAAGGAGTTTTCACATGATGTTGGCAGATCCAAGCAAAAAATACCGTCGCATGTACCAACGTGTAGACTTACCAGACCGTCAATGGCCAAATAACGAAATCAATAAAGCGCCGATCTGGATGAGTACCGACCTTCGTGACGGTAACCAAGCGATCTTCGAGCCAATGAACATTGAACAAAAGTTCAAAATGTTCCAAATGCTTGTGAAAATTGGTTTCAAACACATTGAAATCGGCTTCCCTTCTGCATCACAAATCGACTTTGATTTCACGCGTTTGTTGATCGAAGGCGGTCATATTCCTGATGATGTGTACATCGAAGTTTTGGTTCAAGCACGTGATCATTTGATTCAACGTACATTTGAATCATTACAAGGTGCAAAACGTGCCATCGTGCATATCTACAACTCAAACTCGCCAACATTCCGCAATAAAGTGTTGAATGTTGACGTTGCTGGTGCAAAACAATTAGCGATTAATGCCGCAACGAAAGTCAAAGAATACGCTGCAAAACAGCCTGAAACTGAATTTGTATTCCAATACAGTCCAGAGTGTTTTACTGCAACAGAATTAGAAGTTGCTAAAGATGTCTGTGATGCGGTCACTGAAATTTGGGAAGCATCTCCAGAGAACAAAGTGATTTTAAACTTGCCTGCAACGGTTGAAGTTTCAGGTCCGAACGTCTATGCAGACCAAGTGGAATGGATGCACCGTAACATTCAACGCCGTGACGGTGTGATTATTTCTGTGCACTGTCATAACGACCGTGGCTGTGGTATTGCCGCTTCTGAGTTGGCCATTATGGCTGGTGCTGACCGCGTCGAAGGTTGTGTGTTTGGTAACGGTGAACGTACAGGTAACGTGGACGTTGCAGCGATTGCATTGAACATGTATACCCAAGGTGTTGCGCCAAACTTAGATTTCTCAAACATTAACGAAATCATTTCAATCATTGAAGAATGCACAGGCTTGCCGGTACACCCTCGTCATCCGTATGCTGGTGATTTGGTCTTCACCGCGTTCTCTGGCTCACACCAAGATGCCATTAAAAAAGGTTTCGAGTTCCAAAAGAACGAAGAAATGTGGGATATGCCTTATTTGCCAATCGACCCGAAAGACTTGGGCCGCGACTATGATGCCGTGATTCGTGTCAACTCACAGTCTGGTAAAGGCGGTATTGCGTACTTGTTAGAATCAAATTACAACGTGGTGTTGCCTCGTCGTATTCAAATTGAGTTCTCGCAAATCGTACAGCAAAAAACAGATGAAGACGGTACCGAGATTTCTGCGCAAGCAATCTGGTCTTTATTTAAAGACACGTATGTGGCTGCCAAAGACACGCATTATGCGGCGAAAAACTACCGCTTACATGATGAAAATGGCAAACAAGTCATTGAGCTTGATGTCGAAGTGAACGGTGAGATCCAGCAATTACGCGGTGAAGGCAACGGCCCAATCTCTGCTATCTTAAATGCCTTGCAGTTACCGATTGATGTCTTGAACTATGAAGAACGTAGCATCAGTTCAGGCGCACATGCTAAAGCCTTGGCTTTAATTGAGCTTCAAGTGAAAGGTACAGGTAAGTCTGCATTCGGCGCAGGTGTGCATGACAACATCGTGACCGCATCTATCGAGGCGATTATTGCCAGCACTAACCGTTTAATTGAACAAGGTGTTTTGAGTACTGAACAAGTGATTGCTGCTGCAGTCTAATTCAATGCTATAAATATCAAATAGCAATAAAATGACTTTAGAAGGATACCCTCAAGTGGTATCCTTTTATTATTCATACTAAAGATTTAAGGCGAATTATTCCTGTGTCTTTTCCAGCTGACTCAGTGGGCTTAGTTACCCCACAAAAGTTTATTTTTGAAGAGCCGTTAGAGCTCGAATGCGATCGCATACTCCCACGTTTTGAGCTCATGGTTGAAACTTATGGCGAACTGAATGCAGACAAATCCAATGCAATTTTGATTTGTCATGCACTGTCAGGCCATCACCATGCTGCAGGTTATCATCATGAAGATGACCGTAAGCCGGGTTGGTGGGACGCATGTATTGGACCAGGCAAAGCCATTGATACGTCAAAATTCTTTGTCGTAGCACTAAATAATATTGGCGGCTGTAGCGGTTCTACTGGACCGACCTCTCCAAATCCTGAAAATGACAATCGCCCTTATGGTCCTGATTTCCCATTAGTCACTGTACGTGACTGGGTCAAAACCCAAGCTATGTTATCTGATCGTTTAGAGATTCAGCAGTGGTATGCGGTGATTGGCGGCTCTTTAGGCGGTATGCAAGCTCTACAATGGTCTGTGGACTATCCAGATCGTTTACAAAAGTGCGTGATTATTGCCAGTACACCAAAACTGTCTGCGCAAAACATTGCCTTTAACGAAGTGGCGCGTCAGTCGATTTTGTCTGACCCTGATTTCCATGATGGTCGCTATTTAGAAAATGACAGTTATCCTAAGCGAGGTTTGATCTTGGCCCGTATGGTCGGTCATATCACTTACCTCTCTGAAGAAGCCATGAAACAAAAATTTGGCCGTGACTTAAAGTCAGGTAAATTTATGTATGGCTTTGACGTCGAATTCCAAGTCGAAAGTTATTTGCGTTATCAAGGTGAGCAATTTAGCCGTAACTTTGATGCCAATACCTATTTGATCATGACCAAGGCTTTAGATTATTTCGATCCATCACGTGAATATGAGCAATCATTAAAAACCGCTATGTCTAAAACCAAGTGTCAATTTTTAGTTGTTTCATTTACAACGGACTGGCGTTTTACCCCTGCTCGTTCGCAAGAAATTGTAGATGCATTAATTAGCAATCATAAGCCTGTGAGCTATGTCGATATTGATGCTGAACAAGGCCATGACTCTTTCTTGTTCCCGATTCCGTTATATGTGAAAAGCTTACGTGCATTCCTAGGCGGTGTAAAACACCTGCAAGAAACACCGAAGGAGACCAACTAATGCGTATTGATCATCAACTGGCTGAACGTTGGATTAAACCAGATTCAAGCGTACTCGATTTAGGGTGTGGTGACGGTGAACTGCTTGCACATATGAGCAAAAAGCACAATATTCGTGCATATGGCTTAGAAATTGATCAAGAAAAGATTGCAATTGCGGTCAGTCGCGGGTTAAATATCATCCAACAGGACTTGAACTTAGGTTTAAGTCGCTTTGCCGACCAGTCTTTTGACTATGTGGTTATGGCACAAGCCTTGCAAGCTGTAGATGCACCAGACGTTCTTTTAAGAGACATGGTGCGTGTGGGGAAACAGGCCATTATCACTTTTCCAAACTTTGCACATTGGAAGACCCGTTCTTTCCTTGCATTAAAAGGAATGATGCCCGTTTCAGACGCGTTACCTTATATGTGGTATAACACGCCCAATATTCATTTATGTACTTTCCGTGATTTTGAAGCGCTGTGTGCTGAAAATAACATCCGGATTATTAACCGACTTGCCGTGAATGGGGATCAACAAGACAGTTTACTCAGTAAACGTCTCCCAAATCTATTTGGTGAAGTCGCAATTTATCGAGTGAGCGCTCTATGAAAAAATTATTATTAAGCACGACGCTACTGATTGGACTTTTTAGCATACAAGCCCATGCGGATTATGTTGCTCCATCATCTTCAGTTTCTAGCCAAGCTGCTCAATATTCAATTATGGATATTCACAGCTTAAGTAAAGCTGCTAAAGCAGGTCAGCCCGGTGCTCAGTTTTACTTAGGCACTAAATATCAACAAGGTAAAGACGTTGCCAAAGATGAACGTCAAGCTTTTGCATGGTATAAGGCTGCTGCTGATCAAGGTTTATCTGCAGCACAGCTTAATGTAGGTCGTATGCTTGCAGATGGCATTGGGACTAAAAAAGATGAAGCGCTTGCTCGTCAATATTTCGAAAAAGCAGCCAGCCGTGGTGATAACCGCGCAAGCTTTAACTTAGCCATGATGGAAGAGCAAAAGAAAAACTACATGGGTGCATACCAATGGTATGAGCTTTCTACCCGTGATGGCATGCTCGACAACAAAGTGATTAGCTTGTCTGAAGGTAAGAAAACGGCATTGGCAGCCAACTTAAGCCAAGACCAAATTCGTCAAGCACGTGACCGTGCAGACAAATGGATTCAAGCGCAATAAGTTTTTGAATCTTAAAAAGCACCTTCGGGTGCTTTTTTATTGCCTGTCAACCACAGCATCTTGTTAAAATAGCCTCAAATCTTGTTTTATGGTGAATATTCACATGGCTTCAACTGATTGGTTATCTCAAGGCACTTTGGTGCTTGCAAGTAATAACAAAGGCAAAATTGCAGAATTTGAAAAAATGTTTGCGGAACTGAATTTGCCTGTTGAAGTGATTCCTCAAGGTCAATTAAACATTGAAGATGCCATCGAAGACGGTCTAAGCTTTGTTGAAAATGCCATTATCAAAGCGCGTCACGCATCGAAAATTTCAGGCAAGCCAGCCATTGCAGATGATTCTGGCATTTGCGTTCCTGTACTCGGTGGCTCACCAGGGATTTACTCTGCGCGCTATGCAGGTGAACATGGCAATGATGCCGCTAACAATGCCAAGTTGCTTGCTGACCTCAAACCGCTCCGTAAAGAGGGTGAAGCAATCGAAGGGATGTTTGTATGTGTCTTGGCTTTGGTCCAACATGCAGAAGACCCACTCCCACAAATTTTCCAAGGGGTTTGGCGCGGTGAAGTGATGGAAGCAGCACGTGGTGAAAATGGCTTTGGCTATGACCCACTGTTTTGGCTGCCTGAACTGAATGTTTCTAGTGCTGAATTATCAAAAGAAGAAAAAAATAAAATCAGCCATCGTGGTCAAGCGATGAAATTATTTAAAGCAAGTTTGAAATAAGTTAAATTGGAGTTAATCTTAATGCCAAAGATTAACTCCAATCCCTGAATAAAAATAGAATAATTATGGCACTTCAACCGATACAGATCATATGCAACACTTGCCATCACACTTCAACTGAAATCCCGACACGCTCTTTTCTTGGTTTTCAAAAACTAAGCTGCCCTCATTGCCATGCGCAACTGACCTACCCGCTCACCTCAGGCTTTCGTACCACTTACGCTATTTTTGCAGTGTTGATTGTACTGTCGATCATGCTTAATCTGTCGCAAGGTCAGGTTGGATTTCCAGGCCTGATAGGTATCGCAATGATATACGCCCTCGTGCGTGATTGGCAGATTCGAAAACAGCTCAAGTAGTCGCCCTTTGCGGGCATCTATAATTCACTTTTCATTTTAAAGCGAAAAAAGATGCAAAATTAACCCATAAAAACTAACGACGATGCAGCTCATAATCGTACCTGAAGCAATATAACGTGCCGAAGTGCCTGTTCCTTGATAATGCGTTTCTAAAGCCACAATATTGGCTGCAGGGGGTAAGCAGAACAGCATGAACATCACCCCAATATATTTCTCGATCTGGGGAATCGGAAGAAAGGCATAACTCAAACCACAGATCACCGCGCCAACGGTGAGTTTCATCGCATAAATACGACTACTGTTCATCAGATCACTCCACTGTACCTTAGTTTGGCGCAGCCACATGCCTAAGACGCACATCCCTGTGAAACTCATTCCAATTTTTGCAGCCTGATACAGCCAATCTAAGATCTGATGTTCTTCTAAATGTTGTAATCCAACTATTCGACAGACACCTGCAATCATCAAGGCAAATACAGGCGGTGACATCGCCACTTTTTGAATCACGCTCGACCATGGTAGTTGGGCTGAACTGACGGCTGTAACGGCCCACATATTGCCAAAGATAGAGCCACCGACATACAGAGCCACCATCGCTGCACTAATTTCAGGGCCGAACAATGCTAATGCAAAAGGAAAACCCAGCCAAGCCAAGTTCAAATAACTGACACACAAGGCACGTAAACTATCTTTTAACAGCCAGCGAAATAAATAAAACATCAGCACGGCAACACTAAAGCTAAAGAGCATCAGCGCTAAACTGCCTGCTTGATAGAACACCATGTTGTAGATGATTACGGCTGGAATAAAACAGCGTGCAAGTAAGCTAGAAAAAATCGATTTGAGCGATGCGGTTCCTGATAATGATGCCAATCCGAGGCCACTTAAAAAACCCAATATCGGAAGAAGAAACGCCACTACACCACCCTCACTGCTCAATCCATGCATAGTAACACTGAACATAAGCTTCGCGGCTGTCTTTAAACTGCAACATCTTGGTCACTTCACTGTCATCTACAACTGCTGAAATGTTGTGCAGACCAACAAGAGGATAACAAGATGGCTGGACTATCGATTTGGCATGTACTGATTTTTGCAATTGTGGTGATTTTACTCTTTGGTACATCAAAACTAAAAAACTTGGGCAAAGATGTCGGCGGCGCGGTCAAAGATTTCAAAAAGTCGATGCGTGATGAAGACACAGCAAACACACAGCTTAATGAGCCTCGCACGCTAGAGCATGAAGCTCAAAATAAAACCAATTCCTCAGTTCAAAGCTAAGGAGTTGTCATAATGCTTAATATTGGTATTAGCGAATTACTGGTGTTCAGCATTATTGCGCTGATCGTACTCGGCCCGGAAAAACTGCCTGAAGGTATCCGCTTTGCAGGCAAATGGTACGGGAAAGTTAAACGACTGATCAGTAACGTGCAAACAGATATTGACCGTGAACTTCGCATGTCCGAACTTCGTGAAGAAATGCAAAAAGAAATGCAACGTATTCAACACCTCGAAGCGCGTATGCAGGCGCAGATGAATGAATTGCAACAAACGCAACATCCCATAGAACAGACTGCGCAAAAACAACAAGAAGCAGTCCTACCTGACAATAAAAATTTATCCCCACGTTATCAGTACATCGAACGTGGTCAGAGCACGATATTTGCCGTGGTTACACCCCAAATGAAAATAAAGCACGAAATTAAAACAGATCAAGCTCCTATATTAAGTTCGACCGATGTATTAGCAGAATATCAGGTGGCCGTATGACAGATCTTTCACTAAATAATTCACAGAACACTGTGCCTGATTTGGAAGAAATGCCGATCACCAAACATTTGGTGATTTTGCGTCGGCATTTGATCAAAATTACAGGACTTATTTTGATTCTGTTCTTTTGTTTACTACCCTTTGCCAATCAAAGCTATCAATTGATGTCAGAGCCACTGCGTGCGCAGTTGCCGATGACCTCATCCATGATCGCAACGGATGTGACCGCCACGTTTATGGCGCCGTTCAAGTTGAATTTCTTTGTCGCGCTTATGCTCGCGATGCCCTTCGTGATTTATCAACTTTGGGCCTTCATCAAACCTGCACTGTATGAAAAAGAGCGGCATTTGGCGATGCCCTTATTATTCGGCAGTATCGTCCTCTTCTATGCCGGTATTGCCTTTGCCTATTGGGTTGCCCTGCCATCCATCCTGCATTTTTTTATGAGTGTTTCCCCTGAAACGGTCGCCCCAATGACGGACATCAATAGTTATTTAAGTTTCTGCTTAAAGCTATTTTTGGTGTTTGGACTGACCTTTGAAATTCCTATCATCACGTTAATTTTGATTTTGATCGGGGTGGTGTCTACTCAAACCTTGGTGGAGAAGCGTCGTTTTATTATCGTCGGCTGTTTTTTTGTCGCCATGTTTGCCACGCCACCCGATGCGCTTTCGATGATCATGCTGGCCATTCCCATGTGGATGCTCTTTGAGCTGGGTTTATTCTTTGGCAAGCTGATTGAAAAACGACGTGCATCTACAACTTTAGTAGACTAATGTTTCGACAATTTTGGTGAGTTTTACACCTAAGAGGCTGAGATAGCCTCTTTTTTTATGCGCCCATTTAATGTTTTGCAATTTTCATGCAGCGAAATCTAAACGCCTATTTCATCAGTTTGCAACATTAGCTTCAAAGCATTGTCATATTTTATCGATAGTTTTATGTGATCAACTTTTACCCAGCACACCTTTGCCAGGATTTAAATTCATGACAAACATGCCATATAACGAAGATCAAGAACTTGATAACAACACTTCGGATAACCTTCATTTTCGTGACATTTTAGAACAGCGCATCAGCCGTCGTAGCTTGATTACCAAGACTGCGAGTGGTGCAGTCGCACTTGCATTGGCATCTTCATTAACGGGGTGTAATGATGACAATGACTCAGATTCAAATAGCAATACCAAACCACCTGTCACTGATCCAAATCAAAAACCGACCAAGTTCAATTTCACACCAGTGAAAAAGAATTTAGACGATATTGTGACTGTTCCTGAAGGCTATCAAGCGCATGTGCTATATGCGATGGGTGACTCGATTAACCCTGCATACCCAGCATGGGATGATAACAATGTTCCTTCTGGCCCGAGCTTCCAATTCCGCTCTGGTGACTGCCATGACGGTATGAGCTTCTTTGGTTTAAATACCACCTCTGGACGCTATGATGCCAAGCAGTCAGACCAAGGTTTGTTGGTGATGAACCATGAATACATCAATCCAACCTTCTTACACCCACAAGGCCCAACCAAAGTGGAAGGCCGTCGCCCTGAAGATGAAGTCATTCGTGAAGTCAATGCACACGGTGTTTCTGTTATTCAAATTGAAAAAGACAGCAAGACTCAAGCCGTCAAACTAGTACAAAACTCTCCATTTAACCGTCGTATTACCGCATCGACCGTAATGGACTTTAAAGGTCCTGTTGCAGGCTCAAGCTTAGTCAGCACGAAGTTTTCAGCCAATAGTCAACAAACCCGTGGTACACACAACAACTGTGGTAATGGTTATACCCCTTGGGGCACTTACCTGACGACAGAAGAAAACTTCATTGGTTACTTCGCTCGTGCGAAAGAAGATGATGCCAAACGTAGTCCTGCTGAAATTGTGGCACTCAACCGTTATGGCCTAAAAGCGGGTGCAAACTCACGCTATGGTTGGGAAACGGCGATTGGAAGTAATGAGTCACAAGATTTATATGACCGTTGGTCAGCGAATGTTACCGGTACTCAGGCAGCAGAAGATTATCGTAATGGTCCAAACACCTTTGGTTGGATTGTCGAAATCGACCCATTTGACCGTCGTGAAAACCCCGTAAAACGTACAGCACTGGGTCGCTTTGCACATGAAGACTGCCGTGCAAGTCGCTTACGTGAAGATGACAATCTTGCATTTTACATGGGTGATGACTCACGCGGTGAATACATCTATAAATTTGTATCCGACCAAAAATGGAATAAAAAAGATGTCAACGGTGGCTATGCTGCAGGTGACAAATACATGAACAACGGTAAGTTATACGTTGCCAAATTTAACAATGACGGCAAAGGTCAATGGATTGAATTGAGCTATAACGTCAATGGTTTAAACCAAAGTAACAGCGTTTATCCGTTTAGCTCACAAGCAGATGTGCTAACCTTCGCACGTCTTGCCGCAGATGCTGTCGGTGCTACCAAAATGGACCGTCCTGAATGGGTCGCTGTGCATCCAGACAATGGTGAAGTCTATGTGACCCTCACCAATAACTCGAACCGTGGTACGACGCATGCACTAGATGCTGCCAACCCACGTAACTACACCGACCCTGAAGGTGGTAAAGGCAACGTCAACGGTCATATTATCCGTTTCCGTGAAGATGGTGATACAACCACAGCACTCAGCTTTACTTGGGATATCTACCTGTTTGGTGCTGAAGCAAAAATGGCGAGCAACATTAATTTATCTGGTTTAAATGACAACAATGACTTGTCATCACCCGATGGGATGTGGTTCGACCCACGTGGTGTGTTATGGATTCAAACCGATGACGGTGCTTATACCGATACCACCAACTGTATGATGCTTGCTGCGCTTCCGGGTCAAGTCGGTGACGGTACGAAAGCCACGACCTCATCGGGTCAAGAAACCATTGTGGGGGCAAAACTGAATGACGAAAACTTACGTCGCTTCCTGACTGGACCAAAAGAGTGTGAAATCACAGGTGTGACCATGACACCTGACTACAAAGCGATTTTTATCAATGTGCAACATCCCGGTGAAGATTCAGCATCCTATGCTGAACCGACCAGCCACTGGCCTGCATCACAAACCAATGCAGCAGCCACCTCACGTCCACGTTCTGCAACCGTTGTCATCACCCGTAAAGATGGTGGTGTGATTGCTGGCGAAGCGGTAGAACAAGCTCAGCCAACACAAAAAACCGCATAAAACACCTTTAAAAAATAAGCCGACGAATCGTCGGCTTTTTTTATACCTTTAAATGCACTTGTATCTGGGTGATCTGTCCTTGTTGCTCACCCTGCTGCTGTTTTTCCTGCCAATGCCACTGTGAATCCCGCATACACAATAAATTTGAACAGCGGGTGCCATACACCGGACTTTGAATAAAGGTTGAAGACAGCAAATGTTCCATTTCCGCCTGAATCCCAGTATTGGGTAACAATGATGGAATGATTTTACGTTCATCTTCCAAAATATCCCACGCAGCAGCGTCTATATCCGCCTGTGGTTGCTGGCTTTGTAGCATCGGCAAAAATTCTTGAGTGAAACGTTTGCGTAAATGTCGGGTCTTTTCCCAATGTTCAGTCATTAAACCATTGGATGTGACATACACCCCTTTGGCTAAGACTTGTGGTGCTTCACCGCGATTACTCATATAAACGGCTTGAGTGGCATCGCCAACGAATAAATTAAAGCCAGCATAATTACATTGGATTTGTTCCAGTGCTTGCGCAAACCGAATGGGCGTTTGCTCAGATTCTAAAAATTGCTGAATCAAAGCGCCACGTGAAGTGGGATATGTGGTCTGATCACGACCATCACGAAAATTGGTCACAATCGCCCAACGCCCTTGAGCGGTTATCCCCATCCATGTTCCACCAGACTGTAAGTCCTGCCCTGCAATAATCGGACTATCTACCCATTGCTTTAGGCCTGCCGTCGGTCGATGATAAAACTCATCACGATTCGAAATCAGGCAGAGTGGCATGTCATCCAAGACCTGCCAAGCAAAAGCCACAATGCACATATTCAACTCTCAATATCTTTACACATTGAATGTACAACATTTTTCAGCGCATTCAGCTAAAATCTGTGCAAAACATAATGACAAGGAACAGCAATGCTGACATATCCAAATATCGACCCTGTGGCGATATCACTGGGGCCACTACAAGTTCACTGGTATGGTCTGATGTATTTATTGGCCTTTTTATTTGCATGGGGCTTGGCAACCTACCGTGCAAAACAACGTGACGGCTGGAACGCAGAAATGGTCTCTGACCTGATTTTCTACGGTGCATTGGGTGTCGTGATTGGTGGACGCTTTGGCTATGTCTTCTTTTATGGTTTCGATCAATTCCTTGCCAACCCACTGTGGCTGTTCCAAGTTTGGACCGGCGGCATGAGCTTCCATGGCGGTTTCCTTGGGGTCATGATTGCCATGTTAGTGTGGTGCAAGAAATATAAAATGACTTGGTTCCAGACCCTCGACTTTATCGCACCCTGCGTTCCAACAGGCTTAATGTTTGGTCGTATTGGGAACTTTATTGGTGGCGAGCTATATGGTCGTGCAGTGACTGACCCTAATTTTGCTTTCGGTATGATCTTCCCGACCGATCCACTTCAGTTGGTGCGCCATCCGTCGCAACTCTATCAAGCACTCTGTGAAGGTTTAATTCTGTTTATCGTGCTGTGGTGGTTTAGTTCAAAACCTCGTCCACGTTATGCCGTTTCAGCCTTGTTCCTCATCGGATATGGTATCGCACGCTTCACCGTTGAATTCTTCCGTGAGCCGGACAATGGTCAACTCTTCATTGGATGGATGAGTAAAGGTCAGTTCCTGACAGTTCCGATGATTCTGATTGGCCTATGGATGATGTGGTATGCCTACCAGAAAAAAATCTATGACTGGGGTCCACAAAAAAATCATTAATATTTTATAATTGTCTTTAAGCAAGCGAGGTCTAAGCCTCGCTTTTTTATGCGCTGAAATTTATCCCTTCATACGTATTTACTGCACATGAAGTGACTGAATTAGACAACTGATCTGTGCTAAAGTTTATTCAGCTTATTTTTAAACTATCGATCCATGCTTGAATTTTGGTTTAACCCCAGCGTTTCTGTACTTAAAAAAATCTTGTTTTTTATTGCGATGGTCGTACTGACCAGTGTTCTGTATTGGATGGAACCCCTAACACTTCAAGCCATTCTAATGTTCATGGGTACAGGCGTCATTTTCCTGATTTGTCGTTATTGCAAGATTCATTTTGCAGCAAAAAACCCAACAGGTTTGCTCTATCGTTTATTGACCTGGATACCGATTGCACTGCTGTTAGCATTGGTTTTTATCAACATGAATAAGGGTGAAATTTTGATTCCGGGTGCTCAAGGCATTGGCTTTATGGCTTTGGCGATCTGCCTGCTCTCCCCGATTTCTCTACTGAATAAAAACGAGAAAACTTCACCCCAAGGTAAAGTTTAAATGCTGACGTTTTGGTACTCTGAGCGCTGTAACCGACAAATCAAGCTCTTCATTTGTATCAGTACCTGTGTGCTTATTTTTCTATGCGCTGAACAAAAACAACTTGATCCCCGCTTTGCGGGCATAAGTTTAGCCATTGGTTTGATGATTGATCTGCTTTATAAGCTCAGACAAGACAAACTAAAAACACTGTCTCCGTCATTAAAATGGGGTTTGGCTAGTTTGCCAATTTTATGTTTAGTGTGCTTAATTTATTTTCTACCCAATGAGCAACGCTGGATTTTAGCGCTGCAATGTATGGGCTTTGCGGCAATTGGATTATTTATCGTCTCGATCTACAGTCAGCGTGCAAAAAGGTTTGAAGACTAACCTTTTTGCAGCCATGGGCTGTTAATCCGCTAAGCGGTAATAGCTGTATTTCACATTTGGAGTTCGATAGACCGCATAACCCGCTTGACGATAATCAGACACCCAATCCTTACCTGAATATGCTGCGATATGACCATAACGGCTACTTTGATTGCGGTCGATAATATAAATATCGCCTTTCTTTGGTCGATCAAACGCTAAATTAATTTTTTGATAACCAATTTTTTGTAATGTGCTGCCCCAATCTGCTGCGGCAACGGGGTGACCGTTAAAACGTGCCCCTGCGGACTCAAGTGCTAAACGAACACTGCGGGCACATTTCTGAGTACTTCTTTGGCGGGTAATGCCTTGTAAAAATCCAGTCAAACGATCGATATCGATACGCTGACCATTGCGGGATACCACATTTTTAGTCGCTGCTTTTTGAGTGGTATTGGACTTGCCCGTATTTTTACTCGCCTGAGAACGAATTATGATATTTGCCTGAACTGGAGCATGCACTTCACTCAAGTTTACATTGTGATCATAAGCCATTCTTTAACCCACACTCCCGCCTGTATTTAGGCATTCAAAAATTTTAACGAGGGTGATAGTACCGCGTAAATTATGTTTTTTCATGTAAAAAATGTAAGATTTCTTAAACAAATCTTCACATTTAAATACGATCGTCTATTTTTAATTCAATTGGATTTATTTTTGATATCAAACTCTTAATCAAAAATAGCAGCCCAAAACCACCTCTTTAAAATGAGAAAAATCACGTGTATTTTTTTAATCAAACTTATCTGTATTTTTTTCAACGCTGCGAATGTAACATCGCTCAATATATAAACAATAGAGCTTAAGTTTTCTAATTTCATTCTTGATTTAACAGATATATTGTCTCGTTAACACTTGATGTAATTGTTATAAATAGGCGTCTTCAGCCCAGACAACTCAGCGCTTGTTGCCTGCAAAATTTGGTCATCACCCAATAAACACCGTATGTTTTGGATTTTTTAAACCTGACTATATTCAAGCGCCCATCACAGTTCCTTCCACACGCAAAACAAGCTAATATGTGCCACAAGAAATTTAGCAAATTATGAGAGAGACATGCGCCAGTATTTAGACCTTTTACAACACATTCTCGACAACGGCGGCGACAAGGGCGACCGTACGGGTACGGGAACACGTTCTGTATTTGGTCATCAAATGCGCTTCGATCTTTCTCAAGGTTTCCCTTTACTCACCACCAAGAAAGTTCATTTCCGCTCTATCGTGATTGAACTGTTGTGGTTCCTTAAAGGCGATACCAATGTTCAATATTTGCAAGACAACAAAGTCTCGATTTGGGATGAATGGTCTACAGCAGAACAAACTGCGCGTTTTGGTCGTCCTGCTGGCGAATTAGGTCCTGTTTACGGTCATCAATGGCGTAATTTCGGTGCAACCAAAAAAGCCGATGGCCTATATGAACAAGATGGTTTTGACCAAATTAAATGGTTGGTCAATGAAATCAAAACCAATCCTAACTCTCGTCGTCTAATCGTGTCGGGTTGGAACCCAAATGAGGCAGGTAATGTTGCATTGCCACCATGCCATACCTTGTTCCAATTTTTTGTCCAAAACGGAAAATTATCCTGCCAATTATATCAACGCAGTGCTGACGTTTTTTTGGGTGTGCCGTTTAACATTGCCAGCTATGCCCTGTTAACACACATGATTGCGCAAGTTTGTGGTCTAGGTGTAGGCGACTTCGTTTGGACCGGTGGGGATACACATTTATATGCCAACCATTTCGAACAAGCGCAGTTGCAATTGACACGTGAACCAATGGGTCTGTGCCAATTAAAACTCAATCCTGAAATTACCGATCTTTTCGATTTTAAATTTGAAGATATTGAAATCGTAGGTTATGAATCACATCCTGCGATTAAAGCCCCTGTTGCGGTTTAATTTCAGAAATCCCAAGTGAAAAGCAAAATCCCGCTTTACCTCAAGCGGGATTTTGCATTCTAATAGACGACAAATAATTCGGCTATTTGAGTTCAAACTATGGCATTTCAAAATTTAGAAATCGTGCACGTTGTCGCTATGGATCAGCAGCGCTGCATTGGTAAAGGTAATGATTTGCCGTGGCATATTTCTGCCGATTTACAGCACTTTAAAGCCATCACCCAAGGCGGTGTGGTGGTCATGGGACGCAAAACCTTAGAGTCTATGGGACGTACCCTACCGAAGCGTGTCAATTGGGTCATTACACGAGATAACACTTGGTCATTTGAAGGTACTAAAGTCGCATATAGTATCGATGAGGCGTTAACGCAAGCAGTTGCTGATGTCGCAAGTTCCGAAAAACCAACGAGTTTGTTTATTATTGGTGGTGGTGAAATTTTTAAGCAAACCATCGGCATCGCAGACCGTTTAGAACTCACGCATGTTGAACTGGATGTTCAAGGTGATGCGCATTATCCTGAAATTCCTGCGGACTTTCAAAAAGTGGCGTCAGAACAACATATCGACGACAAAACTGGGATTGCTTTTGAGTTCGCAACTTACCGAAAATAAAGAAAAATCTTAAGCTAAAAGAAAAATATGCAACAGAGTGACCAACAAGCAATGTTCAAAAAAATAGGGCGAAGTATTCTTCATGCTCTATTTAGTGTGTTTGTCCTCTGTTCTTCGATTTGGCTCTGTGCCGCCTTGTGGATACAGCAACCGGCAGGCTGGTTAGGCAGCCGCATTATCATTGGAATCTGGATTGCTTTTGCCCTGAGCATTTTAGGCATCTATATTACCCAACACTTTTTTAGCCGTCGTAAAGATGTCTTGATTTATATTGTGGGCTTTATCTGTGGTCTATTTTGGTATTTTGGCATGGAAGCGCATCAAGATCGTGAATGGAATCCTGAAGTAGCTGAAATTCTACATTATGAAAAGCAAGGTAATCTCGTCACCTTACACAATGTGCGTAATTTCGACTGGCATACCGATGGTAGCTTTACCCCGCGTTGGGAAACTCGCCAATATGACCTGAGTCAAATCAATGGCGTCAACATCATTACCTCGTATTGGATGGGGCCGCAAATTGCCCATACACTGGTCACTTTTGATTTTGCTGACCGACCACCGCTGACGTTTTCGATTGAAATTCGCAAAGAGAAAAACGAAGAATTCTCTGCGATTGGTGGTTTTTTCCGTAAATATGAACTGAGCCTCATTGCATCAGATGAAAAAGATATTATCTATACCCGCAGCAATACACGCGGAGAACAGGTCTATTTCTTCCCCGTAAACATGCCAAAATCTGAAATGCAGGCGCTGTTTATTGAATATCTACATAAAGCCGATGAACTGCAGACTCAACCCAAATGGTACAACACACTCACTAGTAATTGTACAACACTGGTGTTTGACATGATTCAAGCGGTTTCCAAACATCAACTTCCAACCGATTACCGCTTATTTGCATCCGGTTATTTGCCGAATTATTTGCACGACCTCCATGCCATAGACCAAAATTGGGATATGAAAACATGGTATCAAAAAGCCCATGTTAACCCCCGCGTCTCTCAAATTAAGCAACTGAGCAGTGAACAATATTCGAAGTTAATCCGACAAGGTTTGCCGCATTCACAGTCTAATCCAAGCGCCAATCAATTGTAATTCTTAAATATTGATACAAATATGGCTAGCTTATCTGTGCGATATTTGCTTAGATAATTGAAATGCTTCCACGGGGAAATTCCGATGCTAAAACAAATATTTGTTGCTGCAACTTTGGTTTCAACTTTAGTGGTGACAGGCTGTGAAAGCATGCCTGCACAAGACAACACCATAACTGAAAATTTAAACCTATTACAAAATCGTACTTGGATTGCCACTCAGATTGGCAATACCCCAATTAAAACAGCACCCAATGCGCATAATATTCCAAGCATTCAATTCGATGCGGCTTCAAAACGTGTCTCAGGTGCAGACGGCTGTAATCGTATAATGGGCGGCTATAACGCCGGCAAAGACACTATAACGTTTGGCCCGATTGCAGCGACACAAATGGCTTGTCTCAATAACAATGGGCTAGACCGACAGTACCATGCAGCACTCGAAAAGGTAACGCATTATCAAGTTTTTGGAAAAACCTTGAAATTGCTAGACCGTCATGGCAATTTATTAATTCAATATGAAAGCGCCGTTCAACCGCGTTAAATCATTTTAAAAGTCTGCTTCGGCAGACTTTTTTATTCACTGTTCAGTCATGCCAGAGACATTTAATGCACATAAACTTGTGATTAGTATACAGACGTACATTGCAGTTTTTAGCTATAACCCCATATTAAACATCAGGGAACAAGATAGGATTTCACTATGCAACAAGCGGTATTTGGTGGTGGATGCTTTTGGTGTGTAGAAGCAGTTTTTCTACAACTTCAGGGCGTGCAAACAGTTGTCAGTGGTTATGCAGGGGGAATTACTCAGCATCCGAGCTATGAGCAAATTTGTGAGGGAAATACCCAACATGCAGAAGTCATTCAGATCAATTTTGATGACAGCCAAATCAGTTTTAGCCAATTGCTGGATGTATTTTTCGCAACCCACGATCCCACTACGCTGAACCGTCAAGGCAATGATGTCGGTACACAGTATCGCTCAGTGATTTTCTATCAAGACGAATCACAAAAGCAAATCGCTGAACAACGTATTGAAGAATTAAAAGCTGAAGGCATCAATATCGTGACTGAACTCAGTCCAATGCCGACCTTCTACCCTGCCGAAGAATATCATCAGAACTTCTTTGCGCGTAACCCAAACCAAGGTTATTGTAATTTTTCAATACCACCTAAACTCATGAAATTACGTAGCAAATTTCAAGACCTACTCAAATCTGAGTGATCTATTTGTACGACATTTTTTCAAAATAGAGACATAAAAAAAAGCGACATTTCAGTCGCTTTTTTTTAGCTATCTTTGCTCAGTGCTTAGTTATCACTGGCAAAGGCGATATCGCTGAGTCCGGCTCCACTCGCACGCGACATCACTTGCGCAACTGTGTCATAACGTGATTCTTTATCGGCTTTTAAGACCAATGCAGGTTTACGCTCTTGCTGACCAGCTGTATTTAGACGACTTTCTAAATCTTCGAGCGTCACAATATCACCATTCCAAGCGATATCACCCGCTGAGTTAATACTGATGGTTACGCTTTCAGGCGGCAGATCAATCACTTCTGCAGTCGTTTGTGGCAAGGTTAATGGAATTGATGGGTTGGCAACAGTCGCAGTCACCAAGAAGATGATCATCAATACCAACATAATATCGATGAGCGGAATGAGGTTCATCTCATTCATGCCAGCATCGTTGTCTTCACCCAATTGAAAAGCCATTAAGCTTGACCTCCAGCTAAACTTTGCTGTGCAGTTTTCACGTCTTCTTTCTTCGCTGCAGATTCTTGTTGCAACATAGTATCAATCAATAAACCATGCGCTTGATCTTGCAATTCATTCGACAGTGTACGGTTAAAACGAACACAGATGTTATAAGCCAATACCGCAGGAATCGCCACAGCCAAACCAAGACCGGTCATGATCAAAGCTTCACCGACTGGAGTTGCCACTTGCGCTAAACCCGCTTGACCGCTTTTACCCACTGCTACAAGGGCATGGAAAATACCCCACACTGTACCGAACAAACCTACGAACGGTGCAATTGAAGCAATCGTACCCAATACAGATACGCCTTTTTCAGCATTAGCTTTTTCTACCGAAATTTGACGTAGTAATGCTTGTTCAGCCACAGCCTTACGTTGTTCAAAAGCCAAAGGAGCAAATTTCGCTTTCAGTTTGCTTAGTGCATCTGCAAGGTGGTTATACGCCACTTGTTTGAGCTGACGTGTGCCCATAATACGAAGAACGAAGATCGTCCAAGTCGCAATCGACATTGCAAGTAACACGAAATACAGTGTTTTGCTGACTGCATCTGCATGTTGCCAATAAACTGAAAAGTTCATATTCGAACTCCTAATGGGTTAGCCGGAATCTTAATTAAGTTTAAAGTTAAATGGTTGATCAACTCGCGTCGGAGTTGCCACACCATTATCAATATATTTGGATAAACGCGCACGCTTCACTGCTGCAGTCACTTTACGGTTCACAGCAGCGCCACAAGTCGAGTTTTTAATCGTTGCTGATTCGACTTTACCTTCAGCACTTGCTGCAATCGCAACTTCAACTGTACACGACGCTTTTAATTCACCATCTTCAAATTGAACATTAGGTTTCTTAATCCAACTGACACCATTACCGATGCTGACTATTTTAGGTGTCGGTGGCGCAGGTGGTGCTGGAGGCGCAGGTGGTGGTGCAACAGGTGCCGGAGGTGTTGGTTCAACACGAACGACTTTCGTTTCAGAAACCACAGTTGAAACAACAGGTGTTGGTGGTACGTTTTTGACCGCTTCAACAGTTGGTTTCGGCGCATCTTTCTTTTTCACCTGTTCCACTTTTTCCACTTTCTTCGGTGGAGGTGGTAACGGCTTATCTACAATTTTAACTTCTTTTGGCTTTGGTGGCTCTTTCTTCGGTTCTGGTTTTGGCTTCGGAGGTTCAGGTTTTTTCTCTTCAACAATCTTCACAAAACGAACTTTAATCGGATCTTTTTCAATCGGTTTAAGTTCTGGTGCTTTCATATTGCTGACCGCCCACAATACTCCCATATGCCCTACCACAACAGCGAGAAGCGCAGTAATGATTTTCTTTTTCATCGGGTTAGGTGATTGCATCATTGGAGCGGGAGATTGACTCATTAAACTCAGTTACCTTGAAGAAGCGATTGCATTTATTTTGTCAAAAATACAATCATGCTCATCGGTTAGCACAATTAAAGTACGGCAATAATAAATGAGAAGTGTTTTCATTTGCAACTATTAATTCGTCAGATTTAATGACTTTTTTTAATCATAATATAAAAAAGGCATACCTAAAGTATGCCCTTTTATTCAAAAATTCATCTCGTTTTATTGAAATACAACAGTTTTATTACCATCGACAATAATACGATCTTCAAGATGCCATTTGACTGCACGTGCGAGTACATTACGCTCTACGTCCTGACCTAACTCGCGCAATTGTTCAACGGTAAAGTCGTGACTTACACGCTCTACGTCTTGCTCAATAATCGGACCTTGGTCAAGATCAGCAGTGACATAGTGCGCTGTCGCACCAATCAACTTCACACCTTTTTCATGCGCTTGTTTATATGGGTTCGCACCAACAAAGGCTGGGAGGAATGAATGGTGAATGTTGATCACTTTCATTTCCCATTTTTGAACAAATTCTTCGTCTAAAATTTGCATATAACGAGCAAGAACGAGTAAATCATTGTCTTGCATCAACTGATCAATTTGCTCATAAGCTTCACGTTTGTTTTCTTTATTCACAGGAACAACTTCAAACGGAATACCGAAATTTTCTACAGATTCACGTAAAGCATCGTGGTTAGACACGACTTTGGTGATTTCACATGGCAAACCACCACGTGCATGACGCCACAACAGCTCAAGCAATGCATGGTCAACTTTAGACACCAAGATACCGACTTTCTTCACATCACTGACTAAAGCTAAACGCCAGTGCATGTTGTAACGCTCAGCAACATTGCTCGCAAATGTTTGAGTTAGACTTTCTTTACGGCTTTGTAAATTGTCCAATTCAAACTCAACACGCATGAAGTATCGCCCCCCTTGAGCTTCAGTCGCGTATTGATCAAGTGCGGTAATATTTGCTCCCTGATGATACAAAAAGCTCGATACAGCTTGCACAATCCCTGGTTTATCTTCACAGGTAATGAGTAAGCGTGCTGTGTTAGCGGTCGACATATTCATGTTGGTTTATATCACTAATCAGTTAAATTGAAAAAAGAGCCGAGTATTCTAACGCTTTTTAAAGCCAGACTAAATAGTCTTATTCAGTAACCTGATGCTTTACGTTTGAAAGACTTGCAAATAAGTCCGACGGCCCTAAAGTTTCGAGCAATCGCTCATAGGTTTCACGGCTTTCACCACGTAGATATGCACCTTCTAAGAACACCATTTGTCGTAGTGCTTGCCACACCCACTTTTCTTCCAAAGTGTTTGAGTCAGTAATATGGCCAGACATATAAAGGAAGTTGGTCCAGTTGGTCAGCACGATCCACAAGTTAATGGTTAAGGCCTCAATTTCAGAATCGGTCATCTGCATTAAGCCTGCGTCAACAAAGGCACGATAAATTTTCTGCCCTTGTTGCATGACTTGACCGGCAAAACGTGGATACATTTTGCGGAAATCTTCATTATTTTCGACCAAGTGATAAACATCACGATGTAAAAAGCGATAAGCCCATAATTGGCTACTTAACACTTGGAAATAGCGAATTTTATCATTGGCATCAAGCTGACGATCATCAGGAAGCGCTAACATTTCTAGCGTTTCATGCTGATATTGCTCCATTAATTCCTTAATAATTTCACTTTTATTTCGGAAATGGTAATACAAGTTACCTGGGCTCATTCCCAGTTCAGCAGCAATATGATTGGTTGTCACTGAACGCTCGCTACGCTCATTAAACAACTGCAAACTCAGCTGCAAAATACGTTCTTTCGTTTTTAAGGTTTTGGTGTGAGACATCCTAAAACAACCATTTATTTCAAAGCATTAGAACACTAACACATAAAGTAACTTGACTATTTAGAGTATTTACTCTAAAAATTAATTAATCGCTAATTTGGATATGGTCGTGCGACATGAATAGTCAGACAAAAACAACTTCAATGACACCACATTCTTTTGATCACCAGCATCTCAACAATATGTTGGAACAGCAGAAACAAGCGTATTTACGTTACCCATTGCCTACAGCGAAGGAACGTATTGATCGTTTGGCTCGGCTTAAGCGTATCTTAGTTAAGTATCAAGATCAATTTGCTGATGCAATTAATCAAGACTATGGTAACCGTTCTATTGGTGAAACCAAGATTGGTGAGTTACTTACATGTCTTGAACACATTAAATATTATAGCAAGCATTTGACAGACTGGATGAAACCATCCAAACGCCATGTCGGAATTATTCACCAACCTGCAAAAGCATGGGTGCAATATCAACCACTTGGTGTCGTCGGCATTATTACGCCATGGAACTACCCACTGCTTCTTTCTATAGGCCCACTGATTTGTGCTTTGGCTGCGGGCAACCATGCCATGATCAAAATTTCGAGTGCCTCTGCGGCATTCGGTGATGTGCTAGAAAAAGCTCTCGCAGAAGCATTTCCTCAAGAATTGGTCGCAGTCGTCAACGGTGGTGGCCCAATTTCAGATGCGTTTAGTCACCTTGCCTTCGACAAAATGATTTTTACTGGCTCGACCAATGTCGGTAAAACCGTCATGGCGGCAGCGTCTGAAAACTTAGTTCCGGTGATTTTAGAATTAGGCGGAAAGTCACCTGTATTGGTTCATCCGTCTATTGACCTTGCAGATGTCGCACAGCGTCTTGCTGTTGGTAAACTTTGGAATGCAGGTCAAACTTGTGTTGCACCTGACTATGTGTTCTTACCTCGTGGTAAAACAGCTGAATTTTTAGATCACTATAAAGTGTGCGTTGAAGCCATGTACCCAAGTATTGCCCAAAATCAGGACTACACCTCGATTATTAATGACAAGCAGTACAACCGCCTACAAGGTTATTTAGAAGATGCGCGTGATCAAGGCGCACAAATCATCAGTTTTAACCCACAAAATGAAGATGTGGACGCTGTACGTAAAATTGCACCGACTGTTTTAACGGGTGTCACTCCAGACATGCAAATTATGCAGCATGAAATCTTCGGTCCGATCCTTCCGATCATGGAATATGATCAAATTGACGAGGTTATTGCTTTTATTAATAGCCGTCCTCGTCCACTTGCTTTATACTATTTCGACTTTGATCAGGCACGTGCCGACTATGTCGCAACACGTACCCATTCAGGACATTTCGGACAAAACACGGTATTAACCCATGTTGCTCAAGATGACCTGCCGTTTGGCGGTGTGGGGGCTTCGGGTATGGGGAAATATCATGGTCCAGAAGGTTTCTTCAGTTTGTCGCATGAACGCTCGGTGATGTCGAATCCAAAACTCTATAGTTTGAAATTCATTCTTCCACCGTTCAATAAGCCGATCCACAAACTGATTTCGAAGACACTTCTTCGATAAACGATCAAGGCATGAACGATCACACTAGGTGATCGTTCGTTTTATGCAAAATCGCTTGTCTTTTAAGCGCATTTTTGATATAAAACGCCCCTTGAATGAATTCAATGTTTTTTTTGACTGGCCATACAGATTTGCTGTTGGCTAAATCAATGGAGTTACACCATGTCTAAGGTTTGCCAAGTTACCGGCAAGCGTCCAGTCGTTGGTAACAACGTCTCACACGCCAACAACAAAACTAAACGCCGGTTCGAGCCGAACCTGCATCACCACCGTTTTTGGTTAGAAAGCGAAAAACGTTTCGTACGTCTTCGTCTAACTACTAAAGGTATGCGTATTATCGACAAATTGGGCATCGAAAAGGTTGTTGCTGACCTACGTGCTCAAGGTCAAAAGATCTAAGGAGCTACGAACATGCGTGATAAAATTCGCCTAGTTTCTTCTGCTGGTACAGGTTATTTCTACACTACCACTAAGAACAAACGTACTATGCCGGAAAAAATGGAAATCAAAAAATTTGATCCAAAAATCCGTCAACACGTAATCTTCAAAGAAGCTAAAATCAAATAATTTTAGTTTTTTGAAAAAAACGACCTACTTAGGTCGTTTTTTTTTGCATTTTTTTTATTCGAATTGCTAAACTTTCAAAATGCTTTTGGCACTTTTTGTGCTTGTCTTTTTTACCCTTAACTTAGGCTTAAGGAGTTTTTAGTGCCTCATGATGTAGAACTCATAATATTACTTGCTGTTGGCTTTGGTTTTGCCTTAATTTTTGGCTATATTGCTGCACGCCTGCGACTTCCTCCCCTTATCGGCTATCTGATTGCCGGTATTATTATTAGCCCAAACACACCTGGGGTAGTTGGCGATATCCATCTCGCTAACCAATTGGCCGAACTCGGTGTGATGTTTCTGATGTTTGGCGTGGGTATGCACTTTTCACTCAATGATTTGATGCAAGTCCGTCGTATTGCCCTCCCCGGTGCCATTTTACAAATTGCAGTGGCGACCTTACTCGGTATGGGAATTTCCATGCTTTGGGGCTGGAGCATGGGTTCAGCTTTAGTGTTTGGCTTAAGTTTGTCGTGTGCAAGTACTGTCGTTCTACTCAAAGCCTTAGGTGATCGAGGCTTGCTCAACTCCGTCAATGGTAAAATTGCTGTGGGTTGGCTCTTGGTTGAAGACTTGGTGATGGTTCTGGTCCTGGTCCTTCTGCCTGCGACTGCCGTACTGCTTGGCGGTCAACCGCTCACATCAGGCAGTGCCGATGAAAATATTTGGCTGACCTTAGGTCTAACTTTACTCAAAGTTGCTGGCTTTATTGCCTTCATGCTGATCATTGGTAAACGCTTAGTGCCAATGATTATGCAAGTGGTTGCACGCTTAGGCTCACGTGAATTATTCACGCTCACCGTGGTTGCAGCAGCCGTATCTATTGCCTTTGGTGCCTACAAGGTATTTGGTGTATCCATGGCACTGGGCGCATTTTTTGCCGGTATGGTGGTCAAAGAGTCTGACTTTAGTCACCGTGCAGAAGAAGAAACTCTTCCGCTTCGTGAAATTTTTTCGATTCTGTTTTTCGTCTCCGTCGGCATGCTGTTTGATCCACGGATCTTGATTGAACAACCACTTCATGTCTTAGCAGTAGTCGGCATTATCATGATTGGTAAGACCATCGCTGCAATGGCGTTGGTGTTGTTCTTCCGCTACCCCATCAATACCGCATTAACCGTTGGGGCAAGCTTGGCGCAAATTGGTGAGTTCTCATTTATTTTGGCGACCTTGGGTGTATCTCTAAACCTCCTTTCTATGGAAGGACAAAATCTGATACTGGCAGGTGCTTTAATCTCGATTACGCTGAATTCATTTGTATTTTCTGCCATCGAGCCTATGCAGCGACTCATCCGTGAGCGCTCGAATTTGGCTCGTTTACTGGAACGTAGTAGTGACCCATTGGCCATGTTGCCGGATGAGGTCTCACAGGATTATCTACGTGATCAGGTGGTGCTGATTGGTCATGGTGAAGTCGGTCGTCGTATTACCCGCGAATTAATGAATGAAAACATTAAAGTGGTTATTGCTGAAGAAAACCGTGAAATCGTGGAAAACTTACGGGAAAAAGGCATCGCTGCGGTATCTGGTGTGGCAACAGAACCCGGCGTTTTAATTCAAGCCCATATTCAACACGCACGCCTTTTGGTCATTTCACCTATGGATATTTTAGATATTCATAAAATTGTCGACATTGCAAAAATGCTGAATCCATCCATCCAAGTATTGGTGTGTGCGGAAAGCAAAGAAGAAGCTGAAGTCATTCGTCGCGACAATGTCGGTGAGGTTTATTATGCCAAAGAGGAAATGGCGAAAAATATGAGCAATCATATTTTAAATCAAATCCAAATTGCCCATCACCAAACACCGACACACTAAGATGTCAAATTAAGTGCTTAAAGGTGATACCAAAAAGGCGATGCATTTAAGCATCGCCTTTTTTTAATGGATATAATT
This sequence comes from Acinetobacter sp. YH16040_T, assembly GCF_024605785.1. Classification (NCBI taxonomy): domain Bacteria; kingdom Pseudomonadati; phylum Pseudomonadota; class Gammaproteobacteria; order Moraxellales; family Moraxellaceae; genus Acinetobacter; species Acinetobacter sp. YH16040_T. The sequence continues at coordinate 478,968 of NZ_CP094541.1, read as the reverse complement.
CATTAATTTTAAAATTACAAATAATTGAATTTAAAAAACATATTGATAAAATAAGCATCAAACGAAGCATCATTTTTAAAAACTTCAAACAAGAAACGAGAAAAACATGTACATCCTCTATTTAGGCCTTGCCATTATTTTGATTGGCGGTCTGGGCTTTCTCATCGCTGCATTTAAAACCAGTATTTTATGGGGACTGGGCTGTCTATTGTTTTATCCCATTTCCATCGTCTTTCTGATTCTGTATTGGCAAGATGCCAAAAATCCTTTTTTTTTACAGCTCATCGGGGTCTTTATTGTATTTTTAGGTTCGATACTGATCTCACCTGCTGAACTGAGCAAAGTCTAAGTGCCATTTTGAGTATAAAAAAACGCACCAAAAGGTGCGTTTTCATCAACATGATCCACAAAATCAGCAGCTATATGATTAGCTCATATATTTTGGCTTTTCATCGACCACTTCGGCATGCCATTCATCCACTTGTTTTTCTAACAAACCAAACAATGCAGCCTGAATCATTTGCTGAGCGATCACACTCATTTGATCGCCCAAAATATTGCGTAATTCTTCATTGAATTGGATAGTCACCAAAGGCTCTTTTTCTGAGCCTGCATTACGCAATGCCAACTCACCACCTTCCAATTGAACCAGCTCTAAAATTGCTTCCTGGTTCCCAAAGAGTTCTTTCAACTGTTCTATAGACATATATCCCTCCATGCGCAACATGGTGATAAAGGCATCTGCACTTTGTATTACTTAGATAATCTTATATCGGGTTAAATAAATTTATTTCAAGTAGCAATAGTCCGATTAGAATTCCACCATCTCGTTACGAAATCCATCAATCAATTGGGTTAGATCACGATGCCATTCACGCAAAATAGCGGTATCTGGCAACCATGCTTGCGGTGTTTGAGTGACTTTAATAATTAAATTTGAAGACGTTTCATCTTCTGGCTCTGGTGCAGACGGTTCAGGTGCATACTGACACATACGATGTGCGCGTTTCAGCTCTGCAATAAAACCCTGCTTTGCCAATTGCTGCATAACAGTCACTTCAGGTGATACCTGACCTTTTTCAGCCATCAGCGTTTCAATCGACTTTAACGTGGGCGCAGGATCATTTAAACGATAGTAACGCACCAACTCTTGTAAAAACGCAAGTACTGCACCATGCAAATGAAAAACTGCTGCTTCGCGATAAGCCTGAGCTTGTTGAACATGATCAGTCTGCTCGGCTTGCTGACATGCAAGACGGCTAAAATATAACTTTTGATTGGTACGATCAGCATGAAAGCGAGCAACACGAGACATGAACAATTCCCTAAATTTTGGCATTTTTCTACATGAATAAGCTTAAACGGATTTTTAGGAAATTCACAATAAATATTATGGATGATCGATTTCAATTAAATAAATGTCACGCTTGGCAGGAACAGGCATATCCCAATGGATCATCCTGATATTTTCTAGACGCCAAGCCCAATATCCTGCTGCCCAATATGTCGCCTGCGCTTGCTCTATCTCATTTTCAGTCCATGCATGAACGTCATACACATCGACCATCGCCACCGCACGTCCAAAATCTTCTTCTCCGCTTTCATGTAAGTAGCGTTGATTTTCCACGATCACTAAATCTTTTAAAGGCAAATGTTCGGGCTGCCATGAGCGGACTTCAAGCGTTTTAAGCCCACACGCAATGTTCGAACCAGATGGCGCAACAATAGACAAAGCCGAGTAGCGTTTTTTCATAGATCACCGATAAAAAAAGGAGCGTTACGCTCCTTTTTAAATTTATGCTTTAGGCTTATCTTCAGCCGCTTTTACGCGAATACCCGCACCTTTGACTTTCAAAGTATTCAGGCCTTTAATCGCTTTTACAGCTTCACGACCATTTGGCATTTCGACAAAACCAAACCCTTTCGATTTACCTGTGCTTGCATCCATAACAACAACAGCAGACTCTACTGCGCCAAATGGTTTAAACAGCTCAACCAATTCAGCTTCAGTAACTGAACGCTCTAAGTTACGTACTAAAATTTTCATTCAATCTTCCAAATAGACAGCATCATCAAAAAGCATTTGTCTATTTTGCTTTTTAACTTGCGTGTAAATCACGTCAAAAATCTATTTTAATCGAGATCGATACCAAAATCTAAATTAATCGATTTTCTTTCGATTAAGGCACTTTTTACAGTCTGTTGACGGGTTTTATAGTGTGTTTCCAAACTACATAAATTGCGAGTTAAATCATTCATAAAGTAACTTTCTACTTTACGCCCTTGCTCATCCACAGTTTCACGTGCCCAGTGGTTCAAGTTTTGCTTAGTCAAAATCAGTTCATTTTGCGCACGTGTCAGCGCCACATATAACACACGACGCTCTTCTTCCACTTCATCGAAATTACCTTGAGCACGTGCATGTGGATATTGCCCTGGCGTGACATTCGCCACATAACAGACTTTTTGCTCCGTTCCTTTTGCCGAATGAATGGTAATTAGCGTCACGACATCACTGTCAGATTGGCGTTCAATTTCAGAAATGGAAACTGGGTCAAGCACGTATTCTTCTAAGAATTCACTCAACTGGGTATGTTTTGATGCCAGTTGTTTCACCAGATCAAAATCACCGATACGGCGGTTCCAATCTTTTTTATAGTTTTCTTCCAGCTGCTCAGAAATCGCTTGAACAGCCAAGCTTACGCATTCTTTGACCTGATCTTTCAACACCGACATTTGCTTCATCATCAGAATCGCTTGGTCAGGCACTTTGCCAAATTTTTCCAACTTGGTTGCAATGGCTTGCATTTCTGGCTCAAGTAAAATCTGCTGCGATAACTTACTCGCACCGACATCACCCACACCATTCCACAAGGTTAAAAAGCGCATCCACGCGATATCATCTAAAGGATTGGCCACTACACGCAGTACACTGAGCAAATCTTTGACATGGGCTGTTTCAAGTAATTTCATGCCGCCGATAAAGCGATATGGCACGTTTGCGGCAATACAGGCTGCTTCAATATGACGAGCAGCAAAGCTTGAACGCACAAGCACCATATGATCCGACCATTTGCTGCCTTCGAGGTAATGACGCTCTTTGATGTCGATGGCAATCCATTTGGCTTCATCAAACTCATTCGGGAAAATATGCATTTTTGGCTTAATCCCTTCACCACGATAGGCATCTAAGCGTTTGTCATATTTAATTTCACTTTCATCCAACAACCAATTTGACAAGTCTAAAATTTCTTGGGTTGAACGATAATTTTGTTCGAGTTTGAAAATCTGTGCGTCGGGTACACGCTCTTTAAAATGGTGAATATTTTCAAAATCTGCACCTCGGAAGCCGTAAATGGACTGCGCATCATCGCCGACACAGAACAAACTGACACGTTCTTTTAGTGGCTCAAGTAACGCCCATTGCAGCGGATTGGTATCCTGCATTTCATCAACCAACATGTGGCGACAAATCGAAGCGACATAATCGACCAATCCATCTGATTCCGCCAAGGCTTTCGCCACAATCGCCAAGATATCGTCATAATCTAAAAAACTACGCGCACGTTTACGGGCTTCGTATTCTTTCATGATATCCGCGATTTGATCTTTCAACGCAAAGTACTCAGGCATTTGCTTTTCCATAGCAATGCTGAGTTTTTGGCGCGTATTCCGCGCAAAGGAATACAGATCACAGAGTTCTTTCGGCTTGGGCAAGTGATTGGGGTTTTTCTTATCATCACGACCACGAATCAGGCGGAACATCATGAGTTGATCATCACGATCAATAATCGAAAACTGTTCTAGGCCAAAGGCATTTGGAATACGGCGCAATAGGTACATACAAAAAGTATGAAAGGTTGATGCACGTAACCCTTTGGCTTGCTCACCTAGAGCCAACTCCACACGAGCGACAATTTCACTGGCCGCACGGCGAGTAAAAGTCAAAATTTGAATTTGATTGGCAGGCACGCCTTGATCAATTAAATAAGCTGCACGCGCTACGATGGTTTTGGTTTTACCACAACCTGCTCCTGCCAAAACCAAGCTATGCTGTGCTTCTGTTGTTGCGGCTTGTTTTTGTTGAGGATTTAATTCATCAATCAGGTTGGCTAAACTCATATGTACTCATCATTTCATGGATAGGTATAGTTTAGCAGATTGAAAAAAAATACATGCTAATGTAGGATCAAAATTAAAACTAGAAAACGATAAGTTTATGAAAAATTTTAAGCTAATTAACCATTTCCTTCAGCCAGTTTTATTACTCATAATATTTACAAATCATCCAACTTATGCAAAAAAATTGACTCAAACTGAATTTGATCAGTTGATAAATAAAAATAATCAGAAAGGAATTCAACTCCATGATGAGTTAGCTGTAGCTCTAATTTCTGGCAATCATAAACTTATATCCGATAATTTATGTGCAACTTATAAAATGAGTAAAGCACAATATGAAATTGCTTCAGAGAATTCTGAATTATTAAAAGCAAAGCCAGCAAAAGAAAATGCGATAGAAAATATAAAAAACATTGAAAATATAATTCCAAAAAATCAAAAACCAATGGAAAAATATTGCAAAAATTTTCAACAAAATTAATCTTATTTTCCAACTATGATTATCTTAAAACTCGCTAGATGCATTCATAAGTTTTACCTTGATTTTTATTTCAAACATCTCATCACATTTCGACAGCAATGTTCCAAATTTAGTTCCGCATTTTTTAATGCATCTTTCAACTTATAATCTGGTGGATTAATCCCAACAATCTGTGTGAAACCTAAATCATAGAGTTCTGCTATCCCCTCACCCACTAGACCAGTAAAGGCGATCACAGGTTTATTATACTTTTTTGCAACTTGCGCCACACCAAATGGTGTTTTACCTAACTTGGTTTGATGATCAATTTTCCCCTCACCAGTGAGCACATAGTCTGCCTGTGCTATTTTTTCATTCAACTGACTTTGTTCAATGACCAATTCCACACCTGATTGCATCGATGCACCTGCAAAAGCCATCAACCCAAAACCTAATCCACCTGCAGCACCTGCACCTGCGACATCACGTAAAGTACAAACCAGTGTCGCTTCAACCACATCGGCATAATGACTGAGGTTCTGATCTAACTGACGCACCATCTCCTGCGTTGCGCCTTTTTGCGGGCCAAAGATATGGGTTGCACCATTTTCACCACATAGTGGATTAATGACGTCGCTGGCAATGATAATTTCTGTATGCGCTAAACGTGAGTCGAGCTGCGTCAAATCAAGACTGTTAATTTGATCGAGACAACTACCACAAACTGCTATTTCCAAGCCATTTTCATCTAAAAATTGTGCCCCCAAGGCCTGCGCCATACCTGCACCGCCATCATTGGTCACACTCCCGCCCAAGCCAATGATAATTTTACTTACTCCAAAGTCTAGAGCAGCCTGGATCATTTCGCCCGTACCATAAGTTGACGTCAGTAATGGATTTCGCTGAGCCATATCGACAAGATGAATTCCATTGGCTTTTGCCATTTCAATCACTGCGGTTTTTCCACCGTCGATCAAACCGAAATATGTCGTCACAGCTTGATTGGGCAAAGGACCTGTAAGCGCTATCGTCACTTTTTGACCGTCGCAAGCACTGAGCAACGCATCTACAGTTCCCTCACCGCCATCTGCCATTGGCACAGCGATGACATTTGCATCTGGTATGAGCTTTAAAATTGCACGCTGCATCGCGTCACAGGCTTGTTGAGCACTCATACTTTCTTTAAATGAATCGGGCGCAAGAACAAAAGTGGTCATCTAAATGCTCAAAATAAAACTTGTCCTCAACCATAACGGTTTTAAAATAGCAGGTATATCTAAAAACATCAGAAAGGTTCGAAATGTCACGAATCAACCTAGGTCAGTCTGCACCTGAACTGTATAAAAAAGTTGCAGAACTTGATGCACTGGCTATGCAAAAAATAAATGAGTCTGGCCTAAGTGAAGGTTTAGCCCATTTACTGAAATTACGTGCATCCCAAATCAACGAATGTGCATTCTGTATTCGCATGCATGCGCAAGATGCACTTAAAACAGGTGAAAGTATTGAACGCATTAGCCTACTCAATGCATGGCGTGAAACTGCGTACTACGATGAAAAAGAACGTGCGGCTTTAAGCTTGATCGAAGCAATTACATTGATTGCCGAAGGCCAAGTTCCCGATGCAGTTTATGAAGATGCTCTACCCTTTTTAACGGATGATCAAATCAGTGCAATTGAATGGCTCGCAATTGTCATTAACACATGGAATCGTATCGCCATTAGTAGCCGCTATAGCGTGAAACCTTAACGGGTTGTACACATTAAAAGTGAATAAAAAAAAGAGTGCCTCAGCACTCTTTTTTTATTTATCAGATCCGCAAGCAGTTTACTGCTCTGCCGAGCTTTTCGGTACTTCACGTCGAATATAAGAAGCCAAAGTAAGGTAGTTGACCCCTTGGAATAAAATATCAACCGCCAAGAATAATCCTAATACCCAAAATGGTGCATCAGGTGACATCAAAATGATCACACCCGTAATCAAGGTCAATAGACCTGAAAATAGTGTCCATCCCCAACCTTGAAATGCTCGAAATAACACAGCATTAAAGATACGAATGACCCCTGCAATGATCAAAATAATCGCCAATAAATTGGTTAGGACAATGGCCGTTTTGACAGGCGTTGAAAATGCATAATAGCCTGCGACCAAATACAGCACACCAAATAGTGCCCAGAACCAGCGGTAACCGCCTTCAAAAATTTTAAATGCTGCAATGAAATGGATTACGCCACCTAACATCATCAGCACACCAAAAATATAAATCACCGTAAGTGTCGCAAATGGCAAAGCTGCCAAAAGGACCAATCCGAAGACCACCAATAAAGCACCTAAACCGAGATACCACTTACGGTTTTCATGGAGCTGACTGCGAATTAAATCGTTGCCTACTGTTCTCATGTTTTTTCTCAAGTTATTCGTTATTCAATGGATTATGCAACTTCATGATGAAGAAAAATGAAAGAAAAGTCCAAATCTTATCCACACTGCCAATTGAAACTGTGGATAAAATACGCTTTATCCACATTATTTGTTCCATCCCACTTCAATCGCTGTGACGTCATTCACCACAGTATCAGCTAAATCTTCAGGCATTTTACTTTGCGTCTGTGAGGTAGGAATATGCCCTGCCATTAATTCAGCTTTGCTTTGTGGAAACAAAGGCTGCCGCTGGGGCTCTGCATAACCGACAGGGAAGATTGGCTGACCTGTGGCCAAATCATACTTATCCGTTGCACCAAAAGCGTGTAATAACTCATGGGCTAAAACGATTTTATTCTGCGCAGTCTGTTTATTCGATGCAAATAAATTCACCGATCCAATTCGACCATTTTCCAAAGCTGTGGAATGTTTAAGTTCTTTGGTTTGAGTCGGATCGTAATAATTTAAAAATAGCGTCACACTCGAAACACCATCTACATTTTCATGCTGCTGCCAAGCATAGTAGCGGAATTTCAAACTCCATAAGATAACGTCCAACATGCCAGCATCATTGGGTACTTTGGGAGGTAAAACTTTCAGCTCACGACCTAACTTAAAATACACATAAGTCGGTTGTCCTCGGTATTTCTGTGCCGTCGTTTGTAAATATTGTTGAACATCGTTTAAATCATTGACAGAAAGCTGCTGTATATAAGCTTGTGTGCTCTCTCGACCATCTGCATTAATTGGATGTAACAATACAAAGATCGGTTTACTCCAGTCTTGATTTTTGTCTTTATAGGCATTGACTGCGACAACCAATAAAATCAACAATAAGCACAGTACCCGAATTTTTTTCCACATTTTAAATCATACTCTGCTTTTTTATCTTTCTTAAATACATTTGACTCATTTCTATTTTTGTTTCAAACAAATTTAGCGTTTTAATCAGTCCAGATAATTTTGCTCGACCGTAGTTTCTAGAATCAAAGTCAGGTTTGACTGCGCTGATATATTGCCCAACCATACTTAAATTGGCCCATCCATTTTCATCCGCATTATCTTTCACAGCTTTATAAATCAAATTTAATGTGGGTTTATCAATGATTTCAGTGATTGTATTCTCTTTAATCTGCACAGATGGCTTTGGTTCACTTACTTTTGTATTTTCAATGACTTCTTTAATTGGTGAAACAATAAGATCTTCTTCAGTATTTTTTAGCTCATTATCTTGCAGTAAGTTTTCAACATAAATAAATTTATCACATGCTTTTTTAAATGCCTCTGGCGTCGACTTTTTTCCAAAACCGTAAACACTTAGCCCATTTTCACGAATTCTAGATGCTAAAGGGGTAAAATCACTGTCGCTTGAAACAATACAAAAGCCATCCAATGCACCTGCATACAGCAAATCCATCGCATCAATGATCAAAATCATATCCGTTGCATCTTTGCCCTTTGTGTAAGCAAACTGCTGAACAGGTGTGATGGCATGTGGAAGTAAGACTTCACGCCAATTTTTTAAGGTTTCGCTGCTCCAATCTCCATAAACTCGTTTAACACTTGCGATTCCATATTTTGCAACTTCTTCCAACACAGATGGAATAGCATTGATCGATGAGTTATCCGCATCTATGAGTACAGCAAACTTTTTCGTTTGAATTTCCACTATTCCCCCCAATCATTTTTATCATTTAAATTTTGATTAATTCTGACATAAAAAATGCCGACCGAAGTCAGCACTTTATTGGTTTTAAAGCTTAAGCCTCAACCCACTTACCGTCTTGGTACACCAAAGACCATTTGGTTTGTTTGCCTTCAGCATTTTCAGAACCAATATATTGCGCTTGGTTTTTACGGCTGAATTTTACTAATGTTGGGTTTCCTTCAGGATCGACATCTGGTGCTTGTAAGATGAACTGATATTTCGCATCCAACTGATCTGCGACAGAACGTAGTTCCGCGACTTTAGGCGCACGAGTTTCACGTACTTTCGGGAACTTACTTGCAGCTAAGAATAAACCTGCTGCGCCATCACGAAGGACAAAGAAGTCATCATGTTTGGTTGAGCGTAAGTGTTCCATTTTAATTGGATCTACACGTGGAGGTGCAGGCTGACCGCTCTTCAACACTTTACGTGTATTGTCACAGCTATTACATGCAAAGTAAGGACCGAAACGGCCTGTCTTCAATTGCATTTCGCCATCACATTTGTCGCACGGAATGGTTGGGCCATCATAACCTTTGATTTTGAACTCACCTTCTTCAAGCTCAAAACCAGCGCAGTCTGGGTTATTACCACAGATATGCAACTTACGCCCACCATCAATCACATAGCTATCCATGGCTGTTTCACAGATTGGACAACGTTTTTTCGACATCAAATCTGCTGTTTCTGCCGAGTCATCGTCAGACAGTGCAGCCAATGATTCTACAGGTGTCAGGTTTAAAGTTCCCTTACAACGCTCTTTTGGCGGTAAGTTATAACCTGAACAACCCAAGAACACGCCTGTAGTCCCTGTACGAATCTGCATCGGACGATCACATTCTTTACAGTGCACCGCATCCACTTCTACAGGTAAATTACGGCGCATGCCATTTTCACCCTGAGCTGTGGTTAAACGTGTTTTAAAATCACCGTAGAAGCTATTGAGTAACTCTTTCCAGTTACGATCACCATCAGCGACTTTATCCAGCTGACCTTCAAGATCTGCCGTGAATGCATAGTTCATCAAGTTATTAAAGTTTTCATCGAGACGGTCTGTCACGATTTCACCCATTTTCTCGGCGAACAAACGACGGTTATCAAGCTTCACATAACCACGGTCTTGAATGGTTGAGATAATCGCAGCATACGTCGATGGACGACCAATCCCTTTTTTCTCAAGCTCTTTGACCAATGATGCTTCAGTGAAGCGCGCAGGTGGTTTAGTAAAGTGCTGCGATGGATCTAATTTTTCAAGTTTCAGTACTTCACCGACTTTTACAGCAGGTAACAGTACATCATCATCCGATTTGTTTTGGCCACGCACTTTAGTGAAACCATCAAAGACCAATGTACGGCCTTTGGCTTTGAGTTCGACGCCATTGGCATTAACTAAAATCGTTGATGATAAATATTCTGCAGGGGTCATTTGACATGCAACGAACTGACGCCAGATCAGGTCATAAAGACGCTGTGCATCACGCTCTACACCCACCAAACTATCGCCTTTTAGCGCGACATTTGATGGACGAATCGCTTCATGGGCTTCTTGCGCACCAGCTTTATTGCCGTAGCGATTTGGTTTAGCCGGTAAATATTTTTGACCAAACTCAGTTTCAATATGACCACGAACCATATTTACAGCGTCATCACTCAAGAATGTTGAGTCTGTACGCATGTAGGTAATAAAGCCGGCTTCATATAACCGCTGTGCCAACATCATGGTTTTCTTCACAGAAAAACCTAAACGTGTACTTGCTGCTTGTTGCAATGTAGACGTGATGTAAGGCGCGCTTGGATTAACCTTGGTTGGTTTGTCTTCACGTGCTGAAACTGTGTAGTCGGCATCTTTAATCAGGTTCAGTAAAGCATCCGTTTCAGCTTTATTGTGCAGTTTTAAAGTCTTGCCATTTTGCTTCACCGCTTCTAAGCGGATATCGTCTTTCTTCGACTTGGTATCTGCAAAAACTTGCCAAAATTCTTCTGGAACGAAGGCACGAATTTCACGTTCACGCTCAACCACAAGTTTAACAGCCACAGATTGCACACGACCTGCCGATAAACCACGGGCGATTTTTTCCCATAAGAGTGGCGAGATCATAAAGCCCACAATACGGTCGAGGAAACGACGGGCTTGCTGAGCATTGACTTTATCTGTATCCAGGCGAGAAGGATGTTTAAACGCTTCTTGGATGGCATTTTTGGTAATTTCGTTGAACACCACACGTTGATAACGTGAGTCGTCACCGCCAATCACTTCTTTTAAATGCCAAGCAATTGCTTCTCCTTCCCTATCCATATCCGTTGCGAGATAGACCTCGTCAACTTGCGATGCAAGCTTTTTCAGTTCCGCAACAACATGTTCTTTACCCGGTAGGACTTCGTACTGTGCCTTCCAGTCATTTTCAGGGTCTACACCCATACGATTAACCAAAGCTTTTTGTGCTTTTTTGGCTTTTTCAGCTTCAGTTAATTTTGCACGAGTTACTGGCTTTTTCTCTGCTGTTTTACTCGAGCCGCCTGTAGGTAAATCACGGACATGACCCACCGATGATTTCACGATGTAATCAGAGCCCAAATATTTATTGATTGTTTTCGCTTTTGCAGGCGATTCCACAATCACTAACGCACGCTTTTTCCCAGCATCGGCAGATTTTGCTGTGGTACTTTTAGATGTGGACCGAGGAGCGTTCGCCATAGTTAACCATCATTCCTGTTTAATAGGTTTTTTAAAATTTAAAGTTCAGCCAATGAATGTAAAAATGCTTTCATATCATCAAGCTGTGTGGCTCTTAAGTCAGATTCTTCGTTCCAATAGAGTCCTACACAGTTTGCCTGCATATCAATAGCATAAATGCCCTTTAATGTAATGGCTAAATCCTTGAACTTGTCATCACCATGCACCAGTTCAAGTTTGTCATCGACCACTAAAGCACGCATTAAAGGCAAACGCGCATCTGGAATCAGCACACTGTAATACGCCACCATACTGGCACGCTTTTCAGATGCCATTGGAATCTTGGTCCAAGCAGGTGCAGCCACTAAACGTGGGTGCAGCCCCATCTTACGCGCCTTCTCGCGCATAATGCCCAAGGCTTTTTCTCTAGGATTTACTCGAAGTCCAAAAATCGACCCAAGTACAAAGACCACAATAAAAACGGTAACCCAGATTCCAGTATTTTCCATAGCACAACCTTTATATTCCTTTATTAGAGTTGCATAAGCGCAATATAAAACGCAAGCATGCTTAATGAATAATATTAGTTAGCAATATCGGGTTATAACTAACTTGCCGTTTACTATTAACCTCTATCAATCTATATTTCCTCAATAATTCTAATGAGTTAATAACATCATCTTCAGGCAAACATCTCTTTAAAATACTAGTAAAACCACTTAAAGATTTAGGAGGAGTATGGTTATTTACATCCATATGAGCGAGTAATTTATTTCTTATCTCAATCAATTTTTGCTCAATAGTTTCAGCAGTTTCAGCAGTTTCAGCAGTTTCAGCAGTTTCAGCAGTTTCAGCAGTTTCAGCAGTTTCAGCAGTTTCAGCAGTTTCAGCAGTTTCAGCAGTTTCAGCAGTTTGTTTATTTGATTTCAAAAACTTCTGCAAACTTGGATCTTGATAATATATTTTACTATTATCCAAGCGGATAATTTTGTGTTTTTTTAATAACTCAACTAAAACCTTGGCAACATCATCACTCACTTTAAGTATAGCTTTAAGTGAGTTTAATAAACTTTCTAACTTTGCAGGTCTAGCTGCATTTTTTGTTAAATATTCACAATATTGAAAAATTAGCTCACCCACATTTTGCTCAGCTTTCACTTCGTTAATTACATGAGCAGAAACTAGCGGCTTTTCATGAATAATTTTAGCTTCAAATTTAGCTATTTTTAATAAATCAACAACATACCCCATGGAATGATCATTAGACATAACATCAAAACTAAATTCCTTAGCCGAAACTTGTGTAGAAAGTTGGCCTGCAATAAATGTTAGTCCAAAATCAGCTGCATCCTTCCCAATCTTTGGCATTTTTAATACTTTTAGTTTGCCATTCATAATAAATGGAGAGAGCTTAACCAAACCATCCAAGCTAAAACTTATTGGAGACTTGGCGTAAACTAAATAAATAGATGAGTATTGCTTTAAATAAGTTAGCAACTCATTTTCAGTTTTATGCAAATTTTCAATATCAAGTAATAATATTTTTTTCATAGCTCACCCATTTAATTATTTTATATTAATTCAGGAACATCTCGTGGCTATATAGCACTTCGTGACCATTCCAATAGATATATCCTTTTTCGATCAACTCTTTAAGTAATAATCGAACGTCAGATTGCGGGAACATTTGCTCCAATAAATCACGTAAGGCGTAGATATCTTTTGGTTTATCTGATTTTAATTCATGCAATTTTCGGATCACTTCCATTTGCACCGGGTCAATTTTATTGAAATTTTTAAATAAGCCTTGCTGTGCAGCCTGAATCATCGACGCCGTATCATCAGTATTTGAGGTTTGTTCTTCGAGTGAAGCAGTAAATGCATTCAGGTCTGTTTTTATCGGCAATGCTGTTTCAGCAGTCGTATTTAAATCTAGCTGTACCCATTGTTTGAGTACTTTTTTTCGAATCGAAATTTGCTCATCAAAGCGTTTGACGATTTTTAGATTGATCAACATACCGACCAAATGCTGAGCTTTTTCGCTAGAGACTTGCAAAATATTCATCAGCGAGTTTTTCAGTTTATCCAAACTGTTGGGCTTGCCACTGAGTTTTTCCAGACCATCACAATAGTGTTTAATCAGTAATAAATCAGGTTTATTCCGAATGGTTTCTAGGTCAGGAATCTTATACTTCACTTTATGTGAAACTTCTTGTTCTGACTGAATTTGAATGAGATGTGCACTGAGTCCAGAGCCATCCAATTGTTCCATCAGTAATGCAATATCAGGCATTGCTGAAATGACTTCAATATGCGCATCTGGATCCATCAAGGCCATCAGTTGCCCCACAATCACCGCATATTCAAATTCTTTTTGCGGCGTTTCTGGAATATCCAAAACCACCAATTGACCACTCGCGATCCACCCTGCAATTTCAGTCAAATCTTCAAGTGCATATTCAAATTTTCCGCTGCAGCTAAACACATACAAAGTACTGTAATGTTCAATGATATTGCGCAATAGATTTGCTGTGGGCGGGTTATTTTCCAAATCTAGCAGGACAACTTTTTGACTCATGAGATGAAATAATGGGTTTCGATCAGCAGATGCGGTGCATTAGACCTGTCACGCTGCAAAAGGTCAAATAAATTTACACCAATCCACAGCTTTGGCGCTGATTCGTCATCTGCCTGTCATTCAATAGTGACATTAATAATGCGGTGGGCGGTTGGTCATCGGGTCAAATGCCGCGATGCCTTCAGATAAATCTGCCGATTCAATACGACGATACAACATCTGCATTTGTTTCTTTAAATCAGCGATTTCGGCGTTTTGACGCGCAACTTGATCATTCAGTTGGTCAACTAAATCATCTAAAAATGCAATTCGGACTTGCAAATCTTCAATGGGTGCGGAAAATGACGCCTGTTCATCAAGATTTTGTTGTGTAGTCAATTTACACTCCTCATATAAGATTTCAGGAAACATTATGGCCTATATTACTTTAAGGGACGTCCAGCTTGCATTTGGCGGACCTTCCCTACTCGACGGCGCGAACTTCAGTTTAGAACGTGGCGAGCGAGTGTGTCTAATCGGTCGTAATGGTGAAGGTAAGTCTACTTTACTTAAACTGATTGAGGGAACTTTATTGCCAGACGGGGGTGAAGTTTCATTGCAAAATGGCATTACGATTTCAATGCTTGCTCAAGATGTGCCCATGGATTCGGGCAAAGTTGCTGATATTGTTGCCGATGGTGCAGGTGAAGCCGCTACTGTACTGCGTGCTTATCATGAAGCCAGCGAAGCCTGCGTACTCGGTGATATGGACGCCTGTGAGCGCATGGGTAACCTACAACATCAGATGGATCAAATGGATGGCTGGTCACTTGAAACTAAAGTGAATGCCATCCTCAGTAAAATGGGCCTAGACCCAGAAGCTGACCTTGCAGATTTGTCTGGTGGTCGTAAGCGTCGTGTTTTATTGGCACGTGCTCTCTTGACGCAGCCCGACGTATTACTACTCGACGAACCGACCAACCATTTGGACGTTGAAAGTATTGAATGGCTCGAAAAATTCCTGCTTGATCAAAACAACTTAACCCTGTTGTTTATTTCGCATGACCGTTCATTTGTCGACAGCATCGCAACCCGTATTGTGGAACTTGACCGCGGCATTTTGCGTAGCTATGAAGGTAACTATTCACGTTACCTCGAACTCAAAGCTCAGCAAATGGAAGCGGAAGAAAAGCAAAATGCGCTATTCGATAAAAAACTCGCTGAAGAAGAAGTATGGATTCGTCAGGGCATTAAAGCGCGTCGTACCCGTAACGAAGGTCGTGTTCGTGCCTTAAAAGCATTGCGTGAAGAGTCTAAAGCGCGCCGTTCACAACAAGGCAAAGTGAGCATGGCAACGCAAGATGCGCAGCGCTCAGGTAAAGTGGTCTTTGAAATTGAAAACTTAGCTGTGCAATTTGGCAACAGCGCGCCAATCATCAAAGATTTCTCGGCACTGGTATTACGTGGTGACCGTATCGGCTTAGTCGGTGACAACGGTGTGGGTAAAACCACTCTTATCAAAGCTATTTTGGGTGAGCAAGAACATACTGGTACAGTAAAAACAGGTACACAGCTTGAAGTTGCTTACTTTGATCAGCTTCGAAATGCACTTGATCTTGAAAAATCAGTGAAAGATAACGTTTCTGAAGGCTCAGACCATGTCGATGTCAATGGTAGCCGTCGTCACATCTACAGTTATTTACAAGACTTTTTATTCTCTCCAGAACGCGCACGTACACCAGTTAAAGCACTGTCTGGGGGTGAGCGTAACCGTATTCTGTTGGCGAAACTGCTACTGAAACCATCGAACCTTATCGTGATGGACGAACCGACCAACGACTTGGATATGGTAACTCTTGAACTGTTGGAAGAAATGCTCAGCGCTTACAAAGGCACACTGTTACTGATTTCGCATGACCGTGCCTTTATGGACAACGTGGTGACGTCGACTTGGGTATTTGATGGTAAAGGTAAAATCGATGAATACATCGGCGGTTACCAAGACTATTTGGAACAGCGTCCTGACCAAACTGTCGTGGATCAAAAAAGCGATGTGAAAAAAGCCATGGCTAAAGCCGAAGCAGCGGCTGCCGCTGCGGTGCCTAAAAAAGTCAAGCTCAGCTATAAAGACCAACGTGCCCTAGAACAACTGCCGACTGAAATTGAAGCATTGGAACAAGAGCAAGCTGAATTGTCTGAAAAATTAGCTGACGGTTCTTGGTTTATGACTGACGCTAATGCTGCGACCAAAGCATCACAGCGTCTAGCTGAAATTGATGACGAAATGCTGGAAAAAATGGAACGTCTAGATGAGCTAGAAACACTTGCTAAAGGCTAAGTCCACAAAGATTCCATACAGAAAAAGCCGTATTTCGATACGGCTTTTTTTATGTCATATGACTCGACTGGATGGCTAACCTAAATGACGCTGTTTTAAATTGGAGCATACAGCGTTTGTAAAGACGATTCCGCTAATGTGAAAAGCTTGCTATGGTGACGTTCAACATAAGATTGAGTCACGAGCATGCAAATTTCAGATCAAATTGTCTTGGTTACAGGGGGCGCACGTGGCCTCGGTTTGGCAATTAGCCAAACGTTAATTGCTGAAGGCGCACGCGTGGTCGTGAACTATCTATCCAGTCAAACTGCAGCAGAACAGTTGGCGACCGCATTTCCTCAGCAAGTGTTTGCCTATCAAGCAGATGTCACCGATAAAGCTCAAGTAGAACAGCTTTTTGCGGCGGCGGAAGTACATTTTGGTACCGCAATCACCTCTGTCGTGAATAATGCCCTCATCCATTTTCAATTTAATGGCGATGCCCGTCCTAAAATGGAAGAACTGACTGCACAGCACTTACAGCAACAGTTTGATGGCGCAGTCGTCGCTGCACTCAACACCACGCAAGCGGCGCTTCCCAAGATGAAAGCACAGGGTTTTGGTCGCATTGTCAATATTGGCACCAACTTGGTACAAAACCCTGTCGTGCCTTACCACGACTACACTGCAGCAAAAGCGGCACTTTTGGCCTTCACTCGCACAGCGGCGCATGAGCTGGGTGAGTTTGGGATTAACGTCAATATGCTTTCAGGTGGCTTATTACAAAGCACCGATGCCAGTAAAGCGACGCCCGATGCCGTGTTTGATTTAATCGCGGCATCAACACCTTTACGCACAGTGACCACGCCTGAAGAATTTGCTGCGGCCATCATGATGTTCTTGTCCCCTTACTCACGTGCGGTCACCGGGCAGAATTTGATTGTCGATGGCGGTTTAGTCAAAGGTTAAGTCTGATGCAGCATGAGGTTGAACTTTCTCTTTCAATTCAGCTTCATGCTAAACTGAACCCTATTTTTTAATCTTTGATTTAGCCCTATGAGTCAAAAGCCAACATATCAACCCGGAAAATTCCAATGGTCTTTCTTACTTCCTCAGTATTGGGGAATATGGATAGGGATTGTATTTCTTATGATTTTGGCGATTCTTCCATGGGCAATTCAGTATCGCCTTGGACAATTCCTCGGTTCTGTCGCATTTAACAACCTCAAATCACGTCGTAAAACCACGATTCGCAACTTGGAAGTTTGCTTTCCTGAATGGACGGCAGAACAGATTGAGGCCAATGCACGACAGGTTTTTATCGACCAAATGATTGGTATTTTTGAAACTTTAAATGCATGGTACAGCCCGCAGTGGTTCAAAAATCGGGTGCAAATTGAAGGCTTAGAACATATTCAAAATGCCCAAGCTGAAGGCAAAGGTATTTTACTCCTCGGCACACATTCTACCCTGCTCGATGCTGGTGGCTATTTATGCGCACAGTTCTTTGAGCCGGATGTGGTTTATCGTCCGCAAAATAATCCGCTGTTGGATATGTTGATTGTGCGTTGCCGTGCCACCATCTATGCCAACCAAATCGACCATGATGATATGCGTGGCTTGATTCGCAATCTGAAAAATGCCCATGCCATTTGGTACAGTCCCGATCAAGACTTTGGTTTAAAACAAGGGGTCATGGCACCATTTTTTGGTACTCCAGCAGCCACTGTTACTGCACATCGTCGCTTATTAAAAATTGCTAAAGCCGTGGCGATCCCGTTGTATTTTTATCGAGACGGCGACATCAGCAACCCTCAATATCATGTATTGATTGAACCTGCTTTGGACAATTTTCCGAGTGAAGATGAAGTTTCGGATGCTATTCGAACCAATAAAATTATTGAAAATCAGCTGCGAATCGCACCGACACAATACATGTGGTTCCATCGCCGCTTTAAAACCCGCCCACAAGGCTATGACAAAATCTATTGAGTTCAACTCAGCACATAAAAAAGAGAAATGCTATGAAAGTGATGCAGCTTTTACCTGAATTGAACAGTGGTGGTGTCGAGCGAGGAACCTTAGAAATAGCTCGTGCTTTAGTGACCGCCGGTCATGAGTCCTTAGTGGTTTCAAATGGTGGCCGCATGGTAACTCAATTGGAAGCTGAAGGTTCAACTCACCTCACGCTCGCAATCCATAAAAAAGCCTTATCAAGCTTATGGCAAATTCGTCCTCTACGTAAACTGATTGAGCAACATCAACCAGACATCGTGCATGTGCGCTCACGTGTCCCTGCGTGGCTCACGCATTTTGCCCTCAAAGGGATTCCTGCAAACAAGCGACCTCACCTGATTTCAACTGTACATGGTTTTTATTCGATTAATCGCTATAGTCAAATCATGACGCAGGCTGAAAAAGTCATTGCGGTCTCGGATAGTGTTGTCAAATACATCACGGACAACTACAAAAACTGTCCTACCAAGGACATTGTGCGTATTTATCGTGGCATTGACCCCGCTGCTTTTCCACATGGTTATCAACCCTCAGCACAGTGGCTCAATCAAACCCTAAAAGATTTCCCTGAACTAGAAAATAAGCGTCTGATTTGCTTACCAGGCCGTATCACCCGTTTGAAAGGTCATGAAACCCTGATCCATTTAATGGAACAGCTACAAACACAGTATCCCGACGTACATGCGGTGGTGGTCGGTGGTGCAGATCCGAAAAAAGCGGCTTATTTACAAGAAATGCAAGACAGTATTGCGGCTAAAGGGCTGAGTGATCGGATTACTTTTGTCGGTCATCGTTCAGATATCCGTGAATGGTTAGCTTTTAGCGATTTGGTTTTGTCTTTGTCGAGCCAAGCGGAAACCTTTGGACGGACCGTACTTGAAGCACTGTCTGTAGGTACACCTGTAATCGGTTGGAACCGTGGTGGCGTAGCTGAAATTTTATCGAATGTCTATCCGCAAGGTTTAGTCACTGTCGATGATGAAACACAATTACTCGACACCTTAAAGTTGCATTTAGACCAACCACAACACGTGCAGCCTATCAGCATGTTTAGTTTAAAAGAGATGTGTGATCAGACTTTGGAGTTGTATACGCAAG
Source organism: Acinetobacter sp. YH16040_T (assembly GCF_024605785.1). Classification (NCBI taxonomy): domain Bacteria; kingdom Pseudomonadati; phylum Pseudomonadota; class Gammaproteobacteria; order Moraxellales; family Moraxellaceae; genus Acinetobacter; species Acinetobacter sp. YH16040_T. The sequence continues at coordinate 459,594 of NZ_CP094541.1, read as the reverse complement.
TGGTCTCTCAGCATTCAGCTTGATTGACTACACGCCATAGATCTTTGCTGTGCAGGATAACGCTCTGGAAATCTTTTTAATTCGGCAACTCGATCATCATCTACAAAGGATATTGTGAATTTCACAATATCTTTTTTTCTATTAGGATTTTTTAACTGGCGATTTAATCCTTCCATTTAGCCCTTCAATTTCGGGCTTCCACTTAGCCCTTCCATACACGGTATCGGGACATCAACCAAAGAATTAGCGGCAACAACATGACATTTAGAATATGTTTCAAACTTTGCCCTATACGCCAAAAGCCTCTATCTAAAATATCATGGCGTGCATTAAACAATTCCAATCCCATTGCGACGACCACAACCGTCCAAATCGCATAAGGTGATTTCAATTGGCGGTGATGGCAAAAGGCCACAAAAAAGAACAGTATTAAGCCAAGGTAAATGGAAAGTGCATCGGTGGATAAGTGTGTAATCTGCAATATTTTTTGGTGCCATTCGTACAGCATAGAACGTCTCATACCTATATTTTTATTGGAAATTCATCGTTTTTTTCTTGGCACACTGTATAAAGAAATTGATCAAAAGAAAAGCAAAAAATTCTATATCACAAAAGCAAAACCCGAGTTCTGCATCCTGCAAAACTCGGGTCTATGAGGTTGTGCTTTCACAAGTATTCTTTTTATTTTTTATTGGCTTTCCTTTCCTGCATCCGTTCCGTGATGCTTCCATCGGCTTCGTCTTCCTTAGTGGGATGTTCCGTTCCCAGTTCCATGTGCCGATGAACAAAGAATAAGTCAATACACTTGACCTGACCATTCGTCAGAAGCCGAAAGCTGTGTAAGCTATTTCTTACACTTTTCTCTTAAATCAAACAAAATCAAGATGCCTTCGTACCATCCTTATAATCATGGGCGATTTCATCGGTCACAATCTTCTCCTCTTTCTCAGCTTTTTCTATACCCTCCTGAATTGCCTCTTGCGCTTCTTGTTCATCTTCATCTGTTTGCTCTAATTCTTCTTGGATTTGCTCAAATACCCTGCCTGTTTGCAGCACCACATAGACTGGAAAATGGTCTGAACCAATATTGGGCAAGCGTTCCATATGTACCAATGCAAAATCTGTACTATGAAAAATATGGTCGAGCGACCAACGCAGCAGTGGATAATTGGCATGAAAGGTATTTACGAAATGACGTCCAACACGCGGGTCTAAAAGCCCACTGATTCGTTGAAAGAGTCGTGTAGTACGTGACCATGCCACATCATTCAGGTCCCCCATAACGATGCAACTTTCATCTAAATCTTTAATCTGATCGCCCACAATCAGCAATTCTGCATCGCGTAAAGTTGAATCTTTGGCTTCTGTTGGACTTGGTGGTTTGGGATGTAAACAATACAGTTGAACCTGATTTCCTGATGCTAAGGTGACTCGGGTATGGATCGAAGGAATTTCATCACTGAGAATAAATTTGACTTCAGTTTCACTAAGTTCTAACTTGCTATACAAATGCATCCCATACAAATTATCCAAAGGTACGGGTACGCGATAAGGATAATCAGCTTCAATCACTGCCAATTCATTTTGCCAAGTTTGATCGGTTTCTAGCGTGAGTACTAAGTCAGGTTGATGCTTTTGTATTTGTGCCAATAATAAGTGATATTGAGTATTCGGCGTAAGTACATTTGAGACAATGATTGAAATTTGTTTCTGTTTATCTAACTGGTCTGATCGAACTTTTTTGACTTGTTTTTTCCAAATAAAGGTATAAGGCAAAACCATTTTTAATTGATATGCCAAGGCAGCAATCAACCCAATTAAAATGATTTCACGCGCCAAGTCCCATTCAGCATTCCATAAAATTAAGCCTATGAAGGCAAATATGCCCAAAGCCAAGATTTGCAGACGCGGAAAATCTGCACCACGAAACCACCATTCATCTCGTGGTATGAGTGACCAAAATGTCAACCAAATGACGAAGCCCGCCAGTATTTCAATCCAAATCATTACGCCTCCCTTATATTCTTTATTTTTTATTGATTCATAAATTTATATCAGTTTTGCATGTAACATAAACAAGATATATTGCACAATATTATTGGTGTTTTCATTATGTAGCGCTTGCAGTTATGCGCCCTTTTGGTACACTCGAACCCCCTTTTTATTTTTTTAACGCACCGAGGCAAAGTGACATGAAAGTAGGTCTGGTCGGTTGGCGCGGGATGGTTGGTTCCGTCCTTATGCAACGTATGGTTGAAGAAAACGATTTCGCTCATTTCGAACCGTTTTACTTTTCTACCAGTAATGCAGGTGGTGAAGCCCCTGTGTTTGGTGGTAAGACTGCCCCAGCACTTATGGATGCAACGGACATTGATAGTCTGAAGCAAATGGATGTCATTATCACCTGCCAAGGTGGCGATTATACGACTGAAGTTTTCCCTAAGCTTAAAGCTGAAAACTGGAATGGTTACTGGATCGATGCTGCATCGACTTTACGTATGGATGATGAAGCGATCATCGTACTTGACCCAGTAAACATGAACGTAATCAAAGACGGCTTAGTGAAAGGCACAAAAACATTCGTGGGCGGTAACTGTACCGTTTCATTAATGTTAATGGGTTTAGGTGGTCTATTCCAAAATAATTTAGTGGAATGGGCAACCTCAATGACGTATCAAGCGGCTTCTGGTGCAGGCGCGCAAAACATGCGTGAACTGATTTCAGGTATGGGCTACTTGTACAACAATACCAAAGATTTGCTAGATGACCCACGTTCACCAATTTTAGATATCGACTCTAAAATTGCAGCCCTACAACGCGGTGAAGGTTTCCCATCTGCGAACTTCGGTGTGCCTTTAGCAGGTTCTCTCATTCCTTATATCGACAAACAGCTTGAAAGCGGTCAGTCGAAAGAAGAATGGAAAGGTCAAGTTGAAACCAACAAGATCTTAGGCAACCAGCAAATCGTTCCAATCGATGGACACTGTGTCCGTATTGGTGCAATGCGTTGTCACTCACAAGCATTGACTTTAAAACTTCGTAAAGATGTTCCACTGGATGAAATCGAAGATATTATCGCAAGTGCCAACGATTGGTCTAAAGTGGTTCCAAATACGCGTGAAGCTTCAATGACTGATCTGACTCCTGTTGCTGTAACCGGCACCTTGTCTGTTCCAGTTGGTCGTCTCCGTAAGCTCAACATGGGTAAAGAATACCTAGGCGCATTCACTGTGGGTGACCAATTGCTTTGGGGTGCTGCTGAACCTTTACGCCGTATGCTAAGAATTCTCATTGATTATAAAACTGCTTAAGCATTTTTAAGTCTATGAACAGGAAGCCGATCACAATTGATCGGCTTTTTTATGTAACTGTCGTGTAAATATTTTACAATTCTTTGACAACTCGCTAATCTATAATTTTCGCCATGCGACATATATTCGAGCTAAAGATTAAGATGACCGTATATAACAAATTAAAGATCGCCATTTTAGCCGTTATTGCATCTCAAAACCTTCAAGCGATCAGCATTGATCCTGTACAAGTCCAGTCAGCACCCGGGGAATTGCTGTACGCCGAGATTCATTTTCGCCACTCAAACACATCTGTGCCGCTCAATGCAAGTTTAGCCACTGCAGAGGATTTGTTGAGTATGGGTACAGGGCATCAACCACCGGGACATTTAAACTTCTTTACGCGTCGTGATGGTGCAGGCAACGGGGTAATTACCATTACCTCTTCGCGTCCAGTAACCGATGCTGAGCTTAATTTTATTGTCAATATTAAAGAAGGGAATGCTTCACGCCTGCAACAAATTCGCACACCATTAAAACGCAATCCAGCGCCGTCGAATGCGAATCAAACACGTGCCAATGAGCGTGCTTTAGCACCTGTCGTGATTGTAAATGAAAAAGATATTGCCTTAAATTTACCTGTCAGCACACTGTATACCGCAAAAGCACCCGTAGCTGCAGAACAACCCTTATTACTCAGTACCAAAGCACCTCCACAGTTAGCACAATTAGCAACGTCAACGCCTGTTGCGATTGAACCTGTCACGCATGTACAAAATTATAGTGTTACGCCTGCGGAGCAACATAGCGGAAGTACTTCATCAGGTGCTGAAACATCAATTTCGCAAGTTACAAAAACCAATTCGACCGGCTCTGTCAGTTCAGAAATGCAAGCTGCAACAGCATCAACTGCAAAGTCTCAAGACCCATTGGCACAAAAATTTGCTGCTGAGCAGGCAGCACAAAAACATGAAAACCCAACAACGACAGCTCCAACAGCATCTACACCAAAACCAACAAGTACTGCAGCTGCATCAACAGCAACACCAGCGGCAAAATATGTGGTTCGCTCGAATGAAAGTCTTTGGGGGATTGCCTCACGTATCGCGACAGAACAAAACCGCCCTGTCTCTGAAGTCATGCAACAGATTAAAAACAGCAACGAACATGCATTCATTCAGGGCGACGTAAACCGTCTGCGCCGTGGTGCGGCATTAAATCTGCATGGTATGCAGCAAGCAAAACAGCCTGTAAAAGTCTCTGCGGCAGAACTTGCCAAAGTGCCTTCGAAGCAGTCAGGCAAAACCAAATACCGTTTGAATCAAGCTGAAATGAGTCTGGTTGCAGAGAAAGCGCAAGATTCGGCACAATCTTCTGCCAACAGTGCAGCAGAAAAGAATAAAACTTCGAAAGAGTTGTCATTAAAAGTTATGACATCTCGTGAAAAAACCGTTAAATTACAGAGAAACGTAACTCAATTAGAATTGGCGCTAAATCAAAAGGATCACAGAATTCAATTATTAAATGCTCGTCTTGCTCAACTGCAACAACAGTTGAAAGCTCAACAAGCAGATAAAAGAAGCCAATAAACTAAAACGTTACCAATCAAGATTTTATAGGGATGAGTGCAACTGTATATCGCTCTATCTCCAAGGGGTTAAAACATGCTGATTTATGTGATTCCATTAGTGATCTTAGTGATCGTATTGGTTTTTTTAAACAAACGCCAAAAAGGTCAAGAATCAGATAAAGCCAAACCAACATCCACTAAAACCAAGAAATCGGGTGTTTCGGCCAAAGCGACTCCGAAGAAAACTCAAGTGGTTGAAAGCAGTGTCATTGAAAAAAAATCAATGACGCCGTTAACGACCGATGCTCGTGGTAAAATTGAAAAATTAATTGCGGAACGTAATTTCTTTTCTGCTGAAGCGCAAATTAATCAATCATTAAAACGTGACAACTCACAACATGAGTTGTATCTATATCTATTAGATATTCACATTTTACAAAAAGACGAATTTGCCATCAGCCAATTGCTGAGCCATATTCGTTCACTTGAACTTGATGAAATTTTAGAACAAGCTGAAGCAAAAAAAGTAGAGTTTGAAAATTCTCAAAATGTGAAAGATGATGCCATTAACTTTGTATCACCGATCACTGAAGAGGCTCCCTCAAAAGCCCAAAATACCTCTGATTTTGATGCTTTAATGCAAAGTTCAACTGCTGCACCTGTTGAGCCCAAAGCAGCCGAAATTAAACCACTAGATTTTAATTTCACCACTGAAACGCCTGCAAAAGCAGACATTTCTACCCCAGTTGAAAGTGCGCCTGCTGAAAAAATACAGCCGCTTGAATTTGATACGCTTTCAATTTCACCAGAACCTGCACTTGAAGCAACACTGAAAACCGAAGAGATTGCTCAGCCATCTCCTGCCGTTGAAGAAATCAAACCAATTGATTTTGCAATGGACTTTGCCCCAAGCACTGAAGCTGCGGCTGAAACTAAAACAGAAACTGTAGAAGAAAAAATCGAGCCTTTAGATTTTTCATTTACAACAGAAACACCAGTTGTAGAAGAAAACAAAGTTGAAGCTCCAACCTTAAACTTTGACTTAGGTGCTTTTGAAACAGCAAAAACAGAAGAAGCCGTTGTCGCTCCTGCAACAGAGTTTAACTTAGAGTCTACACCTGAAGAAAAAACTGCCGCACCTGCTTCAAGTGGTGTGAGTTTTGACATTAGCGGTTTAGGCACACCGTCAACCCCATCTGCTACAGACCAAAACGATCCATTGGTTCAATCTTTCCCTGAACTGGTTGAAGTCAATGAAATTGAATTGAATCTTGAATTGGCAGCGCAATACATCAAACTAGGTGCTTATGACGCTGCACGTGAAATTTTAACTGAAAAAGAGGCTGAGTTTTCTTCAGCTCAGCGTCAACAAGCAGATCAGTTACTGAATCAAATCGCATCTTAAGCAAAAGCGATTTAAACTAAAGCAGTCTTTCAAGGCTGCTTTTTTTATGATGAAAAAAATTGCTCTTATTTATATGGGTGGTACCTTCGGTTGTATCGGTGAACCGTTAAGCCCCATACCAGCGAATGCGTTTTTACCTAAATTACAGCATGTGCTGCCACTACACCTAAACATTGAATGTTTTGTTGCACCTGTCATTCGTGACAGTAGTGCTTGTACTGCGCCCGACTGGCTGGCACTGATCCAACAAATTCAAAGTTTACAATTACAACAATTTCAGCATTTCGTAATTATTCATGGCACAGACACGCTTAGCTATGCCAGCGCAGTACTTGCACACTTTATGGCACAGTCTGCTCATATCGTGCTTACAGGCAGCCAATATCCGCTGTTTAATGTGGCTGGTGACAACACCCGTGAATTTACCGATGCCATCGACAATTTAAATTTTGCATTGGAATCGGTACATCAATCGAGTGTTGGGGTTTATTTGGCCTTTCATCATCAACTGATGCATGCTCAATCCGCACTAAAAGTACATACAACCGATCTGAAAGCCTTTGATGGGCTGCCAGCCACACAGCCACTTTCAATGCTGACATCGCCTTATATTGTTCAAGCCAATGATTTAGACAAAGCAGCTCATTTCAATTGCCTGAATTGGATGTGGCAACCGATAGCAACTGATCTACACAATCAAAATTTAGTGGCTCTGCTTTCACACACGCCAGATGTTTTAATTTTGCAAGGTTTTGGTACAGGCAACATTGCCGTTGATGCTGAATTACTCAATGTATTGAAGGCTATACAACAAAAAAATTGCAAAATTATTTTAAGTACACAGGTTGTTCATGGCGGTATAGATCAACGCTATGCTGTGAGTGACTGGGTCAAAGACAGTGGAATATTACTGAGCAATTGTTTGGGTCATGCAGATCTTTATGCCAAATGTTTGAAAATGTATTTACAATACGGCAGTGCCGCAGACTGGACTGCGCATTGGAACGATTAAGTCATTTGAGGTAACTATGCAACGTTTTGCGATTGGGATTGAGTTTTGTGGCATGCAATACAAGGGCTGGCAAACTCAGCAACCGGGCGTACCAAGCGTGCAAGAAACCATTGAAACCGTCCTCAGTAAAGTAGCCAATGAGCCGATCATGTTGCATGGCGCTGGCCGAACAGATGCCGGCGTCCATGCAACCAATATGGTGGCACATTTCGATACTCAGGCGATTCGCCCCATTCGCGGATGGTTAATGGGCAGCAATAGCCAATTACCCCGTGATATTTCCATCCAATGGATTAAGGAAATGGATCAGGACTTCCATGCCCGCTTTAAAGCGCAAGCACGTCGTTATCGCTATGTGGTCTATAACAATCCACAGCGACCAGCTTTACTGCACAAGCAAGTGACCCATGTTTATGCAAAATTAGATGTGCTAAAAATGCAACGTGCCGCGGCCAAATTTGAAGGTACTCATAATTTCGAAAGCTTCCGTGCCGCAGCCTGTCAGTCCAATCAGCCTGTTCGTCATGTCAGCCATTGCCGTCTGATCCAACACGGATGCTACTTGGTCCTAGATATTCAGGCCGATGGTTTTTTACATCACATGGTGCGTAACATCATGGGCTGTTTGTTGGAAATTGGGCAAGGTATGTATGACGTTGACCATATTGACGATATTTTTGCTGCTGAAGATCGTAAAGCAGCAGGTGTCACCGCACCACCCGATGGACTATATTTTATCCATGCAGACTATCCAGCTCAGTTTGAACTTCCTCAAGTTCCGTTAGGACCACATTGGCTAAATATGCCTGAATAAACAATCCCTCCCAACCTCACTTTCACAGAGAGGGTGTTTCATTTCCGCCATTGCCAGATTCTAAAGATGAAAATCCCCCTTTGAAAAAGGGGGATTCTGTTTAGGGAAGGATTTTATCGAAGATCAACCTTAACGCTGCTTCCGCTTACGGTATTCCACGGGCGTTTCATTGGTCCAGCGTTTAAATGCGCGATAGAACGTACTTGGCTCAGAAAAACCCGTTAAGTACACAATGCGCTCCACACTTTCATTGGTATTGGCTAATAATTTTTTAGCCAAACGACAGCGATAGTCTGACAAAATTTGCTGAAAACTGGTATTGGCTTCTGACAACTGAGTCCGTAGACGACGCGGAGTAATGTTGAGCTGCGCAGCGACCGTTTCGAGTGTGGTTTCACCGCTTTCAAGCGTTGAACCAATAGCACGGCGAACTTCACCGACCAAATCATAACGCGCCAACTCCTGAAGTTTTTCAATCGCCAACTGCTCATGCAATTGTAATAACTCAGGTTCTGCCTGCCACAATTGATACTCTAAAATAGCCGGATCAAAATACAATCGGGTTTCTTTCTGCCCTAAGCTCACAGGGCATTCATAAACACGGAAATACTCATCATCTGGCGCGCCCTGACTAAAGTTAAAGTCGATATAAATCGGCTGAAAACGCCCTTCAGTAATAAACTTAAAGAAACGCAAAACACCGGACATCGCGCATTCAGAAAAATGACGATTCACGATATTTTCTGCCCAAGGCTGATGACCATTGGTCAAATAGCAGCGGTCATCTTCAATCACTAATTGTGCATGAAAGGCATCGCTAATTAGGCGTTGATACGCCAAAGCCCGCTTTAAACCTTCACCAAAATTCTCAGATGAAATAAATAAGTGTTCAATCACTTGGCCTCGATATAAAGGCAAATGCTCTCCCAGATGCAAACCAATATCAGGATCCTTACTGACCTCTTCTGCAGCCACCCAGAATGCAAATTGTGCATTCAATGGGGTACGGTCATTGGTTTCAACCTGATTTAATGCCACACCCGCTTTTGTTAAAATTTCTTCTGTTGGCAATCCGGCACGACGAATCGCTTGATACCCTAAACGCAACACAACAGATGCATCAGTTAGCTGACCCACTCCAGAACCTTCCTTGTATGTACTTCATTTATACTTAAAAAGATTGATTTTAGATTAACTGCGATTGACCAAACTGACAACTGTTACTACACATTTTTTGTTGAAAATATTTAACTGAATTGTTCGCTTATTTTACTGACAGTCGATCAGTTCAAAGCCTTTTACGGCTTGTATTCTGAAAAAAAATTGACTATAATTTGCGCCTTGCTAATTTATTCATTCAGGTAGGCTATGGCCAATAAAGAGGAACTCATCGAGTTCGAAGGCGTTGTCACCGAGACGCTTCCTAATACTATGTTCCGTGTACGTTTAGAAAACGGTCATGAAGTGATTGCTCACATCTCTGGCAAAATGCGTAAACACTATATCCGTATTTTGACTGGCGACAGTGTTAAAGTAGAAATGACACCTTATGATTTGACTAAGGGTCGTATCACTTACCGTGCGCGCTAAGTTTTAGCGAAGCGAAAAAGCCACTTTATAAGTGGCTTTTTTTTGTATTTATTTCAATGCGATGATAAAAATTGACTGCAAATTTGCTTTCCTTTACAGTCTAAAAACATAAAAAATTTGATTATAAAATTCAAAATATAAGGACATAAAATCATATGAAACATCTAGGATTAGTCGGTGCTATCTTTTGTGTTGCTTGCGCCACGACAGGCCAAAAGCAACTCAATCAATCCCTACAACACTATATTGGACAGCCGGCTGATCAAGTCCGTAAAGAGCTCAATTTAAGTCAATTGGGTTACAAAGTGATGGGAGCACCCGTACAAAGCAATGAAAAACTTAGCTATACCATTTTACGCTCGATGCCAATCCCGATTGGTACACCAAATATCGGCACCAGTATAGCCATGGGCGCCCCTATCCCAACGCCGTCTAAAGGTGGTGTCACTGTCGATATGGAATGTAAAATCGAGTTCAAATTACGCAATCAAATAGTTGAATCCATTGACTATGTTGGCAGAGCTTGTTGATCCTGCATGAGAATACTAGAGGCTAATCTTGCTCAGCTGACCGTGTATCAAATGACTACAGTGTTATACAGACCGATCTGACTAAACTGAATTTATTTCGTGAGAAACTGACCCATGAAATTTATTTTAGAACATCTGGTTTACGAAGATCAGCATTTTATTCGCCCGATACTGAGCATGGGATGCGTTCTAAGCATTGTATGGCTACATCAACGATATCCTCCGTTGAGCGTGAACGCTATTTAGCCTCATTTATTGGTCAATCGAGCCAAACGATTCAAGCAGAACTCGACCTCAGCAAACTCGGCTATCAAAGAACCTCTCCCGTGGAGGTCAGTTCAGACTACCTTCGTTATCGTGTCGCACGCCCGATCAGTATTCCTTTACCGATGGCGGAAAATCCTGCGATGGGCATGGGCAGCGGCGCTGCTGTGCCGATTCCCAGTGGAAATACACGCTATGAGGTTGAGTTAAACTGCCTTATTCAATTTCGCATAAAGCATAATATTGCAACTGATGTCCGATTAACTGGTCGCACCTGTTAGCGCATCAATTCTAGGATTGATAATTTGTAGGCATAAAAAAACGCAGCATAAACGCTGCGTTTTTTGATTCGCCATTAGTTCAATGCAGAAACTACAGCTTGACCCATTTCAACAGTACCGACTTGAGTACTGCCTTCTGACATGATGTCACCTGTACGTAAGCCTTGATCTAAGACATTACCTACAGCATCTTCAATTGCTTTTGCCGCCGCTTCTTCACGGAAGGTATAACGTAGCATCATAGCAACAGACAGAATTGTTGCTAATGGGTTCGCAATGTTTTGACCTGCGATGTCTGGTGCTGAACCGTGGCAAGGTTCATACATACCTTTACCATTTTCATCTAAAGAAGCCGATGGCAGCATGCCGATAGAACCGGTTAACATCGCCGCTTCATCAGACAAGATATCGCCGAACAAGTTACCTGTCACGATTACATCAAACTGTTTTGGCGCACGGACCAATTGCATGGCAGCATTGTCAACGTACATATGAGACAAGTTAATTTCAGGATACTGCTCTTCTTTTAACGCAGTTACGGTTTGTTTCCAAAGCTCAGTCACTTCTAGCACGTTGGCTTTATCCACTGAACACACTTTACCACCACGTAAGTTCGCCATTTCAAAAGCAACTTTGGCAATACGCTTGATTTCAGATTCAGCATATACGTCAGTATTGAAACCTTGTTTTTCGCCGTTTTCGAGTTCACGAATACCACGTGGTTGACCGAAATAGATCCCGCCAGTTAACTCACGTACGATCAAGATATCCAGACCTGCTACGATTTCAGGTTTTAAGCTCGACGCATCTGCAAGCTGCGGATAAAGAATGGCTGGACGTAAATTAGCAAATAAATTTAATTCTGAACGAATTTTTAATAGGCCACGTTCTGGACGAATTGAACGCTCAATGGTATCCCACTTAGGACCACCCACTGCACCCAATAAAATCGCATCAGCAGTCTTCGCTTGTGCTGCTGTTACGTCTGGATATGGTGAACCGTGCGCATCGATCGCTGCACCACCTAAAAGACCTTGTTCCCAAGTCAAACCTAAGTTGAATTTCTCGTTTACACGTGTCAGCACTTGTTCAGCCGCTTTCACGATTTCAGGACCAATACCATCACCTGGTAAAATCAAAATATGTTTTGACATGAGTCTTTCCATTTATACGCTGGCTTGATTACCAGTCAGATTTAAAGTTTCTTTTCTACAAACTCACCAAGTCCTGTGAGGACATTGTAGGGTCGGCAGAAACGTCGAATTGTTTTTGCACCTTGCTTTAAGTCTACACAGAGCGGATCAGGCGCAGATTTATCCAGTAAACTGCCTCTGTTTTTTGAACGCTCTCGGTACATTTTAAAGGTGTACTCGTGTTTGGACCTAAAGTTGTGAATGACATGCAAGCGCTCTGCTTTTTCCTGAGAAATTGGATAATAGCGAATCACGACTTCATGCTGACCTGAAGGTACGGACAAATACAAAGGATTAGGCTCAGACAATGAACGACCATTCAACCGTACAATGCCTGCTTTAATCGCAGCACGTTCTACATGTTGATTATTTGGATCAACCACCTGTATTTGATCAAAACGCTCAAATTCACAATGCGCTGTACCTGCACAGTAAATCAGAGCATTATTTTTTGTACTTTCAGTTTCTTTCACATTTTTAATGCGTGCCGTGTCAAAGCTTTGACAGGCAGAGAGCGTTGCAAACAGCGCTCCCGTTACAACCAGCTGACCGAAGAACTTTTTCATTTTTCGAACCCAACCTGATAAATTCTGGCTAACGTATAAATTTTGTTTCGCCTGATATTAACAAGACTTAAGCCGACTGACTACTAAGAAGTTCTACAGTGACACTGACTTAAGCTTTAATTTCTGCAAATACCCAAGGGCGAGATGCTTTGGTTTTTTCTTCATAAGCGCGAATATCATCGGCTGCTTGTAAGGTTAAACCGATATCATCCAAGCCATTCAATAGGCAGTGTTTACGGAATGGATCGACTTCAAATGTAAATGCTTCACCACTCGGTGTACGTACTTCTTGCGCAGCCAAATCAATGGTTAATTGATAGCCTTCAGATGCAGCACATTCTTTAAATAACTGATCTACGATCTCTTCAGACAAGATCACTGGCAACATGCCATTTTTAAAGCTGTTATTAAAGAAAATATCCGCATAGCTTGGTGCAATGACAGTACGGAAACCATATTCTTCTAATGCCCAAGGCGCATGCTCACGGCTCGAACCACAACCAAAGTTTGCACGAGAGATCAAAATCGACGCACCTTGATAACGCGGTTTGTTCAATTCGAAATCGGGGTTAATCGGACGTTTTGAAATGTCCTGACCTAAATAGCCTTCATCCAAATAGCGCAACTCATCAAATAAGTTGGCTCCGAAGCCTGTACGCTTAATAGATTTCAAAAACTGTTTTGGAATAATTAAATCTGTATCAACATTGGCACGGTCTAATGGTGCAACGATACCTTGTTCAACGGTATATTTTTTCATGTTTATTTCTCACTGAATCCGTGACCTCTCCCTAACCCTCTCCTAAAAGGAGAGGGAACTCCTTCTCCCTCAGGGAGAAGGTTGGGATGAGGGCTTAAACTAGAATGTACGCACATCCACAAAGTGACCAGCAATTGCTGCAGCTGCTGCCATTGCTGGACTCACCAAATGTGTACGACCACCATTACCTTGACGACCTTCGAAGTTACGGTTAGACGTCGATGCACAGTGCTCACCCGGTTGCAATTTGTCAGCATTCATTGCCAAGCACATTGAACAACCCGGCTCACGCCATTCAAAGCCTGCTTCGATTAAGATTTTATCTAAGCCTTCTGCTTCTGCTTGTGCTTTGACTAAACCTGAACCCGGTACCACCATGGCTTGTTTAATCGATGCCGCCACTTTTTTGCCTTTGGCCACTTCAGCCGCTGCACGAATATCTTCGATGCGTGAGTTGGTACATGAACCAATGAATACACGGTCTAATTGGATATCTGCCAAAGCTTGACCCGCTTCTAAGCCCATATAGTTGTATGCACGTGTCCAGTCATTACGCTGTACGTCATCTTTGGCTTGTTCTAAAGTTGGCACTGCTTGAGATACAGGAATCACCATCTCAGGAGAAGTCCCCCAAGACACTTGTGGCTCAATATCTTCACCTTGCAATACCACAACAGTATCAAAATGCGCACCTTCATCAGACACTAAAGTATTCCAATACTCTACTGCAGCGTCCCACTGTTCGCCCTTCGGTGCATACGGACGGTCTTTCACATAGGCAATGGTTTTGTCATCGACAGCCACCATACCCACGCGCGCGCCACCTTCGATCGCCATGTTACATACCGTCATACGACCTTCGATCGACATATCACGGAACACTTGACCACCAAATTCAATCGCGTGACCTGTACCACCCGCCGTACCGATTTTTCCGATAATCGCTAAAACCACGTCTTTAGGAGTTACGCCTTGACCCAATTGACCATCAACACGCACCAACATATTCTTCATTTTCTTTTGAACTAAGCATTGAGTCGCCAATACGTGTTCAACTTCCGATGTGCCGATACCATGAGCCAAGCAACCAAATGCACCATGCGTTGCAGTATGTGAGTCACCACATACCACGGTCATACCGGGCAAGGTTAAACCTTGTTCAGGCCCCACCACGTGCGCAATACCTTGACGTACATCGTTGATGTCAAACTGGGCAACATCAAAAGTTTTACAGTTGTCATCTAAAGTTTGCACTTGGATACGTGAGGTATCATCTTCAATACCTGCAATACCTTCAGCACGCTCCTTAGTAGACGTAGGTACGTTATGGTCTGGCGTTGCAACATTAGCGCTTAAACGCCACGGTTTACGACCTGCAAGTTGTAGCCCTTCAAAGGCTTGTGGAGAAGTCACTTCATGCAATAAATGACGGTCGATATACAATAATGAAGAGCCATCATCTCGCTGTTTTACTAGATGGTCATCCCACAATTTGTCATACAAGGTTTTTTTTATTTGGGTTTCCGCTTTTTGGGTTTCGCCTGCCATGTCGATTTGCTCCACTGGACTGGGTAAATTCTTTCGTTAAATCGATTATAACCACGTATTCACATAAATCTAATTTATCATTTTTATTAGTTTAAAAACTTATAGGAATGATATTTAACTGCTGATTTCCGCTACATTTTAAAGACCATTAATGCGTTTAAAACACGCTCACTTCAATACTTTCAGCAGATGAAACTTTAGAATTCTCTCCGACTTTTTTGTTCACTGTCTGCCATTTTTAAGCAGTAATTTAAAAATTCAATGATCATAAATCGAATTTTCTCTTTTACATTGCAAATAAGAATCATTATTATTAACTCATTACCAAGATTTATCAATTTAACAAGGAGCATTCTCATGGCACACATTAACAAGTTCGTCGAAAATAATCAGCGCATGTTCAAAAAAACCTTGAGCTATTACATCATGCATATCACGGTTGCGATGTTGGTTGGTTATTACGTGACAGGCAGTATTGCAATGGCCATTACCTTAAGTTTACTTGAACCAACTGTTCAAGCGGTTGCTTTTTTCTTCCACGAAAAAGCATGGGAAAAGAAAGATAAAGCAGCAGAGGAAAATATCCCCGCTTAATCCAACCCTGCTCCTTGTAAAAAAACCACCATCACGGTGGTTTTTTTATGACCTTTAAACGTTCTTTTATTCTATCCACTTTAACTTTCTATTCATTTCATCCTATAGATTCAATTGTAGACAGAACATCAAAGCTTGGTTTTTTGCTGTAAGGCCAGCTGATCATGCGCCTCAACCAATTGTTCTATCGCAAGAATTAGTTTGTTTTTTGCCGCATTACACTCGGCAGCTGCACGGTTTTCGTCGTCTTCATCATCTGCGATTTCATATATCGCACAGCGCTTTTCGACTGTCCCTTCAAAAATATCCAATAAATTTTTAATGTGTTTAATATCCATCGCCTTCTCCCTGTGAGGTACAACATTGCTAATCGATGCCGCCTTGACTGTACCTGTTGCTTTAATTATTCAATGAAAGTATGTCCCCCAAGCCATCAAAACTTGAGTTCATTTTTTGTTTTAGTTCAATGCCGAGTTAAAAAGAAACGCCATCGCTCCTCTTTAATTTAAACGGTTGACGTACTTTCCAGCCGTGTATTTTTTATATTATGCATAACTCTGGTTTCGGTTTAAAAAACAACTTTGTAACAACGCATTTGAGCTGAAAATGTCACAGCCCAATCTTAAATCATGCAGTGACCAAGTACTCAAATAACACTATTGAACCCTGAAAATCCCCTCAGATTTAAAGCGTCATCTGGCTTGAACGCCTAGTTTTAAATCAAAAGATACAACTTTTCCTTTGATTTATTCTTAAAATATTATAACAATGAGACTACGCATAAAAATTCTTTATAGGAATGAAGATGAATCTCGCAGCCTTTGAAGCCTTTGTAAAAGTCATGGAAACTGGTTCGATCTCCTTGGCAGCAGATCAGCTCTTCATTACGCAACCTGCTGTGACCAAGCGTATTCACAGTTTAGAAGAATACTTCGGTGTCAAACTTTTTGAATCCGCGGGTCGTGGTGTTCAAGCGACGCATGCAGCAAACTCTCTCTTGCCAAAAGTAAAAAGCTGGCTGAATGAATTGGGTGATATTCACCATACGCTCAGCCATGAGCAAGGTCAGGTTCAAGGTAAACTGAAAATTGGCACCAGCCATCATATCGGCTTACACCATTTACCGGCGCATTTGCGTCAATATGTACAACAGTTTCCAGAAGTGACCTTAGATGTACACTTTGTTGATTCTGAACAAGCCCATGAGCAAGTTTTGGCTGGCGACTTAGAGTTGGCATTTTTGACTTTACCACCACAAGGTGACAGCCGTTTAAAATACATCACGACATGGAATGATCCACTGGTATTCGTGGTTGCACCTTTCCATCCTTTGGCGCAAGTTGAGCATTTAACCTTAGAAGATTTGATCCAATACCCAAGTCTATTGCCTGCGGCGCAAACCTATACCAGTCAAATTACCTTGGCTGAGTTTGAAAAGTATGGCCTGAAGCCAAAAGTCACCATGAGCAATAACTCACTTGAGTCGATTCGCATGTTGGTTTCCATTGGTCTCGGTTGGTCAGTCCTTCCTAAAACATTATTGAACCAAGATTTAAAACAATTGAATTTACCTTCAAACATGAATCGTCAATTGGGGATGGTATGGCATCCAGGCCGTACTCAATCACTTGCTGCACAAAAACTGGTTGAATTGATGAAACACATCTAATTCATTTTTTGCCTACAAAATTCAATTATTAATCAAGCCACCGCTATGGTGGCTTTTTTTAGTGATCTGTTTGAGCATTTAGAAAAAGCGAATGATTTTCTATATGTTGAATGGTCGCTTAAATTTATTTTGCATTAAAAATGGGATCGCCTATTTCAGCCGATCCCATTAAAAAAACCAAGGAAGACCCGTCAGTTTTACTTCGTCAACGAATCTTCATGTAATGATTCATTCAATTGATCGACAATAATCGCCCATTCACCATCTGACTTAATTTTTTCGGCCAAGAACTGACGCTGAGCATCTGTCCAATAGTCTGCTTCGGTAATTTTAGTTTGGGCACTGAGTTGATGCGTCACGATAAATAAAGCAATCGCGTCTTCACTCGAATCTAAACCCAGTTGTTCAAATAGATGAGTCATGCGTGGACGTACACTCATTGTCATTCTCCGTGTTAAAACTTATTGTTTATGGATACAAAATTATTCTGTTTTAAGGATATAATACGGAACGGACACGCACTCAATTACAGAATTCTACAGCGGTGAAAATTGAATAAAAGGCAAACTGAGCATAATCATCACTACCGATTGAATAAATACCAACAACAAAGGCAGCCCCCAGTTCACTCCGCCTTCTTCAGCAAACACCTGCTCACTATATTTCGGCTGCTGCATATAGGCTTTGGTCTTTTGCACCGCAAAATCGCTATAAAGCCGCTTTCCGATGCCAGCGAGTATGAGGTTAGGAATCAATGCTAGCCCCATCAAGACTTGATCAGGCACTCCGATGATGAGTGCCAACATACTAATCAAAAAACCAACCGCAAAGAATAAGAAGAAATAGCGATACATCTTCCGATAGAGTAACCAATAGGGCCCAAAAATTAACCCCGCCCAACTCAGGCCACTGTTCTGCCCACCTTGTTGTTCTATGAACTTTAAATAAGATTGAGCACGTGGCCCTATAAAGATTTGAATTAAATGTTTAAAAGAAGCTTCTGTCTGCATATAGAGCGATAGTTCAAATTAGTGAGCTGAAGTTTAATCAAAAGGACGTCAAATAAAAAAGCATCTAATGATGCTTTTTTATCATATCTATTTTTAGGCTTGAATTGACCAGTCTTGAATGTCCCAACCTTGTTCTTTTGCAAGGACTTCTAAACGGTCATCTGGGTTAATTGCAAAGGCATGATCGGCATATTCCAATAGGAAGCGGTCATTAATCGAATCTGAATAGGCCCAAGATTCTGTCACATCACGACCTTCTAACCATTGATTCAAACGAACTAATTTGCCCTTTTGGTAGCACGGAGTATTAATCACTTTACCCGTATATTTACCATCCACAACTTCGGCATTGGTCGCAATGATTTCAGTAATACCAAATTCACGAAAAATCGGTGCGGTAATAAAATCAGACGTTGCGGTGATCCCGACCAATTGATGCCCTGCATCTTGATGGCGCTGAATGGCAGCAAAGCCCTCTGGACGCATTTGCGCACGAATGACTTTTTTCATAAACAACTGATGTAACTCAGTTAAGTAGGCATTGTCATGTTGAGTTAAAAACTCAAATACAAATTCATTATAAGCAATCGGGTCAAGCTGGCCTTTTTTATAATCATCATAAAATTTATCATTCATGGCACGATGATGAATTGGATCAACCAAGCCTTCATTGACCAAAAACTCCCCCCAAGAATGGTCTGAGTCGGTATTTAATAAGGTGTGATCAAGGTCAAACAGTGCCAATTTCATGAAAATACTCGTAAAAGCTGAAATTTAAGAAAAAAATTGTAAATCTATCTCCGCTAGTCGATAGAAATTCGTTAAGATCATAACAATTTTAACATTTTTACACTTTGCTTTTTCGAGATGGACACAGAAATAAACGTCCCCGTGAGCAAAGTCATAAATTACACAATATTTAGGTAGCCAAATGATCGATTCAGAAGGTTTCCGACCCAACGTCGGGATCATTTTGGCAAACGACATTGGACAAGTTTTATGGGCAAAGCGCATTGGTCACAATGCCTGGCAATTTCCACAAGGAGGTATCCAACATGGAGAAACCCCCGAACAGGCACTTTACCGTGAGCTGAGAGAAGAAGTTGGCTTACTGCCCCAACACGTCCAGGTGATAGCACAAACCCAAGGGTGGTTGCGCTATCGTTTGCCACATCGGTATATACGTACGGATTCAGACCCCGTTTGTATTGGTCAAAAACAAAAGTGGTTTTTATTAAAACTGACGGCTTCGGCACAGCATATTCAGCTGGATTTGTCAGACCCACCAGAGTTTGATCAATGGCAATGGGTCAGCTATTGGTACCCTTTGGGTCAAGTGGTGAATTTTAAACGCGATGTATATCGTAAAGCCATGGTGGAGCTGTGCAATCAGCTTCCGCAAAAACCGTAAAAATTTGCAGAATGGATGCAGATTTTTAGGATGAGTGTTGTTATAAATAAAGCAGAATAAATTTTGGAGCAGACACGATGTCGAACATGCAACTGGATACCTTAAGACGCATAGTCCAAGAGATTAATGCGTCGGCCAGTTTGCATGAATCTTTAGACATTATGGTCAATCAAGTGGCCGAAGCCATGCATGTGGATGTCTGCTCAATCTACTTGCTTGATGAACGAAATCATCGTTATTTACTAATGGCTTCTAAGGGTTTAAACCCTGAAGCCGTTGGGCATGTCTCTTTGCATACCAGTGAGGGTTTGGTCGGCTTAGTTGGACAACGTGAAGAAATCGTCAACTTAGACAATGCACCCAAACACGAACGCTTTATGTATCTGCCAGAAACGGGGGAAGAAATTTACAATTCCTTCCTCGGTGTTCCGGTGATGTATCGCCGTAAAGTTATGGGCGTCTTGGTGGTTCAAAACAAAGAGCCTCAAGACTTTAGCGAAGCTGCCGAATCTTTCCTCGTGACCCTGTGCGCTCAACTTTCAGGGGTGATTGCCCATGCACATGCCGTCGGGAATATTGAAGTCTTTCGTAAACCAAACAACCTCCCTGCCTATAAAACTTTCCAAGGTATTTCAGGTTCAGGCGGTATTGCGCTAGGTCGTGCAGTCATCCTGTATCCACCTGCTGATTTGGCTTCAGTCCCCGATCGTGAAGCCGATGACATCAGTGAAGAACTCGAATTACTCGACAATGCCATAGACGCAGTTCGTCAAGAAATTTTGTCTCTCGATGAAAAGATGCAAGATGCCCTCATGGCCGAAGAGCGGGCATTATTTAGCGTGTTCTTGCGGATGCTCGATGCCAATGCCCTCCCCGCGGAAATCAAAAGTGAAATTCGTGACGGTAACTGGGCACAAGGTTCGGTACGCATTGTTATTGATAAACATATTGCGCTCTTTGCACAGATGGAAGATGACTATCTCCGCGAACGTGTTTCAGACTTAAAAGATCTAGGGCGTCGTATCTTGGCCTTTTTGCAAGAAGCAGATGCCAGTCACCGTGAAATCACCGATGAAAGCATTTTAATTGGTGAGGAAATTTCTACGGCTGCCTTGGTTGAACTCCCTGTCGATAAAATAGCGGCGATTGTAACCACTGAAGGTGCCATGAACTCACACATGGTGATTGTGGCACGTGCCCTCGGTATTCCAACCGTAGTCGGTGTGACTGAACTACCAATTAATACCCTCGATGATGTCGAAATGATTGTCGATGCACATCAAGGTCGTGTATTCATCAATCCACCTCGTCGTTTACGCACACGTTATAAAGAGATTCAAAAAGAAGAAGAGCAAATTGCTAAAGATCTGAAGCAATACGAAACCAAAGATGCCATCACCCCTGACGGTGTTGCAGTTCGATTGTTTGTAAATACTGGCTTGATGATCGATGTGGTTCGCGGTGTACAACGTGGCGCCAAAGGTGTCGGTCTATACCGTTCTGAAATTCCGTTTATGCTGCGTGATCGCTTCCCTGGTGAAGAAGAACAGCGCGCTATTTATCGTCAACAGCTCAGTCATTTTGCCAATAAACCCGTAGTGATGCGTACCCTCGATATTGGTGCAGATAAAGACCTGCCTTATTTCTCGATTGAAGAAGAAAACTCAGCACTGGGTTGGCGTGGAATTCGCTTTACCCTCGATCATCCTGAGATTTTTTCAGCCCAAATTCGTGCCATGCTCAAAGCCAGTATTGGCCTGAACAACTTGCATATATTGCTGCCGATGGTGACCAGTGTCAGCGAAGTCGAAGAAGCGTTGTATTTGCTCGATCGTGACTGGCAAGCGGTGCAAGAAGAAGAACAGGTGAAGATTACCAAGCCAAAAATCGGCATCATGGTCGAAGTGCCGAGTGTGCTGTTACAGATCGATGAGTTTGCTGAATTGGTTGACTTCTTCTCAGTGGGATCAAACGATTTAACCCAATATTTACTTGCGGTTGACCGTAATAACCCACGTGTTGCCAATGTCTATTCACACTCACACCCAGCCGTACTTCGTGCGCTGACTCGCTTGGTGCAAGAATGTCATAAATACGACAAGCCGATTAGTATTTGTGGAGAAATGGCCGGTGATCCACTCACAGCTATTTTACTGATGGCGATGGGCTTTAACACCCTATCGATGAGTTCGAGTAACATTCTCAAAGTCCGTAAAGCCATCTGCCATGTGCCGATGCCAGATGCAAAAGAGCTCTTGGATCGTGCTTTGAGCATGAATAATCCACTGATGGTGAAAAGCATGATGGAGTACTACTTCAAGACTCATGGTCTTGGTGATATGGTGAAATCGGCAACCCGAATCGTGAGTGCTTAAGAACACTCATGTAAAATAATAAAATGAGGTGATGATGGATTTTTTATTTTTTCTGGCTTTTGTCGCAATTGCCTTTTATATGACAAAGATCCATCCACAACTCAAACAAAAAATGTTAGAGCTGCAACACGACACACCGATTGAAAAAGCATCCTCAACTCGACCTAGACCGTCCCAAGCACAACAAGTCAATACACGCCCAACCAAGCCAACAAAATCCAAAGCTCCGGTCAGCCGCTCTCGTATTCCCCCCTTACTCGGTATAGAAATTACTGCTTCACAGCAGCGCCGCTTAGGGAAAAATGATCCATCGGTACTGGCTGCACAGCGCGTCAAACAGCTAAATCACATGCAACATACTGACTCCACTTGGTTTGAGCAATTGACCAGTCAGGTGGAACACGTACTTCAGCAACCTAATAACGCCGTAAAACATCAAAGCACAGCGTCTAGACCACAACAAAAATCCACATTCAACAAAATGTTTGAAGACTTATTTTCAAAATAAGCGGTGTTTTAATGTTCAATATTTCAACTCAAAACCAATGCTTTAAATCCTGCATGGAACCATCTGAATGAACGTTGGTATCTTATTATTCAACGAAGTTGAAGTCTTAGATGCTGCGGGGATTTCTTCGGGGATCCATGCATCGCTTTATATTGTGGCCAAATTGCATGGCTTAGAGATTGCGAAGCAAACAGCAAAACGTATGGAATATGATGTGGAATTTGTTTAAGCAGATGTTGAAGCCGAATCATTTAGTAGACTAAAAACTGAGAAAATACACTGAAATAAAAAGGGAGATAATCATTCGAATATCCCCCTTTTTTGTGCTTTGCATAGCCGCGTTTTGCATTTTTCTTTCGATCTACAAAAGTTTGGCTTTTGTTAAAATCGTTCATGTGTTTTGCCACAAAGTTGCGAACTTCAACTTCAGGCAGGACTTTTTTCTTTGCCATTTGCATTCACCTTTTTGCCTATACAGCACCCTCGTGCTGTAGTGCATATATTGGTCTATTTTTAGATTTTTTCAAGCACTTTCCTATGGCTTTTTGATACAGCGTAGTTAGCCCCAAGGCCATAAAAAAATTGCTTTGCCACATTATTTCCCTCTCCCTAACCCTCTCCCATTGAGAGAGGGAAATACGTTGTATTTAGCTAGCAAAAGCCCGTTCTAATACTCGCTCTACATCGACCTTTTTAGCATCCAGCATGCCCACCACTTGCCCGTGTTTTGCGCTATAACGGCTTTGAATAAAACCATTTGCTACATAATCAGGCGCATAGCGTTTCAATAACACCGCTTGTGCAAGTACCGTTAAACGACTGACCAAACTGCGCCCCATAAATTGTAAATCTTCAGGCGATTGATGGAACAACCTGAACAAGTCCTGCAATTCTGTTTGCAAGCTTTCATCTGTACTTGCTGTACTGGCCAAATCTTTAAACAGCACCTCAATAGATTCAGGATCACGCCCAATCGCGCGCAGCACATCTAGGCACATAACATTGCCTGAACCTTCCCAAATGGTATTCACAGGTGCTTCTTTAAAAATGCGCGCCATGATGCCGTTATCGACATAGCCATTACCACCAAAGACTTCCATCATCTCACCAGTTAGTTCGACTGCACGTTTACAAATCCAAAACTTAGCTGCTGGGGTCATGATGCGTTTCCATGCCACAGACAAAGTATCATCCGATTCATAGCACTGCGCCAAATGGAAACTGAGCTGCGTCGCTGCTTCACTTTCTAAAGCCAAATCTGCCAAGACTGCACGCATAAGCGGTTGATCAATCAAATGTTTACCAAAAGCCTGACGCTGACGGGTATAGGCAATGCATTGCACCAAAGCTTGACGCAGCATGGCGCTCGAACCGACCGAACAGGTCAGACGGGTGTAATTCGCCATTTCAATAATGGTTGGAATGCCACGCCCTGCCTCACCAATCATAATGCCCCACGCATTTTTGAATTCGACTTCCGAGCTTGAATTACTGCGGTTACCGACTTTTTCTTTTAGGCGTTGCACCTGAATATTATTCTTCGTGCCATCTTCCAACCAACGCGGTACAAAGAAACACGCCAAGCCATCTTGTTCGGTTTTTGCCACCACCAAATGCGCATCACACATCGGCGCAGAGAAAAACCATTTATGCCCTGTGAGCAAATAAGCCTTGCCTCGTCCTGTTTCTGCTATAGGCACGGCAATGGTTTCATTGGCGCGTACATCCGAACCGCCCTGCTTTTCGGTCATGCCCATACCGAGCCAAATCGACTTTTTCTTCGCGATGGGTACATCACGTTCATCATATTCCGTCGATAATAGTTTCTCGCCAATTTTCGCCCATAGTTCAGGTTCACGTTGAATTAAGGGAATACTGCCCAGCGTCATGGAGTTCGGACATAAATTGCCACACTCGACCTGACCTGCGAGATAAAAACGTGCTGCCCATTCCACCCATTTAGTCTTGGAGTTAGGCTGATTAAAAGGATGCGCATGGGTATCAAACTGACGGTTGAGTCCCATCCATTTATGCCATGAAGGATGAAATTCGATAAAGTCAGTACGGCGACCACGAGCATCGAAGGCATGTAAAATTGGGGTATGTTTGTTGGCTAAAGCCCCATGCTGAAAGTATTCACTCGAACCTGCGACTTTGCCCATTTCGCATAAGATCGGCTGATCGTGGCTGCCATAGCGCTTTAAGATTTCATGTAAAACCGTATCACTTGAAAATAGATTGTAGTTTTCCAGTTCATCAAATTGGTTGCTGATTTGATGCGTCATCCATGTCTGTTCTAATGTATTCATCGTCTATATTTTCCGCTTGTTCTTGTTGGCTTTTCATTTCAGTATAGAGAAAATTTAAAGCATAGACGTTCGGTTTTCCGCGCTTAAAAATATGAAGCATTCAGCCATTCAAATACGGCGTAAGCCACGTCAATCACGTGCCAAACTGACGCAAGAAGCCTTACAGGACAGTTTTGTTCGGCTTTTGCATGAGCGTCCTGCCAGCCAAATTACCATTCGGGAAATTACCGACCTTGCAGGCGTGGGCTTGGGAACGTTCTATGAATATTTTTCTAAAAAGGAAGATTTGATTGCGCTAACCATTCATTTACATGTGAAACACAATGCGGAAAGCTTAAAAAGTTATGCACATAGCTTGATCAAGTTATCCACAGATTTGAAGTTTCAGACTTATTTAGAGCGAATTATTCATTTTCAAATTGAGCAAATTCAAGCACAGCAGTTTTTATGGTCACAGGTGTTTTTGTTAGAACGGCAGATTTCAGATATTGAAAGTTACCGTAAGAGTTATGCCATGATGGTGCAAATGTGGCGCAGTATGCTTGAGCCATTTATACAGGATGATGAACAGCTCAAACAGATGGCTTTAAATATGCAGCGGGTGTGTTATGGCTTTGTGTCGCAAACTTTATTGATTGAGCCTGATTTTGGGGAGTGGGATGAATTAAAGCGAGATATAATTCATATGTTGCGCGATTAGACTTCGCGGACAAGTCTAATGATGTTTCAAATGCATCGGTGAATAAAATAAAGTCATGTTATTTACAAAAAATCGGCTCTTAAACCAGTTATTTTAGATATTTAGGAAATTCATTTTTACGGTAGAAGAAAATCATTCATCACTTGTTTCATCCGTCAATAAAAGTGCTTTAGAAGTTAAGCTTTTATTGCCAGCTTACTTGTCTCATTTATACGCCTTTGCAATGCTGGCCAGTTGTAAGCTCTTTAAAAATTCAGCCGTATATTTTGGACTATGGCCTAATGCACCACGATGATAGCCATTTGGGATCGCCTGATAGACTACTGGCAATTTTTATTTGCACACTTTTTGGTAATAACTTTGAGTACCAAGGTGATCGACAAATGGTCTGCGGCGCCTTAAACAAACATCAGTGTTACGGTTAGGGTCATATATTCAATCGACTGCCGTTTTAAATAGCTTGGGGATGGCCTTAAGTCTGAATTTTTTAAAAGATTGGCTGAGGTGCTTATTTTAACTAATTTTTTTATTTCTGATAAACAACGTTTACGGGCCTGATTTAGTAAAGACTGCATATCTGGACTAACCTGTTGATCTACATTGATCGATCTGCTTCGGCTGCTCCCAACAACAGGATTGGGAAAAATGCCGCTACGTTGGTATCTGGATTTGGATTGGTTTCTACGTATTCAGCAATACATTCATATTGATAACCACCCGGTGCCAAGGGTATTGCAGCTTTAAGATTCAATTCAAGCGCATCTTTTTGTCCCTGAGCTGCAACCGCAATAGCAGCTGCACCACCTTGACTATGCCCCCATCACCATCCAGTCTTTATTAAATTGCTTCGGCTTCCAAGAATGCAGTGCATGTACAGAATCCACCAAATTATAAACTTAACTGCCTACATTCATATAAGGGTGCTGTTTTGGCTTACCTAGTCCTTGATAATCTGTTGTAACCACTACATAGCCATGCCTCAAACAACTGTCGATTGCACCATCTATGACTAGTTGCAAACTATACACAGGCCCATTGTATAATCACTTGAAGGAGCACTTGTATCAGCCACACAGTCGTGCCATGTGCTCATGCCAATACGGTCCAGCCTTGTTTAAGTGCTTATCCTTTTGGCAGTAAAATATATCCCGAGGTCAAAATGGGTTCGCCATTAACCCCCTCAACTACGATATGCGATCACGTAAGGTTGCCTAGTATGTTGATATGATATAAGAATCGATTCACGCTGGAGTGACAACACCTGACCTGACAACAATAAAGATAGCTGTAACAACTAGCATCACCCCATAAAGAATTTATTTACAATTTTCTAAAACAACTTAGACCACTTGCCAATATTTCTTCAGCTGTATTTTTAGCTTATTTTAAGTATTAAATAATGTCTTTAATGTTGAAAATCTCTGCAATATTAACAACATAAAATGTCTTTCATTAACTAGAATCAGCTAAAAAACCTATATTAAGGCCAAAATCCATAATAGAAATATGGATTTAGATATTTCGTCCTATTCTACCTATCATAGCGATATATTTGAGTTTAATTCATCGATAAAATATTAAAACAAAATATATAAATAAATAATATAAATTCAATAACTTGATTCATCGAATTAACCATTTATTCAAAACTATTTTTCCATTTGTCAAAAACCACAGAAAGCTTTAGAGTCAATAAGTATATAAAGATTTTTAAGCTTTTAACGGCTACAGTTTTATGACTTCTCTTCGATTGATTGCTGCTTGAAAAATTTTAGAATGAGAGAAAAACTGTTGTCACATTGTCACTTTAAAATGAATTAACAAAACGGTTAAGGTCATGTGCTGTTGAGCGTGTTATCAATTGAAAGGTTATAACTCCCAACTTTAATACATGATTATAATAATGGAGATACTCAATGAGCGACGACGTTAAAAAATGTCCTGTCACCCACCTAACAACTGATGCTGGTGCTCCTGTTGTAGATAATCAGAACAGTATGACGGCAGGTGCACGTGGTCCTTTACTTGCCCAAGACCTATGGCTTAATGAAAAACTCGGTAATTTCGTTCGTGAAGTAATTCCAGAGCGTCGTATGCATGCCAAAGGTTCTGGTGCTTTCGGTACGTTTACCGTGACTAACGATATTACCCAATATACCCGCGCTAAAATTTTCTCAGAAGTTGGTAAAAAAACTGAACTTTTTGCTCGTTTCTCTACCGTAGCGGGTGAGCGTGGTGCTGCAGATGCAGAACGCGATATTCGTGGTTTTGCCCTTAAATTCTATACTGAAGAAGGTAACTGGGATTTAGTTGGTAATAACACCCCTGTCTTCTTCCTACGTGATGCTCGTAAATTCCCTGACTTAAATAAAGCAGTGAAACGCGATCCTAAAACCAATAAGCGTAGTGCAACTAATAACTGGGATTTCTGGACTTTACTTCCTGAAGCTCTACACCAAGTTACTATTGTGATGTCTGACCGCGGTATTCCAGATGGTTACCGTCATATGCATGGTTTTGGTAGCCATACTTTCAGTTTTATTAATGCCAATAATGAACGCTTCTGGGTTAAATTCCACATGCGCACTCAACAAGGCATTAAAAACTTAACCGATGCTGAAGCTGAAGCGATTATTGCCAAAGACCGTGAAAGCTCACAAACCGATCTGTTCAATGCAATTGAACGCGGCGATTTTCCAAAATGGAAAATGTACGTTCAAATTATGCCTGAACTTGATGCAGAAAAAGTACCTTATCACCCATTTGATTTAACCAAAGTATGGCCTAAAGGCGACTATCCGTTGATTGAAGTGGGTGAATTCGAACTCAACCGTAATCCTGAAAACTATTTCCAAGATGTTGAACAAGCCGCTTTTGCACCAAGTAACTTGGTGCCGGGCATTAGCTTCTCACCTGACCGTATGCTGCAAGCGCGTTTATTCAACTATGCTGATGCTGCACGTTATCGCGTGGGTGTAAACCATTACCAAATTCCTGTAAATGCACCACGTTGCCCTGTTCACTCGAACCGTCGTGATGGTCAAGGCCGTATGGATGGTAACTATGGTGCAACACCGCATTATGAACCAAACAGCTTCAGCCAATGGCAAGAGCAACCACAATACAAAGAACCACCATTGAAAATTACTGGTGATGCTGACTTGTGGGATTATCGTGAAGATGACAGCGACTATTTCAGTCAACCACGTGCATTATTCAACTTAATGAATGATGAACAAAAACAAGCATTGTTTAATAACACTGCTGGCGCAATGGGCGATGCACTCGACTTCATCAAATATCGTCATATCCGTAACTGTTACGCATGTGATCCAGCTTATGGTGAAGGTGTTGCAAAAGCATTAGGCTTAACTGTAGCGGATGCGCAAGCTGCTCGTGCAACTGATCCAGCTCAAGGTAATCCAGGCTTGCTTTAAGTTTTATCTTTGAATAAAAAAACCACCTTTTAAGGTGGTTTTTTCTTGGCATTAAATATTCCAATTACCTTTTAATTAATCCTTAAACAATCAATTTTTTGCCTTCATGCATGGTTAAAAATGGATTCATTAACTTTGATGTTTTTCGCA
The DNA here is from genome assembly GCF_024605785.1 of Acinetobacter sp. YH16040_T. Lineage (NCBI taxonomy): Bacteria > Pseudomonadati > Pseudomonadota > Gammaproteobacteria > Moraxellales > Moraxellaceae > Acinetobacter > Acinetobacter sp. YH16040_T. The sequence continues at coordinate 430,608 of NZ_CP094541.1, read as the reverse complement.
TTGCATGATGTAAGTCATGTTCAGGTTGGTCTCTAGCTTCATCAGTCAACTGAAACGTCCGATAATGCATTGCCAATGAACATTTTGACTGTAAATCTTTATGCGCCTGAAAAGCTTCTTCGGGATTCATGTGCAAATATTTCATTAAACGACGTGGCTCATAAGCTCCAATCGGTAATAACGCTACTCGGGGTGCACCTAAGCGTGTATGGATTTGTTTGAAATGTGCGGCATAGCCCGTATCTCCAGCAAAGAAGAAATGTCCTGTACTATGCACGATGGAAAAACCTCCCCATAAGGCATGATTTTGATCTCGCCAACCACGACCTGAACCATGCTGTGCAGGCGTATAAACGATACGCAAATCTTCAAACATTTCCGATTGCCACCAATCAAGTTCAATGACATTGAAATGTGTGGGTAAATAATAAGCATTGCCTAAACCAGTATAAATCGGCATAGCAAATTGTTCATGTAACCAATTCAAGGTTGCTAAATCCATATGATCATAATGATTATGGCTTAGTAAAACCCCATGAATTGTAGGTAATTCTTCTAAGGCAATTCCTGCAGGACAAGCACGTCGTGGTCCAGTCCCTTGACGTGGGCCTGCATACTCCGCCCATACAGGATCGGTCAAAAAATTATATGGCCCAATTTGAATCAAAACCGTCGCATGTCCGACAAACCAAACCAACCAATCATCCATTTTAGCCAATGGCCGATTGTGCGGAATGCTACGCGAAGAAGCAAAAAACTGTTGGTATTCTTGCTCACGATCTACTTTCCATGTATCGCTTTTACGCGTCATGATCCATTTCAGAATATCTTTACGCGTAAACGCATCTGGATTTCGAAGGGTATTAAAGAATTTTTCCCCATTAAAATGGTCAGTTGCCAGATAATCAAATACAGGCTTCGTCCACGTATGTTTCATACAGCGTTCAGTACTGATTTGAAACTGTGCTGATTGAGTTTTTTGATTCATGTGTATTTAAAATTCATTCACTATGCTGACAAACCTTGCAAAGTATTTAACCTCGCAGACCTATTGATCAAGACGACCTTTCATGCGCTCAAGCCAAACCTTCCGAGATTGAGGCTTGACAAAGAGTGCCACAATTTCAGGATGAAGCTGTTTAATTTGTGCTTCAATTCTGTTGACACAAGCTTCGATATCATCTGACGTTAAATTATCTTTAAATTCAAGACTCAAAGATGCCAAAACTTGATGTGCACCCATCTGCTCTGTTAACACCCCATTGGCAGAATGCACTGCTGGATCTTGCTCTGCAACCATCAAGACATTATGCCTCAATTGTGGGTCAGCAGTTTCTCCCATGAGCAATCCTTTAGTCTCACGTGCAAGTAAAATTGCTGAAATAGCGAGTACAACCCCAATTAGAATTGATGCCAGACCATCAAGCATTGGCATATTCAGCGCGTGTGATAAATAGATACCGATCAGGGCAATAAACAGACCAATCAGCGCTGCTGAATCTTCAAATAACACGGTAAATGTCGTCGGATCTTTACTGCGCCGAAATGCTTCAAAATAGCCCTGTTTCCCTTTGATTTTACGAAATGCTTTCAATGCCACAAACCAAGAGGTCCCTTCACACAAAATCGCAATACCTAATACGATATAGTTAATCATCGGATTTTGCATTTCTTCGGGGTGATAAATATGACTAATCCCTTGATAAATCGACACGATCGCACCCAAAGCAAAGACCATCAACGCCACAATAAAAGCCCAAAAATACAGCTCTCTCCCATAGCCAAACGGATGGCGTGCATTTGCTGGCTGCTGCGATTTTTTCATACCGTAGAGCAGTAAGATTTCATTTAAAGTATCAACCACAGAGTGAATAGCTTCACTCAACATGGCCGAACTATTCGTGATATAGGCAGCGACAAACTTCACCAGTGCAATCGCTAAATTGCCGAAGAGCGCTGCATATACCACGATTTTGTTAGATTCAGACATTTAAAATTGTCCTAAATTTATTTTTATCAAACAGATCTATTTGATTTTATAACTCATTCCATAGTACTCAAACTGACTGTAGCTGTTGTTTGTTATTTTGTTGTTTTTACACCAACTGTCGATTGTTTCGACAATGCCATCATGTTCCATGTGAAACACGCTCTTTAGCGCAAAGGTATAGAAAAAAAAGGAAGCCGCAGCCACTGCTGTCCCATAGTTTGCTTTAAATAAAAAAACCTGAGTCCTAACAGTTAAAATATGAGTGCAAACAAACACTTTAACGACCAGGATTCAGGTTTTGTCACATCAGAATACCGTATTTCATGAGCTAATTAAACCTGTTGTGCGACAGGATTTTGAACAACTTGCTAAAGTGCACCATGTTGGACAGAAATTTAGAGCGGCTTCCCGGTGGGATCAGTTTATTGCCATATTGATGTCTCAATTCTCTTGTAGGCAAAGTCTGAGAGATATTCAATCCAATTTGGAGTGCCAACAGGAAAAGCTAAGTCATCTCGGAGCAAAGTCTATTCCCCGAAGCACGCTGGCACGAATCAATGAGCAGCAGCCTGCTGCCTTGTATCAACAGCTATTTTACAAGTTGCTTAAATACTATGACCACTCAAAAGTCGCTCATAAGTTTCGCTTTAAGAATCCCTTGTATTCCTTGGATGCCAGTCATATTGACCTGTCGCTTTCCTTATGTGAATGGGCCAAAGTTCACGACTCAAAAGCCAGCATGAAACTCAGTATAGGATTGAATCACAGCAATGATATTCCTGAGTTTGTTGCAGTTGAAAATGGCAAAGAAAATGACATGGTACAAGGCCGCAAATTCCAGTTTCCTGCTGGCAGCATTGTAGTTTTTGATAAAGGCTATGTCGATTACCAATGGTATGCAAATCTGACTGCTCAAAACATTGGATTTGTCACACGTTTTAGGCCTAAATCTGTGTATCAGGTGATCCAGCAACATCCAGTGCTTGAATCCAAAGGTATTCTAAAAGATGAAACCATTCAGCTGAATAGCGCACATGCCCTAAAAAGAAAAGCCCCAGTGTTAAGAAGAATTGAATATAGAGATCAGCAAAGTGGCAAGCACTTTAGCTTTCTCAGCAATAACTTTCATTTAGCCGCCTCCACCATTGCGGCGATTTATAAAGATCGTTGGAAAGTTGAGCTGTTCTTTAAGGCGATTAAGCAGAATCTCAAATTAAAAGCGTTTCTAGGTCGCAGCAGGAACGCAATTCAGACACAAATCTGGATTGCGATGATCGCCTATTTATTGGTGAGTTTCGCTCAACATTTAGGAAAAACAGGTTGGACAGTTCAACGTTTACTCAGAATAATTCAAGTGAATTTGTTTGAAAGAAGAACTTTAAAAGCTTTATTTTCACCCGATAAAATACCCATAAAACAAGAGGAAGCTCAAATGAGCTTCCTCTTGTGAAAAATTGTGGGACAGCAGTGAAGCCGCAGCTTCCTTATAATTCTGTAGATGTACACGGTTCAACGTACTTTATTAAAATATTGCTCGCGCCACTCTTTCCAAAAGTACATCACAATACCAAACATCACGACCACGATTCCAACAAAGGCATTGGAGCTAATATGTTCACTGTTCAACGTCGCTCCCAAAACCAATGCTATGACAGGTGTCATAACATTACTGAGTGACACCGTTGATGCCGCCAAACGTTTGATCAGCCAGAAGTAACACAGCATTGCCACAATAGATGACAGGATCATGGTAAAGACAAAACCTATCATGGCACGGCCACTTGGCAATTCGGTTGGAAAATGCTGCCAGATAAAAGGAATGATGAGTGCCGAACCCAAGGCAGAAACAATCAGAGAACCTGTTGCCTGAGACATTGGCTTTAACGGTGCATTAATCTGCTTCACCCAAAAAATCGAACTAATATACGACACCATGCTGATTAGCATCAGTACAACGCCAATTGGATTGACTTTGCTATCAGCAGAATCTGCAAAGACAAAAGTTAGACCACCCACTGCAACCGCCATGCCCAACCACTGCAAAGCGACCAATTTATGTGTTTTTAAAATTACATGCCCAATCAAACCGGCAATTAAGGGTGAAAAACCAAAAATCAGTGCCATTAAACCAGAGGTGAGATAATTGGCTGCGAGATAAATAAACAACTGTGCGCCAATCAAATTCAAACTCCCTGCCACATAACTTTTTAATGAGGTTTCATCAAACGGCAAAGGATCACGCATCAATTTCAACAGAAACAGCGCAATAATAGATGCGCCGAAGTAACGGATAATCAACACCCACATCGGATGTATTTCCTGCACACTCCACACAATCGCGAGCGGCGTCGTCGCCCAAATCAGTACCAAAAGAGCATATATACTTGCCGTCAGCGGCAGTGAAGATTTCATTTCATTCTCAAATTTGATTGTTCTAACGACTTAACCTGAAACCCACTATTCAGATCTGGAACTACTCGTAAGACCATTAACTAATAAAGTTTAAGACCAATTATTGTTCTCCCCTTTATCAACTAAATTGGAGGCGTTATGAATGCCACCCGATCGTTTGGGGTATAAGGACTTCTCTTCAAACGATCAATAATCTCCCCTAACCCCTCTTAAAAAAAAGAGGAGGGAAACATCTAAACGAAATCCATTCTTCACAAAGACTACTCCCTCCTTTGAAAAAGGAGGGCTGGGGAGGATTAAAACCGTTGAATAGATCTACATAAGCTAAAACTATATACATGGACTACAAAATAGCTTTATAAGTGCGACGCTAAAACTAAAGACATAAAAAAACAGACCTACGTTACCGCAAGTCTGCTCCTCTTAGACATTCAGCTTACTTTACAAGTTTACGTAAATCTTGGCTTAAATCTAAATATTTATCCGCTTCAAACGCCGCATTCTTGCTAATCAATTTTTTCAAATGACGCATTTCTTTCGCAGCATTCACAGTGATACCACCCACGATTACACCATCAGTAACACCAAATAAAACAAATGATGATTCTGCAGCTAATTCAGGATTTACTTCGCCACGTGCAATCCATTCGCTTGCAGCCATATCACCCACAAATTGATAGTTGATATTTAACTGATCTGTCCAGAACCACGCTGGATTTGGGGTTGGATGTTCAACACCCATTACATGACGAGCAAAGATACCTGCTTGCAAGTTCGCATTTTCCCAAGTTTCGACACGACGGTGGTTACCACAGTCACGAAGCTGAGTCGCAACGTCACCCGCTGCATAAATATCTGGATGCGAAGTTTGGCAGTTATCATTCACTTTAATGGCAAAATCAACGTCTAAACCTGCATCAACCGCAAGTTGAGCATTTGGCACAATGCCAATACCATAGATCACTGCATCGGCACGAAGTTCTTCACCGCCTTCAAGCGTGATCACCACTTCTTCGCCATCAAACTTACAGTCAGCAATAGAAGTCGAAAGACGAACATCTACACCTGCAAGACGTTGCTGTGCCAATAAGAATTCACTTAAAACACGTGGAGATGAACGACCCATGACCATCGGACCCATTTCAATCACGGTCACGATACAGTCTTTAGAACGTGCTGAAGAAGCAAGCTCAAGACCAATCACACCACCGCCGATCAATACAATACGGCGACCCGCTTGTAATACAGGCACCAATGCTTGTGAATCTTCAAGGTTACGTAAGGTATAAACGTGTTTACCCAAAGCATCGAAATTCGGTAAACGGCGTGCTGCACCACCGGTTGCTAGAAGCAACTTGTCAAATGCAACAATTTCGCCATTTTTCAGTTCAACTGTTTTTGCATCGCTATGGATTTTCACAACGCCATTGCCACGAATATGTTCAACACCGAGTTCTGCCAATTTTTCTTCTGACAGAATTTCGATTTTGGTCTCTTCAGGTTTTAGAATTACGTCTTTAGACAAAGGCGGACGTTCATAAGGAAGATGTGTTTCATCACCCACCAAAATGATTTTGCCTTCATACTTGTTCGCACGGAGTTCTAAAATGGCGCTAGCACCAGCTTGACCAGCTCCAACAATAACGATGGTTTCGATACCATTTTGGCTCATGGGTTTGTTCCTTATTTCAATTCTGCAGATACGATGCCGAAGCCCGCAATCCACTCACTAATGTCTTCGTAGCAATGTGTTGTCATGTCGTATTCGCCCACTTCATGTAGTGCAGCAAAAGCAGCCATCCAAGAACGAACTTCTTGACCACCACGACCGCCTTCAACACGAATTTCAGCTTCAGTCATCGCTTCAATGGCAGCAAAGTCAGCTTTGGCGAAAGTATCAAGCAATGCACGATCCCATTCTGGGTTTAAAGGCACTGCGACAGAAGTATCACCCGCTGCGAGTTTTTGACCGACAGCAATGATTTTGCCTTGACGTGTATTACGTGCCTCTTCAGTTGGATTACGACCTGCAATCAGGAACTCTTCCACTTCTGGTGGAACTGAACCCATTTGCGGCGTTGGTGGATCATGAGACAAACCACCTGTACCCAAAACAAGTACACGTTCATTCTCTAAGTTCAATGATTTAATGAACTGACCGACTGCACGACCCAAAGCGACTGTACGCTTGGTTGTTGGCATCGGTGCAGCTGCACCATTGATAAAAATTGGAATCGTTGGATAACGATCAAGCTTGCCACCACAAAGGAAATGTAATGGTTGAGTCACGCCATGATCTGCTTGCATACGGTATGAGTACGCAACATCAACACCTTCATCCAACACACGACGAACCAGACTGATTGCTGTTTCTTCAGGCACATTGATGTGGTCATTGTCTTTACCATAATCCCAATCACCTGCTGCTTTGGCACGAATACCGACGCAGAAAGATGGCATGAGGTCATAGAAGAAACCATTGAAATGGTCTGGACCAAAAGTAATGATCAATGTTGGATTATAGTCTTCAACTTCTTTAGCAAGTTGGGCAAAAGTTTCGCGAACTTTTTCCTCTTTGTATTTCTCTTGCGGAGAAGCAAATTCCATTAGGGGACTGTGCGATGCACAAATGAGTTTAACGGCCATGGGTGACTCCTAAACGGAAGGCAGCCAAAACGGCTGCCGAGTAAGTCCTTTACGTTTTTGGCGAATTAAATCTCGTCAAAGAAGCCAGCACGTGGTTGTCGTAAACCACGGATACCCAGACCACATTCAGCATTAATTAAAACACCAGTTAATGGGCGGTTGTTTTGACGAGAAGCCAATAACACGTATGAACCAGTCATATCTTCAGGTTCGGGTAAGAAATTGAGCGGCATGCCGCGTGCAATCTTCTCAGGATCGCGTGCATCGAGTAGACCGAGGTTTTCTTGGCCTAAAGAAGCAGCACCTTTGATGTTTACATTCATACCCGACGGAGCAACAGCGTTCACTCGTACTTTAGGCGCAAGCTCGTAGGCTAATTCTTTCATGATCCCAACGCCAGCATGCTTAGACGCTGTGTATACAGGGCCTCCGCCTGCCGAATACAGTGCTGAGTTAGACAAAGTAAATATGATAGAACCTTCCGAAGCTATCAATGCATCAAGTGCAGCTTTGGCACCTAAGATGAGAGATTTGGTGTTAATACCCATAATCTCATCAAAAGCTTTTTCCAGCTGTTCACCCGATGTATTGACGATATCTGCGTAATGATCCCAGATACCTGCGTTTCCGACGAAACAGTCAAGTTTGCCATAATGTTCTACAGTTGCTTGAACTGCACGAACATTATCCTCATAGCTGGCTACATCTCCTGCGATCGCAAGCACGCGGTCACCAAAATGTTCTTTCAATGCATCAACTTTCGATTGAGAACGTTGAAGAACAGCAACTTGTGCACCTTCTTCTAAGAAACGTTCAACCAATGCCCAGCCTAAGCCTGAACCACCACCGGTAATAAGTGCAACTTCGCCTTGTAGCCAACCCATGATTACTCTCCTGCCATCTCTACGTATAAAGCACCATCTTCAACAATCACAGGGAATGTTTTGATAGGATCTGTTGCTGGTAAGCATAATGCTTGACCAGTTTTCAAACAGAATCGAGCCGAATGAAGTGGACATTCAACAGTGCCATCATCTTCAAGGTAACCTTCAGACATTGAAGCATTACCATGTGAACAACGGTCGTTCATCGCGAAAAATTCGCCATTGTTGTTGAATACTGCAAGCGCATCGATACCATTCACGCCGCAATCTACTTTCAATGCTTCGCCTTCGTCTAATTCGTCAACTTGGCAAACAAAAATCTTATTCATTAGAAGAACACGCTCAGGTTATGTGAGTTGTAAGTCACCTGATCAAGGGTAATCTTACGGTTGAAGATTTCGAAACCTTGCTCAGTGTCAACTTTGCGGATCTTGTCGTGACGCTTACCACAGTAGATTGTTACATCTTTCTCTTTCTGGGTACGGTACAACAAGTACGTTACGTAAACGTCGTATTCGCCTTCAACTTCTGTCGCTTCAACAATCACATTTGAAACCATGTGTGTTGTACGTGAAGGAGGTTCTTCAGCCCAAGCCATACCTGTCTCTAAACGAGCTACACGGCGTTCCAACAAATCTTTAGTATCGTTAAATACCCAAGTTGTTGGCGGCTCAATCGAACGACGACGGTCACGTGTTTGCGCGTTTGGTGTGGTGCGAAGCGTATAAGAAATATCTTCCGCTAACACAGCCAACCAATCACGGAACTTCCAGTCATCAAGAAGCTTGGCTTCTTGATAAAGGAACTGACTAATTTGGTGATGGAGTTCCAAACTAACTTGACTCATTTCATAAGCTCCTTCTCATATTCGTCAGCCGCAGCTTCAACGTCTTCCCATTTTTCATGAATCAATAGGTCAGCCCAACGACGGTACATACCGCGCGCTGCAGTTTCAGAGAAAATGTAGTTAGTGATACCCGGGATACCATCTTCACGTACTTTCTCGTTACCTTTACCCATTTCCATAATTAATTTGTTTTGACGGGCTTTATAACCACGTAAAACTTTTTGAATTTCAATCCAGTTCTCAGAGTCATCTTGCTCAAGGAAACCAGCAGGACCGAAGGCACGTGTTGCAGAACGTTCAAATGCTGCTTGTACATCTTCTGGCGCGTCCGCATCACAGATACAGAATGCCCATACTTCAGTCTTGTTTGGACCACGTGGGTGCCATACACGAAGCGTTGCAGTACCGTTCAACCAAGATAGTGTTGGGAACATGGTGTTGTGACCAGCAAGACGCAGTGCACGAGTTTCACCTAGGCGTTCTTTCACTTCTTCATACGTTTCACGGAAGTAGTTTGCTACTTCACCATCCACCCATACGTTTGCGTCTGGTTTCTCAGTGAAGAAGAAGCCTGAACCGTGACCACGTGAACCGTATTGGATCGCGTCTTTGGCAGTTTCCCAAACTGGACGGGCAGTTTGTGCAGCACCTAATTTCTTAGAAGATTCATCATCTGGTTTAGCACCAAGCACCTGAATCGCAGATGCATGAGAGAACAACGCGTGGTATTGGTCAGAAGCGAACTGTTCAGCTGCAAATTTCCAGTTACAGTCGATTTCCCATTTGTGTACACCACCAACGATCACAGTACCACCTTCACGACGGTCTACAACGCCGTCCAGGTACCAAGCGATATCACCCATGTATTCTTCTAGATCTGGAGTTGTTTCATCCCAGCAGCCGAATACTAAGCCTTTGTATGATTTAACGCGGTTAACTTCTACCAGACCCCATTGCTCTTTACATGCACCATGTGGGTAAGCACGATCTTCAAGCGGGATATCTTTTAGAGAACCATCAATGCCATAAGACCAGCCGTGGTATGGGCAAGTAAATGCACGTGTATTACCACAGTCCGCGAAGCTCACACGCATAGAGCGGTGACGACATTGGTTTAAGAATGCTTTGATTGAGCCATCTTTTTGACGTGCCACGATGATTGGATCTTCACCCATATAGGTATTGAAGAAATCGCCGGCTTTAGGAATTTGGCTCTCATGGCATAGGAATAACCATGTACGACCGAACACACGTTCTAATTCAAGTTCGTAAATGTCTGGATCGGTATAGATAGATGGCGTGATACGTCCATTTTGTGCATCGACTAAAGCATCGATTTCGCGCACATCAATTTTTCCACTCATGAAAAGCTCTCCTGTGACCATAAGGCACAAAGTAATAGACTCAACTTTTCAACGATGATGGATTTTAGAGCGATATTCGGGAAATATTTATTTTGTTTTAATTAAGAGATTTTATGGATTATTACGGTAGATTTTTTTTATAGCATTTTTTTTAAATTGCCGAGAACACCATTTATTTCGTGAATGGTAAAATAATCTTCACGCAATAGTTGTTTATAGATTATACTGAACGGACTTCTAAGTAAGACATTTTTTGGATTACTCCACGGGTTGATTATATGGAATTACGACACTTACGCTACTTTATTACTGTCGCTGAAGAACTCAATTTCAGTAAAGCTGCGTTAAAACTTTATACTGCTCAACCTTCTTTAAGCCAACAAATTAAAGATCTTGAAGAAGATGTCGGCGTAAAACTGTTGCACCGTACTAAACGTAAAGTTGAGCTCACAGAAGAAGGTGCCGTATTTCTAGAACAAGCACGTTTAACCTTGGCACAAGCAGACAAAGCTGTGGCTATGGCACGTCAGGTTTCACAAGCCAAACAGCAGATGCTGCGCATTGGTTTTGTCCCTGTTGCAGAGATGAAAATCTTCCCTTATGTGCTGCCAAATTTACGTGTTCAGAACCCAGAACTCAAGATTGAATTACTCAGTTTAAATAACCGTGATCAGATGAAATTGCTGCAAAAAGGTGAACTGGACATCACTTTTACCCGCAATAACTTCCACAGCGACGAAATTGAAAGTCAGTTTGTACTGCGTGAACCGCTGATCTTTATTTTACCCAAAGATCACCCTTTAGCGAAGTACGAGCGCATTCCAGTTAAAGCATTGAATGGGATTGATTTTATCATTCCTGCACGTGAACAATCTGGCACGTTGCATGAAGCCATTTTGGACTTTGCTTCGACCCATGATATTCAATTTAATATCGTGCAAAAAGCCGACAATATCCTGTTTAACATTAACTCCATCGGCATGGGCTTAGGCTGCACGATCCTACCGGGATACATCGCGCCATTGACCATGAACAATACGGTGATTCGTCCTTTAGATGTCGAATTACCGTATCTAGACTTGTATGTAAGTTACCGAAAAACGGCGAGTTCTGTGGCTGTAGATAAATTCCTTGAACTGCTAACCAAAGTTTTTTATCTCGATATTAATCGCGAACAGCGTTAATTTTCGCCAAGTCATAATTTATAGATATAGCACCATTATTTTTAAAATGAATAATGGTGCTTTTTTTATGGCTAAAAAGTCGCTTTTTTAATCGTTTAAATGTTTTAATCGACGCATTTTATCTATCATGCATATCGACTTGATGGAAAATAACTTATAAATTTTAGTTTAGACATTGATAAAAATTGCTAAAAATTGCCGATTTACAACTTAAGTCTAATAAATAATTCCCCTTCCCCAACCATTCAGATGAGCTTATTTTATGTCTTTTTACTGATTTAGACCGTACACTGTCGACCCATTAATGAGAATAATACTCATTTAAAGTATTTCTTTCAAAAGATTTATATAAAAAAAAGGATGGCAAAACCATCCTTTTTTTGAATTTCATGTCAGTGACAAGAAATTACACACCACGCGCTTTTAAATAATCTTTAATCACGGTGTTGAATTCTTCTGCTTTTTCAACTTGAGACCAGTGGCCACATTGGCTGAAAATATGCGCATCAGCATGAGGAACGGTATTCAAAATATCCCACGTACGAGATACTGGAATCACCACGTCTTGTACACCGTGAATCAACAATACTGGCACAGTAATGTCTTTCATTTTTTCAAAGTCGAGTGGGAATTCGAAACGGTCACGGTCGCGTGCGCCAACAACATCCATCAAACGATTTGATGCATAGTCATTTGCAGCAGAAGCGAAACGTACTTTTACCAATTCGTCTGTGATCAAGTCTTTGTTTACAACAAACATAGACAAGGTTTTCTTGATGCCTTCTTCGGTTAATACAGGGTTTGCATGTGCTTTAAGTGCTGCAGTTTGTTTAGCACCGCCTGTACCCATAGACACGATACCCAATACACGTTCTGGATAGTCCAAAGCCATTTGGAATGCTAACCAGCCACCGAGTGAGTTACCCACTAACCAAGTTTTTTCAATACCTAGGGCATCTAACGTACGTACAGCATGATCTACCCATGCACGGATGCCATATTGTGTGCCCGGTGCAACCACAGTTTGACCATAGCCGATGGTATCAATGGCGATACAACGTGCTTGCTCACCAATTTGTGGCAAGTTTAACCACCAGTTTGCAGCAGCCGATACGCCTGTACCTGAACCGTGTAAAAATAGAATAGGTGTACCTTCACCCACTTCATGATAATGCGTTAATTCGCCTTCTGCTGTTTCAATCCATTTATCTTCTAAGCCAAAGAATGGATCTGTTGTATAGTCAGGGATTTGAACAGTGCTCATATATACTCCTCGTACAGTCTTTAGCTTGCGTTTGGCTCTAGGTATAGAATTTGACGTCAAGTGGACTCATTCAACATTACTTTTACAGGCTTATATTACCTGTTCACACGGCATCAACTGATACAAATTTACGATCGCAACCTACAAAAAAACGATTAAACAACTCTTTGAATTTTATAAATTTAATAAAATAAAAGTCTTAATTTATATAAGGTATTTATTCAGTAAATATTAAAAAAAGAGCGACTATAAAAAGCCGCTCTAATTTTTATCTAGCTTTAGAATTTATAAGTGTAAGTCGTGGCGATACGGTGTTCTTCTAAGTCATTCGCAAAGTTAAAATTGGTATCGATGAACATATAATTAAAGCCTAAACCTTTAAGCTTACCTTCTGGCACAACATAGTTCACAATGACGTTATTTTCGTTTTCTTTACCTTCTGGCTTGCCTGCGCCCAGATCGATATTGTCACCGCGGAAATGACGTACTGTCGCTGTTAAACCAGGAACACCCACATCAGCAAAATTATAGGTATAACCCAAACTCCAAGAACGCTCATCTTTACGAATGAAGCTCGCCACAGACCAGTTGTCTAAGTAAGGCTGCGGCACCCACCCGCCCAAGGTCGGGAACATTGGGGCTTTTGTACCGTGCTCACCAAACATTTGTTGATAACCTAACTGTACAGTGTGCATCCCATTGTTGATTTTTGCACCCGCAGACACGGCCTGGCTGTCAATATTGCCATACAGCTTGTCACCCGATTCGCTGTTGTCAAAATAGCGTACATGGGTATCCAGCTTAGTTTTTTCAGCCAAAGTCGTTTTATAGTTTGCAGCGACATAATGTTGTTGATAGATGTTGGTTACATCCGCATACCAATAACTTCCACCTACTTTAGGGGTAAATTGATGATCTACTCCCACAAGATACATGCCATCGTCTGTGCTTAATTTATTCGCTTCAGCAGCAGAAAAATTATTTTGAGGGAACAACGTAAAATCTTGGTATTGGTTATCATAACGTGCATTAATACCGTCTAAATAAGCCAAAGTTAATTTAGTATCTTTTAAATCCTTTGATTCTAACCATGCACCGCTATAAGTCGTTAACAATTGACGCGATGGGTCAAAAAACACCACAGGTGACATTGGTAATAAGTCACCTACTTTTAATTCAGTTTCAGAAAATTTAACTTTTAGAGTTGCACCGACCTTACCAAAATGATCTTTTGACTCTTTACCATCGTGCGGCAAGATCCAGTCTGGGTTTTTATCGCGTGCATTAAGTTTAAATGCATGTTGAACCAAAAGGTCAGCACCCACTTGAATACCTGCACCAATATCTTGATACCCTGACTTGGCATCCAAAGTCACACCCTGTGACCATGAACCCCAGTTACCCGCCGGATTTTCTTTAATTTGACGGTCTAAGTAGAAGTTTTTAAATTTCAATTGTACTTGGCTGTCGTCAACAAAGTCCGCATAAGTTGCAGATGTTCCTAATGTTGCTGTCGCAGCAAGAATTGCTATCCATAAATTTTGACGACGCATGGCTTATTCCCAGTGATCAAATTAAGCTATGACATCATCATGCTCAACAATACCTTGGAAAAAAATCCGACTACAGTATTAAGGTTTATCAGGCTTTTGTACAACTTGAACTTTGGAAGCTATTTCTGCTTATTTTCCTTAGAGATTAAAACAATAACTCTTTTTTATCATTTAGAACGACTGATTAAATTAACCCAATGTTTTATTAACGTAAAATTTAAAGTTTTTTATTTTTCGCAATTACATACGCTGTATTAATTGCTTTTAAGTTTAATCAAAGTTTTCTACTGAGATTTATCCTTATTTAAGTTATAAAATTTAGCTATGACATGATATTTAATTTATATAATCATCAACAACTTAAAGTTAAATTTCACTATTATGACTGCTCGAAATCGACCATTGGTTCGCAGAATTTTTCTTATTTCAATCCGCTTTCTATGCATCAATTCAATCTCAACTAAAAACCAAGCCCATATAGTCAGTTGAGACATAAAAAAAGCACCCATTTCGGGCGCTTTTTGACTTAAAGCAAATTAAGCATTGGCTTCTTTTGCTTTAGACATGGTCAATGCCAAGTCTTCAATCATATCTTCTTGACCACCAACCGTACCACGACGACCAAGCTCAAGAAGAATTTCACGAGCAGATACGCCGTATTTCGCTTCAGCGCGTTTTGCGAACAATAGGAATGAAGAATACACACCTGCATAACCTAAAGTTGCTGCATCACGGTCAGCACGGATTTGATGTGTCATCATCGGGATGATCAGATCTTCTGCTACGTCTTGCACTTTAAACAAGTCAACACCTGTTTCAAGTTGCATACGGTTCGCAACTGCAACGAACAATTCAAGTGGTGTATTACCCGCACCTGCACCTAAACCTGCAGAAGCTAAATCGACACGCGTTGCACCAGCTTGAACCGCTGAAACAGAGTTCGCAACACCCATACCTAAGTTATGGTGACCGTGGAAACCGATTTCGATCTCTGAAGCCAGGTTGGCACGTAAAATACCCACGCGGTCAGTCACGTCTTGAGGCAACATATAACCAGCAGAGTCAGTCACATAAATACAGTTTGCACCGTATGACACCATTTTGCTGGCTTCTTCCAAAAGTTTTTCAGGAGTTGCCATGTGCGCCATCATCAAGAAGCCCACAGTGTCCATGCCAAGTTTACGTGCAGCAGTAATGTGCTGTTCAGAAACGTCAGCTTCAGTTGAGTGCGTTGCAACACGAATGGTTGCTACACCAACATCATGTGCCATTTTCAAATGGTCAACCGTACCAATACCAGGAAGTAAAAGTGCAGATACTTTCGCCTGTTTCAGGTTTGGAATCACCGCTTTTAGGTATTCTTCATCGGTTGCTGCTGCAAAACCGTAGTTCACAGAGTTACCGCCTAAGCCGTCACCATGCGTAACTTCGATTAAAGGTACACCTGCATCATCCAAAGCAGTTGCAATGGCAACCATTTGTTCAGGTGTAGTTTGATGGCGCATAGGATGCATACCATCACGTAAAGTCATATCATTAATAATAATCTTAGACATTTTGGTATTCCTTAAGCTTCAGCAGTGTTTAATACGCGTTCTGCAAACATTTCTGCAGTACGTGCAGCTGCCGCAGTCATAATGTCGAGGTTACCTGCATATTTAGGAAGATAATCACCTAAACCTTCAACTTCTAAGAAGATTGAAACACGGTTACCGTCAAATACAGGACCATTTACAAGTTTGTAACCTGGTACATATTTTTGAACTTCAAGAATCATCGCATGTACAGATTCAGTGATTGCTGCTTGATCTGGTTCACCTTCAACAAGACAGTGAACAGTATCACGCATCATCAGTGGTGGCTCAGCAGGGTTAATGATGATGATCGCTTTACCTTGTTTCGCACCGCCCACTTTTTCAATAGCGCCAGCAGTCGTACGAGTAAATTCATCAATGTTTTTACGTGTACCTGGACCCACAGATTTTGTTGATACTGTTGCAATGATTTCGCCGTATTCAACAGGCTGAACTCGTGAAATCGCAGCAACCATAGGAATCGTTGCCTGACCACCACATGTCACCATATTGACGTTCGGAACTTCACCGGCATCCAATAACGCTTCTAAGTTTACTGGTGGTACGCAGAATGGACCGATTGCAGCAGGTGTTAAGTCAATCATTAACACGCCAAGTTCATTTAATTTGCGGCTGTTTTCAGCATGAACATAGGCAGAAGTTGCATCAAATGCGATTTTAATGTCGTCTTCAATTACGTGTGCAAGTAAACCATCCACGCCTTCAGCAGTGGTTTTTAAACCCATTTTAGCAGCGCGAGCCAAACCTTCAGACGTCGGGTCAATACCAACCATCCATACTGGTTCTAAAAATTCGCTGCGTTGAAGTTTGTAAAGCAAGTCAGTACCAATGTTCCCTGGACCGATCAATGCACATTTAATCTTTTTCATGAATGTGTACTCTTAAAAATTCCGTAAAACCCAAGCTTATTTCGCTGCAAATGCTGCAGTCACAGAACCAAAGCCTTCAATTTCAACTTTGAATTCATCACCAGGATTTGCCACAACCATTGGGCCTAAAGCACCGGTCAATACGATGTCACCTGCAAGCAATGGACGACCACGACGAACCATTTCGTCAGCCAACCACACTGCTGCATTTAATGGGTTAGAAAGACATGCTTTACCCACACCTTGTGAAACCACTTCTTCACCACGAGTCATGACCATTTTGCAATTCACAAGGTCAAGATCTGCAAGTTTTACAGGCTTAGAACCCAGTACAAAACCTGCTGAAGATGCGTTATCTGCCACAGTATCAATCAACGAGATTTTCCAGTTTTCGATACGACTATCGACCACTTCAATGGCAGGCAGTGCATATTCTGTTGCACTAATAATGTCTGCATAGGTGTGTTTTTCTTTGGTCAAATCTTGGTTAATCACCAAAGCAATTTCTGCTTCAACTTTTGGCTGAATCAATAAACCAGCAGGGATTTCTTCACCATCGCCATACGCCATGTCAGCAAACAACATACCGAAGTCAGGTTGATCAACGCCTAACTGCGCTTGTACAACTTTTGAAGTTAAGCCAATTTTACGACCTACAAGGCGACGACCTTCTGCCACCGCACGTTTGGTATTCACTTCTTGAACGGCATAAGCAATATCTACATCAGCACTTTCACCACCAAGTTGTGGACGGATCGGTGCAATCGCAGCCTGATTTACTTCCGCATCGCGTAATGCTTGCGCAACTGATTCAACAACAGCAGAATTCGACATCAATGTTTCCTTAAACTGCAAAAATTGGATGCACAACGTGTTTCATCCCGATCACCATCAAAATCAAAGTGATGAAAGTCATGTCAGGATTCGCCTAAAGCATTTCACTTGACATACTACACGTTATGTTTAGATGCATTTAGCATCGAGATTTTAGAAAGTGAATACCAATACTTATTTTATTTATGACTATAGCTATTAGCTATAAATTAATCATTATTTATTATTAATATTCAAAAACTTAAGTCAAAATAATTAAATAAAATTCACTATTTTTTTCGCCCTTAAATCTGAATCTCTACTAAAAAACTTGGCTTATACGACTAAAAGATAAGATTAAAAGATTATTTTAGCGTCAGGCCAACTTTTACGCATAGGTGTTCAATTTCATATGATTTAGTTTAATAAATTGGAAATTTAAAAATAAATCAATAAACAACAATAAGATAAAACCAAAAATTCAAACAAAAAATCTATTCCAGCTTGTGGTAAAAGGCCAAATAGTTGCGCTCAATTTTTTAAGGTAAATTTGCTAGAAGACTGCTTGTTATTGTAGAAAAATCTAGTGTTATTACTTTTTTAAATAATTGAATTTACTCATTTCATCAAGTAGAGCTGGCATTACTATTCATTTGGTAACAAAAAAGGTGAAAACAAATTTCACCCTTTTTACTCGTTTGTATCTAAAACTATACAGCTAGACGTAATTTCACGTGTTCTAGTAGAAATTCAGTCAAATCACCTACGCTATGTGCAATATGTAAGGGTTGAAAATACTGGAGTGTTTCTACAGTATGCACTCCATAGCTCACGCCTACACGCGGCATCTGAATATTCAGTGCCATTTCCAAGTCATACGACGTATCACCAACCATAATGGCTTGATCGGCACGTAGTCCTGTTTCCGCCAAAATTTCTGCCAACATCAACGGATCTGGCTTAGATTTGGTTTCACTGGCTGCACGTGTCGCACGAAACAGCGCATGACTTTGCGTTTGAGCCAAGACTCGATCTAAACCTTTACGGCTTTTCCCCGTTGCAACAGCCAATTGTAGACCGGCATCGCGTAATTCCTGCAACATATCCGCGACACCATCAAACCACATATCCCCTTTGGAATGGGCCACATAGTGATCGGCATAACTTTGCAAAATGTCGCTGTGCAATTCGGGAACCGTCGGAAATAAACGCTGTGCGACTTCTGGTAGACCTAAACCAATAATACTTTTCGCATCAGCATCGGTCAGCGGCTGTGAATATTGATCCGCTGCGAATTTTAAACTCGCCACAATTTGACCCACAGAATCAAATAAAGTGCCATCCCAATCGA
Source organism: Acinetobacter sp. YH16040_T (assembly GCF_024605785.1). Lineage (NCBI taxonomy): Bacteria > Pseudomonadati > Pseudomonadota > Gammaproteobacteria > Moraxellales > Moraxellaceae > Acinetobacter > Acinetobacter sp. YH16040_T. The sequence goes on along the minus strand of NZ_CP094541.1, from coordinate 411,836 downwards.
AAATGACTAGTTTTACAGCTGAGTTCATACGTTTTCCTAGATTTGATTCAGTGTTTGGTAATTCAGATTCTGGAGTGCATCAATTTATTTACCTCACCCCGGCCCTCTCCTTAAAGGAGAGGGAGAAAGAAAACTTACGAAGCAGTCCTGCTCAGGGAGAGAAGTCTCGTATTTAAAACTTACTCGTCATCTTCTGAAGACTTCACCACTTTGTCGGCTTTTTGCGCGCGTAGCTGCGCCACAAGGCTTTGCATATCTTCTGGCAATGGCGCTTCAATGGTTTGGTAACCCGGAATTTCTAAACGCATAGCATGCAGACATAAACGACGTGGCTTTGGACCACGGTATTCAGTTTCATGACCGTATTTTTCATCGCCCACCAATGGATGACCAATACTTAAACCATGTACACGGATCTGATGGGTACGGCCCGAAAGTGGAGACGCATACACCAATGTGGCATGCATAAAACGTTCTTTCACGTTCCACAGCGTCTTCGACTCTTTACCTTCTTTAGGTGATACACGAACACGACGCTCGCCATTTGCCAGTTCGTAACGATGCAAAGGCTGATCAATCAGCTGCTTATCCAGACTCACCACGCCTTTCACCACAGCAGCATAAGTTTTTTGGATTTTGTGCTCACGTAACATGTCTTGCAGGCTTTTTAACACACTACGTTTTTTCGAAATCATCACCAAACCAGAAGTGTCGCGGTCAATTCGGTGAATCAGCTCAAGGTATTTCTTCCCTGTTGCGGCACGTAAGCCTTCGATCAAGCCATACGCCACACCACTACCGCCGTGAACAGCAATACCAGAAGGTTTGTTTACCACCATTAAGCCTTCATCTTCGTACACCACACGGCTCAGTAAACTTTGTGCCACTTTGTCCGATACGGGAACCGCAGACTCATCTTTTTGCTCATAACGAATTGGAGCAACTCGAACTTGGTCACCAATATTGAGTTTGGTTTCCGCTTTGACGCGTTTTTTATTGACGCGGACTTGGCTTTCACGAATCAGACGATAAATGCGACTTTTAGGCACACCTTTCAGACGACTAAACAGGAAATTATCAATACGTTGACCCGCCTGATGCTCGTCCACTTCAAACCAGGTGACGCTTTGCCATTCTTGCGTAGAATTCATACAGTTACTGTGACCTAAAAAAATACTAAAATTGATTAAAAATTGATCATTTAAGCTATACTTTTCGCAAGAAACATAAGCTTAGCCCATAGGCAGATGATGCAAGGTTTGATATAGTCAGCGCACGGAAACCACCGTAACTGAGTAAAAGTTGATTCATTTCAGTATTTACTGTCATTGAACTTTCAAGCAATTACTCATTTAGCTCGGAAAGGTCCCAAAAGAATTATGCCGACGCCGAAGGCTTATTATATCGGCAAAACTGCAAACTGTTGCGTTTAATTGTGCCGTAGGTACATAAAACAGTTTGCCCCAAAAAAATATGTGCCAACCAAGGTTGGTTTTTAAACGTAAACTGATACACATCAGACCAGTCGCTCCCTGGAAATCGTGTTCAGGCCACAACGTTTGATGCATTGGATCTGCACAGTTTGTAAAGGTACGATGATAATTCCGTATCAAGACGCTCTATCAGATATGAATGGATGCTCTTCGAGCAATGTGACAGTGAAAGTTACTCACATCCAATGCACCGTTTGTCCGCCAGTGAAACGCGTTCAGGTGACTTTAATCGTTTAAAAGATTGAAGCCGTATTGCCATCATCAATACGTGAATCAAAAACCGTTGCCCACCCAAAGAAGGTCGGTACACATGCACAGAGGATGTTTTTCGATCTGTGTAACTTGATCCATGCTATCTGATGCTCGCTACGAGTCAGGCGATGTTCTTCTGTGTATCACTATTAGGTGTTACACCCATGAAACGTATGTTGATTAATGCAACACATGCCGAAGAAATTCGCGTTGCACTTGTCACTGGTCAGCGTCTTTACGATTTTGACTTAGAGAATCGTACCCGTGAACAAAAAAAATCGAATATCTATAAAGGTCATGTGACCCGCGTAGAACCTTCATTAGAAGCTGTATTTGTTGAATACGGTGCAGGTCGTCAAGGCTTCTTGTCGATGCGCGAAATTGCCAATTCTTATTACAAAGCAGATCCTCGCCAAACTTCAAACATCCGCGAATTGATCACTGAAGGCACTGAACTTTTGGTTCAAGTGGAAAAAGAAGAACGTGGTAATAAAGGTGCTGCCCTTTCTACATTTATCTCACTTGCTGGTCGTTATTTGGTATTGATGCCAAACAACCCGAAAGGTGGCGGTATTAGCCGTCAAATTTCAGGTTCAGTTCGTGAAGAATTGAAAGAAATGTTGGCGTCTTTAAATGTCCCTCGTGGCATGAGCGTAATTGTACGTACTGCAGGTATTGGTCGTTCTCAAGAAGAACTGCAACTTGACCTGCAACACTTGCTTGACCTTTGGGCACAAATCCAAAGCACATCAAGTTCAGGTCCATCACCAATGTTGGTTCACCAAGAAGCCGGTGTGGTTACACGTGCGATTCGTGACTATTTACGTGATGATGTTGCTGAAATTCTGATTGACTCTGAGCAAGCGTATAACGAAGCATATAACTTTGTTAAAGCTGTGATGCCACGTCAAATCGACAAATTAAAAACTTATACTTTAAATGAACCGTTATTTGCTCATTTTGGTATCGAAAGTCAAATCCAAACGGCCTATGAACGTGAAGTAAAACTTCCTTCTGGTGGTTCAATTGTGATTGACCAAACTGAAGCATTGGTTTCAATTGATATTAACTCTGCAAAATCAACACGTGGTAGCGATGTAGAAGATACAGCGCTAAATACCAACCTTGAAGCTGCAGAAGAAATTGCTCGCCAATTACGTTTACGTGATATCGGTGGTTTAGTTGTGATCGACTTCATCGACATGACCAAAGACCGTAACCAACGTATGGTTGAAGCTAAACTTCGTGAAGCAACACAAAGCGACCGTGCACGTATCCAATTCGGTCAATTGTCACGCTTTGGTTTGATGGAAATGAGCCGTCAACGCTTACGTCCATCGCTTGAAGAAGCCACAGGTTATGTGTGCCCACGCTGTCATGGTACAGGTATGGTACGTGACCTACGCTCTTTATCACTTTCAATTATGCGTAAAGTGGAAGAAATTGCGCTACGCGAACGTCATGGTGAAGTTCAAGTTGAAGTGCCTGTTGAAATTGCTGCATTCCTATTGAATGAAAAGCGTCACAGCCTTGTATATCTTGAGCAAACTTCAAATGTTCGTGTGACCGTACTTCCACACCCTCACCTTGAAACACCACATTACGAAATTTCGTATAACCCTGAAGGTTTTGCACCGACAAGCTATGAACGCACTGAAGCAACACGTTCTAGTGAAAAAGAATTGGGTTACGAAGCATCTGAGTGGCATTTAGGTGAAGAACAGGCCGCTGCTGCTCAGCAACAAGCACCTGTACAACAACAAGAAAAAGGCCACAAAAAGAATAAGCAACAACCTGTTGCTGCTCAACAAGCACCTGCACAAGTTGCAGCTCCTGCTGCATCATCTAGTCCATGTGCATGGTTAGAAAACTTATTTGTTCAAAAACAAGCTGCAACCGTTGACCAGTCTCGCACTGCAAACAATGCTGCTGCTGCAATTGAACAAATGGTGAATGGCGGTGCTGCAAGCCGTGGCCAGTTTGGTCAAATTACCCCTGCATCGGCAGCGCCTGCTGTTGTCGCAGATAATAATGCTTACCTTGCACCTTCTACTGTTGTGCATAAACAAGAACGTGACAGCCATTCAGAAAAAGCTGAACGTGAAGAAAAACGTCACAATAAAAAGCGTACTAAGCATAAAGAACCACGTGAACAAGAAGCTCAACCGCATCAAGTTCATGAAGAAGTGTTACAACCTTCACGTCAAGACCGTCAAGAACAGCGTAATAACGAAGCACGTCAAAACGAACGCCAAGAGCAACGTTCTGAACGTCAAGAACCGCGCCAAGACAACCGTCAAGACCAACGTGAAAACCGTCGTAACTCACGCCGTCAACACAACAACGAACAAGTGCAGCAAGATGTTCAAAACAATGAACAACCGCAGTCTGTTCCGCGTCGCGACCGCAACAACCAACAACGTCCAAATCGCCCAAATCGCCACCGCGATCAAAGCGTATTGAATGAGCAAGCGATTGCTCAGGAAGTTGCAGCTGAGCAACAACCTGAAAACCGCAATCAACGTCAACCTAAAGTTGAAGTTGTTGATGCACCACGTCAAGACGTGATGCCAACAGCACTTGTGGTGAATGTTGATCAAGCTCAAAGCGAAATCGTAGCACTAAATACTGCTCCAGCAGTTGAAAAAACTATAGAAACCCCAGTTGTCGAAAAGGCCGCTGTCGTTGAAGCAGCAAAAGTGGAAAAACCTGCGACTGAAACAAAAGAAGCAGCGCATAAACCACAGCATGCACAGCAAAAACCGTCTCGTGCAAGCAATGACCCACGTCAACGCCGCCGCGAACAGCGTGAAGCTCGTGCTCAACAAGCACAGGCTCCGAAAATTGCGCCATCTCAAGTGCCGACACTAAGTCAATACACTGTAAGCAGCTTGATTAAGCATGTATACGGTGAAGACTGCTCTGTACTGATTGAGCAATTTGGCTTAATTCCAACATTCAACCGTGCATTGCAAAAATTCACGGAAGAATATGCCGCGACTTTGACTACACCCGCAGCTGAAGCAGCTGTAGAGAAAAAGCCTGTCACTCGTGATGTTCAAGTTGCAAAAGCTGCACCTGAAGCTGAACCAGCGCCAATGTTGGATTTGACACCACCAAAGCCTGTGTCAGATAAACGTGTTGCTAATGACCCACGCGAGCGTCGTCGCCTTGCTAAACTTGCCGCTGAACAAGCGAAACACGACCAAGCAAAAGCACATGCTGAGGTGGAAGCTACGCCTGTCGCAGACACTGCTGTTGAGGCGCCTGTAGTTGCAGAAGCTAAAGCTGCTACAGTTGAAGCCAATGTATCCGACGTTGCAGTTCAAACTGAAGCACCTGTGCCCGCTCAAGCTGAAGTACCGACACCCGTTCAAGCTGAACTGGATGTGAGTGCGCAGCCTGAAAAGACGGAAGAAGTGTCTGAAGCTCCTACTAAACCAGTAGAAGAAAAAGCTCAAGCCGTTGAAGCGGAACAAAAAGTTGAGGTTCCTGTAGACGAGAACTCGGCCGCTGAAGGTGAAAAACCTGCACGCCCTCGTCGTCCTCGCGGTCGTCCACCGAAAAAAGCAAACACCGCAACTGAGCAGTAATTTGCTATTTTGCAGGTGAATAAAAAAATCCAGTCATTTCGGTGACTGGTTTTTTTTTGATACTTTTGTCAAATTAGGTTGATTGCACTAGATCGAAACGATTAAAAGACAATTGTAGAATTTGCTGCAAATTTCATTGCAAAGAAATAGACCGTATTGGATTACGAAAAATAAATAGGATTCACATGAGCCAAACTACACAACACGACCTTATTGGGATTGCTGATGTTGCAGCAAAAATTCCCGCGTTCATTAGCAAAGTACCCAACCTGTTGAGTGGTCTAAAGCAAGCCTATTTACGTACCCCAAATACTTCCGCAGGCTTGGGAATTGCATTTGAAAAAGCCGTAAAGCGTAATCCCAAGGGTTATGCACTTTATTTTGAAGAGCAAAAATATACCTATAACGAATTAAATGAATGGGCCAATCAAATTGGTCACTATTACCTTGCACTCGGTGCAAAAAAAGGTGATGTGATTGCAGTGATGATCGAAAACCGATCTGAACTCGTGGCAACCATCGTGGCACTAGCCAAAATTGGCGTCACCAGTGCTTTGGTCAACACATCACAAGTCGGCAAAGTCCTGACACACAGCATCAACTTAGTGAACCCAATTGCGGTAATTGTGGGCGAAGAATGCCGCCAAGCCGTAGAAGAGATTCGTGGTGATCTCAGTGTAGCTGCAGATCGTTTACATTGGTTCGCAGATCAAGCCACTCGTGTAGATGCTGGTCAAGCACCTAAAGGCTTCTTAAACCTTGCAGAAGCGATTAATGAATTTCCAAAATTCAACACACCCACCACTGCAAGTGTAAAAGGCAAAGACGGCCTATTTTATATCTACACCTCTGGGACAACAGGCTTACCTAAAGCGGTGATTTTCACCAACAGCCGTTGGACTTTGGCTTATGGAACATATGGTCACGTCCTTAATCTGAATAAAGATGATGTGATGTACGTAACTTTGCCGCTCTATCACGCTACAGGCACTGTAGTTTGTTGGTGTGGGGTGATTGCTGGTAGCGCCACCCTTGCCCTGCGTCGCAAGTTCTCGACCTCTTCATTTTGGAAAGATGTACAAAAATTTGATGCATCAGCCATTGGCTATGTGGGTGAACTTTGCCGCTACTTGATGGATGCCCCACATTCAGACCTTGAAAAAGGCCATCGTGTGAAAAAAATGATTGGTAACGGCATGCGACCAAACATTTGGGATAAGTTTAAAGAACGCTTTGGGGTCGAAGAAGTCCTTGAACTCTATGCTTCAAGTGAAGGCAACGTTGGCTTTAGTAATGTATTTAACTTCGACAATACCGTTGGTTTTTCACCAACGCCTTATGCGATTATTCAGTTTGATAAAGAAAAAAATGAAGCTGTACATGATGCTAAAGGTCGCTGCATTAAAGTGAAAAAAGGCGAAGTCGGCTTACTCATCGGTAAAATTACCCGTCGCTCACCTTTCGATGGCTATACCGACACGGAAAAAAACAAATCCGTCATTATGAAAGATGTGTTCAAGCATGGTGATTCATACTTCAACACTGGCGACTTGGTCCGTGACATTGGCTTCCGACATGCACAATTTGTCGACCGTCTAGGCGATACCTTCCGCTGGAAAGGTGAAAACGTCTCAACCACTGAAGTTGAAAACATGGTGAGTGAGTACGATAAAATTGCTGAAGCTGTGGTTTATGGCGTAGAAATTCCAGACACCAATGGCCGTGCAGGTATGGCTGCCATCACGCTCACCGATGGTGCCGAACTCAACGAACAAGATTGTAGTGAAATGGTTCTACAATTTAAAAAATGCTTACCAGCGTATGCTGTACCGGTATTTTTACGTGTACAGAAAAAAGTCGAAACCACAGGTACGTTTAAATACCAAAAAAATAAGCTGAAAGAACAAGCCTTTGATCCTCAGCAAACGGATGAGCGAATCTTGGTTTTACTGCCGAACGCGAGTGCTTATTGTGACTTGACCCCTGAAATTTATAATAATATTCAGGCCTATCAATACCGTTTCTAAATCAAACTTGCTCATTTTGACGACAATCACCCGTCAAAATGAGCCACATTGTTGTATTTATAATCAAACACAAGCAAGTTTATGATTTTTTACTTGCGCTTGAAGCAGATCTTGCTACAATACGCACCATCAAGCGAAATGGGTCGTTAGCTCAGTTGGTAGAGCAGTAGACTTTTAATCTATTGGTCCCGCGTTCGAGTCGCGGACGACCCACCATTTCCTTCGATACCACAAGATGGGTCGTTAGCTCAGTTGGTAGAGCAGTAGACTTTTAATCTATTGGTCCCGCGTTCGAGTCGCGGACGACCCACCATCTTTCTAAAATGCCAGTTTTAGATTACAATCTTGTGCATACCCCCTAAGGGTCGTTAGCTCAGTTGGTAGAGCAGTAGACTTTTAATCTATTGGTCCCGCGTTCGAGTCGCGGACGACCCACCATTCTTTCTTAGGGCTTCTTTCTTTCGGCAGTTGAAGAAAAAGAAACCTGCAGGTTCCGACCAAGACAAACCATCACCATTATTGGTTTTGATTCGCCATTCTCGAAATTTTGCTATAGCGATGTTGCGAAGTATCATTCTTGTCTTGCTAGATGAAGTATTTGACCTGAAAAATTTTAGATAACAAATATTCCCTAGTACTCAAAATTACGCGCTTCGTTTATCTTGCTAAAATTTTAAAATGTTATTTTAAAATTTTCTCAGGGTTGTTAGCTCAGTTGGTAGAGCAGTAGACTCTTAATCTATTGGTCGTGGGTTCGAACCCCACACAACCCACCAATTCTATGTCGTATTAATAATTCAATTTTTTATAAGCTAGTTGCATTCGATTAGCCAATGTCTGCGAATTTCACGCCAACGCTCAAACGCAATTTATAATTTTATTTACTTCATTCGCAGCATTTAATTCGGGTCTTTCACCAAGGTATAGGCATGTTGCGGCTGAGGATAACCCTTGGAAAATAATTCCTGATTTCGATCAACTTCACCTTGACGAATTTTGTCTAAATCCATGGTGATTTTATTTTCATTAATCACGTGATAATAAAAATTCACGCCTTCTTTTCGATGAACCACCAGCTCGGTATGTGCTTCATTGACACTCCACGTATCCTTTCGGTATTTCACATTAATGCCTGGCGTATTGGTTTTTTCAGCAAATACTTTTCCAATTTGAATAATACTGCGGTGTACCGTGCCATCTGGTAATAAGTTGAGGATGAACTCCGCATCGCCTTCTGGGCATGGAATAAAACTGTCATCGCATTTTACTTTGGCATGAAAACGTCCAATAAAAATTTTGGCATGTTCAGGAACAGGAGCTGACTTTAATTCATCATCATTCGGCAATGTCGCCTGCCCTGCTACTTGGGTTAATTTTTTTCCATGATCTTGCTTCGCTTGAACTTCCGATGCGACAGTTGATGCTGAACTTTCACCCTTATCCGCTGCGGGTTGATGCGTTGGACTACAGCCAATAAAAGAGAGGCTGAACACTCCTGCAAACACTGAAAGATATGCAAATTTCATCAAAAAAGGTGAAGCCGATGTTTTCATATAATGTGCCAAGACCAATCATTCATTGGTTTTTTCAGTTCTTGCTGACTTAATATTGTAATCAAAAAATCAACGCTGTATACATATATTTGCGATATATGTTAATCATATCTCATTGTTATCGTTGATATTTAATTAATACTCAAGCTATTTTAAAGGCAAACTAATCAAACCAATTCTTCAAATTACATAACTTTACTTAATTTTTTTTCTGCACCCTTTAAATCGTAAAGCTTGTCACCATTTCTATAATATGAATTTGGAAATATTCAAATTTATTCTTTTTTGAAGGAGACCTGAATGGCCAATGTTGGTTTATATCGCTCAAACCGCTCTAACATGATTGCTGGTGTGATGGGGGGTATTGCTGAACGTTTTGGTTGGAACGCAAATTTACTGCGTATTATTTTTATCTTTGTATCATGCTTAAGCGCAGCCTTTCCCGGTATTTTGGTGTACTTGGTTTTATGGTTAGTCATGCCTAAAGCACAAGATAACTTTTTCCGTACCAATGGCTATTCAGACCCGATTCGTACTGTGAATGATGACAGACGTTAAAATCCTTTGACCCAGTTTGGTCGCTACGGTTTCTCCCCCAAGATTCCGTAGCTTTTTTTTGCCTACATTTTGGCAAAACCATATTTAAGTCTGATGAATTTAAATCAAAGTTTAAGGCTTAAGATTTTGTTTGCTGATTTAACTGTTGATATAACGCTGCGATCATATCAGCACGGCTAATCATTCCCACCAACCGTTTTTGCTCAACGACTGGAATATAATTAAAAGATCTTTCCACAAAATACGGCACTAAATCTTGAATGGGTTGATCCGGCTGCACGGTCACCACTTTGGGATTCATAATTTGATAAACGTGATTTTCCCAACTGGCTTTGGGGTCTGCGGCACGTTTAAACCATTCCACTACATCATATAAAGCCAAATTTCCCACCAAGCGATCCAAATCACTCACCACTGGCAAACTCATCAAATTGACTTGTTTAAACTTTTCCAATGCTGACTGAATATCATCTTCTGCACGCAAGCTAATCACTTGCTGGCTCATGAGATCACGACAATGAAACTGGCTTAGACCACGACGACTAGCTAACTGCTGTGCTTCTAAAATGATTTTTTGTAGGTCGTATTCACTGATATCGAGTAACTGACTTTGCTGTTCTAAGACTTGCTGAATATCCGCAGGTTGAATCGACACTTTTTGTGTCGGTGTTGGATCTGTCGTCCGTGTATTAACTTGTGATTTTTGTGGATACTGCTTGCCTAGTAATCGGTTATAAATGATAGCAACCACCATCAAGAGGACCGAATTTAAAAGGACTGGATAAAAAAGAAAGGCATAGCCTAAATCATGGACTGCGTCTCCGCCCAATACCGCTGTAATCGCCACGGCTCCACTTGGTGGATGCAATGAGTCTGTGGTCATCATTAAGATAATCGCTAATGCAACCGCGATACTAAATGCTTCGGTTAAATTAGGAATAAACATCGCACACGTCACGCCAATCAAGGCCGCAAGACTATTACCGACTACCATATTCCACGGCTGTGCCAATGGGCTGGCAGGTACCGCAAAGAGCAGTACGGACGATGCGCCCATCGGGGCGATATACCACGCATTTAAGTCATCTAGCGCCAGCCAACTGATCAGTGAAGAAATACTCAGGCCCAGCAAAGCACCTACCCCACACAGGATGCGGTCTTTTAAAGGCAGAACTTTAAAGTTGGGTTTAAGCGTATTGAGCCAAGATGATTTTGCGTGAAACACGGTCATGCCTGATTTTTTGAGGATGAGAAATTATAGGAGATTTAGTCCTAAAATTTCATCAGCATCAGATGGAATTTTAAGGTTATTCTATTTTAACGTTCATATCCCATAGCTTTTACCCTCTTACTAATCCACAATATTTTTGCATTTATTTAAATAAGTTTCTTCTTCTTCCAATTTGAGACCAAAGACAGGTTGAATCGGTATTTCATCCGTTCTGTAATAGCATTTTTCACGCCATTTTATCGCCTCTTCCTCATCTTGAGGCAGTCCATTTAAACCGTGATAATAATTTTGAAACATATTCTCAAGCCCTTGTGAATATCCTAAATTACCTGACTTAATGTACCATTCGGTTGAGATTTTTCCATTTTTTTCAACTCCTAATCCTCTTTGGTAAAGTACACCCAAATTGTTCATTGCTGCTGGATTACCTTGAGCAATCGCCTTTTCATACCAATATTTAGCTTGTTGAAAATCAACTTCTGTACCTAATCCTGAATGATAGGACTCTCCAAGTTTAAACTGAGCATCAGCATTACCCGACTCGGCAGACTCTTTTACTAATCTAAAAATTTCAGGATACAGCTCTGGATCATGCTTATATGCATAAAGTCTTGCTAAATTTAATTTGGCGAGTGGACTTCCTTGCTGAGATGCTTTTTCAAATAGTTTTTCGATTTTTATGTCTTGTTCAGTCGGCTGATCATTTTCATCCTCATCTCGATTTCTAACGCCTTCATAGATATTTTTATAGTAGAGTAAAGCAGCATAGCGATTTAAATCATCGCCTTTAAGTTCCTGTGTCTTGTATTTAAAAGCAGCTTTAAGATAGTTAAGGTTATTTTTTACACTCGAAAAACCGATAAAAATCAGAAAAACGACACCAAGTAGGAGGTAATATTTTTTTAAGCTCATAATTTTATAGATTTTTTCAAATAATTTTTAAATTTTACTTACATATATTTCATCAAAACACGGTTCATTATGTATAAGATTCATTATCTAGACAATCACTTGTTTAAAATTTAAAATGTTTAAATCGAAAAATTATATAAAATACAGATAATGAATACAGAAAAACCTTTTAATTTCAAACCTAAAGAAGCACTTATTTTATCACCACTTATTCCTATACTACTTTTCATTGGATATTTTTTAATTAATGGTTCATTCAAGCTTGATGTTTTAGAAATTGTAGGAACTTTTGCTGGAATTTATTACGTTATCTTGTATCCAATTTTACTTAAAATTTGCCAAATTCTTATAGCCAAAAAATTATTTATTTTTCCTTTTATATGGTTAGGTGCGCATCTAACCCTAGTCATGATCTACTTTTTCATTACAACTTTTCAAAATTTCTACTATGGATTTCCAATTTTCGAATCTGTTGGTCGAACAGTGTGGGACACAGCATTTTCCTTATTCATAGCGATCGTTAGTTTTGTTCTTTCCATTATTTTTTGGAGTTTTTCAACATTGCAACCAAAGCTAAAACTCAAAAAATAAATAGCGCTATTAAAATCTTAAAAGGAACCAAGTAGCCTTTGCCACTCCTCTGCAAAATCCTTATACTTAGAGCCAATTTTTCACTAATTTTAATGGATGCTACATGAGTCGCGCCATATCGCATATTGATACATTTCAAGGCTTAATTCTTGCCTTACAAAACTACTGGGCTGAACAAGGTTGTGTAGTGTTACAACCTTACGATATGGAAATGGGTGCAGGGACATTCCACACTGCAACTTTCCTACGTGCCTTAGGCCCTGAAACTTGGAACGCGGCTTATGTTCAGCCATCTCGTCGTCCTAAAGATGGCCGTTATGGTGAGAACCCGAATCGTCTACAACACTACTACCAGTTCCAAGTCGTGTTGAAGCCAAACCCAGACAACATCCAACAGTTGTACTTAGATTCATTAAAAGCCATTGGTATTGATACCCTTGTTCACGACATTCGTTTCGTGGAAGACAACTGGGAATCTCCAACACTTGGCGCATGGGGCTTAGGTTGGGAAGTTTGGTTAAATGGTATGGAAGTGACTCAGTTCACTTACTTCCAACAAGTCGGTGGTGTTGAGTGCTACCCTGTGACAGGTGAAATCACTTACGGTCTAGAACGTCTAGCGATGTACCTCCAAGGTGTAGACTCTGTTTACGATTTGGTTTGGACTAAAGGTCAGTTTGGTACAGTGACCTATGGCGACGTGTTCCACCAAAACGAAGTTGAACAATCAACCTATAACTTCGAATATGCCAACGTTGAAAAAATGTTTGAACTCTTCGACTTCTATGAAGCGGAAGCGACTCGTTTAATGGAAGCTGAACTTCCACTGCCTGCCTATGAACAAGTAATTAAAGCATCGCATAGCTTTAACTTGCTTGATGCACGTGGCGCAATTTCAGTAACTGAACGTCAACGTTACATTTTACGTGTACGTACATTGGCTCGTGCGATTGCCCAAAGTTATGTCGCTGCGCGTGCGAAGCTTGGCTTCCCGATGGCAGAACCTGCTTTACGTGACGAAGTATTAGCTCAGTTAAAAGCACAAGTTGAAAGCGACGCAAAAGTTGAATCTAAGGAGAGCAAATAATGTCTAAACATACAGTATTGTTCGAATTAGGCTGCGAAGAACTTCCACCAAAAAGTTTAAAAAAATTACGTGATGCGCTTCATGCAGAAACGGTAAAAGGTTTAAAAGACGCAGGTCTTGCATTTGATGCGATTCAAGCTTATGCAGCACCACGCCGCCTTGCACTTAAAATTATGAATGTCGATGCTGCGCAAGCCGACACTCAAAAACGTTTCGACGGCCCTGCGAAGCAAGCAGCGTTTGATGCCGATGGCAAACCGACTAAAGCACTTGAAGGCTTTATGCGCGGTCAAGGCATTACGGTTGATCAAGTTTCAACTTTCCAAGCAGGTAAAGTTGAAAAAGTGTGCTACTTAAAAGATGTAAAAGGTCAAAGCCTTGATGTTTTACTTCCTCAAATTTTACAACACGCTTTAGATAACCTACCTATCGCAAAACGCATGCGTTCCGCAGCCAGCCGTACTGAGTTTGTACGTCCTGTAAAATGGGTTGTTTTGTTGAAAGACAGTGATGTAATTGAAGCAACCATTCAGGATCACCAAGCAGGTAACGTGACTTATGGTCACCGTTTCCATGCTCCTGAAGCAATTACACTTGCAAATGCCGATGCTTATCTTGATGCCCTGCGTACTGCAAAAGTGATTGCAAACTTTGAAGAGCGCCAAGCCATCATCGACCAACAAGTCAAAGCTTTGGCTGATGAAGTAAATGCCATTGCGATTGTCCCTGCGGACTTACGTGACGAAGTAACAGCATTGGTTGAATGGCCAGTTGCGCTTCGTGCAAGCTTTGAAGAACGTTTCCTTGCTGTGCCGCAAGAAGCGTTGATTACAACGATGCAGGACAACCAAAAGTACTTCTGCTTAGTAAATGCCGACAATAAGCTTCAACCTTACTTCATTACCGTTTCAAACATTGAGTCGAAAGATCCGTCTCAAATTATTGAAGGTAACGAAAAAGTCGTTCGTCCACGTTTGTCAGATGCTGAATTCTTCTTCTTACAAGACCAAAAGCAACCGCTTGCAGCTCGTAAAGAGAAACTTGCAAACATGGTGTTCCAAGCTGAACTTGGCACCCTATGGAACAAGTCTGAACGTATCGCGACTTTGGCTGTTGCACTTTCTGCAATCACTGGTGCAAACCCAGCAGATGCTGAAAAAGCTGCACTCCTTGCAAAATGCGACTTAACCTCTGAGTTGGTGGGTGAATTCCCTGAGCTTCAAGGTATTGCCGGTACTTACTACGCACGTATTGAAGGCGAAAATGATGAAGTCGCTGAATCTTTAGGTGAACAATACTTACCTAAATTTGCAGGTGACGTTTTACCAAAAACCAAGACCGGTACAACGCTTGCGCTTGCTGACCGTTTAGATACATTGACAGGTATTTTTGGTATTGGTCAAGCGCCTACAGGTTCTAAAGACCCGTTTGCATTACGTCGTTCTGCCATTGGTATTTTGCGTCTTGTGACTGAAAATGATTTAGACGTTTCGATTGAAGATCTAATCAAACTTGCACTTGCTGCTTATGGCGATGTATTGAAAGACCACGATAAAACTTTGGCGGATGCAGTTGCATTCCTTGAAGGTCGTTACCGTGCAAAATACGAAGACCAAGGCGTGGCTGTAGATGTGATTCAAGCTGTTCAAGCACTTTCTCCAAAATCGCCACTTGATTTTGATAAACGTGTAAATGCGGTAAATCATTTCCGTGACTTACCTGAAGCTGCTGCACTTGCAGCTGCCAACAAGCGTGTTGCAAACATTCTTGCAAAAGAAGCTGCACCTGAAGGCGCTGTGGTTGAAGCAAACTTGGTTGAAGATGCTGAAAAAGCATTGTTCGCTGAACTTGCGAAAATCACACCTGTAGTTGAGCCGTTATTTGCTGCTAAAGACTACACTGCTGCATTGTCTGCACTTGCTGCACTTCGTGCGCCAGTGGATGCGTTCTTTGACGGTGTAATGGTGATGGCGGATGATGCTGACCTGAAAGCAAACCGTTTACGTATGCTTGCACAGCTTCGTGACTTGTTCACGAAAGTGGCTGATATTTCGGTGTTACAACACTAAGTTTAAGCATTCATTAAAAACCCGCTTTAGAGCGGGTTTTTTATGCCATTTGAAATCTAGGTAGAATCCTGTTAGAAATAGCGGGATTTTTTAATAAGAAGAATATATGAAAAGTATTACAGTCAATCATCCTTACCGCCCAGATCTCTATCTTTTTATTTTACATGCAGTACTGATGGCATGCAGCTTTTACCTTTGGAAGGTTTATCCATACATTCCAACCAAGCCAGATATGGGGGCTTTATTCTTTTTGATTATTTCTGTTTTGGGTGGATTTATTGGAATCGTCATCGTTGCGGTCAGTTTGCCAAGATTAGACCGCACTGTGCGTTACTTAACGCTTTCAAAATTTGTTTTAAGTTTGGTGTATTGGTTGTCGAGCACAACCATTTTCGTTTTATTTGGCAGTACTAAATTTATATTCAATAATCCCCTCGTGCTATTTGTCTTTGTTTTTCTATTTTTTAGCAGTCTGTATTTTTCAATAATTCGTGTTGCTGATATGCGTAAGAAAGATTGGCTCATTATCGGTGGAGTATTGGGTGGCCTTGTGTTGTTGTTCTTTTTGTCAAAACTTTAATCGCTAAATAAACCAGCTAAGGCTTCATGGGTTATTTAGAATAACGTCCTGATAATCCAATGAGACGGTTTGAAACATTAGATAAATTACCAAGCGAAATCACTTCTTAATACATCAATGTGAAAAAGATCTGGCATTGCACTCAATATCTCGTTTTAAATAAAGATGAATAAGACTTGAGCAAATAAATCTCAGCATGCTAAAAATAACTCAACCTAAATAAAATGAAATACCGATGATGAATAAAAAATTACTTAGCTTTGGATTATTGATCCTATCTATTTCTTCTGCAAATGCTGGAACGGAAATGACTCATTCCCAAATCATCATTTCTTCACCCGATACCGTTGCAAGTTATAATTGCGCGGGGCGCTCAGTGAATATTCCTGCTCCAGATAGCCGTATTACTCTAAAAGGCAGTTGCCCGATGATTACGGTTGCTGGTCCAAATACAACAGTCTATGTAGAATCAGTCAATAAAATCAATATTTATGGGCCAAATTCGAAAGTGTATTATCAAAAAAGCACCCATCCATCACGCCAAGTCAGCATCAATGCCGTTGGTCCAGGAAGTGCGGCCTATAAACGTTAAATATTAAGTAAATGAAGTTGAATTTAGGCTTAAGACTTAAATCTATAGCCAATAATTCACCAATTCCCTATACTCAAAGACAACAACACTCAACAAGAATGAAACTTATGAAATTGAAAGCATTCCTTTTGACTGGTCTTGCGGGTCTAACACTTTCTGCATGTACATCTGCACCAACGATTCCACAACTTGAAACAGGTGTATTACAAGAAGTTCAAAACATTGATGTCTACCCAGATACCACGGATAACAAAGCAAAACTGACTAAATTTGTAGATAAATGCGTGATTGAATTTACAGGCAATTTAGAAGAAGCAAAATCTGTTGAACAATGGTCATTTAAAGGCTTAACCCTCATTTCAGGTGGTACAGCAACCTTTGCCAAAGATGGTACAAGTTCAGCGCACAATTTTGATTTAAATGCGGCGGATGTACAGAAAAACTTCCTTGCATTACGCGGTCATTTTGCAAAAGATGCGCTTACACAATGTGAATAAATAATAAAAACCATATCTCCAAAATGGAGGTATGGTTTCATTTTTCGTTTAATCTTGAATCATAATCAGTTCAAACCCATAATTTTTAATCATGAAAATCGTAACTAGAACCACACCACAGCAACGCTCAAAACACATATAAGCCACTGTATTTTCATAAAATTACAATAATGCATTAACTTAACCATGTTTCCACACTTCAAACTTCCGCGTATCTGAGCTGTTATTGCATTGTGTGACTTATCGCACAAAACCACTTTTTGCTTTTTTTTACTCTTAAGATGTCCTCTGCTCCAAAAGCGCAAATACTGAGTGCAACAGCAGCGTTCAATAAAAGAGGACAATTGCAAAGATGAAACCTTTATTTAAAACAACACTGATCACCGCAGCATTATTCGCAAGCACCCCACTATTTGCGAACACCGCAGTAGAAGCCAATGCGAAAGTTGAAACACAGCAACCGTCTGTACTGCAAAATCTAAAACAAGACATTAATCAGTCTGCGCATACAGCCGGTGACAAAATTGAAAAAGGCGTCGATAAGACCAAAACATTCACCCAAGAAAAGTGGCAAGACACCAAAGAATTCAGTGCTGACAAAAAGCAAGATGCAAAAAATAAATGGGCTGACCTAAAACAGTCTAAAGATGAAAAGTCAGATGCAGCGAAAGCCAAGATCGATGCCAAGGCTGAGCAAAATAAAGCTAAGCTTGATGAGCGCAAAGCACAGCTCGATGAAAAAGCTGCAAAAGACAAAGCAAAACTCGATGAACGTAAAAGCAATGTCGACAACAAAGTTAATCAAACCAAGAGTTATTTAGGTGAAAAAGCTCAGGAAGGTCGCCAATTTGCCAGTGAAAAATGGCAACAAACCAAAGCGAATTTCCAAAAAGGTCAAGAAGCTAATGTGAGTGGCAGTAGCAATGTACAGTTGCAAACGCCTGTCGCACAAGCTGAAGTCCATAGCTCACATGAAGCCAGCTTAGGTGCTCACAAATAAATAAACTGGCTTTCATACCCTCTCCTCCAGAGAGTAGGCTCACCCTTCAGTGGGCCTTTTTTTTACCCTAGGCAAAATACAAACGTGTACAAAGCTGTCATTTGCTGTATTGATTTTGCTACGGCAGGTTTTTTTCGCTGCAATTTTTCCTATAATGCGTTAAAACCGTTCATCAGATAGAAAATCTATAAAATTCAGAGGTGAAGCTGTGAAAATTTCATTAAAAGCAACGTTATGCCTAAGCTTAATATTCACGACACCCATGCTTTGGGCACAAGAAAACACAGCAGCGCAAAGTACTGAGCAACAAGCGAAAAAACCTGTGAGCCCTTATGGCGATAATCCAAATTTATTGCATGTGTGGGCCTATAAAGCCCAAGAAGGCGTGGTCGGTGCTGCTAAAAATATTGGCGAAATGACTGAACGTGGAATTTCTAAAATTAAGCCTTCGGTTGACCAAGCTTGGGACAATACGAAAACTGCTACTCAAAATACAGTACAACAGGTTGATCAGGGCGCACAGCAAGCCACTCAAAACGTCAATGAAAAATTGAAGCAAACCCGTGAAAATATCACAGGCAAAACCAGCCAACCTGCGCCCATTAGCCAACAGTCGTTGAGTGAACCGTCTTCAGGCAATACAATCAATACGGCTCCAAGCAACAATGCGGGGCAAAATAGTAATCAATATCCACAAAGTAGCTATCCATCGAGTTCGACGTCTACGACGTATCCAGTGACTGATTTATAATTTAACAGCACATTTAAAAGCTCAACTTTGGTTGGGCTTTTTTAAAACCAAAATTGAATGCTTTTGGTCTTTGGCCTATGCCTATAAAAACAATGAATTAATGAGAAAAAAATGCGAATTTTATTTGGTATCTTGCTTGGTATTCTGCTCTGTGTTGGCTCTGTGCTTGGCTTACAACGTTTTCCACAATTGTTAAAAAGTTATCCACAGTTGCAGGCCATTTTTCCCCAATTGTACAATTCTCACCAATATAACCATGATGCCGAAGGTAAATTATTACAAACCT
Source organism: Acinetobacter sp. YH16040_T (assembly GCF_024605785.1). NCBI lineage: Bacteria > Pseudomonadati > Pseudomonadota > Gammaproteobacteria > Moraxellales > Moraxellaceae > Acinetobacter > Acinetobacter sp. YH16040_T. The sequence goes on along the minus strand of NZ_CP094541.1, from coordinate 392,764 downwards.
TAGAGATGCTAGATGACGAAGAATACAAATCGACTGAAGGCAATGAAGCGACACTGTATCAACTCGATGATCAATGCAAAATAAACCTCTATGTTTTTGGTGAATCCAATCAATCCCTAACAAGTTTCTATTTTCACAATGATCAGATTTTACGTGCCTATGAGACAAATTTGATCTACCCAAATGGTGGCTTTAATCCTGTACCCAATACCAAAGATCCTTTTAAACTCGAAAAAAGTTATTTACGAATCATGATGCCAAACAGTATCAAGACTGAACTTGAATTTGAGCGGATCAAACATCACTTCAATGCTAAATTTTTGAAAAAATGCTGAAATTTAACTATTAAATTAAGCATTAATGCATTAAGCAGTAGGCTTGAGATATCGCCTACGTACAAACGATGCTGTACAAATTTGAATAAGCATCAACAGGCAAAATGGATAGTCAACCCAGACTGATAAATGATCAATATGAGCAACCTCTCCAAAGACAGAAAAATAGACCTGTCCCACAATAATAGGCACTACAACAAGCCATAGCCCCCAATACCAATAGAGATTCAAAAAATCAATAAGCGCTAAGACGAAATGCGCAATAAAAAATACCGAAACCAGCACAACTTGTAAGGTCGGCATGAATTTATGAACTTCAAAATCAGGATTCTGGAATAAATAATTTTCACTGATATTTAGTACATAACTGTACCATGCCCAAGTGATGCATGCGGTAAAGAGAATCAGCATGCAAAATAATCTTAAACTTTTTTTATTGGCAAGATCGACCTGCATAGACATTCCTATTTATACGGAGCTTTGTTCAAAAATAATATTCCTTAAACTCGATTTTAATTGACCTGTCGAATAACCATCCCCGCTTTAAAGGCCTCTACATTTTCCACCAATTGCTGCACAATGCGTTGTCGCGCATCGACGCTTCCCCATGCACTATGTGGGGTAATGATTAAATTTGGAATACTTGGGTCGAGCAACACATTGCCCTGCTTTGGTGGCTCAACCGTCAAGACATCGGTTGCTGCGCCTGCGATCCTCCCTAATTTTAATGCCTCGGCTAATGCCGATTCATTGACAACACCACCTCGTGCACAATTGATCACAAAGGCCGATGCTTTCATTTGAGCCAAGCTTTCATGATTGAGTAAATCACGAGTTTCCTCGGTTAAAGGACAATGCAAACTCAGAAAATCGACCTGCGCTAGCATCTCAGAAAATACCACTCGCTCAGCCGCCATGGGGCGATTCGGTAGCGCACCAATCATAATTTTCATGCCAAACGCTTTAGCCAAATGTGCCACGGCTTGCCCCAATTCGCCATAGCCGACAATCCCCAAAGTCTTACCAGCCAACTCAATAATTGGAAAATCCAGTAAGCAGAACTGATCCGCTTTTTGCCAATTTCCCTGTTGAACCGCCCGATCATACTGTCGAAATGATGTCGCCAAGTTCAACATTAACATCAAGGTATGCTGTGCGACCGCAGCGGTGCCATAAGCTTGGCAATTACACACCACGATGCCTTGTTGCTGTGCGTGTACAAGGTCAACGTTATTGGTGCCAGTAGCAGAAATCAAGATCAGTTTTAATTGCGGATTGAGCTGCATGTGCTCAGCATTGATGTGTACTTTATTGCTGATAATCACATCAGCCTCTTGTATGCGCTGAGTAACCTCTGCAGCCGTTGTTGCGGGATAGAGTGTCAATTCATCAAACTGTGCTTCTAGTCCGCTAAAATCTAAGTCCTGTTTATCTAGAGACTGATAATCTAGAAATACCGCTTTCATGGCTGCTTCCCTTCTGGCCGATTATAAAGATTCGATTGTGAATGATTAAAACCTGTGATGCACCAAAGTGCAATCGAACAGCATATAAAAAAACCCGCTATTTCGCGGGTTTATCGAGATGATGTTGCAGTGAATTTCGAATTTTGAGTATGACATAAATGGTCAGTATCGTAAGTAACAACATACTGCTGCTAAAAATCAGTATACTTGAACTAACCCCCTGTGCATAGGCTGAACCCATGGTCAGCACTAAGATGAATAATACAGCAAGCATCTGTGTTGAATGCATACTGATACCCCTCATATTCCTTATGATGTTTTGGGCAGTATGATTGTTTTTTATACTGCCTTTCTCTCATCATAATCTCTTCCTACAAATTAGCAAGCTTTGGATTTTCAACTAAATGTCGAGCTTAAATCTGTTCGGGTTGCACCACGAACTGACAAGATGCATCGGCATTTTCCACAAAGAAGACTTGACCAAATTCATCGCTACTCAAACGCAGTTCTTTATAGTTCAGTGTGTAATAGCCCACATATTTCTGCATTAAAATCGGATGCATACCTGCCGCCAGTTCATCTTGAGCTAAGACCAATTTCATTACCTGACGGTCATTCATCACCACCATGTAACGCTCATCTTGGACTTGGACGTAAACTAGACCTGTGCCCTTCGGCTGCAAAGGAATCAAAAACTTATGGTTCAGCGCAATCACACCGGCTGCATAGCTTTCAATTTTTTGGCTAATCACGTTAAACACTAAACCATGATCAAACTGGTCGAGTAACAAGCTACGATTTTCCTGTGGCACAAAAGTTGTGATCCCCAACTTTTGCAGATCTTGCTCACTGACTTGTTTGTTATTAAACAATACTCGTAATAAGGTCTGCTTTTGTTTGGCATCAAAAAATTGAGGGTCAAGCTGAAACGAATTGCTTTTTAAAATTTCACCCAAGGCATCACGATGGCGTGTCAGTAAATTTTCGATGACTTTTCGATAATAAAATTTGCTGTTCTTCTTAACCCGACGCATTTTTTGATAAAAATACGGCGCATCAAAAGGATGTCTCAAGAAATCATTTAACAGTTCAGAACTCGCCAACACTGCAATGGCATCATGCCCTGTAAACGGCAGATGCAACACATGCACATGCGGAATTAAAGCCTGTAGTTTTTCAAAGTGAGCGCGATCTTCTGGGCAATAAGGATCATACACTACGATATATTCACGTGTAGTCGATACGTCTTCAGCAAGTACCCGCATATTGGCATGCAGATTGGGCTGAAAGAACATGCCATAGCGTGTATCGACAATGTCTTCTGGGTCTATGGAGTACTGCGGCACCATACTGACCACGCGCTGAAAACCAAATAAATTGGCATACTTAATGGCAGCATAGCCGCCCATGGAACCACCATAGGCAATACGCATCTCAAATTGCTCTAGGATCGGCTTGATGGCTTGATACATCGGTTGCATTGACGATGCTGGAAACCACGATTTTTGTTTCGGCATCACACCGATCACATTAAAACCATATTTTTGCAAAGACTTCTCGGCATTGATGCTCAAGCCCTTGGCGCGGGTAATCAAATCACCGAAGGAGAAAATAAGCTCACGAGAACTGCCAGGCTGAAAAATGACACGAATTTGATCATCTTCAAAAATGATGTGCTTTTCCATTGTACTTTGCTCCAGTCCTTGTTGCGTCACGCTTTTCCTTCCTTGTTGCATTCAAAGTTTATCTTGTTCCGAATATGCTATTTTATAGAGGCCATACAGATTAAAAAGTGCAGAATATGACACATTCAATACATCCTGCCGCACAACAAGGCTTTAGCTCTGCAGCTGAACTCTATCAACAAGCCCGTCCTGACTACCCGATTGAAATCAGTGCGTGGCTACAACAACATTTAGCTTTAGCCCCTCAATCCCATCTGGCGGACTTAGGCGCAGGTACAGGCAAATTTCTCGAGTATATTCGCCCACTCAGTGAAAATATCACCGCGATCGAACCTGTGCATGAAATGCTGCAACAATTGCAGAAAAAACATCCGCATATTGCAACTTTAGCCGCCCAAAGTGATCAGATTCCATTGCATGATCATTCTGTGGCAGCGGTATTTTGTGCTCAATCTTTTCATTGGTTTGCCACCCCTGAAACCCTCAATGAAATCAGTCGTATCTTAGTTCCCAATGGGGATCTTGTTTTGATTTGGAACCAACGTGATATCCAAGTCAATTGGGTCAAACAACTCGCTGATGTCTTGAGTGAACTCGAAGGTGACACACCACGTTATCATAGTGGGCAATGGCAAAAAGTGTTTGAGCAGCAGCAAACATTTAAATTAATTGCCGAAACCACCTTTCAACAATTGCATCATGGTACAGTGGAACACGTGGTTTCCAAACGATTATTGTCCACCAGTTTTATTGCAGCGTTAAGCACGGATGAACAACAAAAACTGAAACAACAATTTGAAAATATCGTGGCTGAATCAACTCAAAAGACGGCACAGGATTTCATTGATTTCCCCTATATCACGCATGTCTATATCTTTAGAAAAACACATTAGGACACGATTATGCTCTTGCCAATCTCTTTAAAAAAACTCAGTGTCATCTTCCTCATGGGTACAGTCTTAGGACTCACTGCATGTGAAAAATCATCAAAAACGGTGGAACAAAATAGTGAAATCAGTTCCGACGATCAAATCATGAAAGAGCTGAATAGTGATCCTATTAAAAACTTTGCCAAGACCCCAGATGATCTACACGACCTAACGCTACTGACGCAATATGATGAGAGCTTTAGTCAAATTAGCGATGAGATGGAAGATGAGCTGATGAAACTGCGTGAGGAAGGCAAACTCACTGATGAATTTGCTACACAGCGTAAGCGTGACAACATCCAGTCAGCACTGAATATGCTCAAAGAACTCGAAATGAAAACTGAGCAAGGCCGTTATATTCAAGGCTTGATGTATCAGTACTGGGACAATCAATCACAAATTTATCGTGAGAAAAATCAAGCAGCCGATGGTGAGTTAAAAAATCCTAGTGATAGTGTCAAAGGTCTCGGTCAGTTTATTCATGCACAAGAACAATTAGGTCATTGGCAGGAACAATATCCTGAACTACAAAAAACTCGACAACCCTAATCATCCACCCTGTTGCAATCTATTTACCGAAATTCAACGTGGATGAATGAGAAGGTGACACGAGCTAAAAGACACAACATAAACTCAACTTCAAGGGCACATCCATGCCCTTGAAGTGATTGCTCAATCTTAATTTGCGCTATGGTCGTTCAGCATATTGTGGTAAATCGCCTGCGATATCATCCCATTCAGCTTTGGATGCGACAAAGATATGACAGGTCGGTTTCTGTGTCAGAGGCGTGTCTAAAGTGCCTATACGTAAGCGATAGTAATCCGGAGTATCGGCTTTAATACTCATAATTGGTGAACCACATTCCCCACAAAAACAACGCTGTGTGGTTGGTGAAGATTTAAACTTTTTCAATACCTGTTCACCCGACACAATTTTGAAATCTGCTTTGGCTATTGGAGCATTGGTCGCAAATGCCGTACCATTGGCTTTTCTACACCGAGAACAATGACATTGCACGATCTCACCAATCGGACCATTGATCTCATAACAAACCGCTCCACACAAGCAGCTTCCAGTATATTGTTCTTGTAAGCGCATAGTGGTCTTTCTTAGAAGAATTTCATCTCAAAATATCACAACTCCTCAGCAAGATTGTGACAATTTGAAGCGCTTAGCTCTGCAAAGAAACCAGATAGTTTTGAACCCCTTCACCCGCTGCTCGACCGGTTGCAAGGCATGCTGTCAGCAAATAGCCCCCAGTAGGTGCATCCCAATCCAACATTTCCCCGCAGACAAATACAAAAGGATTGCTCTTCAATTGTAAGCCATTATTTAGGACTGAACGCTTCACACCGCCCGCGCAGCTAATCGCCTCATCTATCGGGCGAAATCCGTCAAGTTGAATATCTAAATGTTTAATTTTCGCTGCTAGTAAGGCCGGCTCATGCCAAAAAGATTTATCCACCAGTTCACGGACCAGCGCAGCTTTCGCCGCATCTAAACCGGCTTTACGCCAAACATTGGTTAAAGACTGCTTCTTCGAAGGCTGTAGTTTCTTTGCCAATTGCTCAACAGATTGATCTGGCAATAGGTCCAAAGTCAGCTGCATGGGCTGAGCAGATTTCACCTGTTGACGCAGTGCTCGACCTTGTTTGTAGATCAATCCACTTTCCAGCCCATAGTGTGAAATGATGATATCGCCTTGAGTCGGCTCGGCTTGATCGACCCATGCATTGACTCGCTTTAAGGGCTGTCCAAACACAGGCTGCATAAACTTCGACCAAGCGCGTTCCACGCCAGCATTACTGGCTTGAAAAGTTTCAATGCTCTCAGGCTGCAGCCATTTTTGCCATGCGCCATCACTGCCTAAACGTGACCAAGACACTGCGCCACATGCCATAATAATCGCATCAAAGCCAAGCACTTGACTTGATTCATCAACAAGGTTTTGAATCGTTAGCTGATTGGACTGTAAGTCCAAAACTTGATGTCGATAATGAAACTGCACCCCGTCTAGACTAAGACGTTTTAACCAGGCTCGCAGCAAAGGCGCAGCTTTCATTTCAATAGGAAAGACCCGACCAGATGAACCAATATAGGTTTCAATGCCCAGCCCCATCATCCACTGTTGAATCCATGCTGCATCCCACTGCTTAACCCATGGGCTCAGCCATTCCACTTGATCATAGCGCTGCACAAATTGTTCAACGGGTTCTGCATGCGAAATATTCAGCCCCGTCTTGCCAGCCATTAAAAATTTACGGGCTGCCGATGGTTTTTGCTCATAAACATGAATGTCATAGTCAAATTGGCTAAGCACTTCCGCCGCCATCAATCCCGCAGGACCTGCCCCAATGATTGCAATACGCTGAGTCATGCCCAATTATTCCGCAGATGCTTCGGTGGGTTGCTTGCCTTGTAGCGGCTGAAAATCATCAAAACGTGTGGTATAGCCAGCGGGTTTAGTCACCAATAATTGTTGGCACAACTCACCACGTTCTAGATATTTAATCTCAAAGTGTGTACGTGCTGAAGTCTCTGCAATGCGTTCTTTGACAAAAGGTAGCTTCCAAACATCGATTAACTGCTGCTGCGCTTCCTCAATATATTCAGGAATATTACTGGCCAAGGTAATCTGACCACCCGGCTGCAAACGCGACAATAAAAATTCAAAAAACGGCATATTTAACCAGCGCTGTGCAGGATTATGCGGTTCAGGGTTTGGATACAAAATAAAGAATTGCTGTACTTGCGCAGGATGTAAGGCATGTACTACCCAAGGCAATGCATCAGCATGAATTGGAGCTAAATTGCTTTGCCCTTCAAGTTGATGCTGCTTTTGCATTGCCACAAATTTTTCACGTGTCCGCTCAACAGCAATCAATTGAAATTCAGGGTGATTGGCTGAAAACAATAATGCATGTTTACCTTTACCAGCCCCAATTTCCACACAAATCGGCGTGGAATCAATCGGCTGAAAATCACGGGGAGCTCGCATACGCTGCGCTTGAAATTGACGAATAGGCATAAACAGATCAAACTAAACAGAACGGCATAAGTCTAACAACTGCGACTGTATTTGCCTAATTGAATCATCCGTTTTTGCTGGAGTTAAGCATGCCCACCACCATGAATTGTCCACGCTGCGGCGCATTGACGACTTGGGAAAATAATGAATATCGCCCGTTTTGCTCAGATCGTTGTAAATTGATTGATCTCGGTGCATGGGCCAATGATGAATATCGTCTGCCGACACAAGATGCACCTCAGGCCGATGGTGGCCGTGAAGAAGACCAATTCTAAGGACTCAAGTGCATAACCCTATTATTTAGGTAAATAAAACAGGAATCCGTTTGGATTCCTGTTTTGTTAATTTAAGTTTCTCAATCTAGTTGCTTAACCCGCTTTACCAGCAACGAAAGGATTATGTTGTTTTTCATAACCAATGGTACTCATTGGACCATGCCCTGAAATAAACTGCGTGTCATCCGGCAAGCTAAAACATTCACGCTGAATGGAGTCGAGTAATTGTTGATGGTTACCGCGTGGAAAATCTGTCCGGCCTATCGAGCCTTTAAATAACACATCCCCCGTCCAAAGCACGGCATATTTTGCGTTATAGAACATGACATGACCTGGTGTATGCCCCGGTGCAAAACGAACTTCAAACTCTTCTGCACCCAGCTTCAAGGTTTCGCCGCCTTCCAACCATTGGGTCACATGGACATTTTCAGGGATCGGGAAACCGTATTTCGCAGAAACCTCCTGAATCATGTCCAACCAAAACGCATCTTCTTTATGCGGGCCAATCACTGGAACATTCCAAGCTTGGGTTAATGCCCCAACCGCACCTGCATGGTCTAAATGGCCATGCGTTAACCACAAGGCTTTGACCGTTAAACCGAGCGCTTCAACTTCGGCTTTTAATTTTTCAGGCTCTCCCCCTGCATCAATCAAGACCGCTTCTTTCGACTCAGAGTCCCAAACAATGGAACAGTTTTGTTGAAATGCCGTAACGGGCACGATTTTAACTTGCAACATAGGGCGAAAACCTCAAGGCGATGAATGGGCTAATGTTTGCTTTAAGGCATCAAGATTAGCTTGAAGTAATAAATTGAGCAATGCGACATGATCATCCCGCGCGTTTAATGCAGGAATATAACCATATTCACCACCGCCTGCAGCTTGGAAAATTTCAGCATTTTGCAGCGCCAACTCTTCTAGCGTTTCCAAACAATCCGCTGAAAATGCAGGGCTCATAACCTGTACCGATTTCACGCCTTGTTTGCCCCATGCGTCCAAAGTGGCATCAGTATAAGGTTTCACCCATTCTTGCTTACCAAAGCGAGATTGGAAACTGATTTCATATTGATCTTCAGTTAAACCAAGCGCTTGCGCGACTAAATGTCCTGTTACACGGCAACGGTCAGCATAGGGATCACCCTTGTCTGCATAAGGCTGTGGAATGCCATGAAAAGACATCAATAACTTATCCGCGACCCCATGCTCCGCTTGATAATCACGCACACTTTGCGCTAAAGCTTGAATAAATAGCGGGTGCTGATAGTAATCACGAATAATACTCAAGCCCGGCAAATTGCGTTGCTGCGGAATCCATTGTGCGATCGCATCATATAGCGGTGCAGTCGATGTTGCTGAATATTGTGGGAATAGTGGAAACAGGACGATGTGGTCTTGTGGCTGCTGTGCCAATTGATCTAAAGCTGCTTGAATGCCTGGATTGCCATAGGTCATGGCAGGAACCACCTTCAGTTCAAATTCTGGATACGCTTGAGTTAAATGTGCTTTTACAGCGTCAACTTGCGCCAACAATATTTCACGCATAGGCGAATCATTGCCCCAAACCATTTCATAGGCATGCGCCACACGCTTTGGTCGAAATGGCAAAATGAACAAACGCAAAATCAATTGCCAAATCGGTTTTGGAATTTCAATCACCCGCTGATCTGACAAAAACTGTTGCAGAAAACGACGCACTGCGGGCACAGTTGGCGCATCAGGCGTGCCTAAGTTCGCCAGAATAATGGTGACTTTAGCTTTTTCGGCAGACAACATTACACTTTTTCCATCAATTTGAATGACGCTAATGTAGCAGCTTTTTATCTATTTTATAAAACAGATTAATATACAGTTTTAAATTGGAAAACCCGATCATTATCCAACAAATTACTTTCCAGTAGTTTTTGACCTTTCGAGGTCACTTGCCACAACATGCGTTGACGGTCATCACGTCCATTTGGAATGATCCAATCATTTTGACGCATTTGACTCTTGATACTATGCAAAGCCCGAATATTCACCTGAGCACGAGCAACCGCATGCGCACGAGGCATTTCAACGCGGGCATCTTCCAAACCTGTTTCGTTTAGAAATTCATTCATGCGTTTAGAGAAAAACTCTTCTGGGGTCGGATTGACAAAAGTTGAACCTAAAATCGAAAGCAACTGTGCCCACGTCATTTTTTTCTGAACTTTCAGCTCTTTAAAATTGCCGTCTTGATAGGCATGCATGCGATATTCAAAAGAGAACACTTCATGCATAGACACTTTCGGTAAGCTCAGGAATGGGTCGACTTCTCGTTTTCCTGATTCTGTTTCGAGTTGAACTAACTGGGCTTTTAAGCGATCAATTTCATCATGCAAAGCTTGGGTATTTTGCGGACGAACCCAACCTGAAACAGGATAGCGCTCTAGCATTTGCGGCATGTTCAATCGCACTGCCATTTCTAAATCACGCAAGGTTCGATAGCTAAAGACTTGATCCACTTCATTTTGCAATAGCTTACGAAAGTCTTTGAATTTTTCACGTAGCTCAGGCTTTTCATCATGCAAAGAAAGATCACGTGAATTTGGATCATCATGCATAAACACAATGACAGGTTTTTGCTTGGTCACCGCATAGATGTATTCAAGGTGCATATAGCCCACACCAGACACAGACTGCTCACCGTATTGACTGCCCAATAAAATCATCACATAGTCACAATCGTCAATTTGACGACGTGCAAAAGCAGTGCTCAATGGTGTGCGTTGTTCTAGCCCCCATGAGAAAAACCCCATTCCTACAAGCGTCTGAGCCAAAATGATCCGTTCTGGCTGCATTTCGCTACCAGATGTGGAAATGAATACTTGATAACGCTTATCGAGCATTAGTGATCCTCTCCCGCTGCATAACGCACTCAGCATCGAATTGATCTTAGCTGGAAAATGCGACATGACTACCCCAATAAAAAACTAATTTTTTCATTTAACGTTGTCCAAAATGACTGATTTAGTCTTCTGAACTTATAAGTCCGATGTTGGCAATGTTCCAAGAAATATCATCTTGAATCAGGCGCGCCACAACCGGTTTTAAATTTTCCGCATTATTGCCACTGACATAGCACTCTATACGCAAACAATTTTCTCTTTTCTGATCAAATAATAACTCATTTTTAATCAAAATTCGGGCTGTTTGTCGTGCAACTGCAAAACCTGAGTCAATTAATGTCAGCTTCTGACCAAAAATATACTGAATTGCCGATTTTAGGAAGGGGTAATGTGTACATCCAAGCACTAAAAAATCTGCACCTTGATTTACAACTGGCTGTAAAACCTCAGTTAATGTGTTAAGACAAGCCTCACTCATCTGCGCACCTGCTTCTACAAAGGGTACTAATTCCAAACTGGTAACAGTCAGAACATTGACCCCTGCCGGCTCAGCAAAACGATGCATCACATCTTTAATCAACTTTCCACGAAATGTCGCAGGTGTTGCAAGAACAGCCACTGTTTTACTTTTTGTTTGCAGAACGGCAGGCTTTAACGCAGGAACTAAACCAATAATGGGGAAGTTCTCCCCATAATGTTCACGCAAATAATCTAAACTAAATGCCGATGCCGTATTGCATGCCACCACCGCGACTTTACACCCCTGACGGTATAACCACTCGATCGCATGCGCAGTCAATTCACGGATGTCCTGATCTTGACGCGGGCCATATGGAACATGTGCCGTATCCGCAAAATAAACAATCCGCTCATTTGGTAAATAACGTGCGATTTCCAATGCAACAGATAAACCACCAATACCTGAGTCAAATACCCCAATAGGCGCATCAGCAGTCGCTTTTGGCATGGGTACATTTAAGGGGTAAATGGGATGAATGGCGGTCATAGGGTCACTTATATATTGTTCAGAATGACAAGGTGGAAAGCTTAAACCTCAGGTGCCTAATTGCAAGTGCAAATCGCCACTTTGTAACACTAAAATGGACTCCCCTTGCTCATTTTCAAGCAGCTCACCCATCTCGACTAAATGAAAAAAAGCTGCACGTTGAATTAAGGCATTTATACCAAAACGAACATGCACATAAGGACGTAGTTCACCCTGATATTCACGCATAAAAATCGGATGTTCCTGATCAACAATAATCAGGTCTTGGGTGGTTGTGGTGAATTGAATATAGTTTTTAGCGTCAATCTCAACGTGATCCACCTGATTGACAAATAAAGGCTCATCTTCCACCTGTATTTCAATTTGTTCCACAGGGGTTTTTAAATAGAATTTCCCATCTTCTTTCCAAAGCACGGTTGAGAACAGATCTATGAGCGCTTGTCGCTTGATCAATTGACCATCGTGCCACCATTCTCCATTGGCTAAAACCTTCAAATCCATTGCACCACAATGCTTTGGATGCCATTGATCTAATGGGGGGATTGACCTTTTGTGACCGGACTGTCCATCTTTTAAGTATTGTGCAATGTTCATTAAATTTCTATCATCCCTATTAATGAATTTTTTCGTCGGGTTTTCGTTCAATTGCTGCTTCATCCGCCTAATAAATACCTTAGTGACGGAAAAATAATATGATTCAGCCAATTGGCTAGAACTCGGTTTAAAACTATACTAGCCCACAATATCAAAGACACGATAGAAAAATTGTGTCTGGGCATTAAGAACACTCATGGCAGCACCATTTAAATGAATTGAATGGATGCCACCTTCCGAAATATGAGGAGTCCTACATGGAACACATCGAACGTGAATCGATGGAGTTTGACGTAGTTATCGTCGGTGCAGGTCCTGCCGGCCTATCTGCTGCGATTAAAATTCGTCAACTTGCAATTGAAAATAACCTAAACGATCTGTCCGTTTGTGTCGTGGAAAAGGGCTCCGAAGTGGGTGCGCATATTCTATCGGGTGCTGTGCTTGAACCCCGCGCGATGAATGAATTGTTCCCAGATTGGAAAGAACAAGGCGCACCGTTAAATGTGCCTGTGACTGAAGATAAAACCTTCTTCTTATTGTCTGATGAAAAATCACAAGAAGCACCGCATTGGATGGTGCCAAAAACCATGCATAACGATGGCAACTATGTTATTTCTTTAGGTAACGTGGTTCGCTGGTTAGGTGCTAAAGCTGAAGAATTAGAAGTGTCTATTTTCCCAGGCTTTGCAGCATCTGAAATTCTTTACCATGAAGACGGGACTGTGAAAGGTATTCAGACTGGCGACATGGGTATTGGTAAAGATGGCGAACCAACGCATAACTTTACTCCTGGCTATGAACTGCATGCCAAATACACATTATTTGCTGAAGGCTGTCGTGGTCATTTGGGTAAACGTCTGATTGCTCAGTTCAATTTAGATAAAGATGCTGATCCGCAACATTACGGTATTGGTATTAAAGAACTTTGGGAAATCGATCCTGCTAAGCACAAACCAGGTTTGGTGATGCACGGTGCAGGTTGGCCTTTAAGTGAAACAGGTTCTTCAGGCGGTTGGTGGTTATACCACGCTGAAAACAACCAAGTGACGTTGGGTATGATCGTTGACTTGTCATACACCAATCCACACATGTATCCATTTATGGAAATGCAGCGCTGGAAAACACATCCACTGATTAAGCAATATCTTGAGGGTGGTAAACGTATTTCTTATGGCGCACGTGCGGTTGTAAAAGGTGGCTTCAACTCACTACCTAAATTCACTTTCCCAGGTGGTAGCTTAATTGGTGATGACGCAGGTTTCCTAAACTTTGCGAAAATCAAAGGCTCTCATACAGCAATGAAATCAGGCATGCTGTGCGGTGAAGCTGTATTTGAAGCGATTGCTGCGGGTGTGGAAAAAGGTGGTGACCTTGCCATTGCACGTGTGACTGAAGGTGAAGACTTCTTCGCTAAAGAGTTAACTGCGTACACAGACAAGTTCAACAACAGTTGGTTGAAAGAAGAGTTATATAACTCTCGTAACTTCGGCCCTGCTATGCATAAGTTTGGTCAATGGATGGGTGGTGCGTTCAACTTTGTTGATCAAAACATCTTTAAAGTGCCGTTCACGCTGCATGACTTACAGCCCGACTTCAGCGCTTTAAAAACTGTCGATGCTGCGAACTTCAAACCGAATTATCCAAAACCAGATGGTAAAATTACATTTGACCGTTTGTCTTCAGTATTCGTATCGAATACCGTTCACGAAGAGAACCAGCCTGCTCACTTGAAACTGACAGATGTGTCTATTCCTGTAAATGTGAACTTACCAAAATGGGATGAGCCTGCTCAGCGCTACTGCCCTGCTGGTGTTTATGAAATTATGGAAGAAAATGACGGTTCTAAGCGTTTCCAAATTAACGCGGCAAACTGTGTTCACTGTAAGACGTGTGATATTAAAGATCCATCTCAAAACATTACTTGGGTAACACCTGAGGGTGGTGGTGGTCCTAATTATCCTAATATGTAATCTCTTTTGAGATTGAAATAAACCCGCTTAATGCGGGTTTATTTTTTAATATACAATCACACTCTTTAAATAAATATTATTACAAAAAAACTAATTCCTATAAAAAATCAATTTCATAATTAGTTTATTTTAAATAATTATCAATGTGTCATTTTATATCCATTAGATTTAGATATTTTATAAATAATTAAAAGAAATAATTTCACTAAGCCTAAAAGGCTTTGTTGCATAAATATGTAAGCATCTGATTTAAATAAATTTAATTTTGGATCAAAAAATAATCAAAACCTTTAAAATCATATAGTTATGAACTCTTTGTGCAACAAAGCCCATCTATATTTAAGTATTATTTTTTTAAAACAAGTAATTTAATTTCACCAAAAATTTAAAATGATAGCTTTAAACCCAATATCTTTATTTAATAAACTTATAAGCCTATAAAATATTGAGTTTGCTTGAGACAACAAACCCGCTTAGGCGGGTTAATTTTAAATTATTATAAAAAAATCAACTACCTTCTTATTTCAAACGCTTGAAAGTTATTAGGATGCTTCTGTTTTCTATATTGTTCAGATTTTACAATAAATATAACATCAAACAATCCCTCATAAGAATATATATACCTATAATTACTTAATCTTGAGTCAAAATCAATTTTCTTAAAATTTAAAGAACTATTATTTTCAAAAAAATTGTCATTAAATTTTGGGATAAATTTAGTATAAAATACATTTTTACTATGTAATTTAATAACACTCCATTCAGAATCACCAACATTTTTAATTAAATTAACTTGCAAGTCTGGAAAGTTCGGGATATTAAAATATACTCCTTGCTCCTTCTTAAAGTTATTATTTTTGTGGGCTAAAATTTCTAACTTACCAAGCATTAAATCTGATTTATTAAAATCTCCATTTTTTACACAAAAAATAATTCTTTCAATTAATAATTGGTAATTAATATTATTTTTTGAAATAAATTCATTATTCATATTCAATCCATTTATCGACTTATCATTAACACTATTATTTGCATAACAGCCGAAAAAACTAGTACTTACCCATACGATTACTAGTAAAAAAATACGCATTCCATATCCCTTACAAGTATGATTTGAAATTAATTTTCGTAATAGCCATTCTCAAACAAAGGATCAAGTTGACCATTTTCCAACTTCCACGATGATACACTGAAATCATGCTCACCATCAGCATCAAATAAATCGACACCTTTACCATCCTCGGGATATTCAGGATAAATGTAAGCATTATCTCCATATTTTTTATAAAATTGACTACACCACATATATGGATTTACCACCCTAAAAGGGGGAATTTTTCCATCAATTTCAATGTATCCTTTTCCATTTGGCAAGTCATCAATGACATCATCTAAAATATCTTCTGCTTCTTCAGCACAGGTATCATTCAAAATTACATTATAAGGTTTTCCTTTAAGCACTGCCGCTTCAACTTTTGCTACTTTTTGTTTAATTTTATGAAATTTTTTTTCCGTGATATTTATTTTAAATATTTGAACAACTTCATAAATTAAATAAGAAGTTGTACTTGGCCTTTTATTTACGTATCCATTTGCATAAATTTTTTCATTTCCGTCTATCTCTTCTTCACCTTTTTTATATTCTATATCTCCCAACTCTTCTGTTGGGCCAAAACTAAAAAAGGCCTCCACAACATTATTTTTGGTTATGTAAAAGAAAGCATGGCCATAATCACTACCCTCCCCTTGCAAAATTTGAACTTTTTCAACTTTATTTTTTAAAATACCTACTTTGCGTTCAACAAAAGCTATTTCTGCTAAATTTGCTTCAAATCCAACCAACAAAGAATAATTATCAATTTTAATTTCAGTTTCAGGCTTTCCTTCTTGTGTATCAACCATTTGACTCATTTAATTATTATCCTTTAAAAAATCTTCAGCATCTTGACCAACCAAAATTCTTAATTTTTCCTTCTGCTGAGTAAAAATACGTTTTGTCATTGCGTTAATGTCACTTATTCCAGCCAAGTATTCTCCATTTGGTTTTACAATCACATATTTTTCATTTGGCATTATTTTTTGAGTATGATCTATGACCTTAATTTGTTGACTGAAGCTTTTCAGTTCATTTGGCAAGGTTGTGATTGGAACATTTACTTGTTGAGGCCCCACAAACTTATGCTGCCCTGCCTTCACCTCAAACTTACCGCTAGTAGTAGGCAATATACCCGCACTACTAATTTCAATCTGACTACCACCAGCAACTAAAACAATTTTTTTGCTTGCTTTGATTTCAACTTTATCTTCCGTGGAAATAATTTGAATACCTTTTCGTGCAATCAGATCCGCCCCATCTCCTTGGGCTTGGATTTCAACTTTGCCTTTGCCTGCATACGCGCGTAAACCTTCTTGTGCTGCAAATAGACTGATCTTGCTTTGTGCATGGGCAATCAAGGATTTTTGACTGCTAAGGTTGATGCTATCGCCTGCACTTTGGCTGATCTGCCCATCCGCTGAAAGATGAATATCTTCCTGACTACTCACAGCAATTGAGTTTGGTGCAGATAAAATCATTAAGGCTTGTTTAAAGGCATCCGCCTTTTCTTTACTGCCTTTTTCAATTTGTCCAAGAAAGTTTTTTAGGTTATCCAAGACTTCAAGTGGGTCAGTTTGTTGATTTTTCGCCACTTCACTTAAAGCTTTACTGCTGTTTAAGTTGGCTTCGATTTGATCTTTTGCAGCTTGTGCGTCGAGGTGCATTGCTGCTGCTTGTTGTTGTGGGTGTGTACTAACCAATAACCCTTGACCTGCACGCACCGCGCCCCATTGGTCGGTTCTCAGTTCAAAACCTTCGCCTCTTCCCTCACTTTCTGCGGTTTCTTTGGGATGACTGAGGTTCCCTAGGTTGAGCTGAGTGGCGCCATGGGTACTTTGTAATTGTGTTGAGATTTGTCCAGTCGTGTCATCAAAGCGAAGTTGTCCAAAGCCTTCACCTTGGACTTCCTTACTTTTTATTCCAGCCAGTTTTTTGGTGTCTGGCAGTTTGCCTTTACTATCAAATTGGGTTGGACTGCGCTGTGCTTCATGTATGCGCCCCACTACAAATGGTCGGTCAATATTACCGTCAAAGAAATCAATAACTACGATTTCATTAATGCGCGGTAAGAAGCGTGCGCCATAACCTTCACCTGCCCATGGAGTAAGTACATCGACCCATGCAGAATCCATATCATTGTCATTGCTGCCTGCACCACCATCATGGCTGTGATCATCACCACGGGTAAATAAGAAGCGGACTTTGATACGCCCCCATTCATCGACATGTATTTCTTCACCACTTGGCCCAACGACTTTAGCCCGTTGCGGATGGGTGCTTGGACGGTGTTCGAGTGGGTTATATGCAGGAACCGTCGCAATATTGCGGCGTTGTAATGTGAGCTGATTGGCCTGACGCTCGGCCTGTTCATGGATCGGTTTAATGTTCCACTGACTTTGTTCAATCAGTTGATTGACTTGTTCAGTAAGGTCTTTGGGTAAGTTATTTTGGTTATAGAATTTCTTTTCTGTGATTAAAAATTGTTTGTCTGCACCACTGTGTTGATCAATTTCTGGGTGTTCATTCAATTCAAACCAATAACCGACTTGTGTATCACGCACAGTCGATTGTGCATTGAATTTTTTCGATTGTAGCTCGTGATAGCGCGTTAGGTTTTGATTCAGTTTTTCAATCTGACTGTTTGATGAAGCGGTAGCTTGGTCTTCGCCTTTTAAGTCTTGCATCCATGCAGGGCTGATATGCCATGCTTGTTCCAAACTTAAACTGGCATTGTCTTGGGTTTGGCTATGCTGATGTTTGCTTTGAACTGAGCCTGCGCCTTCTTCTTGGCTCAGTCCATCGGCTTGCCAGCGCTGCACATGGACCGCAGTCGGTTGAATGCTACGTTCACCGATCAAGCTGGTGATGCTGTCTTGTTTTTCTGTGGCACTAGAGCGATGAAAGCGGATACTACGACGGCTGAGTGCTTGATATTGGCTATTGTCATCAATCAGGCGGAGTTTTTGTTTTTCGATCGGGCTACTGGAATGCATCACTTTCAATTGCGCTTCATCGATGAGCCAATTGATGCCTTCACTGCGCCAAAGACGCGTTAAAAAGTCATAATCGCTTTCATTCGACTGCATGATGAAAGGTCGTACATCATAGTTCTGACTTAAACCGCTTAGATCTAGCGTTAGACTGGCAGCAAAGAGCAGACTTTTGCTTTGCCATTCTTTAAAGAGAGTTTCACTGACATCGCGCACCGATTTGTTCATAAACACACGGCTGTTCCTGCGTTTATGCCACAGCGATGTTGCATCTTCTAAAGTGAGTTTATACAGCGTGAGTGAACCGTCACTCTGGCCTTGGGTGGCTTCGGTAATAATACCCGTGGTGCGGAAGAGTTCGCCCTGATCGGTCACTTGATCAACGGCGACTTGTACGCCAATAAATTGTTTTAGTGGAATAAGTGCATTCGTAGATAGGCAAATCAAAGTCGCTTGCAGGCCTTGGTTTAAGACATGCTCCCCATCAATACGTTGAATAAAAAGCTCTTCATTCAACGCAGGATTGGAAAATTGCACATGAATGGCACGTTTTTGGGCGGATAAGCCTAATTTTTCAAGTATAAGAGCAATCGAATTTAACATTTTAAAAGTCTGTTTTTTAAACTTTGTATAATTATGCTGCGAATGATATAGGCTAGCCATCAAACTTGACCAGCCTATTTTATTAATAAAAATGTAACATCTTAATAATTATTATTTTTTACAATCTCTTAAATTAACCTTTCTGAACCAAATAATGGAATTCTTTATTTCCATTTTCATCAAGACGTTCTTCTTGAAGCAAAAGCTCATGACCTAAATGCATACAAAATTTCGGAATATCCCAAGAGGTCGAATTATCTGTTGCAAAAACCTCAACAATATCACCCGATTTTGATTTACGAATGGCTTGATGCAACATCATCACAGGCTCAGGGCAACGTAAGCCACGGGTGTTTAATTGAATTGATGGGGGCACAGAAGGCTCAGACATTAGAAAACTCAGTATTAAAATCTAGGGCTATTTTAGCATAATCCTAACGACCGAATGTTAGCTTGAAAAATGCAGATGATAACGTCTTAAAATGACTTGATCGCTCATCATCTAGATCAACATTAACAATAGACAACTGTATTTTCTACGGTATGATAAAATCATCATTTATTAGATATTAAGAGTCTTTAGGAAAGATCATGCAAGAGGAATCCGGCCCGTCGTGGGGCATGCGCGGCTTACGTAAATGGCTGGGCACTGCACCAGAAACCCGTGACGAACTGTTGAAATTGGTACAAGATTCACGTCGCTTCTTAGAACCCGATACAGTTGCCATGCTCGAAGGGGTACTCGACTTACCTGCAACTAAAATCCGCGAGGTCATGACCCCCCGTACTGCGATGATCAGCTTACAAGAAGATGATGAGTTATTAGATATTTTGCATGTACTTGTTGAATCTGCACACTCACGTTTCCCTGTCTTTTCTTCAGACCAGCCAGACAATGTCGTCGGTATTTTATTGGCCAAAGATTTGTTGCCATTTTTGACAGAACCGACCACCAAAGTCGATATTCGTGCATTAATGCGCCAACCCTTATTTGTACCTGAGAGCGCGCGTTCTGACCAAGTTTTACGTATGTTGAAAAATACCCAAACCCATATCGCTGTTGTGATTGATGAATATGGCACAACTTCAGGCTTAGTGACTTTAGAAGACATTCTTGAAGAAATTGTGGGTGAAATTGAAGATGAACACGACAAAGTTGATGAAGAAGCTCAATTTATCATTCCAGATGAAGACCCGTTAAGTGCAAATACATGGTTGGTTCAAGCACTTACACCAATTGAACACTTTAACAATCTTTTAGATGCTGATTTTTCAGATGATGAAGTAGAAACTGTGGGCGGCTTACTGCTACAAGAAATGGGCTTGGTCAGTGATTTACAAGGTCAAGTGATTGAACTTGAAAACTGGGAATTTACCATTTTGGAGGCAGATGCACGTACTATTCATCTGATCCGAGCTGTCCGTAAATGAGAACCTACTTTGATAAGCTGCTAAACCACTCACAACAAAAAAAACAGCTACCTTTCATCTATCCTTTGCTGATTGCATTATTTTCAGGTGCCATCTTCAGCTTGTCGCTGGCACCTTATCATTATTGGTGGTTGGCAATTTTATCTCCAGCCATTCTGTATGCCTGCCTAAGTCAACGTGCACCTAAACAATCGTTTTTCATTGGTCTAGCGTATGGCTTTGGCTTATGGTTTGTTGGGGCTTTTTGGCTCTATACCTCGATCCATGTCTATGGTGATACCAATTCAGCACTGAGTGTTTTGATGATTGCCATTATGGCGATTGTGATGGGGCTGTTTACCGCAGTTCAGAGTTGGCTCTACCGCCGCTTCTTTCCAGAAACCCCACTGACCTTTGCGCCACTGTGGGTGTTTTTCGAGTGGAGTAAAACTTGGGTCTTTACCGGTTTTCCATGGCTGTTTGCAGGTTATGCATTTACTGAACGATTCCTCGATGGCTATGCGCCATTATTCGGGATCTTTGGAGTATCTTTTGCGGTCATTGTATTGGCCTGCGCCTTGGTTGAAATCCTGCGTAAACGCATCTTTTGGATTGTTCCCTCTGCCCTTGTTTTGCTCGGTGCATGGGGTGCAGCGCAATTGCAATTTGTTCAGCCTAAAAATGAAAAACCGCTGAGTGTTTCCTTAATTCAAGGCAATATTCCACAAGATTTAAAATGGTTAACAGAATACCAAGCTCAAACCTTAATGAAATATGCGTCATTAAGTCGGACCGAATGGGGCCGTGATGTCATTGTTTGGCCAGAATCCTCCATTCCAATGTTCCAAACCGATATAGAGCCGTTTTTGGATGCGATGAAAGTCCAAGCCAATAAAACAGGTACGGCTTGGGTGACAGGTATTCCCTATTGGGATCTGGCAGAATCACAGCAAAACCAACACCCTATGTATTACAACACCATCATGGCAACTGGTGATGAATCTTCTGGTTTATACAAGAAGCAACGTCTAGTTCCCTTTGGTGAATACATTCCGCTTTCAGGGATGTTAAGTTGGGTACTGCCTGCCCTACAAAATGACCCGTCGATGAGTGGCTTTTCACGTGGTGCAAACAACCAAAAGCCTTTGAATGTTAAAGGTCATGATTTAGGTGCAGCGATTTGCTATGAAGTGGCTTATCCCAACTTAACGCGCCGTAATGCCAGTCAAAGTGACTATTTGGTGACTATTTCCAATGACGCTTGGTTTACTGGAACAGCGAGCCCACATCAGCACCTACAAATGGTTCAAATGCGTGCCAAAGAAAATGGCCGTTGGTTTATTCGTGCAACCAATACAGGTATTACCGCCTTTATTGATCATAATGGTCACATTGTGAAACAGGCACCGATGGATAAAGATGCAGTACTGCGTGGTGATTTACCTGCCATGCAAGGCGAAACACTTTACACTCGCTTAAGTGATTGGCCTGTGTTGATTTTCTCATTCTTGTTATTGGTTCTCGGTTGGATTTATCGCCCGCGTAAAGTTGATATTTCTTTTAAATCACGCCGTTGATTCCGCTACAAAAGATCAAAAAACCGAGCCAAAGCTCGGTTTTTTATTGATAAACTTTCAGGGTGCCAGTTCACCCTACTTTTTCAAAGTAACTTGGTGCCTAGGGGAATCTCTGCATCAGGCACACAAAGAGCAACATGCCCCTCTGCATTATGAAAACCTGTGACCAAACACTCTGACTGGATTGGACCAATTTGTTTTTTTGGAAAATTCACGACGGCAACGACCAATTTTCCCAATAGATTTTCCGGCTGATATAGCTGTGTAATTTGCGCACTGGATTTTTTAATGCCCAGTTCCTCTCCAAAATCCACATAAATAATGTACGCAGGTTTACGTGCTTGCTCAAAGACTTCCGCCTGTACAATTTTCCCCACACGTAATTCAACTTTCAAAAAATCTTGCCAATCAATCTGTTGCATCTTTTCCTCTTGCTTTTCTTTGTTATGCTTCATCTGGCTATCTATGCATTATAAAAATTTGATTCAGGCTGACGATATGTGAAGCAGACATTCGATGCGTCAAAACGGACAAAGCAAGGTCATGTTAGAGCGCGTATCATGTAGAAGTATGCCTTGATGTAGGCTAACTGTTCATTAGCACGAGACATAAAAAAACTGGAGCAAGCTCCAGTTTGGAAGGTTTAATTTTGGGGTTATAACTGCGTAACTAAATAGGAAAGCATGGCAGCTAAAGACACCATTGGAATATATCGGTAAAGACGAACAACCATTTGTTCGATGGCAGATGCATGTTCTTGTTTTAAATTTGCCACAGTCGCTTTTAATGCAGACCAAAAACTTAAAGCCAGTAATGAGCTCATTAAGCTCATGGCAAAGAAGCCCACCATAATTTGGCTACTGCCCTCAGTGCTTTGCCATAAATACACAATGCCTTGACTGGTCGGCAGAATACTTAAAATCAAAAGAACAGATTTCAGCATAGACCAATGAAATTGGTTAATTTCATCCGTTAATAATAATGCTTTCATACTATCCTCCATGGCTAAAAAAGTACCATAAAAGATATTATGCTCGGTTTTATTTAAATGAAAAGCCTATATTTATTCATATTTTACGATTATTGTAATCAATAAAATTGGGAATAATTCTTATTATAAATATCACATATTTTATATTATATAATTTAAAGTAAATTCAACAACTTAATATTAATTTTATAATTAAGATTTATTATCACTTCACTCAATATTGAAACACCCTATTAAGTGAAGTGATTAATTCCATTAAAACTGAATTTATAATTATTCTCAGTTAGTGTTTATAGTAAATATCAGCATCATTTTCTTCACCACCAGACTGACCGTCCGCACCAAATGAATAAAGATCATAAGGACGGCCTTCAGAACCGGGAATCACATATTGAATGTCATTGTCCCAACTGTCTTTTGGATAGCCACCTTTGATGTAGCCACCTGGCAACCAGTTTTTAGCAGACTCAGGTTTAGTGACCAAAGCATTTAATCCGCCGTCTTGCATTGAAGGGAATTTACCATTGTCCATTTTGTATTGATCTAATGAGCCAGCGACACTTTTTAAAGTAATCGCCGTAGTATCGACTTTGGCTTTTTCACCACGGCCCATCACGTTCGGTACAATCAGCGCTGCCAAAACACCTAAAATGACAATGACCACCATCACTTCAATTAAAGTAAAACCTTGTTGCTTCATATTTTTTGTCTTCACTTGCATGTTACAAATCTCTGTTCACATCATTGTTCGAATGTCTTAAATCATATTATTCATATTCACGATTGGCAGCATCACAGCAATCACGATCACCAGTACAATGCTCGCCATAAATACCAACATCAGCGGTTCAAGTAACGCCAATAAAGTTGAAATTAAAGTCGTCACTTCTCGGTCTTGCATCGTCGACGCACGTTCTAGCATCCGGTCTAATTCGCCTGAACTTTCACCACTTTTGATCATTTGTACCATCATCGGTGGGAAATAACCACTTCGCTCAAGCTGTGTTGCTAAATTACCACCTTCTGTTACTTTCTCTGCCGCAAGGTTGACCGAATCTCGAATCACCCAATTATTACTGACCGCTGCGCCAATTTTTAAAGCATCGACCAAAGGCACGCCAGACTTGGTTAAAATCGATAAGGTACTGGCAAAACGAGCGGCATTAATGCCTTTAGACAGTTTGGAAAATAACGGTAATTTCAAGGTCAATCGGTCAAAGGCATAATGTCCCGCCGCTGTTCTGAGGAATCGAACCAAGAGAAAAATCGAGACTACGCTACCGACCAATAAAAATGGCCAGGCCATTCGAATAAAATCACTGGCTTTCATTAAAGCGACCGTTATCCACGGCAAGGCATCTTTGCTTTGGTCAAAGGTTTTGACAATATCTGGGACCACATAGGTCATGAGTCCCATCACAATACCGAAAGACATTAACATCAGGATGATAGGATAAATCATCGCACCCTGCACTTTTTTTTGCATGGCGAAGCGGTTTTCGGTGTAATCGGCAAGTTGATCGAGAATGAGATCGAGATGACCTGAACGCTCACCTGCTGCAATCGTGGCAATATACAGTTCAGGAAAGCGTCCCGCTTGTTGTAGTGCGTTGGCTAAAGAATGCCCTTCCAAAACTTTAGAACGCACCGACATCAACAGGTTTTGCACATGGGCTTTTTCGTTTTGTTTTCCCACAGCACGGATCGCTTCTTCTAATGGAATCGCAGCGGCAACCAAAACTGAAAGTTGGCGAGTTAATAAAGCCAAGTCATAGGCATTCAGCCCTTTTTGAAACCAGCGCTGCTGCGCGTGTTTGTCTTTTTGCTCTATCGGATCGACAGCAACTGGAATGAGTGACTGATCTCTGAGCTGTTGACGAATTTGACGCGCAGAATCACCCTCAAGTACACCCTTCTGCTGCTTCCCTGAAGCGTCTATGGCAGTAAACTGATATGCAGGCATTGTAATGCTCTAATTTTCCAAAATTTCTATCAGCGCAGTTGCGTCTGACCATCAAAATCATTCATATTCTTAGATATAAAATATGAGCTCACTCTAACACAACTCCTTTACGATCACGACGAAATTTAATCAGGAACTTATCCACGTTTTATGGCAAATTCAGCGAGCATTTCAACACCTATTTACCGCGTTCGAGTCGCCGTTCCGGTATATTTATACGACTGCTTCGATTACAGCTTAAGCCAAGAGCAATACCAACAAGCTGAAGTAGGTGTACGCGTTGCTGTATCTTTTGGTCGGCAAAATTTGACCGGTATCATCGTGGAAAAAATTGCTCCCGATGCACCACTCGATTCAAGATTTAAACTCAAGGCCATTACCGAACTTCTTGATGATCGTGCCATTTTAGATGAGAAAGTTTTAAATTTATTGACATGGTCTGCACAGTATTACCAATTTCCGATTGGTGAAGTGATGCAAAGTGCCCTTCCGACGCTGTTACGCCAAGGAAAGCCCTATAATTTATTGGCACGGACATGGAATCTGATTGACCATAATGCTGAAGCCAAAATTAAACGTTCAGAGCGTCAACAAGAGGCGTATAAAATACTAAAATTACATCCCACAGGCACAGGTGAAAATCTTTTAAATTTGTCAGGTGTGGAAACCGCGACACTCAAAGCATTAGAGAAAAAAGGCATCTGCCAATGTGTCTTGGCGGAACAGGACTTTAGCCCGATGCCCATGAGCATGGCGCAAATGCCACTCACTGCAAATCCTGAGCAAAAGAAAGCCATTGATCGGGTGTTAAAGGCGCGTAATCAATATCAGGCATTTTTACTTGATGGTCTGACCGGCAGCGGTAAAACCGAAGTCTATTTACAAATCATGCAAGAGGTTCTTAAGCAAGGCAAACAGGTCTTGGTTTTGGTACCTGAAATTGGACTCACCCCACAGACCATTAGCCGTTTCCAATCACGTTTTCATTGCAATATTGCCCTACTACATTCGGGGTTGAACGATTCAAAACGTATGCAAGCTTGGCAAGCGGCGCAAACGGGCAAGGCGTCTATTATCTTAGGCACGCGTTCTGCGATTTATACCCCACTGCCGAATCTAGGTTTAATTGTGATTGATGAAGAGCATGATCTGTCCTTTAAACAACAAGAAGGCTTTCGCTATCACGCTCGGGATGTCGCACTTTACCGTGGGCATCTGGAACAATGCCCTGTCATTTTAGGTTCTGCCACGCCTAGTATCGAGTGCTATGCACTGGCGAAACAAGGCAAAATGACCGTACTGGAATTGAACCAACGTGCGGGCACTGCGGTCATGCCGAAAATGCACATCCTTGATTTGAAAGTGGCACAGAAACAGTATGGAATCAGCCAACTTTTGATTGGTGAAATCCGTAAACGGCTTGAAAAAAAAGAGCAAGTATTGGTGTTTTTAAACCGCCGGGGTTATGCACCTGTACTGATTTGTGAAAGTTGTGCATGGCAAGCTAAATGCCCACATTGTGATGCCAATTTCACGGTACACCGCACACCCTATCAACACCTACATTGTCACCACTGCGGCACCATTCACCGTATGCCAGAGCATTGTCCACAGTGTAATCACCAAGAACTGAAATCCGTGGGTATGGGTACAGCGAAGGTTGAAGAAAGCCTAAATGAGCTATTTCCGCAGCATGACGTTATACGGGTCGATCGTGATTCCACCAGTCGGGTCGGCAGTTGGCAAAAAATCTATGACAAGATTCAAAAAAGCGAACCTGCCATTTTACTCGGTACACAAATGCTGGCCAAAGGACATCATTTCCCTTACGTCACCTTGGTGGCGATTTTAGATATCGATTCAGGTCTACTGAGTGTGGACTTCCGTGCCATCGAGCGTACTGCACAGCTCATTGTACAAGTCACTGGGCGTGCCGGCCGTGGTGAACGTAAAGGCGATGTGTTTTTACAAACCCTAAGACCCGACCATCCGCTTTTGAATATCTTGGTCAATGAGGACTATCGAAAATTTGCCAAAGAAACCATGAAAGAACGGGAAATGGCACAAATGCCACCGTTTCGCTATGCCGCATTGGTGCGCTGTGAGTCCAAAAACCAAGAACTCAATACTGAATTTTTACAGCAACATGCCCAATTGCTGCGTCAGGACTCTGCTGGAATTATTGACATTTGGGGGCCGATTCCTGCCCCGATGGAGCGCAAAGCGGGACGTTATCAATCCCACATGGTTTTACTGTCTACAGATCGTGCGCGCTTACATTATTATCTGCGTTATTGGTGGCAAAACATCTTGCATAACAAGCCATCAAATATGAAATTGAGCCTCGATATAGACCCACAGGAACTCAGTTAAACGCGTACAATTCAGTCTGAAAAATCAGTCATACTGAATTGTAACTTTCGACCAAAAACACAACTCTAGGACGAGTAAATGTCACTACTGTTACAGATCACAATTTTCCTTGGCGCATCCTTATTGCTTGTCCCTTTGCTCAAGCGCTTTGGTATTGCAACGGTTTTGGGATATCTGTTCACTGGTATTTTGCTCGGCCCCGATGTCTTTAACATTGCCAGTGATCCCGAAGCGATCCAAAAGCTCGCTGAGTTTGGCGTGATCTTACTGATGTTCCTGATCGGCCTCGAACTGCGTCCACAGCGGCTATGGAGTATGCGTAGTTCTATTTTCGGCATGGGCAGTTTACAAGTCGGTCTGACCGGTCTGCTTTTAGCGCTAGGCAGTTTTTTTGCCTTACAACAAGGCATTGCAGCCAGTATCGTTATCGGTTTCGCTCTGGCACTCTCCTCTACTGCCTTTGTCTTGCAGATGCTGAGTGAAAAACAGCAATTAAACACCACCTATGGGCAACAATCCTTTTCGATTTTGCTGTTTCAAGATATGGCCGCAATTCCCCTGATTGCAGTCATCCCCCTGCTCGCAGGTACAGAATCATCACATCACGGAATCGCCTATTTCGCTGCCATCATTGCGACTTTTTCAGGCTTATTTTTATTTAGTCGATACTTAATGCGGCCTTTTTTCCGTTTCGTCGCGAAAAGTGGCGCGCATGAACTGATCACTGCTGTTGGCTTATTTATTGTGCTGGGTGTCGTGGTGTTGATGGATGTACTGGGCATCAGTACCACACTCGGAGCATTTCTGACTGGCGTGCTATTGGCAGACTCGGAATTCCGCCATGAACTCGAAGCGAGTATTGCTCCGTTTAAAGGGCTTTTACTTGGTTTGTTCTTTATGACCGTGGGCATGACCACAGAACTGTCATTATTCGTTGAAATGCCATGGTTCATTATCGGTGGTGCATTGGCACTGATGCTCATCAAAATGGCGTCACTTACGGCGATTGCGCGTTATCTTAAAAATTCATGGCGCAACAGTATTTTACTGGCGACCTGTTTGGCTCAAGGCGGTGAATTTGCCTTTGTGGTCTTTAGTGTGGCGAAAAGTGAAAATGTCGTACAGCAAGCCATTTTGGAGCCATTAACCCTCATCGTCACTTTGTCGATGGTGTTGACCCCTATGTTGTACTGGTTAATACAATCACAAATTTTGCCACGTTTTAATCCAAAAACCATCCCCGAATATGACGACATTCCGGATGAACATAATCCTGTGATTATTGCGGGCTTTGGACGTTTTGGACAAATCATTGCTCGTGTGGCGCATTTACAGCATTTGTCTTTTACCGCCATTGATAGCAACTTAGACAAAGTCGATTTCGTACGTAATTATGGTGGTCATCTATATTATGGCGATGCCACACAACCAGATATTTTACGCGCTGCGGGCATTGAACATGCCAAAGTGTTCGTCCTTGCCATAGATGATATTGAAGACTCGATGAACGTGGCGCGTCATATTCGCCTGAATTACCCTCAGTTAAAATTATTGGTCCGTGCGCGTGACCGTCATCAGGTGCATCTGCTGCGTGATTTGGGGATTGAGCATATTTGGCGTGAAACCTATTTATCGTCTTTAGGAATGGCCTATCACATGCTGTGCGACTTAGGCATCAGCGATGAAGATGCCTATAAAAGTATCGAATTGTTCCGTGATTATGATGAAAAACTGCTGACTCAACAGCAGCAAATCTATACCGATGAACAAAAAATTTATGAAACGCATCGTAACGCTTTAGCTGAACTGGAACATTTGTTTGAAAGCGATGCGCAAGCCCTTGAAAAACCTACAGGTGTTGATTTACAACGCAGCTTACAACGTCATCGTATTGATGTCACAAGAGATGATAATGAATGACTTGTGTTTTACAATATCGTCACCATTAAAGCAGGGTTATGGAGAATTTTATGTCAGATTTACGCCAACGCTTTTTTATTGAAGATAGCCCTGTTCGTGGAGAAGTGGTTCATCTTGAAGAAGCCCTACAAACGATTCTTGCACAGCGTGACTATGCACCTGCTGTACAAATTCTCTTGGGTGAAATGCTCAGCGCGACTGCCTTGTTGGCCAGCACCTTAAAAATTAAAGGTCGTATTAGCTTACAAATTCAGGCTGCAGGCACTTTTAAATGGGCAATGGCGGAATGTAATCATCTCGGTGAAGTTCGCGCACTTGCAGATTATGAAGAAGACCCGCACTTTCAAACCGCTGAAGACAGCAGCACGGTACTCAAAGCCTTGGTAAACCCAGTACTTTTCATTAATATCGAGCCTGAATTTGGTGAGCGTTATCAAGGGATTGTACCTTTAGACAAACCGACTTTAGCGGGTTGCTTGATGCAATATTATGATCTATCTGCACAGATCCCGACACGCATCGTCTTAGCAAGCAGCAACAGCCGTTCAGGTGGTTTACTGATCCAGTTATTGCCGCGTAACAGCGAAGAAGAACAACGCCGAGTTGATGAAGATCTATGGCCACGTTTAACCATGCTGACCGAGACATTAAAAGCAGAAGAGTTAACGTCTTTATCTGCAAACGAAATTTTATATCGTTTATATAACGAAGAAGAAGTTCGTCTACCTGAAACTGAAGCCTTAAAATTTGGCTGCACATGTTCAAAAGAACGCTGTGCGACAGCACTTGAACAAATTGGTGTTGCTGCAGTTCGTGAAACTCTAGAGTTTCAAAACCCAATTGAAATGGACTGCCAATTCTGTAATACAAAATATACCTTTACGGCAGAAGAAGCTTTATCCCTTTTTGGTCAACACCTCAGCTAAATCATCGTGATGATTGAAAGCCTAAATCTAAGCATCCTTCGGGGTGCTTTTTTATTATTCCGATTAAATTCAAAACAGCTACTTTCTTCCGCTTAGTCGAATGGTTTCGAACTTTAGAACCTCAACATGATCAGCTGTATTTGCGATCAATTTTTTTTCGAGTAGAATCGCGCCAGAAATAAAGTCAATAAAACCAACAAAGCTTTATTTTTAATAGAAAAATAATGTAAAAAAAACTGGATAAATTATGAAACTCAAAACACTCGCTATTGCTTTAGCCATGTTCTACTTTGGCCCAATAACAGCACATGCAGCAGACCTCGTCGGGACATGGAAAACCATAGATGACAAAACAGGCTATGCCCGTGCTGAAGTCCAAATCACCAAATTAAAAGACGGCAGCTATAGCGGTAAAATCACCAAAGTACATGCCATCCCTAACCGCCCTGTCACCACGATTTGTGAAAAATGCGAAGGTAAACTCAAAAATGCACCCTTAATTGGTTTACCGATCTTCTCTGGCTTTAAACATAATGCAAAAGAGAATGCCTATACCGATGGCAAGGTGATCGACCCACTTTCAGGCAATACCTATCAAGGTAAAGGGCAATTGAATGCGCGCGGCAATGTCCTGACACTTCGAGGGTATGTCGGGACCACGCTTCTCGGCCGGACGGTATCCTGGATCCGCGTCAACTAAAGCGGCCATTCGGCTTTCATTGGCATGATGAACTCAACTCCAGACGAGTTCATCATGCCGATAATAATCGACTTTGAGATGAATTCCGACTATTTTACTAGTGCGTAGACGTTCAGCATAAACCTCATTTAGCGCCAACTCGTTCATGTTTTGGCTCAAAATATAAATACCAATTCTTAAAAAATCACTAGAATATTCATATTATTTCAGGCTACATTAAACCCATAATATTTTTATGCCTTTAAGTTTTAGGCATCCGCTTTTTGTGTAATGTGGGTAATTGTATGGCTGTTAAATTCCTCCCTTCTATCCTGTTCGGCATGTTCTCCATCTGCAGTTTATCCTCTGCTTTTGCAGCGATTGACCCCTTAGTGGGGACATGGAAAACCATTGATGATCGAACAGGTTATTCCCTTGCCGATGTGGTGATTCGTAAAGATAAGCATGACCTGTATTCGGCCACTATTATCCAAAGCCGAAGCGTACCGGGAACGGCAAATGTTTCGACATGCACGCAATGCACCGGTGCTCAGAAAAATAAACCCATGGTCGGTTTAACCACTTTAAGCGGCCTAAGCGCTGATCCAGAAAAGCCCAATGAATTTGTGGGTGGAGTGATGCTCGATCCCAAATCAGGCAAGCACTACAATGCACGCGCTCGTTTGATGAATAATGGTAAGCATTTGATCATCAATGGTCGTACTGAAGGCTCTGCAATTGGACGCAATGTCACTTGGGTCAAAAACTAAGCACGAGGCCTTTAAATCATTAAAGGCCATTTTTTAACTTAAAAATTAGAGTAAAAACTCCATATTAAAGCAGTGTTTTAAAAAAATATGCCAAATACATCACAAACTATCACATTGATTTTGTAGGACTTTATATATAACTTAGGCAAGTTACTCTAAAAACACAATTCTGAATTTTCAGGGGATGAAATGAAAAAAATATATCAACAATTATTTGCCGGAATACTACTTAGCACTTTGTCAGGATTGTCAATCGCTGCGGAAACCGATCCGCTAGTGGGGAAGTGGAAAACCGTCGATGACCGTACAGGATATTCGCGTGCAGACGTTGAAATTCGCAAAAAAGCCGATGGAAGCTATGAAGGCATCATTGTCACCACACGCAATGTCCCTGGCACTGAAAAAATGGGCGTCTGCTCGAACTGCCCAGGTGAATTGAAAAATAAACCTTTTATCGGCTTGCCATTTATTTGGGACTTTAAACAAGATCCAAAAAATCCACGTGAATTCCAAAACGGTAAAGTTCTGGACCCGATTGGTGGAAAAATCTATAAAGGCAAAGCAAGACTTAGTGCTTCAGGAAAACATTTAACTATACGTGGGTATGTTGGTGTATCTGTGATTGGTCGTAGTGTCACTTGGATAAAATATTAATTTTAAATGTGTTTTTAAAAGCCTCCTCGTGAGGCTTTTTTATTGTCATGTTTTGAAACAATAAGATGCTGTTTGCCCCTATGACAGTTTGATGAACCCTTCTATATTGATTTAAACATGATCAATATTTATACAGAGAGTATGCCAGACAATCACTATCAAACTTTAGGGATCGCCCGAGATGCTTCGGCAGATCAAATTAAAAAAGCCTATCGAAAATTGGCGCGTAAATATCACCCTGACGTCAGTAAAGAGGCTGATGCTGAAGCGCGTATGCAAGCGATTAATGTTGCATACGACACCTTGAGTGATGCCGAAAAGAAAAAACAATACGATTTTGAACTCGATCATCCTCAAGGATTTGCTGGGTTTAATGCTGGCAACCAAGATGGTTTTGACCAATCTCAGTTTTATCGCCAATCGACGACTGATGGTCAGCATGCGGACTTTAGTGGATTTGAAGACTTGTTTGGTCGTTTTGGGCAAGGCTTTGGTGGCGGTGACTATCAGTATCAACGTGCAAACCGCCAAACCAAGAGCTTCCGTGGTGAAGACCAACACGCCAGTTTAGAAGTGGATTTAGAAATCGCATTTCATGGTGCAACGCAGAATATCACCTTGCAGATTCCGAGCTTAAATGCCCATGGTGAGCCTGAAGTTCAACGTAAAACCCTACAAGTCAAAATTCCTGCAGGCATGAAATCAGGTCAACAAATTCGACTCTCCGGCCAAGGGCAAGCTGGCTATAACGGTGGAGCTGCTGGTGATTTATACATTGAAATTTTGTATAAACAAACCGAGCAAACCCGTGTAGAAGGTGCTGATATTTTCCAACAACTGAATATCAGTCCTTGGGAAGCAGCATTGGGTCAAAAAATTGCATTTACCAGTCCTGATGGCAAAACATTAGAGCTACAGATTCCTAAAAATGCGCGTACTGGACAGCAGCTACGATTAAAGGACAAAGGGATACCAAACAAAACACCCGGACAGCTTTACCTGGTTTTAAATATAGTGATACCAGCTGCACAAACAGAACAAGAGCAACAAGCTTATGCGGCTTTTGCTCAAGCTTTTCCGTCATTTAATCCACGACAGTCTTAAGGAGAGCACCATGACAACAATTCATTATCGTGAAATTGTCTGTGACGGATGTAAACAGACTGAAATCGTAGACGAAAAAAGTAGTTTTGATCTACAACACTTTGCCTCTGCCTGTGGGCAAAGTCCAGAATGGGTTCTGCAACTACTCGAATACGATATTCTGCCTAGCCGTTCAGAAGACAGGATTCATCAATTTTTTGGCGATGATATATCTCGCGCACGGCGTGCCTATCGGCTTCAACGAGATTTCGATGCCAGTTTTACTGCGGTCGCCATGATGCTCGACCTGATTGATGAAGTCCAACAACTACGTCGCCAAGTGAAACACCAACAGCTTCATTCGCACTAAATGTATTCGTGAACGCTCTGTCCTGCAGGGCGTTTTTCTTTTTTCTTGTAGAGGAAATGATCGACAACCATGAAAACACGAGATTGCAATAAAAAAGTCAAAAACATGTTTCCTGAGTACCGTGATTTGGTCACTCAGTTACGTGATGAAAATCCGCATTTTGCGCGGATCTTTGAAGAACATGATGAGTTGGATCG
Organism: Acinetobacter sp. YH16040_T; assembly: GCF_024605785.1. Taxonomy (NCBI): domain Bacteria; kingdom Pseudomonadati; phylum Pseudomonadota; class Gammaproteobacteria; order Moraxellales; family Moraxellaceae; genus Acinetobacter; species Acinetobacter sp. YH16040_T. The sequence continues at coordinate 359,006 of NZ_CP094541.1, read as the reverse complement.
CGAAATCATTCAATTGGAATTAGATCCTGTTAATCACTACAACACGGATATTGAGACCATTAAGCGTAAGAAATTAAAGCTAAAAGATGAAATTTATCGCTTACTGAAAAGTAATGAAAATGATGATATATCTTGAGATATCGACTCGTATAGGGGAATTTTCATGATGCATGTCGTTCGCAGTACAACCCACGAGGCTAAGCAATTGAATTGCTAAGACCATAAGGATCGGTCAAATCGCGTTGTACTGCAGATTCTTTAAAAAACAAAATGTAAAACAATTACATCATGACAAAGGATTCATCATGCACATGCATCATGTCCTATTGGGTGGCATTACGCAGTTTCAGTAGTCTATTACATGCCAGTGATAAACGAGTATTTGAAAAACCATGGATGACCAAACAGGATATTCACGCGGTGATGTGACCATCGTCAAAAATGCCGACGGGACGTATAGTGGAACACTTACTGCAATACGCCCAATGCCGTACAAGCCCTTGGTCGAAGTGTGCTTAAAACGCAAAGGCAAACTCAAATATGCACCCTTGGTGAGTCTCGAAGTTATCAAAGGATTTAAAGCAGACCCACTCATCAGAGAAGCTGACACGAATTATTTGAGTTTCGTCAGCTTCTCAATTTCTTTCATGGTTTTAACCGTACCTTTGACTGTGCCTTTCACCGTCTGTTTGATTGGTTCATAATCCATAAACCAAAACAGATTCATGTGTTGATCGCCGTGCTGCTGTGCCAACATATCAATCACACTTTTTTCACCGCGCCCGACCAAATGCCGTCGATAAAAATAATACAGTAGTAAAATCGTGGTCATCAGCATGATGCCGAGCATGATCCAAAAACCGGTTGGCGATTTGAGTCCCGGAATAAACTCAAAGTTCATACCGTATATACCAGTTAATAAGGTTAATGGTGCAAAAATTGCCGTAATAATCGCCAGAATCCGCATATTTTCATTGGTTTGGTTAGCAACGGCTGAAAAATGCAGATCAATGGCGGCCTGCACGGCACTGCGTAATCGTGTGGTGTGTTTTTGAATGCGTTCGATATGGCTGGTTAAATCATCTACGCGAACCAGCATGATATCCTGCTTTTCACTGCGCTTTTTGCCTTTCAAATGTGGGTAATTATCCACAACTTCATCACGCAGTTCTTGCAAGGCTTCAATTTGCTCTTCACACAAATTTTCCACTTGCTGAAAAGCCATATTTTCCTGCAACAGTTGATGCCACTTGGTAAAACGCCGATGCCCTTGCAGCAATTCTTGCTGCCAAAACTCGACACGGCGGGTCAATGGAACACGTAAATCCAAGTATCCATCCACCATATTATTCAGTAAGCGCAATGCCAAATCTAAGGGTGTAAGGGCTAATTTTCGTGGTTTATTTTGTTCATCAATCGGCCGAGAAATTAAGGTTTCAATCCGTTGGATATAACTTTCAATGGCTTTGTTGCCTTTTTCGCGCACCGTGATCAGCACTTGGGGCGTGATCAAAAAACTGATCGGGGTGGTCGCCAAACCAAAGACCCGCTCATGCTTTTCAAGCGCATCGGCGCCGGCAGCAATTTGGTCATCGGGGGTGACCATTTTTCTAAAAATTAATAAATCGTAATCATCGAGTGTGTCAAAGGCACACGGATGCTCTAGATTTAAAATATCCCACAGATGATATTCATTGACCCGTAGATCACACGCCTGAATAATCTCACGCTGCCATTGCTCTGGGCGGTTGACGACATCTTCACGGGTACAATCAATCCAAATAAACTCAGGCTCAAGTTCAGGATGATGCTCACATTGCACTTGGTCTTGCACATAGATATGCGCGGCTGTTGGATGCTGAAAAAAATAATAGGTTTGCATATCTCATTTATTATTGTGTTTACTTTTTGCATGATGCCATAAAAAAAGCCTTGAGCAAGTCAAAGTTCATACTCTGACTGCACTCAAGGCTTTTTAGAATCCATTCACAGAGCCGAAACCCTGTGAATCAACAAACCATTAAGCTTGTTCGATGTCTTTCATGGTTAATTTGATACGACCGCGGTTGTCGACATCAGCAACTTGTACTTTGATCTCTTGACCTTCAGATAATACGTCTGAAACGTTCGCAATGCGTTCGTTAGAAATTTGAGAGATGTGAAGTAAGCCATCAGTACCTGGAAGGATGTTTACAAACGCACCAAATTCAACGATACGAATCACTTTACCAGTGTAGATTGTACCTGGTTCGATTTCAGCAGTAAGCGCTTGGATTTTCGCAACAGCAGCTGAAGCAGCCGCTTTAGTTTCACCAAATACGCGAACTGTACCGTTATCTTCGATATCGATTGCTGCTTTAGTTTCTTCAGTGATCGCACGAATCGTTGCGCCACCTTTACCAATCACATCACGGATCTTATCAGGGTTGATGTTGATCACTTGGAATGTAGGCGCGTGCATAGAGATTTCAGGACGAGCGCGTGAAATTACTTGGTTCATTGCATTTAAGATGTGCATACGACCTGCATACGCTTGGTTCAATGCAACTTCCATGATCTCTTCAGTAATACCTTCGATCTTGATGTCCATTTGAAGTGCAGTAATACCGTTTGCAGAACCGGCTACTTTAAAGTCCATATCACCAAGGTGGTCTTCATCACCCAAGATGTCAGAAAGCACTGCGAAACGCTCGCCTTCTTTGACTAGACCCATCGCAATACCAGCAACTGGCGCTTTAAGTGGAACACCTGCGTCCATAAGTGATAGAGAAGCACCACATACAGAAGCCATTGAAGATGAACCGTTAGATTCAGTGATGTCCGATACGATACGGATCACGTACGGGAAGCGGTCAGCTGCTGGAAGTACAGCTTGTACACCACGACGCGCTAAACGACCGTGACCGATTTCACGACGTTTAGGACCAGATTCACGACCAGTTTCACCTACAGAGTATGCAGGGAAGTTGTAGTGCAACATGAAGTTGTCAGTTTTCGTACCCGCTAATGTATCTACCATTAACGCATCACGTGTATTACCCAAAGTTGTTGTTACCAACGCCTGAGTTTCACCACGTGTGAATAATGCAGAACCGTGAGCACGGTCTAACACGCCAACTTGTACGTCAAGCGCACGAACTGTTTTAGTATCACGGCCATCAATACGTGGTTTACCTGACAAGATGTTGTCACGTACTGTACGGTATTTCAGGTCTTCGAATAATTCAGCTAAGTCGTCAGCGATACCGTCAACGTCTTCTTCTGGAACAAATTGAGCAACAGCTTCAGCTTGAAGCGCATCAAGTGCTGCATAACGATCGTGTTTAACAGCGATTGTGTATGCTTCAGAGATTTTCGCTTCAAACGCTTCTTTTAATTTTGCACGAAGGTCTTCGTTTTTCGCAGGTGCAGTCCAAGTAGACTCTGTTGCACCAGCAGCCGCAGCAAATTCTTTAATCGCTTGGATCGCGATTTGCATTTCGTCATGACCGAACAATACAGCGCCAAGCATTTGGTCTTCAGAAAGTTCTTTCGCTTCTGATTCAACCATCAATACTGCAGATTCTGTACCTGCAACCACAAGGTCAAGGTCAGATTCTTTAAGCTGTTCGTGGTTCGGGTTAAGGATGTATTCACCGTTGATTAAACCAACGCGCGCACCACCGATTGGACCACGGAAAGGCGTACCCGCAATTGCAAGTGCAGCAGATGTACCTAACATTGCAGCAATGTCAGCATCCATCGTTTTGTCAGAAGAAATCACAGTCGCAGTCACTTGGATTTCGTTGTAGTAACCTTCTGGGAACAACGGACGGATTGGACGGTCGATTAAGCGTGAAATAAGAGTTTCAGCTTCAGACGCGCGGCCTTCACGTTTACCGTAACCGCCCGGGATACGACCTGCAGCATATTGTTTTTCTTGGTAGTTAACAGTCAATGGGAAGAAGTCTTGACCTGCTTTAGCTGTTGGTTGAGCAACAACGGCAACAAGAACTTGTACACCACCCATAGTGATGATTACAGTGTTCGCTTGACGCGCAACACGACCTGTTTCTAGGACAACTTGATGCTGACCGTATTGGAATTCTTTACGAATAATATTAAACATCGACATGTTTTATTTTTTCCTGATTTTATTCTAGTGGAGACCCCTAAGGTTTGGCATTCACTCAACGCCCCAAACGCTGCAACATAAATGACAAAGCTTAGAAGCCGACCTCACTAGATATTAAAAACATTAATTAAAAATACTAATTTGAGACACAAAGAAGGAGCGAATCAACGCCCCTTCCCCATTATCCAACCAAGGTTGGATAGACTTTAGTTTTCAGTAATACAGCACTAAGCATGCAATAGTCCGAAAATAAAAGTTTAAATCGAATTAACGACGTAAACCTAAAGCAGCAATCAATGCGCTGTAACGAGTAGCGTCTTTACCTTTAAGGTAGTCAAGAAGCTTACGACGTTGGTTAACCATACGGATAAGACCGCGACGGCTATGGTGGTCGTGTTTGTGCTCTTTGAAGTGACCTTGTAAATCATTGATTTGAGCAGTTAAAAGAGCTACTTGAACTTCTGGTGAACCAGTGTCGTTTTCAGCGCGAGCGAATTTTGCAACGATCTCTGCGCGATCTGCGTTTGTTAAAGCCATTCGATTTCTCCGAGATGCTTATAAAGTTAACTTTTGATACGAATCAACTGATAAATCAGCTGACTGCCGTGCATCACTACAGCAAGTGCATTATATTAAGGGAAAATCGTCCCAATTGCAAAAAGAGATGGCCGACTTCGTCAGGTTTTCATGACGATAATAGCGCCTTTTTTTTCACATCGATTCCATTATAAATTTTTTATATGTTTCGATACTTTATGCGACACAAAACCGCATATTTCTAACATGTTGAATGCGATGTCATTGAATGAATTTTAAACTGATTTTTTGATATATTTTGCCACTCGATGTTTAGCATGCAAAACTCAAAGTGGAATGATTAAAAAAAAGCCCGAGCTAGGCTCGGGCTTTTTTGCGCTGTAGTTTCTTCTTTTTTAGTTATTGTTTTATTATTTATTGTTTTATGTGGCGCTTTTCCGCGTCCTTATGTCAAACATTCCATGTTTTAACTTGCACTTCCTTATGTGGTAGATTTTGCCACAACGGCTATTAGATAAAAGTCGTATTTTTCGTATCTATATGTAAGCTTTTTCGTACATCAGTTAAGCTCTATTTCTTTTCTGTTACAGCGTATAGGCATTTCTTATTTTCCAGACATAAAAAAGCCCTGTAGTCTCTCCCAAAACTACAAGGCTTAGCGGCTGTAAGTTTCCTATTTCCTTACTTCACTGTAAGTTCGCTGTCTTTTGACGTTATTCTTATACTTTTGCGATTTTACTCAACCATCCGTGTTGAGTTCTTTTTCTGTGAAGTCATCTTCTCAAAAAGCTCTAAAAAGCTCTATGCGCAAATCTCCTGAATCGATGTAAGCCATTTCTTACAAAATACGGTACATTTTGCCTAGGCTTTACAAAGGTAGGTGATTGTTAATTTTTTCTAACAGACCACTAACTCGCGCTGTTCTTTTTATAAGCGCTTTTGCCAATGCATCTTTTGCAACAAGCAAACTCACCACTTTTTTGGCACGAGTGATGGCGGTATAAATCAGCTCTTTACTCATCATTTCGGTAGCATGATTTTCCAAAACTACCGCCGTATGGGTAAATTCAGAACCTTGAGACTTATGTATGGTCAAGGCATAGGCGGTTTCTATACTTTTAGGTAACCGTGTTGCCACCACCCATTTATCCAAACTTGGAAAATAAACCTCAAACTGCGACTTTTCCGTCATCGGTCGTTTTAAGCAAATCCCGATATCACCATTTGATAGTCCAAGTTGATAATCGTTATAGGTCATCATGACTGGACGACCGACATACCAATCCCCTTGTTTCAACACACCCAAGGTATTTAAGACCCGAAGTTCAATCTGCTGATTGAGTTCGTGTAAGCCTAATTTTCCATGTCGAATGGCCGATAGAATCCGATAATCATCAAAATAGCGAATCAATTGGGCTGACCAATTTGCATATTCAGCGGGTTGCTCTGGCCATTGTTTTAACCATGCCACATAGGGCTGAAAACCATACATCAGTTGATCATAATATTTTGCCCAATGTGCCGCACTGTTCGTAGCGTCGGGGAGATATTGCAACTGAATCACATCGCTCATATTCGGTGTCAGTTGAATCGGCTGAAGTTCGGATGCAGATACCACCTGATGTTCGAATTTCGCCAGAACTTCAGTGGTTGTTTGCTGTTGTTCTTGTTGTTGAATAAAACGAGCAAACTCACCAATGGCTGCACCCTGTACAAAACGGCGGCTGGTCTGTAAATGGGTACGGTTGGCTTGTAAGGCATCGACATCCTGAAGGTTGGCCAAAACAGCGCCAACATCGACCGAAGCCAACTGTTCTGCATCCCCTAAGAGAATCAGCTTGCTGTGTTGAGGGATTGCCGCGAATAGCATCTGCGCCAAACTTAAATCCAACATGGAGGCTTCATCGACCACAATGACGTCATAGGGTAAGCGTTGGCGCTCATTAAACCGCGGGATAGCGCGCGTCCCTAAACCCAATAGACGATGCAAAGTTACGGGTTTCAAATGTTTGTGAATAATCGAATAATGCTGCAATGCAGGATCTTTAAACGCTGCTTGTAAGGCTTCTTCCATTCGCTGCGCCGCTTTTCCTGTCGGCGCTGCCATCGCAATTCTTAAATTTGGATTTTGCTCATTCAACACGGCAATAATCCGAGCCAAGGTATAGGTTTTACCTGTCCCAGGCCCACCGGTAATGATATTAAAATTGTGCTGACACACCATGTACAGTGCTTGGATCTGATGGGGATCGGTCAGTAAATCCTTTTCAATATTAAGCATCTGCGTTTGATTGAGATTTTGCTCTGTTTGCTGTTTTAAACGTGCAACTTGCTTGGCTAAAGCATTTTCTAGTGCCCAATAGCGATAAAGATAAAGTCGCTGTGAATCAAAAATAAAAGGCGCAACAGGTGTTTTTTCAGCTTGCTCGTGCTGAACCATCTGAGCCAAACATTGAATCTGCGCATCTTCGGCCAAAATACAACTGTCGCCTTTTTCCACGGCTTGCATCAATTGTTGAATTAACTGATTTGCAGCAGGATGACTGGCCTGATCGGGTAAATAATGTTGGATTAAATAGTCAATCCAATCCGGCAAAACCGCATCTAAATCAGCTTTTTCTTGGGTATTTTGGGGAACTAAAACCTGCGTTTCTACAGTATTTTCTTGTCCCGCGTGCAAAGGCTGTGCTGATAAGGCTTTTTGATCATTTTCCACACAGTTATCCTCAAACTTATCCACAATGCAACTTATTGTTTCAGCGTGAATATTTTTATCTTTTTCGTGCTTATTCACGTTTTAGCCACAACCTTTTCGCTCAATATTGCATCGAGGTTTTGAATGAATGTATCCGCCGGCTTCCAGTGATATACCCCACGATCGGACTGTCCATCCATACCGCGAAGATACAAATAACTCGCCCCACCCAAATGCTGCTTCATGTCATAGTCTTTCATCACGGCTTTCAAATAACGATGTAGGGCCACCAAATATAAAGCCGCCTGCAACCAGTAACTAGAATGACTCATACTTTCTCGAATATAGGCATGATTATAATGTGCGGTCTGATCGCCTAAGAAATTACTTTTATAATCGGCAATGTGATAACGCTGACCATCATAATATACCAAGTCAATCGACCCCGTCAGATAGCGTGCTGTAAACACATCATTCAAATCTTGTATCCGTAAATCTGGCTCATTTAGGCTTTCAAATAGCATGCGTATTTTACGTATTGCCAATGCACGATCTGCCATACTTAAATGAAAGTCCATTTCTGAACGATATTCACCATCGTTTAACTGATGCAGGCTAAAACCATCATGCAACGGTGTATGAATGATTTGACTGTACCATTCCTGCATTTCTTCAATCAGTTCAGCTTCGTCTTGTTCAGGGTTCGCCGTTTGCCCAAACTGTTTAATCAAATTTTGCAATATTTGCGGCGAATCAAACTCAACATCACTATGAAAACGCGTTGCGATGGCTTTGGCCAACTTATCTTCTGGGGTGCTAAATCGAACTTTTTCCATCAACTTGTGCAAGAAACTTCCGGGCTTGGTTCCCTTTGGAAAGTGCCGTTTAATCCAACTAATTTTCTCTGCAGTTTCTGCTTCAATAATTTCAAGCTGTTCCACTTCATCGGCAGCACTGTCTTCTGGCTCGGTCACAACCGCTGCCAATTGGTCACGTTGTATATGTGTCTTATGTGCCGTACGCGTGAGCGCGGTAAAACTGGTGGTTTCCCGTGGATAAAAATGGCTGTTGGGAATTTCTTCCGCGTCTAATACAACAGTTTCAACCTGAGTCTGAGTCAAAATTGGTGGTGCTGCACGCAAAACATCAGCATCCACACTTTCTGTATGTTGGAACAGATCAGGTTCGCTTCCACGCCAAAAAGTCAGTCCTGAACGCGCTTCTGCCATTTGTTTCTTTTCTACTTCATGATGACGTAGCACGGCATAGACACGATAACTGGCACGGGTCAACGCCACGTACCACAAGCGATGATGCTCTGCTTCATTGCGCGCATCATTTTGTTGAATATCATCTTCGGGTAAGTCCGAAGACTTCACGGCAATCACACGTTCTAACCCAAGGCTTTTTTGCTGATTGTCTTTAAGGGAAAAATTCAAATTGCCTTTTTCACTTAAGCCTGCATTTGCTCCCAATAAAAATACACAACCAAACTCTAAGCCTTTGGATGCATGAATCGTCATCAGTTGCACCCCCAATTGCCCAGTCAATTTTCGCTCCTGGGTACTTTCATTATTGATGCCTAAATTGATTTGGCGAATAAACCATTGATAAAGCTTATGTGCACCTGTGTAATGTTCACTTTGCTGACTTAATAATTCTGCGATATGGCGTAAATTCACCACTGTGCGTTCATTATCTCGACTTTGCCCAGCCACCAAACGCGTCCACACCTGAAAGACCGTCATGCAGCTATTCCACGCGCTGCGGAATCCTTGCTCATGCCAAATTTGTCGAATCTGTTCGAGTTTTTCGATGATGTCGCTCAGTTCATCTGCCTGCTGTTCGAGTGCGACCAGTTGTTTCAGATCAAAACCCAATAAACGGCTCAGCAGCGCACGTTTCACCTTGGCTTCTTGATAGGGATTCAAAATCGCGGTCAGCAAAGCGGCTACATCTTGTGCGACGGAACTTTTATAGACACTGTCCCGAGATGCTTTATAACAAGGAACGCCGAGCTGCAATAAACATTGTTGCACTTGCTCTAAGTCGAAATGGTTTTGCCCCAAGACCGCAATATCGTTTGCTGTCAGTGCTCGCTGGGTATTGTTGTCTTGAAAATATAAATGTCCTTGCTGCGCTTGGTTGAGCAATGACTGAATCTGCCAAGCCACTTGCTCAGCTTCATTCAGCGTTTCATCCAAAGCCAACCAACGCAGAGGTTGTGGATTGACTTGATCATGATCAATCAACGGCGGATGCTCACGCTCACCTGCTTGAATCGGGGTGTATTCAACTTGCTCACCAAAGTCCGTTTGCCGATGAAACAAGGCATCCACCACTTCAACCAAGTTTTTGACTGAACGATGGTTTTTGTTCAAGGTATAACAACGTCCACCCTTGGTTTGAATATCATGACGCGCTTTACGATAGGTCAGCATGTCACCGCCACGGAATCCATAAATCGCCTGTTTGGGGTCGCCAACCATAATCATACAGCCCTGATGTAAGCGCTCCTTGACCCGCCAAATACTGGATAGCATGTCATCTTGATCTTGGTTGGTGTCTTGAAATTCATCGACTAAAATCAGCGGATATCGTGCCAAAACATGAGCGGCAAAACTGTCTTTCCCTGCTGCTGAGCTTTGCTGTAAGGCTTCCGACAAGGTCCGAATTTGTTGTGAAAAGGTGGTTTCCCCAGCGTGGGACAACACTTGAGGCAAACGCTTTTTAACTTCCTGTGCCAAATAAAAGTTTAGAAATTGTTCTGCTTGATTGATATGTTCATAAGCATTGAGCACCGCTCGGAGTTGTTGAACAAAAGCATGTTGATAAAATTCTTTTGAGATATCCGGCTGTTCTTCAACGACTTTGTCTTTAAAGACACGTGGCTTAAATTCAGTTTTATTCGGATCATAAAACAATGAGCGAATGGCTTTCATCGTCGGTTGTAACACGTCGGACTGGGTCAAAACCCCTTGGCTACCCGCAGCTTCAAAGTGCTGTAAAAACTCGGGAATGCGTGTGTTAAAGGTGACAAAAAATGCCCCTTTATTAAAACGTCGAGCGTCCACCAGGTTTTTATAATGACTTGCGGCATCAAAACACGCTGCAAGCTCTACACGAGCGGCAGGCAGCATTTGTGCAAGCTGATGACACATCGCTTCAAAATGCGCCAAGGCATTTTCGGGTAATTCAGGGACGCGTAAATCCACCGATGGGAAATTTAGACTTTCCTTTACCACGCCCAGATAATATTCAGGACCTTTCAACTGATGATTCAACATCAAATATTCAATCAAATGTGCAGGCTGCTGCTGGATCCAATCTCTTAATAAATCATGAATGATCCGTTCAATATGCAGGTCTTCATCATCACTGATTTGCACCTGTTCGATACGACCACTTTCAAAGGCAAATTCACGTAATAACTTTTGACTAAAGCTGTCTAAAGTTCCGACAAAGAGTTCTTCATATTGTTGTAAGACCACGTTCAGACGATTGTAGGCATAATCTAAGTGATGCCCATGATCTTTCAGCACTTGCTGATACAAGGGGTCACTCAAACTTTGCTGAAGTTCGGCCAACTCACCTTGAGATGCCGCGAGCAGGCCATAAATAAAGTCACGGGTTTCTTCAATCCGCAGCCGAACCCGCGCTTTGAGTTCCGCTGTAGCCTTACGTGTAAAGGTAGTGGCAATGACCTGATTCGGCATATAACGATCGAGAAAAATCCGCACCATCAGACTGGAAAGCGTATAGGTTTTACCAGTACCCGCAGAGGCTTCAATCCAGTGCAGTCCGGTAAAGCTCATGTCTGCAATCGGGTTGGTGGACATTTTCATCGCTTGCTGTGGCATATTCATTTTTTCACCTCAGGCTTGATGACATTAAGTTTTTTTAGGCCGTCATCCGCCTCGGTATCCATCACATGATATAAACGTTCTGCATAATAACGACAGGACAATGCCAGAAGTTCATCTGCCGCTTGTTGCTGTAAAATAAAGCTCCAATCACGATGGTGGCTATTGGCTTCATTCGACTCCAACTCCACTCCACCAAAACTATGATTTTTCAGCCATTCCTCTTGAAGCTTTGCAAAATTATCAGGCATGAGTTGGCCTGTTTCATTTTCCACCCAAGTGCATTTTTCTTGGCGAATTAAGGCAGCAGGCAGCACCACTGGACGTTTTTGTGCATGTTTCCACATCGCCACCCACTCACTGAGCTGCAGCTTGGCTTGTGCAGAGCTTAATCCACAACAGACTATGCTTTTATCATTACAAATCACTTCACGACGATACGCAGCGCCCTCATCGCCTAAGTCTAAATAGCTCAACCACAATAGATATTCGAGCCAGGTTTGCGTCTGACGCTTAGGCTTTGCCCCAGACGCCATACAGCTTAACCAATGCATACTCTGAGAGTCTTCAGGCACGGTGATACTCAGTATCAAATGCGGTTCAAGCTGTAAGTTTTGTAGGGTGGTCACGGTTACACAACGTCCATCTAAACGCTCTAATAACTGTGCCTGCTCTTGCAAACTGAGCTTCCAAGTCGCTATTTGACTATGTCCCACAGGCAGTACATCTTGGAACAAGGCCATATCCGGTTCAGTTGGAGTCGTAGAGTTCTGATCCTCAGCTTGATGGACACGAGAGGCAGGTTGCACATAATGCTTTTGCAATAAGTCACGGACATGATATTGCTGTAAACGGTCGAGCAATAAAGGCTCTTGCTGCGGCAATTGGTCACCAGTATAGACACTGGCCACGCCAAGCGTTTTCAAATATGCACGGGCAGGAAACACCACATCTTTAATCCATTCTTGACCATCTAAAACCCGTACTTCTTGCTCATCATGCACAGGATAATCACGGTTAATCCACGATTGGCGTTGTCCAGACTGATCTAAAATATGTTCCGCCACAGCAAACCATTGATCTTTATATCGTAAGTTTTTCGACTGCTGAAAACCCATCGGGTCAAAAGGCTGCAAAGGATAAATATGGTATAGCGGCTCGAGCTGCTGTGGAATGCGTAAGCCATCCAAATCCAGCATGGCATCATGGGGTTGGTTCAATTGCTGCGGCTGAATCATCCGTGCGAGGAACTGGCTAAATTCATATATCACAGAGGATGGCTCCCGACTTTCACCATCATTGACATCAAAGCCATTATAGAAAATCCACAAGGACTGTCGGGCAAATAACAAGGCATCTAGAAATGCACCTTTATCATCTTCCAAACGAGAGCGATCACCCAAAACCGGTTTAAACACATCCATCAAATCAAAAGGCACTTGCTGATCACGACGCGGAAATTTGCCGCTATCCATGTTCATTAACACCACCAATGAAAATGGGACTTGGCGGATTTTCCCCATGTCCGCAAAGGTCACTGATCCTGTCGGTTCGATCTGATCGGCAGAGCTATCGATGCCTTGTTGTATTTCTTTGAGCAGCAAAGATAATGGCAAATTAAAGCTATTGGGGAGCGACTCAACTTTATCACTTTGAGCATTGTGCAGACGTTGCGTCATCGCACGCATTACACTGCGAATGGTTTCAAATGCACGACCACTGGCCTCCACAAAAGGCTTCAAATCTGCGTCTAATTGTTGCAACCATGCTTTGACCGTCTGTGCGCTGAGATTTGGATTGAGCCAATCTCGACGCGCACTGATATCTCGGTAGATCTGAATTAAAGTTTGCACCAACTCAAAATCACTACTCAACACCCCTGCAAAACTTAACGTGTCCTCAAATACGGCATGTTGTGGAATCGCAATCCCTAAAGCCAAACGGTCTAATGCAAATTTAAAGGTATAACGATAATCTCGGTCTTGCTCGGACAAATAAGCCAACATGTGCTGTTCGTCTAAACCACGACGGAAACCGGCTTGAATCAGCAGTTCCATCATACGTTCCATTTGCACATGGTCGAGCTGATACAGTTCTTGCACCGCATTCAAATTCAGCCAATCATGAAAATCTTCTGCGGTAAAACGACCTTGACTAATTTCAATGCGTCCAACAAAGGCTTGCCATGCATTTTGAATATCTTGACTGACCACCCCTGCAATTTTGACTGGGATATAAGGTAAATCCACAGCACTGCGACCCATGCCTCGAGTCGTCGAAAAGACCGTCCGAATATGCGGTTCCAGTTCTTTTAAGTTTGGCACCAAGACCAAGATATCACTCGGATGGCGTGGCTCTTGTTCCGTGCCATCGGCCAACCAATGCACCAACTGCTCACGTAAAACCTCTAACTGACGCAGGCTAGAATGACAGACATGAAATTGAATCGATTCATCTGCCCCCGCGAGTGCATATTGATGCTGCTCGGGTTCTTCTAAGGTCATGATGTCATATTGAATTTGAGCGAGCAGTGTTGTCGGCTCGGTGTCTGGAAAAATATCTTCCCAGCCTTCGCCACCAGACATATTCACCAATAATGCAAAGTTATCCCGCGCACGCTTGCCTAAACGCGTCAGTAGTGAATGCTGTGATTCACGAAATTCGGCATTGGTCGTACTCAGATAGGCCTGAATTTGCGCTGTGCTGACATTGGGATTTCGCTCAATATAACGCTGTTGTAATTTCAAGTTATAACGATCTTTCCAAACTGGATCGACCATGTCTGCCCAATACTCACGCGATGGGTTGAAATACAACAAATGTACTTCGGTATACGCCGCCAAGCGATATAAAAATTTCAGTTGTGCAGGTGGTAATTCTAAGGTCGTAAAAACAAAAATTTGTTCAGGCAAACCGTTATAGGTTTGATGACGCTCATCATCATCGCGTTCATCATCCTCAGCATCCAAATCAAACTGCTGCTGCCGATTTTGCTCAGCACGCGCCAAGGCAAACCAAAATTTATTGTCTATTTCCTGACGGTCATTAAAGTCTTTTTGGAATACTTGATGCCATAACCAACGCTGCCAATGCTCCAGTTGTCGAGCCTGCGTCGGTAGATATTCATCGGCTTGTTCAGGTTTCAGACCTGTGAGTTGCATGATATTTAACGGCTGATTGTGACTCCACGCCTTCAACCAATCGGTATCGCAATGTGGACAAATCCAGTGCTCAACACCTTCATCTGGGGTATGAATACAACTGCCACGAAAGGCCATGTAGTTGGTAAAAAGCCGAGTGACTTGAGCAGCGATCCAGTACAACATTTCTTGCCGCTTTTGCTCACGTTTTTTTCGATCTGAGAGCTGTGCTGTGCTGTCAAAAATACGCTGAACTAAGGGCTGAACATCTGTCGGAATCTGTGCTGCATCAAACTGATCAGCTGCAATAAAAACCGCTAAAGCATTATAAATACGCCATTGCATAATCAACGGCGGCATGTTGATACCTTTAATCCGCTCTCGGTCTTGTTTATTCGGCAAGGCCCAATCGTAGGCTTTCCACTGCAACCCTAAAATTTTACGATGATGCTTAATATTGGCACTAATACTGATTTTTTCAGCAATTTGTTTTTCTAACCATGCAGCAATGGCTTGATCGGGCACCACGATATGTCGTTCTTGCAAGACGGACAAAGCATTGGTCGATTGATTCGATTTCAATTTTTCGATTAGACAATCCACCAAAACTTCGATTCGTTGACTTTGAATTACATGTATTGCCATGGATTACCTTTACAGCCTGAGTGACCAACTACTACAAAACAACAATGATTATTTACTATACATCTTGGGCTGTCTATGCGACTTTGACAAGAGAATAGATTGCAAAAAATGCTTTTAAACAAGTATCTTAATGATACTTTATGAGAAAAAAACCAATCCAGTATCAAGGGTATCTGCTTATGAAAATTGATAACATTCCTGATTCCATCGACCCTAACTTAAATCTGGACATTATTCGCGCTGAATGCTTAGAGCTCGTCAAAAAACGTGCTTATTTTTCAGCAGGTGCAGCTATTATTCCTGTGCCATTTTTGGATGTGGTGATTGACGTCGGAATTTTGTCACAGCTCATTCCAGAAATTAATGCGCGTTTTGGTTTAGCGCCAGATCAAATTAGTGTGTATGATCCAAAAACCAAACAAATTCATTGGACAGAACTGCGTAAACGTGGTGTCGAATTTTCTGGTTTAGTGGTTGCACGAACCGCGATGAAAAAATCGCTAAATAACATTGCAGCAAAATATATTACCAAACAAGTCACTAAATTTATTCCATTAGGTGGACAATTGGTGGCAGCCAGTTTGGGTTATATTGTGATGAAAAAAGTCGCTGAAACCCATGTAGAAGAAAGCTACCAATTGGCGAAGCGTATTCAACAGAAATTTCCGAACCAACCTGTCCCAACGCCGAACAATGTTTAACGGCGATATCTAGCGCATCAACATCGTTTATAAATCAAAGTGATCTAAACCATAGATCTAAAGATTAAGTAGATCTGAAAATGAGCTAGTTTTGAAAATGAAAAAAGCCACGAATATCGTGGCTTTTTTCATGCATTCAATCTGCTTTCAATTGCGCTAAGATCGTCTCTAATACCTGTAAGCGCGCACTATGTTTGTCATTGGTCGCGATCACATGCCACGGCGCATATTCTGTATCCGTACGTTGCAACATATCTGCGGCAGCTTTGAGATAGTCATCCCAACGGTCACGATTCCGCCAGTCATCTGGAGTAATTTTAAAACGCTTATGCGCGGTTTCTTCTCGAGCTTTAAACCGTGCAGCTTGCTCATCCTTTCC
This sequence comes from Acinetobacter sp. YH16040_T, assembly GCF_024605785.1. Taxonomy (NCBI): domain Bacteria; kingdom Pseudomonadati; phylum Pseudomonadota; class Gammaproteobacteria; order Moraxellales; family Moraxellaceae; genus Acinetobacter; species Acinetobacter sp. YH16040_T. Next base: position 342,932 of record NZ_CP094541.1, on the reverse strand, counting down.
TATGGCTAACCAGAACTTGATAACGACCGTTTGACTGTCATATAAGTCCTTTTCAAAACGGTTGATTTCATCATAGGCCCTCTGCCATTCAACCGTATTGGCAAAGCCTTCAATCCGCTCAACCAAGACGCGACCATACCAACTGCGGTCAAAAATCGTGATTTTCTCTTCAGGGACAATTTTATTCCAAAAGCGCCATAAGTAAGGACGGCGTAGTTCATATTTTTCAGGTGCTGCTATGGTATGAATTTCATATTCGCGTGGGTCTAACTTTTTAACAATACGTTTAATTGCTCCGCCTTTCCCTGCGGCATCCATCCCTTCAAACACGATCACCACGTTGCGTGAATCAAAACGTAAAGCTTCAGCCACCTTACGGCTTAATTTTTTTAATTCTTTTTTATAATCGGCTTCATCAGCGACGGCTGTACTTGGCTCCAATAAAGCCTGTGGTGTTTTGGCTTGTTTCCAGCGCCCCACCGCTTTGGTTTCATGTGCTGGACAATGTTTTAAAGTGCGTAAAATATGCTGTGCAAATTGTTGATCACGGACTTGCTCATCTTCACAGTCGATGATGACCCAGTCATGACTAAAACGCTGACGTAAACGTTGTAGGTTGTCATATTGTTTTTTATTGCGCCAATCTAAACCATGCAATTTATGCCAACGCGCTTCACTCGGGTCCATTTCATCCAAGCGCTTTTGTAAGGATTTCCAAGATAAATCGAACCAGACCTTAATCACATCGACATGATTATTTTTTAGGTCTTGTTCATAGGCTCGCATGTTCTCGACATATTCATCAAATAAGGTTTCATCCAAAGGCTTCGACACATGCATGGCGGTACTGAGCAAATCACTGTACCAGTTTCCAAACATCACCATGATTTGCCCTTCGGCAGGAATAAACCGTGCATAAGACTGCCAAAACGTTTGTTTTTGATTAAACATGATCGGGGCATCCGCTTTCACCCTTAAGTAGCGTGGATCGACCCATTCGCGGAGCTGTTTGACAGCCTCTCCCTTACCCGCAAGCTCGATTCCACTCACTAAAATCAACATGCTTTTGGCATTGGGCTGACGGCTGGTATTTTTCAGTTGATACTGCGCTTCAATCAGCTCAACCGAGAGTTGTTCTTCATCCATCAATTGAAATTCTGTTTCTTTTAAGCTCATGGCGGACCCTTGGTTTTATTCTGTTTTGAGTATAACCATGCCCTTCACCCCACAACAATGCTTTCATGTATATGCTGAAATGCAAAATATGACCGTTTCTGCAACAAACTGACTCATATTGACCTGTAATTTCGTCACTTTGTCATAGCCCTAAGCTCCAACACCCACTAAGATTCAAACATCTAAAAAATAATTGAGACACTCAATGTCCAAACTTGCGGTATTAGATGATTTACTTGAACTGTATTACCAGTTGAATTACCACAAAAAGCCAGAAATTTTACAGCGTTTACAAGATGTCCAGCAGTGGCAAAAGCAGCGCATGCAACGTACGCATGCTGTGCAATTTGCTGAAAAACACAATGTGCTGATGTCTGAATATTTTATTAACCGTTTATATGGCGGCCCTGATTTCGATGCATTAGCAGCACAAATTGCACGTCTCACCCGCTATGCGCATAAAGCAGAAAAACTAATTCCAGATAATGCCATTAAGACTGGCACTTCGGGCGTACAACTTGCGATATTGGCCGTACAGCTCGATGAACAAGTAGCCATGCAATTACTGCAAGATTATCCAAATAATCCAACCCTGACCGATGAAATGATGCGTCAGACCTATCTCAAGCTCGATCAAGGTAAAGACCGCATGTTGCAGCTGCAACTGTTAGACGATTTAGGTCGTAATTTAGATAAATATATGCGCTCGTTTATGGTCTATACCGCCTTTAAAATGTGTAAGGGCGCAGCAAACAAATACAACTTCGAAGTGATGTACGACTTTATGCAAGATGGCTTCTTGGCGATGAAACCGCTCAAGTCAGCAGAAAAATTTGTCCGCGAATTTACCGCTGTAGAACGCCAAATCATTGACCGTGTACATGCCGGTGACCCGAACCCGTTTCAGCCTGCGGCTTAACAAAACTCACATCCCACAAAGCCCATGTTTGATATAAAACAAACTGGGCTTGCAAGACTGAATTCAGATTTTTTATAGGGGATTTGCAAAGCAATTACAGCAGACCCTTATTTTTTCTGTATATTATTCACAACAAATGCAAATGACTGCTGTATAACAACAGAGAATCTGTCATCATGCTTGCAAAGCAACATTAACCCTATTTATAAGTTAGGAGTGACTCTAATGTCTAACGAGAATCAAACGCCTGCCCCTACACCTGAGTCGGCACAAAATACAGACAAAGTGAGTCCATTCTTAACTGAGCCTTTACCACAAGGGACAGCGCAAGGTCAGCAACAATCTTTAGAACAACGTCTGACCGACACACCTGTGACAGGTTCAGTACCCAAATATAATCTGCCACGTGGCGCGAATACTGGTAACGTTGGAGCAACCACGCACTTTGGTTATCAAACCGTGAGCAGCGAAGATAAAGCGCAAAAAGTAGCGGAAGTCTTCCACTCAGTGGCTGCAAAATACGACATCATGAATGATTTAATGTCATTTGGTATTCACCGTCTATGGAAACGCTTTGCCATTAACATGTCTGGTGTACGTCGCGGTCAGCACGTCCTAGATATTGCAGGCGGTACTGGTGACCTTGCCAAAGTATTTAGCCGTGAAGTTGGCCCGACAGGTCATGTGGTGCTTTCAGACATTAACGAATCGATGCTCAATGTCGGTCGTGACCGCCTCATTGATGCTGGTTGTACCAATGTCGATTTCGTTTTGGCCAATGCTGAAACTTTAGAACCTTTTGCAGACAACAGTTTTGACCTATTGACCATTTCATTTGGTCTACGCAACGTGACTGACAAAGATGCTGCACTAGCTGCCATGTACCGCGTACTTAAGCCAGGTGGTCGTTTACTGATTTTAGAATTCTCTAAACCGGTATTTGAACCTTTCTCAAAACTGTATGACTTGTACTCATTCACTGCATTACCGATCATGGGTAAAATCGTAGCGAATGACTCTGAAAGCTATAAATACCTTGCAGAATCAATTCGTATGCACCCAGACCAACGTACTCTTAAAGGTATGATGGAAAATGCGGGCTTCCAAAACTGTGATTACCACAACTTAACGGGTGGTATCGTGGCTGTACACCGTGGTTTCAAACTTTAATACTGCAGGCTGAACTATGTGGTCGATTCTCGCACTTGGTGCAGTTGAACGCTTAATTCATCATGTCATTGATTTGGATGCGATTACCCGCATCCAACTGAATGAATTGCAAGGCAAAATGCTTCGTGTGGTGATCGATTCACCACAGTTGTCGGTGGATGTGTTTTTTGACAATCAGAAAGTTCGCTTAGAACCGACGCCAACTGGACACTCTGAAACCGCATCTATCTTTGAGCAACGCCCTTTCGAGCAGCAGTCAAGTACAACCGAAGCAACGGCGACCTTACATGTCAAAACAGTAGTCGAGCTCCTTAAACTGCTGTTGGCTGAAGATGTCGGCAATATCCCATTGCAAGGTGATTATCACTTATTGCAGGATATCCAACGCATTATGCAGCAAGCTGAGCCCGATTTAGCTTCGCATCTAAGCCCTTGGATTGGTCCAAGCCTTGCGCATGAAATTGGTAAGTTACAACTTGCACCCAAACATCTCAAACGTACTTTACAAAGCCATTTGTTCTTTGCTGAAGACGCGTTAAAAGAAGATTCAGGCTTGCTTGCCCCACGTTGGCAAATGGATGACCTGAATCAAGACACCCGAATTTTGAATCAAAATCTGGACCGTGCAGAAGCAAAAATTCAGCAGCTGCACAGCCAAATTGACTCATTACAAGACAACACTTAAGACTAGGTAATTGCATATATGATTCCGCACGTTTCACGTTTACTCGACCTTTGGCGCATTGCTGCGCACTATAGACTCGACACGTTGTTTCCTGCGGAAGAATTACCGGAAAAAGCCCGTCATATTCTTTCTCTCATTCGCATGCACCCTGCGGCATGGTCAAGCCGCGAGCGAAAAAATCCGCTCAAGCTCAAAGAAGCCATGGAAGAGATGGGCCCGCTGGCCATTAAAATGGGGCAATTACTGTCTACCCGTCGTGATTTGATTCCACCTGAAGTTTTACAGCAATTGGTGCTTCTACAAGACCGTGTAAAACCTTTTTCGAATGACGTTGCCAAAATGCGCATTCAGGAATCACTTAAAGCCGATGTTAATACCTTATTTGCACGCTTTGACGAGCAACCATTAGCCGCAGCATCTATTGCACAAGTGCATACTGCTGCCCTGCATGATGGTCGCGAAGTCGTGGTGAAAGTGACTCGCCCGAATATTCGCAATCAAATTCTGCATGATTTTGAAATATTAGAGTGGCTTGGTCAGTTCCTTGAAAAACGCCTAGAAGCCGCTCGTGCCCTGCATCTGTCCGAAATTATTCAGGACTACCGTCAAATTATTCTCAATGAATTGGATTTGACTTTAGAAGCGGATAACACACGTCGTATGCGTCATTACTTCACCGGTTCAAGCATGATGTACGTGCCTGAAGTCTATATGGACAGCCGTGATGTCATGGTCGAAGAACGTATTACCGGTGTGCCGATTTCTGATATTGCGACCTTTGATCGCTTGCGCATGGATCGTAAAGATTTAGCCGAAAAAGGGCTCACCATTTTCTTTACCCAAGTGTTCCGCGACAACTTCTTTCATGCAGACATGCATCCGGGGAATGTCTTCGTCGAAACCATCAATCCAAGCAATCCACGCTTTATTGCCTTGGACTGCGCGATTATGGGTGAGCTTTCAAAGCACGACCAAATGACCGTAGCACGCATGCTGCTTGCGGTTATGAACAGCGACTTTATGCAGCTGATTCAAATCGTGCATCAAGCGGGTTGGATTCCACCGGGTACAGATCAAGATGCATTAGCACGTGAAATGCGTCGTACCGTTGGCCCGATGGTCTCTAAACCAATGCATGAATTGGACTTCGCCGGCATCCTGATTCAAGTGATGGATATTGCGCGTCGTTTCCATTTAGAGATTCCGCCACAATTGATGTTGCTGCTCAAGACCTTGGTCCATGTTGAAGGTTTAGGAACTGATCTCTATCCTGAATTGGATATTTGGAGTTTGGCAAAACCAATCCTCACCGATTGGATTAAAGCGCAAATGAATCCGCAGAAAAACTTAAAAGAACTCGGACAAAAAATTCCAGACTTACTTTTAGGTGCGCAAGATTTACCAACGCTGATGATCGACAGCCTGAATGGTTTAAAAAATCAGTCGGCTTGGCATGCCAAACAACTCAATGAACTGCAAAGCATGCGCCTGCAAATGGAACATCAGCAAAAACGTAGTTGGGTTTTTGGCAGTATTATGGCCATCTTCCTCTCCATCGCGATAATTGCGCCATGGTATGTTTCCATCGTATTAATTGCACTTTCAAGCTTACTTGCCATTTGGCGTGTGTTTAAATAATCTTGATGTATCCATAACTCCTTTAAGCCTTTTAACAATAAAGGGCTTAAAGCTATAAAAACAAAAATTTAAATAAGGCTGAACGCCATGTCATACAGTTATTTAGGGGTACTGTATGGTCGAAATCCACTCCGAGCATGTGCAACGGCCTTGCTGTATAGTTTTTCGACCCTGCTCGATGTGTTGGTTCAATTAAATATGCACATGCCTTTTCTAAACTGGCAACCGCCAGCCAACACCACCCTGTATCGGATGCAGCATAGCGCTACATTTTGGTGGATCATTCTCTTTAATGCACTTCCCTGTTTATTCCTACTTTGTTTGCCACAGCAAAAGCTGATGGCGGGGTTAAATTATTGGTTATTAGCTGGGGCCGTGATTTTTATCATTAACCTATTTGCTTGGGCGGTCTTTCCAATGGCGACATGGGCAATCGTCTGCCTCAGTTTGTTTCAATTGCATCGGCATAACGAACAACTATTACAGCATTCCTGAGAGACGCCCTGATATGACTGAGAAGTCATTTGTCGGAAGTTTCAGCCATTGGGTCTGTGCAAAAACGCATTAGAATAATTCTACGACTGTATTTTAAGCGACTACCATGACTCAAATTTTGCAAAAAAGACCGCCTGCGCTCAATATCCGTGCTGGCCATTTAGCCCGCCAACTGATTGAACAAGAGGGTTTAAACGCTGCTCAAGTGGATATCCTGCCCGGTGCTGCGGGTGGTCCGAAAGGCATTGGTATTCAAGGTTTAGATCAGGCGATTTTTGCTGACTTTTTGCCACGCGCGCAACAAAAGCGTACTTTAATTGGTTCATCGATTGGCAGTTGGCGCTTTGCCAGTATTGCTGCTTGGGGAGCCATTGAAGGGACGAAACGCCTCTCTGAGCTGTATACCAATCTGAGCTTTCATAAAAAGATGAGCCGTCAAGAAGTCAGCGATGTGTGTCGTGGCATGCTGATCGATTTGATTCAAGGTCAAGAAGCGGCACTGGTTAATCACCCGGATTATCACCTCACTGTGCTTTCAGTCAAAGCTCAGCATATTTTCCAAAGTGATAAAGCCCTGCCTCTGTTAGCCTCTGTCGCAGGGATCGTGGGCACGACAGCGCTCGCACGTAAACACAGTCGTTATTTCATGCAGCGTGTAATTAGTCAGCCTGTGTCAGGTCATCAATTTACCGTGGCGGATGATGGCTTTACCACGCATTACCATGCATTGACTCAAGACAGTGTCATGCCGTGGCTTATGGCTTCTGCATCTATTCCCGGTGTCATGGCCGCGATACGTGATATCCCTGATGCGCCACAAGGCAGTTACCGCGATGGCGGCCTGATTGACTATCATATTGACCTACCCTTCCAAAGTCAGGGCATCGTGCTGTATCCACATTTCACGGATAGCATCACCCCAGGTTGGTTTGATAAATTATTTAAACGCCAAGCCAATCCTGAAAATCAGGCGCGTACCCTGTTACTGTCACCTTCACAAGAATACCTTGCAAGCTTGCCGCTTGGCCGACTGCCTGACCGTAAAGACTTTACCCTCAAAGGCTTAGACAACCAACAACGCATTAAAATGTGGAATCAATGTGTGGCTGAAAGTCAGCGTATGGGCGATGAGTTTTTAGAGTTGGTTGAAAAGCAACATTTCCCAGCAGTCATGCAAGCACTCTGAGCGTTACAGTAATCTCTTGCGAGGGACGCTATAATCCTATTTCAAAATTTTGAGCTTATTTAGTATAGATTTATGCGGATATTTTTAACTGTTTTGCAGTATGCCTGCATCGCTTTTGCACTTTTCCTTGTTTATCAAGTGTCAACCGCCTTGATCAGCGGCCAATACGATTTAATGGAAGTGGTGGCAGATGTTGGTACGATTTTAATTTGTATCGATTTGGCGGTGTTTTTATTTACCAGTAATGCAAAACAAGGCATTAGCATCGAAGACTATGCGAAACAATTGGAACAAAAGCCGTCAAAATTGGTATATGTGACCCGTAAATTGGGACATTTCGGTATTTTGCTGATCATTACCAGTTGGATCGTACCGATGATTCGCTAGTGTATTTTAGTTCAATAAAAAGGATCATCATGTGTTCATGATGATCCTTTTTTATGTCATCAGATTTTATTTATCCGAAGAAATTAACCCGTCCAGTTCTTACATCATACACTGCACCAACAATCGCCACTTTACCTTCTTGCACCAATTGCTGTAGCACTTCACTATTTTGCAAAATATAGCGGATGTTGTAATGCACATTCATTTGCGTCACTTGCTCTAAAAATGCCGGACTCAGCGTTTGTGGTTGCATCAATTCGGCAACACGCGATACAGACTCATTGAGTGGCCCCAGCACATATTGAATATGCGGCATACGCGTCAGGCTCTGTATCGATTGACCAGCTAAATACAACTGACAAGCACTGCTAACCGCACCACAGTCCGTATGACCAAGCACTACGATCACTTTGGCGCCTTTGGCTTCGCAGGCAAATTCCAATGAACCCAAAACTTTTTGCCCCGCGACATTCCCCGCTATGCGCAAACTAAATAAATCACCAATTCCAACATCAAAAATCATTTCAGTCGGCGCACGAGAATCCATACAACCTAACACTGCCGCAATCGGATGCTGCCCTTCTTCTGCGGTCACCCGCAGTTGACGATAGATATCTCGTTGCAAACGCTCATTTTGTACAAAACGTTCATTGCCTGCTTTGAGCAAAGCGAGCACGGCCTCTGGCGTCAAACGTTGCTGTAAAGCTGCGGTACTGATATCTATATCTAATGCCGCCTCCTGCGCATCGGCATAGTGTGCCTTGAAACCAATCAACTGTACTTGCACTTTACGCTGCACAGCCTTTTCCTGTTGGTACTCTTGAATGAGTTGGAAAATATCAGCATCCATATCACTCACATGTGTGGCATCAATCACCACTTGTTCACCGCGATGGATATGTTCCAATGCCGAGATTAATGCCGACCGGTTGAGAAAACTGACTTGTGAAGGCAATTCAATCCGTGTAATCACCCCATGTAAATGATGCTCTTTATACACCTTCAGCCCCTTATTAAAATTGGCGTATAAAATGAAGGCCGCACTACTGGCTAAACCAATCAAGATTCCGAGCAATAAGTCTGTGAATAAAATCGCCAATAAGGTAATAATAAAAGGAATAAATTGTTTCCAACCTTTTAAATACAGCTGTTTAAACAATTTGGGATGTGTCAGTTTAAAACCTGTGAGGATTAAAATTGCAGCTAATGCTGAAAGCGGAATCATGTTCATCAAAGGCACTAAACACAGCACGGCAAACAAGAGCAACACGCCATGAAAGATAGCAGAACATTTACTTTTAGCTCCAGCACTGGCATTGACCGAACTACGGACAATTACTGAAGTTAGCGGCATCCCGCCTATAGCGCCCGAAACGACATTACCGATGCCTTGCGCCCATAACTCTCGATTGGGGGGGGAAGAGCACTTATGCGGATCTAATTTATCTGCTGCTTCTAAATTTAATAAAGTTTCTAATGACGCCACAACCGCCAAAGTGATAGCACCCGTGTAAATCAGTGGATTATTTAAAGCGGTCCAATCTGGAAAGATCATCACATTTTGTTGTGGTTGATCCCAAAGATTTGGAAGTTGGATGAGGTTCGATGGATGAACTGCATAAGACGAACCACTGAGTACCAACACGGCATTGCACAGTGCAGCGAGGACAACAGCAACTAAAGCAGAAGGCAGAACCCACTTTTTGCATGGGCTCTGCTCCCATAGCAACATCAGCACAAGGCTACCGATACCGATCAGAACGGCACCGATATCCCATTGCAAATCGAGCGGCTGTGACTGCCACAGCACAGACCATGAAAATTGGTTCAAGCCAAATAGATAAGGTATTTGACTCCCAATCAAGATCAGTCCGATGGCTGCCAATAAACCCAATATGACATTGTTTGGAATAAAGTTGGCAAAGAAACCGAGCCGAAATATGCCAAATCCAATATGTAAGATACCGGCAAAAACAATACACAATAAAAAGGCGGCATAGTTGCCGCCGAGTAGTTCAAGCTGTACCAAAATGACTGCTGTTAAACCTGCTGCTGGCCCTGCAACACTGATATGTGAGCCACTCAATGCTCCGACTAAAATACCACCGACAATGCCGGCAATAATGCCAGAGAGAATCGGTGCGCCAGAAGCCAATGCAATGCCTAGGCATAGCGGTAAAGCTACGAGAAATACCACTGTTCCAGATAAAAAGTCGTGAATATGAAATCGATGTCGTTCAATTTTAGATGTCATCATTTTACCGTTTATAATAAATATCAAATAATTAGATGTAAGTATGTAAAGCCTAAAGTTTGTGACCACTTTATGGCGTGACTTATATTGTCTGACAATCGAACGATTCTATAGTGTGTTTTGATACGTGATTTGTGTGATTTTTACACTTTATTGCGAAGTTTAAGATTCAGCTCATTTATCTTTGATAGGCCTTAAAAGAAATAAAAAAACCTCCCAAATGGGAGGTTTTTTATAGCGTATTGAAACCACATTGCTTCAAAAAATTATACGTCGAATCATAATATTTCTTGGGACGAGTCCAGTCACTGTCATCTACAGATGGTATATACAACACCATACCTTGTCGCGCCCGAGTCAGTAGCACTCGATATGCATTTAACAGGTATTTCTGCTTTTCAGTTTGCCTTATATTTTGCCATCGACTACCTTTAAAGGCTTGAAATTGCCAATCTTGATCAAAATAAAAATTAATATCCCATGCCACGCAACTGTAATCTATTTCCAAGCCTTGCACATCAAACTCAGTTGCAATATCTTCCAAATAATACGCAGAACGTACATCTGTATTTGAATTCAAAAACCAATCTGCAGGTGTTATTTTATTCTTTACATCAATACCTTCGGCTTTTAAACGTCTGGCACCCGAACTAGCAATAACCCCAAAGCGCTCTGAACCCTTAGCCTTTCTTTTTAACCACTGTTTAGCAACATTAAAATCACGACAAAGCAGAATAGGATAATCTTGGGACATCATATGGTAAGTTTCTTTCGCGGACTTTGCATCACCATCTAATACATGTTGAATCAAATGTGAAACTTGTTCGCTGCGAAATGACCGGACAGAAACAGCAAGATGTAAATCTTCCTCATTTTTTCCATTTTTTTGAACCCAGAATTGTTGTTTAGGATCAGTTAAATAGACTTTATCCTGCAAAATTTTGTTAGAAAAGTAGATCTTCCATTTCGGGTATTTATGTTCTAATGCTGATAGCCATTCAGAAACACCTGCTTCTCCAGTGTTAATCTCCTGCCCACCACCAATCAGGCAAACAACGACACACCAATCAGCGTGGCGATCCATAACACTAATGAGAAACTCTGGTTCAGACATCGAAAAATTATCAATACCTTTTTTCTGTTTCATAAAGTTTGAAACCTGATCCTTTTGCCAGGCCCTTTGAGCTTCATCAAAAATAACGACTTTTTCGATTGGCACCTCATTTGACTTCAAATAATGATCTCTAAAATGATGAATATTTTGTATAAAGGCTTTGGCTTCACGTTCTGCCTCAGATCGCGTCTTTTTTTCTGTTTGTTGCTTAGCAAGTTCCACGGTATTTCGAACCAATGCTTCACGTAAAACATCAACTAAAGGACCATTCCCAGATAAAAATACAGAATGTTCTTGTTCATTTGTTTTTAAACGCTGGTTCGCAATATTAAGACCGGCCAATGTCTTTCCTGCACCAGGTACACCCGTTAAAAAACAAATCGTTTTTTTATTTGTTAATTTTGCATCTTCAATAATTTGTTCGATTTTTTTCGAAGTGATCGCTAAATTTTTTGCACCGGCATCACTTCTAGAAATTTCATCCACTGTATGACCTTGATATAACGCCTGAGCTGCTTCAATAATTGTGGGTGTTGGTTTATATCGAGACTCAACCCACTGTTTGATATTAAGTTGCGTAAGACCTGCAAATTGATAAAGCGCTTGTTCGATTACAATCCGTAAATTATGGGTGTTACAGCATAAAGTATCTTGATAAGTGGATACCGCTGACCATGACTGTTCACAACTTTGAGCTTGGGTTGAAATTAAAAGTGGTATGACCTTTTGCTGATGACTACCTTCATGAAAATTCAACAAATCCAAACAATAATCTATTACCTGAGTCTTAGCATATTGTGGGTAACTCTTTTCACCTACTTTAAATTCAATAACAAAAATTAAATTACGTATCAAAAGAATGTTATCTACGCGCTTACCCATCCGTGGAATAGAGAATTCAAAAAAGATTTCTCCCTCATCTAAAAAATCCAACTGTTGTTTTAAAATCTCAATTTGTTTTAACCAAGCGTTCTTTTGTAAATCTTCCAATGCAAATTCATGCTGTAGTGCCAAAGCCCCCATAATTTCTTGTTCATTTGTATGTATGAATTGTTGCACTGAACCCTGATAATAACTACGTAACATCATGATCTTCTAAGTTTATTTAAGCTTTGATTGTTTTAATCTTATATAAAAAAACCTCCCATATGGGAGGTTTTTTTAACAGTTAAAGATTACTTCGAACCTTTAATCCCTGCTTGTAATAACAACGCACCTAAACCACCAATTTTATTTTCTTGTGGTTTCGCTGCTTGAGGTTTTTTATGACCTTGTGGGCGGTCGCCTTGCGGACGGGCATGCTGTGGACGTTTCGCATGTGGCTTACGCTCACCACGTTGTTCTTGCTGGGCATTGTCACGACGTGGTTGACGTTGTGGTTTCGCTGCAGCAGCACCTTCTGCACGCATAGACAAGTTGACACGGTTACGTTCAACATCGACATTCAAGACACGAACTTGAACAATTTGACCTGGTTTCACGACTTTGTGCGGATCTGCAACAAATTCATTTGCAAGTTCAGAAATATGCACTAAACCGTCTTGGTGTACACCCACATCCACGAATGCACCGAAGTTGGTTACATTCGTAACCACACCTTCAAGCTGTAAACCTTCAGTCAACTGCGCCACTTCTGTGATGTCTTCACGGAATTTCGCCGTGCGGAACTCTGGACGTGGGTCACGGCCTGGTTTTTCAAGTTCAGATAAAACGTCTTGAATTGTCGGTAAACCAAATTGGTCATTTACAAATGCTGCTGCATCGATCTGACGGATAATTTCAGTATTACCAATAATATCTTTTACAGTCGTCGCTTTTGCTTCCACAATTTTTGCCACCAAGTCATATGACTCTGGGTGAACTGCAGATGCGTCCAATGGTTCAGAACCATCTTGAATACGTAAGAAACCTGCTGCTTGTTCAAAGGTACGTTCGCCTAAACGAGGTACTTTCTTCAAACTTTGACGGTTGTCAAAACGACCATTTTCTTTACGGTAATCCACAATTTGCTGTGCAATTGATTTATTCAAACCCGCGATATAACCCAAGATTGCAGATGATGCAGTGTTGACATCGACACCTACTGAGTTCACACAGTCTTCCACAACCGCTTCTAGCGTTTTTGCCAAACCGGTTTGGTTCACATCATGTTGATATTGACCCACACCAATCGATTTCGGATCAATTTTCACAAGCTCCGCCAATGGATCTTGTAAACGACGTGCAATCGACACAGCACCGCGAATTGAAACATCCAACTCTGGAAGCTCTTGTGACGCCAATTCAGATGCTGAGTAAACCGACGCGCCTGCTTCAGATACCGACACACGAATCAAGTTTAAGTCTGTATTTGCTGCCATCATTTCAGCCACAACCGCTTCAGTTTCACGGCTTGCAGTACCATTACCAATCGCAATTAATTCAACATTGAATTCGCGGCAAAGGCGCGCAAGTTCAGCCACTGAACCAGCTTTGTCTTCTTTCGGAGCAAATGGGTAAATCGTGCTATGTGCAAGAACATCACCTGATGCATTCACAACAGCCAATTTCACACCCGTACGGATGCCTGGGTCTACACCCAAGGTGCAGCGTGCGCCTGCAGGAGCAGAAAGTAATAAATGACGTAGATTTTCAGCAAAGACATCCATCGCTTCAGCTTCAGCAGCCAAACGTTTTTCAGTCAATAATGAATGTTCAATCGCAGGACGAACTTTACCGAGCCAGAACAATTTTGCAGTTTGTTTTAAAAAATCTGCACGCGCTTGTGGCTGAGCTGTTTCTATATTGTATTCAGTTTCAATACGAACCAATGGTGCTTCATCTTCACCATCGACTTTTAAGCCCAAGACATTTTCTTGACGGCCACGGAGCATCGCCAGTAAACGGTGTGAAGGGACTTTGTTTAAGCTTTCAGAGAAATCAAAGTAATCACGGAATTTTTTACCGACTTCCTTTTTCTCATCACTTGCAACTAAACTTTTCAACACTGCAGTTTTCGCAAATGTCGCTTTTAGCTCAGTGGTTAATGCAATATTTTGTGCCCAGTCATCAATTAAAATGTGTTGAATCGCGTCTAATTGGCTTTCAACATCAGCATAATCTTCATGACTAAAACCCGCTAAAGCTTCGGTTGGATCAACCGCTTCATTAAAGATTTTTTCAGCGATTGGGCCTAAACCCGCTTCTTTGGCTTTAAATGATTTACTGGTACGTTTTGGACGGTACGGTGCGTAAATCTCTTCTAAAGCATTTTTAGTTTCTGCTGCATTCACGCGAGCAAGTAAGTCATCAGATAACTTGTTTTGTTCTTTTAGAGATTCGATTACCTTTTCACGGCGCTCAAATAAATCACGCAGGTAAGTCAGACGTGTATCAAGCTGACGTAATTGAGTATCGTCCAGACCTTGCGTCACTTCTTTACGGTAACGTGCGATAAATGGAACACTGGCACCTTCATCAATGAGCTTGATGGCAGCTTCAATTTGATTTGGACGTACGGCAATTTCTTTTGCCAACTGCTGAACTAAGTCAGTCATCGTATTAGATCCCTGCAAGGATAAGTTCTAAAAGCCATGATTATAAAGACCAAGACCATAAAATCCACAATTGTTTTTATAAATTTATTCGTGGTTTTTAATGCCAATTCATCTCAAATACACATTTTTTTACGAAACTGACTATGAAACAGCAAATTAGCGAGACTTAGACAAGCAAACTGATTCGAACAACATGTATACATTTGGTATCTATGTCTTGATTTTAACTGCAATATTTGTTGCTTTAGAGCATAGTAAATTTATATAAATGAATCGTATACTCAAGTGAAATCGACTTTTTGTTTACGATGACAATAAAGAATAAGGAGCACGTCATGAGTTTAGTTGTACCTGCTGAAAAAACAGATGCCGTACAAGCCGAAACCGACCGAGTCGAACGCATTCTGGTTGTCGATGATGATGTGCGTCTACGCACCCTCTTACAACGCTTCCTAGAAGATAAAGGTTTTGTGGTCAAAACCGCACATGATGCGACTCAGATGGATCGTCTGTTGCAGCGGGAACTCTTTTCCCTGATTGTGCTCGACTTTATGTTACCTGTTGAAGATGGCTTGAGTATTTGTCGCCGTCTGCGCCAATCTAGCATCGATACCCCAATCATTATGCTGACCGCTCGTGGTAGTGATTCAGACCGTATTGCTGGACTTGAAGCCGGTGCAGATGACTATTTACCAAAACCATTCAACCCGAATGAGCTTTTGGCACGTATTCGTGCCGTATTACGTCGTCAAGTGCGTGAAGTTCCGGGCGCACCAAGCCAACAAATGGAAGTGGTGTCTTTTGGTCCGTGGTCACTCGACCTGTCTACTCGTACATTAACCCGTGAAGGTCAAGTCGTCACATTAACAACGGGTGAATTTGCCGTACTTAAAGCATTAGTTCAACATCCTCGTGAACCACTGACACGCGACAAGTTAATGAATCTTGCTCGTGGTCGTGAATGGGGTGCTATGGAGCGTTCAATTGACGTTCAGGTTTCTCGCCTGCGTCGTTTGGTTGAAGAAAACCCAGCACGTGCACGCTATATCCAAACCGTTTGGGGCGTGGGTTATGTCTTTGTTCCAGATGGTGCTGAATAATCCAAATAAATAGTAATAAAAAATTCCGCCGTTCATTAGGCGGAGTCTTTTCATTGAACATTAAATTTATCCAATAACCTGCGGTTCGCCTTACTTTTGTTTCGGCAAAAGTAAGCAAAACCATTGTCATACGCAAAACTCGTCTCATTTCTGCTTCATATCAGAATCATCGCAGAAACATAATCTATTCCATGCTTCCTGCCTCGAACAGTTGCGTATGACCTGAACGCGTATCCAACAGGGTTAATTGATCTCACACTCTAAAATTTACTCTAGGGATATAGCGTGAAACTCGAACCCATCGACCCACAGGAATTTACCGACTACGTTACCTACTCCGAAAAAAAACGGACACCTTGGGAACGCTTCCTCGATAAAATCAAACCCCGCTCTGCAGCCATGCGGACCACCGTATTGGTCTTATTTGTGGTGTTTTTTAGCCTGTTTATGTCCTTATGGTTCTTTTGGCGCACACTCTATTTACCCGAAATTCAACAACATGCTCGTTACCTCGCGGTCGAGCTTGAAATCATTAACAATCCTGATTTACGGATTTTTCATAACAATGCCGAAGTGGATGTCGACGACTGGATGCGCAACCGTGTCGGGATCGAATATGTGACCGATCCGAAAGAATTCCCCAATGTCAAAGACAAAGTCATTGCAGAGTTCTTTACCAATCAAATTGAAAAGAAACTGGCCAAAGAAATGCGCATTGATAATGCGACCGTGTATTTCCAATTTAAACCTGACCCACGCATCTGGATTCAAACTCCAGAAATGAATGGCAACTGGGTTCGCGAGCCTTTAAAAACCTATGCCAACTATAGCGCAGAGCTGATTTTAGGCTGGTTATTGGGTATTCCGCTGATTGCTGGCATCATTATCTTAACCTTGGTTCGTCAGCTCAACCGTCCACTAAAACGTTTACAAGATGCGGCAAACAACTATAGTAAACACGGCACTGCACCTTATTTAGAAACCAACCATGGGCCACAAGAAATCCGTGAAGTAAACCAAGCCTTTAACCACATGGTCTACACGCTGGAACAAACTGAACGTGATCGCCGCATCATGTTGGCCGGTATTTCCCACGATTTGCGTACTCCGCTGACCCGTATTCGACTCAGCGCAGAAATGATGCCTGATGATGACTTCCTAAAAGAAGGTCTGATTTACGATGTTGAAGATATGGATGCAATTCTGAATCAGTTCATTTCGTATATGCGAGATGGCTCTGATGAGGTTCCGCAAGATACTGATTTAAATGCGCTATTGCAGGAATTAGTGATTCAATTTAAACCTTTAGATATTCGCTTTGAACCTCAAGACTTACCGATTATTCAAGCACGTAGCCTGTCCTTAAAACGATTAATAGGGAACTTAATCAATAACTCAAAACGCTATGGTGCCGAGCCGATTGAACTGTCTACCGAATATGAAGGTGACCATATTCAAATTCGCGTTGCCGATAATGGCGAAGGGATTCCTGAAGACCAAATTGAAGACCTGATGCAACCTTTTGTACGTGGTAATGATGCACGTACCATTCAAGGCAGTGGACTCGGTTTAGCCATTGTAAAACGTATTGTGGATATTCACGAAGGTCAACTTTCAATTCACAATCGAGCAGAAGGTGGACTCGAAGCGATCATTTCTTTACCACTGCAAAAACTCGAAAATGATGAAATATTAAACAACAGCCCATTGGAAAAAATTAAGCAAAGTTTAACTGAACGCTTTTAACAAGCGTTCAAAAAAGCAACGAACAGTTTTGTTTAAGCTTTAACCATTGATATTTTTAACTTTATTATTCAGTAGTTTAAAAAACATAATAAAATCTTATACCCACATTTTTTCAAAAAATTAGACCTTAGCCTAACAGGTATGCAAAATGGCTTTTTTGATCGGTACAATCCGTATCAGTTTTGAGAATTTCACGAGAGTATATGATGTCTTTAGATCGCATCCGTTTAGCTGCCCTTCACGACAAAGTTATCAGCGCAGAAAAAGCTGCTGAATTCATTCAGGATGGTATGACGGTAGGTATGAGTGGTTTCACACGCGCAGGTGAAGCGAAAGCTGTACCTTTAGCGTTGGTTCAACAGGCTCATGCTAATCCTCTTAAAATTACCCTAATTACTGGCGCGAGCTTGGGTAACGATTTGGACAAAAAATTGACTGAAGCAGGTGTTCTTGCTCGTCGTTTACCGTTCCAAGTAGACAATACATTACGTAAAGCCATCAACAAAGGCGAAGTGATGTTCATCGATCAGCATTTGTCTGAAACAGTTGAACAAATGCGTAACCTTCAGCTTAAAAAGCCTGATGTGGCAATTATTGAAGCTGTTGCGATCACTGAAGATGGTGGCATCATCCCTACAACTTCTGTAGGTAACTCTGCAAGCTTCGCAATTTTTGCTGAAAAAGTGATTGTTGAAATCAACACCAACTTAAGCCCAGCATTCGAAGGCTTACACGATATTTATATCCCAACGTATCGTCCAACACGTCAAGCGATTCCATTGACTCAAGTTGACGAACGTATTGGTACACATGCAATCAACATCGATCCTTCAAAAATCGTAGGTATCGTATTTAACAACGAATTGCATGACTCTCCATCTACAGTGACTGCACCTGATGATGAAACTCAAGGTATTGCAAACCACCTGATCGCTTTCTTTGAAAAAGAAGTAGAAGAAGGTCGTTTACCGAAAAACCTTGGTCCATTACAAGCAGGTATCGGTTCAATTGCAAACGCAGTATTGACTGGTCTTAAAGATTCAAACTTTGAAGACTTGATCATGTACTCTGAAGTACTTCAAGACTGTACATTTGAATTGATCGACGCAGGCAAAATGAAATTTGCTTCAGGTTCTTCTATTACGCTTTCTGCTAAATATGGCGAAAAAGTATTTAATAACCTTGAACAATACAAAGACAAACTTGTATTACGTCCACAAGAAATTTCGAACCATCCAGAACTTGTACGTCGTTTAGGTATCATCGGTATCAACACTGCGCTTGAGTTTGATATCTACGGTAACGTGAACTCAACTCACGTTTGCGGTACAAAAATGATGAACGGTATCGGTGGTTCAGGTGACTTCGCACGTAATGCACACTTGGCGATCTTCGTGACTAAATCAATTGCAAAAGGCGGCGACATTTCTTCTGTTGTTCCATTTGCTTCTCACATTGACCATGCTGAACACGACGTTGACATCTTAGTTACTGAACAAGGTCTTGCTGACTTACGTGGTCTTGCTCCACGTGAACGTGCTCGTGCAGTAATCGACAACTGTGCTCACCCTATGTACCGTGATGCGCTAAATGATTACTTCGACCGTGCATGTGCGAAAGGTGGTCAAACACCTCACCTTCTACGTGAAGCATTGTCTTGGCACATCAACTTCGAAGAGAACGGCCACATGTTAGCTGCTCAACCAGAAGTTAAAACTGCTTAATTGACAGTGAAATAAGAAAACGCTCTTCGGAGCGTTTTTTTTATGGCTTTTATTTTTCAATATGACTTATCAAGTCTGCAAAACTCGACTAATCTAAATTGGTCAAAATACATGCTAAAACAAAAATTATGTTTATTATCCGCCCCTATCTCGAATCTGATTTAGATGATGTAATTGCACTTTGGGAACTGTGTGATCTGACCCGTCCATGGAATAACCCTGAAATTGATATTTTTCGAAAACTAGCGCAACGTGATCAATTATTTTTATTGGCTATCAAAGATGATCAATTGATCGCAACTGTGATGGGGGGCTATGATGGACATCGAGGCTGGGTCAATTATCTTGCTGTACATCCACATTTTCAGCGTAATGGCGTTGCCACCGCCCTCATTCAACAATTAGAAAAACGCTTAATTGCTTTAGGTTGCCCAAAACTTCAATTACTGATTCGCCAAGACAACATTGACGTACAAAATTTTTATGAACAATTGGGCTATGAAGAGGTTGAAGTGATTTGTTTGGGTAAACGTTTAATCACGGATTAATAGTCCGACAAATCTTCGGTCAATCCTTGAAGCAACATAAAAAAAATTCGACATTGCACCATCGAAACAAAAATGGATTGCATTGCTTGGCTTTAAATTTTAGGATTTGCCCCCATCATTTTCCCAGAACATAGAAAAGAGATTTCCCATGCGTGTAGATATCTGGTCAGACGTGGTTTGCCCATTTTGTTATATTGCGAAAAAACGCCTTGAAGCTGCTGCCGAAGAATCGGGTGTAGAACTTGAAGTGTTTTGGCATAGCTATCAACTTGATGCAGATGCGCCCGCTCGCCTAGAAATTTCCAATACTGAACGTCTGGCTCAAAAATATGGCCGTAGTATTGAAGAAGTTGAAGAAATGCAGCGCAATATTGCCGAAATGGCAAAAGCTGAAGGTATTGAATTTAACTGGCAAAAAGCCAATTCAGGCAATACTTTCAACGCGCACCGCTTGATTCATCTTGCACAAAGCAAAGGTCTCGGTAGTGAAGCCAAAGAAGCGTTCTTCTATAGCTATATGACGCAAGGCTTGGCCATTGGTGAAC
Source organism: Acinetobacter sp. YH16040_T (assembly GCF_024605785.1). Taxonomy (NCBI): domain Bacteria; kingdom Pseudomonadati; phylum Pseudomonadota; class Gammaproteobacteria; order Moraxellales; family Moraxellaceae; genus Acinetobacter; species Acinetobacter sp. YH16040_T. Next base: position 322,709 of record NZ_CP094541.1, on the reverse strand, counting down.
GTGAAACCATAGAAGATGTTGCATCTCGTATTGGTCTAAACCCTGTTGAAGTCGATGACTTATTAGACTCAGATGAATTTGCCGATTTCGTTAAATACGACGAAGAAGTAGCACGCGACCAACTTAAAGTCACCGGTGTACCGTTTTTTGTCTTTGAGCAACGTATTGCATTAGCTGGCGCTCAACCGAAAGACGTGTTTAAACAAGTGATGGACAAAGCTGCGGAACTTCCTGAACTTGCTCCGACACCTGTATGTAATGATGAAAGCTGTGAAACGCCTGAAAAATAATTCAGCGTGTTCAAACAAAAATCCCCGAACTTCGGGGATTTTTTATGATCAGTTTTTAACTTCAATAAAACTAAACTTATTCAACCAAGAAGCTGATTTTTAAGTTCACTCGATATTCCGCAATTTTATTGTCTTTCACCACAACTTTTTGTTCATTAATCCATGCACCCTGAACGTTCTTTACGGTTTCAGTGACTTTATTAATTCCCGTTTGGATCGCATCTTCAAAACTTTTTGTGCTACTTGCATTTACTTCAACGACTTTAGCAACAGACATTGTATTTATCCTCATTGTTATGATTTTGAATCTTCATCATATGATTAAGTCACTTATTTTGGTTATTTTTTAAACATCAAAACAGCAAAATATTACATGTCTTACACAGGAGTGAATTCCACTTCGGTGGATTACAAACTGACCATCATTTATTACATGCTTTCTGTTTAAGCCAAGGCCACTACCGATTAGGCTAAAAGCTTCATTCTTCTAACGATCATGCTCGGGAGTAATGTCATGACTATTGAACCTCAAGCAACTTCTGCTGAAACCGAACTATCTACCAATACAACCCCTCAAACAACCACCAACGAGTCCCAAACAGGGAAGAATAGCTTTCTCTCACGTTTTTCTCCGACCGTCAAAGGTGCTGCGATCGGTGCTGTTGCAGGCAGTATTTTGCCTGTTTTTGGTACGATTAGCGGTGCCATTATTGGGGGTATCGCAGGCAAAGTCTATGAAAAGAAATGTGCCAAACATTCATAGATTTTTCATCTATATCTGAGTGATACAACGCTGTCACTCAGCCCCTAAAAGCTCTAGAGCAATAACTCTAATAGACTGTTTTATATAAATATTAATTCATACCGTTTATCTTGCGTTGCCGAATCGATCATTTTTAATTGATTATTTTTTGATATTATTTTCACATAAATTCAAGTGATTAATTTTCTCCCTGACTCATTTTTTGAGTGACTAATGATTGATAGGAATACACAAATGAACGCAATCAAATATGCTATGGCTGTTGCTGTGATGGCGCTTTCTGCAACTGTTTCTGCACAAATCGTTTATGTACCAGATTTTCCAGTAAAAAAAGCTGTGACTGCTGAAACTGCCAATGCAGATAACAAAGCACCTGCTGCAGATACAACTAAAGTTGTAACAAACACAGAAAAAAAAGCATAATTTTTAGCTGATTTTTCCATAAAAAACCGATGGCTCCCACCATCGGTTTTTTATTTTATGTGCCTTTACTTTGGGCTTTATTCTTTACTTAACATTAAAAATGAACATCTAAAAGCGCTCGATCGCTGATGATGACTTCAAAAAAATTGATCAAACCATACCGCTATATCTTTTGCAAAACCTATCTTTAAGCTAATGATTTGGTATTATTTTTAAACAAAATGCGCATTAATTGTCATATTTAACGCTTAATTTGTAGAAGCTGACATTTATTTCCATGTTTTTTTTAATGAAATCTCTATAATCAAATGAACTAATCGACTTCTTTATTTTTAAATTTACATTGTCCTATGCAAGAACTTCAGGCACTGATACAAGGAAAAATTTCACCGCAGGTTATAGATATTGAACGCCTGATTGAATTGGCCAATACATATCGAAACCCGAATTCGGCTGAATATAAATTAGTAGAACTTGCAACCAATATTGTATTGGCTAAATATTTAGAAAAAGCACAAAAAGTCCTTTAGGAAGTGGACAAATGAATTTACAAGAGAAAGTACAATTAATAAAAGAAATCCATGTACTGACCCATCAACTTGAACACCGTGCTTTGAGTTTTTATGAAACTGCGCTTTCTAAACGTCGGATTCATGAAATTTTTGCCTTATGCGATGAACCGATTTTTCAAAAGCAAATATTAAGTTATCGTGCATTAACTAAGCCACAAATGGCTGCCACTGAATTTTCCAAACAAACGCCATATTCATTGTTATTTCGTGGCTATTTTAACCATGATGCTGCACTTGAAAATGCTTTATATCAATATCCAGAGATGGGTTGGGCCTTGCTGCATGACCATGAATTAGGTTGGCAAGTGTGGATGATTCCAGCCAAACAGCGCACGGCTTTACTCAGTGAATGGGGCAATTTTAGCGAATGCTATGATTGGTTAATTGAACAACAACAGCTATATAAATGTTTAATCAGTGATACCGATCTACGTCTACATGCCTTACGCCTAAAGGATGAAATCATCACAGCGCCAAGCTGTGTTGCAGCAAGTGTGGACGACCTACTGCCAATTGAAGCGATAAATAAAGACGGATCTGTCGATCTAGATCATTGCGATAAGCAAATCAATGAAGCAGATACGTTGCTTGATAACTCAAATACAAATAAACCAGAGCTTTCTGCACCTGATACCGTTCCTCTTGTTCTAATTGAGCAGCCAACACATGCCCCATCGGAGGAAAATCTCAACTCGACAATGGCAGGCGTTGAACTTCCTGAACAGGTTCCAATCGCTCAATATACCGCTCGCGTTCAAACGCTGCAAAACATCGATGCGCAATTGGCCTTGTATGAATTGCAGTTTATAGATCAGCCTGAACTCACAACGCAACTTGATGTTCTATTGCATACGACAGATGGTACAGATTGGAAAAACCAGCCACTGTATTTAGCAGAGCAAATCAATATCGAAGGTCGCTTCATCAAATATCTCTTGTTGTTTGGTGCGCAAACGCAAATGGAAGCCATTCGACTCTCTCAGCTGTTTTGCCAACAACATCAACATGAACTTGCTGCGATTAAAGTCTTATCATGGGACAATCTAGAGCAACTCTGTGCTGCACCTGATCAGCTCTATCAACAGTCTCAGCATGCTGAAATGATTTGGTCGCAAAACGACTATTATCCATTTATTCCGGCACAGTTAATTCATACGCAAAAATTCATTCATTTTGATGAACCTGAACCGACACTACATACCCCGTTGTTATTATTACAAGAACGTCAAAAAATACGTTTAATCCACGGTCAAAAACGCATGGCACTCTTGCGTACCGAACAAGCCCTTCCTTATTTGATCCTCCATCGACAGCAAGGTTTAAATTGGCAAAGCATCCAAAATGTGATCCAACAATTGCCTCAACCCATTGATGTGATTTCGCTTTATCAAGCACTTAAGCAAACGACCGAAGATTAATTGCATTTATTTTGTAGTTTGGCTTGCATTTATCCGACAAAAATAACAAAACTACAGATGCAGGATACTCAGATGATAATTAAATAGAGCCAAAACATATGCATAAAAAACAACAGTACTTTATTCGGACTTTGCTTTTTTCCGCATCAATAAGCTTGATGTATCAAGTTGCTTGGGCCAATGAAACTGATGCTGTCGTCAATGAAACTGAGGGGCAACATTCTCAGGATGTGCCTGCAACCGAGCAAAGTTCACCGTATATCATGCCAAAGACCTATGATTTTTTAGATCAAATTCCACGTTGGATTGATGCAACACCGACCTTCTTACCTGAACAATCAGATCACCCCATTGTTCCGACAACAGAACAAACGGAAAATAATAGCTGGACCGATCGACAACAGAAGAAAGTCCGAAATTGGGCAGATCGAACGGCCGTTCGTATGGATAATTGGTTTGGGCAAAGTGAGCCAGAAAAGCCTGCCAATGCAACCCTACGGGTGATTTTAGACAACAGTTGGAATAAGCACGATGAATACGAAATTAAGCCACGTATTCGCGGTAAAATTAAGCTTCCCACTTTAGAAAAAAAATTGAGTGTGGTCTTTGGTGATGACTCACTTGATAATGAATTAGAAAATAATGCTGCAATTACCAATGAAAACCCTGCGGGGCGTAGTGATAAAAATTATGACAATAAGCAAACCCGTGAAGATAACAGTTCACTGGCTTTACGTTGGTCAGAAATTTCAGATCGACTGCCCTTCGAAACTGACGTTGATCTAGGTTTACGTTCTGGTGATGACCTATATGTCCGCTTAAAAGCAGCTAAAAAATGGCAACTCGACAATGATTACAGTTTTTTAGCCGAACAAATTTATCGTTATGGTATCGATAGTGAAAATTATCTAAGAACCAATTTAGAATTAACCCATGCCCGTCCAGGCCAACCCTTTATCTCAAACCAATTCAACCTGACCTATGCAGATGCACAGGATGATGATCTGAAATGGGATAACTTCAGTTACCGCCAACACCAATTTTTTAAAGGTAACCGATTCAACTACGGCCTATATACAGGTGGTTTTTACAATAACGATCAACTGCGTTTAAACAGTTGGGGACCCTATGTATCATGGCGACAGCCCTTTCTACGTGAATGGTTTTATATCCAAGGTGATCTCAACTACCTCAACAACCATCGTGACGATAAAAGCCACTTTGTGGGCGCTTTAGTGCGCCTTGAAGCCTTGTTCTAATACCCTCTATTTCACAGCGAATAAAAAGCCCATCTCAACAGGATGGGCTTTTTTTAAATAACTCAGCTTCAATTTTTCTTAATCACACTCACACGATCATTACGTGCAATACGCGACTGCTTTTCAGCGACTTTTTTCACTTTAGGAAAGCTGTACTGAGCACGATCATTTCGTATCACACGGCGGCTATCGACAAAAGGGTTGATATCGTATTGTGCGATTTGTTTTGAAACCTGCACACGGTCATTACGCACCATTTTTTGCTTAGCGCTATCTGCCTGAGCAGATTGCATGAGGCCCATAGACAGCAGCGAGCCCATTACAGCGATCACTAAAATTTTCATCTTAAGATTCCCAATACTTAACGATCGTTATTATAGATTAATTATTTATTTTTAATTTATCTTAAAGATTAAAACATGGACGTTTTTATTCATGTGCTCTATCGAAAAACCAAATAAAAAACCTCCCGAAGGAGGTTCATTTCATATCTACCGTTACTTCAGCAATAAGCTGTTAATCCGTTTGATGTATTGGGCAGGATCTTCGGGTAAACCGCCTTCAGCAATCAACGCCTGATCAAAAATAACATTTGCTAAGTCATCAAACTGCACCGAACTTTCTAATTTTTGTACCAACGGATGGGATGGATTGATTTCCAAGACTGGTTTTGACTCTGGAACCGCTTGTCCTGCTTGTTTCAGCATACGAACCAGTTGCGGTGATAACTCACCCTCAGCCACCACCAAACACGCAGGAGAGTCCACTAAACGTGTTGTTACACGCACTTCAGAGGTCTTATCTTTTAACGCATCCGACAGTTTTTCAACAACAGGTTTAAACTGCTCAGCAGCTTCCTCAAGTGCTTTCTTCTCTTCAGCATCTTGTAGATCACCCAAATCAACTGCACCTTTTGATACATTCTGTAATGGTGTTCCATCAAACTCAAAAACAAATTCCATCGCCCACTCATCCACTCGTTCAGTCATGAGCAGCACTTCGATACCTTTTTTCTTGAACAATTCAAGTTGTGGTGAGTTTTTCGCAGCATTTAAACTATCAGCAGTCACATAGTAAATTGCCTTTTGGCCTTCTTTCATATTGGCTTTATAGTCTGCAAATGATGTTTTCACTTCATCATTATTTGACGAAGCAAAGCGTAATAATTTTAGAATACGCTCACGATTCGCTATGTCTTCGCCTAAGCCTTCTTTTAAGACTGAACCAAACTCAGCGTAGAATTTTGCAAACTTCTCTTGATCAGCAACATCTTCAGATTTCGCCAAACCATCTAGCACCGTTAAAATACGGCGGGCGTTACCTTCACGAATCGTTTTAACGTCGCGACTTTCTTGTAATAATTCACGGCTTACATTAAGTGGTAAGTCTGCGCTATCCACCACACCTTGAACAAAACGTAAATAATTAGGAATCAAATTATCCGCATCATCCATGATAAATACACGTTTCACATAGAGCTTAATTCCTGCTTTAGCTTCACGTGTGAAAATATTGCTTGGTGCGCGAGATGGAATATAAAGTAACTGTGTATATTCCGTACTTCCCTCTACACGGTTGTGTGTCCACGCAAGCGGAGCTTCAAAATCATGGCTCAGGTTTTTATAAAACTCAGTATATTGTTCTTCACTGATCTCATTTTTATTACGCGTCCATAATGCACTTGCTGAGTTAATCGCTTCCCACTCATCCGTCAGTACATATTGACCAGGTTTTGCTTCTTCGCCTTCGGCAGCTTCCTCTTGTTGCCAAACTTCTTTCTGCATCTCAATTGGCAAACTAATATGATCAGAGTATTTATTAATAATCTGCTTAACTTTGTAACGATCTAAATAATCTAAAGCATCCTCGCGTAAATGCAAAATGATGTCGGTTCCACGTGAAGCCTTATCAATTGGCTCTACATCAAACTCACCTGTACCATTACTAACCCAACGTACCCCTTCAGCGGCATTTACCCCAGCACGACGTGATTCCACTGTAATTTTTTCAGCAACAATAAAACCTGAATAGAAGCCCACACCAAATTGACCAATCAATTGTGCATCTGACTTTTGATCACCCGTAAGCTTCGACATAAAATCTTTAGTGCCAGACTTAGCAATCGTACCCAAATGATCAATCGCTTCTTGTTGTGTCATACCAATACCATTATCCGAAATGGTAATTGTCTTCTGCTCTTTATTTAAATGAATACGCACATGTAAATCTGGATCATTTTCATAATATTCAGGATGGTTAATGCCTTCAAAACGTAATTTATCGCAGGCATCAGATGCGTTTGATACTAACTCACGAAGGAAAATTTCAGGATTTGAATATAAAGAATGTGTTACTAAATGCAGTAACTGAGCCACTTCCGCTTGGAAGCTGTGTTTTTGAGATTGTTGTTCGCTCATCAGTCTCTCCGTTCATATTATGTATTACGATTGAATGCTATATGAATGGAGGGACTTCACTATTTTTCAATAGTATGAATGGAAAATTTTTATTCTGTCGCACTAAATTTTAAGGTTTAAAAAGGTCCTTGTTTATAAACGCGGTCCATGTAGAGATCCAGTTTTTGCTGCCGCATTTTATATACATCACTTAAACAACTGACATTGTCACGGCACTGATCGCGTAGTTGTAGCCATTTTATTTGTTGATCTTGAATTGCACCACGTGTCCCCATGGGAACTAAATGACGAATAATCGTATAGGTCGTGGCCATTTTGACATCGGCATCATTAATACTCCGGTTATCACAAACCGCATGTTCGGTAATGGTTTTCGCCTTTTTACAATCAAAACTTGCGGCATAACTTGTCGAAATAAAATAAGCACTGCCCAAGACCAGCATACCCTGAATAATTTTTTTCATCGTCTTTTCTCTTCTTCCAACTTGCTGATTTATTTCGACTCTAACAGTTCCACCTAAATTTTCTATTGCCTATTTGTTCAATTCGATCAACTGATGGATGGAATATGCTGCATAAAAAACCCTGCCTAATGGCAGGGTTTTAAGATCAGTTACAGCTTAGAATTTGTAGCTATAACCAATTGTATACACCATAGGATCGATATCTAAATCAAATTTAGGTACACCTGTAATTTCCACTTCTGGGCTAATCTGAGCATAGCGTGCATCAAAGAAAACACCCCAGTTTTTTGCATCAGCTGGCTGGTAGTTAAAACCGACTTGACCTGCAAAACCAAAGTCTTCTTTTACTTTTACTTTTACTTTAGCACCAGCTAAATCACCACTTGCTTTTTCATCCCACGCAACAAATGCTGTACCACCTACACCAATATACGGTGTGAAACGTGTTGAATTTTTGAAGTTATATTTTGCAGTAATTGTAGGTGGCAAATGTTTAACCTTCACACCAGCATCTACAGCACCTGTAACATTTACATCATGACTTATTGGCGTTGCCAAAAGTAATTCAGCTGAAATGTTGTCATTAAAGAAATATTCAATTGATGGTGTAAATGCATATTCATGATCTGCTTCAACATTTACTGCGCCGTTTAAAATACTTGTGTCAGAAGTAGGGGCTACCACAGAACCACCAACTTTCACTTGCCATTGACCAGCCATAGCTGATGCAGACATACCCAATAATGCAATAAGAGCAGCTTGTTTTAACATTTTAAAGCAACCTTCTAGAATGAATAATTAATATTAAACATTAGTATTAAAATTATGCAACATTATTATTTTATAAATTTTTACATTATTATATAAGTCATTATTAATTAAAAATATTTATTTTAATCATAGCACAATGCTTGGTTTTATATTTTCACCATTATAATTAATTTATTATTCATAATATACCAACCTTTTTAATCAGAATTAATAAAATGAATTATTTTAATCCAACCAAAATCCTCAGGATTAAATAACAAAAAAGGCGATTATATAATCGCCTTTTTATTTATCTTTGAAAATTTTTTAGAGTACCATTGCGGCAATCCAACCAAAGATCATTAATGGAATATTGTAGTGAATGAAGGTCGGGACCACACTGTCTTTCATGTGGTCATGCTGACCATCCATATTAAGGCCTGATGTTGGGCCTAAAGTTGAGTCTGATGCCGGAGAACCTGCATCTCCTAAAGCTGCTGCTGTACCAATAATGGCAATCGTTGCCGCTGGGCTAAAACCAAATTGAATACAAAGTGGTACATAAATAATGGCCAAAATTGGGATTGTTGAGAATGAAGAACCAATACCTAAGGTAATTAATAGCCCTATCAATAGCATCCAAAATGCAGCTAAACCTTGGCTGTTTCCAATCCATTCAACCGAAGCTTGTACCAGTATTGGTACTTGATTCGTAGCCTCAATCACAGATGCAAAGCCCTGCGCAGAAATCATAATGAAACCCACCAGTGCCATCATGCGCATACCACTGATAATGACATCATCGGCTTCTTTCCACTTAAAAATACCTGCACAGCTTAAGATCGCAACACCAACCAGACCCGCCAAAATCATCGACTCAGATATGACTTGAACAGAAAGCGTAGCAACTACTGCTACCGCAGCCATGATCAAAGTAAATTTAGCGACTTGTGGTTTACCATTTTCATCTGCTTTTACATCAGATGAGATGGTGTGCTGTGATTCCTTAACCTGAACGTCAGCATACTCTCGTGGTTTACGGTAGCTATAAAAAACAGCAATTAATAAGCCAACAAACATCCCAAATACTGGAATTGCCATAGCACTTGGAATTTGGTCATAGCTGATGTTGAAACCGTATGGCTTGCCAAAGGTATTGATGTTTTGACCTAAAATATCATTAAGGAAAATAGCACCAAAACCAAAAGGTACCAGCATATAAGTCGCCACAAGACCAAAAGTCAGAACACAAGCAATCAAACGACGGTCAAGTTTTAAATGATTAAATACGCTGAGTAATGGTGGAATTAATACTGGAATAAACGCGATGTGCACTGGAATCACGTTTTGTGAACATACGGCGGCTAAAGCGATAGTAGCGAAAATTACGTATTTCACGCGATTCTGGGCTTTCACATTACTGTTACCTTTGAGTTTAGTAATGAGTTGATAAGCCAGTAAATCTGGCAAACCTGAACGCGCAAGTGCCAAAGCAAATGCCCCCAACACGCCATAAGCAAGTGCGATTTGAGCACCGTTGCCTAAGCCACTATTAAACGCTTCGATGGTGCCATGAATACCAAGGCCAGCTAACAAGCCACCTGTTACTGCACCAATGATCAGTGCAAATACAACAGGCACGCGTGCCAGCGACAGTCCAAACATGACTGTAATTGCGGCAAGAATAGCAAACATAAGAAAAAAGGGAGTCTGACAAAAAACCGTATTTTATCAGAATTTGCTCGCTATTTAGCCCCCTATCGATGAAACTGACACTATTGAAAGATTTACTTAAAGCTGCTGTGATTGCGCAAATTGAGCGATGTAACCTGCAATTTTTTCGGGTTGGCTCAGCACAGCCCAATGATTGGCATTGACTTCAACCACCGATAAATCCTCAACCCATTTAGGTAATTCTTTAATGTAGTCTGGACTGACAAAATTATCATGTTTCAACACAATCGCTTGTACAGGACAGACGGCATGACGTTGTCTAGGCTGAGTTAAGCGGGGAATAAAATTAGCACGGTAAAGCGCAATACCGTGTTTACCATCATGCTGAATATTATGATTCAAAGGCAATTCTTGAGTACGTTCTAAATCATTCACAATTTTTCCCCAACGTTCAGCATTCAAAAAATGCCACGCGGTCGGTGCCAAAAATGGTAATTGGAATACCCCGATGTACCATGACTTACTTAATAATTTGAGTAATTTTTTCTGCTGATGCTTAAAGCTATTTCTGAGCAAAAATGCCGCATGATCCAAACATGGCCCAGAAATAGTTGAATAAGACAAAATACGTGAGCGAAATTTTGGCTCAGTCACCGATTCCCAAGATTGGATAGAGCCCCAATCATGCGCGGCCAAATGAAAACTACGCTCGCCTAATACCGCTTGCGTCACACTATCTAAATCAAGTGAAAGTTGTTCTAAACGGTAATCTCGTACTTTACGGGGCACAGATGACTGCCCTGCACCTCGCACGTCATAGCTCACAATATAAAATTCAGAACCAAGATGTTCAATAACCGGTTCCCATACTTCCTGATTATCAGGATAACCATGAACCAAAACCAATGCCGGCTTAGTTTCATCACCCCATGTCTTCACATAGAGCCGTTGTTGATCTGCGGTATTCACCCATTGCGTATTTAGTGGTTGCATTCTTCTTGTCCTTTTATCGATTCCATCGAATTGACGTTTTATTTGTGAACATGGGCAATGTGATCAATGCCACAGTTTTGAAACTCATTTAGTATGCAAAGTTCAGCATAAAAAAAATTGACCCAGTATGAGCATAATCCAGAAAATAATGACAATGCCTATTGTCTCTAAATTCTTACTCAATCATTATGCCCCTTATAAAGGTGCTGGCATTTCGATTGATAAAATTGATCTCGCCAATTATCACATTCGCGTCAAAATGCCATTAACTCGAAAAAATCAAAATATTGTCGGTGTACATTTTGGCGGTAGTCTATATTCAATGGTTGACCCATTTTATATGTTGATTTTGATGCATCACCTTGGCTCACGTTATATCGTGTGGGACAAAGCGGCAAATATCCAATTTTTATCTCCCGGGCGTGGAACGGTATACGCCGACATCCAGCTCGACCCAAATGAAATCAATCATATTAAAAACTTAGCAGATAACCACGCACCTGTTTTACGGAACTATAGCTTAAATATTTTTGATGAAGCAGGCTTACGTATCGCTGAAGTTCAAAAAACCCTATACATTCGTCGCAAGCAACCCCGTCCACGCAAATAAAAAAGGCGCTTATCTTTAAGCGCCTTTTCATTCAATTTTATCGGATTGGATTAGCGATTTTGCTCAATTGCAGCACCTGCACCACCACCGATTGCACCACCAATCGCAGCACCAGTGTTACCACCAAAGATACTTTTACCGACTGCAGAACCAATCGCACCACCTACACCACTATATGTAGCATTTCGGTTTGAACCATTTTGAGTTTTACTACCGACAGCTGCACCAGCGCCACCACCAACGGCTGCACCTACACCACCACCGACATTATTACCCACACCACCACCAATGGCACCACCTAAAGCTGCAGCACCAATACGCTGTTCATTGGGCGACATGCTTTCACAACCAGCAAGCATTAGGGTCGACATCATCGCGACTGCGCATACGCTCATTACTTTTTTCATTGTGATGTTCCTTGTCTTCTTCAATACCTATGATTCTAAAACCATTGTATGAAACAATTAAACATAGCTTGTTACGGCTTGGAGCATAAATGCTGCATTTTGTAAAAACCACGCCTAATCGCTTACGAATCACTCAGGGTTTTCATCCAAAATCATCAAATCTTTTGTTGTTTCACCATTTTCAGTCAGCACAGCATGAGAGAGTTTGGCTTTGCTTTCTGGATCTGTTACCTGATCTAGTTTTAGCGTGCGTTTAATCGGTTCCTGCCCTTTCTTAAACTCTACACCTTCTGCATCAATATTGGTGTTTTGACGAATAATCTGACCGTCCTGCTTCACCGTAGTCTTGGTTTCAATTTTAGAAGTCGGGATGATGACACCACCACGTTGTACTACTGGAATCGATAATTTCTTTTCAGAAAAATCACTTTGGTGATCTGAAAGTTCAATTTCACGTGCCACGATATCCTGACCTTTATTGGTCATTTCTAACACTGTTGCAGTTACTTGGCGTACAGGTTCTTGACCTGCAACACGGCGAATCACTTCTGTTTTTAGTACTGGAACTACAGCTTTATCTTCTACCACAATCGAATTGGGCATAGGTGCAGCAATCGCTGTCAATGAGCTGAATAATGCAGAAACTGCGAATAATTGCTGTGTGAATTTCATCAAAAGACCCCGTTATGTTTAAGTTTAAAAATCAAGAGATTTGTTATGTTCTATTTTTACTATAGGAAATATTTCAATATTAGGAAAGCTTTAATTTTCAATTCATCCACATAAAAAAAGCCACCCGAAGGTGGCTTTTTTGGAATGATTTAAGGGCTAATTAAAGACCGTTAAATTCATCGCTAAATGCTTGGCTTAACGCTTGATCTACATCAGAGAAGTCATTGTGAAGCTCAAGCTCTGCAGCTTCAGACTCTTGACGACGACGTTCTAAGTGGTATGCCAAACCTGTACCCGCTGGGATCAGACGGCCTACAACCACGTTTTCTTTCAGACCACGTAATTCATCTTCTTTACCTGTTACAGCAGCTTCAGTTAACACACGAGTTGTTTCCTGGAACGATGCAGCAGAAATGAACGAGTCAGTAGAAAGCGACGCTTTGGTAATACCCATCAATTGACGTTCAAACTTCGCTGGGAACTTGTTCTGAGCTGCCACAGCTTGGTTTTCTTGAACAACGCGGATGTATTCCACTTGCTCGCCTTTGATGAAGCTTGTATCACCACCGTCAGTGATTTCAACTTTACGAAGCATTTGACGTACGATCACTTCAATGTGCTTGTCGTTGATTTTTACACCTTGCAGACGGTATACGTCCTGAACTTCGTTCACGATGTAATTTGTCAGTGCAACTTCGCCTTTCAAACGTAAGATGTCGTGTGGATTTTGCGGACCATCAGAAATGGTTTCACCACGGTTTACATGTTCGCCTTCGAACACGTTAATCGTACGCCATTTCGGAATTAGCTCTTCGTAAATTTCAGAGCCATCATCCGGAGTAATCACAAGACGGTTCTTACCTTTGGTCTCTTTACCGAAGCTTACGATACCTGAAATTTCAGCAAGGATCGCGTGTTCTTTCGGTTTACGTGCTTCGAACAAGTCAGCTACGCGTGGAAGACCACCGGTAATATCACGAGTACGTGAAGATTCTTGTGGCACACGACCAATAACATCACCGACACCAATTGTTTCGCCATCGCGCACAGTCAGAATCGTGTTTTGTGGTAGGAAGTAGAACTGTTCGCCGCCATCTGTTGTATCCAATACAACAGCTGGACGCATATCTTTACCAGATGCTGGACGTGAAGTTACTGGAAGTACCTCAATAGTCGTCATACCTGTTGCATCATCAGTTTTCGATGTCACAGTTACGCCATCAGCGATTTGGCTGAAACGCACTTTACCTGCAACTTCGGTAACAAGTGGATGTGTATGCGGATCCCAAGTCGCTACGATACCGCCAGCTTCCACAGCTTCGCCATCTTTAATGATGATTGAAGCACCGTATGGAATTTTGTAACGTTCGCGTTCACGACCGATGTCATCTGCGATACCGATTTCACCTGAACGTGAAGTTGATACCAAGTGACCTTTAGCGTGTTGTACTGTTTTCACATTGTGGAAACGTACTGTACCTTTGTTACGAACTTGTACGCTGTTAGCAGCAGAAGTTCGGCTCGCAGCACCACCTACGTGGAACGTACGCATTGTTAACTGTGTACCTGGCTCACCAATTGATTGAGCAGCCATTACACCCACAGATTCACCTGGATTCACCAAGTGACCGCGAGCAAGGTCACGACCGTAACATTTCGCACATACACCGAAAGTAGATTCACAGTTTACAACTGAACGTACTTTCACTTCATCGACACCTTGCTCTTCTAAGTAGTTTGCAAGTTTTTCGTCGATTAAAGTATTACGTGGAAGAATCACATCATCCGAACCTGGTTTCTTCGCATCTTCAGCAAGTACACGACCCAATACTCGAGTACCTAAGTTCTCGATGACATCGCCACCTTGAATGAACGGAGTCATTACAAGACCGTCGAAAGTACCACAATCTGGCTCAGTAATTACCAAGTCTTGTGCAACGTCAACCAAACGACGAGTCAAGTAACCTGAGTTCGCAGTTTTCAATGCAGTATCGGCCAAACCTTTACGTGCACCGTGTGTTGAAATGAAGTACTGAAGTACGGTCAAACCTTCACGGAAGTTCGCTTTAATTGGTGTTTCAATGATCGAACCATCTGGTTTCGCCATCAAACCACGCATACCCGCTAACTGACGAATCTGAGCTGCCGAACCACGGGCACCTGAGTCAGACATCATGTAGATCGAGTTGAATGATTTTTGTTTCTCGTCTTCACCCTGTTTGTTTTTAACAGTTGTGAAAGACAAGTTGTCCATCATCGCTTTCGCTACTTGGTCGTTTGTACGTGCCCAAATATCGACAACTTTGTTATAACGTTCGCCGGCAGTTACGAAACCTTGCTCGAATTGTTGTTCAATTTCGCGAACTTCAACTTCAGCTTTTTCGATAATTGCTTGTTTTTGTGGCGGAATCAACATGTCTTCCATACCAACAGACACACCTGAGTGAGTCGCTTGACGGAAGCCCAAGTACATCAATTGGTCAGCGAAGATAACAGTATCTTTAAGACCTAATTTACGGTAGCAAGAGTTGATCAATTTAGAGATGTTCTTTTTCGTCATCTCAACGTTGATTTGTTGGAAATCCATACCTTCAGGTACAACTTCCCAAAGTAAACAACGACCTGGAGTTGTGTCTACAACAATGGTTTGTTGTTCACGGTTACCATTTTCGTCAATGACTGTTTGGTGTACACGTGCTTTTACGCGAGCGTGTAAATCAACTTGACCTGTTGCAAGTGCACGGTTTACTTCGTCAGTATCCGCAAACACCATACCTTCACCTTTGGCATTGATCGCATCACGAGTGATGTAGTACAAGCCTAAGACAACGTCCTGAGAAGGTACGATGATTGGCTCACCGTTCGCAGGAGAAAGAATGTTGTTTGTTGACATCATTAACGCACGAGCTTCTAACTGAGCTTCAAGTGTTAATGGTACGTGTACCGCCATTTGGTCACCGTCGAAGTCGGCGTTAAATGCCGCACAAACTAACGGGTGAAGACGGATCGCTTTACCTTCAATCAGGGTTGGTTCAAATGCTTGAAGACCCAAACGGTGAAGTGTAGGCGCACGGTTTAACATCACCGGGTGTTGACGAATTACGTGAGCAAGTACGTCCCAAACTTCTGGAGTTTCACGCTCAACCATTTTCTTCGCAGCTTTAATGGTTGTCGCTTGGCCAGATGCTTGTAGTTTCGCGAAAATGAATGGTTTGAATAATTCAAGCGCCATTTTTTTCGGAAGACCACATTGGTGAAGACGTAAAGTCGGACCTACAGTAATTACCGAACGACCAGAGTAATCGACACGTTTACCCAATAAGTTTTGACGGAAACGACCTTGTTTACCTTTGATCATGTCTGCCAAAGATTTAAGAGGACGTTTGTTCGAACCAGTAATTGCACGACCACGACGACCGTTATCAAGCAATGCATCTACAGACTCTTGTAACATACGTTTTTCGTTACGTACAATAATGTCTGGTGCTGCAAGGTCTAGAAGACGTTTTAAACGGTTGTTACGGTTGATTACACGACGGTAAAGATCGTTCAAGTCAGAAGTCGCAAAACGACCACCTTCTAGAGGGACCAACGGACGAAGATCAGGTGGAAGTACTGGAAGTACATTCATCACCATCCATTCTGGTTTGTTGTTCGACTCTTTGAACGCTTCCATCAATTTCAGACGTTTAGAGGCTTTTTTAAGCTTCGTTTCTGAAGTTGTATTTGGAATTTCTTCACGAAGACGTGAAATTTCAGCTTCAAGATCGATGTCTTTCAACAAATCTTGAACTGCTTCTGCACCCATTTTCGCAGTGAATTCATCACCGTGTTCTTCTAAAGCAGTGAAGTATTCTTCATCGTTTAGAAGTTGGTATTTCTCAAGTGGAGTCATACCTGGGTCAGTTACAACGTATGATTCGAAATACAATACACGTTCGATATCACGTAAAGTCATGTCTAAAAGCAGACCAATACGGCTAGGAAGTGATTTTAAGAACCAAATATGCGCAACTGGAGAAGCAAGGTCAATATGACCCATACGCTCACGACGTACTTTTGCAGTTGTTACTTCAACGCCACATTTTTCACAAATGACGCCCTTGTATTTCATACGCTTGTATTTACCACACAAGCATTCGTAATCTTTTACTGGACCAAAGATTTTGGCACAGAATAAACCATCACGTTCAGGTTTGAACGTACGGTAGTTAATGGTTTCAGGCTTTTTAACTTCACCATGAGACCACGACTTAATCATTTCTGGTGACGCAAGACCAATACGGATGCGATCAAACTCTACAGGAGCATGACCGTCTGAATCCGTCTTTTTGCGCATGATATCGAGCAAGTCTTTCAATTTTTTTCTCCGTGTGTTGTGGAGATTTTCACTTCACAACTGGGTCACAAATATTGTTTTTTAACTGAGAAATCCCCCTTGCCCCTCTTGATTAAAGAGGTGAGAAGCACTGCTTCGCAAGGGAGATTCAATGGAGCTAATTAGTCACCATTTTTCAGTTCAATGTTGATACCTAAAGAACGGATCTCTTTGGTCAATACGTTGAACGATTCAGGCATACCTGGGTCCATGTAATGGTTACCATCTACAATGTTCTTATAGATACGGGTACGACCTTCAACGTCATCCGACTTCACAGTAAGCATTTCTTGAAGTGTGTATGCTGCACCGTAAGCTTCGAGTGCCCATACTTCCATCTCACCGAAACGCTGACCACCGAATTGTGCTTTACCACCAAGCGGCTGTTGAGTTACTAGAGAGTAAGAACCAGTAGAACGCGCATGCATCTTGTCGTCAACCAAGTGGTTCAGTTTCAACATGTACATGTAACCTACAGTTACTGGACGGTCAAAACGTTCACCTGTACGACCATCATACAATACTGTTTGACCAGTACGTGAAATGCCACCAAGTTCTAACAATTCTTTAATTTGTGATTCTTCAGCACCATCAAATACTGGTGTTGCTAAAGGAACACCTTTACGCAAGTTACCTGAAAGCACCAAGATTTCTTCATCAGTCAAGCTATCAAGATCTTCTTGTTCGCCACCAACTTTGTTGTAAATCTTGTCTAAGAAATCACGAAGCTCAAGTACAGTACGTTGCTCTTTCATCATCTTGTCGATTTGATCGCCAAGACCTTTAGCTGCCATACCTAAGTGAGTTTCAAGAATCTGACCCACGTTCATACGTGATGGTACACCCAGTGGGTTAAGTACAACATCAACTGGAACACCGTTTGCATCGTGTGGCATGTCTTCTACAGGCAAGATGTTTGATACAACACCTTTGTTACCGTGACGACCCGCCATTTTATCACCCGGTTGGATGCGACGTTTTACAGCCAAGTAAACTTTAACAACTTTCAATACGCCAGTTGTCAGTTCATCGCCTGTAGAAAGTTTGCGTTTTTTCTCTGCAAATTTCTCGTCAATTTCAAGGCTCTTCTCTTTCAAGAACACTTGAATTTGAGTTAAACGTTCAGCAATCGCTTCGTCGACTGGTTGGATTTCAATAAGATCAACCAACTCAAGACCAGACAATAACTCTTCAGTTAATTTGTCACCGCGTTTAGTTGTACCGCCACCGTTAGATTCTTGACCTTTCAATAGACGAACAATACGTTCACGAGCCGCTTCTTCGAAGATTTTGTATTCTTCTTTCAAGTCTTTACGGTAAGCATCAAGTTGTGCTTTCTCAATTGCTTGAGCACGTTCGTCTTTTTCAAGACCGTCACGTGTAAATACTTGAACGTCAATTACAGTACCTTTCACAGATGAAGATACGCGTAATGAAGAGTCTTTTACGTCAGCCGCTTTTTCACCGAAGATTGCACGAAGCAATTTTTCTTCCGGAGTTAACTGCGTTTCACCTTTAGGCGTTACTTTACCGACAAGAATGTCACCCGCAGTAACTTCAGCACCGATATAAACGATACCTGATTCATCCAATTTAGAAAGTGCAGCTTCACCCACATTCGGGATATCCGCTGTAATTTCTTCAGCACCCAATTTGGTATCACGTGCAACACATGAAAGCTCTTGGATGTGGATAGACGTTAAACGATCTTCTTGAAGTACACGCTCTGAAAGTAAGATCGAGTCTTCGTAGTTGTAACCGTTCCAAGTCATGAACGCTACACGCATGTTTTGACCCAATGCCAATTCACCGCCATCTGTTGATGGACCATCAGCAAGAACGTCACCACGTGCAACTTTGTCACCTAAACGTACAACAACGTTTTGGTTGATACATGTATTTTGGTTCGAACGGGTGTATTTGATCAGGTTGTAGATATCTACACCTGCTTCGCCTGCCACCATCTCTTCTTCGTTTACACGAATAACGACACGAGAAGCATCAACGAACTCAATACGACCACCACGTTTCGCAAGTACACAAACACCCGAGTCATGCGCTACGTTTGCTTCCATACCTGTACCAACAAGCGGTTTGTCAGCACGTAAAGTAGGAACAGCCTGACGCTGCATGTTTGAACCCATCAATGCACGGTTGGCATCATCGTGTTCAAGGAATGGAATAAGTGATGCTGCTACAGATACAACCTGCTGAGCAGATACATCCATATGCGTTACTTTTTCTGGTGGAATACGTACGAATTCACCTTGGTGACGTACAGATACGAATTCTTCAGTTAAGTTACCGTCTTTATCGATACCAGAATCGGCCTGTGCAATTACAGTACCTACTTCTTCAATCGCAGAAAGGTATTCAACGTCATCCGTTACACGACCATCAACAACTTTACGGTATGGAGTTTCCAAGAAACCGAAGTTATTACATTTCGCATAAACAGAAAGTGAGTTGATCAAACCAATGTTTGGACCTTCAGGAGTCTCAATTGGACATACACGACCGTAGTGAGTTTGATGTACGTCACGTACTTCGAAGCCCGCACGCTCACGAGTCAAACCACCTGGGCCCAATGCTGATACACGACGTTTGTGTGTAATTTCAGACAACGGGTTGTTTTGGTCCATGAACTGAGACAACTGGCTTGAACCAAAGAATTCTTTGATAGCAGCAGCGACTGGTTTCGCATTGATTAAATCTTGCGGAGACAAGTTATCAGTTTCAGCTTGAGATAAACGTTCTTTAACAGCACGTTCAACACGAACTAGACCAACACGGAATTGGTTTTCTGTCATTTCACCAACAGAACGAACACGACGGTTACCCAAGTGATCGATATCGTCGACTTCACCTTTACCGTTACGGATTTCAACTAATGTTTTCAATACATCAGTGATGTCTTCGTTCGAAAGAATACCTTCAACTTCACGAGACTTCTGATCCGTACCCACTTCGTAAGGACGACCCAAACGACGGTTGAACTTCATACGACCTACTGGTGATAAATCATAACGTTCAGAAGAGAAGAACAAGTTGTTGAATAAGTTTTCAGCAGCTTCTTTTGTTGGTGGCTCACCTGGACGCATCACTTTGTAGATTTCTACAAGTGCTTCTTCACGACCAGTTGTAGTATCTGCACGTAAAGAATCCGCAATGAATGGACCACGGTCGATATCATTGGTATAAAGTACGTTGAATTGTTTAACGCCGCCTTCAGCCAATTTCACCATAATTTCATGGCTAAGCACGGTATTTGCCGCAACAACTTCGCCATCACGTAACGTTACATCTTCAGCAACAATACGTTCATATAGGTATTCATCAGGAACAGAAAGTTTTTCAAGACCTGCTGCTTCCATTTGACGAACATGGCGCGCGTTAATACGTTTACCTTGTTCAACAATTGTTTTACCGTCTGTACCCACGATATCAAACTGTGCCATTTCGCCACGTAGACGTTCTGGAACCAAGTCAATTTGATAGCTACCCATATCAAGATATACAGGTACTTTTTCGTAGAACATGTCTAGGATTTGTTCGTTGTTATAACCCAAGGCACGAAGCACAACAGTCGCAAGTAATTTACGACGACGGTCAATACGAACATATACAAGATCTTTTGCATCGAATTCAAAGTCTAGCCATGAACCACGGTAAGGAATGATACGAGCAGAATAAAGAACTTTACCGCTAGAGTGAGTTTTGCCTTTATCGTGGTCAAAGAATACACCTGGTGAACGGTGTAATTGAGATACGATTACACGCTCAGTACCATTGATTACAAAGGTACCATTGTCTGTCATAAGTGGCATTTCACCCATGTAGACTTCTTGCTCACGCACATCTTTGATTGTTTTAGTTTCGCGATCTTTAATGATCAGACGAATTTTTACACGCATTGGCGCCGCATAAGTTGAGCCACGAAGAATACATTCGCGCACATCAAATTCAGGCTTACCAAGACTATACTCAACAAATTCTAAAGCAGCATTGCCAGAATAACTTTCAATAGGAAAAACTGAACGAAATGCGGCTTGGAGACCGATATCTTCGCGGTTTTTTGGAGTTTTGCCGTCTTGAAGGAAAGTTCGGTACGAGTCGACTTGAATCGCGAGCAAGTACGGAACATCCATTACCTTGGGCAATTTACCAAAATTCTTACGGATCCGTTTCTTTTCGGTATATGAGTATGCCATCTGGAGTCCTCGGAAAGTAAACTAAGTCCGCCTGCAGAACGAACTTAGAAGGAATTACGCAGGCCGATATGGCCACCACTTTCACAAATGCTGCAATTTTTAGTGGTATTAAAACGCTTAACAATATTTTTTTACTGAAAAATATTGGTAAGCGTTTGGTTTTATAAATTATTTTTAATTTGTATGATTTTTATATCATGCAAACAAAAATCGAGCCGATAATTGTAACGCAAAAAGGCTGATGACCCAAGGGCCACCAGCCATTTTTTGGAGCCGATTATAAAAAAATCGACTCCCCTTAAGATTACTTAAGTGTAACTGTAGCACCAGCTTCTTCAAGTTTTTTCTTAAGTTCTTCGCCTTCTTCTTTAGAAACGCCTTCTTTAAGAACTGAAGGAGCGCTTTCAACAAGATCTTTAGCTTCTTTAAGACCAAGGCCAGTAGCTTCACGAACTGCTTTAATTACAGCAACTTTGTTAGCACCGAAAGAAGTCAACTCAACGTTGAATTCTGATTGTTCTTCAGCAGCAGCACCAGCAGCGCCAGGAGCAGCAGCAACTGCTACAGCAGCAGCAGATACGTTGAATTTTTCTTCGAAAGCAGAAATAAGTTCAACAAGTTCAAGAACAGTTTTTTCAGCAACTGCGTTTAAGATTTCTTCGTTTGTTAAAGCCATGAGAGTAACTCCAAATGGGTATTGAATGGTGTGTAAATTGATTTAAGCTTAAGCAGCTTCTGACTCGTTTTTCTCTTTGAGCGCTGTAATAAGGCGACCCAATTTCGAAATAGGAGCTTGAAGAACGTTTGCAAGCATAGTAAGCGCTTTCTCTTGGTTTGGAAGGTTCGCGATAACGCTAACTTCAGCACCTTGATAAACTTTACCGTCAAATGCAGCAGCTTTAAGTTCAAATGCTTTATTAGTTTTAGCAAATTCTTCGAACAAACGAGCAGCTGCGCCCATGTCGTCTTCAGAAGTTGAGAAAGCTAAGATTGTTGGGCCAACAAGGTTGTCGCTCAAGATATTGAATTGAGTATCTTGAAGAGCACGTTTAGCCAAAGTGTTACGAACTACGCGAGTAGCAACACCTAGTTTACGAGCTTCAACACGTAGAGCAGTTAATTGCTCAACAGTTAAACCTTGATAGTCAGCAACAACAGCAGCATACGCAGTAGAAGCAACTTCAGTTACTTCAGCTACGATCTGTTTTTTGCCTTCGATAAGAAGAGCCATTGTAAAACCTCCTAACGGTGATTTATGCACCTATACAGATGCACTCCCAATTCGTTAGCTCATCACTGAACCAACACGCGGAGGAGGAACAAATCACACCACCGCGTCTACTCAGGCTGGGCTATTAAGAAGAAAGCATAAAACTCCCCTCGCCTGAGGTCTTTGACGCTGATAAATCTAAATTTATCAATTCAAAGTTTGCCTGAGGGGCGATCAGCAAAGTACCGCTTTGCCGACCCGCAAGACGAGAAACTATGCTTCGAGTGAAGCAAATATCTTTTCTTGCGTAAAAATCAAAGCAGCGCTTTGATTTTTACTCAGGGCTTTAAAATTCTGTAATAAGTCGAAACTTATTTAGAAACGTTTGCTACATCAACAACAAGACCAGGACCCATAGTTGAGCTTAAAGTGATCTTTTGGATGTAAACACCTTTAGAAGTAGCAGGTTTTGCTTTCTTAAGGTCAGCTACAAGAGCTTCAACGTTTGAACGAACAGCTTCAGCAGTGAAACCTACTTGACCGATCGCAGCGTGGATAATACCCGCTTTGTCTACACGGTAACGTGCTTGACCAGCTTTCGCGTTTTTAACAGCAGAAGCTACGTCAGGAGTTACAGTACCCACTTTAGGGTTTGGCATTAAGCCACGTGGACCAAGAATCGTACCTAACTTACCAACAACGCGCATTGCATCCGGAGCTGCAATTACTACATCAAAGTCAAGGTTACCCGCTTGGATGCTTTCAGCAAGGTCATCAAAACCAACAACGTCCGCGCCTTCAGCTTTAGCAGCTTCAGCAGCAGCGCCTTGAGCAAACACAGCTACACGTACAGTTTTACCAGTACCTGCAGGAAGTGTAGTCGCGCCACGAACAACTTGGTCAGATTTACGAGGATCAACACCTAGGTTTACAGCAACATCCAAAGATTCTTTGAATTTTACTGCTGGAAGGCCGTTAAGAACTGCAACTGCTTCTTCCAAAGTGTAAACTTTGTTAGCTTCAACAGCAGCAACAATGGCTTTTTGACGTTTAGTTAATTTAGCCATGTCTTATAGCTCCACTTCCAAGCCCATAGAACGCGCAGAACCAGCAATGGTACGTACACGTGCGTCTAAATCAGCACCAGTAAGATCTGGTTCTTTAGTAGTCGCAATTTCTTCTAATTGAGCGCGAGTCAACTTACCAACTTTAGTTTTGTTAGGTACAGCTGAACCCTTTTGGATGCCCGCAGCTTTCTTAAGAAGAATCGCAGCAGGAGGAGTTTTCATGATGAATGTGAACGACTTGTCGTTGTACACAGTGATCACTACTGGAATTGGAAGACCAGCTTCAACTTTTTGTGTCGCAGCATTGAATTCTTTACAGAATGCCATGATGTTAACACCACGTTGACCTAGTGCAGGACCAATCGGTGGAGATGGATTTGCTTTACCAGCTGGAACTTGCAGCTTGATATAGCCGTCAATCTTCTTAGCCATTTCAATTACCTCTGGGTACTAACGCCGCTAGGCTCCCCATACATATAAGTAACGATACCGTTACAACAACAATGCCCGACTCATAACAAATCGGGCGTTTATCAACCAAGTTAAATTAAACCGATTTTTCGACTTGGCGAAATTCCAGCTCAACCTGAGTTGGTCGATTAAATACATTAATCGTCAACGTTAAACGTGACTTATCGTATAGAACTTCTTCCACCACGCCTTTAAAATCGGTGAATGGACCGTCAATTACGAGTAATTCTTCACCTGGTTCAAACATCGTCTTAGGACGAGGTGCTTCGCCAGTATTGCGTACACGTGCAAGAATCGCATCAGCTTCTTTTTGCGTAATTGGTGCAGGTTTTTCTGCAGTACCACCAATGAAACCTAATACTTTTGGACATTCTTTAACAATGTGCCAAGTTTCATCATTCATTTCCATCTCGACTAATACATAGCCTGGAAAGAATTTACGCTCAGATTTACGTTTCTTACCATCCTTCATTTCCACTACTTCTTCAGTAGGGACAAGGACTTCACCAAAGCTATCGGCTACAGCGCTACGCTGGATTCGATCATTAAGTGAGCGTAACACTTGTTTTTCATAGCCTGAATAGGCATGAATAATGTACCAACGTTTCATAGCTCTCTTACCCGATAATAAACTTCATTAACCAGCTCAAAGCATAGTCAAAGCACCATAATAAAATAGATGCCACTAAGACTACCGCAAGTACCTGCCAAGATGTGGTCATGGTCTCTTGCTTGGTTGGCCAAGTCACTCGACGTAACTCAATTCGAGCATCTTTCAACAATCGAACAAAGCCTTTGCCTTGATGGGTGGCGTATAATAAACCTAAAGCCACGATGATACAAGCCAAAATTACCCCAACACGGACCCAGACATCATTCGCTGGTGCCCAGTATGCTGGCAAATGTTGATTCACCATCATAGAACTACCGAGTAAAATCAACGCGATAACCCACAGAACATAGTCTAAAGGGGAACCAGAATTAACAACTTCAGCAGGATTATTTCTTTGAGGAATTGGCGCGTCGCTTAATGCGTCACGCGATTTATCATTCGACATTTTTGTACTCGTCGTAGGATTCGCGACTTATTATATGACCAGTTGAGCCAGCATCAAGCTTCTTTTTAAAAAAATTTGGCAGGCCAGGAGGGACTCGAACCCCCAACATTCGGTTTTGGAGACCGACGCTCTACCAATTGAACTACTGACCTGCAGAGCAAATCGAGAGTCGAAACTCTCGATCTGTACAAAGATAACTGTATTATATTATGCAGTTACTTTAGAAACAACACCCGCACCAACTGTACGACCACCTTCACGGATCGCGAAGCGTAAGCCAGCGTCCATTGCGATTGGGTGGATTAATTCTACTGACATTTCTACATTGTCACCAGGCATAACCATTTCTACGCCTTCTTTAAGCGCGATCGCACCAGTTACGTCAGTTGTACGGAAGTAGAACTGTGGACGGTAACCGTTAAGGAATGGAGTATGACGACCACCTTCGTCTTTAGAAAGTACGTATACTTCTGCGTCGAATTTAGTATGCGGTTTGATTGTACCTGGTTTAGCAAGTACTTGACCACGTTGAACGTCTTCACGTTTAGTACCACGTAGAAGAACACCACAGTTCTCGCCCGCACGACCTTCGTCAAGAAGTTTACGGAACATTTCTACGCCAGTTACAGTTGTTTTAACTGTATCTTTAATACCAACGATTTCAACTTCTTCGCCTACTTTCACGATACCAGTTTCAACACGGCCAGTTACTACTGTACCACGACCTGAAATTGAGAATACGTCTTCGATTGGCATAAGGAATGCAAGGTCGATAGCACGTTCTGGCTCTGGGATGTAAGAGTCAAGAGCTTCAACAAGAGCAACTACAGCGTCTTCGCCGTATTGACCAGCTTCACCATTAAGCGCTGCAAGAGCAGAACCACGGATTACTGGAGTGTCGTCGCCTGGGAAGTCATAAGTAGAAAGAAGTTCACGAACTTCCATTTCTACTAATTCAAGAAGCTCTTCATCGTCAACAAGGTCGCATTTGTTTAAGAATACAACGATGTAAGGTACACCTACCTGACGAGAAAGAAGGATGTGTTCACGAGTTTGTGGCATTGGACCGTCAGTCGCAGCACATACAAGGATCGCACCATCCATTTGCGCAGCACCAGTAATCATGTTTTTAACATAATCGGCGTGACCTGGGCAGTCTACGTGAGCGTAGTGACGGATTGGAGAATCGTATTCTACGTGTGAAGTATTAATTGTAATACCACGTGCTTTTTCTTCTGGTGCAGAGTCGATTGCAGCGTAATCTTTCGCTTCACCACCGAATTTTTTTGCACATACAGTTGCAATCGCAGCTGTTAAAGTCGTTTTACCATGGTCAACGTGACCGATTGTGCCCACGTTAACGTGTGGCTTATTACGTTCAAACTTAGCCTTAGCCATGCTTTTCTTCCTCGTTTACGTCGAACACAATTCTGAGTAAAACCCAGCTCCGACATATCGCCTAAAAAAATAAACACCCAATACTTGAAAAGCAGACTAAAAAGCCTGCTTCTGGAATCTTGTGCAACATTTAAAGTTGCTAAACTGTAAAATCTGGAGCTCTTATCGAGATTTGAACTCGAGACCTCTCCCTTACCAAGGGAGTGCTCTACCACTGAGCTATAAGAGCAAATATAAGCACTTCAATAGATATGGAGCGGGAGACGAGGGTCGAACTCGCGACATGTAGCTTGGAAGGCTACCGCTCTACCAACTGAGCTACTCCCGCACGATGTTGGTACAAACCACTTATTGAAGTCTTAAAATTGGTGGTGAGGGAAGGATTCGAACCTTCGAAACTTTCGTAGCGGAGTTACAGTCCGCCCCCTTTGACCGCTCGGGAACCTCACCATTTTACACTTACTTCAGTGTCGTTCTTTCTACTCACTCTCAAACTTTCTAAGATGGTGCCGGCACACGGATTCGAACTGTGGACCTACTGATTACAAGTCAGTTGCTCTACCAACTGAGCTATGCCGGCATTTCTTAGTGTTTCGTACGTTTCGTATCGGAACGGTGTGCAGTTTAGCAAATCTTGAAATCCTTGCAAGTGTTTTTTCTAAAAAAAACGTGAAAAACTCATAAAATCAATCCATTTGATGATAATTCAACCGCTTTGATCACTGCGCGAGCTTTTATTTGGGTTTCATTCCACTCTGATTCAGGATTTGAGTCATAAACTACCCCTGCCCCAGCTTGAACATAAACCTTATTTTCTCGAATGACACAGGTACGAATCGCAATCGACATGTCCATTTCGCCATGCCAGCCTAAATAACCAACAGCACCACCAAAAATTCCACGTTTTACTGGTTCAACTTCGTCAATAATTTCCATAGCACGGATTTTTGGTGCGCCTGAAAGCGTGCCCGCAGGGAATGTTGCCTTAAAAACATCCAAAGCATCGACATCATCACGCACTTCACCTTGTACATTTGACACAATGTGCATGACATGCGAATAACGCTCGATCACCATTTGATCAGTCACGTGAACTTTACCGATTTTAGAAACGCGTCCGACATCATTTCGACCCAAATCGATCAACATCAAATGCTCTGCAATTTCTTTTTCATCAGATAGCAAATCTTTTTCGAGCGCTAAATCTTCTTCTTTGGTTTTACCCCGTGGTCGCGTTCCCGCCAAAGGACGAACTGTTGCTACACCATTTTCTAGGCGGGACAAAATTTCAGGTGATGAACCGACGATATGAAAGGGAATGTCATTCTCAAGTGTTTGCCCTTGCACCAAGAACAAATATGGAGATGGATTGAGGTGACGTAGTGCACGATAGACCTGCAAAGGCTCACCATCAAAATCGGATACCATACGATGACCTGGGACAACTTGCATCACATCACCAGCTTTAATGTACTCTTTTACTTTTGCAATAGAGTCAATAAAGTTGTCGTGCCCAGTGATGGATTCAAACTGTGGTGCAGTATGCTTATTTGCTTTAAGTGCAATCGGTGTTGCCAAAAGTTCTTCCAGCTCATCCAATTGTTGCTGCGCTTGGGTATAGGCCTCGGCATCATTTACATCGGCATGCACAATTAAGAATAAGGTATCTTTGAGGTTATCAAAGACGATGACGGTTTTAGACAGCATCATCCAAATATCTGGAATCCCGACTGGGTCAGCTTCTGGAACGTTATTGAGCTTCGGTTCGATATAACGCACAGCGTCATAACCAAAGTATCCAACTAATCCGCCGGTAAAGCTCGGTAACGCTGGTAAATCTTGCTGTGTAGGGACTTTATATTGTGCTTGGAAGTCACGGATGTATTGAAATGGGTCTGCACATTGTTGTTTTTCAATCGAACCATCAACATGTTGAACGGTCAACTGCCCTTCATTACACGAAAATACGGTGGACTCACCCAAACCAATAATGGAGTAACGTGCCCAGTTTTCGCCACCCTCTACAGATTCAAATAAATAGGCTTGTTTATGTTGTTTTAATCGCGCAAAGACAGACAGCGGAGTTTCTGTATCTGCCAAGCGCTGACGATAGACTGGAATCAAGTTATATCCAGCAGATTTCAGTTGTTCAAATTGAGTTTGTGTAGTCATCTCGGTTTCTCTATATTTCGCGTGGTCAATTTCAGTTAATTTCTTCTCATGCTGATTGAGTGACGCCATCGAAAACCTACACACTTGCTCATTTTCACTTCCTTAACCCTAATTATTTCAACCCAATAATTCTTTTAAGTTATCGACCACATGCTGCGGCTGACAATCTCGAATATTTTCACCATGATTATAGCCATAGCTGACCACAATACAATCAATACCAGCACGACGTGCTGCCTCTACATCATTGACAGAATCACCCACCATCAAAATTTGCTGTTTTGGTAAGGCATAATGTTCCGCACAATACTCTAGCTGCTTGGGATGTGGTTTCCGCTCTTCAAAACGATCTCCGCCTATCACATCATCAAAGTAATCATGCATACCCAGTGCTTGCACAATACTGCGTGCCGGTTGCTCTGGTTTATTGGTTACACAAATCAGAATTTTCTGCTCTGCTTTTGCCCAATCCAAGAACGATAGAATGCCGTCAAAGGGCTGCGTCAAGACACAAGGATCGGCATTGTAAATCTTTAGAAAAGTTTCCAGTAAAAGATGGTGCTGTGCGGCATCCACCTTTCCGGTCAAGTATTCAAGTACGCTATGACAAAATAATGAAGTCCCTTTCCCAATCCAGTTTCGCACCTGCTCTTCTGTGACCAAAGGTAATTGCAACGCATTTAGACTCATATTCATCGCACGATGTAAGTCAGATGCTGAATCGACTAGCGTTCCATCCAGATCAAATAAAATCATTTGGCGTTCTGCTAAACGAACTTCAAACATAATATCCCTCTATTTTTTTGTAAATTTTCCCCATAAAAAAGGCATGCCCATGCATGCCTTTTGAGGAATGTCTCGGTTTATTTAAACAACACCCATGCAATAATTGCAAGAATGATTAAAACAATGACTGAGATTAAGCCTACAGAGGCATTTTTTTGCGCTTCACGCTCTTGCTCTACACATGTCGCTGGAATTTCTACATCACATGCTTCATTTTTCGGAGCAGCAGTAATGTCAATTCCCTCAGGGATTGGCGCAGGTTTAGGCACACCCACATTGGTCGGCATACCATCACGAGTCAATTGAACTGAACCATCACGCTCTTTCAACTCTGGCATCCCTTGATCATTCATTTGTTGTGCTGCAGTTTTAACGATAGGCTCTTGTGTCTCAGTTTCAGACGTTTTAACAACAGGTTCTTGTGCCGCAGTTTCAGAAACCGCAACAGCTTCAGACGGCTGCTGAACAGGTGTAATTTCTTCTGTTTGCAACGCTTCAACGCTTTGTTCAATATCCGCTGGGATCTGAACAGCTTTAGCTGGAGCCAATAAACTAAACTTCACACTGGCAAACTGTACAATATCACCTTCTTTTAAAAGTGATTCACCAGTCAAACGGACATCATTAATAAACGTCCCATTGGATGAATTGAGATCTTGCAACCAGAGTGCCTGATCTTTCAGTACAAAGGCAGCATGTTTACGCGATACATCAGATTCTTGTAAAACAATATCTGCTTGTTGATGACGACCCACCAACATATCTCGCTCAATACTAATTTCTTGTCCTGTTAAATCACCAGAAATTGCTTGAATTTTCCAAGTCATGAAGTTAATTCTCTATTGCTCGTTTTTTTCATCATAGCATGCAGTGGTTTCAAAGCTAAACCACCCTACTGTCTAACCTAAGGAGTTTCCGCCACTTTGCCATTCGGTACGGTTATGGTTTGGCGCTTCACTGCAGGTTCAATGGCGACTGGCGTGGAGACCACTGCCGCTGGCTGTGTGGTTTGTGGTGCTGTAGGTACCGTCTTATACACAGGGGCTGGTGCTGTACCTTTTGAAACAGGTATGCGCTGCTGATACACATCGTCCACATTTTCAGGTAATTTCGCAAAATTACCGTCATTATCCAGTGCCAGTTGCAGACTATAGAGCTGACTGTAACGTTGCTGAGACATTTTCTTCACATCAGCAGAATTTCCAACAATGGTCGGATGAATAAAGATCAGCAAATTGCGTTTACTGTTGGATTTTCCTTCCGAGCTAAAAAGTTTGCCCAGTACAGGAATAGCCCCGAGCCCCGGAACGGATTGACGCCCATGCAATGTATTGTCCGAGATCAAACCACCCAACACAATCGTTTGACCATGCTCTGCCAAGATCGAGGTTTTAATCGCACGTTTAGTCGTAACTAAGTCCGACGCTTGACCTTTATTGTCTTTTACATCAGAAACTTCTTGCTCGACCTCTAAACGCACCGAGCCGCCATCACCAATATGCGGCACAACTTTCAAAGTAACACCGACATCTTTACGCTCAATCGATGTATACGGATTGGCTGTACCACCATTGGTGGTGACCGAACCTGTCACAAATGGAACGTTTTCACCCACCACAATATAGGCTTCTTCGTTGTCCATCGTCACTATCGACGGTGTAGATAATAAATTGGATTTGGTCTTTTCTTTTAAGGCCTGAATCATCGCACCATAGAGTTTGCGCGAACCATCACTGCCTTCACGATAATCACCAAGAACTACAGAAGTACCCGCACTCACCGCGCTACCCGCACCCGCAGCACCACCAGTTAAATAACCTGCGGCAATATTTTTTAAACTAGAACCAAAGTTATCAAAGTTAATTAAGCCGATACCACTACTGATATCTCCCAACGCCCATTGCACACCGAGCTGATCGGTATCCGTGCCTTCAACTTCAATAATCGCCGCTTCGATCAGCACTTGCTGACGACGAATATCGAGCTGCTGAATCGCAGATTCAATTTCACGCATGAGCTGCGGATCTGCTTTCACAATCAGTGCATTTTGTGTGGCATCAGCAATAATACTCACGCCATTGGCATTAAAGCTTGAGATACCGTTTTGCGTATTATTGGAAGAGTTATTACTGTTGAGGTTAATACCTGAACTGGTGTTATTTTGTGAACTGAATGACTGTGAATTCGAACTGTTACTATCATTCATTAAACTGTTCATCGTGCTGCTATTTGAGCTATTCGATGAATTTGTACTCGAAACGGCCTGCCCTGTGACCAAGCCTTGTAAGATTTCTGACAAGTTTTTGGCACTTGCATACTTTAGACGAAAAACTTTCAATCCACCCAATCGATCTGCAGCAGGCACATCTAAGGTCTCAATAATCTTACGAATACGCTTACGTGTCGCTGTATCACCTTTAATGATAATACGATTGGTTCGATTGTCCGCAATAATACGAATTCGTGAACCTTTCGGGTCTTTTGATGCGCCGGTCGAACTCATCGACTCTAACAGCCCAATCATTTCTTCGGCCTGACTCGATTGCAGCGTCACGGCTTCGATATCATTTTGACCCGTTCCATCTAAATTACGAATAATCGTTTCGAGCTGGTAAATATTACTAGCACGGTCTGAGACGATCAGCGCATTGGTCCCCGCCACTGCTGACAAATGTGCAAATTGCGGCATCAGTGGACGTAGGGCTGGAATTAAGTCGTTGGCATTGGTGTTATCAAGCCAAATTACTCGGGTGACAATTTGGTCTCCAGACGCACGGTGGCGCGCATCATAAGGAATGCCCGAGCTTTTTACATTACTGTCTGGAACCAGTTTAATGGTGTTGCCCGATGGAATCGCCACCACGCCATTGACATTCAATACACCGAGAAACAGGTCATAGACTTCATTTTTATTTAAAGGCTTATTGGAAATAACCGTTACATTTCCTCGTACCCGTGGGTCAACTGCAAAATTTTTCCCCGTAATATCTGCGACTTCATTAATGAATGCCGTAAGATCTGCATCACGTAAATTGATTTTCCATGTTTGTGCATAACTTGCTGTGCTGACCATAGCAACCAAGGGCACCATGGCATAGGCAGCTAAAGTTGAACGGTTATTATTAAATAAAGCCATATACGCCTGTGTTTCCTAACCCTATAAAGTGATGAAACATCACTAAAAATCCTGTTGTATGGTCATCACTTGATCACCACGTTTGACTTCAAGTTTCACCTGCCCTTCACGGCGGGCTTGTTCTAATAATTGCGCCTCAGATTGTCCTGCACCGACTGCCTGCCCATTTAAAGACATAATGCGGTCACCCGGTTGCAAACCCAATTTATTTCTCAAGGCAGCAGGTGTTCGATTTGAAATCTCAAACCCACCATTACCTGATGGATTCACCCCCATTTCCTGCAGATATTGCTCACGATTTTCTGTCATGCGTTGTACGGCCTGACCAATCGCGGACTGCGTCGTGCCTTGCCCTGAATTTGCAGGATTAGCTGCATTTTGCATGCTGTTATTTTGCAAAGATCCGCCTGATGTTGCATTGGCTGTAGGGACAATCGGTTGATCTAATCCGTTTTCAATACCTTGGAACGCTAATTCACGCCGTGCACCATTACCCTGCGTTAAAATCACCTTATCCCAATAAACTTCAGCCAGTTGATATGATGAACCTTGAATGGTTTCTCCAACCAAGTAGCGATCTGAACTCTCATTGACCTTAATCACTGCCGACGAGTAGCGACTTGGCTGTCCAACCACCACACCTTGTAACACCATATTTAACTGCGCGTCAGCTGCTGAACTGCGGTTTTCCTGAAACAAGGCAAAAGAGCTAATATTAGGAACTTGCGTTTGCTGTGAACCCAATTCAACTCGGTCTAACTGCATGGCTTGTGGCGGTGCAATCAATAACCAAAATAAAGCGGCTAACTTCCAGCACAGGTACAAAATTATTAAAGCCAAGACCACAGGTGCAAGTCGATCTGTTTGCTTCCAATTGATCTCGCGGATTTTTTCGAAATAGTCAGCCATCAGTTCACCCCACTCAATAGAGGTTGACGCGAACTAATCACATACGTATCTAATCCTGCCTTACCTTCATAGGAAGCAACATTCATCAAAAAGCGCTGGGTTAATTGCACATCCAACATGAGGTCTGGCTCAAGTGATAAATTCATCATCTTTTGTTCGCGTTGATCTCGAACATCAATCGACAATTTGCCATTATCATCTTTTAATTGAGCTAACATGGCAGGCACATTCATTGACTCTTGACGCTGTGCAAAGCTAAAGGATAAATCCCCACCTGCCCACTGCATCTCGCCTAATGACTGACTAAATCCCTGTTGTGGCTTATATTTAAACTGCACATCTTTTAATTGAATGGCATTCGTTGGCCATTGCCAATCGGCAAAACTTTTTAAAGTTTCAGGGGCAATTTGACCCTCTAAGTTTTTGATGCTGATACTTTTGCCAAAACCATACCCCATAACACCTTGCAGTTTGGTATTGCCACTATGAATTTCAACATTTGCACCCAAGCGTAATAAAATCAAGTCCCACGGGCGTGTGTTCCAGTTTAACGAGCCTTTCAAATTTCCTCGTGTCCAATCTGCTTGCCCATGCCAAATATTGCCACTGACGTTATGTAGCATTTGGTTATTTTTATAAAACTTTGTAATGAGCCACGCTGCTGGCACTTGCAGCATAACGAAAATTAAAAAACTGATCGCAGCAAAAATGAGCCACCGAATATTATTAGTTTTATTGATCATCCCACCACAACCGATCCATCAATTTTTTTCCATCATTTAAACATTTTTCTTTATAGACACATTATGCATACTTTTTCTGCATAGCCAATTCAAAGAGATAAAAAAACCAGGCATTTGCCTGGTTTAATTATCCTGAACTCAGGATATGACGATTTCATGAATTGTTCTTAAATTAAGAAGTCTTCTAGTTTCGCGCCTTTTTCTAACTCAGCCACTAACCAACGTGGTTGTTTACCACGACCAGTCCACGTGTCATCTGCATTGGTTTTGCTACGGTAACGTGGCTCAACCGCTTTACGCGTTGATTTTTTACGTTTGCTTAAACCAAATTCAAGAATTTGTTCAACGCTTAAATCTAAATTTTCTGCAATTTCAACAATACGGTTATACGCATCTTCAATCGCTTGATCTTTTTTAGATGCAATCAGTGCTTCAGCTTCTACTTGAAGCTTCTTTAACTCTTCAACTGATAAATTACTAATATCAGGCATAATCTTTAACTCCGAAATTTCATTTTAATAATGCTTATGAAAACTCGCTCATAATATTATAATAAAATTTTTATTCAATAAATAATTTTCATTTTACTACAATATTTTAACACGACTCCTTAAAATATATAAAGTTAAATTGTATTTAAATATTATTTCCCACTGAATTTTCTAAGGCTTTTATTTTGGTTTTAATATTTTCTGGAATAGAGGTTTTTTGCAGGGTCATTTTATCCACGCACACAATAACCGCATCGCCTGTTGCAACGATTTTTTGTTGCTGTTCACTCCATAATATATAACTCATACGAAATGCACTATTTCTTAATTCTTCAACGCGCGTTGCCACTTTTAAAATATCAGGATAAACCACGGGGCTTAAATATTTACATTGGCTTGAAGCCACAACCGTAATCACAGACTGATTAAATATATCCAACTGATCTAAATAACCAATCCGCGCACTTTCCATATAACGATAATAATGCACGTTATTTACATGACCAAAAGCATCCATATCCCCCCAAGCGACGTGTTGAGTATGAACCAATGAATATTGAGCTAAATCTTCTTGCATATAATGTCCTTATATTCGAATTTCCATAAAATTAGCATTATTTTCAAATATTAAATTTAATTGTTTGGTCAAATATTCCTGCTGATTTAAAGCTGACTTGATACGTAAATAACTCATTAATACATCATCTGGATATAATTCTAATAATGCATCCGCCTCAGCTTGGCGTTCTGTCGCTTGGTAAATATTCCATTTTGCAAAACTAAAAACAGGTAGTGCAGGATACTTTTCTTCCCAACGTTGAATCTGCTGTTCTACAGCCACATAGTCAGGGTTTTGCTTCAACATTTTTTGCTGGAACCACAAAAAGAACACTTCTTTGTTAAATTGCTGTTCAAGTAAATGAATAGCCAATTGCTCATGTTCCTGACTCATCTCTGGCATACGAGACAAGACTTTTAACCACAACACTTTGACCGCATATTTACGCTCTGTTATTTGATCTTGCAAATCCAAATAACGCTGCTTTAAATGCTGTAAGTCATCGACATCAGCTTGATCAAATGCAGATAATAATTGCTCCAACCAAGCTTGTTTTGTCAGCTCATCTAAATGCCCATAACGTGTCGAACGCAAATACAACCAAGGAAACTGCAACGCAAACATGCCCCATAGCGTGGTTAAACGCTGCTCATAGGCAGTGCTGACTTTTTGCAACCATGGCGATAATTCATGTTG
The DNA here is from genome assembly GCF_024605785.1 of Acinetobacter sp. YH16040_T. Classification (NCBI taxonomy): domain Bacteria; kingdom Pseudomonadati; phylum Pseudomonadota; class Gammaproteobacteria; order Moraxellales; family Moraxellaceae; genus Acinetobacter; species Acinetobacter sp. YH16040_T. The sequence continues at coordinate 286,712 of NZ_CP094541.1, read as the reverse complement.
ATTCAAAAATTCGAGATGCGTTAAAGCCTTTTCACCCTCTTGTTGGGATAAATAAATTTCAATCCGTTGCAATTCTGCGAGTTCAAAAGCCATTGGATTGGTCTGAGTTAATGCATTTAATGCTGTTTCATATTGTTGCTGAATCCAATATAAACGCGCATCAATCACCCCTTTTAATAATCCAGACTCAGTAAAAGCTTGCTGAATAAAGTTTTTTTGATCTTGCGCAGCATTTAAAAGCCAAATGACAGCCAATTGTTCATAGGGATGCAGTTTATTAAAACTAAAGACTGTTTCAGATTTACGCTGCTCTCGACTTAAATAGCGTTTAACCGCATACCAAAGCATTTGCACGAACAAACTCAGTAGTGCCAGCAATAATGCTAAAAACCAAATATTGGATTGAACTTGCCATTCACGCCAGTATAAATAGACATAGCCTGCACCATGTCCAAAACTCAGCAAACTAATAATGGCAACAACCAATAAGCTAATAAATAAATAGGCCAATAAAATATGTTTCATAGTCGATTATCCTATGAGTGCCCGAGTATTTAATAGCGGTACAGAAATAACCGGAATGTCCTTTAATTGTTCTAGACGTTGGCGTATCGGTTTTAATGAAGCATCTGGCAATTGCTGCATAATTTGCATAATTTCAGTGATTTCTTGTTGAAATTGAGGATATTGTCCTTGATTTAAAACTTGCTGAGCCAAAATTAAACGTAACTGCATTTCTTTTAATACCAAGCTACGCTGCATTAATACGGGACTCGGTTGCTCGACCGATTCGACTTGAATCCATTTTTGCCAAAAAGAAAGACCCTTTTGCTGCTCTTTAGAACTATAGGGCTTTAATATTTCTTTTTCTAACAATTGATCGATCGATTGCAGGGTATTTTTCACTTTATCAGATTGCAACTGACGCTCTGTCACATATTGCTTTAAGGTCTCACGATCTTTTTGAATCACCTGATGCAAACTCATGCGAAGTGCAGGTGCCAAGCTCAACTGATCTAATTGTTGGTCTAATTGGTTTAATTTTTCCAAAGCGACAGCAAATTGTTGTTGCTGCATGGCAAATTCAACCAAATCAAGTTGCTGGCCCACAACCATCATTGGCTCAATGCTATGGGTTGCCTCAGCAGCAATCGAAGTATTCGATGTCGTTGCAGCCGCCATCTCGGTCGCTGTGCCGCTCAACCGGCGTTTCAAAGCCACGACCTGATCATTCAAACCTGCATTGCGCTGTTGCAATAAAGTTTGTTGTTGCATCAGTTCGGTTTGTTGAGCATTGACTTGAAATAGGTCAAAACTGAGTTTAGCCAACCAAAGTACTGCGGCAATGACCACGACGACAAACAACTTCTTCATGTATTTCCCTGCACGACCTGCACATGCTGCAATATGTGTGTCGCGTTTAAATCTTCGAGTTGAATAATTTTAAAATCTTTGTTCAGTGTTATACGACTTTGCTCAAGTAGCTCGAACAACCTTACACCTAAAACTAAAAAATGTGCATGACTCAGCACTGATAAATGCGACTGAATCAAGTCAAGCCAATTGAGCCAACTGGCCTCACTGGTGATCAACATACAATACGGAGATGACAACTGATGTTCAGAAATGAGTGTTTTTACTTTTTGAGTGGTCTCTTCCGGTAGATGGCGTTCGTATAGCACAAAATTAAGAATCTGAATGCCACGTGCTAGCAACTGCTGCATCATAAATTGACGACCACCTTCACCGCGCCAAAATGCAACGCAAGCCCCGGCCTCCAATTGTTCTAAATGGCTTAAAGTGAGCATTCCCTCCGAGGTTTCCACCTGCGGTACGACACTGTGAATGCCATAATCAGCCAGTTTTGCTGCGGTTGCGTCACCAACTGCAACCCATTGAATATGTTCGAGCTGCTCAAGTGAAATGCCTGCCTTACGCAAACCTTGCATACCAAAGGTGACCGCAGAGGGGCTCACCACAACCAATACATCCGCAGCACTCAACTGGGCATAGCACACTGCCAATGCTTCTGACCATGCCCGCGGCTTAAGCTCAAGTAATGGAAGCTCAGCCACAGCAACACCCGCAGAGCGCAGCGTCAAGCTAAGCTGCGCTGCACGATCTGTCGGACGTGTATTGATAAAAAGCATGTATTAATACAGTGCCTTTAAAATTTCACCGGCACCTTGGGCTAACAAGTCTTGGGCCAATTTGACACCGAGCTGTTCAGCCTGTTCGGGAAGACCTACTTGCTGTGCTTTCAACAAGGTTTGACCGTCAACACTACCGACTCGACCTTCCAAATGAATCTGACCATTTTCTAAGGTTGCATAACCTGCAATCGGTACTTGGCAGCCACCTTCTAGATATGCATTAAAAGCACGTTCTGCACGTACACAAGCATTGGTCTCTGCATGCATTAAGGGCAAAATTAAATCCAATACAGCTTGATCTTGGCTACGACATTCTAGGCCCAATGCACCTTGTCCAACTGCAGGTAAACTCACAACAGGCTCAAGAGTATGACGAATACGCTCTGCTAAGCCCAAACGCTTCAGCCCTGCACTCGCCAAAATAATCGCATCATAGTTACCCGCATCGAGTTTAGATAAACGCGTACCCACATTGCCACGCAGATCAATAATTTCAAGGTCTGGACGTTGTTTTAAAATTTGGCATTTGCGGCGCAAGCTCGACGTCCCCACCTTCGCACCCTGGGGTAAATCATCAAAACTGTTATAAGTATTTGAAACGAAAGCATCTAATGGGTCTTCACGCTCACAAATCACGGCCAAGCTTAAACCTTCAGGCAAAGCCATTGGCACATCTTTCATCGAATGAACTGCCAAGTCTGCACGACCATCCAACAACGCCGCTTCTAATTCTTTTACAAATAATCCTTTTCCCCCAATTTTGGCTAAAGGGGTATCTAGAATCTTGTCACCTTGGGTCACAAAGGTCACCAACTCAACTTTCAAATTTGCATGAAGTGCTTCTAAGCGTGCACGAATATGTTCCGCCTGCCAAAGTGCAAGCGGGCTTTGTCGAGTTGCGATCTTAAGGATATTCATAAATTTTAAAATACAGTCTATAGGGCTATTATTCTAAACTTAACTTGCTCAGTTGAAAATGCAAGCTTAATTCGCAATGTGCTTTGACCCTTGCCCTATAATTTTTGTATTCGCTCACGTAAATTTGGTAAATGTCGACGGCTGACCGCCAAACGCTCTTCTAAATCTCGACAACGCACCTGATATTGCCCTGAGCTTACGACTTCCAAACCATCTAAAAAGCTCACAGACACCAAGGCATTGCGATGAATGCGTATAAAGCGATCACCAAATTCATGCTCTAAATCCTTCAGCGTTTCATCAATAAGTACATTGCCATTTTTATGCCGAACAGTGACATATTTCTGATCTGCAAGAAAATAATAAATATTTTCCACAGGGACCAGTTCTACACCACGATAAGTCTTTGCCGCGATTTGATGGCGGCTGATTTTAATTTCGTCCATATTTTCTTTTTGTTTTATCGTGCTCAATTGAGCTTGGGTTAATTTAGTTAAATGATCTAAAACCTGCTGCAATTCCTGTTGCATAACCGGTTTTAGTAAATATCCCTCTGCATTCGACTTAAATGCATCAAGTGCATGATGATCATATGCAGTACAAAAAATAATAGCGGGCATGGGGTCTAATTCACGCAACAATTTAGCGCAAGTCAGCCCATCCATTTCAGGCATTTGTATATCTAGTAAGATGACATCAGGCTCGAGGCTTTGAGCCAAGTCAATCGCTTGTTGACCATGTGAGGCTTTCGCAACCACTTGATGTCCAAGTTGAGTGACTAAACGTGACAATCGCTCTACTGCTAGAGGCTCATCATCACAGATCAGGATGTCCATTTCTCCTCCTTATCTCGTTAACGTCATTTATTTTTATTGGTCAACTGAGATTTCTATTTATATTGATATTGCACCACAGTCGTATACATTCCCTCGCCTGCGTAGGTTTGAAAAGTGACATGCTGACCATAATATGCCTCAAGTCGCTGTTTCACATTTTCGATGGCAATACCATTCCCCTGACGTAATTTAATTGTATCCTGTGTATAAGGATTTGTAATAACGATATTAATTTGATTTTGTAATATTTCAATCAATATATTTATCGTACTCTTTGTCAAAATCTTTTCGACTCCATGAAAAATACTATTTTCTAATAAAGGTTGTAAAGTTAATAGTGGAATTTGTACTTGAGCGTACTGTTCAATGTCGGCCAGTTTCCACTCCACATTGAGCCGATCGCCCAATCGCATTTGTTCGATGGCCAAATAACGCTGACACAAATCGATCTCATCTTTGAGACTCACCAGTTTCAATTCTTGAAAACTCGCACGGAACAATCGAGATAAATTCAGTAGCATTTGCTCCGCTTTATCTGGGTCAATCGCAATCAAGCTAATCACATTGTTTAAGCTATTAAATAAAAAATGTGGATGAATCCGAGCTTGCATAGCCTGAATGCGTGAGTTTAATTCACTATGATGTTGTCGACCCCACTGTTCTCTTAAATATAAATATCGAAAACAAAATGCCCCAAGTAATACCCCATAGCTCAGATTTAAAACCACACTAGCAGTTAAAACATCTGCACTCAAACCAGCTAAACTGAAATTTTCACCAAAATAGATCAAAACATTTAAAATTAAGGTGGTGAATAACACCAAAGCTTGCAATAAAACAAACCCGCTAAACATGAGCATTTTCATGCTTAAACCACGCGTCTTGCTCTGCAAAAGCTCTGAAAATGCTGCAAATGCCAATAATATCCAGTTAATAAACAACACATGCTGCATGACACTGTAAACACTTAAGGCTTGCCACGATTGAGCTTGTGCCAAAGCCAAGACCAACGCCACAATATTGCCCGCAAGAAAAAGCTCCCACAAATAATGCCAACGGCCCATTTTTCTTGAAAATACAGAAATTGTCATAGGCCCAAACCTTGTCTAAAAGTTTGATCAACTTGCCCTTCGGCAACTGGGTTCGAATTTGCTATACTCTTGTTCAGTTCTATGCTTTTTATCTTATTGAGCCGACATGACCACATCTTCTAATTCCTCAAATCCGTCACAAGCCCAAACTTCAGGCATGTGGGGCGGTCGTTTTTCCGAAGCTACTGACGCTTTTGTTGCTGAATTTACAGCATCTGTACAGTTTGACCAACGCTTTTATAAACAAGATATTGCAGGTTCAATTGCACATGCAACCATGCTTGCAAAAGTTGGCGTTCTAACTGAACAAGAGCGTGACGATATTATTAATGGCTTAAACACTATTAAAGCAGAAATTGAAGCGGGTAACTTCGAATGGCGCATTGACCTAGAAGATGTGCACATGAATATTGAGTCACGCTTGACTCAACGTATCGGTATTACAGGTAAAAAACTACACACCGGTCGTAGTCGTAATGACCAAGTTGCAACCGATATCCGTCTGTATGTTCGCGACGAAATCGATGCGATTTTAGAATTATTGAAAAAATTACAAAAAGGCATCCTAGGCTTAGCGGCGAAAAATACCAATACCATCATGCCGGGCTTCACGCATTTACAAACTGCACAGCCAGTGACTTTTGGTCACCATTTAATGGCGTGGTTTGAAATGTTGGTACGTGACTCAGAGCGTTTAATCGACTGCCGTAAACGTACCAACCGTATGCCTTTAGGTTCTGCTGCACTTGCAGGAACAACCTACCCAATTGACCGTGCATTCACTGCCGAATTACTAGGTTTTGAAGCTGTCGCTGAAAACTCTTTAGACGCCGTATCTGACCGTGATTTTGGTATTGAATTCAATGCGGCAGCATCACTCATCATGATGCATTTATCACGCATGTCAGAAGAAATGATTCTTTGGACATCGGCTCAGTTCAAATTTGTGAACATCCCTGACCGTTTCTGCACTGGCTCTTCAATCATGCCGCAAAAGAAAAACCCAGACGTTCCTGAGTTGATCCGTGGTAAAACTGGCCGTGTATATGGTGACTTGATGAGCCTATTGACCCTGATGAAAGGTCAACCATTGGCATACAACAAAGACAACCAAGAAGATAAAGAACCACTATTCGATGCAATCGATACTGTTCGTGGCTCACTCATGGCATTTGCCGACATGATCCCTGCACTAGTGCCAAACATTGACATCATGCGTGAAGCAGCGCTGCGTGGCTTCTCAACTGCAACTGACCTTGCCGACTACCTCGTTAAAAATGGCGTAGCATTCCGTGATGCGCATGAAATTGTGGGTAAAGCGGTTGCCCTCGGTGTTCAAGAAGGCAAAGACCTTTCAGAATTAACCCTTGAGCAACTTCAACAGTTCTCTGACTTGATTCAGGCCGATGTCTTCAAAAAAGCTTTAACACTCGAAGCATCTGTCAATGCACGTAACCACATTGGTGGTACTGCACCTGCTCAAGTTGAAGCAGCAATTGAACGCGCGCACGCACGTTTAGAAAAACTTTACGCATAACTTTTTCAAGTTAAATGGAGTATTGATATGTCTCGACAAGTTTTTTGCCGTAAATATCAGGCTGAAATGGAAGGTTTAGACTTTGCACCATTCCCGGGTGCAAAGGGACAAGAATTGTTTGATACGATATCTAAACAAGCTTGGCAAGAATGGCTAAAACACCAAACCACGTTGATCAATGAAAAACGTTTAAACGTGTTTGAAGCTGACGCGAAAAAGTTCCTTGAAGAGCAACGTGAAAAATTCTTCAGCAATGATGAATCTTTAGAAAAAGCCGAAGGCCTAAAGCCTGAGTAAAACTTAAAGCATTGCTTTAAGTTTTACGCAAGACAAGCGAAGCGCGTAGTTTCAAATGTCATGAAGGAGTCCAAAGGGGCTCCTTTTTTTATACTCCGCCACGCCGCAAGACAAGCAGCTATGCTGCGCGTGGGCTTTAATTGAAAAGAATCTCCAAGTTTGGGGATTCTTTTTTACTACTCTACAAATGATGCAAGACAAGCGAAGCGCGTAGTTTCAAATGTCATAAAAGAGTCCAAAGGGGCCACTGCTGTCCCATAGTTTGCTTTAAATAAAAAAACCTGAGTCCTAACAGTTAAAATATGAGTGCAAACAAACACTTTAACGACCAGGATTCAGGTTTTGTCACATCAGAATACCGTATTTCATGAGCTAATTAAACCTGTTGTGCGACAGGATTTTGAACAACTTGCTAAAGTGCACCATGTTGGACAGAAATTTAGAGCGGCTTCCCGGTGGGATCAGTTTATTGCCATATTGATGTCTCAATTCTCTTGTAGGCAAAGTCTGAGAGATATTCAATCCAATTTGGAGTGCCAACAGGAAAAGCTAAGTCATCTCGGAGCAAAGTCTATTCCCCGAAGCACGCTGGCACGAATCAATGAGCAGCAGCCTGCTGCCTTGTATCAACAGCTATTTTACAAGTTGCTTAAATACTATGACCACTCAAAAGTCGCTCATAAGTTTCGCTTTAAGAATCCCTTGTATTCCTTGGATGCCAGTCATATTGACCTGTCGCTTTCCTTATGTGAATGGGCCAAAGTTCACGACTCAAAAGCCAGCATGAAACTCAGTATAGGATTGAATCACAGCAATGATATTCCTGAGTTTGTTGCAGTTGAAAATGGCAAAGAAAATGACATGGTACAAGGCCGCAAATTCCAGTTTCCTGCTGGCAGCATTGTAGTTTTTGATAAAGGCTATGTCGATTACCAATGGTATGCAAATCTGACTGCTCAAAACATTGGATTTGTCACACGTTTTAGGCCTAAATCTGTGTATCAGGTGATCCAGCAACATCCAGTGCTTGAATCCAAAGGTATTCTAAAAGATGAAACCATTCAGCTGAATAGCGCACATGCCCTAAAAAGAAAAGCCCCAGTGTTAAGAAGAATTGAATATAGAGATCAGCAAAGTGGCAAGCACTTTAGCTTTCTCAGCAATAACTTTCATTTAGCCGCCTCCACCATTGCGGCGATTTATAAAGATCGTTGGAAAGTTGAGCTGTTCTTTAAGGCGATTAAGCAGAATCTCAAATTAAAAGCGTTTCTAGGTCGCAGCAGGAACGCAATTCAGACACAAATCTGGATTGCGATGATCGCCTATTTATTGGTGAGTTTCGCTCAACATTTAGGAAAAACAGGTTGGACAGTTCAACGTTTACTCAGAATAATTCAAGTGAATTTGTTTGAAAGAAGAACTTTAAAAGCTTTATTTTCACCCGATAAAATACCCATAAAACAAGAGGAAGCTCAAATGAGCTTCCTCTTGTGAAAAATTGTGGGACAGCAGTGCCAAAGGGGCTCCTTTTATAAATTTAGAAGCACTGTTATTTTCACAAAACAAAGATGACGTCTGTGTAAGCTTTCATTGGGAAATGATCTTCATCATTGCTGGAATATCTTTTATCCATTGATCAATTTTATTTAAACTTAAATAAATGAATTTATTATTTAAATAATGTTAAATGTATTTTTATCATCACATATATCGATTTTCATTGTTTAAATCCAAACAAAACCTACCAAAATTACTGGCCAATTTGTATCAAAAATTCTTAATGTAAATTTGTGATACATTTCTCAATAAAATACAACATTACACTACAATAAACTCCATGTATTTCTAAATCTGCTTTCCTATAATAGCAATCAAGAAGATGGAAACATCTTCCATAATAGCGATAAGTAACCCCGATTTTCCTTCCCAGATTTCCCCCAAAATCTGGGAATTTTTTTATCCAAAATTTGCGCCAACGTCTCACATTTAACGTCAAGCTCTAATCAAATGAAGCGCTGTTCAAACTAGTCAAACCCTCAATTTTTTTAAAAACTCGGCAATAAAAAAGCCCCGATCACGGAGCTTTTAATAACTTACTTTAAATCAAGGTTGCTTTAAATACGGCCATGCGGCTTTTAAATAAATAAACATCGACCATAACGTTAAAACTACGGCTGTATAGAGCAATCCATACGCCAACATTTCTAACGGTTGCCAATTTAGCAAAAATACTGAGATCGCAATCATCTGAAATGCTGTTTTATATTTACCAACGGTTGAAACCGCAACACTGGTACGCGCGCCTAATTCAGCCATCCACTCACGTAGGGCAGACACCGTGATTTCACGTGAAATAATTACAATCGCTGCAAAGGCCATTGAAATGGTCGGTTGCCATTGCACCAAGACGATCAACGCAGTTGCGACCATCAGCTTATCTGCTACAGGATCGAGAAAACGTCCAAATGCTGAAGTCTGATTTAAACTTCTTGCAAGGTAGCCATCAAACCAGTCAGTGACAGCTGCGATCACAAAAATAGCAGTCAGCAATATATGACGTGACATGCTTGCGGCATGCTCACCCACGCCCATTGCAGGTGGCCAATACGCCACCAACAAAAACACAGGAATTAAAGCAATTCGTGCCAATGTTAAAATATTAGGAATATTCAGGATTCGACCTGTTGTCATAGACACCCCAGTTTTCCCCTCATGCACGATGAAAATGCAGAATAATTTGAGGATTTATCCATCGTTAGTTGCACTCACTTTATACGAAATGCCCCGCAGTGTCACTAGGCAAACACCGTAACAGTCTGTCGCGCAATCGCAATCAACTGGTCATTTTCATCCCATAAATGAGCATATTCCGTAGCGTAACCATCCGCTGCATAATCGGTAAATACTTTATATTTAAACCAATTATGCAAGCTTGATTGCAAGGGATGCACATAGGTTAATGTCCATGTTAAAGAACTCGCAGGCGCCATGGTTTTGTACATAGGCAGCACGCCGGGCGGCCACATATCCATCGAGACCATTAGGTCAGCAACAGTCATCTTACGGTTATCATGACGTTCTGGGTTAAAACGCATCCAACCACTAAAGTCAGGCTTTTGACTTGCTGTACATGGATACTGCCCATCTACCCAGACCAAATCCATTTGCTGAAAGCACTGGGGTGCAAGTGGATGATGTTCGGCAATCTTTAAGCTGCTCACTTCAGGAAAATCGGGTGCTTGACGCTCCTGATTGACGGCAATGCTTGATTCACGTGGAACACCAAAGCTCGCCAATAAAATGCTTTGTACGGCATCATCTTGCCAAAGTCGAACTTCGATAGTGGTGACGGATTTGCCCTGTCTTAAAATTTCAGCACTTAAACGCACGGGCGCCAATTGTACTGGCCCAACAAAGGTCACATTACAACTGAGTAAACGTCGCTGCGGATCGGCAATGGTGGCAACGGCTTTGTGCATCATCATGCCAGCCACTAAGCCGCCATAGATCGTACGTCCTTGCAACCATCCTTCTGGAATCTCAACCCATTCATTGTGTTCAATATGTTGATACAACTGTGCGAGTGACATCATCATCCCTGATCATATTTTTGATTTTTATATCATTGTATAAAAATCAAATGATGTGAATGATCAGTGACTCATGCGTCAATGAGCATTTTGGCAAATTCAGACTTGATGCGTCATCGATTGGGGCTAGTTCACTCTATTCATGCAGAATTTTATAAATGGTACGTGCCATCACATCGCCTAAGCCCGGCACTAGTTTTAAATCATTTTCAGAAGCTTTGAGTACCCCCTGAATGCCACCAAAATGGGTCAACAGATCCCGACGACGTTTTGGCCCTAAGCCCGGAATCACCTCAAGTACCGATGAGCCGCGCTTTTTATCTCGTTTCGCTCGGTGTTTGGTAATGGCAAATCGGTGGGCTTCATCACGAACCTGTTGAATCAAATGCAGGGCTTTATGGTCTTCGGGCAATTGAATTTTTTCACCATCGGTAAAGTGCAAAGTTTCCAAACCTGGTTTACGCCCCTCACCTTTGGACACCCCGACCATAAAGGCGTCAAGCTCGAGTTCTTGCATGACTTCCATCGCCATGTGTAATTGACCTTTACCCCCGTCAATTAATAGCAAATCGGGCAGCATATGCTTTTTATAGCGGCGGGTCAGCGCTTGACGCATTGCAGCATAATCATCGCCTTCGGTGATGTCATTGATGGAAAATTGGCGATAGTCGCGCTTTCTTGCACCTCCAGCATCAAAGACCACACAAGACGCGATGGTTGCCTCGCCCATGGTATGAGAAATATCAAAACACTCAATACTGTCAATTGGTCGCCCTACCACTTGTTCTAACTGATGAAAACGTTCATTCAATTCAAAATGATCAGCCAGTCTACCTTTAATCGCATGCTGCACATTCATTTGTGCAAGCTCTTGCCATTCGGCACGAGTTTCTCGCACTTTATGTTTGATTTGAATTTTTTTATCAAAGTGCTGATGTAGTGCATCTTCCATGTCTTTGCGATCTGGAATATCGACATTGATGATGAGTTCAGTTGGAATCTCATCTGCAACTTGAAAGTAGAAATTGGCAATGAAGTCCGAGAGCATTTGACCTAGATCATCACCCTGCATATCAGGGAAATAACTCTTTCCGCCGAGCATTTTGCCATTGCGCACATGCATGATTTGCACACAGGTCACACCGGCTTGATAAGCAATGGCAATGATATCAGCCTCACCTTTGACTTTATAAATCGCTTGCTGAGTTTGCACATCACGCAGCAGCGCCATACGATCACGATAAAACACCGCCTTTTCAAACTCGAGTGCTTCGGCCGCAGCTTCCATTTTCCCAATCAGCTCTTGATTAAGCTCTTTAGTGTCGCCTTGTAAAAACCGAATCGAGTTATTGACATCCTCTTTGTAATCTTCGGGTGAGATCAAACCCACACAAGGCGCGGAACAGCGTTTAATTTGGTATTGCAAGCATGGTCGTTTGCGCTGCGAAAAATAGCTATTTTCACACTGACGCACATTAAACAGTTTTTGCAGCACCACCAAAGTATCACGCGCGTTATAAGCACTCGGATAAGGCCCAAAAAACTTACCAGCTTGATGCTTACCTTTCCCACGTCCTGCGGCAATTCGTGGATAGGGTTTATCGGCAGAGATAAAAATATAAACATAAGACTTATCATCACGCAGCATGATGTTATACGGCGGACGATGCAACTTAATCAGGTTTTGTTCGAGCAATAGGGCTTCCGTTTCAGAACGCACCACCAAACTTTCAATATCATAAATACGGGCAACCAAAGCCTGCGTCTTGGGATGCTCAATGGTTTTCACAAAATAACTCGACACACGATTTTTTAAATTCTTTGCTTTACCCACGTACAGCAACTCACCGTCTTTACCCAGCATGCGGTAAACACCGGGTAGAGTCGTCATATTGGCAAGAATTTTTTCAATATGTTCGCGTGCGTTTTCGTTCACTTTTGCCTTGTTCCATCTTCGATATTGCTCTTTGACATGATGTGATGCTTTTACCTGCATTTTCAAGCAATCCCGCAAATTTATTGTTGCTCATAGCAATGATCTGATTGCTAAAATCTATTAATGCAAAATTCTAAATTTGCTATGCTCAAAACATCCCGCTTTAGGAACATGATGCATGACGAACGCCAATCCCGCCATCCATGTCGTACACCCGACAACTTCGACGCATAGCACTGCTGAAAAAAACCGTTTGATGGGTAAGCCGCGTTTTCATTTTGAACCGCATGACGTTATGCAACGCTTAAAGCAACGGATCATTGGACAAGAAGCAGCATTAGACGAAATTGAAAAAATGCTGCATGTGGTCAAGGCTGATTTTTCCAGTCCTGAACGACCGCTCTCCGTAACATTAATGCTTGGACCGACAGGTGTTGGTAAAACCGAAACTGTGCGTTTAATCAGTGAAGTGATTTATGGCCGACCTGATGCCTTTTGCCGTATTGATATGAACACACTCGCACAGGAACATTATGCGGCTGCCATTACTGGTGCGCCTCCGGGCTATGTCGGTTCTAAAGAAGGCCATAGTTTATTTGATGAAGTTGCCATAGCAGGTAGTCATACCCGACCGGGCATCGTGCTTTTTGATGAACTGGAAAAAGCATCAACCGAAGTTCTTCGCGGCTTAATGAATGTGCTTGATAGCGGAAAATTAACCTTAACCTCAGGTACAAAAACAATCGACTTTCGTAATTGTATGATCTTTATGACCAGCAATGTAGGTGCGCAAGCGGCACAGCAATATCTAGATAAGTTAAATTTTTTACCCGAAAAAATACAGAAGGTTTGTCTCAAACGCGTGCCGGTCAGCAGCATTATTGAAAAAGTCATGCAACGTAAATTCGACCCTGAATTCATTAACCGTATTGACCGTGTACTGCAATATCAACCCGTTCAAGATGATGCTTTACCTTGCTTGGTCGAAATTGAGCTGGAAAAACTTAATCAACGCCTACAGCATCAAAAACGCAGTATCAAACTCACAGATGCAGCCAAAGCACATTTTTATCAGAACCATGATATTCGTTATGGCGCACGACATTTAGCACGAAAAATGCGGGTCGAGCTTGAGCCTATTTTGGCGGTGTATTTTTTGAATCATCCCGAACAAACTAAAATACACCTAGATGCACAACTTGGACAATTGGTTATTATTAAATAATTCACTGGTCTTTAAAAGGCATGCTCACATACCTTTATTCAGCATTCTTATATTTATTGGATTGGAACACCAATCGCTTTAGCAAAAGCTTGCGGATCTTTCGGTGAAACCATGACGAATTTGCGTTGTCCATTCTGTATATATTCAATTTTTAAACGTTTAATGGAAAGCGCAGGTGCCGCAGACAAATCCTGACTTGCACTGATGCGTTGGATATCCTGCAAAGGAATCTGCCAACGTAGAAACATGCTACGGATATTTAATTCTGTAGCGGAAATTTGATAACGTGTATTGAGTATTGGCCACCACAGCAGTAACACCGTCAAAATATACACCGCGGTATGAAGAGGATATTGCTGCATCGTACCTTTGGCTTGCATGGTGAGTAATAATTGAATGAGCAAGCCACTCATACAAATAATAAATGCCACCACCCACCAATCTTTTTTTGAACGAAAAACTTGCATCTTATCCCCCATCAACTGCTTTTATTCTATACAAGATTTTGCAGGATGCATCTGCTATTTCAGCTTTTATTTTTGCAGGAAATAAGCGTATTTATCACATTATTTTCAAGAATATGGAGAACCATTTCGCTCAAGTACCGCTATTCATCTATTGTTATTTTTGGCGTTCTTTACGCTCGAATCACGCTTCTTTCGATATAGGTTGTTCCTGCAAACGTTTATAATTCTTTTTCTCTTGATACATTTTAGCATCGGCTTGTTGTACCAAACTCATGACATCTATATAGCCTTGCTGATGGTCTGTTTGACACAGCCCAATACTTAAACTTAAGCCTGCTTCCATTTCAGCCACCGCTTCTAATAAACGCGGGATAAAACTCGCTTCCACATGCTTTTCACTACATCCCGGCAAGACCAAACAAAATTCGTCTCCGCCATAACGGAAGCAATGATCATCTAAACGTGCAACCGACTTTATGGCCGCAGCAACCGTTTGTAGTACCTGATCTCCACGTGGATGACCTTGTTCATCATTGATCTTTTTAAAATCATTGATATCAATAAACACTACTGTTACGGGTTCATGATTACGCTGTGCGGTATATAAAATACTGGTCAATAAGGTCGATAAATGCCGGACATTTAACAGTCCTGTTAATGGATCGCGCTGTGAAAGTTCTTCCATTTCTTGTGCACGAAACTCTAGCGCATGCGCATACTGTTCCATTTTTTCACGGGAGATCTTCACCTCATTAATCAAACTCCACACATAAGTTTCCACCACCAATGTAGTATCGAACATAAAGAGCTTTTCCAAGGTGTTAATAATCCGCTGATATTGTTCCGTATCATTAAAGGTTCGCTGAATTAAGCGAAACAACATGGTCTTTAGGGTATGCACCGCAGAGAGATACAACTTCGGCTCTACACCTATGCGCTTATGAACCAAACCAATCCGTAAACGGTTATTCACATACGCGCTGTCATAGCGCCCGGAAAATAAGTCCAATAAATATTGGTGCTGCGCGCGTTGCAAACGCTTCAAGGTATCAAGATCACCAATCAATGTTGCAATTTCTGGAATTGAGGTCTGATTTTCATAAAATTCATCGACCATACTGTCGAGTATAGGCGCCACAATCCCACCAATCGAAGCCAGTTCCGCCAGCTCTAAATCAGTCAAGCCAAGCAACTGTTTACGTCGTTCTATATCTTGCATCGAAATATGCATTTGATGCATCAATGTTTGGTTGGTTGCTTTCATGAACGGATCCCCTTCCCGCCAAATCCCTCCCTTCAGGCGTTTACACAGGGTTTCTATGCAGTAGGTCTTCATGCCTGCATGCAAAGCTTCCACCGCTCACCTTTGGGTTTTGGCTATCATTGATGATGACGCTTTTCTTTCAGCTCAACGGTTTTGCATGGGCTTAAGTTCGGACGTCAACATCATATTCCTCGTCTATTGGCTCATTTTTTCTGGCTTATTCTGATTCTGGCTTATTTTGGCTAACACGATTCCTGTATTTAGCTGATTTGCTCTGCATAATTATTTTTATTCTGCTTCCACGATAACTGATATTTCACTGACTGTCAGCATAAAAAAACGCCCCTAAGGGCGCATTTTTTCGATATTTATTCCACTTTTAAAATAAATATGGACGTACAAAAATCAGGAAGAACAGCCCCAACATCAGGAACCACTTTAAAAAGTAATACAGTGAACGATTGGTTTTTTTCAAGGCTTTGGCTTTTATGCGAATTTGATAGACATAGCCAAATACTTTATTTAAACCACCTGTTTTATCACCGCTTTCATTCGGTGAACTTGCAGCAGTCATGACATTTTTACCAAACCAATGGTTAAAAGCTTCCATCCACTTTGACTTTAATGGCCGTTCAACATCTGCAAAGAAAATGATCCGGTTCTGATCCGTTTTATTTTCAGCATAGTGAATATAAGTTTCATCAAACACCACACTCTCGCCGTCACGCCATGAGTACCGCTGACCATCGACATCAATAAAACAACGGTCATCATTGGGCGTCAGTAAGCCCAAGTGATAACGCAATGAACCAGCATAGGGATCTCGATGACGGACTAAACGACTGTCTGGCGCCAACTCAGTAAACATCGCGGCTTTAATAGTGGGTAAATTTTTTAACAAGGCCGTAGTTTTTGGGCAAAGTTCAGCAGCCGAAGGATGGGCTGAGTCATACCATTTTAAATAAAAGCGTTTCCAACCTGTTTTAAAGAACGAGTTAAATCCAAGATCATCATAAGTACTCGATGCTTTGATGCCCCCTTTTTCATACAAGGCCTTGGCTTCATCACGAATCATTTCCCAGTTTTCATCTAAGACTTTTAAATCTTTAAAATGCTGCGTGTCGATATAGGGTTGACTCGGCACTTTTGAAAACATGTACATGAGAAAATTGATCGGTGCGAGCAATGTCGAATGATCAAAAAACTGACGATAAAATGAATGACGGACTTTACCGCGTTGCTGAATATAAAACGCAGAAATGACAAAGACCGCCAGGATAATCCACTTAATCATATGAGGACCTGGTGCTAATAAGCATTGTGCTTAATGAAAAATTAACTTTTGAGAACGCGGCGAGTATAGCATAGTGCTCAGTGATGCCTAAATAAGCAGCATAGAACACTGTGTCTCAGCAAAGATGGACGACAATGTTAAAAGTGAATTGACCATTCTGCCGAAAAATACACTTGCTTTTTTATTGAATTTTTCTTTTGCATCTCAATCTATAGCTTACATTTATAAAAAAATGTGAACTGAAACATAAGCTTCAACATATTTAATTAGAGCGATAGCGATTAAAGGCAGATCCAAAGTCTATTTCCAAAAGAAATTTTGATGACCCTAGCGTCACGGCTTGATACAACTTGTTATGTTCTTTTTAGATATAGTTATCGTAAGATTAGCGAGGCATAAAGTGTACGCAGGAACCGCGTACTCGCTTCACAACATCAACTTAGAAGTCCTCCAAAATAAAGGAGATCAGGCATGATCCACGCTGGCAATGCCATTACCGTCCAAATGCTTTCGGACGGAATTGCAGAATTCCGCTTTGACTTACAAGGTGAGTCGGTCAACAAATTTAACCGCGCAACAATTGAAGATTTTAAAGCTGCAATTGACGCTGTTAAAGCAAACGGTGACATCAAAGGTTTAATCGTTACTTCAGGTAAATCTACATTTATCGTGGGTGCAGATATCACTGAATTCGGTGACAACTTCGCTCAAGGCGAACAAGCGATTGTGGATTGGGCATTGCCTGTTCACGACATCTTCAATGCGTTTGAAGATCTAAACGTTCCTAAAGTTGCTGCAATCAATGGTATGGCATTGGGCGGCGGTTTTGAAATGTGCTTAGTGTGTGACTATCGTGTGATGTCAGATGCTGCACAAGTTGGCCTTCCAGAAATCAAACTGGGTATCTACCCTGGTTTTGGTGGTACGGTTCGTTTAAGCCGCGTGATTGGTATCGACAATGCGGTTGAATGGATGGCAATGGCTGCACCGAAAAAGCCGGCTGCTGCGCTCAAAGACGGTGCTGTTGATGCAGTTGTTGCTGCAGACAAACTACAAGACGCTGCAATTGACCTTGTAAAACAAGCGATTGCTGGCCGTGTAGACTGGAAAGCAAAACGTCAAGAAAAATTAGATCCTGTTAAATTGAACATGCTTGAACAAATGATGGCATTCAATACAGCGAAAGGTGCAGTTCTTGCAAAAGCAAATCCTGCTCAATACCCAGCGCCAAAACTTCTTTTAGACTCATTACAAGCAGGTGCAAGCCTTCCACGTGATGAAGCATTGAAAATCGAAGCGCAAGGTTTTGCTAAAGCGGCTGTAACTCCACAAGCAGGTGCGTTAATTGGTTTATTCCTTAACGACCAAATTGTGAAGAAAACTTCGAAGAAATATGAAAAAGGTGCGCACCCTGTCAACCAAGCCGCTGTATTAGGCGCGGGTATCATGGGTGGTGGTATTGCTTACCAAGCGGCAAGCAAAGGCACACCAATCATCATGAAAGACATTGGTAACCCACAACTTGCTTTAGGTATGAAAGAAGCAAATGGCTTACTGACCAAACAAGTTGAACGTAAGAAGATGAAACCTGCTCAAATGGGTGAAACTCTTGCTCGCATCCGTCCTACATTAAGCTATGACGAATTCAAAGAAGTGGACATCGTGATTGAGGCAGTAACAGAGAACCCGAAAGTTAAGGGTATCGTACTTGCTGAAACTGAGAAAAATGTTCGTGAAAACACGATCATTGCGTCTAACACATCAACCATTTCAATCACACGTTTGGCTGAAAACCTACAACGTCCTGAAAACTTCGTAGGTATGCACTTCTTTAACCCAGTTCACATGATGCCATTGGTAGAAGTGATCCGTGGTGAGAAAACATCTGCTGAGGCAATCGCAACGACTGTAGTTCTTGCTCAGAAAATGGGTAAAACACCAATCGTGGTTAACGACTGCCCAGGCTTCTTGGTGAACCGCGTATTGTTCCCTTACTTTGGTGCATTTGACCTTCTATTGAAAGACGGTGCTGACTTCCAACAAGTCGACAAAGTCATGGAAAAATTCGGCTGGCCAATGGGTCCTGCTTACCTCATCGACGTTGTGGGTATCGACACAGGCGTACACGGTGCGGAAGTAATGGCAGAAGGTTTCCCTGACCGCATGAAGCCAGACTACAAAGGCGCAACTTTAACCATGTACGAAAACAAACGTCTTGGTCAAAAGAACGACGTTGGTTTCTACAAATACGAACTTGACCGTAAAGGTAAGAAAGCCAAAGTGGTTGATCCTGTGGCTTACGAACTTGTGGCTTCTGTTGCAACTGCGGAAAAACGTGAATTTGACGCTCAAGAAATCATTGACCGTATGATGCTGACTTTCTGTAACGAAACTGTTCGTTGCCTAGAAGACAACATCGTAGCGACTGCTGCTGAAGCAGATATGGCGATGATCATGGGTGTAGGTTTCCCTCCATTCCGTGGTGGTCCATGCCGTTACATCGACCAAACAGGTGTCGCTGAATACGTAGCGCTTTGCGACAAATATGCGTATTTAGGTAAGGCTTATGAAGCGCCACAAATGTTGCGTGACATGGCTGCTAACAACAAAAAATTCTACGGTTAAGGAGCAACGTGAATGGCTACTTTAAATCCACGTGACGTTGTCATCGTTGATGGCGTACGTTCAGCAATGGGTAAAACCAAAAATGGTATGTTCCGTAACGTACGTGCTGACAGCTTATCTGCTGAATTAGTACGCGCGCTTGTTGCTCGTAACCAGTTTGATACCAATGAAGTTGAAGACGTTATCTGGGGCTGTGTAAACCAAACCCTAGAGCAAGGTATGAACATTGGTCGTAACATTGCATTGTTAGCAGACCTACCACGTACTGTTGCAGGTCAAACAGTGAACCGTCTTTGTGGTTCTTCTATGCAAGCAATCCACACAGCGGCTGCGCAAATTGCAACCAACCAAGGTGATATCTTCATCATTGGTGGTGTAGAACACATGGGTCACGTTGGCATGATGCACGGCATCGACATCAACCCTGAAGCGTCTAAGCACTATGCAAAAGCATCTAACATGATGGGCTTAACGGCTGAAATGTTAGGTCGTATGAACGGTATTTCTCGTGAAGAACAAGATGCGTTTGGTGTTGAATCACACCGCCGTGCTTGGGCTGCAACACAAGAAGGTCGTTTCAAAAATGAAATCGTGGGCGTTGAAGGTCACGATGCAAATGGCTTCAAAATTCTGTGCGATATTGATGAAGTGATTCGTCCTGATGCAAACCTTGAAGCATTCCAAGCTTTACGTCCAGTATTCGATCCGAAAGGCGGTACAGTAACTGCTGCAACATCTTCAGCGTTGTCTGATGGTGCGTCTGCAATGTTGCTGATGTCTGCTGAACGTGCTCAAGCTTTAGGTCTTAAGCCACGTGCTGTGATCCGCTCTATGGCAGTTGCAGGCTGTGATGCTGCGATCATGGGTTATGGTCCTGTACCAGCAACGCAAAAAGCACTTAAACGTGCTGGCTTATCGATTGCTGATATTCAAACTTTTGAATTGAACGAAGCGTTCGCAGCACAAGGTTTGTCTGTTCTTAAAGGCTTAGGCATTTATGATCAACAAGACCGTGTGAACTTGAACGGTGGTGCAATTGCATTGGGTCACCCATTGGGTTGTTCTGGTGCGCGTATCACAACAACATTGTTGAACGTAATGGAACAGCAAGATACGCAAATCGGTCTTGCGACTATGTGTATCGGTTTGGGTCAAGGTATCGCGACCATTATCGAACGTGTTTAATTTTTAATTAAATACTGAGATAAAAGAAACCCCGTTTAGTGCGGGGTTTTTTATTTGTTAACTAAACTCGCATGAATAATACTAGAAGCCCCTTCTCCCTCTGGGGTGAGCAGCATGCACCACAAGAGGATGAGGGGAAATTTTTCATATAAATCCTATCCCTGAGCGGTATTCTGCGCAAGTCTCCTTAAAAGGAGAGGGAAATTTCATAGTGCAATAAATTTTGTTCAAAAATCTTCAACAAAAAACCGTGCTAAACAAACCGTAAAAACGCCTCAGCATATTTTTAAAGTTAATACGTTAATTCTCGATTTTCAGCGATTTTTGAATTATGGTAAGGCCTGAACCAAAACTTAAATATGCATAATAATGATAAATAAACGACTTCACTACCTCTTAAAGATGAGCTGCCTAAGCACTTTTATTTTTCTTACAGCTTGCGTTACAAATAATCAAATCGGTGAACTCTCCCGTGATCTGTTTCAAAAATACGAAACAAAATATGCATGGAGAACAATCCTTGAAGATGATGTGATCGCATTTGGCAAACCCGCTAAAGCAATACCCAATGAACCAATCGATAGCATCGTAGTCGCAGGCAATAAATACAGCTATGTGATTAATAAAGGCGGTGCTGATTTTATTCAACTGATTAGCCAACTCAATCCACAATATATTCGTCTCCATCGAGAACTTGACTTTAATTCTCCGAGCCCGAACAGCACTAAATTTAGCGGAAGCTTTAAATTTTATTATGCGCCTCCCAATGGAACACTAAGTCCTACGGAAAGGGCATTATTCAACCAATATGGCGTAGCACCATGTGATTGTTCAAAGGCAGAACAGCAAGATCATCTCTTTAACTTAGAAATTGCAGGTACGGTTTACCCAAAAGTTGCGAATGCCGCAGATTTAAAGCCCTTAAGCCATCCCTATAAGATCCGTATCCAGCATTACGAAGACCAAAGTGGCTATGTCAAAAAGTCAGGGCAGGAAAAATTGGCAGAATTACCACTATTGCCTTTAACACTCACAATCGACATCATTCAATTGCCTTTAAAAGCTTTGGGCTTTATTTATCAGCCTTAAATCAGAGTAGGATCATATTCAATTGGTTGAATTTTCTAAGTACACATACACCCTGACTAGCTCAAAAATGGTTCCCTTTTTCCAATTTAAGTAAAGTAAGTGTTGAGTTGATCCCCATCCCTTCAACTCAACATCCTACAATTCTAAGCTTAAATTTTCTGCGCCAACAAAGTCGCAAAATGCTGTTTAATCCGCTGCCCTTCTGAATCCACCCGATGCAGCTCCCCGACATTTTCATTGTATTTCACAATGTTCCAGCCCTCATACAAGGCACTTAATTCCCCTGCTTTAAAGCTGAATGGAAAGTCAGACTGCGCAGGAATATCAGGCGTATCCATAGCGCAAACTATCAGGTTATAGCCATTTACACTTGTCGCTTGCTGCATCTGCTGAATCAGTGGCTTCACTGTCTTGGCCTCTAAAAACATCATCACCACGGTACAGCAAATAAAATCATATTTCCCCGTAATGCTTTGGTCTGCATTTAAATCACGCTGCTGTACATGAATATTTTCAATACCTTCCGCAGCGATCACCTCTTGCAGCTTGTGCAAACTGTGTGGATTGACATCCCATGCATCCACCTCAAAGCGCTGCTCAGACAGCTGACTTAAGTACAGCGAATTACGCCCCTGCCCACAGCCGACATCCAAAGCACGACCACCTTGCAAATATGGTGTTGCTGCCAAAATCTCTGAATGTGTTGCGCTGAGTTGATATTTCTTATAAAAATAGTCCTGTACTAAGCAATAAAAACTCAACTGACATTGCACATCGTCACTCGCAGACACAATTTTGTGCCACGCCTGCGGCTCAATAAACGGCGGTGGCTGATCTGGGCTAAATACATGCGTCGAGAGGATATTTCCTGACGCATCCAGCATGGCAAAGTTCACTTCACCTTGCAGTACGGTGAGTTTTGCCCATGTGCCTGCTTTGGTATTGTGCTGTTGTTTAAAACCTTGTGGAATCGACTGCTGCGTCCACACAGGGAGCTGTTTATAACAAATAAGCTGCTGCATCTGTAGTTATCCCTCATGCGACTTTATTTTTATGCCATACCAATGGCGGAAATGTATATTCACCATAACGGCTTTAATAGTGATTTTAAATCAGCTTTAAATTGAAAATTTCGAATGCTGTGCAATGCACGCTGTTCTTGTTTGTTTTTCTGCGTAACACCATGTTATCCGTTTGTAACATTGGTGGAATATTCACGCAATCAAATCCCTCACTCTGTGCCGTGTAACCTAAGCGCTGTTGATAAGGCATAAAATTTACAATGCCTTATTTTAACTAAGTTTTATAGAGTGATGACTATGAACGCGATCAAAACTACTTTAGCTGTTGCTTTAGTTGCTGCTACAACTTCTGCTATGGCAACTACTGCTGTAGAACAAAAACCTGCGACTGCTGTTGAAGCTGTAAAAGCTCAAGCTGCACAAGCGAAAACTGCAACTGTAGCTGCTGCTCAAGCAACTAAAGATGCTGCTAAAACTCAAGTGGCTGTTGCAGAAAAAGCGACTCAAACTAAAACTTTAACAGTGAAAGAAACCACTAAAGCAAAAACTGCTGACATGAAAAAAGCAGTTGTAGAAAAAGCAGCAGCAACTAAAGAAACTGCAGTTGCAGCAAAAGATGCAACTGTAGCAAAAACTGTAGCGGCTAAAGACGCTGTTGTTGCGAACACTGTTGCAGCAAAAGACGCGACTGTAGCAAAAACTGTGGCAACTAAAGATGCTGTCGTTGCAAAAACTGTTGAAGCAAAAGATGCAGCTGTAGAAAAAGCAACTGATGCAAAAGAAGCTGTTGAAACTAAAACTGAAGAAGTAAAAGCTGAAGCGAAAAAAGACTGCGCTAAAAAATGTGCAGAGAAAAAAGCTGAAGCAGCTAAAGCTGAGAAAAAAGGTTTCTTTTCTTGGTTCAAAAAAGCAGCTTAATCGTTGATTAAATGCAAAAAAAAGATGCCTTCACGGCATCTTTTTTTTTGCCCATTTAGACTGCAATACTGCTTTCTGACAACGGAATAATCTTTTGATAAACAAACTGATTTTTCCCTTGTGATTTCGCCTGATATAGGCAGGCATCGACATGTTGTAAAGTCGTGGAGTAATTGGACAAACTCAACTGTTGAAACTTGGCCAAGCCCATACTAAAGCTGACATCTAGCCTTAATTGATCTTTTCGAAACGGCACATGTTCGCAGCGTTCCAAAATTGTTTCACACAACATTTTACCCTGCTCCAAATCGGCACCTTCGAGCAAAATTAAAAATTCTTCACCGCCCCAACGACTAATAAAACTCGCGCGTGGACTACAATTTTTTAAGATTTTTGCCAAATGCACCAAAACACTGTCCCCCATTTGGTGTCCATATTGGTCATTAATTTTTTTAAAATTATCGACATCGAGCAAAATGACACAGCCTTTATCAACCGCACCCTCTATAAATATTTGTTCTTTAAAGGCATGGCGATTTTTCAGTCCCGTCAACTCATCGCAAAAACTTACACGTTGCAAAGCCAAATATAGACGTTTATTTCGTGCATACAGCTCACAAATAAACAGAAAAATGATCAAATAAATACCCAATGCCAAACGATAAGAACTGATCCGCGAGAGCATATGTACCTGTGCATCCGACCAATATTCCCCAGCCAATGGCATGGCACCATACCAGCCACAGATCAGCGTCATTAAGCCAATCAGCCAGCAAAAGGTTTTGAAGTCATATTTGATCGCGTAGTAACACATCAATAAAGGCAAGACCATGCAAGCATAGAAGATCTGATGGCCAGTGCCACGATCAGATAGCCATAATCCACCCACGGCACATTCATCCAGCGCTGAACACCAAACAGTAAACACACCACAGCCAAACTTGTTGCAAATTGCTCTAGAAAATAATCAACAAAGGCAAAGTATTGGTTGTCCATCTGAAAGCACGCCACAAACAAGAGACTGCCTGCAAAAGCACTCACGATACTCGGAACAGCTAACATTAGGGTTCGCTTAAAGCGGCGTTTTTTTAAATGGCTCAGCGCTAAATAGGCTTTAATAAATACCCAAATCTGAAATGCCGAAATCGCACACAGGAGAAATTTATCTTCTAAGATTTTGGCAGGATCGACCATCAGCGAAGCCACAAAGATCGCACTAAAAGCATAAAGCACGATCAGTAAATCGTGACTTAAATGCTTTCGCATTAAAACCATGCCATAGGCAGCGAATGCATTTACCACCCAAACAGGGCTAATGAATAATTCATAGGTATAGCCTATCGACACCAATGAAACCGCACATATGGCAAGCCATAGCAGTATTAATTTTTTCATACGCTAAAAAAATCGTCTCTAAAAATGGCGATAAACCTTTCATTCAAAGCCAATCGGTCTAAGGTTAGAATTTTTGCAAGTTCAATACAGCTCAGCTTCTTATGAGTTATGGGCTGCTGGCTAAAAAGTTATGTTTAAATTTTCGGCGTATTTTAAGTGATTTAAGTCACACTATTGGTTGATAGTTGTATTAAATTTGCAATTTAAACAATCAAAGACTGTTTTAAAGCCAATGTTTTTTGCGCCATTCGTGCTAGTTCGGAACTCAGTTCCCAAAATGATGCTCGATAACAACAAAAAAGCCATCCGCTAAAGGATGGCTTTCACTTGCATAACATGTCTCGAAGTTGTGCTGAATAATTTGAATGAAAAGGACTTATTTTAATATTTGTAATTGTTCCATCAACCAAGCCATGTATTTATCTTGATCCATAAAGTCAGGCGCCGTCCCTGTATCCAAACTATAAAATTGTTGATTAAATTCAATCACAATCTGTTCAGTCAGATGCCAATCTTCAATCATGCGAAAATACTGACTGAAGAAAAAACGGTTCTTGCCCCAATTGTTTAAACTTTCCAAACGTGGATATTGGCGGTTCGCGATAAAGTCGATATAGACCTGCTGAATATCATCAAAAATCTGAATAGCTCGCATGAGCATGGACCTCTATATGATGTAAAACCTTGCTATAAGCCACTTTATCGCGCAATTTTGAAAGAGAGATGACAGTCAGTTAAAGCTTTTGTTTCAACTCTGAACGGTTCTTTTGGCGGATCTCATCCATTTGTGCATTGAGCGCTAACATCTCTGTATAAAGCTGATTAAACTGCTTTAAAGGCGCATCTTCATAGAACATAAATAATTTATTTTTCTTTTCCCATTTATTGGCTTTCAGCACAGCAAAGAGCTCATCAGCCTTCGCCAAGCTTTGCTTTTCTAACTCAAATAAAGCATGCGACTCATCACTATCACGACTGTCTCTTAAACTCTGCGCAATTTGCTGACGAAACACCTGTTTGACCGCCAACTGTTTGGCCTGCGCTAAACCATTTTCCTCTTGCTGTGTGGTTTTTTGTTCATAAGCATCGACCACTGCATGCACCTGCTGCAGCATTTGCTCAGTCTCTTGATATTGGTTTTTTTTATCTTTTAATAAGCGATCGATATCGAGAAATTTATCCCAATTCAGTGCTTTAAGATCACGAATATATTGATTCCGTGCTTCTGCACGCTGCAGCATTTGGCTCAAAATAAAATCCGACATGATTTTATAATCCCCCGTTAGCCGTGCATCTGTCACATTGAGTTGTATCGGCTCTTCCCAGTGCTGAGCTTGCTGAAAAATTTGCTCGGTTTTTTCACGCAAAACCGTTTCATAGGTCGAGAGTTGCACAGCTTCTTTTTGCTGTACTGAATATTGATAAAACATCCATCCAAAGACCAATACCGTAGCACTGGCCAAGACAACAAAGATACGCGGCATAATGAGCTCCGAATGCCCTTTTATTCAGTTTAACCAAAAGTTTGAAGATTGACGATAAAATAGCCATGCTTTTTAAGAAGGCTATTTGAAAACATCAATGTAAATAGACTTAAATTGCGCATGCCATCAAAACGAAAATTCATGGATAAAACATGAATTTTCGCCTTCAATGTACTGTAGAGATGTATTCGATTATGGGGTCTTAATCGGATTGGTATTTAACTGACGGTCGATGTTTCCGAGATTGATTTGCTCACGACTGATTTGCACATTGGTCGCATTACGGTCAATCCCAAAGGGTTGCAACATAATATATAAACCATTGCGTGGGTCAGAAGACTGCAAACCTGCGGCAATATTTAAAACATGCTGTTGCATCAAAGGCGATAAATTCGACATATCTGGCACTGCTGTGGCAGGTAAGATATCAATATTTGACACGATTGTTGCATCGACACCTTTGTTTTGAGTATCACGCTCAAGTTGCATCACCCGTTGCTGTAAGGCTTTACGGCGATCCACCTGCTCTTGATACTCAACAATGCCCGTCTCTGCACGCATTTCACGCTCTGCCATAATGGTTAAAGCAGGCATCTGAATAGCTTGTTGTTCGGTTTCATCAGCTTTTGTAGTGGCTTTTTCCGCAGCCAATGTACTCATAGCCGTCATTGCTGCACTAACAAAAACCAAAACGGAAACAGATTTAGGGAGATTCATCATGTTCATTCCAAGAGATTTAAAAATAGAAAATTGAAAAAATTTACACTGCTATTATTGTACAACAATTAATCAATTCACTGGATTTAACCCCGACAAACGGCAGGATAGCACAGCTAGTTTAAACCTCACGTTGCTCATTCTGGACTTGAGATATCATCCTTTACCTATCTGCATTACCACTGCTTTTTCTTTTTTATACTGTTCCAATTCTTAACAGCACAGGAAATGACAAAGCAAACTCTTGCTGCGGATGACGGCTAAAGAAGTCGTGCAAAGCTGCACATGGTTGAAGTATCGGATGTTGCTGTTGATAATGTTTTAACCCAGACCATGTTTGCAAATAGTCCAAAATTTGCTGTGAACTCCACCTGTAATTTAAAAACAGCTGAGGTGTCGCTAACTCCTGAAATGGAAACGGAATACTGCGATATTCTTCGTCGATGTAACAACGTTCAGCATCCCAATAGCCTTTTAACGTGACAAAATACAGATCCTGTAAAAGCTGGTTCAATTCCGCGTGTTCAAATTGAATCAGACCATAACCCACAATGGCGATATGACCTTGGGGTTTCAATACGCGTCGTACTTCTGCATAAAATGCAGCAAAATCGAACCAATGAATCGCTTGCGCGACTGTGATTAAATCCGCTGAATGGTCGGCAAGCGGACAATGTTCGGCGCTAGCTTGCTCATAACGCACATTATCTAAATTGGGTGCTTGTGCCAATTGCTCAGCACTCAGATCTGTCGCTAAAACCTGTTGAAAATAGGGTGCCAAACCTTTGGTAAATTGACCTGAACCTGCACCGCAGTCCCATGCCAGTTCACGCACGGCAACATGCTGCAAGATGCTATCGACGACTTCAGCAGAATAACTTGGACGTGCTTGTTGATACAGCGCACTCCCTGTAGAGAAAAGATCTTTCATTGCGGGGATTCATTGGTTGTTTTTTTATCACTTTAATCGAATTTTTAGGGTCGGAAACTAGCACTTAAGTCATAGCTTCAGCGATAAAATTTGAGCTTCAAATATTTACTCAATCACATGCTGTATATAAAAACTGGTCTGCGCAATCGGGCTTAATTGATCATTCATTTGATAATATTTCACATCATAATGACCAGTTTTCCATCCAGTCATAGGATAGAAACTCACCCAGTTTTGTTGCTGTTGCTCACTGACTTTGCGTGGCGTAAAGAGCAGCACTTCACCGCTATCACGATGCGTCCAACGCACCATGACTTGCGTATTGTTTGGAACTTTACCCAAGGTATCAAAATGTGCATATAGCGGCTGTGTGACATAGATTTCACGAGGTAAAACCTGATCTACATCTAACTGTGATTGTTCTGTCACATAGGCCTGCCCTGCCAATCGCTGCTGCGGATCATTTTTAGCTTGCAGAAACTCGTCTAACATCTGCTGCGCAAACTGTTGCTTATTTTGAATCCCTGCAAAACTGTAATTGGGAAATGCCTGCTGTAAATATCGCCCCAATTGTTGATCTGAAGTCTGCTGAATAATGCTCTTTAGCTGACGATGTTGGCTTTTGAGTTGTTGCTGTATATCTTTAGAATGAGGTTGATCCGAGGCATCTTGATCTAAAGCCAAGAGTGCCACAGGATTACTCGTCGCCAAAGTTACAAGCGAGTGCTCAGGTGGCGGCGACGTCAAGCTTGGTTGGTCATTCCACGATGCCGCAATATAGCCCAGTGCAAAACAGAGCAGTCCAATCGCCGCATATTGAAGTCGCTTCAACTGTCACTCCACGAATCTATGTTCATTTGATTAAAGCCTACAGCGGAGCACTTCTGTGCCGACAATATATTCACCAGAGCTCATCGTCGTACCCGTGTTAATCACCTGATTTAAGCTAAAGTTAGATCCAACTTTTAATTTAAGCAGACCATTATCACATGCTGCAGTTATTCTGCTGCCCGATTTCATATTGGATACACAGCCCGTTTTGGTCACGGCAAAAATTGTTTGCCCTGCGGAAATACTGGTGCTGCATGATGCTGTGATTATTTTATCGAGCGATGATTCACAAGAAGAACAATTGCCATTATCACAAAGCGCTGCTGCATTTTCACTTTTACATTCATAGGTCACACCATTTTGAATAATGGTTTTAGAATAGGAAGAATCGACATTACTGCCGCCCCCGCCACCACATGCGCTCAGCAAGACACTCATACCGATCAAAACAGGAAATAATATTTTCTTCACAACCTTAACCCTTATTTTTTAATAATTTTCTTATAGCTATTGGGCTCATCATCTGGCATGGATTGTAGCAGTTAAACTGTGCGAAATATCAACACCTGAAAAACAGCAGACGAAAAAAAACCTCAAACAATGGTTTGAGGTTTTTTCGAATATGGTGGCGAGACCCAGGATCGAACTGGGGACACACGGATTTTCAATCCGTTGCTCTACCTACTGAGCTATCACGCCGATGCGGTGTATTAAGCCGCATCTCAGTTAATTAGTCAATCATATTTATAAAAATATTTTTCGTATGCATATTTTTTAGGCAAAAAAAATCCCTGATGGGATCAGGGATTGATAAACTGAAAAATCAGTTTTGAATATGGTGGCGAGACCCAGGATCGAACTGGGGACACACGGATTTTCAATCCGTTGCTCTACCTACTGAGCTATCACGCCGATGGGGCGTATTAAACAATTTCAGTCTCATGGCGTCAAGCATCCGTTGCGATTTTTTATGCAAATGTTTATTTTTAAATCAATATTTCACATTATTTGCTTATTTTTTGAGTGATTTCAAATTTTCACAGCTGAAACCACTGTGACGACAACGTATTTATCCAACAAAAAAGCAGCTCAATGGCTGCTTTATATTGGAGGGCAGGTTATTCTGCCGCAGTAATTTTTCCAATGTGTGCCAAACAGCGATGGATCGCGCCACAACCTGGTTCAAAAGTTTTCACCCCTTTTTCTTCTTCCATACGGGTGGCCTCACTGACCAAGCGCTCTGCAACACCACGCCCACGATTTGCAGGGTGTACCACAATATATTCAAGGGTTTTGCTTTCACCTTGGCCTGTACACCAAATCGCGCCAATCAATTTTGTATTAAATTCTGCAGTATAAACTAAGGTATACTGAGCTAAGTTCTGCTCAAGTTGTTCAATCGCATCGGAACCGTCGCTAAACTCAGGGCTGGTGTCATACAGTCGCTCAAGCTGGCTGCGCACTTCATCATTTTCCAAAGAAGTATAGGCATGTACGGTAATAGGCATTGATAAACCCTCCTGAGCAATCTAATATGCGGTGACTTTTCGTCACAGCGAAAATATTTTTACATCAATCATTTTGACGTATTTGAGGAACGTGTCTATGACAGATCGTATCAGTGAAGTGGTAAGAAACACCAACGAAACCAAAATTCGAGTTCGTGTGAATCTTGATGGTACTGGTCAAGGCACTTTAAACACTGGTGTTCCATTTTTAGATCATATGATTGATCAAATCAAGCGACATGGTCTGTTTGATATTGATATTCATTGTGATGGCGATCTTGAAATTGACGATCATCATACTGTAGAAGACTGTGGGATTACACTGGGTCAAGCCTTTGCGCAAGCACTGGGCAATAAAAAAGGCTTACGTCGCTACGGTCACTTCTATGCGCCACTTGATGAATCACTGAGTCGTGTCGTGGTGGATTTATCTGGCCGTCCGGGTCTTTGGATGGATATTCCATTCACTCGCGCGCGCATCGGGACTTTTGATGTGGATCTTTTCTCTGAATTTTTCCAAGGTTTTGTGAACCATGCGTTAATGACGCTGCACATCGACAACCTAAAAGGTAAAAACAGCCACCACCAAATTGAAAGCGTATTTAAAGCCTTTGCCCGTGCATTACGTATGGCGTGTGAAGTTGACCCGCGTGCCGAAAATACTGTTGCGTCTACCAAAGGAACATTGTAATGACCCGTATTGCCCTTCTTGACTATGGCATGGGAAATCTTCACTCAGCAGCAAAAGCCCTCGAACACGTGGGTGCAACTGTTGATGTCACCAATGATCCTAAGCTGATTGCACAAGCAGATAAAATTGTGTTCCCCGGTGTGGGAGCAATGCGTGACTGTATGCAAGGCATGCATGATGCAGGCATTGATGATGTGGTCCGTAAAGCGGCATTTAATAAACCTGTGCTTGCGATCTGTGTCGGCATGCAAGCTTTAATGCAGCATTCCGAAGAAAATGGCGGTGCAGATGCATTGGGTATTTTTGAAGGTTCGGTTAAACGTTTTCCTGATGTAGAGGGATTAAAAGTGCCGCACATGGGCTGGAACCAAGTGCATCAGGCAGACCCTAGCCACCCGATGTGGAAAAACATTGAGCAAGATGCACGTTTCTATTTCGTACATAGCTTCTATGTAGAGCCGCAAGATTCAAGCATTGTCGCTGCTACCTGTGACTATGGTTTGGAATTTTGTACCGCAATTCACAAGGAAAACTTGTTTGCGACACAATTTCACCCAGAAAAAAGTCATACAGCCGGTCTGCAATTGCTGAAAAACTTTGTGGAATGGGATATTTAAAATTCCTTCACCGCAAAAAAGCCCGCTCCTTGCGGGCTTTTTTGTACTGTTTATTTTTCATCCTTTTATTTTCTACATATTCATTTTAGAATTTGCCTACTTATAAAAATACCAAAGCCTAGGAATAATAATGAATACCTTCACATCTGACTCACCGACCCAAGCCAGTGGTCGCTTTAGCCGGCGCGCATATCTTGCATGGAATCTACTTCTCGGCATTATTTTTACGCTAATTGCTGTTGTAGTCGGCCTGCTCATACCCGGTGCGCAAAATGCGTTGACTGAGGGTGCAATGTCGACGCCACTCATGATTATTTTCTTTATCATGTATGCCATCGTCATTTATTACAGCGTCATTTTCTTAATCCGTCGTTTACATGATCGTGACCATTCTGGATGGCTTGCACTGCTGATCTTAGTTCCTGTAGTGAATATATTATTTGCGCTCTATGTGTTATTTGCACCGGGTAATAGCGGTAGTAATAGCTTTGGACAACCACGCCCGACCAAAGGCTGGGAAACCGTGCTGGCTGTTTTGTATATCGTGGTGTTTATAGTCGGGATACTTGCTGCGATCATGATTCCGTCTTACCAAAACTATGTGATCCGCTCTCAACAAACCACGATTCAACAACAATAATGATAAATCATTAGATGCCGCCGAGATCGTCCTAAACAGCAATACATCTACTCAAACAAGCTCACACAAGTGGGCTTTTTTTGTACTTTACCTTTATAATCAACGCGCTTTTTTGGTACAGGATCAAATCCTGTACTTTTTCACATTTTTATGTCGTTTTTAGCTCAATTTTTTGCGGCTAAAAATGAATGATAACAATACTTTTTACGATAATTTAAGATCATTTAATATGAATAATTCACCCAATATTAACTCTGGCTGGAACCGTGACGGTCGCTTTAATCGCATGTCATTTATCGGTTGGAATGTCTTCTATGGCCTCATGCTAAGCATACTGATGCTGCTGATTGTCAGCATGATGCCCAATACTCTCAATGCCCTAATAGCTCACGCTGAAAATCCAATGACGCAAGTGATTGGATTTATCCTAAATGTTTTAATGCTGATCCCTTTGATGATTTTTTCAGTGCGTCGTCTGCATGACTTTAATCTCTCAGGCTGGTTTGCACTCTTAGAGTTGATTCCGTTGCTCAATATCGTCATGTGCATTGCGCTGATGCTCATCCCCGGGTCTGCAAATGCCAATCAATATGGTGAGCCACGTGAATCCAAAACATGGGAGGTGGTTCTCGCCTTTCTCTTTATCGGTTTATTCTTACTGATCTTGGTAAATGTATTATTTACTGCGCGTTTTCTATTTTAAGTCGTCACTGACTTTAAGCCTATTGGTCACTGTCTTTAAGTCCTCTCATCACTGTCATAGCAACGCGCTATGACAGGCAGGTGAGTCAAAGGCTCATGCTCAACGCCGCATCTCGGTATTTGCATTTCCCTACTAAACGCTCTAGGCTGCAACAACAAGCCTTTGAATTAAATCACAATGACTGATGCTCTACCGACACCTATTTTGCCAACAAAAGAACAGATTAAAAATTTTCCATTGTTCCAAAATTTAGTGCCAGAGCAGATCCATGTCATTCACAATGCAGAACAATGCCAACACTGGGCCGATGAATTGCAGACGACTGCCTTATTCGGTTTCGACTCTGAATCTAAGCCGACTTTTCGTAAAGGTGAGGTCTCTACCGGTCCACATTTAATCCAACTTGCGACGGCGCAACAGGCGTGGTTGTTTCAAATGAACGAATGCACTTGGGATTTTTTAAGACCAATCTTGAGTAATCGTGATCAAATTAAAGTGGGTTTTGGCTTAAAAAATGATGCGCATTTATTTCGTAAAAAAGGCATCGAACTGAATAGTGTATTGGAACTCTCCAAGTGCTTTGCTTCTTTTGGCTTAAGCCAACCCGTCGGTTTAAAAAATGCCATGGCACTGCTTTTTCGTGTGAATTTTCCAAAATCTAAATCGGTCAGCACTTCGAATTGGGCCAAAAAGCGCTTAAGTCCGGAGCAAATTCGTTATGCCGCTGCCGATGCCTATGCCCCTGTTTTGGTCTTTGAAGAATTATTACAACGTGGCTTATTGCCCAAAACCATTCCCAATACTTCTCTCAAACTAAGAATTCGTCCGCACATGAATTTATAAATCCTTAATTATTTTAATGATTTAATTTATATTCAGCGATGTAACCGCTCTGTAACTGGATATTGCCCCAATCTATGGCATGACCAAGTGCAAAGATCGGCTGAAGAGTGCCAATGAATTTGCAGTTTATTTGCACTAGAGATTTAAACAGTACGTTATTGCCTTAAAAATAGTCACAGCACAGTCTAAAAACAATAAAATCGCACCTTTTAAGTACATTTATATCTTTGATTTAACTCATTTTAATTACATTAATATACATTTATATTTTTATTCAGCTAAGGTTTTGATCTCTCTGGGTTTTCTAGCAGAATTACATGATTTATCTCCTTCTTTCTATACTTTCATAATTTGTTTTCATCAATCTCCTTTTGCTAAAACAAGTCTGCCAAATACATAACACATCATAATTTAAAAGCTTGGAGAACCTGACATGTTGAACTTATTTACAGGAAAAATCAGCGGTGTACTCAGCCTGACTTTACAAGGGATCAGCAAAGCGGTTGGACTGGTTTTAAATACTGTTTTGGATACAGTAGACAGCGTATTAGAGACCGTAAGTAGCTTAACAGCGCCCTTAACGGATGCACTGACTGAGCTTCCGCTCATTGGTGGGACCATCGAAAAAGTACTCGCGGTTGAAAATCAGTTGGTCGGCACCTTAGGTGATGGCTTACATGCGGTAGCTGATCAACTGGCGACCGGTGATCTTCTCGGAGGTGTACAGACCGCTCTCAATGGCGTAACTGGTGTGGTCGGCCAAACCGTGACGGAAGTTGCAGGTTTGGTTGATCATCTCAGTGGCGTGGCTGCACCAATCACAGATGTACTTTCTGACCTGCCATTGCTGGGCGGTCTATTGGATGCAGTAGGCGAAACTACGGGGAATTTAACAGGCTTGTTGGCTGAAACGGGCGACTATGTAGCCAGTATTAATCCTACCGAATTATTAACATCCGTCCTGAATGATCCATTAGCAAGTGTAGGTGGTGTCGTGCAAGATGTTTCAGGCACTTTAGATGCCTTACTGGATGACATTGCACCGATTACATCGATTGCCACTGAACTTCCTGTGGTCGGTGATCTCGTTCAAGTGGTCGGTGAAAGTACCACAGCCCTCAATCATGGCTTGTACGATGTCGGTAGCTTACTTCAGTCCGTAAACAGCGATTTATTACAAACAACCGCTTATGTTTAATGACTAAAAACGCGAATACACAGCGCATTTTTTTAGACCAAGAATAAAATCCAATCCTTTATTCGCACTAGCCTGACACATGTCAGGCTTTTTTAATTCATCAATTCTGATATTAGCATTTAGTGAATAGCCGTTTATTTGATAAGATTAGGCACAAATTCATTCTTAATTTGATTGAGCAAGGAGCGAAAGCATGCTGATCATCCCTGCAATTGACCTGAAAGATGGCAAATGTGTCCGTTTAAAACAAGGTCGTATGGAAGACGATACCGTATTTTCTGACGATCCAGTGGCAACTGCACAGCATTGGGTAAATGAAGGCGCGCGTCGCTTACATTTGGTAGATTTAAACGGTGCTTTCGCTGGTACACCGATTCATAAGCCTGTGGTTGAAGCGATTGCTAAAGCACAGCCTGAATTGCCAATTCAAATTGGTGGTGGTATCCGCTCTCTTGAAACCATTGAACACTACCTTGATGCAGGCGTCTCGTTTGTCATCATTGGTACAAAAGCGGTAAAAGAGCCTGAATTTGTTGAAGAAGCGTGCAAAAAATTTGCAGGCCATATCATTGTCGGTATCGATGCCATGAACGGCATGGTGGCAACTGATGGTTGGGCAAATGTCACTGACGTGAAAGCGACTGATTTGGCAAAACGCTTTGCAGATGCCGGCGTATCGAGCATCGTCTACACCGACATCGCACGTGATGGCATGATGCAAGGTGTGAACGTTGAACAAACCGTTAACCTTGCAACGTATTCTGGCTTACCTGTTATTGCATCTGGTGGTGTGACCAACCTTGACGACGTGCGTAACTTAAAAGGCCAACCGGGTATTTTAGGTGCGATTACCGGTCGTGCAATTTATGAAGGCACATTGAACCTTCGTGAAGCTCAATTACTGCTTGATCAACAAAGCTTATAATTTACCCGAGCAGAAAAGAGGTCTTCGGGCCTCTTTTTTTATTTCTCATTTTTATTTCCCCTCTTCGAACAATCAAATACACATGTCAACCGTCCAATCTGCTTGGAAAGCCAAGTTTCCGCAGCTCGCACTCATCCTGATTACCATGATTTGGGGCGCCAGTTTTATCACCGTGCAATACGGTTTAAATTTTAGCAGTCCAGTGCTGTTTGTCGGTCTACGTTTTGCCGCAGCTACACTGGCTGTGAGTCTGTTATCGCTCAAATATCTTAGACATTTTTCTCAATATGATGTCATTGCGGGCGCAAGTATTGGCGCGGTAATTGCAATCGGCTATGCGACGCAAACAGTCGGCTTGCAAAGTATCAGCAGCAGCGAATCGGCTTTTTTAACTGCGCTGTATGTACCGCTGGTTCCGATTTTTATGTGGCTCTGTTTTCGGCATAAACCACATGTGATGACATGGCTAGGTGTAAGTTTGGCTTTTGTCGGTTTGGTCTTTTTAACGGGTAATGGTTTTGGCGCTATTCAGCTCAATTTTGGACAAATCATTACGCTGCTCGGTTCGATTGCCATTGCCTTTGAAATTATCTTGATCAGTTATTTTGCACCCCGCGTCAATCTACGCAGAGTGACGGTTCTACAATTGGCATTTGCCTCACTGTTCTGTTTTTGCTTTGCTCCAATGGTAGGTGAAACCACATTGCCCAAATTTGAATGGCCATTAATCGCTGTACTGTGCGGATTGGGGCTGGCCAGCGCCGTGATTCAACTGGTGATGAACTGGGCGCAGCGTATGGTTGATCCTGCACAGGCGGCAATCATCTATGCAGGTGAACCGGTTTGGGCCGCAATCATTGGGCGACTTGCGGGTGAACGCTTAACACCGCTCGCTCTCATTGGCGGACTGTGTGTTGTTCTGGGTGTGATTGTGAGTGAATGGCGGCCGAAATGGTTAAAGAAACGCTAATTTCTGCATCCTCTATTAGATCAAAAAAGCGGCCCATACAGCCGCTTTTTTGATGCCAAGATTTTTATGCCAAAAAGTTCTGAACTCGCATTAGTCATACATCGGTCTGTTGTCATTGACACGAATTAAACCTTTAATCGCGCGGTACACAATCCATAACCAAGACAGTCCGATCACCGTGACACAGAAGGTACTCGCTCCCAGTGCCACACCCGCAAAGGCATTGGCATTATTGCCGGTAAAGAACAGAAAAATAAAAGGCACGAAAGCAATGATGTTCCAAATGAGATACCACCAAAACGTACGGATCTGCCAAATGAAATGGCTTTCAAAAATCGTGCCTCGGACATCACTGCGTTTGACGTAATTAATAATCAACGCGAGGACCGCAAGCAAGCCGGCAGAAAAAATCGCCACAATATAAAGAATATACAAAATAATCGTGAGCAGGCGGTTTGGATCTTTATCAATGGAATAATTCATTTCGCTCTCCGTCATGATGATTTTGCGGATCATTCCACCCTAAATATGTAGGATATTAAATGGTGAAATTAGCCATAAAATCAGTAATATGTTAAAGGCTATAGTACAGAAATATATTTTTCGAAATGGTTGTTTTTGTGTTTTATGCCGCAAACGTTGCTGAGCCAGCCATGCCGCCGGCCACCCACCTAAAAAAGACAAAAGATGCAGTGTATTTTCTGGCACACGTCGGTTCCCCATTTGCGCAGCTTCTTTATCTTGAGCATAGAACCAATAGGTCAGGACATTAATAATACTCACAAAAAGCAGCACCATGCCACTGAGTAAACCCGCCACAGATAAGCCCGCCAAGGCTAGGATATACACAATGCACAAGATTTGCATCGGCTGTGCCTGACGCGGCATCTGCACCACATTTTTTTTATTGGGGCGTTGTGTAGCTTTGGTTTGTGAGGCTTTTAAATAATGCACTTGCTGCGCACGAAAGCGTCCGCGTTCGTCTAAGATCACAGCATAATCCAACGCGCAGCCCACGATTGGTCGTGGGCCGGGACGGGAAAAGTCTTTGATGTGCAAAAATACGCGATCTTTGGTGCTATCGTTCGGTTGAATGAAGCCGTAGCCTTTGTCATCAAACCATTCTACTAAGCGTCCTTGATCACGCATGCTTTTCCCTCTCGTTGTTTTTAAAATTTATGCTGTGACGAATTTTAAT
The DNA here is from genome assembly GCF_024605785.1 of Acinetobacter sp. YH16040_T. NCBI lineage: Bacteria > Pseudomonadati > Pseudomonadota > Gammaproteobacteria > Moraxellales > Moraxellaceae > Acinetobacter > Acinetobacter sp. YH16040_T. The sequence goes on along the minus strand of NZ_CP094541.1, from coordinate 248,614 downwards.
CGTTCAATCAGCATATTACGCATTTCAGCAGGGTTTTTCTGCAAAATATCATCCCCTGTACGGCCTTCTGCCGCATTTTTCTGTGCCACCTGTAAACGCATCATCCAGAAGCGACCCGCCGCCATCGCCAAATATAACTCTAGGCATGATTTTTCATCTGCGGTTAATGGACGCACGCTTTCATAGGCATTTAAAAAGGCAATGGCTTTGTCTTCATTCAAATGTACATCCGGATATTCAGTACAAAAGTCATTTAAAGTAATAGCAATATCAAACAAGAGTTCGTCTTTATTTAACTCATAAAAGTCTAAAATGCCGTTGAGTTGATCGCCTTCAAATAGAGTATTGTCACGGAACAGATCAGAATGAATAAAACCAGTAGGACGGTCTGGATACATCGCCGTTAAGATGTCATATAAGCCCAACAGATTGTTAAGTAACGTGGTATCTGCTTCATTTAATGTTGGACGTATATTACGTGAAACTTGTAACCAATAAGCATGATCACGATATTCTGCACGTTCCAAAGGGAAATCTTGTAAAGCCACATGCATTTTCGCTTGGGCTACAGCAATCGCTTCTGCTTGCGCTAAGCTCGCAGGCATGGGATGGTGACCTTGCATGCGTGGCGCAATTTGTGCAGGTTTATCCTTTAAACTATGAATCGCTTTACCTGAATGATTCAATGGTACAGGCACAGCTAGACCAGCCTGCCCCAAGTGTTCGAGGACAGGCACCAATTCCCCTGCACCTTGCTCGTCCATCTCTTCAAAAACGGTTAATACATACTGCGTGCCATTTTCGCAAACAATAAAATAGTTGGTATTTTGAATACCGCCTTGAATCGGAATCAGGTCAATCACCTCCAGTCCATAAGGTGCTGCAAAATCCTGAACTTCCTTTAAAGTCAAAGTGGTATAAACCGACATAGAAAACCTGCGAAAAAACTTACATATTTTTGATAGAATAACCGCTCCGACTACTAAGGTGTAGCATCTAAGTCGCGAAGTTTCATAATCGGCTGTTATTTTTGGAAAAAATTATGCTTGCTAAACGTATTATTCCTTGCCTCGACGTGGACAACGGTCGTGTAGTGAAAGGTGTTCAATTTCTTGATATTCGTGATGCAGGCGATCCAGTTGAAGTTGCACGCCGTTATAACGAACAAGGTGCGGACGAAATTACCTTCTTAGACATTACCGCAACCTCAAATGGTCGTGATACCACTTACCGTACGGTAGAGCGTATGGCTGAGTCTGTATTTGTGCCATTAACAGTCGGTGGTGGCGTGCGTAAAGTAGAAGATATCCGCCTGTTATTAAATGCGGGTGCGGACAAAGTTTCGATTAACTCTGCGGCTATTTATAACCCTGAATTTGTACAAGAAGCCTCTCAGCGTTTTGGCGCACAGTGTATTGTGGTTGCTATTGATGCGAAAAAAACCGGCGACAATAAATGGGAAATTTTCACCCACGGTGGTCGTAAAGAAACCGGTATCGATGCCATCGAATGGGCGGTGAAAATGGCGGACTTCGGTGCAGGTGAATTATTAGTAACCTCAATGGATGCCGATGGAACCAAAGCCGGTTATGACCTTGAACTGATGCGTAATATCAATGACCGTGTGACCATTCCAACCATTGCTTCTGGTGGTGTCGGTAATCTACAACATTTGGCCGATGGCATTTTAAAAGGTGGCGCAGATGCAGTTCTGGCAGCCTCTATTTTCCACTTTGGTCAACACACCATTCCTGAAGCGAAAAAATATCTAGCAGAACAAGGCATTGAAATGCGTCTTTAATTGATTCATTTTCAATGAGGATTGAAAAAGAGCGATGATTCGCTCTTTTTTTTGCTTTGGAATTTTCGATGCAACGCCATTCATTTGTAGCAGAGCATCGCCCATGCAATTGATTTACTATAGACATAAAAAAAGGAGCCTTGTCGGCTCCTATAAACCAAGAAAAACTACAGCACTTGGTCTGATACTTAAAACAAATGAAAAAATATACATAGCAACTTCATCAATCAACTCGTCGTGTACAAGCCTTTTGATCATTTAAATATAGGGCATTTGCACTGCATTTGATTGACAGTAGATTCATAATTTATTGACAAATTGCGACAGCTCAATTGAATGGCAAAGCTAGTTGTCAAAACCCATGGTGCGTTCATATTAGACCGTTTCAAGAAGTGCAGCTGGCTTTTCACGCTCAGCGACCCACTTTGCAGGAAATACCCGATTGACCCAGTGTGACAATGGTTTAGCAATCGCTGTCGGCAGTAGCACACCCAATGGGTTCTGCTCCTGTAATTTCGCCGAGGAGATCACTCGAGTCCCTAAAATATAGTCAAACCACGGCTTAGTCACACACCAATTGGCATCCTGATTTGAATTCATATGGTGGTCATAGTGCCATGGAATCTTTTTCATCGCCCACTCTGGCTCAAGATGTGCGCGACGATGGATATAATAATAATTCCCTGCGCAATACAGCACAGACAAACTCATTCCTTTGGAAATGGGATAAAATAACGGCGTAAATACACCTGCAACTATAGCCAAAGATATAATTTCATTTTTCGTGCGCCAGTTCTGTACACCTTCAACATAGCCATGATCATGAAAATCTGTTTTTCGAACTTCACGATGATGTTCCCAATGTGATTTCATGCTTTTCGGTACTGGACTAAAACGTGGCTTGCCTGACCGATGTGTCCCATGCAAAACATATTTATGCGCGAACCATTCAAAGGCATTGGCGACGACCAACCCTGCAATAAAACCTTTTAACATGACCAATATCTCCTTTTCTTAGCTCCACTATAGGTAATGAAAAGGGCTAGATATTGACCGTTTTTTTTAATATTATTGACAAAACACGACAAAATTTAGAATTAAAAAAATATGCAACAACTCAAGGACTATACAGGATCAGTCTATGGAGGACTGGGCCATTTGCTCTATGCTTATCACCAAGCTCAAGGCATTGCTATTCCTGAAAAATTGAATAAAGTTCAAAACTTAGAGCGTTTTGATTATGCCATTTGGCGTGATTTATTGATGGATTTAGATCAAAAGATCCAAAAGCCGGCGCTGGGTTTAGAAATTGCAGAACATGTGCAACCCAAACATATTGGCATTATTGCGTATATTGCCCTGTCCTGTGAAAACTTGGGCGAAGCGCTGCTCCGCTACCATGATTTTCATCGCTTAATCTTCGATGGCAGTCCATTGCTGATTGATATTCAAAATGATTTTTTCTCGATCGGTTGGAATGATTTACCCATGAATATGGCCAATCAATTGACCGATGAAATTGCGATTGCCTTAATGCTGCAGTTTCTAAAATTATTCATGCGTTTTGAAGATATCAATTTACACGAAGTGCATTTTCATAATCCTGCACCGAAAAATGTCGCTCAGTATGAACAATATTTTCGCTGTAAAGTTCGATTTTCCCAAGAAAAGTCGAAGGTTATTATTCCCATTCAAGAACTGTCTCGCCCCTTTTCCCAAGGCGATCAGACCTTACAAAAACTGTTAATGCAACAGGCACAGTCTTTATTAGAAAAACTGCCGAATACCACGCAAATCGACCAACGCTTACAGCAAGCCATCTTAATGGGTTTACAAAAAAATCAGTTCCAAATTGAACATGTCGCTACTCAACTGAATCTGTCCGTCCGACAATTACAACGCCATTTACAACAACAAGGCAGCACCTATCAGCAACGCATGCAGGAGGTCCGCTGTATGATGGCTGAAGAATTTTTAAGAGACCCACATTTAAGTTTGCAAAAAATTGCGCTACTGCTGGGTTATTCAGAACAGAGTGCATTTCAACGTGCTTTTAAACAATGGCGAAATTTAACCCCACAGCAATGGCGCTTATCGCAAATTGAAGCAGCAAGTTAAAATGTGACGCAGTTATCATTTTATATATTGTGATTTTCAGCAAAATCCATTAAAGCTATGCATATTCAATAAATGAATAAAACAACACTTCACAACTATATTGCACTCATGCTGAGTGAAAGATTGAAAATCTATTCCAAATGACAAAAACAAATGGAATTTTAAATGAATAAATATTTAGCAGAACTGATCGGTACGTTTTGGCTGGTCTTTGGTGGTTGTGGTAGTGCGGTCTTGGCTGCGGCCTTTCCTGAACTTGGCATTGGCTTCGCAGGCGTGGCACTGGCCTTCGGTTTAACGGTGTTAACGGCTGCTTATGCGCTGGGTCATATCTCAGGGGGACATTTTAACCCTGCCGTGAGTATCGGCTTGTGGGCCGGTGGTCGTTTTGAAGCGAAAGAACTAGCACCCTATATTATTTCTCAATTGCTGGGTGCAACCCTCGCCGCATTTATTCTATTCATCATTGTACAAGGTCAGGCCGGATTTACAGGAGTCGGCGGTTTTGCCACCAATGGCTATGGTGAATTATCTCCAGGTAAATACTCTATGCTCTCAGCGTTAGTCATTGAAATTGTGCTGACGGCTGGCTTCCTGATTGTGATCATGGGAGCAACGGATAAACGTGCCCCTGCTGGATTTGCCCCAATTGCGATCGGTCTTGCGCTTACATTGATCCATCTGATCAGCATTCCCGTCACTAATACTTCGGTCAACCCAGCGCGTAGTATGGGTGTGGCATTCTTTGCTGAAACTGCTGCGCTATCACAAGTTTGGCTATTTTGGGTAGCCCCAATCATTGGTGCGGTGATTGGTGCGGTCATCTATAAACTGATGGCAAAAGACGAATAAATAGAAGAAGACACCATAAAAAAGCTCACAATCTGTGAGCTTTTTTTCATTCATCCCGAATTGAGCTTTGCTTCCTTCGACGGCCGATGACACAGCTTTAAAGAAATGGATTTTCTACTTCGTTTTCTTCACCGCCCTGCGCTATTTTTTCAGCTAAGTTGGTTTCTGCCTCAAGCGTGGTCACCACATCATTGAAAAATGCCTGTAAAGCTTTCGCTGCAGCTAAACCTGCTTGGTCTTTCGTCACCTGTAAATTGCCATAAATATTAATTCGATCTTGGCCATTTTCTAGTGTTAAGTCATGAATTGCATGCGACGCAGTGTCATTTTCAAATGCTTTGAACATGATGGATATCCTTGTTTTTTGTTGTAGTGATGCAGCAATAGAAATACGTGAAAAAGATTTCAACTGCAAGCAATGATCCTCTTCATCGCTCGCAGTTCAGCGCTATTATCTACTCAATTATTTCAAAATCTGTAGCAGATATTGCAGAATTTCTTCAATCAATTGTTTGACCAAGGCATCTTGATTGTTGTCATTTTCACTGCTTGCCATGGATGTCTCTCCCACAGAACCACCACTCGATTTAAACTCTTTTTGCAAACTTAAAATCTTGTCTTCTGCGACATCTGCAGCACACTGGCTTTCAGCATCCCAATGCAAATAAGCGATATCTTGATTTGCTTTTACTTGGGTGGCTTTGAGTGGCAAACGGTAGGTATTACGCTTTTGGTCTTCAGTTAATTCTGGAAAGAAATTAATTCCAGTCAGTTCTTCTAGCGCACAAATACTCATGACTTTGACTGTCGGTGCCGTATCACGCAAGGTATTGTCCGCATAGTACACGCCTGCAACACCTTTTTTCGGCAAATAGATCGCCTTATAAGTAGCGGTCGGCACGATGACCCCTTGCCCGATGGTTTTTAATTTTTTCGCACTATATACCGGCCCCGTTACCACATAGACATCTTGCTTTTGTTTGGTCACTATCGCCCGTGTGGCTTCTTCTAACTCACGCCACACTTGCTGATTATTTTTTGGAGCTTGCGGCACCATATTGGCCAAAGAAAAACTATCTAACTGCGCAGCTTTATTGGGCATATCGGCATTTGGCGCCATGTGTCCACGGTCATAGCCTGAAGATTTATAGTCTGACAGCAAAGCCCGATATTCAGACGGCACGCGAGTCTCTTCATGAAAGTTATCTTCACGCGGAATTTTTTGACTCAGGCGTGCGGGGGTTAATGCTTCTGCAACCCAAAGCGGTGTCTTGGATATCCCTGAATACATGACATTAAAGCCATTAAAACACAGTGGAAAACTGTTTTTATGTAGGCTTTCACGGACCAAATAAGGTGGCACTTCACGATAAAATTGGTCCAAACAGGCGCTATTTGAAGTGCTGCTCATAGAAACAAGTTGTTGAATTTTTTCTTGCCCGAAAGCAATAGCAAAGCTTCCTGTTGCCACCAGACCCAACAGCACTTTTATGCCATTTTGCCCAAATAACTGTGAAAGTGGATTTGCTGAATTGCGTTTCTTTTTGACCATGACTTACAACAATGACTTCTAAAAGGACTATTTTTCCGCAGCTTAGCAAGGGTGCATATTTTAGTACACTTTTCTTTTTTAATTTGCTTAACAATCACACAAATATTGTTTAACAAAGCAGCAGTTGATGTAACTTTATGTCGCAGTTGTGCAGGTCTTTATAGGAAGTCATGAAGCAGTTGCGTATGTTTCATTGAATTCGCCTCAAGAATTATGACAAGGTAAAAATACGAAAAATTGCGATAAAAATATACGGAGTGACTATGCATTCTAAAATTTTAGGTTTAGGTTTAATTTCAGGTTTAATGAGCGCAGCAGCATTTGCAGAGCCGCCGATTCAACCCGGTGACACTTTAGAAAGCTTGTCTAAAGTCAAAATTGTGACCACTGTGAATGGTCAACCCGGTTCTATTCAGGACTTGGTATCAAGTGGTCAAGTTCAATTGCTTGAAGCACCTGCCGGACAAGTCAATGCCGCTGCAACAGAACAGCCCTTAAACCCTGAACAGGCTCAGGCAAACCAAATCGATCCGAATGCCCCTGCAGTCCCTGCAAATGCTGAACAAGCGGCGACTGAAGCGGAAAATGCACTCGCAAATGAACAGCAAAGTGTAGCAGCTGTACCTACAGAGCAGTCTGTGCCAACTGAACAAACGGCAGTGGCCAATCCACCCGAAGCCACGGTAACTGAAGCACCTGTGGAAACAGCACAGCAAGCACCTGAAGCCGTAGCAACGGATGCCAATGCTGCACCCGTCATTGCCTCTTCTGCAGAAGCGCCAGTCAATGCCGATAGTGCATCAGCGGCATTGCCTGAAGCACCTCAAGCACAGCAGGATGCTTTTATGGCAGCACCTGAAACTCAAAGTGCAAATCCTGCAGACGCATCAATTCAAGCCAACCCAGAAGCACCTGTTGCTGACGAAGCCATCCAAGCTGCGCCTGAAGCCTCTGCAGATGTAGACGCGACAATCAACTAATCAGCGTATTTTCAAGGATGAAATAACGCAACATGTTCATTCTGTTGCTTTGCTCGCATACTCCTCCCAAGAAAAAGCAACAGAATGATCTCTATGTCTTTGGACTAAAAAGTTTAATTATTACAGATAAAAAAAAGCCAGAATTGATCTGGCTTTTTCGTGTCTAACTTTTAAATCTATGCCTAAAAGTTCAATCTACGTCTTAAATTTCAATCTGACTGCCCAACTCAACCACACGGTTGGTTGGAATTTGATAAAAATCGCTGACTGGACTGGTATTTCGCTGCATAGAGATAAACAGCTTTTCTCGCCAAGGTGCCATGCCTTCACCCAAGGTATGAATAATACGGTCTCTGGAAATAAAGAAACTGATTTGCATTAAATCAAATTCAAATCCCAATTCACGATACGCATGCTCCAAAGCGGCAGGAATATTCGGCTGATCTTTAAACCCATAAAACATCGTGATTCGATAGAATCGATCATCTAGTTTTTCCGTGATCACCCGCTCATTTTCGGGTACAAATGGCACATCTCGGGTGTTGACCGTAACCATAATATTGCGTTCATGCAGAACTTTGTTGTGCTTAATATTATGCAACATGGCATGAGGCACGATCTCAGGCGTTCCTGTCAAGAATACGGCATCACCTGGAACAAACTTGGTTTCACTACCCATGCTAACACTGCGAATAAACAGGTCAATAGGCAAAGCATCTTTACCGAGCCGATTGAGCACCAATGCCCGTCCATCTTTCCACGTCATTAAAATCGTAAACAATACCGCACCAATCAGGATTGGAACCCAACCGCCCGCTGCGATTTTTAATGATGTCGATGCAACAAAAATCAAATCAATCAATAAAAATGGAACTGCAAAAATCGCCACTTTCCAAACCGGCCAACGCCATAAACCATAAGCTAAAACTGAGATCAAAATCGTACCGCAGAGCATGGTCATGGTCACAGCTACGCCGTACGCACTGGCCAAATTCGCACTGTTTTCAAACAGCAAGATCAAGATCAGCACCGAGATAAACAATGCCCAGTTAATAAATGGTAAATAAATCTGACCACGTTCAACTTCAGAGGTATGTTTCACTGTCAAACGCGGCAAGTAACGCAATTGAATCGCCTGATTGACCATGGAGAATACCCCTGTGATCACCGCTTGAGAGGCAATCACCGCGGCCGCAGTTGCCAAAGCAATCATTGGATACAATGCCCATTCAGGAATCAGCATATAGAATGGATTGGCTAAAGCTTCAGGATTACGCAGTAGCAAAGCACCTTGACCCGCATAGTTCAACAGCAAGCACGGCATCACCACAATAAACCATGCCAAGCGGATTGGGAGTCGGCCAAAATGCCCCATATCGGCATAGATTGCCTCACCACCCGTCATCGTCAAGATAACCGCACCCATAGTCAAAAATGCAACATAAGGCTGCTGAACCACAAAATTGAAGGCCCAATGTGGACTGATCATGGTCAACACAAATGGCGTTTGCGAAATACTCCATAGTCCAAAACCACCAATGGATAAAAACCACATGAGCGTTAAAGGCCCAAAGAATTTACCCATCGTGCCTGTGCCATGGCGTTGCACTAAAAATAGCCCCGCTAAAATACCGATCGATAAGGGTTGCAGCCATTGGTTAAACATCGGCGTCGCAATACTTAAGCCTTCAATCGCGGATAACACAGAGATTGCGGGGGTAATGATCCCATCACCAAAGAACAAAGATGCCCCAATAAAGCCAAGGGCAATCAGGTAGATTTTTTTGTTTTCGGCAATTCGTGTGGTTCGTAGATTCAAGGCCAACAGCGACATAATACCGCCCTCGCCATTGTTATCTGCGCGCATGATGATGCTGACGTATTTAAAACTAATCGTCAGCATGATGCACCAGAAAATCAGGGACAGAATACCCAGCACAGACGCTTCGCTAATCGCCAAGTGTGCTGTGAGGAAACATTGGCGCAGCGCATATAATGGGCTCGTCCCAATGTCTCCGAATACTACGCCCAAAGCTGCCAAGGTGATGGCAGGCAATGCGGCTTTTTGTGCAGTACTTTGCATATAATTGTCTTCAATTTAGACAGGATTTTTGCGAATCATAGCACCGCTCAAGATGTTTTTGTCTAATTCAATTGTTTCTCTTGGCAGAATATATTTTTTTCGCTATTATCCACCGCGCAAAAGGTGAAGTGTCCGAGTGGCTGAAGGAGCACGCCTGGAAAGTGTGTAAACGTTTATAGCGTTTCGAGGGTTCGAATCCCTCTTTCACCGCCAAATTCAACTCTTATGAAGTCCCATAAGGTCTAAAAAAGCTTAAATCTAAAGGGTTTAAGCTTTTTTTTTACGTCTTATACAATCTACTTGATCTATTGCAAGCTTGATGCAGTTGGGGGTATAACTAGGGGTATAATATTTTACCCCTAAAATTATACCCCCAATTCTGCGGAATTATTGCCATGCTTACAGATGCTCAAGTCAGAAAAATAAAACCTTCAGAAAAGAAAACTAAATACTCTGACGAAAAAGGTATGTATCTAGAGGTCACTCCTTCTGGAGGAATGCATTGGCGAATGAAGTTTCGTTTGAATGGTAAAGAGAATATCTTCAGTATTGGTACATACCCTGAAACTACGCTTGCACAGGCTCGCCGTGCTAGAGATGAAGCACGATTAAAACTTAAAGATGGGATTAATCCCAATAAAGAGAAAAAGCAAAAGAAACAACAAGCCGATGAAAGCATTCTTTTCAAAGCGCTTGCTATGGAGTGGATGGAGGATCGTAAAACTGTTATTAAAGAAGGTACATATTTACGTGACCTATCTGTATTTGAAAAAGACCTGTTCCCTGCTTTAGGTAATATACCTATTGATCAGATTAAAGGAAAAGATGTCCTTGCTTGTGCTAAGCAAATTGAGGCACGTGGTGCTCAGGAGATGGCTAAACGCTCTATTCCTTTAGCTGGGCGTATTTTTCGTTATGCGATCCGTAAAGGACTCATTGAGAATGACCCTACACCCCACCTTCAAGAAGCTCTCAAGCCACGTAAAGTAAAACATATGGCTCGCCTAGATATTTCTGAGTTTCCGCCTTTCTTAGAACGGATGGATCGTTATCACGGCAATATCTTGGTTAAGACAGCTTTACAGTTTATGACTCTAACATTTGTAAGAACTGCCGAGCTCATTAACATGGAATGGAATGAGATTGATTTTGATAATCGTTTATGGAGAATTCCAGCTTATAAGATGAAAATGGCTTTACCACATATTGTTCCTTTATCTAGGCAGGCTATTGAATTACTCAAAGGGTTACAGCCCATTACTGGTAATAAGCAATTTGTTTTTTATAACCACAGTACAGCTAAGCCTCTGAGCAACAACGCTCTGTTAAGTGCGATTCGCACCATGGGATATACGGGAAAAATGACTGGTCATGGCTTCCGTGGACTTGCATCTACTACACTACATGAGCAAGGCTATATGCATGATGCAATTGAAATACAGTTAGCACATACTGTCGGAAATGCCGTCTCTCAAGCCTACAACCATGCACAACATTTAGAATATAGAACTAAGATGATGCAGGAATGGTCAGACTTTATTGATAGTTTGAGAAACAAAATAGTGCCTTTTCCGAAGCAAAAGATAGGGTAAATAGTCTATGCAATAGGCTAAATTTTTGGGCTATTTTGCAACCATGATATTTTTTCTCTTCAAAACTTCTAAAAGTTTCTATAGTAGGCTTTTTATTCCAGTAGCCACCGAAGTGGCTACTGGAATAAAGTTAAATGTCATTTTAATAAATAATTAAACAATATATTGAATATGTAGAATGATCTAAGATTACCTTGACTTACAGTTTCCTTATAATACAGCTGTAACAACTTGATCTATGTTTGTACGTTGCTCATTTTCATCAGCAAATTTATATTGGTCTATTCTTTGCCCATTAATTGTCCAAGCCAAAAGAGCTAAATTCAATAAAACTTGCTGACGCTGTAGAATCTGCTCCTTTTTCCATTCAGTAAAAGCATACTTATAATCATGGATAAATTGATTGGTTGAGGTATTTTTACCAATACTAAACTCATTATCTAGCATTTTACTCAGTACTAATGCTGAATTTTTATACTCAGATTGCTTTTGTTTAAACCAATCTGCACTTAGGTTATTAAAATTATTAACCGCCTGATTAATCTGACTTTCTAATAATGTCACATTACCTAACATATAAACTTGGCCACTATATTCTAAATAGTCAGCCCCATACTCTTCAGGAATTACATCAGCCTTAGGTGTCTGAGGTAAAATATGTTCAACTTGCAGACTTTGGATAAATCCATGGTCCTTGAGTGGCATATTACAAAGCTCAGCCGCTTTATTTTCCAATGTACCTAGAATATAACGCAGACGATAAAGCGGATTAAAAGCATCATGACGTTTCGTTAAGAAGGTTTGTTTAAATTCTGCCGCCTTTTTAGTTATATATTTTGCAATAGTTTTTTCAACAGCAACTTTTACCTGTTCAATGGTTTTTAAGCCACGGAAATATTGCACCCATATACTAAAATTGTTCTCGTTATATTTTGCCTGTATACCTAATGTATTACTCACAAAAAACAAAGTTTCTAATTGTTTTGCAAGATAATTGATCACTTCATCTTCACAATTAACATCTAAGGCCAACAACAGTAATAAGTGCTGTCTGGACATATATTTATTAATGTAGCCTATATTAACTACAGCAGGGTAAGCTTGATGATGATCAGCTAAACTTGTCGCATTAACTAATTTTGAATAGCGTTCTGAAGCACTCAATAATGCATTTACAAATTCGATTGGTTTATTTTTATAGTTGATTAATGGCTCACCCTCAGAAATGATCCATTTATAAATATCTTCCTCACGTAGAATTCCATTATTACAGTAACGTGCCATTAAGAAATATCGTAGGAAGCGTAATGGGTTCTCCCCTTCCTTACATGCATGGATATTTCCAACAACCATTTTCCATTTAGATTTGATATCCGGAAAATCTTTTTCATTAGCTTCACTAAAAATAAGATTTTTAACCAAATCCATAGCATCCAGGCTTGCCCCACGCTGATTACTGGTTTCAAATATTTTCAATGCGCCATGAAGGTCCGCAGAAACAATAAAAACTAGGACAATTTTATTAAAAAAGAAAGTAATAAAATCAACCAGATGCTCTTGTCCTTCATTCTTCAAACTTGCAATATATTCATACATCGCATCATAGGCAGCCTGCATTTTTTGAATAGATGGCGTAACTTTACCTTTGTATTCTTTTTTATGAATAAGATAGCCTAAATAATTTTGGCTTTCTTCGTATTGCAACTCTACACGGTTTTGATGGGTTGCCGTTTTCATATTGAAAGTCGATAACCATGATTTAATCGCGTTATAAAAGTTTTCAGCAGATTCAGTACGGGTAATACTTTCTAAAAAATCTTTTAATGCACAGAGAGTTAGTACAATTGTAGTAAGACGTTGCTGACCATCTATGACATCATAATTATCCTGTTTTTTAACAATAATTACAGACCCTAGATAGTAGCTCGAATCATTATTTGAAGTTTCAAAAGCATTATCTATATCTGTGATGAATTGTTTTACTTGATCATTAGCTTTCCATACATATTCCCTTTGATAATCAGGAACAATAAAGAATTGATTAATATCTGAAATACTTTTTACTTGGGCATCAATTTGCATTCTCTTTCCCCCTCTCTCTAAAATTACCCACCACTCAACATATCAAAGATCACTCTCGCAAAGATGCTGGCCTTCGCCGGATCAGACAGCAACTGCATCATCTGTTCCTGATGTGCCGCACTACTGCCAAGAATGGCATCATCCATCGCTTTCGGGAAATCACCCAGCATGGCTTGTTCACGGGTATTGTTGGCAATCTGCTTCATGACTATTTCATTCTCAGCCAGTTTGTCACGTACCGTATAGGCATAGTTCAGCATGTCTTTATCGGTTAGGTTATCGGTGATAAAGACATCATTCAGACGCTCAATGATCTGAGACAGGAATTCTTCTTTCTTATCGCGTGGCTTGGCTGCACCGAGGTCATTGCCCGGTTCCAGCTTAAAATCTTCAGCATCTTCTTTCAGCTTGATGTCTTGCTGACGGATCTTGGACAAGCGGTAATGGCTCATACTGACATTACTTAGATCCACCTCATCGTCTTTCGTTGCGGTTTCTCGCAGCAATGGACGCAGGTTACGCGCATACAGACTGAGCTTCTCCAGTTCTTTGTCATCGTAGTCCACGATCTGCGACATAAACTCGTAAAAACGAGTAAAGCTTCCCAAGTCTTTTTTAAAGATTTCCAGCTTGTCTTTTTCAAGCTTAGCCTCTTTAAAGGCATTGTCGGCATTGGCAATCAGCACTGCATCATTGGTTTTCTTGCAGCGTTCCAGCATGTCACGGGTGGTGTTATAGGCTTCGATGGCCTGACTATAACGTTTCTGCCAGCGTTCAACCGCGGGTTTGCAGATATTACTGATCGCAGCATTGGATTTGTTCTTGGTAAAAAAGGCTTCTACAAACTGTTCAACTTCCGTCCACAGAAAAATCTTGGTAGCTTTCAGCTTTTCAAACAAGTCAAAGATCTGATCCGGATTCGATACATCAGCCAGTTCTGCGGTTTGATAGTAAGGCTGGAAGGCCCCAAGAATGTCTTCAGGATCGTTAAAGAAATCCAAGACAAAGGTGCCAGATTCCGCTTTGCCCGGATAGGTACGGTTCAAGCGTGACAAGGTTTGTACGCACTCAACACCACCCAGCTTTTTGTCTACGTACATGGCACACAGTTTCGGTTGGTCAAAGCCAGTCTGGAACTTGTTGGCCACCAGCATCACCTGATAGTCATCACTATCAAAGGCCTTACGCATTTCCCGCCCTTTCAGTCCCGGGTTCATGTTGCGTTCATTAAAGGTCTGCCCGACTAAACCACTGCTGTCGGTATCCTTGTCATTAAACTCAACCTCACCCGAGAATGCGACCATAGCCTGAATGGACTTATAGCCCTGATCCGTCACGTATTTATCAAAAGCGAGCTTGTAACGCACCGCTTCTTTACGTGAACTGGTCACCACCATGGCTTTGGCTTGTCCACCCAATAAGCCCATCACGTTATTTTTGAAATGCTCGACAATGACTTTCACTTTCTGAGAAATGTTGTGGTCATGCAGGCGCACCCACTGATTCAGTCTGATCTTGGCTTTTTTGGCATCGACCTGTTTGTCGGCTTCTTCAATTTTCTGTTTGAGCTTATACACCACTTTATAGTTGGTATAGTTTTTCAGCACATCCAAAATAAAGCCTTCTTCAATTGCTTGGCGCATGGAGTAGACATGGAAAGCTTCCGGCTTGTTTTGCTTGGATGGCGGTAGCTCAGGATTGGGTACACGGCCAAACAGTTGCAGGGTTTTGTCTTTAGGTGTCGCGGTAAAGGCATAGTAGCTGAGGTTATTACTGCCCTTACGTGCAGCCACCACCGCATCCAGAATATCTTCCGAAGACAGTTCAGCATCCTCTTCGCGCTCTTCCAGCATCAACACTTCTTTGAGTTGTCGTGCCGTAGAGCCGCTTTGTGAAGAATGCGCTTCATCGGCAATCACCGCATAACGTCGCTGTTTCAGATTGGTACTGTTTTCAATCGCACGCAGCACAAAGGGGAAAGTCTGGATGGTCACAATAATAATCGGCTGTGAGGTTTCCAGTGCCTTGGCCAGTTTTTCCGATTTGGAGCCATCGCCTTCTTTATTATTGATGCGTCCGACCACGCCATCGGCATGTTCAAACTGGTAGATGGTGTCCTGTAACTGGGCATCCAGAATAGTACGGTCAGTGACCACAATCACCGAATCAAACAGTTTCTGATTGTGTTGATCGTACAGGGTCGACAGCTGATGTGCTGTCCAGGCAATCGAGTTGGACTTACCTGAACCTGCACTGTGCTGAATCAGATATTTCTGTCCAGTGCCCTCCTCTAAGGCGGCATTGATCAGTTTGGTGACCACATTCCACTGGTGGTAACGCGGGAAGATCAGCAGTTCTTTTTTGTACTTGCGGCCTTCCCAGTCTTCTTTTTCTTCAATTTGCAGATGGACAAAACGTCCAATGATATTCAGCAAATTGTCCGGTGTGAGAACTTCGTTCCACAGATAGGCCGTAGCGTACTGATTCTGGTCTTCTGGCACATCATTGCCTGCGCCACCGTCATGCGTGCCTTTATTGAATGGCAGGAAGAAAGTATCTTCTCCGGCCAGTTGGGTCGCCATATAGACTTCGTATTGACTCACGGCAAAATGTACCAATGCGCCACGCTTAAACGTCAGCAAGGGTTCAGGCTTGTTGGTTTCTGGATCTTTCGGCAAGCGGGTGCGTTTGTACTGCAACATGGCATTCTGCACCGCCTGCTTAAACTCGGACTTGAGTTCCAGTGTTGCCACCGGAAAGCCGTTGATAAACAATACCAAGTCAATACGCCATTTCTTGGCCTGTTTGCCCATGTCCTGTAACTCGGCAGCCGTAGCATACGGGCTATAGACCAACTCTGGCACAATGCGGCAGATGTTCTTTTTGTAATTGGCTAAGGTATCGGGATTCAGCGCATGTTCTGGTTTAAACTGACAGAGGAAAAAACGTGCGCTGCGGGTTTTAACTCCGTGACGCAGTACACCTAAAGTGCCATAGCTACGTGACTGTTCATCAGTGGCATTGATGTCGGCTTTCTTCAGCTGGGCAACCACGGTTTCTAGAAAATGCCGTTCGGTATCTTGCGGAAAGATGCGCTGAAACTTCTGCCAGTCTTGTGCTTGGGTTTGTTGCACAAAATCTAGTACGTCTTGCTCATACAAGGCGGTTTCACGGTTGTAGCCTTGTGGCGTACCGAGTTGCCAGCCCTGAGCCAGCATCTGCTGAATGATGTCGTTCTGGAAAATGCTTTCACGGGTGGCATCTAGACTCATGCGCTTAACTCCGGGTGTGCCTCAGCAACCGTTGGGGCTTGCCAGTGGCGAACGTCAATCTTTCCAGTCACTGCGGCTGAGATTAAGGCGGTTCGGCGCTCTTGCATGAGCTGAATTGCGGATTCTGCTTTTAATATCATTTCATCAAATTTCGTTAATTCCATACCCACAAATTTCACTATTTCACATTGCTCACTTAGTGGAGGTAACGGAAATTTTTCTGGTGCAATATGTTTATTATTTATTTGAGGTACAGTTGATACATCTGCAATATCATCCAATCCTCTCGTTTTTAACAATAACGCAAAATATTCCGTTATCCCTTGTTTCCCAATTTTCCACCCCATTAAATTAGGATCAATGACTGAATCAACTTCTATAACATTAACTTTATTCGTAAAGATTGCTGCTCCACGTTTTGGAAAAACAATATAATTTTTTTCAGCTTTACAAAATTTAGCTCTTCTTTCTGAGACAAACCAGTCAATATTACTTAGTTTGAATGTTTCTGCCGATAAGGATGAAACCTTAATAAAGGGTAATGATCCTTGATCAGTAACATCATCTTCTTGAATAGATTCAGAGCCAAATAAGGTTCCTATATAGCCACCTTTTATAATTTTCCAATGCTCCGGCACTTCCCCTAACCATTCCACACCCGAATCTTTCATCGGGACATTGGGATCGAGTCCTTTGGTCACGGCATGGCTAATCACCGCCTGGCGTTTTTCTTTGAGCAGTTCAATCAGTTGTTGTTGTTGTTCAATCAGGTGATCGATTTTGGCGGTTTCATGGTCGAGGAAATTTCTAATCTGATTTCGTTCGAAAACACTGGGAGGTACAGAAAACTCAAAATTATTGAGGTTCTCTTGTGTCATACTTGGTAAAGCTGTATTAGTTGAATAGCGATTAAAGAGAATAGTTTTGCTTAAGTAATAAAAATATTTTACATCAATGTCCTTATTCACTTCAGTGTAATACATCGTATCAACTGTCCAAAATGGCTCATCAATATAAAGTGGTTTATCAATTGTCCCTTTGCGCCCCAAGAGCACTGAAGGCCTATTAAACATATAAGTAGAGCTAAAAGTAAATTGCCCACCCGATCCCATAACAGGGAAGCCTGTTTCAGTTTCTACATGCTTATAATCTTGACCATTTCTAATTTTTGCCAAGAATTTTAATCGCGTTAATTTCCAATGACTCGGAATCTCACCTAACCATTGAACACCTGAATCCTTATACTCCGCATAGGCCTGATACTTTGCCATTAGGAATGCACCTCTTGCAGCAGCTGCATAATCTCGGCACTCACTGCATCCAGATCGGCATCAATCTCAGCTAAGTCACGCGGTGGCTGGTACACGTAGAAATGACGGTTAAACGGAATTTCATAACCCACAATACCAATCTCGCCATCTTTTTCATCGCGCTTGTCGGCATTGATCCATGCATCAGGCACGTGTGGCTGTACTTCACGTTTGAAGTAATCTTCAATCAGTTCCGTGGTACTGACTTTTGGATTCAGTGCAATGTTCTCGGCATCACGCAAATCCCCATCCTGCACAAACTCGACCACTTTGCCCTGGTAGCTGAACTGGCCATATAGTGGATTTTCCGCCTGTTTCACGACCTTGTTAATCACTGGTTCTGCTTCCGGATTCTTCCAAGTAATGACATCTAACAGCTGTTTCTTCTCTTTGGCATCCAGCTTGATGTCGGTCTGCTTGAGGGCTTTTTTCAGCACTTCATCAAACTGGTTAAAGTCATCAAACTGCTCAGTGCCGATCACGGCCTGTAACGCTTGGGCTTTTTCCATCAGGGCTTTCTGCAACAGCCAGATTTTGCTGTCCAGTACCTCTTTAATGTCTTTTTCTTTTAGCTCAGGGAATTCCGCTTTAATCAGGGCACGCACCTCAAGGGCAACGTCCTGCAACTGACCATAAGTTTCAGCAGTCCATGCTGTACCAAAGGCTGTGCCCAATTGCGCATCGATGCTTTGCATCACGGCATTAAACGGTTTCGGGGCAAAGCGTAATGCAGCAATCGCGCTATCCGTGATCTGTGCCGATAAACGTAATGGACGTTCAATGGTCACGCGACGGTAGCCAAATTCATGGCTGTCAAAAATCTTGCTGGCGAATGGTTTTTGCTGTTCGGTTTCGCCATCGTTTGCCAAAGTATCTACCGCGACAAAGTCACCGTAATTTTGGGTAATGGTGGCAATTTCAGCTTCAGTCAGATAGTTACGTTTTGAACCCAACGACTTACGCATTTTGGTACTGAGGTGGGAGGCATTGATCAGTTGTACCTTGCCTTTGCGTTCAGCGGCTTTTTTATTGCTGAGTACCCAGATATAGGTGGCAATCCCGGTGTTGTAGAACATGTCGTTCGGTAAGGCAATAATGGCTTCAAGCAAGTCGGCCTCTAAAATGTAGCGACGGATCTCGCTTTCGCCACTGCCTGCACTACCGGTAAATAAAGGTGAACCATTCAGGATAATGCCAATGCGGCTACCGCTCTCGCTACTACTGGCATCACGCATCTTGCTGATCAGGTGCATCAGGAATAATAGTGAGCCATCCGATACCCGTGGCAAGCCTGCACCGAAACGGCCATCAAAGCCCTTGTGTTCATGCTCGTCCTTGATGTCCTGTTCGATCTTTTTCCAGTCCACGCCAAAGGGTGGATTCGACAGCATGTAGTCAAACTGATCCACAGCAAGCTGGTCATTCGACAAGGTATTGCCCAGTTTGATTCGGCTTACATCCTGACCTTTAATCAGCATGTCGGCTTTACAGATGGCGTAGGATTCTGGATTGAGTTCCTGACCAAAAGCACGCATCACCGCATTCGGATTCAGCTCATGCAGATATTCCATACCGGAAGAGAGGAAGCCACCTGTCCCCGCTGTAGGATCGTAAATGGTGCGGATAATGCCGTCCTTGGTCAGTACGTCATCATCTTCCATAAACACCAGTGCCGTGGTCAGACGTACAATGTCACGCGGGGTAAAGTGTTCCCCTGCGGTTTCATTAGAACCTTCGGCAAAACGACGGATCAGTTCTTCAAACACCAAACCCATGTCATGGTTGGATACGTTCTTTGGACTCAGATCTGTGGTGGCAAACTTTTGCACGACTTTATACAAAAGGTTGGCATCATCGAGTAAGCCTGCAAATTCGATGAAGTTAAAGTATTCAAAAATCTCACGGGCATCTTTAGAGAAACTTTGCACATAAGTGCTTAAGTTGGCCTTGATATCACTCTGCCCCATTTTGCTGAGATCCATTGGGGAGGTGTTAAAGAAGGCTAGACCGTTGGTGGCACGCAGCAATAACTTTTCTTGTGCTTCTTCTGGCAGATTCAGCTTGGAGACTTTTTCATGTTCTGCCAGTACCGCCGCCTTGCTTTCTTCCAGTACACATTCCAGACGACGCAACAAGGTGAATGGCAGAATGATGCGGCCATATTGCGATTGTTTGAAGTCACCACGCAGCAGGTCGGCAACCGACCAGATGAAAGAAGCGATTTGTGAAAAGTTATTGTTGGTCATAGTGTTCTGAAAAATCCTGGTTCTTATTTGACGCAGTAGCATCAACTGAAAACTTGCTTACCTTTATCTTACTGAAATTTTGTTGAACTTTTGGAAAAAAATAGTGATTAATCACTGAATTGATTTCACTCAGCGACAGAAAATGTCGTTTAAAGCATCTTTTGATTGTAGTAGTGAATGGCTTGATTCATTTTATTCTTTAGATTTTTAACATTTCCATAGTTTACTGAAAACCAAAAAATAAGGGAGCCGAAGCTCCCCACTTTTATTCACGATTTTCCAGCTTATCTTCAATCCATTGATTTATTTCCCAAGCTGACCAGCCAATACGAGATTCACTTAGTCGCACAGGCTTTGGAAAAGTAGGATCGTAGTATTTTGATTTCTCATTGATCATTTCATAGATTTTAGCTCGACTAATACTTGTAAATTGAACCACCTCTTTAATATTAACGATTTGATTCATCGGGAAAGTTTGACCAACAAATGCATTCATGATGTTTACTCCTATCTCATGATTTCGAGCAACTCGCTCATGAGATACGGCAATCTCGTAAGGTTTTACCCTGTACGATTTAATTTAAAGCCGTCACTGATCCTTTCAATCCCTGCTGAATATTAAATTCAGGCTGCGTTTCCTCAATCTGCTGGCCTTCAACAGGCTGATAAAACTCCTCAATTACATCCAAACCTTCCTCCATGTCTACGTCCATCCTTCCATTCCCAAAGCCCTTCCTTGCAGTAAAGTCCAAAGCCTCCTGATAAAACCCCGCCTGCTTGCTCTGTTCATCAATTTGCTTCGCCTGAATAATCGCATCATTCAGGCTAATGCCCTCCTGTAAAGTAAGACACACCTAGTAAACAGTTTGATGAAACTCTGTACGGTGGACGTTCCTCTGAGCATCACTTGCATCAATAGGCACGAGAGTAGATCAATTTGATTCAAATTCAAAATGAAGCTATCTCGTATGTTGAAAGAAAATTATAGTTTTAGAATCTTTTATTTTCAGGGGAGATTACCCAAGCAGTCTAACTATTAACTTAAGTTGAATATTCTTTTGGTTAAAAAAACTATAATATTTCGTTGAAACTTTAAAACGGATATAAGTGTTACTTTTCTGAATTGAACTAATCTATTCAACAAAGTTAACACTTTAAAATTATCTCATTGTTATAGAAGAATTGCGTGAATTGTATTATTCTAGGTATGAAAAATACTTGTTGAATATTAAAGTGTTGGGGATATAAATTATGAAAAAATTAAAATACTCTTTAGGTTTCATAATCTTACTATCTTCAATTGCCTACACCCAGATAAATGATAATTCTTCAACCAACTTCAAAGTGCAACTCACTGTAACAGAACGTTGTGAAATTCAAAGCAGTCAGTCTCAAGAAATTGATTTTGGATCTATTCAGAGATCTACCAATAATGTTACTAGCTCAGGTAATTTAAATATTAGTTGTACTCAAGATACACCTTACTCAATAGCTTTACATAGTGATAAGGTATTGAAAAACACTCAAGACAGCTCTATACAGATTCCTTATCAACTCTATCAGGATGCTGGCTTCAAAACTGTTTGGGGGAATTCATCAGAAGCAGTTTACTCAAATACGGGAACAGGCACTGACCAAGCTTTTAAAATTTGGGCAAAAATTAATGATGGTGCGACAAATGTTCCAGCGGGTGTTTATAGCGATAACGTAATAGCGACTATAACCTATTAATAAGTGAGTGTAATAGTAATCGTGTCATGATAGCTGCCTGCACTTTTAATTGATTGTACTGGTACGCTTCCATAGACTGGAATAAATTCTGGATTATTATTACCACTACCCTTTCTTAAAGTAAATTGATCCCACTTCTGAGCTCTTCCACTATCTAAATATAAATCATAATTAATATAATCACGGCCATTAAACATACGTCTTTGGCTACCCGAGGCATATCTCCCATTATTTAAGCTGACATTCCATGATACCCGGTTTGGACACTGCAATGAAATTTGCCCACTCGTACGTAGCTCAGTTGATAAATTACTGATCTGTCCAAAGTCTAAATCACTAGCTGAGAGTAAAACACATGCATTTTCATACTCAGCCAATACAGTCATATTAGCAGAATGACTTAAACGAGAAGTTAAGACATTATTATCAGTAGGTTGAGTATTACCTCGAGCAAATGCATATAAAATTTCTGTTGATAAAGTTAAGGATCTATAAGTTCCTGCAAAAGTATTTTGGTTAGGGTATAAATATCCATATATTGGAATAGTACCTCTCACTTCTTGTCCCGAAGTCGCCCTATAATCATAACAACCGGATGTATTGAGCTGATTTCTAATTACATTATTGTAACCAGCATCATAAAAAAGGTTATATGACAGACTGCTGAATAAATTATAGATGTAGCGTCTTGTTTCATTAGAAAACCAACTATCTGCTGTCAAACATACTCTAAAGTTTGTTGGTGCATTATTTTCCGGATCACACACCACTTCAACTGTAGTAAAAGCTCGCCCTCCTCCAATATTAACTTCGCCGAAATTCAAAGTAGTGGGTGATGAGATTCTACATTTAGCTGCTTGAGTTTCACCTGCCAGCATTACACCTAAAAAGAGACTGGATATAAAAGTGAAATTTTTAATTGATAAATAATAATGCATTGGTTTTTTTATTATTCGCATATCAATTCTCCTAAATCAATAATACCTTTTTGGTCACTTAAGTCTTTTATTTCAAAGCTACAAATCTGATCATTTTGCTTTAAATAGAATTTATTAGCTTTAGGATTCTCAATATAAATCATGCCATCATGTGCAACTATAGTAAGAGGTCCGGTATCTTCTAAATTAAAATCTTCGGTAGCCCAAACATTAGTTCCGGCTTTTATGAAATTTCCATTTGCTTGTTTAATGACTGCTTGAATGGCTAATATTTGAGAAATAGGAAACTCAAGGAATACTCCACTCGCATATCTTGGAACAGCATTCTTGACTGTGGTTTCAATATGATAATCTGGAGGTAATTCTAATGGATCAATTGTAATACGGTTATTTTGATATGGGTTTAGGGAAGTAACCACTAACTCCCCATTTTTATTCGTTTTTCCTACATATCTATTTTCTAATTTAACGGGAATATCAGAAATTTGCGAGGTTGAAATTAAGGCAAAAGAATCAAAAGAACGCTGCATTGGAAAAAAACTTTGATTCATCATCAATACACTACCACTTAATGCACTATTGGCTATCCGAGATGAAATGTTTTTTGATTTGACTTCCTGAAAACCAATGTTCCACTCACCATAATCATGCATTTGAGCAATCTGAGCCTGAATATTTTGTGTATCTCTAGCCGTGTCTGCTTGAAGCTGCCAGCCCCATCCTCCAACATCACGTGAAATAGCCTGACGTGCGTTTAAGGATAGTTTTTCCTGTTCTTGATCTTGCTGATAAGAAAAATTCACAGTACGCTTCTTTTCTAGCGGAATATTTAGACTCAAGTAATATCTTGTATCTTCTTGAGTTAAGTCATGATTTGCACTTAGATTAAGATAATAGTTATTAGGAAACGAATAGGACCAGTTGAATGTTATAAACTCATTCGATGAAGCTGGAGAATATTCTTGATATATATAACTTGTGCCAAATTGACCTAATCTATTATTAAAGCCTAGAAAAACCTGATCAGATCTTTTAGGAAAATTAGAACTATTGAGGCCTGCAATATCATAATACTGACCAGACTGACGGGTTGTATTATAAAAGAAATTCAAATATTGAGAATTCCAACTATACCCCAACTGGTAAAGAGTCCCGTTAGAATGTCTATAGTCGCTGAATGAGTAAGCAGCATTAAGCATACCAGCCCGCCCCCCTAATCTTTGAATTACTCCTCCACCTATTAAATAAAGATCAGGGGCAAATTCTATATGGCTTTCTATAGTTAAATCTTTTGTTAAACCATAACGATAACTTGCATTCCCCACAAGATCATCATCATATTTGAAAGACTGTTCACCGTAAGCTAAACGTGTTTGGCCTAAACTAAAAGACCAATCACTTAATTTATCCTTCAAAAGCTGATTAGTGCCATATAAAGAAAAATTTAAAATTCGTTGTTGTCCATTTATATCCGTAACAATAACTTGAGCCTGTCCTGTTCCAGTAATAATCGGAACAGTTTCTATTTCAAATTGCCCGGGTACAACTTGTTGACTTGTCTGCTTTAACCCATTAATAAATAGATCAACAGTAGAAGGTAAGCTTACTTCACCTTTGAATGATTCTAATGGGGTAGTGATTTGATAAGGTTGGAGAGAAAAATTTTTAGAAAAACTTACTCCGCCCAGACGCGTAGATCTAGACCAGACTAATGATTTAGATTGCACATCGCCAATTCTTATTGTTAACATTTTTTCAGGAAAATCACGTTGCCAATAGGTATCCAACACCAAAGCATTCAACTCAGAATTTTGATTTGTATGCGTATAGCTATAGTTGGAGGACACACTTAAAATCCCCCCCTCACCTAACCCAAACAAGCGAAATTCGTTAGTTCCATTAAGACTAAAATAGTCTTCCGAATATTGGCTATAAAAATCATAATTCAATAAAACTCCCGGCCTATCCTGAACCGGATCTAGTTTTGCGGGTTCAATAACATTATAAGCTGTATACTGAGAAATTTTATTTAGAGCTCTAATATCAACATTAAAATATATTTTTTGATTTAAACTATCATAATTATAGTCTATAAAAGGTATATCTTCTAAAAGATAATATTCAGCTGAGCTAGCATTTATATTAGTAGGTAAATTTAGTTTAAGTTGTTGTAGGGTATCTTTAAATACGAAAAGCTGATCATCTTTTTGAAGAAATCGCCCCAGAACATTAGGATCAGATTGATTCAAAATAACATCTAAAAATAGCTCTTGCTGAATGGGCGAGTTAAAATCAGGAATATTTATTTGATTGGCCTCTACTTCCTGTGTAGATAGGATTCCCAACAAAATTAAATGACAATAATTACCTTTCATCATTATAAAAATTTATTTATTTTTAATAGGTAATACTTGTTCTTTAATATCGGAATTAATAACAGCCTGAAATTTTCCTAACCCATTATCAGGTAATTTTTGAGGAAGTATCCATGACATAGTTTGACCTGCTAAAACATATCCCATTAAGCCGGGAATCAAGGGTGTTTTTTTCCCGTTTGCTGCTACATAGTTAAGCTGGCTTATACGTATATAAGAATTAGAGAGATTTTTTACTGAAAACTGCCCTTGCGTATATTTAAATTGAATACTATCAAGTGCAGTTACTCCATTATTAATCTTAGAAGTCTGAGAACTCTTATAGAATACAGGAATTGAATATTGCAAAAGTATATTAAGGCCAGAATTATTTTGTTGCTGAGAGTTATCTGGTAATTCATCCACTAGAAGACGAAAAGCTTGCTCTTGGGAGATATTTACACTGGCAGGCTTGATTAATCGAACTAACTGTCTTTGGCCAGGCTTAATTTCAGTAATAAGCGGACTAGCAATTAAATCTTTTGTTGGGATTAGGGTTTCTTGGCTCTTTAGTTGAGACCATTGTTGTACACGCACTTGAGCACGTATATTGGTCGAACCTGTATTTGTAAGCCAAAATTCTTTCGCTTTATCGCTAGGTGTGAACTCTACCAAAATTGGGGATACTTGCAAACTAGCTGCTTGAGCCAAAGAAAAGGAGGAAACTAAGAAAGCCGAAAAAGTCAAAGTATGAAAAAATTTTACATACAATACTTTTTTAAGAACAGTTTTCAATAGCCCCTTCTCCTTGTTATAAAACCAAATTAGTAAAGAATTTTAGCAGTTACAGTGTCAGTATAAACACCAGCCTTAACGTTGGTGTTTCCTTTTAGTTTTGCATGCACAGTAAGACTATCTACTCCGCCTGTACCTGTTTTTACTAAAGCAGCATCCTCTGTATCACCCCAAATTTTTTGAGTACCAGCATCTTGGAATAAATCATAGTTGATAAACGATGTACTATCATTAGCATGAGTCATTTTTCGTTGACTATCCAGTACAACTTTATAAGGAGTACCAATTGTACAAGTTGCCGTTAATGTACCTGTTTGCAACTTATTAGCATCAGTAGAGCGATCCAAACTTCCAAAATCGATATCTGTAGCTGAGTTAAATTCACATGACTCATTAATCGTTAACTTTACTTCAAAAGTCTGAGTAGGAGCTGTTGCTGCTTGAGCTACAGAAGTACCTAAAATGGCTGAAAGAAGAACAGAAACGTATGTAATTTTACTCATGAGAATAACCCTATATATTAAGTTGTACTTCACTTGAAAAATTTAATGAAGTTTTAGAATACAGTAGACGACAGAATATACGCTCATTTAATAGACAAGTACATAATTTTTTATAATAAATTAAGTACTTTACCATAAATAAACACACCCAAAAAGGTTGGATTTAAAACAAACTCCTTCTATCTTCTTACAAAAAAAAGAGTGATGAAAACCACAATCAGGCATCATATTGTGATTTTTTAGCAATGATATAAAATTATTCAAAATATGTAAACATGATTAAAACCATAAAAAAATCGAGAAAAACGATTTTGATTTTGTACATTAGATATGCTTATTAAAGTATTGAGAGGACATATCATCAGTCAAGCAAAATCATGAATGAAATAAAGTCACGAATAAACAATTTTTTAACCCTCTCAATACTATCTAAGATTTTACCCTTTTCGATCTAATTCAAAGCCGTCACTGATCCTTTCAATCCCTGCTGAATATTAAATTCAGGCTGCGTTTCCTCAATCTGCTGGCCTTCAACAGGCTGATAAAATTCCTCAACCACATCCAAACCTTCCTCCATGTCTACGTCCATCCTTCCATTCCCAAAGCCCTTTCTGGCAGTAAAGTCCAAAGCCTCCTGATAAAACCCAGCTGCTTTACTTTGCTCATCAATCTGTTTGGCTTGGGTAATCGCATCATTCAGACTAATCCCTTCTCTTAAAGTCAGATCCACGTAATAGACTGGTTGACGATAACTCTGTGTCGTACTCTTGCCCCGCAATATCAATTGCAAGGGTAGACATGACAACAACCCTCCTGAAGCTGCATGGTAATAGTTCAACCGTGCTGCCAAAGTCCGAATACTGTTAAAGCCTGTAGTTCTAAAGACGAAGGTACCAAACTCATCCGATTCATCTAAGTTCACATGCAAACGCCCGTAGGGCTTGCAGTTCCCTCCTTGAGCCAATGGACATAAATCGGGGGATGGACAGGGATGTTGCTCCACGCCTTGGTTGGTTAAACGTTGGCAGGTTTCTCCATTACCGACACAGATAGGTCTTCCAGTCTGTCGGTCAAATAAGGTGTATTCAGCGCGTAAGTTCAGATCAGGATCATTAAAGATCATTCTGACGGGGATTGAGCGCAACTTTTGATTAGGCGTATTGGCTCGAAGCTGATCATCTAATGGATGTTTGATCCAGCCTTCTTTGCTTTGAATCTGGGAAGTAATGGTGAATTGATCATCTTTTTCCGGTAAGCGTTTGCCACTCTTTTCAACCATACGACCGATACTGATACGCCCCAAAATTGGAGGGGTAATTGCTAAACCTTTAATCATGTTGATATTCCTTAATGTATTACCTTACAAATTTGGGTCTATGTATGTAGGTCAGAACAAGGACCAAATAAGTTACCCAAAGAATGTAGAGCCAGATAAAGTGCTACAGAGATCGCGACCGATTTGCTCTCTACCGAAGGGTAGAGAGCGGGGAGCGATTTTTGTGAATTTTTGATTTGGTGCTGTAGATAGGGCTTAGTCGGTATAGATGTTAAATCGACGACTGCCTTGCTTTTGAAGTGGATAAAGCTCGATGAGTTCAGGCTGGTGCTGAAGCAATGCTTTGGTATTGAGGCTGATAGAGTCCTTGGCTTTCTTCCAGACTACTGAGCCATGAGCAAAGACCGCCCTTTCCTTGTCTTGCATCATCATTTGAATTTCATGTTTAAGCTGGTCAAAGCGTTCCTGCTTATGCTGAATCTCTTCTTTCATTTTGATGAGCTGGTCGAACATCAAATTGGCATTTTCATTTTGCGAAAGATCCTCTACCGTTAAAGGTACATGCGCTGGATAAAGTTGTTGAATCGCTTTAGCTGCGGATTCACTTGCATCCACGGATGGTGGTGTATCCTTTTCCACGCATTCCCAGAAATATCGTTCTGCTTGAACAATATGTTCAATCACGGATTCTGATCGTGTCACTTTGAAGATCTTGGTTTCATGCCCACAGATCAAGACACAAACATGCGCTGCCTGTTTACCAGTCACCGCCAGTTGATGTTGCACCTGACACAGCACATATAAAGGTACACCATCACGCCACAATTTTGCTCCATGCTCACCTGCGGTTTTGCATTCCAAAATTTGGACTTCATCGCTGCCGACTACGCTGTAATCCAGATTGGCTAGCATAAAGTGTTTATCGGGATCAGGATGCTGAAGTACCGCATTGATCCGTCGCACCTTGTTATAGGTGCGCATGCTATAGAACTCTGCCACCAAAGGTTCCAGTTGCTTGCCCCAATACAACGGTGCGACACCTGAGCTTTCATCTTCTATGAATTGAGCCTGCCGTCCTGTTTTGATCAGCCAGAGTTCCAACATCGACATGTAGGGATTGAGACCACAGGCAGTCGCAGCATCACTACTACCAATGCCTTGCTTACGCACTTCAAGCCAGTCCTGATATTCCATCCCTTTGGTATTAACCAATCGCTTGGCTGCTGTTGAGCGTTTGGTGGTGATGGTTGGTGTGACTACAATCTTTGATCCTATAGTCGTAGGCTGATGGGAAATAGATACAATTTGATTCATGGAATTATCCTTATAAATTCTGATCTCTGTAAAAGAAATGCATAAAAAAGCCATACCCGACACGAGGTCGGGTATGGCGATTTGTTTGCTGTTTTAATTGAAAGGGGTTACATGAGTGCTCTGATGAGCATTTGTTTGGGGTGACTTGATCAACATGAGTGAGACAGTTAATTTCAGGCGATCAAAGCAAGTGCTTGCTCTAATCCTCGTTGTTTCACACCCGCACCTGCACCGAACCAAGCTGAGTCAAGACGGTGATCTGTACTCATGGCACGTCGTTCATGATCCACAAATTCCGTGATCGAACACAGTAAGCCATAAGCAGTGTCTTTGGCGGATGACAGGTCAGCACCGCGTCCTTGCCCATTAAACATCTCTAAAGCTTTATTCATAGCACGACCATTCGGTTCAGGCTTTTTCTCCTGAGCTTGCTGCGCGACATTACGATAGAACTGAATGATGTTTTCTTCAGGATCGGAAATTGACATGGTGCTATTATTGAATACGGCATCAAAATAAGCTTTGGCTTCCTGCTGACTCACCTTACGCTGTGTGAGCTGTTTCATCTCATACATGTGCTCATCCCATGCATGCACTGAAATACCCAATTGTTGTTTCACTTTCTCTGCGTCAAACTTGGTACTATGTGGGACCTTCACTACTCCAGCACTACTGCTCTGCCCACGTAGCGCAATAGCTAAAGTGTTGCTACAGACCACCCGGATACTTGTGAACTGTGCTGTCGTTGCCAAGGAGCCATCACACGCAGTAGCCAGCAGGATATAACCATTACTGACATCCTTAGACTTTAAAGCGGAACTTTGACCTGTACGTGCCAACGCCCAGAACTTCTTCCCACCTTTCAAAACCCCTGCGGTTTCTAACTCAAAGCCAGATTGCTCTGTCAGATCTCGGTAGAACTCCAGAATCTCTTTAGGCTGAACTTCCTGATAACGCTGACTGACCACAGACAAGGGTGCATGGGTATCTGAGCGATACAACACTCGCTGTTCTTCAAATGGCATGATGATGCTCTGACCACGTTCATTCTGCGCCATATAGCTGACATCGGAGGATTCAATCCGCCAATCCATCCCGGCTTGCTGCGCCCAGACTTCCAGTGGTTGTTTCGGACTCAGCTGATTACCGAGACAATGCCAAGGGGTTTCGCCAACATAGGCGATTTGTTCGATTTGATGTGCCATCGTTCTTATCTCCTAGGTTATTAGCGGAAGTTCTGCTGACATTGATTACAGTGATAGTAGGTCATAGTGATTGGCTTTTTAGACTCATCAAACACGCTGCTAAATAGACCACCAATGACCGCACCTGCAAGCCCGCCAAGCAGTGGGGATATAGGCAATGGAAAGCTTTTAGAAATGGATGCACCGATGGTTGCGAACGAAGCTGATGCTGCTAGACCTGTAGACTCAGATCCACTCACCTGCTGATTAACCACTTGAATAACCTGATCGGAAAAACAATAAGGACAATTTAAACTCATAATATATACCTCTAGAAATGACAAAGGCTCACCGATTGGCAAGCCTTGCAAAGTTAAAAAACTCGTTTTCATCTAGATAATGTATATCTGAGATTATTTTCATTTAGCGTCTATCATATTGCGTTATTAACTGACCTTTACCAAATACTCTTCGTCCTCTCGGTTTAACTCGTAAGTATTGAAGGGTACGTTTGTGATGATCAGTAAGGTATTCCATTGCCTCAATGAAATTTGTCACTTGGGTTGAATCACGACGATAGATTACACCAATCCCCAGCTTATTCTCTCTTCGAAGTTTCGCTACACGTTCCCGGTTCCAGCAATTATAGCCTTGACCATAACCTCTAGTAATATCCCTCCATAACTCAATAATTTCATCTCCCCAATATGCTGCGCTTCCATCACGATAGGCATTATCATAAATGATTGCTAAGTGACAGTGAAAACCTTTACTTTTACCGCCTTGCTCCACTCCCCATATATACCCGACCACATGTTTAAATATGCCATCTTTATTTTGGATACGATTAAGTAGTACATCTAAGTCCTTATAAATATCTTCAACTCTGATTCGATTAGAATATTCTTGCAAATAACCCAAGTCCACCCGAGCAACTAATATTCGGCTATATTTACCAATTATTGACTCACAATATTTCTGCACTTCAATTTTATTTTCATCTTTCTGTTTTTCGATAATTTCATAATCTCTTTCGAAACTTTTAGATAACTTCAAAAAGTCCGATCTCAATTCTCTATACCCAATCGATTCCAATTCATTTTTAAGATCAACTTCATCAGAGTCTATGCTTTGTAAGTCATATATCAGAATAATAAAGAACTGAAGATAACCTGGGTATTCATCATCAGGATCATAAATATCATTAAAGTCTAATAACAGATTAGTAAGCTGTGAATAGAATCCATCCCATTCCCTACTTCTTCTTTTTAGACATTTTAAGAAGTTCTCAATATCAAGTGTAAGTTGTGCCTGATTAAATAAATTTCTCATGTTTAAACCTATGTGTGTGATAGTTACATAGGTATAGGGAATTCAGTATATGTATACGTTTACTTTTCAATAGGGTGTTAGCTAATAAACGATTAGATTAATAACCAAAGCTCTAGGGAGTCCAAATTCCTCCTGTAGTACAGCATCCCTTCCCCACATGAAAAACATTTCCTCCCTGCTCTACGCTTAAATTCATGCAGGCTCTAGTCTCAAAAAAGCTAGAGTTAAGCTTAACTCTAATAATAACTAGTAAAAAAATGCGTATAGGCTATGATTTATAGGAATCTGCCATAACTTTAGTATTGAAAAACACTTGCTTAAATACTAGTATAAATACTACAAGAAATACTACGGATATCTTTTAAAAAATGGCTCTAAGATCTATAAATTCCCATAATGAGAAAGATTTTTTAATTAATAATTTTTTAAGAGGTTTTAATAAGTGTGATTATGTATGGATTGCTTGGAATTTAGATAATGAGGATAATCACCCGCAGCGTTACTTATTAGATTTTTTCAACAAATATTCTTCTTTTGAACTTCTATATGAATATATAAAAAATACTCTATTAACATTTGAAGAAGAGAGCCTTAATTTAATTATAGATAAATATAATAATAAAAAGGAGAAGTACTTATTAAAAACTGATCTTAACTCATTAAAAACTAGCCATAGATTATGCTGGTTTCTAGTTAACAGATTTTCAAGCGAACACAGAATATCCTTAATCACCGGTTCAAGGACATATAAACAAATTCACAATCCATATATTTTTTTCTTAGTAATTATTTTTATATATAAAGAAAAACTAGGGGGAGTAGACGAGATAGACTTAGTATTAAATAAATATATAGCCGACTATAGAGAGATTAAGAATGAAAGAAAGAATTTAGAAAAATATATTAATAATAAAGATTTTACTGAATGGTCTGTAAATTATATTGATAAAAATTTTAGATATTCAGTTTTTCCTAAAATTCATATTGATACCCATGAATTACATCAAGAATATATTTATGCATATTTTGATGATTTATATATTTATAATGAAGAAAAATATATTAATGATTTAAATAAACTTAAAAAAGCTTGGCAGCAAAATGTTTTTAGAAGGAAAAATAAAGATAACCCTAAAAAAAGTTATCATTTACCATTAAAGAAAGAATCGAAAAAGTTTTTAGAAAAATTAGCACATTTCAAAAACATTTCTGAAACCGAAGTTCTAGAGAAACTAATTAATGAGGCGTATAAAAAGGAAATGTGTAATGAAAAAGGAAAGGCTAATTACTGAGTAATCCACCTTTTCACCTGCTCCCCATACCACTCCATCAACCTCACCCGCTCATCCTAATATTGCACTCGGTTATATGCCGAGCGAATTCTATTTTGAGGCACATGAGCAAGCTGCCTTTCAATGGCATCGGGATTAAATAAATTTGATTCGTTTACGACTGTACTGAATAGAGATCTAAAACCATGTGTGGTCATTCTTCCTGCATTGCCTGAACGCTTGATCACCGCCAAAATAGACTCACTACGCATAGGTTCTTTGTTATCCAAACGATGTGGAAAAAGCAGTTCCTGATTGTAAGTAAGTCTTAAAGCCTGCAGCTCCTCAATCATCATGTCCGTCAATGGCACACGATGTGGCAATCGGTTCTTCATACGCTCCTCAGGAATATCCTACTTACGCCATTCCAGATCAAATTCTTCCCAGTGTGCTTGTAGTAACTCACTAACACAAACACCTATCAGTATAACGACACAGTACATCTGAGAATCATTTAGTGGACTACTATTAACATGTCATTTTGAAAAATGTATGTGAAATAACCTTATAATTGTTCTATGGTTCCATGAACTTAAAAGAACACCGCCACCTCGATCTAATTGGGGGTAAAAATGGGGGTAAAATAAAAATATAATTTTTTATTTTAATTAATTATCATATGCTTAATACAAAAATATGACTCCCTCTTTCGCCAGAATAAACTGCAATGCCAAGCAGAATGAAGGTCTAAATTGATAAAATTTAGGCCTTTTTTAATTTTATTGTTCTCAATATTAAATATCCCCCTAATTGATCTTCTATTTGTTTAGCTCAATAACTTCACAGTATTTAAGTCCTGATTGACGGATTTCAATCACACGTTTTTTTCCTAATGCACGACTTATGGATTTTTTATTGGCAGCAATAAGTACACGTATATTTACAAATACAAATTTTATATTCTAAAGACAATTACTTAAGCCTATGCTAAAAATAAATCATCCTCTCAATATAGGTACTATTCAAAAAATTATTCATTAATTTAAACATCATAGAACTGAAACGCGATTGCGGTACTTTTAACTTGATCAACGAAAAACTTAAAAAACACATTTCATATATCACTGCTATTCGGGAGAGAACATGAATAACAGCCAGAATTATGTTAAGCAGATCAAGAACGCCAAACGTGGTGGCTATACCCCAACCCTTGCCAAAGACATCAATAAACATAAAATTCAAAAAGCACAGCGTCTGATTGACGAATGGCGAAAGCTCGCCAATGAACTCCGCCCCCAAATGCAACTGGAGATGGCATATACACTTGAAGAATGCGCACAGGATCTAGACCAAATTTTAAGAATGAAATAGCACTCAACGCTCACCCATCCTATTTTTTCGCCTACATCTTGTGGGCGAAACATTACCTATTTTTATTTCTCTGGTTTTTAGAGCCAAACATCGGTCGAATGCTGAATAAATCAAACGTATAAATTACATTCGATTTGCTGTTTTTTTAACTTGCACCACTTCAAAAAATCTGTAGAATGCATTCCACAACGCCGGCATAGCTCAGTTGGTAGAGCAACTGACTTGTAATCAGTAGGTCCACAGTTCGAATCCGTGTGCCGGCACCATTTCTTAGCCTCGCTTTTTAGTGAGGCTTTGATGTTTTTAAAGCCTCTTTTTTATGGCTTCCTCGCGCTAATCTGCACATAACGAATCAGCCCGTCTCGATACAACTTCTCACACAATTTTGCCGTCATCTTGATTTTGAATTGATCCACATGACTCAGGCTCATCTGACTTTTTTGTTCTTGAATATAATCGGCAAAACCCTGAAATACGAATTCGCTGATATCTTCAATCTGGATATTTTCGAAACCTGCCTGTTGCACTTGGTGTTGTAAATTTTGCTTTGAATTTAAATTTTTCAAATTCACATCTGCTGCTTTCAACAGACTTTGATATTTCAATCGTTGCACTGAATTTAAATTCAAAAACGCATCGGACAACATCAAATAGTGAAAAGCAAAGCGTCCCTTTGAATTCAAAACATTAACAACTGATAAAAGCAATAAATTCAAATCACTATGATACGCAGCATCAATACACAGTACGGCATCCATACAGTTTTGTGGATAAATATTTTTTAAATTCAAAAATGAATCTTGTTGTATTTTGATTTTTGAATTTAAATTTTTTTGGATTTTTTCCACACATTCGGTTTGCAATTCGACTGCGGATAAGTTTTGAATTTGAAAATGTTCCATCCAAAAAACCAAGCTCGCGCCCTGCCCACAACCAAGGTCTAAAACACGATCTGTAGATTTTAATTGAATGGATTCGGCAAGATGGAAAGCGAGTTTTTGACAGGCTGCAGGATAGGATGATTTTGCATCATTCCAATAGCCCAAATTGCTCCAAGCAAGCTCCGCATCATCTCCGAGTAGTCGACTGTTAATCGCATATTTATGGCTAGGGATGTGCTGACGAATTGCTTGAAGCCATTTCATGTTAGTAACCGAGTTGAGGGGCTACCTCCACTTTAGGTTTTAAACCCACAAACGGCAATGGTGCACCAAAAATTTCTGCAATATGCATAGCAGACGTTACCGCAGACTCTAAAATCGGCAGACCGTCACAAGACCATGAACCACAGAAGAAGACTTTACGTTCAGGGGATAAATGTCGTTGCTGTAACTCTTTATTCAGCGCCACGGTATGTGAATCCACCACTGCACGTGTCAAACTGACCGAAGAGATCACTTTTTTAGGATCAATCGGTGTCACTGGCTGCCAGGTTTGGAACACAGGGGTTTTACCCACCAAGCTCGGCTCAATGGAGTTGAGCCATACGGTAAATTGCTGACGGGTAAATTTACGATCCATCATATAACTTAGTACAGACCAATCTTTACGCTTCGGCGGCATCACTGTTTGATCGGTGTGAATCACCAATTGACCTTGCTCAAATTTAAATTTCTTTAAGAGCTCAATATCGTCAGCAAACTGGGTTGAATCTAAAAATTCTTCCGTTTTGGTGGTTGGTGTCGCAACAACCACACGATCGAATAGATGATGTGCTCCGGCCTCAGTTTCCACCAAGACTTTATTGTCTTGCTCGTGCACTTTGGTAATTGCCGTACCACTTTGAATATTTAAACCTTCAATCAGTTTATCAACCAACGCAGGTGTACCACCTTGGATACGCAGCAAGGCATCGCCATTGGTCAATTGACGCAAGAAAATCAACAGCGGTTTAGCAGGCCATTCGCCAATCGTTTTCGGGTTACAGGTGCAAATGGTATACAACACTGGCATGACCGCACCATGCCAAAATACTTCTTCAATTTCATTTTTATTAATGAACTCGGCAAGCGTGATGTCCTGATTTTTTGATTTAAAAAATCGAGTGATCGCGGCTTTGAGTTGCAACATTCCTTTGACTAAACGCCAGCCATATTGTTGTAAGCCTTTACGGTTATTAATAATTGGGAAATTACCAATACGGCTACGACTGGTGGTCAACCACGTTTCTGTACGATCTTCAAATAGCCAACTGCATGCCATATAGGTACGGACGGGGAAGGTTTTAATCCCTAAATGGGTCGCCAAACTTAAGGTATTTTTCCAGAGGTGTGGATTCATCACACGCAAAGGGGCATCGATCAAGCCGCCTTCAAACTCAGTGCTGTGGCTATCCATACCACGACCAGGCAGAGCTTCGAAAATTGTAATGTTATGCCCTGCGTCTTTAAGAATTCTTGCGGTAGCCAGCCCAGCCATGCCACTACCGATGACTGCAATTTCCAATTTTCTTTTCCATCTATAAAACACAGTTTAAAAGTATGACTGATCAGAAGTTAAAAATAGCTATTAAAAAATACCAGATTCGCACTTTTTGTATGGATTTCAGTACAGCCGTTTTTAAGTTAAATTTACAAATATTTACAGTCAAAAAGCACACAATTTAAGCTTTGTTTTTTAAACATATTTTTCTTTAAAATTTTAATTACCCTATAAAACCAAACAATTAAATTAACCATTTTTATAACTTTCGGTTTACTTTAAAGCCAAGTCTCGCTAAGATGCGCCACATAAGAAAGTGATAAATTCATCACAATTTATCAAAAGTAAAATGATATTTAAATCATGACAACTATAAATACTACAGCGCTCAATAAAAAAGCCTCTGACTGTTCAGAGGCTTTTTTTTCGGCTACTTCAACGACATGATTTTCGCTTAAGCTTCATGCGCCAGCGCAATTTCACCAAATTTTCCGTTATTGAAATCATCAAAGGCTTGAATGATTTCAGCTTTGCTATTCATCACAAATGGGCCATAACCTTGAATCGGCTCATTTAGTGGCTCACCGCTAAGCAACAAAAATTGTGTGTCCTGCAACGCTTGTAGCTGAATGGCGATATCGTCTTTGGCAAACATGACCATCGAACTGTCTTGCACTTTATGGCTTTCATTCACCACAACCTCACCCTTCAAGACCACCAAAATGGTGTTATGCCCTTCAGGTACATGTAAGGTGGTTTCATATTGAGCTTTCAACTCACCATCCCAGACATTCACTGGACTAAAGGTCTGTGCTGGCCCAAGGTGACCACCCATTTCACCGGCAATCACCCGAATATGGCCTGCACCTTCATCCATGTCTATGCGTGGAATATCTTGGCGCGTGATCGCTTGATAACGAGGCTGAGTCATTTTGTCTTTTGCCGGTAAATTCACCCACAATTGAACCATCTCAAAAAGACCACCTGCTTGAGCAAATTCAGGCGAATGAAATTCTTCATGTACCAAACCCGAACCTGCGGTCATCCATTGCACATCGCCCGTTTGAATTGTGCCGCCACCACCACTTGAGTCTTTATGAGTCACTTCACCGCTGTAGGCGATAGTCACGGTTTCAAAACCACGATGTGGATGTGAACCCACGCCATGCTGTGCAGTGGTGGGATCGAACTGATAAGGTGCCGCATAATCCAAAAGCAAAAATGGGCTAATGGCCTGACCTAGACGATCATAGGAGAATAAGCTTTTGACTGGAAAACCATCACCCACCCAATGCATTTGCTGATTACGATAAACACCAATTACTTTTTTCATTTCTTAGCTCCTATATTCATACGATAGGATGAACATAGCGCTTATTTTAAGCTTTGAAATACTTGATGGCCATCATCCAGATAGCATTCTATATCTCAAATTTAGAACAATACTCAGACATACAATCTGCACCTCACTCAAAACCAAGCATTAATTTCGAAATTCTAAGGTTTAAGACATATACAACGATGAATTATCCCAATTTTATGATTGAGCTTCTCATTTAAACCCATTTCATTGTCTCATTTTTACAACTATTCTAAATCTAGTTAACACGCAGATTTCATCTGATCCTGCGTACTTGCAAACAGGAAAGAGGACAATAAAATGGGGCAAACCTTACGTTCGTTTAGACAAAGATAATGCCGCGGTACTTTTAGTTGACCATCAAACAGGTCTACTTTCATTGGTTCGCGACATTGATCCAGATAAATTTAAAAATAATGT
This sequence comes from Acinetobacter sp. YH16040_T, assembly GCF_024605785.1. Classification (NCBI taxonomy): domain Bacteria; kingdom Pseudomonadati; phylum Pseudomonadota; class Gammaproteobacteria; order Moraxellales; family Moraxellaceae; genus Acinetobacter; species Acinetobacter sp. YH16040_T. Next base: position 210,456 of record NZ_CP094541.1, on the reverse strand, counting down.
GCTCGCACTGGCTGCAGCCGCAAAATATTTTAATCTTCCAACGATTCTCACCACCAGTTTTGAACAAGGTCCAAACGGTCCATTGGTTCCAGAACTCAAAGAGATGTTCCCTGACGCACCTTATATTGCACGCCCAGGTCAAATTAATGCTTGGGACAATGAAGACTTTGTGAAAGCCGTCAAAGCAACCGGCAAAAAGCAATTGATTATTGCCGGTGTAGTGACTGAGGTTTGTGTTGCATTTCCAACCTTGTCTGCTTTAGAAGAAGACTTTGACGTCTTTGTGGTGACCGATGCTTCAGGTACATTCAACCATTTAACCCGTGACTCAGCTTGGCAACGTATGACGCAAGCGGGTGCGCAGCATATGACGTGGTTTGGTACCGCGTGTGAATTACACCGCGACTGGCGTAATGATATTGAAGGTTTAGGTGCGCTTTTCGGCAACCATATACCGGACTACCGCAACCTCATCAACAGCTATACGCAAAATACTGAAAAGAAATAATCCTTCAGTAGTAAAAAGCGGCTTCGAGCCGCTTTTTTTATACCTGATGTATAAATTGACGTATGATGATTTGAATTGAAATAATTTTCACTGCATAAGGTGATCCATGCATTCATTTGATGATTATTACTACTTTTACTTGGTGGTGAAACATGGCGGTTTTAGCGCTGCAAGTGAAGCATCGAATATTACAAAATCAAAATTAAGCCGACGCATTTTAGATCTTGAAGCCAAATATAATGTCACCCTTATTCAGCGTTCTACCCGACACTTTAAGGTCACGACATTAGGCCAAGAATTGTATGAAGAATGCATAAAAGTAATCGAACAAGTTGAATGTGCGCATCAGGTGCTCCTGAAGCAAAAAAGTGAACTTGAAGGCTTGGTTAAAATTAGTTGTCCACCGGTCATGATGGAACATCAAATTCGCCCCTTGTTAAATCAATTTTTAAAAGATCATCCCAAAGTTCAGGTCGAACTTGAGCTGTCTAGCCGCCGTGTAGATGTCTTGCATGACGACATTGATTTAGCGATTCGTACCAATTTTAGTAAAAATGAAGACTCGAGCATTATTGTACGTGACGTGATTAAAACCGTGCATTGCTTAGTGATTAGTCCTGAACTTTTACAAGGACGCGAGTTAAAGCATATTTTCGAATTGACAGAATTTCCGAGTATCGTTTTGGGTACACAGAAAAACCGCTATCAATGGCATTTGCATCATACGGGACAGCAAGAGCAGATTGAAATTGCCTTACAACCTCGGATTAAAAGCAATGACTTAGCCGGTGCTTATTATGCGGTACTCGATGGTTTAGGCATCGCAGACTTACCGTATTTAACGGTACAAGCAGATATTGAGGCAGGTCGTTTAATTCACCTCTTCCCCGAATGGTGCTCAAATGTCGGTACGGTACAATTGGTATATGCTTCGCGAAAAGGTCAGCGCCTAGTCATGGAAAGATTAATTGACTATTTAGTCGCTGGAATTCGTGACTATGCTCCGGAGCATGATGGCTATTTAGTTTAATGTTCTAGACCACAAAAAAAAGCCAGAACTGAGTTCTGGCTTTTTTAAATCTACGGTTGGATCACTAAATTAGATTTTACCCACTAGGTCGATCGATGGTGCAAGCGTCGCTTCACCTTCTTTCCATTTTGCAGGACATACTTCACCTGGGTGTGCATGTACATATTGAGCAGCTTTTACTTTACGCATCAATTCAGAAGCATCACGGCCGATACCACCTGCGTTGATTTCAACGATTTGGATTTTACCTTCAGGGTCGATCACGAAAGTACCACGGTCAGCAAGACCATCCGCTTCAATTAAAACATCAAAGTTTTTCGCAAGTGTCCAAGTTGGATCGCCAACCATTGGGTATTCGATTTTCTTAATTTCTTCAGAAGAATCGTGCCAAGCTTTATGCGTGAAGTGTGTATCAGTAGATACTGAATAAATTTCTACACCCATTTTTTTGAATTCAGCATAGTGATCAGCAAGATCGCCTAATTCTGTTGGACATACAAACGTAAAGTCAGCAGGATAGAAGAACACCACAGACCATTTACCGTAGAAGTCTTTTTCTGAAACTTCAATAAATTGACCGTCTTGGTAAGCGGTAGCGTTAAATGGTTTTACTTCAGTATTAATTAAACTCATTTGATATTCCTCTAACTCATTTCAGGGATTGCTTATCTGTTGAAGCTAGAATACGAAATATCAAACCATAGGTAAAACCGAACTTTTTTATAAAAACTATCGGATTTTTAGATTTGTTATTTAAATCAATCTTTGCCTTTCCATCGTGCAAACCAATCAAGTTCAATGGGTGCAAGCCTTTATATCCATAAAGAGGGTCTGCCAAGCAGCCTGTGTAAACTGTTGTTTATAGTGTGATGGTGGCGTTTTGACTTTATGTGATAACCATGCCCGACAATAACTTTCGGTTGCAGGGAACCATACTTTCTTAGATTCCATTGGTTCAACATTTGAGCCCATGATGCCCGGTATAAAAATAATAGGCACAACCAATTTAGGCCCAATAACGGCATTGCAAATAGTTTTATTAGTGCTTGGAGTCACAACAGACTTGAAGCAATCCCCCAGTACTATCAATAGGAGTTTTTTCAATCGTCATAATTATTCCTAGAATTTTTTTATTGTTTCAAGAATTGATTCATATATTTTTAGGGCTTCTTTTTCTGAAAGGTCTGAAGTCCGAACATTACTTCCATCGTATCCAGAATCAAACTCATACTTTACCGCTGGATCATTAATCTTCTGAGCTGTTCCTGCATGTTCCCAAGTTGCAATAATCCCATTTCTGCCTTTCATTGGAGCTTTGCTTACCCATTCCGATCCAGTGAGTTGATCACCACTAGTTTGGTTTTTTGTACCTTTTCTGATTGTTTTGAATGATGTGTACGTTAAATGAAGAATTCCATCACGTTTTAGATTGCTTTCTGTGCGAGTAATTAAATCTGGCAATTGATGAGCAACAGCATCGACTTGCATACTTGTTCTCACAGATGGCATATCGCTCATTTTGAATGCAATCGTATGTGTACTTCTTCGGAACTGTGAATCAGAATCTTTAATAAATCCATTTAAGATACAAACACCTTTCTCAGAAGGAACTGTATCGTTGTTGCGAGCACTGATATTCGCAATGATCTTGTTCATTTCATCAAAAACTAGACCTTTCTTCTCTGGCATGTATGGGATCTCAAACTTGAACAATGTATTCCGATCTAAGACCCAAAAATGAAGCTGTAAAGGAGCACCTTCAATAGTTCCAGCTTTCCCTGAGAAAATACGTACTGACTTAGACCCAAATATTTTTAATTCTGTGTCCAAAGTAATTTTAGATACTTTACTAGTAAAGTAATCTTTTAATGATGCATATTCAGCATTTAATTCAGCAACGGATGATCCAGTTTTACTCTTGATTTGGAATGAGTTGAATATATCACCACCAGCGATCTGCTCGACATTTTTAGGCAATTGGATCGTATATCTGCCAGCACAAAAACTTTTAGCGTTTTTTAAGTCAACCATTGGACTAAATACCTTAGAATTATTGTTTGCGTGGGAGTAACTAGCACTTATAAACATTGAAGTCATTAAAGCTAGTTTAACAATTGTTTTCATTGGTATTTCTCTCGAATATTAAATAATGTTAGTGTTATTAATTTCTAAACTATACGTTTAAATTATATTTATCAAAATTTGTAAAATTTAATTGATATATTGATAAAAAATTAAGTACTAAGAGAATGTAATGAATAAATATAATTTATATTAGACATCTTGCATAAATCAAAAAACGAGCACCTTTTTGATTGATATTTGTACTCTAACTTTCTTAGCATTCATGCATAATCTGCGGATGAAATACATTGATTCAAAGAAGAAGCTTTCTGAAACACAGTTTAAGCGATATACCGGCATCTCATGGTCAACCTTTTATTTAATGGTTGAGCAATTGCAGAAGCATGTTCCAGCTAAAGGCAGACCACCCAAGTTAAGTGTGGAGGATCAGGTTCTACTCTGTCTGAGCTATTGGCGGGAATACCGAACTTTATTTCACGTTGCTACGAGTTACGGGGTTTCAGAGTCAACAGCCTCAAGAATTGTACGTCATGTTGAAGATTGCCTGATTCAATCCAATCTGTTTAATTTACCGAAGAATTTGCCTGAAGGCGAAGGGATCGACTGGAATGTGGTGATCGTGGATGCCACAGAAATTCCAATTCAAAGGCCTAAAAAAACAGAAGAAAAGCTATAGTGGCAAGAAAAAGACGCATACCTTTAAAGTACAGGCCATCATTCATTATAAAACTCAGCAAATTCTGAGTTTATGCACTGATCGCGGTATGGTGCACGATTTCGAGCTATTAAAACGCAATTTAAAGCAGATTCCTTCAGGTGCTTTTATCCTTGCAGATAAAGGCTATCAGGGAATTTATGCTGTGTACCCTAATAGCCTATTGCCGTTAAAAGCCAAAAGACGCTGTAAACTGGAACCTGAACTCAAAATCTATAATCAGGCAATCAACAAAAGAAGAATCGGGATCGAGCATGTATTTGGTCGCCTGAAGACCTTTAAAATTCTTGCTGAACGTTACCGAAATAGAGGTAAAAGGCTGGGTTTGAGATTCCGTTTAATCGCAGGAATCTATAACTCGGAATTGAGTAAAAATGATTTATGAAAGAGGTCTATTTTTTAACAGTAATTTGTATTTTATTATCAGGCTGCACTACTTGGAACTAATGGGGCACTGGTAAAAGTCACAAATATTGTCATGTAGTTACTGATAATCAAATAAAACTTTTGAACTGTAAAATAATAAAAAAGTTTACAGAATTATTTCTAATATCTGTAAACTTTCTTTTAACTTACTATATATAAAGAATAATTTTATAAACTTTACAAAACTATATCTTTAGAGTGTGTCAAAACGGTAAGTCATCATCTAAATCTGCTGCTGCAGGAGCCGGTGTCGGTGCAGGCTGTTGTTTTGGCGCAAAACCACCTGGGTTGTTGTTGCCATAGCTATTGCCTTGAGCCGGTTGGTTATTGCCATAACCGCCTTGGTTTGAGTTATTACCGTAGCCACCTTGGTTTTGGTTATTGTTATAACCACCTTGTTGGTTATTAAAACGAGGCTGACCAAAATCACCGCCTTGACCTTGTTCGCCTTGTTGGCGATTATTGTCAAGCATTTGCATTTGTTCACCACGAATTTCAGTCGTGTAACGCTCTTGACCGCCTTGATCTGTCCACTGACGAGTACGTAATGAACCTTCAATATACACTTTAGAACCTTTGCGCAAATATTGCTGTGCAATTTCACCTAAACGGTTATGCAACACAATACGGTGCCATTCTGTTTGCTCTTTACGCTCACCTGTATTTTTATCAGTCCATGAATCACTCGTTGCAATTGAGAACTGAGTGAGAGAACCACCATTTGGGAAAGTTTTTGTTTCAGGGTCACGACCTAAAGTACCAACTAAAATGACCTTATTTACACCACGCATCAGACGTATTCTTCCTATTTGTTTCTATTATTTACTTTATAAGAGTTATGCTTAAATGGCTACCTCTTTCCCTAACAAGTGCGTTAAATGTTGTCGCGCAGATTCATCCATCTGCTGCTTATCCACTTTTACATAAGCCACTTGCTGGTCAGACATCACCACAACTTCTTCAATACCACGAATTGCTAAAAGCTGAGAAGTCCATTCATCCGTTTCTTTATCTTCAGGCAAACTAAACACCATAGACGATAAATAACGCGGTTGAGCCAATCCAAAACTAATGATCAACCATAAAATGGCTAGCCCTGTCAGGATGCCCCATCCCATTGCCGTATCATTTAGCAACAGAAGTTGCCCACCAATCATACCACCAAAAAATGCCCCCAGAAACTGACTGCTGGCGTTCACCCCCATGGCAGTCGCTTTGGATTGAATTGGAGCCGCTTTCGATAACCATGACGGTAATAATGCCTCCATCACATTAAATGCAATAAAGAATAAACCTAAGCCTGTCAGCAAAATATATTTTGATTCGAAACCAAAAATTAAGATGCCCAATCCTAGAATAATGCCACCAATGGCGGTCAAGAAAATGCCGCGCATTTTGCGATATTTTTCCGCCAGAATAATACTTGGAAATGCAAAAAACAGGCTCACGACCAAAAGCGGCAAATACACCAGACCATGTGAATGTAATGGAATATTGGCAAAGTCAATCAACTGAGACGGCACATAGATAAACATCGCTGTGAGCAGTAAATGCAATGAAAAGACTGAAACATGTAAACGATTTAGATCAGGCATTTTCAGTACTTGCTTTAACTGCGTCAGATAACCTTGTTGAAAATTTTTATGATGACGCGTTACTTTCGGTACCAATAGCAACATCGCAATCGCGGCAAGTCCCATGATGGTGGTCACCCAAAATAAACCCGAGATGCCGACTAAACCTGTGAGCCAAGGCCCAAGGCTGAATGCGACCACAAAGGACAAACCGATACTCATCCCCATCATGGCCATGGCTTTAGTACGCTGTTCTTCACGTGTGACATCGGCTAACAAAGCCATCACCACCGCAGATACAGCGCCACCACCAGCAATCGCACGCCCGATAATTACGCCATAGATACTATCGGACATCGCCGCAATTGCACCGCCTAAAGCGAACAACAGCAGCCCGATCACCACCAACGGTTTCCGGCTATAACGGTCTGCAATCAGACTAAACGGGATCTGTAAAATCGCTTGGGTCAAACCATAAACACCAACCGCTAAACCAATGAGTGCCGGTGTAGCCCCTGCATATTGCTGACCTGCCACAGAGAAAACAGGAATAATCATGAACAGCCCCAGCATACGTAAGGCAAAAATACTACTCAAAGCAAAAGTTGAGCGTCGTTCAAGAGCATTCATCATAGCTGGTTAAAAATTCATTAATCTTGGAATGGGATTATAGGACATTCAGCTTAAAACGAAGCAGGATTTTTATTGATTTTAAATATCCTGATAATTGGACAAATAAAAAGCGCAGCTAATGCTGCGCTTTTTGGGAGATTTCAGGCAAATTTAAATTAGCCTAGACTTTCTTGGCGCTTTTTATATTGAATTGAGGCAATCACCGCCCAAACAATAAATGCCACACCAATCAGGCCCGTTACCACTTCAGGGACATGCAGACCTGTGCCACTCGCCAACATAATGAAGGCCAAAGCACCAATCGCATAATGCGCACCATGTTCAAGGAAGATATAAGCATCTAAGGTGCCTTTATCCACCAAGTATATGGTCATCGAACGCACGAACATAGCACCAATAGCAAGACCGAGCATAATGATTACCACATCAGAGGTAATCGCAAATGCACCAATCACACCATCAAAACTGAATGAGGCATCGAGTACTTCAAGGTAAAGGAAACCACCAAAACCTGCTTTGATCACGCCCGTCGGTACGCCATTTGCGTCATGTCCAACCGCATTACCGTTTTCATCAACTTCAGGTTCACCACCCAATAAATGACTCAGTACTTGGACACCGATATACACCACGATCCCCCAGATACCCGCCATCACTACCGCTAGACGAGAGACTTCGGCCACGTTTGCTGCCATTACCAATAACGCAATTAGAGCAATAAACACGGACATCGCAGGAACGTTTGCAAGATTGGCCAAACGGCGCTCTAACCAACGGAACCAATGGGTATCTTTCCCTTCATCTAAGAAGAAGTTCAGGAACACCAACAATAAGAAAGCACCACCAAAGGCCGCAATTTCTGCATGATGTGCCATCAATTTTGCAGAGTATTCAATTGGATTATTCAATGCCAATTGCACCACTTCCATTGCCCCCATGTCAGCCGTTACAGCAACAATGACGATTGGGAAAATCAAACGCATACCGAATACAGCAATCACGATCCCGACGGTTAAGAAAATCATTTTCCAAAAATGATCCCAACCACGGAGTACCGATGCATTCACTACAGCGTTATCAAATGACAATGATACTTCCATCACCGCTAAAATGGCAGTAATGGTCAGTGCTGTCAGCATGGCTTGCACGCCCGCATTTGGGCCATGATTCAGACCCCAATATGCAGAAATAGCAAGACACACGATCGTAAAGACGATTGAGAAACCAAAATGTTTCATCATGATAGATCGACCTATTCATTCAATAAGATTTCAAAATGAGGGAATACCCAGTTTGAAGCTAAGTTTATGGCGCAATTATGCCGCTTTTCAGAATTGAAACCAAAAATTATTCGTTACATTTTGAATAAACACTCTAAGATGAAGGCTCTCAAATACATCGCATCATGGTGTAGACCCGTCTTTCATTTTTAACGACAGGAATGTTCAATGCGTTTTTCTGAAGAAGTTTGGCAACGTAATACCGCGTTATATCAGCAGATACTCCATCTACCGTTTAATCAGGAATTGGCTCAGGGCAGCTTAAGCCGCGATGCCTTTTGCCACTATGTCATTCAGGATGCCCATTATTTATTGGCCTATGGTCGTGCGCTTGCAGTATGCGCAGCCAAAGCATTTGATGCCGACGATGTGATTCAGTTTTCTGAAGCGGCAAAAATTGCCATCGTGGTGGAACGTAGTCTGCACAATGACTTTATGCAAGGTTTCAACATCAGCAAAGAACAGTTTGAAAATACTCCACTGACCCTTGCCTGTCATCATTACACTTCGTTTCTAACGGCAACAGCATGGTCAGAAAGTTACCCTGTGGTCCTTGCCTCACTCCTGCCTTGCTTTTGGATCTATGCGGAAGTCGGCAAAGCCATTGTCAGCCAATCTGTACCGAATAACCCTTACCAAGCATGGATCGATACCTACTCAGGTGAAGACTTCAATACTGCTGTGCAAAACGTGATTCAAACTATTGATCGAGTGGCGGCTCGCTGCGATGCAGATACACGTGAAAAAATGCATGCGGCTTATACGAACGGCGCAAAATTAGAATGGATGTTCTGGGACAGCGCGTATCAACAGCGGACATGGCCTGTAGAATAAACCTTTGATTTAAACTGTATAAAAAATTAAGGATCTAAAATTGCTTTTAGATCCTTTTTTAATATGGTTAGATTCGGTTTTTAGAATGACCATGCACGATCATTTCAGGCATTAGCGTTTAAAACGATACCATCCGAGAAAAATCCCCATCGCGATAATCACCAAAAAAATCGCAAAACGTGCTTCACGCAACTCACTGCGTGCTGCTTTGCGTTCCTGCATCTCTTCTGAATGAAATTGTGATTTGACCATCGGATCTAGTTGAGCAATAGCCAATAAATCTTTGGGCTTTTCACCTTTGCCTAAAATGAAATAAAGCCCTTTGACTTGCATTTCATTGAGTTTTCCCAGTTCAATATTCAGTTGAGTAGCTTGTGCATTATAGTCAGGCACCCAATCTTCTACGCGGGCATATACATGGGCACGACTGGTATCAAAGAGTGATGCATCCAGCACTTTCTTGCCAGTTTGATCTTCCAGTTGTTCACTCAAATCTGAGAATTGGGACAGTACATAGTCTTTTTTCTGTGCCAACTGTACACCATCAAAAGCATACTCTTGTATTTTTTGTGCAGGATTATTTTTCAACAATAAACCTTGCGGAACGACTTTAAAGTCCAGAACAGTATTGTCAGGGACTTGGTTGGTTTGTAGCACCATATAGACCACAGACCATAGCTGTTCATTTTGCCCGACCGCAGGCACGCTCACGCTATAACGCTGCTCGGCTACCGGGTCAATAAACTGTTCAAACGCGAGGATTTGACTGTCTTCAGCCCACAGGATTTGACTTGAAAACATGAGGCAGATGATCACCCAAAATTGTTTTAACATTATTTGCTCTTATCATGATTATTTTCTGTTCTGGCAGAATTATAATTAATTATTCAAATACTTACATTTTAAATCACACATTTAGTGATTGGAAATTCATCATAATTTAATACAAATCTATTGTTTTATAAATGATCTAGAACCGATAAAAAGTTAATCTGAAACAGCATCGATATAGGCTTTTGATGCTTACTGAAAACTCTGCCATGCATAAATCAAAACAGCCGCAGCAAGCACCCAACTCAAAGTTGCTACACTCAAACATGCCGTTAAGCTCAAACGTGTTGCGAGCAGGTACACCATCAATAAATAAATGAAATATGGGATGAGAGACCAGAGTCCAAACAGCGCAGTTTTTTGTAATGCGGCTGCACCCTGATCATTTGCCACAATTACATGAGCAATCAACGCAAAAGTCGGAAACAATGGAACCAAACCTGCAATATAAAACACCTTACTTTTAGACAGCAAAGCAATTAATACCACAACAAAGGCACCCATTAAGCTTTTGAGAAATAAGGACAACATGGCATTCTATGGTTTCGATAAAACTGCATTTTACGCCTTTTCTGCGATAGTCCTGAGATTTTCTAATGCATTTTTATGCGCATAGCACAGGAGATTTAAACGATGAACTTAAAACAGTCATAGTGCCGTGATCTTTATGCACCTTTACACCATAGGCTAGATGTAAAGCGCGCTTTTTGTTGCTCAGCCATGTGCTTAAACTGCGCTTGAACTTTTAAATCTTCAGCACTCATCAAATGTTGATTGTTTTCAACAATTGCCAAAACCAAATCAAACTGTTGAGGAATTTTTTCGCAAGCCAGATGCTTTTTTTCAGCTTCTGTTTTGGCTTGACCTAATTTTGCAATATACAGATCAATTTTTTCACTTTCGGTATTCAGCGCCAAAGTTGCTTGTTCTAAGCTGTCATAATTTTGCGCTTTCGGTGTGTGGTTCGGGGTACATGCACTCAAAAACACACTACACATCAATAAACCCATCACACCTAATGTTAGATTGAGATGAAGTTGCCATTTCATGTTAAAAGTCCTAGATTGCTGATTTGCGGATGTTTTAGGGCATCGGCACAGACAGCTATATTTTGATTCGGCCATTTTTCTCACAAAGTCACGCATAAATCTAGGTTTAAATTACACTTGAACATTTTTCATGCGCTATCATATATAGGTTTTTCGATGAATATTTTAGGACCCCTTGCATGAGCCAAAGCCATATCCGTATTCGAGGCGCACGTACCCATAACTTAAAAAATGTGTCACTCGATATTCCACGCGACAAGTTTGTGGTCATTACGGGTCTTTCTGGTTCAGGGAAGTCCTCTTTGGCTTTTGATACCTTGTATGCTGAAGGTCAACGTCGCTATGTTGAGTCCTTATCTGCCTATGCACGCCAATTCCTTTCGCAAATGGAAAAGCCCGAAGTTGACTCGATTGAAGGCTTGAGTCCTGCGATTGCCATCGAACAAAAATCAACCAGCCACAACCCACGCTCAACAGTGGGAACAATCACCGAAATTTACGACTATTTACGTCTACTCTATGCCCGTGTCGGCACGCCGTATTGTCCTGAACATGACCTCCCGATGGTGGCTCAGACTGTGTCTGAAATGGTCGATACCGTCAAAGGTCTAGAAGAAGGCACGGCGCTTATGTTGCTTGCCCCTGTGGTCCGTGACCGTAAGGGTGAATACACCAACTTATTTGAACAATTACAAGGTCAAGGTTTTGTCCGTGCGCGTGTCGACGGTGAAGTCATTGATATTGATACTCCGCCTGAACTCGACAAAAAGAAAAAGCACACCATCGAAGTCGTTGTTGACCGTTTTAAAGTTCGTGATGACCTCGGTAACCGTATTGCAGAAAGCTTTGAAACTGCACTACGTATGGGTGGCGATATTGCCATTTTGTCGTGGATGAAAGGCGAACAAGAAGATCGCGTATTTTCTGCGAAACACTCTTGCCCTGAATGTGAACGTGCCGTTGGTGAACTGGAACCACGGCTATTTTCCTTCAACAATCCATTCGGTGCATGCCCTGTTTGTGATGGTTTAGGCACACGCAGCCATTTTAGTGCTGACAAATTGATTCCCAATAATGAAGTTTCGATTAGCCAAGGGGCAATCCGTGGTTGGGACCGTCAACGTCCGTATTACTACAGCATGATCCAAAAAGTTGCCGATCATTTTGGTTATTCTCTAGACACACCGTGGAATGAACTCGATGCCGAGACCAAAAAGAAATTCCTTTATGGTACAGGCAAGGAAAAAGTTGACCTCAGCTATATTGATGAACGTGGTCGTTCGCACAAACGTGTGCAAGCCTTTGAAGGGATTCTACCTCACCTAGAGCGTCGCTATCGTGAAACGGAGTCGAACTATGTGCGTGAAGATTTAGCACAGTATTTATCCAATGCTGCATGTGATGCTTGCGGTGGCTCACGTCTCAATGAAATTTCACGCCATGTCCGAGTTAAAGATAAAACCATCGCGCAAATCACCAAAATGTCGATCGGCGATGCTGAAAGCTATTATCAAGACCTCAACTTAAGCGGTGCCAAAGGCGAAATTGCCGACAAGATTTTCAAAGAAATCCGTGAACGTTTGCACTTCCTCGTCTCTGTGGGTTTGAATTATTTAAGTTTATCGCGTTCGGCAGAAACACTGTCGGGTGGTGAAGCACAGCGTATCCGTCTGGCTTCACAAATTGGTGCGGGCCTCATGGGCGTGATGTATGTCCTCGATGAACCGTCTATTGGTCTACATCAGCGTGATAATGACCGCTTGCTTGAAACCTTAGTTCGCCTACGTGACCTTGGTAATACCGTGCTCGTCGTTGAGCATGATGAAGATGCAATTCGAGCGGCTGACCATATTATTGATATCGGCCCAGGTGCAGGTGTGCATGGCGGTCATGTGATTGCCGAAGGGACGTATGACGAAATTTTGGCAAATCCAGATTCATTAACCGGTCAATATCTATCAGGAAAACTCAGTATTGATGTGCCGAAAACACGAACACAACCGCCAAAACCTGAAGAACAAATCAAGTTAATGGGCGCTGCAGGTCATAACCTAAAAAATGTCGACCTGACCATTCCTTTAGGGGTAATGACCTGTGTAACGGGTGTGTCGGGTTCAGGTAAATCGACCCTGATTAACCGGACATTATTGCCACTTGCAGCAACTCAATTGAACGGTGCAACCACACTGACTGCGGAAAAATTTGACTCGATTGATGGCTTACAGTTCCTCGATAAAGTCGTCGATATTGACCAAAGCCCAATTGGTCGTACACCACGTTCAAACCCAGCAACTTACACCGGTTTGTTCACCCCAATTCGTGAACTGTTTGCGCAAACTCCTGAAGCCAAAGCACGTGGTTATGCGGCAGGTCGTTTCTCATTTAACGTGAAAGGTGGTCGCTGTGAAGCCTGCGAAGGTGACGGCATGATTAAAGTCGCAATGCATTTCTTACCTGATATGTATGTGCCTTGTGATGCCTGCCACGGCAAGCGCTATAACCGTGAAACTTTAGAAGTTGGCTATAAAGGTCGTAACATTTCTGATGTCTTAGAAATGACGGTTGAAGATGCAATGCATTTCTTCGACGCTATTCCTGTGATCCACCGTCGTTTGGAAACCTTGAACCAAGTAGGCTTGGGCTATATCCGTTTGGGTCAGTCTGCAACCACACTTTCAGGTGGTGAAGCGCAGCGTGTGAAATTGGCTCGTGAGTTGGCAAAACGTGATACAGGTAAAACCTTGTACGTGCTTGATGAACCAACGACAGGTCTGCACTTCCATGATATTGCCAAATTACTCGACATCCTGCATGAGCTTCGCAACAAGGGCAATACCATCGTGGTGATTGAGCATAACTTGGATGTGATTAAAACTGCGGATTGGATTGTGGACTTAGGCCCTGAAGGTGGTGCGGGCGGCGGTATGATTATTGCCGAAGGTGCGCCAGAGCAAGTGGCGAAGAATAAAGTGTCGCATACAGCGAAGTTCTTAAAGCCGATGTTGAAGTAACAATCTCCCCTTGCAGAGCAATGCTCCTCATCTTTAAAAAAGAATGGGATTCCCTCTCCTCAAAGGAGAGGGTTTGGGAGAGGTATTTATTAATAAAAATCACTAGGATATGTAAAAAAATTTTTCGAAACTTCCTATTAAATCCGTACGATAAAAAGCATTTACCGTAATCTCAATTGGTAGATAAAACATGAAAATTTTAAGCTTACTAATTTTACTTTTTTCAACAAATATTTTTGCTGATCAATTACATGAACCACTTTATTTAATTAAAAAGCAAAATTCCTTGTGTATTTATACAAACAACCCTAGTTCTAAATTACGTGATGATCATATAACACTTATATCTCTAGGTATTCCTGGTTCTAATGCTGGATCTGTTTCAGAGACTATTATTAAAAATCTCGTACATCCTCCTATATACGAAGAAAATTGCCTCTCATTTTCCTTAAAAAATATCAGAAAATCTGGGCCATACTCTGTAGTTTTAGATATGGATAAAACTTATGCTGCGAATTTCTGTATAACTGTTGATGATCAAAAAAAGATATCAATCCATAAGCAAGGCAGCCAATTACAATGTCAAAAATCTATATATAACAACCCCTTTAATATTTCCTTAGAAATTAAAAAAAAATTTATAAAAATTAAGAGTTTTTTAAATGAAAAAACGGACAGTAGTAAATTTTAAAGTTATTTCTAAGAGATATGCTTTTTAATTAAAAAAACTCAACCACATGACGGCGACATGGATGTCGCCTGTTTGACTGGGGCAGCACGGATGTGCCCTCAGTCAAACAAAAGCATTTTGCTTACTTTTGTGCTTTCAAAAGTAAGATAAATCCTACGCAATGGAAGCTAAAACCTAATGCAAAGCGAGGACGTTTAGAAAGCATATTTTTTTGAAAATAACCTGAACTAAATCCATCCACAAAATTCGCACCATTATTTTATACATTCAACTGGAACTGTTCGGACTTACCTTCAACCAAACAAAAGCATTTTGCTTACTTTTGTGCTTTCAAAAGTAAGATAAATCCTACGCAATGGAAACTCAAACCCAATGCAAAGCGAGGACGTGCCAACTCAAAATTCAAAATTCAAAATTCAAAATTCAAAATTCAAAATTCAAAATTCAAAAAATTAACGTAAATAATGAAACACACCCAACTTATCCAACACATCCAACGTCAACTGCTTACGCTCCGCCACATCATCCCCTGCAGCCATCTGCAAATTCAAACTAAACGCCGTGATCTTGCCATGACCATCATCTACCCAACCGGTATACCACCCAACTTGCGGCTCTACATCCATACCCCAACCACTCTTGGCATATAACTTCGCATCTCCACGGCTTTCAATATAAAGCATGTCTTTGACTTGCTTCTGTATAGCAACATCAAAAGGCAAGGTTTGTGTCGCAAGTTGATAAGCAAATTGGACTTCTTGCTCGGGCGTAATCTTTAACGGCCCAACCAACCAAAAATTATCCACCTGTTTGCCAATATTGGCATTGCCAAAACCGACCCGTTTGACTTCTTGTTGCATTAACGCCAAACCTATTCGCCTTGCCAGTTCCTGATAAACAGGCACCGCAGACGCTTGCATCGCTTCACCCAAAGTCAGGTCTTTTTCCCATGACGGGAAAGCACGTTTTTCACCTTTCCATTTAAAAACTTCAGTGGTTGTCGCCTTCTGATGCTGCAAACCAATTAAAGCATTTAACATTTTAAAGGTAGATGCAGGAATGTATGCTGTCTGGGCGCGCTGTAAGTCATTGCCATAATGGCTCATGCGCTGACCATCAAATGTGACAAATACCGCCTGTGTCTGTGCTTGATTAAATAAAGACGGAATTTCACTCACCCGTGAATTTGCTAAATTGGCTTGAGCCGTTTGTTTTAAGTGTTGAGATGAATCCAACATGCCTTCATTTGCTGTACATGCTGTCAAACTCAGGACAGTCATCAACGATAGATATATTTTTTTCATTGCACTATTTTTATGGCGTTTAAAGTCCACAGTATAAGATGAAGTTCAAACCTGAATTGTGTACTTTTCAACAGTCTTGTATCTGTTCCAAACTTAGCATATCGACTATTTATTTTTAAACAAAACATCCTTATGATGACGCCTATCGTGGACTCAACAACGAATAATTTTTAACTTTTTAAAATATAAAAGCATACTAACAATGAATAAATTTATCTTAAGTTTCAGTCTCTTATTATGTCCAATATATAGCTTTGCCGATGGCTATCTAAACGAATACATGGTGCTGTTTGTCTCACAAGAAGACCCCGATCTTAGCCCATGGAAAGATAAGCCGCAGTGTAAAGCCCTCAGCACCCCGACTTCACACAAAGGGATCTATGAAAATCAATATGTCTATGCCAATGGCAATGCCCTAACCACCATCTTTCTGAGTAATAGCAAAATTAAAAACGGTGAATGTGAACATTTAATTCACTTTCCAGATGGTATTCAAGGCTCAGGCGTATTTGAAAGTTTCTTCCCCAACGGCAAACCCCGTAGCCGCATTGCTTATAAAAATGGGGAGTACGAGGGCAAACTTGAGTTTTGGTTTGCCAATGGGATAAAAGAGCAAGAAAGTAGCATCATCAATGGTGAATCTCAGGGGGATTACAAAATTTGGCATCCAAATGGGCAACTGGCTTTTTCTCAAAATTATAAAAATGGTCTCGAAAATGGCCTGCGCCAACGCTGGTATAGCGATGGTAAACCGTGGACCTATGCCAATTTTCAAAACAATAAATTGATTGGCGAGCTGAAAATGTGGTTTGAAAACGGCAAACTAGAACGCCAAGGTTATTATCGTAATGGCGTTCGTCATAACAGTTATAAAATTTGGTATGACAATGGGCAACCTGAAGCGGTGCTTCAGTACGATTTAGGCAAAATTACCCAAGCCCAGTGTTGGAATGAAGATGGTAGTCAAATGAACCAACAAACCTGCAATAAATTATATAAAGATGAAGATTAATTGATTTTTCTAGCTAACTTTATGAATCTGCCAAGATATTTATGAATATCAAGCTGCGTTTAGGCTGAAACACGGTCACGCCCCGCAGCTTTGGCTTTAAATAATGCTTGGTCTGCGCGCTCTAATAAATCGATCCAGCTTTTGGCACCCACTGCAACACCAATACTCACCGTCACGATGAGATCTGCTTCGTCTTCTGCCAAATTGAAATTCACATGCTGAATATCATGCCGTATGGTTTCGGCAATGTGCTGGGCTTTGAGCATATCAATCCCCTCGATCAGGACTAAAAACTCATCTCCACCATATCGCACCACCAAGTCGGATGAACGAATATGTTGTCGTAATTGATTGGCAACATGTTGAATCACCAAATCGCCGACAATATGCCCATAGCGATCATTCACCTGTTTAAAGTGATCAATATCAATCACGATCAGTGCTGTATGTAAAAAGCCTGAATTTTGGCTGTCGCGAAATTTAATATATTCATCTAAGGCAAAACGATTGGCGACATTGGTGAGTGAGTCAGTATTGGCAATATGTTTCAGCTGAAATTCAAAGGCATCACGTTGTTCCAACATGTTTTCAATATGCTGAATGGCATCAAATAAACTGAGATAACCTACTTTGGCAGGCTCAATCACGCCTTGATCCATTTGTCGGTGCCGAGCCAGTTTAAATAACTGATTACGAGCACGAATTAAAGGTTCAAACACCCATTTCTTGGCATAGAACATCGTTAATAATGCAGTCAGTAATGACACGAGCGAGACAAAAAGCGTGAAAATCAATTTATTTCGCGCTTCACGTTGTTCATCCGCAGCTACTTTGAGACTGTAATCTAAAATATAACTTTGCAATTCCACCACTGTAACAAATTTATTGACCATTGCATCAGTGAGCTGGGTGCCATCCATGTGATAACGCTGATGTTGAAGACTTTTTTGAGCCAAACCATCAATAATTGGCAAACCTTTATCTAAAAATTCCGTTCGTACCGCATGATGTAACTGTTTAAACTCGGGTGTTTTGTCATGTTCGGACTGCACGACATTGATCAATTCCCATAAATAGCGTGCTTGACGCTGGGTCTGTAAAGTCCGTGCTAGATTTTGCTCTGGAATTTCCTGTTGAAATGACACTGCAGCCATAATGTTTGATGCAACTCGTCCCGCCTGATCACGTAATTCAGCCAGTAATAAAATCAGCGTGTAATAATTCGATACACGGGTATCTTTACCATGTGAATGATTGACCAATTTCTGCATGGCAATATAGCTTTGATCCCAAGCTTGGAACATCGCCAAAATGGCATGATCCAATTTTTTAGCTTCACGCTGTTGTGTCGGCAGCGCAATATATTGATCGACCGTTTTGCGACCCTGCAACAAATATGGATATAAATTGGACTCTAACTGCTGGGCGATCGGTGCAAAGCCCGTTTCTTTTAAAACTTTCAGTGTATCTTGATATTGCCGATCAACGCCTTGACGATATTCAGCCAACTCAATAATTTTTTGCTCGCGCTGTTCACCTTGACTCGACATTGCACTGTTAGCTGGCGCACGTTCACGAGAAATTTGGTTGGTTAAATCTGCCACCATTTTTAGCATCTGAATTTCTTTCAGCGCTTGAGCATTTTTGAGGTAGTTTTGATAACTGCTCACAATCAGTGGAACACTAATAAATACGATAGACAAGACGATTACTAGCATCGCAAGTTGCAAGCGCTTACTAATATGCTCTGTTCGTAATGTTTCCATCTATTTTATGCCCCACACTTGTTGCATACCCCAACCCACTTATCAACTAAACGCGGGAATATTTAAATTAATGATCAATAATTTATTAATTTATAAAATGAACATTTATACAGCTAAATTCTATACAAATGTGTTGAATCTGTCACATTTTTATCATTTTAAAACGAGATAATTTGCTAAAAAACAGCAACATATTTGAAAGGAATAAATTTTTTTATGAACTTGCTTAAATAAATATTTACAATTGCAATAAATTGGTGCAGAATGCACCGTATTAGGGCACACTAAATTTCTTCCTCAGCAGAATATTTTAGTTTCCCGAAAATTTTGGCTAAAAAATCCTGATTTTCCATGAAAATCAGGATTTTTTTTGTCTATATCACTTTAATTGAAAGATAAATAAAATTATTGATGCACCATAAAAGTGCATTTATTTTTATTCCATCTCCGTTTTATCTATAATCTTTGCGGTAAAGTTCCATTTTTAGAAAAAAAAAGCCCAACCTTGGGGAAAGCTGGGCGAATAAAAAACAAATGATGGAGAATCAGGGTCAAAGTCACACTTTTAAACTGTGTGACGACTCGATTGGCAAATTATGAATCAAATAAAACCTGATGTAAAGCCAAGTATTTCACAAGGATATTAAAAATATCACAAAGACACATATTTAAGTGACATATCCCTCAAACTTAAAACAAAAATGTCTATTTAATATACAAATAAGTGGTTTTAGCCCAACAATTCAGCAGCCAAAGTCCCGATTTATTACCTCAAATGCGTGAAAAGCGTTAGAATTTGCCCTTCGTATTAAATGTTATTTTAAATAAAAATAACAATAATAATTGTTATTTCAGATTGAAAAGTTGTGTATTTTTTCAAGTGTATTTTTTTAATTAAGAATTTAATCAAACTTACTTAATTGTTCTCAATGATTTTTTTTCAGTGACTTATTAGTTAGAGTAAAAACTGAATTTCTTATTATGAAATAAAGATCTGAGTCAGAGACTGAATAATAACCTTTAGGATCATTGACTTAATATATTGTTACAATACAATGCTCAATGTTTAATCCATTTGTAACAACTGGTAGAAAATCATGAAAAAACTCGGTTTAGCCACTGCTTTATTATTAGCCATGACCGGTGCTCAAGCTTACCAATTTGAAGTTCAAGGCCAAGCAGAATACATCGACACAACTGCAAATGACAAAGATTTCATTGGTGGTGTTCAAGGTACTTACTACTTCAAAAATGTTGACTCTACAAAAGGTCCTTTAGCAGAAGCTGCATTCTTAAACCAAGCTTCTAACGTAGCTGTTGCTTACAACTACGGCGAAGTTGGTTCACAAGGTGTTGACGTAATTGCTCATAACTTTGGTGCTAAAGCTGAAGCTTATGTTCCAACTAAAATTGTTCCTGTATATGCAAGCGCGTCTTACAGCCACACTATTTTAGATTCTAAAAACCAAGTATCTAAAGAATTAGAAGGCAATGGCGACCGTTATGCATTAGAAGTTGGTGCGCTTCCAACTCAAAACTTCTTAGTTGCTGTTGGTTACACTAGCGTTGCTGACCAAGCTGCTGTTGACGCGTTCAACGTTATGGGTAACGGTGTTGCTAAAGCTGCTGCAGAAGCTGCGACTATTGGTCAAGACCAAGACGCAATCACTGCACGTGCTAAATATGTTGGCGCAATCGACGACACTAACATGGCAATTGGTTTCGAATCAGGCATCATCTACGGTGATGACACTGCTTACCAATTCAAAACTGATCTTTTCGTAACTCCTAAATTAAGCGTTGGTGCTTCTTACGCTGAATCTAGCTTTGAAGGTACTCCAGACTCAGCTTGGGGCGCGAATGTAAACTACTTCATCACTCCTGCTGTTGCAGTTGGTGCTAGCTATGTAAATGCTAATGCTAAAGAAGTTGTTGCGCTTGATACCCAAACTGTTGGCGTAAATGCTAAATTCCGTTTCTAATTTATATTAGATCCTGAAGACAAAAAGGACGCATGTGCGTCCTTTTTTACTGCCATTATTTGTCTTTAGGTTCATGACGTTCGGGTAAATGGGCAATATATTGCAAGGCGATTAAGCGTGAAACGATGAGAGCCAAATACATCACCCCGCAGAACATTTGAAGCATGGCCAAGACCCGTGCTGGCGCACTCACGGGCATGAGATCCGACAAGCCCGTTGCGGACTGCAAACTAAAACTTAAAAATAATAAATCTAACCACGACTGCATGCCCGGCGCTGCAGGATTCACAAAACTATCCGGATAAATCAGCTGACAAATACTATAGAGAAAGGCAAAACCCCATGCGATGAGGGTAAAAACTGCTCCTGCTGCAAAGAGTTCATCTTTGGTTAAATAGCGATCTGCAAACATATAACGCAATACGCCATAAGCGGCACTAAAATACGCACAGGCTTCAAAACCATGCGCAATAATTTGAATATTCGGATGATTTACACCCAGCATAATCAAAGTAGAAAACAATACTGCACAGCCAACAAAACTCAGCCCAAGAATCGTAAACATCGGAGTTTGGCGAATCACTTTGGCAATGATCAATAGTACCGACACCCCAAGTACCCAAATTAGCGCACGAAAAGACAGACTTTCTCGGGTAATCGCGGTTAAAACCAAGATCAGAAACTGCACCAGTAACAGCCATGCTGAGGGTAAAAGTCTAAAGCTTTTCCAAAAATCCACGAATCCTTGCATTATGTTCAATCTCTATATTTTTTTATCATGCGCTGAAATGATCAATCTGAAGCATCATCAACTGATTGATTTTAAATTAGCATGAAGTAAGTTTCTTCTACTGCAAAGATTTGTTGAGCGTGTCCTGAAAAACATCACATATGCATACTGTTCAGCCTCAGTTTTTTTATCACCTATGAGCCTCAAAAAGCCTATTGTAAGTTTCAGCATTCAGGCGCACATTTAAAGAAATCTCCTGCGTGGTAGATTTCATTATGAAAAAACATCTCGTATTTGCTCCCCTCTGTCTGCTCATGCTCTCTGCCTGTACACAAAACAGTCCGCTCCTCAAAGGCCATGAAAATTATGTGGGGACTTGGCAAAACAACCACAGTGAATTAGTGATCAAATCGTCGGGCGAAGTGACGTATTACCATCAAGAACATACTGAAAAAAGTATTGCCAACCAAACCTTCAGTGGTGCTGAACAGTCGCGAATAAAAGCCCATTTGAGCAGTTTTGGTGATCAGAGCTTTAGCATCGGTCAGGATAATTTCTCTCAACAATTCACCATTCAGCGCTCGCCTTATCAAGATGATCAAGGCCATTGGAAAATGTCGATCAATGGAGAAAATTATACACGCAAATAGGACAGAGATTTGTCTACAAACCTCTGCGTCATATCATTCACTAAATATAAAAAAAGCCCCTTATTAGGGGCTTTTTAGGCGATTAAGATTAGTGATCTGAAGCACCAGAGATACCAATACCAGTTTGTGAACGTACATACTGTGCATCGAATGCTTTACGCTCAGCTTGTGCTTGTGCTGAATTATCAGTCACAGAGAACAACCAGCAGCAGATGAATGCCAATGGCATTGCAAAGATAGCAGGACCATTGAATGGGTTAATTGGTGTTTCAGAGATTGCGAATGTATCTACCCAAACTGCTTTAGATAAGATAATTAGGGTCACTGCTGTAAGCAGACCTACTAAACCGCCAATCACTGCGCCGCGAGTGGTCAAGCCTCTCCAGAACATAGACAATACAAGTACTGGGAAGTTTGCACATGCTGCTACAGAGAACGCCAAGCCAACCATGAATGCAACGTTTTGTTTCTCGAACAAGATACCTAAAATCATCGCGAAGATCGCAAGACCTAAAGTCGCGATTTTAGACATACGAAGTTCAGATTCTGGCGTTGTTTGACCTTTCTTGAATACGTTTGCATACAAGTCATGTGAAATAGCTGAAGCACCAGACAATGTTAGACCTGCAACAACTGCAAGAATCGTTGCGAATGCCACCGCTGAAATGAAGCCCATGAACAAATCACCGCCTAATGCATCAGATAAATGCACCGCAGCCATGTTGTTACCACCAACAAGCTCTAGCTTGCCAGTTACCGCCATTTTTGCAACATCAAGGAATTGTGGGTTGTTTGAAACGTAAAGGATCGCACCAAAACCAATGATGAAAGTCAGTAGGTAGAAGTAACCAATGAAACCTGTTGCTACAACCACTGATTTACGCGCTTCTTTGGCATCTTTAACCGTGAAGAAACGCATTAAGATGTGTGGTAAACCTGCTGTACCGAACATTAATGCCAGACCTAGAGAGATCGCATCAATTGGGTTCGCAGCCAATTTACCAGGCCCCATAATATTGCCCGCTTCTGCCAAAGTCACTTCGTGAACTTTAGAGAAAACTTGGATCGATTGAGTGAACATTTCAGAGAAGCTGAAGCCCACGCCCTTCATGACCATGAATGCCATGAACGTTGCGCCAGAAAGTAGCATCACTGCTTTAATGATCTGTACCCAAGTCGTTGCCAACATACCGCCGAAGATTACATACGCCATCATCAGCAAGCCAACAATCACAACCGCAATGTTGTAGTTTAGACCGAATAACAATTTGATTAACTGGCCTGCACCTACCATCTGTGCAATCAGGTAGAACGCTACAACCACCAGCGAGCTCATTGCTGCCAATGTACGTACTGGTTTTTCAGCCAAACGGAACGATACAACGTCAGATAAGTTGAATTTACCTAAGTTACGCAGACGCTCTGCTACTAAGAACAATACAATTGGCCAACCCACCATAAAGCCCAATGAATACAGCAAGCCATCAAAGCCTGAACTGAATACCATTGCGGAAATACCGAGGAACGATGCTGCTGACATATAGTCACCGGCAATCGCTAGACCATTTTGGAAACCTGAAATACCACCACCAGCAGTATAGAAATCTGCAGTGTTCGTGGTTTGTTTTGCAGCCCATTTAGTAATTAGCAGCGTAAAACCTACAAAGATGGCAAACATGATAATTGCGTGCCAGTTGGTCGCTTGCTGCTGTGCTTCACCTAAATCTGGTCCTGCCATTGCCATGCTTGACATGAGCAGAGCGGGAGCCGCCAGTGCTGTTGCTTTCAATGAATTCCATTTCATCTTAGTGAAGTCCTTTTTCTTGAGTAATTGCTTCTACTTCACGCATTGCTTCTTCGTTTAATGCATCTAATTTATTATTTGCAATGTACGAATACACACCACAGAGCAGGAATGACAATACAATAATGCTCAAACCTAATGGCATACCAATCGTGGTTACACCACCACTCACGGATTGCATCAAGAACTCTTTGTTATAGCCCACAAGTAGCATGAAGCCGACATAGACCACCAACATGATGATCGTCAAAGTCCAGCTCAACTTACTTTTACGGCTAACCATTTCCTTAAATTTTGGATTCTGTAGAATTTGTTCTACCTGTCTCTCATCCATAATGTTCTCCTTACGCCGAACCTTGGCGCGCAATTTTCTAATTCGAATTATTTCGAAGCTAAACTTACCAATGTTCCTTATCTCTTGTAATTTAGACTTTGGTCGTTAAATTTTGAGCAATAACCTCCCTAAGCCTATGGATGCGTTATCATTAAGCGAGAATTAATATGCTGCAGGCTCTATGAATAGTTGGCTTATCGTCGGGGTATTGGCCCTTTACATCGCATTACTCTTTGTATGTGCATTCTTTGGTGAAAAGCATGCCAGCAGGCTCAGTACTCGCGGCAGAATGCTTCTCTTTAGTCTAACTTTAGGGGTTTACTGTTCATCTTGGACGTTTTATGGCGCAACAGGTGCCGCGGTTCGTGAGGGCATTATTTTCCTGCCGATCTATCTAGGACCGCTGCTATTTGTTGCGCTCGGCTATGATATTTGGCGACGTTTAGGCCGTGTCCGTCAGCATCATGCCATTTCATCGATTGCCGACTTTGTAGCAGCACGATATGGTAAAAGTGGCCCCTTAGCGTCATTAGTCACGATCCTTGCCGTGATTGCCATTATTCCCTATTTAGCCTTGCAACTACGTGCAATTGCCCTAAGTGCAACGGTCATTTTAGAACCGACCGCTGGTCTGACCAGCACCACCAATAGTGTGCTGTTTTTGACTGGTGTATTGGCGATTTTGGCGATGATGTTTGGGACACGACAGATTGCCAATACTGAACAGCACGGCGGCTTAATGTTGGCTGTGGCATTTGAGTCTTTCGTCAAGCTGTTTGCACTACTTGCAGTCGCATTTTTCTTTGTTTTTGAATCACCTGAAAACATGGCTCAAATCAGCCATGACATCAACACCACCTTTAAAGATGTTCAGCTCAAAGGTGTGCCAGAAAGCTTTTGGATTCAAACTTTATTGGCTGCATTAGCGATTATTTGTCTACCACGTCAGTTCCATGTCGCGGTGGTTGAACTGCGAGATGAAAAGCATATCCGTGGTGCTCGTCGTTGGTTTGCCATTTATCTGATTTTAACCATTATCGCGATCATCCCGATTGCCAGTTGGGCGCTGCATGCAGCACCTGCCTACTTGGCAATCCCCGATGTTGCCGTGCTCTCACTGCCTTTGAGTTATAACCAAGACTGGTTGACCTTACTTGCGTTTCTCGGTGGTTTTTCAGCATCGACAGGTATGCTGTTGGTGTCGTCAGTGGCCTTGTCGATTATGCTCAGTAATGACTTGATCATGCCTGCACTGTGGCGTACACGCTTATTGTCACGTCATGACAAACGCCTACCACTCGTACTGAAATTCACACGTCGTGTATGTATTTTAGCGGTCATGTTATTGGGCTTCTTGTTCTTCCATTTCTTCAATGACATTGACCAATTATCGGTATTTGGCCTATTGGCCTTCAGTGCTGTGGCACAGTTTGCACCGGCGTTAATTGGTGGTTTATATTGGCGCGGCGGAAGTAAGCAAGGCGTATATGCAGGTCTGTTGGTCGGCTTTGGCATGTGGGCTTATACCCTGTTATTACCAACCGTATTGCGTAGCCTGCCTGAACAATTTAAAACATTTACCGAAAATCTTTTAAGTCAGGGTCCGCTAGGCTTGAGTTGGTTACGTCCTGAAGCACTGTTAGGGTTTGAATCTTTCGATCCACTTACCCATGGCGTAGTTTGGGCACTCGGTTTAAATATCACCCTCTATATTTGGATTTCCCGCGTCTTCCGTCCAAGTGTTGCCGAGCAAATTCAGGCCGAAAGTTTCTTTTATTATGAAACCAAGCCCCTCCCGGCTCAAAGTACATCAAACGACATCAGCTATATTCACCATGATGTGGCACGCTTAAAAGTAGGTGATCTGATTACTTTGGCAAAACGCATTACCGGTGAAGGTCCAACTATGCGCGCCTTCAACCAGTTCTGCGCACAAAACAATGTGGTTTTGAATGAAAATAGCAGCGCCAACGGCATGTGGTGGCGTTTTACCGAACAGTATCTTGCCGGCACCATCGGTGCGGCATCTGCCCGTACCCTACTCACCACAGCCATGGTCAATAATGGTTTAGCACTCGGTCAGGTCGCCAATATTCTTGACCAAGCCTCACAGTGGCAGCGCTTTAACCAAAACCTGATCATGACCATGATCGACCATATGACTCAAGGTGTGTCCGTGGTTGATGAAAATATGTGTTTGGTAGCATGGAATAATCAATACCTCAAACTGTTTGATTATCCAAAAGACATTGTCTATGTCGGTTGCCCAATTTCAGACTTGATTCGTTATAACGCTGAACGCGGCGAATGTGGTCCTGGTTCAGTCGAAGAACATGTGCGTAAACGTATGCATTGGATGCAAGTCGGCAGCGCACACGAATTTGAACGGATCCGTAAAGATGGCCGTGTAATTCAGATGCGCGGGAACCCAATCGAAGGCGGCGGTTTCGTGACGACCTTTGCCGATATTACTGCATTCCGTGAAAATGAAGCCTTGCTTGAAGGCCGTGTGCAAGACCGTACCCAACAGTTGGCAGATGCCCTGTCTGAACAACAATTGGCACGTGAGCAAGCCGATAAAGCCAATATGTCGAAAAGCCGCTTTATCGCTGCCGCAAGCCATGACTTATTGCAACCGATGCATGCTGCGCGTCTGTTTAGTACCGCCCTCGAGCAAAGCGTACAAAATGACGATGATCTTAAAACGCTTCAGCAACTAGATCGTGCGCTGCATGGTGCGGAAAGTATGCTCTCTGCCCTATTGGACATTGCACGACTCGAAGGTGGAACCATTCAACCAAAACGTCAGCCTTATCCGCTGCATGACTTACTCAGTGATCTTGAACTGCAATTTAAATCGATTGCGGCACAGCGTAATATCAAACTGACCGTACACGATGCTCAGTTTTGGATTGACACCGACCCACAGTGGATTCGTCGTATTATTCAAAACTTCGTCAGCAATGCCCTACGCTATACGGCGCGTGGTCGTGTTGTGGTGGGTGTGCTACGTTCAGCACGTCCAGGACATATTCGTATTGGCGTTTGGGATACGGGTCCTGGAATCGCGGAAGAACAGCGCATTAAGTTGTTCCAAGAGTTCGAACGCTGTGGACATACCTCTCCTTGGGGCGAACAGGGTCTGGGCTTAGGTTTAGCCATCGTGCAACGCATGACCAGCCTACTCGACTACCCAGTGCATGTGTTCTCAGAACTTGGTCATGGTTCGTGTTTTATGATTGAAGTGCCTGTGGTCGCTGCGCCAAAAGTGGTCGCTGCACCGACTCAAGCGGTTCCGCTGAAGACCAAAGCCTATAAGATTCTGTGCTTAGACAATGATGAAACCATTTTGGAAGGGATGTCGACCTTACTGACCAAATGGGGCTATCAAGTCTTTAAAGCCACTGAACCTGAACAGGCCATGGAGTTGATTCAACAAGAAAATATTCAAGTTTGGTTGGTTGACCAACACTTGAATAACAACAAGATCGGTCTCGACTTTATTTTAGATAACCGTCAGGAAAATGTCCCTGTGGCGCTGATTACCGCAGATTCTGATCCTGAACTACCGCAACGTCTAAAAGAGTTAAACATCGTCTTACTGAAAAAACCATTGAAACCGGCTTCACTGCGTTCATGGTTATCTGGTTTAAAAATTTCAAATCAGTAGCGTTGTTACAGGACATCGCTCTGTGAAAAGTAGCCCATTTCATTCACATGAAATGGGCTTTTGTTTACCTTGCTTTTACTTAAACTTACCTAACTGGCAAAAAAATTTGTCTCAACGGCAAGACCATTCAAAATAGCCCCGATATTTCGTCTATTTATTAGCCATAAATATCAAATTAACATTGCCTATGGCAAAAGATATCGAATGCGTGAGTGAACACTTGTACACTTAGTTACAATTAAAAATCTATTTGATTTAAATCATATTTTTATAACCAAAAATAAAAACTAAAACTTTAGTCGTATATTTAGCTGCGGCCGTTCGTTTTAAAAATATTCATAAGAAGTTGATCAGTTTCAAGCCAATTCAAGAAGCGTCATAACTCAACACTTGAGAAGCTGATCTCCCCCGCATATTAGGAGTGATCTTGTGAATATTTCAGAAACAATGCCGCATGGTTTTGATCAAAATCTACAGTTTCATCGTCAGTATGGTGCCAATGCTATTTTGCCAGAGATCGATTGGCGTCAGCTATTTAAGTTCAGCAAATTAAGTGATGTGCAAGTCGAAGCGCTGGAAACGCTCTATCGCAGTGCCGTTCCTCTCGCGTTACAAGTGTTTGATGAACTGAATTTTGATGTCTTTGCGCCGAATGCCTACAAACCTCAAGGCCTTGGCTTATTCGATCGACTGGCAGAGCAAGAAGACCTACTGCTGCAAAATTTAGAAGCAGAATCCAATGGCTTGGGTTTGGACACCCGTCATCAGATTTGGAGCATGCTACTGCGTGGTGGTGCGGTTTTGGTGTTTAAAGCGTGGCTCGGTAAAGTCAAAACCGACAAAAACCAGCTGGATAAAACACAGTTTGATGAATTATCTGATTTACTATTTATTAAAACAGCGCCATTTGAATTGGCACAACGTTTGAATGTCGATGCCAACTCCAAGCAAGACCATATCTTCCTGATGTATGACAATGATGTTTATCTGGATCGTTTTAACAGCTTAGAAACTGCAGCCCTATTTGTGGATTTGGGTGTTTATGATGCGGCTTTCCTGAGTTTACGTGATGACCGTGTCGCGGATTATCTCAAAGCGCGCGGCTATGTGTCCGATGAACAAATTGATGAATTACAATGTGCGCTCAACCCTTTGTACTGTACCGATCTGACGCCTAAGCAAGACTATATTGCTTAAGTTATTGTTGAAGTTGTTTATATAAGGTATTAACTGATGTTACGCAGTAACATCAGAAGCACAATTTGATTCAAATAAAAGAACGATACGCGGTAACGTCATCCGCAAGTGTTTGAGACAGGACAACTTCTAATCACAAATGTTTTTGCGATACTTTGAATAATTTGGCGCAAGTGAACGAGTTTTGCGGATGACAATGGTTTTGGGTACTTTTGCCGAAACAAAAGTACCTCCAGCCGAAGGCTGATCCCTTTATTTAATCCCTAGATGTAAGACTCCGTCGAACTGACTTAAAAATCATTTTAAAAATGCGAAATTACTTTTAGGTGCGTAATATCAGTTATTGGTTTAATTCGCATTGTTCTATCGCTTATGTCTTGTCCTGAAATAGATTGACAGTATTCCACTTCAAACCGAGTTAAGCAATTAGCTCGGTTTTAGTTTGCTCATACGTCTGATTCGGGGTGTTCATATTTAAACTTAAATGTGGTCTATAACAATTATAAATCATAATAGATTCCGCAATTAAGTGATCTAACTCCTTCATGGTTTGACATCGTGTAATTAAAAACTCCTGCTTTAATATTCCATTAATCCGCTCTGCTAATGCATTCTGGTAACAGTCTCCTCCATCTGTCATAGAAGGACATACCCCATAATGGCGTAATGCCGATTGATATAGTTCAGAGCAATACTGAGAGCCTCTGTCTGAATGATGAATCATCCTTGTCGCTCGATCCGTCACATGCTGCATCGCCATATGTAGAGCCTGCACAACATTCTCCGCACACATATCATTCGATAACTTATAACCTTTAATCTGACGGGTATAAGCATCTGTCACTAAGGATAAATAATGTACGCCTTCAGCACTCTCAACATAAGTAATATCACTAACAAAGACTTCGTTGGCTTGCACTGCTGAATAATCCTTTAATAAATTTGGATGCTTCTTCATCCAATGCTTGCTATCCGTAGTTTTTGTATAGCGACGCTTGGGGCGAATCAATAAATTATGCTCTTTCAATATTTTAAATAACTGATCCCGTCCACACTTTAAACCACGCTGCAACAATTTTCCTTTAATAAGCCAATACAGCTTACGTGTTCCGATACTTGGCATGAGACAACGATATTCCATAACCAACTCAAGTATTTGTTCAGTTGCTTGTGCAGTCATTTGAGCACGTTTTTCTGCTTGATAATAAGCTTGTCGGGTGATTCCCAACCACCGACAATAACGAGAAACGCTTAGTCTTCTTTGGCTTTGCCAATCTTTGAAACGTGCTCGGTATACTTTTTTCCAAGATCAGTCCCACATTCTTTATCAATGTGATAAATCACATCCTGAATAAATTCAGTTTTAAGCTTTTCTGCGGCTAACTGCTTTTCTAATTGGCGGATTCGTTGTTGGGGGGTTAATTGGCGTTTAGAAGAAGTCGGCATATTCGAAGTCCAGTCCTGTTGTCCGTGCTTGCGTAACCATACCAGCACAGTTGATCTTCCTTGAATACCATATTTTGCCTGAGCTTGTTTATAAGTAATTTGCCCTTTTTCTACTTCATGTACAACCATCATTTTAAAGGCGAAGCTATAATCACGTTGTGTGCGTTTAACTCGTTGTTCTTGTGCATGTTCCATAAAATAAGTCTCTTAAGGTGTAAACTTATTTCAGGACGGGACATTAAACAGCATAAAAAAAGACCTCCACGATGGAGGTCTTTTTTTTGGAAAAAATCCTTAGATTTTCTTTTCTTCAATATTCAATGCATTAATTGCCAATACAGCTTGAGTTCGGTTTTGTACGCCTAACTTACGGAAAATCGCCGTTACATGCGCTTTAATAGTTGCTTCAGATACATCTAACTCATAGGCAATTTGCTTATTCAACAAACCTTCCGCCACCATCATTAACACACGGAATTGTTGCGGTGTTAAAGACTGAATACGTTCTGCCAATGCTGTTTCATCTGCAGCACGTGGGTCAAAGTTCATGTTGGCAGGTAAATTTGGTGGTAACCAAATCTCGCCTTCTAAGACTTGACGAATCGCTTCACCAATGTGGCTCGGATGTGCAGATTTTGGAATATAGCCCATCGCGCCATGTGCAATCGCACGTTGGATAATCGACGCTTCTTCATGCGCAGAGACCACAATGATAGGAATCGATGGATATTGTGCGCGAATATGCACCAAGGCAGAAAAGCCTGAAGCGCCTGGCAAGTTTAGATCCAATAACACAAGATCAGGCTCAGGGCCATTTTCAAGACGTTCATAGCATTCATTGACTGCTGCAGTCTCATGAATTTGCGCCTGAGGCAAACTATAACGAACCGCCTGAATTAAAGCATGACGAAACAGCGGGTGATCATCAACGATTAAAATATTCATAAGCAACGTGAGAGATCTTGTGCACAATGACCCTATTCTAACCACACATGCTATGTGAAGGATATGCAAGAACTTATTTTTTTGCA
Source organism: Acinetobacter sp. YH16040_T (assembly GCF_024605785.1). NCBI lineage: Bacteria > Pseudomonadati > Pseudomonadota > Gammaproteobacteria > Moraxellales > Moraxellaceae > Acinetobacter > Acinetobacter sp. YH16040_T. The sequence goes on along the minus strand of NZ_CP094541.1, from coordinate 178,863 downwards.
TTTAAAATGTAGATTTTCACCTAAAATGCGTCTTTTTTCGCATTTTCTATAAATCTTTAAATCTAATCATATTTTCATATAAATTTTATCAACACAGTAAAAATGCTTATATCTAAGCATTATATGTTGAAATATCAACAGTTTAAAATTTGAAATTTCACGAATCTTGAGGTTTTTCCAACATATCTAAAAATCAGATAACTTTTCTGATTTTCGTTATTTTACAGTGATCCACGCATCGGGATTAATAAAAGGCATTCCGAGAAACCACACTTTTAGGTTTAAAAAATGTCTCAAGTTAATCTACAAAAACCCCTGAATATTGTTGCTGTGTCAGGTGGTCTAAACAATCCATCTAAAACTGAAGCTTTGGTACAAGCCATTGTTGATGAGCTCGGTGATGCGACTCCAATCAATGTGCATTTTATTAAGTTTAGTGAAATTGGCAATTTATTAGGTGGCGCGATTTACCGTAACCAATTGCCACAACGTGTACAAGATGACCTTGCTGCCGTTGAAGCTGCTGATGCACTGATTGTTGGAACGCCAGTTTACCGTGCTTCATTTACAGGTCTATTTAAACACTTCTTTGACTTTGTCGAACAAACTGCATTGGTCGATGTACCTGTCTTGCTTGCAGCTTCGGGTGGTTCTGAACGCCATGCTTTAGTGCTTGAACATCAACTGCGTCCATTGTTCAGTTTCTTCCAAGCGCAAACATTGCCGATTGGGGTCTATGCAACAGATCGTGATTTCACCCCTGAATACACCATTCATAGTGAATTACTCCGTGACCGCATTACTTTAGCCGTAGCACGTGCGCTGCCGATTTTGGAATGGGCTCCAGCCAAAGGTCAGCGTGCTGAAGTGGTGAAAGCCAAGTCTCAACAAGCCAACCAAAACTTGGGCATTAATAAGCAAATCGAGCAAGAAGAAGTCCTTCCTTCTGCAGCTGTTCCAAATTTGGATGCCGCTGAAGCTCGACTGCATAGTAAAAAGCCAAAAACGCAAGTGGCCTAAACACCACAGCATAACAATTCGATCCCGAGGGTTTGCAAAATGTCAGTACAAGAAAAAAACATTACATTTGCGTACTGGGTACCAAACGTCAGTGGTGGTTTGGTGGTCAGTAATATTGAACAGCGTACCGATTGGAGCTATGACTATAACGTGCGTTTGGCACAAGCTGCAGAAAAAAGTGGCTTTGATTATGCGCTGACTCAAATTCGTTTTACCGCAGGCTATAACGCGGAAAATCAACATGAGTCGGTGAGTTTCAGTCATGGTATTTTGGCCAAAACTGAAAAGCTCAAAGTCATTGCCGCGATTTTACCCGGCCCTTGGAAACCAGCTCTGGCTGCGAAACAATTGGCGACCATCGATCATCTCACCAATGGCCGTATTGCAATTAATGTCGTGAGTGGTTGGTTCCGTGGTGAGTTTGATGCGATTGGAGAAGAATGGCCCGAGCATGATCAACGCTATGCGCGTTCTGAAGAATTCATTCGTAGCCTAAAAGGCGTTTGGACGCAGGATATAGCTAAATACCAAATAAATCATTACAGTAATCTTTAAATAATTTATCAATATCTTTAACTCTAAACTTAGTTCGAATCGCCTTGACTCGTGACCACATATTTTCTATTGGATTTAAATCTGGACTATATTTAGGAAGCCACACAATGTAATGGCCTGCACAACGTATCAACTCTTGAAGTCTTTTCCCTTTGTGAAAGGTCGCATTGTCCATAATCAAAACACTGCTTTCTTTCAACTTAGGTAATAAATCCTGTTCAATCCAACATTCAAATACTTCTGTATTCACAGAACAATTAAACACACCAACTGTCAACAATCTATTTTCGATAATTGCACCGATCGCATTACTGCAATTCTTCAACTGCCAGTTAAATTCACCTTCAGCACGTGTTCCTTGAAGGCTATAACTATGAGTTCTGGTACTTTCACTTTGAAAACCACTTTCATCTATGTAAATCAGAGGCAATTTCCCTTCTAAACACTCTATGAGATTTTGAAATTGCTGACGTTGATTTTGATCTGCTTTAGGATGCTTTAACGTCTTTTTTTACGCGATATTCCTGCGGCATGTAATGCATTAAATACCGCATGAGTGCTTACTCCTAAACGTTCAGCTCGCTCATACTGATAATCATCAGGATATTGTTCAACATCCTTCAATATTTGCTCTCTGCTAATTTTAGCTGGACGGCCAGGAATAGGTTTGTTTGTAGTGGACTTTTTCCAGTTCTGAATCGTTTGTATACAGATGTTAAAATGCTGTGCTGCTTTTCGCACAGACATTTCATCTCGAATCATAATTTCTATGACTTTGTCTTTAAAATCTTTTGAATATCCCATATCTCTATTGTTCTATAGTTTTTAGGATTTGGCTATAACTTTAGTTTTGATGGTAAATACTATCAATTTAAAGACTACACCCTATCTCCAAAACCGGTGCAAAAACCGCATATCGAGATCTTTCAAGGTGGCAGTTCACGTGCAGCACGTGACATGGCATCCCGTGTTTCCGATTGGTACTTCACCAACGGCAATAGCCCTGCTGAGTTGAAAAAGCAAATCGATGATATTCGTGAAAAAGCCAAAGCCAACAACCATCAGGTCAAAATCGGGGTGAATGCCTTCATTATTGCCCGAGATACGGGGGAAGAAGCCCAAGCGGTGCTTCAAGCGATTATCGACAATGCCAATACCGAAGCGGTCAATGCCTTTGGCGATGCAACTCGTGAAGCAGGTGCATCCACCAAAGAAGGCGAAGGAAACTGGGCAAAATCTACTTTTGAAGATTTGGTTCAATATAACGACGGCTTTAAAACCAATCTGATTGGCACGCCACAACAAATTGCAGAACGCATTGTGGAACTCAAAAGTGTAGGCGTCGATTTGGTTCTCTCAGGTTTTCTCCACTTCATTGAAGAAGTGGAATACTTTGGCGAAAAAGTGTTGCCACTGGTTCGTGAACTGGAAGCTCAACAGCAGCAAGTTGTGCAGGCTAAATCAGCATAATTGTTGATGCAGTCACAGCTCATGTAATCAGCATAATAATCACAACCGGCTCACTTCACTTTCCTCCCCTAAGGCTCGGCTTAGGGGATTTTTTATCTCGAGTACCATTTAAAGACATGCTCTGATTCTAGAAAATGAGCTGACCTGTAGACAAAGAAAAAGCCCGACATCCTGTCGGGCTTTTTCTATATGGATACTTAAGCATGACTCCTGTCTTGCTTCACAGTCCTGATGGTGAACACTTTGTTATTGTTTTATGTTCCGGAACGTCCTGTTCCTGTATGAGTTCATCTTAGGTAAAATTTAAAAGTGCGCCTAGCGTCAAAAACTTCGTTGCTTGTACGCTTAAGCTGACAGAATTGTGCGCAATCGGTTAAGTTAAACGATAGATATTATATGGTTTTTTATAGAAATCGATTTTTTAGATAATTTCATTACCAATAGATACCCCCGTAATTCTGGTGATATTTCCAACAAAAACGAGGCAATAAACATGCAACTGGTTTGGTTTCGACAAGATTTAAGACGACATGACCATAGCGCACTGTGGCAGGCGACACAGTCTGGTCCAACGATTGCCTTTATTGCGCTTTCTCCTGAACAATGGGCAAGGCATGACGATGCCCCCATTAAAATCCATCGCTATCTTGCCCAACTGGAACTTTTGCGACAGCAATTGGCTGAACTAAATATTCCACTGATTATTCAGCATATTCCCCATTGGTCAGACATCGCCAATGAGCTATTAACCCTATGTACTCAGCTCAATATACACACTGTTCATGCACATATTGAACATGGTGTGAATGAACTTAAACGAGATCGCGAAGTACAACAGTTATTAGAACAGCAGCACATCTCTGTTGAGCTGTACCATGACCGCACCCTGTTTCCTGTTGGCAGTATTCGCAATCAATCTGGACATCCTTATCAAGTTTTCGGTGCATTTAAGAAAAATTGCTACGAAAAATTAAGCATCAGTCTGCCTACTTGTTATCCCGCTATTGAAGCCCAAGCGGCTCTCGAACCGCATCCGCTGTGGCAAAATCAATTTGATTTAACTCCTTTTTATCCCACATCGCTGTTAGCTGCTCAAATCGAGCTTTGGCCGATTGGAGAAGATCACGCACTACAGTGCTTAGATGAATTTATTGAACAACATCTGCATCGTTATGCTGATGATCGGGACTTTCCTGCGCTCAATGGAACCAGTCGAATTGGCATGTATTTAAACTTGGGCATCTTGTCTATTCGCCAATGTCTGCAAGCCCTGTTTCGTGAACAAGGCGGCTATTTCCAGATCGACTACAGAGGACAACAAACTTGGCTCGATGAGCTGCTTTGGCGTGAATTTTACCAGCACATTTTATTTGACTACCCGCAAGTTTCTCAGCACCAGCCGTTTCAAACCAAAACCTTAAAAATAAAATGGCGCCATGCACCACAAGACTTTGCTGCGTGGCAATACGGCCAGACGGGCATTCCGATCGTCGATGCAGGGATGCGTCAACTACTGGCTACGGGTTGGATGCATAATCGGGTGCGGATGATTTGTGCCATGTTCCTTAGTAAGAATCTACTGATCGATTGGCGGTTGGGGGAGCAATGGTTTATGCAGCACCTTGTCGATGGTGACTTAGCAGCCAATAATGGCGGTTGGCAATGGTGCGCCTCGACGGGTACAGATGCTGTACCTTATTTTCGGATTTTTAACCCGATCAGCCAATCTCAGAAATTTGATCCGAACGGAGATTATCTACGTCAATGGCTACCTGAGCTGGCAGATTTGGATGCAAAGCAAATTCACCAACCCTTTGCCAAAAATCCTCAATTGGAATTGAACTACCCTCAGCAGATCGTTGACTTAAAACAGTCTCGCCTAGCGGCAATTGAAACATTCCGAGCATTGTAGATATTGCCAAGATCGAACTGCGACAGATCAAAACGCCGTACTGAAATGATCACTGTAAAGCATAGCCGAGCGTTCGTTTTGTCCCTACAATATAGAAAACGCAAATCATTTTAGAGACGCTCACATGTATACAGGCATCGTGCAAGGTTTAGAAAAAGTCTTAGACATTCGTCAAGGCAATGGCTTCACAACCTTGGTGATTTCAAATCATCAGAATTTTTTTCATGATGTCTTTATCGGAGCAAGTGTGGCGATTAATGGCGTGTGTTTAACGGCCACACATATTGATTTGGCAGCCAACCAAGTACATTTTGATGTTTCTGAATTGACCAATCAACTCACCACGCTAAAAGCTCTCAAGGCCGGTGATGAGGTCAATGTCGAACGCTCAGCCAAAGTTGGCGCAGAAAATGGTGGTCACAATCTATATGGACATATCGAAGGCACAGCCACGATCAAAAACTTAGAACATCGTGGGAAAACCTTTCATCTCGATATTCACATTCCGGCAGGCAATATTAAATATTTCTTTCTCAAAGGTTTTATTGGACTCAATGGTTGCAGTTTGACTGTGAACCGTGTTGATCGTGCCAATAGTGAAATTTCAATCGATCTCATTCCTGAAACACTGCGCCTCACTACATGGAAAGATGTCCAAGTCGGTGATGCCGTGAATTATGAAATTGATCAAACAACGCGAACCTTAGTCGATACCTTAGAAAATATTCATCAGCGTTAAAATCGACTGACAGCACATTGCAAAAAGCCTCCCTTTCGGAGGCTTTTTATTGGCTCATTTGCAATATACGTTTAAGAATAAAAACTTGGATCTGGCACTTTGGCTGTGAGCACCCATTCACCAACTTCCTGATATTTATAATCAATCGGATCGTGCAGGGTCTGGGTACGCACATTGCGCCAGAAGCGGTCTAAATTCAGTTTGGCCGTCGTGGCACGTGCGCCCATCACTTGGAAAATATTTTGCGTAATGTACAGCGAACTATTGGTGGCCGCAATTTTGGCTGTTGCAATCGCAATAGAGACTTCTCCACGTTGTTCCGCCGTCAAAGCTTCACCAATCTCCCAAGCCCCTTGCAAACGCTGAACCGCTTTATCTGCCAATAAACGTACACTTTCTAATTGCACATAAAACTCAGCAAAATGCTTTTGAATAAATGGGTCATTCACTGCATTTTCAGCCAATGATTTTGACCACGCCTTTTGGTTTTGAACCGTCTGTTTTGCTGTTTCAAAAGCCCCTTCTGCCACCCCTAAAAACAAATGCACAAAGATCAACTGTGCAATCAATGGACGCAAGCTGGAATACGGCGTACTCAAAGGCCCCGGGTTCAGGAGTAATTCATCTTTGGAAATTTTTACCTGTTCAAAATGACTGCTTCCACTGTCGGTTTGACGTTGTCCCATATTGTCCCAATCGCCGAGAAAACTGACGCCTTCACGTGCTGTAGGAATCACCCCGATCAATAATTTTCCGTCATCATTGAACCCAGAACACAGCAAAATGTCAGAATCCATGGAACCCGAACAAAAACTTTTATCGCCATGAAACACATATTCATGTTCAGACAGTTGCGTCACTGTCGTACGACGGTCCAAAGGGTTTAAGGTGTTGCCCCAAAATAAATGCTCACGTGCAGTCTGTTCAAACCATGGGCCATATTGCTCTGGCTGCGCGAACAACTGTACGGTTGCAATCAATAAATGATGGAAACCATAAACATGCGCCAATGAGCTATCCACTTGGGCAATGGTTTGAATGGTTTTAAAAATCGTCTGCCAATCTGCACCCTGTCCACCATATTGCTGTCCAATGGACAGTGCAAGCAAACCACTTTGACGAATCAAATCACGTTCAGCTTTGGGATTTCCCCCCTGCTTATCACGCTGAGCAGCCGTGGTGGCAAATTCTGCCGCCAGTTTTTGGGCAATATCGATTGGATCTTGAGTCAATGGAGTTGAAGCGTTCATATGTCTATCTGATTATTCTGTTACCGTTTTAGCTTAACAAAGCGCAGGCATTCAGCTTATCTCAATGCCTGCAGTCTATATCTGTAAAATCTATATCTCATGAAATCTAAGTCACCTAAATTCAGGCGACTTATGGCTTGGTCTTTGTTATCCATCGTATGTACGGTGGATGAAATGCATCATGAACGTCACCTCATCCTAATCAACATTTCTAGGGGAAAGGACGTTCAATATTGCCTTAATAACCCGTCGTATGAGCGATAGTGAACTTTCATCAGAACGCTATCACTCATGCTCAAATTGCTCTTATGACTTCGGATAAACCGTCACAATCAAATGTTCAACCACTTGAGGTTCTGCCAAGGTCGAAGTGTCGCCTAAAGAGTCCAGCTCATTGGCCGCAATTTTTCTTAAAATTCGGCGCATGATTTTACCAGACCGCGTTTTAGGTAAGGCTGGCGCCCAATGCAGTGCATCTGGCGTTGCCACTGGTCCAAGGACTTTTCGTACCCAAGCCACCAGTTCCTGACGCAACTCATCCGTCTCGGCTGTCCCGGCTTGTAAGGTCACAAAGGCGCAAATCCCCTGTCCCTTAATATCATGCGGCATACCCACCACCGCAGACTCTGCCACAGCATCATGTGCAACCAGCGCACTTTCAATTTCAGCCGTTCCTAATCGATGCCCTGAAACGTTTAAGACGTCATCCACACGGCCCGTAATCCAATAGTAGCCAGACTCATCACGACGTGCGCCATCACCTGTAAAATACGTCCCCGGATAAGTGGAGAAATAAGCTTCAATAAAGCGCTCAGGATCACCCCAAATGGTTCGCATTTGTCCCGGCCAAGAATCCTTAATCACCAAGTTACCTTCTACGGCGCCTTCAAGCTCATTGCCTTCAGCATCAACTATCGCAGGTTGTACACCAAAAAATGGACGCGTCGCCGAACCCGGTTTTAAATCAGTTGCCCCCGGCAATGGCGTAATCATGAAACCACCTGTTTCTGTTTGCCACCATGTATCCACCACTGGGCAGCGGCTTTCACCTACCACGGTGTAGTACCAATTCCATGCCTCTGGGTTAATGGGTTCACCCACTGAACCTAGTAAACGCAGACTACTACGGTCACTTTCTCGGACAAAGGCATCCCCTTCTCGCATCATGGCGCGAATTGCAGTCGGTGCCGTATATAAAATAGTGACGTTGTGTTTATCGACAATATGTCCGGTTCGAGCCCAACTTGGATATTGTGGTACACCTTCAAACATCACGGTCGTGGTGCCATTCGACAATGGCCCATACAACACATAAGAGTGTCCCGTAATCCAACCAACATCGGCAGTACACCAAAACACATCATCTTGTTTAAGGTCAAAAACTTCACGGAAGGTACAATTCACATAGGTTAAATAGCCGCCTGTGGTATGCAATACACCTTTCGGTTTTCCTGTCGAACCTGATGTATACAAAATAAATAGCGGGTCCTCGGCATTCATAGGTTCAGGTGGACAAATATCATTGACCGACATGATTTCCATGTGATACCACAGGTCACGATCCGCTTTCATTTCGATCGGGTTACCTGTACGGTGCACCACAATGACATTTTGAACCGAAGATGTGCCTTCAATGTCGAGTGCAAGATCGACATTTTCTTTGAGTGGAATGGGCTTGCCACCACGCATCCCACAATCCGCAGTAATCACGACTTTCGCCTGACTGTCATCGATACGACTTGCCAATGAGTCTGGTGAGAACCCGCCAAAAACCACGCAGTGTACTGCTCCAATTCGGGTACAGGCCAACATCGCAATTGCCGCTTCTGGCACCATTGGCATATACAGCACCACACGGTCGCCTTTGCCCACGCCATGTTTTTTCAGCACATTAGCAAAACGGCAAGTTTCATCATGCAGTTCTTCAAAAGAAATGATTTTATGCCGTGAAGGATGATCTCCTTCCCAAATAATGGCTGGTTTATGTGGATGTTCTTTTAAATGTCGATCGAGACAGTTGGCACTGACATTCAGTTCACCGTCAGCAAACCACTCAATCTTGAAATCATCTTGCTTAAAATTTGTATTTTTAACTTGGGTAAACGGTTTGATCCAATCGATCTTTTGCGCTTGCTCCGCCCAAAACTCATCTGGTTGTTCAATCGATTTTTGATAACGCTCAAAGTACTCCGACTCATTGATGCGCGCGGTTTTTTTAAAACTTTCAGGTACTGGATAGATCTCTTTCATATTGTATTTTCCTTGATCTGATTCATCTCATCACGAGATGCCATGCCACATTTCTACTTTTATAATTTCTGCATCACAGCAGTATGACGATTAATTTTTAATCGCAGCAATCATGCTTTGGTCGTATTATTCTTTCCCATTTAAAGCACATCTATAAGCAAAATTTCAACAAAAACATGTTTCAATTCAGTATCTGATCAGTTCATTTGAACCTATAATGCAAAGGTAATTTTACTCAGCATTCCACTTTTTTATTCTTCCATACACGTTGAGTTGACCCAAGCATGAATACCAATGACTCTTCTTTCTTTTCCCGTCAGACGACCACTACATCGGATAATCCCCTGAAACCAGATGGACGTTTTGGTCGACTGAGCATGATTGGTTGGTATGGCTTTCTCAATATCATCAGCTTTTTTGCCTTGATCGCTTTAAGCCTTGCCGTGGGTATTTTCAACATCAATACCATGACGTTAAATGAGCAATTTGTTGGCATATTCACTGGGGTATCTGGCCTCGCCTATTTGGCGATTATTATTCTCTATATCTATTTTTATTGTGTCTTTGTCGTGCGTCGGCTGCATGACCTCAATAAAGCCGGTTGGTTGCTACTGCTCTTATTTATCCCCGTGATCAATCTATTCTTTATCCTGTATTTATTATTGGCCTCAGGCACACCGACCGTAAATCAATACGGCGCGCCACGCCCTGCTGCAGTTTGGGAAAAAATTCTGGCATGGTTGATGATTTTAATCAGTGTCTTGTCGCTCGTGGCTACAGGTAGCATCACGTCTTATATGATGGGTAGCGGAGAAATTGAATCGCCTACAGAAATCATTCAACAAGGTACTGAATATTTCTAAGCCACTAACCGAATTTGAGCCTGTCTGAATTTTGATACATCCGTTCGCAAGCCTGTAAATGAGGGTTATTTTCGCCACTAATTTCAGGCAAAATAGCGAAAAATCTGAACATTTGGAAAACTCGTGGCTGAAAAAGAAAATGCCTTGAGTGATGTCACTCAAGGCACGACTCAACTTTTGCAAGAGGCAACTGAAAAAACTGCACAAACCGTGCTGGAACATACCTCTAAATATAATGACGCATACTCAACGATCGATAAATTTGTCGATGGATTTTGGGAACGCCTACCTTATATTTGTATCGCATTAATTGTTTTTACGATCTTCTATCTACTGTCTAAACTCTTTAGATTCTTTGTTCGTAAAGCGCTCACTGACCGTTCTTACTCAAAACAAAATCTAGTTTTGGTCCTGAACCGTGTGGGTAGCTCAGCCATTATGTTCTTCGGTTTCCTGATTGCGATGGTCATTGCGATTCCTGGGTTCACACCGGGTCAACTCATGAGTGCCTTGGGGATTGGTTCGGTTGCAATCGGTTTCGCGTTTAAAGATATTTTCCAGAACTTACTGTCGGGTATTTTGATTCTCCTCGGTGAACCTTTCAAAATCGGTGATGATATTATTGTGTCAGGAATGGAAGGTACGGTTGAAGATATTCAGATCCGTGCAACCTTTCTACGCTCTCCAGATGGTCGTCGTATCGTGATTCCAAACGCGACGGTTTACACCAGTGCGGTAACGGTGAATACCGCTTATCAACGTCGTCGTTGTGAATTTGTGGTGGGTATTGGTTATGAAGATGACATTCAAAAAGCTAAAAATATTGTTTTGGCTATTTTGGACAAAGACCCAACCATTTTGAGCCAACCTGCGTTTACCGTAAACGTGAATGCTTTGGCTGATTTCTCGGTCAATCTGAATGTCCGTTGGTGGGTAGATACCACAGAAACCACCACTGCGAACTCGATCAGTGAAGTGCAAGAACACGTTATCCAAGCATTCAATCAAAATGGTATTTCAATTCCGTACCCTGTACAGGAAGTGAAAGTTTACCGTGGTGATCAAGCTGAGGCAGAAGCTTCAACAGCTAAATAATCGCCCTAAAACGTACGGAATCACAGTTTCTGTACGGATAATTCGGTTGCCTAAGCTGACTGCTTGGCAGCCGTTTTTTATGAGTAAATCTACCTCATAAGGAATAAATCCACCTTCAGGTCCAATGATGATCGTACATCCATGTTGAATCCCTGTAGGCATCACATCTTCGACATAAGGATGCGCCACATAAGCGGGATAGTCCGAGGAGATCATGCTCGGTAGAACATCCTCCACAAAGGGCTTAAAGCGTTTATACAGTTCAATTTTGGGCGCAATGGTGTCACCTGCCTGCTCCAAACCCAACGTCACATAGTGATCGAGCTGCTGTAAAAATGGCGTCTGCCAATAGCTTTTATCCACGCGATAACTGTGCAGCAAAATGATTTTTTCTACACCTAAGGTGACGGCATCCATGATCAGACGGCGCAACACTTTCGGACGAGGCATTGCCACAATTAAAGTCACCGGATGCTTTGCAGGTACTTCTTCTTCTTGTAAGGGTTTAAGTTGAATGCGCTCATCACTGATACTGACGATTTGGGTTAAATAACGCTTTCCTTCCCGAATACCGACTTTGAGTGTATCGCCCACCTGTATATTCACATGGTTTTTTAAATGCTCAATTTGACGTTTGGCGCTAATACTCCAAAGTTCAGATTCAGTTTGACGAGGATCAAGCAAGACGATGTTCATAAATAACCATATCAATTCACGCAAAGCATATGTCATTGAGGACAGGCGACATGGATGTCGCCTGTGCGCTGAGGTACAGGAAGTACCTTCAGCGTACAGAGGATTTTTGCTACTTTTAATCCTTTAAAAGTAGATTATGCCTACGAATAGGATGTTCAACGATCACCATAAAATAAGGCCGTGATAAAACTTGCCTAATAAAAATTAATGTATCGCAAAATTAAAACTTAAAGGTACTGATCAATCACTTGAATATGTTGAGCCAATGACCCTGTATTCTTTTGCATAATCTGCTGCGCTGCAGCATTCAAACACTGAGCTTGAAGCTTATCTTCGATTAACTCAAACAACACCTGAGCAGCCTGTTCTGCATCTTGCACTACTCTCACGCCTTGAGCAGCAACGAACTCATCCACAATGGTTTGAAAATTAAAATAATGCTGACCTAATACTGTCGGGACATGCAGCGCGATAGGTTCCAAAATATTATGTCCACCGCCCGGTACATTTAAAGAACCACCGACAAAACACGCCTGACTCAGTGCCAGCCAAAGCCATAATTCACCCATACTATCCGCTAAATACACTTGCGTTTCAGGCTGAATCGTTTGCTTTAAACTGCGGCGCTGTGTGCGTAAATTCAGTTTCTGCGCTTCTACAAAAACCTCATCAAAGCGTTCGGGATGCCGTGGTACGACGATACATAACAGCTCAGGCTGTTGTTGCAAAATCGGCTGCAGTGCCGCGAGCAGTTTTTGTTCTTCGGGTGCATGCGTACTGGCAATGGTGATGATTTTACGGCCTTGCAAATCCCAATCTTTTCGTAACTGCGCTGCTTGTTGCACAAAGCTATCGGGTGCATGAATATCAAACTTGATACTTCCCACGACCTGACTGGTATGGGGGTTTGCACCCAACTCAATAAATCGCGCTAAAGTTGCCTGATCTTGCGCTAATAATTGTTTTAAACTCTTTAGCATCGGCTGCGTCAAACTCGGGACTTTGCCATAACCCTTCGCCGATTTTTCAGATAATCTGGCATTAATTAATAAACTCGGAACGTTAGCCTGATCGGCTTCAATCATCAAATTTGGCCAGAGTTCAGTTTCGACTAGAGCCAACATTTTCGGTTGATATTTTTCGATAAAACGACGGACTAATTTTTTTTGATCTGCCGGCAAATACACGGCCTGAAACAGCGATTCATACGGTGCTTTTAAAAATAATTGTTTCGCACGCGCTTGTCCGGTTTTGGTGGTATTGGTAACTAAGACCGGATGACCTGCTTTGAGATAATGTTCAATCAGCGGCTGCGCAGCGTTAGTTTCTCCGACGGAAACCACATGAAACCAAATTGCATTACGGTTTTTAACTGGCTGAAATGGCCCAAAGCGCTCAATACACTCTTGCTGATATAGTTGGAAATCTTCAGCACGTTTTTTGATGCGCCATTGATATAGCGGCTTAATCAGCGCCAAAGCTGCGTTATACCAAAAAGGAGTAGTCAAATTATTACGCTCAAAAACGGTTTGAATCGGCAGAATATATCAGAGCATTATCCACATGTTAATGGATAATGCGTATTCAAGTGTCGATTAATAGGTTGAACGACCTGAACCAAATTTATTTTTCATGCTTGGATAATCAATATAGCCTTCGGCTACATCTGTTCCAATCATATTTTCCAACTGCAATTCATTCAGTGCAGCATTCGCTAGCAAACGTTCAAACAAATCTGGATTGGCAATATAAGCTTTACCAAAAGACACCGCATCGGCTTTACCTGAGGCCAATAAATCTACAGCATCTTCACGGCTTAAACGCATATTGGCAATATATGGCACACCATTTGAGCGCTGTTTCAGATAGTCACTAATACTGTCATCCGCCAGATATTCACGGGTAAAGAAAAATGCAATCTTCCTCTGCCCCAACTGCTCTAAAGCATAGCCAAAGGTTTCACGTGGATCATGATCGCCCATGTCGTGTTCATCACCACGCGGCGCAAGATGCACACCTACACGACCTGCCCCCCACACTTCGATCAGCGCATCCACCACTTCAAGCAATAAACGTGCGCGGTTTTCTACAGAACCACCATACTCATCTTCACGTAAATTGGTTTTGCTTTGTAGGAATTGATCGATCAAATAACCATTGGCCGCATGCAATTCCACACCATCAAAACCGGCTTCTTTGGCTTTGATCGCAGACTGTTTGTATTGTTCTACAATGCTTTTGATTTCTGCAATCTCTAATGGACGTGGCACGACATATTCGCGTTTTGGGCGAAGCAGACTGACATAACCCGCCTGTTGTACCGCACTGGCAGAAACTGGTGTATCACCATTCAAAAGGTCGGGATGTGAGACACGTCCGACATGCCACAATTGTGCCACAATTAAACCTTGCTGTTCATGTACGGCTTGGGTCACCAATTTCCAGCCCTGAACTTGAGCATCGGTAAATAAACCCGGCGTCTGCAAATAGCCATTAGCTGCTTCTGAAATGACTGTTGCTTCTGAAATGATTAATCCAGCACTTGCACGCTGTGCATAATATTCAGCCATCATCGGCGTTGGAACACGGTCAATGGTTGCACGACTACGGGTTAGTGGCGCCATTACAACGCGATTTTTGAGGTGTAAATCACCCAAAATGAGAGGAGTATTAAGTTCAGCCATATATGTCTCGCCTAACACTTCAAATGCGAAAAATGATTTAAAGTGAGTTCTGCAGATAATCAATATATTGCTGAATGAGTTCTTCATTGCGCGAAAAATACGACCATTGACCATATTTCTCGGCTTGAATTAAGCCCGCCTGTTGTAACACAGACAAATGATTAGACATCGTAGACTGCGAAACATTACCGAGTTTTTCGATATTGCCAGCGCATACACCACGATTAAAGCCGCCACATTGTTCTTCTGACAAAAATTGTTCAGGTGTTTTCAACCATTCCAAGATTTGACGTCGAGTCGGATTGGCAAGTGCTTTAAAAATTAAATCAATATCCATAATTTAAACGGGTTTAATTAAATAAAAATTTGGACAACAAAGTTCTATTCAGCATCTTGAATACACTATATCGTATTTTTTCGATTTTTATATCGATTTTTTTAGATATGATGATCAAAAACAGATAGAACTTTGTTTTCTATATAAATTTAAATTACAAACCTTGTTTGAGGCTGGCTTCAATAAACTTATCTAAATCACCATCAAGTACCGCGCCGGTGTTTGAACTTTCCACACTGGTACGTAAGTCTTTAATACGCGAGTCATCTAAAACGTATGAACGAATTTGGCTGCCCCAACCGATATCGGACTTGGTGTCTTCCAACGCTTGTGCCGCATCATTACGTTTTTGCATCTCAAGTTCGTACAATTTTGCACGTAACTGTTTCCAAGCATGGTCACGGTTGGCGTGCTGTGAACGTTGGTTCTGACATGCCACCACAATCCCTGTTGGAGCGTGAGTTAAACGTACTGCAGAGTCTGTTTTGTTAATGTGCTGACCACCCGCACCAGATGCACGATAGGTATCAGTACGAACATCAGCAGGATTGATTTCAATTTCAATATTGTCATCAATTTCAGGCGATACAAAAACCGCTGAGAATGAAGTATGGCGACGGTTACCCGAGTCAAAAGGTGACTTACGGACTAAACGGTGTACGCCAGATTCTGTACGTAACCAACCATATGCATACTCACCTTCTACACGGATCGTTGCAGACTTGATCCCTGCCACATCACCATCAGACTCTTCCATCACTTCTGCTTTAAAACCATGACGTTCAATCCAACGTAGATACATACGTAGTAACATCGATGCCCAGTCCTGTGCTTCAGTACCACCTGAACCTGCTTGAATTTCGACATAGCATGGGTTCGGGTCCATCGGATTACTGAACATACGACGGAATTCTAATTTCGCAAGTTCTGCTTCCGCTGAAGTTAACTCTGCTTGCACATCTGCAAGTAAGCTTTCTTCTTCTGCTTCAACCGCAAGATCCAACATCGCTTGGGCATCTTCTAGTTGAGTTGAAAGCCCTTCGAGCACGTTAATGACGTTTTCGAGTTCACCTTTTTCTTTTGCCATTGCTTGCGCACGGCTTTGATCATTCCAAATTGCTGGGTCTTCCAGCTCACGTAGAACCTCTTCTAAACGCTCTTTTTTCAGATCGTAGTCAAAGATACCCCCGTAATGTTTGACCACGGTCGTTTAAGTCTTTTAGCTGTAATAGATACGGATTAATTTCCACGTGAATTACTCTCAATCAAAAAATTTGGCTTAAATAGCCGCCTATTATATCACAGAGCATTTGCACAGTTTCAGCCAGATTGATCATCCAAATCATTGACTTCAATGCACATAATATGAACAATACGCTCGCGTTACTATTTATTACATTTTATTTACAACAATAATGTTTCGAGGGTTTTATGAAAAAGACATTACTTGCACTAGGATTAGCTGTTATCACTTCATCAACTTTTGCTTATGATGCGCAAATTGATGGTGGCTATACATATACTGATTGGGATGATGACTATACAGATTCAGATCATTCTGTTGATGTAAAAGGTACATTGTACTTTGAGTCAGTAAAAACTGGTAATGGTCCGTTAAATGAAGCCGCATTCCTTGGACATAACAGCAACGTCTATGCGCAATATGCTTTTAATCGTAAAGAAAGCGTTGATTATATTGCATTTGATGAGTCTATTTCAGAATTTGGTTCAGGCAAAGATGAACAAGATACACATTCGATTTCGGCGGGTATCGAATACTACTATCAACAATTTTATGTAAATGGTGAAATTGGTACTTCTCGAGTTAAATACCAAGAAAATTATAAATTCCCTAGTTGGTCAGGTTCTTATAAAGACGACTATGATTCAACAACATACCGCGCATTAGTAGGTTATTTACCTGTCTCTAACCTTTTACTTGCTGTTGGTATTGATGGCTATCAAGGCGACAACGATGAAGACGAAGACAACCGTTTTGCTGTCAAAGCAAAATATGTTGCGCCTCTGAACAATGGTCAATACATCAACCTGGAAGCAGATGGTGCTTTTGGTGATTTAGATTCTGTTACGATTGGTGCAGACTACTACTTCGACCAAGCATTTAGCGTGGGTGCATCTTACAACATCGAAGATGATGGTGATGTAGACACGGATTTCTTCGCTATCCGTTCAAAATACTTCCTTAACCCGAACCTAGCAATCGGTGGTCAGGTTGGTTTTGGTGACGACGTTCAAGCGTTCAACATCAATGCAACTTTCCGTTTCTAATTTCGTTTGAATTAGGAATGTGCATAAAAAAGCACCTCAAAATTGAGGTGCTTTTTTCTTTTGGATGTAATATTTACTTTAAAAAAAGTCCAGTTATTGACCAAATAATCTACAAATTCATAATATCTACACAGTTTTAATAAAACAAAACATTAATAATAATTATATATTTTTCAACATCTTAAGTAATTAAAATTACATAAAATTACCGAATACACAGTTCTGCAACTTTGCAGCGATTGACCATCTTTAAAAATTCTCTAGACTAAAACTTGTAACAAAAAATGTATTAAATTTAGCCAAACAATTTAGAGGGGTAGTTTCCATGAAAAAACTCGCAATTGCTTCAGCACTTCTTTCTGCACTTGCTATTACAGGTACAGCTCATGCTTATCAAGCAGAAGTAGGCGCTTCAGCTGGTTACATCGACCCAGATAATGGAAGCTCTGGCAGTGAATTTGGTGTAAACGGTACTTATTACTTCAACCCTGTTCAAACGCGTAACGCTCCTCTTGCAGAAGCTGCATTCTTAAACCGTGCAAGTAACGTAAATGCACACGCAACTTTCGCTGACCGTGGCAATGTTGACGACAATACTTATGGCGTTGGTATCGAATACTTCGTACCAAACTCGGATTTCTATGTATCTGGTGATGTAAGCCGTAATAATGTCGAAGTTGACACTCCATTCGGCACAGTAGACAACGATACAACTTACTACGGCGCTGAAGTCGGTTATCTTCCTGCACCAGGCTTCTTAGTTGCAGTTGGTGTGAAAGGTTGGGATAACGATGAAGATGACGGCGTAGATCCAACTTTACGTGCTAAATACGTAACAACTTTAAGTAATGGTAAAGACATCAACCTTGAAGCGGGTGCAGCATTCGGTGATCTAGATGAATTCAATCTAGCAGCGGATTACTTCATCGACAAAACATTCAGTGTTGGTGCTGACTACTACAACAACGATGTCACTGATCGTAACGAAGTAGGGATCAATGCACGTAAATTCTTCAACCAACAAGTGAGCCTTGAAGGTCGTGTTGGTTTCGGTGAAGTTGGCAACAATGACTACAATTCATTTGGTGTAGCAGCGAAATACCGCTTCTAATCCATTGAAGTCAAAAACATAAAAAAAACCGCTCTTCTGAGCGGTTTTTTTATTTGCCTGTAAAAATAGAATTTATTGAGCCAAGTGTAAAACTCTCAATTGAACACTGACATTTCCTCTAAATTCATTTTTATCGAGTTCGTAGACCAAGCGGATTTGATCTTGCATAGGATTAAATTCATACTTTTCTGCCGCATTAAATGCAATTGCGTCCACCATTAAGCCATTATCTAAAGCAAGTTTTAATTTCAGATGCACATCTTTCAACCAACGATAATCTAAAACTTTAAATAGACCTTCATAGACCGGTGCAGGAAATTTTTGTCCCCATGGACTTAAATTTTGTAGCAGATCGACGGTTTCGACATTAATGGCCGAATCAGGCAATTCACCATCTGTCCAAATAGTCGCCTGAAATAAACTTTCATCTTGCGCAGCGATCAGTGCCTCAAAGGCAGTTTTAAATTCAGAAAAATGCTGCTTTTGAATGGTTAGTCCTGCTGCGGCTGCATGTCCACCAAAATGACTGACCAAATGCGGATGTAATTCAGCAATACGCTCAATACTGTCTCGAATATGAATACCTTCGATAGAACGCGCAGAGCCTTTAATATGTACGCCATCCTCATCTGCGGCAAAGACGATTGCAGGTCTATGGAATTGTTCTTTCAAACGCCCTGCAACAATCCCAATCACCCCTTGATGCCAATGCTGTTCAAACATGATCAAGGCTGCAGGTAAGTTATCCTGATCAAGCTGAATATGTTCTAACTCAGCCAGAGCTTCCTGTTTAATCTGCCCTTCGACTTGGCGTCTTTCAATATTGAGTTGATTCAACTGCTGCGCAATCGGATAAGCCGTACTTAAATCCGCCGCAATCAGACACTCAATCCCAATATCCATAGTCTCCATACGCCCAGCTGCATTGAGTCGTGGGCCAACTACAAAGCCCAAGTCCTGTGCTTTTAACTGTGCGGGATCACGACCAGCGATATCCAATAATGCACTGATCCCTGGACGACATAGTCCTTGCTGAATCCGCTTCAAACCAGCATCGATCAAGATCCGATTATTCAGATCTAGACTTGCAACATCGGCATAAGTGCCTAAAGCCACCAAGTCCAAATATTGGCTGAGGTTGGCTGTGGATTTAGCATTTTTTTTACGCATACTGGCCAAATTGGCCAACACATAAAATGCGACACCCACACCAGCCAAGGCTTTACTTGGAAATTCACATCCCAACTGATTCGGATTCACCACCGCTTCTGCTAGTGGTGTTTCCTTTGTGGTCAGGTGATGATCGGTAATGATCACCTGCATACCATGCGCCTGCGCCTGTGCTACACCGGCATGACTCGAAATTCCATTATCGACTGTAATCAACACATCTGGAGTAAAGCTCACGAAGGCCAAATCAGCAATGGCAGGTGTCAGACCATAACCATATTTGAAACGATCTGGAACCAGATATTCAACATCCGTACCCATATCACGTAGTGCCAAGACCATCAATGCAGTACTGGTCGCACCGTCGGCATCATAATCACCAACAATGACGATTTTCTTTTGAGTATCAATTGCTTGATCGATTATTTCAATCGCTTGCTCTAAACCCTTTAAGTTTGGCGCATGTAAGTGCTTAAGCTTCAATTCCAGCTCTTGTGCGGAAGAAACCCCGCGACGTGCCAATAAATCAGCAATAAACGGGGCAACGCCCTGAATATCTTCAGGGCGCGTCAAATAGGGTCTTTGTTGAATTAAAAGTTTAGACATTTATGGCATCAGTCGCTGTAAAACCCATTGACCATCCTGTAGTTTATAACTCAAGCGGTCATGTAAACGATTCGGACGGCCTTGCCAAAATTCATAATAATCCGGAACTAAACGATAGCCACCCCAAAACTCAGGTTTCGCCAATACGTCTTTGCTTTCCACTTGATCATGCAAATTTTGGAACCGCAGTTGTAATTCTTCACGACTGGCGATAACACCACTTTGCGGGGTGCTAATGTGTGCTGCGATTTGGCTGTCACGCGGTCGCTTATGGTAATAATCCGTAGATTCTTCTAGAGATATCTTTTCCACACGACCACTGACCCGAATTTGACGCTCCTGCTCTTGCCAATAAAACAATAACTCTGCATAAGGATTATCGAGCAGATCATTGCCTTTTTGACTGTCATAGTTGGTGTAGAAGTCATAACCTGAATGGGTCGCACCGCGCAACAAGACCGTCCGCACGTGCGGACGACCTTGGGCATTTGCCGTAGCCAAAGACATAGCATAGGGTTCATGCAATTGTGCTGCTAAGGCATGGTTAAACCATAATAAAAACTGCTCATGTGGATCACGGTTCACCTGATCTTCATGCAACTCACCTTTTTGATATGTTAAACGCAGTTCACTTAAGTCCTTAATCACATCATTCATGCAATTTCCCCTCTTGATTTAAGCTGCATTGGCACGAACAGCATCGGCCAAATGATTTGCCAACGCGGTGACTTCTTCAAGGTCATTACCTTCAACCATGACACGAATGACCGGTTCTGTGCCTGATTTACGAATCAAGATGCGACCGCGTCCTTTGAGCTGCGCTTCAGCTTTATCAAACTCGCTCACCAGTGCAGGTACGGCGTAGGGATCAAACATCTCAGCCAAGCGAACATTCACCAAGACGTTAGGTAATAACCTAAAACCTTCCACTAATTCATGTAAAGCTTTACCTTGCTCAACCATCACTGTTAACACCTGAAGTGAAGCAATGATCGCATCACCTGTGGTGCTCTTGTCCAAAGTCAAGATATGACCTGATGGCTCACCGCCAGTTACCCAACCCTTTTCTTCGAGGCCTTGTAATACATAGCGGTCACCAACTTTGGCACGAAGCAACGGCACTTTCGCTTGATCTAAAGCAATTTCAAGCGCCATATTGCTCATCACGGTACCCACGATACCCGCAGGTTTTTGACTCGCTTGAGTGGCTAAAATATAGAGAATATGGTCACCAGTAATTTGCTGACCGTTTTTATCGACCATAATCACGCGGTCAGCATCACCGTCAAAGGCAATCCCTAAATCCGCCTGATGTTCAACAACTGCTTTTTGTAAAAACTCAGGATGCGTCGAACCACAGTCTTTATTG
This sequence comes from Acinetobacter sp. YH16040_T, assembly GCF_024605785.1. NCBI lineage: Bacteria > Pseudomonadati > Pseudomonadota > Gammaproteobacteria > Moraxellales > Moraxellaceae > Acinetobacter > Acinetobacter sp. YH16040_T. The sequence goes on along the minus strand of NZ_CP094541.1, from coordinate 157,447 downwards.
ATATTCAAACCATCCGGTTCGTTAAACAGCGCAATTACTTTTGCACCGAGTTCACGATATACCGAAGGACCGACGCTATAGGCTGCACCATTGGCACAGTCCACCACAATTTTTAAGCCTGTCAGGTCAAAATGGTACGGGAAGGTTGATTTACAAAACTCGATATAACGACCATTGGCATCTTTTACACGCACACTTTTACCTAAGTTTGCAGGGTCTTCGATCACCAAGTCATTTTCAAGTTTTTTGTTTATGGCTTCTTGAATTTCATCCGGCAATTTTTTACCTTCGCTCGAGAAGAACTTAATGCCATTATCAAAATACGGATTATGCGACGCCGAGATCACGATGCCTAAGCTGGCATGTAATGCACGGGTTAAATGGGCAATTGCGGGTGTAGGTAATGGACCCAACAAGTGAACATAAACACCTGCTGCGTTTAAACCGGCTTGTAATGCTGACTCTAAAATATAGCCCGATAATCGGGTATCTTTACCTAGTACAACGATGGGCTTTGCTTTTTTACTGTATTGTTTTAATACTTTACCTGCGGCAAATCCTAGTTTTAATGCAAATTCAGGGGTAATAGGCAATTCACCGAATTTGCCACGAATGCCATCTGTACCAAAATAACTCATGTTGTACTCACTTCTTAATGGTGATCTTAATCATCACTTTTTACTGTAAATACTTTACACCAAAAACAAAAAGGCCGTCATATTAATGACGGCCTTTTCGGCTAAAAGCTACTAAATATCAACCAACACGGTAGTTTGGTGCTTCTTTAGTAATAGTCACGTCATGTACGTGAGATTCAGACATACCTGCCGCAGTAATTTTGACAAACTGTGCATTTTTACGTAAGTCATCGATCACCGCAGAACCGGTATAACCCATAGATGAACGTAAACCACCCATCATTTGATGAACGATGTTACCCATTGGGCCTTTGTACGGTACGCGACCTTCAATACCTTCTGGTACAAGTTTTTCAGCACCGGCTTTTGAGTCTTGGAAATAACGGTCAGCAGAACCTGTTGCACCTGCCATCGCACCCAATGAACCCATACCACGATAAGCTTTGTAGTAACGACCTTGGAAGAATTCAACTTCGCCCGGTGCTTCTTCAGTACCTGCCATCAATGAACCTACCATGATGGTACTCGCGCCTGCACCAATCGCTTTTGCCATATCACCAGAGAAACGGATACCACCGTCTGCGATCAATGGAATTTGATCTTTTAGTGCATTGGCAACGCTGTCAATCGCAGAGATTTGTGGCATACCAATACCAGCCACAATACGTGTAGTACAGATTGAACCCGGGCCAATACCCACTTTCACTGCATCTGCGCCAGCATCTAATAATGCAAGAGCTGCATCACCAGTCGCGATGTTACCGCCAATCACTTGAACTTGTGGATAGTTGGCTTTAACCCAACGTACACGTTCAATTACACCTGCAGAGTGACCATGTGCTGTATCAACAACAATCGCATCAACACCCGCTTCTACCAATGCTTCTACACGGCTTGGTGTTTCTGCACCTGTACCAACTGCAGCACCAACGCGTAAACGACCTAAGTCATCTTTGCAGCTGTTTGGATAGTTTTCAGCTTTACGGAAATCAGTAACCGTGATTAAACCTTTCAGTTCGTTGTTGTCATTTACAACAAGGACTTTTTCAATACGGTGCTTTTGAAGTAATGCTTGGATGTTTTCTTTTGATTCGTTTTCACGAACAGTCACCAAACGATCATGACCTGTCATGATGTTACTAACAGGTTGCTCAAGATTGGTTTCAAAACGAGTGTCACGACCAGTAACAATACCCACCACTTGACCGTCTTTCACCACTGGTACACCGCTGATGTTATTTGCTTGAGTTAAAGCAATCAGCTCACGTACAGTCGTTTCTGGTGTAACGGTAATTGGGTCTTTCACCATACCTGCTTCAAATTTTTTCACGCGGCGAACTTCTGCAGCTTGTGCAGCAATATCCATGTTTTTATGCAGGATACCGATACCACCGTTTTGCGCCATTGCAATCGCCATACGTGATTCAGTCACAGTATCCATTGCAGCAGAAACAAGTGGAATATTCAAATTGATGCCACGTGTGAAACGTGTCTTAAGAGAGACATCTTTTGGGAGAACAGTAGAATAGGCAGGGAGTAATAAGACATCATCAAAGGTTAGGGCTTCTTGAACGATGGTCAACATAACAGTCTCGCTGGTAATTTCCGTGAGCCATTATATACAAATTTCCGTTCAATTTTCATTTTAATTGCGGCAATTCTTTACAGAGTTTTCAATATTAACCATCGAATATGCTGTTTTCAGCAAGAATACACTGAGGGTTAGTCAGCAACTTGTTCAATACAGGCAGAATCCGAAGACTCTACCGCTTAATTTCAATAAATTTATTCTGGAACTAAAGCCTTAACTGACTTGATCGAAATCTTCATCATTTTCAGCGTCATGCAGTGGAATACTGATCAATGGAATCATTTGATGCGCGATGCGTGCTTTATTACATTGCTCATCAGCTATCTGCACACTTTTACATGTGGAACTCCGAGCCTCGTACACCCTACAACTCACTGCTTGCCCAATTTTCCCACCCAAAGCGATACAACGAGACTGTGTTTGATTGGTGCCCGCCATACATGAATACACGGCATTAACCGGTTCAGTATAATGTTCGGGCATATTCAGCCCTTCTGCCCAATAAAAAGAAACGCGATAGTGGGCACAACATGCTCCACAGGTTAAACATGCATCCTGAGTCGGTATTTGAGACAACATTTTTATCTATTCTCGTCATCTAAAAGCTTATTTTATGGACGAAAAATACTAAAAAATGTTATCTGCAAACTCAATTATTTTTTCTGAATTTTCAAGTCATTATACTGGGCAAGTAAAGACTGTTTCATCCATTAAATCGACACCACACTGCAAGGTTTCGATCCAATCTAAGAATTGGTTGATCTGTTCTTTACCAATAAATGGCGTGCCGTGCTGCGGTACGATCATTTCCACATCCATCGTCCGTACCATGTTGACCCACAGACGGATCACTTTGTTCGAACACATGTAGCGCTGATGGAAGCCTTTCATTTTAGGAATATGAGCGGCAAAATTTTCTAAAGGTTTAGAGGCATCATCCACCATAGATGCGCCCATATCCCCTGAGAATAAAATTTTGGCAATCGGGTCATAAAATTGGAAGTTACCAACCGAATGTAGGAAATGTGCAGGAACAGCCACCAAATGACTATTGCCTAATGGAATCACCTGACCATGATCTGGCAGTTCGATCAGACGATCCAACCAGTTGCCTTTCATCCGGTCACTCATAAATGCAGAGTTTAAATGCGGTAAGAAACGCGCCCACAGCTTAGATGCCACCACTTTGGCGTCAGTATAAACCAACCAACGCGGCATCGAGGTAATAATGTCTGGGTCCTGATGCGAGGCCATCACATAGTCAAGATTGGTCAAACGGGTATATTTATTCAGTTCCATAGTCAGTGGGACATAGGTCAAGTCACCACCCGGATCGAGCACCGCTGCGCGCTCATTATCCAAAATCAGGAACTGGTTCGCCTGTACGCCCTCGCCTTTTACCAAGCTGGTAAAGCTAATACATTTATGCTTTCCATCATCATAAAGTACCTGTGATGTTGTGCGTTCGAAAGCCATTCCCATTCCCCAAATTTTTTATCAAAAAAAATATATTCTATAGGTGAATAACATATATTTATTTAGGGAAACTTACAATAAATATTAAGTCAATATTATCTGAAATATCAGTGAATTGGGTCTCATTTATTGGCAAAGAATCCTGAGTTTTTAACTCAGGATTTCATGTATTTTTAATATGGTGAGATCATTATTTAAAATAAATAGTGTTGTGCCAACGCAGCCAAACCAATCACCAAGAATACCAAGGCGCCAATTTTATGAATCAGTGAAATCGGTAGTTTTTCAGCTAGCTTGTTCCCAATAAATACCGCAGGCGCATTAACCAACATGATGCCTAATGTCGTCCCCAAAGTCACCCAGCCAATACTGTCAAAGCGTGCAGCCAGTGCAACAGTGGCAATTTGGGTTTTATCTCCAATTTCAGCCAAGAAGAACAAAACGAAAGTGGCGCCGAAAACCCCATATTTTTGCCACTTATTGATACTTTCAGATTCATCATCCAATTGATCGGGGATCAACATCCACACCGCCATAGCAATAAAGCCCAGAGAAACGATCCACAATAAAACGGTTGGACTTAAAACAGTGGTAATCCATTGACCCAGCACAGCAGAAACCCCGTGGTTCACCACAGTCGCGAGGAAAATTGCAATTAAGATCGGAACGGGTTTACGAAAACGTGCAGCAAGCAGTAAGGCAAGTAATTGTGTTTTATCGCCCATTTCTGACAGGGCAACAACAGCAAGGGAAATGAAGAAAGCGGTTAACATGGTGCATTTCTCTGGCTAGCAATAACATATACCGATGACTTATCCCTCCTGCTAGCCAATGTGCAGAGTGATAAATCAAAGGTCTTGCCAACAAAAGAAAGCTACGAAGAGCTCATTTGGTTCTTTGCTATGATGACCATGCTCGTTTTAGAGCAAATATGTTGACCATCACCTTTTTACTTTGCGTAAAAAGCGGCTACTCCCCAATGAAGTAATGCTATTCTAGCGAGGAATGCATGTTTTCGCAATTTTAATTTTCGATGACTCAATTTGATATGCAAAACAATAATCAAAAATTTCAAGAATTTATTCAACACTATATGCATGTGCAGGATGTATTAATCATTGCAGGCGGCCCGTCTCAGCTCAGTTTTGACTTAACCACCATTCAGCCCTCAAAAAAGCTGCTAATCATTTGCTGTAATCAAAGTTTTCTTCAACTTCCTCAGGCTCAAATTGCCCATCATTCAGATTATGCGTGGTGGTTACACTATCAACCCATGCTCAAAGCCTGCTTTCAAGGTGACATCATTAGCGGATGTGGTTTAGGTCACAACCGTCCATATCCTGAACATGAAGTGATTAACTTCAAAACCGTGCGCATCGATACGCAAGCGGAGTTATTTCATTCACCGTACTTTGTGTATGGTAATAATTGCGGCCTTCAAGCCTATTCACTCGCACATCTCTTTCAACCGCAGCGTATTTGGCTGATGGACTATGACTTCCAGCACCAACAGGGCCAAACACATGCGTATCAACATGTACAAGAACTGGGGCATTATGAAAAGTTTTAGGGCTTATTTTTAAAAGACTTCCAACGCTTTGAACATTTACGACATAAGCTTTGGTCGACGGCGCACCCACATCGTACGCTTCCACTCACTTATAACCTCAATGCAAACTCAGCATTAAAGCTCTACCCTTCACCCATTGAACTTCCTGATTGGCTTTGTCAGTCCACCACCACGACGCCATAAAAAAACCCTGCCAAAGCAGGGTTCATTTTGAAACTTAAACAGGTCAGATTAGATCAATAAAGTTCGGATATCTTTGAGCAGCTTCGTCAGTTTATTGGCAAAACGTGCAGCATCCGCACCATTAATTACACGGTGATCGTATGACAATGACAGCGGCAGCATCAAACGTGGATCAAAGCCTTCACCATTCCACACCGGCTGCATAGTTGCAGGTGAAATACCTAAAATCGCCACCTGTGGCCAATTAACCAGCGGTGTAAATGCCGTACCACCAATTGAACCCAGACTGGTAATGGTAAAGTTCGCACCTTGTAGATCTTTCGGCGACAGTTTTTTGTCACGTGCTTTTTGACTCAGTTCACCCAGCTCAATTGCAATCTGCTTAATCGATTTTTGATCTGGATTACGCAGTACAGGCACGGTCAAACCATCAGGCGTTGCCACGGCAATCCCCATGTGGATTTCATTGCGTAGCAATACTGACTTGCCATCATCAGACAAATGACCTGCAAATTCACGCTCTTCTTTCAACAAATAAGCCACTGCTTTGATGATGAAAGCCATAATGGTTAAGCCAATACCTTCTTTCTTAAAGTTAGCTTTTAAATCATTACGCCAAGCTTCAAGATCGGTAATATCCGCAGCATCGAATTGCGTCACTTGCGGGATAAAATTGTTTAAAGACAATTGCGGAATCGACACTTGTTGTAAACGTGTCAAAACTTTCTCTTCGACACCACCAAAAGCATCAAAGCTTGGTAATTTCGGCAAGCCTGAAACCTGTGCCACAGCTTGAGCTGCAGGTGCCGCTTGCGGAGTAGTCAAACGGGTTTTTACATAAGCGAATAAATCTTCTTTCATTAAACGCTCATGCGGGCCCGATGCTTTGACTTCTGCCAAAACCACACCCAATTCACGTGCAAGCTTACGAACGGCCGGTCCTGCATACACTTTGGCATTGGCAGCATTTTGCTCTTTGGTGAGTTTATCTGCGCCTTGTGGTTGCGGTGCTGCTGCTTCAACTTTGCTTTCAGCTTTTGGAGCAACTGTCGTAGGCTGTGCTACTGCTGGAGCAGGTTTCGTTGCTGGCGCGGGTGCCGCAACAGCTTGACCTTCGGCGTCAATCGTCACTAAAGCGACGCCTTCAGAGACACTTTGCCCTAACTGAACATGAATCGCGGTGATTTTACCAGCGGTAGAGCTTGGTACTTCTACCGTTGCTTTGTCTGATTCCACCACGATGATGCTTTGGTCTTTTTCAACCACATCACCCACAGCGACTAAAATTTCAGCCACTGCTGCTTTATCAACACCTAAATCAGGCACTGCAATTTCTACAGGTCCAGACGCTGTAGCCGTAGACGGCGCTGGTGTTGCTTCTGCAACAACAGGTGCAGCAACAGGCTGTGCAGTTTCTTGCACAGCAGCCGATTCAACCGCAGCAGATGAAGCCGCCGTTTTCACCGTTAAAATCACTACACCTTCTTTCACTACATCGCCAGCACTGATCGTGATCGATTCAACACGGCCTGATACAGTACTTGGGACTTCGACTGTCGCTTTGTCTGATTCCACCACGATAATGCTTTGATCAACATCAATCTCATCACCGACAGAGACCAAAATCTCACTCACCGTAGCTTTCTCTACGCCAATATCAGGGACTTGCACATCGATACTTTGCGACTGAGGAGCATTGGCTGCAACAGGTGCTGCTGCAGCTTGTTCTGCTTCCACAACCGGAGTTGGTTCTGCTGCATGGTCTTCAGTTGCATTTTGTACTGGCTCAGCTGTAGCAGCACTTTGACCTTCTGCTTCCAACTCGATCAGCACAGCACCTTCAGCAACACTGTCACCCAGATTAACTGCAATGCTTTTCACCACGCCTGCCAAAGTGCTTGGCACTTCAACAGAGGCTTTGTCAGACTCTAACAACACAATGCTGTCATCAACGCTAATGGTGTCGCCGACTTTCACTAAAATCTCAGCGACCGTTGCTTTATCTACACCAATATCAGGAGTCGTAATTTGCATGATTAGTTCTCCTCTTTGTAGTCAGCCACAGCATGCAGTTCCGGCGTTTCCTGCGGAGCCCATGCCACTGGACGGTCAGTATCTAGTTCAAAGCTTGAGATGGCATCTTTAACTAAACGTGCATCAACTTCGCCTTCATCCGCGAGTTTTTTCAATGTTGCTACCACAATATGTGCAGCATCGACACCAAAGTAGCTACGTAAGTTGCCACGTGTATCTGAACGACCATAACCATCTGTACCTAATGCAACAAATGGACGATTGTCTGGAAGATAGGCACGGATTTGTTCGCTATACGCACGCATGTGATCAGTTGCCGATACCACAATACCGTCTTTTTCACGAAGTAATTGAGAGACCCAAGCTTCTTTCGTATCTTCAGCCAACGGATGTAAGCGGTTGTATTCTTCACACGCCATACCATCACGAGCTAATTCGTTAAAGCTAGTGACGCTCCATACGTTTGAATGAATTTGATATTCATCACGAAGGATTTTCGCTGCTTTAATAACTTCGCGCAGAATCACACCTGAACCCATCAACTGAACCGTTGCCTTCTCATCTTCTTCGAAGAGATACATACCACGTTTAATGCCTTCTTCAGCACCTTCAGGAATAGCTGGATGTTCGTAGTTTTCATTCATTACTGTTAAGTAATAGAACACGCGCTCTTGGTTCACGTACATGCGTTTTAAACCATCATGTACGATCACTGCCAACTCATAACCAAAACATGGGTCATAAGAGATACAGTTTGGAATCGTATTTGCCAAGATGTGTGAATGACCATCTTGGTGCTGTAAACCTTCGCCGTTCAGTGTTGTACGACCCGCAGTTGCACCGAGCAAGAAACCTTGCGCCTGCGCATCACCTGCCGCCCATGCAATATCACCAATCCGTTGGAAACCAAACATCGAGTAGTACATATACATCGGAATCATTGGCAAGTTATTGGTTGAATAACTGGTTCCTAACGCAGCCCAAGCACTCATCGCACCTGCTTCGTTAATCCCTTCTTGTAACATGTGACCATCTTTGGCTTCACGATAGTGCATCAACTGCTCTTGGTCTTCAGGGGTATATTTTTGACCATGCGCTGCATAGATCCCCAACTGACGGAACATACCTTCCAAACCAAAAGTACGCGCTTCATCTGGTACGATTGGCACGACACGGTCTTTAATGGCTTTTTCTTTCAATAACGAAGAAATCAAACGCACCATCAACATAGTCGTCGATTGTTCTTTACCGCCACTGCCTTTCAGTACCGCATCAAACACAGACAACTCAGGAATCGCCAGCTGCTCACTTTCTTTACGACGTGCAGGTAAATAACCACCCAATGCCTCACGACGCGCCTTCATGTATTTCAATTCAGGTGAGTTTTCGCTCGGACGATAGAATGGCACTTCTTCAAGCTGTTCATCGGTAAATGGCAAATTGAAACGATTACGTACATATTTCAACGACTCAAGCTGCATTTTCTTGATTTGATGCGTCTTGTTGACGGCTTCAATCTCTTCAGACAAACCATAGCCTTTCACTGTTTTCGCTAGGATTACAGTTGGCTGACCATTGGCCTTCATCGCTTCTGCATACGCCGCATACACTTTGTACGGGTCATGCCCACCACGGTTCAGGTTATCAATATCTTCATCGCTTAAGTTGCGAACCAACTCTTCAGCTTCAGGATATTTACCAAAGAAATGCGCACGCGTATACGCACCGCCTTTCACTTGATAGCGCTGGAAGTCACCATCAACTGCTTCTTCCATCACAGCTTTTAAGGCACCTGTATCATCTTTTGCCAGTAGCGGATCCCAATGACGACCCCATACCACTTTAATCACACGCCAGCCTGCACCACGGAACAATGATTCAAGTTCTTGAATAATTTTACCGTTACCACGAACTGGGCCATCTAGACGCTGTAAGTTACAGTTCACGACCCAAATCAGGTTGTCGAGCTTTTCACGGCCTGCAAGTGAAATGGCACCTGTACTTTCAGGCTCATCCATCTCACCATCACCGAGGTAAGCCCAAACTTTACGGTTTTCTTCTTTGATCAGCCCACGGTTCATCAAGTACTTTTGGATGTGTGCTTGATAAATCGACATGATTGGGCCTAGACCCATCGATACGGTTGGGAACTGCCAATAATCTGGCATCAAGTACGGATGTGGGTATGACGGCAAACCTTTACCGCCAACTTCACGACGGAAATTATTTAAGTGTTCTTCAGTCAAACGACCTTCTAAGAACGAACGTGCATAGATACCTGGCGCACAGTGACCTTGATAATAAATCATGTCACCGCCAAAGCTGTCGCTATTGGCACGGAAGAAGTGGTTAAAACCCACGTCATATAAAGTGGCAGATGATGCAAAACTTGCCAAGTGACCACCTAAGTCATCACCGGTTTTATTGGCACGCAGTACCATCGCTAAGGCATTCCAGCGGATCAGCGCACGAATACGGCGCTCCATATCCGAATCACCCGGCATAGGCGGTTGTTCTTCAACTGAAATGGTATTTAAGTAAGGAGTATTTAGTCGCTGAATGGGGACGTGCTTAGCAATCGCTTGTTGATAGAGTTTTTCAAGCAAAAATGCAGCGCGGTCAGTTCCCATGTGCTGTAAAACTGAATCAAATGCGTCCTGCCATTCTTGGGTTTCTTGCGCATCTGTATCGCCATAAAACGCCATACTTCACCTATCCTATGTGCTAAATATATGGCTCTATTAGTACCATATTTTGGCTAGGCTCAGTTATCGCCACAGATGAATACGAAATAGCTCTATTATTTATTTACTAAATACTTATTGATTAACAATTACACAAATTTACATTTTTGGGTCAATTTTCGCCATTTTTCATACAGACAATATTTTTTAAAATGATAATTTTATAGTTATTAGCGATAAATAAAAAAGCCATTGTCTGTAGAGGTTCAGACAATGGCTTCGTATATAGATGTTATATGTGCTTATGGTAACATCGCTAAATACGTTGATGGGTTTTTACGTTGACCATCTTTCACTACTTCGTAATGTAAATGTGGGCCAGTACAACGACCAGTACAACCAACGTTAGCAATATGCTCACCCGCAGCAACACGGTCGCCTACACGTGCAATTAAGCGTGATGCATGTGCATAACGTGTCAGGTAACCATTACCATGGTTAATTTCAACATATTGACCATAACCTGTGCCCCAACCTGACTTTGTTACAATGCCTGGACCCGTTGCATAAATAGGTGTGCCACTAGCCGCAGAAAGATCTAAACCTGAATGATTTTCTGCACGGCCACCCATGGTACGACCACCATAGTTTGAACTTACACGCTTCATGTCTGGAAGTGGGTGGGCAATTAACCATGAATATGGATTATTTGAACTTGCTGAATAGTTTTTAGAGGAATTGCTTGAACCGTATTTTTTTGCGATTGTCGCATTGTTGAGTTCAATTGATTTTTCACGAATTTGAACATTCAACTTTGTTTCTGCTGGAATATCAATATCATTGCTTTCAGAGTAAGCACCTTGAGACAAAGTGCGAGTTAACTGTTCAATACGATCTGATGATGAATCTGCTTGATTTAATTCAACTAAATCTGCAAAAGCGACTGAAGCGGCCGAAGCAGCCAATGAAAACGCCAATAAAATACGTCGTAAATGCATAAAAAACCTCTATAAACTGTTCTCTTTTGTTCCTTGTGTGATTTCGTCCTTGATATCAGCCAAAAGGAGCGCATAAGATTAAGACATAAACATGTAGGAAATATGTATGTCAGAACCTGTCAACGTCTTTCAACCAACAAGAAAACACATAAAAACAGGAAACTTTTCGTTTCTCTCAACGCAAGTTGCTGCATGGCAGAAGCTTACGAAAATTGTCCAACCGCTATTACCCCAACCGGATCAATGGCAAGTCGTTTGTTATATAAACGGTGTACTTATATTAACTGGAGAAAATCAGGCACTGATAAGTCAGTTGGCCTATTTACAAAAGCAATATATTGCACAGTTATCACAAATATACGAATTCAAGGATTTACACAAGATTCAAGTCCGTCTGAGAACTCCGTCTCCAACGCCCCATTCCCCTGAAAAAATTTCAAGAACCCTCAGTACAGAAACTCAGGATTTACTCCGTAATGCTGCTGACTTTGTGAGCGACCCTAAGCTTAGCCAAGCAATGCTGCGTTTGGCAAGCAATAAAAAGTAACCACCGAGTTGTAACAGATAAATTTGAATATTCAGAATGTGACAGACTTAACACTTAAAAATGATACAATATAACATCACTATTATAAGACAATGACTTATGTCACATTCACATAACTAATTGGGCAATCATTAATGTCATCAAATGTTACAATTTCATAGCTGTCTGGATCACTTTTGACATTGCGTAATAACTGATTATTTAATGCATGACCTGACTTATAGGCATCATATTTCGCAATAATTTGATGACCAAGCAAATATAAATCACCCACAGCATCTAATATTTTGTGACGAACAAACTCATCCGAGAAGCGTAAACCCTCTTCATTGACCACACCATTTTCATCTACGCCAATGGCATTTTCGAGACTCGCCCCCAAAGCCAAATTATTGGCTTTGAGATAATCCAAATCTTTCATAAAGCCAAAAGTCCGCGCTTCACTGACTTCATAGACAAATGTTTCGGTTGAAAAGTCGATGGTTGCCGATTGAAATTCTTTCTTAAATGCAGGATGGTCAAAATCAATCGTAAAATTTAATTGGAAACCGTCATGCGGTTGAAAGGCAGCACGTTTATCATCAATCAGTGCTTCGACAGGTTTAAGTATTTTTATGAATTTTTTAGGTGCATTTTGTTCTTGTAGTTCACCTTGCATAAGCAAATAAATGAACGGGCCGGCACTCCCATCCATAATGGGCACTTCAGACGCCGACACTTCCACGATCAGGTTATCAATCCCTAAACCAGCAATCGCACTCATAATGTGCTCAATTGTACCCACCTTGGCATTTTCTTGCACCAAGTTAGAACACATGAATGCTTCTTGAATCAGCATAGCATCGGCTGGAATATCAATCGGTGGATTTAAGTCGATACGACGAAACACAATCCCCCCATCGGCATGATGTGGCACAAAGTTAATCATCACTTTTTGCCCACTATGCAGTCCGATGCCACTCGCTTTCACGATGCGTTTCAGGGTACGTTGTTTCAACATGTGTCTTCTATCATCAGTTCACAAAACCGCTATACGTTAGCATATTTAGCCATTGATAAAAAACAAAAAGGTAGCTGATCAGCTACCTTTTGTAATCAACAGACATTTAAGTCATTGAATTTATGTCATTTACGTTGCTGATTTTTCAAATAGTCTTGAATACTCATTGGCGTAGGGCGTGAATTGGATGCTGACGCCGCTGCTGCAGCCGGAGCAGCTGCTTCATTGTGCTGACGTTGAATCGCTGGCACATCATCTTCATCTACAGGTACTTGTGCAGAAGCGACTGTACGCGTTGCTTGTGCGACAGGGCGTTTCACTGGCTCAGCAGAATCGGCAGAATTACGAGTTAAACCCGTTGCGATCACCGTTACGCTAATTTCATCACGTGCATCTGGATCAAATACCGTACCGTAGAACACTTGACCTTCATCAAGATCGACAATTTGGTTCACCACATCAGTGATTTCTTCAATTTCACCGAAGGTTACATCATCGCCACCAGTAACGTTAATCAAAATGCCTTTTGCATTCATGATGGTCACGTTATCTAACAATGGGCTGCGGATCGCTTGTTCAGCAGCTTGACGTGCACGGTTTTCACCACGACCAGAACCTGCACCCATCATGGCATAACCACGTGTACTCATCGCAGTTTTCAAATCGGCGAAGTCAAGGTTGATATGACCAGGACGCACGACAAGATCAAAGATACTACGTACAGCATTTAACAGTACGTCGTCTGCTTTTTTGTAAGCATCTTTCATCGAGATATCACGGAACACTTTTAGCAGGCGTTGGTTCGGAATAATAATTAGAGAATCAACATGTTGCTCAAGGGCTTCGATACCTTTCTCAGCAGATTGCTGACGACGTTTACCTTCAAAGTTAAACGGAGTCGTCACCACACCTACAGTTAAGATACCCATTTCTTTGGCAATTTCAGCAACAACCGGCGCAGCACCTGTACCAGTACCACCGCCCATACCTGCAGTCACGAACACCATGTCCGTACCTTCAAGGTGTTGGCGAATCAACTCACGGCTTTCTTCAGCAGCAGTTTGACCCACTTGTGGATTTGCACCTGCACCCAAACCACGCGTGCTTTGCTCGCCGAGTTGGATTTTAAATTGTGCATTCATGCGGTCGAGTGCTTGTTTGTCTGTATTGGCACAAACAAATTTTACACCCTCGATATCTGATTCCAACATGTGTTGCACAGCGTTACCGCCAGCACCACCCACACCGAATACTGTGAAACGGGCTTGACCGTTGCTGTCGCTTTGATCATCTTCTAAAAATTCAAATGAGGCCATGCCTAAAAAATTCCTAATCCATAATTGGCAGACACTTCAGCCCGTATACTGCCTTGATCTTAATAAAAATTGTTTTTTAGAATGCTGTCCAAGTTCCAGCTTGTCAAGTACAAGCAATAATCCGTACAACTTCCCAACAATATTCCCAAATATTTCAACTTAAAAGATCGACTTCAAGGTGTCATTGAAGCCCGACCATGCCCGTTTTACCCGATTCAATACTGAAAGTTTTTCCGTATCTTCTGGCTCAACGATCGTATCTTGTGTTTCGCTTTGACTGAAAATTAACAGACCTGCGGCAGTCGCGTATTGTGAACGACGTAAAGCAGCTTGCTGTTGATCATCGGCATACACTTGCATAGGTGGATTACCTAAATGTGCAGAGACACCTAAAATCCGACGTGCAAATGTCACCATCCCTTCAATTTGGCAGGCATCACCTGTGAGTACAACACCATGATATAAACCATGAATCGCACCATGATCGACCAATTCATTACGCACTTGATTAAAGATTTCTTCATAGCGCGCAATAATGATTTCGGTCAGTTCAATACGGCTAATGGTTTGTGGACCATCAATCCCTTGGAACTGAATCATACTTTCAGGTTTAACCACTTTCAGGTCAACACAACCATACAACAGCTTAATGCGTTCAGCTTCTTCTGTTGTGGTTTGCAATACAGCAGCAATATCACGTGTTACATGCTCACCGCCACGTTGCAAGGTATGTGTCATCGCCAAGCGACCATCTAAATACACCGCGATATTGGTCGTACCTGCACCAATATCGACCAAGCACACACCATATTCTTTTTCATCTTTAAGCAAACTGGCTTCAGCTGTTGCTAATGATGAAATGACCATGCGTTCAACACCAATATTGGCGCCTTTTAATGCACGATCCAAATTCTGCATGGTGCTGATGGGCAACATCATCAAATGATAATGCCCTGTCATACTCCGTGCTGACATGCGAATCGGGTTTAATACCCACTCAGGTTCATCATCTAGTTCAAAACCTAAAGGTACAGCACTCACCAAATAGTGGTCAGACGTTAAATGACTGGCTTTGGCCAGTTCTAATGCACGCACCACTTCATTGGTGGTAATCGCATGGTCATTATTTTCAATTGGAGTGCGACCAGAGGCATAAAAACTTTTTAGTTCAGCACTTGGAATGGAAATCCACGCAGAATGTACACGACATTCCGCCATATCTTCCGCTTCCTGCACTGCATTTTTAATTGCGGTAACAACTTTATCGAGACTGACAATTTTCCCTTTATTCATGCCGCGGTTACGAGCGGTCGCCATCCCTACCACTTGGATATTGTCTGGCGCGTGTACCTTACCAATCAAAACTGAAACTTTGTGTGTCCCAATGTCAATCGCAACAACCGAGGGAACAGCTTCATTCATTATTTACTACTACCATTCACATGTTTGTTTAATTTATGGCTTAAAGCCTCTACTTATAAAGCCGATCATTATGGCTTTACCGGCGCTGCATTCGCAATGCCTATGTCATCACTGGTTACAACAAACTGACCATTTACCGACTTTGCTGGCACAGAGTTTTTCCATTGAATCGCTAAACCATTTCGGTAGCGCAAATCGATGGCAGAAATTCGTGGCCATACAGGTTTTAAGTCACTGTGTGCGAGATAACTTAAACGCTGCAACTTACTCATGGTCTGATCTTGATCGACAATCACGCGTAAGCCTGAATCAAACTGCATAAACCAAGTCATTCGTTCGGTTAAATATAATTCTTTTAAACGAATGCCAACAGGTATAAATAATTGATTAATTTCATTATAGCGACGCATCATCATTTTGGACTGACTCGTCGGCCCATGCAATAACGGCAAATTCTGATGATTGGTCGGGGTTAATTCGGCAAATACATCACCACTGTCGCTTAACAGTCGCCCAGTTCCCCAACGTGCAATCGCTTGACGCGGCATCACCCGTACACGAATTGCATTTGGCCAAGCACGTGATACCACCACGCGATCGACCCATGAAATTTCTAAAGTACGGTCACGAATGACACGTAAATCAGAGGTAAAATAGTTTTCAGTCATCATCGGTGAAACGTATGACATGACTTGTTGTTTTTCTTGGGCGCTCCGCACACCCACCACATCAAGTTCAGCCACACGTGCATCCGTCATGACTTTATATAGCCCCCAAATTCCGGCAATCAAAACCACACATGCAATAAACAACAACAGCCATCCACCCACATTGGTAAGCTTTTCCTTACGTGTCGGTGGTTTGTCATGTATCGATGTCGTTGCTGCACGTTTACGGCGCATAGACGCAGGAAGTTGAGCCATAATTTAATGTGCCGCACCTGTTAAGGTTTGTTCCAAAATTGCAACACAAAGATCTTCAAAACTATAACCTACAGCATTAGCAGCTTTTGGCACTAGAGAATGACTGGTCATACCCGGAACAGTATTTACCTCAAGTAACCAGAAGTTTCCTTCTGCATCCTGCATCGCGTCAATACGGCCCCAACCACTCGCACCTACCGCTTGGAAAGCGCGTAAAGATAAAGCTTGTAGACGCTTTTCTTCATCTTCAGTCAAGCCACATGGAATACCATATTGCACATCGTTACGGTTATATTTCGCTTCGTAATCGTAAAAAGCCACATCTGCAGGCGGTTCTAAACGAATCACCGGTAATGCCTGACCATTTAAAATCACAATGGTAAATTCACGTCCGGTAATCCATTTTTCAGCCATCACGACGGCATCATGCTGGGTCGCTTTGGCAATTGCGGTTGCAAAGTCTTCAATTTTTTCAACTTTGCTCATACCAATGCTTGAGCCTTCATGCACTGGCTTGATAATAAATGGCAAACCAATTGAATCTACAATTTCTTGTAAATCTGAATCTTTGCTGACAATACGATAAGGTGCTGTCGGTAGTTCTGAACCTTGCCAAACTTGTTTAGTTTTGACTTTATCCATACCAATCGCTGAGCCTTGAACGCCCGTTCCAGTGTACGGAATGTTTAACCATTCCAAAGTACCCTGAATTTGACCATCTTCACCACCACGGCCATGAAGTACGATAAATGCACGGTCATAAGCCACCAACTCAGTCACACTGCGTTGCTGCGGATCAAATGCTTCGGCATTTACACCCGAACGCACCAATGCTTCAAGTACAGCTTTACCACTATCGAGAGAAACCTCACGTTCGGCAGATTTCCCACCTAATAACACGGCAACTTTGCCGAATTTTGAAGCATTTGACACGTTTATATCCTTAAACTTTTATCTACAGTCTAAACAAACTTTGGATCACCAAGCGGTGATCATTTTACATAGAGATTGTTTTGAGCAAGTTCGATTGAGATTGCTCCAACATTACCTGCGCCCTGTGTTAATAACAAGTCATTTGCTTGTAACACTTTTTTCATTACTGCTTGTAAGTTGCCTTCTACTGGATCGATGAGAATCGGCTCAACTTCACCACGGAGACGAATGCTTCGAGCCAACGCACGACTATCCGCACCCACAATTGGTTTTTCACCTGCAGGATAAACTTCTAATAACAACAGTTGATCGACTTGAGACAAGACATCGACGAAGTCATCAAAACAGTCACGCGTACGACTAAAACGGTGTGGCTGGAACATCATCACCAAACGGCGATCAGGATGACTTGCACGTGCCGCTTTAATGGTCGCTTCCACTTCTTTTGGATGGTGACCATAGTCATCCACCAATTTTACCAAGCCATCTTCAACTTCAAATTCGCCTTGTACTTGGAAACGACGACCTACGCCACTGAAGCTTTCTAAGGCACGTGCAATCGCAGCATCAGAAACGCCTTCATCCGTTGCAATACCAATCGCTGCCAAGGCATTTAAGATATTATGAAGACCCGGCAAGTTAATGGTTAAACGTAACGGCTCACGGTCTTTACGCAAAACTGTAAAGTGTGATTGCATGCCTTCTTGAGCCACATCAACGGCACGAATGTCATTGTCTTCATTGAAACCATAAGTCACGACAGGACGACCAATACGCGGCATAATTTCACGGATGTTGGCATCATCACCACACATCACAGCTAAACCGTAAAATGGAAGGCGCTGTAAGAATTGTACGAAGGTATCTTTCAATACATCGAAACTACCGCCATAGGTATCCATATGGTCAGCGTCGATATTAGTGACAATCGTTGCCATCGGCTGTAAATGCAGGAATGACGCATCTGATTCGTCTGCTTCAGCCACGATATAACGGCTTGCACCCAATGCAGCATTCACACCAGTACGATTTAATAAACCACCAATGACATAAGTTGGGTCCAGATTTTCTTCTGCCAACATGCAGGTCACCAGACTGGTTGTCGTGGTTTTACCATGCGTCCCCGCAACGGCAATACCATGACGGTAACGCATTAATTCACCCAACATTTCTGCACGACGCACGACAGGTGTACGGGTTTCAATCGCCGCTTTCACTTCTGGGTTTTCAGAATCAATAGCTGTTGATACAACGATTACATTGGCGCCTTGAATATTTTCAGCAGCATGACCGATGAAAACTTGAATGCCGTTTTCTTCAAGCTGAGCCGTGGTTTTCGACGCTTTAATATCTGAACCTGAAACTTTATAGCCTTGGTTTTTCAATACTTCGGCAATACCGCACATGCCCGCACCACCAATCCCAATAAAATGGATGTGTTTAATACGGCGCATTTCTGGCACTTTAATGAGCTTTTTCGCTTGATCGGCAGGCGTTGATGGAGACATAGATTACTCGAATTTTACAAATCTTGAATTAAACCAACCACGTGCTGTGTCGCATCGGGTTGTGCCTGTTGTCGAGCCTTAACCGCCATTTCCATAAGTCGTTGGCGATTCATCAGCGGCTTCAACAACGCTGTTAAACTTTCTGCGGTCATGTCCGCTTGTGGGCAAATTTTTGCGGCATTGATATTGGCCAAGAACCCTGCATTTGCAGTTTGATGGTCATCCACTGCACTTGGCAGAGGAACAAACACGGCTGCTACACCTGCTGTCGCAATTTCAGTGACGGTTAGCGCACCAGCACGGCAGATAATCAAATCCGCTGCAGAATAGGCTGCTGCCATATCTTCAATAAACGGCTGAACTTCAACTTGCATATGTTCAGGTGCATTTGCATAACGAGCCAATGTGCTTTCAGCGTTATTTTGACCACACTGGTGATATACACTGAGTGGCTGTTCTAATTGCTGCAAGGCTGCCGGCACACATTCATTTAAGGCACGTGCGCCCAGTGAGCCACCCACAATTAAAACCCGTAATGGCAACCCAGCTTTTTCACGCTCTTGGTAACGCCATGACGGATTTAAAATTTCTGTAATTTCTTTACGTACAGGATTCCCTGTGGTTACGATTTTATCTTGTGCTGGAAAGGTATTTGGAAATGCCTGACAAACAATTTTGGCCACACGTGACAACTGCGTATTGGTAAACCCAGCCACAGCATTTTGTTCATGGATAATGACTGGTATGCCCAATGCACGAGCTGCCAAGCCACCTGGCCCAGCCACGTAACCCCCAAAGCCTGCAACTGCATCAACTTTGAGTTGTTTCATATAACGCATGGCACTCAAAGTAGCTTTGAGAATTTTAAACGGTGCCATCAGCTTACGCACGACTCCATTGCCGCGTACGCCTTGGATATCAATTTGATAAATTGGAATATTATGATTTTTAAGCAGGCGATTTTCCATGCCTGTTGGCGTTGCGAGCCAAGAAACTTCACAGCCTTGTTGTTGCAACTCTTTGGCAACAGCGAGCGCTGGAAAGACGTGACCACCGGTTCCGGCAGCCATCATCATGACATGTTTCGGCTTTACTTGCGTTACTTCGGTCACTGTCTAATTCTTCAATTCTAAAAAGAGGCTAATGATATTCGATTTTAAGCAAACAATTGTAATCACAAAAGCATGACCGTGAAAGGTAATTTACTTTTTTTCAACAGGCGTATGATTGTTTTTTTCTACTATTTTAAAAGTTTAAACTAGTTTTATTATTAATCTATGAGAATTGAAAAAAAATCAGACAATTTTTCACTTTAATTGCATTCACTTACATTTTTTTGCTTTTTAAGCTCCCCTCCCCTGAGGGCAGGACAAAAAAAGAGCCCGTGGAGGACTCTTTTAAATCTAGTGCAAAATTAAGCTTTTAAACCTGCCTCAAGGACATCAAATAAATCATCGGCAATCGAGGTTCCAAATTGCGCATCAATTTCACGTACGCAGGTTGGACTGGTGACATTAATTTCAGTCACGTAATTACCAATCACATCCAGACCAACAAACACTAACCCTTTTTCACGAAGGAATGGCCCAACTTTGGCTGCAATAGCTTTATCATTTTCGGTCAATGGACGCGCCTCGCCCAAACCACCTGCCGCCAAGTTGCCACGCACTTCGCCATTTTGCGGAATACGCGCCAAACAATACGGTACGGGTTCGCCACTGATCATCAAGATGCGCTTGTCGCCATCCACAATTTCGGGGATATAACGCTGCGCCATAATCGGCTGTGTGCCGTTATTGGTCAGGATTTCAATAGTTGAACCGATATTAACGCCATCTTGGTATAAACGGAAAATGCCCATGCCGCCCATGCCGTCTAATGGTTTCACGATCACATCGCCATGTTCTTGTAAAAATTCACGAATCAGACTTTGCTGTGAAGTCACCAAGGTTGGTACTTGAAGTTCAGGGAATTGTGTCGCAAACAATTTTTCATTGCAGTCACGTAGGCTTTGTGGCTTGTTAATAATCCATGCGCCTTCGCGTTCAGCCTGTTCCAAAATATAGGTGGTGTAGACAAAGTTCATGTCAAACGGCGGATCTTTACGCATCAAAACCACGTCATAAGCAGCAATTGATTCTTTTTGTTTTTCGCCGAGTTCGTAATAGTGGTTGTAGTCTTCAAAAACTTTTAGCGGAGAAATCAAACCAAAGGCTTTGCCTTGATCGATATATAAATCTTGCTGTAATGCATAGCCTAGCTCATGTCCACGACGTGCTGCTGCCCATAGCATCGCCATTGAGGTATCTTTTTTTAGGTTTACATTTTCGATGGGATCCATCACAACAAGTACACGCATTATTCAGTGCTCTGTTCATTATCAATTTATGAACGAGTATAGCCGAGATTTTTCTTTTGTTTATTCTGATTTTGCATGTGTATGTATGGATTCGTGTGATGCAGGCGATAATTCAAAACATTTCTATCATCGGCTTTATCTCAATAATGGAAATAAGCTTTAATAATATCATTTGATAGGTCTGCATAAATAAATACCAAAGCATTGCTACCTGTTTAATTACTTCCAAATATACTTAGCCCTATTTTTGGTTAAAAAACACGTGCTTTTTATTTTTTTTAGCTATTGTGTTAATTATTGTAAATAAAAAATAGAATTCATTGATGATCAACATTGAGCAGATGGCTATCATTCTTGATGCTTTACCAGACCCTGCATTTGTCATATCACGTAGTGGAAAATACGTTGCAGTTTTTGGCGGGCGCGATAATCGTTATTACCACGATGGTTCCGGTCTTGTTGGTACCTATATTTCAGATGTGATCAAGCCAGATAAAGCCAACTTGTTTATGCAACTGATCGACCAAGCTCTAGCGTCAGGAAATCTACTCATCGAAGAGTATGAACTGAGCAATAGGGATGTAAAAGGTCTGCCCGATTATGGTCCTGAAGAGTCCATTTGGTTTGAGGTGCGCATCCAAGCTCTCAGTTTTTCGGTAGATGAAGAAGACGTTGTACTTTGGGTCGCAAGTAATATTTCAGCGCGTCACAACCTGGAAATCAAGCTGAAAGAACTCAGCCATACAGATCAGTTAACCGGTCTTTTCAATCGAAGAAAATTAGAGCATGACTTAGCATTACATTATGAGTCATACCTACGACATTCCATACAGACCTCGATTTTGATGTTCGATCTTGATAACCTCAAAAAAATCAACGACAGCAAAGGTCATCATGTCGGTGATGAGGCAATCCGAGCAGTCGCAGATATTCTTCGTTTAACGCTGCGCAAGACTGATTGCGCCTGCCGCTTAGGTGGAGATGAGTTTGTGGTCGCATTACCCAACACGGGCTGTGAACAAGCCATTCAATTTGCCAAACGGATTCATGAACATTCCAGAAAAGAATTAAGTCGGTTTTCAATAGATAACGCCCATGTCACCGTGAGCATAGGAGTAACAACCATCATGCCTGAAGATTGTACCTACGAAGATACAATTAAGCGTGCTGATCTAGCGCTGTATAAAGCCAAACATGGCGGGAAAAATAGAATTGTCGCGGCGTAAGCGTGCGGCAGAAATAAACCAAATTTCACAGTCTATTTAGCAATTTGATATTCAAGCCGTTGTGATTGCTCAGCATGAGCTCTCTCCCCTTTTCAACATAAGTTCAGTTTAGATAGGTGTCCGATATGCAGCAAGCCATTGTTGATTTTGCCTTGGATGATGAAAATCATTGGTATGCTATTTTAGCTTGTGGCCATACACAGCATGTCCGGCATGATCCGCCTTGGCAAAACCGTCCTTGGGTTATCACTGAGCAAGGACGGAACGAAAAGTTAGGGGTAATGTTGGAATGTAAGAAGTGTGATGAAGAGATGTTATTCCCAAGTAGAAATGTCCTACCTAATAACCAAATAGAAATGTCCTATATGGACATTTCCAAGTCAAGCACAGGATTTAGATTTCGTTGTTCAATCGCTGTTTTCTGTGCTTGTCTACGTGGCATCTTTTGAGAACGATTGCGTTTGTTTTGGTGTTCCAGTTGTTCATGCTGTTGTTGAATATGTGCCAGCACAGAACCCAAACGTTTATTCTCAACGATCTCTCTCTGGTTGAGCTGACTTAATTTATCAAAGATGCTGTAATTGATTTTTCTTCCCTGATATTCAATGGCTACAGTACCATCCGGATATTCCAAGAACTCAAGATACTTGCCGACCAATCTTTGATTTTCTTCGCTGTTTTCCAAGATATATACGCATTTATCATAAGTAATCGTCAAGCTGTTCGTGACCCTGCGGGGTTCACGCCAGGTAAAAACATCATCTAATTCTTCGGCTGTTTCAGCGATAGGCCGATGTAGATCCTTGGGATTAAAAGCCATCTTGGCGAATTTACGATTAAATTGCTCAATAAAGCACGGCAGCCACTTATTGGCATCTGCAATTGAACTGATGCCTTCTAAACGCATCTCCTTAATCAGACGATCCTGAAGTGTTCTATTCGCTCGTTCTACACGACCTTTGGCTTGAGGGGAGTTAGCGAAAATGATATCGATATTGAGAGTGCTCAGAACACGTCCAAACTGGGTAATCTTGGTGTCTTTCTTGCTACTTTGATTCACCCTAAAAACTGAATGTTTGTCACTGTAAAATGCCAATGGCTTACCATGCTGTTCGATATATAAACGTGTCGAAATCATATAGTCAAAGGCTGACTCTGACGCACAGAAGCGTAAATGCTGCAAGTTTCCTGTGGCATCATCGATGAATACTAGCAGACAGCATTTAGGTGCTCGACCTTCAAACCAATCATGGTGTGAGCCATCAATTTGGATCAATTCACCATAACAATCTCGGTTATAACGAGGCTGATATGGTCGTTTCAGGCGCTTGCAGCGAGGGATCCATAAATCGGCTGCAATCATCCAAGAACGTAGTGTTTCCACTGAAATATCAAATCCATGAACAGTGGTGAGCTTTTCATGCGCTAAAGTGGGTCCGAAACCATAAAGTTGATCTGAAACAATATTGAGACACTTAAGTCTGAGTTCTTCAGGAAGTTTAGAATTGCTGATTTGGCCACGAGCGGCATGGGCTAATGCAGCGGGACCTTGAGCTTTGTATTTCTGCAGTAAGCGTCTGATCTGACGTTCTGAGATATGAAGTAGCTGAGCAGCCTGAGGTTGAGTTATGCGTTGATCGCAGATTTCTTGCAAGACCGACAATCGTTTAAGTTCTTTATCCGACATAGACACCAACATATCAAACCGTCCGCTTCGATAATCGCAAAAGCGCATATTCTAAAAGCGGACATTTTTACTTTGGAGAAACCGGACATTTCTACTTTGGGCTTACAAGAGAGTTTCGTATAAGAGATTTTATGTTAAACGAGTGATGAAAAGGCTCATGAATTGTGCCTTTCATATAACATCTATTATTTAATTTTAAATTATGAATGTTGAATATCGAATACCGTACCTAATCGAGCTGATATTTTTTCAATAGTAGACTCCAATACTTCAGAGGTTAGATCTAATTTAATTTCTTCTGGATAAAGATTTAATAATTCCTTAATAGAGGGTCGCTGATTTAAAGGTAGACAATCAATTAAGGCCATCAAAAATTTAGGATCAAAAGATCTTATTGATTTAGCCTTTAGAACTAAACGAGGCATTCTATATATTTATTCTAATAATGTACTTAATGTAAATTATATCAATTAATTAAATATACTATAAATGACTTTTTGTATCAAAAAATTGAATATTTATTTACCTTTTGGTTGTAATTTCTATTACCTAAAAATCAAAATTGAAGCTAATCACGTAAGATAATTTCGGTTATGAGAAATGAGAGCTACCTTTTCTCGTTTTTTTATTCTAAAACTGCTAAAATTCTTATACGCCATTGACGTACTTGAGCTCATGTTATTCATTGAAACCAGTGTTTTTACCAAGCAAATTAAAGAGCTTGTAAGTGATGAAGAGTATCGTCAGCTCCAGCAAGATCTTTTGGTACAACCTGATAAAGGTGACTTAATCAAGAATGGTGGTGGAATTCGTAAAGTACGCTGTACTCAAGGCAATAAAGGTAAAAGCGGCGGCATCCGGGTGATCTATTATTGGGTCACAGAAGATGATCAGATATTTTTCCTGGTGGCTTATCCAAAGTCTGTGAAAGATAATCTGACAGACAAAGAAACATCGATCCTGCGTCAATTAGTAAAGGAGCAATTTCATGGATAACAACTTATTTGATGACCTGGTTGCTTCAATCAAAGAAGCTGGTGCCATCAAACGTAATGAGATAAAGGCCAGTCGAGTCACAGAGCTTGAATTGCCAGATATTAAAGAAGTACGTGAGAAAACTGGATTAACGCAAGCAGAGTTTGCTGCACGTTTGCATATTAGCGCGAGAACGCTACAGAACTGGGAACAAGGCCGACGCTATCCGACTGGTCCTGCAGCGACTTTAATTCGCATTCTGGATGCCCATCCAACTTTGATCTAAATATTTTAGATAATAAAAAACCCCGGCATCCTGCCGGGGTTTTTCGTATGGGTTCGCTCGGTATAACTCCTGTCGTACCTTACAGTCCTTGTGCTTATCTATTGTTATTCTTGTATGGAACTTCCTGTTCCCGATGAGTTCATCATAGGAAAATTCACCTATCCTGGATAGCCGCAAAGGGCCGAGTTTTATGTGAGCCAAAGCGTACAAAATAGCCTAAATTTTATCCCCAGCAATTGGGGATAATTTTGAACATTCACGCATTGATAAAATTTAAAAAATCACAAAATTGCCTACTTTTTAAACAATTTTATTGGCGGAATATATCAAAACTGCTCATAAAAAAGCCGACTTGTTTCAAAATCGACTTTTTGCTGATTTCTTAGTCATGACTAAATTTTTAAGTTATTGATATTTATATTAATATACAAGTGTACTTCGTATAACCACCATTATGTTAAATAGATTAAAATTGAGTCATTTATCTGAAAGGATTTTTAAGATATTCCTTTAATATAGAAATAATTAATAGTGTACTAATCAAAACTAGAACTGCTATAAGAATCCAAAACATACAAACCACAAATATTAAACATTAATAACACAATAATAATAATATTTTTCTGAGAATTAAGTAATTGATATTTAGATTATTTTACAAGTTCAGGTTTTTGTTAAGTTTTAATGGCTTTGTTGCATAAATATGTAAGCATCTGATTTAAATAAATTTAATTTTAGATCAAAAAATAATCAAAACTTTTAAAATCATATAGTTATGAAATCTTTGTGCAACAAAGCCATTCTTAATTGATGGAGATTTCACTTCACCTGGTAACAATATAAGCGTGTTATTTATTTTTTGGGATTTAGATGAGTTCCTTCTTCACTACTTTATTTTGGACTACTTATTTTGGCTTAGTTTTCTGTTGATTTGTTATTTATATCTCAAAAAGAGAAAAAATCGAGTCTAATCTATCTTGTAGCGTTCCTAAAATTAACATAATACACCTTATGCGAAATCAAAAAAGGGAGCTGTAAGCTCCCTTTTTTACTAATTTTTTTCAATTTTTAGATGTCAATCTAGGCTTCAATAAATTAAGCACCTAAACGCATTAATTTCTCTTGAATCGCATCGCTTACAAAAGCATTAAGAGAATTATCACTTGATGCTAAAACAGCTTTACGGTGTAACTCAGGACTAATACGGACATTAAATGTACCTTTGAATGGCTGATCGGGTTTTTTACCTAATTCAGCACAAGACTCTAAATATCCATCGACAGATTCCTGAAAAGCTTGTTCAAGAGTTTTTAATGTTTCTGCTTCATAAGTGATGAGATCACGGATAAATGCAAGCTTTCCAAATAACTCACCTGTTTCAAGATCAGGTTCAATTGTACCTAGATAACCTTTGTATTTTAAATAGCTCATAAAAATCCCTCCTGCTTGAGTGCCTGTTTTACAGATTTCAAAGCCCCACCTTTGATTTCATTTTCAGGGTGTGGCCTGTGCAGTAAAATCATGTGTTCAGTTTTCGTATTAAAAAAACGGACACGAGAGCCTGCCATTTCAAATTTTTCATAGCCGAGCTGATTCAGTAAAACGACTAAATCTTTATACGGAAATGTATTTTTTGAATTTCCAAATTTTTCCAGTAACTTTTCCGTTTTACCCATACTTCAGCCCTACTGCTATTGCAACTAAGTATAGTTACTTTTAAATAATAATTGCAACTATATTTAGTTGCAATTTCGTATAACAGCCCTTATGTTAAATAAGGTTTAAAACTTAATATCATGTGAATTAAAGTAGGTCGGATCAAACTCTATCTCTCCTATTTCATCTTCGATAATTTGCATGTAATCGTCATATCTTGGATGTTTGGGGTCTTGTAATGCATCTAAAATATCAAGATATCCAAAAATTCCTCCAATATCTTCAAATGGAGCATGATTTTGACCATCTATACAACATGGATATTTTTTATTTAAATCAGGAGATTGTCTGCTTTCTACAGTAATCAAATGTTCCCAACAATCGCCAAAATCATATGTATATATAATTTTTTTACCTACACGTAGAACTTCTTTCAATTTTTGTCTTTTATTGATCTTTTCATGCTTAATAGTCGTGAATTCATGTAAATGGCTATCTTCCCAATCAAAAGCGGATTGAATTGCCTTATGGAGCCTAGATAAAGTAGCTGCCGATGAAATTTGAATAGTTCTCCAGATTTCAGGATCACTACCTAGCAGACTAATTTTTAATTGAAAAACTTCATCAGAAGATTTGAGCTTTACAGTTCCCATAACAGCCTAGTTCTCAAAAAATAGTTTTAGTAAATCTAAAATTAACATAATACACGTTATACGAAATTCTTTAAATTTTCTATAAGCATCAATAGTTTAACTAAAGCCGTTTCAGTAAATAGCGCACTGAGACGGCTTTTTATTGATTCTTCACGTTTAACGCCTACTTTTTAAGCAATATTTCACGTTTTTTGTTAGTTAGATGCAACAATCATCATTTAAAGACGTAAAAAAGGCAGCTTCAGCTGCCTTTTGAAATCCCGAAAAATTAAATGCCGTATTTAACACGGTACGCTTCCATTTTCGCTAAAGCTTCAGTTTCACCTTTAGCCTCTAAGAAAGTCATCAAATCTTTCATGGTAATTAAGGCATGAACTGGGATTTCGAGTTCTTTTTGTACTTCTTGAATCGCAGACAAATCGCCCTGACCTTTTTCTTGACGGTCTAGCGCCACCAATACGCCCGCAATTTGTGCACCGGCATTTTTCAGAATAGTCACTACTTCACGAATCGCAGTACCTGCAGTGATCACATCATCAATGATCCAGACTTTTTTGCCTTCTACTGATGCACCCACAAGCACACCGCCTTCACCATGGTCTTTCGCTTCTTTACGGTTAAAGCCCCAAGGTACACTCACACCATGGTTTTGTGACAGTGCGACAGCCGTTGCTGCTACAAATGGAATACCTTTATAAGCTGGGCCAAAGACCACTTCCACATTATCGCATTCTGTTAATTTAGCTGCATAGCCAGAAGCCAATAACGACAATGCTTCACCGTCATTCAAAAGACCCGCATTAAAAAAATAAGGACTCACACGACCCGATTTTAAAGTAAACTCACCAAATTTAAGCACACCACGTGATAATGCCAGTTCGATAAAAGCTTGTGGATTAAATGCCGCTTGCGCTGTCATGAGGTGCTCCATTTTTTTAAGTTTGAGGTTAAACCTGAGCATGATACCAAAGAGTAGCTATCCAAGTGATCAAAAAATTTTACGTGTCGTTTCAATTAATGTGAATGGTCTGCGTTCCGCTGAAAAAAAAGGTATTTTTGACTGGATGGCAACTTCAGATGCCGATGTCATCTGCATGCAAGAAAGCCGCATTACCCATGAACAATGGACCGATAAATTTAAACCCGAAGGTTGGTTTACACACCTTTTCCCTGCAGAACGCCCAGGCTATGCCGGTACTGCGATTTATAGCCGCCTACCTTTTGTTTCAGTGACAGATGGTTTAGGTTTTGAATTGGCAGACACTCAAGGCCGCTTTATTTCTGCTGAGTTCGATTTAGGACTTGGACAAACTGCACATATTTGCTCGCTCTACCTGCCTTCTGGTTCATCGGGTGAAGAAGCTCAGGCGCGCAAAGACCTATTTTTAGGCGAATATCAACAAATTTTGAAGCAATGGCGTGCTGAAAATAAGTCAGTGATTGTTTGCGGTGACTACAACATCGTGCATAAACGTATTGATATTAAAAATTGGTCTGGGAACCAAAAGGCTTCAGGCTGCTTACCACATGAACGTGCATGGCTCGATCATATTTATGATGAGCTTGGCTATGTCGACACCTTCCGTGAGGTACGTAAAGAAGCCGAGCTTTACTCTTGGTGGTCTAACCGAGGACAAGCGCGTGCCAAAAATGTGGGTTGGCGTATCGACTACCATGCATGTTCACCAGACTGGAAAGAACGTACAGTCAATGCTTGGATATTTAAAGATGAATGGTTTAGCGACCACGCCCCTGTCATTATTGATTATAAAATTTAAGCTTCCAACAATTAATTGAGTGAACGATTGTTTACTCAATTAGAGCTTATTTCTCACATTACATGACGAATTTGTGGATTTATCTCATAACTTGAACATAGCATTATGGTCGCACGGCAAAGGGACATGTCAGGATGACATAAAAGGATTGGACGCCGAAGGAAGTATAAAAACAAACTAAATGATTTAGCTTGTTTTCAAGGATGTGACAATGGACGTTGGATTGAGACCCGCATGATCAGGATGATTAAATGCGGGTTTTCTCTTATCTAGCCCCCACATCTATAGACTCAAACATCCCCCAAATAAAACAGCTAAAAATTCGATCTGCACAGCATTTTCTTATTCTCGGTTTCTTTCTACTTTTGACTGTGCAACCTTAAGCTGAATTTTCTTGTTATTGAATCGCTTTCTTTTCTGAGCATCGTTTTGTTCTGTAGGCTATTCTAAAAGACCAAAATGTCGTTTTGATGACAATACCCAATATTTATTACATGCGACTTTTACAGCAAAACATTTATTTCTCAATCCACATCAAGATCGAGCTTTGAGCATTGATGAATTAGCCTGTAGGATAATGCTGAAGTGTATTTTTATCTTATTGTTTGAATAATTGAGGACATCTGTTCATGCTTAAAATTTATGGCATCAAAAACTGTAATACCATGAAAAAAGCTTTCGACTTGCTCAACGAATTAGGCCTAAGTTACGAATTTCATGACTATAAAAAAGAAGCGATTGATGCTAAAACCGTAAAAAAATGGCTCGATGCCAAAGGCGCTGATGTGATTCTCAACAAAAAAGGCACCACATGGAAAAAACTCAGTGAAG
Source organism: Acinetobacter sp. YH16040_T (assembly GCF_024605785.1). Classification (NCBI taxonomy): domain Bacteria; kingdom Pseudomonadati; phylum Pseudomonadota; class Gammaproteobacteria; order Moraxellales; family Moraxellaceae; genus Acinetobacter; species Acinetobacter sp. YH16040_T. The sequence goes on along the minus strand of NZ_CP094541.1, from coordinate 127,173 downwards.
AAGAGCAACAGACAGCCTTAGCCAGTGAAGAAAATTTGATTCAGTGTTTAACAGCGCATAGCAGCATGATTAAACGTCCTGTACTCGATACAGGTAGCGATTTATTGGTTGGCTTTGATGAAAGCGCTTACCGTGCATTGAAATAAATTTTTTTATCACACTCATGCACGGCTCTAGTTCAATTGTGGCTGAAAATAGGCTATAAAAAAGCCTGACATTGTCAGGCTTTTTTTGTTTGAATCATGTCAAATTAGTTGGCACGAATCCATGTTTGATTACGACCTAAAGCAGCAACGCCAATAAAGCCGCGAAGCTCTAGTTTTTTGCCACCATCAGCCAATTGACCTTTTAACTTGTAAGTTTTACCTGATTGAGGATCCAAAATTGAACCGTCTTCATAGCTTGTACCACCTACATTTTTAAGACCTGTCACAATACGTAAGCCTTTTAATGATTTGTTGTGATATGGGCCTTCACATTTTTTACAAGCGTTTTCTTCACCTGGTGTCAAAACTGACTGAATGCTCGCAGAAAGCGTACCATTTTTTTGTTCAGTGAATTTTACAATCGCTTTTGGCTGCTTGGTTTTATCATCAATGGTTTTCCAAGTTGTACCATTTAGCGGATCTGCAGCATTTGCAAATGCGGCTAAACTCATCAATCCTAATGCTAGTGCAATTTTTTTCATTTTTGTTTATTTCCCTGGTCTGATATAGACGACATTAGTATCCAAAAGTCACAACAATTTATCAATTTTTGTATGTGACCGTTTAGTGTAACCTTGTAATTTGTGTTGGTAAATATGCTCACACGATTCCAAAAATAGAAAAAGATGGAAAGACAATGAAGATATCACCACTGACGAAACAACTGATTACAGAAAGCATTTTAAAAACCACAATTCGTGGACCGAGCCAGTTCAATTTACCGCCCAATACTTTACGTTTTGCTTTGGAACAAATGTGTCGTGCATTTCCTCAAAACCCGGATGTACAAATTCGTCCTATTCGCTTAGCCGGCTTAAAAGCCGAAGAAATCAAACCTCAACAGGCATCGACCCAACTCATTTTTCATATTCATGGGGGCGCATTTTTCTTGGGTTCGATGAACACACATCGGGCGTTTCTGACTCAAGTTGCGGCACGCACGCAAATGCAAGTGTTACATTTGGATTATCCTTTATCCCCTGAAGCACAGTTCCCTGAAGCACTCGATGCCCTTTTTGATGTGTATGCGGTGTTATTAGATCAAGGGGTTCAAGCCAAAGATATTATTTTGTCAGGCGACTCTTGTGGTGCAAACTTGGCGCTTGCCTTAGCCCTTAAAATTCAACAGGACCAACTTCCACAAGTCAGTGGTTTGGTGTTGATGTCACCGTTTTTAGACCTGACGTTGAGCAGTGAGTCCATACGCTATAACCGTAAGCATGATGCGCTGTTAAGCATAGAAGCCCTCGAAACAGGCATTGATTATTATGTACCACGCTCGGTCGATCGAGCTGATCCATTGGTCTCGCCTTTTTTTGCCGAGCTCAAAGGACTGCCTCCGATTCATATTCAAGTGGGTTCTAAAGAAATTTTATTGGATGATGCGCAGCGTTTTAAAGTCAAAGCAGAAGAAGCCGGCCTAGATGTCGAATTTAAGCTGTACACTGGCATGTGGCATAACTTCCAAATGTTTAGCTCTTGGTTTGAAGAAGGACAACGTGCGCTGAGTGATTTAGCCGATTTTGCACACCGACTGGATCAGGACTAATCCCTGAAAACTAATTCCCTGAAACGGATCAAAGTCACCATAAAAAAAGGTCAGCAGATGCTGACCTAAGAGGGAAATATCAATCAATTAAATGGCTTGAATTTGAGCCTGAGCTGTCGCCATTGCTTGTGCTTTCATGTCAGGTCCCATATTGACACCTTCGGCACGAATCACATCAATATCGCTAACACCTGTAAAATTAAATACGGCTTTTAATAAACCTTCTTGATAATCTACAGGGCTGTTATCGCCATACACGCCGCCACGACTGCTGGCAATATAGACTTTTTTATCACCTGCCAAGCCCACTGGACCTTGTTCTGTATATTTAAAGGTACGACCAGCAACACTGATACGGTCAATCCATGCTTTCAAAGTTGATGGCAAACCGAAGTTATACATAGCAGCACCAACCACAACCACATCGGCATCTAAATACTGTTGCAACAACTGCTCGCCTAAAGCCGATTGTTCTGCATTTTGACCCATCAAAATTTCACTGCTGAGATGTGGAATCTGCTGTACAGCTAAATCGAGATGTTGAACCTGTGCCGCATCACCATGTTTTTGCTGTAGCTGTTGTACAATTTCAGCGCTGAGTTGACGTGAAACTGAAGCGTCGCCCATGATGCTTGAATCAATATGCAGAATTTTCATGACTAAAACCTAAAGCTGTTGTTATTAACTTGAGCCTAGTGTAATCACTTTTCATAAATAGAATAATCCCGATCCTTATGACACTATGTTTTATTTTTAGAACAATCATTTTGAACTCGCAAAAAATTTAAAATTACTGAGCGGTTCTTGACCGTTATCAAGTGTTAATTTTCATGCTAATGTAAGCCTATAAAATGATATCTATATAAACTTTAAGAAAAAAACTGATAACTCGAACAGGGCAATGACACAGGATGACGGTGAAATCAAGCATACGTGACATGATCCTCCGCAATAGAATCGCCCAGTATTTACTGGAAGATGAAGTGGTGATGAATTGGAGTATCCTGAAAAAGTGTATGCTCATGCTGATGCTTGGCTCAGCCATTCATCTGCTTTGGATCATCTGGAAATTTTATGTTTATGTCACGCCAGAACTTTGGCAGTGGGTTAACCTTGAGCTCATCCACTCTCAATTGTGGACCAACATCGTCTTTTTTTGCTTAATGGTCCTGCTGATTTGGCCTTGCTATGCTGGAAAAGATAATCCCAAGATTCAGCTAATTTTACCTTATCTTTCGGTCGGCTTATTCGTCATTTCTTTATGTCGTGATGGTTATTTAATTGGCGTCATGAGTCCAGCCACTATGATCTCCTACGTGAGCCTTGTGACCGTTGGATTGGTACTATTTACACGAAAAATCGTCTATAGCATGCTGATTCCAGCCACGATTTTTTTATCCATTTGTATGTATTTAAGCATCCGCGGCATTATCCCCTATGCCCCGATTTTTCAACCTCATGCCTATGGCTATCAAAATAGTTTTTGGCTCTTCTCAATGATCTTTTTCATTGTTCCTATTTTATTAACCTGTTTGGCTTTATTTGAAATCTTACTCAGCCAATGGCGTCACCGAGAGCATCTGATTCAAAAACTTAGTCAAGTCGACCCACTGACCAATTTATTTAATCGACGCAGTATCAATCAATGTTTGGAACAGCTCGATAGTGCTAAAACAGATACATATGCACTGGTCTTATTGGACTTAGACCATTTCAAACGCATCAATGATGAATATGGACACGATAAAGGCGATGAAACCTTGATTCTCGTCAGCCAAGTATTAAACCAACATTTACGCGGTAGTGATGTGGTTGGGCGTTTTGGCGGGGAAGAGTTTATTTTGGTGTTAAAAAATTCTAACTTAGAACAAGCGATATTCATTGCAGAGCGCTGTCGAAAAGCCATTGAGCAGCTTGAAATTTGGGGACATGATGGTCAGTCAATTCATGTGACAGCCAGTTTTGGCATTGCGATTTCTACGCCAGAATTGGTACCGCAACAATTGCTGACCCATGCAGATCAGGCGCTATATGCAGCTAAAGCTGGTGGCCGCAACATGGTGATGGCCTACACCGAACAACAAAGCTTTAGCCATTTGGTTTAAAACTTTTCTACAGCTCAGATGCGTCGTTGAGCTTTTAACGTGGATACTGTTCCATTCGACGGACTGGCTGTTCCAGTTGAGCAGCCGCGATCCATGCCTCCACAGAAGGATGCTGCAAAATCTTTTGCATATAACGACGTGTGTTGTCACTCAAGGGTAACTGAAAGGTCTGTAAACGTGTTACCACGGGTGCAAAAAAAGCATCGGCAATAGTAAATTCACCGCATAGAAAGCCATCCACCGCAGGACGACTCGACCAAATCTGTTCGATTCGCGCTACTTCAGCACGCAATTCGGCATGTTCAGACCATAATATTTGACCATGGCGACCATAATCCGCCTGCAAATTCATACTGCATAAGCTACGCAATTGCATAAAACTACTGTGCATTTCCGCGCAAATACTCCGTGCCCATGCACGTTGTGTGGGATCTTTGGGCCACAGTGGAAGCTCTTGAAACTGCTCTGCCAAATATTCACAAATCGCCAATGAGTCCCAAATCATCACAGCGTCATGTTGCAGTAGGGGCACCTTGCCATTGGCATGTAGGGCTAACATTTGCTGCTTGAACGCTCCGCCATCTGCTTCTTCAGAAAAAGGGATCAAGATCTCTTGAAAGGGTAAATTAAACGCGTGTAACACCAACCACGGTCGCATAGACCACGTCGAATAGTTTTTATTGGCAATATATAATTGCATCATTTTTATTCTCCACGCGATTTAAATTTTTCCAATTGCGCGAGCAATTCTTTCTCACTAAAAGCGCCCGTCAAACGCAGTCCACGTATCTCTTGATGCGCTGTATCTAAAAATAAATAGGTCGGTGGCCCTAAAATATCCCATTGATTAAGCAGTACTTGATGGGTTGCATCATACTGACTCAAATCCAACTTAATTAAATAATACGGTGCCAAAGCCTGTTGCACTACTGTCGATTTTAAAACTTTATGTTCAATCGGCTGGCAGGCCACACACCAATCGGCATAGACATCAATAATTGCGGATTGACCTTGAGGAATTTCACTTAATAAACGTTGAAACTCTTCCGCTGTATGTGCCACATGCCAAGCACTTTGTTGTTGATTTTCTTCGACTAAAAAACGTTGGCTATGTTGATATTGACTGTACACAATATAAGGTACGGCGGCACAGAACACCAAGATATACAGCCATTTGAGCTGAGTACTGCGCCATAAAATGCGCCAAAGCACATAAGCGCTAAACACCAGACCCAGAGCAAGGGATAACCACTGTAACCAAGCTTCACTGATCAATGGTCGAATAAAATACAAAGCCAATGCCAACATAATGAAAGCAAAGAGCACCTTGATTTGATTCATCCACAAACCCGCTTTAGGCAATACCCGTGAGCCAAGGACACTGGCCAACAATAGCGGGGTCCCCATGCCAAAGCCGAGGGTGAATAACAATAACGCACCTTGCCACTGACTTTGGGTTTGGGAAATAAATAATAATGCGCCTGCCAACGGTGCTGTCATACAAGGACCGACCAGTAATGCTGAAATCATCCCCATGACCCCAGCGCCAACGAGACTACCGCCCTTTTGCATCGACTGAGCTTGGTCTAAGCGATTGACCCAACTGCGTGGCAATTTCAGTTCAAATAAACCAAATAAATTCAGGGCAAAAACCACAAAGAGTACGCTAAAGGCAATTAAGGTCGAGGGTTGTTGCAACCAACGCTGGAAATTCAAACCTGCAGACGACGCCACCAAGCCGAGAATGGCATACACCATCGCCATACTGGTGACAAAAGTCAGTGCAATCATCCATGCTTTTAAACCTCGGCTGTCGCGGACAATCAGTGAGGTTAAAATCGGCAGCATTGGCAATGAACAAGGGGTAAAGGCCAACAAAAAACCCAAGCCAAAAAACAGGAAAAGGCCATAAAATATTGAGCTTTGTGCTAATTTTTCAGACCACATTTGGTCACTTGCGGTATAGCGATCAGAAGCCAGTGCAGCATTATCTGCCCGCTGCTGATCTAAACGATTCGCCGTAGGCTGTTCGGCAGTATTTTCTGCTGCAAAATCGAGTAAGCGTTTATTTGGACTGGCAAGATTTTGCTGTGTGACCAAGCCAGAAGCATCCGTTTCAAAGCTGATGCTCTGTGGTGGATAACACACCCGATCCTTGGCACAGCCTTGCCAACTGACTTGATAGGTCTGCAGTTTTTGAGTCGGAATTTTAAAACTCAACTGTTGGTAATACACCTGCGTATGACCATAGTTATCATCTTTCAAATCCTCAGCAGCAGGCAAATCCAAAGCTAAAACTTGATTGCCCTGCTTCACCTCTATTTTGTGCTGATACAGATAATAATGCGCTGGAATATCCCAACTCAGCTCCGCCTGATCTGCACGATCGGAGACGACCGAGAAAGGAAAAGCATCTTCAGCTGAAAGTAATGCATCCTGAGCAGAGACGCCCATACTGAACGACAGCACAGCCGCTGCCGCAACATAAGTCCATTGTTTCATTCAGCTGAATTCATCCTCAGTCTGTATTTATACATTTTAAAATTTAGGGTTCTTTTAGAACAGGTAAGATACGCCTAAACCTGACTGATAATTTTTATGACCGCCCGTGAGTTCTAGACCGACGCTCGCATCCAACTGCATACGATCCGAAACGGCATACGTCAGACCTGAAGCCAAAGACACTTCCTGATCGGTACTCTCTGCTTTGCGATAAACCAGCTCAGAAAAACCCGATAAATTACCCGCAATGTGATATTCCATTCCCGGAATAGCACTCACAGCCCAATCACCATCTTGAACTTCATAACGCATGGTCATTGAAGTCCCAATTGTATCGCTATAATCATAAGCCACGGCTGAAGTCAGACTATAAATGTCATCTTCAGCACTAAAGCCTTGATTGCCTGTTGCAATAATGGCTTCTGCAAGAATGGCCATCGATAATTTCTCATCATTCAAATCAATGGCTTTTTTCAGGCCAATGCTGACATCACCCAAACCATCTTCTTCAACTGAGCGACCCGCAACTTTGGTTTTAGACCATGCAGGACCTTGCCAACCCAATTGCAATTCCAAATCTTTTGCCAAACCAGTACGGAATAACATGTCTGCATTTAAAGTGGTGTTTTTTACTTTTTCACCATTGTCATCACGACTTTCACTATAGCTCGCTGCTGGCAAACTTTGTTCCCATGCCAAACGACCTACAGGGGTAATGCCTGTGCCCATACCCGCGCCTGGACGGTCAAATGAAAAATCCGCCGCAAATGCAGACAGGCTCAAACTGGATAATGTTGCAATGCTTAAAACTTTAAATACAGTCATGTTTTTACTCACAATTATGCTAATTCTTTGGTCATTTTTGCGCCATGGCTACGCAAAAGCTCCAAGGTTTGTTTTTCTTCTTCCAATGCTTCTGACCAATTTACCGCATCAAAATCACAGTCAAAAAATAATTCACTAATCGACGATAAAATGGTTAAACCATCGCTATCAATCATATTTGGATTCACTTTTTCATCCAATAAACGCTGTACCGCAGGGACACATGCTGCACTCGCAGCATCCCATAATGGACCATAAATTTCTTCAGCATCCCATAAATGCACATTGGCTTTGGCTTGAATCAGCGCTTCCAAGATTTGCATATGTACATCTAAATGTTGTGTTTTCTGTTCTGCTGTTAAAGGTTGGCCTGCTTCATACGCTTCGCAAACCATTTCCCACCATTTAAACAAACCATCAGACCATACAGAAACCGCAGGTCCTTTCTCAAAGTCGATAAAATTTGGATTAAGACCATCTGCCAACAGGCGTTGCACCTGTGCAAGATCTTGTTCTTCTAACGCTTGCACAAAAAGCTGTTGTTGCGCTGTTAACATCTGGAAAGCTCACTTCAATTTATTTTGATCTATTATGCCGAATAAAGCTGCGTTTGTTTGAATTTCATGTAAAACAAAATACAAAACACACAAAAAAAGCCCCGCAGGGCTTTTTTTAAATTTTGAGACTTATTCGTCGTCTACGCTGTCATCCGCTTCAGCAAAAGCAGGTTGTGTACTGCGTGGGTTCTCTTTCTTTTCGAACACATGTTCAAGACTACGTTTAAGTCGATCAATTGCACCGTGAATAGCTGTATCTACATTATGACCACGATGGTTGACCACGACAGGCTTCAAACCAGCAGGACGCGCTTCAATCATACATTTAATGTCGTCGCTACCGCCCTTGTCCCCATTTTCATCACTTAAATGCACCGAAAAGTGGGTAATGCGTTCACTATGGCGCTGAAATTCTTCATTAAGTTCTGCACGAACGTATGTAATTAGTCGATCACTGTTTATAATGTTTTTATCTGTACGGATTTCAATGTTCATAATATCATCCTCATATCTATCTGTATTAGCTATAAAAATTTGTGCAAAACTTATTATCTTGGCACGTTACATTTGCTGTAAATGTTACAGCAATGACCATCTTCAACTTTGTATGGAACGTCGTCCTCCACATTGAATGATGAACACTTTAGAGTCTGCAGATCCGTGTCCTTATACTTCGAATATCGGTCTTAAGTTAGAATTTTGCAAGTGCTATTTTGATATTTTTTTAATATCCATAAAAAAAGTAAGACTTTATTGTAGATTTGCATTGTTTTAATTGATTTGGGTCATATTTTTGTGCATTTCCTCGACGCCCACCTTCTATTTGCACAATTCCATTCAAACTCAAAATCTCGCTTTTACCGTCATCGATCATTCACAGCGTATTTCCCCTTCAAATTACAAAACAATTTTGCCGTTGAGTAAAATTTGGCTTTATTTTTGCTTAATAATCTGTATGCTTTCAGTGCTTCTCGGGGGAGATATTTTTTAATGAAACTTACACAAATCGTTGCATCATGTGCATTAGCATCTGCTGCTGCTTTCACTCAAGCTTCACCTATCGTATGGCAAGATTTCAGCTTAACTGGCCTATATGGTGAAAATTATGTTGTGCCTTTTGATGGTGACAACAATGAACAGAAAACGATCACAGCTGAATATGCCGCTAAACTGAAATATTCAGATGTATTCTTCTTCGTTGACCAAGCTTGGGACAAAGATGATGAAGCATCGACTTACCTTGAGCTTGCACCGCGCCTTAGCTTAGGCGAAGTTTCTGGTAAAGACCTTTCTATGGGGCCGATCAAAGACGTTCTGATTGCAACGACTTGGGAACATAATGCCGGCTACGACAAAAATTCTGAGTTTAATAACTTCTTGTATGGTATTGGCTTTGCTTTAGACATTCCATATACACAGTATGCAAACATCAACTTCTATAAAGCCGATAATGATTCTAAATCAGCCGGTACTAAAGATGATTATCAAATGACGATCACTTATGCTGTGCCATTTAAAATTGGCTCTGAAGATTTTCTAGTAGATGCTTTCCTTGACTGGTCAACAGCTGAAAAAGGGGCGCAAGCTAGTGAATTAAACTGGACAAGCCAATATAAATGGAATATAGGTAAGCATATCTCTCCTAAGACTAAGCTCTACGTAGGTGTTGAACACTCGGTTTGGAACAACAAATATGGCCTGAAAGGTCAGGACCAAAACGATGTCAGCGCGTTGGTGAAATACCATTTCTAAGTTCAACTCAGAACGCGATGAAGAAAAAGCAAGGTTCATCACCTTGCTTTTTTTATGCCTAAGTTTTTAAATTGACTTTATTTTTATCAGAAATTTGCGCATGTCTTTTCTCATTCGACCTGCAATTCCACAAGACTTAGCGGCCATTCTCGCAATCTATAATCATGAAGTTCTCAACGGCTTTGCGACATGGAATGATCAAGCTTACACTCTTGACTCTTTTCAACAGAAATTGCTGGATTTCCAAAAGCAAAATTTTCCTTTTGTGGTGATTGAAGATCAGGATCAACAGCAAATCGCCGGTTATGCTGACTATGGTTCTTTCCGCCATTTTGCTGGCTATCGACATACTGTTGAGCATTCTGTCTATATTGACCCAAACTATGCTCGACTGGGTCTCGGTCAGCAATTATTAGAGCACCTAATTCAGCATGCTAAAAGCCAAAATATGCATGTCATGATCGCTGGCATAGATTACGGCAATAGCGCCTCGATTGCCCTGCACAAAAAATTAGGCTTTAAGCAAACAGGTTATATGCCTGAAGTGGGACAAAAGTTTGGTGAATGGCGTGATCTGGTCCTGATGCAACTTCAGTTATAGCCCGTGTTGAGCTGTGTTTATGGTAATTTATCCAAACGAATACCATCTTGTATCACACTCAGCACCGATAGGTTATTATGCACCGCATCACGATAAAGATCTTGTAACTGTAAAAAAAGCAGTTTTAATTCGGCCAATTTAAGCTCTTGCTCAGGTGCGGTTTCTACAATCGTGACCAAATAACGTTTTTTGATTTCATCCACGCTTAACTGTTGTAATGCCTGATGGATTTCTGCAACGCGAACTACAGTATTGTAATGCACTGCAAGGCTCAGTCCCGGTCGTCGCTCTGACAATGGATGTTCTGCCTGAATGGCATAATTCAGTGCCGCAGCTGAATCCCTTTTCACGCTTAATAATGGATTCAACTCTTGCCATGCCTCCCCTAAAAATAAGGAATGTTGTACAAAGGGTGAATCCAAGACATCTTGAGGGGTTTCTGCTTCTAAAATCAGTGTTTCCAAATCATTCGGTGGGATCAAATATAATATCGCGTCCATATTCTTATCTTCTTGTTATGTCGTACATTTAGATTAATGTAATCCACACAAAAATAAAGCAGATATTTTGTATATTCGGCCGCATTTGATCGAATACTGATGGATGCCCATTCGCCTTTTACCCAAGTTTCAGTACTACGCTTAGCATCACTTAAGCACGACATGCTGAAACTTCAAATGACGATACTGAGAACAACGCAAGCTTATGGCTTAAAACAAAAAAAAATTTTATGCCACTCGTTTTTTTGATTCAACTGCCATGACCAGCAACGATTTTTTGATCGTAGTAAATTGAATGAAAAGAGTAACGAGCTTGATTCATACAAGCCCGCCACACATCGTAGTCAACTAAATGTTAAATCGCCACCAATTCCCGAATGCCTTTTTCAGGCATTTCACTACCGACACCTTGTGCAATCACTTGCCCCCGCGACATCACGGTATATTCATCTGCCAGTTCTTCTGCAAAATCATAAAACTGTTCAACCAAAACAATCGCCATTTCTCCGCTATCGGCTAACTGACGAATCACACGGCCAATGTCTTTAATAATCGAGGGCTGAATACCTTCGGTCGGCTCATCTAAAATCAATACCCTCGGTTCGGAAGCAAGCGCACGGGCAATCGCCAATTGTTGCTGCTGACCACCAGATAAATCTCCACCTCGTCGATGTTTCATTTCATCCAATACGGGGAAAATCTCATAGAGATGTTCTGGCACTTTTCGGGTTTTAGCGCCTTTAAATTTTGCCATCCCAATCAAAATATTTTCTTCAACGGTCAAGGTTGAAAAAATGTCCCGTCCTTGCGGTACATAAGCCAATCCTTCGCGTACACGTTGCTCTGGACTCAGTTTAGAAATGTCTTTGCCATCCAGTAAGATCTGCCCAGACTTGATCGGTAAAATGCCCATTAAACATTTTAAGAGGGTGGTTTTACCCACACCATTTCGCCCGAGCACCACCGAACATGCGCCCACAGGAGCGGCAAATGTCACATCTCTTAAAATATGACTGCCACCATAGAACTGATTGACGTCTTTGACTTCTAACATGGTCTGCTCCTTAACGTCCGAGATATTTTTCAATGACATCTTCATTGGCTTGAACTTCGGCCAATGTACCCTCGGCCAAAATCGCACCTTGCGCCAATACGGTGACTTTTTCACTGATGGTGTCAATAAAGCTCATGTCATGTTCAACCACAACAAGGGTATGGTTCTTTTTCAACTCTAAACACAGGTCTGCGGTACGCTCTGTTTCAGCATCGGTCATCCCTGCTACAGGTTCATCTAGCAGAATCAACTTTGGACGCTGCATCAGTAGCATGCCTATTTCTAACCACTGCTTTTGACCATGTGACAACAGCCCTGCCGGTTTATGGATCAATTCTTCTAAGCGGATTTGTGCTAAAGAGTCGTCCAAGGCGTTTTGCGCATCTGGATGGAGTTTGCTGAAGAAACTCTTTTTCACCCGTTTATCTTTCGGTGCTGCCAATAACAGGTTTTCCATCACAGTAAAATTTTCAAATACAGTAGGCTTTTGAAACTTACGACCGATCCCGGCTTCTGCAATTTGCTCTGTACTCATTTTTGCCAAATCATAGGTTTGCCCAAAAAAAGCCGAACCTTCTGTTGGGCGAGTTTTACCGGTAATCACATCCATCAGCGTGGTTTTGCCTGCACCATTGGGACCAATGATGCAGCGCAGCTCACCTTCTTTGATATATAACGACAAATCATTTAATGCACGGAAAGAATCAAACCAGACACTGACTTTTTCTAAATACAAGGCAATCCCGTGACTGAAATCCGCACCCTGCTCCTTTGGTCGTCCATAACCTTCAGCAGCATGACCGCCATGCGGTTGAACCCATTGATCATTCATTCGCTGCGCTCCTTTTTAAACCGCTCTAATAACCCAATCACACCTTTTGGCAGAAATATCGTTACCACAATAAACAGCGCACCTAAAATCAATAGCCATGCCTCTGGATAAGCCACCGTGAAATAGGTCTTCACCCCGTTGATTAAACCTGCACCCAATATCGGGCCAATCAGCGTACCGCGCCCCCCTGCAGCCACCCACACCGCCATTTCAATCGAATTGACAGGGTTCATCTCACTCGGATTAATAATGCCGACTTGAGGGACATACAAAGCACCTGCAATCCCTGCGATCACGGCAGACAACACCCATGCAGAGAGCTTGTACCATAAGGTGCGGTAACCTAAATATTGCAAACGGTTTTCACTGTCACGAATTGCACCAAGTACACGACCATAAGGTTTATTCATCAGGTGGCGTAAGCCGACAAAACAGACCAGCAAAGTCAGTGCCGTGAGGAAACACAAGGTTGCACGCATTGGTGCAGAGGTAATATCCATGCCTAAAATCGTCTTAAACCCAGTAAAACCGTTGTTACCGCCAAAACCTGTTTCATTGCGGAAAAACAGTAGCGCAGCGGCAAAAGTCATGGCTTGGGTAATAATTGAAAAATACACGCCTTTAATTTTGGAGCGAAAGGCAAAGAAGCCAAAAATGAAGGCAATCAGTCCCGGGACCAAAACCACCAAAGCCAATGCCCACATGATATGTTCAGTGCCCATCCAGTACCACGGTAGCTCAGTCCAACTCAAAAAGCGCATAAAATCGGGTAAGCCATCGCCTGCCGCTTCACGCATGAGATACATACCGAAGGCATAGCCGCCCAAGGCAAAGTACAGACCATGCCCCAAACTTAAAATGCCGGCATAGCCCCAAACCAAATCTAAGGCCAATGCCACCAAGGCGAGACACATAATCTTGCCAATGAGCGTGACCCAATACGCAGATAAATGCAGTGCTGAATCGGCGGGTAAAACATGTAGCCAAGGTAAAATCAGTAAAATGGCAAAGCACACGGCAATCGCCATACCGCTATAGGGTTTATCCGATAATAACGAAGTGATTTTCATGCGCTTACTCCACAAAACGGCCTTTGATGGCAAACAAACCTTGTGGACGTTTTTGAATAAACAAAATCACAAGAACCAGTAGAATAATTTTCGCTAAGACCGCACCCATGCCGATTTCCAGCACTGTGCCACTGACACCTAGACCTAAGGCCGCCAGTACTGCGCCCCATACTTGGCCAACACCGCCAACCACAACCACCAAGAACGCATCGATAATATAGTTTTGTCCTAAATCAGGACCGACATTGCCGACTTGTGCTAAGGCACAGCCTGCTAGACCTGCAAGCCCCGAACCTAGGCCAAAAGCCATCATGTCAATGCGGCTAGAACGGATACCTACGGCCTGTGCCATTTGACGGTTTTGCGTCACGGCACGAACAAATAAACCAAAACGGGTTTTATTTAGTAAATAAACCAGCAACAACAGTACCGCAACGGTAAAGCCAATAATGGCAATGCGGTTATAAGGCAGCATCAGGCTCGGTGTCACAGCGATCCCTCCTGACAGCCATGAAATATTCGACACCTCAACGTTCTGCGCACCAAAAACCATGCGCACCAATTGCATCAAAATTAAGCTCACACCAAAGGTGGCTAATAGTGTTTCCAATTGACGGCCATACAAGGGACGAATAACGGCACGTTCAATCAACATGCCAATCAAAGCGCTAACAAAAAACGCAGCAGGAATCGCGGCAATCAAGTACCAATCGACATAGCTACTGAGATAACTCTTAAACAGGCTTTGCACCACATAAGTGGTGTAGGCCCCGATCATGATCAGTTCACCATGCGCCATATTAATCACGCCTAGCAGGCCATACGTAATGGCTAGTCCCAACGCTGCAAGCAGTAAAATACTGGCCGTGCTGAGACCTGAAAAGACATGTCCAGTCCATTCACTGGCTTGAATCCGAGTTTTAATATTGCTCTTGGCTTCTGTCAGTGCGGCTTTTAACTCGGGATGCAGATTGGCTTGTTGTAATTCCTGCTCCACCATTGCCAACACATCGGGACGGTTAGAATCTTGCAGCACTTTGGCCGCCTGTATTTTTTGTAATACATCAGGGTTTTGATAATCCAAGCGTGCTTTGAGCTGCGCTAAACGGGCTTTAACTTTGTTATTTTTTTCATTTAAATACAATTGATTAATATTTTTAACATCCAACTCAGCCAAGTTATTTTCTAAAATATCGATCGCATCTAAACGCTGGTTTAAATCATCCGATTGCAGCTTTTCTTTCGCTTGCGCAAACGTTAAGGCTTTACGAAGGGTATTCACCAAGGTGATTTGAGATAAATCGGCAGGCCAATCCGTCACGATTTGCAAATCTGGATAGCTCAATAATTTTTCTTCAGTTTCTAAAATATAGGTTTGACCGCTTTGACCACTATATAACTGGTTTTTTTCGACCAATGCGGCCAACTGATCTAAGGATTCAATATCGCCCGGCCATTGATTTAGTAAACTACGTCGCTCGGTAAAACTCCCGCGAACAAATTGCTGAATGGCGTCACCTTGCTGCACAGATTGCACCGTAGACACCACATCCGCTGCAGTTTCTGCATGCACAATTTGCAGACAGAATAATTGGCTCAGGAATAGAAAAAGGATCGGGAAATTGCGTAATTTTTTCATCTTATAAGCATCCCTATTGAGTAATAGAACAACCCCATCTAGGGATCACATCAAAACATGCCCACTACACAATGGCAGTAGGCATTTGGATTGAATTATTTCGGGATGTACGGGCTCCATGGCTCTGCAGCAATGGTTTTTGCGGTTTTGTGCACCACATCAAACTGACCATCGGCACGGATCTGACCAATCATGACTGGTTTATGCAAATGATGGTTCGACGCATCCATTTGCAAGGTATAGCCCGATGGCGCTTTAAATTCTTGGCCGGCCATAGCTTCACGCACTTTATCGACATCTGTGCTTCCTGCTTTTTCTACCGCTTGTTTCCACATATTGATACCGACATAGGTAGCTTCCATCGGGTCATTGGTCACAAATTTATCGGCATTTGGCAATTTGTATTCCACGGCATACTGCTTCATTTTATTGGTGAATTCAGTATTCACTGGATTTTTCACTGACATGAAGTAGTTCCACGATGCCAAATGTCCGACCAGCGGCTTGGTGTCGATACCGCGTAACTCCTCTTCACCTACAGAGAACGCCATCACTGGAATATCCGCAGCTTTGATGCCTTGGTTGCCCAATTCACGATAGAACGGCACATTTGAATCGCCGTTAATGGTCGAGATCACAGCCGTCTTTTTCCCTGCCGCAAACTTCTTCACATTGCCCACAATGGTTTGATAGTTGCTATGACCAAATGGGGTATATTCTTCCATGATGTCTGCATCGGCAATGCCTTTTGACTTCAAAAATGCACGTAAGATTTTGTTGGTGGTACGTGGGTAAACATAGTCTGTGCCCAATAGTACAAAGCGTTCTGCCTTACCACCCTCTTCACTCATCAGATATTCAACAGCAGGAATCGCTTGCTGATTCGGTGCTGCACCTGTGTAGAAAATATTTTTAGACTGTTCCTGACCTTCATACTGAACAGGGTAGAACAATAAGCCATTTAATTCTTCAACCACGGGTAAAACCGACTTACGAGATACCGACGTCCAGCAACCAAAAATCACGGCTACTTTGTCTTGGGTAATCAACTGACGGGTTTTTTCCGCAAATAGTGGCCAGTCCGATGCCGGATCCACCACCACAGGTTCTAGTTTTTTGCCCAATACCCCGCCATTGGCATTAATTTCATTAATCGCCATCAAGGCCGTATCTTTTAGAGAAGTTTCTGAGATCGCCATCGTGCCTGACAGCGAATGTAAGATCCCGACTTTAATAGTATCGCCACTTGCTGCAGCGGCTTTTGGTTCTGATGTAGCGCTTTCTGTTTTTTCTTCTGCAGGTTTTGAACAGCCCGTTAAAGCAATCGCCCCAGTCATCGTTGCCGCTAAAATACTTTTAGCAAATACATTGCGTTGAAACATTATTCACACTCCCAACCTAAGCTTGTAATTCACATTTTTAAAATGCATTTGTTGTCTTTCATCACAACAGAGCAATTCAATAACTGTGCCAAGCCTTATTTTTTATTTTGATTGAGTGCTTTTATTTATTTTTAAATGTTATTTTTCACATAGTTACAATCATAAAATTTGCTTTTAATTTTTTATGGGTCGATTCAAAAATCGTAAAATCACCGCAAAGATGCATACAAACTTGTATCCAACATTTGACCTATAATTGAACAATTTTGCGACGTTTTTCAAAAAACACGGTGTTTTGGCACACAAATCATGCAGCTTTTCCTAAATTTGAAGCAAAAAAAAAACCACTTGCGTGGTTTTTTCCTTGTTGCAATTTTAAACCGCTAAATCGGCCAAATTACCCTTCTGTTCCAACCAATATTTACGGTCTGAAGAGCGCTTCTTCGCCAATAATTTGTCGAGTAAACCTGAAGTAAACTGTACGTCATCCAAGTCCAGTTGCACTAAACGACGTGTATCGGGATCCATAGTCGTTTCACGCAGCTGACTCGCGTTCATCTCGCCCAATCCTTTAAATCGTGTGATTTGAGGATTTTTGGTTTTACATTTCTTTAAGATGCTTTCTAGTTCATCTTCATCCAAGGCATAGTGCACATCTTTATTGTCATCTATACGGAACAGCGGTGGCATCGCCACAAACAGATGTCCTTCCTCAACCAAAGTATGGAAATGTTTGACGAACAATGCACAGAGTAACGTTGCAATGTGCAAACCATCTGAGTCGGCATCGGCCAAGATACAAATCTTGCCATAACGTAGTTCTGACAAGTCATCACTGCCCGGATCAACACCAATCGCAATCGCAATATCATGTACTTCTTGCGATGCTAAGACTTCATCAGAAGACACTTCCCAAGTATTTAAGATCTTACCACGGATCGGCATGATCGCTTGGAAGTTCTTATCACGTGCTTGCTTGGCAGAACCACCTGCAGAATCCCCTTCCACAATAAACAGTTCTGATTCTTCGAGGGTATGACCCACACAGTCAGCCAATTTACCTGGTAAGGCTGGACCTGAAACGATCTTTTTACGTTCAACTTTTTTCGCAGCTTTTAAACGGCGACCAGCCTTAGCAATCACCATTTCAGCCAGTTGCATAGCAATATCGGAGTTTTGATTCAGCCACAGTGCAAAAGCATCTTTGGCAATATTTAACACCACACCAGAGGCTTCACGGCTTGAAAGTCGTTCTTTGGTCTGACCTGAGAATTGTGGCTCTTGGAATTTCAAAGACAGAATAAAGTTGACGCCATCCCAGACATCTTCGGCAGATAGCTTCATATTCCGTGGCAATAAATTCCGTAATTCACAGAATTCACGAATCGCATCTGTCACACCCGAACGTAAACCATTGACATGGGTACCGCCTTGCGCAGTCGGGATGAGGTTGACATACGACTCTTGAATGGACTCACCACCTTCCACATTCCAACAAATCGCAAACTCAGCGCTGGCACGCTCTGCCTCACCGGTCGCCACAAATGCAGGGGCAGGAACGATGTCACGGTCTTGCAGTTCATCCATCAAATAGTCAACCAGACCATTTTCAAACTGCCATTCAATTTTTTCGTTATTGATTTGATCGACATAAATGATTTGTAGACCGGCTGCCAATACTGCTTTAGCTTTTAAATTATGTTTAAGCGCTTTTAAGGCAAATTTAGGTGAGTCAAAATATTTCGCTTCAGGCCAAAAATGCACGGTCGTTCCTGTCGCACGTTTGGCACATTTACCTTCTAAAACTTCCAGTGGCGCAACTGGCTCACCGTGTTCAAAGGCCATTTTATACAGGTTGCCATGACGTTGAACTTCCACCTCAACACGGTTGGACAATGCGTTGACGACAGAAATCCCCACACCATGCAGACCACCTGAAAATTGATAATTGTCTGTGCTGAATTTACCGCCGGCATGTAGTTTGGTCAGAATGATTTCAATCCCGCTTTGACCATACTCAGGATGGATGTCAACTGGCATCCCACGACCATTATCTTCAACTGACAATGAGCCATCTTTATACACTGTCACGGTAATTTTATTGGCATGTCCTGCAAGCGCTTCATCGACGGCGTTATCTATCACTTCCTGCGCCAAATGGTTTGGTCGTGTAGTGTCTGTATACATCCCCGGACGACGACGTACCGGATCTAGGCCAGATAAAACTTCAAGTGATTGAGCCGTATATTGCGTCACGTTGCAAAATTCCCTGCTTTTTTGGTTAAAACATTTCTTCAAGCGCTACAGTATATGCTTTTTTATTAAAATGCATATCTCTTGCGATCAGCCGCCATTTTCTTAAACAATTTAAACGTCAAATGATGTCGTAACTGCCCATTTTTTGTATGTTGGATCTAGCTTTTCAGCATTTATATTGGATCATTTTATTTAGGCATATTTTTGACAGCATCGGACAAAAACTGCAAGAGCATCGGTATTTTTTCTGCAAAATCATCCATGCCATGTGTTCCTCCAACCTCAGTGATCAGCATAGCCATACCGGCTTGAGCCGCACTATAAAAACCAGTGGCATCTCGATAATCCAAGGTTTCATCGCCTTGTTGGAGCAAGACCAACAGTTGATCTGCGTTCTCAACCTTAGATACAGCCAAAGCCTGCATTTGATTGAGCTGTGCATCATCCAAGCACCACGTTTCAGTCACCTGATAAGGCAATGCCGTCTCGCCAAATAAATCACGAAATAATTGCCATGGATAGACCGCAGGATTGATGAGCACCGCAGGAATGTGATGGCGCGCCATCAACTGCGTCGCATAAAAACCACCTAAACTGCTACCGACCAAAACCACATCATCCAAACCTTCAATCAGCTCTGACATCTGCTGCATCACCTGTAGCGGTGGCATATTCAAATCTGGCAAATGCACATGCAGACCATTTAAATCTGCGCAATAGCGCCGCAATATCTGTCCTTTCACTGAATTTGAGTTACTTTGAAAACCATGCAAATACACAATATTCATCATTTTGATTCCAAATTGATCTTTAAATTGCTTTAAAAGTGGCATATAAGTGCTAACTGCGTCACATTTTCTAAATTTGAATTTTTAGTAAAATTGTCAGACAAAAGGCATTCACCGACAGGTCTGTTATCGGTATTGTAAAAGCTGTTCGTGAGGATTTTATAAAATAAACAATGAAACTTCAGGCTATTCCAGTAATAAATACAATCGAGGGATAGCATTGAATGTAAGGATAGGAACATTATGCCTAGCTTAACACCATTGCATGAAACCTATTGTAAATGGGATCGCACACCACCCAGTCAAGCTGATGTTCTGGAAGGTTTGGCACAGCTCGTGACAATGCGTTTTAGTGATGTCGTGCATGACTTGATCAAAAACATTCAACGTGAAATTTTAATCAGTATTTTTGGAATGAGCGAACAAGGCTCGAAAGCCTTTCATAAGCAGCCGACCATTGCACGGATTTATGAATTTTCTTACAACACCTTTTTCAATTATGGCAATTATTTACTCGCACCAACGCTGCGTAGCATTATTGAAAAATTCCCACGCTTACACGACAAACCGCTCACGCCATCTTTACATTTTTTAGTGGGCGCGCTGAATGGGGTCTTGGGCGACTATTTACTGAAATATCACAACCCGATGGCCTTACCCATGGTGGTTTACGACCATTATGGTGCGGTACAAAAAGGCGAATTAACCGGTCGTATTACCCTGTTGATTCATGGGCTCTGCATGAATCATCTGTCATGGTCGACAGCCAAATATGGCGGCATTGGTGAAAAATTACTGTCACAACGTGACCACAACACCATGCTGTATTTAAATTACAACACGGGTCGTCGTATTTCGACCAATGGCCGCAGCCTAGCCAATACATTAGAAGATTTGGTCCGTCGCAACCCCGGTATTACCAGTATCGACTTAATTGGTCATAGTATGGGGGGCTTAGTGTCCCGTAGTGCCATTTTTTATGGCAAACAAAATATGTATCAATGGATTCATCAGGTTGAAAATCTAGTCTGCTTGGGCTCACCACATCATGGTGCGGTACTTGAACGTGTCGGATTTCATCTGCAAGATCAATTGGGGCGTTTCCCCTTGGTCAAAATCGTGGGGCACGTGGTGAATATTCGTAGTAACGGCATTTTAGATTTGCGCTATGGCAGCGTGCGTGATGATGATTGGGAACATAATGATGTCCGTATTGGACTCATGGATGACAACCGTAAACCAGCCCCGATTCCATCGCATATCAATACCTACCTCGTTGCAGGGACCATCGAATATGAACATCGTCGCAATAAAACGCGACATATGATTGGAGATTACTTGGTCAGTGTGAAAAGTGCGTTAGGAGAACACCCAAATGCACGGTATCAACTGAAAGTGCCAGATTCACATAAAGCAATTTTTTATGGCTTGAACCATTTTGAAATTCAGCATCATCCGCAAGTGGCTGAGCAAATCGTGCATTGGTTCTATCCAAACAATGACGATAAAGCTTGTGATCATATCTATGAATTTATGATGGACTTGGAAAGTGTGGAAGGCATTGCCCTAACGTAAAATTTCCACCATGTGTATGCGTAAAAAAGCCCTCAACTAAGGGCTTTTTTATATATCACTGAATTAAAACTTATCACGTAAACGTGGCACTGGTTTGCTTGTGTATTTACGTATTAACTGCCAAAGACTGAGCAAAGTTAAGACCGTAAAAAACACCAATGACCAAACCGGTAATGATTGTCCCAAGAACGTCCAATCCACTTTGGCACATTCACCAGAGCCGGTTAGTACTTGTTCAAAGACTGATTTTAAAGGCAGCGTTTCTACCCAATAATCCAGTCCTGGGCCACAGCTAGGTACTTTGTCTGGCGGTAAGTTTTGCAGCCAAATATGACGCGCAGCCACCCCAGCAGACCAAAGAATTGATAGTGTCCCCAACAATGCGTAAATGCGTTTACCCCAATTTGATGTTGGATTGTGAATCAATGCAATCAAGGAAATGATGCCGAGTCCAATCAAACCAATACGTTGGAATACGCACAACGGACATGGTTCTAAGCCTTGTACATGTTCTAAAAACAGCGCAAAAGACATACCGATCACGCTGGTTAAAAACAACAAACCACTCACGAAGCGGAAACTCCATTTCATGGTAAATCCTCTTAAAATTTTTTATCTGAAGTTTTTCAAATATTCTTCAAAACTCAAGGTACAGTCTTGCTCAAGTTCAGCCTGTTTTTCTAAAGACTGCTCAGCAGCTTGTGCAAAGTATGCTGCAGTTTCAGGGCTCAAGACATGCTGCTCATACACTTCAGCATGTTGTAAGGCCATAAAGCTACCAAAGCCCCAAGTTCCACCTTGTTCTAAAGTATCGCTAATCATACGTGCCGACAATGTTTCATCGACTTCATCGATGCGTGATTGCATCACAGCCATTGCCTGAGTGTAAATATCTGTATTGTAAGAATCATCTAGCAATTCAGCCAACGGTTGCATCGCAGCAACATGTGTACGACACCATGTTTCAATTGGAATCGCTTGCCCTTGCTGTAAAATCACTGCATTTGGCGCACGACCACGGTTCACTACTTCCGCCTGATTTTTCTCAATTTCATTTTGTTCGGCATCTAACAACGCTGGACTGTCTTGCAATAAACAGTACAAAGCCACCACTTCGAGCAAGCCTGCCGTGTCTTCATTGATCCCAATGGGGCTATAAGGATTGACGTCTACTGCGCGTAATTCTACATAACCCACACCACGATTTTGCAGGGCTTCAGACGGTGTTTCACCATCCTGCGGCACTTGTTTCGGACGAACCAAACTGTAGTATTCATTTTCAATTTGCAACACATGGTCATTAATTTGAATCGGTTCACCCTGTTCATCATTTAAACCTAAATGACTAAATGCGGCATACGGGGTATGCACCGCTTTTTGCAAACCTTCCAAATATGCCTGAATATCGTTGTAGTGAATCCCTAACTGTTTTTGTGCTGAATTTTGATAGCCAAAATTTCCCATACGCAGCGCCGTTGCATAGGGTAAAAATAGCGTGCCTTTTAAGAGCGGTAACAGCTGATGTTCACGTCCAGTCATAAAACATTTACACACCGACGGGCTCGCCCCAACCAAAAACATTACCAATGGCGTTAAACGAATAAAATTACGGATCAGGCCAAAATAACGATGACTGCGATAATCCTGTAAGCTCAATGCCTTGAGGGCATCGTCAGTTTCGTGTTGTTGCAGTGCTTCAAAGAAATGATCTGGGAAGGATAAATTATAATGCACCCCTGAAATGGTCTGCATCCGGCGACCATAGCGCACCCCTAAACCACGACGGTACAAGGTTTTAAAACGTCCTATATTCGAGCTGCCATATTGCGCTAAACGAATACTGTCTTCGTCTTTATCCAACATGCACGGCATCGACAACGGCCAAAGTTTTTCGCCATGTTCCAAATGCGTATGCGCAACAGCATGTATATCTTGCAGATAGTTCAACGCCTCTGTAATGGTTTCTTTTGGCGGCGTGATAAATTCCATTAAAGCTTCAGAATAGTCTGTCGTGATATGCGGATGAGTCAAAGCCGCACCCAAAGCTTGGGGATGGTCGGCCTGAGACAAGAAACCGTTGCTTTGCATACGCAAGCTTTCACGCTCAATACCGCGCAACATTCCTTTAATCAGCGAAGAATCTACCCAAGTCGGTAAAATGTCTTGAGAGGTCGATTCGGGTTGACTCATTGCTATCTCGCTTAAATGGAAGAAACTACTAAAATAAAATCATCAGTTTATATCAGTATAACGCGATTTGAAGTGGGCAAATGACCCACTGTATAGTTTTGAGACAAACCGTGATTTTATTTTGGCAATTTTTTATCACAAACTTACTCTATATGACATTTGAAATTTGTGATTTTATAAACAAATATATGCTAATAATGCTTAAAACTTATGAATTATCAAGATATTCTCGAATTTTGGTTTAACCCAGAAAATCAGCCCAATTGGTTCGCTAAAAGCAATAATTTTGATGTTTTAATCGAAAAAAAGTTTAAAGACATCCATCTTGCGGCGAGTAAAGTAGAACTGTGGCAATGGCGTACTACTGCCGAAGGTCGTTTGGCTGAAATTATTGTTTTAGATCAATTTTCTAGAAATTTATTCCGTGACTCTGGCTTGGCTTTTGCCCAAGATGCACTGGCTTTGGCGCTTGCACAAGAAGCCATCGCGCAGGGTTTAGATCTACAATTAAGCCCTGAACAGCGCTCATTTTTATATATGCCCTTTATGCATAGCGAATCGACAAAAATCCATCAAAGCGCGTTAAAATTATTTGAGCAACTGGGCAATCCGATCAACTTAGAATTTGAAAAAAAGCATAAAGTGATTATCGATCGATTTGGACGTTACCCGCATCGCAATGCGGTATTGGGCAGAACATCTACAGCAGAGGAATTGGAATTTTTAACCCAGCCCAATTCTAGCTTTTAATTGACGGCTTTTGGCCAGTATCTCCCCTTGCCATGAACCGACTAAACAGGAGTATGCGCATGAACAAACTCATTATCGCAGCAGCCATAACCGCAGCACTCGGTTTGACTGGCTGTGCCACAACCCCATCAAAACCTTTGACCTTTGAACAACTCGGTCAATATTCTGCGACACCATTAAATGCGCAAAGCTATCGTATTAGCTTCCAAGCTAGACCCAATATGAGCTATGGCACTGCCGAAGAAATCACCTTGGTTAAAGCCGCTCAAACCACCCTACACAATGGCTTTCAATATTTTAAAGTCATGGATGATCCGAGTAATCGGAGTCAAAAACCACCGCGTCAAGCGGTGATTTACCCAGACCCTATGCCTTATCCATATGGCTATTATCGTCGCCATCCCGGATTTTGGCCAGGCCCGTTTTATGACGTTCCACAGGTGGTCACACTCGATCCGACTCAAGTTTCCTACAGTATTACTTGCTATAAAGATCGTGCCAAAGCCCCTCAGGATGCCTTTGATGCTCGCTTGATTTTGCAGTCACTCGGAGCTAAATATGGTTTAGACAGCCAAGGAAACCCTTTGCCTGTAGCTGCTGAGCCTACCCCCAAATAAGTCAACCCATAGAGACCCGATCATTGATGAACCCAACTGAACAGCCCGCTGTTTCGCCCAATCTGCAACGCAGTAAACGCTTCGCCACCATTGCTTTGGTGGTGGCGGTGCTGGCGTGGATTGCATTGATGATCGCAGCTAAATTGCTGCCTGAATACGTCTGGCTTATTCATATTTTGATGCTTTCAGCAGAAGCTGGCGTGGTTGGTGGTTTGGCAGACTGGTACGCGATAACCGTCTTATTTCGCAATCCTTTTGGTCGGATTCCGATTCCCAAATTTTTACGTGATCACACTGAAATCATTCCACGCAATAAAGCACGCATTGCCGAGTCTATGGGCCGCTTTGTTCAGGAAAATTTTCTTTCACCCCAAGTGGTTGAAAAAAGTTTAGCGGAGACAGATCTCTCTCTTGCCGTCGGGAAATGGTTGGCCAATCCGCACAATAATGCGCAAGTGACCCAAGTCATTCAGCAAACGGTCCCGAAAATTTTCGAATTTGTCGGTCAGGAACAAATTGGACGCTTTATCCAAAATAACAGCGTGCAATGGGTGCGCAATACGCAAGTCAACCATCTAGCCAGTGAAATGCTGCGAGCAGTTTTAGAAAATGATTTCCATCAAGATGTCCTGCAACGTGGACTAGATTTAGCCCATGATTGGATGTTACAGCACCCTGAACAAACTCGTGATTTATCACGTCAGTTGTTTAAAGAACTCGGGGTTTGGAAGCTCGCCAAAGGTGCGAGTTGGATTGGTATTGATGTACAACAGCGCACCATTGATTCACTGGTCAGTCGTGTCGAGTCCATGCTTGCCGACCATGAACATCCGTGGCGCCGTAAAATCGAAGACATGGCACAGCAGCTTATGCAGCAACTGGCGGACAATCAGAGTGTTGCCAGCCAACGCCTAAATAGCACCAAAGATGCCATGCTCGATAGCCCACAAATGTTGAATTTTATCAGTGGTGCAGTGGTGATTTTATGCGATGCGATTCGTTCTGATTTAGAAAAACCCGACTCTGGCATTGCACAAAACCTACGTGTCGCCATTCAACAAGTAGGCGAAAATCTTGTCTCTAACGTTGCTGTACGCCAATTGCTGAATGAAAAAATGAGTGATATTGCCATCAATCTCTCCGACCAATACAGTGAAAAAGTCATTCGGTTTATCAGTGAACGTATACACGAATGGGACTCACGTGAAATGATCGATAAGATCGAAAACGAAGTCGGTGGCGACCTGCATATGATTCGAGTCAATGGTGTCGTGGTCGGTGGTTTTATTGGCCTTGCACTGGGGGTTATTCGTGCCTGTGTAGAATGGCTGCTTTAGCCGCCCGCTACAGTCCTTCTCACAGGAGATAGGTCGTAGGTTTGAGCTTTATGCGTAGAACCGTTAAACTTTGCCGATCTGAAAATTTAATAGAACAATAAAATCTATGCATTTACCTGCCATCTATACCCTACCTTTCATTATTATTATCAGTAGCTTAAGCGCTTGCCAGACCATTTCCAAAACCAGTAGCACAGTCAGCGACAAAGTGATGGGCATGCTCGGTAAAGAAAAAGCCCCTGAAATCGATAAAAAAGGCACAGTCGATATCAGCAAAAGTACCCAACAACAGTTAGAAACCCTACTGACCAATATGCCGAAAAATCAGTGGGTCTATATTGAAAATGATCAACAAGGCACATCTACCCTCAAAAATAAATCGGCAGACAATTTCACCTTGAGCCTCAAATTGAATTGCAAAATCAGCACTCAGCGCCCAACTTTCAGTATAAGCAACGCGGATGGCCAAGAGATCCTAAAAGCACATGATACAAATGTGGGGCAAATTCAAATTCTGCTCGACAATAAAAACTTTGGAAATCCGTTTGAGACAGCCCATCAGCAAAAGTTCCAAAGCTTTAAAACCGCTGTCGCT
This sequence comes from Acinetobacter sp. YH16040_T, assembly GCF_024605785.1. NCBI lineage: Bacteria > Pseudomonadati > Pseudomonadota > Gammaproteobacteria > Moraxellales > Moraxellaceae > Acinetobacter > Acinetobacter sp. YH16040_T. The sequence continues at coordinate 100,491 of NZ_CP094541.1, read as the reverse complement.
CAGGCCAAAGTCATTAAAGTGTTTAATTCCTCAAAACTCTATACCTTCCAAAACAACAAAGCCGAATTACTCTCTAAAGCAGTAAGTTGTCGCGATAGCCTATAAATATTTAAAACGAAATGCAGTAAGTCACCTTTTGACTCAGCTGTGACTTACATGCAGGCTTATTTTGCAGGTGGCTGTGGCCCTGACATATCGACCAACAGGCCTGTAAATTTTCGAACAAACGGCAATAAAATCAGCACAATGGGAAAAGCAATTGCCCAAGAAATCATCCAATTATGCAGCCATAGGGTAAGAAAACCCTCAAACCAACCTAAATTTCTGAGCATATTAATAAACGAAATAATGCCGCTCATGAGACAAGACAAAATAAACGGCACGATAATCAGCGCCCAGCGTGCAGCTAACTTCGGCACATTGCCAAAAATTTTAGGGGTGGGTTGTGACATGTCCATATACTCAAGCAGTGATCCTGAATCGCTAAACCACTTATATCGTTTTACTTCGATATAAGCAATGCTTCACTTTTATCGAATATTTTTTATTCGCAACAAATGGGTTCACCTAAAGAGCCTGAAATTTGCTATATTTACCGTTTTTCTGCGACATTTATTTTTCGACTGATTATGAATACGGCAATACAAGCAGCGCTCGATCATGCAGTGCAATCCCTTCAAGCTGAAGGTGTACTCCCAACTGACTGGAACAATACTAGCAATTTGACCCGAACCAAAGACCGAAGCCACGGTGACTTTGCGTCAAACATTGCCATGATTGCCTCTAAAGCTGCAGGTATGAAGCCGCGTGATTTAGCCGAAAAAATTCTGGCAAATCTTCCAGAAGTCGCAGATATCAGCAAAGCAGAAATTGCAGGTCCTGGCTTTATTAACTTCTTTTTAAATGCTGACCAACGTTTTGCTGTCTTAGACCAAATTCAAGCTCAGAAAGATCAGTTCGGTCGCACACAGGCCAATGCTGAAAAACGTGTTCAAGTGGAATTCGTTTCAGCCAACCCAACATCTAGCCTACACGTTGGCCATGGTCGTGGCGCAGCTTACGGTATGACCGTTGCCAATCTCCTTGAGGCAACAGGTGCCAAAGTTGACCGTGAATACTATGTCAACGATGCTGGCCGTCAAATGGATATCTTGGCAACATCGACTTACTTGCGTTATTTAGAATTGACGGGTCAACAACTGGTCTTCCCTAAAAATGCATACCAAGGCGACTACGTTAAAGAAATCGCACAAAGCATTATCGACAAAGATGGCGATGCTTATGTACGCCCTGTGGCGGACATCTACAAAGATGTTCCAGAAGATGTGCAATATGCCGCTGAACTCGATAGCGAAGGCAATAAAGTCGTAGTTTCAGGCGATAAAGAAAAACACATTGATGGCCTAATTCATAATTCACAAAACCATTTGGCTGCGGGTTACCGTGTGTTCCATCAAGCTGCGCTGAAAGCCATTCTCGATGACATTAAAGATGACCTCGGTGAATTTGGCGTGACTTTCAATCAATGGTTCAGCGAAGCAACCTTGACTGAAAAAATTGATGAAGCATTACAAATGCTCGATCAACGTGGTTTCTTATACGAAAAAGATGGCAACATCTGGTTCAAATCAACTGATTTTGGTGATGAAAAAGACCGTGTTGTGAAACGTCGTAATGGTCAAACTACATACTTCGCATCCGACATTGCTTATCACTTAAATAAACTACAACGCGGCTATACCGATATCATTGATATTTGGGGTTCAGACCACCACGGTTATATTGCACGTGTGAAAGCAGCGATTGATGCGCTTGGCTATGATTCTAAAAAATTGACCGTACTTTTGGTTCAATTTGTGAGCCTATGGCGTGGCGGCGAGATGGTTCAAATGTCATCTCGTTCAGGTCAATTCGTGACTTTACGTGACTTACGTAAAGAAGTGGGCAACGATGCTGCTCGTTTCTACTACGTCATGCGTAAATCAGAACAACACATTGACTTCGACTTAGACCTTGCTGTGTCTCAAAGTAAAGACAATGCGGTGTACTACATCCAATACGCACACGCACGTATCTGCCGTATGCTCGAAAAAGCTGCTGCGACAGACGTTCAATTCTCTGCTGAAGCTGCACGTCAATTTGCAGCTAAACTTGAGTTAGAAGCTGAAACTGAAGTTCTTGCTAAACTTGCGGCTTACCCTGAAATTGTGGTTCGTGCAGCAAACAGCTATGAACCACACCAAGTGGGTAACTACTTGAAAGAGTTGGCGGCGTTGTTCCATGGTTGGTACAACGAAAATAAAGTCTTGGGTGATGATGCAGAACTGACTCAAGCTCGCTTATTACTGTCTGTAAACGTACAGCAAGTTTTACGCAATGGTCTTGAATTATTGGGTGTGAGTGCGCCTGAAAGCATGTAAGCAACCCTTTATGTTGCGAGCACAATAGAAATTCATCGGCATCGCCCATGCACAAACACAGCGCATGGGTTTAAGCGTCATCAATTGCATTGTGCTAAAAAGAATCCTTTTCAATACAGGCTCGAAATGAGCCTGTATTTCGTTTATATTCAGCAATATGTCCGTGTCATCTTGGCTGTGCTGAAATTGTGAAAATTAAACAAATTCCTGATGACACTCATGTAATATATAACAATCAAGACTTGCTACTTTGGGCTGCCCCAAAGTGGTTCGTGACAATTAAAATTAAATGAGGTTTCCACGTGTTTGGAAAAACGCAGCGCGGTGTATCTGATCGGCCAAATAAGCCTAAAAAACCATTGATTCCAGCATGGCTAGGTACACTTGTCATCATTTTAATCGTGTTGAGTTTCTTAGTTGCGCTCATGCTTTGGAAACCTTGGGAGCCTGTGAAGCCAAAAGGTCAAATTACCTCTGAACACTACCAAGAAGAAACCAATAAAGACTATCGTTTCTACGACCTATTGCCTCAGCAACAAGTGACGCCAATTCCTGAACAAGCTGTGCCTGAAACCGAAAATAAAGAAACGGTGGTGATTGTTGATGCACCAGAACAAAAGCCAGTTGAAACCACAGAGCTTGGACTAGAAACCACAGAAACTGCGCCTGTTGCTGCAAGTTATATTCTGCAAGTGCGCAGTTATGATGATCCTGATCAAGCCGATGCACGACGTGCTGAAATTATTTTGAACGGTTTATCTGCCGATGTGATTCAAAGTAATGAAAACGGCAAAGTTTGGTATCGCGTTGTGTCTGGCCCCTATGATTCACAAGAAGCTGCTGTGATTGCACAGCAAACTTTACGTCATAGCAGTATCGACTCGATTGTCGTAAAACGCTAAATTTTGCAATTAAAAAAAAGCGCCTGATGGCGCTTTTTTTTATTCATTCCTTTAATAAAGGGAGGTTAGAAGGGATTCTTTTTTGAATACATCAGCTTAGCTCAAAAACCTCTCCCTAACCCTCTCCTAAAGGGACAGGGAATTCATTAAATGGTATGCCCTAAAGCTTCGCCCATCACCACAGTCGAGTTGGCTTTAAAGGTCGCATCCCATTGCATTTTGTTTTCTTCAAACAACACAACCGCTGTTGAACCTAAATAGAAACGGCCCAATTCTGCACCTTTTTCTAAGAATAAATCGTGTTGATTCAGTTCCAAACGCCCTGTCGGTTTAACTTTACCTGTAGCCACGGTTTCAATACCTGCCACGATCATTGCACCTACCAGTACGACCGCCATACGACCAACTTCTGTATCAAATAAGCAGACCATGCGTTCATTACGAGCGAATAAACCCGGAATATTTTCAGCAGTGGTTTGGTTTACAGAGAATAATTCACCCGGTACATACAAAGTTTCTGTCAATGTCCCTGCAAATGGCATATGTACACGGTGGTAGTCTTTTGGAGACAAATAGACCGTAGCAAACTGACCATTTTTAAACGGCTCAGCCAATTGTGGATCGGCAATCAGGTTTTCAACAGTGAACTTCTGCCCTTTGGCCTGAAATACATCACCATTTTCAATTTTACCCAGTTGTGAAATCGCACCATCTGCGGGTGAAACAACACTGTTGGCATTTGCATCAACTACACGTACGCCTTCTTTTAAAGAACGAGTGAAAAATTCATTGAATGATTTAAATTTCAGGGCATTACTTTGCTCAGCAATCGACATGTCGATGCCATACTGTGCTTTAAATGCAGTAATCACAGCATTTTTCACCACAGGGTTTTCACTCGCAGCCAATTTACCCACGATACGTGATAATTTGTGCTGCGGAACAACACGCTGAGCTTGAATAAAAATTTGTTTTTTTAACTGAGATGTAAGGCTCAAGACGGCAACTCTCCGGTGATCACAGGACTATCGAGTCGGTTGCCCCACTCGCTCCACGCACCATCATAAGCTCGAATATTCCAACCGAGTAAACGTCCCAGTATATAAGCTAGGCCCGACCGATGATGGGACTGACAATATACCACCACAGGTTCGTTTAAATTGAATCCCAATTGTTCTAAGCGTTGTTGTGTGCGTTCTAAAGGATGCAATTTTAAATGATTTTCCCGGTTAAGGGCAGTACTCCATTCGAAATGTCGTGCCCCCGGAATGTGACCGCCGCGTCGCGCAGCCAAACGTAGGCCTGTATATTCATCTTCGGTACGGCAGTCCCATACTTGGATTTGCTCCTGCTGCACACGAGCCAATAGCTCATCATAATCTGTTTGATACTGAGCACGCGCCTCTGCACTTACTTCAACCAATGGGCTCACGGGTTCAAATTGCTCAATTTCAGACGAGGTCGGTAAGCCTGCCCCAAGCCAAGCATGGATGCCACCATTGAGGAGACTGGTATTTTCAAAACCGAGGCAATGTAAGTTCCAAATCAGTCGACCAGCCCATGCCCCACCTTCATCGTCATACACTACTACATGATGTTCTGGACTGATATTCAGATAGCGAATGAGCTGTTCTAAGCCAGCTTGGTCAGGTAATAGCCCCATCGCTTGTTCTTCTTGGCGCACTAACAGTTTCGGCTGTACATGCAGTGCATGTGGAATATGCAATTGGTCATAAACCGAACGACGACTCAAATCGACGATCCGTAGTTTTTCATTACCAAGATGTGGAACCAATTCTTCCGCTTCAATCAGCAGACCAAAATTCAGTGTAGATGCTGTCATCGTTGTTCGTGTTGTATTTTGTGCGATTAAATTCGATCTTAGCATAAGTCATTTTCACTATTATTCTGAATTTTTGCATTCCTTTAGCAATATTTTAGATATAAAAAAGCCGAATCATTGATTCGGCTTTTTTATTTTTATCTAATGCTGTGTTTAAGCGCTAACTTCAGAGATGTCAAACACCTGACGTAGATACGCTAAGAAAGTATCATTATCCGTCATGGTTTTACCCGGACTATCTGAAATTTTTGCCACAGATTGACCATTACATTCAACCAACTTCAGCACGATATTCAGTGCAGTTTGTCCCATATCATTGGTCAAGTTGGTGCCAATACCAAAACTCACTTGGAAACGGTCTTTAAAGTAATTGTGTAAATCCCAAGCTTTTTCAATGTTCAAGCCATCACTGAAAGTCAGCATTTTGGTTTTACTGTCAATTTTAAGCTTTTTGTAATGTGCATAGGCTTTATCGCCCCATTCATACGGGTCGCCACTGTCATGACGTAAACCGTCGAATAGTTTGGCAAAGTACAAATCGAAGTCACGTAGGAACGCATCCATACCGACAACGTCCGTTAAGGCTATTCCTAAGTCACCGCGGTATTCCTGTACCCATGTTTCTAGCGCAGACTTCTGGAAGTTACGTAGACGAACATCAAGCGCTTGGAATGCTTGTAGGAACTCATGCGCCATTGTACCAATTGGAGTAATGTTCAAGTCTTTGGCAATCAGAACATTACTTGTACCGCGGAAAATATACGGTGAAGCCTGATTTAATTCTTCAATTACATGCTTTTGCCATGCATAACTATAACGACGACGCGTGCCAAAATCAGAGACCAAGAATGGTGGATCATTTGGATTTTGCCGTGCTTCATACTGCTTCAGCAAGGCAATCTTATGTTGCAAACGGCGCTCACCTTCGGCTAAAACTTCGGGTGTACGAATACGTTGGAAATATAATTCATTGACGATGGCTAAAACAAAGATTTCAAACATCATCGCTTGAACCATTGGGCCTTCTACCCAAATGTCGAGTCGACCTTCATCATCAATACCCGCTTTAATAAAACGGCGTTTAAGCTGAAATAATTCAAGATAATCAACAAAATCGCTTTTAATAAAACGTAAACTGCGTAAATACTGCAATTCATCTTCTTTAAACTTCAACTGACAAAGCATGTCGAGCTGCATGTTTAAATCATCCAAAATTTCAACCAGTGGATAGGCTGTATCATCCAAGTTACGGCAACGAAAGTGATACACACTATGGGTTTGCGGAAATTTGTGTAACACCACCTGAAGCATGGTGAATTTATACAGATCTGTGTCTAATAAGGATTGGATGATTGGAGACATAAAGACTTTCAGTTTTTATCAACTCTTTGCATTAAAGCATACTTTATTGATAAAAAGCCGATTGATTTAGTGGAATAACTTATAAATCACCGCGATTCATCGACTTTTTTCAATTTTTTTGCTGAAGCTGAGCGCGATCAAGCTCACTATTTTTTGAGTAACTGTCGATATTTTTCTTCTTGACCAAATTCACGCGCAAACTGTTCTGCAGTCTTTTGCCCCATTTTTTTGGCATTTGCATCGCAATCCACTTGGCGTAATTGCTTTGCAATCGCCCATTCTAATTTAAACATGGCACCCATCAATGCGGTGTTGCCTTTATTGTCACGTGCGCAGCGGTCTGCACCTTGTTCTAGCAAACGAGTCACAATATTTTGATGACCATAATAGGTCGCCATCATCAGTGGTGTAAAACCCGAAGCATTGCGCACATCGACCGGAAAACCGTGCTTAAGAAATTCATTGATGACTTCTTCATTGCCAGTTTTGGCTGCAGCAAAGAAAATTGCGATCAATTCCTGTTGTGAGGTCATCTGATCGCTTGCAGTTGCTTTAGCGGGGGAGATATCTTCCGCGATTGCCACGTTTGCGAATGCGGAACCAAACGCTAGAAGACTGGCTAAAGTCAAATGTTGCATAACTTTCATGATGAACTCCAACAGAAATCGAATGTAGAATTGAATTGGAAACAATTCATTTCATTAAAAAAATGAATATTTAAGGAGTGCCTATGAAACTCCCCCTAGGGTGCAGGAAAGGTATGGAGCTTCATAGGACTTTTTTGAGGTAACGTTCTAGCCCCTAGTTACCAATCCTTCAGACTGATCGAAATTAGTCTTTCAGTTGTGCTGCTTTGGCTTTTACAGTTGCAAGGTTACCGTTTACTGCTTTGGTCATACGCATACCGTAATCTGCATCTGCTTTGTAGAAGTAAGACAACATGATGTGCTTGGTCTCAGAATCTTTTACGTTGCCAAGATCCGCAGCCAAGTTCATGATTAAATCGTCTTTTTCTTTAGCAGAGTATGAACGGTAAAGCTCACCCGCTTGCTTGAAGTTTTGCTCTTTGGTACCGATCTGTTGAACTGTGCCAGTCAGCGGTGTTTGAACTGCACGTGCTTTCTCAGTGGCAGCTTTAGGCTCTTTACGGCTTGGCTCGTAGTTCACGTCAGAATCACGCTCGCTAACATTCATGTAGCCATCTTGGTTGTTGTTGTTAACAGCAACAAGCGGACGGTTTACTGGAATTTGCTGGTGGTTCGCGCCTAAACGGTACATTTGAGTATCTGAGTAAGAGAAGATACGACCTTGTAATAGACGGTCTTCTGATGGCTCGATACCTGGGACTAAGTTACCTGGAGCCAATGCCACTTGTTCCGTTTCCTGGAAGAAGTTTTTCGGCATACGGTTCAGCGTCAATGTACCCACTTTAGTTTCTGGAACTAAGTTCGTTGGCCAGATTTTAGTTGGATCTAGCGGATCAAAATCAAAGCTGTTTAAATCTTTAGGATCTAACACTTGGATGTAAAGATCCCATTTCGGGAAGTTGCCCGCGTTGATGTTTTTGTAAAGATCGTTGGTTAAGTGGTTGAAGTCTTTACCTTGCAGCTCCATCGCTTCTTTAACGTTCAGACCTTTCACGCCTTGTTTAGTGTCAACGGCATTCTAAAATTGACCCCTTTTACCTTTCAAATGGCAAAGTAAAATTGACCCCTTTGATCTCGTATTAAGTTTCAACCTGGGGCTGAATCCCAATTCTTTTTTTATCCTTCAAACGATAACTCTCACCCGATATTTGTACCACATGATAGTGATGCAATAACCGATCTAACATCGCAGCGGTCAACGTGACATCATCTGCAAAGGATTTGGACCACTGGCTAAAGGGTAAGTTACTCGTCAATATCGTACTGCCTTTTTCATAACGCTTGGCAATCACGTTAAAGAACAGATTCGCTTCTTCACGTCCAAACGGTAAATAACCAATTTCATCGATAATCAGTAACTTTGGTCCCAGTACCGCACGTTGCATATAGGTTTTCAGTTTACCTTGCTGATAGGCTGTACTCAGTTGCAGCATGAGATCGGCGGCGGTAATGAACTTGATCTTAATGTTGTTCATGATGGCCTTATAGCCTAATGCCATAGATAAGTGCGTTTTTCCTACTCCGCTAGCCCCGAGAAACACCACATTTTCTGCTCTAGCAATAAAGCTCAGATTGAACAGTTCAATCACCTGTGATTTAGGGGCCCCTAGGGCATAATTAAAATCATAGTCTTCCAGGGTTTTGACTTGAGGCAGGCCTGAGAGTTTCATCAGTACCTGCTGACTGCGCTGTTGCCTGGCAGCATATTCATGCGTCAAGATCGCTTCAACAAAGTCGGCATAACTTCCATCTTGACCTAATGTTTGTTGTGCATGATGTGACCATTGTGATGCGATGGCAGGCAGATTGAGCTTTTGGCAAAGTTGCTCTATACGGTCGTATTGCAGATTCATCAGGAAACTCCCAGCAACTGGTCATATACCGATAAGGGATGCTGCAAACTCTCGTAGGGCATGACATGCTGTGCTGCTGCAACAGGTACAGTGCCAGAACCCGTATCTGATTGCGGTAATGGCGTAAATTTTTGCTGCTCCTGTTGCAGTCGAACAGCCGGTTTTTCTTGCGTGGTGGCATGAATCCGCTGATTGGCGGTTTCATGCAGCCACCGGCCAATGAGGGCATTGGCGACATCAACATCTAACAGTAAACCCGAAGTCTTCAGGCTTGCTTTCAATGGCACAATAAAGCTTGATTTGAGGTATCCATTAAAGCGTTCAACTTTGCCTTTGGTCTGTGCACGGTAGGGCTTACATACGCGAGGACGAAAGCTGTATTTCTTGGCGCAGTCGAGCAGTTTGGGATTCCATTTATGCTGCCCCTCCTGATAGGCATCCCGTTCAATCATGATCGTTTTAGCGTTATCAAACAGTATTTCCTGAGGTACTCCTGCAAAGAACTGAAATGCATTTTCTAGACCATCGATCCATGCATCGGTACGTTCATGATCATAAAATTTCACGAAAGTCGCTCTGGAATACCCTAATGTTGCGACAAAAGCTTTTAAAGTCGTGTTGTTACGTCGAATCGTGGTGAAATCCACTTGCATTTGTTGGCCAGGTTGGGTTTCAAAACGAATGATCGGTTCCGGTTGAGCAACTGGTTTTAATGTTGCAAGATATTCCCTCAAGATCCTGATCTTTCCTGGATATCCCAACCTTAAAATTTCCTGGTAGAGCACGACAGCAGGAATCCATTCAGGATGAGCTGCGTTTACACGTTGGAGTAAATAGGGTTTATATGGGTCAAGGATACTTATTCTAGGCTGTATACGCTGATACTGAGGTGTGGTGTTTTGCCGTAAATATTTACGTACGGTATTTCTGGATAGCCCCAGTTCACGACTAATGGCTTTAATAGATTTACCTTGTTGATGAAGTATTTGGATTGTCACTGCTTGCTCCAAAGTTAACATGTTGAGCAGTCCAAAATGACCGCTATATTAACCAAGGGGGTCAGTTTTTAAATGCCATTAGGGGGTCATTTTTACACTGCCGCTAACATTAGAGCGGAAGTTGAACTTCACGTATTTATATTCGCCTTTGTCGTTGTACAGTTTGAATGCGTGTACACCGAAACCATCTTGCTCACGGTAGCTAGTTGGAACACCTTGGTTACCATACACATAAGTCAACATGTTGGTTGCCCATGGTTGGCTAGACAAGAAGTCAAATACGCGGTTCGCGTCTTGAACGTTGTCAATTGGGCTTGGCTTCATTGCGTGAATGAAGTCAGGGAATTTAATTGCATCACGAATGAAGAAGACTGGAGTTTGGTTACCCACTAAATCCCAGTTGCCTTCTTGCGTATAGAACTTGATCGCGAAACCGTGCGGGTCACGTAGAGTTTCTGGAGAATGTTTACCGTGAATTACAGTCGAGAAACGTAAGAAAACTGGAGTCTTAGTACCTGCTTTGAACAATGAAGCAATGGTGAGATCAGATAAATCTTTAGTTGCAACGAATTCACCATACGCACCTGTACCACGGGCATGTACCACACGCTCAGGAATACGCTCACGACCAAAACGTTGTAATTTTTGAACCAATTGCACGTCTTGAAGTAGAACTGAACCATTTGGACCCGCAGTAATCGAGTTTTGGTTATCGCCTACTGGTGCACCATTGTCTTTGGTTAATGGCGCTGCTTGAGTCGCCGCTGTTGCTGTTGCTAACATCGCAACCAATAAAGAACGCTTAAACATCGTCTTAATCTCTCTGTTAAATACCTTTCCTGCCCCGCAAAGATACTGATATTCAATAAATAGATAAAACAGATTATTTTTATAAATTCAATCGTATTATTGGATTTATAAAAAATATACAGTTAATTTTCAAATGTTTGAGCCCAAAAAATTCTACACATCGCCTCGAAAGAAGGATGCATTTGCTACAATCCCTGCCCTATGTTCAATTTTCTACTCGGAAGAAGTTATGCGGGCCTTGTTACAACGTGTTTTAGAAGCCAAAGTGGTGGTCGATGGTGAGATCACGGGTGAAATCAATCACGGTATTTTAGTGTTTTTAGGCCTTGGCAAAGCGGATGATTTAGAAAAAGGCAAAAAGCTGATTGATAAGATCTTGAAATACCGCTTTTTTGATGATGAACAAGGCAAGATGGGCTGGAATGTCAGTCAAGCCGGCGGCGGTATCCTCTTGGTGTCTCAATTTACCCTGATGGCGCAAACGCAAAAAGGCCTGCGCCCCGATTTTGGCCCTGCCATGCCGCCAAACGATGCCAAAGCACTGTATGAACAGCTGGTCGATTACACCAAGAGCCAATATGACCATGTACAAACAGGCATCTTTGCTGCCGACATGAAAGTGCATTTGGTTAATGACGGTCCAGTGACCTTTAATTTAGAAGTTGAATAACCACTGAAGCATTAAAAAAGCCCTCTTTTGAGGGCTTTCACAAGCTAGAATAATACGGTCTTAAATGGTTGTAATCAGTTTTGCACGTTGCATTACTTCCACAGGGATATCTTTCACAAGCATGACTGTTAATGACTGATCATTTTTCTTTGACGTTGTTGTTTGATTTGCGTCTAGAACAGTATTTACATCAGCGGGATTCAATGTATACATTGCACCAGTAGCTGGATCAACAATTAATAAACCAATTAATCCACCAAAAATAATATTGGCTACATACCAACCATTTACTGTCCCTGTTACCTGCACAGTTTTTGTTTGAAAACCATCTTTTTTGAACGTTACTTCATAAGCTGCTGGTTTAAAATATCCTGTACCGCGTTTTAAAGTTACAGTTGCAGGTGTGATACCTGTATGTACCTTTTCCCCCGCTTTATTTGTAATTGAAATCGATGCTTCATCAGGAACTGACTTAAAGGTTAAAGTTTGAGTCGATCCAGAAATGATACTTGCACAACCTGTCAAAGTAAGTGATGCAGCAATTAAACCCGACGTAATTAATTTTTTCATAAAAATACCCCCTAAAAAGTGGGGGGTATTTTTACCAAAAAAACGTTAATTTTCAACGAAAATTAAAATTATTTTCCTGTTTTTTCTTTAATAAACGCACGTGCGATTTTGATTTTTTCTTTAACCGGTTTTGGAAGTTTAGGTGGAATTAACTTCGCCACTTGGTTAAACCAGACCAGTAGACCAAAATCACCTTCCATTTTAATACTGCCATTTTGCATACCCGTCATAAATGCTGTTGGGTCACCTTTCATCAAGGTTTTTACACCCTGTTCGCTGTCCGCAAATTGCAAAATAAAGTCTGCTTTTTCCGCATCGCCTGAAACAGTATCAATCTGTCCATTATTTACAATAATTTGACGTGCAACACCCAAATCTGTACCGATTTGAATGCGGAATTGACGTTCATGAACCAATTCAATGAATTTAGGGCTAGTACGTGCAAGCTGTTTCATACGAAGCGCTAAACCTGCCACGAGTAAATCAAGTGGATCCGTACTGACATCAACTAAAGGTAGTTTTACGACAGGAATTGATGATAGTTTCATGACTTAAAGCCTATTGTAATTGTTGGAAAATTGACTGGTTTCATCCTACCATAACTTGGCTTTTGAGAAGTAAGGCTTTGTATCTCAAATCGGACTAATGCGTTCATAAAAAAAATGCGCCCTCAGGCGCATTTTCATTGAAATTTTGTTCTGGCATTTATCGGCTCGAACATTGCTGCTCTTCATCATATACAGGCGTATGCTCTATACATTGACGCTTTGCCATCGCACGCTCTGCACGACGGTCTTCACGTAACAATACTAAAGTGAATACCACCATTGCGGCCATTAATGCCGTTAAATAACTATAGGTCACTGATAATTCAAACATGGTTTGTGTGCCAAATCGAATCACTTCAATGAGTCCCCACACCAGCATCCCCGCCAGCATAAAACTTAACCAGCGACGATAAGGCGAGAAGAAAACAGCAATCACAGCCGCCGATACCAAGCTCAGGCCAACGATTGTTGCTAAATTCGCTGTTAACATAAAAACCTCCGTCATTTGACAGCTGACATCTCTTGTCTTACAGGATGCTGAGCCGTCTCACTACTGTATCTTCAGTAAATAGATTTGGTCGATCTCAATCTCTTGCAAGCATTATGCTGAGTTTTTTGCATAAAAAAAGTCTCGTTTTTTGTCCATGCGACACACCTTGTCGCAACATTATTTTGTCATTACATTTTTTCTTTTTAAAGAATTTCTAGAACAATGATGGCATCTCGTTTCGAGTGTCATTACAAAAAAAACAGCTGGTTTTAGGCTAAAAAAATTAATTTTTCGAATGCTGTTAATCGTTGTTTTTATCGACAATTTTCTTCTACCGTTCATCGGATGAGCTGAATTCTTGGCATAAAAAAACGCAGCCTTTTGGCTACGTTTTTTAGTATGAATTAAATGGTTTTAAGCGCGATTTAAATCTTTATCATGCACACCAAGCAGGTAAAGAACACCATCTAGACCCACGCTTGAAATGGCTTGATTGGCATTTTGACGCACCAAAGGTTTCGCACGGAAGGCAACGCCTAAGCCGGCTAAAGACAACATTGGCAAGTCATTCGCACCATCACCGACCGCAATGGCTTGTTCTAATGAAATCCCCATTTCCTCAGCGATTTGAGTCAATAAGAAGGCTTTGCGCGCACCATCCACAATATGGCCTTTCACTTCACCGGTTACCGCGCCATCTTGGACGTCCAGTACATTGGCATGGACTTCATCGATACCCAGTTTTGCTTGTAGATATTCAGCAAAATACTGAAAACCACCTGACAAAATAGCCGTGCGATAGCCCAGTGATTTCAGCGTTGAAATGAGACGTTCCGCACCTTCTGTGACAGTCAGACGTTCTGCAATCTTAGGCAATACCGAAGCATCCATACCTTTGAGTAGTGCCACACGTGCACGGAAACTTTGTTGGAAATCGAGTTCACCTTGCATAGCACGTTCAGTGATTTCAGCCACTTGAGCGCCGACACCCGCTTCAATCGCCAATTCGTCAATCACTTCTTGCTCAATCAGCGTCGAGTCCATATCAAAGCAGACTAAACGACGATTACGACGGTAAGCATTGTCTTCTTGAACGGCAACATCTACCCCTAGTTCAGTAGATAGACGTAAACATGCTGCACGCATCGCAGTGGCATCCAACATCTGGCCTTTTAGACCAAATTGAACGCAGGCACGGCGCGGACCTTCACTTGATCCATCTAACTCTGGACGGCCAGATAAACGAGTCACAGTTTCAATATTGAAGCCTTGGCTCGACACAATATTTGTAACTGCCTGTAAATGAGACGCCTGTAATTCTGGCGCAAGTGCCGTAACGATATAGCGTGTGCGGCCTCCCTCATTTACCCATTGTTGATATTCTGTTGTAGAGATTGGTTTAAAGCGCACAGTTAAGCCAATATCATGTGCTAAAATCAACATCTCCTTCATGGCTAATGCTGTCGCAGTCTGGTCTTCCGACGAAACAACAATACCTAAAGTCAGCTGATTGTGGATGACTGCTTGTCCGACATCTAAAATCTGTAAGGAATGTGCGGACAAAACCTGCATTAATCGTGTAAATTGATTAGGTTGGTCAGGTCCTAAAAGTGATATAAGAATGATTTCTCGCATGAATTGACTCGGGTCTGAGCTACAACTAATGTAAGAATCATAATCTAAATTGAATAGAATTGCCTTGGAAGTTTACGTTGAATGCGCCTAGACAAGGGCTATTTGCTAGCCTATTAGTAGTTTGTTTTGCTTTGCATACCTTTTTATTGGTATTGGCAACAACCCACCAATTGAACGAAAACCGTGCCAGTCAGGGACAACTGATGACCAGTCAATTGGTTACAGACAGCCTATCTGAGCTTGAGCCGGCCAATACCGTATCATTAGCCTTACTTGCTGACCGCTATGCAACCAACCCGAGCGTGGCTTCCATCCGCATTTTAAATGCCAATAATCAAGTTTTGGCCACAGGCGGTTTGACCAAAACCCGTGACGGTGAAATCTTTGTTCGTGATGCGCTGCAAAACGAAAAGAAAGTCGGAACGGTTGAAATCACCTTAATTAAACCAAGTATTGGTGAAATCTTACGTACGCAGTGGGCTGCGATTCTATTTTCATTATTCTTACATGGCTTGTTATGGTTGGCGTATCGCGCTATTGCGCGTCCAAGTCGTACTGAATATTTAGCGCGAATCAACAATGAATCACGTCTAAAACATGAAATTCAAACGCTAGCGCAGGCTTTAGAACAAGAAAAACATAATGCCGCTCTGGCGATTGCTCAAGCGCAGCAAAATGCGCAAGCCAAAGCAAAACAGCATAAAGACATGAAACCAGTGGTTCTCGACAGCAACAGCTTGGCATTAAATATTCAATTTTATGATCCGAAACAGTTGCTCGATAGCGTCAACAAAACCGTGTCTGTGCCGTATTTTAATCTCTGCCAAATTTTCTTGAATAAAACCACAGAACTCTGTGTTCAACATTATAAATTGAACAGTTCTGACATCAGTACAGTGCATAAGTTTGATGAACATGGCGCAACCATCAGCATGACTGCTGACACTCCAGATGCGCTGCGTTGCCTCACCATGATCAGCTCAGTATTCCAATTGCTTTCAGATGTTTTATATAAACGCTACCGTGAAGAAAAACGATTCGTTTTACAAACCCGTAGTGCAATTTCAAGCTCTGTCGAAGCTATGCAATTGTCTTCTGTACAAGCGGCTGAACGTTTAGTCCAACAATTGGTTGCCAAAGAAAGTGCCATTCATGTGCCGACAACTTTGCTCAAAGAGATTTCAGATCATTTCCAATTGGTCAGCTTACCAAATCCGACCAATGTGCTCACTCGTCATGCGTTTATGCTCAATGGAATGGACAGTGATGCCGCTGAATTGGCTCAAAACTTCAGAACTGAAATTTTAAAATCCAAACAATCAAAAGCCTCTTAAAGGTTTTAGCAAAATCAAAAATCCCGACTTGAATCGGGATTTTTTTGTCTTAAACGGTCGAAATTTTCTGTGCAATCAAATATTTTTGCGCGTTATGCAGCTCGTCACCTGCTTCAACCGCGACTCTCTCCCATTGCCCATTCGACTGCATTTCCCATGCATTTTGATTATCGTCCAAATAGTTAAGTAAACCATCTTTCATAATGCGTTTTTTCAAACGGCTTTCTAAAATGGGAAAACAGGTTTCGACCCGTGAAAATAAGTTACGTCCCATCCAATCGGCACTGGCACAGTACAATCGTTTTTCGCCTGCATGCTCAAAATAATACACTCGAGTGTGCTCTAAGAAGCGCCCAACGATAGATCTCACATGAATATTCTCAGACATACCTTTGACCTGAGGAATCAAACAACAAATCGAACGGATAATTAAATCTACACGTACCCCTGCTTGCGATGCACGATACAAAGCAGCAATCAGTTGCGGTTCCGTAAGTGCATTGACCTTCACAATAATTAGTGCGTATTTTCCCGCTTGTGCAGCAACAATTTCCTGTTCAATTAGTTTCAATAATTCAGTATGCAGGGTAAATGGTGCATGCAATAAAGCTTTCAGCTTCGCCATCTTGCCCATACCGGTCAGTTCCTGAAACATGCGATGCACATCTTCGCAAATATCGGGATGCGTCGTCATCAGGCCATAATCGGTATACATCCGCGCATTGCCTGCGTGGTAATTACCTGTTCCCAGATGGGCGTAGCGTAGCAGCTGATTATTTTCACGGCGCACAATCAAAATCATCTTGGCATGGGTTTTATAGCCCACAATGCCATACACCACGACAGCCCCAGCTTCTTGCAATATATTGGCCACAGTAATATTGGATTCTTCATCAAACCGTGCCCGAAGTTCGATGACGGCGGTTACTTCCTTGCCGTTGCGAGCGGCCTCCGCCAAAACTTGTACAATGTCCGAATCTGGCCCACTGCGATAGAGCGTCTGCTTAATGGCTAGAACCTGTGGGTCTTTTGCAGCTTCACGTAATAGGTTAATGACCGGTTGAAAGGAGTCAAACGGATGATGTAACAAGACATCTTGTGTTTTTAATACATCAAAAATCGCGGTTTGTTTACGAAAAACTTTAGGAATAATCGGTGTATAGACCGGATATTTCAGTTCAGGTCGATTAAAACTGGTACTGAGACGCGATAAATTGATCGGGCCGTCAATGCGATAGAGCTCCTGCTCACTCAAATCAAATTCATCTAACAAATAATCAATAATGCTTTGCGGACAATCATCTTCAATTTCTAAGCGAACTGCCCGACCAAAACGCCGTGAAGACAATTCATCTTTTAATGCCACCGCCAAGTCATCCACATCCTCAGCCAAAACCAAATCTGCATTGCGTGTCACTCGAAAGGCATAACAGCCCGTCGCTTTCATCCCCGGAAATAAATCATTGATGTGTTGCTGAATAATGGCGGTCAGGAAAATTTGTGTCTCTGCACTGCCTTCAACTTCGATGGGCATTTTGATTAAACGCGGCAACGAACGTGGCGCAGGCACAATCGCCATTTCAATGGCACGACCAAAGGCATCTTTGCCTTCTAGGCTCACAATAAAGTTGAGGCTTTTATTGACCAAGCGTGGAAACGGATGGGATGGATCTAAGCTAATCGGTGTTAAAACTGGTTGAACTTCTTTACTAAAATAATGGCTAATCCACGCCCGATGTTTTTCTAAAATATCTTTAAATTGAATAAAGCGAATGCCTTCACTTTGTAATGCAGGCAATACAGCATGATTGAGGGTCTGGTATTGCTCTGCAACCGTGTCATGAATCACTTGGGAAAGTTCATCTAAGACCACTTCAGTCGGAATGGCATCTGGCGTCCGTGCAATCGCATTCAAATCTCGTTGTTTCATCAGCCCCGCAATGCGAATTTCAAAGAATTCATCTAAATTGCGTGAAAAAATGATGAGAAAATTCAAGCGTTCAAGTAAAGGTAAACTTGAATCGAGTGCCTGAGCCAAGACCCGCCGATTGAAATCTAAAAGTGACAATTCACGATTATAATAGGTCTCTGATGAATGCTGAAAATGTTGCATACCCTCTCAATGCTGTTTGAAACAGTCTATATCTAAAGTGTTTGCCGGCATGTTAGGCAGCGGATATGACACTTATGTTACAAATAGCATTAATCAATTAAAAAAGCATGCAATTCCCTAAAGCCCTGTTCATCAAATCGTAAAATTTATTTTCGACATCAAAAAAGAGGGACATTGCCCTCTATTTTACTGAATTGTTTATTGCACAGGCTTGTCTTGTTCCAATGCTTTGGGCTCACTCGTCCGTGCTGCCCAATAGGTTGCCAGTGCGGGACCCGAAATATTGTGCCACAAACTAAAAATCGCACTCGGCACAGCGGTCAGAGGTGAAGCGGCAAAATGGGTCGCCGCCAATGCCACACCCAAACCTGAGTTTTGCATCCCAACTTCAATCGACACTGCTTTACAGTCTGCATAGGGCAATTTAAACAGTCGGCTGGCCCAAAAACCCAATAGATAGCCCAAGCCATTATGTAAGGCCACTACCCCAAGAATCAGTAAACCTGATTGCAAAATCTGTGTTCGACTACCCGCAATGATTGCTGCCACAATCGCTACAATTGCCACAACAGAAACCAATGGCATGACCTGTATATAGGCATCCACTCGGTGCTTAAAGACAGTTCGAATCATTAACCCCACAATGATCGGAAATAAAACCACTTGTAAAATTGAAACCAACATCGATGCCGCATTAATTTCGATCCATTGGCTTGCCAGCAAATAGAAAATCGCAGGGGTTAAAACCGGTGCGAGTAATGTCGAAACAGAGGTACAGGCAACAGATAATGCGGTATTACCTTTTGCCATATAGGTGATGACATTAGAAGCCGTTCCACCCGGACAGCAACCGACAAGAATGACCCCGATCGCGATCTCTGTCGGCAGTTGTAATAATTTACACAAGAAAAAAGCCAATCCCGGCATCACAATAAACTGTGCCAAAACCCCGATCATCACAGCTTTAGGGCTTTGCAATACACTTTTAAAATCTTGCAGTGTCATGGTCATGCCCATACCCAACATAATGATGCCTAGCATCCATGGGATATATGCTTTTAACCAAACAAATACATCGGGAAAAAACATGGCGAGCGCTGCAAACAGCACCACCCAAATCGCAAATGTTTTCTGCACAAATTGAGTGAATTTTAAGAAAGCCGACATAGGCATCTTCCATTTAAATACAGGGACAAAAAAAGGCACACCCTTGTGCCTTTTCTCAACTGAGCCCACTGGGTCATGCCAAAGATAATGCCTGTGCATGCTGCTGCACAATATCTTTCAGGTAAATACGCTTCACCCCATTCGCCAACATGTCTTGCCATGCATGCTGTAAAGAACCCTGTAAATCGATCCCTTTGGTCAAATCAGCAATCACAAAAGTTTCAAAACCAAGCTTACGTGCATCCATTGCCGTCCATGCAACACAGAAATCCGTGGCAATGCCCACCACAAAGACTGTATCAATACCACGTTCGCGCAAATAGCCCGCCAAACCTGTTGAAGTTTTCTGATCTGCTTCCATAAAAGCAGAGTAGCTGTCGATATGCTGATGAAAACCTTTACGGATAATTAGCTGCGCCGTTGGTAAATTTAAATCAGGATGCAATTCGGCATCCTGTGTGCCTTGTACACAATGCGTCGGCCACAGTACTTGCGTTCCATAATTCAGCTCTATGCTGTCATAAGGTACATGCTCAGGATGATTTTCAGCAAAAGAGATATGGTCGGCTGGATGCCAATCTTGAGTCAGCACAATATTCGTAAAGTATTGCCCCAGTTGATTAATCCCTGGAATAATTTGATCGGCATTGGCAACAGCCAACTGACCACCCGGGGTAAAACCATTTTGTACATCGACCACAATCAGCGCTGTATTTTTTTGCATATCTCTCCATCCGTTGTCATGCATTGTCGGCGACTCTACTGATTCGCTCATATTTTAAAAGCCTTAGTATTCAGTCCTGTGCATAAAAATAAAATGACTGTCCTTCCTGACAATACCGATACTTGGGCAAATGCTCAACCAGCCGCTGTGCAAATCGTGGGTAAATACGGGCTTTTCGCCGAGTCGAAGCATGAAAATAAAAATATCGCGGTTGATGTTGAAAGATATATTTTAATAAATGGCTGCGTGTCTGTTGCATGACCTCAAATGCATTAATCTTTTCAGCAACATCTTCTAGGGTAGGTTCATCGGCAAAGGCCAACCACGCATTTTGTCTCGGCTGTTGGCGATTTCTTTGAAATACAGGTTTGAGTTCCAAGATAAATTCGTATTGATGTAGATACAAACTGAATTCACGTTGATCAACTTTAAAAATTGCGACCAGTTTTCTTGCTGACATAGCCCCTCTACGTTGATTTTTATTTTCTCTTTATGCTGTATTTTTACATAAAATACCTTTATTTATCTTGATTTAAAGCATTTGCGCGACTTCTATTGTCGCCATAAAAAAGCCCGCAATATGCGGGCTTTTTTTGATATGGCATGTTCCTTATGATGGAATACGACGTACCAATAACAACATAAATATTGCAGAGATTGCGATACATGGAATTGCAGCGGTAATCACCCCTGCCGCACCAAAACCTGCTGCCAATAGCTGACCCGCAATTGCAGGGCCTAACATTGCACCGACACGACCAACGGCTGAAGCTACACCAACACCCGTACCACGTAACTGTGTCGGATACACGATACCACCGAAGGCATACAATACACCTTGGCAACCAATCACGAATGCACCGACTAAAGCTGACGCCATGTACATTTGAGTCAATGAACCTGCACCATTCAGCGCAAATAGACCTGCCAAAATACCGCCGTACATCAAAATGATCACATAAGCTTTCTTCCAACGATCAGTCAACATACCTAAAATGATCGTACCAATGGTTGCACTCACCATGAAGTAGAACTGCGCAGTTGCACCATCTTTACGAGTGAAACCGAGTTCGGTGAACAACGACGGTAACCAGCTCAACATGATGTACACCACCATCAAGGTGAAGAAGTAGCTCACCCAAATTGAGAAAGTACGTAAACGGTTTTCTGTGTTAAAGAGGTTTTTGAAAGCACCTTGTTGCATTTCGCCATTGGCGGTCGCTTGAACCGCTTGATCTTTGGCTTTCAAGAATTCACGCGATTCGGGCAGGAACCAAATCATCAATGGAATCACAACAATCGGTAATAAACCGCCTAAATAGAAAATATTTTTCCAGTTTGCACCGAAGTCCGTCATTGCGACCAATGATAAGATTGCCGCACCCACAGGCATACCACAGTACATCAAACCGACTGCACGACCACGATTTTGTGGCGTTACCGATTCAGATGCCAAGGTAATTAAAATTGGCATTGCTGCACCTAAACCTGCACCTGCAAGAAAACGTACAGCGAGTAAGCTATGGAAGCTATTTACCCATACCGTACATAAGGTAAAGATGGCGAACATCCCCGTAGACCAAATTAATACTTTTTTACGGCCCATTCGGTCTGCAATCCGACCACCCACCAAAGCACCAGGTAATAATCCTAAAATACCGGCACTAAAAAACACCCCTAGCTGCGAGCTATCCAGCCCGAAATATTCACGAATCCCTGCTGCTGCAATACCTGCAGCCTGAATATCCAGACCTTCGATTACGGCAATAAGGAAGCAGATTGCTACCGTGACAATAGCATGCTTATTATCTGACTTTTCCATTGGAGAATCCTTGTTGTCATCAGCGTTCAAATTAAGTCGCATCATCGCTGAGCCTTATAAAGGATATAACTACCAATAAGTTGAAGCCTTTCGTCCAAAATTGGATTACGTGCATGGTGTAATAGTTTTTGTGCTTTAAGTCACAAAGTCGTAAAAACAATTAAAAATTTAAAATAAAAAAATATGAATCGTGCAATGAACAGTCAAATCAAGCGATCTTTTTAAACACTCATAAAAACATGTCTATTTCTATTAGATATAAAAAAGATTATTACCCAAGTTTTTAACAATCATTTGTAATAAAACCCGAGCGAATTGATATAGTTTTTAAATCTTTAGTCATTGTTATTTAATCTTAAATTCTGATTAAAAAGCACGGAATACACATAGATCAACCTTTTGCTGATGATTTAATCAATCCCATCAACCATGCCAACCCTCTCGATTGAATAAAACATTTTCAAGATTCAGCCCTTGCTGAACAATTTTCAGGCTGCAAAAAAACCGCTATTTTACACTTGATTGTTTTAAGTTTGATTTGTATAAAGAATTTTATGGCTTTGACCAAAGCATATTGTTCTTATGCGTTTGATCAGTCATAATTTGCGTAAGCATTATTCAACTTGGGTATAGCCCAATGAACATGCTACAAATCAAAATTCGAAACCATCCAGAAATCAATATTTCATCTTGTCGGATGGACAAATAGGATAGCTTTTCAAAATGACTCAGCAAGCTCAGACCATTCAAGGTTCAATTGTCGCAATCGTCACCCCAATGTTTGAAGATGGCAGCGTAGATTGGAAGAGCCTCGAGAAGCTGGTTGAGTGGCATATAAAGCAAGGCACCAATAGTATTGTTGCTGTAGGGACTACAGGTGAAGCTTCTACCTTGAGCATGGCCGAACACACTCAGGTGATCAAAGAAATCATCCGTGTGGCGAACAAACGCATTCCAATTATTGCCGGCACAGGTGCAAACTCAACCCACGAAGCAATTGAACTCACCAAAGAAGCCAAAGAATTAGGTGCAGATGCGGCATTATTAGTTACACCATACTATAACAAACCTACCCAAGAAGGCCTGTATCAACACTACAAAGCGATTGCTGAAGCTGTTGATTTACCTCAAATTTTGTACAATGTACCTGGCCGAACCGGTGTAGACATGCACAACGACACCGTGATCCGTCTTGCTGATATTCCACAAATCGTGGGCATTAAAGACGCCACTGGCGATGTTCCTCGTGGTCAAGAACTCATTGAAGGCCTTAAAGGCAAAGATATGGTGGTGTACTCAGGTGATGATGCAACGGCTTATCAGTTAATGGGTTTAGGTGCTAAAGGCAACATTTCGGTTACTGCGAACGTGGCGCCAAAAGAAATGAGCGAAGTGTGTGCAAGCGCTTTGGCGGGTGACGCAGTCCAAGCCGAGCAACAAAACAATACTGTTGCAAATTTACATCAAATTTTATTTTGCGAATCGAACCCAATTCCTGTGAAATGGGCACTTCATGAGATGAACCTGATTGAAACAGGCATTCGCTTACCATTAACACCCCTTGCAGAACAATATCGTACTCCGCTTCGTGAAGCACTCATCACTGCGGGCGTTATCAAATAAAGAAGAGCAAACATCATGCAATTACGTTTAGGACTTAGCCTGGCACTTTCAGTATTTACATTAGCCGGTTGTAGTTCACTTGCCTTTAATAATGGCACACTGGACTATAAACAAACCACAGATGTTGAACCGCTGAAATACCCTGAAGGGTCGATGGTTCGTCCTGCAACGCCTTTGTATCCTGCTCCATCTGTTGACCCACTAGCAATTGAGCATGCACCAAAGCTTGAAAATAAGCGCGGCAATCGCTATGCCCTTCCGCGTCCAGCCGCGGAAAAAAATAATGTCGTTGCAGATTCCTCAACAGACAGTACAAATATTAGCCGCCCTCAACTATTGGTGGATGGAAATCAAAATCCGCTGATCAAAGTTGAAGGAAATTCTGCTACAATTTGGCAATACACACTTGCTACCCTCAGCAGCCTTAACCATACCATTGTTGGTCAGAGCAAAAACCGTTACGAAGTAACCGTCAAGGTCGATCAACAGACCTATGTTTTAAGACTTTCTTCTGTAGGTTCAAGCAATAACATCGCTGTGTTCAATGCCGATAACAGTTTTGCAGACAAAGAAAAAGCTGCAGATCTGTTAGCTCAGATTTACCAAAATTGGCCAGCCTAGTCGTACTAGGCATTTTTTCTCGAAAAAGGTTCCCTCATGTTAAAACAAACCTTGCTCTATACTGGTAAAGCGAAATCTGTTTATGAAACAGATAGTTCTGACCACCTCATCCTAGTTTTCCGTGACGATGCTTCTGCATTCAACGGTGAAAAAATTGAACAACTGGATCGCAAAGGTAAGGTGAACAACCGTTTTAACGCCTTTATCATGGAAAAATTGGCTGCGGCTGGTATCGAAACTCATTTCGAAAAACTTCTTTCTCCAACTGAAGTTTTAGTGAAAAAATTAACCATGGTTCCTGTAGAGTGCGTAATCCGTAACTATGCAGCAGGTTCACTTTGCCGTCGTTTAGGCGTTGAAGAAGGTAAAGAACTTACTCCGCCAACTTTCGAATTGTTCTTCAAAGACGATGCGTTAGGCGACCCAATGGTGAATGAATCACAAGCGATTGCTTTAGGTTGGGCGACTGCAGAACAACTCGCTCAAATGAAAGAATTGACTTATAAAGTAAACGAAGTACTTAAAGGTCTATTCGATGCAGGCAACATGTTGCTTGTTGACTTTAAACTTGAATTTGGTGTGTTCCACGACCGTATCGTATTGGGTGACGAATTCTCTCCAGACGGCTGCCGTCTATGGGACAAAGACACTAAGAAAAAACTCGACAAAGACCGTTTCCGTCAAGGTTTAGGCGGTGTGGTTGAAGCGTATGAAGAAGTTGCTGCACGTTTAGGTATCGACCTTTCTGATATCTAATTCGTTCATCGATTTAAAAAACCGAGCTCTTTAGCTCGGTTTTTTAATAAAATATTACTCGATTAATCCATGATCGAAAAAACAAATGTTAACCATAAAAATCCTCTGTTTCACATTTAGCCAAGTTCACACTAAGATAGCCACATACCAGGCAGCATTAGGATCTATAAGTTTCCAATGTGTATGCCGACCAGATTTTCCATCTACCCTCTAGGATGTATCTCCCCAAAGGCATCCTATTTTTTCAGCCCAGCTCGCCTTGAGTTGGGCTTTTTTTTGCGTGAATTAGACATAAAAAAAGGCACCGAAGCGCCTTTTCATTATGATCATTCAAATCATTGTTGCTGTTGTTGTTGCATCCAACGGCGTTGCTGCAAACGCTCACCTTCGACTTCACGTTTATTGCGTGCAGACTCATACAGCTTAGTGCCTTTCAGTTCAGGCGGCATATAGTCTTGCATGACAAAATGTTCAGGATAATTATGTGGATATAAATAGTCCACGCCATAGCCTTGCTCTTTCATCAATTTGGTTGGTGCATTTCTCAAATGTAGTGGCACAGGTAGATTCGAGGTTTTTTCTGCCAAATCTAAGGCTTTGTTGATGGCCAAATAAGTACTGTTACTTTTAGCACTGGTTGCCAAATACACCGCACATTGCCCCAAAATGATTCGACATTCAGGCATACCAATTGCCTGCACAGATCGGAAACATTCTCCAGCCAACAGTAAAGCATTTGGATTTGAGTTGCCAATATCTTCAGATGCCGCAATCAACATACGACGGGCAATAAAAACAGGATCTTCACCACCTTTGAGCATTCGAGCCATCCAATACAAAGCGGCATCTGGATCACTGCCTCGAATCGACTTAATAAAAGCCGAAACTAAATCATAATGCTGTTCGCCCGATTTGTCATAGCGTGCAATATTTTGCTGCGCAACTTTGACCACCACCGCATTGTTAATGATATTTTCTAAGTCTGGCTCAAACGTACTGGCGATTAAATCTAAAAGATTTAATGCTTTACGAGCATCACCTGCGGCAAATTGAAATAAAGCTTCATATTCTTCGATTTGAATATAACGCTCTTTTAAAAACGAATCTTGCTGAATCGCTTGATCCAATAAGCGCTGAATTGCGTCATTATCCAGAGCATTTAAGGTATAGACCTGACAACGCGACAATAAGGCATTATTAACTTCAAATGAAGGGTTTTCTGTGGTTGCACCAATCAGGGTAATTTTGCCCTTTTCAACTGCATTCAGTAAGGCATCTTGTTGTGACTTATTAAAACGATGAATTTCATCAATAAACACCACAGGTGTCAATAAATCTCCACCATCGGCGATGATTTCACGTAACTCTTTCACCCCAGTATTAAGCGCAGATAAACTAATAAATGGTCGGTCAACGGCCTGCGCTAACAACAACGCAATTGTGGTTTTACCTACACCCGGAGGTCCCCAAAAAATAATCGATGGCAAATGCCCTTGGTCAATCATCTGGCGTAACGGTGCATCTTCACCCAAAAGGTGATCTTGTCCAATAATTTGAGATAAATCATGAGGACGCATGCGTTCAGGAAGAGGAATTTGGCTGTCTGACATCTTATTATTTCGTTTCCGGCAATTGGGGACGTTTTTTCTATTCTAACACTGCCTTGGCAGAATCTTTGCTTTATTCGATATTCAATTTAAGAGGCTGGTTTGATGTCATTATTTAAGTATCTTGCATGTAAAAATCCTTAGGCGAATGTTAACTATAATGTAACAAGAGATCTTATCCCTTATCGATCAAATTAAAGTATGATCGGCTAGATATCCCATTTTTAGCTTGCCTGACCCAATTGGACAGATTGTATGAAGCAATCATTAAAGCAAAAGCAAATACCTCAAGTTCAACAAGGCATTGATCTATCTATATATTCATTTCAACAAATGCCTCAAGCCAAGAATATACAATTACAACATACCCAATGTGCAGAATTACGCGAAAAACTCGACAGCCGTAATCAAATGTTAGATGCCAGTGTCGACTGTATTAAATTATTAAGCCTAGACGGTCATATTCTGCATATGAACCGCGCTGGTTGCTTAGCTCTCGGTGTGTCGCCGACTGAAACTGAGTTTGGTATGTCATGGCACAAATTATTGCCTGAAGAAGTCCGCGACGCGTGTCTGAATGCTTTTGCCGAAGCCAAAGAAGGCAAAATATCTCGCTTTGTCGGCATGAGCCAAGTGGCCGATGAACCCATGGCTTATTGGGATAACATGCTCAGCCCAGTATTCAATGAATATGGTCAAGTCAAAGAAATTCTCTGTGTCTCCCGTGATATTACGGTACAGCGACTGGCGGAAAATAAACTCCAACGGATCATTGAACAGGATGATTTAACAGGTTTATTAAACCGCCGTGCGTTTAGTCGAGTCTTTAAAAGTCACTTAAGAGTGGCACGAGAACATCAGCAACAACTGGGTTTGTTATTGATCGATCTGGATTATTTTAAGCATATTAATGACACCTTAGGGCATAGTGCTGGAGACCATTTACTGCATACCCTTGGACAGCGTTTTCAGCACTGTTTTGATGCAAATATCGTGGTTTCACGCTTAGGTGGCGATGAATTTGCCATTTCTATTCCGAACTTAAAATCGCAACAACAATTAACAGATATTGCCAGCATCGCCTGTCAGCAAATGGATATGCCGATTTTCTATAATGGACAAAGCATCAATATAGGTATGAGTATTGGCTGTGCGATCTACCCACGCGATGCACAAAATTCCTCGAATTTACTTAAATGCGCTGATATTGCGCTAAATGATTTAAAAGGCAGTGGTCGTGGTGGGGTGCGAATGTTCAACCACACCATGTTTAAAATTCTTGAAAACACCACTCGCCAATTAACGCTAGCCCGCAGCCTGATTAAGTCCAATCAAATTATTCCGTTTTATCAACCCAAAGTTCGCCTTTCTGACAGTCAAGTGGTCGGCTTTGAAGCTTTGCTGCGTTGGTACGATAAAGACCAACAATTACAATTACCTTCTCAAATTTTTGCTGCATTTCAAGATTATGAATTGGCTTCACGCATTAGTGAAACAATGCAAATTAAAATCTTTCAAGATATTCAAAAATGGATTGAACTTGGACTGCAACCGCTACCGATTTCAATAAATGCTGCACCTGTCGAATTTTTACGTGATGATTATGCGGAAAAACTACTGAATCGCTTAAAGCAGTTTGGTATATCACCAGATATTATTGAGGTCGAAATTACCGAGCAAAGCCTGTCAGAACGTGGCTCAAATTATGTGATTCGCGCCCTCAATTTATTGAAAGACCATGGCATCCACATTTCTTTAGATGATTTTGGTACAGGTCATTCATCATTAACACGTCTAAGTAACTACCCTGTCGACTGTATTAAAATCGACCGTAATTTTGTGGAACGCATGCATACCGACTGTTCAGCACTTGCCATTGTCAAAGCGATTACACAAATTGGTGCGAGTGTTTCCCTGAATATATTAGTCGAAGGTATAGAGAAACCGGAACAGGTCGATACCTTAAAAGAATGTAATTGTCATACTGGACAAGGTTTTTACTTTTATCGTCCGCTCAGTTATGACCATGCGATGGAACTTTTGAGTCACTAAAACTTGTGGAGCAAGACACGATGACACTGAAGTATTTAGTCAGTGCCTGTCTGGCAGGCCAACCCGTTCGTTATGATGCCAAATCAAATACACAACAAGCAATTTGCCAACTGATGCAGACTCACCAAGTCATTACGGCCTGCCCAGAAATGATGGGCGGCCTGAGCTGTCCACGTTTTCCTGCAGAAATTCAAAATGGTCAAGCCAGTGATGTGCTCAATGGCACAGCCCAAGTCAAAGATGTCTTGGGCACAGATGTCAGTGCTGAATTTATCGCGGGTGCCCATCGCATGTTGGAATTGGCCCAATTGCATAAGGTTGATGTGGTGGTCTTAAAAGATCGTAGCCCGTCGTGCGGCAGTCATTATATTTATGATGGCACCTTTACGCGTACAAAAATTGAAGGCTATGGAGTAACCACAGCACTCCTTAAACAGCATGGATTTCAGGTTCTGTCAGAACAAGACTTTCTGGCCATGATACAAGATCAACTCTAGACCCAAAATTGAGCGTATCTGTGTCCTTTAGCGTACCCAACGCACAATATAATCTTCAATATCATCAGGGTTGACGTCTTCTTCACTGATGCAACGCCCTGCGGCAGACTTTCGTGCCTTCAAAATACTGTCACGACTTCCCGTCACTAGATGATGCCAACGCGGTAAATCTTTCCCTTCAGAAATTCTACGATAAGCACAGCTCGGCGGTAGCCAATGAAATTGGTGAATTTGTTCAGGTGTCAGCTGTATGCAGTCTGCAACGTGTGATTTGCGATTTGGATAATCGGAACAACTGGCGGTTTCACAATCTAAAAGTTTGCATGCCACTTTGGTGTAAGCCACCTCTTGCGTATCTTCATCTTCAAGCTTGATTAAACAACAAAGCCCGCAACCATCACAGAGGGACTCCCACTCCAAATGGGTGAGTTCAGTCAAAGCATGCTTTTTCCAAAAATGTGGGCGTAGAGTATCGGTCATCTTCTCGCTCGCAACGAAGGTGGCAGGCATATTAACTGAACCCGCACATAAATTCCTTGTTTAAGTTACCGAATATTGAACATTAAATAAACAAAAGAATACATAGCATGCTTTCTGTGACTCCTATACTGATGAGACAGAATAAAAAATCACATGGAGATAAAACTATGTTCCGCTGGGCTATTATTTTCGCTGTAATTGCTTTGATTGCGAGTCTGCTAGGTTTTGGTGGTGTGGCAGGCTTATCCAAAGACTTTGCTGTTATTCTTTTGGTTATTGCAGTCATTCTCGCAATTGTTGGTTTCCTCTCTCGAGGAAAAGTTTAGGCGACTGATTGAATGTCGTTTTAAACTACAAATTACTCCCCTCAGACTCATGAATCAGAAACGTATGTTTTTATCATCTTGAGTCTCAATCAAAAAAATAAGAGCCTATAGGCTCTTATTTTTTTACATCCACGTAAACTTACTACGTTGTATGGTTTTAGCTTTATGGTTTTAAGTGACGTGGTCTAAAGCCTGTTGCAATTAAGGCGATACCATAAGCAGCAACACCAATCACACATAAGATGATCACTTCCGCGACACGCATCCACGCAGATACATCACCGTTGTACCATGTTAAGCCATACCACAGTGCAGCAATCATCACAGCATTGGCTATCGCAAACTGAATCACCAACTTTTTCCAATGTGCGCCAAAGCGAAAAATATTGCGCTTATGTAAATAAAAATACAGCATCCCTGCATTCACTAATGCGGAACCAGAGGATGCCAATGCCAAGGCCATATGCTCAGCATGCCAATCAATCAGTTTAAAGAATCCAATAAACACCACGTTAAGAATGGCATTGGCTGCGACCGCCATTAAACCTACACGTACAGGAGTTTTGGTATCTTGTTGCGCATAAAACCCTGGTGCAAACACTTTAATGAGCATGAATGAAATCACACCGGCACTCATACATTGCAATGCCAATGCGGTCATCTGTGTATCTTCAAAGCTAAATTGACCACGTTCAAATAAGGCCTGAATAATAGGTGTAGAGAGCATGAAAAGCGCAATACTTGCAGGCACACCCACCAAGATAATGACCTTAGCTGCCCAATCAATCATACGACGGAATTTTTCTTGATCTTGTTCAGCATGACGCGCAGACAACGAAGGTAAAATTACGGTACCTATCGCGACACCAATTAAGCCCAATGGCAATTCGGTCATCCGTTCGGCACTGTATAACCATGACACCGAACCATCTTGCATGAAAGACGCCCAAATGGTGTTCAACAGTAGGTTGATCTGCGTCACTGAGACACCAAACAGTGCTGGCAGCATCAACTTCATGATGCGATCAACACCTTCGTGTTTGAAGTCAACTTTCGGTGGAATCAGTAATTTTTTACGCCACAGCTCTGGAATCTGAATCGCCAATTGTAAGAAGCCTGCAGCGACAACAGACCAACCTAAAGCCATAATTGGCTCGGCCATATAAGGGGTTAACCATAGCGCACCGGCAATCATCGCGACATTAAGTAACACTGGAGCGAACGCAGGTGTACTGAATGAGCCATAACTATTCAAAATACTGCTGGCAAATGCCGTTAAGGACATAAACAGTAAGTAAGGAATCGTTAGGCGGAACATATCGGTAGCTAACGCAAACTTGTCTGCATCACCATGGAAACCCGGTGCATAGATATAAATAATCGCGGGTGCCGCCACCATTGCGATGAACGTCAAACTAGTCATCACCAGACCTAAACAGCCAAAAACACGGCTAATCAGAATCTGGACTTCGGCATGGGTTCGACTGGTTTTATATTCAGTCAATACAGGAATAAAGGCTTGTGAAAATGCCCCTTCTGCGAATAAGCGCCTAAAAAAGTTAGGAATACGAAAGGCAACCACGAAGGTATCGAAGTCTTTACCTGCACCAAATACATTTAACAGGACAATATCCCGTACCAGTCCCAATACACGGGACAACATAGTCATTGCACTGACAATAACTGTCGAACGCCAAAGCGCCATCGGTATTTCTCACTTTTGAAAGTGCGCCTATTGTAATGAAACTCGTCAAGGAATTTCATTGGTTTATTAAACGCAGTGTGTATTGTTTATTTGTTTTTAAAATGATGCAGCTGCTGACGAAAAGCGTTCCACTCAAAAAATGGACCCGGATCAGTTTTACGTCCCGGTGCAATATCTGAATGCCCTGCAATATGTTGTTGAATTTTAGGATAAGCCTGTTGTAAACACGCCACGACCTCTGTCAGCACGGCATATTGTGCAGCTTCAAAAGGTAAATCATCACTTCCTTCGAGCTCAATACCTATCGAATAATCATTACATTCTTTTTGCGCTAAATAGGTTGAACGACCAGCATGCCAAGCCCGATCATTAAAATTGACAAACTGTAGGACTTCGCCTGTACGCAGGATCAATAAATGTGTCGATACCTGCATCCCTTCAATGGTTTGAAAATAAGGATGTTTCGACCAATCCAACTGATTTTGGAAAAATTGTTCGATATAACCACCGCCAAACTGAGAAGGTGGCAAACTAATATTATGAATGACGACAAGCTGAATTTCGGTATCTTCAGGACGCTGGTTAAAATTCGGTGATGGAACTTGACGCGCACCTAGCAATTGCCCATCCTGCACCTGAAATGTTGTTGCTTGTGACATAAAAAAATCCTGTGTCTAAGCCGGCCTGCAATGCTGCAGATCAAAACGCCGAGCCCTACTTGAAAGTTTTAATGCTAAAACTTTCACATTGAAATCTCAATTCAAGTCTGTGAAAGGAGTTAAAAATCGCTCATTTTTAAGGAACAATGCTAATATAACGCGCACATTTTCCTGGGTTAAAAAGATACGGAACTTCTTATGAGCATATCGCAATCTTTGCTTGAACAATCAATCCAAATCAATATTCAACACGCACTACAAGAAGATATTGGCGAAGGCGATATTACAGCCCTGTTAACTCCAGAAGATGAACAAGCGACCGCAACAATTATTAGTCGTGAAGATATGGTGCTAGCAGGGCAACCGTGGGTCAATGCGCTCATTCAAACTTTTGATGCAAGTGTACAAGTCACATGGTTAAAAAATGATGGGGAACGTGTCTCAGCAGGTGAGGCTTTCTTAAAATTAGCAGGTTCTGCACGTAGCCTATTAACCGTTGAACGCCCTGCACTGAATTTTGTGCAAACATTATCGGCTGTAGCCACTAAAACAGCTGAATATGTTCAACAACTGGAAGGTTTGAATACTCGTCTACTCGATACCCGTAAAACCTTACCAGGCCTACGTATTGCACAAAAATATGCAGTTGCTGTCGGAGGTGGTCAAAACCATCGCTTAGGTTTATTTGATGCGTTTTTAATTAAAGAAAACCACATCATGGCTGCTGGTGGCATTAGCCAAGCTATTGCTAAAGCGCATACCATTGCTCCGGGTAAACCCGTTGAAGTGGAAGTAGAAACTTGGGACGAACTCAACCAAGCGTTGGAAGCAGGTGCGGATATTGTGATGTTGGATAACTTTAGTCAGCAACAAATGATTGATGCTGTCAAACACGTGAATGGTCGCTGCAAACTTGAAGCCTCAGGCAATATCACCATTGCAAACTTACGTGAAGTGGCAACGACAGGGGTCGATTATATTTCGATGGGTGTACTCACCAAAGATGTCACAGCGATTGATTTATCGATGCGCTTTAATGCCTAACGCTCTAGACTTACTCTAAACATAAATAAAGGGTGCTGTAGCACCCTTTTTGATGCTTAAGATCTAGCATGACTTAATCATCATCTTGCTGTTGTTTTGAACTTCGTCGAGCTTCATCTTCATGCTCGGAGTCCTTTTCATGCTCCGCATCGTCTTCATGCTGCTCGCGCTCATCTTGATCATCGTCCTGATCTTTTGAGTTTTCACTTTGTTCAGAAAAACGACCACCTTCACGCTCTTGATCCTGATTTCCAAAAAAATCACAACCACTGATCAACAATACGATGAACAAAGAAAAATACATCATCCAATTTTTCATTTTTAGTCCTTCAAAGCATCCTGATCCTATTAATTTGAGCCAAAGACACGCTACTGAATAGCCGATTCGTGTTGGATTTTCTATATTCAACGCATAAAAAAACGCATCCGAAGATGCGTTCTTTATTCAGTTTGAACTGAATCAAACAACTTACCAGCCTAAAGCTTCTTGTTGTTTTTTGATCAATTCTTGAATGCCTTTTTCAGCAAGTTCAAGCATTTCATTACACTGTGTACGTGTAAACGGTTTGTCTTCTGCTGTACCTTGAAGTTCAATGAACTCACCAGCTTGTGTCATCACTACGTTCATGTCTGTTTGGCAGCTTGAATCTTCTTCATAGCAAAGATCAAGTAATGCTTCGTCTTGATACATCCCTACAGAAATCGCAGCAACTAAACCTTTTAATGGATCTTGTTTAATTTTTTTATTTTCAAGCAAGACATTCATTGCATCAACCAAGGCAACAGCTGCACCTGTAATTGATGCTGTACGTGTACCGCCATCTGCCTGAATCACATCACAGTCGATACTGATGGTATTTTCACCCAATTTTTTCAAATCCACCATCGCGCGTAAGCTACGACCAATCAGACGTTGAATTTCTTGAGTACGACCGCTTTGTTTACCACGCGCCGCTTCACGGTCAGTACGTGTATGTGTTGAACGAGGTAACATGCCATATTCAGCAGTCACCCAACCCTGACCTTTTCCTTTAAGGAAACGCGGTACTGAGTTGTCAACACTTGCAGTACAAAGAACTTTTGTATGACCAAATTCAACCAATACAGAACCTTCCGCATAACGTGTGTAGTTACGGGTAATTTTTACTTCACGTAATTGATCTAATGCTCGTTGGTCGATACGCATAATGAGTCCTTAATCTGACAAAATTGATTGCGGCACATTATAACAGAAGGTACAGCCAGATTCGGGATGCATTCGTGTGCATTTACAAAATCCATTCATCCAAGTTTTGATAGGCCCATCGTACGACATCAGGAAATTTGTTAGACTGAAGCCACGCAAAATTCAGGACGAATTGCATGTCGATACGGGAAGAACGTAAGCAACAAAGTCGTAAAGCTATCCTTGATGCAGCGCTTGCATTGAGTACCACAGGCCGTTCTTTTAGCAGTCTGAGCTTACGCGAAATTTCCCGTCATGTCGGCTTGGTTCCTGCTGCGTTTTATCGCCATTTTCAGGACATGGATGAGCTCGGTTTGGAACTAGTCGACCAAATGGCCCTGCACCTTCGGAATGTCCTCAATCAACTGAGTCAGCAATGCTTTCAAGCACCAGATGCACGCACACGACAAAGTCTGGATTATTTATTTCATGCCGTTGAGCAATTTCCTGAGGCATGGATGTTTCTTATTGCTGAACGTTGGGGTGGTTCAGCATTCTTAAGACAAGCCATTACTCGTGAGTTTAATTTTCTCAGTACCGATTTGGCCCATGCACTGGCTCAAGTTGAAGCGACTCAACATATTCAATCCGAACAAGACCTCAAAGTATTGGGACAAATTTTGTTTGAATTGGCCTTAAGTTGGGCAATGCAGTGGATTGACATACATCGACATATTGACCTTCCACAACGTACGGATGCGCTACAACAATTTCGCCGCCAAGCTCAGACCCAAGTTCAGCTCTTATTTCGTGGCATCTTACATTGGGATCGATCTTTGGCTCAAATCTCTGATCCACAAAATTTATCGCCATAAAAAAGCCGCATCGAGTGCGGCTTTTTTATGACATCTGTTATTTCGCTTTGCGTTCTTTATCAACAAGGAATTTCACGATTTCAACGGTACGTGCATCTTCACCTTGTACGATGTATTTACCATTGACGGTAATCGCAGGCACGCCGCTCAATTGATATTGAGCCGCTAAGCTTTTCGCTTGAGCAATTTTTGAAGACACAGCAAATGATTTAAATGTGCTGTTAAATTTCGCTTCAGGAACACCATAACGGGTGTAGAACTTAGCAAATGCGCCTTGTTCTAAGATATTTTTTTGACCCACATGAATGTCATGGAACAATTGTAAATGTGCTTTTTGACGAACACCCAGTGCTTCCGATGCATAGTAAGCACGCGCGCCTTGTTCCCAAAGTGGATTCATTGCTGCAGGTGTACGGACAAAACGTACATCTTTAGGCAATTGCTTTAACCACGTTTGCATATGCGGTTCTAATGTAAAACAATGTGGGCAGCCATACCAAAAGAACTCACGGACTTCGATTTTACCCGGACGTTCGACTTTAATCGGTTTTGGAATAACTGTGTAATCAGTCCCCGCGACAAATTGCGCTGCCATCGCACTGCCAGAAAAAGCCAAAATAGCTGTTGTAATCGTGCCTAAAAGGAATTTTTTCATTGAACTTATCGTCCTCAAAATCATTATGATTAGTTTATGGCAACACTATAAATCAAATCTGTCGATTTCGTTTTCATTCTGTGAACTTTTTTAAGGCTTTTATCGCTTTTTTTTCAGGACGCGCTACACTAACTCCCATAAACTTTTTTCTAAAATATAAAGACTTGATTGAGGTGCAACCGATGTCGCAATTGAATGTTGATCCACAAGAAATTGCCAAATTTGAAGCTTTCGCAGCCATATGGTGGGATCAGCATTCTGAGTTCCGCCCTTTGCACATGATTAATCCCCTGCGTTTGAACTGGATTGATGAGCATTCAAATGGTATCACTGGCAAGAAAGTATTAGATGTGGGCTGTGGCGGCGGTATTTTAGCTGAAAGCATGGCACGTCGCGGTGCGCAAGTATTGGGTATCGACATGGGCGAAGCGCCGTTGAATGTTGCACGCTTACATGCCGAACAAGAAAATGTACAAAATATTGAATATCGCCAAGTACCTGTAGAGCAATTGGCAGAAGAGCAAGCAGGTCAATATGACGTCGTCACCTGTATGGAAATGCTCGAACACGTACCCGATCCAGCTTCGATCATTTTAGCCTGTCAAAAG
This sequence comes from Acinetobacter sp. YH16040_T, assembly GCF_024605785.1. Lineage (NCBI taxonomy): Bacteria > Pseudomonadati > Pseudomonadota > Gammaproteobacteria > Moraxellales > Moraxellaceae > Acinetobacter > Acinetobacter sp. YH16040_T. The sequence goes on along the minus strand of NZ_CP094541.1, from coordinate 63,910 downwards.
CTGGTAAAACCGGGTGGTCATGTGTTCTTCTCGACCATTAACCGTAATCCTAAAGCCTATTTGTTTGCGATTATTGGTGCGGAATATGTTTTACGCATGTTGGCGAAAGGCACTCATGATTATTCGAAGTTTATTAAACCTTCAGAATTAGCTCATGATATTCGTCAAGCCGAGTTAAAACTCAAAGATATGACAGGTTTACATTATAACCCGATTACCAAACGCTATTGGCTCGCACCGAATGTGGATGTGAACTACATGGTTCATACGGTGAAAGAAGCCTAATGAAAGCTGTACTCTTTGATCTTGACGGTACACTGATTGATACCGCGGCTGATTTTATTCGTATTATTCAAGACATGTGCCGTGACAAAGGCATTGCGGTGGTCAGTGCAGAAGACATTCGTGTACAAGTGTCTGAAGGCGCGCGTGCCATGGTCAAACTGGTCTATCCTGAGTTAGATGTGGAAGACCCTATTTTTCTGGCACATCGTCAACGTTTTTTAGCGCTTTATGGTGCGGATATTGCCGTCGATACAGACCTTTTTGAAGGCATGTATCCGCTACTCGATGAACTTGAACAGTATCAAATTCCGTGGGGTATTGTCACCAATAAGCCGCGTTCACTCAGTGAAGCGTTGCTCAAAGCGTTGAATTTGACTGAGCGCTGCTCGGTATTGGTTTGCCCAGACGATGTCAGTAAAACCAAGCCAGACCCAGAGCCGATGTATTTAGCAGCCAAGCACATTCATCTAGATGCTCAAGACTGTATCTATGTCGGTGATCATCCACGTGATATCGATGCAGGTCGTAATGCGCAGATGTACACGATTCTTGCGGCTTATGGCTATTTACCTTTACAACACAAAGATGACTTAACAGCTTGGCATGCAGATTGTATAGTGAAGACTGTTGCTGACCTGCATGAAGCCATTCATGATTTGGTCATCAAACCGAAAACGCTCAACACAGCGACTTTATAACGATAGAACACAACACAATAAAACGAGGAGGTACGGATGAAATATTCAGAATATCAACCTCGCCCCGATCTGCTCAAAGATCGCATTATCCTGATTACAGGTGCGGGCGATGGTATTGGCCGTGCGGCTGCCCTCAGTTATGCCTTACATGGCGCAACCGTGGTCTTACATGGACGCACACTGAATAAACTAGAAGTGATTTACGATGAAATTGAAGGCTTGGGTGCCCCCCAACCGGCGATTTTACCGCTACAACTGTCTAGTGCCTCTCCTCGTGATTATGAGCTGTTGGTCGATACCTTAGAAAAGCAATTTGGTCGCCTAGACGGCATTTTGCATAATGCTGGGATTTTGGGTGAGCGAACTGAACTAGAACATTATCCTGTGGATGTATGGGATGATGTCATGGCGGTGAACCTTCGCGCGCCCTTTGTACTGACTCAAGAGCTGATGCCACTACTACAAAAATCTGAGCATGCCTCAGTGGTCTTTGCCAGTTCGGGTGTGGGACGTGAAGCCCGTGAACGTTGGGGCGCGTACTCGGTTTCAAAAATTGCCATTGAAGCCGTAAGCACATTGTTCGCTAAAGAAAATGAACACCCCAATATTCGTTTTAACTGTATTAACCCTGGTGCGACACGTACTGCCATGCGTGCAAAAGCTTATCCAGACGAAGATCCAAAAACTTTGCCTACGCCTGAAAGCATCATGCCTGCATATTTATATTTAATGGGTGACGACAGCTTGCATTTAACCGGTGCCAGCATAGATGCCCAAGATGAATAGGGTGAAAACCCAATTTAAAAAGGAAGATCGCGCTTCCTTTTTTTATGTCTTGAATCTTTACAACGCATCATTAACCGAATGATTTTGCAGTGACCACGCGAAAGTCGACTTGAGTTTTTAGCAAATTTGCCGATACTTGGGGCATTCTTTAAAAACATTGGATTGATACATGTCTGACTTTAGCAATATTACAGTGACTCCAACTGAGGATGGCATGGTTAACCTACTGGTCGATGGTCAACCGATTTCAGCAAAATATGGCATGAAATTCGACCCGAGTATCATGGACGATTTAAAAGGCTTAGATGTCGGTCAAAATGCAAAATTATTTGAACAATTTATTTTTTCGCATACTGACTTAAACTTTGAGCATGCCTATTTCTATGTCACTTGCATTCAAAAGCAAGAAGCAGGCTTTCAAGTGATCACTAACTTTGTTTATCGCATCATTGCGCAAGATCAAGCACCGTTTGAGCATGTGATTACCAAACAAGGTGCAGCAATGACACCTGAAGATATTAATGAATTTATTCAAGCTCATATTCAAAAATCATTAACGGATTATACCGACCTGAAATACGCATACTAATTACGTTCCAAGTGACACATTTAGAACTAAAAAGGGCCATTTGATGCCCTTTTTTTAAACCCTTAGATTAGCATTTGAAATTCAACAAGCTTTGATCAATAGACAGCTTCATTACCCAACTTTCCATTAATCGCATTTTTAAATCAATTTTATAATAATATTCGGTTTTTCAAATTAAGTATAAAAGCATAGACTGTTGGCCATGACATAGACCGACGGCAAGGAGACCCAAATGGCTGATCAAACACGTAAAATTGAAACCATTCGTTCAATTGAAACCTTACAACTGACTGAAAATTTGATCTCTGCAATGGACGATGCCGAGCAAGCTGAATCTGTGGCTCAAGCGATTTATTCACTCCAATGCCTCAATGAACAGTGGTACTAAAACCCGAATTTACCCACCGTTTTCATTCCAGTATCTCTACCCTATTTGCCCATCAAGACTTGATGGGCGTTTTTGATCGTGCTTACAATAGACCTCAAATTTGATCAAGACTGCATTGCAAGGATAAAAAGCACGCATTATCGGACCATCGCTTTCAAGATGGAAAGATTGTTCTCGGCGCGAAATTTATCGCATAATATCCGCAATCTCTTCGTTTTATTTAAAGAAATATTCATCTTTCTTCACAGTTTCTCTGCATTTAATGCGTACAGTAGTGATATTGAAGATAAATTACTCATGAGGGTTGAACATGAAAAAGATTTTGCCAATTTTGGCTCTTTCTTTCAGTGCTTTAATAGCAAGCAGCATCACGTCTGCAGCGCCTCACTTCAAGAACGATGAACGTGGCTTTGATGGCCCACGCGGCAATGCATATGGTCAAATGAAAAAAGATCGTGATTTCCGTGGTTATCAGGACGATGACGATCTTGAAGATCGACGCCGTATGCGTGAACAACGTGGAGTCAAACGTTTGCAACAACATAAATGGCAAACGGGCTATGTGATGCCACAGCATTATCGTGGTAATGGTTATAAAGTCGATTATAAAGACCATAACTTACCTAAACCATCGCGTAATCAGCAATGGTATAAAATCAATAATGACTACATATTGGTCAACTCAGATAGTAACAGTATTCTGAAAATTTTAGGTATGTAAGCCGTTTTGAATTTAATTTCGCCATATTTTTAAAGTCCAGATCAACTCTGGGCTTTTTTATGAGTTTTTTTTAATGTTTAACCGCAAAAGCTGATGCTGCCTAGCGTTCAGATCATTTACACACCTTCAAATTTCCTCCATACATTTCACAATTCAACTATATTGCCCCCACGCTTTCTCTGAACTTTCTCGCTAATTTTGAATCATCGAAAAACAGATTAGAAATGTATAGAGGTGTCCCATGAACAAAATCGTATCGAGTTTAGTTCTTTCCGTATCGGCTTTGATGGCAACAACAGCAGCCATTGCTGCGCCAGACCATCGTCAAGATGACCGCCGTTACCATCCGTCATACCAACATCAAGACAACCGTTGGGATAAAGATCACCGTCCGAGCAATTGGAATAACAACAACCGTTATGACAATAATCGCTACGACCGTAATGACTTTCGTCGTGTAAATCCAAGCCGCGATTGGCGTGTTGGTCAAAGCTTTCCTCGTTATTTCGATTCAAGCCGCTACAAAGTGAGTGATCGTGAAGCGCGCCGCTTACCAAACACCGGTCGTTATCAACAATGGTACAAAATCAATGGTGACTACGTGCTAGTCAATGATCGTACCGATCGCATCATTCGTATTAAGAATGGCTAATCATTCAACGATCTCTTAAGTCCCTTTCCCAACATCTGAACACTGTTCAGGTGTTTTTTTATCAAATGGAGGGTAAAACTCTGTCCTTCAGGTCAGAGATATAAGCGACACGACATGAAGTGTCGTTTGATTTAACTAAGGACTATTTTCCTTGAGTTTTGATTGTTAATATAAGTACATGAAAACCCTTAAATTACGTATAAAAGACAAACATTGCAAGGTGTTAGACCAACTAGCATCAGAAGTGAACTTCGTCTGGAATTATGTCAATGATTTAGGGTTTAGGCATTTGAAGCGGAAAGGTGAATTTCTCTCTGCTTTTGATATTGCCAAATATACGAAAGGCACATCCAAAGAATGTAATTTACATAGTCAAACCATTCAGGCTGTAACTGAAGAATTAGTCACCCGAAGAAAGCAATTTAAAAAGGCAAAGCTGAAATGGCGTGTCAGCAATAAAAAATCAGCAAGGCGCTCTTTGGGATGGGTTCCCTTTAAAAAGGTGGCTATCAAATATGCCAATGGATATGTCCAGTATGGAAAACACCAATTTAAGCTTTGGGATAGCTACGGTTTAAGCAAATACACGTTAAAAACAGGTTCATTTGTAGAGGATAGCCGTGGGCGTTGGTATGTATGTCTTGTTGTTGAATCGCCTAAGCAAGATAAATCGACAGCAACCAAAGCGATTGGTATTGATCTAGGCTTAAAAGATATTGCCACCTGTTCTGATGGCACTGTAATTTCAAATCCAAAATTCTATCGAAAATATGAGCAGAAATTAGGTATTGCTCAGAGAGCCAGGAATAAGAAGCGTGTTCGTGCATTACACGCCAAGATTGCAAATAGTCGAAAAGATCATTTGCATAAAGCAAGCACCAAGCTTGTGAATGAAAATGCATTGATTATTGTAGGTGACTTGAGTGCTAAAAAATTAGTAAAAACCAAAATGGCAAAATCTGTTTTGGATACAGGATCTTCTGCACTAAAAACAATGCTCAAGTATAAATGCGAGAACGCAGGCGTATTGTTTGAAGAAGTCCAAGAAGCCTATACCACCCAAATCTGTTCGTGCTGCGGTGAGATCACCTCAAGTAGTCCCAAAGGTAAGACAGATCTTGGAATAAGAGAATGGGAGTGCATGAGCTGTGGTACAGCTCATGATCGAGATATAAACTCAGCTCTAAGCATTCTTGCGCTTGGGCATAAGCGTCTAGCTGTAGGAATCACCCTCGTTTAAGGGGGTGAGGATGTCAAATTTGCTTTCCGCTGTCATATGTTTTTGTTTAGAATCATCCATACCAAAGCGAATAAACAGGCATAGGCATGCAAACGAATATCACTGAACCATCTTCCAGCACAACCTTACAGTATGTGCATTGGTTCCGTCATTCTGCACCCTATATTAATGCGCATCGCAACAAAACCTTTGTCATCATGTTTGATGGTGAAGCGCTGCAACATGAAAATTTTCAACACATTATTCATGATATTGCCTTATTACACTCACTTGGTATTCGTCTAATTTTGGTGCATGGTGCTCGTCCGCAAATCAATCATAATTTACAAAGCAGCGGCATCAAGACACCATTTCATCATCACCGTCGCATCACCACTCGCGAATCCTTACCTGCGGTGATGAATGCCGTCGGTTCCATTCGTCTGCAAATTGAAGCCCTCCTGTCTATGGGTTTAGCCAACTCACCGATGTACGGCGCGCGTATTGATGTGGTCTCAGGCAATTTGGTCACGGCAAAACCGTATGGCATTCGTGACGGTATCGATTTTCAACTGTCTGGTGAAGTTCGTTCCGTCGATATCCATGCGATTCAACGTCATTTAGAGAGCCAAAATATTGTGGTGCTTGGGCCAACAGGTTATTCCACGACAGGTGAAGTGTTTAATTTATTGGCTGAAGAAGTTGCGACCAAAACCGCGATCAGTTTAAAAGCGGATAAGTTGATTTTCTTGGGCAAACAACACGGTTTGCACAATGAACATGGGCAGCTACAACGCGAAATTACACCTCATCAACTTGATCAGCATATTTTGCAATATCAAGATTCTAATCCCGATATTGCCCTGCATTTAAGCGTTGCCAAAGATGCCTCCCTACAAGGCGTGCACCGTGTTCATCTTATTTCCTATGCTTATGATGGCGCATTGATCGAAGAATTGTTCACGCGTGACGGTTCTGGCACCATGATCACTGATGCGCATTATGAAGAAGTGCGTACTGCCGATATTCAAGATGTGGGTGGCTTAATCAATCTGTTACGCCCTCTCGAACAAGAAGGTATCTTGGTTTATCGCTCACGCGAACGTTTGGAAAATGAAATTGGACAATTTGCAGTGATTGAACGTGACGGTACGATTTTGGCCTGCGCTGCGTTATACCCGATTCCTGTCACAGGGAATGAAAAACGCTCTGCTGAAATCGCGTGTGTGGCTGTGCATCCGGGGTATCGAAAATCAAATCGCGGTAGCCAAATTTTGCATTATTTAGAAGAAAAAGCGCGAGATATAGGTATTGAACAATTGTTTATTTTGACCACACGAACAGCGCATTGGTTCCTTGAACAAGGTTTTGAACAAGTCAGTGTCGATGACTTACCGAATGCCCGTCAGGCCTTATATAACTATCAAAGAAACTCATTGGTTTGTAAAAAGTCACTTTAAAGTGGCTTTTTCTATGCGCTGAATAGCATTATTTTGCATAAGGTTATGCCGAATCCTTTGTCTAGGCTCTCAAATCACTATGCAAGCCACAGAATAACGATATCTATCATTTAAATAAATACAATAAATGAATAAGTTTCAATAACTTAAAATAATACTTTGACACATTATATGTTTTTCTAAAATCATAATTTTTCATAAGTTTTGCTGATTTTTATTTATCTTTTTTCCTGATTTTAAATTTAAGTTTTCTTATTTTTTTCGAAAAAGAAAACTCTTTAGCTTATGTGTTCATAAATCAACAGTTCTGCACATTTAGACCTTTATAGGAGCAACACATGCGTACTCACAAAGTAAAACTTTGGACAAAAACACTTGTACTGTCTACAGCGGTTGTGGGTGCCATGATGATGTCGGGCTGTGGCAAAAAAGAGGCTGATGAAAATGTCACCTTAAATATTGGCTTCCAAAAATATGGCTTATTGCCAATTTTAAAAGAACGCGGAACCTTAGAAACAGCCTTAAAAAGCCAAGGTGTAAATATCAAATGGGTGGAATTTCCTGCGGGTCCACAGCTGCTTGAAGGGCTCAATGTGGGCAGCGTGTCATTTGGTGAAGTCGGTGAAGCACCGCCTATCTTTGCTCAAGCCGCTCAAACCGATTTGGTTTACATTGCCAACCAACCTGCAGTTCCAAAAGCTGAAGCGTTAATTGTGCAAAAAGATTCGGCTATTCACAGTATTCAGGACTTAAAAGGTAAACGTGTGGCCTTAAACAAAGGCTCAAACGTGCATTACCTGTTGCTCAAGCTGTTGGAAGCCAATCAGCTTAAATTTAGCGACATCAATGTCGTGTATTTACCACCTGCCGACGCACGTGCTGCTTTTGAAAAAGGTGCCGTTGATGCATGGGTAATTTGGGACCCGTTCCTTTCTGCTGCTGAGCATCAACTTAATGCTCGCACCATTGCCAATGGCGAAAACTTGGTGAAGAACTACCAGTTCTATTTGGCCGATCGTAAATTTGCTCAGGAAAATCCAAAAGTGCTGCAAGCTGTGGTGAATGAGTTGAATTTGACCACGCAATGGGTCTCAAAAAATCAAGACGAAGCGGCCAAGTTACTCGAAGGCAAAACCGGCTTAGGTCTAGATGTGCTTAAAACCTCAATTTCCCGTTTAGGCAATCAAGTGACGCCGATTACTACACAAGTGGCGCAAGAGCAGCAGCAAGTCGCTGATGCGTTTTATAACGAAAAATTAATTCCCAATAAATTAAATATTGAGTCGGCCATTATCAAATAAGCCGACTACAGCATAAGGGCGATGCCATGCGTATTCTAAGAACATTTTCCATACTGACTTTAGCCACTTTGTGCCTTGGACTCAGTGCGTGCCAAAAACAAGAAACAGCACAGCAGGATCGTGAAAAACCAACTGAAACAGCCGTAAAAACCTTGGTTATTGGTTTTCAAAAATCAGCCTTAAATTTATTGGTTGCCCGTGAACAAAAGCTCTTTGAACAACAATTTCCCGGTGCTCACATTGAGTGGAAGGAGTTCCCTGCTGGCCCACAAATGTTAGAAGCCCTTGCGGTCGGTGCGGTGGATTATGGCTATGTCGGCAACACCCCGCCTATTTTTGCCCAAGCTGCCAATAAAGACCTGAATTATATTGGCTATGAAGTGGTGCCTGAACAGTCGCTTGCTGTCGTGATTCCAGCGGATAGCTCAATCAAAACCATTCAAGAATTACGTGGCAAACGCGTTGCTGTACAAAAAGGCTCGAGTGCGCATGAGTTATTAGCCAAAACTTTAGAAAAAGCCGGTTTGACTTGGAATGACATTCAACCGATTTGGATTCCACCAGCAGATGCACGTGCCGCATTTGATAAAAAATCAATTGATGCATGGGCCATTTGGGACCCGTTTTTATCTGCAGCGGAGTTGGATGCTCAGGCTAAAGTGCTGATTCAATCCGGTGATTTTCCAAAGACCTATTCATTTTATGTGGCAAATCCAAAAGTTGTTCAAGCGCACCCTGATGCCCCAGCTAAATTTTTAAAGGCCCTAGATGCTTCCGATCAGTGGATTGTGAAGAACCAAAATGTGGCTTTAGAGATTTATCAAAACAGCACAGGGCTGCAAAAGAACATTGCTGCGCAAGCCTTTTCTCGCCGATCTAAACCCTCTCCTGTGCGCCCGCTGACACCCGAGGTCATACAAGCACAGCAAAATATTGCGGACTTATTTAAACAAGTCCAACTGATTCCAAACAACATTCAAGTCCAAAAGCAAGTTTGGACACCTTCATCACATTGATACCCGAGCCATCAAAAATACAAGGAACTGAACATGAAAATTTTCTGGTTTATCCCTACCCACGGTGACAGTCGCTACTTAGGAACAAGTAAAGGTGCACGCCAAGTCGATCATGCCTACATGAAGCAAATTGCAGTAGCGGTGGATAATCTTGGCTATGAAGGCGTTCTGATTCCAACAGGTCGTTCATGTGAAGATCCATGGCTTACAGCTGCAAGCTTGATTGATGCCACTAAAAATTTAAAATTTCTAGTGGCGCTACGTCCGGGGGTGACAACGCCTGCACTAACCGCACGTATGGCTGCAACTTTTGACCGTTTATCTGGCGGCCGTATCTTACTGAACTTAGTTACAGGCGGTGATGAGCAGGAACTCAAGGGTGATGGTGTCTATGAAGATCACGCAACGCGTTACCAAACTGCCGCGGAATACACCACCATTTGGCGTGAAATTTTAACCCGCTCACATACCGGTGAAAGCTATACCTTCCATGGTGAACGTTTGAGTGTGGACGACGCCAAATTACTCTATCCGCCGCTACAAAAACCGTACCCACCATTATGGTTTGGCGGTTCTTCAGAGGCTGCTGTTGAACTGGCAACAGATCAAGTTGACACCTATTTGACTTGGGGTGAGCCACCTGCTGCGGTAAAAGAAAAAATTGCAGTGGTGCGTGAAAAAGCCAAAGCCAAAGGACGTGAACTGAATTATGGCATTCGTTTACATGTCATTGTGCGCGAAACCAATGAAGAGGCATGGAAAGCAGCAGAAGAGCTGATCCAATATGTCGACGATGCCACCATTGCAGCCGCGCAAGCCAAGTTCAAAACCATGGACTCTGTTGGTCAACGCCGTATGGCTGAACTGCACAATGGCGACCGTAGCAAATTAGAAGTATCGCCAAACTTATGGGCCGGTGTTGGTCTGGTTCGTGGTGGTGCAGGTACGGCACTCGTTGGTGATCCTGAAACCGTCGCCGCACGTATCCAAGAATATGCCGATCTCGGGATTAGCACCTTTATTTTCTCTGGTTACCCACACCTTGAAGAGTCGATCCGTTTTGCAGAATTAGTGTTCCCATTACTGCCATTGGAAACACGTCAGAAATTGGTTCAACCTAACTTAACCGGCCCATTTGGTGAGATTGTCGCGAACAACTACACCCCAGATGAAAATAAAAAAGCTGAAAAGATTCAGGAGCCGGCCTAATGTCCAAAACTGCTTCTGTTGAAACCTTCAAAGCACCGAAGGTTTCACGTGGAACACAACTCGGGCAGCGTTTGCTGCCTTGGTTGTTTCCTATTGCATTAATTATCGGGTGGCAAATTGCCTCTGTTACAGGGCTGTTAGAAAGTCGTATTTTGCCTGCGCCAAGTGCGGTGGTGGTGGCCTTTTGGAACTTACTGATCAGTGGTGAACTGTGGAAGCATGTTCAAATCAGTGCCGGTCGTGCTTTGGTTGGGCTTTTAGTCGGTGGTGGATTAGGTCTTTTTTTAGGGCTGCTGAATGGTTCATCCAAAACAGCATCGACGCTACTCGATACCACGCTGCAAATGATCCGTAACATTCCTGCTCTTGCCCTGATTCCATTGGTGATTTTATGGTTTGGGATCGATGAATCGGCCAAGCTGTTTTTAGTCGCTATTGGCGTATTCTTTCCCATTTATATCAATACCTATCATGGTATTCGTTCTGTAGACCCTCAACTGATTGAAATGGGCAAAAGCTACGGTTTGAGTGGCTGGCAACTGTATAAAGAAATCATTCTACCGGGGGCGATGCCGTCTATTTTAGTTGGTCTGCGTTTTTCACTCGGGCTCGTTTGGGTTTTGTTGATTGTGGCAGAAACCATTTCTGCACAAGCCGGCATCGGTTATATGACCATGAACGCACGCGAATTCCTGCAAACCGACATCGTCTTGGTCGGGATTTTATTGTATGCCCTACTCGGTAAATTGGCCGATGTACTGGCTGTTACCTTAGAAAAATATTTACTCCGTTGGCACTCGGGTTACCAAAAATAAGGAGCATATGATGACCGATTTAAGTATAAGCCGTCATGCAGACGACTCAACCCAACCTCAGCGTTCTTCTGTCGAGGATATCAACCCCCATGCGGTGTTGGGCGCAGAGATCCTGATTGAACAACTACACAAATTTTATGGCGATGTTAAAGTCCTTGAAGACCTTGACCTGCATATTCAACCCGGTGAATTCTTGGCGATTGTCGGTCGTAGTGGCTGTGGTAAAAGTACCCTGCTTCGCCTCATCGCCGACTTAGAAAAACCGAGTTATGGCGAAATTAAATTTAAGTCTGCACGTCATATTCGTGAAGGCATCACCAGTGATGATATTCGTGTGATGTTCCAAGACCCTCGCCTCCTGCCTTGGCGTAGCATTGAGAAAAATGTACAACTTGGTTTAAGCAAAGACCAACACGCCAATGCTACAGCACTCCTCGAAAAAGTCGGTTTAAAAGACAAAGCGGGGCTTTGGCCAACACAGCTGTCAGGGGGGCAACGTCAACGTACTGCACTGGCACGTGCTTTGTCACATAAACCACGCATTTTGCTGCTAGATGAACCACTGGGTGCGCTCGATGCCTTAACACGTTTAGATATGCAGAATTTGATTGAAAAACTCTGGACTGAACAAGGTTTTACCGCAATTTTGGTCACACATGATGTAAGTGAAGCCGTGCAGTTGGCAGACCGTATAATCTTGCTCGATAAAGGCCATATTGCCAAAGAATTTCGTGTCGATTTGGCCCGTCCACGAAAAAAAGGCATTGAATTTACTGAACTTGAACAACAGGTCTTACAAGCAGTGTTGGCCACTTAAGCTGTACTTGTGCAGGAAATCATCACTTAAACTGTGTGACTTCCTGTCCTGTTCTAGAGCAATATCGCAACATAACCACGTTTAGCATTTAGGGGAGATTTATCGCCTGTTGACAAATACATCACAAAAATTACGACAAATCATATAAATCCATGACTAAAAATAATGATTTATTTAAATTTCACCCTAAAATGATTATTTGAAATATTATGGCATTCGTCGTATTTATTTGACCGTTGAATAGAATAAACTGCCAAAATTCATAAAATTAGAAACGATGATTGTGCACAAATCTGTTGATTTGCCGTACAATTCAATATTCCCTTTTCATTTTCTTAAAAGAGCTAATGGAACAAAAAAAGAGTACCCAGAAACGCCACCAGTTGCTTAATGCAGCACTGGATGTCTTTTCCCTGTATGGCTTCAATGGCGCCAGCTTGGATGAGATCGCACAGATTGCAGAAATGCATAAATCGAATATTTTCTATTACTATGAAAATAAAGAAGCGCTTTATGTTGAAGTTCTGACAACGGTTCTACAAAAGTGGCTTGCTCCGCTACAAATGTTGGAAGCAGACCTTGAGCCTGAAGAAGCGATCACCAATTATCTATTGCAGAAAATTGAAGTATCTCGTACGCAACCGAAAGCCTCACGTTTGTTCGCACTTGAAGTCATTCAGGGCGCACCACACATTCTTGAAATTTTAAAAGGCCCACTAAAAAAATTAGTGAAACGCAAAGCCAAAGTCATTAGCAACTGGCAAGAGCAAGGTAAAATTTCAAAAGATATTGATCCAGAACTTTTAATTCTGAACATTTGGGCAATTACGCAAAACTATGCTGACTTTGCAACCCAAATGGAAATGGTCACTGGAAAAACCTTACGTAATCGCAGTATGCAACAACGGATTATTCAACATACCGTTCATATGATGCTTTACGGTGTAATTCCACGCCCAGAAAAGTAAATTGAATTGGGTCGAATTGGCATACGACCATAGCATTCTATGGTCGCCGACCGAAATTAGCTAAATGCCTTATTTGACTGTTTGATATAATTTCAATAATTTCTTTGCGCCGAATAATAAATTTTCTTCCCAATCCAGATGCGCTGTGTCATTCGCACCATCGGTAATATATTTTACCGATACAAAGCGAACACCCAGTTTTTTACATACTTTAGCGATTGCGTAGCCTTCCATATCGACAAGATTACACGGTACTTTCGGCAGCCCAGTTTCAAAGCTGTCGCCTGTACCACAAATTCCTTTAGGCAAATGGCTAAACATGCTCTCTGGCTGAATTTCAGCAGGATGATCGGTATCCATCGGCGTCACCCCCACATCAAAACCCAAAGGCGATACATCCATATCCCGTTGTACAAATTGAGCTACTTCAACCAAAGCATGTGCATCAAAATGTGAACTTCCCGCAGTGCCCAAATTCAGCAAAGTATGACATCCGGTTTTTTGAATCACATCAAAGGCTTTAAATGCGGCATTGACTTTACCAATACCACTGTAATGTACTTCAATGCCTGCGGCTTCAAACAAGCCTTTAGATTCACTCGGCAGTGCCATAATTAAAGCGATTTGCTGACGCATAGCGGTCTCCTCAAATTGATGCCTTCATATAGCATACATTTGCACGTGCGCAGAAAAAATCATCTTCAAAAATCACATTGCTCAGAAAATAAATTCCTCACGCAGATTTGAATGCTATCAAATTTGAAATTGCATCGGCCGCTTGCCAATAAAAGATGGTGCCAATTGTTGGTCATGACGTAAGGCATCTAAAATCTTCTCTAATGCAATATGTGCCATATCCCCTCGTACACTATGCGAATGGGTCATCGGCATATGCTCGATGCCAGCTCTTCGCGCTGACAAAATTTTAATGTCTTGTTTGTTGACCACCCAAGTATAGGCATTCACAGCCGGCATCAATGCCTTAGACAACAATTTTGGAATCGGAAATTTATAACTGACACAGGTATAAACCCGTGACTCATACGGCCCCACAGGGCTAATCAGACTATTAAACACCATGCCCGATGGCTCTCCCCAATGGTATTCCACCAAGGTAATATTCGGCGCGATAAAACTGTCGCGGTGGACCTGTTCAGCACCATGCGGATTGGTCAGCCATGGCATCATGCCGACATCTGCATCATGGTCATGATAGTCAACGACTACTTTGCGCGGCCCGACATCTATGGTGGCATCCACGGCTTTTCCCGACTCTGAACGAAACCAGCCTTCATGGACAAATATGGTATGGGTTACATCCATTATATTCTGTGCAACAGCGCCCATCTCGCCATCATAACTGCCGACCATGTAATAACTGACCCAGCCGGCTTGATCATAAAACGGTAATTTAAATATTTCCGGGCGTTCCTGTTTGGGCTTTTCACCGAGATAAATCCATACCACCCCATCTTGCTCACACACATCAAAACTACGCTGTTTAAAAGGATGCGGTTTTTCTGGAAAAAATTGTCCATTGACACTAGGAATATGCGCCACATGGCCATCACCCTGATATGACCAACCATGATATGGACATGTCACGCAGCCATCAGTTATTTTACCCTTTGACAAAGGCACACCACGATGCACACATTGATCGAGCAATGCAGCAGCTGTCCCATCTTTTTGTCGGAACAGGACAATTTTTTTACCATACAGGGTGGCTGAAAATGGTTGATCTTTTTTGAGTTCTTTAGAGGTACAAGCGACGTACCACTCTTCTAATAATCCTTTGGCATCATCCCAAAAACGGGTTTGATTACACATAATTCGATCCTTATTTTTATCTTTTTTGTTTTAATCCATAAGCCTTGCTCTAGCACCTACACTTCAAGCAAGTTTATATCTCGAAGCCAGTTGATCTCTCGAAAATACGCGCAAATTTTATACATGAATGTTTTGCTTGGATAGCAAAATAACGTAACTGCATCACACGCTTGCACAAGCTCTATATTTGTTTGCTGAAATCCGTCAAAGCCAACGCGCTATAGTTTTCTTCAACGGATTTACATTCACCCGACATCATTTAAGATGCGCGCTGAGCATCACAATACGCATTTAAACACGGAGAAAAAAATAAGCTGCCACGATAAAACCCTTGTATAGTTTTCAGCATCACCAATAACCAAAGCGTACAGAGCAAAACTGCAAAAAAGGTGCCGAACTGTTGAATAGCGTGTAATTGCGTATGTTCCGCCAAATGGATGACCGCCAAACTAAAAACGCCGAATGGAAATGTCATCGCCCACCACCCGAGATTAAAGGGTAAATCTCGTAAATGTTTTAGCGTGATGAGTATAGCGATTCCAAACCACCATACACCAAATCCGAGCAGAACAAGGGCTGCGAACACGCCGCCTTGAAGCAACACCTGTCCTAAATCAGCCAAGTCTACCGCTGTCAAAATACGTGGGGCTTGCTCTCCTAAAAGTAACAGCGCTAAAGCCCCTGTCCCAATCGGCCCTAAGGCCAACCAACTGCTGATCGCCATATCCTTGCTTGGCAATTGATGTAAAGCCAGACGCAGCAACAAGATACTTAAGATGGCAAATGCAGGAAATACTGAGATCCCCCAAAGCAGATAACTCCCCAGCAAAATATGGACAGCATGGGCCTGTGCAGGTAAATGCGCCAACAATAAACCGCCTGAACTGGCAACCACCTCGCAAGCCACTATCGGCAATAACCATACTGCGGTCATGCCTTGCAGCGCATGTTGCTGACGACTAAACATCAGAAATGGAACACACCATGCAATCGCTATTGACATCAACACATCGACATACCATAAATATTCAGCCCATGTGATGATGCTCATGCCCAAAAACTCTGTGTATAGCGTGGTGCCAAATTTCAATGCGCCATTGATCAGGGTTGCCAGTGCCATGGGGATCGCCCCAAGAAATAAACTCATCACTGGATGCTGGAAAATCTGCTTGTGGGTACAATATCCATCGGCTGAGATACATCCCACTAAACAATATGAACAACACGATGCTGATCTGCCACAGCGCTGCTCCGAAGGACCACATCCACTGCGGCGCCACCGCTATAGATGGTAAAATGAGGGCCACCACACCTGTGCCCATCACCACCGTAAACCAGTTTGGGGTGAAATGACGAATCAAGTCTTGTTTATGCTGGAGTTGATAAAATGGCATTTTCATCGCATGATGCTCATCAAAATGGAATGTCTATAGTTTAAGCACACCATTAAACAAGAAAAATTGATTAATATTTATTTTTATAATTTATTTTATTGATAGTAAATTCATCTCTGCATAAAAAAACTTGAGTAAAAACACAACAACAAGACGAACGCAGAAGATTATGGCAATATATAGCCCTCAAACATTTTCAACAATTGATTCGCCCATGAAGCTGCTCCGTCTGAATGCTTTAGCGCCCCACTTAGAACTCCCCAAAACTGCCGTGACCATTGGCAATTTTGATGGTGTACATTTGGGTCATCAAGCGATGGTCAGCCAGCTCAAAGACATAGCACAGCAACAAAACTTAAAAACAGCTGTGATGATTTTTGAGCCACAACCGCTTGAATTCTTTAAAGCTTATGATGCACCGCCTCGAATCAGTTCACTACGTGAAAAAGTCGAATATTTAACTGAACTAGGCGTCGACTATATTGTGGTGGCGAAATTTGACAATGCCTTTCGTAATCTCAGCGCCGAAGAATTTGCCGATATTTTAAAAAATAAACTCAATACACAAAGTTTAGTTTTGGGCGAAGATCATCACTTTGGCAAAAACCGCCAAGGCAATAGCGAATTTTTACGCCAATACGGCTTCCAAGTCACAGCCCTGCAAAATGTCGAAGTTGATGGCGAACGTGTCAGTTCGACACTGGTTCGTCAGACATTACAAGCAGGCGACCTTGCCCATGCCGCAAAACTTTTAGGTCGTCCTTATAGCATCACCGGTCGTGTGCAGTATGGCGATCAAATCGGTCGCACCATTAATTTTCCTACCATTAATGTGCGTTTAAACCGTCATAAACCTTGTTTAAATGGCATTTATGCAGTCGATGTCATTTGTGAAACCGAATCTTTAACAGATAAAGTAAAAAACGAAAATGCTGACAAATTAGGGGTTGCAGGTTATGCACCCTCTGCCCTGTTTGGTGCAGGGCATGTTGGTACGCGTCCCGCAATTAAACAGGAACATCCTGAATGGCGATTAGAAGTACATTTTCCTGATGTTTCTGCTAATCTGTATGGCCTGTTAATGCGGGTGACGTTCTTGAACTTTTTACATGGCGAAAAGGACTACCCTTCGCTTGAAGCACTGAAAGCCGGAATTGATGACGACGTCGAAAAGCTCCTTGAGTTTCGAGGTCAGCACCCTCATTTCCCCTTTTAAACCCCGATTATTTATTGTAAAACGCGTCAGTCAACGGGCTGATAAATTTGGAAGACAACTTGCATGAGCGATAAGCAAACTCCTGAAAATGCAGTGGATTATAAAGCCACGCTAAACCTCCCAGGTACTGAATTTGCGATGAAAGCAAATCTCGCAGTACGTGAAGCGAAATGGTTAGAAGAGTGGTATGCCGACAACATTTATCAGCAGATTCGTGCATCGCGTATTGGCAAGAAAAAATATGTGCTTCATGACGGCCCTCCATACGCAAATGGCCAAATTCACTTAGGCCATGCGGTGAATAAAGTCCTGAAAGACATCATCATCAAAAGCCGTGTAATGGACGGTTTTGACGCACCGTATGTACCAGGTTGGGACTGTCACGGTCTTCCAATCGAACTGAAAGTTGAAGAAAAAGTCGGTAAAGTCGGCGTGAAAGTAGATGCCTCAACTTTCCGTAAAGCCTGCCGTGAATATGCCTACACCCAAGTTGAATTACAGAAAAAAGACTTCGTGCGTATGGGTGTGTTTGGTGATTGGGACAACCCTTACCTCACCATGAACTTCAAACAAGAAGCCGACATCGTTCGTTCGCTCGGTGAAATTGCCAAAGCAGGCCATATTGAGCCGGGTCTTAAACCTGTGAACTGGTGTTTGGACTGTGGTTCTGCCTTAGCTGAAGCTGAAGTGGAATACGAAGACAAAAAATCAGATGCGATTGACGTTGGTTTTAGCGTTGTTGATTTAGCTGATTTATCTGCACGCCTAGGTGTTACAGTTAGCGATTCTACAGATATCGTAATCTGGACAACCACACCTTGGACTATGCCTGCCAACCAAGCGGTTGCTCTACACGCTGAACTTGAATACCAATTGGTGAAAGCAACTGGCGAAGACAAAGCAGCGCAAAACTTCATCCTTGCAAAATCATTGGTTGAATCTGCAACTCAACGTTATGGTTTTAACGCAGTTGAAGTAATCGCTGAGTTTGCTGGTGCAAAACTTGAAAATCTAGTACTACAACATCCGTTAATTGCTGAACGCCAAGTACCAGTGATTTTAGGTGAGCATGTCACAGACGGCAGTGGTACAGGTGCTGTACATACCGCGCCAGGCCATGGTGTGGACGACTATAAAGTTGGCTTACAGTACAACCTGAAAGTCGACAATCCAGTTGGCGGCAACGGTGTATATTTACCGACTGCGCCAATTTTTGCAGGCGAACACATCTACAAAGCCAATCCAAAAATCATTGCTGCTTTAACCGAAGCAGGCAAACTTTGGGCACATGTGGTGATCAAACATAGCTACCCACATTGCTGGCGCCATAAAACACCGATTATCTTCCGTGCAACACCGCAATGGTTCATCAGCATGGATGCAAAAGGTTTACGCCAAGGTGCATTGAACGCGATTGAAAATGACATCAGCTTCGTACCGGATTGGGGTAAAAACCGTATCCAATCGATGATTGAAGGTCGTCCAGATTGGTGTATCTCACGTCAACGTACATGGGGCGTGCCAATTCCATTCTTCGTGCATAAAGATACCAACGAACTTCACCCGCGTACCCCTGAGCTAATCGAAGAAGTCGCGAAGCTGATTGAACAAGAAGGTATTGACGGTTGGTATAACCGTGATGCATCTGAGTTTATCGGTGCAGATGCAGAGCAGTACAATGCGGTTCGTGACACTCTAGACGTTTGGTTTGACTCTGGAACAACACACTTTGCAGTACTTCGTGAACGTGAAGAATTGCAAGACCCTTCTGACTTGTACCTTGAAGGTTCTGACCAACATCGTGGCTGGTTCCAGTCTTCATTGTTGACGTCTATGGCGATTAATAACCGCGCACCGTACAAAGGCTTATTGACTCACGGCTTCGTTGTGGACGAAAAAGGCCGCAAAATGTCGAAGTCGATCGGTAACGTGATCACTCCGCAAGACATCATTAAAGACATGGGTGCAGATGGCCTACGTTTCTGGATTGCGTCTGCAGACTACCGTTATGAAATGACTGCAGGTAAAGAAATCTTCAGCCGTGCATCAGATGGTTACCGCCGTATCCGTAATACGTTGCGTTTCTTGTTGGCTAACTTGAATGGCTTCAAACCATCGACTGATGCTTTGCCTGTCGATCAATTGATCGCACTGGATCAATACATCTTGCAACGTGCTGCGGAAGTACAAAAAACTATTCAACAAGCTTATGAAGATATGAACTTCCATATCGTGACTAGCGCATTGACCAACTTCTGTATTAATGACTTGGGTGGTTTCTACCTCGACATCATCAAAGACCGTCAGTACACCACCAAAGCAGACTCAGCAGCGCGTCATTCTGCACAAACGGCGTTGTATCACTTGGTTCAAGCCTTTGTCCGTTGGATGTCTCCTATCTTGAGCTTTACCGCACAAGAAGCTTGGCCGTTGATTCCAGAGCAATCTGAGAAATATGTATTTACTGCGGAGTGGTATGACATTCCTGTAGCCTCTACAGCGAATCTGGTGACTGAAGCTGAATGGCAAACCTTGATCACCGTCAAATCTGCAGTAAACAAGTTTATTGAAGCTGCACGTACTGCAAAAACTGTGGGTTCAAACTTGTCTGCCAAAGTTGAACTTTGGGCCAATGCTGAACTGAAAGCTGTTTTAGACAAATTCGGTGAAGAACTGCGTTTTGTCCTCATCACCTCTCAAGTGATTGTTAATGAATTTGACGCAGCACAAGGCGAAGCCTCTGACCTTGACGGTTTAAATGTCAAAGTCTCTGCTGCTGACGGTGAAAAATGTGCACGCTGCTGGCATGTACTGCCAGATGTGAATACACATCACGAACATCCAGGTCTTTGTTCTCGTTGTATTATTAACCTTCCTACAGGTCAAGGCGAAGAGAGAAAATATGCCTAATCCACAAGAAAAAAAGGGCTTCTTTCAATTCTACCCACACAATTTAGTGTGGGTGGGCTTATCCATTGTTGCCATTATTTTGGATCAATGGACCAAATGGATTGCAAGTACACATCTGAACTACGCAGATCCTGTACCTGTCATGCCCTTTTTAAATTGGACATTACTACATAACTATGGCGCTGCCTTTAGTTTCTTGTCCGATGCCGGTGGATGGCAACGTTATTTCTTTACTTCACTCGCAGGACTTGTGTCTGTCATTTTTGTATTTTGGCTCATGCGTATGCCAAAAAACGTGAAAGTCCTTCCAATTGCCATTGCCCTGATTTTAGGCGGCGCAATAGGCAACTTAATTGACCGCGTATCTTTAGGTTATGTGGTGGATTTCATTCACGTGTATTACAACAACAGCCACTTTCCTGCATTTAATATTGCAGACAGTGCCATTACATTAGGCACGATTCTGCTTCTTATCGATACGTTTTTCTTAGAAAAACACCGAATTCAACGTGCGGAAGCGCAAAATGACTGATTTTATCAATCCTAACGAGGAAACTCGTATTGAAGAAGGTTCTAAAGTAGACCTTCACTTTTCTGTTGCTATTGAAAATGGCGTAGAAATTGACAATACCCGTAGCCGTGCTGAACCTGTCAGCCTTGTCATGGGTGATGGCAGCTTATTACCGGGTTTTGAGAAAGCTTTATTCGGTTTACGTGCAGGTGACCGCCGTACTGTGAGCCTTCCTCCTGAAGATGCTTTTGGTCCATGGAACCCGGAAAACGTACAAAAATTTGATACTGTCAAATTTGAGCAACGTCCTGTTGAAGGCCATATGATTGAGTTTGAAGATAAAGCCAAACAAAGTCTGTATGGGGTGATCAAAACTGTAGGTGAAGACATTACCGAAGTGGATTTCAACCACCCTCTAGCCGGTAAAAATATCACCTTTGAAGTTGAAATTTTCAAAGTGACCCCTGCCGGTCAACAAGGCGTAAAACTGATCTAAGTTTCAGCAAATGAAAAGCTCCTTCGGGAGCTTTTTTTATCACTATTTTTATAACTATCAATCGACTCGATACATTTTCTGTATATGCAACGGACCGAATTCATATTAATTTAATGCAAGACTTTAAAACAAGACGGGAAATATGATGAAACTGCATATTATTGTCGGCAGTGTCCGCGAAGGCCGTACGGCAATTAAAATTGCCAACTGGCTACTTTCAGAAATCGAAAGCTATGACTACAGTACCGTAGAAACTGAAATTGTCGATTTAAAAGAATGGGATCTGCCAATTTTTGCAGGCGCACATCCGCCATTAACAGGCATTTATGACCAACCCAAACAACAAGCATGGGCAGTTGACATCCTCCCCCCCTTAAAAGAGGGTGATTCCTACAGCTAGACGCTTATGCCCAAGCGCAAGAATGCTTAGAGCTGAGTTTATATCTCGATCATGAGCTGTACCACAGCTCATGCACTCCCATTCTCTTATTCCAAGATCTGTCTTACCTTTGGGACTACTTGAGGTGATCTCACCGCAGCACGAACAGATTTGGGTGGTATAGGCTTCTTGGACTTCTTCAAACAATACGCCTGCGTTCTCGCATTTATACTTGAGCATTGTTTTTAGTGCAGAAGATCCTGTATCCAAAACAGATTTTGCCATTTTGGTTTTTACTAATTTTTTAGCACTCAAGTCACCTACAATAATCAATGCATTTTCATTCACAAGCTTGGTGCTTGCTTTATGCAAATGATCTTTTCGACTATTTGCAATCTTGGCGTGTAATGCACGAACACGCTTCTTATTCCTGGCTCTCTGAGCAATACCTAATTTCTGCTCATATTTTCGATAGAATTTTGGATTTGAAATTACAGTGCCATCAGAACAGGTGGCAATATCTTTTAAGCCTAGATCAATACCAATCGCTTTGGTTGCTGTCGATTTATCTTGCTTAGGCGATTCAACAACAAGACATACATACCAACGCCCACGGCTATCCTCTACAAATGAACCTGTTTTTAACGTGTATTTGCTTAAACCGTAGCTATCCCAAAGCTTAAATTGGTGTTTTCCATACTGGACATATCCATTGGCATATTTGATAGCCACCTTTTTAAAGGGAACCCATCCCAAAGAGCGCCTTGCTGATTTTTTATTGCTGACACGCCATTTCAGCTTTGCCTTTTTAAATTGCTTTCTTCGGGTGACTAATTCTTCAGTTACAGCCTGAATGGTTTGACTATGTAAATTACATTCTTTGGATGTGCCTTTCGTATATTTGGCAATATCAAAAGCAGAGAGAAATTCACCTTTCCGCTTCAAATGCCTAAACCCTAAATCATTGACATAATTCCAGACGAAGTTCACTTCTGATGCTAGTTGGTCTAACACCTTGCAATGTTTGTCTTTTATACGTAATTTAAGGGTTTTCATGTACTTATATTAACAATCAAAACTCAAGGAAAATAGTCCTTAGTTAAATCAAACGACACTTCATGTCGTGTCGCTTATATCTCTGACCTGAAGGACAGAGTTTTACCCTCCATTTGATAAAATCGCGCAAGGCGACGCATTTATTTTCATTAGCCCTGAATATAACCACGGCTACAGCCCTGCGCTCAAAAATGCATTGGATTACCTCGGTAAAGAATGGGGCGGAAAACCTGCGGCATACGTTAGCTATGGAGGCACCAATGGTTCACGTTCGATTGATCAAATTCGCCAAGTGGCAACTCAATTGGGCTTAATTGACAGTAATGCTGTAGTTGAAATTCGTGACATTTTCACGCGTAATCAAACAGATAAATTCGAACCGAATGAATTTGACAACAAAGCGGTTAAAGGGATTTTCAAAAAATTACTGCAATATGTGAGTGCTTAATTATTGCCGTTCGCGTGATAAATGCCGCCTTTTGTAGGTTCAGGCTTACATTATTTTCGGCAGATGGCAGCTATACGCCATGCATCATCCACGATAAAGTTAAAACATACAGAGACAGGATGTCACTGAACATAAAACAACAATGATAAGACTAAGCAGGAAGCTTACGGTAGGACAGGAGTTATACCGCTAGAATGAATCTGAAAAAAGCCTCGACAGGATGTCGAGGCTTTTTTCATTTCAAATGCTACACAAGAATAGCTCTAACATGAGCCACAACCGAACTCAGGGCCATGGCTCAATGGGTCTCACCCAATCGGATACGATTACTTTTTAGAACTCTCCACAATTAAACGCGTCACCAGGTACAAACGCGGTACGATAGAATCTGTCAAAATATATTCAGCTTTATCTGAATGTAATCCATCACCTGACATGCCTAGTCCCTCAATGATCGCGGCTCTCGAACTAACCCCAGCAAAAGCGGCATCAGTACCACCACCCCAAGCGGTCGTTTCAACTTTCATCGGCAGCTTTAATTCGTTTGTGTAAATCTGCTGGGCTGTCGCGGCCAATTTTTTGGCTTGTGGACTGGCTTCTAAAGGTGGTCGACGGACTTCAAATTTGACCTCGACCTGACTTTCCGCCAATTTTTTGGTTTTGACTTTTTGCTTCAAGGTTTTTTCCAACTCAGCAAAATCTTGTGGTTTTAAGGAACGAGCATCTGCCTGCGCTGTCGCATGGTCAGGAATCACATTTCGGGTTTTTCCAGCCGTCGCAACAGTCCAATTCAGCTTTAAACCCGTTTTCGGATTGGATAGATTTTCTAATTGTTGAATCTGAAAAGCCAGTTCTGTCAAGGCATTGACCCCTGCTTCAGGTTTTACCCCCGCATGCGAACCCCGCCCTTTAATATCTAAATAAGCCGCACCAATCCCACTAGTGGCTAACATCAAACTTCCCTCTAAACCACCGGTTTCAAAGGAGAGGACAACGTCCTGATTTTGAGCTGTATCCATAATCAATTGGCGCGAGCCGGGTGAACTGATTTCTTCATCTGAATTAATTAACACCGTAATGGTGCCGTAATCTTGGTACTTCAGCTGTTTCAGCATATCCAAGACATGAATCACTGCAGCAACACCTTGCTTGTCGTCCAAAATACCTAAACCATAGGCTTTATTACCATCTATACGAAACGGTTGACCCTGTAATTGGCCCTTTTGATACACCGTATCATTATGTGCCAACAACATAATGTTCGTTTTACCTTTGCCTTTCAGTACCGCCTTGACAATCGGCCCTGTCTGATCTGGCGCACCATCGAGTTTCATGATGTCTTTGGGCTGAATCACGTTCACCTCAGCCCCTGTGGCTTTTAATTGCTCTGCGACCACCTTAGCAATTTGATTCAAACCCTCAATATCTTTACTGCCAGATTCAATATTGACCAAGGTTTTCAAGGTCTCTAAATAACTTTGCTTTTGACTTTCCGCAATTTGCTTAATCTCTTGTGGAGATGCTGCCCAACTTGCTGAAGCACTAAGCGCAATAACGCAGCCTAATGCGAGCTGAAGATTTGATGTCGTCAGTTGTTGTGTAAGTATTCTTAGCATCGATCTTATTCCCTGTATATTTTTCATTATGAATTTTTAATGTCTGATAAATTAGTTCACCATTCAACCAATTAATCGCAAAAATATGTAACACCGCTGATAAAGCTTTTAGTCACTTCAAAACCAGCTTCCTGCTGTTTTAAAAGCGGTTTAGATCAATATGGATACATAGATCTAACGATCGAGAGCCTTAATGCTGTGCAATATATTGACGCGACGGACAGAATGATAATTTAGGTGTTGTACGTTTTGGCTTACATCAGATGCGGATAATAGACACTATTCACGTTATTGGATTACTTTTATATTAAGGTCATACAGCGACAGGATGTCACTGAACATAAAACAACAATGATAAGACAATGAGCAGGAAGCTTACGGTAGGACAGGAGTTATACCGCTAGAATGAATCCGAAAAAGCCCCGACAGGATGTCGGGGCTTTTTTCGTTTAGGCGATGTGAAAGCAACATTCCATGTATTTGCACAGACTAAACATCGACCTGAAAACCTAAATCGACATCACAAGCGGCTTGACCACCTCGTATCCCCCAATTTTCTAGAGGGCTTTCACGTAATGTTATGATGATATGGTCGGCTGGAATGCCAAATTCCACCAAATTATGCACCAACATTTGATATAACTTACGCTTGGTTGCTACGGTTCGTCCCGCAAAACAATCAATGGTGATATGTGTAAAGCGCTCAGGCTGCGTCAAATGATCAAACACCTGAAACCGATGTGGCGCATGCACTTGCAAACGCATATTGCGGTCATATGAAGGTAGTTGAAAACTCTGTTGTAAGGCGTCAAAGACAGCATTTATCAACTGTTGTTCTTGTTCTATGCTGTATTGCATCCGTATATCGATTTGTGTTGCAGGCATGCGCGAAACTCATTGTTGTTATTTAAATCACTACACTAGCAGGATTTAGCGACGTTCTGCTGTAGGCATTTACCTACAGCGCTTGCAGTATTTACGCCTATGGCCTCAACAGCAACGCGCCTATAGTAAGAACATACAGAGACAGGATGTCTTGCAATAAAAATAAATAATGCACATGCAGCAGGAACGCTGATCGGTATGACAGGAGTCATATCTTTAGAATGAATCTAAAAAGCCCTCGATAGGATGTCGAGGGCTTTTTTCATGTCGTCATTCATTCAGCTATCGCACTCTATTCGTCGAAAAATCGCAATTTATCAACAATACTTACATCGCAACAGTAAAACTGTACTTATAATCGGCAGAGATTTTAGACAGAATAACGGCTGCGAGTTCAGCAGCTCGAACTGTCAGCGCTTAGGGATTAGGCGACAACAATAAAAATTGAATTAAAAAATTAGAGAATGACCTATGCAATTGCAACAGCAACAACTGAATAGTTTTACCCGCATTTTTCATGCCGCTCCAGAACACAATAGCCCGCAAGATCTTGCACAATATATTGGCGCGCATCGACAAGAGCTTTTACAACAAATCCATGAAAATGGCATCTTGCTGTTCCGTGGTTTTAACATCGAGCAACCCGAACAATTTAACCAACTGATTGAACAATATTTTCAGTTTACGCCATGGAATGCATTTAACCCCAACATGCCCAGCTGGGTTGCATCTTGGATGCGAAAATACAGCGAGAAATTGCTCGGCGCAGGCGACTACCGTCGTTATATCGATCGCAACACAGTGCAATTGGGTCCAGTCGAAAACTCGGTACAAGGCCCACATGTTGAAGGTGGCGTGCGCTCAGAACGCTCGCGTTATATCGCCTTATTTTGTCAGGAACCTTCGACGTATTTGGCAGAAACAGGATTTAATAACTTAGAGCAGATTTGGGAGAATTTTCCGAAACATCTACAGGAAAAATATCTTGGTGCATGGAACCATTTTTCTTATGTCTCGGCGCGCGAGGTGGGGCTATTTGACCGATTATTGCTGAAAAAGAGCCCGTTTAGTCTAGAGATTCGACAAGATAAAAAAGCCAAACTGACCTTGCAGCGTTCGCCACTGGTGATTCATCACCCCGATACGAAAAAGCATGTGATTCAGCCGTGGGCTTTTGCTAATAATACCAATCCATTTACCCATCAGGCGGCCAAAAATTGCTTTGAAAATCGCGGGGAGATTGAAATCGATTCGACAGCGGACGGCATGCAACTGACTTGGGAAATTTACACGCCAGAAGGTCAACAAATTGAATGGAGCGATGCCGAAAAGCAGCAATTTTTTGATGCGATGTATAAAGATGCCCTGCTTTTGCAGTGGCATAAAGGTGATGTTGCGATCGTCGATAATATTAAAATTGCGCATTGGCGAATGAATGGAGAACAAGGAAATCGTAAATTAATTCAAATTCAAGCCAATGCATTTAATGCCGATGAGCACTATGCGGCTTAGGTGACGGATTTGAAATTCGTGCAGGCCTGTATGTGAGAAGCCCCGGAGGGGCTTTTTTTTATTTTTTGAATTTTTTGTTTATTTTTTAGTCGCTATTTTGGCTCAATTTTGAATAACCATGCTTTTTCACCATCCTCAATCCCCCAAATTGCGCCATCTTTGGCCTCAATCAAGCCACGGATCCGCTGTTTCATGTCGATACGCTGGATTTCTGTTGCCGGTTGATGTGCTGTGTCCACAATCACGATTGCTTGAGACGACAAACCACCAATCAGCGCTTTATTTTTCCACAAGGGGAACTTTTGCCCTTGGTAAAACATCAAACTCGACGGTGAAATCACCGGTGTCCAACTGATGGCAGGGGCTTCAAATTCAGGCCGTGTATGATGATCAGGAATCGGTTGATCATCATAATGATCGCCATTCGACACATGCGGATAGCCATAGTTTTTCGCTCGCTGCACGAGATTTAACTCATCACCGCCTTTCGGGCCCATTTCAGCCACCCAAAGCTGCTGTTTTGCATCAAATGCCATGCCTAAAGGGTTACGGTGCCCGAAGCTCCAGACTTGCTTGGCAACTTCGCCTTGGGTCTGAAATGGATTATCCGCAGCAGGCGTTCCATCACTATTTAAGCGCAACACTTTACCCAAATTTGACTGCAGATCTTGTGCAGGATCAAACTTCTGACGTTCGCCCGAACTCACCCATAATTTTCCATCTGTTCCAAATTGCATACGGTGTGAATAATGGCCTTGACCTTCTACTTTTGGAATTTGCCTCCAAATGATTTTTCGCTGTTTTAAACTTGGCACAGCTTCATTGAGGTTTAATGTGGCTTTTTCGATGACAGCGCCAAAACCGCCCTGTCCTGCTTCTGCATAGCTCAGGTATATCTGATGATTTTTTTCAAACTGTGGATCAAGTGCAATATCACCTAAGCCGCCTTGTCCACCATAGGCTACTTTGGGAAGGTTTTTCACCTGTATTTTCTGCTGATTTTGCGGGTTAAAGATGATCAGTTGACCTTTTCTTTCAGTTAGCAATAAGCGTCCATCTGGGAGTTGTTGAAACGCCCAAGGTTCATTAAATTGAGCGATTTTTTGTATTTTAAAGCGTTGTTCTTGCTGGATTTGTGCCGATTTTTGAGCTTGTCTTGGTGTTTGATCTTGTGCTGTAGTTGTGGTGTTTTCCGCATGGCATGCGGCTGTCATCAAGATACCGACGATGAGGCTAGGCGTTCGAAAATATTGTATACATTGTTTCATTTATTGTTCCCTTCCCTTTTATAATCATTTGATTCTAATCAATTAATCAGATGATTTTTCTTTGGAAAGGTAACAGAATAATTTTGTACGTTTTGGCTTACATGGCATGCAGAAAATTGCTGCTATTCAATTTATTCAAACAGGCCTAATCTACAGTTATCAGGAAACAGGAAGTTTCCGAAACATAAAACAATAACAATAAGTTTCTGCATCAGGACGTGAGATATGACATGGAGTTGTATCTAAAATACGAAATACGAAGAAAACCCCAACAGGATGTTGGGGTTTTCTTTTTCTAGCTGATTTTTAAAAGTTCGCTCTAATCTAGAACTTTCGCATAACATCTCTGTCAAAACTTCTTACAGTTTCCTGCGAAATTATTACATACCCAAATCCGTCAGCTTGTTAGCGTGGTAGACAATCCTCATTGCAAGGAGTCAATCATGACTTTAAAAGCTTTAGTGATAACTTCAAATGTCGGTGTTGAACATGACGAGCTGATCCAACCATTAAATTATTTAAATGAAAAGGGAATTGAAGCCATTCATGCCGCTATTAAACATGCGGTTGTCCAAACAGTAAAAGCCGACAAAAAGGTCGAAGCTGAAGTTCAACCCAATGCCCAATTGAGCAACGTAAATGCTGAAGACTATGATGTGTTAGTAATTCCAGGCGGAACTGTCAATGCAGATCATCTACGGATCGATGAAGATGCACTGCGACTTATTCAAAACTTTGCTGACCATCAAAAACCTATTGCTGCAATTTGTCATGGTCCTTGGGCGCTCATTAATTCTGAAAGAATTCGTGATAAAACTCTGACGTCTTATAAAAGCATTCGTTTGGATTTGGAAAATGCGGGTGCACATTGGGTCGATGAGCAGGTGCACCGCTGTAATACGGGCGGTTGGGTGCTCATTACTTCTCGCTGTCCAGATGACTTGCCTGCGTTTAATCAAGCGATTCAGCAGGAGCTTGAGCAACAGCAACAGCAACAGCAACAGCAACAGCAACAGCAACAGCAACAGCAACAGCAACAATAATTATAAAATGAAAATAACCGCATATTGCATGCGGGTATTTTATGAATCTACTTTATAAGATGTATGGCTTACAAATTTTTTAAGTATGCCACTACATCATCATTGCCTGCCATTTCTGCAAGCTCTAATGCTGTGTATTGGGTCTTATGCTGTACATTTGCACCTTTCTCTACCAACAGCTTCACTACGTCTAAATAGCCATTTTCTGCTGCTGCATGCAGTGCGCTATAGCCTTCGTCATCGGCAGAGTTTACGTCTGTGCCATTTGCCAATGATTTTTCGACTTCTGCAAGTTCACCTAAAGATGACCAGTACACCAGTTCAGGCAAATGCAGTTCTTCATCGTCTTCAGGGATTGGGGAGATAGAATTAAATTGCATGATCATAATACCTATTTGTAATTTCTATAAATATCGCTTGTTAATTAATGACCATGGCAGAATTGGTCATATAAATCAGTTTATTTAACGAATTTTATCAAATCTATTTAAAGCGTAATTCACAGTTTCCTTTGAATTTAATAAATATTTTCCATTTTTATCGCGTTCAATACGAATGGATAATTTAGCCGCTTGTGTAATAGTTCCAGATTCCAGTAATCGGCTGATATCACTATTTGGAAGAATAATAGATTTCTTTCATAAGTCATTTTTCACTCAGCTCTAAGTTATAAATTCCAGCAATTAGATTGAATCTCAATGCTAGTCTTTTGCCTCGATTGCGATATCGCTCAGCAAGAATTTTGAAGGTTTTCAAACTGCCAAATACATGCTCAATTCCAATTCTTCTTTTATTGATTTCCTGATTATAGATTTTTAGTTCGGAATCCAGTTTACAGCGCTTCTTTGCTTTTAATGGCAACAAGCTATTTGGATACACTGTATAAATTCCCTGATAACCCTTATCCGCAAGGATAAATGCACCTGCAGGAATCTGATTCAAGTTACGTTTGAAGAGTTCGAAATCATGTACGGCACCACGACTCGTACATAAACTCAGGATTTTTTGAGTTTGATAATGAATGATGGCCTGTACTTTGAAAGTGTGGGTCTTTTTCTTGCCGCTATAGCTTTTCTTCTGTTTTTTTAGGCCTTTGGATTGGAATTTCTGTGGCATCCACGATCACAACATTCCAATCGATGCCTTCGCCCTCGGGTAAATCTTTGGGTAAATTAAAGAGATTGGACCGAATCAGGCAGTCTTCAACATGATGGACAATTCTTGAGGCTGTGGGCTCTGAAACCCCGTAGCTCGTCGCAACGTGAAATAAGGTTCGGTATTCCCGCCAATAGCTTAGACAGAGCAGAACCTGGTCTTCCAGGCTTAACTTGGGCGGTCTGCCTTTGGCAGGGACATGTTTCTTCAATTGCTCAACCATCAAATAGAAAGTTGACCATGAGATGCCTGTGTATCGCTTGAACTGAGGATCAGAAAGCTTGTTTGAATCGATGTATTTCATCCGCAGATTATGCACGAATGCTAAGAAATCCGGAGTGCAAATATTAACCAAAAATAAGATCGTTTTTTGATTTATGAAAGAGATCTAATATAATTATTTACATAAGATGGACCATTACATGATCGTAATACAAAAATATAGAAAGTAGATGATGCATCCTTTGAATCATAAGATCTCAGATTTATCGTGAATCTATACTGATTATTTGATTCAGATATATTGGCTGTTTTAACCTGTATATGAAAGTATTTAACCTGAATCCTGCTTAAGCCAATCATTCCATTACTCGAATGGTTGGCTTGTTTTGATGGCATAACTGGTAAGCACATAGAGATGCATAAATTCCAGCTAAGTATCCTTCAATGCTTCTCGCTTTACTCGTCACCAAATGATATTTCCCTTTTAACAGGCTAAATAAAGTCTCTATTTTATTACGCTGCTTTAAGTGATATTCATCTGCTGTTGAGAGTTGTACAGATTTCATATTCTTTCGGTGATAGGTAATTAAATCAGTACTTTGTACTTTTAATCTACTCTTTAATTCCTGACTGATATAACCACGATCAGCATAGAGCTTGGCTTTTAATCCTTCTACCAACTGTTCAACCATTTTAATATCTGCTGTATGCCCATTTGATAAAGCTGTACTGACCATGTCTCCTGACTGATTCATGATTAAATGCAGCTTACAGCCAAAGAACCATCCCATTGAGCTTTTGCCGCGTGTTGCAATTGCTGCTAGAGATTTATGCCGTTGAATCCGCTGATTTTTACATACAGGTAGTGTGGTCGAATCGATCCATAAATACTGACTCTGACAGTCTTTCATTAAGGCAAAATGTAAAGCATGCAGTGCCAATTGATGTGCTCTGATGAGATGAACCATTCGTTGGTAACACGGTAAATATCGAAAGAGTTGACTATGATTGTGCTTTAATGAAAAGAAGAATGCTTTGAAGTTATTGAAATGAGAGCATTTATACCAAATTGCGATGAATACGATTTCTGAAATTTTCAATTGAGAAGACCGCATTCTCAAACGCTTGTTGTTGTGTTTTAAAAATTCCCAATAGCTTGCTTCAAATTTCTGAAAAAAGTCATCAACGATGCAGAAGAAATATGTAAAATCGAACATGGTGGCTGAAGGCTTAGGTTGTGTGGTAACTCCCTAATGGTTTTCAGTCACCTTTTTTTCAAGTTAATTTCTTATCCGCGA
The DNA here is from genome assembly GCF_024605785.1 of Acinetobacter sp. YH16040_T. Lineage (NCBI taxonomy): Bacteria > Pseudomonadati > Pseudomonadota > Gammaproteobacteria > Moraxellales > Moraxellaceae > Acinetobacter > Acinetobacter sp. YH16040_T. The sequence continues at coordinate 31,747 of NZ_CP094541.1, read as the reverse complement.
TTCAGGTTAATTATTATCTTTTGCTGCGACAAGATCAATATCATCATCAACAGCCATATATGATGTATTAAATCCAAAAAATAATAATTCAGCCATCACTGCAAACTCGCCAGCCTTGCCCGTATACAGTGCATTAACTGTAGGTGGCGGTGGAACAATATCAGGTACAACTTTTTTGATTTTTAATCTGTAAATTCCCCCGTCTTGGAGCACCTTTAGAATTTTTTGGTTTTGTGAACTCTGATTTTGTTTTATATTTGTCAATATCCTTTGAAAGTATCGAAGAGATTTTCTTAGATAAAACATCTAGATGCTGCTGAGTATGAGGATATTTCGCTACGATTGCTTCTGCTATTTGATCAACATGCATTTCTTTTCGCGCTTCCTTCATTACTTCTTTAATTTGCTCAATAAACTCCATCTCTCCCCCCATAAAATAGTCATAGTTAAGTTTTTATATCTTTTTTAAAAACTTATAAATATAGAATATTAGAAAATATAAAATAATTATTTTATTAGCATTTTAAATAACCCAAAAAAGCCCCCTTTCGGAGGCTTTTCTTTTTAAAGAATCACAACTTAGGCTTTCGCTGTAGTTGCCTCTTTAACATCAATTTTATCACTGTCGTTTTCATGCATGATCAATGCAACAGCGATCGCAGTAATCAGTACAGGTAAACCTACCGCCATAAAGTTGAAATGCGCAGGTAAATTCATACCGAGCAAACCACCAATCAAAATTGGCCCTACAATCGCGCCCATACGACCAATTGCAGAAGACCAACCAATACCCGTCGAACGTACAGCAAGTGGGTAATACTGCGCCACATAGCTGTACAGCAGCATTTGCGAACCAATAGACGCAGCACCAGCTAATAACACCAAGATGTATAGCAAGAACTGATTTGACTGGAAGCCCATCAAGCTCATCACAATCGCGCCCATCATACCCAAAACCATCAACACAGGTTTTAAGTGGAAACGGTCAGCTAAAATACCACCGCCAACAATACCCACAACTGCGCCCACGTTCATGACCATCATGAACATTAAGCTGTTATCCATAGAATAACCGGCTGCCATCATCAGTTTTGGTAACCAGCTGCTTAGCGCATACATGGTCAATAGGCACGTAAAGAACGCCACCCAAAACAGCAATGTATTTACGGCACGACCACGGCGGAACAAACTCACCACGTTAGCAGCTTCAGGCACGCTTTCTTGAGGCAAAGTGAACACTGTATTTTCAGTCACTTTCACTTCAGGTGCTAAGCGCTTCACGATACTGCGGGCTTTTTCCTGTTTGTTTTCTTTCACCATAAATGCCAAAGATTCTGGTAAAAATCTCCAAATCACAGGTAAAAGGAAAAGAGGAATACCCGCAATAAAGAACATGATTTGCCAACCAAAGTCAGGGGTGAACCATGAACCTAAAAGTGCCGCCATCACACCACCGACTGCATAACCACTAAACATCGTCGTTACCAGTGTGCTACGCATCTTCTGCGGCGCGTATTCAGACGTTAAAGCCACAAGGTTAGGCATTACACCGCCAATCCCTAAACCAGCCAAGAAACGCAAAATACCAAATTCTGTTGGATTCGACGCAAAACCACCGGCAAAGGTCAAACCACTAAATAAAACGATACAGATCATAATGACTTTTTTACGGCCAATCTTATCCGCTAAAGAACCAAAGAACATGGCACCAAACATCATGCCTGCGAGCGCAGTACTGGCAAGCATCCCCGCTTGCATTGCACTTAAGCCCCAGTCTTGCATCAATAATGGTAAAACCACGCCATTAATCGCTAAATCGTAGCCATCAAATAAAATAATCAATAAGCACCAAGCCACTACATTGAAGTGGAACGGGGTAAATTTAGCCTTATCGACTACAGAATTTATGTCTATTTTTTCCGTTGTCATCGTTCTCATCTCCCATGAGTACTTGTCCATAACATTCATTGAATTTTTAAGTAAAATTCAACAGCCACGGAATATACGGAACAGTGTTTTCTAGGGATATTAGACGTATGTTTAATAAATCTAGTCGCTTATAAGTACATGTTAATTGTGTTATTTTTCATGCTTTAGTTTAATTATTAAACATTATCAATATATGATTATTTAACTGATTTTTTTAAATAATAATACCCTTATTTTCAGGCCTAATTCTTCTATTCTTTCATTAAACTTCAGAACGACACACCATCATTTATTTCTATCTTTAGTTTAGAAAAATTTTAAATGTCTAAAAAACAAACGCAATTACATCTTTAGAAAAGCTCGCTTTAACGCACTTGATTGTTTTAAAAACATTTATAGCACTGAGATTAAGCGATCACCAGCTTACAGCGAAATCCACGAGACGCATAATATGACTGCGCGCCATTATGGTAGCTAAATACATGATCATAACGTCGATCACAAAACAGTGCCCCGCCCTTTTGCCGAATATCCGCTGGCGTCACAATCCAGCTCGAAGTCTTTAAATCGAAATGAAAAACTTGCTGTATCGCTCGATAGTCTTCTTCTGTCAGTAGCTCAGCACCGATGTCTCGCACCATATCTATAACGTTATTTTGGGGAGGATGATCCTTCCGATTCTCCAAGGCATCACGGTCATAACACAAGCTTCGTCTAAGCTTTGGTGACTCTAAGCTGCAATCATAAAATATCAGGTCTTGAGATTGCTGATTCAGCGTCACAATATCTGGCTCACCGCCTGTTTTTTCCATTTCGATTAAAATTTTTAGTTTTGAGGGCTGTGCTATCAATTGTTTTTTTACATCATCCCAAAGTAATTCTGGATGCCGCTGCATATTTGCCTCAAAGCGTTGCTGCAATATCTCTAAAATAGAGACTTTATCGAGATCTTGGAGCATTTGCACATCCTATTGTTTTTATACCTTGGCGACTAAACTTCACTATAAAGAATATAGGCTTGCCTTGATGTAAATTTTTAGCGCTGTTTAGCCTCATTCTTTTTTAATATCTCTCGTTTTCCTATTTTTTGAATTTGCTTCTCTTATTATTTTTCTATTTTGATAACTTTCCCTTTTTCCCCGCATAAAAAAACACCCCCTGACGTATCAGGGGGTGTTTCGAATAATGAGCTGGCGATGACTTACTCTCACATGGGTAACCCCACACTACCATCAGCGCTAAGAGGTTTCACTTCTGAGTTCGGGAAGGGATCAGGTGGTTCACTCTTGCTATTGTCGCCAGCACAACTGTTATGACTTTGCATTTGGTCTTATCTTTTCAGTGCCGTTGCTTGGTCAAATGAGTTATTAACAGATCATATCTAAGTTGCATATTTTGTTCTTAAGCGTTAACTAAATCAAGTTATTTTGCTTAATATCGAATCAATTGATGCTTTACATACAACTGTTTGGGTGTTGTATAGTCAAGCCTCACGAGCAATTAGTATTGGTCAGCTTCATGCGTCACCGCACTTCCACATCCAACCTATCAACGTCGTAGTCTTCAACGGCTCTTTAGTGGACATAAAGTCCAAGGGAAATCTTATCTTGAGGTAGGCTTCCCGCTTAGATGCTTTCAGCGGTTATCCCTTCCGAACATAGCTACCCGGCGATGCGACTGGCGTCACAACCGGTACACCAGAGGTTCGTCCACTCTGGTCCTCTCGTACTAGGAGCAGATCCTCTCAAATTTCCAGCGCCCACGGTAGATAGGGACCGAACTGTCTCACGACGTTCTAAACCCAGCTCGCGTACCTCTTTAAATGGCGAACAGCCATACCCTTGGGACCTGCTTCAGCCCCAGGATGAGATGAGCCGACATCGAGGTGCCAAACACCGCCGTCGATATGAACTCTTGGGCGGTATCAGCCTGTTATCCCCAGAGTACCTTTTATCCGTTGAGCGATGGCCCTTCCATACAGAACCACCGGATCACTAAGACCTACTTTCGTACCTGCTCGACTTGTGGGTCTCGCAGTTAAGCGCGCTTTTGCCTTTATACTCTACGCGTGATTTCCGACCACGCTGAGCGCACCTTCGTACTCCTCCGTTACTCTTTAGGAGGAGACCGCCCCAGTCAAACTACCCACCAGACATGGTCCTCGTCCCGGATAACGGGACAGAGTTAGAACCTCAATATTACCAGGGTGGTATTTCAAGATTGGCTCCACCGAAACTAGCGTCTCGGTTTCAAAGCCTCCCACCTATCCTACACAAGTAAGATCAAAGTTCAATGTCAAGCTGCAGTAAAGGTTCACGGGGTCTTTCCGTCTAGCCGCGGGTACACCGCATCTTCACGGCGATTTCGATTTCACTGAGCCTCTGCTGGAGACAGCGCCCCCATCATTATGCCATTCGTGCAGGTCGGAACTTACCCGACAAGGAATTTCGCTACCTTAGGACCGTTATAGTTACGGCCGCCGTTTACTGGGGCTTCGATCAAGAGCTTCGCTTACGCTAACCCCATCAATTAACCTTCCAGCACCGGGCAGGCATCACACCCTATACGTCCACTTTCGTGTTTGCAGAGTGCTATGTTTTTAATAAACAGTTGCAGGGGCCTGGTTTCTGTGGCTGCTCTCAGCTCAGGAAGCAAGTTCCATCACCAAAAGCAGCGTACCTTCTCCCGAAGTTACGGTACCATTTTGCCTAGTTCCTTCAGCAGAGTTCTCTCAAGCGCTTTGGTCTACTCGACCTGACCACCTGTGTCGGTTTCGGGTACGATTCCAGTGTAACTGAAGCTTAGAGACTTTTCCTGGAAGTATGGTATCAGCCACTTCACTGTACAAGTACAGCTTGCTGTCAGATCTCAGCATAGAGTACCCCGGATTTGCCTAAGATACATGCCTACTTCCTTTCACCTGGACAACCAACGCCAGGCTGACTTAACCTTCTCCGTCCTCTCATCGCATTACACTGAAGTATTGGAATATTAACCAATTTCCCATCGACTACGCCTCTCGGCCTCGCCTTAGGGGTCGACTCACCCAGCCCCGATTAACGTTGGACTGGAACCCTTGGTCTTTCAGCGAACGGGTTTTTCACCCGTTTTGTCGTTACTCACGTCAGCATTCGCACTTCTGATACCTCCAGCGGACTTCTCAATCCACCTTCATCGGCTTACAGAACGCTCCCCTACCACTTACACTAATGTGTAAATCCGCAGCTTCGGCATATAGTTTTAGCCCCGTTACATCTTCCGCGCAGGCCGACTCGACTAGTGAGCTATTACGCTTTCTTTAAAGGGTGGCTGCTTCTAAGCCAACCTCCTAGCTGTCTATGCCTTCCCACATCGTTTCCCACTTAACTATAATTTTGGGGCCTTAGCTGGCGGTCTGGATTGTTTTCCTCTTGACTACGGACGTTAGCACCCGCAGTCTGTCTCCCGGATAGTACTCATTGGTATTCGGAGTTTGCATCGGTTTGGTAAGTCGGGATGACCCCCTAGCCGAAACAGTGCTCTACCCCCAATGGTATTCGTCCGAGGCGCTACCTAAATAGCTTTCGGGGAGAACCAGCTATCACCGAGTTTGATTAGCCTTTCACCCCTATCCACAAGTCATCCCCTGGCTTTTCAACGACAGTGGGTTCGGTCCTCCAGTTAGTGTTACCCAACCTTCAACCTGCTCATGGATAGATCACCCGGTTTCGGGTCTACACCCAGCAACTAAACGCCCTATTAAGACTCGATTTCTCTACGGCTCCCCTAATCGGTTAACCTTGCTACTGAATGTAAGTCGCTGACCCATTATACAAAAGGTACGCAGTCACCAAACAAGTTGGCTCCCACTGCTTGTATGCATGCGGTTTCAGGATCTATTTCACTCCCCTCACAGGGGTTCTTTTCGCCTTTCCCTCACGGTACTGGTTCACTATCGGTCAGTCAGGAGTATTTAGCCTTGGAGGATGGTCCCCCCATATTCAGACAAGGTTTCACGTGCCTCGCCCTACTCGACATCATTATCTAAGCCCTTTCGCGTACAGGACTATCACCTACTATGGTCGCACTTCCCAGAGCGTTCCACTAAAGCTTAGATAACTTAATGGGCTTTTCCCCGTTCGCTCGCCGCTACTGAGGGAATCTCAATTGATTTCTTTTCCTAAGGGTACTGAGATGTTTCACTTCCCCTCGTTCGCCTCATAAACCTATGTATTCAGTTTATGATACCCGCCTTATAGCGGGTGGGTTTCCCCATTCAGAAATCTCCGGATCACAGGATATTTGCCGCCTCCCCGGAGCTTATCGCAGGCTATTACGTCTTTCATCGCCTCTGACTGCCAAGGCATCCACCACATGCACTTAATTACTTGACTATACAACCCCAAACAGTCGCCCATCTCCTACAAGTGAAGATGTTGCGTTGCGAACTTAATCGCCACAGTTAGAGTCTCGTGAACTTAATCACTGTATAGCTTCAATTAGATTCATATACCAAAACGCTTGATTCAGTTAATTTCGCTAGTAACTCATAGCTTTTATCTTCACATCACAGTAATAAATCACTGTTAGTGTTAATGTCAGTTATGAGTATGAACAAATTATTTCAACTCAAATATATTCTGTTAATGATTTTTCCAGCCTTCGTCAGGTCAGGAAACTGTGATAAATCACAGAAGTTAACAAGACGCGCATATTACGCTAACTTCTTATTAAATTCTATAATCTACGGCTTCGTTTGATTAAAGCCTGCACGAAGCGTAGCTTCTTGCTTAAATTTCAAGTAAAAGCTGCGCTTTTATGATCTTGAAATTTGGTGGAGACTAGGAGAGTCGAACTCCTGACCTCCTGCGTGCAAAGCAGGCGCTCTACCAACTAAGCTAAGTCCCCAGCTTATCAATAAGTCAATGTTTCTGATTTCCGTTTACTCTGCAATTGCTTACGTGTCAGTAGTGGTGGGTCTGACAAGACTTGAACTTGTGACCCCACGCTTATCAAGCGTGTGCTCTAACCAACTGAGCTACAGACCCTCAGATACATCGTCATGAAGAACAACTTGTTGTGGATTCTTACCAATCGTCAATCTTTCGTTAAGGAGGTGATCCAGCCGCAGGTTCCCCTACGGCTACCTTGTTACGACTTCACCCCAGTCATCGGCCACACCGTGGTAAGCGTCCTCCTTACGGTTAGACTACCTACTTCTGGTGCAACAAACTCCCATGGTGTGACGGGCGGTGTGTACAAGGCCCGGGAACGTATTCACCGCGGCATTCTGATCCGCGATTACTAGCGATTCCGACTTCATGGAGTCGAGTTGCAGACTCCAATCCGGACTACGATCGGCTTTTTGAGATTAGCATCTCCTCGCGGAGTAGCAACCCTTTGTACCGACCATTGTAGCACGTGTGTAGCCCTGGTCGTAAGGGCCATGATGACTTGACGTCGTCCCCGCCTTCCTCCAGTTTGTCACTGGCAGTATCCTTAAAGTTCCCGGCTTAACCCGATGGCAAATAAGGAAAAGGGTTGCGCTCGTTGCGGGACTTAACCCAACATCTCACGACACGAGCTGACGACAGCCATGCAGCACCTGTATGTAAGTTCCCGAAGGCACCAATCCATCTCTGGAAAGTTCTTACTATGTCAAGACCAGGTAAGGTTCTTCGCGTTGCATCGAATTAAACCACATGCTCCACCGCTTGTGCGGGCCCCCGTCAATTCATTTGAGTTTTAGTCTTGCGACCGTACTCCCCAGGCGGTCTACTTATCGCGTTAGCTGCGCCACTAAAGCCTCAAAGGCCCCAACGGCTAGTAGACATCGTTTACGGCATGGACTACCAGGGTATCTAATCCTGTTTGCTCCCCATGCTTTCGTGCCTCAGCGTCAGTATTAGGCCAGATGGCTGCCTTCGCCATCGGTATTCCTCCAGATCTCTACGCATTTCACCGCTACACCTGGAATTCTACCATCCTCTCCCATACTCTAGCTTCCCAGTATCGAATGCAATTCCCAAGTTAAGCTCGGGGATTTCACATCCGACTTAAAAAGCCGCCTACGCACGCTTTACGCCCAGTAAATCCGATTAACGCTCGCACCCTCTGTATTACCGCGGCTGCTGGCACAGAGTTAGCCGGTGCTTATTCTGCGAGTAACGTCCACTATCTTTAGGTATTAACCAAAGTAGCCTCCTCCTCGCTTAAAGTGCTTTACAACCAAAAGGCCTTCTTCACACACGCGGCATGGCTGGATCAGGGTTCCCCCCATTGTCCAATATTCCCCACTGCTGCCTCCCGTAGGAGTCTGGGCCGTGTCTCAGTCCCAGTGTGGCGGATCATCCTCTCAGACCCGCTACAGATCGTCGCCTTGGTAGGCCTTTACCCCACCAACTAGCTAATCCGACTTAGGCTCATCTATTAGCGCAAGGTCCGAAGATCCCCTGCTTTCTCCCGTAGGACGTATGCGGTATTAGCATCCCTTTCGAAATGTTGTCCCCCACTAATAGGCAGATTCCTAAGCATTACTCACCCGTCCGCCGCTAGGTCCAGTAGCAAGCTACCTTCCCCCGCTCGACTTGCATGTGTTAAGCCTGCCGCCAGCGTTCAATCTGAGCCATGATCAAACTCTTCAGTTTAAAATCAATAGTACCTATAAGGGTACCAATCTTGGCTCATCAATTACTGACAAAAATTTGCTCAAATAAACTTCGAGTAATTTCTACCATTAATCAATGAAAATAATTTCGATCGATCAACCAGTAAAAATCCACACAAGTTGTTCTTCATAATCTCTTAATGATCTTTCTAACATCTCGTCAATGCTAGAAGCTGGACTTCGATAAACTCAACAACTCAACGCTTCGCGTTTCGTTCGTTTCCGTCTATCTCGTCGGTATGGTGCTCATTATAGGGCAATTTCTTACACGTGCAAGTGCTTTTCACTCACAAAGAACACGAGTGTTTTATTTTTATGCACCATTATGGTTCAAAAAACACACTTTACTCACATAAATACATGATATTTATTACAAATATCATGTAAAATATTTTTCCTATTTTGTGTGCTTAGTTTTTTACAGGTGCTGCTTTAATCACCACACTCTGTATAACTACTGGGTTTACAGGGACATTCTGATGCATTCCATAGTTCGCAGTTGGAACTTTTACGATTTTATCGACGATATCCATACCTTTAGTGACCTTACCAAAAACAGCATATCCCGCATTCATTGCACTTTTATTGAGAAAGTCATTGTCTGCAACATTAATAAAGAACTGACTACTTGCTGAATCAGGATGATTCATCCGTGCCATTGCCAATGTGCCGCGCTTATTGCTCAAGCCATTACTTGATTCATTCTTAATAGCCGCTTTTGTTGGCTTCTCCTGCATTTTGACATCCATGCCCCCACCCTGAACCATAAATCCAGGAATCACGCGATGAAAGATCGTGCCGTTATAAAATTTTTCTTTTGCATAGCTTTCAAAGTTTTTAGCTGAGATAGGTGCCTTGTCATTGAATAGCTCAATTTCAATATTGCCTTGAGAGGTTTTCATTTCGACAATAGTATTGGCAGCAAAACTGCTTAAGCTCACACAGCCAAGTGCTGCGGTAAATAAAATCTGTTTTAACATTTGCTAACTCTTCTGGTTGATCTCGTACTTGTTATTGACTGTATATTAGTCTTTGATGATTAAAAAGTAATTATTCTGCCATTATTAAAACGAGAACAATGATGACGCAAATAATACCGTCGGACACTGCATTGACACATTTACCGCCTTGGCAACTGCGTGGCGATGCTTTTATTTTGAATTATTGGATCTCTCCGAGTTTTATCCAACAAGCGCAGATGTTCCGTTTAGCGACATCGCCTTTAGGTCGTGTGGTTCAGGTGTTATTGGTCCGATACCATGATTCACCTGTGGGCCCTTATGACGAATTGCTAATTTTAGATCACCCTTTATGGAGTAAGAAAAGGTTAAGTTCGATTCCTAAGATTTATGTTTCGACAAACATCTCTGTCATTCATGGTCAAAAGCTCTGGGGTATTCCTAAAGAGTTGGCAAAGTTTGAATGGCAACAACATGACAATGAAGTGGTCTGTAATATCGAAGTTGAACAACAAAAGATGCAGATTCGTTTAAAAAAATCACGTTCACAGCGTTCTTTCTATATTAATAGTCATCATATCCCTGCTGCGATGTTGCAAATCAGACAAGCGTGGGAAGGTAAGCGCTATCAATTTTCACCCCAGTTTCGTGGACGGCTATCTAAACTGAAACAGGTAGAATGGCACAACACACAGGACATTTTTCCAAATTTTTCTGAAGCACGATTATTGCAAAGCTTTTATGTCCCCGAATTTAGCCTCGTATTTCCTGCTGCAAAAATCCAAGATAAGTAACCTAATATAAGTAACCCAATAAATAAAAACCCAGTGTTTCACGTGAAACACTGGGTTTACTTTATATAAAGGAATGATTAGCTACGTTTATCCCAAAATTTACGGAACTTCGTACTGATCTCGATCACGTATTTTTTAGCTCGGTGCGAAACCGGGGTTAAATTGATAAAACCATGGGTTTGATCGGTATATTCTTGATAAAACACTTTCACCCCTTGCTGACGGAGTTTATGCGAATAAATTTCACCTTCGTCATGTAAAACATCATGCCCTGCCGTCACGATATACGCGGGTGCGATACCTGCCAATTTTCCATAGGTCGGTGAAATTAATGGATCATCCAAGGCCACTGCATGTTGTTCCGCATATAAAGCGGTTACGACATCAATATCTTTTTCAGTCAGAACCAGACCATCTTTATACGCATAGAAAGATGGGTGGCGACTCTTAAAATCCACTACTGGGTAAATTAATAGCTGAGCTTGCGGGGCAAAAACTTTCTGAGCACTGCGCTGCGCAACCGCAGTAGCAATATTGCCGCCTGCACTATCCCCTGCCACCGCAATTCGATTTTTAAGAATTTTAAACTGACGACTATTTTGATAAGTCCAGGCCAAGGCATCTTCACAACTTTGCATTAATTGAGCTGGGCTGGCCTCTGGCGTGAGTGGATAATCAATACTTAAAACTTGTGCTTTGGCATGCACGGCCAATAAACGACAAACTTCATCATGCGTGTCTAGACCACCCACCACAAAACCACCACCGTGATAGAACACGATCATCGGTAATTTTTTATTTGGAGCAGGATGATAATGACGCGCAAACAGCGTAGCACTTTGTAAAGGTAGACGTATATCTTGCACTTGTTTCACAAAGGTCGGCTTGGTCTTGATCGACTCCATCTGTAAATCAAATAATTTACGAGACTTCACATAGTCTTCGGTCACAAAGCCTGACTTACCTTGCTTGAGTTGAGCCGCCATCATGCATTTCACCAGCGGATCTAATTCTGGAAAAATAAACGGATAATCGAGACGTTTTGCGAGGCTTTCTTTGGCAAAGTTAGGAAGACGATCAAGTAACCGAGCAGCCGTACCTTGGCCTTTATCTTTCATATTTTTAAGTGATTCATTCAATGCAAACATGCTCTATCCTTCGAATTATGCTCTTCATACTTTCTACATGATCTAGGTCAAATGTGACCATATTCACATATAAGTCTCAACATCGACATACATAGTACAGACCTAGTTAAGCTAATCTTCTTTTATAGAGTTGTCATTGACAATTTACCCAAGTTTTATGGGTTGATTATGCTAACCCATTCTCGATAAAGGATACTCACCATGGCTAAAAAGATCATCCTTCTGTCTTTTGCGACTGCTTTTTTGGCTGTAGGCTGCGTAGCATTCCCTGAAGATGGTTACTACGATGGACGTTATGATCAACGTTATGACCGCCGTTATGATAATAATGATCGACGCTATGACAATCGTTATGATCGCCGTTATGACAGTCGTTATGAACAAGACCGCCGTACATGGGAACGTCAGCAACAACAACGTAATCGTTTAGAGCTCGAACGTAGAAAGCAGCAACTTGACCAGCGTAACTGGGAACAAAATCGTAAAAATCAACAAGAGTGGGATCGTCGTAAAAACGAACTCGAACGTCAACGTCTAGAACAACAGCGTAAATACTCTGAAGCTGAACGTCGTAAACGTGCTGAACAAGATCGTCAAAAAGTCAGCAAAGAGCGTCAGCGCTTAGAAGAACAGCGCCGTAAAGCCAGTCAAGATCGTAGAAAACAAATTGAGCAAGAACGCAAAAAAAATATTCAAGATTTAAGAAAGGCATCAGATCAACAACGTAAAGCGGCTGAAGAACGTCGTCGCGCGTGGGAAAATCGCCGTTAATTGATGTTTTTTGCAGATCGGTTAAAAGTAAAAAGCTCATCTACATGATGGGCTTTTTTTTGCTCGCTAAAAATAGAAAAGGGCGTAAAAAAAGCTATAGAAAAGAAAATAGACAGAAGAGGCATCCTATCTTCTGTCTATTCTTGACTGCCTGTTGTTACAGGTCAGAGAGCATTAAACAATCTTATTGCTGAACTGTAGGTTGCGGTGCAGGCGCAGATTGAACTTCAGCACCTTGAGCTGATGGATCTGCTTGAACCACAGCACCCGATTGCTCTGTTGTTACAGATGCTTCAGTTGCAGACGTTACTTGTGCGGTTTCCGGAGATTCTACAGTTTCTTGAGAAGTACAACCCACCGCAGCTAAACCAAAACCTAAAACTGCGACAGCGAATAAACCAATTTTTTTCATCTTCATTATTTCCTTCATTGAATCATTAAAAGCAAAGCTCAACTTTGCCCGAGTCATAATGGAAAATAATTCTGTGAAGTTCCCACCTTCTGAGTTGTACTTTGTACGAGGCACGGTACAGCTTATGAAATGTTTTATTAATTAGGCGGTTTTCTTTCATTTTAAGGCTTTACATCATTTTTTTTAACTCAAGTGCTTTGTTTTTTATTAAAAAAATAAATATAAATGATTTTGAATAAAGCGTGATCACAGCTTTTGAATACAACAAAGTTCAACAAAACTTGCAACTCAGTTACTTAAGTGGCTGTTTTTATAAATTTCATGCAAAAAAAAGCCTGCTTATGAGAGAAGCAGGCCATGAAAAACACATTTGAAATAAATTAAGAAACTACAGCGATAGAATCTGAAACAAAGAATACTGTGCTGATCATTTTTTGTGAAATATTTAATAAAACTGATACTAAGAGTTTTTATGTATAAATATTAACCACTATTTTTTGAGGCAAAAAAAATGCTGATTCTTGGGAAATCAGCATGGAAAAGTGTTTCTAAAATCTAGAGGTAGTCACCATATCCCTCTCTCCAATGGATATGGTCACTTCCGATAGATAAATTATGCAAATTTTCAGGCACAAAGAGAAACCGTTAAAATTTATGATGAAAATCTATAAATCCGATCAAAATATGATTATACATTCAAATCAATAATTTATATTTTCATAGAATTTAATTTTGCAGTCGATATTTGGCTGAAAAACCATTTATTTGAATAAAAAATTGCATTTAATCGCTGACTTCGCTTGAATTTTTATACCCTGCCCCGATTTCTTTTATTAATCATGAATTCAAAACGCATGGCAGTTACGCATCGATGTCGTTTGAACGCACAGCTATAAGGACTGAACATGTTTAAGAACCCATTTAAACGGAGTAAATCAATGGCGACTGAGCAAAACCAAGACGCTCAAGATCTTCAACAAGAGCAAGCAGAACAGCAAACTCAAGCTGAAAACGAGCAAGCTGAAGTTTCAGTTGAAGATTTACAAGCACAAATCACCAATTTAGAAGAAAGCTTAAAACTTGAAAAAGCACGTACTGCAAATGCCGTATATGAAGCGCAAAAAAGTGTAGAGCGCATTCAACGCGAATCTGAAAAGCATAAAGATACTGTGCTGGAAAAATTTGCAAAACAATTGCTTGAGTCAGTTGATAACCTTGAACGCGCGATTGCTGCGGCAGGTGATGAAAAATCAGGTTTATCTGAAGGTGTAGAACTTACACTGAAATCATTGCTCAGCACTTTAGAAAAATTTGGTGTGGTTGCTGTGGATACTGCAAATGGTTTCAATGCAGATCTTCATCAGGCTGTGGGCATCGATCCAAATGCCAAATCGAATGAAATCGGAACAGTATTGCAAAAAGGCTATAGCTTAAACGGTCGTCTATTACGTCCAGCTATGGTTATGGTTGGTGCATAAACCCAAATTTTCTGAGACGAATTAAAAATTTTAACCAATATTACTTGAAAATTTTTGATTGGCTCTCATATCGGATAACAAGCGAAAACATCGTAAAAGAATTTTAGAGGAAACATCCAAATGGCGAAAATCATTGGTATTGACTTAGGTACTACAAACTCTTGCGTAGCAGTACTTGAAGGCGACAAAGTAAAAGTAATCGACAACGCTGAAGGCGCTCGTACAACCCCATCTATTATTGCATATAAAGATGGTGAGATCCTTGTCGGTCAATCTGCTAAGCGTCAAGCAGTGACTAACCCTAAAAACACATTATTTGCAATCAAACGTTTGATCGGTCGTAAGTACCAAGACCAAGCTGTGCAAAAAGATATCGGCCTTGTACCTTACAAAATCATCAAAGCTGACAATGGCGATGCTTGGGTTGATGTAAACGACAAGAAACTTGCACCACAACAAATCTCTGCTGAAATCTTGAAAAAGATGAAAAAAACAGCTGAAGACTACCTTGGTGAAACAGTAACTGAAGCGGTAATTACTGTTCCTGCGTACTTTAACGATGCTCAACGTCAAGCGACTAAAGATGCAGGTAAAATTGCTGGTTTAGATGTTAAACGTATCATCAACGAACCAACAGCTGCTGCACTTGCGTTCGGTATGGACAAAAAAGAAGGCGACCGTAAAGTTGCGGTTTACGACTTAGGTGGTGGTACTTTCGACGTATCAATCATTGAAATCGCTGACCTTGATGGCGACCAACAAATCGAAGTATTGTCTACAAACGGTGATACATTCCTTGGTGGTGAAGACTTCGATAATGCGTTAATTGAATACTTGGTTGAAGAGTTCAAGAAAGAACAAAGCGTAAACTTGAAACAAGATCCGCTTGCACTTCAACGTTTAAAAGAAGCTGCTGAAAAAGCAAAAATCGAGCTTTCTTCTTCGAATGCAACAGAAATCAACCTTCCATACATCACAGCAGATGCGACTGGTCCTAAACACTTAGTGATCAACGTGACTCGCTCTAAACTTGAAGGTTTAGTTGCTGAATTGGTTGCTCGTACAATTGAACCATGTAAGATTGCACTTAAAGATGCAGGTCTTTCAACCTCTGACATCTCTGACGTAATCTTGGTGGGTGGTCAGTCTCGTATGCCACTTGTACAACAAAAAGTACAAGAGTTCTTCGGCCGTGAGCCACGTAAAGACGTGAACCCAGATGAAGCTGTAGCGATGGGTGCTGCGATTCAAGGTGCAGTACTTTCAGGTGATAAAACTGACGTACTTCTTCTTGACGTAACTCCGCTTACACTTGGTATTGAAACAATGGGTGGCGTGTTAACAGCGATCATTGAGAAAAACACGACGATTCCTGCGAAGAAATCTCAAGTGTTCTCAACTGCTGCAGACAACCAACCAGCTGTAGACATTTCAGTTTACCAAGGTGAACGTAAAATGGCTCAACAAAACAAATTGTTGGGTAACTTCCAATTGGGCGATATTCCACCTGCTCCACGTGGTGTACCACAAATTGAAGTATCATTTGACATCAACGCTGATGGTATCTTGAAAGTATCTGCAAAAGATAAGAGCACAGGTAAAGAGCAATCAATTCAAATTAAAGCTAACTCTGGTTTGAGCGATGCTGAAATTGAAGCGATGATCAAAGATGCTGAAGCGAATGCTGAAGAAGATCGTAAATTTGAAGAATTAGCGAAAGCACGTAACGAAGCTGATGCACTTGTTTCTTCTGCTCAAAAAGCAGTAAAAGATCTTGGCGAACAGGTAACTGCTGATGAGAAATCTGCAATCGATGCTGCTGTAGCTGAGCTCGAAGCAGCGACTAAAGATAACGATGTAGATGCAATCAAAGCGAAAACTGAAGCACTTCAAAACATCATTATGCCGATCACTCAACGTGCTTATGAAGCTGCACAAGGTCAAGGCGGTGCTGAAGGTTTTGATCCTAACGCTTTCCAAGGCGCTGAAGGTCAAGCTCAAAAAGCAGATGACGGCGTTGTAGATGCTGAGTTCACTGAAGTGAAAGATGACAAAAAATAATTTGTCGCTTTAACTGAGTCTTTCAAAGCTCAAAAAGACCGCGCGAAAGCGCGGTTTTTTATGTTATTTTTCATTATCTTTAAAATAAAACATAATTTACATGAAAAATTTTATCAAGCTTTTGCTCTTAGCTGCGGGAATGTCCGTGATGTTTCATTATCCGATGGGTAATCTATTAATCATTCTGCCTTCAAACATACTATTATCCCCTCTCAATTATCTACAATTTTTGGGGCTTGATGCGGCCTTCACACTTGGACTCCTCATAAGTTGCCTAATTTTATATATGTTTAATATTCAGCAGCGCTACACATGGAGCTTAGGATTTATCTCACTATTTATCGGCATTATTTTTTATACATTAGCTCAATGTTTTAAACTCGAAATATCGATCTATAGTTTGGAACACGTTAAAGAATATGGATTTAATTTCAAATATCTCATTGAATTGGTTTTTTTCATATTTATCTCTATAGGATTCATTCTTATTTATAAATCCAATTTACCAGCCAAATTAACTGGAAAAAAAGCGTAATGCTATTGTTAAGACAACGCTAAAATTTCAAGATGGTATATATTTGACTATGACGTGGACAAAATTCAAGCTAAATTAAACCCCTATTATTGTGTTCATTTACTATGCGCTTTGTCTCAGCACTCATAACAGTGGGGATACTGTATTTAGCTTATTTACAGTTTCAAGTTAAATCCCATCCACAGCTTCGCTTTAATTCTGCGTGGGATCGAATTTCCCATCCTTTTGACACACGATTACGCTTTCGTGTTGCAGACGTCGACCCACGCTTTGGTTTAACCCAGCAACAGGTGATCCAACTTAGCCAAGAGGCTGCAGAGATATGGCATAAAGGGACGCTCAAACCGTTATTTATCTATGACCCAGATGCACAACTGGCGATCCATCTAATTTATGATGACCGCCAAGAACAATACAATGCCTATAAGCAAGTCCAAAAGACCTTAGCCGCAGATAAAGCCCGTAATGATTTATATGCCGAGAACTTAACAAATTCGAGAAAAGGTCTGGAGATGAATGAGCAACAGCTCCGATCAAAACAAGCCATGATCCGTGCTGAAATAGTACAACTGTCGCAAGAACGTATGGGTTGGAGCCGAATCGAGCATGCGCAAGGCCCCAATATGCAACGCGTTGAAAAAGAACTTGCGCAAGTCAAAGCACAAGCGATGCAATTAGACCAAGAAATAGATCGATTTAATCAGCAAAATGATCAATTTAACCAACAAGTCTCAAGTTATAACCAGCAAATCGATCAATATAATGCGGGCGTGATACAAGCCAGTCAGCGCTTTCCTGCACGAGAGTTTCATAAAGGCGTTTTTATGGGCGATCAGATTCAGATTTATCAATTTGATGCCGAAGATGATTTACGCCTCACCCTTGCCCACGAACTCGGACATGCTCTCGGCTTATCTCACCATAATGACCCTACTGCATTAATGTACCCAATCTTGGGCGCGCAACAATTAGAAAACTTTAAACTGATGCCAGCAGACCAAAGCTTACTGTATTATCGCTAGTGTGCCCTGAGCATAAAAAACCATACAATTTATAAGGATATTGCAGGATTCACCAACAAAAATCAGCATTTCATGTTATTGTTGATATGCAATAATTTCCTTATATCAATGACATCTTCCGTGGAGAGCAATGTGAGTTACTACCATATCTTAATTGAAGTGAATGACCACATCAGCACGATTGAACAAACCCGTGATATTGAACTTTTTGATATTACCGAAATTCAACCTTATCTCCATGCAGTACTTTTACCATTTTTTAATGAGCAACTCATCGAACTCGAAGACGAAAATCTTGAGTTTAAAGATGTCTTGCATTTACAAGTCAAACAAACCCTATTGCCGATCCGTGACCTCATCGAAGAAGAACAACGCCTGCTTCCGAGTGATACCGATATCACCATTACGGCTTATGAAATTTTTAATAATTATCAATTGAGTCAAGACGTGACCACAGTGATTTTAGATCTGTTAGAAGCGCTAAAATTTGAAGCCTAATATCGATTTTAAACATTAAAAAAGCCCTCAAAATGAGGGCTTTTTTATGGCTCAATTCATCATCGTGATTAGATCGAGAATGAAGATCCACATCCACACGTGGTTGTCGCATTCGGGTTTTGTACCACAAAACGAGAACCCTCTAAACCTTCAATATAGTCGACTGTTGAACCAACTAAATATTGATAACTAAGTGAATCCACCAACATTTTCACGTCTTCATTGATAAATTCAGCATCATCTTCGTTTTGGCTTTCTGCAAAATTAAATCCATATGAGAAACCTGAACAACCACCACCAGTCACATATACACGTAACATGAGGTCTTGATTACCTTCACTGTCACGCAATTGGCGTACTTTATTGGCAGCATTGTCAGTCAGCACAAGTGCTTGAGCATTCATGATGGATTCCTCTGAGTCATTGGGGTGTCTTTAAAAAGAAAAGACCATGTTTCAAGTATAACATACTCAATATATGGTCAGTCTTCACAGTTTAAAGTTAAATCAGAGTATTTTTCTCAAGATTCATTTAAAACTTATTTATAGTTTTCGTCCTGTAATGCACATTCGAAGTTTTTCGGGTCTTGTTTACAGCGGAATTGCCATAATAGTTTCATCATTCGCTTGTCGTAGATACCACGTTTAGTCAAATCGATACGCGCTTCACGCATCATTTTTTGATAACCAGCTTTGTCTGCTGTTGGAACATCCATCCAATATTTGGCTGGAATTTCTGACTTCATTTTGCCTAATATCGTGAATGCACGCGGTAATTGTGTTTTGACCCAATCACGTGATTTTTGCCCATACCCCGCTGGGAATTTATCTGGGCGAATAATAATATTTCCCGTCACTTGTAAAATTGGATAATTAACAATTGCACCTTTACTACCTAAACCTTTATGTAACTCCAAGGGTTTAAACACCGCTGCAGGTGCACCAATAATATCCACCTGACCATTGTTAAATTTAGAGCCAAAATTGGTCACGTCAGCACTGACCGCTTGAGCCCCCACCTGTTGCACCATAATTTTCTGCGCTTCATCATAATCAAGCACCGCAATTTTTTTACCTGCTGCTTTAGCGACAGTATTGATACTACGGTCATTCACCAACAGGTAGGCATCACCTACAGGAATCACACCTACCACTTCATATTTACTATTGACCATGCTCTTTGCAAACGTTGGACTCGCAAGGCCTTGCATCACTTTAACCGCAAGTTTCAAATCTGGAATTGCACCAATCGCATCTAAAGAACCGGTAAAATTATTAAATTGACGACCACGCATACCTGTGACACTGATCCCATCACATTTACCGGCTTTAAAATCTTCCGCAATCACCGCTTCATTTTGACTGACGCGGAGCTCAATGTCTGCGCCCCAGTTTTTTGCCGCCAATTGGTAATCTCTCATCAGGGTAAAAACATCACCATTTTTACCCACCAAATCAAATACACACACCACTTGCTTTGCTTGAGCTACGCCATTCACCGCCATTAACGCAGCAGCAATACTCAATGCCTTTGTCCATTGTTTCATACTGACTTTCCTTGTTTTTTACTGTTTTTGTTTTAACCATTTTTTGATTTTTGGGTCATGCGGAGTATGATTAAATATACTCACAGCCCTCGATTTCAATTTAGATTACCTGAATATTTTGCTGACTCAATGGCGAAAATGACCTGTGCATTTGCGAAAAAAAGCCCGGATAAATCCAGGCTTTTTTCTTTAAATATCAGTTTATTCGCCGCTAAGTGAACATTCAAAATTGGCTTTATCGACAGAACAACGTGCCTTTTTCAATACTGACATCATGCCCGCATCATAAATGCCACGTTTCGTCATATCCATACGACCTTCACGCAATAATTTTTGATATTTGGTTTTATCTTCTGCACTTAAGTTAAGTTTATATTTCGCAGGAATACCCGCCTCTAAACGGTTAATCATCGCAATACTCTTCGGTAAATGTTTCACAAACCAATCACGAGATTTTTGACCAAAGCCTGCTGGGAACTGATCAGGACGAATAATAAAGTCCGCGGTCACTTGTAAAACTGGGAAGTTAAACATCGCACCATTGGTACCTAAACCCTTATAAATCTCTAATGGTTTGTAGGCATACGCAGGCGCACCCACCATATCGACCTGACCATTATTAAACTTCGCCACAAAGTTAGATACATCTGAAACCACAGCTTGAGCGCCGACACGTTGCACCATGATTTTTTGTGCTTCGTCATAGCCTAATACTGCAAACTTTTTACCTGCTGCTTTTTCAATTGAGTCAATTTTTTTGTCTTTGACAAAGATGAATGCTGAACCCAGTGGAGCAATACCCGCCACTTCGTATTTCTTACCACCTAGGTTGCTGACCATTTTTGCAGCATTACGTTGGTCTAATGCAAAGGTAATCGCACGTTGCGCAATTGCATTGCTCGGTGCGCCACCAAGCGCATCAATCGAACCTGCAAATTTATTGTATTGACGAGCACGCATTGCCGTCATAAATACGCCATCACATTTACCCGCTTTAAAATCATTGTCGGCTACTGCTTCATCTTGACGCGGAATTAAGTTAATTTCAGCACCCCAGCCTTTTGCTGCAAGCGCCCATTCCTGAGCCATTTGGTATGACTCACCTGACTTACCCAGTAAGTCAAATACACAGATATCTACTTTTGCTGCCTGAGCTGAACCAGCAAAGCCAATTGCAGCAAATGTAGCCAATGATAGGAGCGTTTTTTTCATTCTATTTTCCTTTCAAATCTTTTTATGGTTCAGAGGTGTCCTTACACAACGCCGATATTAAGCAAGTTAATTTAAAAAAAATAGAGCATTTACTCCATTTATTTATGTCATTTTGGCACATTCTGTTTTTTTGTGATTAATATCACTTTTTTATTTAAGGCAAAATTATAAATATAATCATCATGTTGTATGCAAAAAAGGCTTTTTGCATTTACAGCCTTTTTATGAAACTTTACAAAGAAATACAGAAAAAAGCTTATTCACCCGCCACTGAACACTCAAAATTGGTTCGCTCAATCGTACAACGTGCTTTTTTCAGTACCGTCATCATGGTGGAGTCGTAGATTCCTTGTTTGGTTAAATCCATCCGTCCTTCACGCAAAATTTTCTGATATTTCAACTGATCATCTTTGCTGAGATTCATCTTATATTTGGCAGGAATTTCAGCTTCCATGCGTTTTACCATGGCAAAACTTTTCGGTAATTGTTTAACGAACCATTGCCGAGAGGGTTCAGCAAAACCATCTGGGAATTTATTGTTACGAATAATCAGGTCTGCCGTGACATTCACCACAGGAAAATTCACCATCGCCCCAGTAGTGCCTAAGCCTTTTGAAATTTCGAGTGGCTTAAAGGCATAAGCCGGCGCAGCCACAATTTCAACTTCGGCCTGATTAAATTTGCGAATAAAATTGGAAATTTCCGACATGACTGGCACAGCGCCGACACGGTCGACCATCTCTTTTTGCGCATAGTCATAATGCAAAATGGCAAATTTTTTACCTTCAGCTTTTTCTAAATTATTGATATTGCGATCACGGACAAAAATATAGGCTGAACCAATTTGCCCAATCCCTGCCACTTCATAACTATCTTTACCTGAATTGGTAATCAGTCGCTTACTGTTCCGCTTATCTAAGACATAGGTAATGGCTTTTTGTGGGATGGTATTGTTCGGTACACCGCCAATGGCATCAATCGAACCAGCAAATTTGTTATACGCACGTGCCCGCATCGAGGTCATATAAAATGCGTCACATTTCCCTTCTTTAAAATCTTTATCGACTTTGGATTCATCTTGATATGAAATCAGTTGAACTTGTGCTCCCCATGCCTTACTGGCTAGAGACCACTCTTCCATTAGCTTATAAGATTCCCCTGCTTTTCCAAGTAAATCGAACACACAGACCTTCTGATTGGCATAGCTTTGTGCAGACATCACACCTGAAAGAAGCGATAAAATTAAAATTCCTTTTCTCATTTCTTATATTCCCAATATGTTTTATTAATCCATTTAAAACAACAACTTGAAATATTTTTTTAATACTAAAGCCCATTCAATATACCTAAATACGTGGAATCTGTCACATTTTTTCAGATGGTTGCGATGCTTTGTTTTTTCTTTTGCAAAGCCATCCATTAGAATAGCCTCACATTCTTCTTGTTTAGTTAGTTCCATGATTCAGTTAGACCAACTTTCCATTCGTCGCGGTGGGCGTGTTTTATTTCAAAAAGCATCTATGCAATTGCATCCAGGCTGGAAAATCGGCTTAACCGGTGTAAATGGTGCAGGTAAATCGACTCTTTTTTCTGCACTTTTAGGTGGAATGGAATCTGATGGTGGTTCATTAACTCGTCCTGCGGTATGGACCGTCGCGCATATGGCGCAAGAAATCAAAGCGCTCGATATGAAAGCGATTGATTTCGTTCTTTCAGGCGATGAAGAATATTGGGAAATACAACATAAACTTGAACATCCAGAACAATTAGACAATGAAGCGCTGGCACACTTATATGGCCGATTTGATGAAATCCATGGCTATACAGCTCCATCAAAAGCCTCACAACTGATGGCCGGCCTGGGTTTCTTTGAACATCAGTCCCAACTCAATGTTTCAAGCTTTTCTGGTGGTTGGCGTATGCGTTTAAACCTTGCGCGTACCCTGATGAGCCGTTCTGACCTATTATTACTCGATGAACCAACCAACCACTTAGACTTAGATGCGATTTTGTGGTTAGAAGATTGGTTAAAAGCTTATGAAGGCACACTGATCTTGATTTCACATGACCGTGATTTCTTAGATGCGGTGACTGATCATATTTTACATATCGAAAATCAAGAGCTGACGCTTTACACCGGCAACTATTCAACCTTTGAACGCACCCGTTCTGAGCGCTTGGCACAACAACAACAAGCCTATGAAAAACAACTTGAAACCCGTGCACATCTCCAAAAATTTATTGACCGTTTTAAAGCTAAAGCCACTAAAGCTAAGCAGGCTCAAAGTCGTATTAAACAATTAGAACGCATGCAGGAACTTTCTGCCGCGCATGTCGATACGCCATTTACCTTTAGTTTCCGTGAGCCAACCAAAATGAGCTCACCACTGTTACAAATGGAACATGTCGATATAGGCTATGGTGACAAACTGATTGCCACCAATGTGAATTTACAGATTACCCCAAACAGTCGCATTGGTTTACTGGGAATGAATGGTGCTGGTAAATCAACCTTAATTAAATCCTTGGTTGGTGATCTTCCCTTATTACAAGGGACACGCAAAGCCTCGGAACTGTTGAATATTGGCTATTTTGCACAGCATCAAATGGATGCTCTAGATGGCAATGCCAGCCCAATGTTGCAATTATCTCGAATCGCTGACAAAAAAATCAGTGAAGCGGCATTACGTTCATTCTTAGGTAGCTTTGGTTTTAGTGGCGAACGCATGGATACGCCAAGTGAAGGATTTTCAGGCGGTGAACGAGCACGATTGGCTTTGGCTTTGATTGTTTGGCAGCGCCCCAATGTTTTAATTCTAGATGAACCGACCAACCATTTAGACCTTGATATGCGTCATGCGCTAACTATGGCATTACAAGACTTTGAAGGCGCTGTGGTTTTGGTTTCGCATGAACGTCAATTGATTGCCAGTGTTTGTGACGAATTATTATTGGTACATCATGGGAAATGTCGCGAATTTGATGGTGACCTCGTGGCTTATGCCGATTGGCTGCGTCAAGCACGGATCGACATGATGAAAAATAGTCAACAAGCCCCGACTCCCATCAAATCTCAAGTTGAAACTAAACCGACGATTTCCAAAGTCGATAAAGAAGCGCAACGTAAAGAAGCTGCACGTCAGCGTGAATTGACCCGCCCGATTCGTAAAAACATTGAAAAAAATGAAGCGCAAATCAGCAAAATTCAGCCACGCTTAAACGAAATCGAGGAATTATTAGCAGACAGTGCTTTATATGAAGCCAGTCGTAAAGATGACTTACTCAAACTGATGAATGAGCAAACAGAATTAAAAGCCAAACTTGAATCTGTCGAAGAGCAAATGCTTGAATTAATGATGGAATTAGAAGAAATGGAAAGTAGTTTTGAGGCTTAATTTAAAAAGCAAAACCCTAGATTTGCATTATTAAGAAAACCTAACTTAAGCTCAAAAAATCAATCGCCGTGAAATTTAAATGTTCCACGGCGATTTTTTATTTATACTTCACAATAATAATCACACTATAAATCTAAAAAATATTTAAAAAATCGAATGTTCATATCCAACTGGTTATTGCATCGTTAAGGCATTTCTATTCGGAAAGAATCTAAAAATTCAGCGATAGCTTTTACCCTAACTTTGTAAATGAATTCAAAAAATATACTTCACATCAAACTCATTGCCATAGTTATCCATAAAAGCCATTTTTCAATTCAAATCTTGGTTTTAAATTCATTTTTATTTTTTAAATTCAAAATATCGAACCACCTTTTTTTGTGGATAAATATTTTTAAATGATATTATCCACAATTATAAATGACTTTGATGTTGAACACTATTAAATGTGAAAATTCACAAAACTTATCCACATTTGCAAGATGGATGCATTTTATCTCCATTCACGACATCAATTTAAACTTTTTATTGTTTAAGATAAGGCAGAAGGATGGGCTTTTTTTGCCTTTAAAAAACGTAATTCTTGTATTTTCCAGGTCTGATCAAAATGCCAGATTTCCTGTATTTGCTGCTGTGTTTCGGCTAAACCAATTAAAATTTTGCACTCAGTTTGGTCACGATTAAACTCATATTCTTCAAATTCTACGTCTGGTTTTTGTGGTTTCCAAACCCCATTCTTCACTGCATGTGCAATACGTTCATAGCGGACATAATTACTTTCGACACGCCCGTCTTGCTCATAAACCACCTTAAAGTGCTCATCTTCGTATTTGGCAAGAACGGTATAATTTCCGGTAAAAAATGCATTTACCCAGATGTCACGAATGTGTTCAAGTTGATTGTCCATCATATATAGACCTCTTATTTTTAGCTGCTAAGTTCAAATAGATTTGAGCTTAGCATCAGAATAAGTCAATTTTATAAAACACAAATTGGCGATTTAATATTCAATTTTATTTAAGATAGCACAAAAAAAAGCACTCCGAAGAGTGCTTTTTTGAATGATTCTGTAATCAGAATTTAGGCATCAATATCCGCATTTAACGCATTTTCTTCAATGAAAGCACGACGTGGTTCCACATCATCACCCATCAAGCAAGAGAACATACGATCAGCTTCAATCGCATCCTGTACCGTTACTTGCAGCATGTTACGGTTCTCAGGATCCATTGTGGTTTCCCAAAGCTGTTCAGCATTCATCTCACCCAAACCTTTATAGCGCTGAATCATCATGCCACGGCGTGAGTCTTGTAGGATGTTTTGCCAAACCTGATGGAAGCTATTTACTGGAATTTTGCGCTCACCTTTTTGTAGGTAAGCACCTTCTTCCAATAAGGTGAACCAACTCTTCGAATTTTTGAGTAAACGTGCATATTCACCTGAACCCAATAGACCTGAATCTAACAAGTATTGGTGCGGTAAGTTATGAACATAGATGGTAATACGCGGGAAATAGGTCGCTGACTTATTGCCTTCGGTATCTTCATGCTCAAAAGTTTCTAAGCTTAATTCAGGACGTAAGCTAGGTTGAGTTTTCTCAATATTGGCACGTAGTTGCTCACCCCAAGTCTGTACATAGTCTTGGTTATTTGCGTGATCTAACTTAAAGCCTTCTACTGCCAATAAACCATCCAACACACTTGCAGGATAACGTACAGTCAGACGATGCAAGCTCTTTTGAGAGGTTTGATAATCCGCAATCACACCCGCTAAAGCCTCACCACGAATGGCTGGTGCTTCTGCACTGATGTGTAATTCAAGCTCATCAATTGCATTTGAAATCAGGTAAGTCTCAAGCGCATCATTATCTTTGATGTACTGTTCTTGCTTGCCTTTTTTCAGCTTATACAACGGTGGCTGTGCAATATAAATATATCCACGTTCCACAAGTTCTGGCATTTGACGGAAGAAGAAGGTCAACAGTAGCGTACGAATGTGCGAACCATCGACGTCGGCATCGGTCATGATGATGATTTTGTGATAACGCAGTTTATCTGGGTTATATTCCTCACGGCCAATACCACAACCCAAAGCAGTAATCAGTGTTCCCACTTCTTGTGAAGAAATCATCTTGTCAAAACGTGCACGTTCCACGTTGAGGATTTTACCTTTCAGCGGCAAAATCGCTTGCATCTTACGGTTACGGCCCTGTTTTGCAGAACCGCCCGCAGAGTCACCTTCGACTAAGTAAAGTTCAGACAATGCAGGATCTTTTTCCTGACAATCGGCCAATTTACCTGGCAGGCCTGCAATATCAAGCGCACTCTTACGACGAGTCATTTCACGTGCTTTACGTGCTGCATCACGCGCACGTGCTGCATCAATAATCTTGCCTGCAATCGATTTAGCGGCTTGTGGGTTCTCTAAAAGATATTCAGCAAATGATTTATTCATCGCTTGCTCAACCGCAGTTTTCACTTCGCTCGACACCAATTTTTCTTTGGTTTGCGAAGAGAATTTTGGATCAGGCACTTTCACCGAAACAATCGCAGTTAAACCTTCACGTGCATCATCACCAGAAACTGCTACTTTCTCTTTTTTGAGTAAGTTTTCGCTTTCCATGTAGCTGTTTAAGCCACGAGTTAATGCAGCACGGAAACCCGCTAAATGCGTGCCACCATCTTTTTGTGGAATGTTGTTGGTAAAGCAACGAACATTTTCCTGATAAGAATCATTCCACTGCAATGCAACTTCTACACCAATGCCATTATCCGCTTGAGTAGTAAAGTGGAAGATATCATTCAGATGGGTTTTGCCTTGGTTAATATATTTTACAAACTCAGACAAACCACCTTCATAGTCATAAACGTGCTCTAAATTGATACGTTCGTCACGTAGCACAATTCTCACACCTGCATTCAAGAAAGATAATTCACGTAAACGACGCGCCAAAATATCGACATTAAAAATCGTTTGACTGAAGGTTTCAGCACTTGGCCAGAAACGTATACGTGTACCTGTACGATCTGTCTCACCCACCACCTTTAATGGATACACGGAATCACCGTGTTTATATTCTTGCTGGTGGATTTGACCCGCACGATGAATAGTTAATTCGAGCTTGCTTGAAAGCGCATTCACCACGGATACGCCTACACCATGTAGACCGCCTGAAACTTTATAGCTGTTATCATCAAATTTACCGCCCGCATGCAGAATCGTTAAAATCACTTCTGCTGCAGAAACACCTTCTTCTGGGTGAATGTCGGTAGGAATACCACGACCGTTATCCGATACGCTTACAGATTCATCTTCATGAATGGTGACTTGAATTTCGTCACAATGACCTGCCAACGCTTCATCAATTGAGTTATCGACAACTTCAAACACCATGTGGTGTAGGCCAGTACCATCGTCAGTATCACCAATATACATGCCCGGACGCTTACGTACAGCGTCTAGACCACGTAATACTTTGATGCTAGAGGAATCATAAGCTTTTTCTATGGTTTGTTCTGTTTGAGAAGCAGCTTGATCTTCTGAACTCATGGTTTCTCCCTAGTGAAAAATAGGTCTATCCAAAGGTGGTATTTCATTGCACAACAGCCTGCACCGTACCATTTTCAACTTTGAATAATTGATAAGAAATAGATAAATCATGTAAGTGTTTTTGCACTGAATCATGGTCTAAAGTGGTAATAAAAACTTGACTACCAAGATGGCTTAAACGCTCAATTAAACGCTGTTGTGCGGTTAAATCTAATTCTGCTGTCAGATCATCTAATAATACCACAGTTTCCTTATTACAAGCATGTAGCATTGCAATCTGTGACAGTTTTAACGCCATGATCAATAACTTTTTTTGCCCACGAGAGAGCACAACATCTGCATCACCCATAGCGGTTTTCAACCTTAAATCTGCACGGTGCGGACCATACTCAGTATAGCCACGTTCGCAGTCTTTAAAGTGCTGATTGGTCAGATCATTCAGCAGTCCTGTTTCAGCATGAAAGCCTGCACTATATTCCAATGTCACTGTTAAATGCGGCAATAATGCTTGGAGATCTTGTTGGAAATATCGCGTCCACTGTTCCACCACATTACTGCGCAGACTATGTAATATCTCACCATAATCACTGAGCATTTTGTTCCACGGTTCTAGGTCAGACAAACTCAAATGACGTCGTGATTTCAGCAAACTATTCCGCTGTTTTAATGCCCGCGCATAATATTGCCATGCATGGTAAAACTCCGGTTCCACGTGGAACATCAACCAATCTAAAAGTTGACGTCGTGGCTTCGCACCATGATCAATAATATCGGTACTTTGTGGGTCGATGAGTTGTAGTGGTAAAATCTTAGCCAACTGCCCTTGTGTCCCCACAAGGTCGCCATTGACTTTAATCACTTGCTCGCCCGACTGCATTTTTTGCATACCAATGCGGTCTGTTGCAGACTGCGCAAAGACAACAGCGTCAGGGCTATTATTTTGAATATAGTTTTTCGGAATATGGGTTCGAAAAGAACGGCCGGTTGCCAGCAAATGTACTGCTTCTAATACAGAAGTTTTGCCAGAACCATTTTGCCCATAAAAGACATTAAACGGCTGCAACCCAGAGAGTGCAACCGTCTTTAAATTTCGAACACGTTCTACATGTAAACGCGTGATATGCATAATAATTGAGACGTCAGTCCGAATTAAACACGCATTGGCATCACAACATAGGTTTGATCTTGTTGTTGTGGATCTTGTACCAATACAGATTGGTTGGCTTCTGTCATGGTCATTGCAACATCATCACCATCCAACACATTCAGAACTTCCAATAAGTACTGTGCATTGAATGACATTTCCATCGGTGCATCAGCATATTGAATCGCGAGATCTTCGATCGCTTCATCTTGTTCAGGGTTATTGGCACGAAGTTGTAAAGTGTCCGCATCAAACTTCAAGAATACGCCGCGCAATTTTTCATTACTTAAAATCGCCACACGTTGTAGTGATTGTTTAAATACATCATGTGCAATGCGCACATTTTTATCACCACCACGTGGAATCACACGGCGGTAGTCAGGGAATTTACCATCGATCAATTTTGTGGTGAAACGTACGGTAATATCACCCTGCTCTTTATCACGGCTGGCAATGGTAATCGTTACATTTAATAATTCACGACCAATCAACAACGATAATTGCTCGTCTTCAACACTCAATAGACGCTGCAATTCACCTACAGCTTTACGTGGAACAATCGCTTGCATTGCTTGTGTCGCATTCGAGCTTGCCGCTGTTTCACACATCGCCAAACGGTGACCATCGGTCGTTACTGCACGCAATTGATTTTCATCAATTTCAAGCAAAGTACCTGTCAAATAGAAACGCACATCTTGAACCGCCATGGCAAAAGATGTTTTCTCAAATAAACGCTTTAACTCACGCTGAGTCACACCGACTTGAGTGCCTTGAGTATTTTCAGTGGTTAATAATGGATAGTCTTCTGCAGGCAAAGTACCCAATACAAAACGACTGTTTCCAGATTTTAAAATACAACGTTGATCTTCAGTAATTTGCAAATCAATCAATGCCGCTGACGGTAATGATTTACAGATATCCATCAATTTACGTGCAGGAACAGTCGTCACACCTGCTTGTAAACATGCACCTTCAGTAAGTGATGTGCTTGCAACCAGTTCCACTTCAAGATCCGACCCCGTAATGGTCAAAGCTTGCTCTGTTACCTGTACTTTTACATTGGATAAAATATTTAAGGTATGGCGACGTTCAACCGCTCCTACGACATGTGATAGAACATTCAGTAAGCTTTCTTTCGCGATTTTTAAACGCACGATACATTCCTCTAAAAACTGAAGACAGACAAAATAAATTAATTTTTTAGCAGTGTACTATGCGGCAGAATATACCGCATTGCAAGAACAGAATTTGAACGAAAAGACTTAACTTTGCAGCAGACGTTGCAAGTTTTTATAGTCCTCATTGAAGATTGGATCTTCTTCACGCAGGCTTTGTACTTTTTCACAGGCATGCATCACAGTACTGTGGTCACGATTACCAAAAGCCATACCAATTTCAGGAAAACTATCCCCTGTCAGCTCACGTGCTAGCCCCATAGCCAACTGACGTGGACGTGCATAAATGCGTGTACGTTTTGGACCAATCAATTCTTTCAGTGGAATACGGAAATATTCACTCACCACACGCTGAATATTTTCCGTGCTGATGGTGCGCGCACGAATTGCCAACACATCTTTTAACGATTCACGCACCACATCTAGATCGATTGGGGTGCCTTTAAAACGAGAAATGGCTACGACTTTATTCAGCGCACCTTCTAGTTCACGGACATTGGCAACCACTTGTTGAGCAATAAACAACGCACAATTCCGTGGAAGTTCCACCCCATTGCTTTCCGCTTTTTTCAGTAAAATTTCAATACGGGTTTCAATATCAGGCGGTTCAACACCCACCGATAAGCCCCACGAAAAACGTGAAACCAAACGTGGATCAAGTTCAGTCAGTTCTTTTGGATAACGATCTGAGGTTAAAATGATTTGCTTAGATTCATCTAATAACGCGTTGAAGGTATAGAAAAACTCAACCAAGCTGGCCTCTTTACCCGCCAACAAATGAATATCATCCACCAATAACAAATCTAACGAACGACAGTTTTTCTTAAATTCTTCGACCTTACCTTGCTGTAACGAGCTCACAAAGTCTTGTACAAAACTTTCAGCCGTCATGTACATCACACGTGCATTCGGCTTCGCTTGCAATAATGCATTACCTACGGCTTGCATTAAATGGGTTTTACCTAAACCAGTCGGTCCATATAAAAATAACGGGTTATGTTGCGAAGCACCGGGCTGCGTCAAGACTTTACGACAGGTTTCTGCCGCCATCTGATTGGAACGACCTTCAACAAACAAGGAAAAGGTAAATAATGGGTTAAGCTGACGCTTACGGTTATTTTTTGAAGACGTCTCTTCTTTTTCTTTTTTAGGACGTGTTGGTGCCGACACTTGTGGCGTTGACTCTAATGCTGCGGTGGTTGTTGCCGGTTGCTCAGCTGCAGATAAAATTGCACCAGGCCGTGAATCGACCAAAATCTCGACTTTACGTACCCGACCTTCAGACAACTGTTCCGCTAAAATTGAAATCAGTTCTAAATGGTGCTCTTGAATATAGCGTGTCCAATACGGATTCGGTGCATAGAGTTTTAGACTATCACCTGCATCTTCTGCCACCAGTGGGCGTATCCACATTGTATAGACATTTCCTGAAAGCTCTTGTCGCAAGCGAGTTAAGCAGTCTGTCCAAAGCAT